>JAFKKN010000002.1 GCA_017305535.1 Hyphomicrobiales bacterium | reverse complement strand
GGCTACGGGCGAGCGAAGCGACGCCGTTCTTCGAACGGCTACGGGCGAGCGAAGCGACGCCGTTCTTCGAACGGCTACGGGCGAGCGAAGCGACGCCGTTCTTCGAACGGCTACGGGCGAGCGAAGCGACGCCGTTCTTCGAACGGCTATGCCCGACCATGACCGCAACGAAAACGACTGAACGTTGAAGCTGACATCCCTTCACAGCCGCGACAAATAATGCGCCAGCGCGGTGATTTCTTCTTCGCTGAGCGGATAGGCGACGTCGGCCATCGCCGCACCGCCGCCGCCCGAGCGCACGCCGGATTTATAGTCACGCAGCGCCTTGAGCAAATAATCCTCGCGCTGGCCGGCGATGCGGGCCACCGCCTTGGTGCCGGCATAGCTGTCGGTGTGGCATGACGCGCAACGGCGGCCTTTGGCGGCCATTTCGCCTTTCTTCGACAGGTCGGGATTGTCCTCGGCCGCGCCCTTCGGCGGTGTCAGCGAGGCGAAATAAGCGCCGAGGTCGCGAATGTCGTCATTGCTCAGCGGCTCCGCCATCGGCGTCATGACATCGCTCTTGCGCGCGCCGCCACGGAAGAACACTAGCTGCCATTGAATGAACTGATCCGGCTGCCCCGCCAGCGACGGCGTGTTCTCCATCTGCGAGATGCCGTTCTCGCCGTGGCAGGCAACGCACATCTCCGCCTTGGCCTTGCCGGCGGCGACATCGGCGGCGAGAGCCGATGATCCGGATAGAACCAAAATGATCGTCGCCGCAAGACAAACAATCCGCATACGAATACGTACCTCCACCGTCATTGCGAGCACCCGGATCAGCGCTTCACGCTGTCCGAGCACAGGCTCCGCGAAGCAATCCAGTCTTTACGAAAGAAAGTCTGGATTGCTTCGTCGCTTGCGCTCCTCGCAATGACGGGATTTGGTGTCCCGCCAGTGATCGACGGCTTACTTCTTCGCCTCTGCCTTGTCGTAGCTGATGCGATAGATCGCACCGGCCCAGTCGTCGGCGATCAGGATCGAGCCGTCCTTGGCCTGGATGACATCGGCGGGCCGGCCGAGATAGGTCTGCTTGCCCTCGATCCATCCCGACGCGAACACTTCGGTCTTCGGGTTCTTGCCGTCCGGTCCGACGATCACCCGTACGATCCGCGCGCCCTGATACTGATGCCGGTTCCACGAGCCGTGTTCGGCGATCAGGATGTTGTTCTTGTACTCCGCCGGGAACATGCTGCCGGTATAGAACTTCATGCCGAGCGGTGCGACGTGGTCGCCGAGCTTGACGATCGGCGGCGTGAACTCCGAACACTTGTGACCCATGGCGAATTTCGGGTCCGGAATGTCACCCTGGTGGCAATACGGATAGCCGAAGTGCTCGCCCAGCCGCGAGATCATATTGAGCTTGTCGGACGGTGAGTTATCGCCGAGCCAATCGCGTGCATTCTCGGTGAACCAGTACTTGCCGGAGCGCGGATCGACATCGCCGCCGACGCTGTTGCGCACGCCGAGCGCGACCAGTTCGGCATTGCCGGTCTTGGGATCGACGCGGCGAATCTGCGACACGCTGGTCGGCGGCAGGCCGATGTTGAACGGCGGGCCGAGCGGAATGTAGAACCACCCGTCCTTGTCGACCGCGATGTATTTCCAGCCATGCGCGGCATAAGACGGCATGTCGTCATAGACGACTTTTGGCTCCGGCATCTTGTCGAGATTGGCTTCCGGATTGTCGTAGCGCATGATCTTGTTGATATCGACCACGTAGAGCGCGCCGTTGAGATAAGCGAGCCCGGTCGGCATCTTGAGGCCCTTGAGGATGGTCTTGACCTCTTTCTTGCCGTCCTTGTCGGTGATCGCATAGACGTTGCCGAGGCCGAACGAGCCGACGAACAAGGTGCCCTTGTCGCCCCACGCCATCTGCCGCGCCGCCAGCACGCCGGTTGCATAAGGCTCGATCTTGAATCCCTTCGGCAGCTTGATCTTCTTCAACGCCGCGGCGATTTCCGCATCCGACATGCCGGTCGGCGGGCCGGACGGCGGCGCGAGGCCCTTCTGCGCTTCGGTCTCGTCGCCGAGGAACCAGTCGTCCGGCGGATGGGTCCAGAATTCCTTGGTGCCGGATTGATAGCTCTTCAAGCCGTCCGCCGCGGTCGCCTGCGGCGCGCCGCCGAACGACAACACCGTCGCCAGCGCCAGAACCGATCCTGCGATTGCTGACTTCATCGCGTCCCTCCCTGAATCAATGTTGTGACCATTGTTATTGTCGATATGTCGCCAAGTCACATCGTCACGCGATAGATTTGGCGCCTGCGAGATCATGCGAGTGGCCGGGACGGTATCATATTCATCGGAACGGAGAAGCGCGTTTAGCGCGATGCTGGCAGAACAAAACATCTCGAAAGACATGCACCCGTATATCGACGATGCAGTGCAGACGATGCAGTGCATTTGAATCGCATTGCGTCCGCGTGCATCGCACAACGACGGCCGCGTTATAGCCGCTTCACGGTCAGTCGTGCGGTGCCGGCGTTGTTGCGATAGAACGCATCGTACCAGCGCGGGATGCCGATCACCGCGTCGTTGACGAAGATAAAAAGTTCGCCGCTCCGCGTTGGCCGGATCACGGTTTCGACCTTGCCGTTCTCGGGGTCCGGATCGAGGAACACCTCCTCGCCGCCGGTCGCGCCATAGCGTAGCACCAGCCGGAACCATGGCCGCGTCAATTCGCGGCGCAGCGGCACACCAAGCAACAGCCACGCGCGTTGCGACCAGCGCGGCGCATCGGTGGTGTAGAAGCCACCGAGCGGTGACGGGATATCGCCGTCGTACCACGGCGCGGTGATCTCAACCTCGACGCGATAGCGCGCGCCGAATCCATCCACCGCGAGACCGGTGCCGGCGCACAAATGCGAGGTCGCGAAGTCGAACGTTGCCTCCTCGCCGCGCGCGAGCCCGTGCGCCTTCGGACTTTCATCGCAAGTGAAACCGGCGACGTCCTGCACATTATAGAGCAGATGGCTGCCGAAGGTGACGCCGAGGTAAACAAACAACATCGCGAAAAGCGTTGGCGCCCAGCGGCGCTTCAACTGTTGATGAAACCAGACATAGGCCCGGCTCGACCGCAGCCGGTAGATCCAGTTGGTCGGCAAGCCGATCGGCGCTGACGACATTCGTTGCCAGATGGCATTCATCGAATCGGTGATGCGGATCGCAAGCCGGGAGCCCCACCATGTCAGGACGATTGCCAGCGCCAGCAGCGCAAGGAACTGCACAGGGCTGCGCGCATAAGCGTTGATCCAGGTCTGCGCGAAGCCCGGCAGAAAGCCGCCGACCACGCGGATAATGTCCGACACCCAGCGGATCGGGCTGGTGTATTCGTCCGCCGCCGGCAACGAGCGCGCCAGCGGATAGAGCAACAGCCATGCGGTTGCGCCGACGGTGGCGAAATAGACCAGCCGGCGCTTCCAGATCTCGTTCCAGACGTGCTCCTGCGACTTGGCGCGCGACGCCGCCTCGACGCTGCTTTCGAGGCCGTATTGATCCGGCGTCAGCACCACGCCGTCCTCGGTCACGACATCGTAGGCGTCGGGCAGCCCGACCGGCGCGTAGTCCTGCGAACGGCTGGCGATGCGCTTGAATGCGCTGGCGTGAATTTTCGGCCGCGCGACCACCACTTCATCGTTCTTCGAGAAGCGATAGTTGCAGAGTTCGATCAACTTGCGCGGGCCGTAGCGATAATAGCCGCCGAGCCCCTTGCGCGGATCGTACAAACGCCCATCCTTGTCGCACATCGAGATGGCGTTCTTGAAACTGTCGGGATCGGCCGGGGGCGTGCCACGATCCGACTTGAAACGCAGACCGCAACGCTGCGCCTCCGTCATCATCCAGACCAGCGGAATGTAGGCCAGCGCATCGTCGGGATAACCGCCGCCGACATTGGAATGCACGCCGGCAAACCACACCTGGCTGATCTGCTCGTCTTCGATGTGACGTTGGCCATCGGCGCGCGGCGCGAGCGGCGTGGTGCCGCGCTCGTCCCACAATTCCGGATGGAAGGTGGTGCGCGGCTCGTCCAATGAGAGCGCCTGACAGGCGCGCGCCACGCGTGCGAGATCGAGCCGGTGATTGGGCAATTCCAGCGGCCAGATCCAGCGGCTGACGCCGCGCGTCATCTCGTCCAGCGGCAGGCCGTAAGCGGCAACCGTATCCCAGACGCCGATGAAGCGGATACGGTTGACGGTGCGATTGTCGGCCTTGTCGTAGCGCGGCAACAGCATGTCGCGCAGCGCGCGCAGCGGTTTCTCGATATGCCAAAAGGTGTGATAGCGCTCGCGGCGATAGGCGCGATAGGCGGCGTGCGCCTTGCGGTCGAGTTCGCGTTCGCTGTCCGCAGAGACAAGGCCTTGATTGAGGATCAGCCCCATCACCACGCGAATGGTGAACGCGCCGCGGCTGAAGCCGAAGCCGAACAATTCGTCGCTGTCGTCGCGCCAGTTACGGCAGGCGAACTTGTAAATGTCGATGACGTTGCGCTTGAGGCCGATTCCGAACGCGCCGCCGAGGATCGCCAGCGGCTTGAACGACGAGGTGCCGACGCCGTCATCATAAAACGCGACCTGATCGGAGCCCGCGAGATCGAGCGCCTCGAAAGTGCGCCAGACATTGGTGCGCCACACCTTGGCGGCGGAGTTGCCGGTGCCGTCGGACAACAGGATGATCTTGCGGCCCATCTGACGGCCTCCGCAGCGGCGGCTGACATCCGCGTGACAACGGAAGAATTGCACATTCGCCACTGGCGAGGAAGCCGCCGCGTTCCACCGTCGTCACGGCGATTTTACCAACAATTCGAATCAATCACGAATGCCGGGAATAAACCCGGCGCACCCCGAGTCTCCTCCGCATGCAACGCACCTGCGATGGAGCCTCGCCATGACAGACAAACCACACGACCCCGATGATACGCACGTGACCCGCCGCCACGCCCTCGAATGCATGGTGTGGGCCGGAACCGGCGTGCTCTGGACCATGAGCGGCGGCGTCCCGGTGGCGCGCGGCCTGCTCGGTGAAGCCAGGGCCGAAACGACGGCCGCGACCGGCACCGGCTTCAGCTTCCTGCAAATGAGCGACAGTCACATCGGCTTCAACAAGGCCGCCAATCCCGACGCGCTCGCGACACTGCGCGAAGCCGTAGCCAAAGTGAGGGCATTGGCGGTGAAGCCGTCCTTCATCATTCACACCGGCGACATCACCCACCTGTCGAAGCCCGCCGAGTTCGACAACGCCGATCAGGTGTTCGGTGAAACGAGCCTACAGATGCATTACGTCCCCGGCGAACACGACATCATCGATGAAGCACGCGGCCAGGCCTATCTCGACCGGTACGGCAAGGGAGCGAGGGGCGCGGGCTGGTACAGCTTCGACGATCACGGCGTCCACTTCATCGGGCTCGTCAACGTCGTCGATCTCAAGAGCGGCGGCCTCGGCAATCTCGGTGCCGAACAACTGGCATGGCTCGAGGACGACCTGCGCGACAAGAGCAACAGCACGCCGATCGTGGTGTTCGCGCATATCCCCTTATACGTCCTTTACGAACAATGGGGCTGGGGCACCGACGACGGCGGGCGCGCACTGGCGCTGCTGAAACGGTTCGGCTCGGTCACCGTGCTCAACGGACACATCCATCAGCTCGCGCAGAAGGTCGAAGGCAACATGACCTTCCACACCGCGCTGTCGACCGCGTTCCCGCAGCCCGCGCCCGGATCGGCGCCCGCGCCCGGTCCGATGGTAGTGCCGGCGGAAAAGCTGCGCAGCATGCTCGGCCTGTCGTCGGTGACGGTGCGCCAGACCGGCACGCCGCTCGCCATCGTCGATTCGACCCTCGACAAGTAATCGGACTTCATCGCCATGACATCGCTGCCTCATCACGACTCACGACCATCCGCCCGCAACTTCCGTCTCGCCGTCGCTCTGGCGATTGCGACAGGCCTCGGCACCGGCATCCTCGCCGCGCGGCAGGTGCTCGCGGCGACGGAGGCGCCGGCAGCCATCACCATCGACAACTTCACCTTCGGCCCCGCGAACCTCACGGTGCCGTCGGGAACGACCGTCACATGGACCAACCACGATGACATTCCGCATTCCGTCGTCGCCACCGACAAGGCGTTTCGTTCGGCCGCACTCGACACCAACGAGAGTTTCACTTTTACGTTCAAGACCGCCGGCACCTTCGCGTATTTCTGCGGCCTGCATCCGCACATGACCGGAAAAGTGATCGTGACCCCGTGAGCAAATCGCGAGCCGTTCCGCGCGGACGGCTCGCGAATGTGCTACACGGAAGCCGGCATTCGAATTGTCCGGGCGCATCGAGGTAACGAAAATCATCGTGCGGACCAGCGACGACAGCGCGTTGTTCGATGAAGTCTTCCTGCCGCATCTTCAGGAGGCTTATCGTCTCGCGCGCTGGCTGACCGGAAACGCAAGCGACGCCGACGACGTGGTGCAGGAAGCCGCGATGCGCGCCTTTCGCGCTATCGGCACGTCGGACGTGATCAATCCACGCGCATGGAGCCTGACCATCGTGCGCAACACCGCCTATAGCTGGCTGATGAAGAACAAGCCGAAGGACGTCGTCTTCGCGGAAGAACTCGGCGAAGCCGACCGCGAGAGCCTCGATCGCGACGCGGCCTCCGGTCGCCAAGACAAGACGCCCGAGGATATCGCCATTCTCAATGCCACCGCCGAGGAAGTACGCAAGGCGCTCGCGGCGCTGCCGGCGCTGTTTCGCGAAATCGTCGTTCTGCGCGAGATGCACGAATTGAGTTATCGCGAGATCGCCTCCGTCACCAACCTGCCGATCGGCACCGTGATGTCGCGCCTGTCGCGCGCGCGGCAATTGCTGATCGGCGCACTGGGGCAGGTCCGACCATGATGCCGTCCGCCTCGAACAACGACGACCTGACGTTGCAGGCTTACTGCGACGGCGAACTCGATGCGGCGGCGACCAGCGCATTCGAACAACGCCTCGCAGCCGACGCCGATTTGCGACAGCGGCGCGATCAGGTGATGGCGCTGCGCGCGCGGCTTCGCGGATTGTCCGAGGACGCGCCGCCAGCCGATCTCGCGACCCGCATCAAGATCGCCGCCGGCGCGCGACCGCAACGCCAGCAGCGCTGGCCGTGGCGCGCGATGGCCGCGTGTCTGTTGATCGGCGTGCTCGCCGGCAGCACGCCGATGTGGCTGATCGGTCGCGACCAGGTTTCCGATCAAACCGCCAGCGTCATCATCGGTAATCACATCCGTGGCGCGCTGGCGCCGCAGTCGTTCGACGTGGCGTCGTCGGATCGTCACACAGTAAAGCCGTGGTTCGCCGCTCGCGTTGCTGAATCGCCGAAGGTACCCGATCTGGCACAGGCCGGATTCACTCTCGTCGGCGGCCGCATCGACGTGATCGGCCAGACCCCGGTGCCGACCATCATCTACAAGCACGCCGCCCATGTCGTCAGCGTCACCGCGCTGCCGCAGCGCGAGGCCATCACCGCCGACACCACGATTGCGGGCTATCACCTGCGAAGCTGGCGCGACGGCGATTTCGTCTATGTCGCCGTGTCCGACATTCCGGAAACCGATCTCGCGGCCTTCGAGCACGCCTTCATCGCCGAAGCCCGCCAGCTCTGAGCCCCAGAAACGACAAAGCCGCCTTGCGGCGGCTGGTCGATCGGCTGGTGTTTGCGCTTGGGTTTCTGGAGCGGGCGAAGGGATTCGAACCCTCGACCCCAACCTTGGCAAGGTTGTGCTCTACCCCTGAGCTACACCCGCATCCGAGAACTCCGGCGGCGCACCGCCGAGCGGCAGAGCTATGCCAAAAGCGGCTTGCGAATGCAACAGCCTGACGGCATCCGGCGCGAATAAACCGCATGGCGACGATCTTTGCCGCTTTTCCGCCCGGCCACGTTCCATCGACGGTATCCGGCTGATCACTGCCACGGCTCGGACAAATTCATTCAAGATATTGTTATATAATGATTTTCTACAAAAGACCGCAGGCATTCAGGGCTCGGATCGACATCATCTGACGCCACGGTTGCGGCATGGCGGCGGATTGCAAATCGCGCCCCGCCACGCCATTTACACCCCCACGGCCGCGTTTGTCCGGCAAGTTCAGAGCATCAGGTGAGGTTAACGTGACAATTCTTGAGCAGGGTGACGGCGCGACGCCGCCGGCAACGGCCGATCTCATCAAGGACACCACCACGCAGACATTCATGAAGGACGTCATCGAGGAATCGAAGCGCCAGCCGGTTCTGATCGACTTCTGGGCGCCGTGGTGCGGCCCCTGCAAGCAATTGACGCCGATCATCGAAAAGGCCGTCCGCGCCGCCAAGGGCAAGGTCAAGCTGGTCAAGATGAACATCGACGAGCATCCGGCCATTCCGGGTCAGATGGGCATCCAGTCGATCCCGGCGGTGATCGCCTTCGTCAATGGCCAGCCGGCCGACGGTTTCATGGGCGCGCTGCCGGAAAGCCAGGTGGCAGCCTTCATCGACAAGCTGACCGCGGGCATTCCCGATGCCGCCGGCGATATCGCCGACCTTCTCAAGGAAGCCGAAGCCGCGCAGGCGGCCGGTGACCTCTCGACCGCCGCCGCGATCTATTCGGAAATCCTCGCCGCCGATGCCGCCAACATTCCGGCGCTCGCCGGCCTCGCGCGCTGCTACGCCGAGAGCGGCGCGATCGAACAAGCCAAGCAGACCCTGGCGCTGGTGCCGGAAGCCAAGCGCGCGGACGCGGCCATCAGCGCCGTGCAAGCCGTGATCGATCTCGCCGAGCAGGCGACCTCGCTCGGTCCCGTCGCTGAGTTGGAACAGAAGGTCGCCGCCAATCCGCTCGATCATCAGGCGCGGTTCGATCTTGCCACCGCGCTCAATGCCGCCGGCAAGCGCGGCGACGCGACACAACACCTGCTTGAAATCGTCAAACGCGACCGCAAATGGAACGACGACGGCGCGCGCAAGCAACTCGTGCAATTCTTCGAGGCCTGGGGCGGCGCCGACGATGCGACCATCGAAGGTCGCAGGCGCCTGTCGACGATTCTGTTCTCGTAGGATCAACCCACAAGGCATCATCCCGCAAGGTCAGGGCCAGCCATGCCGATCAACGCCGAATATCGCGGCCCCGCCGATCTTCCGGAAGTGATCCCGGTATTTCCACTGCCGGGCGCACTGCTGCTGCCGCGCGGCCAGATGCCGCTCAACATCTTCGAGCCGCGCTATCTCGCGATGGTCGACGATGCGTTCCGCGACGGCCATCGCCTGATCGGCATGATCCAGCCCGATGCCGCGCATACCAGCAATCCTGATTATCCGACGCTGTTCAAGGTCGGCTGCCTCGGCCGCATCACCCAGCTCGCCGAATCCGGTGACGGCCGTTACCTCCTCGAACTTACCGGCGTCTCACGCTTCAAGGTGGTCGAGGAGCTGTCGGTGCTGACACCGTATCGTCAATGCAAGGTCGACCTGTTTCCCTTTGCCGACGACTTCACCGCGCGCAAGGGCGAGGGCGACGTCGACCGCGCCACGCTGCTCGAAGTGTTGTCCGATTTCCTCAAGGTCAATCACCTCAAGGTCGATTGGGAAGGCATCGAGAAGGCGCCGAACGAAGCGCTGGTCAACGCGCTGGCGATGATGTCGCCTTACGGCCCGGCCGAGAAACAGGCGATGCTGGAAGCACCGGACCTGAAGACCCGCGCGGAAATCCTGATCGCCGTCACCGAAATGGACCTCGCCAAGAAGCGCACCAGCGGCGACCCGCCGTTGCAGTAGTTGCCCGCTTGGAGCGTTTCACGTTTTGACGGAAACGTCATTGCCGGACATTGCCGTTCGAGGAACGGCGTCGCTTCGCTCGCCTGTGATCCGGCGATCCATCATCTCAGGGGAGATGGATGCGCGGATCACGTCCGCGCATGACGACGGGTGATTCCATCGCCGGCAGAAAACCTTTAGTACCCCGCGATCGCAAAGGCCGACACCGCGCCGAGCAGAACCCAGCCGAAATGGCGACCGCGCGTCGCCCAGGCGTTGACCAGCGTCGCAAACAGATAATTCGCCGCCATCGTCGCCACGATCCAGTGCCGCGCCGTCTGCGATTCGAAATACGGCGTTGCGATCAGGAGCGCGCCGCCGGCGATCCACGCCACGGTGCTGCAATGCCAGACCAGGCGCACCAGCAACTGTAAACGCGGCGGTGTCACGGTGACGTGCGGAAACAGTTTGGTTTCGCTCAGGACGGCATGGATCAGCGCGACGGCGATTGCGACGACGCCGGCGATTTGAAGGAAAACATCCCGCATCGGACCCTCCATACATATATGTATGGTCGTACACCCGACCTTTGCCCGCGTCAATACAGTCGTGTATGGTGGACGCATGACAGATCAGCTTTCGGCCACCGACTGGCTCAAACAAGGCCTCAAGACGCTGACGACCAGCGGCTTCGTCGCGCTCAAGGCGGAACCGCTGGCGAAAGCCATGGGCGTCTCGCGCGGCAGTTTCTATTGGCACTTCACCGACGTCGCCGCTTTTCACGCCGCGCTGCTCGATTATTGGCGCGAGGTCGCCGCCGAACGCGTCATCGCCGCGCTCGAAACCGAAGGCCGCAGCGAGGACGCCTTGCGACGGCTGATCCGCACCGCGTTCGACACCCGGCTTGCGACCGAAGCGGCGATTCGCGGCTGGGCGATGCACGAGCCGCTCGCGCGCAAGGCGGTGGATGCGATCGACCGCCGACGGGTGTCCTACATCGCGAGCCTGCTGGAAAAATCCGGATGGCCGTCAGCCCGCGCGACGGCGCAGGCGCAAATTCTTTACTGGGCTTTCGTGGGCTTCACGCTGAGCGACCGACAGCTTGCGCGGAAGCAACAGCAGGACGCGATCGCGGAATTGATCCGGATCGTGGCCCCGCAAGGCCGTCGCCAGTCCGGCAAGGTGTGATAAAGAACGGGAGATTTTACCGGAGATGACCATGCCCCAGAACGAGCATTCTGAATCCAGCGTCGATCGCAAACTGCTGGAGATTCTGGTGTGCCCGCTCACCAAGGGACCGCTGGAATTCGACGCTGCGCGGCAGGAGTTGATTTCGCGCTCCGCCAAACTCGCCTACCCGATCCGCGACGGCATCCCGATCATGCTCCCGGAAGAAGCGCGGCCGCTGGACTGAGACGCGACTGGCTTTCGGGCGCTGACTGCTAGCCGCCCGCTTTCGATCGTCATTGCGAGAAGCGAAGCAATCCAGTCTTGCTCAAAGGGGCCGGATTGCTTCGTCGCTATCGCTCCTCGCAATGCCGGCGTGGCGAAGACTCAAGAACGACTGACTCTGAGTTCAATCGAACACCCTGCCCTCTCCGCCGTCATGGCCGGGCTTGTCCCGGCCATCCACGCCTTTCCTTTTGCGATCGCCTCAGATCGTGGATGCCCGGGACAAGCCCGGGCATGACGGAGTGCCTGATGCAGGCGGCGGCTCGCCCTTAAAGATGGCAAACGCGCCAGCCGACCTGATTATCGCGCCTGAAGGCAAAATTTTCGACCCAAGTTCCTTTCCGCCACCGACGAGCGGCGACTGCTCTTATGCCTACAGGTGAACTTTCTCCCCCGCTCGCCGAAGGGAGAATTTTCTCCCATATACGCTAATTTCAGCGAATGATGTTTTGTTATTTTCCACATCGGCGCCTCTAACGATAGAAATTTGCTACACCGGTATCAATTGAAGACGACGCGACCGACGCAACGGCGCCGATCCGGTCAAGTGATCCCTGTTGGAGGAGCCTTCCATGGCCCGTTTGCCCATTCTCACCGTCGAAACCGCCCCCGAAGCCTCGCGCGAAGGCGTCACCAAGGCCGAAAAGGCCAATGGCTTCATCCCGAACCTGATCGGCCTTTTAGCCAACGCACCGGTGGCGCTGGAAACCTACCAGACCGTCTCCGGCATCAATGCCCGCAGCGGGCTGTCGCTGGCGGAGCGCGAAGCAGTGCAGATCACCGCCGCCGCGACCCACGGCTGCGGCTTCTGCGTCGCCGGCCACACCGCCGTCGCCACCAAGAAGGCCGGCCTGAAGGAAGACGTCGTCAACGCGCTGCGCGCCAACGCCAAGGTGCCGGACGCCAAGCTGAACGCTGTCGCCGACTTCACCCGCGCCGTGATCCGCAGTCGCGGCGCAGTGGCGGACGCTGAGCTCGCAACCTTCAAGGCCGCCGGTTTCAACGATGCCAACGCGCTTGAAGTGGTGCTCGGCGTTAGTCTCGCGACGCTGTGCAACTTCGCCAACAACCTCGGCAAGCCGGACCTCAACCCGCAGCTTCAGCCTTACGCCTGGAACGGCGCACCCACCGCCGTCGCGGCCGAGTAAAGGCACAGATCATGACCACCCCCGCCCACGATCTTGCCGCCGATCTCACCGCCTGGCTCGACCAAACGGCCACGCATCTCGACACCAGCAACGACGCGGCGGCGCAGGTGCTGCCGCGCCTCGCCGACGCTGGCCTGTTTCGCATCGGCGTGCCGGTGGCGCATGGCGGCAGCGGCGGCGACATCAACGATGCCGTCGCGGCGATCAGCTCAGTGTCGGAACGGTCGCTGGCGGCGGGATTCGTGTTCTGGGGTCACCGCACCTTCATCGAATATTTGCTGCAATCGCCTAACGCGGCATTGCGCGAAAAGCTGCTGCCGGAGCTTCTGGCCGGCTGCCGCGCCGGCGCCACCGGCCTGTCCAACGCGATGAAATTCCTCTCCGGCATCGAGGAATTGCAGATCAAGGCGCAGCGGCAGGATTTCGGCCTGCGCGTCGACGGCAAATTGCCATGGGTCACCAATCTGCGCCTCGACGGCTTCGATGTCGCCGCCGCCATACAGGGCGACGGCCATTCGCCGGCGTTCGTCGCGGTGCTGTCATCCGACGACGCTGGGCTTGAACGCTCCACCGATCTCGACCTGATGGCGATGCGCGCCACCAGCACCGCTGCACTCAAGATCGACAACGTCCGCATCGGCGAGGATCGCATCCTGCACAGGAACGCCAGCGAATGGCTGCCGAAGGTGCGGCCGGCGTTCCTGGCGCTGCAATGTGCGATGTCGAGCGGCCTCGCCCGCCGCGCACTCTCGGAAGCCGGTGCGCGCCTCAATCGCGATCGCGACGTGCTGGCGCAGCCGGTGATCGAACTCGAAGCCGCATTGCGCGCCGCCGAGGCGGCATTGCGCGACGGCCTGAATGGCAACCGCTTCATCGAACATCCGGCGCAACTGTTCCGTCTGCGCATTCGTCTCGCCGAAATCGCGGCGGACGCCTTGCAGCTCGAGCTCTACGCCGCGGGCGGACGCGCCTATCTCTCCGGTCCCGGCGAAGGCTTTCAGCGCCGTCAGCGCGAGGCCGCGTTCCTGCCGATCATCACACCGAGCATCGTACAGTTGAAGCTGTCGCTGCAAATCCACGAACAACCGGCGGCGATTTCCGCCATCGCGTGACGCCATGACCCAGCTCGCTTTTCACACTTCGCGACACGAGGCACTGGCGCTTGAAACACCGGTGCTGCAAGCACGTGACGTTGCGCTACGCTATCCCGGCCAGTCGCGCGCGACGATCGAGGGATTCGATTTCGCATTGGCTCCGGGCGAGACGGTGAGCCTGCTCGGCTCCAGCGGCGTCGGCAAATCCAGCCTGTTGCGCGTGCTTGCGGGTCTGCAATCGCCGACCAGCGGCACCGTGACCATGAACGGCGCGCCGCTCGACGGCGTGCATCCGCGCGTTGCGGTGGCGTTTCAGGACCCGAGCCTGCTGCCGTGGCTGACGCTTGAGAAGAACGTCGCTTTCGGCCTCGATTTCAAGCACCAGCCGAAGCAATCGCGCACCGAGAGCGAAGCGCGCGTCGAGATGGCGATCCGCGAAGTCGGGCTCACGCAATCGCGCCGCAAATTTCCCGCTGAACTCTCCGGCGGCATGGCGCAGCGCACGGCGCTGGCGCGCTGCCTCGCGCGCAAGCCGGAAATCCTGCTGCTCGACGAACCCTTCGGCGCGCTCGACGAAGTCACGCGCACCGAGATGCAGCATCTTTTGCTGAAAGTGGTGCGCGACTTCCGCACCGCCGCGATCCTGATCACCCACGATATCGACGAAGCGCTGCTGGTGTCCGACCGCATCCTGCTGCTCGGCGGCGCGCCGGCCTCCGTGATCGGCGAGTGGCGCATCGATCTGCCGAAGCCGCGCGAGGATTTCATCGCCGAACTCGGCGCGATCCGCGTCGATATCCTCTCGACGCTGCGCGACACCGCGCCACGCCGCGCCGCCTGATTCTCATCGTGGTGCTAGTACGCCCGCGCGAAACGATACCTGAAAGGTCTGCCATGTCCGCCGATGAGTTTACCCGCTTCGATGTTTCACGCCGGCAGATGCTGAAGCTCTCCGCACTCCTGACGGCCGGCGGCGCCGCGCCGCTGTTGCGCGCTTATGAAGCGCGCGCGCAAGACGCCAACGCGCCGCTGCGGATCGGCTATCTGCCGATCACCGACGCGACGCCGCTCCTGGTGGCGCACGGCAAAGGTTTTTTTGAAGAGCAAGGCATCAAGGCTGAAAAGCCGGTGCGGCTGCGAAGCTGGGCGCAGGTGCTGGAAGCCTTCATCTCCGGTCAGGTCAACGCCGTGCATCTGCTGTCACCGATGACGGTGTGGGCGCGCTTCGGCAGCAAGGCTCCCGCGAAAGTGGTCGCGTGGAATCACACCAGCGGCTCGGGCCTCAGCGTGCTGCCGCACATCAACAGCGTGAAGGATCTCGGCGGCACCACCGTCGCGATTCCGTTCTGGTACTCGATCCACAACGTCGTGCTGCAAATCCTGCTGCGCGAGAACGGCCTGACGCCGGTGTCGAAGCGCACTGGAAAACCCGCCGCCAACGAAGTCAACCTCGTGGTGATGGCCCCCGCTGACATGGTGCCGGCGCTCGCCTCGAAGCAGATCAGCGGCTACATCGTGGCCGAACCGTTCAACGCCGCCAGCGAAGTGCTCGGCGTCGGCAAGATGCTGCGCTTCACCGGCGACGTCTGGAAGGATCACGCCTGCTGCCTCGTCTTCATGCACGAGCGCGACATCCAGCAGCGTCCGGAATGGGTGCAGCGCGCCGTCAACGCCATGGTGAAGGCGCAGTTGTGGACCCGCGATCATCGCGCCGAAACCGCCGCGCTGCTGTCGAAGGACAATCCGAACCAGTACACCCCGCACAACGTCGAGGTGCTGACCAAGGTGCTGGCGCCGCCGCCGAGCGATGAAAGCATTTACGTCAAGAGCGGCGCGATCAAGCACGCCGACTGGCGCGAGCGCCGCATCGATTTCCAGCCGTACCCTTATCCGAGCTACACCGAGGAACTGGTGCGCCGGCTCAAGGATACGCTGGTGGAAGGCGATCGCGGCTTCCTCGACGCGCTCGATCCGGCCGCCGCCGGGCGCGAACTGGTCGACGACAACTTTGTGAAGAAAGCGATTCTCGCCAGCGGCGGCATGGCCGCCTTCGGCCTGCCGGAGACATTCACCCGCAGCGAAGTGATCGCAGCATGAGCATGAGCTGGCCCACCGACAGTTTCACACGCGCAGAACGACGTGCGCTTGCGCAGCCGGACCGTGCAACCGGTCCCGCGAAGCCGCAGTGGCTGACACTCGGCGCGTGGCGCAACACCGCTCTCGGCGCCGGCGGATTGCTGGCGCTGCTCGTGCTCTGGTGGCTCGGCACCGATGTGCTCGCATCGCCGGACGGATTCATCCGGCACTTCTCGCCGACCACCGCGATTCCGAAGCTGATCGTGCTGCTCAGCGGGCCGGACCTGCCGGTGCATATCCTGGTGAGCCTGCGCCGCGTTCTTGTCGGCCTCGGCTTGGCGCTTCTGGTCGGCGTGCCGCTCGGCCTCGCCATCGGCAGCTTCCAGCGGCTCAATTCCGCAACGTCGCCCGCGTTCCAATTCCTGCGCATGATTTCACCGCTGTCGTGGATGCCGATCGCGGTGATGGTGTTCGGCGTCGGCGACGATCCGATCTATTTCATGCTGGCGTTCGCAGCAGTGTGGCCCATCGTGCTCAACACCGCCGAGGGTGTACGCCGCCTGCAACCGGCGTGGCTCAGTCTTGCATCCAGCCTCGCCGCAACGCGCTGGGAAACGCTGTGGCACGTCATCCTGCCCGGCGTGCTCGGCCATGTGCTGACCGGATTGCGGCTCGCCATCGGCATCGTCTGGATCGTGCTGGTGCCGTGCGAGATGCTCGGCGTTTCCGCTGGTCTCGGCTACTTCATCCTCGATACCCGCGATCGCCTCGCCTATTCCGAACTGATGGCGACGGTGCTGATGATCGGCCTGCTCGGCTTCCTGCTCGACGCCGGCGCCCGCGCGCTCTACCGGTTGGCGACGCGCAGCCACGCGGCGTAATCGCATTGGTTTGCATCCCGGGCGCGATGCAGCGCGTGAGCGGTACATCGCAGAGATGTCATTGCCGGGCTTGACGATGTCATTGCCGGGCTTGACCCGGCAATCCATCCTTTTCAAAAAGATGGATGCGCGGATCAAGTCCGCGCATGACGGCGGATAATTCCGTCAAAAACGGAAATTCTCTATCGTTATTTCTGACAGCTCGGACACCAGAACGTCGAGCGGCCGTTTTGCACGAAGCGCTTCACGGTGCCGCCGCAGCCGCGCGTTCGGCACTTTTCGCCTTCGCGATCGTAGACCTGGAACGAGTGCTGGAAGTAGCCGAGTTCGCCCGAGGTCTGGCGATGGTCGCGCAGCGACGAGCCGCCGGCTTCGATCGCCTGGTTCAGCACCTCGTGGATCGAGGTCACCAGCCGCTTGGCATGATCGGTCGGCGCGTTCTTCTTGTCCGCGAGCGTCGCGGCCTTCCGCTTCGGCGACAGATGCGAGCGAAACAGCGCCTCGCAGACATAGATGTTGCCGAGGCCGGCAACGACACGCTGATCCAGCAGCGCTGCCTTCAGACTCGTAGCCTTGCCCGCCGTCGCCTTGGCCAGCATCGCCGCGTCGAAAGCGTTGCCGAGCGGCTCCGGCCCAAGGCCTTTCAGCAAAGGTTCGTCTTCCAGACCGGCACGCGCAATCACCTTCATGTAACCGAAGCGGCGCGGATCGTTGAAGATGATGCGCGCGCCCGACGACATCTGGAACAGCACGTGATCGTGCGCGCGATCCTCATTGCGCGGATAATGAAATTCGCCGGGCGTCGCCTCACCCTCTGCCGTCACCACGCGGAACGAGCCGGACATGCCGAGATGCATCAAGAGCACGTCGCCGGATTCGAGATCGGCCATCAGATATTTGGCGCGGCGACCGAGCCCGGTAACGGTCTGGCCGGTCAATCGCGCGGAAAAATCCGGCTGGAACGGAAAGCGCAGATCCGCGCGGCGGGTTTCGGCGCGGATGATGCGCGCCCCCTCCATCGCCGGCTGCAAGCCGCGACGCACGGTTTCGACTTCGGGGAGTTCGGGCATTGGCCTGCTGCTTTAGAGACTCTTTCGAATATAGGTCCCTTTTCCGTCATGGCCGGGCTCGTCCCGGCCATCCACGTCTTTTTTGCGGACCTTCCGTCAGGAAGTCGTGGATGGCCGGAATAAATCCGGCCATGACGAACTGACAGGCTGTGCGCGATATCTAGGTCGTCGCATCGCTCTCCGTGAACACCAGCCAGTTATAAAACGGATCGGTCACCGTCATGGTGGTCTCGCCCCAGGGTTGACGCTCCAGTCCGGGCCGCGCGTAGCCGTAACGTTTGGCGAGCAGGCCGCCCTGATACTCCGCGAGGCCCGACGTCTCGATCCTCACCCGCGCGCCCGGCGCGCTGTCGCCGTGGTGCTCGCTGAGATGGAGCCTCGCCTCACCCAGCGAGAGGCCCATGTAAAGCGGCAGGTCCGGCTCGAAGCGGTGCTCGAACTCGACCTTGAAGCCGAGAAAATCGAGGTAAAATTCCCGTGCCTTGCGGATGTCGAACATCCGCAGGATCGGGGTGACGGTGGTAAAACGCGCAGCCATTGGCGCTCCCTTGGGCATTCCCTTGCGATTTTGCCCGGTTAACCACGGCGCGCGGGGGATGCGGCCGCTGGCGGGTCTGGTCTGTAGCGTACCGCAGCGCGGCAGGCTATGGTCCGGCCCGGAGAGCATGGGCACATGGAACCTACCGACCAGACCACACATTTCGGCTTCCGGGACGTCGCGCTCGGCGAGAAGCAATCGCTGGTGAACGACGTGTTCCGCAGCGTCGCGTCGCGCTACGACCTGATGAACGACCTGATGTCCGCCGGAATGCATCGCCTCTGGAAGGATGCGATGATCAACGCGCTGAACCCGCCGCGCAACGACGCGCCGTTCGCGCTGCTCGACGTCGCCGGCGGCACCGGGGACATTTCCTTCCGCGCGGCAAAAGCCTCCGGCTACGGTTTCCACGCCACCGTCTGCGACATCAACGGCGATATGCTGGCGGTCGGCCGCGAGCGCGCCGTGAAACAGATGCTCGACGACAGGGTGTCGTTCGTCGAGGGCAACGCCGAGGCGCTGGCGTTTCCGGATCGCTCCTTCGACGCCTACACCATCGCTTTCGGCATCCGCAACGTGCCGCGCATCGACCTTGCGCTGCGCGAGGCTTATCGTGTGCTCAGACCCGGCAGCCGCTTCCTTTGCCTGGAATTCTCCTCGGTCGACGTGCCCGGCCTCGACCGGCTCTATGACCTGTTCTCGTTCAAGGTGATCCCGCCGCTCGGCCGCGCCGTCACCGGCGACGCCGAATCCTATCAGTATCTCGTCGAATCGATCCGCAAGTTTCCGAGGCCTGCCGCCTTCGCCGACATGATCCGCGACGCCGGCTTCGCGCGCGTCAACTGGCAGCCGCTGTCCGGCGGCATCGTGGCCCTGCATTCGGGCTGGCGCTTGTGATCTCCGCGCTCTCGCATGTCGCGCGGCTGACGCGTGCCGCTTACGTGTTCGCGCGTGAGGGCGTGTTCGGAACCGTCGATCCGGCGCTGGTGCCGGCTCCGGGTCAGATTCTTCTGCGCACGGCGCGGCTGATCGAACGACGCGGCGCGAAATCCGGCCCGCGTCTGTCGCGCGCGCTGACGCGGCTCGGCCCCGCCTATCTGAAGCTCGGACAATTCCTCGCCACCCGGCCCGACGTGGTCGGCGTCGCGCTCGCGCGCGATCTCGAGAGCCTGCAAGACCGGCTGCCGCCCTTCCCGCAGGCCGAGGCTGAAAGCGTCGTTGCCACGTCGCTGGAACGCCCGGTGGCGCAAGCGTTCCTGACCTTCGGCCCGGCGGTCGCCGCCGCGTCGATCGCGCAGGTGCATCGCGGCGAGGTGGAGCGCGACGGCGAGCGACGACAGGTCGCGGTGAAGGTGCTGCGGCCCAGCGTCGGCGCACGTTTCCGCCGCGACCTTGCCGACTTCCAGTTCGTCGCCGAGCGCGCGGAGCGCTATTCGGCGGAAGCACGACGGCTGCGGCTGATCGAGATCATCAACACCATGTCGCGCTCGGTCGCCATGGAAATGGATCTGCGGCTGGAAGCGGCGGCGCTCTCCGAGATGGCGGAAAACACCCGCGACGATTCCGATTTCCGCGTGCCGACGGTGGACTGGGACCGCACCACCAACAACGTGCTGACGATGGAGTGGATCGACGGCATCGCGCTGAACGACCACGCGCGGCTGGCGTCGTCGCAGGTCGATCTGCCCGATCTCGGCCGCAAGGTGATCCAGAGTTTCCTGCGCCACGCGCTGCGCGACGGCTTCTTCCACGCCGACATGCATCCCGGCAACCTGTTCCTCGACGACTCGGGGCGGCTGGTCGCGGTCGACTTCGGCATCATGGGCCGGCTCGGACTGAAGGAGCGGCGTTTCCTCGCGGAAATCCTCCTCGGCTTCATCACCCGCAACTATCGCCGCGTCGCCGAGGTGCACTTCGAGGCCGGTTACGTGCCGGCGCACCATTCGGTGGAGAATTTCGCGCAGGCGATCCGTGCCATCGGCGAGCCGATTCACAACCGCACCGCCGAGGAAATCTCCATGGCGAAGCTGTTGTCGCTGCTGCTGGAGGTGACCGCGCTGTTCGACATGCAGACCCGGCCGGAACTGATCCTGCTACAGAAGACCATGGTGGTGGTGGAAGGTGTGGCGCGCAGCTTCGACCCCAAGCTCGACATCTGGACCGTGGCCGATCCGGTGGTACGCCAATGGATCGAACGCAACCTCGGGCCGATCGGCCGCATCCAGGGGGCGATGGCCGGGGCCGGCGAACTCGGCAAGGCGATGAGCGGCCTCCCTGCCATCGCCTCGCGCTCGATCCGGGTCCTGGAGCAGCTCGAGGTCATGGTGCGTGACGGACTGGTGCTGTCACCCGACACCATCGCCGCGCTTGGCCGTGTCCGCGCCCGGCAGAACCGCTGGCGGACGGTGGCCGTATGGGTGATCGCCATCACCTTCGTCAGCATTTTGTGGCTGGTGCGATAACCGTTTCGATTGCATCGCTTAATTGCAAATGATAGCATTGATATCATTTTTCGACGTGGGTAGTCGCCATGGCCAGCCTGACCATCCGCAAGCTCGACGATGCGATCAAGGCCGAACTCCGCTTGCGTGCGGCGCAGCATGGACGGTCCGTCGAAGACGAGGTGCGCAACATTTTGCGCGAAGCCGCAGGATCCGGAGCAACCGCCGCTGAGGCTTCATATCGCACCGCAGCATCGCAAGACAGCGCCGTCGCAAGCCAAAATACCGGGAATTTGCGCGCAACACTCATCATTGGCGGCGGAATCGCGGCCTATAAGGCGCTGGACCTAATTCGCCGGCTCAAGGATAACGGCTTCACCGTCCGCTGTGTGCTGACAAATGCTGCGCAGCAATTCGTCACCCCGCTGGCCGCCAGCGCGCTCTCCAACCAGCGCTGCTACACCGATCTGTTCGATTCCGCGAGCGAGTTCGATGCCGGCCACATTCGTCTGGCGCGGGACTGCGACCTGATCGTAGTCGCACCCGCAACCGCCGATCTGATGGCAAAGATGGCACAAGGCCATGCCGACGACCTCGCCACCGCCATCCTGCTCGCCACCGACCGGCCGGTGCTGCTGGCGCCCGCGATGAACCCGCTGATGTGGGGCAACGCCGCCACCCGGCGCAACGTCGCCCAGTTGCAGCGCGACGGCGTCCGCATGATCGGCCCCGCCAGCGGCACCATGGCGGAGGCGGGCGAGGCCGGCGTCGGCCGCATGTCCGAACCGCTGGAGATCGCCGCGCGGGCGCTGGAGGTGATCCGGCCCTCGCGCGCCCGGCCGCTCGCCGGCAAGCGTATCCTGATCACCGCCGGGCCGACCCACGAGCCGATCGACCCGGTGCGCTACATCGCCAACCGCTCCTCCGGCAAGCAGGGTTTTGCCATCGCCGCAGCAGCGCAGGCCGCCGGCGCCGAGGTGACGCTGGTCGCCGGCCCGGTCGGGCTCGGCGATCCGCAAGGCGTCGCCGTCAAGCGTGTCGAAAGCGCGCGCGACATGCTGGCCGAGGTGGAAGCGGCGCTCCCCGCCGATGTCGCGATCTTCGCCGCCGCCGTTGCGGATTGGCGCGTTGCCAATCAAGGCGAGCAGAAGATCAAGAAGACCGCGAGCGGCTTCCCGCAACTCGATCTCGTTGAGAACCCCGACATTCTCGCCACCATCGCGCATCGCACCGACGGACGGCCGCCGCTGGTGATCGGCTTCGCCGCCGAGACCGAGCACCTGCTCGACAACGCCCGCTCGAAACTCGCGCGAAAAGGCTGCGACTGGATCGTCGCCAATGATGTCTCACCCGCGACCGGCATCATGGGCGGCGACCGCAACACTGTGCACCTCATCAGCAAGGACGATGGTGCGGCCGGCGGCGTCCGCATCGACTCCTGGCCGGCAATGGGCAAGGACGAGGTCGCGACGCATCTGGTCGCGCAGATCGTCACTACACTGCAGAAGCAGACGTCATGACCGTGGAAACAACTGCAACCGTCGAATTCCTGCAACTGCCGCATGGGCGCGGCCTGCCGCCGCCCGCCTGTCAGACCGAACATGCCGCCGGCATGGATCTCGTCGCCGCGGTTGCGGAAGATGCGCCAATGATGCTTGCGCCCGGCGCTTACGGCATGATCCCGACCGGGCTCATCATCGCGCTGCCGCCGGGCTTCGAGGCGCAGGTGCGGCCGCGCTCCGGCCTCGCCGCCAAGTTCGGCGTCACCGTGCTCAATTCGCCCGGCACCATCGACGCCGACTATCGCGGCGAGATCAATGTGCTGCTGATCAACCACGGTCGCGAGCCCTTCACGATCAAGCGCGGCGAGCGCATCGCGCAGATGATCATCGCGCCGGTAACGCGGGCAACGCTGGTTCCCGCCGACGGCGAATTGTCCGTTACGACGCGCGGCAGCGGCGGCTTCGGCTCCACCGGCCGCTGATGCAATTTGCTCATGGCTGAATCGAATCACCACGAGCACTGAGCACTCCCTCTCCCCCTTGCTGGAGAGGGTTGGGGTCGGGGAACTCCGCGTGAGAGGTGCCTCTCTCCATCTCTCCCCCGCAAGCCGGGGAGAGGACCACAACCACGCGCACTGATGCCCGCATTTTTTCGACCCGCGACTCCCGTTCACGGTCTGGACTCTGTTCGTGCGAGTCCGGTTGAGGGATATTGAGAGCGATTCGCGCGCGGTGCTGGTGGCCGCGATGCGTCCGTGCGGTTTTGGGGCGAACGATGTCAGGCGTCATCGCAGCGATACGTCGGACCATGCTGTCATGCACATCGCTGGTGCGCGACGGCATGATCGGGCTCGCCGCCGCCACGGCCTTCACCGCATCGCCGGCACATGCCAGCGACTTGAGTTCCGCCCTGGCAATTCTCGCCGATCTCGACCAGCGCGGCATCATGGCGATGCTGCTGTCGTCCAGCGTGGCGTGCTTCTCGGTGCTCGCCGCCATTCTCCTGATGCGCACGCGGGTTCGCGCCGCCACCAGCGAACGCCGCCTCAAGACCGACCTCCATGCCCTGCAGGCGGAAGCCGACCGCTATCGCGCGCTGCTGTTCGCCGAACCGCAGGTGCTGATCTCGTGGCCCGCCGGCGATGACCGCCCGAATATCAGCGGCGACATCGCCTTGTTGTTGCCGCAAGATTCCCCGTCGCTCGCGCCGCAACGCGTGCTGGCGTTCGGCACTTGGCTGCCGCCAGAGCCTGCCTTGCAGATGGATCACGCCGTCGACGCATTGCGCGAAGCCGGCGAGAGTTTTCAGCTTCACCTCACCGCCAGCAATGGCCGCGCGGTGGAGGCGATAGGCCGCGCCATCGGCGGTCAGGCCATCGTGCGGATTCGCGAACTCGGCGGCTTGCGCCGCGATCTCGCGGAAATGAGCCTGCGCTATCGCGACCTCGTCGCCGAAACCGAAATGCTGCGCGGCATCGCCGCCTCCGCGCCGTGGCCGCTGTGGGCACGTAAGGCCAACGGCCAACTCGCTTACGCCAATGCCGCCTATGCGCGCGCCACCGACGCAGCAACGCCGGACGATGCCATTGCCGGCAACCTCGAATTGCTCGACAGCGACGATCGTGCCGCCATGGCGCGCACGCTGAACGACAACGTCGCCTTCGACGCGCGCCTGCCCGTCGTGGTCGGCGGCGAACGGCGTATCTACGACATTCACGCGCGCAACGTGCCCGGCGGCAGCGCCGGCCTCGCCATCGACGCCACCGAAGCGGCGGCCCTTCGCGCGGCGCTGCAACGGATGGCCGACGCGCATCGCCGCACGCTCGATCAACTCTCCTCCGGCGTGGCGGTGTTCGACGGCGAACGGCGGCTCGCGTTCTACAACGACTCCTATCGCCGGCTGTGGGATCTCGACCGCAATTTCCTCGACAGCAATCCCGACGACTCCGGCATTCTCGACAAGCTGCGCGCCGCACGAAAGATTCCGGAGCAGCCGGATTTCCGCGCATGGAAAGCACGGCTGCACGAGGCCTATCGTGCCGTGGAGCCGGCCAAGGACGTCTGGTATCTGCCGGACGGCCGCGCGGTCAGCATCGTCACCACGCCGAATCCCGAAGGCGGCGTCACCTATCTGTTCGACGACGTCACCGAGAGCCTCGATCTCGCACGCCGCTTCGACGGCTTGATCCGGGTGCAACGTGAGACGCTCGACAATCTCGCCGAAGCCGTCGCGGTGTTCGGCAGCAACGGCCGTGCGCAACTGTTCAATCCGGCCTTCGCCAAGATGTGGCGACTGTCGCCCGAAGCACTCAACGAACAGCCGCACATCGAAACCGTGGTGGACTGGTGCAAGCCGCTCTACAGCGACGACGCGGCGTGGCGCACCATTCACGATGCCATCACCGCCATCGAGAACCGCAGCCCGCAGCCATTAAAGATGGAACGCAGCGACGGCAGCGTGCTCGACTGCATGACGCTGCCGCTGCCCGACGGCGCCACCATGCTGACGTTCCAGGACATCACCGACACCGAGAACGTCGAGCGTGCGCTGCGCGAGCGCAACGAGGCACTGGAAGCCGCCGACCAGATGAAGGTGGATTTCGTCCACCACGTCTCCTACGAACTGCGCTCGCCGCTGACCACCATCATCGGCTTCGCGCATTTCCTCAGCGATCCGTCGACCGGTCCGCTGACGATGAAGCAGGACGAGTATCTGGGCTACATCACCGCCTCGACCAACGCGCTGCTGGCGATCATCAACAACATCCTCGATCTCGCCACCATCGACGCCGGCGCGATGACGCTCAATCTCGGCCCGGTCGATATTCGCAAGGCGATCGACGCGGCCGCCGAAGGCATTCAGGACCGGCTGGCGCGCGACCACATCGCCTTGCGCGTCGATGCCGATCCGAACATCGGTCAGTTTGTCGGCGACGAACGCCGCGTGGTGCAGGTGCTCTACAATCTGCTCGCCAACGCCGTCGGCTTCGCACCGCAGGATTCTGCGGTGATACTGAGCGCGCGGCGTAACGACCATAGCGTCGTCTTCGCCGTCAGCGATCACGGCCCCGGGATTCCGGCCGAGGTAAAGGACAAGGTATTCGACTGGTTCGAGAGTCACTCCAACGGCTCGCGGCATCGCGGCGCGGGCCTCGGCCTGTCACTGGTGCGTTCGTTCGTCGAACTGCATGGCGGCAAGGTGCGCGTGGATTCCGCCGTCGGCAAGGGCACCACGGTGACATGCGAATTTCCGGCCGATCAGGCCATCCATCGCAGCGCGGCTGAATGACGGCGGCTCCCGCGACATTCGCCGTGGCGCTCGCCAACGAGACGGCGACCGCAAACCTGATGGCAGATCTGGCGCTACTCATCAACGCCGGCGACGTCATTACGCTGTCGGGCGATCTCGGCGCCGGCAAGACCGCCGCGGCGCGCGCGATGATCCGTTACTTCTCCGGCGACGACACGCTGGAAGTGCCAAGCCCGACGTTCACGCTGGCACAGACTTACGACCTGCCGTCGTTCCCGCTGCTGCACGCCGACCTCTATCGCATCGAGGACGCCAGCGAACTCGAGGAGATCGGGCTCGATCCGCTCCCGGACGGTGTCGTCGTGCTGATCGAGTGGCCGGAGCGCGCGGCGCACGCCTTGCCCGCCGACCGCATCGACATCGCTCTCAGCCATCGTCCGGCGTTGGGCGCGTCGGCGCGCGCGGCCGAGATCACCGGCCATGGCAAGGCGGCGGCGCAGGTGGCGCGGCTTGCGGCGTTGCGGCGCTTCCTCGAGCGCTCCGATCACGATCAGGCGCGGCGGCGGCGGATGGCGGGCGATGCCTCGACCCGCTCCTACGCGCGACTGTACAAGGGCGACAGCGCCGTGATCCTGATGAACGCGCCGAAGCGGCCGGATGGCCCGGCGCTCTATCGCGGCAAATCCTACAGCGCGGCGGTGCATCTCGCTGAAGATGTGCGGCCGTTCGTGGCGATGGCCAACGGCCTGCGCGCGCAAGGGCTGTCCGCGCCGGCGATCCACTATACCGATCTCGACAACGGTTTCCTCATTCTCGAGGATCTCGGTAGTGAAGGCGTGATCGGCGGCACGCCGCCGCAACCGATCCCCGGTCGCTACCAGATGGCAACCGACCTTCTCGCGGAATTGCACCACACGCCGTTGGCATCAACGCTGCCGCTGACGCCGCAATCCACCTACACCATTCCCGATTTCGACACCGAGGCGATGCTGATCGAAATCAGTCTCATGCTGGAATGGTATCTGCCCGACCGTGGCGTCGACCCTGGCAAAGCCGCGCGCGACGAATTCATGGCGATGTGGCACGCGCTGCTGGTGCGGCAGCCGACGGACGAAACCTGGGCACTCCGCGATTTCCACTCGCCCAACCTGATCTGGCTCGCGGATCGCCCCGGCATCGGCCAGGTCGGCGTGATCGACTTCCAGGACACCGTGATGGGGCCGCCGAGCTACGACCTGGTGTCGTTGTTGCAGGACGCCCGCATCGACGTACCGGAGCCGCTCGAACTGGCGATGTTCGCCCGCTACGCCAAAACGCGTCGTGGCTTCGATCCCGGCTTCGACGCCGCCGCCTTCGCCGAAAGCTACGCCGTGATGTCGGCGCAGCGCAACACCCGCCTGCTTGGCACTTTCGCCCGACTCAACCGGCGCGACGGCAAACCGCACTATCTCCGCCATCAGCCGCGGATCTGGACCTACCTCCACCGCTCGCTGGCGCACCCCGCGCTGGCGGTGCTGCGCGAGTGGTACGCCACCCACGTCCCGCCGCCGCAAACCTGAGCGTTTCATTTTACCATCTGTTAGCCAGCTTGGGCTTAAACCTGAGTGCGTGACATTGGGCAGAACCGCATCGCCCCGGGGCAATGCGGTTCAGCCCAGGCGAGCTGTGGGGAAACGAGCATGGCGGCGGAACAGCGACGCACCGGCGAACGCATCACCTTCGAGCGCGGCTTCAACGCGCACCTGATGGGCATCGACGGCACTTGGCGCCGCCACTGCACCATGGAAGACGTCTCCGAAACCGGCGCCAAGCTCACGGTTCAAGGCTCGATGGAAGGGCTGAACCTCAAGGAATTTTTCCTGCTCCTGTCTTCCACCGGCCTCGCCTATCGTCGCTGCGAACTGGCCTGGGTCAACGGCGACCAGATCGGCGTCAATTTCCTGAAACAGGGCGAAAAGAAGAAGAAGGGACGCAACACGGGACAGGTCGTCGAGGTCTGAGACGCCGAGACGCGTTGCCCGTCATATCGCTGTCATCCTCGATGCCTATGGCAGCATCGACCGATGCAGGCGTGATAGCATCGTCACAACCGATTCTCGCTGTCCGTTTGCCGGAGCCAAGCATGCCCGTTCGCCCCACCCAAGCCATGGTTCTTGCCGCCGGATTCGGCACGCGGATGCGGCCATTGACCGACCGGATGCCGAAGCCGTTGGTGCCGGTGGCCGGCCGCCCGCTGCTCGATCATGTTCTCGATAAACTGGCTGAAGCCGGCGTCACCGACGCCGTCGTCAACGTCCACTACCTGCCCGACCAGATCATCGACCATACGGCCGCGCGGACAACGCCGCGCATCACCATCTCCGACGAGCGTGACGCGGTGCTCGGCACCGGCGGCGGTGTGGTGAAAGCGCTCCCGCATCTCGGCGACGCGCCGTTCTATCACCTCAACGCCGATACGTTGTGGATCGATGGTGCGCAGCCGAACCTGATACGACTCGCCGACGCCTTCGACCCCGCCCGCATGGACATCCTGCTGCTGATGGCGCCCACCGCCGGCAGCATCGGCTACAGCGGCAACGGCGACTACGCCATGCTGCCGGACGGCGCGCTGCGCCGGCGCAAGGAACGCGAGGTGGTGCCGTTCGTCTATGCCGGCGTCGCGATTCTCTCGCCCGCGATCTTCGCAGATGCGCCATCGGGCGAATTCGCGTTGACAAAACTGTTCGACCGCGCCGGCGAGCAGGGCAGGCTGTTCGGCCTGCGGCTCGACGGCCTGTGGATGCACGTCGGCACACCCGACGCGGTGCAAGCGGCCGAACAGGCGTTCCTCGCCAGCGCGGCCTAATCCGCCACCGCCGATTTCTCGCTGTGATTGCACCCTTGCGATGGGGTAATCTGATTCTCAAATCAGGTTGCTCATGCACGTCTTTAACATTCCCGCCTCCGCGCCGTTTCTGCACACGCTGATCGAAGCGCTGGTGGACGGCCGGCTGATCGACGGTTTTGCCGCGCGCGACAATCCGGAATTGTTGGCAACCGCCACGCTGTATCTGCCGACGCGACGCGCCGGACGTCTCGCGCGCGAAGTTTTTCTCGACGTACTTAACCTCGATGCGGCGGTGCTGCCGCGCATCGTCACGCTCGGCGATATCGACGAGGACGAAGGCGCCTTCGCCGACACCGACATCCGCGACGCGTTCGATCTTCCACCCGCGCTCGGCGGATTGCAGCGGCGCCTGACGCTGGCGCAACTGGTCGGCGCCTGGGCGAAACAATTGCGGCCGAAAAGCCCGTTGGTCGCGCCGCTGGTGGTGGGTGGCCCCGCCGCCACACTCGCGCTCGCCACCGATCTTGCGCGGCTGATGGACGACATGGCGACGCGCGACGTCGACTGGGCCGCGCTCGACGGCCTCGTGCCCGATGCGCTCGACGACTACTGGAAGCTGTCGCTGGATTTCCTCAAGATCGCACGCGAGACGTGGCCAGCTTTCCTAAAAGAAACCGCCCACATCGAACCCGCCACGCGCCGCGATCTCCTGATCGCGGCCGAAGCCGAGCGGTTGAAGACGCATCACCACGGCCCGGTGATCGCGGCAGGCTCCACCGGCTCGATTCCCGCGACCGCGAAGTTGCTGCACGCCATCGCACAACTGCCGCATGGCGCGGTGGTGCTGCCTGGTCTCGACACAGATCTCGACGAGAGTGCGTGGCATGGCATCGGCGGCCATCGCGATGCCAGCGGCCAGTATGATGTCGCGCCCGCGTCGAACCATCCGCAATTCGCGCTGCATGGCTTGCTGCAACGTTTCGGCATCGAACGTCGCGATGTCGTTCAGCTTGGCAGGCCTGCGCCACAAGGCCGCGAGGTCTTGGCATCGGAAGCGATGCGACCCGCCAGCGCCACCGGACAATGGCATCAACGCCTCGCCGAGCCCGACGTGGCGCAACACATCGCGGATGCGATGCATCGGTTCACCGTAATCGAAGCGCCAAACCCGGAAATGGAAGCACTGGCGATCGCGGTGGCGATGCGCGAAGCACGCCAACTCGATCTGACGGCGGCGCTGGTGACGCCAGACCGCGCGCTGGCGCGGCGCGTGATGGCGGCGCTCGACCGCTGGAATCTCGCCTACGACGATTCCGGCGGCGACCCGCTCCTCGATACGCCTCCCGGCATTTTCACGCGGCTTGCGGCGCGCGCCGCCTGCGAGGGACTGGAACCGCCGACCTTGCTGGCACTGCTGAAGCATCCGCTGTTTCGCCTCGGCCGCGCACAGAACGGTTGGCGCACCGCCGCCGAGACGCTCGAACTCGCACTGCTGCGCGGCACGCGTCCCGCCGCCGGCAGCGCCGGCCTCGCGCGCGACTTCGCGACCTTCCGCGCCGAACTGATCAAACTCAATCGCGGCGAAGATTCCGCGATCCATGGCAGCGAGCCGCGTGCGAAATTGCAGGAGCCGCAGCTCGATGCAGCCGCCGCGCTGATCGCCGCGTTGCAGGCAATCTTCGCACCACTCGAAAGCGCCGGCCCCAAGGCGTCACCGGATTTCACGGCTCTCGCCGAGCAGCATCGCGGCGCGCTGATCGCGCTCGCAACCGACGACACCAACGCAACGCCGGCATTCGACGATAATGACGGCCGCGCGGTACTTGCCGCGTTCGACGACCTGTTGAGCGAAACCGTTGACGGCAAGCCCGCGCCGAGCGGATTGCCGGTGCCTTTGCGCGATTACACCGAAGTGTTCCAGACCGCTTTCGGCGACCGCGTGGCGCGGCAGCCGCTCGCCGCGAACGCGCAACTGCGCATCTATGGCCTGCTCGAAGCGCGTCTCACGGAACACGATCGCGTCATTCTCGGCGGATTGATCGAAGGCACCTGGCCGCCCGCGCCGCGCATCGATCCGTGGCTGAGCCGGCCGATGCGCTATCAGCTCGGGCTCGACCTGCCGGAACGCCGCATCGGCCTCACCGCGCACGACTTCACACAACTGCTGGGCACCCGCGAAGTGATCCTGAGCCACGCCGCGAAATCCGGCGGCGCGCCCGCAGTTGCCTCGCGCTTCCTGCATCGACTTGAAGCGACCGCAGGTGCAGACGCTTGGCGCAGGGCGAAAGAGGCTGGTGCAACCTATCTGCACTACGCCGAAGCGCTCGACCGTCCGGACATCGTCAAGCCGAGCACGCAACCTGCGCCAAAACCGCCGCGTGCGCTGCGGCCACTCAAGATGTCGGTAACCGAGATCGAGGACTGGCTGCGCGATCCTTATACGATCTTCGCCAAACGTATCCTGCAACTGACACCGCTCGATCCGGTGGACATGCCGCTGACGGCGGCGGATCGCGGCTCGGCAATTCACGCCGCGCTGGGCGATTTTTCGCGGCAATTTTCCGATGCACTCCCCGACGACATCGAAGCGGCCTTGCGCGGCATCGGCACACAACACTTCGCGGCCTTGATGGAGCGGCCCGAGGCGCGCGCGCTGTGGTGGCCGCGCTTCCTGCGCATCGCCGGATGGTTCGCTGGCTGGGAGCGCGAACGGCGAGGCCAGGTCGCACGCATCGATGCGGAAATTCGCGGCGAGACAAAAATTCACCTCGACGACGGCCGCGCCTTCACGCTGTCGGCACGCGCCGACCGTATCGAGCATCGCGCCGACCGTACCTTCGCGCTGCTCGACTACAAGACCGGCATTCCACCGACCGGCAAGCAGGTGCGCATGGGACTGTCGCCGCAACTGACGCTGGAAGCCGCGATCCTGCGGCAGGGCGGTTTCGAGGGCATCGCCGCCGGCTCCTCCGTCAGCGAACTTCTGTACATCCGCCTCAGCGGCAACACCCCGCCGGGCGAACCGAGGCCGGTTGAACTGAAAATCAACCGCACCGACACGCCGCAATTTCCGGATGATGGCGCGGACGAAGCTTTGCGCAAACTCGAAGCGTTGATTCGCCGCTTCGATGACGAGGCTCAACCCTACACCTCGCTCAATCTCTCGATGTGGACCAACCGCTACGGCCGGTACGACGATCTCGCTCGCATCAAGGAATGGTCGGCGGGCGGCGGCAGCGACGACGGAGGCGATGCATGAGCGCGCGCCGCGATATTCCGCTGGCGGTACGCGAGGCGCAGGCCAAGGCGTCCGATCCCGACACATCCGCTTTCGTCGCCGCCAATGCCGGCGCCGGCAAGACCCACGTTCTCGTCAACCGGGTGATCCGGCTGCTGCTCGACGGCGTCCCGCCGGAAAAAATCCTCTGCATCACCTTCACCAAAGCCGCCGCCGCCAACATGGCGCAACGCGTGTTCGAGACGCTGGGCCGCTGGGTGACGCTCGACGACGCCGCGCTCGATATCGCAATCCTCGCCACCGGCGCGACGAAGCCTTCCGCCAAGACGCGCGAGCGTGCGCGCGAGCTGTTCGCCTGCGCGCTGGAAACACCAGGCGGACTGAAGGTGCAAACCATCCACGCGCTTTGCACCCGGCTGTTGCAACAGTTTCCGTTCGAGGCCAACGTCCCGGCGCGCTTCGCCGTGCTCGACGACCGCGACCAGAGCGAAATGATGGAGCGCGCCAATCTCGCGGTGCTGCTGGAAGCATCACACGCGCCGGACAGCGCTGTCGGCCGTGCACTCACGACCGCCATGACTTACGCCGCCGACGTCACCTTCAAGGAGGTGGTGCGCGAGGCGTGCCTTTCCCGCGAGCATTTCATCGCCTGGGCCGATCAGGCCGGCGGCATCGAGGCCGCACGCGCGCAGCTCGCACGCACGCTCGGCGTCACGGCTGACGACAGGCTCGCGGACATCGAGCGCGATATCGTCGATGGCCCGCACCTGCCGCGCGCACGATGGAAAGACTTCGCCGCGATCTTCATGACCGGCAGCAAAAGCGACCACGATCAGGCCAACCGTTTGCTCGCGGCTTTCGATCTCAAAAACGACGCGCAACTGGAAACTTATTTCAGCGTGTTCCTCACGCAAAGCCGGGAGCCACGCAAATCGCTTTTCACCAAGAAGCTCGGCGATGCACAGCCCGGCCTCGCGCAAACGCTATCCGATGAGAGTGCACGCCTGACCGGCCTTCTCGAGAAGCGGCGCGCCGTCATCCAGCGCGACCGCACCGAGGCGCTGCTGACCATCGCCAGCACGGTGGCATCGCATTATCGCGCCGAGAAACAGCAGCGCGGCCTGCTTGATTACGACGACCTGATCGACAAGACGCTGGCGATGCTCGACAACGTCTCGTCCGGCTGGGTGCATTACAAGCTCGATCGCGGCGTCGATCATGTGCTGATCGACGAGGCGCAGGACACCAGCCCGCGACAATGGGACATCGTCGATCGCATCATCGCGGAGTTCACCGCCGGCGAAGGCGCGCGCGACATCGTCAAGCGCACCATCTTCGCCGTCGGTGACGAGAAGCAATCGATCTTCTCGTTTCAGGGCGCGGCCCCGCGCGAGTTCGATCATCGCCGCCGCGAGCTGGAACGCCGCTTCACCCATGCGGGGCTGCGCTTCGCGCCGGTGTCCTTCACCTATTCGTTCCGCTCCGGCGCAACCGTGTTGTCCGCCGTCTCCGAGACCTTCAAATCGCAGGACATCTACAAGAGCATCACCACCGATCTCGACGGCATGCCGCCGCATCTCGCGCTCAGTGACGCCGCACCAAGCCTGATCGACCTGTGGGAACTGGAGAAGCCGGACGAACAGCCCGACATCGAAGGCTGGCGGGCGCCGTTCGATGCAGTGTCGGAAACCAGTCCGCAGGTGAAGCTGGCCCGGCGCGTGCAGGCCGAGATCGCGACGCTGATTGCTGGCGGCACCATGACCGGCCCGGCCAACGATCGACGACCGCTGCGCTACGGCGATATTCTGGTGCTGGTGCGGCGGCGCGAGAAAACATTCAACGCCGTGATCCAGGCGCTGAAATATGCCGGCATTCCGGTGGCGGGTGCGGATCGCCTCAAGCTCACCGAGCATATCGCGGTCATCGACCTGATGAGTCTCGCCGATGCGTTGCTATTGCCGCGCGACGATCTCGCGCTGGCGGTGGCACTGAAGAGCCCGTTGTTCGGTCTCGACGATGATGACTTGCTGGCAATTGCACCGAAGCGCAAAGGAAATCTGCGCGACGCGTTGGCGCAGCACGCGGACAGCGATACGAAACTGAAGACCGCGCATGATCGCCTCGCACGTTACGAGGAGCGCGCGTTCACGGACACACCATTCACCTTCTACGCGTGGCTGCTCGGCGGTGATGACGGCCGCGCGCGCATCCTCAAACGACTGGGACCCGAAGCCAACGACGCTCTCGACGAATTCCTCGATCTTGCGCTAACCTACGAGCGCAAGGCCCCCGCCTCGCTGCAAGGTTTGATGGCGTGGCTGCGCGCCGCCGACACCGACGTGAAGCGCGACATGGACATCGGCCGCGACGAAGTACGCGTCATGACCGTGCATGGCGCGAAGGGACTCGAAGCCTCGGTGGTGTTCATGGTCGACACCACCACCTCGCCGCGCGACACCCAGCGGCTGCGCCTGATCCGCGTGCCGCAAGGCAACGCCAATCCGCACGGGCTGAGCGTCAACGTCTGGGCCGGCGGCAAGGCCGACGATCCCGCCACTGTTGCCGCCGCGCGCGCGACCATGCTGGACGACACCGAGGACGAGTATCGCCGCCTGCTTTACGTGGCCATGACGCGCGCCGCAGATCGCCTGATCGTCGGCGGTTGCCAGCCCGGCAACCGCAACGCGGTGCGCGAACATTCCTGGTACGATCTGATCGCCAAGGGACTTGAGGCGGGGCGCGCCGCGTCCGATCTGCAATGCGAGGACATCGACACAACGTTCGGCTTGGTGAAGCGCTACACCCGCACCGGCGACACGCATTCCACGACCACACCAGCCTCAAAGGCGGAAACAGCGACAGGGCTTTCGTTGCCATCATGGCTGCGCACGCGCGCCACGCCGGGCCCGCGCGCCGACGCCGTTTTGCGACCATCGGATGCCGACGACGATAAAACGCACGGCATCCGCAGCGGCGAGTCGGCAGAGCAACGCGCACGCGCCTTGCAACGCGGCACGCTGGTGCATCGGCTGTTGCAATCCCTACCGGATCTCACACGCGAGCAGCGCAGCGGTGCCGCGCGCCGCTATCTCGCGCGCGCCGCGCGCGATTGGAGCGACGACGAACGCGACACTTTGATCTCGCAGGCGCTGGCGTTGCTCGACGATCCGCGCTTCGCACCGGTGTTCGGGGCCGGCAGCCGCGCCGAGGTCTCGATCGTCGGCCGGCTGCCTCGTCCGCGCGGCGGACACGTCCTCGTCTCCGGCCAGATCGACCGTCTGGTGGTCACCGACGACGCCGTCCTGATCGTTGACTACAAAACCAACCACACGCCACCGACGCATCCGAAGGATGCCCCGCCCGCCTACATCCGGCAGTTGGCGCTGTATCGCGCCGTGCTCGCCAACCTCTATCCCGGGCGGACCATTCACGCCGCCCTGCTATGGACCGAAACGCTTGAAATAATGAAGATTTTCCCGCCTGCGCTGGACGCCGGGCTGGCATCCGCGCTGGCACGATAGGTGAAGTCTTGACCCGGCGGGGTCGTCTTCCTACGTTCAGCGCCAGATGTGAGGCGCGATTCCCGCGCCACCGATTTCAAGGAACAACGAGGTATATCATGGCCGCCGTAGGCAAGGTTTCCGATGCCGATTTCGAAGCGCAGGTGCTCAAGGCGGAGGGCCCGGTCGTGGTCGATTTCTGGGCGGAATGGTGCGGCCCCTGCCGCATGATCGCACCGGCTCTGGACGAGATCGCGGGCGCGATGGGCGACAAGGTCAAGATCGTCAAGCTCAACGTCGACGAGAGCCCGCAGACCGCGTCGAAGTACGGCGTGATGTCGATCCCCACTTTGATGATCTTCAAGGGTGGCGAGATGGCCTCGCGTCAGGTCGGCGCCGCGCCGAAGCAGAAGCTGCAGCAGTGGATTTCCACGGCGGTCTGATCCGACGCGCATATCGGTTTACAAAACGGCCGGCGAGTTTCGCCGGCCGTTTTTGTTTTGCTTCTCCCTCTCCCCGTTTACGGGGAGAGGGTCGGGGTGAGGGGCAAGGAGGATCAGGCGGGCCAATGCGCGCAGTTGTGCACTCGGTACGCCCTCACCCGGCCGTCTCCGCTACGCTGCGCCGGCCGACCTCTCCCCGCAAGCGGGGAGAGGTGAAGAAGCTCAATTCACCACCGTGCCATTCGCGGCCAGCACATGCCCCGCGAGATAGAGCGAGCCGGTGATGAGGATGCGCGGCGGGATTTCGTAAGCCAGCTGCGCCAGGAATTGCAGCGCCGCATCGACGCTTGCCGCCATCTCCGCGCGCATGCCGAGCCGCCGGATTGCCTCGGCCAGTTGCGCCACCGGCATCGCACCCTCGCGATCCGGGATCGGCACCGCGATGATGTGGCGCGTCAGCCCGGCGAAGTTGGCGAGGAACGCATCGGCATCCTTGTTGGCCATCATTCCGACGATCAGCACAAGCGGCCGCGACACCCGCTCCTCAAGATCGCCGATTGCGGCCGAGACGACACGCCCGCCGTCGGCATTGTGGCCACCGTCGAGCCAGATCTCGGCGTCGCGCGGCGCATGCGCCACCAGCGTGCCAGTGGTAAGGCGCTGCATTCGCGCCGGCCATTGCGCGGCGGCGATGCCGGCCTCGTACGCCGCGTGATCGATGCGGAACATCTCGAGCGCGCGCAGCGTGGCAATCGCGAGCCCGGCATTATCGACCTGATGACGGCCGAGCAAACGTGGTGCCGCGAGATCAAGCAGGCCGCGCTCGTCCTGATAGACCAGTCGTCCGTGCTCGACGCCGACATGCCACGTTTCCCCGGCGGCATGGAGCGGCGCACGCATCCGCTTCGCCTGCGCCTCGATCACCGCCAGCGCTTCCGGCGATTGCGCGGCGCTGATCACCGGCACGTTACGCTTGATGATACCGGCCTTTTCGACCGCGATGGCATCCAGCGTTGGCCCGAGAAATTCAGTGTGATCCATGCCGATCGGCGTCAGCACGCACACGGCGGGGCTCTCGATGACGTTGGTGGCATCGAGCCGACCGCCAAGGCCGGTTTCGAGAAGAACAACATCGGCCTGATGCCGCGCGAACAACAGCAGTGCCGCCACCGTCTCGATCTCGAAACGCGTGATCGGCGCGCCGGCATTGACGCGCTCGCATTCCAGCAACACCTCGCGCAGTTCGTCATCACCGACCAGCGCACCGGCGAGGCGAATGCTTTCGTTGATCCGCACCAGCCACGGCGAGGTGTAGACATGCACGCGCAGGCCCGCCGCTTCCAGCATCGCGCGCAGGAAAGCGAGCGTCGAGCCCTTGCCGTTGGTGCCGGCAACGTGAATCACCGGCGACAATTTGCGTTCGGGATGATCGAGCGCCGCCAGCAACCGCTCGACGCGCTCCAGCGTCAGGTCGATGCGATGGGGATGAAGCCGCGACAGCCGCGCCAGCAGTTCGTCCAGCGACGGCGGCGGCGTGGCGGCGGGTCCGCTCACGCCTGCGGCGCAACCGAAGCCGCGCCTTCGGAGGTAACGTCGGCGGGCGTATCGACGGCGACTGGCATCGCCTTCGGGGCGGTGACGACTTCGAGCGCCGGCGCGCGGGTCAACAGACGGCACAGCCGCGCCAGGGTCGGCCGCAGATCATGGCGATGCACCACCATGTCGACCATGCCGTGGTCCTTGAGATACTCAGCGCGCTGGAATCCTTCCGGCAGCTTTTCGCGAATGGTCTGCTCGATCACCCGCGCGCCGGCGAAGCCGATCAGCGCGCCGGGCTCGGCAATCTGGATATCACCCAGCATCGCATAGGACGCGGTGACGCCGCCGGTGGTCGGATTGGTCAGCACCACGATATAGGGCAGACCCGCCTCGCGCAGCATCTCCACCGCGACGGTGGTGCGCGGCAATTGCATCAGTGACAGGATGCCTTCCTGCATCCGCGCGCCACCCGACGCGGCAAACACGATACACGGCGACTTCTTTTCAATCGCCAGTTCGAAACCGCGAATGATCGCCTCGCCGGCCGCCATGCCGAGCGAGCCGCCCATGAAATCGAAATCCTGCACGGTGACGACGACGCCCTGGCCTTCCAGTTTGCCGTAGCCGACTTTGACCGAGTCGTTCAGCCCGGTCTTGGCGCGCGCGTCCTTGATGCGATCGACATACTTGCGCTCGTCGCGAAACTTCAGCGGGTCGGCGGCGACGTCCGGCAGCGCCACATCGTACCAGGTCTCGTTGTCGAAGATCGATTTCAGCCGTGCCACCGCGCCCATACGCATGTGGTAGTTCGAGCCGGGGATAACGAACTGATTGGCCTCAACGTCCTTGTAGAACACCAGTTGCCCGGAATCCGGGCACTTGATCCACAGATTCTCCGGCGTGTCGCGCTTGAGAATGCTGCGAATTTTGGGCCGGACAACGTTGGTCAACCAGTTCATGTCTTGCTCCGTCGATCAGCCCTATATGGCCCCGGAATCGGCGGCGGGCAACCCGCGCCAAGGAGGCCTTTTCGGCCGCGATTGTGGCGTTATTCGGCGGCCTGCGCCGCCCCGCGTACGCCCTGCGCCAGCGATGCGGTCAGATCGGCCACCGCCTTGACGGTTGAGGACGTCGCGCGGCCTTCGGCATCGAGGCTTTTCGCCAAGGCATCGACCAGCGCGGTGCCGACCACCGCGCCATCCGCCGCGCGGGCGATATCGCGCGCCGCGTCCGGCGTGCGGATACCAAAGCCGACGCAAACCGGCAGCGGCGTGTGCCGCTTGATGCGCGCGACTGCCTCGCCGACCTGCGCCGCGTTGGCGGCCGCCGAGCCGGTGATGCCGGTGATCGAGACGTAATAGACGAAGCCCGAGGTGTTGGCGAGCACCGCCGGGAGCCGCTTGTCGTCGGTGGTGGGCGTGGCGAGGCGGATGAAATTCAGTCCCGCCTTCATCGCTGGCAGGCAAAGCTCGTCGTCTTCCTCCGGCGGCAGATCGACGATGATCAGGCCGTCGACGCCGGCGGCCTTGGCGTCAGTGAGAAACGCCTCGACACCGTAGATGTAGATCGGGTTGTAATAACCCATCAGCACGATTGGCGTCGCGTCATCGTCCTTGCGGAAGCCGCGCACCAGATCGAGCGTCTTGCGCAAGGTCATGCCGCCCTTCAGCGCGCGCAGGCCGGCGGCTTGAATCGCGGGGCCATCGGCCATCGGATCGGTGAACGGCATGCCGATCTCGATGATATCCGCGCCCGCCTGCGGCAGCGCCTTGATAATCGCGAGCGACGTCGCCGGATCGGGATCGCCTGCCATCAGGAAGGTGACGAAAGCGGCGCGGCCTTGCTTCTTGAGGTCGGCCAAACGTGTGTCGATGCGGGTGGTCACTTTGCCTTCCTGCCCTTCAGAATATCGCCGACCTGCGGCACGTCCTTGTCGCCGCGCCCCGAAAGATTGACCACCATCAGGTGATCGCTCGCGCGCGCTGGCGCGAGGTCGATGACGCGCGCGATCGCATGCGCGGATTCCAGCGCCGGGATGATGCCTTCCAGCCGCGACAGCAACTGGAACGCGGCGAGTGCTTCCTCGTCGGTCGCGGAGATGTATTTGACGCGGCCGGTCTCGTGCAGCCACGAATGCTCCGGCCCGATGCCGGGATAATCCAGCCCCGCCGAGATCGAATGCGCGTCCTGGATCTGCCCATCGGCATCCATCAGCAGGTAGGTACGGTTGCCGTGCAGGACGCCAGGGCGTCCGCCGGTGAGCGACGCCGCATGCAGCTTGTCGAGCCCGTGGCCCGCAGCCTCGACGCCGAAAATCTCGATGCTCGGATCGTCGAGGAACGGATGAAACAGGCCCATCGCATTGGAGCCGCCGCCGATGCAGGCGATCAGCGAATCCGGCAACCGGCCTTCGGCTTCCTGCATCTGCGCGCGCGTCTCATGGCCGATGATCGACTGGAAATCGCGCACCATCATCGGATAGGGATGCGGCCCCGCCACCGTGCCAATGCAGTAGAACGTGTCGTGGACGTTGGTGACCCAGTCACGCAGCGCCTCGTTCATGGCGTCCTTGAGCGTGCGGGTGCCGGACTGCACCGGCACCACTGTCGCCCCTAACATTTCCATGCGGATGACGTTCGGCTCCTGCCGCGCCACGTCGACCGCGCCCATGTAGACGACGCAATCGAGCCCGAAGCGTGCGCATAGCGTCGCGGTGGCAACGCCGTGCTGGCCCGCGCCGGTTTCCGCGATGATGCGCTTCTTGCCCATGCGGCGCGCGACCATGATCTGGCCGAGCACGTTGTTGACCTTGTGGGAGCCGGTGTGATTCAGCTCCTCGCGCTTGAGATAAATCTTCGCGCCGCCGAGATGCTCGGTGAGACGCTGCGCGAAATACAGCGGCGACGGCCGGCCGACATAGTCCTTGAGATAGCCGTTCATCTCGCGTTGAAACGCGGGATCGGCCTTGGCGTCGGCGTAAGCTTTTTCGAGATCGAGGATCAGCGGCATCAAGGTTTCGGCGACGAAGCGTCCGCCAAACATGCCGAAGTGCCCGCGTTCGTCGGGGCCGGACCGGAAGGAATTGGGACGGGAGTTCATTGTCATCCTTCGTCATGGCCGGGCTCGTCCCGGCCATCCACGTCTTGCTTGCTGTGAATTCTGACAGACGTGGATGCCCGGAATAAATCCGGGCATGACGGCTGTGGCGACGGTGCAAAGCTAACCGACATGCGGGCTCGCTTCACGCAAATTGCGATCGGCCATCCGCGCGGCGCGAATGAAGGCGCGGATCATCTCGATGTCCTTGACGCCGGGCGCGCTTTCGACGCCGGACGACACGTCGACACCGCCGGCACGCGTCACGCGCACCGCCTCCGCGACGTTGTCCGCGTGCAGCCCGCCGGACACCATGAACGGCACACCACACTTGAAATTTTCCAGGAGCCGCCAGTCGAATGCCGCGCCGAGTCCGCCCGGCCGCGTCGCCTCCTTCGGCGCGCGCGCATCGAACAGGATGCGGTCGGCCACCGCGGCGTAGCCCGGCAGCGGCGCGAGATCAGCGGCGGTCTCGACCGGGACCGCCTTCATCACCGGCAGGCCGAATTTCTGCTTGATGTCGCGCACGCGCGCGGTGGTTTCCTTGCCGTGCAATTGCAGCAGGTCCGGCCGCAGCGCCTCGATGCTGTTGGCCAGCAACGCATCGTCGGCATCGACCGACAGCGCCACCTTCAGCGCACGGCCTTTGGCCTGCCGTCCAAGCCGCTCTGCGGCGCCGAGATCGATATGACGCGGCGACGGCGGAAAGAACACGAAGCCCACCATGTCGGCACCAGCCTCCAGCGCCGCCGCGAGTGTCTCGGGCGTCGACAGGCCACAGATTTTGACGATCAAGGACATGGCTTTGGCGGCTGGCTTTCGATTCAGGACTATTTTCGCAAGGCCCAGCGCCGATGCACCAGATCTGATGCCGCGCGAGCGCCCGCTGGGGCGGGTTCTACAACGTCGCGCCGTGCTTGTCGCGGGCGCCGATGCCGGTTCCGCTGAGATCCGGCAGCAAGGCCGGGCTGCTCGGGGCGCGTTGCGGCTGCATGGCGGCCTGCAACTGCGCCAGTTGCGCCCGCGCGTCCCGCGCCTCGGTCTCATACTGGCGGGCGGCCCGACGCCAGTGCCGCTGCCGCAACCAGGTCGCGAAGCTCCCCGCCAGCACGCCCAGGATCGCCACCACGATAATCACCATGAACAGCGGCAAGGTCAGTCCGACCGACGGATCGGTGGCGTTGAATGGATCGAACGACACCGTCACCAGCCGCCGGTTGGCGATGGCAAAAGCCAGGAAAATGATGCCGAGCGGAATCAGCACCAGCGCGGTGAAGAATTTTCGCATCGCCTCTCTCACAGGTGGTCGGCGCGCAGTCGATATCGCCAAGGCCGATGCGACAATTGGACCATGCGCGCCTGCGAAAATCCAGCGCGCAATCCGCCAGTCGCTATCGTTGAACGCGGTCGCCAAACGCAAACGCGGGACAAGCAAATTGCGAAATAATCAGGCGCCCGGCTGAGCGGTCTCCGCCGACGGCACATCGCGGTTGAGCCGCTCGCGCATTTCCTTGCCGGTCTTGAAGAACGGCACGCTCTTCTGATCCACCGGCACATGCGCGCCGGTGCGCGGATTGCGTCCCGCACGGGCCGGACGATGCTTCACCGAGAATGCACCGAACCCTCGCAACTCGACACGATCGCCCCGAGCCAGTGCAGCGACAATCTCGTCGAGAATGGCATTCACGATGTTCTCGACATCGCGCTGATACAGGTGTGGATTGTGCTCGGCGATGCGCTGAACGAGTTCGGATTTGATCATCGATATAGGGACCCGTGGCGTGCAGGCGACATTTCCTTGAAAAAGTCGCGGACTGTCAAGCGGCTAATTCGTCTCCGATCATCGCAAATCGGCTAAGGCCAAGCAAGTTTCTGCGTCGCAAATGCAGCATCGGTGGCAATAGTCTTGCTGAAACGCGATTCATACTATTCAACGCAGATGCAGCAGCGCCGTCAATTCGAGGTCGCCGGTTGCCAAAGCGCGATCATGCCATCGAGGGTCAGCCGGTCTACCGCTTGCGCGACATTGGACTGCTCGATTCGACGCGCCATGCCTTCAAGACCGAGCGCGTGCAGCGTCAGCGACGCGGCCGTACGCAGAAATGTCAGATCGCCGAAACGCGGCGCCAGCTTGTAGTCATTTACCGGCAAATCGGGCTTCACCTTCTTTTCCGCGACCAGCCACGCCACCGCGGTTTTTTCGTCGCCGAGCTGATCGATCAGCTTGAGATCGATCGCCTGACGCCCAGTGAAAACACGACCGTCCGCGACCTTGTCGAGTTGCGCCGCATCCATGCCGCGCCGGCTCTGCACCAAATCGCGAAACCACGCATAGGAATCCTTCACCAGCGCGTCGAGCGCGGCGCGCGCCTCGGGACTGGTGGGCTCATAGCCGCTCGGCGCGGCTTTCAGCGGCGACGATTTGACTGATTCCACCTGCACACCGACGGTCTTCAGCAGTTCGGTGAAGTTGGGGTACTGAAACAGCACGCCGATGGAGCCGACCAGCGAGCTTTGCTGCGCCACGATGTGGTCGGACGCGAGCGCGGCAATATAGCCACCCGACGCGGCCAAGCCTTCGACCACCACCACCAGCGGTTTCTTGGCCTTCAGCCGCACCAGCGAATCGTAAAGCTGTTCGGAGCCCGCGGTGGTGCCACCCGGCGAATTGATGTGCACGACGACGGCGGCGACAGAGGACTTCTCCAGCCGCTCCAGCGCCTCGACGCGCGCCTGATCGCTACGGATCAGGCCCTCGATATTGATCCGCGCAATCGAGCCCGAACTCGACAGCGCCGAACGCGTCGATGGCATGGCCATCAGCCCGACGCCGACGACAGCGGCGACCGCCACCGCGACGGCGGCAACGCGCCAGAACGTCAGCTTGCGGCGAATGCGGCGGCGATCAAGGATCGCATCGGAATCGAGCGACATGGCAGGCTCCTGAGCGGTTGACTGCACGATTTAAGTGCAAGCCGCGCGGTCATGCCCAAGCGGCGTTGAGATGTCGTCACTGCAATACATCAATTGCGCGGCAATTTGAAGAAAGCGAGACTTTTGTCGTCCCCGCGAAGGCGGGACCCATAACCCCTGGAGTCGCGATACGGATAGCGTTTCCACGGCGATCATCAACGCTTCGCGGAACGACAAACGACACGGCATACGGGTCCCTGCCTTCGCAGGGATGGACTGATAGAACAGGTCTTCGCCGCGGGCCCTTCCCTCTCTGTCGGTCCATCAGAAACCCAAAAACAAAAAGGCCCCGGTTCGCACCGGAGCCTTGATGTCTTGCGCGAGGCGACGAAAGCCGCCTCGCAACCGTTGTCGGCTTACTTGCCGTCGCGCTGCTGCTTGAGCGCGGTGCCGAGAATGTCGCCCAGCGTCGCGCCCGAATCGGACGAGCCGTACTGCGCGATGGCTTCCTTCTCTTCCGCCACTTCCAGCGCCTTGATCGACACCTGGACCTTGCGGGCCTTCTTGTCGAACTGGATGACGCGGGCATCGACCTTTTCGCCAACGGCGAAGCGCTCGGAGCGCTGGTCGTTACGGTCGCGCGCCAGTTCCGAACGCTTGATGAAGGTCTGGAAGTCGGTACCGGAGATCTGAACCTCGATGCCGCCATCCTTCACGTCGAGCACTTCGCAAGTCACGACAGCGCCCTTCTTGACATCGCCCGGCTCGGCGAAGGGGTCGCCTTCGAGCTGCTTGATGCCGAGCGAAATGCGCTCCTTCTCGACATCGACGTCGAGGACGATGGCCTTGACCATGTCGCCCTTCTTGAAGTTGTCGATGACCTGCTCGCCCGGCAGCTTCCAGTCGAGGTCGGACAGATGCACCATGCCGTCCACGTCGCCTTCGAGGCCGAGGAACAGGCCGAACTCGGTCTTGTTCTTGACTTCGCCTTCGACGGTGGAGCCGACCGGGAACTTCTCGACGAAGACTTCCCACGGATTGCGCATGGTCTGCTTGAGACCCAGCGAAATCCGGCGCTTGACGGAATCGACTTCCAGCACCTGCACTTCGACTTCCTGCGAGGTCGACACGATCTTGCCGGGGTGCATGTTCTTCTTGGTCCACGACATCTCCGAGACGTGGATCAGGCCTTCGATGCCCGGCTCCAGCTCGACGAACGCGCCGTAGTCGGTGATGTTGGTGACGCGACCGGTGAAGCGCGCATTGAGCGGATACTTCGCCTCGATGCCCTGCCACGGATCGTCCAGCAGCTGCTTCATGCCGAGCGAGATGCGGTGGGTCTCGTGGTTGATCTTGATGATCTTGACCTTCACCGTCTGACCGATGGACAGCACCTCGGTCGGATGGTTGACGCGACGCCACGCGATGTCGGTGACGTGCAGCAGGCCGTCGATGCCGCCGAGGTCAACGAACGCACCGTAATCGGTGATGTTCTTGACGACGCCGTCGATCACCTGACCCTCTTCGAGGTTCTGCACCAGCTCCTGACGCTGCTCGGCGCGGGTCTCTTCCAACACGGTACGGCGCGAGACAACGATGTTGCCGCGGCGGCGATCCATCTTGAGTATCTGGAACGGCTGGGTGTTGTTCATCAGCGGGCCGACGTCGCGGATCGGGCGAATGTCCACCTGCGAACGCGGCAGGAAGGCCACTGCGCCGTCGAGATCGACGGTGAAGCCACCCTTGACCTGATTGAAGATGACGCCGTGCACCTTCTCGTTGGCGTTGAACGCCTTCTCGAGCTTGCCCCAGCTTTCTTCGCGGCGCGCCTTGTCGCGCGACAGCACGGCTTCACCGAGCGCGTTCTCGATGCGGTCGAGGAACACCTCGACTTCGTCACCGACCTTCAGCGTATTCTCACGGCCCGGGCCGGCGAATTCGCGCAGCGCCACACGGCCTTCGGTCTTCAGGCCGACGTCGATGACGGCCATGTCCTTCTCGATCGCAACAACCTTGCCCTTGATGACCGAGCTTTCCTGCAGATTGCCGCCGGCGAAGGACTCGTCGAGCATCGCAGCGAAATCGTCGCGGGACGGATTGTAAGTATCAGTCGAAGCCATTTGTTCTCCAGTGCGGGATGTGCCGGCCGTTCGGGTTGAAGGGCGTATCGCGCGTGAAGGGCCAAAGGTCCGCTACCTTTGACGACCGCGCCGCCACTCCTCGATGGGAAATAGCGATCACGGGCCGGCCTGTGCCTGCACGATCGATACGTATCGATGCAAATTCTGATGGCGTCTTTGAATCCCGCAAAAACGGGAAAGCAGACGCGTCGCTCATGACCGGAAATCTAAGGTGAACCGAACAAGATCGCCAGCGCGATCCTCACGTCGATTCCTCGAGCCATCGATCGCAAGGCCGAGCGGGGCGGTCCTCCAAAACGGCAGGGGTTTCAGACCCGCTGCCGGCCCGCTCGGACAGCCTCGACAATCGCGATGGCAGCCCGGACGCCGCCCTCTATATCCAAATGCGAATTATCCAGCAAGTGCGCATCCGGGGCAGGTTTCAGCGGGGCCACGGCGCGGTTCTTGTCGCGGTCGTCGCGCCTGAGGATGTCGGCCAGCACCAGTGCCTCGTCCGCCACCTCGCCGCGTGCTTTCGCCTCCAGGGTGCGGCGGCGGGCCCGGACCTCGGGCGCGGCGACCACGAAGATCTTCACGTCGGCGTCAGGACAGATCACGGTTCCGATATCGCGGCCATCCAGCACCGCGCCGGGCGGCTCCGCCGCGAACTGGCGCTGGAACGTCACCAGCGCCTCGCGGACCTTTGGGTAGGCCGACACCACCGACGCAGCATCGCCCACGGCCTGGGTCTTCAGCACCGGATCGCCGAATTTCTCCGGGTCGAGTTCCATCGCGGCGGCAACGGCGGCAGCCTCATCGCCCAGATCGATGCGCGCATCGAGCAGCGCCTTGGCGACGGCGCGGTAGATCACGCCGGTATCAAGGTGCCGAAAATGGTAGTGCGCGGCGAGCCGCTTGCCGAGCGTGCCCTTGCCCGAGGCAGCCGGACCGTCGATGGCGATGATCATGCGAAATCCGCTCCCAGCCGCTGCATCATCGGGATGAAATCCGGGAAACTGGTGGCGATGAAAGCGGTATCGTCGACGCTCACGGGCTCATCGGAAGCACAGCCCATCACCAGCGCCGACATGGCGATGCGGTGATCCATGTGGGTGGCCACCACGCCGCCGCCCGGCACATGGCCGCGCCCCTCGACGATCATGTCGTCGCCCTCGATCTCGACCTTGACGCCGTTGACCCGCAGCATCGCCGCGGTGGCCTCGAGCCGATCGGATTCCTTGACCCGCAATTCGTGCAGCCCGCGCATGATGGTGGTGCCCTCCGCGAAGGCCGCAGCCACCGCCAGCACCAGATATTCGTCGATCATCGACGGCGCGCGCGCCGCCGGCACCTCGACGCCGCGCAACTTGGAGGCGCGTACCCGTAGCTGCGCCATCGGCTCGCCGGCGTCGCCGCGCGCGTTGGCTTCCTCGATCGACGCCCCCATCTCGCGCAGCGTCGTGAACAGGCCGGTGCGCAACGGATTGGTCATCACGTCGTCGAAGGTGACATCCGAGCCCGGCACGATCAGCGCCGCGACGATCGGAAACGCGGCGGACGACGGATCGGCCGGCACCGCCACCGGCGCGCCGTGCAGTTCCGGTTGCCCGGTCAACGAAATTTTCCGCCCCTCCGTGCCATCCGGAACCGACACGATCTCGGCGCCAAAGTGCTTGAGCATCAATTCGGTATGGTCGCGGCTGGCGGCGGGCTCGATCACCGTGGTCGTGCCCGGCGCGGCCAGACCCGCCAGCAGCACCGCCGACTTGATCTGGGCCGAAGCCACCGGCGAGCGGTATTCGATCGGCAGCGGATCGCGCGCGCCAGCCAGGGTCAGCGGCAACCGGCCGCCATCACTTTGCGCGGTCACCTTCGCCCCCATCAGGGCCAGCGGATCGACGATGCGGCGCATCGGCCGCGAGCGCAGCGAGGCGTCGCCGTCGAAAGTCGCGCTGATCGGGCAACCGGCGACGGCCCCCATCACCAGCCGGCAGCCGGTGCCGGAATTGCCGAAATCGAGCGGTGCCTTGGGTTGCGCGAAACCCGCCACGCCGACACCGTGTACCGTCCAGGTTCCGTCACTCTCGCGCGCCACCTGTGCGCCGAGCGCCCGCATCGCCTTGGCGGTGTTGAGCACGTCCTCGCTCTCCAGCAACCCCTGGATGCGGGTTTCCCCGACCGCCAGCGCACCCAGAATCAGGGCGCGGTGCGAAATCGATTTGTCGCCGGGCACCCGGATCCGCCCGGTCAACGGCGAACTTCGGCTGGCCTTGAGCGGCGAGGGCTGGCTGGAATGGGTCACGGGTGCAATCCTTTATACGGCCGGGCTGGTAACACACCCCACCCGCCGCGTCACGCCGCCGCCGGCGGCAAAACGGGATCGTGCGCGCAAGGCTATTGACAGCGCCGTGACAACTAGCCAAGTGATGCACCGCTTTCAGAAATCCCCAGGATTGACACGTGGCCAAATCCGAGCTCGGAACCAAACGCATTTGCCCGACCACGGGCAAGAAGTTCTACGATCTGAACAAGAATCCGGTCATTTCGCCCTATACCGGCGAAGTCGTGCCGATTGCTCCGGTTGCTCCGCCGCGTGGCCGCCCTGAAGCGCGCGCCACCAGCGAGGATGCGCCGGAGATGGCCGAGACCGAGGAGATGATCTCGCTGGAGGAGGCCGACGCCGAGGAAAAAACCGGCAAGGTCAAGGCCGCGACGCCTGAGTCGGAAGACGATATCGAGGTCGACGACACGCTCGACGACGATGACGATGACGATTCGACCTTCATCGCCGACGAGGAAGAGGGCGACGAAGACGTCACCGACATCATCGGCGACGTCTCCGACGACGAAGAGAGTTGATCCTGTAAAAGGGACTTGAGATCGGCCCTGATCTGTGGTCAGGGTTGCGCCGCCGCGCCGGACGATGAATCACCCAGATCATCCGAGGCGCGTGTGGAACGGTGAAGGGGCCATAGCTCAGCTGGGAGAGCGCTTGCATGGCATGCAAGAGGTCGGCGGTTCGATCCCGCCTGGCTCCACCAGCCTTCGCTGGCTTCGCCAGCTACGGCTCGGCAAGCCAAATTCCAAACCTATCGAAGGCGAAGCCAGCGAAGGCTGCCGCGGCGTAGCCCGAAGGGCGAAGCCGGGCCGCATCATTTCTTTTCTATAACCAATTCGCCAGCTACGGCTCGGCAAGCCAAATTCCAAACCTATCGAAGGCGAAGCCAGCGAAGGCTGCCGCGGCGTAGCCCGAAGGGCGAAGCCGGGCCGCATCATTTCTTATTTCCGGGCTAAGATAGCTCGATGAAATACGTCTACATCCTTACAAGTCTTGATTCCGAGCATTTCTACGTCGGCGTAACCGATGATCTTCGCGCCCGATTGGCCAAGCATAATGCCGGTGAAGTGACCCACACGGCGAAATTCCGGCCGTGGCAAATCAAGACATACATTGCATTCAGTGACGAAAAGCAGGCATTCGCGTTTGAGCGATATCTGAAATCGGCATCTGGCCGCGCATTTGCGAAGACGCGGTTGTGATGGTTTATTGGCGCGATCGAAAGCCAAACAAGCCTCACAAGAAACGCCTCATGACAACTGCAACGCCCTCCCTCCCCGGTCAGGAAGCCATTGCCGGACTGCGCGTGGTCGATCTCTCCCGCGTGCTCGGCGGCCCCTATTGCACACAGATCCTCGCCGATCATGGCGCCGAGGTCGTCAAGGTGGAGCCGCCCGCCGGCGACGAGACCCGCGACTGGGGCCCTCCGTTCCATGAGGACGACGCGGCGTATTTCATCGGCACCAACCGCAACAAGCGCGCGATCGGCCTCGACCTCGCTTCCGAAGGCGGCCGCGCGGTGCTGATGAAGATGCTCGAGACGGCCGACGTGCTGATCGAGAACTTCAAGCCGGGCACGCTCGACAAATGGGGTATCGGCAAGGACGTGCTGCGCGAAAAATTTCCGCGGCTGATCCATTGCCGCATCTCCGGCTTCGGCGCCGACGGCCCGCACGGCGGCCACCCCGGCTACGACGCCATCATCCAGTCGATGACCGGCATGATGGCGGCGACCGGATCGCCGCAAAGCGGCCCGACCCGGATCGGTGTCGCGCTGGTGGATATCACCACCGGACTTTACGCCACCGTCGGCATCCTGATGGCGCTGGCGGAGCGTGAGAAATCAGGCAAGGGCCAGTTCCTCGAAACCACATTGTTCGAAACCGGTCTCGCCATCATGCATCCGCATACGGCGAACTTCTTCTTCACCGGCAAGCCGCCGGCGCTGACCGGCAACGAGCACCCCAACCTCGTGCCCTATTCGGTGTTTCCGGCACGCGACGGCAACATCTTCATGGGGGTCGGCAACGACGGAACCTTCCGCAAGCTGTGCCGCGAACTCGGACGGCCGGAGCTGGGCACCGACCCGCGCTTCGCCCGCAACCGCGACCGCGTTGCCAATCGCGAGGCGCTGCGCGCCGAACTGGTCGATATCCTGAAAGACCATGACAGCGAACCGCTGTGCCGTCGACTGCTGGCCGCCGGATTGCCCGCCGGCCCGGTGCAGTCGATCGACAAGGCGCTCACCAGCGAGCACGTCAAGCATCGCGGCGATATCATCGAAAAGGACTGGTACAAGGGCGTCGCCTCACCGATCCGCTTCGAGCGCACCAAGGCCAGCCTGCGCCATCTGCCGCCGAAATTCAGCCAGCACACCGAAACCGTGTTGCAGGAATTCGGCTACACCAAGGAGCAGATCGCGGATCTGGTGGCGCAGGGCGTGGTCTGCGGCAAGGAACGGCGGCGCTAGCGTGTTCAGCACGGCGTCATCCTGAGAGCCCGACCGAAAACGAGACGTCATCGTCCGCGAAAGCGGACGATCCAGTATCCCGTGCGCGCGGGAAATTTAAGTCGGCACAGCGCACTGGATACTCCGCTTTCGCGGAATATAACGGCTTTCGTACTGCTCATCCGTCCAGGTTTAAGGAATTCCCAGTCAAGCTCCGAAGGTGGCGGCTGCCGCCGCGACCGCAACACATCCGACCCGGAGCGATGCGCCCGCATCCGTTAAGTTCTACGCGGGGAGATGTTTTTCTCCTTTGCTTGGAGCAACCTTCCCCCTTACCATCCGATTGCCGGGACGGTCACTTGCACGTCATCCGCCGCTGTTATCGCGCGAAACGAAGATGATGGCTTAAACTGGAGGAACGCGATGCCGATTCGACGACTTGCCGCCGCAACCGCCGCCGCCACGCTGGCGCTGGCCTTGACCTCGGCACTGACCAGCCCCGCTCTTGCGGTGACCGAGATCCAGTGGTGGCACGCCATGACCGGCGGCAACAACGATGTCGTCGTCAAGCTCGCCAATGACTTCAACGCCTCGCAGAGCGACTATAAGGTGGTACCGACCTACAAGGGCGGTTACGCCGACACCATGAATGCCGGCATCGCCGCGTTCCGCGCCGGCAACGCCCCCGCCATCATGCAGGTGTTCGAAGTCGGCACCGCGACCATGATGGCCGCCAAGGGCGCGGTGAAGCCGGTCTATCAACTGATGAAGGAGACCGGCGAAAAATTCGATCCGAACGCCTATCTGCCGGCGATCACCGGCTACTACTCGACCTCGAAGGGCGAGATGCTGTCGTTCCCCTTCAACTCGTCGTCGACGGTGATGTGGGTCAATCTCGACGCGCTGAAGAAGGCCAACATCGCGGAGATTCCGAAGACCTGGCCGGAGGTGTTCGAGGACGCCAAGAAGCTGAAGGCCGCCGGCTATGCTACGTGCGGATTCTCCAACGCCTGGGTGACGTGGGTGAATCTCGAGCAGTTTTCGGCCTGGCACAACGTGCCGCTGTCCTCGAAGGCGAACGGCCTCGACGGTTTCGACACGGTGCTGGAATTCAACGGCCCGTTGCAGGTCAAGCACCTCGAAAAGCTGATCGAGTTGCAGAAGGACAAAACCTACGACTATTCGGGCCGCACCAATGCCGGCGAGGGCCGCTTCACCTCCGGCGAATGCCCGATCTTCCTGACTTCGTCCGGATTCTTCGGCAACGTCAAGTCGCAGGCCAAGTTCAACTGGACCAACGCGCCGATGCCCTACTACCCGGACGTCAAGGACGCGCCGCAAAACTCGATCATCGGCGGCGCATCGCTGTGGGTGATGGGCGGCAAGTCGGCGGACGAATACAAGGGCGTCGCGAAGTTCCTTGCCTTCCTCTCCGACACCGACCGCCAAGTCTACATCCACAAGGCCTCGGGCTATCTGCCGATTACCAAGGCCGCTTACGACAAAGCCAAGGCGGAGGGTTACTACAAGGAACATCCGTATCTCGAAACGCCGCTCCTGGAACTGACCAACAAGCCGCCAACGGAAAACTCGCGCGGCCTGCGGCTCGGCAACATGGCGCAGCTCCGCGACGTCTGGGCCGAGGAAATCGAACAGGCGCTGGCCGGCAAGAAGACCGCCAAGGAAGCGCTCGACGCCGCCGTGACGCGGGGCAACACCATGCTGCGCCAGTTCGAGCGGACGGCGGCGAAGTAATCGACGACGCTGGGAGCCATGAAGCTAGGAGCCATGGGCGCTTTTCGATTGCAGTTCGCAAAAGCCGCTCATGCTCCCCTCCCCCCGCCCTTGCGGCGGGGAGGGGTCGGGGGTGGGGGGACGCTACGAATGTCTCGCTCTGTGGATCGTCGTGTCCCGCGCGCGCGCCAACTTCGACAAAATCCGACCGACGCCGAACGCAAGCTCTGGCAGCGATTGCGCATGCTGCCGGGCGCGGCGCACTTTCGACGTCAGGCGACGATCGGCCCCTACTTCGCGGACTTCGCCTGTCATACCCATCGCCTCGTGATCGAGATCGATGGCGGGCAACACGCGGAGAGCGCCAGCGACGCGACCCGTACAAGTTATCTCGAAGCGAGCGGCTATCGCGTCCTCAGATTCTGGAATAACGACGTGCTCGGCAATATCGATGGCGTGTTTGAGACAATCATCGGCGCTCTGCGCGTGGCACCCCCCACCCCTGACCCCTCCCCGCCGCGAGAGCGGGGGGAGGGGAAATGCGGCGACGCGGGGCGATAGCCGATGCAGAAGCAATCCGTCTTTAATTCCCGCTGGCTGCCGTGGCTGTTGATCGCACCGCAGATGATCGTCGTGCTGGTGTTCTTCTACTGGCCGGCGGCGCAGGCCGTGCGGCAATCGTTCCTGTTGCAGGATGCGTTCGGACTCTCGACCGCGTTCGTCTGGTTCGACAACTACAAGGAACTGCTGGCCGAGCCGGATTACTTCGCTTCGGTGGTGCGCACCTTCGTGTTCGCTGCCGCGATCGCTCTGTCGTCGCTCTCGCTGGCGCTGCTGCTGGCGGTGATGGCCGACAAGCCGCTGCGCGGCGTCAGCGTCTATCGCACGCTGCTGATCTGGCCCTATGCGGTAGCGCCGCCGGTGGTCGGCGTGCTGTGGATCTTCATGCTCAATCCGTCGCTGGGCATTCTCGCGCATGGCCTGCGCGCCATCGGAATCGACTGGAATCCCTTGCTCGACGGCAATCAGGCCGCGCTGTTGATCATCCTCGCCTCGGCATGGAAACAGATCTCCTACAACTTCCTGTTCTTTCTCGCCGGGCTGCAAAGCATTCCGAAGAGCGTGCATGAAGCCGCCGCCATCGACGGCGCGCGACCGGTGCGGCGGTTCTGGACCATCACCTTCCCGCTGCTGACGCCGACGATCTTCTTTCTGATCGTCATCAACGTGGTCTATGCCTTCTTCGACACCTTCGGCATCATCGACACCATGACGCGCGGCGGTCCCGCCAAGGCCACCGAAACGCTGGTCTACAAGGTCTATTCCGACGGCCTGCTCGGCGGCAATCTCGGCTCCTCGGCGGCGCAGTCGGTGATCCTGATGGGCATCGTCATCGCGCTCACCGCGATCCAGTTCCGCTTCGTTGAACGCAAGGTGACGTACTGATGGTTAGCATCATTCGCGCCGGTCTCGCGTTCGACCCCCCTCCCCACCCCTCCCCCATAAGGGGAGAGGGAGCCGCGCGGCGCGTCTGGCTAAGGCAGAAAGCTCAACGAAACACCACACAGAGCAAACTAACTGCTGATCCGTTGACACCAATCCTCTCAGTTCCCTCCCCCCTTGTGGGGGAGGGCCAGGGAGGGGGGTGGCAGCGGCGATTGCATCGATTTGTTTCACCAATCGCGTCTGCACGCGAACGCATCATCGAAGGCACCGCCTGATGGTCGAGAACGAGGGCATCCGGCGTTACGTTGCGCACGCGATCCTGTGGATCGGCATCGCCATCGTGGCGTTTCCGGTCTATCTCGCCTTCGTCGCCTCGACGCAGGACAACGCCGCGATCGCCAACGGCCAGATGTCGTTGTTGCCGGGCGGCCATTTCCTCGAGACCTATTACAAGACGCTGTTCGTCGGATCGTCGGGCACCACACGCGAGCCCGTCGGCACGATGCTGCTCAACTCGCTGATCATGGCGCTGTCGATCGCGCTCGGCAAAATCTTCATCTCGATCCTGTCGGCCTACGCCATCGTATTCTTCCGCTTCCCGTTCCGCATGACGGTGTTCTGGATCATCTTCATCACGCTGATGCTGCCGGTCGAGGTGCGCATCTATCCGACCTACAAGATCGCCGCCGATCTCAATCTGCTCGACAGTTATTCAGGTCTGGCGCTGCCGCTGATCGCCTCCGCCACCGCGACGCTGTTGTTCCGGCAGTTCTTCATGACGGTGCCGGACGAATTGATGGAAGCCTCGCGCATCGACGGCGCCGGGCCGTTCCGCTTCTTCAAGGATACGCTGTTGCCGCTGTCGCGCACCAACATGGCGGCGCTGTTCGTGATCCTGTTCATCTACGGCTGGAATCAATATCTGTGGCCACTCTTGATCACCACGCGCGACGACATGCAGACGATCCAGGTCGGCATCCGCAAGATGATCGTCACCTCCGACGCGCTCACCGAGTGGCCGGTGGTGATGGCGACGTCGATCCTCGCGATGCTGCCGCCGGTGCTTGTCGTCATCGTGATGCAGAAGCTGTTCGTGCGCGGTCTGGTGGAGACGGAGAAGTGAGTTCACATGGCTAACGTCGTTCTCCGCAACGTCCGCAAGACCTATCCGGGTGGCGTCGACGCCATCAAGGGCGTCGACTTCGAGGTCGGCGACGGACAATTCTGCGTGCTGGTCGGGCCTTCCGGCTGCGGCAAGTCCACCTTGCTACGCATGGTCGCGGGCCTTGAAACTATTACCTCGGGCGAGATCGATATCGGCGGCCGCGTCGTCAACCAGGTCGAGCCGGCGGATCGCGACATCGCGATGGTGTTCCAGAACTACGCGCTCTACCCGCATATGAGCGTCTACAACAACATGGCCTACGGCCTGCGCAACCGCGGCATGGCGAAACCCGAGATCGACAAGCGGGTGCGCGAGGCGGCGCAAATCCTCGAGATCGGCCCGATGCTCGACCGCAAGCCGAAGCAGCTCTCCGGCGGCCAGCGCCAGCGTGTCGCCATGGGCCGCGCCATCGTGCGCCAGCCGAAAGTGTTTTTGTTCGACGAACCGCTGTCCAACCTCGACGCGAAACTCCGTATCGCCATGCGCGTCGAGATCCGCAAGCTGCAACGCCGGCTCAGCACCACCTCGATCTACGTCACCCACGACCAGCTCGAGGCGATGACGCTCGCCGACATCCTCGTGGTGATGAACGGCGGCGTGGTGGAGCAGATCGGCAATCCGCTCGACATCTACCAGAAGCCCGCCACCACCTTCGTCGCCTCCTTCATCGGCGCGCCGCCGATGAACCTGACGCCGTTCAAGCCGGGCGAGGCGAGCATTGCGGTTCCCGGAAACACTGGCGGCATTTTGGGCGTCCGCCCCGAAGACCTGACCCTGACCACGGGAACCGCGTCGGACGGCGGCATACGCTACGACCTTACCGTCGAGGCTATCGAGCGGGTCGGCGCCGAAACCTTCGTCTACGGCTCGCGCAACGGCGCCAAGGAAGCTGCTGCCGTGAGCAGCAAACCCGGGGAACTGCCGCCGGGCGAGATCATCGTCCGGCTTCCCGGGCAGGCCGCCCCGGCGATCGGCGAACGGATCGTCGCCGTGGCGCCGCGCGACAAGCTGCATATCTTCGGCGCCGACGGCCGCAGCCGGATCGAACTATAGCCTTTACAATATCTTATGCGCCATTCGCGGACCGCTTGAACGGCTCCCGAATATGCCCATATTGTGGGGTGACCGAGGGGCAAATCGCCGATCGGTCGACCGGGCGCCGCAAGGGCCCAACCTTCAAAGTCGCTTCGAGAGGACTTTGCAATGTCTCGTGTTCCAACGTTGTCCAGTCCGTTCCTTTTGGGATTCGATGAGATCGAGCGTGCGCTCGACCGCGTCGTGAAAGGCGCCGACGGCTATCCTCCGTACAACATCGAGCGGTGCGACCGCACCAACGGTCAACCCGAGCGCCTGCGCATCACGCTGGCGGTGGCGGGGTTCACCCGCGACCAACTCGATGTAACCATGGAGGAAAATCAGCTCGTCATCCGCGGCCGCCAGCAGGAGGACAAGACCCGGCAATACATCCATCGCGGCATCGCCGCGCGCCACTTCCAGCGCACCTTCGTGCTGGCGGAGGGGATGCTGGTGCTGGGTGCGGATCTGAAGAACGGGCTGTTGTCGATCGACCTGGCCAGGCCGGAACCTGAAAGGGTCGTTAAGACAATCGCTATCAATGAGCACGAATAATCTGAGAAGTGGAGCGGACTCGACCGCTTGAAACTGTAGAGGAGTCGAGACCATGACCGAACCGAACAACGTTTTCACCCCGAATACCGTGACCCCTGAGGCGCTCGCCTCGCTGGGTGGCGGCCACATCGCCTACGTCAAGGAGATCAAGTCCGAGGACGTGCATGGGCTGTTCCCGCAGGCGCCGGACCTCGCGCCGGGTACCAAACTGTTCGCGCTGCACGCGGCCGACGGCACGCCGATGATGCTGACCGATAGTCGCGAAGCGGCGATCGCCAACGCCTGGAGCAACGAGTTGCAGGCGGTCAGCGTCCACTGACGTAGGCCAGCCGGTACACGGCGACCTGACGGCCCGCCAGGGCGGGCTGTGACGGATGGTTTTTTGAAGCGGCGGCGCATGATGCGCCGCCGCTTTTGTTTTTGCCCTGCCAGTTTTCTATCTCTGCCTGCCTCAGCCTCCGTCATGGCCGGGCTTGTCCCGGCCATCCACGTCTACTCAGCCGCTCATTCGGAAGGACGTGGATGCCCGGCACAAGGCCGGGCATGACGGAAACATCGCGCATGGCATCCATTCGCGCGGCGATTTTTCGCGTGCCGTGGTTTGACCCGCCGCCGGGCGAGAGTATGGTCGCCTCGCCGCCGTCGGCGGAACTTTATTGCCAGCACGCCAAACCGCAGTCGTTCGAGGATTTCATCATGCCAGCCTATCGTTCCCGCACCTCCACCCATGGCCGCAACATGGCCGGCGCGCGCGGACTGTGGCGGGCCACCGGCATGAAGAACGAGGATTTCGGCAAACCAATCATCGCGGTGGTGAACTCCTTCACCCAGTTCGTGCCGGGCCATGTCCACCTCAAGGACCTCGGCCAGCTCGTCGCGCGCGAGATCGAGAAGGCCGGCGGCGTCGCCAAGGAATTCAACACCATCGCGGTCGATGACGGCATCGCCATGGGCCATGACGGCATGCTCTACAGCCTGCCCTCGCGCGAGATCATCGCCGACTCGGTCGAATATATGGTCAACGCGCACTGCGCCGATGCCATGGTCTGTATCTCGAACTGCGACAAGATCACCCCCGGCATGCTGATGGCCGCGCTGCGTCTCAACATTCCCGTGGTGTTCGTCTCCGGCGGACCGATGGAATCCGGCAAGGTGAACCTCAACGGCAAGATCAAGTCGGTGGACCTGATCGACGCCATGGTCGCCGCCGCCGACGACAGCGTGAGTGACGCCGACGTCGAAGTGATCGAGCGCTCGGCCTGCCCGACCTGCGGCTCATGCTCCGGCATGTTCACCGCCAATTCGATGAACTGCCTCACCGAGGCGCTCGGCCTCGCGCTGCCCGGTAACGGCTCGGTGCTCGCCACCCACGCCGACCGCAAGGGCCTGTTCGTCGAAGCCGGCCACCTGATCGTCGATCTGGCGCGCCGCTACTACGAGCAGAACGACGAGAGCGCGCTGCCGCGCAACATCGCCAACTTCAAGGCGTTCGAAAACGCGATGACGCTCGACATCTCGATGGGCGGCTCCACCAACACCGTACTGCATCTGCTCGCCGCCGCGTATGAAGGCGAAGTGCCGTTCACGATGGCGGACATCGACCGGCTGTCGCGCCGCGTGCCGGTGCTGTGCAAGGTCGCGCCCGCGGTCGCCGATGTGCATCTGGAAGATGTGCATCGCGCCGGCGGCATCATGGGCATTCTCGGCGAACTCGATCGCGCCGGCCTGATCGACACCAGCCTGCCGTCGGTGCACAGCAAGTCGCTGAAGGACGCACTGGAGCGCTGGGATATCACGCGCACCAAGAGCGACAGCGTTCGCACGTTCTATCGCGCGGCGCCCGGCGGCGTGCGCACCGAGGTGGCGTTCAGTCAGGAACGCCGCTTCGAGGAGCTCGACGCCGATCGCAGCACCGGCTGCATCCGCGATCTCGAACACGCCTTCTCGAAGGACGGCGGCCTCGCCGTGCTGTTCGGCAACATCGCGCGTGACGGCTGCATCGTGAAGACCGCCGGTGTCGACGACAGCATCCTGAAATTCTCCGGCCCCGCGCGCATCTTCGAGAGCCAGGACGCGGCGGTGGAGGCTATCCTCACCAACAAGATCAAGCCGGGCGACGTGGTGCTGATCCGCTACGAAGGCCCGCGCGGCGGCCCCGGCATGCAGGAGATGCTGTATCCGACCAGCTACCTGAAATCGAAGGGCCTCGGCAAAGCGTGCGCGCTGATCACCGACGGCCGCTTCTCCGGCGGCTCGTCGGGCCTCTCCATCGGTCACGTCTCGCCGGAAGCAGCGGAAGGCGGCGCCATCGGTCTGGTTGCGGAAGGCGATACGATCGAGTTCGATATTCCAAACCGCAAGGTGCATCTCGCGGTGAGCGACGCCGAACTCGAAAAGCGCCGCGCCGCGATGGAAGCGAAGGGCGACAAGGCGTGGAAGCCCGCGCCGCGCACCCGCCGTGTCACCATGGCGCTGAAAGCCTACGCTGCCCACGCCACCAGTGCCGCCCTCGGTGCGGTACGCGTGGTGAAGGATTGATCGGTTAAGTCATCAATCTCTCAGCTTGTCATTGCGAGTCACGACCGCTGAAGATCGTCATGGCCGGGCATAGCCGTTCGAAGAACGGCGTCGCTTCCGCTTGCCTATGGTCCCGGCCATCCACGTTCTTGATACTTGTTATCCCGCAAAGACGTAGATGCCCGGGACGAGCCCGGGCATGACGAGAACTGAAACTCAATCGACTATCGTTCGCCCTTACGCCACCGTCGCGGGCGGCATTGCCAGCACCGAATAGATCGCCGGTGCGTCGGTGGAGGCGCGCAGCTTGCGCGCCACTTCCTGATCGCGCAGCAGTCGCGCGATCTTCGCCAGCGCCTTGAGGTGATCGGCGCCCGCGCCTTCCGGCGCCAGCAGCAGGAACAACAGATCCACCGGCTGGCCGTCCATCGCTTCGAAATCGATCGGGCGTTCCAGCCGTGCGAACAGACCGAACAGTTTTTCCAGCTTCGGCAGTTTGCCGTGCGGAATCGCGATGCCATAACCGACCGCGGTAGTGCCGAGCTTTTCCCGCTGCAACAGCACTTCGAAAATCGCGCGCTCGCTCTGGCCGGTCAGTTCAGCCGCGCGCGCGGCGAGTTCCTGCAGCGCCTGCTTCTTGCTGTTGACCTTCAACGCCGGAAGTATCGCCTCGGGCGCGACCAGATCAGTAATCATCATGGAGCATTCCGAGAAAGAAGTTTGACCGCCGATTGCGAAACACGATTGTGAAAGGTTTGGATTGGCGCGACGCGCACTTACTGTCTCAGACAGAAATCAGACACGCCGCTCGAAGCTGCTTCGGCCCACTCGTTCCAACCATTGTAGCACCGCCACCCACGCCTGCTAAGGTCCGAATTCGGCTCGCGACCTTCAAGACCCGATCAATCAGATGGACCAATCGCGCGGACAATGCAACCGCCCCTCGGCCCGCCCGGCAGGTCCCCCCCGTCAAGGCGGCGGACCATAGGGACCGCCTTACGGGGCGTCAATGGCGATTGCAAGCGCGTGGGCGATAAAACCTGTCCATACCGGCCGGCCGAAATCATCGGTTTTATCGCTCATTATATGCCGATGGGCCGGGTTCCCGTCTCGACATGTCGCCTCGACATCGGCAGCAAGCACCGATGCTGCAATGCATTTTCTGTTATTGCGGTGAAGCAACACCAACAAGGCTGCGTCGCCGCGTCCGATGCAATTGCGACATGCGATCGGACGCGGTGCGCCGTCTTTCTTTCGCGCGTGCGTTAGTTAACGCGCAAATGATGCGCCGCGCTCACGATGCGCGCGGCTGCACCTCGGGCGGATCGATCCAGCCGACATTGCCGTCGGCGCGACGATAGATGATGTTCACGCGGCCCGATCCGCCATGCTGGAACACGATCACCGCGGCGCCGGTGAAATCCAACTCCATCACCGCCTCGCTCACAGACATCCGCTTCAGCGAACTCGTCGCTTCGGCGATGATGACTGGATTGTACGCCGTGACTTCATCGTCGTTATCATCGTCATGGCTGAGTGCTTCGAGCACGTAGCTGCGCGTATCGAGCGGCCCGGCCTCGCGCTCGGCGATCACCGCCGCCGCCGCGTGAGACTTGCGCGCCGAACGATCCTTCAGCCGACTCTTGTAACGCCGCAGTCGTTTCTCGATCTGGATGAGCGCCTGGTCCGCACTGGCATAGGCATCGGTGGCGTTGGATTCGGCTTCAAGCGTGATGCCGGAATCCAGATGCAGCGCGCAATCGGTTTTGAATCCAAAGCCGTCCTTGCTGAAAGTCATATGGCCGGAATAGTTGCCGTCGAAATATTTACGCAGCACTTCCTCGGTGCGGTCGCTGACGCGCCCGCGCAAGGCTTCACCGATATTGATGCTTTTGCCCGAGACTCGAATGCTCATGTCGTACCTCGATTCATCACACCTCATGGGGCATCCCGAATCCATTGTTCGTGACGCCCGCATGACAGAGTATTCCGATGAATGAGGTTGCAATCAAGCCCGTTCGATGTCGCGACGATGATAGCAGCGTGATCGAATGCGGTAGACCTTTCGGGCAACGACCGACCGCGCGCCGGCTGTTACCGCGAACCGGTTAACATCGGCCATTTCGGCAACAGTTAACGCGCGCCCGCCTGGCGGCCGGCGGCACGCGCCGGTCCGAGCATGTTCTGCTTGTCGCGCCGGCGCTGCACCGACGAGGGAATCCGCAACGCCTCGCGGTATTTCGCCACAGTACGCCGAGCGATATCAATCCCCGTTTCACGAAGACGTTCCACGATGGTATCGTCGGACAGGATATTGTCGGGCTGTTCGGCATCGATCAACTGTTTGATCTGGTGGCGAACGGCTTCGGCCGAATGCGCCTCGCCGCCATCGGCGGCAGCGATCGAGGCCGTGAAAAAGTATTTCAATTCAAACACACCGCGATTGGTCGCGACATATTTGTTGGCGGTGACGCGCGACACCGTCGATTCGTGCATCTGGATCGCGTCCGCCACGGCTTTGAGATTGAGCGGCCGCAGATGCGCGACACCGTGCGCGAAGAAGCCATCCTGCTGCCGCACGATCTCGGTCGCCACTTTCAGAATGGTGCGGGCGCGCTGATCGAGCGCGCGCACCAGCCATGTGGCGTTTTGCAGGCAGTCGCTGAAGTAACTTTTGTCGCCGTCCTTGCGCGCGGTCTTCGCAAGCTGCGTGTAGTAGGTCTGGTTGACCAGCACCTTCGGCAAGGTGTCGCTGTTGAGCTCGACCAGCCAGCCGCCGTCCGCGCCCGGCCGCACGTAAACGTCGGGCACCACGGTCTGCACCTTGACGCTGGCGAATTGCAGACCGGGCTTCGGATTAAGCCGGCGAATTTCCGCGATCATGTCGCTGAGATCATCGTCGTCGACGCCGCACAGCTTGCGCAAGCTCGCGACGTCGCGCCGCGCCAGCAGATCGAGATTGTCCACCAGCGCCTGCATCGCCGGATCAAAACGATCTCGCTCGCGCAACTGAATGGCAAGGCACTCGCTCAAACTGCGCGCACAGACGCCGGACGGATCGAAACTCTGCAACACACCGAGCACCGCCTCGACCTGTTGCTGCGTTGCGCCGAGCCGCTCCGCCGCGCTGCCGAGATCGGGCGGCAGATAACCCGCCTCGTCCACCAGATCGATCAGGTAGCGGCCGATCATACGTTGCGAGGGCTGCGGCAACGCCACCGACAACTGTTCGGCGAGATGATCGGCGAGGGTAATTTCCGCTGCGACGAAGGCTTCGAGGTTGTAGTCGTCGTCGTTCGACGCGCCGCCGCCCCATTCGGTATAGGCGGTCGGCGCCGCATCCTGCGCGGCACGCGCCGCGGCGTCCGCCGGTTCCTCGGGAAACACGTTGTCGAGGCGTGTGTCGAGCGAACCCTCGATTTCGGCACGGCTGCCGAGGTCGGGGCTGAGCCATTCCTCCTGCCCGCCATCGGCGGCGGCCTCGAATCCGTCGCCGGATGCGGCCTCGTCGCCCGCCGCCTCGCCGGCATCGCCATCAGTTTCGCCGCTGCGCTCGGCCCCTCCGTCCGCGCCCTCGCTGGCGCGTTCCAGCAGCGGATTGCGCTCCAGTTCGTCTTCGACGAAGGCAACAAGATCGAGATTGGACAACTGCAAGAGCTTGATCGCCTGCATCAACTGCGGCGTCATCACCAGTGCTTGCGACTGGCGGAACTCTAGCTTTTGCGACAGCGCCATGAAGGCAAAAACCGTTCCATCGAATTGGTCCGTTTCTTGCTTAACCGCTTTGCGACCGGAAGTACACGGCTCACCTTCGCACGGTGCGATTTGTGATGGCCGCCCTTGGCGTCCGGTTGGCGTCGTCCCGTCTGCGGGGGACGGCGATTTTCGTGCTGCAAATCCGCGCGCAACACAGAGGCGATGGCCTCGCTTCAACCCAGCCTACAGCCGGAATTCCTCGCCGAGATACAGCCTTCGCACGTCGGGATCGTTGACGATGGCGTCGGGGTCGCCCTCGGTCAAAATCTGGCCGGCATAGACGATATAGGCGCGGTCGGTGAGACCGAGCGTTTCGCGCACGTTGTGGTCGGTGATCAAAACGCCGATGCCGCGATTGGTGAGATGGCGCACCAGGTCCTGAATGTCGCCCACCGCGATCGGGTCGATGCCGGCGAACGGCTCGTCCAGCAGCATATAGCTCGGCCGCGTCGCCAGCGCGCGCGCGATCTCGACGCGGCGGCGCTCACCGCCCGACAGCGCGATCGACGGCGACTTGCGCAGCCGCGTGATGTTGAATTCGTCGAGCAGCGAATCCAGTTCCTTTTCGCGCTTCTTGCGGCTGGGCTCGACGACTTCCAGCACGGCGCGGATGTTCTGTTCGACGGTGAGGCCACGGAAGATCGAGGCTTCCTGCGGCAGATAGCCGATGCCGAGCCGCGCGCGCTGATACATCGGCAGCTTGGTGACGTCGTGGCCGTCGAGTTCGATCTTGCCGCGGTCGGCCTTGATCAGACCGGTGATCATGTAGAACACCGTGGTCTTGCCGGCGCCATTCGGCCCGAGCAGGCCCACCGCCTCGCCCCGCCGCACATAGATACTGACGCCGCGCACCACCTGCCGCGAGCCGAAACTTTTCTCGATGCCATGCACCGCGAGATAATCGGTGCGCTGCGCTGATGCGGTGGTCGTCGCGCGACGTTGCGCCGGTTGCGGTTGCGGCTGAGGTTGCCGCGCCTGCGGTTGGACTTGCGGCGCGGCGACGTGACGGGCGACCGGCGGCGCATCACGCACCGGCTGCTCCAGCATCGCGCCGGCGGCGCCGTTATCGAGCGCTGTGGTGATATCGGCGCGCGCGCGCGCAAAGCCTTGCTGGCCGCGCTGCGGCGGCTTCCGCCGGAACATATCGCGGAGATCCACCATGCCGCGTCACTTGGCCTTTGCGAGTTGCCGCCCAAACCCGGCGGTGAGATTCACTTCGTCGACACGATAGCCATCCGGCATGAACAAATCCGTACCGGATCGGCGAAGCCCTGCGTGCGCGATCGTCATGGCGATGATCCTATCGTCCCAGCAACGGGATCGGCGGCTTCGCCGCGGGTGCCGGCGCCGCAGGCGTCGATGACTTCGCACCGCAGCCGCTGCCTTCGGATTGAATGAACAGGCCCTGCACGCGCCCGCTGTCGGATTCGACGCGCGACACACCGGTGGTCATGTTGACGAGCAGACGGTCGCCGCGCAGCACGTTCTTGCATTGCGTCAGCACCACGTTGCCCTTCATCGTGATCAGGTTGCTGCGCGTATCGAACACCGCGAGATCGCCGGTCACCACCTGTTCCTTCTGCGTCACCACGACGCCGCCGCGCGCCTCGAGCCGGCGGATCGACGAGGAGCCGCCCGGCCCCGGCGAAGCCGACTTCATCGCGGCCTTGCTCGGAGCGGGCTTGCTTTTGGCCGCGTTGCCGGAAGAATCCTTCGACGATTCATAAAACACCACCAGCGACTGCGACTGCATGGTGGTATCGCCCTGCACCACCTTCACGCTGCCGGAAAAGGTGGCTTCCTTTTTCTTGTCCACCATCTCCAGCGAGGCCGCTTCGATCTGGATCGGCTGGTCGCGATTCTGCGAGAATCCCTGCATGGCGTTGGGCACGCCCTGCATCGCGCCCTGCGCGTGCGCGTCCGCGCCGACACCGGCGGCCAGTAGCAGCGCCAACAGCACGCCGTAACACATCGTGGTCCGCGTCATGCCGCGCGTACCGTGCCTCGTGTCAACCGCCGCCGCACTCATCGGGACCCGCTGTGTTTGCTGGCGGAAGACCGCTTCGACGACGACGGCTTTGACGGCGGCGTCAAAGGTTCAGGGTCCTGACTCAGGTTGAATACCGGCTCGTTGCCGCCGCCACCCTCTCCGCTGCTGCCCTGCGGCGGATTGTTGGCGTCGGCATTCGGCTGCTCCATCACCAGATTCATTCTCACATTGCCTTCGAAACGCACCACGTCGCCCTTGTCGATGATCCGCAGACGGTCGGAATCGAGCGTGCCGTTGAGGAGCTTCACCGCCACCGGTTCGTCCGACGTCACCAGACCCTTGTTGATATCGACCAGCGCCCGCGTCAGCCGCGCTTCGTAACCGGTGGAGGATTGCAAGAAGATATCCTTCTTCAGATCGAGAAGCTGTGCCTTGGTGTCGAAGACCCCGCTATGGGCGTCCATCGTCACCGTCGATTTGTCTTCCATCGTCACCCGCGCCCGTATCGTCGCCAGTTCGACATGGTCGGGGTCGGTCAAATCCTGCGTCGCGGTCTTGGCCCAGACCTCATAGGGCCGTTGATCGGGCGAAAAACCGGACATATGCGGCGATTCCATCGTGATCTTGGTTCCGGACACCACCAGGTTATCGATATCAACCGGCAAGTCCGGCATCAGGACACGGAACGGGTTGAAGACCGACACCAGAACGATCGCAGCCAGCGACAGTGCAACCGCGGCGGGAACCGCGATCCGCAACAGTCGCACCAGCCGGCTGTGCCGGGCGGCGGCGGCAAAGCGCGCCTCCAGAGCCGCCTGATAGGCCGGACTTTGTGCCGAATACACCGTGCCTCCCGCGTCACGAGGGTCGCCGACCGTCCCGACCACCCACGATGAATATCCCTGATCTCAATAAGTTACGGTTACGTATCGACCGACCCGCCGGGTCCCACCGGCGGCACCCCGACGAGGGGGCGAAACCTTCTGCTCAAATGTTGTGTTCAAATGTTGAAATCCCGCGCCGCGCCGACAAGGCACGGTCGTCCCCCGACAAACCCCAAGTCTCACGCCCTATGTCTCACGTCCGATTATGACATAGGGGCGCGGCTCCGGTCACGCCAGTCCGGCGGACGGGTCGCCGGGGCCACTCAGGAATGGGCGAAGATGTCCTCTTCCTCCCAGCCGCCGAGGTCGAGCCGGGCACGCGAGGGCAGGAACTCGAAGCAGGCCCGCGCCAGTTCGGTGCGGCCTTCGCGCGCCAGCATGACGTCGAGCCGGGTGCGCAACGCATGGAGATGCAGCACGTCGGAGGCCGCGTAGGCCAGTTGCGCTTCGGTGAGCGTATCCGCGCCCCAATCGCTCGATTGCTGCTGCTTGGAGAGATCGACGCCGAGCAACTCGCGCACCAGATCCTTGAGGCCATGGCGGTCGGTGTAGGTGCGGGTCAGGCGCGAGGCGATCTTGGTGCAATAGACCGGCTGCGGCATCACCCCGAGCGCGTTATCGAGCGCGGCGAGATCGAAGCGTGCGAAGTGAAAAATCTTCGTCACCTTCGGATCGCCCAACAGCTTCTTCAGGTTGGGCGCGTCGGTATGACCCTGCGGAATCTGCACCACATCGGCGGTGCCGTCGCCGGGCGAGAGCTGCACCACGCAGAGTCGGTCGCGATGCGGATTGAGCCCCATGGTTTCGGTGTCGATCGCCACCGAATCGGTGTAGCGGCCCAGGTCCGGCAAATCGCCGCGATGCAGACGGATGGTCATTGTGAGGTCGTCCTGATCTTTGCAAATATCGTCGCGTCAGCTCGGCTTAGACCATTCGTGCATTCTCTGGCAATCGCACGATCCCGGTTCAGGACGCGAGTCGAGATCCGGGCGAACCTGACAAACATCGCCCGAGATTTCCTAAACCACTGACGAGCTGAAATAATATCTTGATCGGCGTGCATCGTCAGGTTGTCATGCCGCCATCACTTGTTCGTTGCTAGGGATTGCCCCATGAAAGTCGAGCAACACCGGTTGGCCCGCTTCGCGGTTCTCATCGATGCCGACAACACTTCACCGCAGATCGCCGAGGGACTGTTCGAAGAGGTCGCGAAATTCGGCGAGGCCAGCGTTCGCCGCATCTACGGCGACTTTTCCAGCCCACAACTCAAGTCATGGGCCGATATCCTCCAGAAGCACGCGATCGATCCCTATCAGCAGTTCGCTTACACCAAAGGCAAAAATGCATCCGACATCGCGCTGGTAATCGACGCCATGGACCTGCTGCATAGCGGCCGTTTCGATGGCTTCTGCCTCGTCTCATCGGATAGCGACTTTACCCGCCTCGCCTCGCGGCTGCGTGAACAAGGCGCGGACGTTTACGGCTTCGGCGCGCAAAAAACACCGGAGAGTTTTCGTCAGGCCTGCCGCAGGTTCATCTACACCGAGAACTTGTTGCCAGAGATCGTGGCATCCACTGGTGATAATGCCCAAAAACTGAAAGCACTGAAGCCACCGAGCGCGGCAGTGCCAATCCTGAAAACGGCAATTACGCAAATTGAGAGCGAAGACGGATGGGCCCCGCTCGGCACCGTCGGCCAACAAGTCTCCAAGCTAAACACGGATTTCGATACACGCACCTATGGGTTCGGCAAACTGAGCGACTTGGTGCGCAAGACAGGCGCATTCGACGTCGAAAAGGGCGACGGTGGCCACCTCCGCATCAAACTTCGGTCCCCAAAAGCCTCTGCCAAAACAGAGAGGCAATCCTGATCGGTCGGTGCGGTTACGGCGCTCGCGGCCAGCTTCGGCTCAGGAACGGCGCGACCTGATAGGCAGGATCAATGGTGCAGTCGCCGGGATAGGCTTTTTGCTTGGCGTGGCAACGATCCAGCACGGCCTGCGGCGTCGGCCGCTCGCCCTTGTCGATCCACGCCAGCAGCGCGTCGAGTTCGGCCGGATAGAGCGGCGACGACAGCTTGCTGTGCACATGCTCGCGCGCGAAGGTCTGCACCAGCAGCCGCGCATTGCCGGCGTGCTCCACCGTGTCGCGATAGGCCGCCTCGTTCTCCACCGCCGCGGTCGGATCGTCGATCGCGTGCAAGGTCAGCACAGGAATGGCGATCTGCCCGGTGGGATCGCTGTCATAGGCGAGCAGCGCGCGCGCCTCCGGATCGGCCGCAATGCGCGGCACCTCGCGGTTCAACCTGTCATCGTCGGACGAGCCGCGATAGACCACACCGACATTGCCGAACGGACTCTTGCCGCCGGTGATGTGGATGGCGATGTTTCGGAACAGGAACGTCGCCCACGCCAGATGCGAGAAAAGTGCGGGCTCGGGAATCCGCGTCAGCGCCGCCATTTCAGACAACGCCCGGCTCTGCTCCGGACTGCGCTGCGCGGCCGGAAGCTTCGCCCCGGTGCAAGCGTCAAAGCGCGCGTGCAGTTCCTTCTGATCGAGCCTTGAATCCGCCGGGAGGCCGATGCCGAGATCGTATTGCGGCTCGTCCGGCTTCGGCAGGCTGTGGCAGTAATATTGAAACAGCGCGCGCAGATCGATGCGCGGATTGTAGGTCCGGGTGCCGCCGGCGATCACGCCGCTGGTCAGGAGCGCGCCGTCGTAGTTGCGGGTACCATCCGGAGCGATGGCATACAGTTCGATCACGCGCGCGCCGACGTCGCCGCCCCACGACTGCCCGTGCATGATGGTGCGTCGCGGCTTGCCGAACTTCGCAACGAACGCCTTGCGCGCGTTCTCGATGTCTTCCGCCGCCATCCGTGCCCCGTAGCCGGGGCGGCGATAGCTGGCGGCAACGAAGGCGTGCCCCTCGCGGACGAATTCGGAGAAGCGCTCGAAATCCTTGTTGCTGTAGTCCGGGGTGATGGGCGCAAGCCGTGGCCCGCCGTGGGCGTGCACCACCAGAATGCCATCCCACGCCTTCGGCATACCCGCGAGGATATAGGAGCCGTTGTCATCCTGACCGCGATAGCAGGTGACATCCGCCACGGCGGCGGGACAGGTCACCGGCTCCAGCGGCTGCGCCGCCAAAGCGGGAGCAAGCCACGTCATGCTGACGGCCAACAAAAGAACGGCGAATGCAAGGACGGCATACACGCGCATGACAATCGGCTCCGCAGCCTCGCGGCCCGCGAAGTTCGCACCCGCCGAAACCTTTGCCAAGATCGTTGCGCCCGTTGCGTCTTAAGGAACGTTGCCGATCCATTTCATGCCGATATACGGCCCGTGCGCGCCGAAATTGCCGTTGTTGGTGGTCGCCGAACCGGGAACACCCCGCGCGGAAGTGTAATTCGATGGCGGCTTGCCACCGAGATTCAGGTTGCCGTTCTTGACCGTGTAGGTGGGCCGCTGGCCTTGCCCGCCACGGCCTCCCGCCGACGCATTTGTTGCCAGCGATAAACTGCCGAGCGCCGCGACGGCGCCGGCCACGATGATCAATTTCCCGAACATCCGCGATGCTCCCTGTGGACATTTGCCACAGCACCGGACCATACGCCCGTCGCGGTTCCCGCACCACGTCGATTTCGGCAGGGCTTGGGGCAAGCGGCCCGTTCGGCGCCGCGATCCATGCGGAAAGAACATGCGGCGAAGGGCTGCCTCGTCCGTCAGGGCCTCGTGAACATGGCGTTGCCGCTCGCCGTGTCGGCGGCCGGAACCTCCTCCTGCATCACGTCCCAGTGCTCCACCACTTTGCCGCCCTCGACGCGAAAGATATCGACGGCGACCATCGGTTTCGGTCCCCAGCCGGTATAGCGGCCATGGACCATGACGAGGTCGCCGTCCGCGACCGCCATGCCGGGTTCATAGGTCAGGCTGGTGAGGGTCGGGATCATGCCGGCGATGGCGGACGGGCCGTCCAGGATCACCGGGTTGTGCTGCTTGTAGTTCGCGCCGAAATACTCCGCGACGACCGTCGGATCGCGATCGACGAAAGCTCTTTTCAAGACGTCGAGCACGATTTCCTTGTTGGACGCGGTCATGGTCTGGCTCCCGACTATCTATCTATCAGTAGATAGACAATATCCCATGGAAATCGCCTGTCAATAATATATCTATCGATAGATAGACACGTGGGTGGACACGATGAAGGATGCCATTCTGAAGGCGGCCGAGGCGCGGATGCGGCGCGACGGATTTCACGGCTTCAGCTTTCGCGATCTCGCCGCGGACGTCGGGATCAAAAGCGCCAGCGTGCACTATCATTTTCCGACCAAGGCCGATCTCGCCGTCGGCCTGATGCGGAATTACCGGGAGGAAATGCTGGCGGCCTTCGGCGACGCCGGAGATGACCGCGCGTTGGCGGACAAGCTCGGCGCCGTCTGCGACGCCTACAAAACAAAACTCTCGCAGGCGGGGATTTGTCTTTGCGGAATATTGGCCGCCGAGCACGCCGGCTTGCCGGAGCCCGTCGGCGCGGCCCTCAAGGACTACTTTATCGCTTGCCGGGATTGGCTGATCTCGGCCTTCGCCGGATCGGGCGCGGACGAACCGGAAAAGCGTGCCCTGGTGTTTTCGAGCGCCCTGCAGGGCGCGTTGCTGATGTCCCATGCCATGGGCGATCCGACGCTGTTCGACCACGCGACCGGGGAGACGATAAGAGCTTGTGACTCTGGCACGCGGCCAAGGCAGTGAGGCCCCATGCGCAGGCACAGCCGGGGGCAATGCAAAAGCCTTTGAATAGGATGTACTGATTGGGAGGGCGGACTCAAAAAGAGTGGTGCCCAGGAAAGGACTCGAACCTTCACGACCTTGCAGCCACTGGCACCTGAAGCCAGCGCGTCTACCAATTCCGCCACCTGGGCCCGGGCCGGTTGATACGGATCGGCCGCGCAGTTGTCAAACGGCAAAACGCGGCTTCCCGCAGAGTCCCGCCTCGCAGGGGTCGCGCCACCCGAATCGCATGGCCGAAAATTGCCATGCCCGCCGCAAATCCGCTATACAGCGGCCGAAACAGCCGCGGCTTTGCTGCATCGGGGCCATTGGGCCGGTTGAGGTGATTCCATGTCGTCCTACGTGACCTCGAATTCAGATACCCTCGTCACCGTGTTCGGCGGTTCGGGTTTTCTGGGGCGGCATGTCGTCCGCGCACTGGCCAAGCGCGGTTATCGCATCCGCGTCGGCGTGCGCCGACCCGAGCTTGCAGGCCATCTGCAACCGCTCGGCAAGGTCGGCCAGATCCACGCCGTGCAGGCCAATCTGCGCTATCCGGCCTCGGTGGACGCCGCGACGCGCGGCGCCAGCGTCGTCGTCAACCTGGTCGGCATCCTTGCCGGCAGCGGCGCGCAGACTTTCGATGCCGTCCACGTCAAGGGCGCCGGCGCCGTGGCGCAGGCCGCGACCGCCGCCGGGGCCCGGCTGGTGCACGTCTCGGCGATCGGCGCCGACGCCGAATCGGCTTCCGCCTATGCCCGCTCGAAAGCCGCCGGCGAGGCCGCCGTGCGCGAGGCGGCGCCGGACAGCATCATCGTACGGCCGTCGGTGGTGTTCGGCCCGGAAGACGATTTCACCAACCGCTTCGCCTCGCTGGCGCGGATGATGCCGGTGCTGCCGCTGATCGGCGGCGGCGAAACCAGGATGCAGCCGGTCTATGCCGGCGACGTCGCCAGCGCCATCGCCGATGCGGTGGACGGCACGGCGAAGGCGGGCGCGACCTATGAACTCGGCGGGCCGGAAGTGCTGACCTTGCGCGAGATCAACCAAATCATTCTGGCGATCACCGATCGCGAACGCGCGCTGATCCCGCTGCCGTTCGGCCTCGCCAAGCTCAAGGCGCTGGTCCTGCAATTCGCGCCGTCGCCGTTCACGCTGACCCGTGATCAGGTGACCTTGCTGCAATCCGACAACGTGGTGTCGGATGCCGCGAAGGCCGCCGGGCTGACGCTGGAAGGACTCGGCATCGCGCCGGATTCGCTCGAGGCCGTCGCCCCGCAGTACCTGTGGATGTTCCGGCCGCAGGGCCAATTCCAGCGCAAGAACGCGTAAGCGTTACGCGAGCCGTCTCCGGCACAACGTTCGTTGCTCAGCATACCCCTTTCGCGAGTCGTCCCCGCGCAGGCGGGGACCCAGTCTCCGCAGCGGCAGCGATGCAGGGAAAGCGTCTGTTGCACGCCCCTGCGATGACAACCAAAGCCAGGCGTAATGGGTCCCCGCCTACGCGGGGACGACAAAAAATATCGCTCAGAACCCCAGCGCCAGCGCGATCAGGCCCAGCGTGCCGACGATCACGCGCCACCAGGCGAAGAACGTAAATCCGTTGCGGGTGACGTAATTCAGGAACGCCTTCACCACGATGATCGCGGTGATGAACGACACCACGAAGCCGATGGCGATGATGTAGGAGTGATCCAGCGTCATCTCGTGCCGGCTCTTGTAGAGGTCGTAGACGAAGGCGCCGAGCATGGTCGGGATCGCCAGGAAGAACGAGAATTCCGCCGAGGCGCGCTTGTCGGCGCCAAGCAACATCGCCGCGACGATGGTGGCGCCGGAACGCGACACGCCGGGGATCATGGCGGTGCATTGCGCGAAGCCGATGGCGAGATAGGTCGGCAGCGGGAAAGTCGTGGCGTCGTGCAAACGCGGCTTGAGATCGAGTTGATCGACCCACATCAGCACCGCGCCGCCGAGGATCAGCGAGAAGCACACCACCCACGGGTTGAACAGATAGCTCTTGATGTAGCCGCCGAGCAGGCCGCCGATCACCGCGGCCGGCAAGAACGCCACCAGCACGCCGATGACGAAGCGGCGTGCGGCCGGATCGGTGAACATGCCCAGCGCCACCTGCCACAATTTGACAAAATAGATGGCGAGAATGGCGAGGATCGCACCGAGCTGAATCAGGATCGCGAAGCTCTTCCAGAAATCATCTCCGCCCATATCGAAAAAACGTTCGACCAGCAGCAGATGGCCGGTCGACGACACCGGCAGAAATTCGGTGACACCCTCGACAACGCCAAGGATCACCGCGCGAATGGCATCAGATATCATGGGAACTTTCGCTTTCAGCCGAGAGGGGCACGAAAATGCCGGTTCTTCTCGCCTATTCGCCCCACGGCCGCAATGGCAAAATACGCAGGCCGCCTGCCTGAATCCCGTGCTTCGGTTGCGTCGCCTTCAGGCGTAAGGAAAACCCGCGCCGCTTGCCGGCCTAGCGATTCCGGCCCGCCGGAGACGCTTTGTTAAGGACGAAAACCTATCTAAGGACCCGATGCTCACGCTGTTCCATCATCCGTTCTGCCCTCACTCGCGTTTCATTCGCCTCGCGCTCGGCGAATACGGGCTTGACCTGACGTTGTCAGAGGAACGGACCTGGGAGCGGCGCGAAGAGTTCCTGATCATGAATCCGGCCGGCACCACGCCGGTGCTGACCGCCGACGGCGTTCCCCCGGTTCCCGGCGTCAGTCTGATCGCCGAATATCTCGACGAGGTCTGCGGCGAGGCGCGCGGCGACCGCCGCCTGCTGCCGCAATCCATGGCCGAGCGCATCGAGGTGCGGCGGCTCACCGCCTGGTTCAACGAAAAGTTCTTCGAGGAAGCCTCCAACCCGCTGGTGACGGAACGCATCTACAAGCGCTTCATGAGCGAGGAGGACGGCGGCGGGGCACCTTCGGCCGACGTGATGCGCGCCGCCAAGGCCAATGTCCGTTACCACCTCTCCTATATCGGCTGGCTGGCGCGGACCCGGAACTTTCTCGCCGGCGACCGCCTGACCTATGCCGACCTCGCCGCCGCCGCGCACCTCTCCGCGATCGATTACCTCGGCGATGTGCCGTGGAACGAGGACGACGCCGCGAAATCCTGGTACGCGCGGATCAAGTCGCGCCCCTCGTTCCGGCCACTGCTGTCGGAATGGCTGGCCGGCGTCCCCGCCTCGCAGAGCTACGTCGACCTCGATTTCTGAAACCCCCGCGCCAATAACCCCCGCCTTGATTTCACGGCCCAGGCCCGGCATTGCTCGGCGTCATGAGCAATGTTCCCTTCTTCACCCGCGATGGTGACGGCTTCGTTCCCACCGATATCGGCGTCAGCCCGTGGGATCGCAGTTCCCTGCACGGCCGCGTCGTGGTCGGCCTGCTGGCTTTCGTCATCGAGGAACGTCACGGCGACGTTGCCTACGTGCCGGCGCGCTTGACCGTCGACATGTTCCGCCTGCCGGGCCTCGATCCGGTCGAGGTCACCACGCGACTGGTTCGCGACGGCAAACGCATCAAGGTGGTGGAAGCAGAGTTTTTCAGCGGTGGCGTCTCGATGGCGCGCGCGTCGTGTCAGTTACTGCTCCGGACCGAGAATCCGCCGGGCACTGTCTGGTCGCCGCCGACATGGGATGCGCCCAAACCCGACGACCTGCCGCCGCCCGATCCGAGACTCGGCATGAACGGCATGTGGGCGGTCCGCCGCATCACCGGCGGCATCGGCACCGTCGGCCCGCGCAAGCTCTGGATGAGCGAGGTGCGCGACGTAGTCGGAGGCGTACCGATCACGCCGTTCGTGCGCGTCGCGGTCGGCGCGGATTTCGCCAGCCCCTTCGCCAATGCCGGCGATCGGGGCCTCGGCTACATCAACAGCGACGTCACGCTTTATCTGCACCGGCTGCCGGTCACGGAATGGATCGGTTACGAGGTCGTCAATCACCACGCCACCGACGGCGTCGCCATCGGCGAATGCTGGCTCTACGACGCAGCGGGACCGATCGGCACCGCGAGCGTGGCGGCGCTGGGGCAACGCCAGATGATGAGCACGCCGCCGCCGTAGACCATGATGTGCGGAACCGGCGGCCGCGATCCTTCGAGGCTCGCTTCGCTCGCACCTCAGGATGACGACACGCGCTTCGATTCAAGCCGATCGCGCGCCAGCGGCGGGCACCACGCCGTCACTTCAGATGCAGCTTCATCTCGTCGCGCGCTTTCAACGCCGCACCCTGACGGCCGACGATCTTTGCGATACGCTCCGGCGCGAAGTTGAGATCGACGAACGCCGGCCCGGTGTTGGCGACTTCGTGATAGGTCGCGATCAGACCGTCGCGAAGCTGCATGATCGAAACGCCCTCGAACATCGCGCGGGCGCCGTTCGCTTCCGGCAGTTTCGAGCGATAGCTGAACGTGTAGCGCGCATAGAGCGTTTTGCCGTCGCTGACCGGGTCGTGCATCACCCAGCGAAAATCCTCCGCCGTGCGATAGAACCAGTCGTCGATCAATTCGGCGATTTTCGCGCGACCTTCGAACGCGCCGTAGAATATGTCGTGATAGACTCCGTCGTCGGTGAAGAGTGTTGCGAACCTTTGACCCTGACGTTGCTCAACAGCATCGCAGAATTCGCGAAGCATCGTTGTCGCATCCATGACGCATCCTCCCGTCATGGCCGGATTTATTCCGGCCATCCACGTCTTGCTTATGGCTATCCTAGAAAGACGTGGATGCCCGGGACAAGCCCGGGCATGACGAATTCATCCGGGTATGACGAACTCAGAACAGCTCAGGTCGAAAACTCCCCCACCGCCGCCAAGAGTCGCGCGATGTCCTGCGGCCGCGACAGGCGGTGGTCGCCATCCTGCACCATGGTCAGCACCACGTCATCGCTGGGCAGACATTCGGTGAGGCGAAAGGCATGGCGCCACGGCACGTCGGGGTCCTGCGCGCCTTGCAGGATTCGCACCGGGCAACCGATGTCGATGCTGCCGCCGAGCAACAGGTGCTTGCGGCCGTCCTCGATCAGCCCGCGCGTGATCGGATAGGGATCGCCATACTCCGACGGCCGCATCCACACACCGTTCAATTCGATCTCGCGCTTTACCGCGTCCGGAAAATTCTTCCACATCAGCTCCTCGGTGAAGTCCGGCGCCGGTGCGATCAGCACCAGGCCGGCGAGCGGCGTGCCACGTCGCTTCAGTTCGCGCGCAACGAGAAGCGCGATCCAGCCGCCCATCGAGGAACCGACCGCGACCATCGCTCCCTTGCAGCAGCGGTCGAATACCGCGAGCGCCTCCTCCGCCCAGCGACCGATGGTGCCGTCGACGAATTGCCCCCCGGATTCGCCGTGGCCGGAGTAATCGAAGCGCACGCAGGCGCGGCCCTGTTCCGCCGCCCAGGCATCCAGCGCCACCGCCTTGGTGCCCGCCATGTCGGAATTGAAACCGCTGAGCCAGAACAGGCCGGGTACACCGCTCCCCTGGGCGCTGCCCTTGCGCGCCCGCACCGCGATCCGGCGGCTTGCCGCGCCCTCGCCGATCGTGACGAACTCCGGCGCGGCCGCCGCCACGGCCTCGGTTGCACTGGTCATGAATGGTGTCTCCGTCGATCTGTTGCGCGCCGCACTGTCGCTTGCGTAACCGCCCGGCGCAATCTATGTGAGCGCTACGTGAGCGGGAACCGCGACGGCAGCGTGACCAAAATGCCGCGTGGCAAGGGTTTTGCCGCGCAAGGGCTTGCGATGCTTGCCCGCCGGTGCGGTTTCCTTCAAACTACAGCCTTCATTCACAATTCTGGAGAAGCACCCATTCGCCGTCCCAACAGAGCCCCGCCCGTCGCCGCCAAGGATGGGCCGCGCACCAACGACGAAATCCGCAATGCCCAGGTTCAGCTGATCGATCAGGACGGGGTCAACCACGGCGTGGTGGAAACCATCGCCGCGATCAAGCTCGCCACCGAAGCCGGCATGGACCTGGTGGAGATTTCGCCGAACAACAATCCTCCCGTATGCAAGATCATGGACTACGGGAAGTTCAAGTTCCAGGCGCAGAAGAAGGCCGCCGAGGCGCGCAAGAAGCAGAAGATCGTCGAGATCAAGGAGATCAAGCTCCGGCCGATGATCGACGACCACGATTACGACGTGAAGATGCGGGCGATGAAGCGGTTCTTCGAGGAAGGCGACAAGGTCAAGATTACCTTGCGCTACCGTGGCCGCGAGATGGCGCACCAGGACATCGGCACCAAGCTGCTCAACAAGGTGAAGGACGAGGTCGCCGACATCGCCAAGGTCGAGCAGGACGCCAAGTTCGAAGGCCGTCAGGTCGTCATGGTGCTGTCGCCGCGCTGAGCGGCATTCCAAGAGCCCCCACCCCAACCCTCCCCCGCAAGCGGGAGAGGGAGCGCGCCGTGCCTGCGGATATTCTATCCCTCAATTTTATTGAGAGAGCCCCGCGCGGAATGATGGGCAATGCGCCCACCCCGCGACGGGCCAGTCCCCTCTCCCGCTTGCGGGGGAGGGATAGGGAGGGGGCCGCTTAAGCCGCCGAAGGACATCAGCGGCATCACTGTTTCACCCTTTCGCTGAATCGCGTTGCCTTTCCCCCAATCCTCTGTCATAAGCCCCATCTTCGTCGCCCGGCTGATTAAGGGCTGCCGTGGCGATGAGCCGTGCGGGTTTGTTCCTTTCGGAAAAATCGAGCACTTTCAACGCTCTAACGAGCATTTTAGCCACGCTGCCGCCCCTTGGGGCGGTTTTGCCGTGGCTTTGAGGAGAGCCAAATGCCCAAGCTGAAGACCAAATCGGGCGCCAAAAAGCGCTTCAAAGTGACCGGGACCGGCAAGGTGGTGTCCGCCCACGCCGGCAAGCGACACGGCATGATCAAGCGGACCAAGAAGCAGATTCGTCAGCTTCGCGGGACCCGCATCCTGTTCAAGACCGACGGCGACAACATCAAGAAGTATTTCTTGCCGAACGCCTGACGGCCTGTCCGTTGCAACCTCGCCGCGTCGCGCGGCGTCAAATTTCCCAGTCATTTGAAGGAGATCGGTCATGTCTCGCGTTAAACGCGGTGTGACGGCTCACGCCAAGCACAAGAAAGTCTACAAGATCACCAAGGGGTTCTCCGGCCGCCGGAAGAACACCATTCGCGCCGCCAAGGCCGCCGCCGACAAGGCGCAGCAATATGCCTTCCGCGACCGCAAGCGTAAGAAGCGCACCTTCCGCGCGCTCTGGATCCAGCGCCTCAACGCCGCCGTGCGGCCGCTCGGCATGACCTACAGCGTGTTCATCAACGGCCTTGCCAAGTCGGGCATCACCGTCGACCGCAAGGTACTGTCGGACCTCGCGATCCACGAGCCCGCCGCGTTCCAGGCGATCGCCGAGAAGGCCAAGGCCGCGCTCGCGGCCTGAGGCTCAGAGCCAGCACATACCCCTGCCGAGAGTTGTCGGGCCCGCCGGTAATCCCGGCGGGCTTTTCGCGTAAGGCACCGGCGATGACGCTTGATGTCGATTCAGCAAACTGGACAGGCATCGCTTCGCTCACGGAAGCAGAGCGGAGCGGCGAACTGACCTATGCCGAAAATACGTCACGGCTGCGCCGGCATCAGATCGTCATGGCCCTTATCACGGCTGGCCTGCTCGGCATCGCTGTGTGGCAAGCCACGCTGATTGACGGCATCAGCGCGAACCTGTTCGCGCATTTATTTCAGAAAGGCCCCCTATCTCTCGCTTTGGTGGCTCTGCTTTTCGCAGGTGCCGCCGCGATTGTCTGGCGATGGCTAACTCAGCGGCTGGATCAATCCCGACAGACGGCGCCGCTTCAGTTGCGCACCGACGCCTTCGTCATCGGCTCATCGGGACGACGCATTGCATACAGGGACGTCAACGCGATAAAACCGGCGCGGCCGCAAACGCTGCTCGAGGGGATAGCCTGGTTTCTCTACGAATCTCCGCTGAGAGTCTGGTCGCGACCGACCCAGTTGTTTCAACTCGAACTCAAGACCGACAGCCCGCCGGTCCTGCTCGATCTCCTCGACGGCCCCTCCGAAAAAATCCGGGAGATCTCTGATTACCGTATCCGCCGCGTGAACTCCTGAGATGTCCATGTCCGATCTCGAAACTCTGCAATCCCAAATCCTCACCGACATCGCCGCCGCCTCCGACGAAGCCGCGCTCGAAGCCGTGCGCGTTTCGGCGCTCGGCAAGAAGGGCTCGATCTCGGCGCTGCTCGCCACGCTCGGCAAGATGTCGCCCGACGAACGCAAGTCCGAGGGCGCCAGGATCAATCTCGCCAAGGATGCGGTGACGCAGGCATTGACCGCGCGCCGCGACGTGCTCAAGAACGCCGCGCTCGACGCGCGCCTCGCGTCTGAGACCATCGACGTCACCTTGCCGCTGCGTGATACGCCGGCCGACGCCGGCCGCATCCATCCGCTGAGCCAGACGTGGGACGAACTCACCACCATCTTCGCGGACATGGGCTTCGCGGTGGCCGAAGGTCCGGACATCGAGACCGACGACTACAACTTCACCAAGCTGAATTTTCCCGAAGGGCATCCCGCGCGCGAGATGCACGACACCTTCTTCTTCAATCCGAAGGAAGACGGTTCGCGCCTGCTGCTGCGCACGCACACCTCGCCGGTGCAGGTGCGCACCATGCTGAGCCAGAAGCCGCCGATCCGCGTGATCTGTCCGGGCCGCACCTATCGCATCGATTCCGACGCGACGCATACGCCGCAATTCCATCAGGTCGAAGGCCTCGTGATCGACAAGGGCTCGCATCTCGGTCACCTGAAGTGGATCCTGCACGAATTCTGCAAGGCGTTCTTCGAGGTCGATCACATCAACATGCGCTTCCGGCCGTCGTTCTTCCCGTTCACGGAGCCGTCGCTGGAAGTTGATATCCAGTGCCGCCGCGACAAGGGCGAGATCCGTTTCGGCGAAGGCGAGGACTGGCTGGAGATTCTCGGCTGCGGCATGGTGCATCCCAACGTGCTGCGCGCCTGCGACATCGATCCCGACGTCTATCAGGGTTTTGCCTGGGGCATGGGCATCGACCGCATCGCGATGCTGAAATACGGCATCGCCGACCTGCGCCAACTGTTCGAAGGCGACGCCCGCTGGCTCAACCACTACGGCTTCAGGCCGCTCGATATCCCGACGCTCGCGGGAGGATTAAGTTCGTGAGAACAGACTCTCCGTTCCCTCCCCCCTTGTGGGGGAGGGTCAGGGAGGGGGGTAAACCCGGAATGCCGCACGCATCGGTCAGTGAACGTCAACGCGGTCGCGCAAAGCAATTGCGCCAGGTGATGACGCCTGCCGAAACTCTGCTTTGGCGATATCTGAAGGCCAATCGAGTCGATGGATTAGGCTTTCGCCGCCAGGTCCCGTTCAAGAATTACATCATAGACTTCGCCTGTCTGTCAGCGAAGTTGATCATCGAGCTTGATGGTCCGTCGCATGATTTCCACGCGCAGCAGAAGGCTGACGCGACCCGCGATGCGTTCTTCGTAGCTGAAGGCTTTCAGGTGCTGCGCTTCACCAATCAGGATGTGATGTCGAATCTGGAAGGCGTTGTGGAAGCCATTCGTCTTGCCGCGTCGTCCTGCACGAACGGCTCACCCCCCTCCCTGCCCCTCCCCCACAAGGGGGGAGGGAACGGAGGAACCGTGCCCTCCAAAAACACCAACTCCGCCAATTTAGTTCAATCCGCCGCTCTATCAGTTCGAGGTTCGCAGTCATGAAATTCACCCTCTCCTGGCTGAAGGATCATCTCGAGACCGACGAGCCGCTCGAAAAGCTCGCCGACAAGCTCACCATGATCGGGCTTGAGGTCGAGCACATCGAGAACAGGGCCGAACAGCTCAAGCCGATCCGCATCGCGCGCGTGATCTCCGCCGTGCAGCATCCGAATGCGGATCGTCTGCGGGTGTGCATGGTCGACATCGGCGACGGCGGCGCGCCGGTGCAGGTGGTGTGCGGCGCGCCGAACGCGCGCGACGGGCTCGTCACCATCTTCGGCCCGCCCGGCACCTTCATTCCCGGCAAGAACATCACGCTCAGCGTCGGCAGCATTCGCGGCGTGGAATCGCGCGGCATGCTGATCTCCGGCGCAGAGATTGAAATCTCCGACGACCACAGCGGCATCGTCGAACTGCCGGCGGATGCGCCGATCGGTGCGTCCTATGTCGAATGGGCGAAGCTGATCGATCCGGTGATCGAGATCAATCTGACGCCGAACCGGCAGGATGCCACCGGCGTCCACGGCATCGCGCGCGATCTCGCCGCCGCCGACATGGGCAAGCTGAAAGACCCCGGCATCAAGCCGATCAAGGGCGAATTCCCTTGTCCCGTACAGGTGACCGTCGAAGACGCGACGCTGTGCCCCGGCTTCGCGCTGCGCCTGGTGCGCGGTGTGAAGAACGGCCCGTCGCCGGAATGGCTGCAACAGCGCCTCACCGCGATCGGCCTGCGCCCGATCAACGCGCTGGTCGACATCACCAACTTCATGACCTACGACCGTGCGCGGCCGCTGCATGTATTCGACGCGAAGAAAGTGAAGGGCAACCTCACCGTGCGCCACGCACGCGATGGCGAGGAGTTGCTGGCGCTCGACGGCAAGACCTACAAGCTCGACCCGTCGATCTGCGTCATCGCCGACGATCACGGTGTCGAATCGCTCGCCGGCATCATGGGCGGCGAGGCATCCGGTTGCGACGAGACCACCACCGACGTGCTGATCGAATCGGCGCTGTGGAACGAGATCAACATCGCGCAGACCGGCCGCAAGCTCGGCATCAATTCCGACGCGCGCTATCGCTTCGAGCGCGGCGTCGATCCGGCTTTCATGGTGCCGGGGCTCGAACTCGCGACCAAGATGGTGATGGAGTTGTGCGGCGGCACGCCGTCCGACAACGTCGTGGTCGGCAAGGCCTTCCCCGACGATCGCGTCATCGACTATCCGCTGTCCGAACTGAAACGCCTCGCCGGCATCGAAGTGCCGCTGCCGGAAGCGCGCGGCATCCTGCAACGGCTCGGCTTCATGGTGGCGGGCAACGGCCCGGTGGTGAAGATCGCGGTGCCGTCGTGGCGCACCGACGTGCACGGCAAGGCCGACATCGTCGAGGAGATCGTGCGCATCGTCGGCGTCGACAAGGTGCCGATGACGCCGTTCCCGCGCGGCGACAATCCACGCAAGCCGGTGCTCACCACGCTGCAATCGCGCACGCGCCGCGCCAAACGCGCGCTCGCGGCGCGCGGCATGGTGGAAGCGGTGACGTGGTCGTTCATCGCAAAGCCCCACGCCGAACTGTTCGGCGGCGGGCAGCCCGAATTGGCGCTCGCCAATCCGATTGCCGCCGATCTTTCCGACATGCGGCCTTCGCTGCTGCCGGGATTGATCGCGGCGGCGCAGGCCAATCACGATCGCGGCTCCGATGACGTCGCGTTGTTCGAGGTCGGACAGATCTTCAAGGGCGACCGCCCGCAGGATCAGTTCACGGCGGCGAGCGGCGTGCGTCGCGGCTTCGCTTCGTCGCAAGGCCTGGGCCGAAGCTGGACCGGCGCGGCACCAGCCAGCGCATTCGACACCAAGGCCGACGCCTTCGCGGTGCTGGCAGCGGCCGGCGCCTCCGTGCAGGCGTTGCAGATCGCACCGGGCGGCGGAAACAACTTCCCGGCGTGGCTGCATCCCGGCCGTTCCGCCGCGATCCAGATGGGGCCGCAGAATGTGCTCGGCTATTTCGGCGAATTGCATCCGCGCGCGCTGGAGGCTCTCGGCGCCGACGGCCCGGTGATGGCGTTCGAAGTGATCGTCGACCGCATTCCGGAAGGCAAGGCGAAAACAACCCGTGCCAAGCCGCAGCTCGATCTGCCGGCATTCCACCCGGTCGAGCGTGACTTCGCCTTTATCGTCGCCCGCGACGTGAAAGCGGCCGACATCGTCCGCGCCGCGCAGGCCGGCGACAAGAAGCTCGTCACCAATGTGACCGTGTTCGACGTCTATGAAGGCAAGGGCATCGATCCCGACAAGAAGTCGGTGGCGATCGCGGTGACGATCCAGCCGCGCGAAAAGACGCTGACCGATCAGGAAATCGACGCCATCGCCGCGAAGATCGTCGCGGAAGTAACAAAGAAAACCGGCGGCACGCTGCGAGGGTAGCGCCGCCGCGCCTTCTCCGTCGTACCCAAACCTCACCGTCATGCCCGGCCTTGCGCCGGGCATCTACGTTCTTGTTACCTCGCAATATGAAAAGCGTGGATGGCCGGGACACAGGCGAGCGAAGCGACACCGTTCTTCGAACGGCTAAGCCCGGCCATGACGCCGTGCCATATGCGAGACTCAGCCTCCCTTGAGATCGTACGCGAAGCGCCTCGCCATCCTCAGCGTCGCCCCCGCGCAGGCGGGGACCCAGACTCCGCAGCCTCGGTGAGACGAAAAGCGCTTGTTGATCGCGCACGTGATAACAATCACGGCCAGGGGCTATGGGTCCCCGCCTGCGCGGGGACGACGGCTTTCGTGTTGTTAATCCGAGCGCAACGCAAACTTCCGATCAGGCATTCAGGGCGTCGCCTCGAAGGGCGGCGGCGTGCGTGGCGCATCCTTCGAGGCTCGGGCTGCGCCCTCGCACCTCAGGATGACGGCCGCATTCGCCTCCTTACTCTCGCTTGAATACGCCCTTCGCCAGATCGTCGGCGAAGAATTCGACTTGCAACGACTTCGCCTTGCCGCGCTGGCGGTTGAAGGTCACCGTCGACACCGAGCCTTGCGCGGCGACCTCGCCTTGCAGGTCGATGACGAACGTGTCGCCGTCCCAGTGGCGCAGCGGAAACACCTTGCCGGCCTCGTTGCCGAGCAACAGGATCAGCTTGCCGTCCTTGCGCACCACCACGGCGTCGCCGAAGTATTTGTTGACGTAGGTGCCCTTGTAGAGTTCGGCGGCGGCCTGCGCTTTCGGCTTGGCCGGCGGCGTCTTGCCGAGCAGCGCACCGACCGGCTTCATCATCTCGGCGAAGCGCGGGCCATAGCCGGCATACCAGTCGCGGGTGATGGTGCCGAACTGCGCCAGATCGGAAAACTCCGCGCACAGCGTTTCCACCGCGCCGGTCGGCGCGGCGTTGGACAGCACCACGATGCCGACATCGAGCGACGGAATCATCGTCAGGCAGGTCGCGGCGCCGAGCAGGAACGCGCCGGAATGCGACAGCACCACGCGGCCGGACGGCGAAGTGCCGACATTCATGCCGTAGCCGTAGAAGCCGGCGCGCTCGGCGGGATTCGACGGCGGCGTGGAAATCACCTGCGGCCGCAGTGCCTCGCGCAGTGCGGCCTCGTCGATCAGCGGCTTGCCGTCGTGCATGCCGTTCGCCAGCACCATCGCCATCCACTTCGCCATGTCGTTGGCCGACGAGGACACGCCACCAGCGGGTGACTGCTCGTCCGGCTCGCGCTGATAACGCGGCTGATACTTACCATCGACCATGGCGTGATTGACGGCATGGTTGTCGCGATTGCTGAAATCCTCGAAACGCGAGCTGGTACGGTTCATGCCAAGCGGAAGATACAACGCGCGATCCGACAGCGTCGCCCAATCGAGCTGCGAGGCCACCGCCACCGCTTCCGCCGCCGCGGTCAGCCCGAAGTTTGTGTAGGCGTAGTTCACGCGAAACGGCGCCAGCGGCAAGTAGCGCAGCCGCTTCAACACCTCCACGCGCGGATAATCGAGAAATTCGAGATCGTCGCCGGCGTGATCCGGCAAGCCGGAGCGATGCGCGTAAAGATCGCCGATGGTGACGACACGGCTCACCGCCTTATCGGAGAGCGCGAACCACGGCAGATACTTGACGACGGGATCGTCCCACTTCACCACGCCCTTGCCGACCTGCGCGGCGACGACGCTGGCGCCGACCGGCTTCGACAGCGAGGCCAGTTGAAACACGGTGTCGGCATCGACCTTGCCGTCTTCACCCAGCTTGCGCACGCCAAACCCCTTGGCGTAGACGGCCTTGCCGCCGCGCACCACCGCGACCGACATGCCGGGCATGCCGGACTTCTTCATGATCTCGGCCGCGAGTTCGTCGAGCCTGTTCACCGCCGCGTCGACCTGCTCCGGCGGCGCCGGCACCGCGACCGCCTGCGACGGCGGCAGTTTCGCGTCGATCGCGAGGTCGAAGGCGTGTGCGCGATCGAACGGACCCGCGCACAACGCCGCGCCCACCGTTAGCGCCGATAAAAGATTGATCCCGCGCGCCATCGTCTCATCCTTGCTTTCAGGCCCGACCGCCATGGCGATCCGGGCATTCCAACTCTGCCATTGATTTACGACAATTGCGTCCCGTTGCGACAGGGGCTATCGCAAATGGGGGCGACGACACGAACCGTCGATCGCTCATGCCATTCCTCTGTCGTTCCAATATCGTTTCGGTTCGATCCGCCGCGAGCAACGCATGACCCTTCCCGGCCTTGACGGCTTCAGCTTCGCGGCCCTCGCCGTCCTTGCCGTCACCGCGTTTATCGCCGGGCTGGCACGCGGCTTTTCCGGCTTCGGTTCGGCGCTGATCTTCATGCCCCTCGCAAGCGCCGCGATCGGCGCGCAGGTCGCTTCGCCCCTGTTGCTGATCGTCGAGATGATCGCCGCCGCGAGCCTGGTGCCGGGCGCGGCGCGCATCGCCAATCGTCGCGAGGTGATGCTGATGGCGATCGGCTCGCTGGTCGGCGTGCCACTTGGCACGCTGGTGCTGCTGCATGCCGATCCGCTGGCGATACGCTGGATGATCGTCGCGCTGATCGTGCCGCTGCTGATCCTGATGATGGCGGGCTGGCGCTATCCGCGCCCACCGACCACGTTCGCGACAACATTGGTCGGCGCGCTCGCCGGCTTCTTCGGCGGCGTGGCGCAGGTCGGCGGCCCCCCGGTGGTGCTGTACTGGCTGCGCGACGCGACGACGGCGGCGGTGGCACGCGCCAGCCTCATCCTGTATTTCGCGGTGTCGGATGTCATCATCCTCGCGAGTTATCTGTGGGGCGGGCTGTTCACGCGCACCGTGATCGGCCTCGCTATCGTCGCCGGACCAGTGTTCGGCATCGGGCTGTGGATCGGCTCGCATATGTTCGGCCTCGCCAGCGACATCACGTTCCGCCGCGTCTGCTACGCGCTGATCGCCGCCTCCGCGCTCATCAGCTTGCCGCTGTTCGACGGGCTGCTGCGCTGACTCATACGCAGTCGTCCCCGCGAAGGCGGAACCCAGAACCCCTGGCCTCGCGATGGTAGCGCAGACGCTCCCAAGACTCTGCTTCGCATATGAGTGGCAGATGTTTTCCGAAGTTCCTCTTCTGGGAATCTGGGTCCCCGCCTTCGCGGGGACGACGCGAGACTTGCTTGGTGTGTACGCACGGGACTAGCCTCCATCGTCCATGTTCGACAGGAGGCCCCCATGCTGCATCGCCGCGATCTGTTGAAACTGTCCGCGCTCGGCGGTCTTGCATCGTTGGCGCGAATGCCCGGCGCGTTGGCGCAATCAACCGCGAAGGCACGCACGCGCATCGTGTTCCTTGGCACCAAGGGCGGGCCGCGCATCGGGCTCGGCCGCTCCAATCCCGCCAACCTGATCATGGTCAACGATACGCCGATCGTGCTCGATTGCGGCGCGGGCGTCAGCCATCAACTGGTCGCGGCGAAGGTGCCGCTGCAATCGATCAAATACATCCTGCTCAGCCACCTGCATTCCGATCACGATCTCGACTACGGCAACCTCGCTTACAATGCCTGGGCCACCGGCCTGAAGACGCCGATCCATGCGTTCGGCCCGAAAGGCACCGAGGCGATGACCACGGCCTATTGGGAGGTCAACAAGTTCGACATCGACACGCGCATCGCCGACGAGGGCCGTCCCGACCTACGCAAGCTGCTGATCGCGAAAGACATCGATGCCGACGGCGTGGTGTTCAAGACCGACGACGTCACCGTCACCGCCTTCCGCACACCGCATCCGCCGATCGTCGACAATTTTGCCTACAAGTTCGAGACGCCTGACGGCGTCATCGTGTTCTCCAGCGACACCGCCTACAACCCGAAGCTTGCCGAATTCGCCAAGGGCGCCGACGTGCTGGTGCATGAGGCGCTCTACGTGCCCGGCATCGACGGCATCATGAAGAAAGTCACCAACGGCGCGACGCTGCGCAAGCACCTGCTGGCGAGCCACACCACCACCGAAGACATCGGCCGCATCGCCGCCATCGCGCAACCGAAACTTTTAGTGCTCAGCCATCTGGTGCCCGGCGACAACGACTCCATTACCGACGAACAATGGCTCGCCGACGTGAAGAAGCATTTCAACGGCAAAATGATCGTGGCGAAGGATTTGATGGAAGTGACCTTGCCGCTGCCGGTGTAGTTCGTCGTCCCTGCGCAGGGACGACGGCGACTATGAGCGCGCCTTTCATCCAACAACGCGTCACGGCCGGGCTCGTCCCGGCCATCCACGTCTTTCCGGCTCAGTCCAAGCGAAGACGTGGATGCCCGTGACAAGCACGGGCATGACGGCTCTCTATTGCGAGCGAAGCAAAGCAATCCAGTCTCGGTTTGGGACTTCTGGATTGCTTCGTCGCTTTGTTCCTCACAACGACGAAGTATCAGTGCGCGTGCCGCTTCTTCGCGCGCGGCTTCTTCTGCGGCGGTGGGGGTTTCGCCGGGCCGATCTTCTTCAATGCGGCGTCGGCGGCGTGCTCGCCCGATGCCCATGCGCCCTCGACGGTGCCATACAGCGTTTCGTGCGTCGCCTCGCCGGCGATGAAGACGTTGCCGAACGGCTCGCCGAGAAGTCTGCGGCCGCCCTCGGCGCCCGGCGTGGCGGCGGACATCGCGCCGCCGATCAGGGCGTCAGCGTTCCAGCGCGTCGCGAGGCTGCGCTCGATCTTCGCCACCGCATCGCTGCCGAACAAGCCGCCGAGCCACTCGCGCGCGAACGCCACCATGGCGTCCTCGCCCTGCGCCGACAGATCCGCGCCGAACTTCCCCGCGACATCGACGGTGCACAGTGACGAACCGCCGAGGTTGGCGACCAGCAACGCAGTGCGCGCGTCCTTACTGCGCTCGATGATATTTTCGTCGCGGCCGAGTCCGAGCGGATTGCCGTCCATCTGCAACGCGATACGATCGTAGCTGCCGAGCCCGAGCCCGGAGGCGGCATCGAACTGGCGCTTCGGCAGATCCGGCGCGAACGCAATGCGCCCCGATGCCAGCACATGTGTCGACACGGTCACGATAGCCGCGCGCGCAACGATTTTGCCCGCCGGCGTGTCCACCGCGACGTCGCGATTGCTCCACGCCACCCGCGTCGCCGGGGTGCCGAGCGAGATCGGAATGCCTCCGCCGAGTCTTGTCAGCAGCGCGCCGAGCCCCTGCCGGCAGACGATGGCGGCGCCGCGCTCCTGCATGCGCGCGCGATCCATCGCCGAGAGATCGCGCAGCTCCTTGCCGGTGACGCTGGGTCCGAGCACGAAGTCCACCGTGGCGGCCCAATCGCCGAGATCGTTCGGCAACGCCGCCGCGCAGGCAACATCGGCCTTGCCGCGCGCGGCCTCGTCGATGGCGCGGTTGGCGCGCACCAGCGCGGTGAGGAAATCCTCCGCCTCGCCGGCGCGTGCGTTGCGCCGGCCGATGCGGATCTTCTGGCTCGCCGTTGCCGGCGCAATATCGAAGCCGTTGCCACGCGCCAGTTTCACCAACGGGTTGCCATCGGGATTGTAGAGCGCGTGGGCGCCGCGATCGAACGGAACGCCGAACAGCGCGGGATCGGTGCGGCAGCGTCCGCCGATCCGTGGCGCCGCCTCGATCACCACGACGCTGCGTCCGGCGGCCGCGATGCGCCGCGCCGCCGCGATGCCCGCCGCCCCCGCGCCGATCACGACAATGTCAACCTCGCGCGGCAGCGGCGCGGCCATGATGCGCGACAACGGCAATGCGGCGAATGCGAGAGGGGCCGTCAATATTGTGCGACGTGAGATCGTCATACGGGCTTTTCGAGAGTCGGAGCTTTTCTGATGTCGTAGTTGCCGAAACCTGAACGATTTTCAGGAACGCATCGATAAGTTGCCGCATCCATTGATGTGCGGCAACCGTCATGGTGAATCAATCGTGATCCCGCCGCTGCGAGCATGAACCAAATTGCAATGGCTTCCCACCATTCTAGACAGAGACACAAGCGGTCAGAACGAACCGCGCGGGGAGAATCTCATGGGCTTCGTGCTCGATACCGTCGGCAAACTGATTGCCGGCTACCTCCAGAAAGAGGTGCCGGGATATGAACCCTTCACGCCCAGCGATCCGGATCGGCTGCGCGACATCATCATGCCGGGCGACGTGCTGCTGGTCGAAGGCAACAACCGGATCTCTGGCATCATCAAGTATCTGACGCAATCGACGTGGTCGCACGCGGCGCTTTACGTCGGGCCGATCGACGGTGCGGCGGAGCCCGACGGCGAACCGCATGTGCTGATCGAGGCCAATGTCGGCGAAGGCGTCACCTCGGCGCCGCTGTCGAAATATTTTCCGTATCACACCCGGCTGTGCCGCCCGGTCGGGCTGTCCTACGAGGATCGCTATACGGTGTGCCGCTATGCCATCAACCGCATCGGCTTCGGCTACGACACCAAGAACATCGTCGATCTGGCGCGCTATCTGTTCCCGATGCCCATTCCGCAACGTTTTCGACGACGCATGATCGCGCTCGGTTCCGGCGATCCGACCAAGATCATCTGCTCGGCGCTGATCGCGCAGGCGTTCGAGGCGGTGCGTTATCCGATCCTGCCGAAGGTGACGCGTACCCGAAGCCGGCAGGCGCGGCGCGAGATCCTGCACATCCGCGATTCCTCGCTCTACATGCCGCGCGATTTCGACATCTCGCCATATTTCCAGGTGGTGAAGCCGACCATCGAACTCGGCTTCGACTACACCTCATTGCATTGGGCCGACAGACAGAAGCCGCTTCCGGAGGTGGCGGGCGCCTCCGATCCCTTTCCAGACGCTGCTGGACGGGGATGCCAAGGGGTCCTGGAAGCGCCACCGCTCGTTCCTCAAACGGCTGGCGCGCCGGCGCCGCGCGAAGTTGCTGAAGAAATGAGCGTTTGAGCGCAAAATCACTGTAGCGTCGTCCCCGCGCAGGCGGGGACCCGGACGCCGTGTCGCCAATGATGCGGAAAGCGCTCGCCGCTCTTGGCGGAGCCCAAAAACACAATAAATTCAGGGGCTATGGGTCCCCGCCTGCGCGGGGACGACGCCGAGATTGTCGAGGCGTTTTACGACGACGAGAAGCATCATGTTCCATCGCCGACGCCCCCCTGCGCGAAATTGTCGCAGTCTGCATATTTTCCAACCAAGGTTCGTTTGAAAAAGCGGCAGCGGTCTTGTAAACGGACGCGTTAGCGTCGGATCGCGTGGAGCCTTTTTCACCCCTGTGGCAAGCGGGGCGGGCTGTGCCTTCGGCCTGCTTCAACATAACCAGTGTTTGGGGGTGCTTCATGCTCGACGAAAAGCTCGAACCGATTTTCAATGAAGTGTTGCAACGCAACCCGGGTGAAAACGAGTTTCACCAGGCAGTGCGCGAAGTGCTGGACAGCCTTGGCGCGGTGATCGCCAAGCATCCGGGTTACGCCGAGGCGGCGCTGATCGAGCGCATCTGCGAGCCGGAGCGGCAGATCATCTTCCGCGTGCCGTGGATCGACGACAACGGCAACGTCCGCATCAACCGCGGCTTCCGCGTCCAGTTCAATTCGGCGCTCGGCCCCTACAAGGGCGGCCTGCGCTTCCACCCGAGCGTCTATCTCGGCACCATCAAGTTTCTCGGCTTTGAGCAGACCTTCAAGAACGCGCTGACCGGCATGCCGATCGGCGGCGGCAAGGGCGGCTCGGACTTCGACCCCAAGGGCCGCAGCGAGCGCGAGATCATGCGCTTCTGCCAGTCCTTCATGCTGGAACTGCATCGCCACCTCGGCGAATACACCGACGTGCCGGCGGGCGATATCGGCGTCGGCCAGCGCGAGATCGGCTTCATGTTCGGCCAGTACAAGCGCATCACCAACCGCTACGAGTCCGGCGTGCTCACCGGCAAGGGCCTCGCCTGGGGCGGCTCGCGGGTGCGCACCGAGGCCACCGGCTACGGCGCGTCGTATTTCGTCGAGCGCATGCTCGGCACCCGCAAGCAGGGCTTTGACGGCAAGAAGGTGCTGGTGTCGGGCGCCGGCAACGTCGCCATCTACACCATGGAGAAGGTTGCGGAGTTCGGCGGCAAGGTCATCGCCTGTTCGGATTCCAACGGCTACGTGCTGGACGAGAAGGGCATCGACCTCGACCTCCTGAAGGAGATCAAGGAAAAGCGTCGCGGCCGTGTATCCGATTACGCCAAGGCGCGCGGCAACGGCGCCAAGTACATCGCCGGCGGCCGCCTCTGGGAAGTGCCGGCCGACATCGCGATGCCGTCCGCCACGCAAAACGAATTGAACGGCACCGACGCCGCCACGCTGATCAAGAACGGCGTGATCGCGGTGGGCGAAGGCGCCAACATGCCCTGCACGCCGGAAGCGGTGCACGCCTTCCTGCAAGCCAAGGTGCTGTTCGGCCCCGGCAAGGCCGCAAACGCCGGCGGCGTCGCCACCAGCGCGCTGGAAATGCAGCAGAACGCCTCGCGTGACTCGTGGACCTTCGAGGCCACCGAGGAGCGGCTGGCGACCATCATGCACAACATCCACGACACTTGCGCGCAGACCGCCGAGGAATACGGCGCACCGGGCAACTACGTGCTTGGCGCCAACGTCGCCGGCTTCATCCGCGTCGCCGAGGCGATGCAGGCGATGGGCGTGGTGTAAATTCGCTCCGAAGGCAACGTGTCGCCTTCGCTCTGAGATGGCCGCTTCTTCAGCGGCCGTCGATAAAAGACGGTCAAAAACTTTTCGTCATGGCCGGGCTTGTCCCGGCCATCCACGTTTTTGAAGGTCTACTTCAACTAGCGTTACGCCGTCACCCGACACAGCGTCGTCCCCGCGCAGGCGGGGACGACGACTTTCGTGTTGAGCGTCTACAAACAAACGCCGAGCGAAGTAGGCAGCCGTGCGATGTTCACGCCGCCCGCACCGGTGGCGGCGCGGCAGCGAGTTCGTTCACCTCGTCATCGGTGAAGACACGGCTGCGGGTGAGGAAGCGCACGCCTTCCGGCGCCTCCAGCGAGAAGCCCGACCCGCGACCGGGCACCACGTCGATGATCAATTGCGTGTGCTGCCAGTATTCGAACTGCGCCGCACCAATATAGAAGTTGCAACCCGCGATCTCGCCGAGCAGAACGTCCTGCGGCCCGACGCGGAATTCATTCGCCGGATAGCACATCGGCGCCGAACCGTCGCAACAGCCGCCCGACTGATGAAACAGCAACGCACCGTGCTGCGCCTTGAGCGAGCCAACGACCTGCGCCGCCTTGTCGGTGATCTCAACGCGATTGACCATGGTTCACTCTCCGGCTTCCAAATGCATCCCGATTCTTGAACGCCGAAAGGCGCGGGACGAATCCCGCGCCTTTGACGCTGGCTGGCCAATCAGAAGAAGCCCAGTGCCTTGTTGCTGTAGCTGACCAGAACATTCTTGGTCTGCTGATAGTGATCGAGCATCATCTTGTGATTCTCGCGTCCGATACCGGACTGCTTGTAGCCGCCGAACGCCGCGTGCGCCGGATAGGCGTGATAGCAGTTGGTCCAGACGCGACCGGCCTGAATCGCGCGGCCGAAGCGATAGGCGCGGGTGCCGTTGCGGGTCCAGACGCCAGCGCCGAGGCCGTAGAGCGTGTCGTTGGCGATGGCCAGCGCCTCGTCATCGTCCTTGAACGTCGTCACCGACACCACGGGGCCGAAGATCTCCTCCTGGAACACACGCATCTTGTTGTGGCCCTCGAAGATGGTGGGCTCGATGTAATAGCCGTCCGCGATCTCGCCGCCGAGCTGCGCGCGCTTGCCGCCGGTCAGCACTTTCGCGCCTTCCTGCTTGCCGATATCGAAGTAGGACAGGATCTTCTCGAGCTGATCGTTCGACGCCTGCGCGCCGATCATGGTCGACGGATCGAGCGGATGCCCCTGCTTGATCTTCTTCACGCGGGCGACCGCGCGCTCCATGAACTTGTCGTAGATTGAAGCTTCCACCAGCACGCGGCTGGGGCAGGTGCACACCTCGCCCTGATTGAGCGCGAACATCGCAAAGCCTTCCAGCGCCTTGTCGAAGTAATCGTCGTCCGCCTGCATCACGTCGGCGAAGAAGATGTTCGGCGACTTGCCGCCCAATTCCAGCGTCACCGGAATGATGTTGTCGGAGGCGTATTGCATGATCAGCCGCCCCGTCGTGGTTTCGCCGGTGAAAGCGATCTTGGCGATGCGCTTGTTCTGCGCCAGCGGCTTGCCAGCCTCGACGCCAAAGCCGTTGACGACGTTGACGACGCCGGGCGGCAGCAGGTCGCCGATCAACTCCATCACGAACAGGATGCCGAGCGGCGTCTGCTCCGCCGGCTTGATGACGACGCAATTACCCGCCGCCAGCGCCGGCGCGAGTTTCCACGTCGCCATCAGCACCGGGAAGTTCCATGGAATGATCTGGCCGACCACGCCGAGCGGCTCGTGATAGTGATAGGCAACGGTGTCGTGATCGATCTCGGAAATGCCGCCTTCCTGCGCGCGTAAGGCGCCGGCGAAATAACGCCAGTGATCGACCACCAGCGGCATGTCGGCATGGGTGGTTTCGCGGATCGGCTTGCCGTTATCGAGGGTTTCGACCAGCGCCAGCAGATCGAGATTGGCTTCGAGTTTATCGGCGATGCGATTGAGGATCAGCGCGCGCTGCGCCGGCGCGGTCTTGCCCCACGCATCCTTCGCCTTATGCGCGGCATCGAGCGCCAGTTCGATATCCGCCGCCGACGAGCGCGGCACCTGGCACAGCGTCTTGCCGTTGACCGGGCTCGGATTGTCGAAGTAACGGCCGTCGACCGGCTCGACCCACTTGCCGCCGATGAAATTGCCGTAACGTTCGCGGATCAGAACCTGTTTCGAAACCTTCTCGATCGCTTCCTGGTACATGAGCTTTCTCCCTGCTGATTGACGCAACACAACAGCCTCGCGCGCCGCATGAATGCCGCGTGCGTTCCGTTGACGCGAATTCCCGCGTCACAATCCTTGCGTCTTACGTTATAGTTTAATGAATATAGCGATGGCCAAAGCTACGCGTTATAGGACCAAAGCGGTAGGTGCGACGGCAGCGTTGCATTCGCATCAGTGAATTGAATCGAAAGAGAAAACCCCGCCGTCATGCGAGCGAAGCGAAGCAATCCAATCTTCCGTCAATGTCTGGATTGCTTCGTCGCTGCTGCGATGTGTTTTCGGACCAGCACTACGCTACCATCACTCTCAGCGTCGTCCCCGCGCAGGCGGGGACCCAGACTCCGTGTCGCTGATGATACGGACAGCGGTTGTGTCCGCTGGCGAGCGGTCTTAACAACTATCAAAGCTAGGGGTTATGGGTCCCCGCCTGCGCGGGCACGACGGCTTTCGTGTTGCGTGTCCATTCAGAACTGATGTCGATCAGACGCCGGGGATGACGACCTTCCACAATCCTCCCCTTGTCTTGCCCGACCCGCATCTCTACCTCTGTAGTCGTTTTGCAGAGGACACCGCCGCCATGCTCGACGCCGCCGTCAAGGCGCTGACGCAAATCCTGTCGCCGCCGATGCGCGCCATCCTGTGGCGCTCGATCGGGCTCGCACTGATTCTGATCGTGGTGCTGGCGGTGTCGCTGCAACGGCTGCTGAGCTGGCTCGCGACCTCCGGCATGGTGTGGGCGGAAGCGACGCTCGGCCCCGACTATCACACGCCGCTCAACATCCTGTCATGGATGGTGTCGATCATCGCCGGCTTCGGCATCGTGTTCGGCGCGATTTTTCTGATGCCCGCCATCACTTCGCTGGTGGCCAGCGTGTTCGTCGACGACGTCGCCGACATCGTCGAGCGCGAGCACTATCCGGCGGAGCACGTCGGCACCGCGCTGCCTTACGGGCTTGCGATCAGCGAAGGCATCAAGTTCGCCGGGCTGACCTTGCTGGCCTATCTGATTGCGCTGCCATTCGCATTGTTCGCGGGGCTCGGCTTCATCGCCTTCTTCATCGCCACCGCATGGCTGCTCGGCCGGCAGTATTTCGAATTCGCCGCGCTACGCTTTCGTCCCGTCGACGAAGCCAAGGCAATGCGCCGCCACTACGCCGGAACGATCTTCACCGCCGGCCTGATCATCGCCGCCTTCGTCTCGATCCCGATCGTCAACTTCGCAACGCCCGTCTTCGCCATGGCGCTGATGGTGCATCTGCACAAGCAGCTTTCCGGACCGAGACCGGAGTTGATCGAACCCGAACGCCCACGGACCAGCGTGCCGACGGCGTGAACTACACCGTCTTCTCCGGCCACTGACACAGATCGTTGATCACGCACACCTCGCAGCGCGGTTTGCGCGCGAGGCAGGTATAGCGGCCGTGCAGGATCAGCCAGTGATGTGCGTGCAGCATGAACTCCGGCGGAATCACCCGCTCGAGATTCAATTCGACTTCCAGCGGCGTCTTGCCCGGCGCCATGCCGGTGCGATTGCCGACGCGGAACACATGGGTATCCACCGCCATGGTCGGCTGCCCGAACGCCATGTTGAGCACCACGTTCGCGGTCTTGCGCCCGGCCCCCGGCAGCGACTCCAGCTCGGCACGGGTGCGCGGCACCTTGCCGCCGAACTCATGGATCAGCTTCTCCGACAGCGCGATGACATTCTTCGCCTTGGTGCGATAGAGCCCGATGGTCCTGATATAGTCGCGCAGCCGCTCCTCGCCGAGCGCCAGCATCTTCTCAGGCGTATCCGCGATCGGGAACAGATCCCGCGTTGCCTTGTTGACCCCGGCATCGGTCGCCTGCGCCGACAGCACCACCGCCACCAGCAGAGTGAACGGGTTGAGATGCTCCAGTTCGCCCCTCGGCTCGGGGTTCGCTTCCTGAAACCGGCGGAAGGCCTCGTGGACCTCGGCGGCGGTCCAAGGTTTGAATTTGGGCGCGGCCGACCGCTTCTTGGCGGCTTTTCCAACGGCCTTTGCACCCGCCGCAAGCGGTGATTTCGCGCCATTGTTTCGCCGTGGCTTTGCCGCAAGATTCCCGACGGGTTTTGCACCCGATCCGGCGGCTTTGGATGTCGACCCCGTTGCGGATCGGGAGATGCTTTTGGCCATGATCGGGTATAATGACAGGCCATGACCGCAGGCAACGACTTTAACGATGTCATCCCTCCGGAGCCGGAACTGTTTTCGGCGCTGCTGGTGCCGCATCGGTCGTTGAGCCGAAAGGGTTTCGCGGTGTTGATGGCCGTCATCAGCGTTCTCAATTTCACCGCCGGCATGATCTTCCTGTTCAAGGGCGCCTGGCCGGTGCTCGCGTTCTTCCTGCTCGATATCCTGGCGATCTACTGGGCGTTCCGGATCAATTTCCGCGACGCCAAGGCGACCGAGGAGATTTCCATCACCACATCCGAGCTGCGCGTTCGCAAGACCGACTATCGCGGCGCCGCGACCGAGTGGGTGTTCAATCCGCTCTGGGTGCGGCTCGATCAGACCGTGCACGCGGAGTATGGCATCGAACGGCTGTGCCTGGTGTCGCGCGGCCGCAGCCTCGCCATCGCGCAGTTTCTCGGCCCCGACGAGAAGTCGAGCTTTGCCAGCGCGCTGACCAACGCCTTGCAGGCGGCGAAGCGTGGGCCGGTCTATAATCCCTTGACCTGAAGTTTGTCGGGAAACGGGTGGAGACCGCACGGCTTCAAGCTTACATCCGGGGTTATGATGAACATAGTTTCCCATGACTCCTGTTTCGCCAGGCCGAGGCCGCAAAATCCGCTCCAGGGCGAATACGATGCGATCGGACATGCGGTCGATTTCATTTCCGCGCACTGGCGCTCACAGCCGTCTACTGAGAAGATCGCGGATGCAACGGGCGTATCCGTGAATGAACTGCACGTCTTGTTCCAACGCTGGGCCGGACAAACCCCGACGACGTTTCTGCGTGCAGTCACCTTGCTGCGATTCCTCGATTGTTGCCGAGAACCTGTGATGCCTCGGATCGATACATCCGGATTGAAATCATGATGAACCTCGCCACCCAAGAGCACCGCCTCGCCAAACCGGGACCGCAAGACGCCGCGCTGCGCGATTACGATTCCGTGCGCCGAGCCATTGCTTTCATCTCCGCCCACTGGCGCACGCAGCCGACGATCGAAGCCATCGCGGATGCCGCCGGGCTGACGCCGGACGAACTGCACCATCTGTTCCGGCGCTGGGCCGGGCTGACGCCGAAAGCTTTCATGCAGGCGTTGACGCTCGATCATGCCAAGGGCCTGCTGCGCGACTCCGCCAGCATCCTCGATGCCGCGCTCGACTCCGGCCTGTCGGGCCCGGGCCGGCTGCACGATCTGTTCGTCACCCACGAAGCAATGTCGCCGGGCGAATGGAAAGCCGGTGGCGCCGGCATGACGCTGCGCTACGGTTTTCATCCATCACCGTTCGGCACGGCAATCGTCATCGCCAGCGATCGTGGACTTGCAGGCCTTGCGTTCGCCGATCCCGGCGACGAGATGGCGGCGCTGGCCGACATGCGGCGACGCTGGCCGCGCGCCGAATGCATCGAGGATCGCGCCGGCACGGCCGCGATGGCGCAACGCATCTTCGACACGCGGCTGTGGCGGCCCGATCAACCGTTACGCGTGGTGCTGATCGGCACTGATTTCGAGGTGCGGGTGTGGGAATCGCTCCTGAAGATTCCGATGGGCCGTGCCACCACTTATTCAGACATCGCCTGCAATGTGCGAAATCCGAAAGCCTCGCGCGCCGTCGGCGCGGCGGTCGGCCGCAATCCGATTTCGTTCGTGGTGCCGTGCCATCGCGTGATCGGCAAGAGCGGCGCGCTCACCGGCTATCACTGGGGCATCACCCGCAAGCAGGCGATGCTGGGTTGGGAAGCCGGACAGGTCAGCGCGGCGTAAGCCGTCGTGGTGTAAGGGGCGACCTGCACCAATTTCTCAGTCGTCATGGCCGGACTTGTTCCGGCCATCAAGGCCTTGCCTGCCACACACAGTAAAAGACCTGGATGCCCGTGACATTGGCGAGCGAAGCGACGCCGTTTTTCGAACGGCTACGCACGGGCATGACGGGGCAAAATATCCTTACGCCGCGAGATCGAGCACCGACGCCACCGTCGCGTCGGCGTTGAGGCGATAAATCACCGGAACGCCGGTTGCGAGTTCGCGCTTGAGAATGTTCTCCGGCGTCAACTTCTCCAGTACCATGATCAGCGCACGCAGCGAATTGCCGTGTGCCGCGACCAGCGTACGCTCGCCGCGCAGCACGCAGGGCAAAATCTCCTGCACGAAATACGGCAGCGTACGCGCCAGCGTATCCTTCAGGCTTTCGCCGCCCGGCGGCGGCACGTCGTAGGAACGGCGCCAGACATGCACCTGCTCCTCGCCCCACTTCTTGCGCGCATCGTCCTTGTTGAGGCCGGAAAGATCACCGTAGTCGCGCTCGTTCAACGCAAGATTCTTATGAATCGGCAATCCGCTCTGGCCCATTTCCTTCAGGATGATATCGAGCGTGTTTTGGGCTCGCGTCAGCGCCGAGGTGAAAGCGATATCGAACGTCAGTCCCTGCGCCTTTAGCTTGCGTCCTGCTTCGGCCGCCTCATTGCGCCCCTGCTCGGTGAGGTTGGGGTCCTTCCAGCCGGTGAACAGGTTCTTCAGATTCCATTCGCTCTGGCCGTGACGCACGAGGACGAGAAGTCGATCGCTCATACCTTTTCCATTCCACTTCGTGTTTGCGATGATCGCCGCGCGAACTGCGGCATTGATCAGAAGTCACTCAAGCCGAGCACGTCGGCCATCGAATAATGCCCCGGCGGCTTGCCCTGCGCCCACATCGCCGCTTTCAGCGCGCCATGCGCGAAGATCATGCGATCCTCCGCCTTGTGCGAGAGTTCGATGCGCTCGTAAGGCCCGGCGAAGATCACCGTGTGATCGCCGGTCACGGTGCCGCCGCGCAACGCCGCGAAGCCGATATCGCCGCTGCGCCGTGCGCCGGTGATGCCGTCGCGCCCGCGCGCGGAATGATCGTGCAACTGAACCTCGCGACCCGCCGCCGCCGCCTCGCCGAGCATCAATGCGGTGCCGGACGGCGCGTCGATCTTGGCCTTGTGGTGCATCTCGACTATCTCGATATCGAAACTCGAATCGAGTGAACGAGCAACCCGCTTCACGAGCGCGGCAAGCAGATTGACACCGAGACTCATATTGCCGGCCTGCACCACCACAGCCTGCTTGGTCACGCTCTTGATGATGGCGTTGTCGGAAGCCGAAAGACCGGTGGTGCCGATGACATGCACCAGTCCGCGTTGCGCGGCGATGGCGACATTGGCGATGGTGGCGCGTGGCACAGTGAAATCGAGAATGCCGTCGGCATTGGCCGACAGCGACCAGAGATCCGCCGAGACCTGCACGCCGCTCGGCGGCAGCCCCGCGAGCGTGCCGGCGTCGTGCCCGATCCATTCGGAGCCCGGCGCTTCCAACGCGCCGGTGACGACGGCGCCGCCGGTCTCCGCGATGGCGCGCATCAAGGCGCGGCCCATCCGGCCGCCGGCTCCCGCAACGATCAATCGCATTTCCGACATGGTCCGGACCTCAATGATGTCGCGGTATAGCGGGGACGAAGCGTCCCGGCAACCAAGGCTGCGTCAGGGCTGCGGCCCGTCATAGCCCTCGATCACCACGATATCGCCTTCCGAGTGGGGGCCTCGCGCCTTGATCAGGGCCTGGTACTCCGGCGACTCGTAGCAAGCCAACGCGGTTTCATAGTCCTTGAATTCGATGACGACATTGCGCGAGCGGGACGAGCCTTCCTTGCTTTCGAAGTTGCCGCCGCGAACCAGAAACCTGGCGCCGTATTTTTGAAACACCGCGCCGTTGTGAGCGACATAGTCCCGCTTGTAGCCCTCGAGGTCATGAACGTCGACGCGCCCGATCCAGTATCCCTTGGCCATCATTGTCTCCCGTCAGCTCTTCGCCTGTTGGATTTCCGCGACGATCGCATCCGCCGCGGCCTTCGGATCAACCGCCGCCATCACCGGCCGCCCGACCACCAGATAGTCCGCACCGGCCGCGATCGCGCGCGCCGGCGTCATGATCCTCTTCTGATCACCGACGTCGCTGCCGGCGGGCCGGATGCCCGGCGTCACAAGGCTCATGCCGGTGCCGGCAATCGGCCTGAGACTGGCGGCTTCTTCCGCCGAGCAAACGATGCCATGGACGCCCAGCGCTTTGGCCTGCTCCGCGCGAAGCCGCACCAGATCGGACACGCCGAGCCGATAGCCGGCGGCTTGCAGATCGGCTTCGTCATAGGAGGTGAGAACCGTGACCGCGAGTATCTTCAAGCCCGACCCCGCGCTGGCTTCGACTGCCGCCTGCATTGTTTGCGGATAGGCGTGCACGGTCAGAAACGTCGCGCCGAGACCCGCGACGCTCTTGACGCCGCTTGCGACCGTGTTGCCGATGTCGTGCATCTTGAGATCGAGAAAGACTTTCTTTCCAGCATCCGCGAGCCGACGCACCAGCGGCAGCCCGCCGGCGTAAGCAAGCTGATAGCCGATCTTGTAGAACGTCACGCTGTCGCCGAGCCGCGCGATCATCGCCTCGGCGGCGTCCACGCTCGGCACGTCGAGCGCGACGATCAAGCGATCACGTGAGGGAATGGCGTTGTCAGTCATATTGCCTCATCTGTTCCGCGACCTCGATCAACTGCCGCGCCATGGCCGTCAGCATGTCCCTGTCGTTGCCATGCCGGAGCCGATCCAACTCGTCGTAAGCCTGATCGGCGGACGACAGCGATAACTGCGTGGGAATGACGGTGACGCGGCACCCGGACAGCATCAGCCGCAGCATCATCAGGCTTCGCGCACCGCCAAACCGGCCGGTCGAGGCCGACGCCAGTGCGAACGGACGCCCGCGCACCGCGTGCCCCAGCGGTTCGTCGCGTTCGCGCACCCGCGTCACCCAATCGAGCGCGTTCTTGAGTAGCGGCGGCGGCGATGAATTGTATTCGGGGCTGACCAGCAGAACACCGTGGTGAGTTCCGATCAGGCGTTTGAGATTGACGGCCTCGGTCGGAACACCGGATCTGGCCTCTAGATCGCCATCGTAGATCGGCAGCGGAAAATCAGCGAGCGAGATCAGCGAAACGTCGGCGCCGGCTTCGACCAGCTCAGCCATCGCGGCACCCGCCAACCGCACGTTGTGCGATCCGCTGCGCAGGGAACCGGGAATGATCAGGATCTTCACGGGGCTCATGCGCGGTGAGCCCATCTCGTTCGAACCGATGAATTAGGTCGCATGAATCACGTCGCGTCCAGCTCCGCCGCTCCAACGGCTGTGCCGGAGGATCAGCCCTTGCGATACACCCAGACGCGCGCCGGCGGAAGGTTCATCCAGATCCGTTCCGAGGCCTCGGTGGATACGCCCGGCAAGGATTTCGGAATCGGCGGCGTCACCGAGTAGGTGAACTGCACGAAAGGCGCTCCCGGGTTCAGCGCCGAGAACGCATCCCGGATCAATTTCAGCCGGGTCAGCATCGGTTTGGTGACCAGCGGCAGGCCGGACACTACGGCGGACGCCGGCGCCTTCAGCACCTTCGACAACGAATCCCGCAGCGCATAGGCATCGCCCTGCACCACCGTCGCCTGCGGATAGCGATCGCGCAGCAAGGCGCAGAAACCAGGATTGTATTCCACCAGCACCAGACGGCTCTGTTCGATGCCGTGCTCGATCAGCGCATTGGTGATCGCGCCAGTGCCGGGTCCCAGTTCGACGACAGGCCCGGTGTCGTGAGCATCGACATATTGCGCCATGGTGCGGGCCAAAACGCGGCCCGACGGCATGACCGCGCCCATGTGCAGCGGCTTCTCGATCCATGAGCGAAGAAAGCGAACCTCGTCGTCAAGACGGGGCGGCTTCTTCAGTACGCGCACGGATGGTTGCAGGGACATTTCGCACCCAGAGAGGGGCCACAGTCGGTGGGTTGTCAAACTCACTTCACAAAGACGTAACGCGCGCCGATAAACCGGTCAAGCAAAAGGCTTACTGCGCAGCGCTTCGCGTACCAAAGAAGTCCTTGACTTTGGTAAAGAAACCAACGGCTTCCGGTTGTGTCGCTCCAGACGACAGCTTCTCGAATTCCGCCAATAGTTCCTGCTGTTTCCTGGTTAAATTCTGTGGCGTTTCCACGACGACCTGAACGTACATGTCGCCGGTCTGACGGGAGCGCAACACTGGCATACCCTTACTGCCGATCCTGAAGCGGCGGCCGGATTGCGTTCCGGAGGGTACCTTCACCTTGGCCTTCGTCTTGTCGATGGTTGGCACTTCGAACTCGCCGCCGAGCGCCGCCGTCACCATGGAGATCGGAACCCGGCAATGCAGGTCCGCGCCGTCGCGCTGGAAGAACGGATGCGAGGCCAATGACAGGAAAATATAGAGGTCGCCGGGCGGTCCGCCGCGAACGCCGGCCTCGCCCTCGTTGGCGAGCCGGATGCGGGTTCCGTCTTCCACGCCCTGCGGAATATTGACGGACAAGGTGCGATCCCGCGTCACGCGTCCCGAGCCGGAACACGACGGGCACGCGTCCTCGATCATCTGGCCGCGCCCCTGACAGCCGGGGCAGGTTCGCTCCAGCGTGAAGAATCCCTGCGCCTGACGTACCCGGCCGGCGCCGCCACACATCGAACAGGTCTTCGGTTTGGTGCCTGCCTTGGCGCCGGTCCCCGAACAGGATTCGCAGGTCACTGAAACCGGAATCTCGATCTGCGCGGTCTTGCCGGAGAAGGCTTCCTCCAACGTGATTTCCATATTGTAGCGCAGATCCGCGCCACGCTCACGGCCGCCGCCGCGGCCACGCTGCCCGGCCATGCCGAACAGGTCCTCGAAAATATCGGAAAATGACGACGCGAAGCCGGCGCCAAAGCCCGCACCGCCGCCGCCATGGCCTTGCTCAAATGCGGCGTGGCCAAAGCGATCATAGGCAGCGCGCTTGTCGCTGTCCTTCAAAACTTCATAGGCTTCGTTGATTTCCTTGAAGCGGACTTCGGCGGTGTGATCACCGGGATTGCGGTCCGGGTGCCATTTCATCGCCAGCTTACGAAACGCCGACTTGAGTTGCGACCCGTCGGCGGAACGTTCGACTTCGAGGGTTTCGTAGTAGCAGCGCTTCGTCGACATCATCGACCCCCGCATTGATCGCCGCGAGAGCGCGCCGCGCCATCCATTGGCATTGTCGTTTCAAATCCAACCCCCGGGCCGCGCCCGGGGGAAGTCTTCGTGCAACCATCGAACGACATGGCTGTCGGTCCTCGAAGATTAGGCCGATTTCTTGCCGTTCTTGTCGTCGTCGACTTCGGTGAATTCGGCGTCGACAACATCATCCTTCGCCGCGTCCTTGGCGGCATCGGCCTCGGCCTGCTGCTTGTACATCGCCTCGCCGAGCTTCATCGAAGCCTGCGCCAGCGTGTTGCTCTTGGCCTTGATCGCCTCGGCGTCGTCACCCTTCAGCGCTTCCTTGAGATCGCTGACAGCATCCTCAATGGCGCGCCGATCGCTCTCGTCCACCTTCGAACCGTGTTCGGCGAGTGCCTTCTCGGTCGAATGCACCAGACCATCGGCCTGATTCTTGGCGTCGACTGCCTCGCGGCGCTTTTTGTCGTCGGCCGCATTGGCTTCGGCGTCCTTGACCATCTTCTCGATGTCGGCGTCCGACAAACCGCCCGAGGCCTGGATGCGAATCTGCTGCTCCTTGCCGGTGGCCTTGTCCTTTGCCGACACGTTGACGATGCCGTTGGCGTCGATGTCGAACGTCACCTCGATCTGCGGCATGCCGCGCGGGGCCGGCGGAATACCCATCAGGTCGAACTGACCGAGAATCTTGTTGTCGGCCGCCATCTCGCGCTCACCCTGGAAGACGCGGATGGTGACGGCATTTTGATTGTCCTCGGCGGTCGAGAACACCTGGCTCTTCTTGGTCGGGATGGTGGTGTTGCGGTCGATGATGCGGGTGAACACGCCACCCAGCGTCTCGATGCCGAGCGACAGCGGAGTCACGTCGAGCAGCAGCACATCCTTGACGTCGCCTTGCAACACGCCAGCCTGCACCGCCGCACCGATCGCCACCACCTCGTCGGGGTTGACGCCCTTGTGCGGCTCCTTGCCGAACAGCTGCTTCACGACTTCCTGAACCTTCGGCATACGCGTCATGCCGCCGACCAGAACGACTTCGCCGATCTCGCCTGCGGTGAGGCCGGCATCCTTCAACGCCTTGCGGCACGGCTCGATGGTCTTCTGGATGAGATCCTCGACCAGCGCCTCGAACTTGGCGCGCGTCAGCTTCATCGTCAGATGCTTCGGGCCGGACTGATCCGCCGTGATGAACGGCAGGTTGATCTCGGTCTGCGTCGTCGATGACAACTCGATCTTGGCCTTTTCGGCCGCTTCCTTCAGACGTTGAAGCGCGAGCTTGTCCTTGGTGAGGTCAATGCCCTGCTCCTTCTTGAACTCGGCCGCGAGATACTCGACGAGACGCATGTCGAAGTCTTCACCGCCGAGGAAGGTGTCGCCGTTGGTGGACTTCACCTCGAACACGCCGTCGCCGATTTCCAGGATCGACACGTCGAAGGTGCCGCCGCCGAGGTCGTAGACCGCGATGGTGCCGTTCTTCGTCTTGTCGAGACCGTAGGCCAGTGCCGCCGCGGTCGGCTCGTTGATGATGCGCAGCACTTCGAGGCCGGCGATCTTGCCGGCGTCCTTGGTGGCCTGACGTTGCGCGTCGTTGAAGTAAGCCGGCACGGTGATGACCGCCTGCTCCACCTTCTGGCCGAGATGCGCTTCCGCGGTTTCTTTCATTTTCTGCAAAATGAACGCTGAAACCTGTGACGGCGAATAGGTCTTGCCGTCGACCTCAACCCAGGCGTCGCCGTTGCCACCCTTCGAAATCTTGTAGGGGACGAGTTTCTTGTCCTTCTCGACCATCGGGTCGTCGTAGCGGCGGCCGATCAGGCGCTTGACCGCAAAAATCGTGCGCTCCGGATTGGTAACGGCCTGGCGCTTGGCCGGCTGACCGACGAGCCGTTCGCCGTCGTCAGTGAACGCGACGATCGATGGCGTGGTCCGCATGCCCTCGGCGTTCTCAATAACTTTCGCGGTCTTGCCGTCCATGACGGCAACGCACGAATTGGTCGTCCCGAGATCGATCCCAATGACCTTTCCCATAGTGTCCATATCCTTCTCGTTGCGGCAGGTCGGCTGGGCCCTGACGGCGCCCCGGGCCGATCCCCCAAATATCGAATGTTCGCGATATTGCGATGGTGAGCCTCATATAGAAGGGGGGTGTCTCACCCGCAAGGACCGGACATTGCTTGGATTCGCGAAAACCAGGACTTCGAGGGACCAAAATGCAAGGCATCCAGCCGGCCAGCCCACAACCCAACCAGTTCGCCATGTACGGCGTTCGTGGAGAAGTGCTATGGCAGGATAGCCCGACCGGCCGACCATCGAACGGCCTCAATACCTGCTCAATTAGACCCTCATGAAACACTTCGTCCGCTGTCTTGCTGTCGCGCTGGCCACGCTGTGGGTCGCACCAGTCCTCGCTGCCGATCCGACGTATCTGCCCGGCTCCCGGCTGGGTCTGGTTCCCCTCGTCGGGCTCGCACCCGCCAAGTCGTTCGCTGGCTTCGAGACTGACGATCACGGCGTCAAGGTCCTGATCACGGAGCTTCCGGCGGACGCCTATCGCGAGGTTGAAACCACCTTCAAGACCCATCCGGAAGGCGCCAACGGGATCAAGCCAGAAACCGTTCAAACCGGCGCCGGCCTTGCGTTCTACACCGTGGAGAACGGCAAGGAGGGCACTGCCGCCGTGCGGCGCTATTCCATGATCCTGTCCGGCGGGTCATTTTCCGGTTTCGTGGCGGTGCAGGTCCCCGAGAACGCCAGCAAGATTTACACTGACGACGCCATCCGTTCGATGTTCGCCACCGCCAGCATCCGTCAGGATGTCCCGGCGGACGAGCAGCTAGGCACGCTGCCGTTCAAGGTCACCGAACGCGGCAGCTTCAAGTCGGTACGGACGCTGCCGCCGGGCGGAGCTGTCATGCTGGTGGATTCGGGCGAGACGGCCGAAATCGAGAAGGCACCCTTCATGGTGCTCGGCGTTGTCGGCTCCGTGCCAGACAAAACCGACGACCGAGCCCGCTACGCCGAACAGGCGGCCCGACTGATTCCGGGCCTGCGCGACGGCCGCATCACGATGTCCGAACCGATCCGGATCGACAGCGCGCCGGGCTTCGAGACGCGGGTCGACGCGTTGAGCGGCAAGGACGGAACGCCGGTCACAGTGGTGCAATGGCTACGATTTGGCAGCGGCGGTCGGGCAATCCGGGTGATCGGCAGCGCCCCACGCGATCAGTGGTCGGATGCCTTCTCCCGCTTCCGTGCCGTGCGCGACGGCATCCAGCTACGGTAAACCGTCAGGCCGGCTTCAACGTCGGCTTTACCTTTCGTCCCCGACCTGATTTGCTTCCGGCGTCTCGCTGCGGGAGGTTGCGCCATGCTGAACAGACGGCAGATTCTTGCGACACTCAAAGCCACCGCCATCGCGGGCCTGATGCCGGGAATGGCACGGGCCGCCGACAAGATCGCGATCGATAATGAATCCGTCCTGCTCGTCATCGACGTACAGAACTGCTTCCTGCCCGGCGGCAGCCTCGCGGTGAAGGACGGGGATCAGGTGGTGCCGGTGATCAACCGCATCGCCAAAAGTTTCGTCAATGTCGTGATGACTCAGGACTGGCACACCGTGGGGCATGTCTCGTTCGCGTCGAGCCACAGCGGAAAGAAGCCGTTCGAAGTGATCGACCTGAGTTACGGCAAGCAGGTGCTGTGGCCAGACCATTGCGTGCAGGGCACCGAAGGCGCCGCACTGTCGAAAGACCTCAACATTCCGCAGGCGGAACTGATCCTGCGCAAGGGCTTCCACAAGGACGTCGACAGTTATTCCGCCTTCACCGAAGCCGACGGCAAAACCTCGACCGGCCTTGCGAAATACCTTGAGGCACGCGGGTTGCGGCGGGTCTTCGTCGCGGGACTAGCCACTGATTTCTGCGTCGCGTGGAGCGCCCTCGACGCCCGCAAGGCCGGCTTCGAAACCTATGTGATCGAAGACGCCTGTCGGGGCATCGACACGCAAGGGTCGCTGGCGAAAGCGTGGGCCGATATGGACAAAGCCGGCGTCAAACGCATTCAATCCAGCGACATCGCAGCCTGAGCCGATCGCAGCCGTCTGCTGGGAGGCGGCTGCCTTGTTATTCGGTAGCCGCAGCCTTGGCACCGCCCTTCGCAACGCCGACCAGTGCCGGCCGCAACACGCGTTCGCCGATCATGAAGCCGGCCTGAATCACCTGCACGACTGTTCCCGCCGGGACCGATGCGTCCGGCACCTCGAACATCGCCTGCTGGAAATTCGGATCGAACTTCTGGCCCGCCGGATCGAATTTCTTGACGCCGTTCTTTTCCAGAGCGTTGAGCAGCGAGCGCTCGGTCAGTTCAACGCCTTCCATCAATGACTTGAGCCCAGGATCGGCGGCCGCCCGTGCTTCCGCCGGCACGGCGTCCAACGCACGTTGCAGATTGTCGGCAATCTCGAGCACGTCACGCGCGAAACCGGTGATGCCATAGGTCCGCGCGTCGGCGACTTCACGCGTGGTGCGCTTGCGCAGATTTTCCATCTCCGCCAGCGTTCGCAACATCTTGTCGCGCGCCTCGGCGGCTTCCCTGGCCAACGCTTCGACCGACCCTTCTTCAGGATCGTCGGGCATGATGTAGGGCTTGGACACGACCGGTTCCGTCTCCTGCACGGACTTCTCCGGATTGTCCTTCTGTCCGTTCTGCCCGTTACGTTCAGTCATTACACAGCTTTCTCGAAAATCGTCTTGAATTGAGGGGGAAGATGCTGGCCGGGATATCGGGGCTTTCGCCGGGAAAATCAAGGCTGCGGGCGGGATGAGGAAAAGTGTGTAGCGGTTTTCCGCCCGCATCCCGCCCCATGCCATAGACTCGCCAATGGAATTGCTCGTCGACCTGCGGATCAGCCGCCGAGCATCCGGCTGACGATGCGCGCGGCATAATCCACCATCGGAATCACCCGGGCATAATTCAGCCGTGTCGGGCCGATGACGCCGAGCACACCAACGATATGGCCGGCGCCGTCGCTGTAGGGCGCGATGATCGTCGACGAACCCGACAGCGAAAACAGCTTGTTTTCCGAGCCGATAAAGATGCGGACGCCTTCGGCGCGTTCGGCGCGGCCGAGCAAATCGATCACGCCGCGCTTGCTTTCGAGATCGTCGAACAGCGAGCGAACCCGTTCGATATCCTCCAGCGCGTGCAGGTCCTCCAACAGATTGGCATGGCCACGCACAATCAGCTGCCGATCCTCGCCATCGCCACCGGACCAGCTTGCGAAGCCGGTTGCGATGATCTTTTGCGTCAGCTGATCGAGTTCGGCGCGGCTTTGCGCCAGCGCCGATTCCAGCTCCAACCGCGCTTCCGCCAGCGTGCGGCCGCGAATCCGCGCATTGAGGAAATTCGACGCCTCCACCAGTGCCGACGACGGCACGCCCGGCGGCAGATCCAGCACGCGATTCTCGACCTGTCCGTCCTCCGCGACCAGCACCACCAGCGCCCGCGACGGCTCAAGCCGCACGAACTCGATATGCTTCAACCGCACGTTCGATTTCGCGGTCAGCACCACCGCGGCGGCCCGCGACAAGCCGGACAACTGCGTCAATGCCTCGCCTAGCGCCGCCTCGACCGTCTGCGCCTTGCCAACCGATGCAAGTTGATTCTGGATCGATTGCCGTTCCGGCTCGGACAGATCGCCGACCTGCATCAGCGCATCGACGAAAAAGCGCAGGCCGAGTTCCGTCGGAAGCCGCCCGGCCGAAGTATGCGGCGCGTAGATCAGCCCGAGTTGTTCGAGATCCGACATCACGTTGCGCACGGAGGCCGGCGACAGCGGAATGGTGATGAGGCGCGAGATGTTGCGCGAGCCCGCCGGCTCTCCAGTCGCGAGATAACTCTCGACAATTTGCCGGAAAATTTCCCGTGAACGTTCGTTGAGCTGGGCCAGTCCCGCTTTCGGCGCGATCAGGCCGATCGGATCATGATGGGCCACGATTAACTCCTTGGTCGATGGACCTTAATTTGTCCATTGTGGCTGCCGGATACAAGCCGGTATCGATACTGACCGTTGCCCGAGACCGTCGCCGCCCCAAAAGCCTTGCCGCTGCGGCTTGCGCCACCTAAAAGCACCGGCAGACCACAACCTTCCTTGATTTGCAGGAGAATTGCCATGCGGCCCAGCCGTCGCGCGCCGGATGAGTTGCGACCCGTTTCGCTGGAACGCGGCGTGGTCAAATACGCCGAGGGCTCTTGCCTGGTGAAGTTCGGCGATACCCACGTGCTGGTGACCGCAACCCTCGAGGAGCGGCTGCCGCCGTGGCTCAAGGGCCAGGGCCGCGGCTGGGTCACCGCCGAATACGGCATGCTGCCGCGAGCGACGCTGGAACGGACGCGCCGCGAGGCTTCCGCCGGCAAACAGAACGGGCGCACCGTGGAAATCCAGCGCCTGATCGGCCGCTCGCTGCGCGCCACGCTCGACCTCGAGGCGCTGGGCGAGCGCCAGATCACCGTCGATTGCGACGTGCTGCAAGCCGACGGCGGCACCCGCACCGCGTCGATCACCGGAGCATGGGTCGCGCTGGCCGACTGCATCGGCTGGATGAAGAGCCGCAACATGTTCAAGAACGGCGGCGGCAACGTGCTGCGCGACAATGTCGCCGCGATCTCGTGCGGCATCTACAACGGTACGCCGGTGCTCGATCTCGATTATGCCGAAGATTCCGAAGCCGAGACCGACGCCAATTTCGTGATGACCGGCGACGGCCGCATCGTCGAGGTGCAGGGCACCGCGGAAAAGACGCCGTTTTCGCAGGACGAGTTCCTGGCGCTGATGGCCCTGGCCCGCAAGGGCGTAGCGCGGCTGGTCGACCTTCAGAAGATGGCTGTGGCATAGCGTTTTCAAGCGAAGTGGGTACCGGTTCGCGTGAAGAAAACGCGTCAAACTAAAACGTAACTTCGCCGTGTCGTGGTTTCGCGGCCGGCATTGACGTAGGATGACGGAATGCATCGGCGAATCACCGGCAAACTCGTGATCGCGACCCACAATCCCGGCAAGCTCGTCGAGATGCGCGAGTTGCTGGCGCCTTACGGTATCGAGGCGATCTCCGCCGGAGAACTCGGCCTCGACGAACCCGACGAGACCGGCGACAACTTTCAGGCCAATGCCCGCATCAAGGCCGTCGCCGCGGCGAATGCCGCTGGACTGCCGGCCTTCGCCGACGATTCCGGTCTCGCGGTCGACGCGCTCGACGGCGCGCCGGGAATCTATTCGGCGCGCTGGGCCGGACCGTCCAAGGATTTCACGGCGGCAATGACGCAGATCGAGCGCTTGTTGCAGGAGCGCGGTGCCACAACGCCGGACAAACGCACCGCGCATTTCGTCTCGGCGCTGTGCGTGGCCTGGCCCGACCACCATATCGAGGAAGTCGAGGCGCGCGTCGAGGGCACGCTGGTGTGGCCGCCGCGCGGTGCTGCCGGCTTCGGCTACGATCCGGCCTTCCTGCCCGACGGCCATCATCGCACCTTCGGCGAAATGACCTCGATCGAGAAGCACGGCCTGCCGCCGCTCGGCCTCGGGCTGTCGCATCGCGCCCGCGCCTTCGTCAAACTCGCGGAGATCTGCCTTGAGCCGCGCTGACGCAGACAACGCATTCGGCGTTTATATCCACTGGCCGTTCTGCCTGTCGAAGTGCCCTTACTGCGACTTCAACAGCCATGTCCGCCATGCGCCGATTGACGAAACCCGCTACGTGAGCGCCTTCGCGCGTGAGATCGAAGCGATGGCGGCGCGCGCGCCCGGCCGTGAAGTGTCGTCGATCTTCTTTGGCGGCGGGACACCATCGCTGATGCAGCCGCAGACCATCGGCGCGATCCTCGACGCTATTGGTAAGCACTGGTCCGTTTCCAACTCGGTCGAAGTGACGCTGGAAGCCAATCCCACCAGCGTCGACGCAACCCGCTTTCACGGCTATCGCGCCGCTGGCGTCAATCGTGTCTCGCTCGGCGTGCAGGCCCTCGACGACGCTTCGCTGAAAATGCTGGGCCGGCTGCATACCGCGCGCGAGGCGCTCGATGCTGTCGCTATCGCACGCAGCGCTTTCGACCGGTACTCGTTCGACCTGATCTACGCGCGGCCGGATCAGACGCCACAAATGTGGACCGACGAACTAACATTCGCGATTTCGGAAGCCGCCGAACATCTGTCGCTCTATCAGCTGACGATCGAGGAAGGCACGCCGTTCTTCGGCCTGCACGCCGCCGGCAAGCTGAAGACGCCTGATGAGGCGACCGCGCGCATCCTCTACGACGTCACGCAGGAGGTCTGCGCCAGGCACGGCCTGCCGGCTTACGAGATTTCCAATCACGCGCGCCTAGGGGCGGAGTGTCGACATAACCTCGTTTACTGGCGCGGTCAGGAATATGCGGGCATCGGCCCCGGCGCGCATGGGCGGCTCGACATCGGCGGCATTCGTCACGCGCTCGCCACCGAGAAGCGGCCCGAAGCATGGCTGATGCGTGTCGAAGCCAATGGCCACGGCATCATCACCGACGACCTGCTCAACCGCGAAGAGCGCGCCGACGAATTTCTGCTGATGGGTTTGCGACTTGCTGAGGGAATCGATCCCCGGCGCTACGCTGCGCTGTCAGGACGCGAACTCGATGCCGGGCGCATCACGGTGCTGCGCGAGGAAGGCGCTATCATCGTCGATCCCACCGGACGGCTGCGCGTCACGCAAGCCGGATTTCCGTTGCTTGACGCCGTCGTCGCCGATCTCGCGGCCTAGCGTAAAGGCTAAGCGCCAAAACTCTTGGGCGATCCGGCCACCGGTTGTCCGCCGCCGGAAGCGACGCGCATCACCGCCAGACCGCGTTGATTGCTGCCGTCGGCACGGAATCGGAACAGGCCGTCGATGCCGGCGAAGCCGGACGGATTGGTGAGCACTTCGGCCGAGAATTTCTGTGCGCCCTGGGTGCGCGCCAGTGCCGCGACCAATGCCACCGCATCATAGGCCAACGTCGCGGTTCGGACCGGCTGCCGGCCGTACTTCGTATTGTAGCGCCCGGAGAATGCACGAAACCCGGCCGGATCCGGCGCGGCGTAGAGCCCACCCTGCATCGCCGCGCTCCCGAAGACGCGCGGACTGTCCCACAGGCCGGTGCCAAGCAGTTGCACGCGCTTGAGATTGGCGCCCGCCGCCGTCAACGCTTCGGCGACACCGACCACGGCATCACCGTCATCGGCCAGGAACAACGCGTCCGCACTTCCGAGCGCCTGCGCCACGTTGCGCACGGCGTTAGTGCGGTCCGAACCGTATTTCTCGAACGCCACCACGCGGCCGCCCTTGCGGCTGACCTCCTGCTTGAAGGCAACTTCCACCACGTTGCCATAGGCGTTCTCGGGCAACAGCGCCGCATACGAACGCTTGCCTGTCCCGGAGGCGTAGTCGACGATGCGCGTGACATCGGATTCCGGAAGGAAGCTGAGCAGATAAACGCCACGTCCGGCCACACTCGAATCGGTCGAGAAGGCAATCATCGGCACACCGCGCGCCCGCGTCAGTTGCGCGGCCGCCGGAACCGACGCCGCGAACAACGGTCCGAGAATGATCTCGGCGCCTTCATCGAGCGCCTGCTGCGCGCCTTGCTGCGCTCCCTGGGCGTTGCCGGCGTCGTCCTTGATCAGCAATTGCAGATTCGGGTTCTGGAATTCGGCGAGCGCCATCTCGGCGGCGTTCTTCATCGATTGCGCCGCGACACCGGCATTGCCCGATGCGGACAGCGGCAGAATCAAACCGACCTTGACCTGACCAGTGCCAACCGACTGCGGCTGCTGCTGCGGACCCGATGCCGCCTGCTGCGATCCGTTGCCCGTCAACGCTGATTGCACATTGGCGCAGGCACCAAGCAACGGCGTCCCGAGGATCAGGCCGAGGGCAGCCCGCCTTGTCGCGCCTCGCTGTCTGACATCAGGATCGATCGGACCCGCCATCATCGCTCTTTCGTTCATCGGCGCCGATCGCCGCCGGTGCTGCTAACGATCTGCTGGGGGATTAAGGCATATTGTCGGCGAATAGTTAACCAAAACAATAGGCTTATTTCGCCGGCATCGCCGTTTCATAGCGTGCGTGGCTTTCAAGCACAGCCAGCCGCCGCATGCAAAGACTCTGGGCCAATGCCGCCGAAAAGCTATATCCTGTTGTTCCGATCCTGCTTTACAGTGTTGCGATGTCCAGCAAAGCTGCTCACTCGGATGTTGCGTCGGCGAACGTGGAACCGGCCGCGCGCACGTTCATCATATCCCAGCACCTTCTGTCGGCACCGAAAGCGGCACCGGGACTTCATCTCGTCGCCACGCCGATCGGCAACCTCGGCGACATTACGCTGCGCGCCTTGCAGACGCTGGCAGGCGTCGATGTCATCGCGTGCGAGGATACCCGTGTGACGCGACGGCTGACGGAGCGCTACGGCATCACCGCGACGCTCAAGCCCTATCATGAACACAACGCCGCCGCAGCGCGCCCGAAGATTCTTCAGATGCTGGCGGAAGGCGCGTCGATCGCGCTGGTCTCCGATGCCGGCACGCCGCTGATTTCCGATCCCGGCTTCAAGCTGGTTCGCGAGGTTTGCGCCGCCGGTCACCCGGTGATCGCATTGCCGGGACCATCCTCGGTACTGACCGCGCTGGCGCTGGCGGCACTGCCGACCGATCGATTTTTCTTCGAGGGGTTTCTTCCATCCAAGCAAGGTGCACGACGCCATCGCATCGCGGAGCTGGCGCGCATTCCGGCAACACTGGTGATGTTCGAATCCGGCAACCGCGTGCAGGACACGCTGGCCGATCTCGCCGAGGCAATGGGGGACCGCGATGCCGCGATCTGCCGCGAACTGACCAAGCTGCACGAAGAAGTGCAGCGCGGCCCGCTCGCAACGTTGGCGCAGGCAGCCGCGATGCTCGAAACGCGCGGTGAGTTCGTACTGGTGGTCGGGCCGCCGCCAGCGCAGGCGCGGATCATGGCACTTGACGAGCTCGACAACGTGTTGCGCGCGGCGCTGAAACGCGGAAGCGTCAAAGACGCAGTTGCCGACACCGTTGAGCTGTCCGGCCGGCCGCGCCGCGAGGTCTATGCACGCGCGCTTGAGCTTGCCGACGAAGATCGTGGAAACGTCGGCGATGACCCCGACTGATCCGACGTCGCCGGGCCGCCCTCGAAAACCCGTTGCGGCCAAAGTAGCCGCCCCTAGACGCGTCTTAGCCTTTCGAGTCGGCCTCTCCGCCGAAAGCCGCGCCGCCGCCTACCTGATCGCCAAAGGCTATCGCATTCTGGCGCGACGCTTCCGAACGCCTTTCGGTGAAATCGATATCGTCGCCAAGCGGCGCAACCTGTTGGCCTTCGTCGAGGTCAAGGCGCGCCCTACGCTGGATGACGCCGCCTACGCTGTGACGCCGCGCCAGCAGAAACGCATCATCGATGCCGCCAGTGCATGGTTGATGGCGCATCCTGAACATGCCAATTTCGACGTGCGCTTCGATGCCATCCTGGTTGTGCCACGCGCCTTGCCGCGCCATCTACCGGGAGCCTTCGACGCCAGCGCCTGACATCAAGGCATTTCGAACCATCTCGCCAAGACCATATTTCCCAAGAAACTAACAAGCCGGACACCAGAGCATGAGCCTGAAAGTCGCCGTCCAGATGGACCCCATCGCGCGCATCAACGTGCGCGGCGATTCCACATTCGCCCTCCTGCTGGAGGCGCAGCGGCGGGGCCATGCCATCTCCTATTACACGCCGGATCAGCTCTCGTTGAACGGCAAGGATGTGGTCGCCCCGGTGCAGTCGCTCAACGTCCGCGACGAAGTCGGCAATCACTATACGCTCGGCGAACCGAAGCGCACCGATCTGGCGTCGTTCGACGTGGTGCTGCTGCGGCAGGATCCGCCGTTCGATCTCGCCTACATCACCAGCACGCATCTTTTGGAACGCATTCATCCCAACACGCTGGTGGTCAACGATCCGACGAGCGTGCGCAATGCGCCAGAAAAGCTATTCGTACTCGACTTTCCCGAGCTGATGCCTCCGACGCTGATCTCGCGCAATCTCGACGAGATCAACGCCTTCCGCGCCGAACATGGCGCGGTGGTGATGAAGCCGCTGCACGGCCATGGCGGCGCCGCGGTGTTTCGCATCCTGCCGCAGGATATGAATTTCGGATCGCTCTACGACATGTTCGCGGTCACCTTCCGCGAGCCGTGGGTCATCCAGCGCTTCCTGCCGGAGGTAAAGTGGGGCGACAAGCGCATCATCCTGGTGGACGGCGAGTTTGCCGGCGCAGTCAATCGCGTGCCGGCGGCGGACGATCTGCGCTCCAACATGGTCCGCGGGGGTGCCGCGCGCGCCACCGATCTGACGCCGCGCGAACGCGAGATCTGCGAGCGCATCGGACCGGCGCTGCGCCAGCGCGGCCTGTTGTTCGTCGGCATCGACGTCATCGACGATCATCTCACCGAGATCAACGTGACATCGCCGACCGGCATCCGCGCCATTGCCAATCTCGGCGGCGCCGATATCGCCGCCTTGATCTGGGATAAGATCGAAGCCAAGCGCCGCTGATCTGCGCTGGATCGCATCCCGGCTTCAAATCGCCCGGATGTTCTCTTATTGTTCTTGTTTCATCGGCCATCTTGCGCTACTTTAGCGTGTGGGGCGAGAAACATCATGGTCCAGCGGGTTTCCACCGTCGCATTCGAGGGCATCGAAGCCCGGGCGGTTGACGTTCAAGTGCAGGTTGCCCCGGGGCTACCGGCGTTCACCATCGTCGGCCTTCCCGATAAAGCGGTGTCCGAAGCACGCGAGCGGGTTCGTTCCGCGCTGATCGCCTCCGGGCTCGCGCTGCCGGCGCGGCGGATCACCGTCAATCTCGCGCCCGCCGATCTGCCCAAGGAAGGCAGCCACTACGATCTGCCGATCGCGCTTGGCCTGATGGCCGCCATCGGCGCGATCCCGCCGGATGCGCTGGCGGGATTCACGGTTCTGGGTGAACTCGGCCTCGACGGCTCGATTGCACCGGTGGCCGGTGTTCTGCCGGCGGCAATCGGCGCCAACGCACGCGACGAGGGTTTGATCTGCCCCGCAGCCTGCGGAGCGGAAGCGGCATGGGCAAGCCCGGACATCCAGATCGTCGCCGCGCGATCGCTGATCCAGATCGCCAATCACTTCAAGGGCACGCAAGTATTGTCACGGCCGCAGCCGCGCATTCATCCGCAGGATGCCTCACAGCTCGATCTGCGCGATATCAAGGGCCAGGAAAGTGCCAAGCGCGCGCTCGAAATCGCCGCCGCCGGTGGCCATCATCTGCTGATGACGGGATCGCCGGGCGCGGGCAAGTCGATGCTGGCGGCGCGGCTACCCTCAATCCTGCCACCGCTGTCGCCGGCCGAACTGCTCGAAGTCTCGATGATCGCATCCGTCGCGGGCGAGATCGAGGGCGGTGCGCTGACCAACCGGCGACCGTTCCGCGCGCCGCATCACTCCGCCAGCATGGCGGCACTGACCGGCGGCGGCATACGGGCCAAGCCAGGTGAGATTTCGCTGGCGCATCAGGGCGTGCTGTTTCTCGATGAGTTGCCTGAGTTCGATCCGCGCGTGCTGGATTCACTCCGCCAGCCGCTGGAGAACGGAGAAGTCTCGGTGTCGCGCGCCAATCATCGCGTCACCTATCCGGCGCGATTCATGCTGGTGGCGGCGATGAATCCTTGCCGATGCGGCCATGCCTATGAACCGGGCTACGCCTGCAAGCGAGGCCGCATCGATCGCTGCACGGCGGACTATCAAGCCCGCATCTCGGGTCCGCTGATGGACCGCATCGACCTGCGCATCGAAGTCCCGGCCGTGACCGCCGCGGACCTGATCCTCCCGGCGCCATCGGAGGGCTCCGCCGAGGTTGCGGCGCGCGTCGCCGTGGCACGCGACATCCAGCTTGCACGATATGCCGCCGCCAACCTGCCCCACGTGCGCACCAATGCCGAGGCTCCCGCATCCGTGCTGGAAACCGTCGCACAGCCTGATGCAGACGGGCAGAAGCTGTTACGCGATGCCGCCGAAACCATGCGCCTGTCGGCCCGCGGCTATCACCGCGTCCTGCGCGTGGCACGAACCCTTGCCGATCTCGACGGCATGGAACAGATCGGCCGGATGCATCTCGCGGAAGCGCTGTCTTATCGGGCGCTCGCGGACGATGTCCGCCGCGCCGCATAGATCGCCTGCCCCACCGCCGACGCGATTGCATCAGAGCGGGACATCAACCGGACGGTAACGACTTTTGTTTACGCTGCGCCAACCATACGCCCAACCGTGTTCCCCGGGCGGTTCAAATGCGGACAGCGTACCATGTCGCGTTTCAAGATCTTTGCCTCGATCGTTCCGCTGATTCTGGCCGGGGTATTCGCCCGCGAAAGTCTGACACCGCAACCTCAGCCCTGCATCAGGGTCGGCAACATCTCGGTGCAGATGGCAACCCTGCCATGGCAATCGCAATCCCGCGTCAGTTTCACCGACGATCCGGCGCAAGCCACGGTGCGCGTCCAGATCGTCGAAAGCCCGGACAACGCCGATTTCACGGTGGTCGACGATATCGGCGGTGCAGAACCCAATGCATGCGCGGCGCAAGCGGCAACACGCTATATCGGTATCGCCAAAGCCGCCGCTGCATTACAGCCGATCATCTATCTATCCAACGAACCCGGCGATTTTCGCATCTTCGTTCAATCGAAGACGTTCTCACCGCAAGCCGCCGCCGCTCTCGTGGTTGGCGCCGACGGCGATCACACCCGGGTAGCCGCGGCCGCGCTTTAACGTTTCGTCAACCCTGTTTCCAAGCGATCGATTAACGCAGCTCGCCCGCAAGCACTTTGCAAGATCGCCTCGGCATCCTCGGCATCGGACTCGCAGGAAAGGCTCCAGGCAGGAGCGCTTTCACGAGTGGTTTGGGAGTCGGGCGATGGGATGGATGTTTGACATCAAAGCGCGGATGCGTCGCTTTGCGCGTCGGCATCCCCGTATCAACTTCGTGTTCCGCGCAATTATCCTGTTTCAGGTGGCCTTCGGCGGCGCCTATGGCTTTATCACCGGCGTCCGATCGGACACCACTGGCTACGACCCTCACGCTTTCGCCATCGGTACCAGCTTTCTTTTCGCGGTGGCTTGTGTCGCGCTTGCCCTGACCAGCATACGGTTGCGCTGGTTGCGTAAAAAATTGCGTAGCGTCACCCAGCGCAACGAGGCACTCACCGACCGTAATTGGGAGCTGAAGGAAGCCGAGGAACGCGCGCGCATCCTGTTTGAATCGCAAGGCGACCTCGTCGCGCTGCGGCAGGCGGACGGCACCATTCGGTTCGTCAATGATGCCTATTGCACGTTAGCAGGAAAATCACGCGCAGCTCTTGTCGGGACCCGCTTCGAACTTCCGATTCTCGAGCAAGGCAAGATCGCAACCGATGCCGCAGGCACGCGCACGCATGATCAGAAGATCGCCACCGCCACCGGCGCGCGATGGATCGGCTGGCGCGAAGGTCTGGTACGCCCCGACGTAGATCAGCCTGCGGAGATTCAGTGCGTCGGCCGAGATGTCACCGACCGTGCCGAAACCGAGCGCGCGCTTAGCGAAGCACGTGACCACGCCGACGCGGCAAGCCGCGCCAAATCGCGTTTCCTCGCCATGGTCTCGCACGAAATCCGCACACCGCTGAATGGCATCATCGGCATGAACGGGTTGTTGCTCGAGACCGAGCTGACGCCGGAGCAGGCGACCTATGCCAAGGCGGTGCACACCTCCGGCGAGGCGCTGCTGTCACTGATCGAGGAACTGCTCGACTTCTCCAAGATCGAAGCCGGCAAAATCGATCTCGAGCAGCGGCCATTCGCGCTCGACAGTTTGATCGAAGGCATCACCGAACTCCTGGCGCCGCGAGCGCAGGCACGCGGCCTTGAGATCGCTGCCTACGTCGATGAACGATTGCCGTTCGATATAATCGGCGACGCCGCACGCCTTCGCCAGGTGCTGCTCAACCTCGCCGGCAATGCCATCAAATTCACGCAGGACGGCGGCGTCGCGCTGATCGTCGAGCCTGGTCCCTCGCCCGGCGAAGTGCTGTTCATGGTGCGCGACACTGGCATCGGCATCGCACCGGAAGCGCAAGCGCGGATCTTTCAGGAGTTCGAGCAGGCGGACGAACGCATCGCGCAGAACTACGGCGGGACTGGTCTCGGGCTGAGCATCAGCGAACGGATCGTCCGGCGCATGGGTGGCCACATCTCCCTGCAAAGCGCGATCGGCAAAGGCTCGACGTTCTCTTTCACTATCCCGCTGGTCAGCGGTGATGGCGACGGCGGTGGCGAGCGGAGGCAGCCCTTCGCCATTCCCGATCTTGCCGACAAGGCGATCATGCTGGTCGCGCCGCAGGGCGTCGAAACCTCATTGATCGAGCGTCGCCTGCAACGCTGGGGTGCACAGACCTGCACGGTGGCGGACCCTGTGGTGGCGCGCGCCTTGCTGCCGGAACGGGCGTGGCACGCTGTCTTGATCGACGGCGCGTTTGAACCGGCCGACGCCACCGCCCTCGCGGCCGCGGCCGCACCCCATGCCGCCTATCGCATCGTGATCTTCACACCCGCGATGCGTCATGAATATCGTGATACTATCAACGATCCTTTCACGGGCTATCTGGTGAGACCATTGCGTGCGGCCTCGCTGGCCAACCGTCTGAATGCGCTGCCGCAGTCATTGACCGCGACCGATACGATCGAGACCGTATCCGATGGTGAGCCGCTCGACGGCAAGACGTCGAGGATGGCAACCCGGCGCGGCCTGTCGATCCTGGTCGCGGAAGACAATGAGATCAATGCCCTCCTGATGCGATCGCTGCTGGCACGTCTTGGCCACCAGGTGGTCGTGACCACCGACGGCAAGGCTGCGGTGGAATCATGGCTCGCCGCCGAGGCCGCGGAGAATCCGTACGATCTCATCCTGATGGACATCCAGATGCCGGAGCTGAACGGCATCGACGCCACCAGGCGCATTCGAATGCGCGAGGCGGGACAAACCGCGCGACGAACACCGATCATCGCCTTGACCGCCAACGCTCTGGTCGAAGATCGCTATGCCTGCTTCGAGGCAGGCATGGATGGCTTTCTGGTCAAGCCGCTGGATCGCGAGAAATTGACGGAAGTCATTTCGGAGCTTACCTCCTCGCGGCACCTCGCCGCCTGATCCGCTCCAACGCCGGTGTCATCCGTCACTCACGCGAATGTCATACGGCTGTCGAATGCCGATGGTCTGTCACCCTCGACGACCGCATCGACATGATTCGAGCGGATCCCAGTCACGAGGATGGCGATGCAAGGCTCCGAACATGGCACCGCGCGCGGATATGCGAAGCAGCCGCTGATCCAGATGTTCCGTCCGGAGAACGTCGGCGCCTTCGCGAACAACGCCATCGCCTGGCTGAAGCCGCCACCGTTTCCACGCGCCGATTATCGAATCTCTTCAGAGACGCTCTCGCTCGGACGGCTTGGCTCGCTCGAAGCTCGGCTCGCGGAGAGCAAGCGCGATATCAAGCAGGCGCAAAAACTTCGCTACAAGGTGTTCTACAAGGACGGCGATGCAATCGCGGACGCCCGAACCATGTTGGCGCGCCGAGACAAGGACGCTTACGACAAGATTTGCGACCATCTTCTGGTGATCGATCACAACGCCGGACTGACAAGAAGCGGAAGGCCACGAGTGGTCGGGACCTATCGCGTGCTGCGCCAGGATATCGCCGAACGCCACGATGGTTTCTACACCGAGAACGAATTCGATATCTCCGGCTTGACCGCACGACATCGCGACCTGCGTTTCGTCGAGCTCGGACGTTCATGCGTATCACCGGCTTATCGCAACAAGCGGACTGTTGAACTGCTCTGGCAAGGCATCTGGAGTTACGTCCGCCAGCATCGCCTCGACGTGATGATCGGTTGCGCCAGTCTCCACGGCACCGATCCCGACCGGCTGGCATTGCCGCTGTCGTTTCTGCATCACTTCGCCACCGCGCCGGAATCATGGCGGGCCGCGCCGCAGCCTTCACGCCGGATCGAGATGAACCGCATCGCCAAGCATCGCATCGACCATAAGGCCGCGTTGCGTGAACTGCCGCCTCTGATCAAGGGCTATTTGCGGCTAGGCGCTTATATCGGCGACGGCGCGGTGATCGACGATCAGTTCGGCACCACCGATGTCCTGATCGTCCTGCCGGTCTCGGTGATCAAGGCGCGCTACATCGAGCATTTCAGCGCGGACGCCGCCTGATCTACAGCCGCCGCAGCGCGACTGTCTCGACAACATGATCGGCGCCCTTTTTCAAGATCAGCGTGGCACGCGGCCGTGTCGGCAGGATGTTATCCTCGAGATTGGCGAGGTTGGTACGCTCCCAGATCGCCAATGCTGTCGCGGTGGCTTCGTCATCCGACAACAACGCGTAGCGATGAAAGTAGGAACGCGGATCGTGAAAGGCGGTATCGCGCAACGCGAGGAAGCGCTTCACGTACCACTTGCGCAGCACCGGCTCGTCCGCATCGATGTAGACCGAGAAGTCGAAGAAGTCCGACACCACGGGGACGGCCTGACCATCGCGCGGCAGCTTGCCGGTCTGCAACACATTAACGCCTTCGACGATTAAAATATCCGGACGATCGACCTCGATCCACTGATTGGGAATGATATCGTAGGTGAGATGCGAATAGACCGGCGCGCGCACCGGACGGCGTCCGGCCTTGATGTCGCTGAGGAAGCCAAGCAGCTTTTGCAGATCGTAGCTTTCCGGAAAACCCTTCTTCTGCATGATCCCTTGCCGCTCGAGCACGGCATTGGGAAACAGAAAGCCGTCCGTCGTCACCAGATCGACCTTCGGCCGCGGCGACCATCGGGCCAGCAGGGCCTGCAAGACGCGCGCGGTGGTCGACTTGCCGACCGCCACCGAGCCCGCGACGCCGATGATGTAAGGCATCTTGCGATCTTCGATGCCGAGGAACTGCCGCTGCGCCACATAGAGCCGCTGGGTGGCATCAACATAGATCGACAACAGCCGCGACAACGGCAGGTAGATATCCTCGACTTCGTTCAGATCGAGACGATCGTACATCGAGCGCAGCGCCGCGATCTCGTCGGCGGCCAGCGTCATCGGCATATCGTCGCGCAGCTTCGCCCACTGTCGTCGCGTGAAAATTCGGTAGGGGTTGTATTGCTGATCCAGACGCATATCCATGGCGCCGTTCTTCCCGTGATTCAGTCGTGCTTGCGCGCGGCCTTTTCTTCCAATCCGGACATCGACGTTCGTTGCGCCAGCGCGGCTTCCACGTCTTCAAGCGTGACGCCGCGCGACTTCAGAACCACCAGCAGGTGAAACAGCAGGTCGGCGCTCTCATAGATCAGATGATCGCGGTCATTCTCGACCGTCGCGATCACGGTCTCGATCGCTTCCTCGCCGAGTTTCTTGGCGCAATGCTCCGGCCCCTTGTCGAGTAGCTTGCGGGTGTACGACTTCTCGCCGCCGGACGCCGCGCGGGCATCGATGACGGCTGCGAGATCGTGAAGGGTGAAACGGGCCATGACTGTGCCTTTTAGCATTTTCGGCAAAGACGCGGGAGCGCAAACTCCGGCGTTGGTTTACGGATCGAGGCGCATCGGCAGCCCGGCGCGCACCATGTGCTCCTTGGCCTCGCGGATGGTGAACTCGCCGAAATGGAAGATCGATGCCGCCAGCACCGCCGTGGCGTGGCCGGTGCGGATGCCCTCGACCAGGTGATCGAGATTGCCGACGCCGCCCGAGGCGATCACCGGGACGGGGATACCATCGGCGACCGCGCGCGTCAGGTCGATGTCGAACCCCGAGCGGGTACCGTCGCGATCCATGGAGGTCAGCAGGATTTCGCCCGCGCCCAGCGACACCACTTCCTGGGCATACTCGACCGCGTCGATGCCGGTCGACTTGCGGCCGCCGTGGGTAAATATCTCCCAGCGATCCGAGCCGCCGGGACGCTTGACGCGCTTGGCATCGATGGCGACCACGATGCACTGGTCGCCGAATTTCTCGGCCGCTTCCTTGACGAACTCGCGCCGGCTGACCGCAGCGCTGTTGATCGAGACCTTGTCGGCGCCTGACTTCAGCAAGGTGCGGATATCGTCGACGGTGCGCACGCCGCCGCCGACCGTCACCGGCATGAAGCAGGCTTCCGCCGTGCGCCGCACGACGTCAAGCATGGTGCCACGGTTTTCATGGGTCGCGGTGATGTCGAGGAAACACAGCTCATCGGCGCCGGCGGCATCATAGGCAATGGCGGCTTCCACCGGATCGCCGGCGTCGCGCAAGTCGACGAAGTTCACGCCCTTGACGACCCGGCCATCCTTGACGTCGAGGCAGGGAATAACGCGCACTTTGAACATGCGATGCTCCTAGGCCGCGCGCGCGTTGCGGATCAACTCAAGCGCCGCGGCGGGATCGACGCGCCCGTCATACAGCGCACGTCCGGCGATGGCGCCGGCAAGTTTCTTCGCGCGCGGCGACAGCATCGCCTTGATGTCCTCGATCGAAGCGAGGCCACCGGAGGCGATCACCGGAATCGAAATACTGTCCGCCAGCGCAATGGTGGCGTCGAGATTGAGGCCCTTGAGCAAGCCATCGCGCGCGATGTCGGTAAAAATGATCGCGGCAACGCCGGCATCTTCAAAACGCTGTGCAATCTCCAGCGCGGTGACCGTCGAGGTTTCTGCCCAGCCTTCCACCGCGACCTTGCCGTCGCGCGCATCGAGGCCGACGGCGACGCGACCGGGATACTTTTTCGCGGCTTCCTTCACGAAAGCCGGATCGCGTACCGCCGCAGTGCCGATGATGACGCGGGTGATGCCCTTCGAAAGCCACGCTTCCACCGTCGCCAGATCGCGGATGCCGCCGCCAAGCTGCACCGGCATCTTGATGATCTTCAGCATTGCCTCGACGGCTTGCGCGTTTATCGGCTTGCCGGCGAAAGCACCATCGAGATCGACGACGTGCAGATACTCAAAGCCTTGCGCGGCGAAGCTTTGCGCTTGCGCGGCCGGATCGAGATTGAACACGGTGGCGCGCGCCATGTCGCCTTGCTCGAGACGCACGCACTGGCCGTTCTTGAGATCGATAGCGGGAAAAAGAATCACGGCTTCCACTTCAGAAAATTGGCGATCAGCGCCAGCCCGAAACGCTGACTCTTCTCGGGATGGAATTGCGTGCCGATGGCGGTGTCCTTGCCGACCATGGCTGTTACCGGTCCGCCGTAGTCGGCGCGCGCCAGCACATCCACCTCGTTCGCCGCGTTGAGATGGTACGAGTGGACGAAGTAAGCGTGGCGGCCTTTCGGCCCGAGCGGCAGGCGTTCCAGCACCGGATGCTCGCGCACGACATCGAGTGTGTTCCAGCCCATGTGCGGGATCTTCAGGCTCTCATCTCGCGGCGCGATCTTCTCGACGTCACCGCCGATCCAGTTCAGGCCATCGGTGGTAACGTTCTCCTTGCCGTGGGTCGCCATCAACTGCATGCCGACGCAGATGCCGAAGAATGGCCGCGCCTTGACGCGCACCGCTTCGGTCATCGCCTCGATCATGCCATCGACTGAATCGAGTCCCTTGCGGCAATCGGCGAAGGCGCCGACACCGGGCAGCACGATGCGGTCGGCACGAAACACCGCGTCGGGGTCGCGCGTTACGATCACCTTGTCCGGATTTTCAAGGCTGCGGGCGGCACGTTCGAACGCTTTCGCCGCCGAGTGCAGGTTGCCCGATCCGTAGTCGATAATGGCGACGCTCACGCTGAGCCTCCCGGCTGCGGAAACAATCCGACGATGCTGCCGGGCAGCGGCGGCGGCCGCGAAAACGATTGCCCCGGAATGTCGCGGGTCGGCGGCGGCCCGCCGCGCTCGATCGACAGCGGGTCATGGGTGGAATCGTGCTGCCCGCTGGTCCAGCGGTCGAAGAAACGTCGCTCGGCATCCTGTTCGTTGGTTCCGGCGACAACGTCGAGTTGCCGCCACTTGCCGCGCGACAGGGTCCAGCGCCGCAGGCTGGCGGCTTCCAGGCCCATCAGCAACGCGATCAACAACAGCACGCAAAGGCTGACGCCGCCGCTGACGCGCAGCACACCCAGCAACACGCTGACGCCGGCCATCACCGCGACGTAGCCGAGCAAGGCCCACCACAGCCGATGATAGAGCAGCCAGAAGCCGCCGAAAACGAAGGCCCAGATATGAAAGCCGTCGCGCACGAACACCGCGCGATCGCCCGCGGCGCGCGAATGCATGTCGCTCGTTCGTGGCGCGTGCACCGTATAGATACGCATCATGTCCCTCCGACGGCCGTGCCGTCAGCCGCCAAGCTGGCCTTTGGTGGACGGCACTTCGCCCGCATTGCGGGGATCAATCGTCACCGCCGCGCGCAGCGCCCGCGCCAAACCTTTGAAGCAGGACTCGGCGATATGGTGGCTGTTCTCACCATATAGGGTCTCGACGTGCAGCGTCACACCGGCATTGATGGCGAACGCGTTGAACCACTCGCGCACCAGTTCGGTGTCGAACTCGCCGATCTTGTCGCGCGGAAACTCCGCCTTGAACACCAGGAACGGCCGGCCGGAGATATCGATCACCACCCGGGTCAGCGTCTCGTCCATCGGCATGTGGACGCCCGCATAGCGGGTGATACCCGCCATGTTGCCGAGCGCCTGCTTGACCGCCTGGCCGAGCGCGATGCCGACATCCTCGGTGGTGTGGTGGAAATCGATATGGAGATCGCCCACCGCCTTCACGGTGAGGTCGATGCGGGAATGGCGGGCCAGCAGATCGAGCATATGGTCAAAAAAGCCGATCCCGGTCGCGATATTGGCCGCGCCGGTGCCATCGAGATTGATCGCCACCTCGATGTCGGTTTCCTTGGTCTTGCGCTTGATCGTGGCCGTCCGCATGGCGGGACTCTCCGCACCCTGAACATTTCGAAAACGCGCCCTTTTAACAGGCCGGTGCGGCCTTCGCTACTGCGGGATGTCGGGTTTCGGCGGCCGATTGGCCATATGGTGACCGGATTCGACCGATCCAACGCGATTGCAACCCTGCCCGTCAGTCCCTAGATCATGGCCCGCGAAAGGATTCCCATGACCGCTTCACATTCGATGTCCGGCGATGCCTCGCCGCAAGTCTGGCACGGCACCACCATCGTCACCGTCCGAAAGGGCGGCCAAGTGGTGGTCGGCGGCGACGGGCAGGTCTCGATCGGCCAAACCGTCATCAAGTCCAACGCCAAGAAGGTCCGCAGGCTGGGCAAGGGCGATGTGATCGGCGGCTTCGCCGGCGCCACCGCCGACGCCTTCACGCTGTTCGAGCGCCTGGAAGCCAAGCTGGAGCAATACCCCGGCCAACTCACCCGCGCGGCGGTCGAACTGGCCAAGGATTGGCGCACAGACCGTTACCTGCGGCGGCTGGAAGCGATGATGATCGTGGCCGACAAGGAAGTCTCGCTGGTGCTGACCGGCACCGGCGACGTGCTCGAGCCGGAAGGCGGCGTGATGGCGATCGGCTCCGGCGGCAATTACGCGCTGGCGGCGGCACGCGCGCTGATCGACAGCGACAAGGACGCCGAGACCATCGTTCGCCGCTCGCTCGATATCGCGGCCGACATCTGCGTCTACACCAACCGCAACGTGACCCTCGAAACCCTGACAGCCTGATCGAATGACCGACTTCTCCCCCCGCGAAATCGTTTCCGAACTCGACCGCTTCATCGTCGGCCAGAACGACGCCAAGCGCGCCGTCGCCATCGCGCTCCGCAACCGCTGGCGCCGAATCCAACTCACCGGCTCCTTGCGCGAAGAGGTATTGCCGAAGAACATCCTGATGATCGGCCCTACCGGCGTCGGCAAAACCGAGATCGCGCGCCGGTTGGCGAAGCTCGCAGGCGCGCCGTTTCTGAAAGTCGAAGCCACCAAGTTTACCGAAGTGGGTTATGTCGGCCGCGACGTCGAGCAGATCATCCGCGACCTGATCGAGGTCGGCATCGCACAAACCCGCGAGCGCAAGCGTAAGGACGTGCAGGCGCGCGCCCAGGTCGCCGCGGAAGACCGCGTGCTCGACGCGCTGGTCGGCGCCAACGCCAGCGCCGCGACGCGGGATTCGTTCCGCCGCAAGCTGCGCGCGGGCGAACTCAACGACAAGGAAATCGAGATCGAGGTGCAGTCGTCCGGCGGCACACCGATGTTCGAGATTCCGGGCCTGCCCGGCGCGCAGATGGGCGCCATCTCGATCGGCGACATTTTCGGCAAGATGGGCGGCCGCACCAAGACGCGACGTCTCACCGTGGAAGATTCGCACGAGATTCTCGTCAATGAGGAATCCGACAAGCTGCTCGACAACGATCAACTGGTGCAGGAAGCCATCAGCGTCGTCGAGAACAACGGCATCGTGTTTCTCGACGAGATCGACAAGATCTGCGTGCGCGACGGTGCGCGCGCGGGTGACGTTTCGCGCGAAGGCGTGCAGCGCGACCTGCTGCCGCTGATCGAGGGCACCACCGTCTCCACCAAGCACGGCGCGGTGAAGACCGACCACATTTTGTTCATCGCCTCCGGCGCGTTCCACATCGCCAAGCCCTCGGACCTGCTGCCCGAATTGCAAGGCCGGCTGCCGATCCGCGTCGAGCTGAATGCGTTAACCCGCGATGACATGCGCCGCATCCTCACCGAGCCGGAAGCCTCGCTGATCAAGCAATACGTCGCGCTGATGCAGACCGAAGGCGTCACGCTGGAATTGACCGACGACGCCATCGACGCGTTGGCCGATGTCGCTGTCGCTGTGAATGCCACAGTGGAAAACATCGGCGCGCGGCGCTTGCAGACGGTGATGGAGCGGGTGCTCGACGAAATCTCATTCGTCGCTCCGGACCGCAACGGCGAAACCATCCGCGTTGATGCCGCCTACGTGCAGAAGCACGTCGGCGATCTGGCGAAGAATTCGGATTTGAGCCGGTTTATTCTGTAACGCACGGCGCATCACAAACAATGTCGTCCCCGCGAAGGCGGGGACCATTACCCCTGGCCTGCATTGTTTGAGCAGGCGCGAGCAACACGCGCCGTTCTTCAATCACGCCCGCTGCGGAGTCTGGGTCCCCGCCTTCGCGGGGACGACGGTTGATGTGGAGCGGGCGTTGATGACAATTGCCGGAATTCCGCGACTGCGTGCTACGCATGCACTCCGGAATGACACTTGAACCTCACCGCCCTCGCCGCACGCGCACATAGAGCGCGCCGGCGCCGCCGTGGCCGATATGCGCCTGTTCGAAGCCGACGACCAGCGTGCGAAACTCCGGCAGCGATAACCATTCCGGCACTTGCCGACGCAGCACACCGCGCTCGGAGTCCGCCCCGATGGTGCTGCCCTTGCCGGTAACCACCAGCACAAAACGCAAGCCGTCGCTGCTGGCCCGTTGAAGAAACAACAACAGCGCGCGGTGGGCGCGCGCTTGCGTCATCCCATGCAGATCGAGCCGCGCATCGATTTCGATCCTGCCGCGCGACAGATGCGTGCGTTCACGCCGGCCGAGCGGTGCCAAGGGCGGCGGCGACGGCGGACGAACCACCTTCGCGGGCTGACTCGGAGACGGTGCGGACTCGTTTGATAACCTCTTGGCGGAACCACGCGCGGCCAGCTGTGCCGATTCGATCGTGAGAATGACCTCGGCTTTCGCGACACGCGCTTTCTTCCGCAACGGCTTGGCCTGTTTCGCCACGCTTTCCCACAACACGCGCTCTTCCTCGCTCAGCACGCGCTTGCGGCGTCGTGGAGGCACGTCGATGAGGATTTCGTCCGGCGGTTGCCGCTTCATCGCTGGCCTCGGCGATGATAATTCCGCGAGCGGTGATGATGGTGCGCCGGGCGTTTCACCGTCGTTTCGCGCCGAACTTGCGGCAGCGGCATGGTGCGACCGGCGGCGATCGGATCGAGTGCGTTCGGCACCAGAATCGCGAAGCGAATATTGTGGCGTAACCGACCCGCAATTTGCGCCGCCTCGGCGCCCGCGCCGAAATAGATGTCCGCACGCGCCGGGCCGACGATGGCGGAGCCGGTGTCCTGCGCGATCATCAGGTGATGGAACGGCGTTTGCGCCTGCGCGGATTCGATCGGCAAAATGCCATCGAGAAAGAACGGCGTGCCGTAGACGTGCAGCGCCTTGTCCACCGCGATGGAGCGCCGCGGCGTCAGCGGCACGCCCTGCGCGCCGACAGCCTCGTCCTTGTCGGACAGTTGAACCTCGCGAAAAAACACATAGGAACGGTTCTGCCGCCGCAATTCCCTGGCGCCGTCCGGATTGGCCTCCATCCATTCCCGGATGCGCTGCATCGACATCTGCTCGCGCGGAATGATGTTGCGTTCGATCAGGATGCGACCGACCGGCGTATAGCGATAGCCGTTATGCGCATCGTAGTTGATGCGAATGGTGGAGCCGTCCTCGAGACGAACACGCGCCGAGCCCTGGATCTGCGTGAACAGCAGATCGGTCTCGTTCTTGAGCCAGCAGATTTCAAGCCCGCGCCCGGCGATGGCGCCATCCTCGATAGCGGCGCGATCGTAGTACGGCACCAGCTTGCGGCGGCCGATCTTGCGAAACACATCGCCGCCATTGGGCAGGCCAGTATCGCTTTGTTTAAAGCCGCGCACGAACAGGTTCGACGGGCGGCGATAGACCGGCACGGTATAAACATCGGTGCGCGTTCGCGATCCGTCGATGATGGGTTCGTAATAACCGGTGACGAAACCTGTGTCCTCACCGAGGCGGGAGATCCATAGCGGGCGAAAGTGCCGCTCGAAAAACCGGCGTGCGGCCTGTTCGGTTTCGATCCGCGACACCCTCGCAGCAGCGCACGGTGCGCGCAACGAATCGCCCATTGCCTTGCTGATCTGCAGAGGCTGGCGCGCGGCCAGGATTGCCTTGCAGCTCTCTTTAAACGTGGAGAATGCCGCCAGATGATCGTCGTCGCGCCAACCGGTCAACGCATCCCAGGTCGCGGGCGTGTACTGGCCGCCCGGAATCTCGATGGGAAAAAACCGATGCAACGAATGACGCGGCTTGGAATAGGCGTATGACCGCCTCGCCTCGGCCGGAAGCAAGGACGCACCCAGCAAACCGACCGCGAGCCAAAGCGTCGCGGAGCGCGCGCCGAGCCGGACCGCGCTATTGCGCGCTTCCGGTCCCAACCAGCTTCCAGTTCGGATCGCGCGAATTGGTATCGCGGGCAAATGTCCAGACATCGGTGATATCGGCGACCTTTTCCGGATTGCCGTCGACAATCGCGCCCGTCTTGTCCCTGGTAACGGAAATCATCTGCGAGACGAAGCGGATGGTCAGTTGGCTGGTGCGGTCACGCACCTCGGCATTGACCAGTTCGGCCTTGTCAATTGAAACGAAGCGGGTGTCGGTCTTCTGTTCGTTCTTTTCGCGGGTGCGGATCGCGTTGTCGAAGCTGTCGTAGACATCGGAGGACAACAAATCCTTCAGCGCGCGCCGATCCCCGTTGGCAAAAGCCAGCACGATCATTTCATAGGCACTGCGCGCGCCGCTGATGAAATGTTTCGCGTCGAACGACGAATCCTGCGCCACGATGGCATCCAACCCGGATGCCAGCGCCGAACCGGGCTCGGCGAACCCCTTCCAGCGATTGGCTGGCGGCTCTGCTTCGCCGGCCGGCACCGCCGGGGGCTGATCGATCACGGTTCCGGGCATCGGCACTACCTTGCCGTCCTGGGCGCCGTTGAGGACGTCACGGGCGGCACGATCAAGCGGCGGCCGCTCACTTCCGGTACGCTGTCCAAGCACATTGCGCAGACGCAGGAAGATAAATACCGCCAACGCCAGAAAGATGATGGTGTAAATATCCACGTCGTGTTCGCTTTCCAATCGGTCCAATCGCACCCTTGGTGGCCGGGTGCGGAGAATTTCACGTGCATCAGGCCGCTGGAGCCCGTCCCCCTCATGTAGGGACCGGAGCGCGCCGAGCCAATGGCACTTTTTGGCACGGGGACCACACCTCCGGGATCGAGGGCCGCACAACCGCCCTGACATTCCCTTTGATACTGATCCGGCTCTTGAAATTGTAGCGCTTTTCGTCGCCGAGAGGAAACCGATATCCACCTGAAAGCCGCTCTTTGCGGCCAAATGCGAAATCATCGCGGCAGGCAAGGCCGTGACGGCCCCGTACCCTGCTTGTCGAGCATGGCAGGGCTATGATAGCCACACGCCGACGCGGCAATCAGCCCCTCGTCGGCCGCTTGGGAGCGAACCTGCCGCCAAACGGTTCCAGTCTGGCCAGAGCTTTCAGGAGAATTTGTTATGGCGAACGGCAACGGTACCCCTCCCGAGGCGGCGCCTCCCCCGCAGCTCAACGTGCTTGCGCAATACACCAAGGACCTGTCGTTCGAGAATCCCAACGCACCGAAATCGCTGGGAGCGCAGCAGCAGCCCTCGATCAACATTCAGATCAATGTCGGGGCCAACAATATCGCCGAGAACGAATACGAGGTGGTGCTGTCGATCGAAGGCAAGGCCGAAAACCAGGGCGCGGTGATGTTCAACTTCGAGCTCGCCTATGCCGGCGTGTTCCGGATCGTGAACGTTCCGCAGGAGAACCTGCATCCGCTCGTCATGATCGAATGCCCACGACTGCTGTTCCCGTTCGCGCGCGAGATCATCGCGACGTCGGTGCGCGACGGTGGCTTCCCGCCGCTGATGCTCGATCCGGTCGACTTCGTCGGCCTGTACCGGCAGAACATGGAACGTCAGGCCGAGCAGATCAAGCCGAGCTGAGGCGATCCAACATTTGTGAAAACAATTTGGGGTCCTTCGTCAAACGATGAAGGACCCCAAATTTGTTTAACGCGATCGTTCTTTCGCTTCGCTCAAAGACGCCACTTGCTTGCGCGCTACTCGGGCGCGCTGTCCGCATATTCATGCCAGATCGGCTTGTCGCCGAGCGTCGCGACAAAAGCCCGATGCGCCGTGCGCTCGTTCTCGGTCAGGCGCGGGGTGAGCGGGACCGATCGCTGACGGCGCGGGGCATCGCTGACGCCATGACCGCGCGTCACGCTGGTTTCCGTCAGGATCAACTGCGACTGCCGCGCGCCGATCAGATCGATATAGACCTCGGCCAGCAACTCCGCGTCGAGCAACGCGCCGTGCTTGGTGCGGTGTGAGTTATCGATCGAGTAGCGCGAGCACAGATCATCAAGCCGGTTGGACACGCCGGGATGCTTGCGTCGCGCCAGCAACAGCGTATCGACCAGCCGGTCTCGCGGAATCGCGGTCCGCGCCATCCGACCCAGTTCCGCGTTGATGAAGCCGATATCGAACGACGCGTTGTGAATCACCAGCGGCGCATCGCCGATAAATTCCAGAAAGGCATCGACAACCTCCGCGAATTTCGGCTGCCCCGCGAGAAAATCCGTCGAGAGCCCATGTACCGCGAAGGCCTCCTCGGGCATGTCGCGCTCGGGATTGATGTAGCAGTGATAGACCTGCCCGGTCGGCATCCGGTTGAAGATTTCAACGCAGCCGATTTCCACCAGCCGATCGCCGCGCAGCGGATCGAGGCCGGTGGTTTCAGTATCGAGAACGATTTCGCGCATGGCTTTTCAGGTCCGCTCCAGAGCGAATCAGGCTCGCCGGATCGGCAGTTTAGCAACCTGCTCGAGAATTTCGCGGATGCGAATCCGCACCGGATCGAGTCCGTGGGATGTATCCACGACAAAGTCGGCGCGGCGGCGTTTTTCGGCATCCGGCAACTGCTTGGCGAGAATCGCATCGAGCTTTTCCGGCGTCATGCCCTCGCGCGCCAGAATGCGCTCGCGCTGTACGTCCGGCGCCGTTGTCACCACCACGACAGCGTCGACGCGACTTTCACCACCGGTTTCATAGAGCAGCGGAATATCAACGACGGCCACCGGCGCACCGGATGTCTCGGCATCGTCGAGGAATTTTTGATGATGCGCGCGCAACATCGGATGCACGATGCTTTCCAGGCGCTTCATCGCCTCGGCATCGTGCACCACGCGCGGCGACAGCAGCGTGCGGTCGACCTTGCCGTTCACGGTCGTGCCGGGAAACGCCGCCTCGATTGCCGCGACCGCTTCGCCCTCATAGAGACGATGAACCGTGGCGTCGGCGTCGTAAACCGGAACGCCGGCCTCCTCGAACATTTTCGCGGTGGTCGATTTGCCCATGCCGATAGAGCCGGTGAGCCCCAGTATTCGCATTGATAAACTCCTAGAAACGGAGAAGATTCCGGCTCCGCAAAAACGCCAGCAGCGGCAGCAACGGCATTCCGAGGATCGTGAAATAATCACCCTCGATCCGCTCGAACAGATGCACGCCGAGCCCTTCGAGTTGATAGGCGCCGACGCTGCCCAGCACCGCGTTTCCAGCCTCGGCAAGATAAGCGTCGATTGCCGGTTCGCTCAACGGCCGCATCGTCATCCGCGCAACGCTGACGTGAGAGAACAGCACCTGCCCGTCACGGATCACCGCGATGGCGGCATGAAGTTCGTGAGTCTTTCCAGCCAGCATCGCGATCTGATCGGCGGCAGCCGTGCGATCCGCCGGCTTGCTGAAACGGCGCATGCCTAGCGCCAGCGTCTGATCCGCGCCGATCACGTAACGGCCTGGATGCACTGCCGAGACCACCGATGCCTTGGCGCGTGCCAGACATTCCGCCACTTCGCCCGGTGCGGTCAGCCCGGATTCTGCTTCAATGCTGCGTTCGTCGAGTTCCGCCGGAAGAGCTTCAAACGCGAGTCTCGCGCCAGCGAGAACCGCCCGACGGGCCCGACTCTGCGACGCCAGGATCAACGGTGGCTCGCCCTGCGCCAAGATGGAGGCCTTGTCCGTCATTCCGGAGTTCGCCGTCGTTGCCGGTCGGCGTAGAGCTTGATGACAGCGGCGGCGGTTTCCTCGATCGAGCGTCGCGTCACGTCCAGCAAGGCCCAGCCATAGCGGGCGCTGAGACGGCGAGCCGCGGCGACTTCGTCCGTCACCGACTGCCTGTCGGTGTAAATATCGTTGGCGGAATGCGCCCCAATGCTGAGCAGGCGGTTCTGCCGGATTTGAATCAGCCGCTCCGGGGTGGCGTGAAGACTGACCACCAGCGGCTTCTTCAAGGTCTCGAGTTGCGGCGGAATCGGAACGCCGGGCACCAGCGGCACGTTCGCCGTGCGAATCCCGCGATTAGCGAGATAGATCGACGTCGGCGTTTTCGAGGTGCGCGAGACACCAACCAGCACGACGTCGGCCTCCTCCAGCCCTTCGACATGCTGGCCATCGTCATGCATCATGGTGTAGTTGAGCGCGTCGATCCGCTTGAAATATTCGGCATTCAATGTGTGTTGCGCGCCGACACGGCCGGTGGTGGTGGCGCCGAGATAGGCGTGAAACAACTGCATTACCGGCCCGATGATCGACAGGCTGGGAATATTAATTTCCTTGCACTTGTTCTCGAGCCGGCCGACCAAATCCTCTTCCAGCAGCGTAAATAGAACAATTCCTGGCGCTTCCTCGATCTCCGCAAGCACGCGGTCGAGTTGCTTCTGGCTCCGCACCAGCGGATAGACATGCTCCACCGGCGTCACGTTGGCATACTGTGCGGCAACGGCACGCGCCACCGTGATCAGCGTTTCGCCGGTCGAATCCGATACCATGTGAAGATGGAAATAGTTGCCCGTGGTCGGCACGCTAGTAATCCAGTTCTGACGTTTGCATCTTGCGACAAACCGGGAAGCGAATGTCGGATCCGCTCCGCGCTGTTTTGTCCTGTGTATTGTGTGAATCGGTGTGGATGATTTACGAAGTTTTTACCTTCGGCCGAAGGGCTCGGGATAACCGGGGTCGTTTTGCACAGGCGTGTCAACGTGGACAAGATTCCATGCTGCTGGCGAGTCTAGCGGGAATAGACCGGCTTGTCGCTTGATAACTTTAGCTTCGATATACGCAACTGATTGAAAATTCGGACAATATCGCTGATCACCAACCGAATGGGAAAAGCGGTGACAACTTCGCCGCGGACTTGGACAAAACGGGACAAGATTGTCCGGCCACAATTCACGGTCACTCAGACTCAAACCTAAGATTCTAGAAATATTGATTGGGAAAGAAGGACGCTGCGGATATGGATACGCCCAGCGTTTATCCGGCACCTGAGAACCCGCATCACGGCGAAGCGGTTCCGGTCGGCACCGCATCCCGATCAAGCAAAGAGACTTGCAGATGTACGAATGGATCAAGGCCTTCCATGTCATCGCAGTGATTTCCTGGATGGCGGGGATGCTCTACCTGCCGCGCTTGTTCGTCTATCATTGCGAGGCGGAGATCGGATCGAAGCAATCCGAGACCTTCAAGGTGATGGAACGGCGATTGCTGAAAGCCATCATCAATCCGGCAATGATCGTTACCTGGGTTCTTGGACTGTATCTGGCCTGGAGCGGACACTGGTTTCTGAGCGGCTGGTTTCACGTCAAGCTGTTCCTTGTGCTGGTGATGTCCGGAATCCATGGGCTGTTCAGCCGTTGGGTGCGCGAATTCGCTCAGGACCGGAACACACGAAGTCAAAAATTTTACAGGATAATCAACGAGATACCGACAGTTTTGATGATCGGAATCGTGATCATGGTGATCGTCAAGCCATTCTGATGCGGATTTCCGCGCGACGCTGCCCTTGCACCGTCTTGCGCGAGAGCGACTGATTTTCTATATTCGTTCCATCCCACCCCACGCAGGCGGATGTGGTTGTCGCCCGAAAGCCAAATGGCATCGGCCGCCACATCGGGTTTGAAGCCCTTCCGGCACCTTCCTTGCTTCAGATCTGCGGAAACGCTGTCAGGCATTCCGCATTTTCAAAGCCACCTTCGATCTCCTCCTTATTTTTTCTACAGGACCACCCCCAATGCGGGAAATGAAACTCCAGGACCTCAAGGCTCAGACTCCCGGCGAACTCGTGACGCTGGCGGAAGAGCTTGGCGTCGAGAACGCCAGCACCATGCGCAAGCAGGAGCTGATGTTCGCCATTCTCAAGCAGCTGGCGATCCAGGAAATCGACATCATCGGCGAAGGCGTCGTCGAAGTGCTGTCGGACGGCTTCGGCTTCCTGCGCTCGCCGGATGCGAACTATCTGCCCGGCCCCGACGACATCTACGTGTCGCCATCGCAGATCCGCCGTTTCGGTCTGCGGACCGGCGACACCATTGAGGGCCACATCCGTAGCCCGAAGGAAGGCGAACGCTACTTCGCGCTGCTCAAGGTCAACACGCTGAACTTCGAGGACCCCGAGAAGTCCAAGCACAAGGTCAATTTCGACAACCTGACGCCGCTGTTCCCCGACGAGCGTTTCAAGCTCGAATTGAACGACCCGACCCGCAAGGACCTGTCGCCGCGCGTCATCGACATCGTGGCGCCGATCGGCAAGGGCCAGCGCGCGCTGATCGTGGCGCCGCCGCGCACCGGCAAGACCGTGCTGATGCAGAACATCGCGCATTCGATCACGGCCAATCATCCGGAATGCTATCTGATCGTTCTCCTGATCGACGAGCGGCCGGAAGAAGTCACCGACATGCAGCGTTCGGTGAAGGGCGAGGTGGTGTCCTCGACCTTCGACGAACCGGCGGTGCGTCACGTGCAGGTCGCGGAGATGGTGATCGAGAAGGCCAAGCGTCTGGTCGAACACGGCCGCGATGTCGTCATCCTGCTCGATTCGATCACGCGTCTCGGCCGCGCTTACAACACCGTGGTGCCGTCATCCGGCAAGGTGCTGACCGGCGGTGTCGATGCCAACGCGTTGCAGCGGCCGAAGCGTTTCTTCGGCGCCGCGCGTAACATCGAGGAAGGTGGTTCGCTGACCATCATCGCCACCGCGCTGGTCGATACCGGCAGCCGCATGGATGAAGTGATCTTCGAAGAGTTCAAGGGCACCGGCAACTCGGAACTGATCCTCGACCGCAAGGTGGCGGACAAGCGCACCTTCCCGGCAATCGACATCGCGCGCTCCGGCACCCGCAAGGAAGAACTCATCACCGATCCGCAACTGCTCAAGAAGATGTATGTGCTGCGGCGCATCCTCAATCCGATGGGCACCATGGACGCGATCGAGTTCCTGCTCGACAAGCTGCGCAACACCAAGAACAACAGCGAGTTCTTCGATTCGATGAACACTTGATGCTGGCAAGTCGCAAGCATTGAATAACAAAGGCCCGCGAGTGATCGCGGGCCTTTTTTCGTTTGGCGTGTTTCTGTCGAGAAGCCCATCCTTCGTCGTCCCCGCGCAGGCGGGGACCCATACGCCGCAGCGTTTGTTGTTTGAAAATTGCGACTGTGATTACAATCGAGTCGCAGCATTCATCATGGCCGCAGGGAGTCTGGGTCCCCGCCTGCGCGGGGACGACACCGGTTGTTTTACTATGTCCGCTGCATCACCAAATGCACGAGATCGTACACCGTCGTCACCGGCAGCGAGCAATTTTGCTGACGGCAGACGAAAGCTGCCGCGCTCTTGACGCTTTCCGCCTTGGCGCGGGCGGGATGTTGTTGCGGCAGCAGCTCGGCGCGTGGCGCGCGAAGAACGACGGTCGTCGCATACGGCAGTCGGCGCGCCGCAGTTACGAGTGCATCGGCATCGGCGCCCTCACCCACCACGACAACTTCGGCGCCGCTCAAGTGAAGGTCGAGCGCATTCAACAACGACAAATGGCCGAACATGTTTTCGACCGCGCGGGGCAACAGCGCCGCAAACAGTGCGTCGGTCTTGGTTCGCCAGCGATCGTTGCCGTCAAGCACCGCGAGCCGCACCAGGTTCTGTGCGATCAGGCCGTTGTGGTTTGGAATCGCATCGTCGACGCTGGAATGCGGACGAACGATCAACCCTTCAGCGCCATCTGCCGTCAAGTAATAACCGCCATGCTCGACATCCGCGTAGTGACGATCCAGCAACTCCTGCCAGACGACGGCCTGTCGCAAAAACGACCCCTCGCCTGTTGTCTCGTGCAGCGCCAGCGCCGCGCGGATCATCGCGGCGTAATCGGACGCCAGGCCGGGAATGAGAAGCTGTCCGGCGCGCCATGAATGTCCGAGCCGGCTATCGCGTGTCATTGACGTTGCAATGAACGCGAAAGCGCGGCGCGCCACATCGAGCCACGTTGGCTGCGCGAAAGAAATCGCCGCGTGTGCGAGCGCTGCGATCATCAAGCCGTTCCAGTCTGCCAACACCTTGTCGTCGAGGCCGGGACGGATACGCGTAGCGCGGCGCGTCAGCAGTTTGTCTCGCAGCATCCGCATGTGCGTGTCGTCATCGCCGCCAAGATCGATGGTCTTGAGACGATTGGGAATGTTGTGGCCTTCGAAGTTGCCCTCTGGTGTGATGTCGTAGCGCGCGGCGAAATCGGCGGTATCCTGGCTGCCAAGAACATCTGTGACTTCCGCCAGAGACCAGACGTAGAACTTGCCCTCCTCACCCTCGGAATCGGCATCGAGCGACGATGCGAATGCGCCTTCCGCCGTCGTCATTTCGCGCACCAGCCAGCCGACGGTTTCCTGCGCGCGCTGTTCGTACAGTTTGTTCGGCGCGCGCGCGTGTTCAAGCGCCAATAGGTCGAGCAGTTGCGCATTGTCGTAAAGCATTTTCTCGAAATGCGGCACCAGCCATCGCTCATCGACCGAATAGCGCGCGTAGCCGCCGCCGAGGTGGTCGTAGATGCCGCCCTGGCTGATATGCGTCAGCGTCAGATTGGTGGTCGTAAAGAAGCGTTCGTCATTGCTGCGCGCGCCGCCGCGCCACAAGAATTCCAGCATCGCGCATTGCGGAAACTTTGGCGCGCCGCGCAGACCGCCGTTGACCGGATCGGTGGCGCGCGCGATCGATACCGCGGCGTTGTTGAGTTCGTTGACGCCGAGCTGCGAGGCTGCATTGCCGCGCGTGCGCTCCGCCAGCTTGGCCAGCAGCGCATCGCGGTTGTGAATGATCTTGTCCGGTTCGTCGCGATAAAGCCGCGACACGGTGCGCAGCAGATCGGTAAAACCGGGCCGGCCGTATTGCGCCTGCTTCGGAAAGTAAGTACCGCCCCAGAACGGTTCACCATCGGAGGTGAGAAACATCGTCAGCGGCCAACCGCCCTGCTCGCCCAACAGATGCAGCGCATTCATGTAGATCTGATCGATGTCCGGCCGCTCCTCGCGATCGACCTTGATGTTGACGAACAGCTCGTTCATCACCTTCGCGGTCGCCTCGTCCTCGAAACTTTCGTGCGCCATGACATGGCACCAATGGCAGGCCGCGTAGCCGACCGAGAGCAGGATCGGTTTGTGAGTGCGCCTCGCTTCCGCCAGCGAGTCGGGACCCCATGGCCACCAATCGACGGGGTTATGCTGATGTTGCAGCAGATAGGGACTGGTCTCGTGCGAAAGCCGGTTGGTGTGCGACGATGCCTCGGTCATGCTGCGGCTTTCCGGACTTGAGTGGCGACGATACCTGGTTGCGTCGAACGTCGCGGTTATTCAATAGATAGGCCATGCATCCGCGAGAACAAACTATCTTCGCCCTGTCGTCCGGTCGACCGCCGACCGCGATTGCCATCGTGCGGGTTTCCGGCGCACAGGCTGGTCATGCGTTGGAGCTGCTCGCTCGCAGGCGGCCAGTGCCGCGCACCGCCACGCGCGTGTTGCTGCGGGATGCGCAAGGCGAAGCCATCGACGACGCGGTGGTGTTGTGGTTTCCCGCGCCGGCAAGCGCCACTGGCGAAGACGTGGCCGAATTTCACGTCCATGGCGGCCGCGCGGTGCTGGCTGCGTTGTTCGCGGCGTTATCCGAGTTCGACGACGTGCGGCCGGCGGAGCCCGGCGAATTCACGCGACGCGCGTTCGAGAATGGCAAAATCGATCTCACCGAAGCCGAAGGGCTCGACGATCTGATTCATGCCGACACCGACAAGCAGCGGCGGCAGGCGCTGCGGCAGTTGCAGGGGCTGCTGGGCGACAAGGCGCGCGACTGGCGGCGGCAGATCATCGAAGCGGCCGCGCTGGTGGAAGCGGGGATCGACTTCGCCGACGAAGGCGATGTACCGAATGAATTGCTGGCGCCGGCGTTGGCGAAGATCGCAGCGCTGAAGGATGAGATTGAACAGGCACTGGCGGCGTCCTCGCACAGTGAACGTTTGCGCGACGGATTGGTGGTGGCGATCGCCGGTGCGCCGAATGTCGGCAAATCGACGCTGATGAATGCACTGGCGCGGCGCGATGTGGCGATTGTCTCGCCGCATGCCGGCACCACGCGAGATGTGATCGAGGTGCAATTGGATCTCGATGGTTATCCGGTGACGTTGATCGACACCGCCGGAATTCGCGAGACCGACGATCCGGTAGAGCAGGAGGGCGTACGGCGGGCGCGTGCGCGGGCAGGGGAGGCCGATCTCGTTCTTTGGCTCATCGAAAATGGGCCATTGGCCGATAGGCCGCTGGGCGATGTCGTCGGTAACGCGCCGTGTTGGCTGGTCCTCAACAAACTGGATATCGCGGCCGTTCCGGGGGTCGAAAGTGGGGCCGGGATTCTTGCGGCAGGACGCCGGCGGTCTGACGGCGGTATTGCGGCACGCGTTGATGCGTCGCCCCCGGCCTTCGCGATCTCTGCGGCGCGGGGCGACGGAGTGCCGGAATTGATCGACGCCATTCGGGCTTATGCGGAACAATATTTTGCGGCCGGTGAGTCCGGGTTGATCGGGCGGACGCGACATCGGGAGTTATTGCGTATGACGGTCGATATGCTGCATCGCAGCATTATTGCGCGTGATCTGGGTGATGAGCTTGTTGCCGAGGAACTCCGCGCCGCCTCAGTGGCGCTTGGCCGGCTTCTGGGTCGTGTCGATGTCGAGGATTTGCTCGACGTCATTTTTCGCGACTTCTGCATAGGGAAGTAATAGCTCTATATTCTAGAAATATTGCTTTGTTCATTTATAAATTTTGGTATGTATTATTCGATTTTTGAAGCTGTCCTTCGCCGGTCCTCGCACATTCAAGGACGTGGATGTGCCGGGGCAAGCCCGGCATGACGATCCGTTGATTTTGATCTGAATGAAATCTATCGAGCATTCAGTGCTCCCTCGGGGCTGGCCTGGTTCGATAATTATGGTTTCGTGGCAGCCTCATGCATTATTTTTACCCGGGTTAATTTAGGGCGGCCGAACTTCTGTTTCACGTGAAACAGACTCCGGCGGATTCCGCTTTCCGTGGCGCGCATCTCGCGATAAAACGCCGCCCATCAAATTCAACCACGGATATACCGTTGGCAGACGCATTCGATGTGATCGTGATCGGTGGCGGGCACGCGGGCTGTGAGGCCGCGGCGGCTGCCGCGCGCGTGGGCGCGCGCACCGCGCTGGTGACGCATCGGTTCGACACCGTCGGCGCGATGTCGTGCAATCCGGCGATCGGCGGGCTCGGCAAGGGTCATCTGGTGCGCGAGGTCGACGCGCTCGATGGACTGATGGGCCGGGTGATCGATCAGGCGGGCATCCAGTTTCGCATGCTCAACCGCCGTAAGGGTCCGGCCGTGCGCGGACCGCGCGCTCAGGCCGACCGCAAGCTTTATGCGGCGGCGATGCAGGCCGCGATCCGCGACACCGCCAATCTCTCGGTGATCCAAGGCGAGGCGGACGATCTGCTGCGGGTGGATGGCCGCGCGACGGGCATTCGCTTGGCCGATGGCCGCGAGCTGAAGACCGGCGCGGTGGTCGTGACCACCGGGACGTTTCTGCGCGGGCTGATCCATCTCGGTGAGCAGAGCTGGCCGGCGGGCCGGGTCGGGGAGGCGCCGGCGCTTGGTCTTTCGAAGTCGTTCGAAGCGGCCGGCTTCACGCTGGGCCGGCTCAAGACCGGAACGCCGCCGCGCCTCGATGGCCGCACCATCGATTGGGGCGCGGTGGAGATGCAGCCCGGCGACGATCCGCCGGAGCCGTTCTCGACCCTGACCGCGCGCATCACGGTGCCGCAAATCCAGTGCGGCATCACCCGCACGTTGGCGGCGACCCACGAGGTGATCCGCGCCAACGTGCATCGCTCCCCGATGTATTCCGGCCAGATCAAGTCGACCGGGCCGCGTTATTGTCCCTCGGTCGAGGACAAGATCATGCGGTTTGGCGACCGCGACGGGCATCAGATCTTTCTCGAGCCGGAAGGGCTCGACGATCCGACGGTCTATCCCAACGGCATTTCGACCTCGCTGCCGGAAGACGTGCAGCGGGCGATCGTGGCGTCGATTCCGGGACTGGAGAACACCCGGATCATCCGGCCGGGCTACGCCATCGAATACGACCATGTCGATCCGCGCGAACTGGAGCCGACCTTGCAGACCCGGCGGGTGCCGGGGCTGTTTCTGGCCGGGCAGATCAACGGCACCACCGGTTATGAGGAGGCGGCGGCGCAGGGTATCGTCGCCGGGCTCAACGCCGCGCTGCTAACGGGCGGGGGCGGCGGAATCGTATTCGACCGCGCCGATGGCTATCTCGGGGTAATGATCGACGATCTGGTGACGCGTGGCGTCACCGAACCCTATCGGATGTTCACCTCACGCGCCGAGTACCGCCTGACCCTGCGCGCCGACAACGCCGATCAGCGCCTGACCGACAAGGGCATCGCGCTCGGTTGTGTTGGGGCGGAGCGGACGGCGCATCATCGCGCCAAGATGACGGCGCTGGACGCCGCCAAGGGATTGGCACAATCGCTGGCGATCACGCCGAACGAGGCGGCCAAGCACGGCCTTAATCTCAACCGCGACGGCCATCGCCGCTCGGCCTTTGAGCTACTGGCCTATCCGGAGATCGGCTGGGCGGATGTCAGCCGGATCTGGCCGGAGCTGTCGGCCATTGACCCAGTCATTGCGACCCATGTCGAGATCGACGCCAAATACGACGTCTATCTCAAGCGCCAGGTGGCGGATGTCGAGGCCTTCCGCCGCGACGAGGGGCTGGTGCTGACCGGGATCGACTACCGCGCGGTGCCGGGACTCTCCAACGAGGCACGCAACCGGTTGGAGAGAGCGCAGCCGCGCACCGTGGGGCAGGCGGGCCGGCTCGACGGCCTGACGCCGGCCGCGCTTGGCATTCTGGCTGCCTATCTGCGGCGCGAAGCGCGAAAGAAGGATGCCGCCGGCGTCGCGTAAAAGTGTTTCACGTGAAACAGCCTTTCCGGCAGACTGATTAGAGTTCAATCGGAAAGCTTTTCGCGAGCCGGGCTCTGAAGCAAATTTCGATAAAGTCGATGCCTGTTTCTCGTCATTGCGAGGAGGCGAAGCCGACGAAGCAATTCTGAGCCCTCACCCCGACCCTCTTCCGCGGGCGGGAGGGGAAGGAAGAGCGGGAGCCTCGCTTCGCTCGCCATGATGGATTTGGATTATCGCGATTCTTGGTGGAACGTTTGCTGCTTGGATCGGCCCGGAGACCTGAAGTGTTGATCACGCGCCAAGCCCGATCGGACGATCTGGATCAACTCCTGGTCCTCTATCGGCACCTGAATCCGAACATCCCGCAACTTAGCGAGCAGCGGAGGCGGGAGATCTGGCGCGAAACATTGGCCAATGAAAACCTGAGTTTGATGGTCGGCGTTGTCGCGGATCGACCGATCGCGACCTGCCTTCTGATCACGGCGCCGAACCTGATGCGCGGCGGCGCGCCACATGCCTTTCTTGAGAACGTCGTCACGCACCCCGATGTCCGGCGATGCGGATACGGCAGGGCGACGGTCCGCGCGGCGCTGGATGACGCCTGGCGGCGCGGGTGTTTTCAGGTATTTCTGATGACGGGACGCGGGCGGGCGAATCCTTTCGTCCTGACATTCTACGAAAGCTGCGGGTTTGAGCAGGGCGGCAAGACCGGCTTCGTGGCCCCGCGGCCGGTCGGGTGAACCGCCTTTGATGACGATGCTTGGCCGCATTCGACGCGACGATCAAATTGCTAGGTCCGTTCGTCACCTGGAGCATAATTTTTCGAGGCTGAATCTGAGGCACTCGTCCTGAGGTGCTGGCGCGTAGCGGCAGCCATAGCAAGTCGGCAAGCCAACTTGCGTCCTTTCAGCCCTATCTCGGGTAAACCCGCGATGGTGGGCGATGACCGCGATCCTTCGAGGCTCGCTTCGCTCGCGCCGCAGGATGACGGCATGGGCTTCGGTTCAAACCCACCAGGTTCTAGTTTCAGATATTGCAATCTCATCGATGGGACGTCGTCTCGGGAGCTATCTAGGTCCAGCGTCATGCCCGTGCTCATCCCGGGTATCTACCTTTTATGCCCGACGTTCTGGCAAGACGTGGATGGCCGGAATAAATCCGGCCATGACGACTTCAGATGAAGGGACTGAAGTTGAGGGAAACTTGCATCGTGTGTCATTGCCGTGCGAGCACTCGGATCGGCGCTCCGCGCGCCCCAGCACCGGCTCCGTGAAGCAATTCAGTCTTGCTTTGTGGCTCATGCCTTGCTTCGTCGCTTGCGCTCCTCGCGATGACGGGGAATAAGCGCCCAGTCAGACTTGTCGGATGGGTCCTCCTCCGATTCTTGGAAAGCGCTCTTCGGTCATGGCGAAAGCAAGTCATCACATCGCGATCGCCGACCTTGCCGCCGACAGGGCCGCCGCTCTCCGCCTCACCCCTGTTTCACGTGAAACAGAGGCGCGGCTCGATCGCTATGTCGAGTTGTTGTTGCATTGGCAGGTGACCACCAATCTGGTTGCACCCTCGACCCTGCCGCAGCTCTGGACCCGTCACATCGCCGATTCGTTGCAGCTTCTCGATCTGGCACCGAGCGCGACGCGTTGGGCCGACTTCGGCAGCGGCGGTGGATTCCCCGGGGTGGTGCTGGCCTGCGCGCTGGCCGACCGTGGCGGCCGGGTCGATCTTGTCGAGCGCATCGCCAAGAAGGCCGCCTTCCTGCGCGAGGCGCTGCGGGTGACGGGCGCGCGCGGAGAGGTTTATCCCAAGGACATCGGGGATTATGTGGATAGCGTGGAGCATGCTGTCGATTGCGTCACCGCGCGGGCGCTGGCTCCGTTACATCTGTTGCTGGGCTATGTCGAACCTCTGGTGCGGAAGGGCGCAAAAGCGCTGCTGCTCAAAGGTCAAGATGTAGAGTCAGAATTGACGGAAGCTACTAAATATTGGAAAATTGAGCCAATCCTGCATCGGAGCCGCAGCGGCGGCGAGGGCTGGATCGTCGAGGTCAATCACATCGAGGCGGTGGCGCCGCATTGATGCTGCAGTGCAATATGGCGTACCGATGACAGTGATGGACGAGATTTATCAAGGGTTTGGGAGTGATGCGACGATGCCGCTCGGACATCCGCGGATCATTTCGCTGGCCAACCAGAAGGGCGGCGTCGGCAAGACCACCACGGCGATCAACCTCGGCACCGCGCTGGCGGCCATTGGCGAGCGGGTGCTGATCGTCGATCTCGATCCGCAGGGCAACGCCTCCACCGGCCTCGGCATCGACCGCCGCGACCGCCGCGCCTCGACCTACGACGTGCTGACCGGCGAAGTCTCGCTGCGCGAGGCGGTGGTGCCGACCGCGGTGCCGCGATTGTTCATCGCGCCCTCCACCATGGATCTCTCCGGGCTCGAACTCGAACTCGGCCACACGCGCGACCGCGCCTTCCGGCTGCGCAATGCCATCGAGGCGCTCAACGCCAACGTCTCGCCGGAAGCCGACTTCACCTATGTCCTGATCGATTGCCCGCCGTCGCTGAACCTGCTCACCGTCAACGCGATGGCGGCGTCGGATGCGATCCTGGTGCCGTTGCAGTGTGAGTTTTTCGCGCTCGAAGGCCTGTCGCAGCTGTTGCAGACGGTGGAGCAGGTGCGCTCGACGCTCAATCCGGAATTGTCGATCCACGGCATCGTGCTGACCATGTACGACTCGCGCAACAACCTGTCGAACCAGGTCGTCGCCGACGTGCGGCAGTTCATGGGCAAGAAGGTCTACGAGACCATGATCCCGCGCAATGTCCGTATCTCGGAAGCGCCGTCTTACGGCAAGCCGGTGCTGGTCTACGATCTCAAATGCGCCGGCAGCGAAGCGTATTTGCGACTGGCGACGGAAGTGATCCAGCGCGAGCGCGAGTTGCGCACGGCGGGGTGAGGGCGCGGACTGCGATTGCTGCGCCGTCATTGCGAGGAGCGAATGCGACGAAGCAATCCAGTCCTTCCTTCGTGGGTTTCTGGATTGCTTCGCTTGCAATGACGAATTGAGAGGCGATGCGCTGGCGGCGCTGCACGAACTGCTCTCTCCCCCCCTTGTGGGGGAGAGGTGGAGAGGGGGGTCTCACAAGCGAAGGTGCTTGCGGCTCACCCCCCTCCCTGACCCTCCCCCACAAGGGGGAGGGAATAAAAGGACGATGGAGTATCACGCGTGAATCCAAGGGAGCTGGCGATGGCCGAAGAAACCCGTTCGCGGCTGGGACGTGGTCTGGCGAGTCTGATCGGCGATGTCGGCGGTGAGGCCGCGCATGTCGAGCGGCCGCGCGCGCAGCGCAAGGTGCCGATCGAGTTCATCAAGGCCAATCCGCGCAACCCGCGCCGCACCTTTGCCGAAGCCGAACTCGCCGAGCTTGCGGATTCGATCAGGCAGCGCGGCGTGATCCAGCCGATCGTGGTGCGTGCGGTGAAGGGCGCCAACGATCGTTTCGAGATCATCGCCGGCGAACGACGCTGGCGCGCGGCGCAGCTCGCCGGCTTGCATGAAGTGCCGATCGTTCCGGTTGACGTGAGCGACGGCGAGGCGCTGGAAATCGCCATCGTCGAGAACGTGCAGCGCGCCGATCTCAACGCGATGGAAGAAGCGCTCGGCTATCACGCGCTCGCCAGCGAATTCAAACACAGCGCCGACGATATCGCAAAGCTGGTCGGCAAAAGCCGCAGCCACGTCGCCAACATGATGCGGCTGACGAAGCTGCCGAAGGATGTGCAGGAGCTGATTTCATCGGGGCAATTGTCGGCGGGCCACGCGCGCGCGCTGATCAATGTCCCGGATGCATCGAGCGCCGCGCAGCGCGTCGTGGCGGAAGGCCTCAGCGTGCGGCAGACCGAAGCGCTCGCGCATGAAGAGGGCGCGCCCGAACGCAAGAGCATGAAGCCGCGCAGCGCGTCGGCGTCATCGCCGAAGGACACCGATACGCTCGATCTTGAGAAGCGTGTCAGCGATGCGCTCGGCCTGAAGGTGACGGTGTCGCATCGCGATCCCGGCGGCACCGTGCAGATCCGCTACGGCGACCTCGATCAGCTCGACGAAGTGATGCGTCGGTTGGGGGCGTGACGGCGAGCGATCGCCTCTCTTTCGTCATGCCCGGCCTTGTGCCGGGCATCCACGTTCTTTCGTTGATTCCACAGACAAGACGTGGATGGCCGGGACAAGCCCGGCCATGACGGAGAGTTTGTCATTGCGGTGAAACATCATCCCCTCCGCCGCGCACTCGCGGCGATGACGATCAGCGCGCGCTGGACGATAGCGGCGGCAAGCGCCGCCTGCTTGCGCGAGTCGAGTGCCGCCGAGGCGAGCTGGTCCATCACCTGCGCGAGGCGCGCGGCGTTGAAGTTGCGCAGCGCGGTTTCGACGGCGCCCTTGCGCGAGAAATGCAGGCGAGGGAAACCGCCTTCCGCCGCCGCCGTCGGCGACGCGCCTTCGTCCATCGCGAGGCTCGCCTTGTGCAGTGCCGCCACATGGCGCTGCGCGGCTGAGATGATGACGCCGGGATAGGTGCCGGCCGCCATTGCCTTGCCGAATTCGCTTTCGACCTTGGCGGCGTTGCCGGCAAAGGCAGCGTCGACGATGGGATCGAGTTTCAGATCGGAGGCGTCGGAAATCACCGCGGCGACGTCGTCGAGCGTCACTTCGCGCGCGCCGTGGGCGTAGAGCGTCAGCTTGCGCAGTTCGTTGCGCGAGGTCTGGCGGTCGCCGCCGAGCGCGCCCATCAGCGTCGCGCGCGCGTCAACGGCGAGGCGCAGGTTCGCCGCGCGCATCTCGTCGTCGATCAGCTTGGCGAGGTCGCGTTCGGTGTCGGGATAGCAGGCGATTGCCACCGCGTTCTTCGCCCGTTCGCACGCCTTGCGCAATGGCGACTCGGGGCGCAGCTCGCCGGCCTCGATGACGATGCGGCAATCCTTCGGCGTCATCTCCGACAAGGTCTCGACGCCGCTGGCAAAGCTGCGTCCGCCAGCCTTGACGCGGATGGCGCGGCGACCGCCGAACAGCGGCACCGTCATCGCCTCGTCGACGAGACGCGAAGGTTCTGCGGCGAGGTCGTCGCCATCAAGCCGTACCAGCGAGAACGGATCGTTGACGTCGTCAACGGCGGAGGCGATCAGCGCGTCGGCGCGCTCGCGCACCAGGCCCGCGTCGGCGCCGTACAGCAGCACGATCGGCCGCGCCGGATCGGGTTTTGCGAGATAGCTGTCGATGTCCCTGCCGCGCAGCGCGACCATGCGGGTCCTCAAGTCAGCAAACGAAACGGGTGCGCATTTAGGCCTCGGAGTCGTCCCTGCGAAGGCAGGGACCCATCACCCCTGGCGTCGGTTGTTGTAAAAGAAACTCGCGTCGGTGATTGAGCCGAACCGCTGCGGCGTATGGGTCCTCGCCTGCGCGGGGACGACGATTCCGGTGCTGGAAATCCGTTCAGTTCTCAATCCGACGATCTTGCCTCAAATCCCGGCGGAGAAGAACGACATCAGCCGGGTGTTGAGGTTCTCGGCGATTTCCTGCGCGGCGCGATCCTCGGCGTCGCGGAAGGCGCGGGCGCGGGCGAAGCGCTGGTAGCTGCCGGGAATGTCGTAGGACACCCGCGAGAAAGTCGAGCCCGTCAGCACCGTCTTGCCGGTGGCGACTTCGACCAGCTTGTAGCTGGCATTGAGATTGTAGCTTTCGATCGACGGCAGCGCGGTTGCCGGATCGAGGATCAACGACGAACGGTTGGAACTGAGCTTCATCTCAAGCCGATGGGTCGGCGGCATTCCGGTGGCGTTGCCGTAGAGCTTGAACGCCAGCGCGTTGCGGATTTCGACGCCGAGGCGAGCCTCGCGCGAGGCGTTCGGCAGGCTCACCGGCGTCAGTTCGACGCCCATCAGCTTCTCGCGCAGCCCCGGAGTTCCGTCCTTGTGCTCGGCGTACATCGGCTGGAAGCAGCCGGCTGTCAGCGCCGCCAATGCGGCAATCACGGCCAGCCGGGCGGCGATGCGCGTCTTAAACCACGACATTGACGATCCTTTGCGGAACCACGATGACCTTGCGAACCGGTTTGTCCCCGATTGACTGCTTTACCGCATCGAGCGCCAAAGCGGCAGCCTCTATTTCGGCATTTTCCGCGGCCCGTGGCACAATAACCTCACCCCGCTTCTTGCCGTTGACCGTCACCGGCAGCGTGATCGTGTCCTCGACCAGCAGGTCGGGTTCGACCGCCGGCCAGGTGGCGTTGGAGACCAGGCCCTGCTGCCCCAGCGCGTGCCAGCATTCTTCGGCCAAGTGCGGCATCATCGGGGCGAACAGTTGCACCAGAATGGCCGAGGCCTCGCGCACCGCCCACGCGGTGTCGGGGGTGACTGCGTCCGGGCCGGATTTGGCCAGCGGCGTCAGGGCATCGCCAAAGGCGTTGGCGAATTCGCGGATCTGCGCCAGGCAGACGTTGAAATGCAGCTTCTCGACGCCGGTGGAGACCTTGTCGAGCGCACCGTGGGCGGCCTTGCGGATCGCCAGCGCCTCGGGGCCGAACGCCGCCGGCCGTGCCGCCGGCGCCTTGGCGGCGATCGCCGCCGCGTCATTCACCAGCCGCCACAGCCGCTGCACGAAGCGGCTCGCGCCCTGCACCCGCTCCTCGCTCCAGATCACGTCGCGGTCCGGCGGCGAGTCCGACAGCATGAACCAGCGCGCGGTGTCGGCGCCGTAGGTCGAAATGATGTCGTCGGGATCGACGGTGTTGCGCTTCGACTTCGACATCTTCTCGATCGAACCGATCTCGACCGGTTCGCCGGTGGCGATGAGCGTGGCGCGGCGGTTGTCGCCATCCACTTCGATCTTCACCTCGGCCGGCGAGGCATAGGTGCCGTCGGCCTTGCGGTAGATCTCGTGCACCACCATGCCCTGCGTGAACATGCCCTTGAACGGCTCGTCCATGCCGACGTGGCCGGTCGCCTTCATCGCGCGGGTGAAGAAGCGCGAGTACAGCAGATGCAGAATCGCGTGCTCGACGCCGCCGATGTACTGGTCCACCGGCAGCATGCGGTCCACCACCGCGCGGGTGGTCGGCGCGTTTTCGTTCCACGGATCGGTGAAGCGCGCGAAATACCAGGACGAATCCACGAAGGTGTCCATGGTGTCGGTTTCGCGTCGCGCATCGCCGCCGCATTGCGGGCACTTGACGTTCTTCCAGGTCGGATGATGGTCGAGCGCGTTGCCCGGCTTGTCGAACGAGACATCGTTCGGCAGCGCCACCGGCAGGTCCTTGTCCGGCACCGGCACCACGTCGCATTTGGGGCAGTGGATGATCGGGATCGGGCAGCCCCAATAGCGCTGCCGCGAAATGCCCCAGTCGCGCAGGCGGAAGTTGACCTGCCGCTCGCCGACCGGCGCGTTGCCGCGCGTCTCGCCCTCCAGTCGCTTCGCCACTTCGTTCTTCGCCGCCTCGATGGTCATGCCGTCGAGGAAGCGCGAATTGATCATGCGGCCATCGCCGTCATAGGCGGTGTCGGAGATGACGAAGGTGGCCGGGTCCTGTCCGTCGGGGCACACCACCGGCACGTTGCCGAGGCCGTATTTGTTGACGAAATCGAGGTCGCGCTGGTCGTGCGCCGGACAACCGAAGATGGCGCCGGTGCCGTATTCCATCAGGATGAAATTGGCGACGTAGACCGGCAGCTTCCAGTTCGGGTCGAACGGGTGCACCGCCTTGATGCCAGTATCGAAACCCATCTTCTCGGCGGTGTCGATCTCGGCCTGCGAGGTGCCGCGCCGCTTGCACTCCGCGATGAACTCGGCAAGCGCCGGATTGTTCTTCGCCGCGGCGGCGGCCAGCGGATGATCCGGCGCGATCGCCATGAACTTCGCGCCGAACAAAGTATCGGGGCGCGTCGTGAAAATTTTTAGCTCGTTTTCACCGTTCGGCGTCGTCGCGGCGTCGAGCGCGAAACGGATTAACAGGCCTTCGCTGCGGCCGATCCAGTTGCGCTGCATCAGGCGCACCTTGTCGGGCCAGCGGTCGAGGGTGTCGAGCGCGGCGAGCAAGTCCTGCGAGTACTTCGTGATCTTGAAGACCCACTGATTCATCTCGCGCTGCTCGACCACCGCGCCGGAACGCCAGCCGCGACCGTCGATCACCTGCTCGTTGGCGAGCACGGTCATGTCCACCGGGTCCCAGTTGACCTTGCGCTTCTCGCGCTCGGCGAGGCCGGCCTTCAGGAAATCGAGGAACATCTTCTGCTGGTGCTTGTAGTAGCTCGGATCGCAGGTGGCGATCTCGCGGCTCCAGTCCAGCGACAGCCCCATGGTCTGGAGCTGTTTCTTCATGGCGTCGATATTGGCGTAGGTCCACTTCGCCGGATCGGTCTTGTTCTGCATCGCGGCGTTTTCCGCCGGCAGACCGAAGGCGTCCCAGCCCATCGGATGCAGCACATTGAAACCCTTGGCGCGCATCGTCCGCGCCACCACGTCGCCCATGGTGTAGTTGCGGACGTGGCCCATGTGGATGCGCCCGGACGGATAGGGGAACATCTCCAGCACGTAGTATTTCGGCCGCGGATCGTCGTTCTTCGTGGTGAAGATCGCCTGTTCGTCCCAGATTTTCTGCCAGCGCGGTTCGCACTCGCGGGCGTTGTAGCGTTCGTTGCTCATTTGGATCGGAAATTGACCGGGTGTTGGATCGCGACCGGCGCGATCGGGAGTGAAGCGCAAAGTTAAGGCAAGCCGATACCGGCCTTGGCCGCGCCCGCGCGGAAAGCGGCTCACTATAGCGGTTTCGCGCCAAGTGGAAACCGGTTCGCGCAAAGAAAACGCGCCCCGGACGGCCGGTTCTGGCGACAAAAGACCGCGCCGGGTCAGGGTTTTAGACGCAACCGGCGGTGGCCGGCCTTCAGCCCGCCATCGAGATCCGGGCCGGTGGCGGCGGATCGTGCCGGCCGTGCTCGATCACGCAATCGCGGCCAGCGTGCTTGGCGGCGTAGAGCGCGGCGTCGGCGGCCTCGATCAGGTCGGCGATCCGCATGGTCGGATTTGGCCGGGTGACCGCCACGCCGACGCTGAGGGTAACATTTTGGGACGCGCTGGCGCGATGCGGGATCGCGAGGTCATGGACCGCGCTCCGGACCATCTCGCCGATCTCCATGGCGCGGACGACGTCGGTATCCGGCAGCAGCACACAGAACTCCTCGCCGCCGTAACGCGCGGCGAATCCGGTGGTGCGGGCGGCGATACCGGCCAGAGCCTCGCCGAGCCGCGCAAGACAGGTGTCGCCTTCGAGATGGCCGTAATTGTCGTTGTAGAGCTTGAAGTGATCGACATCGATCATCAGCAGCGCCAATTCGGTGTCGGTCTGGTCGGCCTTGTGCCACTCGAAATCGAGCCGGCTCTGGAACCCGCGCCGGTTGGCGAGACCCGACACGGTGTCGATGGTGGCGATGACGCTGAGTCGGTTGTTGCTGGCCAGGAGCTCGCTTTCGCGCGTGGTCAGTTGCGTCGCCATCGTGTTGAAGGCGCGTGCCAGCGGCATGAATTCGGTGGGAAGCTCGTGGCGCGCCGCGCGAATGTCGCGCTCGCCGCGCCCCAGCTTCTGGGCGATTCCGGCGAGGATCTGGATCGGACGCATGATCAGGCCTTCGACGACGAGCAGCGCGCCGAGCAGAACCAGCAGGCAGACGAAGGCGAGCTGAATATAGGCGAGCCGGATTTCGCGATTGATGTCGGCGCTGATCGCCGCTTCGTCGATGCTGACGATCAACCGCGCGGTGCTGCCCGGCAGCCGCGCGAACGATACGGTGCGCTTACCCTCGTTGCCGCCGCGATAGGTGAACGAGCCGCTCTGCACGCCGGTGCTGTTCTCATGCGCGACGACGGCCGGCAGCAGCGCCTTGTCGGCCAGCGGATGGGTCACGGTGCTGGCGAGATCGTCGGGCGCCGCAAGCACCACGCCGTTGCTGTCGACCAGAAGCGCGGTAACGCCGGGACGGCCGCCAAGTTCGCGCATCACCGACGACATCCAGCCCAGGTTGATGGAGGCGACGATAATGGCGCCGGGGTGTTCCTTGCCCGATGTCTTCAGCGGATAGGCTGCCATCAGCACTGGCCGGTGGACGACCCGGCTCAAGACATAGTCGCTGAGCACCAGCGAGCGCGAGACCAGCGCCTTCTTCAGGTACTGGCGGTCGCTGAGATCGAGGCCGGTAACGCCGGGCAGCGTCGAGCACTGGATGCGGCCAGCGCGATCGACGATCGACAGGTGGAGTATCCACGGCAGATCGACCCGAAAGCTGGCGCGCATCACCATGCAGGGCTGGCTGATTTCGGTGCCCAGTGCATAGATGTAGGACGACGATTTGAGCACCGCCTCGACCGATGAGATCACCAGGCGCTGGGCATCGATGGTGTGATTGGCCAGCGCCTTGTATTCGAGCGAGGTGGCGGCGATCTGCTTGGCGCGCGCGTCCTCGAGCGAGCGGGCACGCTCGAGCATCAGCGGAATCACCAGAATCAGCGCCAACAGCACCAGACGGCCACGAATGCCGAAAAGCCGCTTGAGTTTCATTTTACGGCGGTTGTAACTGTTGCGCGACATTGCCTGCCCTTGCCCCGCCATCTCTCTAGCAGCAACGGCTCAAGGAGCCTTTTCCCTCTTTCTTAAAATTTGAGCGATGCCGTTGAATCCAGGAGCCGACCCCGCATCATGATGCCGCCGCCCGATGTTTCGTTAACGCCGTCTTCATCATCCGGACTGGATGCGGTGGAGCACGAGATCGCGCATGCCTGTCGCGATGCGCGCCGCGACCGCGCGGAGGTCACGCTGGTCGCGGTGTCGAAGACATTCGATGCCGACGCGATCAAGCCGGTGATCGCGCGCGGTCAGCGTGTGTTCGGCGAGAACCGCGTGCAGGAGGCGAAGGGGAAGTGGCCGGAGCTGATGGGCGACACGCCCGGCATCGCGCTGCACCTGATCGGACCGCTGCAATCCAACAAGGTGAAGGAAGCGGTGGCGTTGTTCGACGCCATCCATTCGGTGGATCGCGACAGTTTGTGCGAAGCGCTCGCCAAGGAATTTTCACGCCAGCCGCGCCGGCCGGAGCTGTTCGTGCAGATCAATACCGGCGAGGAGCCGCAGAAGGCCGGCATCGCGCCCACCGACGCCGACGCCTTCATCGCGCGTTGCCGCGAGACTTACGGTCTGACGATTTCGGGGCTGATGTGCATTCCGCCGGTGGACGAAGCCCCCGCGCCGCATTTCGCGCTGACCGCGAAGGTTGCCGCGCGCAACGGGCTGGCCAAACTGTCGATGGGCATGAGCGCCGACTTCGCCACCGCGATCGCCTTCGGCGCAACGCACGTGCGGGTCGGCTCGGCGATTTTCGGCACGCGGCCGAAGCCGGTTTAGGGTCGCCGTCGTTCGGTTTTATTGGCGTCATCGCCGGGCTTGACCCGGCGATCCATCCTTTTGAGAAAGATGGATGCCCGGATCAAGTCCGGGCATGACGCAGTCATCGGGGGCGCGTCACGCCAAGGGAAAATGGAAACATGACCGGCCACATCGATCCGACCAAGGAAATTTTCGCGCAGTTTCGCGACAACAATCGTCCCGGCCCGATCCACATGCTCAATCTGGTGCGGCTTCATGACGAGGCGCGCTATCCGGATGGTCGCAAGGCGACGGGCGCGGAAGCCTATGCGGCTTACGGTCGAGAGAGCGGCCCGGTGTTTTCGAAACTCGGCGGCAAGATCGTCTGGCGCGGCGCGTTCGAATTGATGCTGATCGGCCCGCAGCAGGAGCATTGGGATCACTGCTTCATCGCAGAATATCCGTCGGTGGACGCCTTCGTTAGCATGATCCGTGATCCGGTTTATCGCGAGGCGGTGAAGCATCGGCAGGCCGCGGTGAAAGACTCACGTCTCATTCGCCTCAAGCCGCAGCAAGGCGGCGAGGGATTTGGGGAGTAGATATCCGGCGCATTTCGCCGTCGTCCCCGCCTTCGCGGGGGCGATGGCCGATGATGGACCTCACCCGATCACGATCTTCGTGCGCGGGCCGATCCGTTCCAGCAAGCGCAGCATCATCGGGCGGGTCATGGCGACGCAGCCGGCGGTGGGGCCGAAATTGTCGCGCGCCAGATGCAGGAACACCGCGCTGCCGCGATTGGTGACGCGCGGCCGGGTGTTGTGGTCGATTTCGATGATGAAGTCGTAAAGATGATCGGCGCGTTTGAGCCGGTCGCCTGCCTCGTTCGGGGCGCGCAACACCGCCCGGTTGTAGTGACGGTCGGCAGGGTCCTCACACCATGCATCGCGTGCGGTGATACGGCGAATCGGAAGATGGGTACGCGGGCGTGGCCAGCGGTCGGCCCGCCACCATAGTTTCAGCGGATGAAAAGTGCCGCGCGGCGTGCCGCCGTCGCCCTCGAACTTGTTGGCGCGGATGCCACCACGCCCCAGCGCCACTGGAATCGCCTGCCTGTCGGCGATCAGCCAACCCCGGCTGGGGCGGCCCGGCGCGGCGCGCACGGTCAGCGCGGTGAGCGGCCGGCTGCTCCGATCTGTTCCGTAAGCCATTGAAATATATCGTACTTTCATTCTGATGGTCTCGGCGGCGCCGGTGAACGCACCGCCGATCTTAGAAATATGTCACGAGAAAGCGAGATTGATTGCCAATTGGTAACTGGTTCCCAGCCCCGATCGATCTTATCTGTGATCCGTGATGTCATGCGCACCTCTCGCGCGCTCCCGTTCGAAGGACAGCCAACGATGGCCAATGCTCGCAAGATCCTCATCGTGGATGACGACAACGATTTGCGCGAGGCGCTCGTCGAGCAGTTGTCGCTGCACGAGGAATTCGAAGCTTCCGCCGTGGATACCGGCGCCAAGGGGGCTTCCGCCGCGAAAGCCAACACGCCCGATCTGGTGCTGATGGATGTCGGCCTGCCCGATACCGACGGCCGCGAGGTGGTGCGCTCGCTGCGCAAGAACGGCTTCAAGGCGCCGATCATCATGCTGACCGGCCACGACACCGATTCCGACACCATTTTGGGACTTGAATCCGGCGCCAACGATTATGTGGTGAAGCCGTTCCGCTTCGCGGTGCTCCTGGCGCGCATTCGCGCGCAGTTGCGCCAGCACGAAGCCAGCGAAGACGCGGTGTTCTCGGTGGGGCCGTACAGCTTCCGCCCCGGCTCGAAAATGCTGACCAACGGCGGCGGCAAGAAGGTGCGGCTGACCGAGAAGGAAACCGCGATCCTGCGTTTCCTCTACCGCGCCGGGCAGGCGCCGGTGTCGCGCGACACGCTGTTGCAGGAGGTGTGGGGCTACAACTCCGGCGTCACCACCCACACTCTGGAAACCCATATCTACCGCCTGCGGCAGAAGATCGAGCAGGACGCCGCGAGCCCGGAAATCCTGGTGACGGAAGCCGGTGGCTACAAGCTGGTGCCGTGATACGTTTGGCGCAACGATTCGTTAACTCCGCGCGCCCGCCTCATGTCGATTGAAGACGATGTTGTCCTGCTCGACCGCGTCCCGACATTTCACCTGTTGGGCAACGCGGCGATCCGCGTTCTGGCCATCGGCTCGGAACAACAGGAATTTGCCAGCGGCTCGGTGCTGTTTCGCGCCGGCGATGCATCGGATTGCGGTTATGTCGTGCAGCGCGGTTCGTTCCATCTGAGCTTTCCCGGCGGTGGCAAGGACGACATCGTCGCCGGTCCCGGCGCGCTGATCGGCGAACTGGCGCTGATCGTGCCGATGGCGCGGCCCGCTACCGCCACCGCGCGGGAATATGCCTCGGTCATTCGTATTACCCGGACGTTATTCCAGCGCGTGCTCGACAGCGAGCCCGACGGCGCGCGTCGCCTGCGCGACGAGTTCGCCCACCGCACCAGCCAGGCCGCCAGCGATCTGGTCCTGATCGGCGGCCGGCTGACGAGCTGAGTTGAGACGGATTTTCCGGACAAGCTGACCACTCGAAAATCGTCGTCCCCGCGCAGGCGGGGACCCAAAGCCCCTGGCATTAATGGTCGCAAAGACACTCCCTCTTGATGATAGAGCCGAACCGCTGCGGCGTCTGGGTCCCCGCCTGCGCGGGGACCACCCTGAAGAATGTCCGGCTCGTCTCTGCCCATAACCTCATCCTCACGATCATCTGCTGAATTTTTGAGCAGTCACGGCTAGGCATTGTGCGCTGCCGTTGCTGCGACATGTGGCGGCTTTCGCGTCTCGCCAGAAAACCAAGCATTCCCAAAGCCCTATCTCGCTCAACCCACTCTGGCACGGCTCTTGATTAGCAACCCGTGACGGAACGCGCGGCGGTTGTCTTGCCGCGCGGGGCCGGCCGATCGACGGCATGGGGCCGATCGGCGCCGGAGCAATGCGGGGACGACGGAATGAAAATCGTCATGGCGATCATCAAGCCATTCAAGCTCGACGAGGTGCGGGATGCCCTGACCTCGCTCGGCATCCACGGACTGACGGTGACCGAAGTGCGCGGTTACGGCCGCCAGAAGGGCCACACCGAGATCTATCGTGGCGCCGAATACGCGGTGAGCTTTCTGCCGAAAGTGAAAATCGAGGTGGCGGTGCCGAGCGATCAGGTCGAGCGGGTGATCGGCGCCATCGTCGGCGCCGCCAAGACCGGTCAGATCGGCGACGGAAAAATCTTCGTCATGTCGCTCGAGCACGCGGTGCGCATCCGCACCGGCGAAGCCGATGCCGACGCGCTCTGAATTCCCCGCCCGTATTCGTTTTCCTTCAGGAGTAAAATTCATGACCTTCGCTCATCCCGTTCGCGCGGGACTCATCGTTACCGCCGTCGGCCTCGCCGCAATCGTCGGATTTACCGACATGGCGCTGGCGCAGACCACGGCCGCCGCGCCGGCGCTGGTGCCCAACAAGGGCGACACCGCCTGGATGCTGATCAGCGCCGCGCTGGTGCTGATGATGTCGGTGCCCGGCCTCGCGCTGTTCTATGGCGGCCTGGTGCGCGCCAAGAATATGGCGTCGATCCTCACCCAGGTGTTCGCCATCGTGTCGCTCGCGGGCGTGATCTGGATTTTGTACGGCTACTCGCTCGCCTTCACCGACGGCGGCGGCGCGCTGACGCCTTATATCGGCGGCCTCGGCAAGGCATTGCTGCGGGGCGTCGATGCCAGTTCGACGGTGCCGACCTTCTCCAACGGCGTGGTGATTCCGGAATTCGCCTATCTGGTGTTTCAGATGACGTTCGCGATGATCACGCCGGCGCTGATCGTCGGCGCCTTCGCCGAGCGCATCAAGTTTTCGGCGGTGTTCGTCTTCGTGCTGCTGTGGCTGACGGTGATCTATTTCCCGATCGCGCATTGGGTGTGGTTCGTTCCGGCACCCGATGATGTCGCGGCGGCCGCCAAGGCGCTCGCGGCGGCGGCCGATGGCGCGGCGAAGACGGCGGCGCAGGCCAAGCTCGACGAGGTCACGTCGGGCGCGGGTTGGCTCGCGGGCTCCGGCGCGCTCGACTTCGCCGGCGGCACGGTGGTGCACATCAACGCCGGCATCGCGGGTCTGGTCGGTGCGCTGATCGTCGGCAAGCGGGTCGGCTATGGCAAGGACCTGATGCCGCCCCACTCGCTGACCATGACCATGATCGGCGCATCGCTGCTGTGGGTTGGCTGGTTCGGCTTCAACGCCGGTTCGAACCTCGAAGCCAACGGCACCACCGCGCTTGCCTTCGTCAACACCATGGTGGCGACCGCTGGTGCGGCGTTGTCGTGGCTACTGACGGAGTGGGCGCACAAGGGCAAGCCTTCGCTGCTCGGCATCTGTTCCGGCGCGGTGGCGGGCCTTGTCGCGGTGACGCCGGCCGCGGGCTTTGCCGGTCCGGTCGGCGCGCTGGTGCTCGGCCTGATCGTCTCGCCGGTCTGTCTGTTCTTCGTCTCCACCGTGAAGAACACCTTCCGCTATGACGACGCGCTCGACGTGTTCGGCATTCACTGCGTCGGCGGCATCATCGGCGCGCTGGGCACCGGCATTCTGGTCAACCCCGCGCTCGGCGGCGTCGGCATCACCGACTACGCCAACTTCGCGGGCAACAACGCCGGCACCTACGACTTCGCCACGCAGATGCTGGCGCAGGGCAAGGCGGTGCTGGCGACGCTGGTGTGGTCCGGCGTCGGTTCGGCGATCCTGTTCAAGGTCGTCGATCTCGTCATCGGCCTGCGTCCGTCGGTCGACGCCGAGCGCGAAGGCCTCGACATCACCGACCATGGCGAGCGCGCTTACAACATGTGAGGCGCCGTCCAAACTATCGCCGTCATTGTCAGCCAAGCCATGACGGACACCGTCTTGGCCGGGTACTTCCTCCTCCCAAGCTCGCCCGGCCGTGAAGGGCTCCGGTGAAAACCGGAGCCCTTCGTTTCACGATACGCTTCATTCACGCGAACCGCTTTCCACGCCATGCGAGGAAGCGGTAGGTTTTCGCGAGACGAAGCGGAGGGCGGCGATGCAATTTCATCTCGACGGGTTTCGGCCCGGCGATCCGGCGATCGCACACGCACCTGAATCGAACGCGGCGAAGTCTGACGCTGTCGACGTGCTGATCGTCGGCTGCGGTCCCGCCGGCTTGACGCTGGCGGCGCAGCTCGCGGCCTTTCCCGACATCACGACCATGATCGTCGAGAGCAAGGACGGCCCGCTGCAACTCGGCCAGGCCGACGGCATCGCCTGCCGCACCATGGAGATGTTCGAGGCGTTCGGTTTCAGCGAGCGCGTGAAGAAGGAATCCTACTGGGTCAACGAGGTCGCGTTCTGGAAGCCGGACGCCGCCGATCCGTCGCGCATCGTGCGCAGCGGCCGCGTGCAGGATGTCGAGGACGGGCTGTCGGAGATGCCGCACGTCATTCTCAATCAGGCGCGGGTGCACGATTTTCTGCTGGAGACGATGTGGCATGCGCCGTTACGACTTGAGCCGCGCTACGCGCGGCGCTTCGTCGGGATCGACATGGAGCAATCGTCCGCCACGCATCCGGTGATCGCACGGCTTGAACGGCTCGATCCCGAGCATCAAGGCGAGATCGAAACCGTGCGCGCGCGTTACGTGATCGGCTGCGACGGCGCGCGCAGCAACGTGCGGCAGGCGATCGGCCGCGCGCTGACCGGCGATTCCGCCAATCAGGCCTGGGGCGTGATGGACGTGCTGGCGGTGACCGACTTTCCCGATATCCGGCTCAAGGCGGCGATTCATTCGGCGAACGACGGCAGCGTGCTGGTGATTCCGCGCGAGGGCGGATACCTCGTTCGCCTCTACATCGAACTCGACAAGCTGGCGGAGGGCGAGCGCGTCGCCAGCAAGGCCATCACCGCGGAGCATCTGGTGGCGGCGGCGCAACGCATCTTCCGTCCTTACACCCTCGACGTGAAGGAGATCGCATGGTGGTCGGTTTATGAGATCGGACAACGGCTGTGCGATCGTTTCGACAACGCGCCGGACGATTCCACACATCCATCGGTCTTCATCGCGGGCGATGCCTGCCACACCCACAGCCCGAAAGCCGGGCAGGGCATGAACGTCTCGATGCAAGACGGTTTCAATCTCGGCTGGAAACTCGCCGCCGTGCTTCGTGGGCAATCGTCGCCGGCGATCCTGCATACTTATTCCGACGAACGACGCGCGCTGGCGAAAGAGCTGATCGATTTCGATCGCGCCTTCGCAAAAATGTTCAGCGCGCGGCCGAAGGAATCCGGTACGCGCGATGGCGACGGCATCGATCCGGCGGAGTTTCAAAAATATTTCGTCAAGCAAGGCCGCTTCACCGCCGGTACAGCCGTGCATTATGCGCCGTCGCTGATTTCCGCCGCGCCGTTGCATCAGCAGCTTGCGGCGGGCTTCGTCGTCGGAATGCGGTTTCACTCCGCGCCGGTGATCCGGCTGGCGGATGCGAAACCGCTGCATCTCGGCCATGTCGCGAAGGCGGACGGCCGCTGGCGGCTGTTTCTGTTCGCGGATGATAAAGCGCCGGACGATGCATCGTCGCGGTTGCGCGCGCTATGTGAATGGCTGGCGCAATCCGACGCTTCGCCGCTGCGGGCTTACACACCGGTGGAAGCCGATATCGATTCGGTGATCGATGTGCGCGCGGTGTTTCAGCAGGGGCACCGCGATCTCGCCTTCGACGCGCTGCCGCCGCTGCTGCGGCCACGCAAGGGATGCCTCAAACTGATCGATTATGAAAAGGCGTTCTGTCCAGACCTGAAAAACGGTCCCGACATTTTCGACGCGCGCGGTATCGACCGTGCGAACGGCTGCATCGTCGTGCTGCGTCCGGACCAGTACGTCGCCCATGTGCTGCCGCTCGATGCGCGTGACCATCTCGCGGCGTTTTTCGGCGGGTTCATGCTGCGGAGAGGGTGACGTTAGACCTCATCCGGTGCGATCAGCGTGACGTTCGGAAAGTAGTTGCGATAACGCCGCGCATCGCGGGTCAACAGCGGCAGCCGCTCGACCTCGGCATGAGCGCCGATGAAGAAGTCCGGCAGCACGCTGTTACGCACACCGCCGGCCTCGCGATAGCGGGCAAAGGCCTTTCCTGCCAAAAACGGCACCATGCGCGGGACGGTGGCGAGGATCACGCTGATTTCATCGAGCGCGTCATCGAACATTGCGGCGTCGGGAAAACGAATCGATGTCTCGGCGTAGATGATGTCGTTGATATATAGCGGCCCTCGGCGCGAAGCGTTCTTTAATTGCGCGAGCGACCATTGCCACCAGTTGGGATCACGGCCGAAGATGTCGAGCAGCACGTTTGAGTCGATGAGGGTCATCGGGTCATTCGCCGCGCGTCCATTCCATGATTTCGTCGGTGGAGGGGCCCGGACCAAGGATGCCGACGAGAGCGTCAAACTTTCCTTCGGCCGGCTTGTCGCCGGCACGCGCGATCACCACGCTCCCGTCGGCGGCGCGGCGGAATTCGACTTTGCTGCCGGGCTTGATGCCGAGATGGTCGCGGATCGGCTTCGGGATCGTCACCTGACCTTTTTGCGTGACGGTGGTGGCCATCGCTGCCTCCAAAGTAATACTTTTCGAGGATATGGTATTACTTCGCCAGATGTCCAGCCGAGTATGATTTCCCGAAGGGGAGCATGATCTTGCCCCAAAGCCGGGTTCCATTTCGGCATCGCGCCGATGGTTAATCGCGTCTTAACCTCGGCGTCCTTATGTTAGGCATCCGTTTCTGCCCGGCCCGGGATGCTTAACTTTGGCGCGGTCGGGTTCCGAGAAAGTGCTGGCGTTTCAAGATGGTGATCTCCGCGACATCCGCTGCGGCGCAGTCGGCTTCCGGCCCGGTCGGCGGCCAGCGCTCGCCGTTCGCGCGGCTGGCTGAACTGCTGGCGCCCCATCAGCCCGGCAAGCCGCTGATTGCGATGTCGCTGGGCGAGCCGCAGCACCCGATCCCGCCGTTCGTGGGGTCGGTTTTGTCGCAGCATATCAATGAGTTCGGTCGCTATCCGATCGCCAAGGGGATTTTGCCGTTCCGCATGGCGGCGGCGAACTGGCTCAACCGGCGCTATGCGCTTGCGCACCCGGTCGATCCGGAAACCGAGGTGCTGGTGCTCAACGGCAGCCGCGAGGGGCTGTTCTTCGCCGCAGTCACCGCCGCGCGCTTTGTCGGGCCACGGCAGGGCGTGCCCGCGATTCTGCTGCCGAATCCGTTCTATCCGGCCTATGCCGCGGGCGCGCAGGCGGCGGGCTGCGAAGCGATCTTCCTGCCGACCACCCGCGACAACGGCTTTTTGCCCGATCTCGACGCGCTCGATCCGGCGACGCTGGCCCGCACGGTCGCGATCTATATCGCCTCGCCCGCCAATCCGCAGGGGTCGGTGGCTTCGCGGGCCTATTGCGATCGGCTGGTGGCGCTGGCGCGGCAATACGGCTTCATGATCCTCGCCGACGAGTGCTACTCGGAAATCTACACCAAGGCCGCACCCGGCAGCATGCTGGAGGCGGCGGGGCCGGATTTCGCCAATGTCGTGGTGTTCCAGTCGCTGTCGAAGCGCTCGAACCTGCCCGGGATGCGCGTCGGTTTCGTCGCCGGCGACCCGAAGTTCCTCGCCGCGTTTCACGAGTTGCGCAACGTCGCCGCGCCGCAGGTGCCGGTGCCGCTGCAATATGTTGCGGCCGCCGCCTACAACGACGAGGCGCATGTCGAGGAGAATCGAAGGCTCTACCGACTGAAGTTTGATCTCGCCGATCAGATCCTCGGCAATCGTTACGGCTACAGCCGCCCGGCCGGCGGCTTCTGCCTGTGGCTCGATGTCTCCGCTTACGGCGGCGACGAGGCGGCGACGGTGAAACTTTTCAAGGACGGCGGCGTGCGGGTGATTCCGGGCAGTTATCTGGCCCGCCCGCAGGCCGATGGCTCAAATCCCGGCGCGGGTTATATCCGCGTCGCGATGGTGCAGGACAGTGAGACGGCCGCCGAGGCCTTGCATCGGCTGGTCGCGGTTTTGGATTAAGCGCGGGGGCGCACGAGTATGCCGGCGATGGAACGCGTCATTCCCCTGGTCGGGCACTTGCCGGCCTCGATCCGCGACATGCTGTTTCGACAGTTGCGCGCGTTGACGGGGCTTGGCCTGATCGCGCTGGCGGCGGCGACGGCGGCGGCGCTGATCACCTGGTCCGTGCAGGACCCCTCGCTCAGTCACGCCACCTCGCGGCCGATCCGCAACATCATGGGCTATCCCGGCGCGATCGGCGCCGATCTTCTGATGCAGATCCTTGGCCTCGGCGCCATCATGCTTCTGCTGCCGGTGGCGGTGTGGGGCTGGCGGATGCTGACGCGGCGGCCGTTCGACCGCGAGGCGCTGCGGCTCGGCTGCTGGGTATTGTGTACCGTGTTCGCTGCCGGCTTCGCCAGCTGCTGGCCGCATAACGCCGCGTGGCCGCTGCCGACCGGGCTCGGCGGCGTAGTCGGCGACGGCCTGGTGCGCGCGCCGGCGCTGGTGCTGGGGCCGCTCGGCTTCGTCTATTCGTTGCTGTTCGGCACCATCTATCTCGCCGCGACGCTTGCGGCCTTCGTCTTCGCGGCCGGCTTCGGCGCGCGGGAAACCGAAGAGGCCGCGCTGTTTGACGACGAGGACGAGACGCCGCTGTCCGCCGACGACGAGGCGGAGAGCGATCGCCGCGCCGCGATGCTCGGTTTTGTTGTCCACGCGCTGATGAGCGCCAAGGCGCGGCTCGGCCGTCTCATGGTCACGGCCTATCGCTCGCTGGTGGCGAGCGGCTCGGGTCAGCCCGCCGCGCGTTTCGAGCGGCATGAACCGAGCCTCGACGGCAACGGTCGCCGCGTCAGTCCCTCCATCGCGCCGCATGACGAGGCCGACGAAGCCGACGACGAGGAGGAGTACGAGGACGAAGAGGTCGAGGAGGAGGAAGAAGAGGACGAAGCGCCCGCCGCCCGCGCCCCGCGCAAGAAGGCCGCGCCACGCGCGCCGGCGCGCAAGGCGCAGACCACATTCGAACTGCCCTCAGTCAACGTGCTGGCCGCGCCGAAGGCATCCGATCGCGTCTCGCTCAGCAAGACCGAGCTCGACAACAACTCGCGTTCGCTGGAAGGCGTGTTGCAGGATTTTGGCGTGCGCGGTGAAATCGTGAAGGCAAGTCCCGGTCCCGTCGTTACGCTGTACGAACTGGAGCCCGCGCCCGGCATCAAGTCGTCGCGCGTCATCGGCCTCGCCGACGACATTGCACGCTCGATGAGCGCCTTGTCCGCGCGCGTCGCGGTGGTGCCCGGCCGCAATGCCATCGGCATCGAACTGCCCAATCTCAAGCGCGAGAAAGTTTACCTGCGCGAATTGCTCGTCGCCAAGGAGGCGGAAGAATCCACCGCAAAACTGCCGCTGTGCCTCGGCAAGAACATCGGCGGCGAATCCATCATCATCGATCTGGCGCGCACGCCGCACATGCTGATCGCCGGCACCACCGGTTCGGGCAAGTCGGTGGCGATCAACACCATGATCCTGTCGCTGGTCTATCGGCTGCGGCCGGATCAGTGCCGCCTGATCATGGTCGATCCGAAGATGCTCGAACTCTCGGTCTATGACGGCATTCCGCATCTGCTAACGCCGGTGGTCACCGATCCGAAAAAGGCCGTCGTCGCGCTGAAGTGGGCCGTGCGCGAGATGGAAGAGCGCTACAAGAAGATGGCCAAGCTCGGCGTGCGCAACATCGACGGCTTCAACGCGCGGCTCGCGGAAGCGCGCGCCAAGGGCGAGGAGATCACACGCACGGTTCATACCGGCTTCGACAAGGAAACCGGCAAGGCGATCTACGAGGAAGAAAAGCTCGACCTCGATCCGCTGCCCTACATCGTCATCATCGTCGACGAAATGGCCGACCTGATGATGGTCGCCGGCAAGGACATCGAAGGCGCGGTGCAGCGTCTCGCGCAGATGGCGCGCGCCGCCGGCCTGCACGTCATTCTCGCCACACAACGTCCGTCGGTCGACGTCATCACCGGCACCATCAAGGCCAATTTCCCGACGCGTATTTCCTTCCAGGTCACGTCGAAGATCGACTCGCGTACTATTCTCGGCGAGATGGGTGCCGAGCAACTGCTCGGTCAGGGCGACATGCTCTACATGGCCGGCGGCGGCCGCGTCTCGCGCGTGCACGGCCCGTTCGTCTCGGACGAGGAAGTCGAGAAGGTGGTGCGTCACCTCAAGACGCAGGGCCAGCCGGAATATCTCGAGGCGGTCACAGCGGAAGAGCCCGCCGAGGGCGAGGACGGCGCGGTGTTCGATTCCACCGGCATGGGCGGCGACGGCGGCGGCGACCTGTTCCAGCAGGCGGTGGCGATCGTCAAGCGCGACCGCAAGGCTTCCACCAGCTACATCCAGCGCCGCTTGCAGATCGGCTACAACCGTGCCGCCTCGCTGATGGAGCGCATGGAACTGGAAGGCATCGTCGGCGCGGCCAATCACGCCGGCAAGCGCGAGATTTTGATCGATCAGGAGGAGGAGAGTCCTTTCTAAAGCGTGATGGGTTTGAATTGAAGCGGGTGCCGTCATCCTGAGGTGCGAGCGAAGCGAGCCTCGAAGGATCGCGGCCGTCGCCCTTCGAGGCTGGCGCTACGCGCCAGCACCTCAGGGTGACGACCTCAGTTCAGCCTCGGAAAATCATGCTCTGGGCGCCCCAAACGTTATGGGTCGCGAAATCGCCACAGCTTTGCATTAGCGCCAGCCTCACGACGGCCCATCAGGACGAGACATTGCACAGACATCCGAAAAGGCTCACCCAAGGTTTCGCTGAAGGCGTTGTTCGGGGCGATTCCATCAAGGCACGAGCACGTGTCGGGCGCGTGATCGCCGCGACCGCACTGTCGGGATTGCTGGCGCTGCCCGCATTCGCTGAATCGATTCCCTTGCCGACGCCGGCACCCGCCATGCGTGACGGCAATATGGTGGTGGCGCAGGCCGCAAAGCCGGTCGCCGGCAAACCCGCGCCGGCCGCGACCAAGCCGCCCGATCCGATCATCCCCGATCCGCGCAAGCGCGCCGCCGGCGGGCTGTTCACCAGCTTTGACGCGAAGCAGCGCGCCGAGGCCGCGAAGGTCAGCGCTTACCTGTCGTCGCTGCAAACGCTGGTCGGGCAGTTCGTGCAGGTCGGGCCGGACGGCAGCCGCACCACCGGCGATTTCTATATGCAGAAGCCGGGCAAGATCCGTTTCGAGTATGACGCACCGAGCAACATCTCGATCATCGCCGACGGGCAGTCGGTGGTGGTGCGCGACACCAAGCTGGCGACGCAGGATACCTATCCGCTGTCGCAGACGCCGTTGCGATTCCTGCTGTCGAACCGCATCGACCTGATGCAGGATACCAAGGTGGTCGGCGTCTCGGCCGATGATCTCTACATCAGCATCACGTTGGAAGAGCAGAACCCGCTGGTCGGCACCAGCCGGCTGATGCTGATGTACGGCGTCAAGGACAACCAGCTCAAGCAGTGGACCATCACCGATCCGCAGGGCTACGACACCACCGTCGCGGTCTACAATCTCGACACCACCAAGCGGCCCGATCCGTCGATGTTCAAGATCGACTTCACCAACTATTCCACGCAGCGTTAGTAAGGCCGGCTTCTTTGCATTGGGCCAACGGATAGTCGTCCCCGCGAAGGCGGGGAGCCATTACCCCTGGCTGTGCAAGTGCGCGATGCTGTCGCCAAGTGGCGGGTCGGCGACCATCGATTATCATTCTCGTTTTCAGGAGAGTTAGCCGGTCCGCTTGTATGGCCGACGGCGACAGGGAGTCTGGGTCCCCGCCTTCGCGGGGACGACGTCGATGGGTGTGATTGCGCGATCGGTCACTTCGCTTTGTTCGCGTTGACGTGTAGAAGGACGCAATGCCTTTCCTTCCGTAGGTTTCTCCATCATCCATGCAATTCAAGCTCACCACCTGGAACATCAATTCGGTGCGGCTGCGCATCGAGCTGGTCGCCAAGTTCATCAAGGCCGCGCGGCCGGACGTGCTGTGCCTGCAAGAGACCAAGTGCCCGGATGATGCCTTTCCGTTGAAGCGCTTCAAGCAACTTGGCTACGAGCACATCGCACTCAACGGGCAGAAGGGCTATCACGGCGTCGCCATCGTCTCGAAGCTGCCCTTCGATTCGACCGATGTTCGCACCTTCTGCGACAAGCTGGATTCGCGGCACATCTCGGTATCGATCGGCGCCAAGGCCAATCTCAAGGCGCCGCTCGTGTTGCATAATTTCTACGTGCCGGCGGGCGGCGACATTCCCGATGTCGCGCTCAATCCGAAATTCGATCACAAGCTGAAATTCCTCGACGAGATGCGCGACTGCGCGCCGCTGCATCCTGCGGGCGACGCGCGGCATATTCTCGTCGGCGATCTCAACGTCGCGCCGCACGAGCACGATGTCTGGTCGCACAAGCAGTTGCTCAAGATCGTCTCCCACACGCCGGTGGAAACCGAGAAGCTGCTCGGCGTGCAGGCGCATGGCGGCTGGTTCGATATCGCGCGCGAGCGGATTCCGCTGTCGGAGAAGGTCTATACGTGGTGGAGCTATCGCGCCGCCGACTGGGCCGCCGCCAATCGCGGCCGCCGGCTCGACCACATCTGGGTCTCGCAGGCGCTGCGGGATAACGTGCGCGACTTCAGTATCCTGCGCGACGCGCGCGGCTGGGAACGGCCGTCCGACCACGTCCCGGTGTCGGCGGTGTTCGAGCTGTAAGGGCGAGCAGAATCGCATTGCCTCGCCGTCGTCCCTGCCTAGGCAGGGACGACGATTTTCGTGTGGCACGGCCGCGCAAAGCTGACCCGTCGTGAGGCAGGCGATGCCATGGCGTCCCGCTTGCCGTCGCTGGTGGGAAACTGCCGCTGCGGTATTATCGTCACTCAAAATCTCGTGAACGTCCGTGTAGTCTGAGCCGACTACCACTGATGCGGCGGTCCCGTCGCAGTTTCTCCGTGCGTCCGTTTTTCCGTGCCGAGGGGGGCTTCCTCGCGCGCAACCTCTGAGGAGACAGCATGTCGGATCGCGTCTGGTTCTACGCCGACGGCGGCAAGCAGCTTGGACCTTTTTCGGAAAGTCAGTTTCGTGACCTGATCGCCAACGGGACAGTGTCCGGCGCCAGCTATGTCTGGACCAACGGGATGGAGAACTGGCAGCACGCACAGGACGTTCCCGGCCTGATGAATCGGCCGCGGCCGCCGGGACCACCGAATCTTGCGGGTGCGAGCGTTGCGGGAAACAGCCCTGGCGGGGCGCCGTCGTCAGCCGCATCGGTGGCGACCGCGGATGGGGCCTCCGGTGGATCGCTGTGGATCGACTTCGGCATCTGGGACTTCACCTGGCGCAGCATCGTGCTGGCGATCTGCTCGGTGTTTATCATCCCGTTCCCGTGGGTACTGGTCTGGTACCTGAAATGGCTCGTCCCCCGGGTTCAGGTGCAGGGTCGGCCGAATCTCAGTTTCGAGGGCACGGCGATGACGATCGTGCCGTGGTACTTCGGCGGCATCGTGGTGATCATCGCCCTCGCCATGACGGGAAGCCACTTGCTCAGCAATCTGTCGATCATCATCCAGGTGGTGCTTCAGTGGCTGTTCATCGGATGGCTGATCGCGAACCTCGCCGCCGATGGACGCCCGCTCGGGCTCAGCTTCTCCGGTTCGGCGTGGGCCTTTTTCGGCTGGGCCGTGCTGGGAGTCCTCTCCGTGATCACCGTCATCGGCTGGGCATGGGTCTACACCGCGTGGATGCGTTGGTTCTGCAACAACATTCAGGGCACGCGCCGCGCGGTGGTCTTCAACGGCAGCGGACTGGACTTTCTTTGGCGCGCGATCGTGGCCGCTATCGCCGCCTCCTTCATCATCCCGATTCCGTGGGTGTATCGCTGGATGATGCGCTGGGTCGCCTCGCAGACCGAGCTTGTGAGCCGCAATATATAACCCCCCGCGTCGTCCCTGCCTGCGCAGGGACGACGATTTTCGTGTTGCGAGCCTGCGTGTAAAACGAATTTCCCCTCAGGGGGGACGGCCGGTGCTATTGCAGCGCCTCGCCGTGCTGGGTGAGGTCGAGACCTTCCAGTTCGTGGTCGCGCGTCACGCGCAACGGCACGAAGCCGCCGACGATCTTCAGCAGCACGAAGGTCACGGCGACAGTCCACAGCAAGGTCACCGCGACGCCGTAGAACTGGATCAGCAACTGTTGCGGGTTGCCTTCCAGCAGGCCCGACACGCCGCCGATGGATTCGGTGGCAAACACGCCGGCGAGCAGCGTGCCGATCAGGCCGCCGATGCCGTGGACGCCGAATACGTCGAGCGAGTCGTCGTAGTGGAAGCGGTGCTTGAGGCCGGTGCAGGCCCAGTAACAGACGCCGCCCGCGATGACGCCGATGACGAGGCCGTGCCACGGCGCGACGAAGCCGGACGCCGGCGTGATGGTGCCGAGCCCCGCCACCGCGCCGGAAATCATGCCGAGCACCGAAGGCTTGCGCCGCGTCAGCCATTCGATGGCGCCCCACGTCAGCGCGCCGGCGCAGGCGGCGAGATGCGTCGCGGTGATGGCGAAGACGGCGCGCGAATTGGCGCCGAGCGCCGAGCCGCCGTTGAAGCCGAACCAGCCGACCCACAACAGGCCGGTGCCGATCACCGCCAGCGACAGGTCGAACGGCGCAAGGTTATCGTTGCCGTAGCCATGGCGCTTGCCGATCACCATCGCGGCGACGAGGCCGCCGCTGCCGGCACTGAGATGCACCACGGTGCCGCCGGCGAAATCCAGCACGCCGGCATTGCCGAGGAATCCGCCGCCCCACACCCAATGCGCCAAGGGGATGTAGACGAACATGAACCAGCCGATCGAGAACAGCAGATAGGCGGAGAACTTCATGCGGTCGGCGACCGCGCCCGCCACCAGCGCCACGGTGATGACGGCGAAGGTCATCTGGTAGAGCATGAACAGCGCTTCGGGGATGTTCTTCGCCGCCGGGTTGACGCTGTCGAGCGTCATGCCCATCAGGAAGACGCGATCGAGCGTGCCGAGAAACTTGCCGCTGCCGCCGAAGGTCAGCGTGTAGCCGAACGCCACCCACAGCACCGAGATCAGCGCCACCGCGGCGAGGCTTTGCGCCATCGTCGCCAGCACGTTCTTCTTGCGCACCATGCCGGAGTAGAACAGGGCGAGGCCGGGGATCGTCATCATCAGCACGAAGGCGGTGGCGACGATCATCCATGCGGTATCGGCGGCGCTGATGGTGCTCGCGGGCGCGGCCGATTGCGCCAGCGCGGGAGTGGTCGATGTCGCGGCCACCGCCGCAGCGCAAGCCGCAAAACGCCGAACTGCCCCCATTGTCATTCCTCGATCTCATAGAGTCGTCATTGCCGGGAGCGGAGCGACGCCTGAAATCAATCAGACGATCACCGGATCGCGTCGCTTCGCCCGCAATGACGGAAAGTTGTTGTTACCGCGATACCCATTTCACAATGCATCGCCATCGGTCTCGCCGGTGCGGATACGCAGCGCGTGCTCGACCGGAGTGACGAAAATCTTGCCGTCGCCGATCTGCCCGGTACGCGCGGCGACGCTGACGGCGTCCACCGTCTTGCCGGCGAGGTCGGCGGCGACCACGATCTCGATGCGCAGCTTGGGCAGGAAGTTCACCAGGTACTCGGCGCCGCGATAAACCTCGGTGTGGCCTTTCTGGCGTCCGTAGCCCTTCACCTCGGTCACGGTCATGCCGTGAACGCCGATGTCGGTCAGCGCCTGACGCACCTCGTCCAGCTTGAACGGTTTGATAATGGCGACGATCAGCTTCATGGCCGGGACCCTGCTGTGTCTGCGGTGATTTGTCACGCACAGATTATCGGCCCGGCCGCGTTTTTTGCGCCGCTGGACATCGAAACGCACTCAATGAGACAGTTCGAACGCTCGGACTATTCCGGCCCGGTACCGGAATAGGTTAGCCGGCCGGCTTTGCTCGTCGCTGGCGCAGCGAGCCTTCCTGCGCCACCGATGCCACCAGCGTGCCGTCCTGCCGGAAGATCTGGCCCCGCGTCAGGCCGCGGCCGCCCTGGGCGCTCGGGGAATCCTGCGCGTAGAGCAGCCATTCGTCGGCGCGGAACGGTCGGTGGAACCACATCGCGTGGTCGAGGCTCGCCGGCATCATCCGGTTGTCGAACAGGGTGCGGCCATAGCGCGCCATCGCGGCGTCGAGCAGCGAGAAATCCGAGGCATAGGCCAGCGCGCACATATGCAGCGCCGGGTCGTCGGGGAGTTTCGCGGCGGTGCGAATCCAGATGTGGATACGGCCGTCGTCGACCTTTTCGCCGAAATAACGGCCGAGTTCCACCGGGCGCAGCTCGATCGGGCGGTCGGATTCGTAGTAGCGCCGGATAAACTCCGGCATTTCCTTGAACATCGGCTGCTTGGCGACTTCTTCCGCCGTCAGCTTGTCCGGCGTCGGCACCAGCGGCATCGGCTCCTGATGGTCGAACGCGCTTTCCTCCTCGGCGTGGAACGAGACCATGAGCGAAAAGATCGCCTGACCGTGCTGGATCGCGGTGACACGCCGGGTGACATAGCTCTTGCCGTCGCGCAGCCGCTCGACCTCGTAGATAATCGGGATTTGCGGATCGCCGGGCAGGATGAAGTAGCAATGCAGCGAGTGCGGCAGCCGCTTTTCGACGTTCTCGACGGTACGGCAGGCCGCGACCAGCGCCTGGCCGATCACCTGACCGCCGAACACCCGCTGCCAGCTTGTTTTCGGGCTGACGCCGCGGAACAGATTCTCTTCAAGCGGTTCGAGATCGAGGATGGAAATCAGGTCGATCAGGCTTTTGGACATGGAAAGACTTTCAGTTCGAGCCGAAACATCGGCCAAAAATGCACCGTCGCTTCGGATCGCGAGCGAGTCCGGAACCCATCACCCCTGCCGGGCATATGGATTCCGGGCCTGCACCTGAAAAGGCGCATCCCGGAATGACGAGGACCGATAAAATCTTGCCAGCAAGCGGCCTTGGTTCCACGACCGCTGCTGTTTGGGAAACCTGTTTCGCTCAGCTATAACCCGCTGACAAGTCTGGTTTCGAGAAAGGTGCGATGATGTCGGCTCAGCCAAGCATTGTGATCGCGGGCGGTGCCTTCGCCGGGTTGGCGCTGGCGCTGGCGCTGCGGCAGGGGCTGGGCGACGCGGTACCGGTGATCGTCGCCGATCCGGCGCTGGCGAGCCGTCCGAGCCGCGATCCGCGTGCCACCGCCATCGTCGCCGCCTGCCGCCGCCTGTTCGAGGGCATCGGTGTCTGGGATGAGGTCGGGCCGCAGTCGCAGCCGATTCTCGACATGGTGGTGACGGATTCGAAACTGGCGGACGCGACGCGCCCGACCTTCCTCACCTTCGCCGGCGAGGTCGAGCCCGGCGAGCCGTTCGCCCACATGGTGGAGAACCGCCTCCTGATCGACGCGCTGGTGAAGCGCGCCGAGGCGGACGGCGTGACGCTGCGCGCAACCGCCGTCACGACTTATCAGGCCCATGACGGCGGCATCGACGTGACATTGGCCGATGGCGAAACCGTCCATGCCAGCGTGCTGGTCGCCGCCGACGGCGCGCGTTCGAAGCTGCGCGAGCGCGCCGGCATCGCCACCCATGGCTGGGAATACGACCAGTCCGGCATCGTCGTCACCGTCGGCCACGAGCGCGACCACGAGGGCCGCGCCGAGGAGCATTTTTTGCCCGCCGGGCCGTTTGCGATCCTGCCGCTGAAGGGCAAGCGCTCGTCGCTGGTGTGGACCGAAACGCGCACGAACGCCGCGCGCATCACCGCGTTGCCGGATGAGGAATTCCACGCCGAACTGGAACGGCGCTTCGGCCTGCACCTCGGCGAGATCAAGGCGCTCGACAAGCCGCGTGCGTTTCCGCTGCAATATTTCGTGGCGCGCTCCTTCATCGCCGATCGCATGGCGCTGGTCGGTGACGCCGCGCATGTGATCCATCCGATCGCGGGGCAGGGCCTCAACATGGGACTGAAGGACATCGCGGCGCTGGCGGAAGTGATCGTCGACGCGGCGCGGCTCGGCATCGATCCGGGATCGGCAAACGTGCTGGAGCGCTACCAGCGCTGGCGGCGCTTCGACACCATGGCGATGGGCGCCGCCACCAACGCGCTCAACGTGCTGTTCTCCAACGATTCGACCCTGCTGCGCGGCGTCCGCGACATCGGCCTCGGCATCGTCGATCGCCTGCCGCCGCTGAAAAACATGTTCATCAAGCAGGCGGCGGGATTGTCGGGTGAGGTGCCGCGCCTGTTGAAGGGCGAGGCGTTGTAGGGGCCTTATGCCCTGCGCGATGTAGTCGCTGTTTCCAGAGAACTTCAGTTCTTCGTCATGCCCGGGCTTGTCCCGGGCATCCACGTTCTTGACGATATTTCCATGAAATAAGACGTGGATGGCCGGGACAAGCCCGGCCATGACGCTGTACTCAAAATCCGTCGCTTTGCTCACAATGACGATCGAGCTGGGCGTGCGATCCGGGACGTCTACTTCCGCACGCAGATCACGCGGACCATGGCCGCTTTCGCATCCTTCGCCGCACCATCAGCGGCAACATCGTTGCTCTTGAGGAAACCGCGCACGATATCCGCCGGCACCAGCATGGCTTGCGGCGCGGCGGTGCCTGCCACCGGTCCCGCGAGCTGGATCGGCCGCAACTGCGCGATTCCGGCGAATTGACCGCCGGCATCGAGCGCCGCAGCACCGGAGAAGCCGAGGCCGGGTACCGGCGTCAGCGACAATTCGCCGTTGGTGCCGGTCGGCGTCACGCTCGCGCGTATGCCGCTCACGGCCGCGTTCCCGCCTTGGCTGCGCGGATCGGCGATGCCGGTCAGCGTCACGTCGGATTTCGCCGCGCCGTTGCCGAGCGCCAGTGCCGCGAGATCGCGCGTGCCGTAGATGCGCAGCAGTGCGAGGTCGTGGGACTTGTCCTCCGCGACCTTGTCGGCGTTGCCGTGGCCCGGGATGACGATGGACTGGCAGCCTTCGATCGGCTGGCGATCGGTGACGATGAAGCCTTTGCCGCTGACGATGAGGCCGCTGGCATATTCGACGCTCTTGCGTGGCGGTGGGCCGACCGCCTGTGCGCCGGTCGGGAACGGATTGAACGCGCTCGACATCGCGATCACCACCGGCTCCATCGCGGCCTTGCTGGCGTCGTCGTAATGGATGGTGAGCAGGCGCACTTCGTCGCCGCGCAACTGGCCGCGCATGTAGAAATTCTTCGCGCCTTGACCGGTTTCTTGGGTGCCCGACAGCACGAAAAAGTCAGGCTTCACGGTGGAATAGGTCACCTTGCGCTCGGCTGCGGCGCGCGCCTCGGCCGCGAGCTTGGCGGTGGTGATGTCGGCCTGCTTGCGCCGCGTCAGCGAGATTTCGACCGCGCCCGATGCCGAGCGCCAATGTGTGCCGTTGGCGTCGGTGGTCTGCTGCGGCGCGAGTTTCGACGGCAGGCCGGTGCGCATCCCGGTGCCGGGATCGCCGATCAGTTTCCAGCCGACATTGGCCTGCAACTTCTTCGCGATCGCGGCGAGCTGCTCGCGCTCCTGCGGGTTGAGCACGCCGGTCGGCTGGCTCTTGCGGCCGGTCTGGAACGCCTTGATCGCGGTCACCAGCCGGTCGCTGGCCTCGCCGTTGATCAGGCCGTTGTATTTGCCGATCCACGCCAGATCCGACTGGATCGCCTGCCGCTCGCCTTGCGACAGCGCCTTGATGGTGTCGAGCGGGGTTTGCGTTGCCGGCGGCACGGCCACGGTCGCGACCGGCTTCGGCTTGACGCCGGCGGGTTGGGCCGCGACAGGCAGCGCGGTCGCGGCAAGAATCAGCGTTGCGGGGATCAGCAATTTCATGTGCGGTGAGTTCGCCGGTTGCATGGCCTCGTCAGATTGCCAATGAAGCATAGATCATAAGTCGGCAAAAGCGGCCGCGAGGTTCGATGCCGTAAGGTCCGATGCCCAAACGTATGGTCCCTCGGGCGCGCGTCGCCGTGCTACAACGCGGGCGCCAGATTCAGGATGTCGCTTCACCATGCTCTCCCCCGAAGAACTCGAACGCTATGCCCGTCACATTGTGATGCGCGAGGTCGGCGGCCCCGGCCAGACGAAACTCAAGGCGGCGCGGGTGCTGTCGATCGGCGCCGGCGGGCTCGGCGCGCCGGTGCTGATGTATCTCGCCGCCGCCGGCGTCGGCACCCTGGGCGTCGTCGATGACGACGTGGTGACGCTGTCCAACCTGCAACGCCAGATCATCCACACCACGCCGGATGTAGGCCACCGCAAGGTCGACAGTGCGGCGTCCAGCATCGCCGCGCTTAATCCGCATGTGGCGTTTCGCGCGCATCCCATGCGGCTCGATGCGTCGAACGCGATGGATTTGCTCGCGGACTACGACATCGTCGCCGACGGCTCGGACAATTTCGCCACGCGCTATCTGGTGGCCGATGCGTGTCACCTCGCCAAGAAGCCGCTCATCACCGGCGCGCTCGGCGTGTTCGATGCGTCGCTGACCACGATCCGCGCGCACGAAACCAATGCCGACGGCAAGCTCAATCCGACCTATCGCTGCCTGTTTCCCGAACCGCCGCCGCCCGGCACGGTACCGGCCTGCGCCGAGGCCGGCGTGATGGGCGCGCTGGCGGGGACGCTCGGCTCGCTGATGGCGCTGGAAGTGATCCGCGAGATCGTCGGCTTCGGTGAGGGGCTGGTCGGCCGCCTGTTGATGATCGACGCCCGCGCGATGCGCTTCGAGACGCTGCGCTACGCGCGCGATCCGGCCAATCCGCTCAATGGCGACAATCCGACGATCCGCGATTTAAGCGGGCACCCCGGTCAGCTTTGACGGGCTCTTGACGATTTTCGGATGGGAGCGAATGCACGGATGAGGCGCGCCATGGCGCGGCGGGCGTGGTGTTCGATGGCCTTATCGCTCGGCCGGGGGATAGTGCCGAGCAGGGTCGCCAGGTAAAGTTCGCCCTGCAGAAGCCCCATGAAACTGTGTCCGTAATCGTCGGGATTATCGATCTCGATGAGACCTTCCCGCACGAGACGCGTGGCGAGCACATGGCCCAGCTTGACGCCGTGATCGCGCGTGAAGCGGCTGAAAATCTTTCCGAGTTCCGGCAGGCGGTCGCCTTCGCCGAGGGCGATCCGGAATAGCGCGAGCTTGTCCGGCTGCATCATCAGCCGCAGCAGGCAAGCCGCGTAACGGTGCAATGCCGTCAACGGATCGAGGGTATCGTCGCGAACGATCGCCTCCAGCGCCTCCGTTCCCTGCCGCGTTCCCCAGGCGATCAGCGCCGTGAACAGGACCTCCTTGTTCTCGAAGCGCATATACAGCGTGGACTTCGACGCGCGCGCGCGATTCGCGACCTCAAGCATGGTCGCGCCATGGAATCCCTTTTCGGAAAAGACCTCGAGCGCGGCCCGAAGGATTTCTTCGTCCCTGACGTCGGGCCGTGCCGGAGCGAATTCCGAAGCCGGCTTGTCGCGGGCCGGTTTGGCAGGCGGCTTCATTGTTGACTTGGTACCCATCGGTACTCTATAGCGAGTACCGATGGGTACTCAAAGCGGAGAGGACGCGGTTTCCATGTCACTTGAACGACATCACAGTCCCACCGGCCTCTGTTTGCCGCCGGATATCGTGCAGCCATTCATCCTGCGGTTTCGTCGCGACGATTTCCATGTGATGGCTTTTTTCGAAGGACATCCGGACTATGAGGCGGTGGAGGCCATGATCCGGAAGCGCGGCGATGACTTTTCCATTCGTGCGATCCTGACGCGTCACGATCAGACCCAGATCGATCATGTGAACGATGACGCGCTTCTGGCCGAAGCGCACGGGGTGCATCGTCAGACCTGCTTCCGCGCCATCGCTTTTCGAAACAAGACGGAAGGCGGTAAACAGCATGCGCGGCTCGCGTTCGTCTCGCATGCGGGGGAATCCATCGTGCTCGATCTCGTGACGCTAGCTCAGCCCAGCGCCGAGCGGGGAGGTCTCTCCGATCCCGGACGGCATTCTCCCGACAGCAGCCTGCCGTTGATGTGGCGAGGCGCCAGCACGCTGGCGGGACCCGAAACCCGCGTGACGATCGACGGCCGCGACTACGAAACGCCAGTGAAAATTCGTGCGGGCGCGTTTGTCGCCCACGAAGGATATTATAGCGCGCTCCATGCCATGGGCGTCATTCGTGCGGGCACGATCGACATGCGGTTGCATAGCAGGCCGGATCGCATTCGCGTGGGAGCCGGATGGGTCTTCGAGAGCGGCCCGGATAAAGTGATCTATCGTATCGTGGAGTGCGACGCCGCAGGACATATCCGGATCGTCAGATCGGGCGACGGCGCCGAAGTGATTACGGCTCTTGCGACGGCTGCGGGGCTTCAGGTCTCTCAGATCCTTCGAACCGGGGGAGAGACTGAGGGTGGTTTCGGTTTGATCTTCAACGCAGGGCGTTTTGCTCTTTCGATCGACAAAGCGCAGGCGCTCGTCACCGGCCGTGTCGAGCTGACGAGCGATGCCGATGGTTCATCGATCAGCCTGATACCGGAGCATCCGAACTGGGCCGCGACACGCACCGTCAATGTGGCGTGTTCGAAACGCGGCGACGACGTCCGACTGGTTACCACGATCGGTAACGAAGCATCGGTCGTACCCTGATGCCTGATGATCGATGCCCGCGCGATGCGCTTCGAAACGCTGCGCCCGTGCTCCGGCCAATCCGCTCAACGGCGACAACCCGACGATCAGGGACTTGAGCGCACATCGCTAGCCGAAGAGCGTCTCCAGCGGGCGGCATTTGTCCATTGGTCATTCACAACGCGAACGCAGCGACCATCATTTTGCGTGGCCGAACCGATTTTCATTGCGAAGTCCGTCGAGGCAGATCACGCTGGAATATACGGCGCATGGGCGCCATGCCAGAAAGGTGCTGCGATGGATGCCGTTGCTCCCATGCTGCCGAGCCAGCGTGTTGTGCAGGTTTGCCTGTTCCTGCTCTCGGCGATCGCGGTGATGGGCGGCACCTTGCAGATGGTGCTGGGCCAGCCCGATACCGCGCCCCGACTCGACAACGTCCACCGCTTCATGGCCGGCATCTATTTCGGCTGCGGGTTGATCTGCTTCTGGGCGGCGCTCACGATCCGGCAGCAGGATACGCTGGTTTTTCTGATCGCCGTGAGTGTGTTCATCGCCGGCTGCGGCCGCTTGCTGTCTATCAGCAAGGTCGGCGTTCCGGAGCCGCCCGCGCTCTGGCTCGGTTACCTCGTGCCCGAATTGCTGCTGCCGATCGTGATCGCCGTCGCGCAGACGATGACCAACCGCGCGGTGGTCTCATGAAGCGGCGGCATTCGCCGCTCGCACCTCGGGATGACGAAGCCTTCGGCCGCTACTCGGCGGCCGCGGCGAGGTAGCGCTGGCGCAATTCGCGCTTGAGCAGTTTGCCGCTGGGATTTTTCGGCAGGCTGTCGACGAAGATGACGCGCTTCGGCGTCTTGAAGTGCGCCATCGCTTTCGCGCAGTGATCGATCACCGCGCCCTCGGTGAGCGACTGCCCGGCCTTTATCACGATGATCGCGGTCACCGCTTCGATCCAGCGCGGATCGGGCAGGCCGACCACGGCGACTTCGGAGACTTCCGGCAGCCGGTAGATCATCTCCTCGACCTCGCGGCTGGCGACGTTCTCGCCGCCGGTCTTGATCATGTCCTTGCGGCGATCGACCACGGTGATGTAGCCGTCTTCATCCACGGTGGCGAGGTCGCCGGAGTGAAACCAGCCGCCGAAGAAGGCTTCCGCCGTCTTCTCCGGATTGTTGTAGTAGCCCGACAACAGATGCGGCGAGCGATGCACGATTTCGCCGACTTCGCCGACCGCGACGTCCTCCATCGCATCGTTGACGACGCGGGTTTCGACGTTGATCGCGGGCTTGCCGGCGGAGCCCGCCTTGCGCAACTGGTCCTCCGGCTTCAGCACGGTGGCGACCGGCGCGATCTCGGTTTGGCCGTAGAAATTCCAGAACCGCACGTCGGGCAGGCGGCGTTGCAATTCGAGCAGCACTTCCACCGGCATGATCGATGCGCCGTAGTAGCCCTTTTGCAGGCTGCTCAGATCGGTGGTGTCGAAATGGGCCGAGCGCAGCATGCCGATCCACACCGTCGGCGGCGCGAAGAACGAGGTAACGCCGTGCTGCGCGATCAGCGACAGGATCAGGTCCGGCGCGGGCTGGCCGATGATGACGCTGGTGCCACCGAGATATGTCGCCGGCCCGAGGAACACGTCGAGCTGCGCGCAGTGATAGAGCGGCAGCGCGTGCAGCATGACATCATCTTCCGACATGTCGCCGTCGATAATGCAGCTCGTGTATTGCCACATCACCGCGTCGTGGCTCAGCATCGCGCCCTTGGGTAGCGATTCCGTGCCGCTGGTGTAGATGATCTGGGCGAGGTCGCGGCTGTCGACATAGGTGTTCACCGGCGAGGCGTCGGCATCGAGCAGATCGTCGAAGGTGGTCATGCCGGCCGGCGGTGCCGACGGCTGCTCGCCGGGCAGCCACACCATCGATTTCACCGCGCAATCCTTGGCGGATGCCGTGCGCGCGGTGTCGATGAAGTCCGGGCCGACCGCGAGCACCGTCGCGCCGGAGCTTGCGAGGATGAAGCGGATTTCGTCCGGATTGAGCATGAAGTTGATCGGCACGATCACCGCGCCGATCCGCGCCAACGCGAAGCGCAGCGCGGCGAAGGCATGCGAATTGCGTGATAGCACCGCGACGCGATCACCCTTGGCAACGCCGTATTTGCCAAGCCCGCGACCGAGGCGGTCGCAGAGCGTGTTGAACTCCGCATAAGTCCATGTCGTCGCGCCGCACTTGACGGCGGTCTTGTGACCCAGTCGCTTCGCCGAACGGCGCAGGACGTCTCCGATGTTCTGGCTGCGCGCGTGCTGAATGGTGGTGGCAAGATCGTCGGTCATGGCGTCTCCAGTCCCTCGCATTTTCCGAACCGTAACAAGCGCACTCCACGCCCGCAATTCCGCGCGGTCCCGCAACGGTTTTGCGGAAACGCGGCATCAACGGCGCTTCGGTCGGACACCGGAGGCAGGCGAGAAGGCAGCGAGGAACCCGATACCTCAGACCATGCTGGGCAGGATGCGGTCCGGCGGTTTGTGAGCGTCGAGGAAGGTGCGGATATTGATGATGACCTTCTCGCCCATCTCGACGCGGCCCTCGATGGTGGCCGAGCCCATATGCGGCAGCAGCACCACGCGGCCGGCCCTGGCGAGGCGGACCAGCTTCGGATTGACGGCGGGCTCGTGCTCGTAGACGTCGAGTCCCGCGCCGGCGATCTCGCCGCTCTCGATCAGCCGGGTCATGGTGTCCTCGTCGATCACCGTGCCGCGCGCGGTGTTGACGATGTAGGCGTCCTTGCGGATCAGCTTCAGCCGTCGCGCCGACAGCAGATGGAAGGTCGCCGGCGTGTGCGGGCAGTTGATGGAGATGATGTCCATCCGCGCCAGCATCTGGTCAAGCGAATCCCAATAGGTCGCGCCAAGTTCGTCGGCGATCTTCGGCGCCACCGGCTTGCGGTTGTGATAGTGGATCTGCAAGCCGAAGGCGCGCGCGCGACGCGCCACCGCCTGGCCGATACGGCCCATGCCGATGATGCCGAGCCGCTTGCCGCCGAGCCGCTTGCCCAGCATCCAGGTCGGCGACCAGCCCGGCCAGTCCTTGCCCTCGGGCAGGATGTTGGCGCCTTCGATCATGCGGCGCGGCACCGCGAGGATCAGCGCCATGGTCATGTCGGCGGTATCTTCCGTGAGCACGCGCGGCGTATTGGTGATGGTGATGCCGCGCGCATGGGCGGCGGCGACGTCGATATTGTCGACACCGTTGCCGAACTGCGCGATCAGCTTGAGTTGCGGCCCGGCCTGCTTGATCAGGTCCTCGTTGATCTCGTCGGTCACGGTCGGCACCAGCACGTCGGCGGTGCGCATCGCCTCCGCCAGTTCGTCCTGGCTCATGGCGTGATCGTCGAGATTGAGGCGGGCGTCGAACAGTTCGCGCATCCGCGTCTCGATCGAGTCGGGCAGCGTGCGCGTGACCACCACGAGTGGTTTTTTCTTAGCCGCCATGATGTGTCCTCCCGCCGCGTCGTCCGGCCGTCGATGGCCGCTGCGAAGTCGATGTTATCTCGTGCGAACTTCGGGCTTGGGCCACGCCTGTTCAGTCCTCATTAACCGGGGTGTTCGAAACTGCGGCTGCCGCACTGATTTCGGATATCCACGGTATCCACGACAGCCTGTCGGGCGCGCCAAGGCGTGCGCCGGAGGGTTGACGTTGAACCCTCTCTAGCAGAAGGCCGGGCCAAGACAAGAACCCCGCCGATGCCCGGATCAGGTCGCGGGAACACGGTCGCGCATGGGGATGCGCGATCGGACGAGTGACGTTGCTGATTCAAGGGGCAGGTTGATGGCGTTGAAGGGAGTTCTGGCGTTCGTGGCGGGTGGCGCGTTGCTGCTGACGGGAGGCGCGGCGCTGGCTGCGGCGGCGGTCGGGTCGGCCAGCGGCTTGCCGATCCCGCGTTATGTCAGCCTCAAGTCCGATCACGTCAACGTTCGGCTCGGTCCCACCAAGGACAATGAGGTGAGCTGGATCTATACCAAGTCCGGCCTGCCGGTGGAGGTCACCGCCGAGTTTGAGAACTGGCGGCGGGTGCGCGATTCCGAAGGCGCCGAGGGCTGGGTCTATCACTCGCTATTGTCGGGTCGCCGTACCGCGGTGGTGACCATGAAGTCCAAGGACGAGTTGGCTTCGCTGTACGATCGCCCCGACGCCAAGAGCGCGGTGGCGGCGCGGTTGCAGGCCGGCGTGGTAGCGCAGGTCAAACGTTGCAGCAGCGGCTGGTGTCACATCAGCGGCGAGGGTTTCGACGGCTGGATCGAGCAGCCGCGCCTGTGGGGCGTTTACGCCGACGAGAAAGTGAACTGAGCAGGCTCGCGCAGGTTTTACTCAGTAGGAATTAACAACTCGTCATGGCCGGGCTCGTCCCGGCCATTTACGTTCTTGATCTTGCGAAGACTTCAAGAACTGGATCCCCAGTATGGGCTAGCGGAAGCGACGCCGTTCTTCGAACGGCTACGACCGGGCATGACGGATTGGGTGTTTTCGTCAAAACGCAATTCGCTCTCGCCGCCCTGCGCAGCGCTGGCAAAAGCAAAGCCCCCGAACATCGTTCGAGGGCTTTTTCATTTCGAAGTCGCGGACTGTGACGTTCAGCGCTTCTTGCGCAGGCGAACGACCATGTCGACGCGGCTGATCTCGTAGCCTTCCGGCACCTCGGGCATCTTTTGCAGCATCAGGTTCGGCTCGTGAATGTCCACCAGTTCGTGGCTGTTCTCGAGGTAGAAGTGGTGATGCGTCGACACGTTGGTGTCGAAATAGGTCTTGGTGCCGTCGACGCTGACCTGGCGCAGCAGGCCGGCATCGGTCAATTGATTGAGAGTGTTGTAGACGGTCGCCAGCGACACCGGCACCTTGGCGTGGGTGGCTTCCTCGTAGAGCATTTCCGCGGTGAGGTGGCGGTCGCCCTTGCCGAACAGCAGCCAGCCGAGCGCCATGCGCTGCCGGGTCGGGCGCAGGCCCACCGATTGCAGCATCTCGTTGACGTCGTGCCACGGACAGCCGGTCAGCGCCGGATGGCGGCCCGGAACCGGCATCGTCGCCTCGGCGACGTCAGCCACGACCACGGATTTGTCGTCCATCTTCACTTCAGGCACCCGATCAGCCCTTCAACGCGAGAACACTAGGTCTTTATTATAGGGATGCCGGGATTAGATGCAAGTTTTTCGCAACTAGCCCTGCCCGTGGCGGCCCGGAGCCGCTAAGTGTCTGGGCAGGCGGCAAATCGTTGCAGGGCAGCCCCCCGCAATCGCTTTGCCAGCCTCAAAGCGCGTGTTAGAGAGCGAATCGGCCTGCCAATCGGGGTTGGTGCCAAGACTATCAATTATCAAGGCTATCGATCGGAAGGCGAAAGGCTAAGCGACATGCAGGACAAGCGTGGCAGTTATGAATACGAGGACCTGCTGGCCTGCGGCCGCGGGGAACTGTTCGGGCCGGGGAACGCCCAACTGCCACTGCCGCCGATGCTGATGTTCGACCGCATCACCGAAATCTCCGAGACCGGCGGCGAATACGGCAAGGGCGTGGTCCGCGCGGAACTCGACGTCAAATCCGATCTCTGGTTCTTCGGTTGCCATTTCAAGGGCGATCCGGTGATGCCGGGATGCCTCGGTCTCGACGCGATGTGGCAGATGGTCGGTTTCTTCCTCGGCTGGTCCGGTGGTCCCGGTCCCGGCCGCGCGCTCGGCCTCGGCGAGCTGAAATTCTCCGGCCAAGTGCTGCCGAACATCAGCAAGGTCGTTTACACCGTCGACATCAAGCGGGTGATGCGTTCGAAATTGTGGCTCGGAATTGCCGACGGCTCGCTTTCCGCCGATGGCGAGATTATCTATCGCGCCAAGGATTTGCGGGTCGGGCTGTTCAAGCAGGCGGCGGCCTGAGCCGGATCGGCGTCAAACGGTTGTCATGCGTTCGTTCGCGGATGCAATTGTGCGTCAGCCGCGTGCAATCATCAGAAACGGTGGCGTGACGTAAATCACAATTTTCAGGCTGTCATCGCGACGTTATGTTGCGCTGGCGGACTTCGGGGATCAACGCAGGGACAGGCGAGGCAAATATGAGACGAGTTGTCGTCACCGGGATGGGGATTGTCTCATCGATCGGAAACAACACTCAGGAAGTGCTGGCGAGTCTCTATGAGGCCAAGCCCGGCATTACACGGGCCGAGAAATATGCCGAGCTTGGTTTCCGCTCGCAGGTGCAGGGCGCGCCGACGCTCGATCCCGAAGGCATGATCGATCGCCGCGCGATGCGGTTCCTCGCGCAAGGCGGCGTCTGGAATCACATCGCAATGGAACAGGCGATCCGCGATTCCGGGCTTGAGCCGTCCGACGTTTCCAACGAGCGCACCGGCATCATCATGGGCTCCGGCGGTCCTTCGACACGCACTATCGTCGAGGGTGCGGATATCGCCCGCACCAAAGGCCCGAAACGCGTCGGCCCGTTCGCGGTGCCGAAGGCGATGTCGTCCACGGCGTCGGCGACCCTCGCCACCTGGTTCAAGATCAAGGGCGTCAACTATTCGATCTCGTCGGCCTGTGCGACGTCCAATCACTGCATCGGCAACGCCTACGAGACCATTCAGTGGGGCAAGCAGGACGTCGTCTTCGCCGGCGGCTCCGAGGAATTGGACTGGACGCTGTCGGTGTTCTTCGACGCCATGGGCGCGATGTCCTCGAAATACAATGACACGCCGTCGGTTGCCTCGCGCGCTTATGACGTCAACCGCGACGGCTTCGTCATCGCCGGCGGCGCCGGCGTGCTGGTGCTTGAAGAACTCGAACATGCCAAGGCGCGCGGCGCGCGCATCTACGGCGAGATCGTCGGTTACGGCGCGACATCGGACGGTTACGACATGGTGGCGCCGTCGGGCGAGGGTGCCGAGCGCTGCATGAGGATGGCGATGTCGACGGTGAAGGGGCCGGTGGATTACATCAATCCGCACGCCACCTCGACGCCGGCCGGCGATCCGCCGGAAATCGAAGCGATCCGCAAGGTGTTCGGCAACGAGGGCAAGTGTCCGCCGATCTCCGCCACCAAGTCACTGACCGGCCATTCGCTCGGCGCCACCGGCGTGCAGGAAGCAATCTATTCGCTGCTGATGATGAACAACGGTTTCATCTGCGAAAGCGCCAACATTCAGGAACTCGATCCGGTGTTCGCCGACATGCCGATCGTGCGCAAGCGCATCGACAATGCCAAGGTCGGCACCGTGCTCTCCAATTCGTTCGGTTTCGGCGGCACCAATGCAACGCTGGTGTTCAAGCGGTTGGATGCGTGAGGTTTCCGATCCGAATAATTCTGCCGTCATGCCCCGCGAAGGCGGGGCATCCAGTATTCCGCATCGTCCCTTATCGCGACCGTAGTGGCTACTGGATCACCCGCCTGCGCGGGTGATGACCACCCACCGATCTATGGAGCACTCCATGACACAACTGATGCAAGGCAAGCGTGGTCTCATCATGGGGGTCGCGAACGATCACTCGATCGCATGGGGTATCGCCAAGACGCTTCACGCCCACGGCGCCGAACTCGCCTTCACCTATCAGGGCGAGGCGCTCGGCAAGCGCGTGGCGCCGCTGGCGCAATCAGTTAACGCCGATCTCATCCTGCCGTGCGACGTGGAAGACATCGCCAGTGTCGATGCGGTGTTCGACACGCTGAAGGCAAAGTGGGGCAAGCTCGATTTCGTCGTGCACGCCATCGGCTTCTCCGACAAGAACGAGCTGAAGGGCCGTTACGCCGACACCACGCGCGCGAACTTCTCGCGTACCATGGTGATCTCGTGCTTCTCCTTCACCGAAGTCGCCAAGCGCGCGGCGGCGATGATGCCGGATGGCGGCTCGATCATCACGCTGACCTTCGGCGGCTCGACCCGCGTGATGCCGAACTACAATGTGATGGGTGTGGCGAAAGCGGCGCTGGAAGCCTCGACGCGCTATCTCGCCGCCGATTTCGGCCGGCAAGGTATTCGCGTCAACGCGATCTCGGCCGGTCCGGTGCGCACGCTGGCGGGATCGGGTATCGGTGACGCGCGCGCGATGTTCGCGTTCCAGCAGAAGCATTCGCCGCTCGGGCGCGGCGTGACGCTTGACGAGCTCGGCGGCACCGCGCTGTATTTCCTCTCGGACCTTTCCGGCGGCGTCACCGGCGAAGTGCACTTCGTCGATTCCGGCTACAACGTCATCTCGATGCCGCACCCGGACGAGTTGAAGGGCGAGTAGACTAACCATCGTGGTCGTCCCCGCCTTCGCGGGGACGACACCACAGTTTGCTATCCCGCCGCGATTTTCTCGGCGCGCTGGAACGCGGGCCGTGCCGCGCAGGCATCGAGATAGCGGTCGAAGGCCGGGCGCGACGGCACCATCTTGAACAGCCGGATCGCGAAATTCATGCCGGAGCCGATTGCGACATCGGCGGCGGAGAACGTATCGCCAAGCAGCCACGGTCCCTTGTCGAGCGCCTGCTCCAGCACGTCGAACACCTGCGTGGTGCTGCCCCATGCGGCGCTCATCGGGGGAATTTCGAGCTTGGTGAAGGCTTGCAGGATGGCCGGCTCGATGCAGCTCGGCGCGAAGAACAGCCATTGCAGATACTTGCCGCGCTTCGGGTCGCCAAGCGGGGGCGCCAGTTTCGCATCGGGATAGCGTTCGGCGACATAGGCGCAGATCGCGGCGGATTCGGCGATCGTGACATCGCCGTCTTGCAGCGCCGGTACCTTGCCCATCGGATTGATCTTCAGATACTCCGGCTTCTTTTGCGCGCCGGTGGAAATGTCGGTCAGCACGCGCTCATAGGGCTGTCCGGTTTCCTCCAGCAGCCACAGCGTGGTGAAGGAGCGCGAGCGCGGCGACCAGTAGAGTTTCAGCATGGGTGCGACCTGTCATCGTGAGCGGGACTATCGAGGAGGATGCTTACGATGATGGCCGAACATGGAGACTTTGTGAACGGCGGTACGATGCGCGGGCTGGGCCGGATGGCCGCAGGTCCGAGACAGTGACATCATGATTGAGATCGGGCTTTAATGAAGATCATAGCGGGCGAATGATCCGCGCAGGTCGATACGGGAGGAAGTCATGTCATCCGACGTTACGCCGGAACAATTGAAGGCCGTGGGCCAGGCTTTTGCGCGACACGACGTCGATGCCATCGTCGGTTCGTTCGCTGACGACGGCGTTTTCCGCAATGCCAAGGGACCGGATGTGTCCGGCCGCAGCTACACCGGCAAGGCGGAAATCCGGGCCTTCTTTGAAGCGCTGTTCGCCAACAGTCCGAATATTCAGTGGCGGCACACGGCCGAATATATCTCGGGCAATCGTGCCGTCACCGAATGGCATCGCAGCGCGACAACGACCAGCGGCGAGCGACAGGAATGGCTCGGCTGCGATCTCTACACCTTCCGCGACGGCAAGATTGTCTTGAAGGACACTTACATCAAGGTGGTGGGGTGAAACAAAAAGGGCGGCCTCGCGGCCGCCCTTTGTCAATTGATATGCCGTTGGCGTTTACTCGCCAGCGGCTTCGCGCGGCGCGGCGTCGGACTTCGGCTTGGCTTCGAGGTCCTCGCCGGTCTCCTGATCGACCGCCTTCATCGACAGCCGGGTCTTGCCGCGATCGTCGAAGCCGAGCAGCTTGACCTTGACCTTGTCGCCTTCCTTGACGACGTCGGAGGTCTTCTGCACGCGGTTCGCAGCGAGCTGCGAAATGTGCACGAGACCATCCTTGGCGCCGAAGAAGTTCACGAAGGCGCCGAACTCCATCACCTTGACGACGGTGCCTTCGTAGATCTGGCCGACTTCCGGATCGGAAGCGATCGACTTGATCCACTTGATGGCGGCCTTCATCGCCTCGCCGTCGCTGGACGCGACCTTGACGGTGCCGTCGTCCTCGATGTTGACCTTGGCGCCGGTCTTCTCGACGATCTCGCGGATCACCTTGCCGCCGGTGCCGATCACTTCGCGGATCTTGTCGGTGGCGATCTTGAAGGTCTCGATGCGCGGCGCGTATTCGCCGAGCTCGGCGCGGGCGTTGGTCAGTGCCTTGGCCATCTCACCCAGGATGTGGATGCGGCCGTCCTTGGCCTGGCCGAGCGCCACCTTCATGATCTCTTCGGTGATGCCGGCGATCTTGATGTCCATCTGCAACGAGGTGATGCCCGCTTCGGTGCCGGCGACCTTGAAGTCCATGTCGCCGAGATGATCCTCGTCGCCGAGAATGTCGGAGAGCACGGCGAAGCGTTCGCCTTCGAGGATCAGGCCCATCGCGATGCCCGCCGTCGGCCGCTTCAGCGGCACGCCGGCATCCATCAGCGACAGCGAGGCGCCGCATACCGACGCCATCGAGGACGAGCCGTTCGACTCGGTGATCTCGGAGACGACGCGGATGGTGTAGGGGAACTCGTGATGCGGCGGCAGCACCGGGTGGATCGCGCGCCACGCCAGCTTGCCGTGGCCGATCTCGCGGCGCTTGGTGCCGCCGAGGCGACCGGTTTCACCGACCGAATAGGGCGGGAAGTTGTAGTGCAGCAGGAACGTCTCTTTGTACGTGCCCGCCAGCGCGTCGATGTACTGCTCGTCCTCGCCGGTGCCGAGCGTGGTGACCACCATCGCCTGGGTTTCACCGCGGGTGAACAGCGCCGAGCCGTGAGCGCGCGGCAGCACGCCGACTTCGGCGAGAATGTTACGCACGGTCTTGACGTCGCGGCCATCGATGCGGCGGCCGGTGTCGAGGATGTTCCAGCGCACGATCTTGGCTTCGAGGTGTTTGAACACGCCGGCGATGCGCAGCTTGTCGTACTTCGGCTCCTGGCCTTCGGGGAAGAAGTGCGCCAGCGCCTTTTCCTTGACCTTGCCGACGGCGGCGTAACGGTCCTGCTTCACCGGGATGGCGTAAGCGGCGCGCAGCTCCTGCTCGACCAGGCCGAGCATTTCCTTTTCGATGGCGCTGTCGTCGACAACGGTGACCTCGCGCGGCTCCTTGGCGGCCTTCTCGGCCAACTGGATGATCGCGTCGATCACCGGCTGGAAGTGGCGATGACCGAACATCACCGCGCCGAGCATGATTTCTTCCGAGAGTTCCTTGGCCTCGGATTCAACCATCAGCACCGCGTCGCTGGTGCCGGCGACCACCAGCTCGAGCTGGGTTTCGCTCATCTCGTCGAGCACCGGGTTCAGGACGTATTCGTCGTTGATGAAGCCGACGCGCGCCGCGCCGATCGGGCCCTTGAACGGAGCGCCGGAGAGCGTCAGCGCCGCGGAGGCGGCAACCATCGCCAGCACGTCGGGATCGTTCTCCATATCGTGGGAGAGCACGGTGACGATGACCTGCGTTTCGTTGCGCCAGCCATCGGCGAACAGCGGACGGATCGGACGGTCGATCAGGCGGGAAACCAGCGTTTCCTTTTCGGTCGGACGACCTTCGCGCTTGAAATAGCCGCCGGGAATGCGGCCGGCCGCGTAGGTCTTCTCCTGGTAGTCGACAGTGAGCGGCAGGAAGTCGACGCCCTCGCGCGGCGCCTTGGCGGCGACCACGGTGGCCAGCACGACGCTTTCGCCGTAGCTCGCGACAACGGCGCCGTCGGCCTGGCGCGCGATCTTGCCGGTTTCGAGCTTGAGCGGACGTCCACCCCAATCGATCTCGACGGTATGCTTATTGAACATGTGATTTTCTTTCATGGTTCGTCGGCCGGCGTGGGTGCCTCGAAACACGAAAGCCATGCGCAAGACGGCCGGACGCTGTCCGCGGCAGATGCTGCGTGGCGCAGCATGTCCGCGAAACCAGCGTCCGGCGATCCTGCCATGGCTCTGGTGTCTTGAATGGCTTCCATCCTTCCGATGGTGCGGGCGAAGCGATCGTCCTGCGATCGCAGCCATTGGCCCGCGCGACGGGCGCCTCGCCCGTCAGATGCCCAGCCGCCGGATTGCTGCTGGACTTCGGCATGCAGACGCCGGAAGGCGTCCGCATCAGTTGTGCGCGACCCTGATCTCTGATTGCGAAATGAATCGAGGGAGAAGGATCGCGCCAAGTCCGCGCGCGAAGCGCGCGATCTCCGCTCAGCGACGGATGTTGTGCTTTTCGAGCATCGCCTTGTAGCGCGCCTCGTCCTTCTTCTTGACGTAGTCGAGGAGCGAGCGGCGGGTGGAGACGAGCTTCAGGAGGCCGCGGCGCGAATGATTGTCCTTGCCGTGGGTCTTGAAGTGCTCGGTGAGGTTGTTGATGCGTTCCGACAGGATCGCGACCTGCACCTCTGGCGAACCGGTATCGCCGGCCTTGTTCGCATTGGTCTTGATGACTTCCGCTTTGCGTTCGGCGGTAATCGACATCGTCACACTCTTTCGTTGTTGTTGCGGCCGGTGCTGGCAGTCAGCCCGGACAGGTTGAAAACGCGCTTGGGGATGAGTTCGCCATTGCCCAGCTCGGCGAGGGCCAAAAGCCGGCCTGCCACCGTGACATAGACTGTGCCGCTGCAATTGGGCGCATCCCGTCCGCGCAACAAAACGGCCTGGCCCCGATGGAGCCTTGCCGCATCCGCCCGTGTGACGGCCAGTGCCGGGATGTCGTCCAGCGCGGTCTCAACGGGCAGTAGCGCGTCGGCGAGGCTGCCCTCGCCAGACGCGGCTCTATCGCACAAAGCCTCCAATTCCGCCAGCGGAATCATGTCCTGCTCGTCGAACGGGCCGACCAGGGTGCGGCGCAGCGCGCTGATATGGCCGTAGCAGCCAAGCAGGCGGCCGATGTCGCGGGCCAGCGCCCGCACATAGGTGCCCTTGCCGCACTCGGCCTCGAACACCGAATGGGTGCTATCCAGTTGTTCGACAAGGACTAATTCGTGAATCTCGACCGGGCGGGGCTTCAGTTCCACCACCTCGCCGTCGCGCGCGAGGTCATAGGCGCGCTCGCCCTGGACCTTGATCGCGGAATATTGCGGCGGGATCTGCTCGATGACACCGGTGAAGCGCGGCAGCAGCGCCCGGATGGCGTCGGGGGTGGGGCGGGCCTCGCTGGTCTGTGTCACGCGGCCCTCGGTGTCGTCGGTGTCGCGCTCCTCGCCCCAGGCCACGGTGAAGCGATAGCGCTTGCGGCCGTCCATCACGAACGGAACCGTCTTGGTGGCTTCGCCGAGTGCGATCGGCAGGCCGCCGGAGGCGAGCGGATCGAGGGTGCCGGCGTGGCCGGCGCGCTTGGCGTTGAACAGGCGCTTGATCACCGCGACCGCCTGCGTCGAGGTCATGCCGATCGGTTTGTCGAGCACGATCCAGCCATGGACGTCACGGCGGTTGCGCTTCTGCTGGCCGCCCTGCCGCTGCGGCTTGTCGGCGCGCGGATCGTTGGTGGCACGCATCCGCTCCGGCGAGGGACCGAAATTATTTTCGGCAACGAGGTCAGGATCGACGTTTTTGGCGGCGACGGCGTCGGTTGGCGAGGTCACTGTCATTCACTTTCGTTCGAATCGGATTTGAGGTCGCGCTGTACCGCGGGTGTTCGCAATAGTTTCTCGATCCGTTCCGCTTCGTCGAATCGATCATCAACGCGGAAGCGAAGATCAGGCGCAAATTTTAAGTTAACGCGCCGCGCCACCTCGCCGCGCAGGAACTTCTTGTTGCGGTCGAGCGCCGCGATCACCGCGTCGGTGTCGTTGCCGCCGAGCGGCATCACATAGACGGTCGCGAGCTTGAGGTCCGGCGACATCCGCACTTCGGGGATGGTGACGATGTGACTCTCGATGTCGGGATCGTGCACGTCGCCATGCGCGAGAATCGCGGCGATGGCGTGACGCACGGTTTCGCCGACGCGCAACTGGCGCTGCGATCCGCCGGGATGTTTCGCGGGTTGATGATGGCGAGCCATGGTGGTCCTTGGAAAAATACTCGTCATGGCCGGACTTGTTCCGGCCATCCACGTTCTTCTCGTTTTCTAATTTGGAAGACGTGGATGCCCGGCGCGTTATGCGAAGACGCGCTTCGCGCTTTCGGCCGGGCAATGACGTCTCACTTCAGTTCGTCCGACGCTCTTGTGAGATTTGGACTCACAGCGAACGCTGGATCGTCTCCACGCGATAGCACTCGATGACGTCACCGACGCGCATGTCGTGGTAGCTTTCGAAGGCCATGCCGCACTCTTGTCCGGACTGGACTTCCTTCACTTCGTCCTTGAACCGCTTCAGGGTCGACAGCTTGCCTTCGTGCACCACGACGTTGTCGCGGATCAGGCGCACGTTGGCGCCGCGTTCCACGGTGCCGTCGGTGACGCGGCAGCCGGCCACCTTGCCGACCTTGGAGATGTTGAACACCTCGAGGATCTGCGCGTTGCCGAGCATGGTTTCGCGCAGGGTCGGCGCGAGCAGGCCGCTCATCGCCTTCTTCACGTCATCCACGAGGTCGTAGATGATATTGTAGTAGCGGATCTCGATGCCGTTGCGCTTGGCAAGCGCGGCGGCTTCCTTGTTGGCTCGCACCGAGAAGCCGATGATCGCGGCGTTGAAGCCTTCGGCCAGCGTCACGTCGGATTCCGAGATGCCGCCGACACCCGCATGAAGAATGCGCGCGGCCACTTCGTCGGTGCCGAGTTTTTCCAGCGAACCGAGGATCGCTTCCAGCGAGCCCTGCACGTCGGCCTTGATGACCAGCGGGAAGTCCTTGCGGCCGGTGGTCTTGAGCTGCGACATCATCTGCTCGAGCGAGCCGCGCATGCCGGAGGCGCTTGCGGCGGCGTTCTCACGCTTCTGATGCGCGCGATAGCTCGTGACCTGACGGGCACGTGCTTCGTTCTCGACCACGGCGAGACGGTCGCCGGCTTCCGGCGGACCGTTGAAGCCGAGCACTTCCACCGGCACCGACGGACCGGCTTCCTCGATGGTTTCGCCCTGATCGGAAATCAGCGCGCGGACGCGGCCCATCTCGGCGCCGGCGACGATGATGTCGCCGACCCGCAGCGTGCCACGCTGCACCAGCACCGTCGCCACCGGACCACGGCCACGATCCAGCTTGGCTTCGATCACCGTGCCTTCGGCGGGGCGCTGCGAGTTGGTCTTGAGGTCGAGCAGTTCGGCCTGCAACGAGATCATCTCGAGCAGCTTGTCGAGATTGGTCTTGTTCTTGGCCGAGACCTCGACGTCGACCACGTCGCCGCCGAAGGTTTCCACCTGCACGTCGTGTTGCAGCAGTTCGGTGCGCACGCGCTCGGGTTTGGCTTCCGGCTTGTCGATCTTGTTGATCGCCACGATCATCGGCACCTTGGCCGCCTTGGCGTGGTTGATCGCTTCGATGGTCTGCGGCATTACGCCGTCGTCCGCCGCCACCACCAGGATGACGATGTCGGTGACCTTGGCGCCGCGCGCGCGCATCGCGGTGAACGCGGCGTGGCCGGGCGTGTCGATGAAGGTGATCTTCTGGCCGCCGGGTGCGGCGACCTGATAGGCGCCGATGTGCTGGGTGATGCCGCCAGCTTCGCCGGACACCACGTTGGCGTGGCGCAGCGCGTCGAGCAGCGAGGTTTTGCCGTGGTCGACGTGGCCCATCACGGTGACGACCGGCGAACGCGGCTCGGTGTCGGTCGAATCGTCGACGACATCGAACAGACCCTCTTCCACGTCCGCGGCGGCGACGCGCTTGACGGTGTGGCCGAGTTCTTCCGCGATCAGTTGCGCGGTGTCGGCATCGATCACGTCGGTGATCTTGTGCATCGCGCCCTGCTTCATCAGCATGCGGATGACATCCACCGCGCGCTCCGACATGCGGTTCGCGAGTTCCTGAATGGTGATCGCTTCAGGGATCGTGACTTCGCGAACCAGCTTTTCCTTCGGTTCGTTGGAGGCGTGACCCTTGAGGCGCTGGGTGCGCCGGCGGAATGAGGCGATCGAGCGCTCGCGCACGTCGTCGGCATTGAGCGCGGTGACCACGGTGAGACGGCCGCGCTGCTTCTGCGGGCCGGGCTTCGCCGTCGGCTTCGGGGCGATCACCGGGCGGGCGGCGCCGCCGGGGCCACGGCGCACCTGGCGCGGAGCCTCGTCCTCGTCGCTGCCATCGGCCGCAACGGCGCCACCGGGGCGCGCGGTCGGGATCGGAGCGCGGGCGGTGGTCGTCGCGGGGCGCGCGGGCGCAGCGGTTGCGGCCGGCTTGGCCTCCGCCTCGGCGCTCTTCTTGGCCTGGATTTCAGCCTTGCGCTTGGCTTCTTCTTCCAGCCGGTGGCGTTCTTCCTCGGCCTTGCGGCGGGCCTCGGCAGCTTCGCGCTCCTGCTGTTCGATGTATTCGCGGCTCTTGCGGCGTTCGGCCTCGGCTTCAGCGGCGCGGCGCTCTTCTTCCTCGCGGACGCGGGCATCGGCCAGCGCGCTGGCGCGGGCGCTGCGCTCGTCCTCGGTCAGCGTGCGCAACACCACGCCGGAGCCGGCACGGGCCGGCGGTGTCGGACGCGACGGCGCGCGGGCAGGCGCCGCCGCCGCCGGCTTCGCGACCGTGGGTTCGGGCTTGGCAGCGGGCTCGGCCGGCGCATCGCCGCCGATGCGACGCTTGCCGCGTTTCTCGACCACCACCTGCTTGGTACGGCCGTGGCTGAAACTCTGGCGCACGGTGCCCTGCTCGACGCGCGGCTTCAGCGTCAAGGTCTTGCTCGGGCTGACGCTCAAAGTCTTGTCGCCAGGATTCTTCGTATCAACCATACAGTCGTCCCAATCTTCTCAGTCGTGTTGCGGTGCGCGGTGTCGCGCGGGTCGTGTCTGCGAATTCACTGTCGTCTTGTTCGGTGCCGTCTTGCCGTCGGTTCCGCCGTCGTTCGCCATCCGGTATCGGACCAGGATCTGGCTTCGCGACAGGAACGTTTTGCCGGCCGGGCCGGCGAGCACGGCAGCATGTATCACATTTGAGCGGCCAAGTGCCAAATCCAATTCTGCCGAGGTGAGCGCGGAAATGACCGAAATTGGGGTCATTTCGTCCCTGTCGTCAGGTATTTGGCGATTAGCTGCCATGAGTTTGGCGTCGAGCTTGCGAATACCGTCGTCGGCGCCGTCGCTGGCGTGCAGCAGGGCGACCGCCTGATGCCGGTCCAGCGCGTCCTCGACCTTGCCGAAACCTGCGATTACCAGTCCCGCCTTGGCGGCCATCGCCAGCGCCTCGACAACGCCCCGCGCCAGCAGGCGTTCGGTGTCGTCGGCAAGTGAAGGGGCGGCCTTGACGGTCTTCTTGAAGCCACGGCTGAACAACCCGCGCTTCGCCGCTTCCGCCACCGCGTGATGCGCGGCCGTGACCCAGAGGCCGCGACCGGGCAATTTGCGTTTCAGGTCCGGTACTATTGCGCCATCGGGCGCGATGACGAAACGGATCAGCTCATCGACCGGCTTGACCTGCCGTGTGACCACGCACATCCGCGCGGTCCCGGGCCTTGCGGTCCGGGGGCCGTGATCGGGATCGGCCGGGTCGACGTGGTCAAGCATACCGGTGACATGCTCCTTAAACCGCTTGGTCTTCGGTGGCGTCGGCGTTCTCGCCTTGCTTGGCGAGGTCGGCCTCGGTGATCCAGCCGGCGGCAAGGCGCGCCTGCATGATCAGGTGCTCGGCGTCCTCGCGCGACAGCTCGATGCCGTCGAAGAAACCAGGGTACTTGGTCACTTCGCCACCGTCCTTGCGCTCGGTCCAGCCGACCAGATCGTCGGTGGCGCAGCCGGCGAGATCCTCGACGGTCTTGACGTCGTTCTCGCCGAGCTTGACCAGCATCTTCGAGGTGACGCCGGGCACGTCCTTCAACGCGTCCTCGACGCCGAGTTCCTTGCGCCGTGCTTCCAGTTCCGCCTCCAGCGTTTCGAGATATTCGCGGGCGCGGCTCTGCAGTTCCTCGGCGGTCTCGTCGTCAAAACCTTCGATGCCGGCGAGTTCGCGAACGTCGACCAGCGCCAGTTCCTCGACCGAGGTGAAGCCTTCCGACGCCAGCAACTGTCCGACCACTTCGTCGACGTTGAGGGCTTCCATGAACACCCGCGTCGAGTTTTCGAAGTCGGCCTGGCGGCGCTCGGATTCCTCGCTCTCGGTGAGGATGTCGATGTCCCAGCCGGTGAGTTGCGAGGCGAGACGCACGTTCTGGCCGCGACGGCCGATCGCAAGCGATAGTTGGTTATTGGTGTCGGGAACGACAACCTCGATGCGCTCGCGATCTTCGTCGATCACGACCTTCGAGACTTCCGCCGGGGCCAGCGCGTTGACCACGAAGGTCGCGATATCGGGCGACCACGGGATGATGTCGATCTTTTCGCCCTGCAACTCGTTCACCACCGCCTGCACGCGCGAGCCGCGCATACCGACGCAGGCGCCGACCGGATCGACCGAGGAGTCACGCGAGATCACGCCGATTTTCGCACGCGAACCGGGGTCGCGGGCAACGGCTTTGATTTCGACGATGCCGTCGTAGATTTCCGGCACTTCCTGCGCGAACAGTTTTGCCATGAACTGCGGATGGGTGCGCGAGAGGAAAATCTGCGGGCCGCGCGTCTCGCGGCGGACGTCGAACACGAAGGCGCGGACGCGGTCGCCGTTGCGGAACACTTCGCGCGGCAGCATCTCGTCGCGGCGGATAATGGCTTCGCCGCGGCCGAGATCGACGATGACGCTGCCGTATTCGACGCGCTTCACCACGCCATTGACGATGTCGCCGATGCGGTCCTTGAATTCCTGATACTGACGGTCGCGCTCGGCCTCGCGCACCTTCTGCACGATCACCTGCTTGGCCGACTGCGCGGCGATACGGCCGTATTCCAGCGGCGGCAACGTGTCGGCGATGGTGTCGCCGATCTGGGCGCCGGGGTTGGCGCGCTGCGCGTCGATCAGCGAAATCTGGTTCGAGGCGTTCTCGACCTGCTCGACCACCAGCATGTGGCGGGTGAGCTGCAACTGGCCGGTCTTCGGATGGATCTCGGCGTGCACGTCGGTCTCGGCGCCGTAGCGGGCGCGCGCGGCCTTGGCGATCGCGTCCTCCATCGCCTCGATGACGATGTTGCGGTCGATCGACTTTTCGCGCGCGACGGCATCGGCGATCTGCAACAGCTCGAGTTTGTTGGCGCTGACGGCAGCCATGGCTCAGTCTCCTTCGGGGTGGTCGGTGCGGTCCCGCCGTGCCTGTTCGGCGGCGAGCCGGTGTTGCTTGGTGTTCTGTGGCAAAGGCTTCTTCGCCTTTGCGGGTTTCGATTTGGCGCCTTTCGCCCGGGCCTTCTTGGCGTGCGCGGGCGGCGGCGGCTCGATGCCGAGATCTTCCTTCAGGTCGCGCTCGGCGGCCTTGCCCCGGCGCATCGATTCCGCGATCAGTTCGTCGGTCAAAACCAGCCGCGCGTCGCCGATATCGGTGAGCGGCAGCGCGACCACCGCATCCTCGCCCTCGCGGATGTCATCGCGATGAAGCCGCACGGTTTCACCGTCGAGACTTTCGATAATGCCGCGATAGCGCTTGCGGCCCTGATGCGGCACCGCCATGTCGATCTTCGCCAGATGGCCCTGCGCGCGTTCGAAGTCGCTGCGGCGAACCAGCGGCCGGTCGATGCCGGGGGAGGAAATCTCCAGCCGGTAGGCGCGTTCGATCGGATCGTTGACGTCCAGCACCGGCGACAGCGCCTTGGATACCGCCTCGCAGTCGTCGATCAGCATGGTTCCGTCGGGCCGTTCCGCCATGATCTGCACCGTGCAGCCGGCCTCGCCCGAGACCTTGATGCGGACCAGCCGGTAGCCCATGCCTTGCAGGACGGGCATCGCCACAGCCGCCACCCGCGCGGCGACGCCGGGTTCCGTCACCAGGCGGGGCTCGTTCAGAAGGTCAGCGGTCAGGTCGGTTTCGGTCATCACGGCGATCGGACGTATCCAGTTTGTTCCGATGGCGGACTTGTTTCCCGAGGTCAGGCCCGGTTCGTCCCGGTGGCCTGCTTCAGGTAATAAAAAAGAGCGGGTCCCGGAGGGGCCCACTCTCAATACGCCATCGTATGAGAAACCTTTAACTGGCCGCCATATAGCGGTTTTGCGGCGATCCGGCAAGGGCCGAGGCGCCGGCCACGGTGATTTGATGGCGAGGCGGTCGATCTGCGACGGGAGCGGGGCCGCTTATTTATAGACGGCGCGGGACCACAACGCGCTGGCTTCCTTCACCACCTTGTCGAGATCGAAACCCTCCTTGTCCGGCTGCCAGCCGAACGACAGCCAGGAATAGGCGGTGAACTCCACCATGATGACCAGCAAAAACGAAGTGATTGCTGGATCGATGTCGTGACATTCGCCGCGCGCGACGGAGCGCTCGAGATGGGTCCGGATGCGTTCGATGAATTTGCCGCGCAACTCGCTCAGCACCTTGGCGACGCCGGCATCGAAGGTCGCAACTTGCAGGGCGCTGCGCATGAAGGCGCGGTGGCGCTGGAAGGTCTCGAGATAAGCGCGATTGGCGCTCTCGATCCGGGTCTGGCGCGAGCCGGTCGGACGTGACGCCGACAACGAGAACATTTCGTCGACCGCCTGCGAGAGCAGCGCCGCGAAGATCTGCTCGCGGTCCTTGAAATAGAGGTAGAACGTGCCCCGGCTGACCCCCGCTTTGTCGACGATGTCGGCGATGGTTGTGTCGAAAAAGCCCTTCGTGGAAAACAGCTTTTGCGCGGCGCGCAGGATGGCGCTCCGCGTTTCCGCCGCCATCGCCTTCTTGTCGGAGCGGGGCTGTTTGCGCGGTGTTGTCGCCATTGGTTGGCCGTTTCCAATCGTCTCGGTTGCCTTCGGGTTGCGGCGAACCTGCGTTTCGCGAGGGAGAGTGTCAATCCGACGACCCGGTTTGCCGGTGATGCCGGAGGCAGGCATGGGCCTTCCCGATCGCGGCCGGATTTTACATTGACACTGACGTCAGTGTCATTATAAATTTTGGATCAACAGCGAACCGGGATGACCGCAGGCGATGTGTCTGCGTAAACAGTCACCCAGACACTTGCTTGCCGTGGGAGGTTCATGATGTTGAGCGAAACCGAAATCACATCCCACGCCGAGCGCATCCGCAAGGATGGCTACACCGTGCTGGAGCGCGTGGTCGCCCCGCAACTGGTCAATGATCTCAAGGTTGCGGTGGAGCGCATCGAGCGCGAGCATTCGCTCACCACCGCCAAGACCTCGTTCGAAGGTTACAAAACGCTGCGGGTCAACAATCTGCTGACCTATGACGAGGTGTTCTGGGAAGTGCCGCTGCACGACGCGGTGTTGCCGGTGGTGGAAGCGGTGCTCGACAAGGAGTGCCTGCTGTCGTCGTTCTGCTCGCTCGTGCTGGGGCCGGGGCAGGAGGCGCAGCCGATCCATGAGGACACCCAACTCATTCCGCTGCCGCGCCCGCACATTCCGATTACCATCAACGCGATCTGGGCATTGTCGGATTTCACCGCGACCAACGGCGCGACACGGATCGTGCCCGGCAGCCACAAATACGATCGCGCGCCGGAGTACGGTAAAAATTACGACACGGTGATGGCGACGATGCCGGCGGGCAGCGTGATGCTGTTCGACAGCGCGCTGTGGCACGGCGGCGGCGCCAATGAGAGCGATGCGCGACGCTTCGCGTTTTCATGCGCCTATTGCTGGGGCTGGATGCGACAGCAGGAAAACTTGCAGCTCGGCATTCCGCGCGACACCGCTGAGCGCTTTCCGCGCCGCTTGCAGGAGTTGTGCGGTTACAGCGTTTATAAAGGGCAATTCGGCCACATCGATAATCATGACCCGATCGAACTGCTCGGCCGCGAACGCGGCAAGCGCATGGTGTGGGAAGCGACTGACGTGAAGAAGGCGCGCGCTGCGGCGCAGTCTTAACGCGCAGGGTTTTTCCTCTTGTCGTCCCCGCGCAGGCGGGGACCCATTACCCCTGACTTGAATCGCTGCTGCAAGTGCGGGCAACAAACATTTCTCGCATCACTGCCGCTGCGGAGTCTGGGTCCCCGCCTGCGCGGGGACGACTCGCGACAGAGTCATTGCGAGGTATCAGTTCGCCTGAATCGCAAATAACTCGCGCGCCGGCCCTCGCGCGTGGCTTTGCGGCCGTAGCGCGTCATGGTGTAGTTCGGCCATGGCAGGCGCCAATCGTCGGCGCGTTCTGCCAGCCATTCGAACTGCGGCGCGCGCACAAGGTGCGCCAGCGTCCACTCGACGTAACTGTCGATGTCGCAGACAAAGCGGAATTCGCCGTCCGATGGAATAGCGCGCGCCATCGCGGCGATGGTGGCGTCCTGCACGAAACGGCGCTTCCAATGGCGGCGTTTCGGCCACGGATCGGGATGGATCAGATCGATCCGCGCCAGAGAATGCGGTGGTACCCACGCCAAGAGTTCGGCGGCATCGCCCGCGACGAGGCGTATGTTGTGAATCTCGTGCGTCTCGATCTGCGCGAGGATCTTCGCCATGCCGTTGACGTAAGGTTCGCAGCCGATGAAGCCGAGATGCGGATAGGCCTGCGCCTCGGCTACGAGATGCTCGCCGCCGCCGAATCCGATCTCCAGCCGCACCGCATCGATCGGATCACCGAACAGCGCGCGGAGGTCGGGCGGCGCCGGATGATTCAGGTCAAGCGAGAGCTGCGGCAGCAACTGCGCGATCAGGTCGGCCTGATGCAGACGAAGCTTGTGGCCCTTGCGCCGTCCGAAGAACGAGCCGTGCGGGCGCGCCGAATCAGTCATATCCTCGAATCCGAGCCGATATCGTGTCGCGATGCGCGATCCGCGGCGGCCTTCCTTCAAACCAGAATTTCGAAACGCGGGATCTAGAACGCCTGTCGCCGCGCGCGACGATGAATTCGTCGCGCCGGCGGAAACCGCGATTGCTCTTACGGGCTGACAGGGGGAGGCGTCAATCGTTCCACTAAATGGAACGCGTGCATCGTCCGCAAGTCATGGACGGCGCGCGGATAGGCGGAGCGATCAGCGATTGTCGGGTTGTTCGCGTGCCGCGATCTGTTCGACCATGTCGACGATGCTGCGGCGAAGTTTCGCATCGGTGATGCGGGTGAAGGCGCGGGTCAACGCCAGACCTTCGGACGTCGCGAGAAAATCGGAAACGTAAGCCGGCGAGGGCGCTTCGCTGAAGCCTTCGGCGTTGACGTTGCCTCCCGGACCGCCCTCGAACAGGAACGACACCGGCACCTGAAGGATTTCGGAAATCTGCTGGATCCGGCTGGCCCCGACGCGGTTGGTGCCCTTCTCGTATTTCTGAACCTGCTGGAATGTCAGCCCGAGTGCTTCGCCGAGTTTTTCCTGGCTCATGCCCAGCATGATGCGGCGCATGCGCACACGACTGCCGACATATTTGTCAACAGGATTGGGCGCTTTGGTCGACATCAAACTCTCCTTGGCTGCGTGGCGAAGTATGCCGCATGCGGCAATCCCGTCAAATCCGGCCGCGATGCTGGATCGCAATTGCGGTTAATTTCGGCATTCTGAAGGCCGGATACATATACTCCTGATGCCCCGCCGCCTAATCCTTATACGCAAAACCGAAATCTAAGTAACCGAAAAGTTGATAGGGAAGAGTTGACGGATCAACAGTTGCCAAGCCAACGGTCGTCTCATCACCCGTCATTCTGTCTCACTCCGGCCATAAGACGCTGCGTCGTCCGCTAGTGATCACGGATTCCGCTTGCGGCTGCGGCGTCGCGTGGCAACGATCATGGCGAAAGCCACCAGAACGGCGGCGGGAATATCTCCGGCGCGACCGTAGACGGTTTGCGGGATCGCCGTCGGCAAGCGGGCGTCAAGAACTCCTTCTTCGCCAAGGCCAAGCGACGCCACAATACGCCCAAGCGGATCGATCACCGCGGAAACTCCGGTGTTGGCCGCGCGCACAAGAGGTAGTCCTTGTTCGACGGCACGCATCCGGGCTTGTTGAAGGTGCTGGTAAGGCCCGGTCGAGATACCGAACCAGCCGTCATTGGTGAGGTTGACGATCCAGCCCGGCCGCTCGTCGCCGACCGCAGTGTCGGAGGGGAAAATCGCCTCGTAACAGATCAGCGGCAGCACCGGCGGCGCATGCGGAACATCGATCAGCTTGCGCCGCATGCCGGGAATGAAGCCGCCACGCACCTTGGTGAGTTGCTCGAAGCCGAGCTTCTCCATCAAGGTCTGGAACGGCAGATACTCGCCGAACGGCACCAGATGCAGCTTGTCGTAAACCGACAGGATGCCGCCGTCGTCGCCGATCAGATAGATCGAATTGTAAGCACGCCGGATCGGCGTACCGGGCGGCAGATCGGGCGCGCGCACCGCGCCGGTGATCAGCACGGTACCGGGCGGCAGCAGTTCGGCGATCTGCGCCATCGCGTCGCCTTCGCGCGTCAGGAAAAACGGAAACGCGGATTCCGGCCAGATCAGAATATTGGTATCGCGCACCCCCGAGGTTTGCGGGCTGGTGGCGCGATCCGACAGCGCGAGATACTTCCGCATCACCGCAGCCTTGGCGGAATAATTGAAGCGGTCGTCCTGCGCCAGATTGGGCTGCATGATGCGCAGCTTGACGTCGGCAAGCTGCTGCGTCGGATTGTTGACGAGGCGAACGGCGCCGTAGGCGCCCATCACCGCCAGCAGGGCCAGCGCGGCGAGCGGCAAGGTCCACGGGCGCGGTGTCGTGCGCTTGCTGTCGATCAGCACGGCGGGGCTCGCGAAAACCGCGACGGCTACGAACGTCATGCCCCACAGTCCGATCAACGATGCGGTCTGGGCCAGCGCCAGCGGCTCGGTCAGCGCGTAGCCGAAAGTGTTCCACGGAAAGCCGGTGAGCACATGGCCGCGCAGCCATTCGGCGATGGTCAGTGCGCCCGCGAGCGCAAGGATGCGCGCGGCGTCGCGGCTCCACAATGCGCGAGCCAGCGCGAAGCCCGCCGCGGTGAACAGCGCGAGATAGGCCGGCAGCCCGCAGACGGCGAACGGCAACAGCCAGCCGAAATTCGCGGCGTCGACCATGAAAGCGTAGCCGATCCAGTACAGCCCCGGTACGAAGTAACCGAAGCCGAACCACCAGCCGGCGATCGCCGCCGACGGCAGACCATTGAAGCGGCCGGCGCCCGCGCCGTCGATCAGCCACACCATCACCGGAAAGGTGACGAACAGGATCGGCCAGGCATTGAACGGCGCCATCGCCAGCGACGACAACGCACCGGCGATGAGCGCGATCAGCGCGCGCCGCCATCCCCACGACAGCACGATGAAAAGCGCCGCCGCGCGCAACCTGCCGCCGAGCATCATGTGCCGTCGCTTCCGCCGGTCGGCGAGGCCGGATGTTCGCCCGATGATGGTGTCGTGTCCGGCGCGGCATCGCGGCGTCGCGGCTCGCGGGTGCGTGGCGCCGGCCGTTCCTTGCGCGGGCCGATGCGCAGCCGTTTGACGCGGCGCGGGTCGGCGTCGAGTACTTCGATTTCGAAATCGCCGGGGCCGGAAATAATCTCGCCGCGCACCGGCAGGCGGCCGACATGGGTGACGATGAAGCCGCCGAGTGTTTCAACTTCCTCGCCGGCTTCGCCGGTATCAAAGGCGTCGCCGATCATCTCGCGGACGTCGTCGAGGCTGGCGCGGGCGTCGGCGATGAAGGTGTTCTCGCCCTGCCGCACGATCGACGGCGGTTCGGTGCTGTCGTGCTCGTCATCGATCTCGCCGACGATCTGCTCGACGATGTCCTCGATCGACACGAGGCCGTCGGTGCCGCCGTATTCGTCGACCACCAGCGCGAGATGCAGCCGCGAGGCCTGCATCTGCGCCAACAGATCGATGGCGCGCATCGACGGCGGCACATAGAGCAGGTTGCGAATGATGCCGGCGTCGGTGAGCGGCAGCGCCAGATCGAGCGCACGCAGGTCGAGCCCGGCCGTGAGCGGCTTCTTGCGGCGCGTCTTCGGCGGCTCGGGCACCTTGGCCTTCACCGTCATGAAGGCCAGCAGGTCGCGGATGTGGACCATGCCGACCGGATCGTCGAGCGTTTCGTTGTAGACCACGAAGCGCGAATGCGCGGCGCTCTCGAACAGCGCCATCAACTCGCCGAGCGGAATGTCCTGTTTCACCGCGACGATGTCGGCGCGATGGATCATCACGTCGGCGATGCGCTGCTCATGCAGGTTGAGCAAATTGCGCAGCATCGTGCGCTCGACGGCGGAGAAGCCGGAGTCGTCCGGCGTCGAGGCGTCGAGCACCACTTGCAGATCGTCGCGCACCGAGCCGGCCTTCCAGCCGAACAGGGTGCGGATCGCGCGCATCAGCCAGTTGTCGGCGGCGGGCCGCAACACGTCGCCGTCGCGCACCGGCACCGGCAGGTTCTGGGTGTCGCGCGGATTGTCCTGAACGGGGTCGGAGTCCGGCATCTCAGGTCACGCGCTCCTGATCCGCATAGGGATCGGGAATTCCGAGCTGCGCCAGAATCTGCCGCTCGAGATTCTCCATCTCCTCGGCCTCGGCGTCGGTCTCGTGATCGTAGCCGATCAGGTGCAGGAAGCCGTGCACCGCGAGGTGAGAGAGATGATGGTCGAACGGCTTGCCTTCATCGTCGGCCTCGCGGCGCGTCGTCTCATAGGCGATGGCGATATCGCCCAGCATCGGCGGCGGATCGTCCGGCTGGCGCGCGCCTTCCGGCCGCAACGCCGGAAACGACAGCACGTTGGTCGGCTTGTCGATGTTGCGCCAGTTGCGGTTCAACGTGCGAATGCCGGCGTCGTCGGTCAGCATCACCGCGAGTTCGGCGTCGGCGATATCATCGGTCACTGACGCCGCGGCGGTGTCGACGGCACGGCGGATCACCGCTTCGGCTTCGGGCTCCGCGTCCCAGCAGGTCGCGACGGTCATCACGTCGGTATCGAGGATCGGATCGGTCATTACGAACGGCTGTTTGCCGACCGCTGCGGCAATCCCTCATAGGCGGCGACGATGCGCGCCACCAGTTCGTGACGAATGACGTCCTCGGCCTTGAAATGCACCTGCGCGATGCCGTCGACGCCGTCGAGCAGGCGCACCGCCTCGATCAGGCCGGAGGTCTGGCCGTTGGGCAGATCGATCTGGCTCGGATCGCCGGTGACGATCATGCGGCTGTTCTCGCCGAGTCGCGTCAGGAACATCTTCATCTGCATCGACGTGGTGTTCTGCGCTTCGTCGAGAATGATGGCGGCGTTGGTCAGCGTGCGGCCGCGCATGAAAGCCAGCGGCGCGATTTCGATCTCGCCGGTCTGCAACGCGCGCTCGACGATGCGGGAATCCATCAGGTCGTACAACGCGTCGTAGATCGGGCGCAGATAAGGGTCGACCTTCTCGCGCAGATCGCCGGGCAGGAAGCCGAGCCGCTCGCCGGCTTCGACGGCGGGCCGTGTCAGGATGATGCGGTCGACTTCCTTGCGCTCGAACAGTTGTGCCGCCTGCGCCACCGCAAGCCAGGTTTTGCCGGTGCCGGCGGGGCCGATACCGAATGTCAATTCGTGGTGCTTCAGTGCGCGGATGTAGGCATCCTGCGCGGCGGTGCGGGCACGCACCGGGCGCTTGCGCAGATTGATCGCCTCAAAAGCCGTGGTTGGTGTCTTGGCGTCGATGTCGAACAGCGAGCCTTGCGCCATCACCGAGCGGATCGCGCCCTCGACATCGCCCTGTGCCAGATCGTGGCCTTGCAGCGCCAATGCATAGAGCGCGTCGAGCACGCGATGCGCGGCGGCGCAGGCATCGCGGGTGCCGGCGATGGAGATGTGATTGCCACGCGAATCCACTACCACGTTGAGGCGGCGTTCGATCAGCGCGAGATTTTGGCCGTAAGGCCCGACCAGGGCCGAGGCCGCGCGGTTGTCGTCGTAGTCCACTTCGATCCGGGTATCCGGCGGGGTCTGCATGTCGCGATCAAACTTGCGGCGGGGAACGAGCGTTGGTGAATCCGATGCGCTTTTGGGCAAGGGTTTCAGGCTCCGGTGGTGGCGGATGCGAAGGATGTACGTGCGGGCGGTGCGGCCGTGACCAGCCGGCCGAGCAGGCTGTAGCGCTCGAGGCTGTCGAGGGTGACCGGCAGCACCTGTCCGATGATGTCTTCCGACGCCATCACATGCGCCGGTTGCAGGTAGGCAGTGCGGCCGACGATCTGGCCTTCGTTGCGCGCGGCGCGTTCGAACAGCACGTCGACCGTGGTGCCAATCGCCGCCCGGTTGAAGGCGTGCTGCTGGCTGTCGATCAATTCCTGAAGCCGTGCCAAGCGTTCGTCCATTGTGGCCGGTGCAACCATCTCCTGCATGTCCGCGGCGGGGGTGCCCGGTCGCGGCGAGTACTTGAACGAATATGCCCCAGCGTAACCGATTTGCCGGACCAGCGCGAGGGTGGCCTTGAAATCTTCCTCAGTCTCGCCGGGGAAGCCGACGATGAAATCCGATGAAAAAGCAATGTCCTGGCGCGCCGATCGGAATCGCTCGATCACGCGATGGTAATCGTCGGCGGTGTGCTTGCGGTTCATCGCCGCGAGAATACGGTCGGAGCCCGACTGCACCGGCAGATGCACGAACGGCATCAGTTCCGGCAGATCGCGATGCGCCGCGATCAAGTCGTCGTCGACATCGCGCGGATGGCTGGTGGAATAGCGGATGCGTGCGACGCCGGGAATTTCAGCCAGACGATAGAGCAGCCTGCCCAGCGACCAGGTTTGTCCGTCGGGACCGTCGCCGTGATAGGCGTTGACGTTCTGGCCGATCAGCGTGATCTCGCGCACGCCGTTCTCGGTCAGCCGCTGCACGTCATCGAGAATGCGCGCCACCGGCCGCGAGACTTCCGCGCCGCGCGTGTAAGGCACCACGCAGAAAGTGCAGAACTTGTCGCAGCCCTCTTGCACCGTGACGAAGGCGGAGACGCCGCGCGCGCGGATCATCTCCGGCTTCGGCTGCGGCAACAGCGTGAACTTATCCTCGACCGGAAATTCGGTATCGATGGCGCGGCCTTCGTTGCGCGCACGCGCCAGAAGCTGCGGCAGGTTGTGGTAGCTCTGCGGGCCGACCACGACATCGACCACCGGCGCGCGGCGGATGATCTCGTCGCCCTCCGCCTGCGCCACGCAGCCGGCGACGACGACGTTCATGTCGCGACCGTGGGTCGCGGCTTCCTCGCGGGCGACGCGCAGCCGCCCGAGTTCGGAATAGACCTTCTCGGAGGCTTTTTCGCGGATGTGACAGGTGTTCAGGATCACCAGATCGGCGTCGCCGACGCTGTCGGTCTCAACGAATCCTTCGGGCGCGAGCGTGTCCACCATGCGCTGAGCATCGTAGACATTCATCTGACAGCCATATGACTTGATGTGCAGCTTGCGCGGCGAGGACATGGAACCTTTGGTGATCGGGGACAAAGCGCGCCCGGCGCGCGCTGCTCAATTATAGGCTCGGACGCGGAAAATCCAGCACGAGGCGGCAAAAAAGCCCAGCCCCGCCAATTGGTTCTATCGTGCCGGCAGCGAGGCCAGGGCGAATTTCCGGATCATTTCAGGCAGTTGGCGCATGTCGTCGAAACCGGCATGGGCACCGGCCGCGATCAGGGTCTCAGTGTGGCCGGTCCGGCAATGGCTGCCGCCGGAAAAGCCGAACGCGGTCATTCCCGCCGCCCGCGCAGCGGTAACGCCGGGAACGCTGTCCTCGATCACCAGGCAATCGCCCGGCACCGCGCCCATTTGGGCGGCGGCGAACAGGAACAGGTCCGGCGCCGGCTTGCCGTGCGCGACTTGCGTAGCCGAGAAGATGTGCGGCGTGAGGCGTGGCAGCAGGCCGGTGTGGGTCAGGCTGGTGCGGATCTTGTCCGGCGTGCCGCTGGAGGCGACGCAAACGGGCGTGGCGATGGCGGCGAGCGCCTCGGCGACATGCGGCACCGCTTGCAGCGACACCGCGAATTCCTCGAACAGCGCCGCCTTGAGCTGCGCGTCGAAATCATCCGGCAGCGCACGGCCGAGTTCAGCTTCCACCTCACGGCTGGCGGCGAGCGCCGAACGGCCGAGGAAGCGCGCGAATACTTGCTCGGCGGTGATGGGATAGCCGTGCCGCGTCAGCACCTCGGCATGGACGCGGCAGGAGATCACCTCGCTGTCCACCAGCACGCCGTCGCAATCGAAGATGATCAGGTCGAAGGGCAAGGAAAGCTTTCTGTCGTCACCCTGACGTGGCCGCGCTTGCGTGGCCCTCGAAGGGTGGTCTCGCATACGTTGTCATACTTTGAGGCTCGCCGCCGTGCGGCTCGCATCTCAGGATGACGGCTTTATCGCAACCCTTCAGTTGTTCTTCTCGTCGATCGGCACGCAATAGAGCTCGAGTCGGTGATCGACCAGCGTGTAGCCGAGCTTGCGAGCGATTTCCTTTTGCAGGATCTCGATTTCCTCGGAGGTAAATTCGACCACGGTGCCGTCGCGCAGGTTGATGAGGTGATCGTGGTGGCTGTCGCGCATCGTCTCATAGCGCGCGCGGCCCTCGCGAAAATCATGGCGTTCGATGATGCCGGCATCCTCGAACAGCTTTACGGTGCGATAGACGGTCGAGATCGAAATCTTGTCGTCGACCGCTGCGCAGCGCCGATACAGTTCCTCGACGTCGGGGTGGTCGACCGCCTCCGCGAGCACGCGCGCGATCACGCGGCGCTGTTCGGTCATGCGCATGCCGGTGGCGGCGCAGCGCGCCTCGATGCTGGCCGATTTCGACGTCGGTGCGGATTTCAAAGCGGTCATGGTCCTCATGCTCCACGATGGCCCTGTCTTGCCATTGCAAGGCGGCTACGACAAGTCGCGACGCATCACCAAAGCATTTCGTTCCTCGCCGCCGGCCTCGCGATAGTAGCGCTCGCGGCGGCCGACCACGGCGAAACCGGTCTTGGCGTAGAGCCGCGTTGCCGGCTGATTGTTTTCCTCGACTTCGAGAAAGACGGTGCGGACGCCGCGCCCGGCCAGATGTCCAAGATGGGTGGCGAGCAGGTCGCGCGACAGGCCCCGGCCGCGCTCCTTTGCCGCCACCGCGATCGAGAGGATTTCCGCCTCGTCGGCCGCCATCCGGGATACCGCGAAGCCGATCACTTTTCCGCCCCGTCGCAGCCGATGCACCAGGGTATTAGGTTCCCGCAGCATGGCGTCGAATTCGCCCTCGCCCCAGCCGCGGTGGAACGAGGCCCCGTGCAGTTGCGCCAGCGCGGCCAAATCGTGCCGGGTGGCGGGTTCCACCACTGGCGCGTCCGGGGTCAACCACGCGGCGAGGGGATTTTTCATGTTGCGACGGGTTGCAGCCCGGCGGCGGGCTTGGCGTCCGGCGCGCGCAGGTAATAGGGCCGTGCCGGGGCGTTCTCCGGACTGACGGCGGCGCCGAGCCAGGCCACCCAGCCGATATCCGGCGCGGGACGCGGTTCGACCAGCGCGGGCGGCGGCGCGTCGCTCGGCCAGCGCGCGGCGACGAGTTGCGCGGCGTTGCCGACCAGGATCGGTGGCCCGAATCGCATGGCCTCCGGCGCGGCGTCGATCGGAATGACATCGGGGCGCACCAGCGTATGGCCGTTGCCGCTCGCGACCTGAAGATAGACGTGGTCGTGGCGCGCATCGATCACGGACATGATCGGATGCTCGCCGCTCTCGCTGACATAGGGCGCGGCGAAGGCGGTCAGCGTCGTCAGTCCGACGATCGGTTTGCCGGCGGCCAGCGCGATGCCGCGCGCGGCGGAGATGCCGACGCGCAATCCGGTGAAGCTGCCGGGGCCGGTGGTGACCGCGACGCGGTCGAGCGCGGCGAAAGCCATCGCCGCGTGTTTCATGACGCGTTCAATCAGCGGCATCAGCGCTTCGGCATGGCCGCGCTGCATCGGCTGCGATTCATGCGCAATCAGCCGCGCCGACTGCGTGTCGAGAATGGCCGCGGAGCAGGCGTCGAGCGCGGTATCGATGGCGAGGATCAGCATGGCGAAGTTATAGCAGCAAATCCGAAGCTGTCGTCCCCGCGCAAGCGGGGACCCATAACCCCTGACATTTATTGTCGTGACGTAACTATTCTACAACGACACTGGCGCTTGTTTGAACATTAAGGCTGCGGCGTATGGGGCCCCGCCTGCGCGGGGACGACGCAGTTACTGACAGCGCCTCACTGCACCGCTTCGACTTCGGTGACTTCCGGCACGAAGTGTTTCAGCAGGTTCTGGATGCCATGCTTCAGCGTCGCGGTGGAGGACGGACAACCCGAGCACGCGCCCTTCATGTTGAGATAGACGATGCCGTCCTTGAAGCCGCGGAAGGTGATGTCGCCGCCGTCGTTAGCGACGGCCGGCCGCACCCGCGTCTCGATCAGGTCCTTGATGATCCCGACCGTCTCGGCGTCAGCCTCGTTGAAGAATTCGTCCTCGCCGTCGGTGTCGTCGCCATCGATGCTACCGTCGGCCATCAACGGGCCGCCGGACATATAGTGCTCCATGATGGCGCCGAGGATCGCCGGCTTGAGGTGCTGCCAGTCGCTGTCGTCCTTGGTGACGGTGACGAAATCGGAGCCGTAGAACACGCCGGTGACGCCCGGCACGTTGAACAGCCGCTCCGCCAAGGGCGAACGCGCGGCGGCCTCGCGGTCGTTGAATTCCATGGTGCCGCTGGCCAGCACGGCGCGGCCGGGCAGGAACTTCAGCGTGGCGGGATTGGGGGTGGCTTCGGTCTGGATGAACATGATTTTCTCCGATCGCTGCCGGGTTCAAGGCCCGGCGGATGGTCTGTTATATTTTGTTTGAACATGACCTTGTCCGAAAATTGGTTTCCGCTTTTCGGGATCATGCTCCAATCTAGCAAATAGGCACGGCAAACGCACGATCAAGCGTCGATGACGCAATTTGCCAGTGGCATCAAGTCTTTACGACAGCGCGTCGATATCCTTGTCGGACAGGGTGCCCGGCACGATGGTGACGGGAATCGGGAACGAGCCGACCGTCTTGGCCAGCGCGGTGATGATAGGGCCCGGCCCTTCCGGGCCGCTGCCGGCGGCGAGCACCAGCATCGAGATGTCGACGTCCTTGTCGATCACGTCGAGAATCTGCGCGTTGGGAAGTCCCTCGCGGATCACCCGTTCCGGGGTGATGGCGGCGATGCCGTTGGCGCGGCCGGCCGCGCGGTCCAGCGCCGCGTTGGCAATCTCTTCGGCTTCCGCCTTCATGATGTCGGCGACGCCGAGCCATTGCTGGTTGTGATCCTCGGTGTCGATAACGCGCAGCATCACCACGCCGCCGCCGACCCGCACTGCCCAGCGGCTGGCGTAATATACCGCGCGATCCCACTCGGCGCTGTCGTCAACGATCACCAGACATTTCGGTTTGTGGCCCTGTTCGTAACTTCGTCGTTGCGTGCTCATGCATGTCCCGATGCTCGAGCCATCGTCCGGATCGATCGACGATCGATGTGCGGACGCGATGCCCCTCCAAAACCATCTTCACGCCGCATGGCGGCGCAAAACCCGACCATGCTGCCACGGTGCGGGCGCATTCGACAAGCGTGTCGCGCGAGCGGAACAGCCGTCGCGCGAATTATGGCGGGGCCAAGGACGAGGCGGGAACCGCGTCGGATTACTTGCGGCGGATGAAGCCGACGATGTCCTTCACATCCTTGATGGTTTGCTCGGCGATCGCATTGGCGCGCTCGCTGCCGTCGATCAGGACGCTGTCGACATAGGCATGATCCTGCGACAGCCGCTTCATCTCCGTGGTGATCGGGCTGAGCTTCGCCACCGCGAGATCCACCAGATTCGATTTGAATCCGGAGAACTGCGCGCCGCCGAACTCGCGCAGCACCTCCGCTTTCGGCTTTCCCGACAGCGCCGCGAAGATGCCGACCAGGTTGTCGGCCTCGGGACGTGCCTCCAGGCCCTTCTCCTCGCTCGGCAACGGCTCGGGATCGGTCTTGGCCTTGCGGATCTTTTGCGCGATGGCGTCGGCATCGTCGGACAGATTGATGCGCGAATAATCCGAGGCGTCGGACTTCGACATCTTCTTGGCGCCGTCGCGCAAGCTCATCACCCGCGTCGCCGGCCCCGTGATCACGGGTTCGGGCAGCGGAAAATACGTCGCGGGCTGCTTGTTGGCGGCGATGGACTCAGAGAAGTCGTTGTTGAATTTCTGCGCGACGTCGCGCGCCAGTTCGAGATGCTGCTTCTGGTCCTCGCCGACCGGCACATGCGTCGCGCGATACAGCAGGATGTCGGCCGCCATCAGCACCGGGTAGTCGTACAGACCGACCGACGCATTCTCGCGATCCTTACCCGCTTTATCCTTGAACTGGGTCATGCGGTTCAGCCAGCCGAGCCGGGCCACGCAATTGAATACCCAGGTCAGTTCGGCGTGTCCCGCGACCTGACTCTGGTTGAAGATGATGTTTGTCTTCGGGTCGATGCCGGAGGCGATGAAAGCGGCGGTCACCTCGCGCGTGCATCGGCGCAATTCATCCGGACCGCCCCATACCGACATCGGCACCGTGATGGCGTGCAGATCGACCACGCAATAGATACATTCGTAGGACGATTGCAATTTGACGAAGTTGACGATGGCGCCGAGGTAATTGCCGAGATGCAGATTGCCGGTGGGCTGAACGCCGGAGAAAACGCGCTGAGTGGTCATGGTCCAAGGTTCCTCTGAAGGCCGGGGTTGGATGCCGGCCCCAATTCGGGGCGACCCTTGCCATGCCCGCCTCAGGTGCGCAAGTCGGGCTTTCGCAGGGACTGAAGCAGGTCGCGCGGGTGAACCACGCCGAGTAGCGCGAGACCAGCCGTGTAGATCGCGATACCGGCGGCGATCAGGCCGGCCAGCAAAACAGCAACGCTCAGGCGATGGCCGCCGTCGAGCCATGCCGCGAGGCTACGCGTAGCGAGCCAGAGCAATCCGCCCATCGCCAGCGCCGCGAATGCGATACGCCAGAGTCGCGCGCGCGTCGCCGGATCGAGCGTGAGGCCAAATCGGATTTTGGCGCAGATGATCAGCACCAGCGCGCCGACCCACGCACCCAGTGCGATGGCGGCGGCGATTCCCGCCACACCATAGGAGCGATCGAGCGCCAGCGCCGCCGTGACGGTCACGGCGAGTGCAGCGAGTGCCGCCAGCATCGGCGTTTTTGTATCGCCGCGCGCGAAAAACGCGGGCGCCAGCGCCTTGGTCAGCACGTGCGCCGGCAGACCGAGCGCGAGCCATGTCAAGGCGAGCGCGGTGGCGCGGGTATCGGCTGCCGTGAACGCGCCATGTTCGAACAGCAGATGGACGATCGGTTCGCTCAGCAGCATCAATCCGAGTGTCGCCGGCAGCGCGAGGCCGACGGACAATTCAAGCCCGCGCGAAGCGGATTGCGCGAAGGCTGCATTGTTGTCGCGCGCCGCGCGCGTCAACTCCGGCACCAGTACGGTGCCCATGGCGACGCCGACGATGCCGAGCGGCAGGTCGATCAGACGGTTGGCGAAGTAGAGCCACGAAATCGCGGCGGGTGAGGCGGAGGCGATCGCGGCCGCGCCGACGATCATCAGTTGCGGCGACGCGTTGGCGATCATGCCGGGAATGGCGCTGCCGAAGAAGTCGCGTATTTCGCGATCGAACGCGATGCGAAGTGGCTTCGCGATGCCGCCGCCCGTCGCCAGCACCAGCAACTGCAACAGGCCGGCAAGGCCGACGGTGGCGGACATCATCAGAGCCGCGACGGCGGGCTCGCGCGGAAACACCAGCAATGCGACGATGGCGGCGATCAGCGCGATATTGAACAGCAGCGGTGAAAACGCGGTCAGCGTGAACCGATGGTGCGCGTTGAGCAACGCCATCATCACGGTCACCGGCCCGGCGAAGGCGAGGTAAGGCAGCATCAGGCGGGCGTCACCGATCGCCAGCAAAAACGCCGGTTGGCCGATGAAGCCCGGCGCCAGCGTCGCGATCACCAAGGGCATCAGCAAACCGACCAGCGCTGCGGTGACGAACACCGCGAGGCTGACGGTGCCGAGCACGCGGCCGGCGAATGCGGTTGCCGCGGCAACGCCGTCACGGTCATGCACGCGCCAATAGGCCGGCACCAGCGCGGCATTCAACGCCCCCTCGGTGAGCAGTCGCCGCGCGACATGGATCAACTGGAACGCCGCCAGAAAGGCGTCCGCCACCGGTCCCGCGCCCAGCAGCGCCGCCATCAGCGCGTCGCGGGCAAAGCCCAGCAGCCGCGAGGCCAGCGTTCCGGTCGAGACGGTGAAGATGTGGCGGATCATCAGGCGTGCTGCGCGATCGAGTCGTTCAAGGGGATGGGTGCTTGCTGGCGCGCGGCGGAACGTGTTAGGCCGCAACTGCGTCTTTCCCAATTTTGATCGGATTTCTCCGACAATCGCAATCACCACGATCGGATTTTCGACGATGACCTCTGTGAAATATGACGTGCTCGGAATCGGCAACGCCATCTTCGACGTGCTCGTTCGCACCGACGAGACCTTTCTCGCCGCGCAGCAGATGATCAAGGGATCGATGGCGCTGATCGACGAGGCGCGTGCAAAATTGATCTACGAGGCGATGGGGCCGGCGACCACGATGTCGGGCGGCTCCGCCGCCAACACCATCGTCGGCGTCGCGGGGTTCGGCGCGCGGGCGGCTTATGTCGGCAAGGTGAAGAGCGACGAGGTGGGCAAGCTCTATAGCCATGACATCCGCGCCGCCAAGGTTGCGTTCGATACGCCGGCGGCCGCCGATGGTCCCGCCACCGGCTGTTCCTACATCTTGGTGACGCCGGACGGCGAGCGCACCATGAATACCTATCTCGGCGCGGCGCAGAACTTGACGCCGGCCGACATCGATCCGGCGCAGATCGCGGCGTCCAGCATCGTTTATCTCGAAGGTTATCTGTGGGATCCGCAGAAAGCCAAGGAAGCCTTCCTCAAGGCGTCGGAGATCGCGCACGGCGCGGGGCGCAAGGTGGCGCTGACGCTGTCGGATTCGTTCTGCGTCGATCGCTATCGCGACGAGTTTCTCGATCTGATGCGCAGGAAGGTGGTGGACATCGTGTTCGCCAACGAGAGCGAGCTACATTCGCTGTATCAAACGGCTGATTTCGACACCGGCCTCGGCGCGCTGCGCAAGGATGTCGGATTGGCCGTGGTGACGCGCAGCGAGAAGGGTTGCGTCGTGATCGAGAACGGCGACACCACGCCGGTGCCGGCGCATCCGATCAAGGAACTAGTGGACACCACCGGCGCTGGCGATCTGTTCGCGGCGGGATTCCTGTTCGGTCTGGTGCGTGGCGCAAGCCATGCCGATGCGGCCCGTCTCGGCGGACTTGCGGCGGCGGAAGTGATCCAGCATATCGGCGCGCGGCCGCAGGTGTCGTTAAAGGACCTCGCGCAGCAGAGCGGGTTGCCGGTGTAACCGCCGTCATGCTCGCGCTTGTCGCGGGCATCCACGGTTTCGATCCATCAGCAAGAACGACGTGGATGGCCGGGACATAGGCGAGCGAACCGACGCCGTTCTTTGAACGCTATGCCCGGCCATGATGAATTAGAGGGGCTGGGTGTATCGTGGTCGCAGCCCTTACGCCGTCTTCGCTGCTTTCAGCCCGCGCCGTTTTTCCACGTCGTCGCGCATGACGAATTTCTGGATTTTCCCCGTTACCGTCATCGGGAATTCCTCGACGAATTCGACATAGCGCGGGATCTTGTTGTGCGCGATCTGGCCTTCGCAGAAGGCGCGCACGTCGGCTTCGGTGAGCGTCTCGCCGGCGCGCACGCGCACCCACGCACACAATTCCTCGCCGTAGCGTTGATCGGCGACGCCGAAGATCTGCACGTCCTGAATCTTCGGATGGCGATAGAGGAATTCCTCGATCTCGCGCGGATAGAGATTCTCGCCGCCGCGGATCACCATGTCCTTGATGCGGCCGACGATGTTGCAATAGCCCTCGTCGTCGATCACGGCGAGGTCGCCGGTATGCATCCAGCCGGCCTTGTCGAGCACTTCGGCGGTCTTCGCCGCTTCGTCCCAATAGCCGAGCATGATGCTGTAGCCGCGCGTACACAGTTCGCCGCGTTCGCCGCGCGGCACCACGCGGCCTTCGAGATCGACCACCTTGACCTCGACATGGGGATGGATGCGGCCGACGGTGGAGACACGGCGCTCCAGCGGATCGTCGGTCGAGCTTTGGAAACTCACCGGACTGGTTTCTGTCATGCCGTAGGCGATGGTGACCTCGCGCATGTTCATCTCGTCGTTGACGCGTTTCATCACTTCGATCGGACACGGCGCCCCCGCCATGATGCCGGTGCGCAACGACGAGAGGTCGAACTTTTTGAAGTCGGGGTGATCAAGCTCGGCGATGAACATCGTCGGCACGCCGTAAAGCGTCGTGCATTTCTCGGCGGCGACGGTTTGCAGCGTCGCCAGCGGATCGAATCCCTCGCCGGGATAGACCATGGTGGCGCCGAGCGTCACCGAGGCGAGGTTGCCCATCACCATGCCGAAGCAGTGATAAAGCGGTACCGGAATGCAGATGCGATCCTGTTCGGTGAGACGCATCGCGCGGCCGACGAAGTAGCCGTTGTTGAGGATGTTGTGATGCGTCAGCGTCACGCCTTTCGGCGAGCCGGTGGTGCCGCTGGTGAACTGGATGTTCACCGGATCGTCGAACTGCAACGTCTTGCTCAGTGCAACAATCTGCTCGCGATGGCGTGGTCCACCCATCTTTGTCACGTCCTCGAAGGCGAGGGTGCCCGGCGCCTTCGGGCCGCCGACCTGAATCACCACGCGCAATTGCGGCAGCCGTTTCGATTGCAGGTTGCCCGGCTCGGCCCGCGCCAGTTCCGGCAGCAGCGTGTTGAGCATCTCCATGTATTTGCTGGTCTTGAATTCAGTGGCGGTGACCAGTGCCGCGCAGCCGACCTTGCCAAGCGCGAATTCCAGTTCGCTGAGGCGATAGGCCGGATTGATGGTGACCAGGATCAGGCCGGCGCGGGCGGCGGCGAATTGCGTCAGCGTCCATTCCGGCCGGTTGAGCGACCAGATGCCGATGCGCGCACCGGGCTCGAGTCCGAGCGCGAGAAAGCCGGCGGCGAGATCGTCGACCCGCGCCGCGAACTCGCGCCAGGTCCAGCGCACATTGTGACTCGGCGAGACCAGCGCCTCGCGGTCACCCCAGCGTGCGACGGCGCGCTCCAGTGCGGTGCCGATGGTTTCGCCGAGCAGCGGTGCATCCGAGGTGCCGCACACATAACTGTCGAGAGATTGGGTCATGTCGGCAACTCCATTTTAAAGGCGCGAAAGACGAGCCCGGCGGCGCTATGTCCGCCGGGATTTATTATGAGCGGATCAGGCCGCGCGTTGCGTGTCGAGGCCGGCATAGACACCGGACTCGAACGCCGCGAACGCGGCAAGACACTTCGGGTCCGCGAACGGCAGCACTTGCATCAGGATCACGCCGGTGACATCGCGCACCGGATCGATCCAGTAATAGGTGTTGGCGAGCCCGGCCCAGGCGAGGCTGCCGGGACTGCGGCCTTCCGGCGTCTGCGCGGTGTTGATCATGAAGCTCAAGCCCCACTTCTTCACCATGCCGGGATAGAGATCGACGTCGTTGGTGGCGAAGGCGACGGCGGATGTCATCTTGCCCATCGACAGATCGCCCATGTGGTTCTGCCCCATCATCGCGACGGTTTCCGGCTTCAACACCTGCGCGCCGTTGCCGCGCCCCTTGTTGAGGATCATCCGGGTGAACTTGAGGTAGTCGGCCGCAGTGCCGTAGAGGCCGCCGCCGCCCATTTCGAATTCAGGATTCTGCTCCAGCTCGAACGGGATCGGTTGCAGCGAGCCATCCTCGCCGCGCGCGTGCATTCCCACCAGCCGCTTGCGCTGGGCGTCGCCGATCTTGAAGGCGGTGTCGTCCATGCCGAGCGGCTTGAACATGTTGTCGCGCAGATAGTCGCCGAGGCGCTTGCCGCTCGCCGCTTCCACCGCTTTGCCGACGAAATCGATGTTGGTGCCGTATTCCCAGCGGGTGCCGGGGTCGTTCATGATCGGAGTCTTGAGCGCGGCGTTCTGGCACGAGGTGATGCCGGGCGTGCCGGTCTTCTCCAGATACTTCACCATGTCGCCGTTCCACATGTCGTAGCAGAAGCCGGCGGTATGGGTCATGAGATGGCGCAGCGTGATTGGTCTTGTTGCAGCGCGCAATTTCGGATTGCCGCTGGCGTCGAAACCTTCCAGCACCTGCGGCGCGGCCAGATCGGGCAGCACCTTGCCGATCGGATCGTCGAGCGACAGCTTGCCTTGCTCGACGAGTTGCATGGCGCCGGCCGAAGTGATGGCCTTGGTCATCGAGGCGATCCAAAACACGCTGTCGGGCGTCATGTCGACGCCGGTGCCGAGGTCGCGCTTGCCGAATGCGCCCTGATAAATGATGTCCTTGCCGGTGGCCCCGATGGCAACCACGCCTGGGATGTCCTTGGCGTCGCTCATCTGCCGCAACGCCTGATCGATCTGAGCCCTGCTCTGCATGCTTAACCTCCCTGCGATTTTTTATGCCGGAGAGTTTCTCCCGGGGCCGCACATCCGGCAAGTAAGGCCAAAGTGATAGGCGTGCGTCGCATCGCAGCAGGAAACGGGTCTCCAGTTTCCGGGAGTGGCGCGACCCGTCGCCATGGGATGCTGGGTGCGGTATTCCGGCATGGCGTCACCGGCTTGCGTCGCCCTGAGAACTCGGGTTTATACCGGCGGCCGCGCAAGGGGTTGCGCGCGTTTTGGGGGGAACGTCATGAGAATTTGGTTGTTGGCCGCGCTTGGCCTGACCTTGGCTGGTTGTAACACGACCCAGACCGGCTCTCCGGTTGCATCGACCGCGCCGGCCGCCGCACCGGCCTCGGCCACGGCGGAAGCGCTGCCGCCGATCTACGAACCGCTGATCGACATGCATCGCGTCAACCCGACGAAATACGCGCGTGATCTCGCCGAGTGCCGCCAGCAGGCGGCGCCGCAGGAAGCGGCGGCGCGCGCGGCGCGTCAGCAGCAGACCGCCGGAACGGCGGTCGCGGTCGGCGCGACCGTGGCGAGCTTCATTCCGGTGTCGTCGTTCCGACAGGCGCGGACGCTGTACCATGCCACCAGTGCTGCGCAGGACGTCGGCGCGGCGTCGGCCGAAGCCGGCGCCATCAGCGCCGATCAGGCCACCGCGGATTATGCATTGGTGGTCAACACCTGCTTGACGCACAAGAAGTATCGCGTGCTGCGCTGATTGCTGCGCGCTTCAAACGGGTCATTCCGGGATGCGTCTTTTGACGCGGGCCCGGAATGGCGCTGTTGGTTTTGGAGCGTTTATTTCCCGCTCCGGAGGATCAGCCGTGACCGACAAATCGTGGACTGCCGAATGTGAAAACCGCATTCGAGCCAGTTTCGCCAAACAGGGATTGATGGCGACGCTGGGCGCGACCCTCGGTCGGGTCGAACCCGGTCGGGTTGAGATCGAACTGACACCAAAGCCCGCGATCTCGCAACAGCACGGCTTCGTGCATGCCGGCGCGGTGAGCGCCATTGCCGATTCCGCGGCGGGCTATGCCACGCTCAGCCTGTTGCCACTCGATACGTCGGTGCTGACGACCGAATTCAAGATCAATCTCATCGCTCCCGCGGTCGGGGATCGGATCGTTGCGCGCGGCGAAGTGGTGAAAGCCGGCAGAACTCTCACCATCGCGCAGACCCGCGTTGTCGCCGTGACGGGTGGCACGGAGAAATTGGTGGCGCTGCTGGTCGCCACCATGATGGCGATCCGGGATCGCGACGACGTCTGCGAGTAGCCGCGCTATTCGCCGCTGAACTGGCCGTGGCGGCCGATGCCGGAGGCGAAGCGTGTCGCGCCCGCCAGCGTCTCGCCGGAATTGATCACTTCGAGCCCGCCGCGCATTTCATTGGCGATGGCTTCTTCCTCGTCGGCGATGTCCCATTGCTTGAGCGCCGACAGGCGGTCGGCACGCATGCAGGTCTGCGGGAACGCAGAGATCTGCTTGGCGAGGGCGACAGCCTCCTCGCGCGCCGTGCCCTTCGGCACCACGCGGTTGGCGAGGCCGAAACTCAACGCTTCCTCGGCGGACACCGGGCGGCCGGTCAGGATCAGGTCCATGGCGCGGGAATGACCGATCAGGCGCGGCAGGCGAATGGTGCCCAGATCGATCAGCGGCACGCCGAAGCGGCGGCAGAATACGCCGAAGGTCGCGCCTTCGCCGACCACGCGCATATCGCACAGCAGTGAAAGTTCGAGACCGCCAGCCACGGCAAAGCCTTCGATCGCGCCGATCACCGGCTTGGACAGCCGCAGCCGGCTCGGCCCCATCGGGGCGATGGAATCGTGGCCGCCGATCTCACGGCGCTTCTCGATGTCGCCGGCCGCGACGGCCTTCAGGTCCGCGCCGGCGCAGAAATGACCGCCGACGCCGGTGAACACCGCGACCGACGCGCTGTCGTCGGCATCGAAGGCAAGAAAGGTGTCGTACAGGATACGCGCGGTGCGGCCGTTGACGGCATTACGGCGCTCCGGACGATTGATCGAGATGATGGTGATGGGGCCATCGCGCTCGACGAGAACGGCATTGTCATCGGTCATGGGCATTCCTCTCTGCGGCGTTTCCTTTTGACGGAACGCTTCCGTCGTCATGCCCGGCCTTAGTCGTTCGAAGAACGGCGTCGCTTCCGCTCGCCTAGGTGCCGGGCATCCACGTCTTGATGCCTGTCCAGTAAGGAAGACGTGGATGGCCGGGTCAAGCCCGGCCATGACGTGCGGAGAGGATTGCGCGTAGCGGAGAGGGCGGCGAGTAAATGAGCGAGAGGCGCGGGTTGTGCGCTTATCCCACCTTCAACTCGCTTCCGGTCAATCGCCGATAGGCATCGAGGTAGCGCTTGCTGGTGGCGCCGACCACGGAGGCGGGCAGCGGCGGCGGGGGGGCTTCGCCGTTCCAGCGGCCGGCGCGGCGCTCGGTGTCGAGATAGTCGCGCAGCGGCTGCTTGTCGAAGCTCGCCTGCGCGCGGCCGGGCTCGTAGGCATCGACGGCCCAGAAGCGCGAACTGTCCGGTGTCATCACCTCGTCGATCAGGATGATGTTGCCGGCCTTGTCGCGGCCGAATTCGAATTTGGTATCGGCAATGATGATGCCGCGTTCGCAGGCGATCGCTTCGCCTTTCGCATAGACGGCGCGCGTCATCGTTTCCAGCGCGGCGGTGGCCTCCGCGCCGATGATCTCGCGCATCCGCGCGATCGTGATGTTCTCGTCGTGGCCGGTCTCCGCCTTGGTCGCCGGGCTGAAGATCGCGGGCTCCAGCTTGATGCTCTCGATCAGTCCCGCCGGCAGCTTCTCGCCCGCCAGCGTGCCGGATTGCGAATACTCCTTCCAGGCCGAGCCGGAGAGGTAGCCGCGGATCACGCATTCGATCGGAAACACCGTGGTGCGCTTGCACAGCATCGCGCGGCCTTTGAGCGCGTCGCGATGCGCGCGCAGCGCCGGCACCTGCGCGATGATCTCGTCGGCGTCGGCACTGATCATATGATGCGGCACGGTATCGCCAAGCTGGCGGAACCAGAACGCGCTGGTCTGGGTCAGCACCGCGCCCTTCATCGGAATTGTTTCGCCCATCACCACGTCGAACGCGCTGATGCGGTCGGTGGTCACCAGCAGCACGCGGTCGTCGCCGGCGTCATAGATATCGCGCACCTTGCCGCGCCCGAGTCGTGGCAGGGGCAGGTCGCTGGCGAGCATCGTGGTCATGGCGGGTCACTTCCAGGCAGGACGGAAAGCCCGGTGATACGCCGGGCCGGCCCGCCTGCAAAGGCCTATCGCTCCGGCAGCGGGATGAATTCGGTCTCGTCCGGCACCGCTTCGAAGCGCCCGCTCTTCCAGTCCTCCTTGGCCTGCTCGATCCGTTCCTTGCTGGAGGACACGAAATTCCACCAGACGTAGCGCGGGCCTTCCAGCGCGGTGCCGCCGAGGAACATCATCCGCGAGGGGCGGGTGGCGCGCACGGTGATACGGTCGCCGGGGCGGAAGATCAGCATGCGCGGACCTTCGTAGCGGTCGCCGGCGATTTCCACCTCGCCGTCCACCACGTAGATCGCACGTTCCTCGTGGTCGGCGTCGAGCGGCACGCTCTTGCCCTCGTCGAGCGAGACCTCGGCGTAGAACCACGGCGACACCATATCGACCTTCGAGGCCACGCCGAACGAACTGCCGGCGATGACGCGCGCGGTGAATCCGGTGTCCTTCACGCTCGGCAGGCTGTCCGCGCCGTAGTGCTGGAATGTCGGCGCAATTTCCTCGCGATCCTTCGGCAATGCGATCCAGCTTTGCAGACCGAGCATCTTCTGGCCGTTGGCGCGCTGCACATCCGGCGTGCGTTCGGAATGCGCGATGCCGCGTCCGGCGGTCATCAGATTCATGGCGCCGGGCTGGATCTCCTGCACGTTGCCCTCGCTGTCGCGATGCATGATCGAGCCGTCGAACAGATAGGTGACGGTGGCAAGCCCGATATGCGGATGCGGCCGCACGTCCATGCCCTGGCCGGAAACAAACTGCACCGGTCCGAAGTGATCGAAGAAGATGAAGGGCCCGACCATCTGCCGCTTGCCATGCGGCAGCGCGCGGCGCACCTCAAAACCATCGCCGAGGTCGCGGGTGCGCGGCACGATGACGAGGTCGAGCGCATCGCAGGTCTGCGGGTCGCCGAGGACGGGATCATTGGACGGCATCCAGCTCATGAGTCACCTCGCTGCTTCCGGATAGGGCGGTCATTATCCTGCCTGATCGGAGGTGTTTCAAGGCGAAGGGTTGCGCATTTCACGGAGGCGTGTCTGCGCGGCTGAGTGAGGAGCGGCGACATGACCGATGCAACTTATCCGCCGCTCAATACCCTGAAGCCGATTGCGAACGATGTCTGGATTGTCGATGGGCCGCTGATCCGCTTCGGCCTACCATTGTTGAGGATGCCGTTTTCGACGCGCATGACGATCGTTCGCCTGGCTGGCGAACTTTTCATCCATTCGCCGACGCTATTGAGCGATACGTTGAGAGCGCAGATCGCGGCGATCGGCGCGACGCGCTGGATCGTCGGCCCCAATCGTATCCACTATTGGTGGATTCCGGACTGGCACACCGCGTTTCCTGATGCCGCGGTCTATCTTGCACCGCGGGTGCGCGAGCAGGCCGGCAGCCGGATCGATTTCGATTGCGTGACGCCTGATCGGGCTCAGGGCTTTCCGTGGGACGAGGCGATCGCCACGCTGCCGGTTGCCGGACGTTACATGACGGAAGTTGTCTTCTTCCATCGTCCGAGCCGAACGCTGATCCTGACCGACTTCATCGAGAATTTTGAAGCCGAAAAGTTACCGTCGTGGTGGATGTGCGTGCTGACGCGGCTCGGCGGCGTCCGCGATCCCGATGGCTCGATGCCGCGCGACATGCGGGCGACGTTCAAGGATCGCGCCGCATTGAGAGCGGCGGTCGAAACCATGATCGGCTGGAATCCGGAGCGCGTCATCCTCGCGCATGGCCGCTGGTATCCGCGCGATGGCGCAAGCGAGTTGCGTCGCGCCTTCCGCTGGTTGCTTGCATGAGTCGGACTGAATCCGTTGCTCGAAAGTCGAATGTGTCCGGGTTGACGCCATGCTACAAGCATTCGGTCACAGGGAGGATATCATGCCGAAAGCCTATTGGATCGCGCGCGTCTCGGTTCGCGAGCCCGATCGTTATCCGGAGTATGTCGAGACGGCGCGGCCGGCCTTCGAGAAGTTCGGCGCGAAGTTTCTGGTGCGTGGCGGCGCGTTCGAGGCGCTGGAAGGTAGCAACCGCAATCGGAACGTCGTGATCGAGTTTCCCGATCGCGCCACCGCGCTCGCCTGCTACAACAGCCCTGAATATCAAGCGGCCATCCGCATCCGCCAGCAGATCGCGGACGGCGATGTCGTCATCGTCGACGGTGTGTCATGAGATAACGATCTTATGTCAGGCGCGGCCGAGCTGGATCGCGCTGGCGGCGCGGTCGTAGGTTTCCAGCGACAGGATGGCGTCGGCGAATTTCTCCGCCTGACCGTCGAGCACCGGGCGCGCCAGCGTGAGAAACTTTTGGCGCATCGCCGCTGAGTCCGGGAACGAAGTCGGCTCGCCGGACGGATCGGGATAGAGCTCTTCGTGCACGCCATCGTCGGTGGTCACGGTGACGCGTGCGCCGAACGGATGGGTGCGGCCGACTTCAAGGCGGTCGTCCTGCACGACGTCGATCTTGTCGGCAAGCGCGTTGATCGCCCTGTCGCCGAGCCGCGCATAGTCGTCCCAGCCGAAGCGGCCTTGATCGAGCGCCAGCGCGCCGGTGAAGAACATCGAGAACTGGCCGCCAACGATCGAGGTCGGGTGTCGCTTGGTCGGCGCGTCGCCGGTCAGCGTGATACCGTTGCGATGCAGGCCGATCTCGACGCGCTTGATCTGGTCCGGCGTGAGATTGTGCGCGCGACGCATCGCCAGCAGCGCATCGATGGCGGCATGGGTGTAGCGGCAGCTCGGATAGGGTTTTACGCCAATTTTCATCGTCTCGTAGACTTTGCCGAGATCAGCCACCGCCTTGTCGGGATGGGCGTCGTCGGTATAGCCGACCAGCAGGCCGTGCTTGCCTTCCACCGACTCGGATGAGCCGATGAAGCCGTCGCGCGCCAGCGTCGCGGCGATTACGCCGTTCATGGCGGCGGCGCCGACTTGATAACGCTTGTTCCACGAACCGTTGACGAGGAATTGCAGCGAGCCTGCAGCCTGGCTGCCGGAGACGCCGAAAGCGGAAATGATCTGCTCTTTGGTCAAGCCGAACAGCTTCGCCGCCGCCGCCGCCGCGCCGTAGGTGCCGGCGGTGGCGGTGGGGTGGAAGCCGCGCGCGTAATGCGAGGTCGGGTCGAGCGCGTTGCCGAGACGGCAGCATACTTCATAACCGGCGACGATGGCGGTGAGTACGTCGCGGCCCGAGGCGTTGACCATTTCGCCGGCGGCGAAAGCGGCGGGCACCACCGGCGCGCTCGGATGCAGCGAGGAATCGGCGTGGGTGTCGTCGAAGTCGAGCGAATGGCCTAGCGCGCCGTTGAGCAGCGCCGCGACCGCCGGTGTCCAGGTCTTGCTATCGCCGACGACCGTGGCCTCGCCGTTGTGATCGAGACCGAGCGTCTTCAGCATGCCGAGTAGCGATGGCGTCGATTCCGCCTCGCGTCGCGCCCGCACCGCGCTGCCGAGAAAATCCAGCGTCAGGTGTTTGGCCCGCTCCAGCACCTCGCGCGGAATGGCCTCAAAGGTGAGGTCGGCGACATAGGCGGCAAGCTTGGCGGTTTCGTCGGTCATGGTCTTGTCCTTCGCGATCAGCGCGGCAAGTTAGGCCGGGGCGGCAAGGCGTTCAAGTGATGCTGGCGAGGGTCACGGTTGCGCGGCCGCAGGTGCGGCGCGTCGTTGCAAGCCTTTTTTCTCCATGCGCCACCGTAGCAGATCGATGCGATCCTGCCCGAAGAACGGCTCTTTCTCGAATACAAAGGTCGGCACGCCCCAGTGGCCCGATGCGGCATGGTCCTTTTCGTTGCCGGCGATGATCCGCTCGTAGCGGTCGGGATCGGCGGCAATCGCGGCATCCATCGCCGCGAGATCGAACCCGGCGGCGGCCGCCGCCTTGGCCAGATGATCGCCCTCGTGCCAGTTCTTGGTGCTGCCGTCCCACAGCACTGGCGTGATGGCGGCGACGAAGGCGAGCGCGCGGCCGTCCTGTTGCGCCGCCGCACCGAGCCGGGTCAGGCGATGGATGTAGGGCTGCTCCGCCGCCACCTCCAATGTCGTCATGTTCTGGACAATGGGATCGGGTTGCGGGAAGCGAAACGGAATGCCCTCGCGTTCGGCGACGCGGCGGCTGTCGAGCACGACATAAAAGGCGAAGCGCGGATCGGCCCGCTTGAAAAAGCCGGGGACGCGCACCGCCAGCGGATAGACCGGCCGCAAGTTCACGGTAACGTCGTATTCGGCGACCAGCTTTTGCGTTTTCGGGATCGCCAGATAGCTGTAGGGGCTGCGGAACGACCAGAACAGATCGACGGTGAATGCCATGAATGCGCCTGCCGGGAGCCTGCGTGAAGGATGACGCGACCATAGACCCTGCCGAACGGCTGCGTCCATGCACGGGTCGTGAGGCTTGGGCGTGAGCAGCGGGTGGCACCGTATGATCGGTTGGTTCACCGCGCGCCGGGCACAGTTCGCGCTGGGCCTGCGGGTGATGACAGCGGCATTGGCGGCGCTCTCCGTCGCGCTGGCGCTGCGGCTGCCGTTGCCGCTGTGGGCCGTGTTGACGTCGGTGATCGTGACGCAGATGAGCGTCGGCCGCTCCATCAAGGTGACGACGGATTATCTGATCGGCACCATCGGCGGCGCGATCTATGGCGGGGTCATCGCGGTGCTGTTTCCGCATGCCAGCGAACTGGCGCTGCTCGCGGTGTTGGCTCTGGCGGTGGCGCCGCTGGCCGTGGTGGCGGCGATCAATCCAAGCTTCAACGTCGCGCCGGTGACTGCCATCATCGTGCTGCTGCTGCCGTCGATGACTCATAGCAGCCCCTTGGAGTCGGCGATCGACCGGGTGATCGAGGTTGCGGTCGGTGCCTTTGTCGGCCTCGCGGTGTCGTTCGCGGTGTTGCCGTCGCGCGCGCATAATCTTGCCATCGCGGCGGCGGCGCGGATGCTGGATCAGATCGCGGTGGCGCTGGATGAATTGCTGAAAGGTCTGGCGCACGGCCTCGACAGCGAAATGCTGCATCGCTTGCAGGACGGCATCGGCGAAGCGCTGGTCGGCCTCAACGGCGTCGCGCTCGAGGCGGAGCGCGAGCGGGTGGCGCGGCTCGCCGTCGGGCCGGATACCGGGCCGCTGCTGCGTACCTTGCTGCGGCTGCGACACGATCTCGTGATGATCGGCCGCGCGACAGTGGTACGGCTGCCGGAGGATCTGCAATCGCGGCTGGGAGCAGCGCAGACCGAGGTGCGCCTCACGGCGGTGGCGTATCTGCGCGGGAGCAAGGCCGCTCTGGTGCGAAGGGCCGCGCCGCCGTCGCTCGACGAGTTCGAGCAGGCACTGCGCGGCTATACCGAAGCGGTCTCATTGCTCCGTCGCGAGGGTCGGACCCGCGATCTTCCGGTCGATGTCATCGAGCGCTTTTTCATGGTCGGGTTCGCGCTCGAGCAACTGCATCAAAATTTTATCGATCTGCGGCGCTGCGTCATCAGTTGGAGCGGCGCGCAACGCGCGTCGTTTGGCCGCTCGGCGGCTTGAGGCACGGGCATCTCGCCCGATCGCCGCGACTTGCATATACTTTCCAGGGAATTGCAGGTTGCAGGCGAGTGCAGGTGATGCAGACCGGTCGCATGGCGAAGCGAGTCCGCTCGGTGGACAAGCCGAAGCACGTGGTCGCCGCGATGGATTGCGCGACGGCATTTCAGGTTGTAGCGCGGAAATGCCTTTCGCGCATGCAGGCTCAGCGTGCGGAGACTATCGCAGGGGATGCCGAAGCTCTTCACCAGATGCGGGTCGCGATCGCGCAACTGCGAGCCTCCGTCGCATTCTTCGCACCGATGACATCCGACGCGGCGTGGCCGAAGCTGAAGACCGAACTGGCGTGGCTCTACGCCCTGTTGGGAGATGCGCGCGATGCCGATGTCATGGCGGCGCTCGCGCGGCACAAGCGCTACCGGAAATGGGCGGCGGACACCGTTGCCGATGACGACAAGAGCCACGACAGGCTTTATCGCCGAGTGGCGACCGGCCTGCGGTCGAAGCGCTTCCAACGATTGATGAATGCGCTATCCCGGTGGGTGGAGCGCGGGCCTTGGCTGACGCGCCGGGATGGGGCGGCGCTGCACCGGCGAACCGGATCGCTGCGGGTATACTGTCAGCGGAAGCTCGAGCACTGGCGCGCGCGATTGATCCGCAGAGGACATCGTCTTATGGCGATGGGCGGCAAGCGGCGTCATCGCCTTCGCATCAAGGTGAAGCGCTATCGCTACGCGCTGGAGGCGATAGGCGATATCTGTCCTCCCGCCGCTCGCCCGAAGTTACGTCATCTGCACAAGCCTGCGAAAGAACTGCAGCGGGCGCTCGGCGATCTGCGCGATCTGCAACGCCTGCGTCGTATCGGTGCGCCGTCGCGAAAGCCGCCCGGCTACGCGAAACAGAAGAGGCAGTTGTTGGCGTCCGCGCACGCGGCATGGCGCGACCTCAAGCCGCCGCTCTTGCTGCCTAGCTTCTGACTTCGGTATCTTCATTCTCGGAAAACGCGATAAGATCGCAACGGATCGAACAACAAGAAACGGAGCACGAGATGCTGATTCCGCTGGCCGAGGTGCCGCGCTGGTATGCCGATCGCAAGCCCAAGGACACTGTCGCGGTCCGGCATGGTGCCGACGAGCTGACGTGGGAGATGCTGGAGCGCAACGCCAACCGTCGGGCGCGTGCATTTGCCGAACGTGGCGTCAAAGCCGGCGATTTCGTCGCCATTGGCCTTCCGAACAGCAATGCGTTCTATGAAACCAGTTTCGCGGTGTGGAAGCTCGGAGCGACGCCGACCTCGCTGTCGCACCGGCTGCCGCGCGGCGAGGCCGCCGCGATCCTCGATATCCTGAAACCCTCGCTCGTCGTCGGCGGTGAGCCAGACTGGAATGCGCCGAATTCCGTACCGCGCGATTTCGTTCCTGAAGGTGTGTCAGACGAACCGATCGATCGTCCGGTGGCGCGCTATTGGAAGGCGATGACCAGCGGTGGCTCGACGGGACGGCCGAAAGTGATCCTCGATCATCAGCCGGCGGTGACTGACACCGCCGTCGCGCCGCCGCTGTTGATGGAGTCGGGTGCGGCGTTGCTGAATCCCGGGCCGCTCTATCACAACGCGCCGTTCATCGTGTCGCATTTCGCGCTGTTCGGCGGCGGCAGCGTCACCGGCATGGCGAAGTTCGACGCCGAAGAGACGTTGCGCCTGATCGACCGCTACAAGCTGGAGTGGGTCAACTTCGTGCCCACCATGATGCATCGCATCTGGTCGCTGCCGGAAGAGGTGCGCGATCGCTACGACGTATCAAGCCTGAAGACCGTGTTCCACATGGCGGCGCCGATGCCGCTGTGGCTGAAGGAGAAGTGGATCGAATGGCTCGGTCCGGAAAAAATCTACGAACTGTATGGCGGCACCGAACGGCAGGGCCGCACCGTGATTTCCGGCACCGAATGGCTCGAACATCGCGGCTCGGTCGGCAAGGTCGATCCGACCGCGTGCGCCATCCGCATCGTCGGTGAGGACGGCAACGATGTCCCGGTCGGCGAGACCGGTGAAGTCTATTTCATGCCGATCGACGGCGCCGGCACCAGCTATCACTACATCGGCGCCGATCCGAAACGGCGCAGCGACGGCTGGGAATCGATCGGCGATGTTGGGCGGCTCGATGAAGACGGCTATCTCTATCTCGGCGATCGACTCACCGACATGATCCTGCGCGGCGGCGCCAATCTCTATCCGGCGGAGATCGAGGCCGCGGTGCTGGCGCATCCCGACGTGCATTCGAGTATCGTGGTGGGATTGCCCGATCCGGAACTCGGCAACCGAATTCACGCTATCATCGAGATTATCGATGGCGCCGACGTTCGCGCGGTCGTCAACGGCATGAGCGCGGTGTTGGCGGACCGGATCAGCCGCAACAAGCACCCGGAAAGCTATGAAGTCTCGCTGACGACCTTGCGCGACGATTCCGGCAAGGCGCGCCGCACGCTGCTGCGCGAGGAGCGGCTGACGTGGTTGAAGGAAGGCCGCGAGTTTCGCCTCTATGCGGATCGCGCAAGCCGGGGAGGGTAGTGTGATGGTATCACAAGCGGCCCTTGCGAAATTGTTGGCCGATCAGATCGCTGATCCCGACACGCAATGGAGCCTCGGTACGTTCGGCGCCATCGCTGAGTTCGCCCGCGATTGTGATGAGACCGTAGCGCTTTCCATCTCGGGTGACGGCGTCGCCGCCGTCACCGCGCGCGGCGGCATTGCCATCCGCGTGCAGGACGATATGCGTCCGTTCGCGTCGGAGAGTTTGGCGAAACAGCACTGGAATCATCGTGTGGCGATCTGCCTGCCTGAGCGGGCCTGTGCCATGGGACGACGCGCGGTGCTGACCGAGCTTGGTCGGGACGTCGAGGCCTTGCGCGAACAGGATCGCAATGGCGTGCTGTTCGATCTTGGTCTCGATGCGCCGCAGGCCGATCTCTGTATCCGCGTCGCTGATCGGAAACTCGCGGATGAATTACGCAACCATGTCGGCCGCGCAGTGTTCGAGCCGGGCAATCCGGCGATGGGCCACATCCTCTCCGCCAGTCCGCATCGCGTCTTCATCAGTTGCATCGGCCGCGCCGAGGTCTATCAGCCCATCCCGCCGCATGACGGCAAGAGCCCGGAAGGGCCGCACACGCACGTATTGCCGAAATTGCTCAAAAGCGGGCGGACCCACCCCGCGACCGAACCGATCCCCGATGGCTGGGTGCCTTGCGCGCATTTTTATCCGGCGCATCCGGCCAAGGACGCGCTGGGGCAGGCACGTACCTTCGAGCGGTCACGTCACGATGCCTTTCAACAATTGCTGGCTGAACTGGGGGCGCCGGAAAGCGCGGGGTTCAAACAGGATGTGATAGCGGCGGTCGGGCGCGGCGAGCCACCATGGAGCGAGGCGCGCGTCGCAGGCCGTGGCGCGCGTGCCAATGTCCGCATCGCACTGCGTCAGATGAAGGCCGCCGGGGAGGCGTCGTCCGCACTGACAGCTTGGCTGGCGGCCTTTGATCGTGCGGAACCGACAGCCGACGAGGCCGACGATCTGTCGCGCGGCCACGCCGATTGAAGATTCGCCGCGCGTCAGACGTCGACGTTGGCGCTGTGCGAATTGTCCTGGATGAATTCGCGGCGCGGCTCGACCACGTCGCCCATCAGCTTGGTGAAGATATCGTCGGCTTCGTCGACTTCCTTGATCTTCACCTGCAACAGCGAGCGCACATTGGTATCGAGCGTGGTTTCCCAGAGCTGCTCCGGGTTCATCTCGCCGAGACCTTTGTAGCGCTGCATCGCGATGCCCTTGCGGCCGGCATCGGTCACCGCCTCGAACAGCCCGACCGGACCGTGGATGATGGTCTCGACATCCTTGCGGCGCAGCACGCCGGGGCGCGGATAGATATCCTGCAAACGTTCGGCATATTCATCGAGCTTGCGCGCGTCGGTCGATGACAACAGTGCGGCGTCGATAATCGCGACCTCCTTGACGCCGCGAATGGTGCGTTCGAAGAAAAAGCCCTCGCCCTCGGCGAAGCGGCCGGTCCAGCCGCGTTCGACCTCGTCGGCCAGCACGTCGAGCCGCCGTGCGATGTAGTCCGCGGCGGCGTTGGCTTGCGCGGCATCGCCGGTGACGCGCGGATTCAGCACGCCGGCGATCGCGGCTTGCTCGACGACGCTGCGATTATAGCGGTTGTGCAGATTGTTGAGCACGTTGCGAATGATGCGCGCATCCTCGACCAGCGCCAGCAGATCGCGGCCGCCGCGCACGTCGCCGGACGCGGTCTGGAAGCTGCAATCGTCGAGGCCGGTGGAAATCAGGTAATCCTCCAGTGCCCGCTCGTCCTTGAGATATTGTTCGGACTTGCCCCGCGTCACCTTGTAGAGCGGCGGCTGCGCGATATAGAGATGCCCGGCCTCGATCATCTGCGGCATCTGCCGGAAGAAGAACGTCAGCAGCAGCGTGCGGATGTGCGCGCCGTCGACGTCGGCGTCGGTCATCACGATGATCTTGTGATAGCGCAGCTTCGACAGGTCGAAGTCGTCACGGCCGATGCCGGTGCCGAGCGCCGTGATCAGTGTGCCGATCTGCTCGGACGACAGCATCTTGTCGAAGCGCGCGCGTTCGACGTTGAGAATTTTGCCGCGCAACGGCAGCACTGCCTGGAAGGCGCGGTTGCGGCCCTGTTTGGCACTGCCGCCGGCCGAGTCACCCTCGACGATGAACAGTTCGGATTTCGCCGGATCGCGTTCCTGGCAGTCGGCGAGCTTGCCGGGCAGGGACGCGATATCGAGCGCGCCCTTGCGCCGCGTCAGTTCGCGCGCTTTTCGCGCGGCTTCGCGGGCGGCCGCTGCTTCCACTACTTTGCCGACGATGATCTTGGCTTCGGTCGGGTGTTCCTCGAACCACGCCGCCAGGGCCTCGTTGATCACGTTTTCGACCACCGGGCGGACTTCGGAGGAGACCAGCTTGTCTTTCGTCTGCGACGAGAATTTCGGGTCCGGCACCTTCACGGACAAAACAGCGGTCAAGCCTTCCCGGCAATCGTCGCCGGTCAGCGCGATCTTTTCCTTCTTGGCCATCGCATCGGCATAGCCGTTGACCTGCCGCGTCAGTGCGCCGCGAAAACCGGCGAGGTGGGTGCCGCCGTCGCGCTGCGGGATGTTATTGGTGAAGCACAGCACGTTCTCATGATAGCTGTCGTTCCACCACAGCGCGGCCTCGACGCCGATGCCGTTCATGTCGGCGCGCACCATGACCGGTGTCGCCACCACGGCCTTCTTGTTGCGGTCGAGATATTTGACGAATTCCTCGACGCCGCCCTCGTAGCGCATCTCCTCGCGCTTCTCGACCGGACCGCGCATGTCGGCCAGCAGAATGTTGACGCCGGAATTGAGGAAGGCAAGCTCGCGCAGCCGGTGTTCCAGCGTGGCGAAGTCGTATTCGATGTTCTTGAAGGTCTCCGTCGAGGCGAGGAACGTCACCTCGGTGCCGCGCTTGCCGTTGGCGTCGCCGACGACTTTCAGCGGCGCGACGGAGTCGCCATGCGCGAATTCGACATAATGTTCCTTGCCGTCGCGCCAGATGCGCAGTGCGAGCTTGCTCGACAGCGCGTTGACGACGGACACGCCGACGCCGTGCAGTCCACCGGAGACTTTGTAGGAATTCTGGTCGAACTTTCCGCCGGCATGAAGCTGGGTCATGATGACCTCGGCGGCCGAGATGCCTTCGTCCTTGTGGATGCCCACCGGGATGCCGCGGCCATCGTCGTAAACAGTGACCGAGTTGTCGGGATTGAGCGTGACCTGCACCACCGTGGCGTGGCCGGCGAGCGCTTCGTCGATGGCGTTGTCGACGACTTCGTAGACCATGTGATGCAGGCCGGAACCGTCATCGGTATCGCCGATATACATGCCCGGTCGCTTGCGCACGGCGTCGAGGCCCTTGAGGACCCGGATCGATTCAGCGCCGTATTCCATGGCAACAGGAAGCTCGGTTTCGGCAACGGGTTGCCGGGCGGGTTCGGTCATTCGTCAGGGCCTATGAGGATGTCTCGAATCAGCAAGGAAAAGCGCTGCTGAACCGCCTATTTGTGCCATGAAACGGGCCATGCGCCTAGCGCAAAGTCGTGCCCCGCAAGGCATTGAAGAAATGGGTATTTTTAACGGTTTTTCAAGGGCGGAAGAGGCTGGTTTCGAGGACCGCGGCGAGGCCGCTTCTTGAACCTCCTTTTCGGTCGCCCGCGGACCCGTGCGGGCCCGCGGTCATGTACCGCCTTCGTCTGACTAGCTGTTCGATATCTCACCGTTGATGACGGGCCCGAACAGTTCCCAGCGGTCGCCAGCGAAGCGCATCATCTGCAACTGTTTGATCGGCGCAAAGTCGTCGGGTCCGGTATTGACCGTGATGCCCGGCAACAGCAGGCCCAGTTTGAGATCGTGAAGGCCGGCGGCCTGCTTCATGATGTTCTCGCGACTCAGATCGTCGCCGCATACCCGCAAGACATGCGCCATGGTTTCAGCGACGGTATAGCCATAGATCGTGAACGCGCTGGTTCGGTCGCCGTCGGGATAATACTTCTCCATGAACGAAAGCCACGTTTTGTAGGCGGGATCGTTTTTCCATTGCGGATCGGTGGGGTCCTTGAGATAGGCGGTTGATAGGACGCCCTTGGCATGGTCGAAGCCGGCGGGCTTCATCACGGCACCGACTGACGTCGAGACATTGTTCAGAATGTGCAGCGGGTGCCAGTTCAGCTCCGCAGCCTTCTTGATCGCCTGCGCCGCGAATTTCGGCGTCGTGACGTCAAAGAAGACATCGGCGCCTGACGCCTGCAGGCTGATCATCTCCGAATCCACGGTGGGCTCGGTGGTGTCGTAGGACAGTTCGGAGAGGATCTTCAGTTTGTCGCCGATGCCGTCCTTGAAGCCTTTGAGATAGTCTTTTCCGTAATCGTCGTTCTGGTAGAGGATCGCGATCTTGCCGTTGGGATTGTGCTTGAGCAGATACTTCGCGTAGACGCGGGCCTCGCTCTGGTAGCTGGGTTGCCAGCCCATGGTCCACGGAAAGTGCTTCGGGTCGTTCCACTTGTTGGCGCCGGTGGCGATGAAGAGTTGAGGCACCTTCTTTTCGTTCATGTAGTGCTGGATCGCGGTGTTGCTCGGCGTGCCCAGGCTGTTGAAGATCAGCAGTACATTGTCGTCCTCGACAAGCCGCCGCGCCTGCTCCACCGCCTTGGGTGGACTGTAACCATCGTCGTAGGAGATGAAATCGATCCTGCGACCGTTGATGCCGCCTTCGGCATTGATCATTTTGAAGTAAGCCGCTTCGGTCTGTCCGATCGTACCGTAGGCCGACGCCGGCCCACTATAGGGCATGATGTTGCCGATCTTGATGTTGCCGCGGTCGGTGCCGCCGCGTCGCTCGGGAGCGGCCATGGCCGCGCCGGCGAGCGGCGAGGCGAGGTTCAACGCGCCGATCGCAAGACCGGCTTTGAGCAGAGTGCGCCGCTGAATGCGGCGATCGAACAGACTGGTGGTCATAGGTACATCTCCTGGTTTCGAGGCTGCCCCCGAACTCCCGAGATGCATTTGCGCGCGAACTCGCGCCGACTTGCCGCGTGGGCGCAAATCCCCCGCATCCGCGCAGAACCTAACTCTCCCAACGTGAATGGAACATGTCCGGCGGATTAATTCCTGCCCGTCGGACGGGCAGGCGGCAGGCCGTCGCCGGCTAAGCGGCTGGCTTACCCTATCGTCCCGATGTGATCTGCCCGGCCTCGACAGTGAGGATTTCGCCGCGCGCGCCGATATCGACGAAGGCTGCGGGATCGGCGCCGGTCATCCAGACCTGGGCGCCGAGCGTCGTCAGTTCACCGAACAACGCGGCGCGGCGACCGGGATCGAGATGCGCCACGACCTCGTCGAGCAGCAGCAGCGGCGTGATGCCGGTCATCTGGGCGACCAGATCGGCGTGCGCCAGCACCAGACCGATCAGCAAGGCCTTCTGCTCGCCGGTGGAGGCATCCTTCGCCGGCATGTTCTTCGGCGCGTAAACCACTTGCAGATCGGTGAGGTGCGGCCCGTCGAGGGTGCGGCCGGCAGCGGCGTCGCGCGCGCGGTTGTCGCGCAGCATCGCACGGTAGCGATCCTCCACGGCGGTCGCAGGCTCACCGAGGAGCGCGTTCTCGATCCAGCCGTCGAGCGCGATCGCAGCGGACGGAAATGCCGAGATGTGGCCGCGCGCGGTAAGCGTCGTCGCGAGCCGTTGCAAGGTCTGGCCGCGCTGGGCCGCGACAGCGATCGCCAGTTCGGCGGTTTCGCGCTCGATGGCGTCGAGCCAGTGGGTGTTCGGTTGGCGCTCTTCCAGCAGCCGATTGCGCGAGCGCAGGCTGCGGTCGAGCGCGGATACGCGGCTGGAATGTTCACTGTCGAGCGCCAGCACCAGACGGTCGAAGAAGCGACGGCGTTCGGAGGCGGGGCCGGTGAACAGCCCATCCATCGCCGGCGTCAGCCATACGATGCGGAGATGGTCGCCGAACGCGGTTGCGGAGGCGACCGGTTCGCGATCGATGCGGCAGCGGCGGCTGGTTGTTGCGTCACTTGATGGGGTGTCGATGCCGGTCCCCAGCGTCGCAAGGCCCAGCGCGCCTTCGACCTCGGCGGCCACGGCCCATGCGCCACCGCCGCTTTGGTTGGCCACATCCTCGAGGCGAGCGCGGCGCAGGCCGCGTCCCGGCGACAGCAGCGAGATCGCTTCCAGGCAATTGGTTTTGCCGGCACCGTTCGGTCCCACCAGCACGACAAGATCGCCGTGCGCAGTGAGGCTCGCCGCGCGATAGTTGCGGAACTGCGTCAGCGACAGGCGGTGGATGCGGGATGGGATCATCGAGCGGAGTGCGGGCCGAAGCGTTCGGGTCAGATGTGCGACAGAACGTTTATCAGCTTCCCGAATGGATCGCGCACAAAGAATCGCCGCACGCCCCAGGGTTCGTCGACAGGGCCATATGCGATCGCGATGCCCTTTTGTTTGAGGCATTCAAGCACAGCGGTAACGTCGTCGACCTCGATGGAGATATCCGGCACCGGCGTGCCGGAACCGCCCTCAGTCGCGATACTGATCTGCACGCTCATTTGCGTCGGCGCGCCATAGGTCGCGATCCAGCCGTGATCCATCACGAGATCGAGGCCGAAGATTTCGCCATAGAAGGCGCGGGTTGCCGAAAGATCCCGCGCGGCGATGTTCGCAACAATGCGTCGGACCGCCATCACACTCGCATCGGCATCAGCACGTAGAGCGCGCCCTTGGCGTCGCGGTCGTGCATCAGCGTCGGCGAGCCGGGATCGGCCAGTTTCAGCACCGCGACTTCGCCTTCGATCTGCGCGGCGATGTCGAGCAGGTAGCGCGAGTTGAAGCCGATATCGAGTGCGTCGGCGGCGTAGTCGACTTCCAGTTCCTCGGTGGCGCTGCCGGAATCCGGATTGGTCACCGACAGCACCAGCTTGCCGGAGGACAGCGCCAGCTTGACGGCGCGGCCGCGCTCGCTGGAAATGGTCGAGACGCGGTCCACCGCCGCCTCGAAGTCCTTCTTGTCGACGCGCAGTTCCTTGTCGTTATTCTGCGGAATGACACGGCCGTAGTCGGGGAAAGTGCCGTCGATCAGCTTCGACGTCAGCACCACGTTGCCGAGCGTGAAACGGATCTTGCCTTGTGAGAGTTCGATGGTGACCTCGGCCTCGGCGTCTTCGATCAGCCGCTGCACTTCGCCGACGGTCTTGCGCGGCACGATGACACCAGGAATTCCGCTGGCGCCCTTCGGCAGCGGCAGGTCGATTTGCGCCAGACGATGGCCGTCGGTGGCAACGGCGCGCAGCGTTTCCGATTTGGTGGAACCTGCGGCATGCAGATAGATGCCGTTGAGGTAGTAGCGGGTTTCCTCGGTGGAAATCGCGAATTGCGTGCGATCGATCAGCCGCTTGACGTCGGCAGCGGACAGCGAGAAGGCATGCGACATATCCCCGGCGGCGAGATCGGGGAAATCGCTTTCAGGCAGCGTCTGCAAGGTGAAGCGCGAACGTCCGGCGCGGATCGCCAGCACGGCGCGATCGCCATCGCTTTCCAGCACGATCTGCGAGCCGTCCGGCAGTTTGCGCACGATGTCGTAGAACATATGCGCCGGCACCGTGGTCGAACCGGCGGTGGCGGTTTCGGCCGCCAGAGTTTCGGTGACTTCGAGGTCGAGGTCTGTGGCTTTCAGCGCCAGCCGGGCGCCTTCCGCGCGGATCAGCACGTTACCGAGAATCGGAATGGTATTGCGGCGCTCGACCACGCGGTGGACGTGGCCCAGCGACTTCAGCAATTGCGCGCGCTCAACGGTAACCTTCATCGCAAACCTGCCCGATCCGAATTTCGAACCATGTATTGGAAGCGCCGGGCGGCCGGAAGCGGCGCCGCGGCAAGCGGTCCCGCAAGGTCGATGACGGATCGATTGAGGTCAACCCCCACGGGGGTCGCAGGGTGGCTTGGATGGCGCTCCGGTGCAAGAGTTGAAGCGCCGGAAAAGCCGATTTTTCACGACTTTCCCGGGCGCAATACTATGCCGCCAAGGCGGTCGGCAATTACTCCTGCAACTGGCGCTTCAGCAGTTCGACTTCGTCGGACAGCGACACGTCCTTGGCCACCAACGCCTCGATCTTGCGCACCGCGTGCAGCACCGTGGTGTGGTCACGGCCGCCGAAGCGCCGGCCGATTTCCGGCAGCGAGCGCAAGGTCAGCGTCTTGGCGAGATACATGGCCACCTGGCGCGGACGCACCACGTTGGCGGTACGCCGCGACGACAACAGGTCGGAGCGGCTGACGTTGTACTGCCGCGCAACGACGCGCTGGATGTCTTCGATCTTGATGCGCTTGGGCTCCTGCGGGCGGATCAGATCGCGGACCTCGCGTTCCGCCATCTCCAGCGTCACCGGCTGCGCATTGAGCTTGCTGTGCGCCAGCAGGCGATTGACCGCGCCTTCGAGGTCGCGTCCGTTATGAGTAATGGCCTTGGCGAGATAATCCAGCACCGGCGCCGGCACTTCGAAGCCCGCGTGATGGGTGCGTGCCGCGTTGACCCGCGACTTGAGAATGCCGAGCCGCAGGTCCTCGCCGAGCGGTCCCATTTCGACGACAAGGCCGCCAGCCAGCCGCGAGCGGACGCGATCGTCGAGGCTTTCGAGATCGGCCGGCGGACGGTCGGCGGCGATCACCACCTGACGTCCGGCATCGATCAGCGCGTTGAGGGTATGGCAGAATTCGGCCTGCGTGGATTTGCCCTGCAGGAATTGCAGGTCGTCGATCACCAGCACGTCGATGCCGCGCAGCGCTTCCTTGAAGGCCAGCGCGGTATGCGATTTCAGCGCCGCGACGAAGCCGTACATGAACTTCTCGGCGGTGAGATACAGCACCTTGCGTTCGTTGCCGGAATTTCCGGCCCAGGTCACCGCTTGCAGCAGATGGGTTTTGCCGAGACCGACGCCGGAGTGAATGTAGAGCGGATTGAACATCACGTTGTCGCCGCGGCGTCCCTCGGCGACCTGTCGCGCGGCAGCCTGCGCCAGCGCGTTGGAACGACCGACGACGAAGCTCGCAAACGTCAGGCGCGGATCGAGCGGCGAACCGCCGAGCGCATCGTGACTGGCGGAGACCGGCGCGGTCGCGACCGCACGCAAATCCGGCGCCGCGCGGCCGTTGCCGCGCTCAGTCGGGCGCGCATCCACGACGACCGCCGGTTCCTTGGCGGGCGCGGCGTTGCGCATCGCGGCGGTACGCACCGTCAGGTCGACGCGGTGAATCTCCGGCACTTCTGCCTGCCAGCACAACAGCACGCGGTCGGCATAGTGTGTCTGAATCCAACTGCGCAGGAACTTGGTCGGCACCGTCAGGTGCACGCTTTCGGCCTGCACGCTTTCGAGATCCATGCGGGCGAACCAGCTCGAATAGATATCTTCGCCGACGCTCGTGCGAAGACGGCTTTTCACTCGCGACCAACGATCCTGTTCCATGTTCGACATTGTTCTTTTTGACTTTGCTTAGAGAGTTGAGTGTTGAGGCGGCGAAAAGATGCCCGTCGGCCGCGCACATGGTGCGACGGTGCCGCGTTGCAGATGCATCATGCAGAGGTCACGAGCCTAGCGTTCGGCAAACCTGATGCCGGCGCGAACCGCGACGTATGATGGCAAGCAGATCGGGCTTTAAGATGTCGGGCAGTTTGGTGCGCGGGCCCGGGGCTGGGCCGAAGCCGTGTCAGACGGAGCGGAAGCGAGAGAGATCATGTGATGCGTTAGGCCCGAGATACCGACGCGCATGGAAACCCCCCTTTTTGCCATGACCATTCATGGCAACAGACAACCACTTCTCCGATCGGTCCGCGTGGCCGTGAACGCGATATCCGGCCCGCAAATCCGTCGACACTCTCGCCTCTGCTCAAGGCGATCCGCTGGCTGCTATCCGCTGCGGCCGGGCAAGATTTCCTGGCTGTTTCTCTTGTTGCCGCGATGCTCATCGAGAGCGAGCATTGCCGCCGAGAAATTCAGACACAGAAGTACCGTTCTCACAAAAGCATGAGCAACAGCCTGCCGATCGCTTGGAAAGCGCCGCTGACGTACACATCGCATCCGATCTGTACGCGCGCCTCGATTCTCAGATCGCGCTGATCTGAAGAACCGCGGGTGCTGCGGACGGATTAAGAAATACACGACCCCAGATTTCTCGCAACGGGCGAGATGACGCGCGCGTGAGGTCGAAGGCGACTTGGCGGCCGATGAATTTTTCGGGGATTTCGAAACTTGTCGGCAAGGTTTTGAATCTGTGCACGGATTCGAAGCATGTAAATGGCATGTCGGATTTCCGTCGCGCTCAAAAAGATTTTCATAATTCGTTTACGTTTGACCGCCGCCAGCATGGTTTTTGAAGCGCTTCATCCTGCTATGTGGATAAGTGATTATCGACTCGCACATTTTTCTGCGCCGTTTCCAAGGGTAACCCTCGCCCACAAGGAGTGCCGGACGAAAAGCGCGGCGGTAAAGGGGGACGTGCCACCAGAGTCAAGCGCCGTGACTTCGCGGAAAGTGTTGCCATGTCATCATGTGACGTTTTGGACACGCGTTGAAGCAGTGAACGATCGATCGGCGTGGAGCGTGACAGATCCATGACTTGTGTTGTGAGAGCGATGCTTCCTCGCGATGCAGTCATCAATCCGCGCGAGCCATCGTTGGTTGCGATGCGTCACAAGTTGGCGGAGCGCATCTTCACCCGTTGACGGCAATCGCGTGCGGCCGCCGAGATGTGCCGCGTACAGTCCGTGCAGGTGGCGTCGCGATCAGCGACGGATGGTTAACGTCTCGCGGTGTGGATGAGGAGGGCGTTGCTGTGATTTTTTCGGTCGCGGCCGGGGCGACATTCGCAATTCGCGTTGCAGCGAGTGAAGGAGTCGAATGTCAAATCCGAAACGCGACGAGCAATTTGTAATCGCTGGCGGTCCCTTTTGATTGCTGCGTTCGCAAGCGTGACGGCTTGCGACAAGATACAAGTGCGAAGACTGGATCGCCCGTGCCAGGAAAACAGCATCTGCGCGCCGCTCGACCGCGCAAACAAAAAGCCCGGCGAAGCCGGGCTTGATGGAAAGTGATGTCGCGACGATCGCGCGGGCGATTTACTTCGCCAGCTTGGCGATCCGGTGCGTGAGCCGTGAGACTTTGCGGCTGGCAGCGTTCTTGTGAATGATATTGCGCTGAGCGGCTTGCATCAGCTGGGGCTCGGCAGCGGTCATCGCCTTGATCGCCGCGTCACGGTCGCCCTTGGCGAGCGCTTCTTCGACCACGCGAACCGCGCCGCGCATCTGGGTGCGCCGCGACTTGTTGACGAGGGTGCGGCGGGCAATCTTGCGTGTCGCCTTCTTGGCGGAGGACGTATTGGCCATGCTCTCACTGATCCTTCAGCGGCCGCCGCCATCGGCGGGCCGGGCTGATTTACGTCGGTCGGGATTGCGCGCCCGACGTATTAAAGTGTTTCCGGGTTGTTCCAGCGTGGCCGCGCTCAAGGCGATATGACCCGAGGCGATATGACCTAAGACGGCCGCGCTCAAAGAACAGCGGCGGCAGGATTGCGCCCGCCGCCATCGGCGGTCCTTATAGAGGCACCTGAAAGCAGCGTCAACGGTGTCTGAGCCGGCGGGAACCCAAATTGCGGCGTCAAATGCAGGGTTTTGGCCGCCTGCGTGGTTGAAATTCGCCCCCACCCCCGGTATTGCCCGAATTCGCCCCAATACCGGACCCGCTACCGACGACAATGAGAGGTGACGCATGATCAGAGGCTTCTTCCGTCTCGTCGGCCTCCTGTTGCTCGCGGGGGCCTTTGTCTTCCTGGTTTATGACGGGGCGCGGTCGATCGCGGATCAGGCCATACGGCTGACCCCGCTGGGCGAATTCTGGAATGACATTCACCAGAGCAGCCAGCAGGCGGTGCGGACCATGGTGGAGGGCGTGGCGCCCTGGCTCTGGAGCGATGTCGTCAAGGTCGTCCTCAACCAGCCGGCCTGGGCGGTGATGGGCGTGCTGGGGCTGCTGCTGCTTTTGATCTTCCGGCCGCGCAAGCCGTTGATCGGTTACGCGCGCAACTGAATTCCTTGCCGCCGCGCTGACGGCGGTTGCGTTGGCCTCTCCAAAATCCGTCGCATCGGACTATATTGATACGGATGCCGCGTGAGCGGCGCGGGCCGATGCCCGCTGGGAGGTTTTCATGTTGTTCATGCGCAAATCCGCTGAAATGCCGCGCGCCGCCGACGCGTTGCCCGGCCGCGACGAGCCGATCCCCACTGCGAAGTATCATTTCGTCAACGGGAATCCGTTGAAGCCGCCTTATCCGGAAGGGCTGGAGCAGGCGGTGTTCGCGCTCGGTTGTTTCTGGGGCGCGGAGCGCATGTTCTGGGAATTAGGCGACGCGGTCCACGTGACGGCGGTGGGTTATGCCGGCGGCTTCACGCCGAACCCGACCTATGAAGAAGTTTGCTCGGGAGGGACCGGCCATGCCGAAGTGGTGCTGGTGGTGTTCGATCCCAAGCGGATTTCCTATGCGCAATTGCTGAAGACGTTCTGGGAAAGTCACGACCCGACGCAAGGCATGCGTCAGGGCAACGACGTCGGCACGCAATACAGGTCCGCGATCTATACGTTTGGTGATGCGCAGGCGAAGGCGGCTGCGGAATCGCGCGCGACGTTCGGCAAGGCGCTCGCGGCAAAAGGACTAGGCCCGATCACCACGGAGATCGCGCCTTCGCCCGCGTTTTTCTTCGCGGAAGATTATCATCAGCAGTATCTGGCAAAAAATCCCAACGGCTACTGCGGATTGGCCGGCACCGGCGTGTCGTGCCCCATCGGTGTCGGCGTTTCCGCCTGACTGTCGTGGGAACCGGCCGCCAAGCCGGATCGGCATGGCGCGTCCAAACGCTTTCTTAACCCTAACAGGGTCATAACAAGGCTTATCTCGTTGCGAGGGATAGGTCGGTGCGGACAGTAAGTGCGTTTGGAAGTGTCGTTGTGGCCGCGCTCAGCGCGGTTGCGTTGTCGGGGTGCATGCATCGGCCGGGGCCGGTGGCGACCGGGCATCCGCCAGGCGACCTCGACCGCCTCGCCTATGGCGGCGCCCAGCCCGCGCCGCCGCCCGCTTATGTTGCCTATCCGGCCACGGCTGCCCCCGGCGGCGCCATCGCGGCGGTGCGCGACAGTTTCGCCTCCACCGCCTATCCGCGCTATGCGGCGGCTCCCGGACCCCGGGTGATCCCGGCCCGCGCGGCTTACGGCCCGCGCATGACGGTGCCGGCCTATGCCTCCGACTATCGGCTCGACGCCGGCGACAAGCTGCGCATCGTGGTTTACGGCCAGGAAGGCCTGACCAATTCCTACGCGGTCGGCGCCGGCGGCGCCATCACCATGCCGTTGATCGGGTCGGTGCAGGCACGCGGCCTCACGCCGGCGCAACTCGCCAGCCGGGTTCGCGATCACCTGCGCAACGGCTATATCCGCGAGCCCTACGTCGCCGCCGAGATCGAGGCCTATCGCCCGTTCTTCATCCTCGGCGAGGTCGCGGCCCCCGGACAATATCCTTACGTGCCGAACATGACGGCGGAGAGCGCGGTGGCGATCGCCGGCGGCTTCTCGCCGCGCGCCAAGCGCGACAGCGTCACCCTCACCCACACCTCCAGCGCCGGCACCCTGCGCGCCGTGGTGCCCCCCTCAACCCCGATCAATCCGGGCGACACCATCGTCGTCGGCGAACGCTGGTTCTGAGTCCGCCTTACGCGGTGAGATGTTTGGCGAAGAACGCCAGCGTGCGTTGCCCCGCGAGATCGGCGCTGGCCTTGTCGTAGCTGGCGCGCTCGTCGCAACTGAAGCCGTGCTGCGCGCCGGGATAAACGTGAATCTCGATCTCGGGCCGCTTGGCGCGGATAGCCTCGACATCGCTCTGCGGAATGCCGGTATCTTTCTCGCCGAAGTGCAGCAACGTCGGCACCTTCGGCTTGTCGTCGGCGAAGCGCACGATGGCGCCGCCGTAGTAGCCGACTGCCGCGCGCAAGCCGGTTAGTTTCGTCGCCGCGACAAATGCGACGCTGCCGCCGAGACAGAAACCGACGATCCCGACCGGCCCGACATCCTTCACGGAATCGATCGCGGCCTGCACGTCGAGCAGCATTGCGCTCCAATTCGGGTTGGCGACGAACTTGCGAGCGACGGCGACTTCGTCGGGCGAATAGCCGGACTGAAAATTGGGTTCGATGCGATCGAAGATCGACGGCGCGACGGCGACATAACCTTCGCTGGCGTAGCGGTCGCAGACGTTGCGGATATGATGATTGACCCCGAAAATTTCCTGGATGACGACCAGTGCACCCTTCGCCGGGCCGGGTGGGTCTGCGCGATAGCCGCCCAGTTGAAAGCCATCGGACGCGGTCAGTTTGATGTCATGTCCCACAGGTTGTCTCCTTGGATGTTCGTTGAAGGTTGATAGCGTCGAGGATTACTAGCGCCAAAGTTTGTTAGCGCCACGTCTCGTTGAGATTCCAGTCGCCCTTCCAGCCAGTGAGGTGGCCGCGGCGGAACTGAAGATAGAGATGGTCGCGGCGCGGAAAAAACAGGCTGCCGCCGATATCGCGTACCGCCAGATAGATCTCGTTGCCACGGCGGCCGCGCACGTAGGTCAGTGGCGTTCGCAGCGCGTCGGCGGCTTCGGTCGGGTTCATGCCGAATACCAGCGGCGCATGGTTGGAGAGCGTCGCGACGAAGGGTGGTGGCCGGCGCAGGATCTCGGCGCGGACCGGACCGATCATGCCACTGGTAACAAGTGTGGAGAGGAGGACGGCGGCGGAAATGCTTCTCACAAGTCGGCTCTCATTTGTTTGGCGCGCCGGCCGGGAGGGGGCCACCCGGTCGACAGGAAGCATCTATAGCAGCAAAGCGCAGCGGCGAATATTTCCGGCCAAGTTGCATGTGCGATGCACAAACGATTCTTCCGGTTTTTGTTTAGGTCGATTCTAATTCGCATTGCCTGCGGTTGAAAAGGCGATCATGCTCCGGCCTCCGCCATTCACCCGGTGCGTGGCGGGGAATACCTCGATGTCAGTCATCGCCGTAAGCGGTGTCGTGCACCGGCAGGGAACAATGGGATGGCAAATCTCATCATCAATGGACGGAATATGTCCGTCGACGCGGCCGACGATACGCCGCTGCTCTGGGTCATCCGCGAACAACTCCAAATGACCGGTACCAAGTTCGGTTGCGGTGCCGGGCTGTGTGGCGCCTGTACAGTTCACGTCAATGGCGAGGCCGTGCGCTCCTGCCAGACGGCGGTGAAGGAAGCCGTCGGCAAACAGATCACCACCATCGAAGGCTTGAGCGAGAAGGGCGACCATCCGCTGCAAAAAGCCTGGATCGCCGAGCAGGTGCCGCAATGCGGTTACTGCCAGTCCGGACAGATCATGCAGGCCGCCTCGTTGTTGTCAAAGAATTCCAGCCCGACCAAGGAAGAAGTGGTTGCGCACATGGACGGCAATCTCTGCCGTTGCATGACCTACGCCCGGATCCAGCGCGCCGTGCTGCGCGCCGCGGCGGAAATGCGCACCGCGTCCACCGGCAGCGATCGGAGGAACACATGAACAAGCACCTGAACAACGTTCAAGGCGAAGCCGTCGGCCCGGCCGTTCCGTTGTCGCGCCGTCATTTCCTCATCGGTACCGTCGCCACTGGCCTGGTGCTGGGTTATGCGGCCAGCTCCGATCTGCTCGGACTGGATCAGGCCGTTGCCGCTCCGGCGAAGTTCGATCCGAGTGTCTGGTACTCGATCGGCGAGGACGGGTTGGTGACAGTCAGCGTCGGCAAGGCCGATATGGGCCAGCATATTGCGTCCACCATGGCGCAGATGGTCGCCGAAGAACTCGGGTCGAAATGGTCCGACATGCGCATCGCGCTGGCGACCAACGATCCGAAGTTCAATGATCCGATGCTCGGCGCGCAGATCACCGGCGGAAGCTGGAGCACCATGATGAACTTCGATGCGATGTGCCGGGCCGGAGCCGCCGGGCGGATCGCGTTGACGGACGCTGCTGCGGCGATGATGAACGTGCCCGCTTCGGAATTGACCGTGCGGGATTCGGTTATCGCTCACGCCAAGTCGAAAACCTCGAAGACGTTCGCGGAGATCGTCAAGGGCGGCAAGATCACTAAAACCTTCACGCCGGACGAACTGAAGGCGATCAAGCTGAAGACGCCGGATCAATACACCATGATCGGCGTGTCGGTGCCGCAACTCGATATTCCGTTCAAGGTCAACGGCACCGCCAAATACGGCATCGACACTTTCCTGCCGGGCATGGTGTACGGCAAGCTGGTACTGCCGCCGGTGCGCTACGGTGCGACGGTGAAGTCGGTCGATGATAGCGCGGCGAAGAAGGTGCCGGGCTTCATCAAGGCGGTGACCCTCGACGACAAGACCATGACCACGACCGGCTGGGTGGTGGCGGTGGCCGACACCTATCAGCACGCCCGTCAGGCCGCCGAGGCCTTGAAGGTGACATGGGATCACGGCCCCAACGCCAAGGTGTCGAGCGAATCTCTGCTCGCGGAAGCGAAGCGGTTGCAAAAGCTCGACGACTCCGGGCTGTTCTTCGTCAAGACCGGCGATACCGCGTCAGGACTGGCGTCGGCCGCCAAGGTGCTGGAAGCCGAATACACCACCAACATCAACATCCACGTGCCGATGGAGCCGATGAATGCCACCGCGCATCTCGATGGCGACATCTGGCACATCTATTCCGGCAATCAGTTCCCGACGCGTTCGGGAGCGATCGCGGCGGGTGCGGCCGGAGTCGATCCCAAGCAGGTCGTGCTGCATCAGACCTGGCTCGGCGGCGGCTTTGGCCGTCGGCTCGACGGCGACATGATGGTGCCGGCGGTGCAGGCGGCGAAGGCGGTCGGTAAACCGGTCAAGGTGATCTATTCGCGCGAAGACGACGCGACGATGGATTTCTCGCGGCCGCTCACCTACCAGAAGATGAAGGGCGGCCTCGACCAGAACGGCAAACTGGTCGCGCTCAACCATGACGTCGTCAGCGCCTGGCCGACCAAGCGCTGGGGCATTCCCGCGTTCCTGTCGCCATCGGTGGACAAAAAGGGCGCGCTCGATGCCTTCACGGTGAACGGGGCCGATTTCTTCTATTCCGTACCCAATCACAACGTCCGCGCCATTATCAACGAAATGGCGCAGCAGGCGACGCCGTCCGGACAGTTGCGGTCGGTCGCGCCGGGCTGGACGTTCTGGGCTGTCGAAAGCATGGTCGATGAACTCGCTCATGCTGCTGGCAAGGACCCGGCGCAGTTCCGCATCGCAATGCTGGACGGTGCCGGTGACAATGACGGCGGCGCGCAGCGGCTGCGCAACACCTTGCTCGCGGCGATGGGGCTTGCCGGCTACGGTAGTCTCAAGCTCGCCAAGGGCGAGGGCATGGGCATCGCCTGCGTGTCGTCGCAGGAGCGCAAGACCGCGAGCTGGACGGCGTGCGTTGCCCATGTCGCGGTCGCGCCGTCGGGTGAGGTCAAGGTCAAGAAGCTGACTGTGGCCACCGACGTCGGCACGGCGGTGAACCCCGACGGCATCCGCGCTCAGGTTGAGGGCGGAGCGATGTGGGGCTTGTCGTTGGCTCTCTATGAGAAGGCGACGATGAAGGACGGCGGGATCGAACAGTCCAACTTCGATACCTATACGCCGCTGCGCATGAGCCAGATGCCGGAGGTTGCCGTCAACATCATCGCCAACGGCGAGCCCGCCACCGGCGTCGGCGAGCCGACGGTGACGGTGGTGGCGCCCGCTATCGCCAACGCGATCTTCAATGCGGTGGGTGCCCGGGTGCGCTCGCTGCCGATCACGGCGGAAGCCGTCAAGGCGGCGATGAAGGCCTGATCGTCGTCGTCACTTCGTGAAATGCCGCCGGAGCGATCCGGCGGCATTTCCTTTATGCGTTTCTGTATGCGTGACGATGGTCGCGCCCGGCCCGGCCGTTAGCATTCGGGGCCTGAAAACATTTAGGAAATGCGCGTGAGGCGAGAGTCCGTCAACGCGATCCCTAAGGTTGAGCGTGCCGTGGACAGTCTCCGTTAACAATTCCCATTAACAGGAATGACTCGACTCGTCGGCTATCGGTTGGAAACCGAGAGTGTCCCGAGGACGTCATGAGCGCTGCGTTGAAGCAAACCCCTGCCAGAAAACGATTCCTGTTGGCTTCTGATCGTGGTGATGGAAGTGACGAACTGGCGCGGATTCTCGGAAATCTCGGCGATGTCGGAATTGTCTCGACCTCGGATATCCCGGAAACCCCGACGGGGAAAATTTCCGGGATTGTGGTCGATATTGATTTGCGATCCGCAGAGAGTGTCCAGCGCGTTCGCCGCAAGCTGACCGGTAAGAGCTATCAATCGATGCCGCGGCTGTTCGTGCTCGCGGATGCGCTGCATCACGGATCGATGCAGGCGTGGGCGCTCGGCGCGACCGACACCATCGAGCGGCCGTTCGATGCGCGCGCCATTTTGCAGCGCGTCCGTGCCGCGTTTCCCGACACCAACGACTATGATCAGACCGAAGGCGGCCAGGCGCTGAACAAGGGCGTCGCCGCCGCGCATCTGGTGATGGTCAAGATCTTCAACCGCTTGCCCGCGGGTACGCCGCTGACATTCAACGACGTGTTGCAGGCGGAAACGCAAATCCTGCGCGCGATCAAGAAGACCTCGCTACGGGAATGGCTGGCGCTGGTGGGGCGGCATCACAATCACAGCTATCGCCATTGCCTGTTCGTGACCGGTTTCGCGGTGGCGTTCGCCCAGCATCTCGGAATGCGCGAGGACGATCAGCGGCGACTGGCACGGGCGGCGCTGCTGCACGACGTCGGCAAGGCCTACATTCCGCTTTCGATTCTCGACAAGCCGGGCAAGCTGACCGATGCCGAAATGGATCACATGCGTCAGCACCCACGCCTTGGTTACGAAGCGTTGGCGGACGAGGGCAGTTTTCCGCCGGAGATGCTCGACGTCGTGCTGCATCATCACGAATTTCTCGACGGCAGCGGTTATCCGCACAGCCTGACGGCCGACCGCATCAGCGACATCGTTCGGCTCACCACCATCGTCGACATTCATGCGGCGCTGGTGGAAAAGCGGTCCTACCGGATGCCATTCACCCATACCCAGGCGTTCGCGATGATGGAGCAGATGGGCGGCAAGCTGGATCAGCAATTACTACAGGCATTCCGCCCCGTCGCGTTCGGGATGTGATCACGCGAGGAGTTTGCGCAGCTCGTTCTTGGCGACTTTCTCCAGTGTCGACCGTGGCATGTCGTCGACGAAATGCACCTCGCGCGGGACCTTGAAATCGGCGAGCGCATTGCGACACGCCGACAGGATGTCGTCGTGCAGGCTCTCCGGAATTTTCGCGGTGCCGGCCTGCGGGATGATGAACACCACCGGCACCTCGTCCAGCATCGGGTGCTTCTTGGCGACGACGGCTGCCTCGCGAACCCCCGGCACCGTGATGATGATCTGTTCGATCTCCGAGGCGGCGACGTTCTCGCCGCCGACCTTGAGCATGTCCTTGGCGCGGTCGCCGAACTTCATGAAACCGTTTTCCAGCAAGGTGATGCGGTCGCCGGTGATGAAATAGCCGTGCTCGTCGAAGCTCTCGCGCGTCGCCTGTTCGTTATGTAGATATTCCTTGAACAGCGACAGGCCGGGGATGCCTTTGATCAAGAGATTACCGGTATCGCCGACGATAGTCGGCGCGCCGTTGTCATCGATGACGCGGATTTCGTATTCGGCGGCGGCGCGGCCGATCGACATCGGCGTATTGGGTTGATCGACCTCGCCGACGATGCCGTGGGTGATGGTCTCGGTCATGCCCCACCAGCCGATCATCTTGACGCCGAGCACCGCGAACGGCGGCGGATCGCACACCGCCGTGCCCCACAGCCGGAATGTGTGCTGCTTCGGAATCTCGTGTTCGAGCAGCGCCTTGATGCAGAAGGGGATCGTCGAGGTCCAGGTGCAGCGATGCTCTGCGGCGACGTTCCAGAAGCGCCGCGCCGAGAAGCGCGGCTGAATCACGCAAGATGCACCGACCCACAGGCTCGACAGCATCGAATAGGCCAGCGCGTTGGTGTGAAACAGCGGCAGATATGTCTGGTGAACGTCGCCGGCATGCAGGTCCTGATGCGCCGCGTTGATCTTCGCGCCCCACAGCGCATTGGCATGGGTCCACAGCACGGCCTTGGGCCGCGAGGTGGTCCCCGACGTATATTGGACGCTGCAAGCCGCGAGGGGATCGGTCGGGCGGCGTGGCCGGTCGGCGCTATCAGCGAACAACGCTTCGAAACGATCCGACCGGGAGTGAGCATCGCCCTGTTCCGGTGCGGCGCCGGCATTGTGCGAAGTCACCGCGAGCCAGCGCAGATTTTTGCAGTTCTGCGCCACCAGTTCGGCATAGGCTGGCTGAGTGATCGCGGCGACCGCGCCGCAATGATCCGCGAAATAGGCCATCTCCGCCGCCGCCGAACGGGTATTGGTGGTGACGGCGATGGCACCGAGTTCAACGCAGGCGAACCATGCCAGCATCATCTCGATGCAATTGTCGAGGTGGATCAGGACGGCGTCGCCCTGCTTGATGCCACGTTTGGCAAGGCCAGCGGCCAGCGCGCCGACCCGGTCGTCGAATTCGCGATAGCTCCACGATCGGGACGGGCCATCGAATGGCGCCCAGATCAGGAATGGGTGGTCGCCCCGGATCGCGGCCCGCATCCGCAACAGCCATGGGACGTCGAGACCCGCGAACGGGCCGACGATGCCGGATGGGGCTGATGTGGACATGGTGCCTCCCTCGTTTTGCGCTCTTGCGGTCCGGCGTTCGAGCGGCCGGATTTATCTTTGTATCCTGCCATCGCGCTGGATGACGATCAAATCCTTGCAAATTGGTGCCACCGGATCAGGACGTCGGCGGATAGGAGGCGATTTCGATCAGGTTGCCATCGGGATCGCGGCAGTAGACCGACCGCAGTGTGCCGCGCGCGCCTTGTTTGTCGACCGGGCCTTCCTCGATCGCGATATTCGACGCGGCGAGATGCGCGACTACCTGCTCTGGCGTAGCGGACGTGAGAAAGCACAAATCGTCGCTGCCCGCGGCCACATGATCGGCGGTGAACCAGTCCTGTTTGTCGGCATCGTGCGGACGGAGATTGATTTTCTGTGCGCCGAACACCAGCGACGTTCGCGGGAGCTTGCCGTGTCCCGGATCGAATACCCGCACCTCCATTCCCAGTACGTGATGATACCATCGCGCGGAGCGCCCAACATCGGCGACGTTGATGACAAGATGGTCGAGAGCGGTGATATGGATCGGCACTGTGTCCTCTCTGTGCGGACGGCAGGCAATACAGCCGGCATGGATCGAGAGATGTTGAACGCTTGTAGTAGAACCGATAGAGGTCGTTGTGGCTTTGTTTATTTCATCCTGCGATGACGTCGCAGCGGTCACAGGTCAAATGAAGGGATATCACATGCGTGCAGTGGCGTTGGCGGTTCTGGCGGCCGGAATGATGGCGGCCGCGGCCTCGACTCCCGCCGAAGCGCGGGAGTATCCTTTCTGTCTGCAATCTCCCGGTAGGAGCTTGCCGGGCGACTGTTCCTACGACACCTACGCTCAGTGCCGAGCCAGCGCTTCCGGTCGTTTCGCGGATTGTAGCGCCAATCCTTGGTACGCGTTCTCCGGTCCCGAGCGTCCACGCCAACGCCGGCATCGCGCCTATCCGGACTATTGATCTGATCGGGGTGGATTGGAGCCTGGCCGGTCCCCTCGCGTTTGGCCTATTTTCACCCCTCCATTGACAAGAAATGCCGCTCTGGCCGGTATTAGTTTACGCCCTCTTATTCATTTCGCTCTAATTTTCAGCCGTATGACGGGATTCCCCATCCCGAAAACAAACTGAAAATCCGGAGGGCTGAGGTGGGTACGTTGAAGCGTGAGCGATCGCGAGGGGCGTGGGTGAAGATGCCCGCCCTGCGGTTTCGCAGCAAGGTCACTCTGGGGTTCGGCTGTTTGTTGATCGTCTCTGCGATCAGCATGGGTTTTGCTTATTTCGGCTTCGGCCGTATCGCCGCGAGCGTCGCCGCCTCGCAAGCCGGTGTCGCCGAAGCCGATCTCGCCCGCAACATCGACCGCGAGCTGATGTCGTTTCGTGAGCTTGTCCGCTATTACGTTCTGACCGGCAACGATGCCGACGCCGAGGCTGCGCAGGCGGCCGAAGCCCGTCTCAAGACGGCGATTGGTCATGCCAAGGCGGGAACGACCGATCCTGAACGTCTGGCGCGCGTCGGCGAATTGGCCAAGCAGTTCGAGACGTTCGCCGCCACCTTCACGGGGACGCTGAAGGCGAAGCAGGAATTCGCCACGATCGCTGAAAACCGTGTGATCGCCAAGGGTACGGCCCTGCGCTACAGGCTCGACGATATTGCCAGCACGGCGGGTGATGCCGGACAGGACGCATTGCAGACAAAGGTCAAGGACGTCGCCACGCAGTTGATCGCAACTTCGGCGTTGTTAAGCACCTATGCCCGCAAGCCGGAGCCAACCGGGGCTGCCAGTGCGACGGCACGATTGAAATTCCTCAAGGCTGCGTTCACCTCGATTCCGGCCAAGGGTCACGAAGCGATCGAGCGCAAGCTGACCGACGCTGTCGCCGACCTGTCCGACTACACCACGTCGTTCGCCGAACTGGTGACGAAGGCCGAATTGATCGAGCGGCTCGGCGGCGAGATGATGAATACGGCGACGTCGATTACCAAGTTGTCGGATTCGATGAAGCAGGATCTGCTGGCCGATCAGAAGCGGATCGAAGGCCAGACCCAGAGCATCATGCAGGATACGCGACGGTTGATCATGGTGCTGGCGATCGGCAGCATCCTGCTCGGCGTCCTTCTCGCGGTGCTGTTGGGTAACGGCATCGCGCGGCCGATGGTGAAGATGTGCGCGGCGATGCGCGAGCTTGCCAAGGGCAATTTCGACGTCGTGTTGCCGGGGCTCGGCCGCAAGGACGAGATCGGCGACATGGCAGCGGCGGTCGAGGGGTTCAAGGTTCAGGCGGTCGCCAAGGCGGAACGGGACGCGGCCGCGCATGAAGAGCGCAACCGCACCGCCAGCGAAGCACGTCGCGCCGAGATGATTCGGTTCGCCGACGAGTTCGAGGCCGCCGTCGGCGCCATCGTCGCGAACGTCTCGTCGTCCGCCGCGCAACTGGAAGCCGCCGCCGATACCCTTACGCAGACCGCGGAGACCACACAAAGTCTTTCGACGCACGTTGCCGGGGCTTCGGAAGAGGCGTCGTCCAATATGCAATCGGTCGCCGCCGCCACCGAGGAACTCTCGATGTCGGTCGATGAGATCGGTCGCCAGGTGCATGAATCCAGCCGTATCGCCGCCAGCGCGGTGAAACAGGCAAACCTGACGGATGAGCGGATCGGAGAGTTGTCGCGGGCCGCGCAAGACATCGGCGATGTCGTGAAGCTGATCACGGCGATTGCCGAGCAGACCAATCTGCTGGCGCTGAACGCGACCATCGAGGCGGCGCGCGCCGGCGAGGCAGGACGTGGCTTCGCGGTCGTGGCTTCCGAAGTCAAATCGTTGGCCAGTCAAACCGCGAAGGCGACCGACGAAATTTCCTCGCACATTCTCGGAATGCAGAGTGCGACGCGGGAATCGGTGGCGGCGATCAAGGAGATCAGCGGTACCATCGGCCAAATCTCCGACATTGCTTCGACGATCGCAACTGCCGTCGAGCAGCAGGGCGCCGCGACCCAGGAAATCGCCGGCAACGTGCAGAACGTCGCTCAAGGCACCGAGGAAGTCGCCAACAACATCTCGCAGGTGAACAGCGGGGCCACGCAAACCGGCGTCGCCTCGGCGGAAGTGCTGAGCTCCGCGCAAACGCTTTCGGCAGAAAGCGCCCGGTTGCGCGCGGAACTGGATCGCTTCATGGGCAGTGTGCGCGCCGCCTGATTGCTACGAACCGTTGCAGGACATATAACGCCGTCGCGGCCCTCGACGCGGCGGCGTTATGCGTTGCGGTAAAATTGCCGCTTTAGTTTTCGCTTGGCCCGCTTCATTCACTGGGCTTTACAGACTTTCTGCGCGTAAGGGTTATCGGTTCCTGACTGGAACCTGACGCGGTCCGTCGCGTTATCCTCGATCATCCCCACCGTCATTGCGGAGTGCACGCAAGCTGTTGCATTGGCGGCGGCAGATTCGATCCCAGGAAAGATGAAAGCCTGCCGGTGAACGCCAACAGCCGCATTGTCGAAACCGATATTCCGGCACGGCTTGATGCGTTGCGCTGGAGCGGATTTCATACGCGTGTCGTTATTGCGCTCGGCGTCACGTGGATTCTCGATGGGCTTGAAGTGACGCTCGCGGGAACGTTGTCAGGCGCGCTGAAGGATAGCCCAACGCTCCGCTTCAATAATTTTGACGTCGGCGTCGCCAATAGCGCGTATCTCGCCGGCGCGGTGCTCGGTGCGCTCGGATTCGGCTGGCTGACCGATCGCCTCGGTCGTAAGAAACTGTTCTTCATCACGTTGTCGCTCTATCTGCTGGCAACGGCGGCGACGGCGTTATCGTGGAATGTCTGGAGCTACGCGCTGTTCCGTTTTTTAACCGGCGCGGGAATCGGCGGTGAATACACCGCGATCAACTCGACGATTCAGGAACTGGTTCCGGCGCGCTATCGCGGATGGACCGATCTGGTCATCAATGGCAGCTTCTGGATCGGTGCAGCGATCGGCGCGGTAAGCGCCATCGTGCTGCTCGATCCGCAGGTGGTCGGCGCCGATCTCGGCTGGCGGCTGGCTTATCTGACCGGCGCTGGGCTTGGACTGGTGGTCTTCGTCATGCGGCTATGGATTCCGGAAAGCCCGCGCTGGCTGATGATTCACGGCTATCCCGAACGGGCGAGCGCCGTCGTCGCGGATATCGAGCGCTCCGTGAGGGGAGGGCGCGCCATCGAAGCGGGGACGGTCTGGCCGACGATCAAACTGCGGATGCGCAGCCATACGCCGCTTGGCGAGGTCGCGCGCACGCTGTTTCAGCGCTATCGGCAGCGCTCGCTGGTGGGGTTGGCATTGATGGTCGCGCAGGCGTTCTTCTACAACGCGATCTTCTTCACCTATGCGCTGGTGCTGACCGAATTTTACAGCATCCCGTCGGATCGTATTGGTTGGTATATCCTGCCATTCGCGATGGGGAATTTCCTCGGGCCTTTGCTGCTAGGTCGCTTGTTCGACAGCGTCGGCAGGCGGATGATGATCACGTTCACCTACGCGATCTCCGGAATTTTGCTTGCCGTGTCGGGATATCTGTTCGCCATCGATGTCTGGAGCGCGCAGACTCAGACCATCGCGTGGATGGTGATCTTCTTCTTCGCTTCGCCGGCGGCGAGCGCGGCGTATCTCACGGTGAGCGAGACGTTCCCGATCGAGGTGCGTGCGCTGGCGATCGCGATGTTTTATGCGATCGGCACCGGCATTGGCGGCGTGGCGGGGCCCGCATTGTTCGGCGCCCTGATCGATACCGGATCGCGCGCCAGCGTCTTTGCCGGTTACCTGTTCGGCGCGGTCCTGATGATTGCGGCAGCCGTTGTCGCCTGGTGCTATTGTATCGCGGCGGAGCGGCAGCCGCTGGAATCCGTGGCGCGACCGCTCGCGGCCGCTGAATGAATGGAGGCAAAGATCTGATGAAGTCGATGCGTGATAGGCGTGCAACCGGGATGTCGAGCGTAAATGAGGTGACTGGATCGCTAGTCTTGCCATCGCTGGATCTCGATGCGTGCGCGCTGTTGCTCGACATCGATGGAACCTTGCTCGATCTCGCACCGACGCCACGCAGCGTCGTTGTTCCGCCAGACCTGGTTCCGACGCTTGATGGATTGCTGGAGCGGACCTCGGGCGCGCTGGCGCTTGTCAGCGGGCGGTCTCTCGATGATATCGATTGGATCTTCGCGCCAGCACATTATCCGTCGGTGGGCGGTCACGGCGCGGAAATGCGTCTGTCGATCGACAGCGAAGCGGTGGCGACCCACGCACCGCCAATGAATGATGATTTGAAGCGCCGCTTCGCCGCCATCGCGCAAATGCATCCCGACATTCTGGTGGAAGACAAAGGCTATTCGTTCGCGTTGCATTTCCGGCAGGCGCCGCATCTGGAAACGGCGATCTACGACGCGGTCTCCGCGATCCGCGCCGATCTGCCGAACGCGCCGATCGAAGTGCTGCCCGGCAAGGCCGTGTGCGAGATCAAGCATTCCGGAGTCACGAAGGCAACAGGTGTGCGCGAACTGATGTCACACGCGCCCTTCAAGGGGCGGCGCCCGGTGTTTCTCGGTGACGATGTGACGGATGAAACTGTGTTCGCCATCATGCCGGATTTCGACGGATTATCATTCTCTGTCGGACGTCAGGCGAGAGGTGTCGCGGGAACTTTCACCGGACCGAGAGATGTACGGCGTTGGCTCGCAAGCCTGTTGAATGGAACTCGAATCGAAAATTCATGATTCGCGGTCAATTCATTCAGTGATGCGATACGACTTAAATTCCTGAGAATTCGAGATACGCGTTTTTTGAAAGTCTCTTGTCCAAGAGTCGAACACGCATTCGGGTTCCCCCGCGGTGGTTCGGCGAGTTTGGATAACGCGGCGTGCGGCGCTTCGGCTATTGCAAGCACTTGTGCCAAGGGAACCGTCTTGGAAACCTGATGTTTCTCGCGCATCGCGAGTCATCGGCGATAAGCATCGAATTGATGTTCACGCCGCAAAGTTCAACGCGTGATCGCAAGTTCCATCGCACATGATTTCAAATCTGATCGCAATGAGATTGAGTTGTGGCAAGGAACCATATTGATGAACAACCGTTTATGTTACGGGCTGCAACAAATCAGGAGGGGACCCTGTGAGTCTGGTGGTCGTATCCAATCGCGTGGCGCGCGCCAAAGCTAACGAGCCGATGACCGGTGGATTGGCAGCGGCGTTGTTGCCGGTCGTGGAGAATTCCGGCGCGATCTGGGTTGGTTCCAGCGGTGATGTGCGCGACAGTGTTCAGAAAGACCCTTTCGCCGAGATCGAGCCACTTGGATCTGGCGCGCTGGCAATGCTCGATTTGCCGGCGGCGCATTATGGTGGCTACTACGAGGGCTTCGCGAATTCCGCACTTTGGCCGGCGCTGCACTCGCGAACCGATCTTATCCGCGCGTCGCGCGACGACTATCGTTCTTATCGCGAGGTCAACGCCTTCATGGCGCGAGCGCTATTGCGTTTCCGCAAGCCCGACGCGACCTTCTGGATTCAGGATTATCACTTCCTGACGCTGGGCGCCGAGTTGCGGCAACTGGATGTGCAGCAGGCTATCGGCTTCTTCCTGCATACGCCGTGGCCGTCTCGCGCCATCTTCAGCGGTGTGCCGAATCATCGCGATCTCGTCGAGGCGATGCTGGCGTATAACCTGATCGGATTCCAGACCGAGGACGACTGCGCCAACTTCACCGAATATCTCGAAAGCGAACTTGGGCTTCGCGTCGATGGAGGCGAGGTGCTGTCGCGCTACGGCGTTTCGCGTCTGGCGACGTTCCCGATCGGAATCGATGTCGACAAGTTCGCGGCACACGCCGTCAAGGCAATATCACATCCCGACGTATCACGGTTGCGTCGCAGCCTGCATGGCCAGAAGCTCGCCATCGGTGTCGACCGCGTCGATTATTCCAAGGGCCTGATCAATCGCATCAAGGCGTTCGATCGGATGCTGGCCCTGCACCCCTCGCTCAGCCGCACGGTGTCGTTGCTGCAAATCGCGACGCTGTCGCGCGGCGGCATCGAAGCCTATGGTCATCTCCAGGATCAACTCGCCAAGCTGGTCAGCGACGTCAACGGGCGCCATGGCGAGGTCGACTGGGCGCCGATCCGTTATCTCAACAAGGGCTTCAGCCAGACGGTATTGGCCGGGCTCTATCGCACGGCGCAGGTCGGCGTAGTGACGCCGTTGCATGACGGCATGAACCTGGTGGCGAAGGAGTATGTCGCCGCGCAGAATCCGGCCGATCCGGGCGTGTTGGTGTTGTCGAAATTCGCTGGCGCCGCCAATGAGCTTGACGCCGCGCTGCTGGTCAATCCCAATGATATCGACGGCATGGCGCGCGCTATTGCCACCGCCTTGTCGATGCCGCTTGTCGAACGGCGGATGCGATGGGACGCGATGATGAAGTCACTGCGCGTCGGTACCATTCAGCAGTGGTTCTCGGATTTCGTCGAGGCGCTCGATGATGCCCACGCGGCGCGCGACGGAAAGCCGATCATTGCGAGTCCGAACGCCCCGCCGGTGTGGCCGCTCCGGGCGGGTGCGGCTGGCGCGGCCGCGAGTTGGCGAGTTCATTGATGTATGCGGTCGCCGCGAGCAGCCTTCTCGCGAGCGGTCAGACAAAACGCGCGAACGCGGTCGCGACGGCCGTGTAAACCTGCTGTCGAAACGGCACCACCAGCGCGGCAACGCGATCGAGCCGCTCCCAACGCCACTGATCAAATTCAGGCGGTTGGCCGTTGCGGGTCGCGAGCGGATCAATCTCGCTATCGTTGCCGACGAAGCGAAGCGCGAACCATTTCTGGCGCTGCCCGCGAAATTTCGCCAAGCGATGCGTCGGTGGGCCATCATAGGGCGGGAATTCGTAAGTCATCCAGTCGGTCTCGCCGAGATAGTCGGCGCGGATCACTCCGGTTTCTTCCCACAGTTCGCGCATCACCGCGTCGCGCGGATTCTCATCGGCATCGATGCCGCCTTGCGGCATCTGCCACTCCAGGCCGGGCAGGATGATCTCCGGGCCATCGTCGCGATAGCGTCGGCCGATCAGAACAAGACCTGTGGCATTGAACAGCGCGATCCCGACATTGGGGCGATACGGTTTGTCGGCTGGCGTCATTGCGCGTTGGCGAGGCTCGTGAATTCCTTCACCACGCGCTCATAGACCGGCCGCTTGAAGGGCACGATCAGATCGGGGAGATTCCGCATCGGCTCCCATCGCCATTTGATGAATTCCGGCTTGTGGCCGTCGCCCGGATTGAGCACGTTGATCTCGGAGTCATTGCCGGTGAACTTCATCGCGTACCATTTCTGGCGCTGGCCGCGATAGCGGCCCTTCCAGGCGCGGCCCGCCACCGTGCGCGGAATGTCGTAGATCAGCCAATCCGGGACTTCGCCGAGTTTCTCGACCGAGCGAACGCTGGTTTCCTCAAACAGTTCGCGCTTCGCCGCTTCCCAAGTGTCCTCACCGGGATCGACCCCACCCTGCGGCATTTGCCAAACGTGGGTTGCGTCGACATGCTCAGGGCCTCCGGCGCGGCGGCCGATGAAAACCAGTCCCGTTGCGTTGATCAGCATCATGCCGACGCAGGTGCGATAGGGCAGATCGTCGTAACGCGTCATCGCCGTCGTGCCCTTTCAGTTGATCGAAGCCTGCCGAGCCGCATGCTCGCCTTCACCTCACGTCGGATGTCCCGGTTGGACAAGCTGATTTCAGGTCTATCGTCACGTCCGGATCGCATCACGATTTTGATTTCAGCATTGCGGTTGTCAATGGCACCAGCAGAACGCCCCGGCTCTCAAGCGTCTTGGCCCAGTTGCCGATGCGTTCGATGGTAACGGGGAGGCTGGACGCGATGCCGATGGCATTGCCGCGAGTTTTTGCCAGCGCCTCCAGCTTCGTCAGCGCCTTGTCGATCTCGGCCGAAGTCGGCACGGCGTCGATGCTGAGGTCGGCCTTGGCGAAGGGCATGGTCTGGCCTTGCGCCAGCGTGCCCGCCACGCTGCGCGGGGAACTGCCGTCATCGAGATAGCCCAGGCCGCGTTTGGCCGCTTCGCGGATCACCGGCTGCATCGCTGTGTCCGAGACGGTGAAGCGGGCGCCCATGAAGCTGGTCAACCCGACATAGCCCTGAAGGCGACTGAGGTGCCAGAACAGCCGATCGAGATTCTGGTCCGGGCTCTGGGTTGTGAGCAGGGTCTGCGGGCCGGGATCGTTGTCGGGATAGTCGAACGGCTCCATCGGCACTTGCAGCAGGATCTCGTGATGCCGGCCACGTGCGCGCGCGACCAGTTTGGCCGGGTCCGAGCCGTAAGGTGTGAAGGCCAGCGTGACTGCGCCCGGCAGGTTCAGGATCGACTCGGTGGTCTTCGCGGCGCCGATGCCTAGCCCACCGACAACGATGGCGATCGTTGGCATCGTGGCGGCCTTGGCGCGCTCCTCCGGTGTGCCGGCGGCATAGGCGGTGAATGGCGTCGCGCCATCGGCGGCGATCGGGATCATGCCGTAGCGCGATTTCTCCAGGAGTCGCGCATTGATGCCGGACATGACGGCGGAGGTGGTGTCGGTGCCGGTGTCCGAGCCATCGCTGGCGACAACCACGTCCTGCCGCGCGCCGCTCGAACCGTCGATGATGGTGATGGTTTTCTGTCCGTTCGCCGGCGGATTTGAAGCGGCTTTCGCGGCTGGCTGGCTTGGCTTCGCGGCATCGGACGGGGCGGGTGCCGTCGTATCTTTGTCTGCGGAGTTCGGTTGCAGCGTGACCCGCACCACCGGTTCGCCGCCGAGCCGATCCTGATGAAAGAGCGCAACCCCCGCGAACGTCAGCAATAACAACCCGAGCGCGACGGCAATGACCTGAATCCCGGTAAAGGGGAGGCGCCGCCTTCGACGCGGCTCGGTGTTCTGCCCAAGCGGGGTGCTGAGATCGTCCGTCGTCACTGCCGTGGCCTCCTGCCGGCCTCCCGCGAATCAGCCGCAGCGACCTTACCACGCCGGGTTGCGAACACGGACATCCAGCGCCATCGCCACGACGCGAACGATTCCCTCGAAATGAAACGGGCGGCCGGAGGCCGCCCGTTATTCGTTAGATCGTTTCGTTGCGGTTAGTTGGCCGCCTCAGTTCGCTGCCTTGGCTTTGTCGGCGGGCTTGTCGACCGCTGCCTTGTCGCCGGGCGCCTGGGCTTCAACCTTGACGCCATGCAGCAGGTCGTCGGCCATCTTCAGCGCCTTGTCGTCCTTGGCATCCGGCGGCACGTAGGATTGCGAACCGGTCTGCTCCTTGCCGGCGTCGCCCTTGAGATGGCCGCGCAACGAGGCTTCGCCCTTGGTATCGGTCCGTGACTTCAGGTCGTCCGGCACGTCCTGCAACACCTCGATGTCCGGGGTGATGCCCTTGGCCTGGATCGACTTGCCCGACGGCGTGAAGTAACGCGCCGTGGTCAGCCGCAGAGCGCCGTTGCCGGAGCCGAGCGGAATGATGGTCTGCACCGATCCCTTGCCGAACGAACGGGTGCCGATCAGCGTGGCGCGCTTGTGGTCCTGCAACGCGCCGGCAACGATTTCAGACGCCGAGGCCGAGCCGCCGTTGATCAGCACGATCAGCTTCTTGCCCTTGGTGAGGTCGCCCGCCCGCGCGACGCGGCGCTGGGTTTCCTCGGCATTGCGGCCGCGCGTCGAGACGATCTCGCCGCGCTCAAGGAATGCATCCGACACGGTGACGGCTTCCTCGAGAAGGCCGCCGGGGTTGTTGCGCAAGTCGAGGATGAAGCCCTTCAGCTTGTCCTCGCCGATCTGCTTGGTCAGCGATGCGATCTCGCGCTTCAGCCCTTCGGTGGTCTGCTCGTTGAAGGTGGTGATGCGGATGTAACCGATGTCGTCGCCCTCGACGCGCGCGCGCACGGAGCGGACGCGAATGTTGTCGCGCACCAGCGTCACTTCGATCGGGTTATCCTGACCCTTGCGGATGATCTTCAGCTTGATCTTGGTGTTAACCGGACCGCGCATCTTGTCGACGGCTTGATTCAAGGTGAGGCCCTGCACCGCCTCGTCGTCGAGCGTGGTGATGATGTCGTTGGCCTGGATGCCGGCCTTCGAAGCCGGGGTGTCATCGATCGGCGAGACGACCTTGATGAGGCCGTCTTCCATCGTGACCTCGATGCCGAGCCCGCCGAACTCGCCGCGGGTCTGCACCTGCATGTCCTTGAAGCTCTTGGCATCCATGTAGCTGGAATGCGGGTCGAGACCGGTCAGCATGCCGCTGATGGCGGATTCGATCAGCTTGCTGTCGTCCGGCTTCTCGACATAATCGGAGCGGACGCGTTCGAACACGTCGCCGAACAGGTTGAGCTGGCGGTAGGTGTCCGAGGTCGCGGCGCGCGCGGTCGATCCCATCAGCATCGAGCGCGGCTGGGTCACGAACAGCGTCAATGCGGCGCCGGCCGCGGCACCGAGAAGCAGTACAGAGGTTTTGCGCATCATCCGCGAACCTTTTCGCCTTCATTTGCGGCCCACCATGGGCCAGGATCGATGGGAGTTCCGTCCTTACGGAACTCGACGTAGAGAACGGGCCGGCTCACGCTGGTCGCGAGGATGGAAGCGATCCGGGACGTCGTTCCCATGGTCGCGATCGGCTCACCCGTCAACACGAACTGGCCGATATTGACCGAAATACGTTCCATCCCAGCGATCAACACATGATACCCGCCCCCCGCATTCAGGATCAAGAGTTGTCCATAGCTGCGGAACGGCCCGGCATACACAACCCAGCCATCACACGGTGTTGTGACCTGGGCTCCGGCGCGGGTCGCCAGGGAAATGCCTTTTTCGGTGCCGCCGGCCCCGTTTGAGCCGCCGTAATCGCGAATTCGGGTGCCGTTAACCGGGAGGGCCAAAAGACCCTTGGCCGAGGCAAACGCGATTGCCGGACTGAGCCGGCCCGGATCTTTCAGGGCCGCGAGGTTGGGTTTGCCGCTCGCGGCGGCTGCCGCGGCCTTTTCGGTTGCCGCCTTCGCGGCCGCCGCCGCCTTCGCCGCGCTTTGCAGATCCTGCTCCATCTTGGCGATCAGGCTTTGCAGGTCGTCGACCTTGCGGGACATTTCAAGTGCCCGCGCGGCCTCGGCCTGCATGTTCTGCTCGGCGGTACTTTGTTGTTTCTGCCGCTCGTCGACCAGCGAGGCAAGGCGGGTCTGGTCGATGCGCAATCCGTCGCGGTCGGCCGCCAATTGGTCGCGTTCGGCGGCAATGGTCTTGCGCACCGTCACCAGCTCGGTGAGGTCGGTGACGAGCTTGACCGACTGCGCGCGCATCTCGGGCACTACCGCGCCGAGCATGATCGCGGTGCGCAGCGATTGCAGCGCATCTTCCGGGCTCACCAGCAGGGCCGGCGGCGCGCGGCGGCCGGCGCGCTGCAACGCAGCCAGCACCTCCACGATTTCCGAATGGCGCGATTGCAGCGAGCCCCGAACCGCCTGTTCGCGCGTATCGAGATCGCCGAGGCGAGACTCGGCGTCGGCGATGCGGCCTTCGACGTTGCGCACCTTGGCCGCGATGTCGATCAGTTCCTGATTGAGCTTGCTGCGATCCTGACCGATGGCGGCGATTTCGGCCTTGAGCTTTTCCTGCAACTCGGCGGCATCTTTCTGCCGCTGCCGCGCGGCTTCAAGCTCCTGCGCGCGTTGCTTGATGTCGTCGGCGGAAGGCGCCGTCGATGTTGCTGCGGCCGGTGTTGCTGTTGTCGCGTCTGGCGTTGGAGCCGGGGTCTGCGCGGTCGTAATGGACGGCCATGCGCCGGCGATGCCGGTTGCGAGCAGCGCGGCGACCAAAGTGCGAAGCTGAAACGTGTGAAGCGATCCTCGAATCACATCGTGCTCTGAATTCATCGACCGATCACGTAGGGCACCACAGTCTTTTCGTTTGAACATGATTCTTCCCGAAAACCGGTTTTCACTTTTCGGGATCATGCTCTATGCGCGGTGATAAGGATGGCCGGACAAAATGGTCGCGGCCCGATAGATTTGCTCCAGCAACAATACGCGGACCAACTGATGCGGCCAGGTGGCTTTGCCGAACGCCAGTCGAAGCTTGGCCTTGCGCTGCAATTCAGGCGAAAGTCCGTCCGCGCCTCCAATTACGAAAAGAGTGTTGGCGACCGATTCGTCCCGCCAGCGGCCAAGATGCCGCGCGAAAGTGGAACTGTCGATGCTGTCGCCGTGTTCGTCGAGCGCGACCAGTGCTGATTTCTCCGGGATCAGCGCGGCAATGGCGGCGGCTTCCTCGGCGATCCGGGTCGCGGCATCGCGCGCGCGGCTCTCGGGAATCTCGCGGACTTCGAGGCCGCGAAAGCCCAGCTTGCGGCCGGCATCGTCGAACCGCGCCGCGTAGCGATCCGCCAGTTCCCGTTCCGGCCCTTGCTTCAAGCGGCCGACCGCAATCACCATGATCCGCATCGATGCGGCCTATCAGATTCCCGGCGACAAACGAAACCCGTATGCCGAACGAAACCTCGCGCCAGACCGGCGCCGGTTCGATCGTCACCGCCGACCGCAGCCGCGATCAGGCTTTCTTCGCCGCCGTCACGCCCTTCGGGCCCTGAACCCACAACCGCTCAAGATTGTAGAATTCGCGGACCTCGGGCCGGAAGACGTGGACGATGACATCCCCGGAATCGATCAGCACCCAATCGCAATTGGTCTGGCCTTCGACATGGACGTTGGGAATGCCACTGTCCTTCAGCGCCTTCACGACATTCTCCGCGATCGCGCCGACGTGCCGGTTGGCCCGGCCGGTGGTCACGACCATGTAGTCCGTCACGGAGGATTTGCCGCGCAGATCGATGCTGACAGTCTCTTCCGCCTTCATGTCGTCGAGGCGTGCGAGAATGATTTTCAGGGATTGTTCGACATCAGGCTGCGCCTTCAACACCGCGGCGGGCGCTGATGATATCCGCTTCTTGGGCGAGGCGGATGGGGACAGGACAGATACGGTCAGGGACCATTTCCTTTCGCTGTGTCGGGCGGTCCGAATCTCGAACGCCCGGTTGACATAATACGCATGTGGGACGCGTGGTTTCAATATTCCAGTCGTCGCACGCAATTGATTCCAGTCATGGTTTCCAGCTCCGGTTACTTCCAGGTGCCATCCGGGTTCCGCAGCTTGGTGGAGGAGAGGCTGAGTTTCAGCCCGGTCAGGAAGACCCAGGCCGGGGGCTTGGCGTCGGCGAGTTGCCGTGCCTGATTTTCAGGCAGCCGGTCGCGCGCGAGTGCCAGCGCGGCGGGTGCGGCGAGGGCGCGGAAGCTCTGCGGCGGGCGGTCGATCACGGCGATCGGCACCTGCGCCGCGATGCGCTGCCAATCGTCCCAGCGATGAAATTGCGCGAGGTTGTCGGCGCCCATGATCCATACGAAACGCGCGCCGGCACAGCGGCGGCGCAGATAGCTGATGGTATCGACAGTGTAGCGGGTGCCGATGACAGCTTCGAGACAGGTGACGTCGATGCGCGGATCGTGTGCGATCTTGCGGGCAGCGCTCGCGCGGGCGGCGATGTCGTTCGCGCCGTAGCCGTTCTTCAGCGGATTGCCCGGCGACACCAGCCACCAGACACGGTCCAGTTGCAGCCGCTTCATCGCGAACTGGCTGATGGCGCGATGCGCCTCATGCGGCGGATTGAACGAGCCGCCGAGCAGCCCGATGCGTAGTCCGCTGGTGTGATACGGAATCACTTGCGACGGCGCGACGGACGGCTTTGCCAATTCAGTCTCCGCGCGCCGGCAAGCAAATGATCACGGCCGCGTCTGTCCGGTGCCGTGAACGCGATACTTGAATGTCGTCAGTTGCTCGGCGCCGACCGGGCCGCGCGCGTGGAATTTGCCGGTGGCGATGCCGATCTCCGCACCGAAACCGAACTCGCCGCCGTCGGCGAATTGTGTCGAGGCGTTGTGCAGCACGATCGCGGCATCGACCTCGTTGAGGAATTTTTCGGCGGTACCTGCATCCTCGGTGACGATCGCTTCGGTGTGATGCGAGCCGTGCCTGGTGATATGCGCGATGGCGTCGTCGACGTTATCGACCAGCTTCGCGGCGATGATGGCGTCCTCGTATTCGGTGTCCCAGTCGGCATCGACGGCGGGCTTCACGCGTGCATCCGCCTGTTGGATCGCAGCGTCGCCACGCACTTCGCAGCCGGATTCAAGCAGCATTTCCACCAGCGGCTTGAGATGGGTCGGCGCGGCGGCGCGTTCGATCAACAGCGTTTCGGCCGCGCCGCAAACGCCGGGACGGCGCATCTTGGCGTTGAGCACGATGGACTTCGCCATGTCGAGGTTCGCGGCATGATCGACATAGACGTGATTGATGCCTTCGAGATGCGCGAACACCGGCACACGTGCTTCCGCCTCGACGCGTGCGACGAGGCTCTTGCCGCCGCGTGGCACGATCAGATCGATGCCGCCGTTGAGGCCGGTAAGTAACAGCCCAACAGCCGCGCGGTCACGCGTCGGCACCAGCGCGATCGCGGCTTCGGGCAGCCCGGTTTCGCGCAAACCTTGCACGAGGCACGCATGAATCGCGCGGCACGACCGGAAACTGTCGGAGCCGCCGCGCAGGATCACCGCGTTGCCGGACTTGAGACACAGCGCGCCGGCATCGGCGCAGACATTGGGACGACTCTCGAAGATCACCGCGATGACGCCGAGCGGCACGCGCACGCGTTCGATGGTCATGCCGTTGGGCCGCTGCCAGCGTTCGGTGACGGTACCGACCGGATCGGTGATATCGCGGACGACGGCGAGACCGTCGGCCATCGCGGCGACGCGCGCTTCGGTCAGCGTGAGGCGATCGACGAACGCGGAGGTTGCGCCGCTCGCGCGCGCTTCCGCGACGTCTTCGGCGTTGGCCTTGAGAATGTCCGCGCAATTCGCGCGGATCGCCCGCTCCATTGCCTCCAAGGCGCGGTTCTTCTGCTCAGCCGGCGAGAGCGCCAGCACCTTGGCGGCGGCGCGCGCGTCTTGCGCAAGCCGGGTCATCAGGGCGGCGAGGTCGCTGTCGTTGTCGACGGCTTTCAGAGGGGCGGTCATCTCGGTTCCATGGTTCGTCAGGCGGTGCTCTAGCACAGCTATCCCCGGTCCGCGAGGGCAGGGACCGGCCCGGGATTCTTGCGGCTATACGATGGCCGACCGGTGATGCGAATGTGTTGACGCCGGGCGGCTGGCGCAAGGCGGATTTGGCGTGTTCACAAGGGGATTGGGGGGACGTTTACGCCGGGCCAGCGCCGACCACGAGGTCGTCGCGGTGGATCATCTCGGCGCGGCCGTCGACGCCGAGGATGCGCGCGGCGTCCGAGGAGGAGTGGCCCTTGATCCGGTCGGCGTTCTCGGCGTCGTAGGCGACGAGGCCGCGGCCGATCTCGTGGGTGTCGGGGCCGCGCACCACCACGGCGTCGCCGCGGGCGAAGTGACCCTCGACCCGGATCACGCCGGCCGGTAGCAGGCTGGCGCCGCCGCGCAGCGCGGTGACGGCGCCGGCGTCGATGATCAAGGTGCCCTTCGGCTCCAGCGATCCGGCGATCCAGCGTTTTCGCGCAGTGACGGGATTGGCCGGCGTCAGGAACCAGGTGCAGCGGCCGCCGTCGGCGATCGCCTGCAACGGATGTGCGATCTTGCCGGAGGCGATCAGCATGTGGGTGCCGGCGGTGGTGGCGATCTTGGCCGCCTCGATCTTGGTGGTCATGCCGCCGCGCGACAGTTCGGATTCCGCCGCGCCCGCCATTCCCTCGATCTCGGCGGACACCGAGTCCACCACCGGGATCAGCTTTGCATTCGGGTTGGCGCCGGGCGGCGCGTCGTAGAGGCCGTCGATGTCCGAGAGCAGGACAAGCAAGTCGGCGCTGGCCATGGTGGCGACGCGCGCGGCGAGGCGGTCGTTGTCGCCGTAGCGGATTTCGTTGGTGGCGACGGTATCGTTCTCGTTGATGACGGGAATGGCGCGCCACTCGAGCAATTTGGCAATCGTCGAGCGCGCGTTGAGATAGCGGCGGCGCTCCTCGGTGTCCTGCAAGGTGACGAGGATCTGCCCGGCATCGATGCCGTGAGCGGCCAGCACCTTGGACCACAACCGCGCCAGCGCGATCTGGCCGACGGCGGCCGCGCCTTGACTCTCCTCCAGCTTCAGCGGCCCGCGCGGCAGCTTGAGTTTGGAGCGGCCGAGCGCGATCGAGCCGGATGACACCACCAGCACATCGCGGCCTTCGGCATGCAGCCTGGCGAGGTCGGCGGCCAGCGCTTCCAGCCACGCTTCTTTCACCGCGCCGGCGGCGGCGTCGATCAGTAGCGACGAGCCGACCTTGACGACGATGCGGCGAAAGTTTTTCAGCTCGGGGCGGGTCATGACGGTAATCGGTGACAGGGATGCGAGATGGCGGCGCAGTTCAATGTTCCCTTGCGGCCAATTCGTCAAGGGAACCTGCATGCCGACCGGTTCGATTCGGACATTTGCGTTTCATTTTTAATGAAAGTCCCCGCATTCGTCGGAACGTAACAGATGTGAACCCGTTTCGATCCGCTGCGGATCGGCCGTCGCTTTTCGGAGCCGATCGACTTAAACATAGAGATGGATGGCGTTGCGGGCGCCGGCGGACGGCGAGCGAGTTCCCTCGAACGACCTTGCCGGCGCGGTTGGGGAGGACCGAGGATGCAGGTGAAGTCGCCCCTAGTCCGCTTCTGGGGATGCGTCCTGCTCGTCGGCCTCGCGATACAACTGGCGGGCACGACGTTCGCGGGCGCTGCCGGCAGCGGCGGCGGGTCTCCGTCCGAAGCGATCTTCATTCTGCAAATCATCCTCTTGATCGCCGTGGGCCGCGGGCTCGGCGAAGTCATGCAGCGTCTCGGCCAGCCCTCGGTGATGGGCGAATTGCTGGCGGGCCTCGTGCTCGGGCCGTCGATCTTCGGTGCGTTGTGGCCGGAGGCGCAGAGCGCGATCTTCCCGGCCAGTCCCGAACAGAAGGCGCTGATCAACGGCATCGCACAGTTCGGCATTCTCCTGTTGCTGTTGCTGACCGGCATGGAGACGGATCTCAAGCTGGTGCGCAGGGTCGGCAAGGCCGCGTTCACGATCTCCATTGCGGGCATCGTGGTGCCGTTCTGCTGCGGCTTTGCGCTCGGGCAGTTTCTTCCCGAGAGTCTGCTGCCGCATCCCGAACAGCGATTGGTCGCGTCACTGTTCCTCGGCACCGCGCTGTCGATCTCGTCGGTCAAAATCGTCGCGGTGGTGGTGCGCGAAATGAACTTCATGCGTCGCAACGTCGGTCAGATCATCGTCGCGACCGCCGTGATCGACGACACCATCGGCTGGGTGATCATCGCGGTGATCTTCAGCCTCGCCTCGCGCGGCCAGCTCGACATGATGTCGGTGGCGCAGGCGATTCTCGGCACGCTGCTGTTCCTCGTCGTCTCCTTTACCATCGGTCGCCGTCTGGTGTTCCGGCTGATCCGTTGGGCCAACGATACGCTGGTGAGTTCGGCGGCGGTGATCACCGTGATCCTGCTCCTGATGAGCTGCATGGCGCTGATCACGCACTGGATCGGCGTGCATACGGTGCTGGGTGCGTTCGTCGCCGGCATTCTCGTGGGTGAATCGCCGATCCTCACCAAGCAGATCGATGAGCGGCTGCGCGGCCTGATCACCAGCCTGTTCATGCCGATCTTCTTCGGTCTGGCGGGATTGAGCGCGGACCTCTCGGTGCTGAAAGATCCGAAATTGCTGGTGCTCACAGCGCTGTTGGTATTGATCGCCAGCATCGGAAAATTCGGCGGGGCTTTCGTCGGCGGCGCGATGGGCGGGCTGAACCGCCGCGAATCCTTCGCGCTCGCCAGCGGCATGAATGCGCGCGGCTCGACTGAAGTGATCATCGCCACCATCGGCCTGTCGATGGGGGTGCTGAGCCAGAACCTGTTCACGATGATCGTCACCATGGCGATCGTCACCACGATGGCGATGCCGCCGATGCTGCGCGCGGCGCTGTCGCGGTTGCCTCTGGAGAAGGAAGAGAAGGAGCGGCTGGAGCGCGAGGAATTCGAGGAAAAGGGTTTTGTCGCCAATCTCGAGCGTCTGTTGCTGGCCGTGGACGAAAGCGCCAACGCGAAATTCGCCTCGCGCATCGCCGGCCTCATCGCCGGCGCGCGCGGCATCCCAACCACCGTGCTGCATCTCGGGCCGCGGGCCAAGGCGCAGGAGAAGCGGCGCGCTGACGAGGAGAGCCACGAGTCGACGGTGAAGAACGCCGCGAAAGTCAGCGCCGAGATCGAGAAGGAAGACGGCGAAGAGGTGCGCGAGATCGACGTCATTTCGCGCGCGCGGCAGAAGAAAGCGGTCGACGCCGTGGTCGACGAGGCCCGCAAGGGATTCGATCTGCTGGTGGTCGGGCTCAACAAGGTGATCGGCGCCGACGGCGGATTCTATCGCAATGTCGAGAGTGTGACCGCGGGATTCGACGGGCCGCTCGCCGTGGTCGCCGCGAAGGGGCATCATCTGACGCGGCCGGACAGCGACGGTTTGAAAATTCTCGTGCCGGTGTCGGGCAGCGGCGTGTCGCGGCGCGGCGCGGAAGTCGCGGTGGCGTTGGCGCGCAGCAGCAACCATCCGCTGCGGGTGATCTACGTGACGACGACGCGCGACAAGGGCCGGCGCCGCCGCAACGTCAGCGTGTCGTTGTTCGAGGAGGAGGCGATCCTCAAGGACACCATCGCGCTCGCCGCCCGTTACGATGTCGAGGTGATCACTACCTTGCGCACCAACACCGCGCCGGAAGCGGCGATCCTTCAGGAGATGCGTGACAGCAATATCGATCTTGTGGTGATGGGTGTCGATCGTATCGAGGGCGATGGATTGAACTTCGGCAGCGTCGCCGCCGAAGTACTGCGGGAGGCGGAAGGCTCGGTGTTGCTGGTGTCGAACGGCGAGACGAAGTGACTATGCGGCGGTCCCGCATGTACTGAGTCGTCCCCGCGCAGGCAGGGACCCATAACCCCTGGCGTTAGTTGTTATAGAATAAACTAGCCTTGGCGATGGAGCCGAGCCGCTGCGGAGTCTGGGTCCCCGCCTGCGCGGGGACGACAGCTTTTGTGCTGCGCGTCGGTGCGAGAAAACTTCGTTTGAATGAGATTTGGTTGCATTGACCTCATGCAACACCACTAACGGAGGCGACCCGTGAGATTGCATTGGACAGCATCTGTTGCGTTGTTGGCCTTGTTGGCATGGCCGCTCGGTGCGCGCGCCACCGATGACGCGAAACCGGGCGCGATCAGGATCGGCAGCGCGGCGGATTGGCCGACGGTGCCGCAAACCGGCGCCGAGGCCGAGCAGGTGAGGGCAACGCTCGCCCGGATCAAATTGCCTGCGGGTTTTCATATCTCGCTTTACGCGCTGGTGCCGGGTGCGCGGCATATCGCGGTAGGACCGAAAGGGATCGTCACCTTCGTCGGCACACGTCAGTCCAAGGTCTGGGCGGTGACCGATCGTGCGAGCGGCGGCAGCCATGAGGTGAAGGAGTTCGCGCCGTCCGTGTCGAAGAAGATTCCGAACGGCGTCTGCTTCGCGAAGGACGGCACGCTCTACATCGCCGAAGTCAATCGCGTGCTCGCTGTTGCCGACGCGGAATCGTTCGACAAACGCGCCGATTTGGTCGCTTCGAACGTGGTGACGCAGGGCGATCTGATTCCGAAAGCCGAGGAGAGCTTCAATCACGCCACGCGCGTGTGCCGGATCGGGCCGGATAACAAGCTCTATATCCAGCTCGGGCAACCCTACAACGTGCCGCCGAAAGAGAAGCTCGATGTCTATCGCAGGTGGGGCATCGGCGGCATCGTGCGCATGGACCGTGACGGTTCTCATCGCGAGGTCTATGCAACCGGCATGCGCAATCCGGTCGGGATGGATTTCAACCCGAAGGACGGCTCGCTGTGGAGCAACGACAATCAGGTCGATCGCATGGGCGACGATCGACCGCCGGGCGAAATGAATCGCATCACCGAGATCGGACACGACTACGGCTTCCCGTGGTACGGCGGCGGCCACACCCGCACCAACGAGTACAAGAACGACACGCCGCCGCAGAACCTGATCTTTCCGGAGGTCGAGCAGGTCGCGCACGCCGCCGATCTTGGTTTGGCGTTCTATACCGGCACCATGTTGCCGCAAAAATATCGCGGCGCGATCTTCAGCACGCAGCACGGTTCATGGAATCGCACCGTGCCGGTCGGCGCGCGGGTGATGGTGACGTTTCTGAAAGCGGATGGACACGCGGCGGGTCCATCCGAGCCGTTCGCGGAAGGCTGGAATAACAACGGTCATTATCTCGGCCGCCCGGTCGACGTCGCGCAACTGCCGGACGGATCGCTCGTGGTGTCGGACGATCAGGCCGGCGCGCTGTATCGGATTTGGTACGACGGGAAGTAGGACGCGGGGGAAGGAAGTAAGGCGACGCGCAACCTCTCCGTCGTCATGGCCGGATTTATTCCGGCCATCCACGTCTTGAGCGTCGATACGGGAAGAAAGACGTGGATGCCCGGGACAAGCCCGGGCATGACGGGTCATAAACGATGGCGATTGTGACTAAATAATCCCCAGCCGCTTGCGCATCCAGGCGCCGACTTCGTCGATGGCGGGGAGGCCCGCGCGGAGGAACGGGTGGAACAGCGGCCACGCGTGCGGCATGCCGGCCCACACCCGCAAGCTGACGTCGATGCCGGTCATCGCCGCGTTGTTGGCGAAGGTGGTCGAATCCGACAGCAGCACTTCCTCGCTGCCGACCTGAATCAGCATCGGCGGCAGGCCGGCGACATCGGCGCGCACCGGCGAAGCCAGCGGATTGTCGGGCTGGTTGCCGAGGTAGGCGAGCGCCACGCCGACGATGCCCTCGCGCGTGATCATCGGATCGCGCGCGCCAACTTTCTCGTAGGACTCGGCAGCGGTGGTCATGTCGAGCCACGGGCTGAGCAGGTAGAGTCCGGCCGGTTGCGGCAGCTTTTCGTCTTTCAACTTGAGTAGCAGCGCGGCGGCGAGATTGCCGCCGGCGGATTCGCCGCCGACGATCAGATCGGCTGGCGCGATGCCGCTGTCGAGGATCGCGCGATAGGCGACGAGCGCATCCTCGATCGCCGCCGGATAGGGATGCTCCGGCGCGAGGCGGTAGTCGATGTGATACGCGGTCGCCTTGGTCGCGACCGCAAGCCGCGAAACGAAATGGCGGTGGCTCTTGATGCTGCCGAAGACATGGCCGCCGCCGTGCAGATACAGCAGCACCTTGCCAGGCGTGGCGGTGGCGGGTGTGATCTTCTCGACCGGCACGCTGCCGAAGCTCAGGCTTTCCGTCGTGACGTTATCGGCCAGAGGGATGCGGGCCATTTCGGCGTCGAAGGACTCGCGGGTTTCCGCCAGCGTCATGTTCCCGCGCTTTGCCGCGCGCTCCTTGCACCAAGCCCAGAACGCGGCGACGTCAGGATCCTTCTCGGCCATTGTGGTCGGTCTCCCCATCTGTGTTGAGTGAAGTTGAATCGCGTTACGTCGTGCGCGGCGACCATGGCGCAGCATCGGCCGCGTTGGCTTCGGTCGCCTTGGCCTTGTCGGACACCGGGGCGTCGCCGATCGCCGCGACCAGCGCGCGCAAGGCTTCGGGCACGCCTTCGCCGGTGGCGCCGGACAACAGCAGCGGCGTTTTCTTCGCGGCGCGTTTGAGCCGGTCGCGCTGTTTCTTCAGCTCATCGGGATCGACCGCGTCGATCTTGTTGAGTGCGACGATCTCGATCTTCTCGGCCAGCTCTTCGGCATAGGCTTCCAGTTCGCCGCGCACGGTCTTGTAAGCCTTGCCGGCGTGCTCGCAGGTGGCGTCGACCAGATGCAGCAGCACGCGGCAGCGCTCGACGTGGCCGAGGAAGCGGTCGCCGAGCCCCGCGCCTTCATGCGCGCCCTCGATCAGGCCGGGAATGTCCGCCAGCACGAATTCGCGCCCGCCGGCATTAACCACGCCGAGTTGCGGATGCAGCGTCGTGAACGGATAGTCGGCGATCTTCGGCCGCGCCGCGCTGACGGCTGAGAGGAAGGTCGATTTACCGGCGTTGGGCAGTCCAACCAGCCCGGCGTCGGCGATCAGCTTCAGCCGCAGCCAGATCCAGCGTTCCTCGCCGGGCTGACCGGGATTGGCGTTGCGCGGGGCGCGGTTGGTCGACGACTTGAAGTGCGCGTTGCCGAAGCCGCCGTTGCCGCCTTCCGCCAGCACGAATTTTTCGCCGAGCCGGGTGAAATCGTGGATCAGCGTCTCGCGATCCTCGTCGAAGATCTGGGTGCCGACCGGCACCTTGAGGACGACGGCCTTGCCGTTGGCGCCGTGGCGGTCCTTGCCCATGCCGTTGGTGCCCTTGGGCGCCTTGAAATGTTGTTGGTAGCGATAGTCGATCAGCGTGTTGAGGCCGTCCACCGCCTCGACGATGACATCGCCGCCGCGGCCGCCGTTGCCGCCGCTCGGCCCACCGAACTCGATGAACTTCTCGCGGCGAAACGCCACGCAGCCGTTCCCGCCGTCGCCGGAGCGGATATAAACCTTGGCTTCATCCAGAAATTTCATCGCCTATCCGTATCGCAGCGGCGGCGCGTCAGCAACAACGCGCATGCCTGTCATTTCCATGCGGTCGCTTGACAGGTCTTCGCGCGCAAGTTACTTGCCCGCCATCGAACGCGGCACCGCCGTGTTCCGTAAGCGTTAACGTCACGCAACGCGCCACATTCCGAACCGGATGAATCCGTCCGGCGGAAGTTTCGGGCGTGTTATCATGAATGACGTTCCTTCCCATACTCAATTCGCATCCCAGCGCAGCGCGGTCTCCGGGCTGGCGCCGTTGGTGGCCATCGTCTTTTGCGGCTTCCTCGCGGTCGGCGCGCCGCTGCCGGCGCTGTCGCTCTATGTCCACGACGAACTCGGCTTCAGCGGCTTTACCGTCGGCTGGGTGATCGGCATCCAGTCCGTCGTCACGGTGCTGTCGCGCCATTTCGCCGGAACGCTGAGCGACCATCACGGTCCGCGCTGGATCGTGCTGCGCGGCCTGCCGCTCGCCGCGCTTGCCGCCGGTTGCTATCTCGCCTCGGCGCTGCTGCCGGCCGCGCCGGAAGTTCGGCTCGCGGTTCTGATCGCCGGCCGCGTGCTGCTGGGCTTTGCCGAAAGCCTGTTCATTACCGGCACCATGAGCTGGGGCATCGGCCGCATTGGCGTCGCGCGCACCGGCAGGGTGATGTCGTGGCAGGGCATCGCGATGTACGCGGCGTTCGGCCTCGGCGCGCCGCTCGGCCTTGCGATGCATTCGGCGTTCGGGTTCGCCGGGGTCGCCGTGCTGGCGATCGCGACGCCGTTGATTGCCATCGCCGTCGCGGTCGTGTTGCCGCCGGTGCCGGTGGTGAGCGGCGATCGCGTGCATGTGCCGGTGCATCGGGTGCTGCGGCTGATCTGGTTGCCCGGCCTGGTGCTGGCGCTCGCCACCGTTCCGTTCGCGAGCATGACCGCGTTCCTGCCGCTGGCCTATAGCGTCAGGAACTGGGCCGGCGCGGGCGTGGCGATTGCGAGTTTCGGCGTCGCCTATGTGTTTGTGCGGCTGGTGGGATCGCATCTGCCGGACCGGTTCGGTCCGGTGCGCGTGGTCGCCGCTTCGCTCGCCGTCGAACTGATCGGCCAGCTGGTGCTGTGGTGCGCGCCGTCGCCCGCCGTCGCGCTCTTCGGCGCGGCGTTGACGGGTCTTGGCTTCTCGCTGGTGTTTCCCGCCATGGGCGTGATGGCGACGCTGCGCGTGCCGGCGGAAATGCGCGGCCGCGCGGTGGGCAACTTCATCGCCTTCTTCGACGTCGCCGTCGGCCTCACCGGTCCTCTTGTCGGATTGCTGACCGGCGCGATGGGATACACCGCGGCGTACGTCGCGGGCGCGATGGCCACTGCCGCGGGGTTGGCACTGATGCCCATGGTCAAGCGATTCGGCCGCGCGAACCTGCCGCACACGGATCGCGGATCGTGAGCCGCGCCGGCAGGGCAGGTGTGCGACAACAGCGACACATGTCCGCCTTTTCCGCGTGCTAAGGAGGCTGATCGAGCAGGCTCCACCTCCGGAATAACGTTCACCGCATGATCTCGCGTATCTTGACCGGCACCAACGAACGCACCGCGCGGCTCGCCGGCATCGCCCTGATGCTGGCGGGGGTGTGGGCGTTCTCGTTCGGCGACGCACTTGGCAAATACATCGTCGCGACCCATCCGGTGGGGCAACTGCTGTTTCTGCGTGCCATTGCGTCGTTGCTGTTGCTGTCGCCGCTGATCTGGCGAGGCCGCGCCGAATTCATGCGGCTGGAGCGGCCCGGTCTTCATCTGCTGCGCATCGTGCTCTCGACGCTGGAGGTCGCCGCGTTTTTCGTCGCGGTGAGGTATCTGCCGCTGGCGGATGTCATCACCTTCTATCTGGCATCGCCGATCTTCGTCACCGCGCTGTCGGCGCTGGTGCTGCGCGAGCAGGTCGGCTGGCGGCGCTGGTGCGCGGTCGGGGTTGGCTTCTGCGGCGTCATGATCGCGATGCGGCCATCGGCGCAGACCATTAGCTGGCCGGCACTGATCGCGCTCGGCGGCAGCATCTCGTTCTCGCTGCTGATGCTTGTCACGCGCTCGTTGCGCGGCGCATCCGACCTGGTGCTGGCGTCGTCGCAGTTCATCGGGACCTTGACATTCGGCGCGCTGCTGCTGCCGTTCGGCTGGGTGACACCGAGTGTGCCCGGCTTTGGCCTGTTCGCGATCGCCGGCGCGATCTCGGTCGGCGCATCACTATGCATCAATCGTTCACTGAAACTCGCGCCCGCCAGCGTCGTGGTGCCGTACCAGTATTCGATGATCGTCTGGGCGGTGATGTTCGGTTACTTCGTGTTCGGCGATGTGCCGACGCTGGCGACCCTGATCGGCGCGGCCATCATCATCGGCGCCGGGTTCTACATTTTCCTGCGCGAGCAGGCGCTCGGGCGCGAGGACACGCCGGTCAATCCGCCGGCATGATCAACGCGGGTGTTGCGCTGTGCGTCTTGCGCGGGTTTGACCGGGCCTGCGGGGGTCGAAGTCTCCTTCGGCGCGGCGTAGGCCCGCGCATCCATCATTTCGAAGCCAGATGGATCGCCGGATCAAGTCCGGCGATGGTGACAGAGCTGGCGTCGTGCAACGAAAACCATCTGCGCAACATACGCTAATCGGGTCCCTGCCTTCGCATGGACGGCATCATTGCCGTTCTTTCTGCGGAGCAACTGTCATCCAGCCTTCAAATCCATGCGTCAGAACAGGCGCCCGATGGACAAGAACAAGAGGCGGCTGGAATGACCAACGTAGCAATCGGCGACGGTATCGACCCACGGAAGTCGAGCGGCAGGCCCAATCTCGACCGCGGCTTCAACCCGATGACGATGATTATCTTCTTCGGGATTCTCGCGGCGGGGTTCCTGTTCGTCACTTACAGCATCTATGTCGACGTGCAGGCGACGGGTGCGAAGGTCACCACCTACCTGCCATATATCTTGCTGCTGGTGGCGTTGCTGATCGCGCTGGGATTCGAGTTCGTCAACGGCTTCCACGATACCGCCAATGCGGTCGCGACCGTGATCTACACGCATTCGCTGCCGGCCGAATTCGCGGTGATGTGGTCGGGCCTGTTCAATTTCCTCGGGGTCATCGCCTCCAGCGGCGCGGTGGCGTTCGGCATCGTCTCGCTGTTGCCGGTGGAACTGATCCTGCAAGTCGGCAGCGGCGCCGGTTTCGCGATGGTGTTCGCGCTGTTGATCGCGGCCATCGTCTGGAACCTCGGCACCTGGTATTTCGGCCTGCCGGCATCCAGCTCGCATACGCTGATCGGCTCGATCATCGGTGTCGGCATCGCCAATGCGCTGATGCGCGGGCGTGACGGCACCTCGGGCGTCGACTGGAGCAAGGCGACGGAAATCGGCTATGCACTGCTGTTGTCGCCGCTGTTCGGCTTCGTCTGCGCGGCGTTGCTGTTGCTGCTGCTCAAGATGATCGTGCGCAACCCCGCGCTCTATGCCGCGCCGGAAGGCAACAAGGCGCCGCCGCTGTGGATTCGCGGCTTGCTGATCGCGACTTGCACCGGCGTCAGCTTCGCGCACGGCTCCAATGACGGCCAGAAGGGCATGGGCCTCATCATGCTGATCCTGATCGGCACGGTGCCGACCGCCTACGCGCTCAATCGCGCGCTGCCGGTCTCGCAGGTGGCGCAGTTTCAGGCGGCGTCCACCGCGGCCTCGGAGGTGATCGCGGCCAAGGGCGACGGCTATAACATTCTCGGCAATCCGCGTCCGGCCGTCACCGCCTATGTGGCGGAGCGCAAGATCAACGAGGGCACCTATCCGTCGCTGGCGGTGCTGGTGAAGAGCATCGGCGATGACGTGCTGAAGTATGGTTCGCTCGACAAGGTGCCGGCCGATGCGGTGGGCAACACCCGCAACGACATGTATCTCGCGGCGGAAGCGATCCGTTTCCTGATGAAGGACAAGGAGAACGATCTCAGCGCCGCCGAGGTGAAGGTGTTGAGCACCTACAAGGGTACGCTGGATAGCGCCACCAAGTTCATTCCGACCTGGGTGAAGATCGCGGTGGCGATCGCGCTCGGCCTCGGCACCATGATCGGCTGGAAGCGCATCGTGGTCACGGTCGGCGAGAAGATCGGCAAGACGCATCTGACCTATGCGCAAGGCGCGTCGGCGGAGCTGGTCGCCGCCGCCACCATCGGCGCCGCCGACGTGTTCGGCCTGCCGGTGTCCACCACGCATGTGCTGTCGTCGGGTGTCGCCGGCACCATGGCCGCCAACGGCTCGGGCCTGCAACTCAAGACCATCCGCAATCTCGCGATGGCTTGGGTGCTGACGCTGCCCGCCGCGATCCTGCTGTCGGGCAGTTTGTATGTGCTGTTCTATCGGCTGTTCTAGGTGGAATGAGTGAGGTATGGAAATTGGCTCGTCGTCCCCGCGCAGGCGGGGACCCATTACCCCTGGCCTTAATTGCTTTTCCAAGCGCGGGCCACGGGCGCTTTTCGTCTCATTGCTGCTGCCGAGTCTGGGTCCCCGCCTGCGCGGGGACGACGCGTTTATGTTGCAGCTCCGCGCACGAAACGTCGGCTCGCGTGCTCGCAATGAGGTGAAGCAATTGGAATTTGGACTCTGATGCGTTCTTTCTCCGCTCCGCTGCCTCCTCAGGCCTTTGGCGCCCGCTTGCTTTTGGTCGGATGAATGGTTTCGCCCCGGGCGAGCATGGCGACGAATTCGCGAATGCGTTTCGTCCGCGTCTCGGGGCGCCTGGCATCGTTGACGCGGTAGACGAAGGCGTACCTGTTGGCGCGGTCGAGCGTCGCGAACGCCCGTTCCGCCTTCGCATTTGCAGTCAGTGCGGCCAGGAAATCGGCCGGAGGTTCGGCCTTGCTTTGGGATTGATACGCCGCGCTCCAGCGCCCGTCGGCCTTGGCCTTCTCGACCTCGCGCAATCCGGCGGGCTGCATGCGCGTTTCGCGCATAAGACGCTCAGCGGTATCGCGATTGTTTGCGGACCACCGGCTCGCGCTTCGTCGCGGCGTCATTTTCACCAAAAAGTAATGCTCATCGAACGTCCCGAGCTGACCGTCGATCCATCCATGACACAACGCGGCCTCAACGGCCTGCGCCTTGGTGATGGTTGTTTTCGGCGCACCGGCTTTGGCGAGCTTGAGCCAGAAGCCGCTCTCGCTTCCCTCGTGCGCCGACAGATAGGCTTCGATCGATGGCAGGTCCGCAAACGATATGATGGGACCTTTGACATTGGTCATGTATCCACCTCGCATGGGCGGTTATGCGACCGTTGTATAGCCGGCATGCGGCCTCGTCACCAACACCGGATTGAAGTTGTGAAGCCGCGATCATCGACGAAGATTTACGCGTCCACGCGCCTGAATCTAAATCTCGATCTCGGTGCCGAACTCGACCACCTGTCCGGTCGGCACGCCGAAAAAGGCGGCGGTTCGTTCGGCGTTGCGTTGCAGGAATGCGAAGATGGATTCGCGCCACACCCACATGCCGGCGACCTGGTCGCTCGGAATGATGGTTTCGCGGCCGATGTAGTAGGTGACATCGGTGAGATCGATGCCCGGCAGCTTGCCCTGTTCGCAGGCGAGGCGAAGGCCGTCGTAGATGGTCGGATACTGCATGAAACCGTAGTGCAGGATGACGCGGGTGATGCCTTCGACGATCTCGATCACCTCGATCTTCTTGTCGTCGTCGATGCGCGGGAGTTCCTCGATCACCACCGTCACCAGAATGACCCGTTCGTGCAGGACGTGGTTGTGCTTGACGAACTGCGTCAGCGCCAGCGGCACGCCGTGGGGCGCGGAGGCGAGGAAGACGGCGGTGCCGGGCAATCGCGTGCGGCATCGGCTGACGGCGGTTTCGATCAGGTCTTCCTCGGGCTGGCGCAGCTTGGCGCGCGCCGCTTCCACCAGCTTGACGCCGCCGCGCCAGGTCAGCATCAGGAACGCCACGATGGCCGCGAGCAGCAGCGGAAACCAGCCGCCCTCGAACAGCTTTGCCGAATTGGCGGCGAAGAACACGCAATCGATGGCGAAGAAGAAGCCGTTCACCGCGATGACGATGATCGGTGAATAGCCCCACTGCAACGCGACCAGCGCGGCCAACAGCGTGGTGATCGCCATCAGCAGTGACACCGCGATGCCATAGGCGCCCGCCAGCGCGTCCGATGTGCCGAACGCGAAGACCGCGCCGAGCGTGGCCGCGGCCAGCAGCCAGTTCACCAGCGGCACGTAGATCTGGCCGATGGCGTGGCTGGTGGTGTGGTTGATCTGCATGCGCGGCAGGAAGCCGAGCTGGATCGATTGCTGGGTCAGCGAGAACACGCCGGAGATGATCGCCTGCGATGCGATCACGGTGGCGAGGGTGGCGAAGGCGACCAGCGGATAATGCAGGATGTCGGGCGCGAGCTGATAGAACGGATTGTCCGCCGCGCTCGGATCGGTGATCAGCAGCGCGGCCTGACCGAAGTAATTCAGCATCAAGGCCGGCAACGCCACCGCGAACCATGCGAGGCGGATCGGCACCCGGCCGAAGTGCCCCATGTCGGCATACATCGCCTCGCCGCCGGTCACCGCGAGAAACGCCGCGCCGAGAATGCCGAAACTGATGTGGAAATTCTGGTGGATCAGAAAATCGAAAGCGTAAAACGGACTGAGCGCCACCAGCACCTGCGGCGCGCGCACGATGCCGTGGATGCCGAGCAGCGCCAGCACTACGAACCACGCCAGCATCACCGGACCGAAAATGCCGCCGATAAATCCGGTGCCCTTCTTCTGGACGACGAAAAGCCCGATCAGGATCACTGTCGTCAGCGGCACCACTAACGGCGTCAGCGACGGCGCGTCGACCTTGAGGCCTTCGACCGCGCTGAGCACCGAGATCGCCGGCGTGATGGCGCCGTCGCCGTAAAGCAGCGCGGCGCCGATCAGTCCGACGACGAGAAGCTGCGCGCGCCACGTGCCGGGCCTGGCGTTGCGTGCGGAGAGCAGCGCCAGCAGCGCGACGATACCGCCTTCACCGCGATTGTCGGCGCGCAGGATCAGCATGGCGTATTTCAGCGAGATGATCAGGATCAGGGCCCAGAGGATCAGCGACACCACGCCAAGCACGGCATCCGGCGTCAGCGCGCCGCCGTGCGTGGCCGCTCGCGCGGCTTCCTTCAACGCATACAGCGGGCTGGTGCCGATGTCGCCATAGACGACGCCGAGCGCGCCGATGGTTGCCGCGGTGGGCAGGCCGCTCCCGTGACTAGATGCTGCATCCGGAATGGCAGTCACTGACGTTTCCTCAGGCTCGCCTGTCGCGGTAGCCGACCGGCCGGACACGATCTTCCTGATAGTCTGCGATGGGTCGTGGCAAATTGCTACGGGATTCGCGCACGCTCAGTTCGTTACGCTTGTGCACCGGTGTCTAAATGCCGACCGGGCAGCTACATGCCGCCGCATGAAACAAGGGCCCGATCCGGGAATGCCGGATCGGGCCCTTGACGTGTCGTGATGCGGATGCGTGTCAGCCGCCGCGTCGCGCGGCGTGGCCCCAGTTCTTGAGTGACGACCACACGCCGCGCGTCAGCCGGAAGCAGTCGACCGGCGAGGACGAGCCGAGCGCCTCGAAGCGGTGCAGTTCGACGCCGCTCCACTGGAAGCCGCACTTCTCCAGGATGTTGCGCGACGCCGGATTGACCACGCGCGCGCCGGAGATCATCTGCTCGATGGCGAATTCCTCGAAGGCGAAGTCGATCGTGGCGCGCGCCGCTTCGGTGCCGAAGCCGCGGCCCCAATAGTCGATGCCGAGCCAGTAGCCGAGTTCGGGCGTCTCCGGCTTGCGCCAATCGACACCGACCACGCCGACCGGCGTGTGGTGATGTTCGATCAGAAACACGGTGTTGGACCCGTCGCCGGCGACGGTCTTGACGAAGTGCGTGGCGTCGTCCTGCCGATATGGATGCGGCAGGCGGCGCGTGTTCTCGGCGATGCGGCGATCGTTGGCGAGACCGGTAATGGCTTTTACGTCCGCGAGGGTCGGCTTGCGCAGGGTCAGCCGTTCTGTCTCGAGGACGACGGTACTTGGCTGTCGTGAGATGGGCGTGGAGAATTCCTGCAACATGGTCGGCTCCTTGGGCGTCAAACCTTTGCGAAACGCACGAACGCGAAACACGCAAAACGAAAAGGGGAGGCCGGTTTCCCGCCTCCCCTCAGGAGCCTTGACGACTCCGCCGGTTCAACAGGACCCGGCGGACTCGAATGTTTCCACCGTCTCTACTCGGCCGCAGCTTCCACCATCGGGAGTACCGATACGAAAGTGCGGCCGTTGGCTTTGGCACGGAACTCAACGCGGCCTTCAATCTTGGCGAACAACGTATGGTCCGTCCCCATGCCGACATTAAGGCCGGGATGCCAGGTGGTGCCGCGTTGACGCGCAATGATGTTGCCGGGAATGACGTGTTCGCCGCCGTAGGCCTTGATGCCAAGGCGCTTGCCCGCGGAATCGCGGCCGTTACGTGATGAACCGCCTGCTTTTTTGTGAGCCATGGCTCGTCTCCAAATCTCTAGAACACAGTAGTTTGATTCCTTGACGGAATCATCTCACTTTTTGTCTCGTAAATTGTAATCGCTCTGAATTTCCCGGAGCGATCACGTCACGCGATTACTCGGCGGCGGCTTCCGCCGGCTTCGCGGCGGCCTTCTCGCGCTTCGGACGCGGACCGACCGTGGGCTTCTTGCCGTCGGCGAGGATCTCGGTGATGCGCAGCACGGTGATCTCGTCGCGATAGCCACGCTTGCGCTTCGAATTCTTGCGGCGACGCTTCTTGAACGCGATGACCTTGGGGCCGCGCTTGTGGTCGAGCACTTCCGCTGCCACGGTGGCGCCCGCCACGGTCGGGGTGCCGAGCACCGGCGTATCGCCGCCGAGCACCAGCACGTTATCCAGTTGCACGATCGTGCCGACTTCGCCGGCGATCTTGCCAATCTCGAGTACATCTTCCGGAACGACGCGGTACTGCCGGCCGCCGGTTTTGATGACTGCGAACATCGTTTTCATTCCTTCGTGTTCGATTCCGATGCTCGGATCGCTCCGGCCCGGCTTCTTGTTCAGTCGATAAGGGCGAATTTCGCGCGCCTCGGGCGGATGCCCGCCGGCCACGCAAAAACAATCGGCGCAAGGAAAACCTGGCGCCGCGTGCCGGGACTTATAGTCGGGAGAAGCGTGGAGTCAAGGCGAAACCCGGCGAAAAGGACCGCGAATGAAGGGTTTGGCGGGTTTTCGCGGCCGTCCCGGCCGGATTGGTCGGCCGTAGGGCTGAAACCAACCGGTTCCCCGGCCGTTGTCCTACGCTCACGAGAGGATGAAGGGGCGGCATGGCGGACGGCAACATCACCACCTCCGGCATCGGCAGGCATGGCGCGGCGCGGCTGCCGTCGGTCGATATCGACAGCTACAACATCGAATTGAAGGACGACGACGGCTTTCTCGGCGACCGCGCCAGCAAGGGCGCGTTTCAGCAGATCCTCGACGACTGGCGCAAGCCGCTGAAGAAGAACGGCGACGATCCGCTCGGCAAGAAGCCCACCGACGACCTCAGCAAGACCACGCTGGACGAGGCGTTGCGCGGCGACGACGTGATGGCGGCAGCGCTGGTGCACGGCGCGCTGGAGGAGTTCGCCCAGCAACTGGCCTATGTCACCCGCCGCTTCCTCAAGACCAAGGCCTGGGCCGATACCGAACGCATCGTGGTCGGCGGCGGGTTTCGGCAAAGCCGGGTGGGCGAGATCGCCATCGCCCGCGCTGACCTGATCCTCAAGGCGGAAGGATTGAAGGTCGACCTGATCCCGATTCGCTTTCATCCCGACGAGGCAGGCTTGATCGGCTGCCTGCATCTGGCGCCGCCGTGGATCTTCGAGGCCTATGACAGCATTTTGGCGGTCGATATCGGCGGCTCCAACATCCGTTGCGGCGTGGTCGAAACCCGATGGAAGAAGGCGAAGGACCTCTCCAAGGCGGCGGTCTGGAAATCGGATTTGTGGCGTCACGCCGACGACGAGCCCACGCGCGAAGGCGCGGTGAAGCGGCTGGTGAAGATGCTCAAGGATCTGATCGAACAGGCCGACGCCGAGGGGCTGAAACTCGCGCCCTTCATCGGCATCTCCTGCCCCGGCGTGATCGAGGAGGATGGCGCGATCGAGAAGGGCGCGCAGAACCTGCCCGGCAACTGGGAAAGCAGCCGCTTCAACCTGCCCGCCAGCCTGGTCGAGGCGATCCCGATGATCGGCGAGCACGACACCGCCATCCTGATGCACAATGACGGCGTGGCGCAGGGCCTCAGCGAAATGCCGTTCATGCAGGACGTCGCGCGCTGGGGTGTTTTGACCATCGGCACCGGCCTCGGCAATGCCCGCTTCACCAACCGCAAGAAGGACGACAAGCCGAAGGACGAGAAGGCCAGGGATGACAAGAGCAACGGTAAGAAGGGCGCGGGCGGCAAGGAAAAGTCAAAGAAAAACAAAGGTTAGCAAGCCTGCCGCGGCTTCGGCGCAATTTCACCGGACGCACCTCGGATTTGACGCAGCAAGCCTGGAAGGTTCGTTCGAATCTTTCGAGAACGAAGTCCTTTCCAGCCCAGTGCTTTCAGTTTTCGCTTGTGATGGCCGGGCTTGTCCCGCCCATCCACGTCCTTGGACCTGTACCGTTTTCAGGACGAGGACGCTCGGCACAAAGCCGGACATGACGGGCTGGGTCGAGCGGATCGTGGTTCAATTGCGAGCGGAGCTGGATATCGGGGCAGATCGCAGGGTGATCCGATCCGTCTGCCGGCATGGCGGCGACGCCTCGTCATAAATATTTTGGTTTCATTCTCCGGCGGCTGGATGAGCCTGAACACGTCGACGACGTTCCCGATCGGGTGCGGGGCGATGGAGAAAGCCTCGGTATTGCCGATCCCGCACCCGCCGACAGCCCGCGATGGCCGCCACTCAACATTTTCGTCCCGGTGCGGCTTGTCTGGCCCGCCATCCTCGCCTAGAACACCGCCGACCACTGACGGGGGATTCCCCGCGATCTTGGCGCCTGGAGAGGTGGCAGAGTGGTTGAATGCACCGCACTCGAAATGCGGCATAGGTGCAAGCCTATCGGGGGTTCGAATCCCTCCCTCTCCGCCATAGGGCAAAAGGTCCCTATGTGTCAGCGCTTCCTGAAGTTCGCTGTTTAGCGGCCCATAGCCAGACCCGTACTCACGATCGGGCGTTTTTGGTCGCGCCTTCGATCGTTAGCGGTGCGACAACCGCACTCGATCAGGACAAGCCGGTTGTCACAGCGAAAGGTGTTGTGTCGAACACATCTCCATCTGTGTCATCGGCTCGATCTGTGTCATCGGCGTCGAAACTTGAGGCACCCCCAGGCTTTGCGAGACATAGCTCGGTCGGGTGAAAAACTCGACCAAGGCTGTGCGAGAAACCCGATCAGCCTTCCCGCAACTTCTGCCGTGGAAATGGCATACAACAATCGTCGCCGATTCCATCTCCTGCGCGACGGAGTGGTTTGAGGGAAATTTGCGGATAGACCGGCCAGTTTGAGCGAGGGTCCACGCGAGATAGATGACGATCAAGATTTGTGAGGGGTCACTTTCAATCCGTATGCTGCGTGATCGAATGATGTTGTGAAAGGCCTCGCGGGGAGGGCTGGCTCAACACTGCGAAAAAGATCAGTTCGGCGAGGAGCGAGCCGTAAAACACGACCGACTTAAATCTCCATCTTCTGGTAATTCGCCCTTCCATGTCCGCGCGGAAAAAGCGCGACAGCGCTAGAGCTATGTCGCCCAACGCAACCTCCTGCTTCGTGGTCATCGTCACCCGATTTTCGACGGAAAGGTCACGGCCGTTTGTCGGGCATTGGTCGTGTGTGAAGATAGCCAGCCGGTCGCAGTCGCCGCGTCATCGGAACCAATGAGGGTGGTTTGCTATTGCTGCTCTGCCTTCCGGCCGTTCTGTCCGTCAGCCGCCATGGCCATCGGACAGGCCGTGGTCGCGCCCAGCTAGTCGCTAGCCATGTCATCGACATTGCGGATGATGAGGGGGCCGGTGGCCTAAAAGAGCCCAGCACCAGACCGAAATTGCGCATGCCGGTCGCCAATAAGGCGCATGATGGTGACTAAAAGACGGGCTGCCCGGGAATTTTAGTGAGCCGCCAATTGCGGGGGCCGGATCGGCGGCGTCGAGTTCTGGAACAGGCGCAGGAGATCCGTCTGCCGGAGCGTGTCAGTCTTGGAGAAGATATGCTGTAGGTGGGTTCGCACCGTCGGCTCGCTGATGCCGAGCATATCGGCCGCTTCCTTGCCGCCCAGCCCTTGGGCAAGCGCCAACAGCACGCGCAGCTCGCCGCCGGTCAGCCTGTAAAGCCTGGCAAAGGCCTCGCCCGGCATCAGCGCTGTCTGCGCAGGATCTTTCGTGAACACAGCAACCGATGCTGCAAATGGCGCGACAATGTTGCGGCGCTGACCGCGGTCGACCGGGAGGATCGTTGCTACATAGCCGGCACCGTTCACATCTGGGATCGCCAGGGAGTGTCTGCTCACAGCATCTTCGCCACCGTCGCGCACCGCTTCGTCAATAGCCTTCGAGAGCGCCGTGCGTGCGGCGGGATCGGTGGGATAAATCCGGTTGTTGACGACGCGAATGGAATTACCGGTCTTGATCTGACGCTCGGCGGCGTCGTTCATGTAGACGACGCGGCCGTCGCGCGCCGTGAGGAAAACGCCGGCGGCAAGCCCATCAAGCGTCCTTTCCAGCATCTCCGATCTCACAGTTCTGATATCGAGCGCATCGGAGATGGCGAGGGCCCGGCAGATATGCGGGGAGAGCAGCCTGAATAAGCCGATCTCGCGCTGTTCGTAACACTGCGCCTTCTCGTTCCGTGAGGCATGCATGGAGGCCATGCGTCCCCCGGTCCGTAACGCCGGAAACCAGATCATATCCAGCAGGCCGAACGGTTCTAACACTTCTCGAAAGAATCGGCTTTCCAACAGTTCGTGGCGCTCCATGCAGAGGGCGAGGGCACTGACGTCGCCGATACTCGCGACGATATCCGCTGCTGCCATCGGGCTTTGTGCATAGTGCGCTCCCAGTTTTTCCAGGAATTCTGATTGGTATCCGAACACGAACAACTGGTCGTTTTGTACATGCCGCAGATCATGGACGCATATTCCGCCCGCTGTGCTTTCACACAGGCCGGCAATCGTTCGGCAGGTGTCGGGCCACTGTTGTGGGTCGAGCGCGCAGTCATAGATCGCGCCAATCGTATCGGAAAATGCCTGGGCGGAGACTCCATCCAGATCGATCACGAAGTCCTCCTGCTGAAGTGATTTTGCATATCGGTCGGAAAATCGCAGTTCGACGTAAGTCAAAAGCGTGATTGCTGCCAATAATGGTTTCGAGACGATCCTCTATATCGCGTTCTTAGCAAAGAAGAGAAAGTGCTCAACAAGCGAAAGGTCGATGCCTGCTGGCCCAGCATAAGCGTATGGTGCATATCCGTCGACGGTACCGTGCTTCTTATTATCGGAGCGGCAACTTCAGCAAATAGCAGCTTGGAGACAACACGCGAGCCAATCAGTCATCTTAAACTAATCAAAAATAGACGTCCTATATAAACCAGGCGTTGTCCCTTGGCGATCTGTTTGATGGCAGGACAAGGGCAGGACGTGGTGATGTTTTCAGTCAGTCCGGATGTTCGACGTCAGCAGTACCGAGACAGGTGCGCGCTTGTCTCGGTCACTGGGCTATCTGTGCATGTTGGCCCGCAACGACCGCCGCGAACTGCCTGAGAATCATCGACGCGCCTGTCAGGCCATGCAGGGGCGTGTCTATCGCCAACGCCCGTTCAGTTTGAGCCGTCACCGGTCGCAGGCAACCAGAACAAATTCTTTTCAAGCGCGTCCGCCGGCACGATTTTCATGATCTCGACCGCGGGAACAGCCTCAGGCCGAGGTGAATCGACAAAAGCCTGCGCCGTCACGGCTTCGCCAATCGATCCCGATAGCGGCGTGCTGAAGGTCGCGCCGATCAGCGCCGCGGCCAACGCGCCACTGATTATGAGTACACTCGGACGCAGCCAGCCCGCGAGCGGGTAGGTCGCTCCCATATGGAGCAATTTGGCACGAACTGAGAGCTTGGTCATGATCGCCTCCTGCGGTGTCTCGACAGGAGTAGGCGTCTGCGCGTGCGACCGCGTCATTGGAACCGATGATACGGCGACTGTGGTCAGTACATAACAACGCTCCGTCGATCTCACTCACTCGACCAATCATCGCTGCGCCCCCCGGAAGATCATGGGCAACATTTCAAGGGTTGGCTTAAGTACATTTCGTTGGGACACAAAGTCAGGTCGGCGGTTGAGAAAGGTCCTGTTTTTCAATTGCCTGTGAGGTGTGTCGGCGGAATCCCTCCCCCTCTGCCGTGGTCGCTCAAGTTTCCGAAAGTTCAACATTGGCGCATTCGGCAGCCCGGATAATCGTTCCATGGGTTATCGCGGCGCTGAATTTCATCCCGACGCGCGAGGGTTTCATCGGGTAGTGATGATACGTGAGCAATCGGCAGCCCGGTTGATTGCGTGGTCGCCGGCGTTCAGGCCGAACGGTGGATTTGGAGACCTCGCGGTTCGGTTTTCGGGACGTCGTCACCCGCTAAAGGCGCGAGCCGCGGCATCGCGAAGCGCGGCGTTGGTCGGGAGCAAGGTCCAGCGCAACCTGCATTCAGGACTCCGGCGCGGTCACCGCGATGCGCCCTCGTTGCGATCGGTTTTTGCAGGCCGACCCAGCTTCTCGACCGTGTGAATGATCGACAGCAATCGGCTGCGTCGAACACACGGAAACCTGGCACCGTCGATGAGCCCGCGTGGGTCGGTCGATCCCATGAGTTTTTTGAATCTGTTGACACTAACACATATCGTACGTATACGGACAATGACGATATTGAGCGGATAGACGGGCATCGATGTCGTGCGTGGCTCGGGGGATCGAATGATGACGTCGACGACATGCCTGCGAGACTCGGTCCTCGATTTCTTCGTTGAGACGGACCAGAGCGGCGAAGGCATCTCCTTCAGGCCGTGCAATCTCGTCATTGCCGGATGGGCGGGGCGCGATCGCGACTCGGTTCAAGCCCATATCCGTGAACTGGAAGCGTTGGGAGTCAGGCCTCCGCGTAAAACACCTCTGTTCTACAAGGTGGCCTCGTCATTGCTGACGACGGCGCCGACGATCCAGGTTGTCGGAGAAACCTCGAGCGGAGAAGTCGAGGCTGTGATCCTGCGGTCGGAGGGCCAGTTATGGGTCGGGGTCGGTTCCGATCACACCGATCGCAAACTCGAGGCCGTCGGCGTCACGATCTCGAAGCAGGTTTGCGCGAAGCCGATCGGGACGATGCTCTGGCGCCTCGAGGAGGTCGAGCCGCATTGGGACAGACTGGAGCTGCGCTCGTATGTCCATGCAGGCGGTGCGCGCCGCCTGTACCAGCAGGGCAGCGTTTCCACCCTGCACGCGCCGTCCGATTTGATCGCGAGGTTTCGGCAAGAGGGGGGCGTGTTCGAGTCCGGGGCCGTGATGTTCTGCGGAACGGTGCCCGTTCACGGCGAATTTCAATATGCGGATCAGCTTGAGGTGGAGCTATGCGACCCGGTCCTCAAGCGAACCCTCAACCACCGTTATCTCGTCGATATGCTTCCGATCCAGGACTAACTCAGGGACGTTCCGATCATGACATTCAAGCCGCATCTCGAGTTTCATCGCTTGAACATGGATGAAGGCTGGGAAACGCCGCCCGGATATCCGTCGGGCATCAAGCAAAAGATTCTTGCTGGGCGTCTCGATGAGCCGAACGGACAGGGCCATCGAACCCGTCTGCTGTCGTTCGAGCCGGGCGTCTACACCACCGCGCCGTTCGTTCATACCTATTGGGAAGAAGTCTTCCTGGTGTCCGGCGATCTCGTCGTCGGTAACGACGCCAGCGGCAACGGCGGCGAGTCTTACCAAGGGCCGACCTATGCCTGTCGGCCGCCCGGCGCTTATCACGGGCCGTTCAAATCCGAAGGCGGATGCCTGTTGCTGGAAATCCATTACTTCGGAGACGCTTGAGTTCAGGCCGCGATTCAGCGCGAACGGAAAGCCACCATGATGGCAAGGAAACAAGGACGATGAACTACGTCGAGAAGGTATTCCAGTCGATTGCCGCCGGCGATGGCGTTTCTTGGACCAAGACCGTCACCGAATCCGATGTTGGTCTGTTCGCCGGGATCACCGGCGATCTCAGCCCAAATCATGTCAACGAAAACTACATGAAAGGCACGGAGTATGGCGGACGCATCGCGCAGGGCGTGCTGGTCCTTGGCCTGTCGTCGGCGGCGGTGTGGATGTTCGCCGCGAAATTCGGCGTGACGGGCGCCTCGCTCGGTTACGACAAGGTCCGTTTCATCAAGCCGGTGATGCTCGGCGATACCGTGACCATCGACTACCGGGCGGCCGAGTTCGATCGCGACCGCGCGCGGATCGTCTCCGATGTGTCGGGCCGCAACCAGCATGGCGACGTCGTGCTGTCGGCGCGTCATATTCTCAAGGTCATCCCCGATCGGGATGCGGCCTGACGTTCCGGAATTGCGCCGCCGCCTCGTGGTGGTGCGGATAAAATCTCCGATCACGCCTGATCGATCGTTGTCGGCTCCTCCAAAAGCTGGCGAAGCGATTGTCCGAGGGATTTTCTATCCCAGGTCCGCTCCGGGTCCTGTTCCTGACGAAGCGCGGCGCGCCGAATCTTCTGGGTCGGCGTTCGCGGCAATTGATCGACGAATGCGATGAAGCGCGGCACCATGTAATGCGGCACCAGGCGGCCGATATGGCGAAGCAGGGATAACGGATCTGGATCGTGGCCTGCGTCGGGGACGACGAACAGCTTGATGTCGTCATCCATGCTGTAGGACGAGGGAACGCCCACGGCGGCGCATTCCTTCACGCGAGGAAAGCGGGCGGCTGCGACTTCGATGTCGTAGGACGAGATGTTCTCCGCGCGCCGCCGGATGCGATCCTTCAGGCGATCAACAAAGTAAACCCAGCCATCGGCGTCGATGTAACCTGCGTCTCCGGTATGAAACCAGAGATTGCGCCAGCTTCGCTGCGTGGCGGATGCATCGTTGAAATAGCCCGGACTGATGATCCAGGGCTGCCGAGGACGAACGGCGAACTCACCGACCGAGCCGGGCGGCAGTTGCTCGTCGGTATCGGGATCGAGGACCGCGAAGTCATAGAAATCCGCGCGGACATACCCGCATGAGCCGACGCGACGCGGCTCGTCATAGGGAGTCCAGCACGGCATTCCGATTTCCGTCATCCCCCATGCCTCGATTCCCTTGACCTCGAAGCGGCGTTCGAAATCATCGGCGATATGCTTGGGAAACGGCGCGGCGGCGATTCGCGTCAGGCGATTGTCATTGTCGTCGTCCCGACGGCGCTGATCGAAGATCATTTCCAACAACGGCCCATGCCCGATCGTCACGGTCGCCTTCGAGGTCCTGATGCGATCGATCCAGTGGTGCGCCTGAAACGCGCGGTCGATCCAGACCCGCGTTCCGGCGAGCAGGCCGGCATAGACGGCAAAATAACGCGGCGACATATGAAACAGCGGCTGGCAGCAATAATGAATGTCGTCCGCGCCGAGGCGTAGTCCGTCCACCACCTGTTGTGCCGCGATGAAGGCCTGGGCGTGCGAAATCATCACGCCTTTCGAAGGTCCGGATGTTCCGGATGTCAGCATGATGGATGCCAGGTCGCCGGGCGCGGCGGCCTCGATACCGATGTCGGCACTTGCGGATAACGCGGTCAGAGGCCGTACGCGCAGACGTGCGAAGGTCGGCGGAGGCTGGACGGCGGACGGTCCGGCAAAGAACAGGACGTCGGTGGTGTCGAGCCGGGCTTCGCATTCGTGAAGCGCGGGGAGGCAGGAATCCTCGGCGAAAATCAGCTTGGCTTGCGTCAGATTGATCGCATGCTCCAGCGGTAGCCCACGCAACGATGGATTGATCGGGACGTCGACGGCGCCGATGAAGTTGATGGCCATCCACGCATGGATCGGGGTCAGGCTGTTTGGCGCAAAGATAACCACGCGATCGCCCTTTCTGACGCTGGCCGCGATCAGCATGCCGGCCAGTTGCCTGATCCGTGCGTCGGTTTCCTCGAATGTTTCGTACGTGCCGCTTTCGAACGCGAGAAACGGTTGCCGCGGCGAGAGGCCGAGTCGCTTTTCCCAGAGATGATTGAGCGTCCGTTCGGACGAAGGAATCCGCGCCGAGGATATCGCTTGTACACGGTTGATATGGCCGGTGAGGTGCATGACGGACTCCTGTTTCATCAAGAGATATCGCTTCAGAATCCATCATTTCAAGGGTGATGAGGAGAGTCTGAGGTCGCTACTCTGGAATTAGTCCTTGACTAAGGTTGGTCATATTGCTTGTATACGTACAATATCGATTGGTCGATAGATAATTGAGAGGGTCAAGATGGGGCGTCAGGATAGTCTCCAGATCAACAAGCCGATTGAGGCTGCGAGCCATGCGCCGAAGTATGTCTATGCGTCCCAGGAATTTTTTGACCTCGAGAAGAAGAACGTCTTTCTCAAGGAATGGCTTCTGGTCGCGCGCGTGGAGGAGGTCAGCTCGCCGGGCGACTATATGACCACATCGATTCTTGGTGAGCCGGTCGTCGTATGCCGCGACAAGAAGGGCAAGCTCGGCGCGTTTATCAACGCGTGCATTCATCGTGGCGCAGCGATCGCCAGCGGTGCGGGCAACACCAAGGCGTTTGTCTGCCCCTATCATGGCTGGACCTACGATCTGGGCGGTCGGCTGAAGGGCGCTCCCGGCATGGAGGGAATCGAAGGGTTCGATCCGAGCAAGTGTAGTTTGCAGGAGGTGGCGCTGTCCGAATGGGCAGGAAACATCTTCATCTGCTTCGATTCCAATCCGCCATCATTCGCCGACTTCATCGCCGAGTTCGAGAAGGATTTTGGATTCTTGCGGCTCGGAGATTTGTGTCTCGGAGGCAAGCGCGAGCGCATCGTCAACTGCAACTGGAAGCTCGTGGTCGAAAACCTGATGGATTTTTACCACGTGCCGGTCCTGCACGAGAACACGCTGGCGAAGACGGGCTTCGAGTGGGCGCACGACAAGGGCACCTCGCTCAAGAAGGACGGCGGCTATTCGGTTTTCTATAAGTCGGCGCCCAACGTGTTCGGCGGGAAGTCGCTCTACAAGCCGATTCCATGGCTGGAGGATCGCGGCGAGTCCTTCGCGTCGCTCGGGATTCGGCCGCCGAACCTGTTGCTGTTCGGCCGCTCGGACAGCGTTCGGCCGATCGTGCTGTGGCCGGTGTCGCTGACGCAGTGCCGTTGGGTCAGTTACAATCTGTATCCGCCGGAAACGCTGCTCGATCCCGAGCTTCGCGAGAAAGAGAAGCGTTATTCGGAGTGGCAGGACGCCGTGCTGGGCGAGGACCTGACGATGATCGACAGCCTGCAACAGTCGCTGGCGTCCGATCTGTTCGTTCCGGGGCGGATGTCGCTGATGGAAAAGCCCGCGCACAACTTCCTCAATGCTCACATTCGGCGCGTTCTGGGTGACCGCGATCCCGCCGGATTCAAAGGATAGCGCGCGACTTGCGCCGCCATGCGCAAGCGGGGCGGCGCAAGCATGCATGCGCGAAATCGATCAACCTGAAATCGTGAAGGCTCGCTCGATGGATTATGCATTCAGCTCCGCAGCGCGATTGGCGCTCGATATCCGGGAAAAGCGGATCGGGTGTCGCGAGCTGCTCGATCTCTATTTGCGGCGGCTGGACGCGATCGATCCGACCGTCAACGCCATCGTGGTGAAGGACATCGATCGCTCGAGAGCACACGCCGACGCGGCCGATGCGGCGCTGGCGCGCGGAGAACTATGGGGGCCGCTTCACGGACTGCCGATCACGGTCAAGGAATCCTACAACGTCGCGGGCCTCGCGACGACGCGTGGGATGCCGCACCTCGCGGGACGTCTGGTGGACCGCGACATGCTGGTGGTCGAGCGTCTCAAGGCGGCAGGCGCGGTCATCTTCGGGAAATCCAACGTTCCGATCCATCTCGCGGACTGGCAGAGCTACAACGTCATTTACGGCTGCACCAACAATCCATGGGATCCGGGCCGGACGCCCGGTGGCTCGAGCGGTGGCGGCGCGGCGGCGGTGGCGGCGGGACTTGTCGCCTTCGAGGCGGGAAGCGATTCGGCGGGCTCGTTGCGGGTGCCGGCGCATTATTGCGGCGTCTACGGTCATCGTCCGACGCACGGCATCGTGCCGCAGACCGGGCACGAACTTGGCGGCGCCATCGCGCCGCGAGATTTGTCGACGCTCGGTCCGATCGCGCGGACGGCGGACGATCTCGCATTGGTGCTCGGCGTCATGGCCGGGCCTGACTCGCTCGACAGGGGTTGTTGGGCGCTGACGCCGCCGCCTATGAAGCAGCGCGGCTTCGCCGATCTGCGGATCGCCGTCATGCTGGATTCGCCGACCGCGCGGGTCGATGCCGAGACCCGGGCGCAGCTTCAAAGGGTTGCGACGTTTCTGTCGGATCGTGGAGCGCACGTGCAGGAGACCGCGCCGGCGCTCGATCCTGAGCAGGCCACACTCACATTCCTCCGGCTGCTTCGCGCGGCCGGGTCGGCGGGGCTGACCGACGAGGCCGCTCAGGCGGCCAGGCAATTTCTCGACGGCGTAACGGCCGACGAGTCGAATTATCGAATCGAGTCGGCGCGGGCGGAACTCATGAGCCATCGCGACTGGTTTCGCACCGATGAAACGCGTCACCGGATGCGCCGGACCTGGGCCGAGTTCTTCCAGTCGTGGGATTTCTTGATCTGTCCGGCGAGCAGCACGCCTGCAACGCCTCACGATCATGTCAGCAAGCGCTGGGAGCAGACGATCCGAATCGACGGCGATGTCGTTGCCGCGACGGATCAGATGTTCTGGGTCGGATTCTCCGCGCTCGCTCATCTGCCGTCGACGGTGACGCCGCTCGGATTGTCCGGCGAGGGTCTTCCCATCGGCATGCAGGTGATCGGCCCGCAGGGGCACGATCTCCGCTGTATCGCCTTCGCCGCCATGCTCGAGCGTTGTTACCGGGGCTTTGTCGCGCCGCCGTCCTTCGCGTGAACTTTGCCGCGCCCGATTTGTCCTGAACAGAGGTATGCACCATGAGACTTGCCGATCATCAGCCCGAAGCCGTGCCGGCGGCGCGCGCCTTGCTCCAGGATTATCTGTCGGTTCAGCCGGGAGAGAATGTCGTCATCACCACCGATGCGGATACCGATGCGGTCGCGGCCGATGCGCTGCTCGCCGCGGCCGTGATGCTCGGGGCGCGCCCGCTGGTGACCAAGGCGCCGCGTTTGCCCGTTCAAGGCGCGCTGGCGAATCCATACATCTCCGAAGCGGTGGCGTCCGCCGCCGCGACACGTGGCGTCTGGATCGATTTGACTTGGCCCTACATGGCGGGCAGCGAGGCGCACGATCACGCCATGAAGACCGGCGGGGTTCGCTACTGCCTCGCGGGAGACATCGACTCGCGGGGGCTGGAGCGGCTGTTCGGGCAAGCCGATCTGGCGGCGATCGCGAAGATGACCGCCGATTTTCGCGCCTTGATGGTGGCCTCCCTTGGCAAGTCGTGTCGGATCACTTGTCCGCGCGGAAGCGATTTCGAATTCAAGATCGGCAAAGGCTCGCCGAAGCACAACATCTTCTTCGTGCCGGGATCGCTGTCGATTCCGCTCGACGTCGACACGGTTCGTGGTCGCATCGTCCTCAGCTCGGTGATGCACGAATATTATACGCCGCTCGACAAGCCGCTTGTTCTCGAGGTGGATAACCAGATTGTCGGGCTCGAGGGTGAGGGAGCCGACCGGCTCATCATGGATCGCGTCCTGCGCCGGGCTAACAATGGCAGCTACGGCCAGATCATTCACCTGAATGTCGGTGTGCATCCGACGGCGCGCTGGACCGGGCGTTCCTTCATCGAGGATATGAGAGCGTGCGGCAACAACGCCATCGGATTCGGCGTGCCGTTCTGGCTCCCCGGCGGCGGTGAGAATCATCCGGACGGGATCGTGAGGAGCCAATCCATTTCGATCGATGGCGAACCCATCGTCAGCAACGGAATTTTCGTCGCGCCGGCTGCGCTGGTCGCGCAGTCTCGCGCCCTGGCGCCGCACGCCGCGTGAAGGACGGCCGCAGACGCGGGGTGCGATCGAAGGCGCTTGCCTGATATCGCGCCTTGATGATCAAATCTCGCGGAGCGCGGCCCGCGCCGGCCGTTGGTCAAACGGGTTGTGGAAATGATTGACGTGCAACTCCACGAAGTCAGGACGGGAAAACGTGAAACCACCGGTGTTTGAATTTTCCGCTCCGACGCACCTCTCCGGGGTCCTCGAACGGCTCGCTCACTATGGCGACGAGGGCCGTGTTCTCGCCGGCGGTCAAAGCCTGGTGCCGCTCCTCAATATGAGAATGGCGAGCCCTCGCGGACTGGTGAGCATCAATCACTGCGACGAACTGTCCTACATCCGCGTGGTGGACGGATGTCTCACCATTGGTGCGTTGACTCGCCAGCAGGAGGCCAACACCTCGGAGCTGGTCAAAAGCGCGTGCCCGTTGTTGGCGGCGGTACTCCCGGAAGTCGGCTGCCGGGCCAGCCGCAACCGCAGTACGATCTGCGGCAGTTTGGCCCACGCCGATCCGTGTGCCGAGCTGCCGGCTGTCGCGGTCGCACTGGATGCGATGTTCGTGGTCCGAAGCCAGCAAGGCATGCGCGAGATCGACGCCGCCGAATTTTTCGTGTCGGAGCTTTGCAACAGCATGGAGCCCGGCGAGATGCTGGAAGCGGTCCGGCTTCCGGTCGCCAAGGCCGATAGCCGAGTTGCGTTTTCCAAGATCAGCAGCCGGGGACACGGGTTCGCGCTCGCGGCGGTCGCAACGCAACTCGACATCGCCGCGGACGGCACCTGCACGTCGGCCCGGATCGCGGCGGTCGGCGGCGGGGCTACACCGATCCGTCTTGTCGACGCGGAACAAACGCTGATCGGGCGGCGCGTTTCCGAAGACGCCGCGAGAGCCGCCGCCGATGCCGCGCTTCCGATGCTGGACCCGTCGAGCGATCTCCATGCGGACAGTGGCTACCGCCGTCGCGTCATCGGGAAGATGGTCAGGCAAACGTTGTGTCAGGCCGCGGGAGTGTGACGACGTTCGCGCAAGCGGACGATTTCTGTCGTCGGGGTGTTAAGTCTGTGAGGGATGACATTTGACCACGTCCACGAAATGCGAAGTGACCTTGTCGGTCAACGGCACCCGCTACACGCGGCTGATCGAGCCGCGCTACCTGCTGGCCGATTTCCTTCGCCATGAGCTTGATCTTAAAGGCACCCACATCGGTTGCGAGCATGGGGTTTGCGGCGCTTGCACGGTGCTGATCGACGGCAAGACCAGCAGAAGCTGTCTGCATTTCGCTATCGCCGTGCAAGGCAGCGAGGTCACGACCGTCGAGGGGCTTGCAAGCGAGACGGCGCTGCATCCGATCCAGGAGGCCTTCCATCAATCCCATGCGTTGCAATGCGGCTTCTGCACGCCGGGCTTCCTGATGACGGCGAAGGAGTTCCTTGCCGAGAATCCCGATCCGACCGAGAGCGAGATTCGTCTGGCGCTGACCAACAACATCTGCCGGTGCACCGGTTACGCCAACATCGTCGGCGCGGTAAAGCTTGCGGCGAAGGCCCTGCGTGAAGGAAATCCTGCCAATGAACGCGCATGAGCCCAGCGAAGGTCTGGTCGGGCGGTCGCTGCTTCGCCGCGAGGACGAGCATCTGCTGCGCGGCAGGGGGCGTTTCCTCGACGACCTGCCCGAGCCGCGACACACCTTGCATCTTGCGTTTGTCATGAGTCCACACGCGCATGCCCGGATCGTTGGCATCGATGCCAGCGCGGCGCTATCGTTGCCCGGCGTCGTTGCCGTGTTGACGGGTGATGACTTCGCGCCGTTGATCAAGCCGGTCACCACGCTGATCAATCATCCCAGCTATCGTCCGACCGGCCGCGATCCGCTGGCGCGGGACAAGGTTCGCTTCGTCGGCGAGCAGGTGGCGGTGGTCCTGGCCGAAACACCCTATATTGCCCAGGACGCGATCGAACAGATCGTCGTCGATTACGATGTTCTGCCCGGCGTTTCCGACGCGCGCGAGGCTACTCTGGATGGCGCGCCGCAGATTCACGACAATGCGCCCGACAACATCCTGATGGCCGACGAGTTCAAGACCGCGGACTTCGATGCCGTGTTCGCGGCGGCGGATGTCGTCGTGGAAGACGAATTCAAGATCGGCCGAATCGCTGGACTGTCGCTGGAGCCGCGAGGATGCCTTGCGATGTGCGACCATATCCCGGGCGCGGTCACCCTGTACACGTCGACACAGGTGCCGCACCTGGTGCGTTCGGCGCTGTCGGTGCATCTCGGGATTTCGGAATCGCTGATCCGGGTCGTCGCTCCGGACCTTGGTGGCGGCTTCGGAATCAAATCGCAAATCTATCCGGAAGAGTTCATCGCAACGGCGCTCGCGCTGAAGTTTCGACGGCCGATCAAGTGGGTTCAGGATCGCCGCGAGGATCTTCTGACCAGCGTTCATGCGCGTGATCATCGTTACGAGGCTGCGATCGCCGCGACGAAGGATGGCGTCATCACCGCGTTGCGCGTCAAGATGTATTCAAATGCGGGTGCGTATTCGAGCTTTCCGTTCGGCTGCGCGATGGAGGTGATCGGGCCCCGGCGCTACGTTCCGGGTCCGTACAAGATTCAGAACTCGTTCTTCCGCACTTTCGGCGTATGCACCAATACCGCGCCGACCGGCGCGTTTCGCGGCGTGGGCGCCCCCGGCACTTACCTCGTTCTCGAAGGCCTGATCGATCGGCTGGCGCGCCGGCTTAATCTCGATCCGCTCGATGTGCGGTTGCGCAACACGATTCGCCCCGAGGAAATTCCCTACACTCACGCGCATGGCGGCCAGATCGATTCCGGCAGCTACGTGCCGGCGCTGGACCGGGCGCGAGCGATGATCGACTATGATCGTTTCCGTGCCGCGCAGCCCGCCGATCGTCTGGTGAACGGACGTCTCCGGGGAATCGGGATATGTCAGTTTTCGGAAGGTTCGGGATTCAGCACGGCAGCCTGGCGCGCGCGGGGATTGGTGGCAGTGCCGGGGATTGCGAGCGCTCTGATCAGGATCGATCAGGACGGACAGATTCTCGCCCATGTCAGCCACACCAGTTCCGGACAGGGTCACGGAACGGTCTTCGCCCAACTCGTCGCCGAGCGTCTCGGCGCGAATTATGACGACGTTACGATCGTTCAGAGCGATACCGCGAGCGTCCCCTACGGCTCCGGCACCTTTGCCAGCCGGGGCACCATCACCGGTGGCGGCGCCATCATCCGAGCCGCGCGTGAATTGCAGGAGAAGCTGAAGCGGTTCGCGGGGTTCGTGCTGAATGTCGATGCATCCAGCATTGTTCTCGAGGGGAGCCGTGCCCGGCGCAGCGACGCGCCTGACGTTTCGGTGTCTTTCGCCGAGATCGGCAAGGTGGCGTATTCGTTCGATCCGATGGGCTTTCCGCAAGGCGAGCAACCCGGCCTCGAAGCAACCGCTTACTATGAGCCGCCGATGGCAACGATCGGAAACGCGATCCACATCGCCATCGTCAGCGTCGGACCGGAAGACGGATCGACGCGCATCGAGAAGTACGTCGTCGTCCACGACAACGGCACCACCATCAATCCTCTGCTTGTGGACGGACAAGTTCAAGGCGCGACGGCCCAGGGTATCGGGGGCGCTCTCATGGAAGAGATTGTCTATGACGGCGAGGGGCAGCTCCTCAGCGGCAATCTGCTGGACTACCTCGTTCCCACGGCGCTCGATATCCCGGATTTCGATCTGGCTCACATGGAATCGCCGTCGCCCAGCACGGAAGGCGGCTTCAAGGGCATGGGAGAAGGCGGCGTCATTGGTGGACTTGCCGCGATTACCAACGCGGTCGCCGATGCGCTGGCGGGAACGGGCGCTAACGTCAATTGCGTGCCGCTGCGGCCGAGCCGAATTGTCGAAATGATGGATACGGCGAAATAGCGCGCGCGATGCGGCATGATCGTGATCCGCTGACACCAGCCGCCTGACGACTGATTGCGTTGGTCCTGTGATCCCGCGCCGCGACGCATGATGCGGCGTCCGCCGACGCATGTGCGATTGGAAGTAGCGCTCGAGCGAAGCCTCCACGATCGGTGGCGGGTTTGTCTGCGCGTAAAATATTCATCGGCGGCAAATCTAGACATTTTCAAAAATCGTTCTTGACCGTCGAATGAACTATCCATATCACTTGTATACGGACAATCGTTACGACGGACGTCAGGAACGTGCGTGCGCCGCGGATAAGAAACCCTTCAAGCCGGGTCGCTCGCTGAATTCAACCGTTGTCCTTGTGTGGAGGGACCATGTTGCAGGTCGTGGAATTTGCCGCCAATGGTCTCGCGCTCGGAGCGATCTACGCGCTTGTGTCCATGGCGATCACGGTGATCTGGGCAACGTCCGATGTTCTGGACATTTCGTCCGGAGCGCAGGCGACGTTCGCGGGAGTTGTCGCGGCCGCGGCCGGCATGCCGTGGGGGCCCGTGGCAGGTGTCGTCGCCGGAATCCTCACCGGCGCGACGATCGCCGGAGTGTTCCAGATGTTTCATCTGCGCGGCGCGCTCAAGGACCCGGTGCCCATTATCCTGAGCACGTTCGCCGTTCTGATCATGATTGAATCCGCGATCCTGACCGTGGTGGGGCCGGAAGGCGTGAAGCTCACCGTGGTCGCCGGCGTCGTCGAGGTGGGTGGAGCGATCATTCTGATTTCCAGTCTCGTGGCTGTAGCCTGTGCCACGGCTTCGCTCGTGGTGGTTGCCTTGCTGCTGCGGTTCACACCGATCGGATTGAATATGCGCGCAAGCGCGATCTCCGAGAAGTCTGCGCGTCTCGTTGGAATCGCGGTGCGTCAAACCCAGACGTTTGCGTTCGTGCTCGGCGGCGTTCTGGTCGGAATCGCGGGCGTGGTGGCCGCGATGCTGGTGGGGCTGTCCTATTCGTCGCCATTCAGCCTGACGTTAGCGGGCCTCGGCGGCGCGCTGTTGTTCGGGCGCAAAACGCCGCAAGCGGCATTCCTGGGCGGTATGCTCATCGGTTTGGCTGAAACGCTCGGGCAAGCCTATCTGCCGTCCGGATGGTCGGCGGGCACATCTTCGCTGGTGATTTTGCTGGTTCTCGCAACCAGCCGAAATGCCGCCATCGCCTTCTCGGGAGCGCGTCCATGAGCAAATCCGTTGGCCGGAATGCCGGCGTGCTGACGATCGTTATGCTCGGAATACTGATCGTCGGGCAGGGGCATTCGTCACTCTACGCGACGGCGATCACTGTTGGTCTTTATGCCTTGCTTGGCGTGCCGCTCGGGTTGATCTACGGCTGCGGCGGCGTGCTCTCGCTGGCGCAGGCGGCGTTTGCCGCGATCGGTGGCTATGCCAGCGCGCTGCTGTTCTCGCACTATCACTTGCCGCCGGAAGCGACGCTGTTGCCCGCGATTATTGTGCCGGCTCTCTTCGCATATGTCGTCTCCCGGCCGATCCTCCGTTTGCCCGAGATGTCGATGGCGCTCGCGACACTGGCGCTGGGTCTTCTCGTCGAGGTGGTGTTCAGCTCCAGCGGAGGACTGACCGGGGGCTATGAGGGCGTGACGGGCCTGCCGCCGATTCCGATCGTGGGGAATTCGAGAGTCGGCGTCCTGCTGCTGGTCTGGAGCGCCGTCATTATCTGCGTCTATTGTTACGACGCCTTTCGCACCAGCGCACGCGGCCGCGCCCTCATCGCAATCCACGTCGATCGATTGCTGGCGGAGTCGGTCGGCATACCGGTGGCGCGCGAACTGTCGCTGCTGTTCGCGATCACTGCCGGCATCTCCGGCTTCGTCGGATGGCTGTACGCCCATTATCTCGGATACATCGGTCCCGGTTCGTTGAACGTTCATCTCTCGGCGAATCTCCTGTTCATGGTGGTCGTCGGCGGGCGCAAGTATTCGCTCGGCCCGGTGCTGGGCGCAGCGTTCTTCGTCTTCGCGGGAGATTGGCTTCCCGGTTCGGCGCAAGCCCACGGCATGGTGTTCGGTGCGCTGATCGTTCTCGTCCTGCTTCTCGTTCCCGAAGGGCTGCTGTCACTCGTGCAATCCAGGTTTCGATGGAAGCGGGTGGCATCGAGGCCGATCCCGCAGTCGTCGCAGCTCAGCCCGGAGCAATCGCTATGAAGATCGCGGCACGGGATCTGGCCGTCAGATTCGGCGGCATCACGGCGCTTGACGGCGTGGACTTCGAGCTGAACCGCGGCGAGATCGTCGGACTGATCGGCCCCAACGGCGCGGGCAAGACGACCTTGTTCAATTGCATCACGGGCGTCGTCGCGCCGAACGCCGGTAGCGTCGTGGTCGACGGCGCGGATATTTCAAATCACCGCTTCGACCTGCGGGTTCATCTGGGAATCAGCCGAACGTTTCAAACGCCGCGCGTCAATGCACACGGCACGGTGTTGGAAGCGGTGATGCTTGGCTTCAATCCGATCGTCAAGAAGCCATTGTTCGGCTCCTTCTTCGGGAGCCGCAGCGTTCGTAAAGCCGAAGCCGATATGGAAAGTCGCGCTCACAACCTTATCAGCGAACTCGGCATCACGACCGATCCGACCAAGCGGGCCGGCGACCTCTCGTTGGGAGCGCTGCGTCTCGTCGAGGTGGCCCGCGCGCTGGCCGCCGGTCCGCACTACCTCCTGCTGGACGAGCCGGCCGCCGGCATCGACGAGAACGATCAAGGCGTCCTTGCCAACGTCATCCGCAAAGCAGCGAAAGATGGCATCGGTGTGCTGATTGTCGAACATAACGTGCCATTCGTCGCGGATCTTTGCGGTCGGCTAATCGCTCTCGTCCAGGGAAGGATTGCCGCATCGGGCGAGCCGAGCGGGGTGTTGAGCGATCCGCACTTTGTCAGGGCTTACCTCGGAGACAGCAATGCTGGCTGATGCGTTGAAGCCCGATGCCGCGGTGACGGCCGGGAAGCTTTCGTGCCGCGATATCTATGCGCGATACGGCTCGCATATCGTGTGTCACGGCATTTCGCTGATCGTCGAGCCCGGTGAGATCGTCGCGCTGCTTGGACCCAACGGTGCCGGCAAAAGCAGTTTTGTCGGCGCCATCAGCGGTACCGTGGCGGGCGAGGGGCGCGTGACGCTCGGATCACGCGAACTGGGGGACAAGCCGGCGCAGATGCGTGCCCGATTGGGGCTTGCCACCATTCCGGATACGCGCGGCCTTTTCCCATCGTTGACCGTCGCGGAGAACGTGCGGCTCGGATCGCGTCTGGCCCCCAGGTATGAGCGGCCCAGGGCGATCGATGAGACGATCGATTTGTTTCCGATTCTCCGGAAGAGATGGAACGCCGCGGCCGGATCGATGAGCGGTGGCGAACAACAGATGCTCGCGCTGGCGAAAAGTCTAGCCGGCCGCCCCAGCGGCCTCGTTCTTGATGAGCCGACCCAAGGCCTCGCGCCGCGGATCGTTGACGAAGTCGGCGACCTGCTTAAGCGCCTGCGGTTGCTTCGGCTGCCTGTTCTGCTGGTCGAGCAAAATCTCGGCATGGTTGAGCGCGTTGCCGATCGTTTCCTGATCATGGCCGGTGGCCGCATCGTCGTGAAAGGCCAGCGCGAGGCACTGCGGGATCGTGAAGCGATCGCGCGCGCGTTCATTACTCACCATTCGGAAAATTAATATGAGGGGAGGATAGAGCCGATGGATAGACGACAGTTTCTCATTGCGACATCGTGGTCCGCGTTGGGTGTCGCGGCAGGGACCGGCCGAGCCTTCGCCGAAACGAACGGCGAACCGCTCAAGGTCGGCGTTCTGGTGCCGCTCAGTGGGCCGGGTGCCGAATTCGGCGGGCAGGAACGTCAGGCGTTCGAGGCCGTCTTCGAAAAGATCAACGCCGCTGGCGGCGTCGGTGGCAAGCCCGTGCGGGTTATCGTCAAGGACAGCAAGGCCAATCCGACGGAAGCCGCCCGCTTGGCCAATCAGCTGATTCTGGACGACGGTGTCGTCGCCATCACCACGGGGACCGGCGCGGATACCATGGCGGTCGCGGATATCGTGGCCCGCGCCCGCGTTCCGTTGTTTTTCATGGGATCGACATTCGCCGCGACGGACCCGAAGGCGCAATATTATCCGTGGGTTTTCCGCACCTGTACGACGGCGACCGACGATGCTGTCCTGATCCGCGACCGCGTGGTGAAGGAAGGCCACAAACGCCTCGCGATCTTTTTCTCGGAAGATGCGTTCGGCCAGCAGTCCACGGAACTGGCGGAGCGCATCACGCGCGAAAAGAATGACATCGGGATCGTGCTCAAGACGTCCGCCGCCTTGAACGCGACCGATCTGACCGCACCCGCGTTGGCGGTTCGTCGCTCGGACGCGGATGCGGTGATGATCTTCAGCGGAGCGGGTGTGAACGCCGCAGGCGGATTCCTGCGCAAGCTGCGTGAGCTCGGATCGAAGATTCCCGCTTACGGGCCTGCGGCGCTGGCGCAGCCCGCACTTGTTCGCGCGGCGGGTGACGCGGCCGAAGGCATGACCCTGGCGGCCATCTTCAATGCCGACGAGCCCGGCCTGTTACAACCGTTGTTCGACGTTCTCAAGGATCACGGTGGTGCGCGCGGCTTCGGCTCGCTGCTCGGCGCGGCGTCCGCGGCAACCATCGCCGAAGGCCTGAAGGCTGGTGCAAAGGATGGGCCGTCGCTTCGCGACGCCATGGAGAAGTTACCGCCGTTCAGTCCCTATACCGCCGGCAAGGTGCAGTACGCGCCAAACAAGCACGACGGATGGGGACCGCAGAATCTGCTCATCGTCCGTGTGAAAAACGGCAAGTTCACCAACCTCGATCCCTAAGACCGCCGGGCGAGGGATTTCCGATCTCGCCCGCGTCACGCCGCGGTGCGAGATTCGAACCCAGGGTGAGATTTGAAATGTGCAATGAGCGAGGTGATCGATATGTCTGAAATCGATCTGGCTAAGGCCCGTATCACGCGAAGGACCATGCTCGCGAGCGCCGCCGCGATGTCGGTTCTGCTGGGAAGCAGGCTTGTTCCTGCACTCGCGGAGGACGCGACGTTTTCGATTGGTGCGTTGCTGCCGCTCAGCGGTCCTGGCGCCGAATTCGGTGCGCAGGAGAGAAGCGCCCTCGAGGCGGTGATCGCCAAGGCAAATGCGGCCGGCGGCGTGCGTGGCCGGCCGATCAATCTCGTGACCCGCGACACCAAGGGTGATCCCACCGAGGCGGCGCGTCTCGCCAATCAACTGATCTTCGATCAGAAAGTGATTGCGCTGACGACGGGTCGGGGCAGCGATACCCTGGCCATCGCGGATCTCGCCGTGCGGTCGAAGACGCCAGTCTTCGCGATGGAGTCGACGCTATCGACGACCGATCCGGGGGCTGCCTATTTCAAATGGGTTTTCAGGGTCTGCACGACGCCGACAGACGACGCCAGGTTGCTTGGCGAAACCCTCGTCAAGGATGGCCATAAGCGTTTGGCAGTGTTTTCCTCGGAGGACGCGTTCGGACAGCAGGCCGCCGACCTGATCAAGCGCGTGGCGATCGAACGGAAAGACTTCGAGATCGTGCTCTCGACGTCTGCAGCCCTGAGGGCAACGGATCTCACCGCGCCCGCGCTCGCCGTTCGCCGTTCCAATGCGGACAGCGTTCTGGTGTTGAGCGCGGCAGGCGCCACCATGGCGGGGACGTTCATCCGCAAGCTGCGCGAGTTTGGATCGACGCTTCCCATCTATGGCTCGGCGGCGCTGGCGCAACCGGCCACCGTCCGCGCGGCCGGCGATGCGGCCGAGGGAATGACCATGGCGGCAATCTTCAATCCGCATGAAGCCGGGCCGCTGCAACCGCTGTTCGAGGCGCTGGCACCGCATGGCGGCGCTCAGGGCTTCGGCTCGCTGCTTGGTGCGGCTTCAGCCGCCACCATCATCGAGGGTTTGAAGACCGGAGCGACCGACGGTGCGATGCTGCGTGACGCGATGGAACAATTGCCGCCGTTCACGCCGTTCTCAGCGGGAACGGTGCAGTACACGCCGGAAGATCACGACGGGTGGGGCGCGAAGAATCTTCTCCTGGTCACGGTCAGGAGCGGGCGCTTCATCAACCGTAAAAGGTGATGAGACGGTTCGCCGATGTTGCAACAGGCAACAGCAGTTTCGTTTCCGTCCTGTTGAGCCGGGTCGTCCCATCCGATTCCTTTTTCTCCATTAACCAGAGACAGTCATGAGCCAGCAATCCACTACCGCGCAAGCGCTGCCGTTACAGGGAATCCGCATTCTCGATCTGACACAGGTGATGTTCGGGCCTATCGCCACCCAGGTGCTCGGCGATTTCGGCGCCGAAATCATCAAGATCGAAAAGCCGAAAGGTGGAGATCTCAGTCGCGGTTACGATCACTTCGCCAAGGAAGATGGCGGCGAGAGTGCTTACTTCATGGCGATGAATCGCAACAAGCGCAGTCTGGCGATCGATCTGACCAAGCCGCAAGGGCTGGCGATCGCCAAACAGATCGCGTTGCAGAGCGACGTTCTCGTTCACAACTTCCGGCCCAATGTCGTCGAGCGTCTGGGGCTGGATTACGACACCCTCGCCAAGGAGAATCCACGGCTGATTCATGCGTCGGGATCTGGATTTGGTGACAGCGGCCCTCTCGTCCACAAGGGTGGACAGGATCTCCTGGCCCAAGCCCTGTCGGGGATTGCCTTTCGCAATACGGACCCGTCCGGGCAGCCGCAATTATTCCCGACCGCGCTGGGCGACTATTCGGCGGGCATGATTCTGGCTCAGGGTATTATGCTGGCGCTGTTTCAACGTGAGCGAACCGGTGTCGGACAGAAGGTGAAGGTCAATCTTCTCGACACGCTGCTGGCCATGCAGCAACAGGAGGTGACGCAACTTCTGCTGAGAAATCAGGAAACGAACTGGCTCAAACAGAATCCGATGTGGATCTTCCGGACTGAGGACGGGCACGTCGTGCTGGTCGCGGCCTACCGGCCCAATCCGATTTCGGATTTGTGCCATGCGCTGGAGATTGACGATATCACGGTGCAGCCGGCGTTCGCCAACCTTGCGGAACAGATGAAGCGACGGGACGAACTTTACGCCTATCTGAGCAAGGGGTTTGCGAAGTACACGACGCAGGAGTGCCTGAAACGCCTGGATGACGCGGACTTGCTGTGCGCGCCGGTTCTCTCGCTGGGTGAAGCCACGCGGCATCCTCAGGTCGTGCACAACAAGACGATGCTCGAACTGGATCATCCGCATCACGGAGCGTTCGAAACCGTCGGCAATGTGTTGCGGCTTTCCAATGTCGAGAGCATCGCCAAACGTTCGCCGCCGATGCTCGGGCAGCATACCGAGGAAATTCTCGAGTCGCTCGGCTATGGCGCGGACAAGCGCGAAGAGCTGCGCGCCGCGGGAATTCTGTAATTTGATCGGAGTAATGCTCGGGCAGACCGGGCAAGAGCTCCGCCGGGGATCATGAAGATGTCAGTTGAAGATCGTGTGTTTGTCGCCGGCGCGGGGCCGATCGGCATGGTGGCGGCCGCCAACCTCGCCATGCGGGGTGTGCCGGTTACGGTGTTCGAGGCGTCGCCGACGCTCAGCAGCGAGTCCCGAGCCTCGACGTTTCATCCGCCGACGCTCGATATGCTTGATAAGCTCGGCGTGGCCGACGATCTGATCAAGGAGGGGCTCAAGGCTCCCTCGGTGCAGTATCGCTCGAAGTCGTTCGGTGCCGTCGCGCAATTCGACTTCGGCGATATCGCCGATATGACGGGCCACCCCTATCGACTTCAAAGCGAACAGTTCAAGCTCACGCGAATCATTCAACGTCACTATCAATCCAATTCCAACTTTCAGATTGAATTCAATCAGGCTGTGAACCGCGTCGAGCAAATCGACGGCGGCGTCCGGGTTCAGGTCGAGCAGCCGAACGGGGCGACCATCGAGCGGACCGGACGTTGGCTGATTGGCGCGGATGGCGCGCGCAGCGCGGTGCGAAAGTCGGTCGGTCTCGAGTTTGAAGGGTTCACATGGCCCGAGCGGTTTCTTGTCATTTCGACACCATTCGATTTCCGGTCGGCTTATCCGGATCTGGCATCGGTTACTTACGTCGCTGATCCCCGACAGTGGTTTTTCCTCCTTCGGATTCCCGGAATGTGGCGAGCGATGGTGCCGGTGGATTCTGAGCTGCCGGATGATGTCGCGCTTAGCGAAGCATTCGCGACCCGACAACTGGAATCAATTGCGCCGGGCGCCGGACAGTCGGCGATCCTTCATCTGACGCTCTATCGGGTGCATCAACGGGTTGCTTCATCCTTCAGACGCGATCGGGTATTCCTGGCGGGCGATGCGGCCCATATCAACAATCCTCTCGGCGGGATGGGAATGAATGGCGGAATCCACGACGCATTCAGCCTGACGAACCGGCTTGCCGGCGTCTGGCATTCCGAACTCGATGAAAATGTGCTCGATGGTTATGATCGCGAGCGACGCCTCGTCACGCTGGAGCACGTGCAGAAGCAAACTATCGAGAACAAGCGAAATCTCGAGGCGGCGACGGACGCGGAACATCGCCGTTACTGCGAGGAAATGCGGGAGACGGCCGCCGACGCGGCAAAGTCGCGGGAGTTTCTGCTTCGGATATCGATGATCAGAAGTCTCGAAAGAGCCGCGGAGCTGGGTTGATCGTCGTCGAACGGCGCAACCGCACGTCCCTTTCATCGTGCGGTTGCGCTATCCGGGTTACTTCAGCACGGCTTCTGTCGCAGCGATACTCTCGTTGAAGTAAGCGACCAGATTGCTGAAGAAGATATCGGAATTCTTCTTCGCCGTGCCGGCGAGCAGGCGCTGTCCGAGCTGCGCGAGCTTGCCGCCGATCGCGACATCGATCTCATAGTTGAGATGCGTGCCATCCGGCACGGCCTCCAGCGTCACGCGCGCGCCGCCTTTGGCGAAACCGACAATCCCTCCGTCGCCGGAACCCGTCAGATAAAGGCTCTTGGGCGGAGTCTGCTCGGAGAACGTGATCAGCCCCTTGAGTGTGGCGCTGACCGGTCCGACCTTGGTCGTCACGACAGCCCGCAATTGATCTTCCGACAGCCGCTCGATCGATTTGCAGCCGGGGATGCAGCGCTGGAGCACGATGTCATCGTGGATCGCGCGCCATACGTTTTCGGGTGAAGCAGCGAGCTGATAGTCGCCGGTGATCTGCATATAAGTTTCCTCCATTAGAGATGATGAAACCACGATCCGATGCCGGCCGCGTGGTCACGGCGCGGCTGCGCGTTGCGGCGGCAACGCGCGCAGCGTTCGCCGAAGAAAAAACTTTTCAGATCGTCGATTGTACGTATACTAGCAAACGTCGGTTGACGCGACAAGCGGCTGCGGCGAGCGATTCTCGCAATGCGTCGCGGGATCGTTGTCGCGATGTTCGGCAGGGAGTGAAAATGACCACGGATCAATCAGTGTCTCGGCGCTTCAATGTCACGTTGACGCAAGCCGGCGTCACGCTCGCGTCGGACGGATCGGAAACCATTCTCGATCTCGCGCAACGCAACGACATCGACTATCCATGCGGTTGTGAATCGGGTGTCTGCGGTGCTTGCAAGAGTGTGCTCTTGCAAGGACAAGTCGAAATGCTACCGCATTCTCCGCTGGCGCTGAGCGATGCGGATCGTCAACGCGGTATGGTGCTCGCGTGTCGCGCGATGGCGCGCGCCGATATCGAGATTGCATGGCTTGACGCTGATGATCCGCCGCCGCCACAGCCGCGGAGACGGATGATGTTGACGGTCACGGCGGTGGATCGGCTGACCCATGACATCGTCCGCATTCGCCTTGCCCAGCCCGAGGACGACCCGTTTCAGTTCACGTCGGGCCAATCGGCGAATCTCTGCATTGAAGGTCTCCCCTCGCGTCCCTACTCGATGGCGAGCCAGTCTTCGGACCCTTATGTCGAGTTTCATGTTCGCAAGGTTCCCGGCGGACGACTGTCGACATATCTGTTCGATAAGCTTTCGACAGGCGATGCGATCGAGATCGATGGCCCGTTCGGGGCGTCGTATCTTCGCGCGGCACACGATGGCCCGATCATCTGTCTTGCGGGCGGATCGGGATTGGCGCCGGTCCTCTCGGTACTGACGGCTGCTCTTCGCCAGATTCCTGATCGGGCCGCGATTTTGTTACATGGCGTTCGCGACGAAGCCGATGTCTATTACGAACGCGAGGTCGCCATGTTGCAGGTCACGTATCCGACGCTTCGGGCGGCAACGGTGCTGTCCCGCTGCGGCGCCGGGTCGCGTTCGCGTCTCTATGGCAATCTCGCCGACGTTCTCGAAGCATTCGATCTGCCCGTCGCCAATGCGAAGGCCTATCTGGCAGGCCCGCCGATTATGGTCGAGACATGCATGTCGAAGCTTCATGCCTTGAAGGTCGAGCGCGAGAATTGTCACGCCGATGCTTTTGTCCAGGCTTCCACCGATTCCGCCATCGACGCAGTTGCCGATGGCGTGGAGCGCCTGGCCGTCATACTTGATCAGGGATGAGGATTGTCCGAGGAAGCCTATGACAGCTTCTGAAGAATATCCACGATCACCAACCGTTCGGCCGGTGTGAGCGGCGCCAGTGTATCTTCGGTGATCTGACTGCCGACGCCGATGGCGGCTTCCGCCAGAGCCTTCCCCTTGCTGGTCAGCTTCACCGATCGCAGGCGCAGATCGGATGGGTCCGGATTGGTCTCGACCAGATTCCGGGATTCCATCCGATCGACGATGTCCTTGATCGTGGATGAATCGGAATTGATCAGCCGTCCCAGAAAATTCTGCGAAAGAGGCCCTGCTTCGAGCAGCTTGGCCAGGACCGAGAATTGCGGTGGGGTCAATCCCTCGACCATCTGGTCGGTGAAAATAACCGTGTGTCGTCGCAGTGCGGCGCGAAGCAGGAAGCCGACCTGTTGCTCGAGCATGTAAGGACTCTTCGAGGGATTTGTTTTCTGTGGTCGAGCGGCTTTCTTTCGAGGCGGCATTTCTGGCTTCCCGGTGACAATTTCGCCGGCAGCGACCCCGTTGCGCGACGGAAGTCCCTGCCTGATGTGCATTACAGTATCGCAGGCACGGCGGCCACCCCCAATTTGTTTGTACACATATGTCCAAACGGATAATGCGCGGTGCGTTGTTTCTGAAGCGGTCCGCCCCGGGAGCGGAAATATTCGCGGATTGGCGATATTCAGGCCGGCGATTTGCCGGATTTGGAAATCGCGACCGGTTTACATTGTACGTACACGTATGATATGAAGCGGCATCGATATGCCAAGCGGTGTCCCGTGCGAGGACGTCCTTGCCAACCTTGCGGAGTTTTTGATGCGTGCGTTTCGGATCGGGCAGATCGTTCCCAGCTCGAACATCACCATGGAGACGGAGATTCCGGCGATGTTCCGGGCGCGCGAAGCGACGGCGCCGGAGCGCTTCACCTATCATTCGAGCCGGATGCGAATGAAGAGCGTGACGAAGGAAGAACTCGAGCAGATGAACGCGCAAGCGGAGCGCTGCGCGCTGGAGCTGTCCGATGCGCAGGTGGATGTCATGGGGTATGCCTGTCTCGTGGCCATCATGAGCATGGGCAACGGCTATCATCGAACATCCGAGGAGCGGCTACGCAGCGTGGCGGCGAGTGAAGGCTCCAGGGCGGAAATCGTGAGCAGTGCTGGCGCCCTGGTGTCCGGCCTGAAGACAATGGGCGCGCGCCGGGTTGCCATCATGACGCCCTATATGAAGCCGCTCACCGCGCTGGTGAAGAGCTATATTGAAAACGAGGGTATCGAGGTCATCGACGCGCTCTCCCTTGAGATTCCGGACAACATGGCGGTGGGCGAGCGTGATCCGCGCGCCCTGATCGATATTGTCGATGGGCTGAACGTCGATGGCGCGGACGTGGTGGTCGCGTCGGCTTGCGTTCAGATGCCTTCGCTCGCCTCGATCGCTCCCCTCGAAGCCAAGCTCGGCAAGCCGGTGGTTTCCGCCGCAACCTGCACGGTTCACGAGATGCTGAAGCGGCTCGGGTTGCATGCGGCGGTGCCGGACGCCGGTGCCATTCTGTCCGGCCGATACTAGGGCAGGCGGCGAATGGCGGCGGACGCTCAGCGCGGTGCAACCATCGGCGAATTACGCTCCCGGTTTGCCGCGGGTGATCTGACGGCGGAAAGGGTGCTACGAGACTGCCTCTCCCGGATCAGGTCCCGTGAAGCGGGGGTCATGGCGTGGGAGTATCTTGCTCCCGATCAGGCCCTCGCCGCGGCCCGGGTTGTCGATCGTGACGGATACGATCGACCGCTGGCCGGCGTTCCAATCGGGATCAAGGATGTCATCGACACCTCCGACATGCCGACGACATATGGCTCGCGGCTCTATGCGGGGCATCGGCCCGAGGCCGACGCGCACATTGTGGCGCGGCTGCGCAAGCAGGGAGCGATTGTTCCGGGAAAAACGGTCAGCACCGAGTTCGCTTACCTGCGACCTTCCCGCACCCGCAATCCTCACGACAGTCGTCGGACCCCGGGCGGCTCGTCGAGTGGATCGGCCGCAGCGGTTGCGGATCACATGGTGCCGGTCGCGATCGGAACGCAGACAGCCGGGTCGACGATTCGGCCGGCGGCGTTTTGCGGCGTGGTGGGATTCAAGCCGACCTACGGCCTGATCGATATGACCGGCGTGCGGCCGCTTGCACCCTCGCTTGATACGATCGGAATATTCTCGCGGGACGTCGACGACGCTCGAAGCGTATTCGAGGCGCTTATCCCGACGCGCGACGAATTCGCTCCCTCCCGCCGTGCGCCGCGTATTCTGATCGGAGAGTTGTCGGGGCTTGATGAAGCCCATCCCGGTGCGTTCGACGCGCTCTCCGACGTGAAGGCCAAGCTGATATCGTCCGGCGTCGCGTGTGACCCGTTGGATCTGACCGATTGCTACGAGAGGTGGTCGCGTCTCCACTATACGCTGTTGGCTTATGAGGTGCACGCGCATTACGCGTCGCTGACCGCGCGGCAGTCTCAAGGCGTCGGGCCAGAGCTTCGCGCTCTCGTTCAGTCGGGAGCTGGGATCGATCGGCTGCTCTATGAGGACACGCAGGCGGAGTGTAATGCGGAGCGAACGCGGCTCGATCGTGTGCTCGCGAGTGACGACATTCTGTTGATGCCGGCGGCGCCGGGAGAGGCGCCTCTGTTCGAGCGGGGCACTGGCGATCCCGTTTTCAACAGCGCATGGACGATGCTTCACGTGCCCTGCCTGACCCTTCCTCTGCCGCGTGTGCGGGGAGGTCTGCCGCTTGGTCTCCAACTCATCGCAGGGAGAGGAAGTGACAATGCAATTCTGGCTCATGCGCGAATGATCGCGAAGATTATGTTGTCAAGCGATAGCGCGGAAGCGTGTAAGGAAAGTTGACAGTGTTCGAGAATTTCATGCCGCGTACATTCGGACAGCGCGGCGATGCATTCTGCTTATCGGAAAGGCAAGCTGCACGATGATCGATTTCTCAGTTCCCGAAGAGACGCTTCAAGTCATCGAGACGGTGCGGCGATTTATCGATTCCGAATTGCGGCCCGTTGAGCAGGCCGTCGATGAACAAGAAGCAGTCCCGCTGGATCTTGCCAGGTCGATACGCGACAAAGCGCGAGCGTTGGGCCTCTATGCGATGGACATGCCGGCTTCGGTCGGAGGCGGCGGGCTCAGCATGGTGGACATGTGTCTGGTCGAGGAGCAGTTCGGGTGGACGTCGGACGTTCTGGTGCGGCGAGCGTTCGGCGCGGTTCCCGCGACGTTGATGAGCTGCTCCGATGCACAACGCGAGAAGTATCTGCTGCCGGCGGTGGCGGGGGATATCATCGTCGCCTTCGCCATGTCGGAAGCCAGCGCGGGCTCTGATGCCGCTGGCATCAAGACCATCGCCGCGCGCGCCGGCGACGGTTATGTTCTCAATGGCTCGAAGCATTTCATCTCCGATGCCAACGTCGCCGACGCTTTCATGGTGACCGCCCTGACCGATCCGGGCAAGGGGCATAAGGGCATCTCCCTGTTTCTCGTGGACCGGGACGCCGAGGGCGTGACCGTCGGTCGCGAGCAACGGCTGATGGGTTTGCACGGGCTCAGCCATTGCGAACTGTTCTTCAACAACGTTCGTCTGTCGCCGGAGCAGCGTCTTGGTCAGGAAGGCGATGGTATGGCGCTGGCTCTGGGCACCGGAAACCGGCAGCGGTTGCGCGCGGTGGCGGCGCGCGCCGTCGGCATGGCGAGCCGGGCGCTACAGATGAGCCTCGAATACGCCAATGAGCGCAAGCAATTCGGAACAGAGATCGCCAATTTCCAGATGATCCAGGCCATGCTGGCGGATATGGCCGTGGATATCTACGCGGCGCGCTCGATGGTGCTCAATGCCGCGTGGGATATCGATCAGGGGCGCGAGCCGCGCGCCAAAATCTCCATGGTGAAACTGTTCGCGTCGGAAATGCTCGGACGCGTGACTGACAAGGCGATCCAGATATTCGGCGGCATGGGCTATTGCAGCGAAATGCCCGTGGAGCGGCTGTATCGCGATGCTCGGGTCCAGCGCATTCTGGACGGCACCTCGGAAATTCATCGTGTCGCGATCGCGCGAGATCTTCTGAAGCGAGGCCTTTCCATCTGAGCGTGCGGGCTATCCGTAAGAAAGATTTCTGAAAGGAGCGCGGGATGAGCGAGCACTCCGAATCGGCCAACGCATTTCGTGACGGATCGTCGTTTCGGCCGTATGAGATACTGCTGAAGGCGGGTTTGCGTCCGACGCGCCAGCGGCTCGATCTCGTCGGCCTGATCTTTGGGGCTCCTGGTCGTCATCTGACTGCGAAAGAGTTGTATCAGCTCGCCCGTGAGGCTGGCATGGGCGTCTCGCTTGCGACCGTCTACAATACCCTTCACCAGTTCTCCGATGCCGCCATCATCAAGCGGATTCCAGTGGATCGCGGGGTGGTTTACTTCGATGCGGATGTGAACGCGCATCACCACTTCTATGTCGACGGCGAAGACCGCATCATCGATATCGACAGTAATTCGATCTCGTTTCTCCGGTTTCCGGAACTCCCGGATGGATGCACCGTCGCTGGGGTGGAAGTCGTGATCCACCTGCGGCGGCGCATCCGGGACAATGCGGCTTCCGCGGCACACGATAGCGTCAACTGAATCGAATCTCGCCTCATCGGGCCATTTGATGATTGTGGCCGCTTGATAAATCGCGATAACGTCAGGGAGATGCGCGCGCAGCCGCGTGCATCATCGCGGATGATGCGGGGAGGACGTGATGGGCGAGGGCCAGGATATCGTTATGCGGGAAGATGCCGGCGCGGTGTCGTTCCTGTCGTTGAACCGGCCGCGCAACGGCAACAGCCTGTCGCTCGCGACCATCGATGCATTGACCCGTCATTTGATGGACCTGCGGCAGGAGCCTTCGATCGCGGTGATCGTGCTGGGCGGCATCGGCAAGAAGATCTTTTGCGCGGGACACGACCTTACGGAATTCGACGGCGAGACCGATCCGGAATTCTTCAAGACGGTATCGACGCGATGCTCGACGATGATGCAGGCGATGCGGGATCAGCCGCAGATCATTATCGCCAGCGTCGAAGGCGTGGCGTCCGCCGCCGGTTGCCAGTTGGTGGCCAGCGCCGATCTGGCGATTGCCTCCAGCGAGGCGCGGTTCGCGACCCCGGGCGTGAATATCGGCCTGTGGTGCCTGACGCCGATGGTGGCGTTGTCGCGCACCGTGATGCCGAAGCACGCAATGCAGATGCTGACCACGGGACGCCTTTATGATGCGGAGTTCGCGCTGCGGATCGGGCTCGTGAACGAGGTGGTCGCGCCCGAACAGCTCGCCGAAACGGTCGAGACGATGGCTGCGGAGATCGCCTCGAAGTCCACTTATACGCTGGCGCTCGGCAAGCAGGCGTTCTACCGCCAGCTTCAGATGCCGGTGTCGGATGCCTATGAATATTCCGGCGAACTCGTGGTGCGGAACATGGCGCATACTGACGCGCGCGAGGGGATCAACGCCTTCGTCGAAAAGCGCAAGCCGGTCTGGGTCGGGCGCAAGTAGATATCAACGCGCGCGCAATGCGCCTTTCACCAGATCGACCAGTTGGCGAGCGATCTCCTCGCCGCTGGCCGATCCTTCCGGAGTGAACCAGCGCGTCATCCAGTTGATCGATCCCATGAAGAAGAACACCGTCAGCTTGGGATCGACGGTGCGCACGGTGCCGTCAGTGATGCCCTCGGAAATCAGTTTGCGGAAGGCGCGATCGAACTTGTCGCGGCGCTTGCTGATGATCGCCTTGTTCTGCGGCTCCAGCGCGTGATATTCGCCGAGCACGGCGAAGGAGCCCATCTCGCTGGTAATCGTGCGGACGTATTTGTCGACAAGCAGCAGGATCTTGTCCAGGCCGGTCTTGCCGTGCTCCTCGCAATGCTTCATGGCCTCGTCGCCGAAGTCGAGCGCGAGCATGTGGCATTCGAAGAGAATTTCCTGCTTGTTCTTGACGTAGTAGTAAAGCGCGGCCTTGGTGACATCCAGCGTCTTCGCGACGTCCTCGAGCGAAGTGTTGTGATAGCCGCGCAGACTGAAGGCGCGTCCGGCTTCGCGAAGCAGGGCGGCCCGTTTGAGCGAGAACTGCTGCTCCCGGCTCAGAACGACGCTTTTCCACGCCGAGGCGTGGCGGCCGCGCCTTGCTGTCGAAGCCTTCTTCATGAGATCATGCCAAATAACCCACGGCTCTTGGCCGATTCGCGATTTCAGGTGCCATAGTCAAAACTACGGCCGTAAAGTCAATTCGTCGAACGTCAGGCCGAGAGGCTGCGCGCGATGATCTGCTTCTGGATATCGCTGGTCCCCTCGTAGATTTTGCAGACGCGAACGTCCCGATAGTAGCGTTCGACCGGAAAGTCCTTCAGGTAGCCGTAGCCGCCGTGCACCTGCAGCGCATCCGAGCAGACCTTTTCGGCCATCTCCGAGGCTGTGAGCTTGGCGATGGCGGCTTCCTTGAAGCAGGGGACGCCGGCCTCGAGCAGCCGCGCGGCGTGGATGTAGTATTGCCGCGCCACGTCGACCTGAGCCGCCATCTCCGCGAGATGGAAGCTTACCGCCTGCAATGCGGCGATCGGCTTGCCGTAGGCCTCGCGCTCGCTGGCATAGCGGATCGCCGCATCGAGCGCGGCCTGGGCGACGCCGACCGCCTGGGCGGCAATCGCGATGCGCCCATCTGACAGGCCGCCCATCACGATCTTGTAGCCGCCGCCGACCTCGCCGAGCACGTTCTCCGCCGGCACCCGAAGATTGTCGAGCTGGATCTGTGCGATGTGCGCGGTGCGCTGGCCGAGTTTGTCCTCGACGCGGGCGATGTTGTAGCCGGGGCTGGTCGGGTCGACCAGAAACGTCGTGAAGCCCTTCCTGCCGGCCTGCGGATCGGTGCGGGCGAGCACGATGGTCATGCCGGCCTCGCTGCCGTTGGAGATGAATTGCTTGGTGCCGTTCAGCACGTAATGATCACCGTCGCGATGCGCGGTGGCGCGAAACGCCGAGGTGTCCGAGCCGGCCTGCGGCTCGGTGAGGAGAAAGGCGCCGATCTTCTCGCCGCGCAGCATCGGCGGCAGATATTTCTGCTTTTGCGCTTCGGTGCCGTGCAGGCCGATGGTGTAGGCGGTGGTGTTATGGACATGGAAGATGGTGCCGACGCCGGCGTCCGCAGCGGCGATTTCCTCGAACGCCAGGCAGTATGAGAGAAAGCCGGCGTTGGAGCCGCCATATTGCTCGGACGGCAGCATGCCCATGAAACCGAGACTGGCGAGCGCCTTCAATTCGGCGTGTGGCCAGGCCGCGGTGCGGTCGCGTTCCGCGGCGGTTGGGGCGATTGTGTCGGTCGCCACGCCGCGCGCGACGTCGCGCACCATGATCTGCTGATCGCTCAGGAATGAAAAAGATTTGTTTTCGGGCTGCGCCATCCGGGTCCTCCTGCATGTCGTTGTCGAAGATCGCGCGGCGCCGCCGGACCGTTTGTTGTGTCGCACCCTAACGGGGCGCAAGTGCGCGACGTTGGTTTGGTCGGCGCGGGATCTCTCTATTCAACTCAATATTAGGTTATTTAACGCATTGGTCAATTTAATAATCGACAGTCTATCCAATTCGATTTCCTGCGTCGTTATCCCACCGGAGGGGTGCGGTCTTGGCATCATCGAGCGCGCGTCGGGATTCCTGAATACAAGCCGATATTCATGAGAAAAGCGGCGCTCCCTCTGCAATTGAAGGATAATCGATGCCGGCCGTTGCTGCTCCGCGGTGGCGAAATTCAAATGTTCGGCCCTCCTCATTCGACGATGACGCGCGTTGCGCATGCGAACCTGCTTGACGCAAATTGACTATCAAGTTAAAAACAAGCCTGCTTGGTCATAAAATCCGCCAAGGATCGACCGGGTCTTGAACGTGGGGCGTCTACCCGGTCGAAATGCCGCATACCTTGGGGAGGATGAATGTCGCAGGATTGCGCTGGTGAAGGAGGTGCGTGTTGAGTGCCGTTTCACCTGTCTATTCGCCATCGCGAAATTCCGCTGCGGTGCAAAATTCCGCGGTTCTTGTTGCTGACGGTATCCGGATGGCCTTCGGGGGCGTCGTTGCGCTCGACAAGGTGTCCATCTCGGTCGGCGCGGACGAACTGTTGGCGGTGATCGGGCCGAATGGCGCCGGCAAGACCTCGTTGATGAATTGCCTTAGCGGATTCTATCGGCCGCAGCAGGGCGAGGTGCGTTTCAATGGCGCGGTGATCTCCAGCATGGGTGTCCATAACATCGTGCGCGCCGGTCTGGCGCGGACTTTCCAGGGCACGCACATCTTCTCGAACATGACCGTGATCGAAAACATCATGGTCGGCCGTCACATCCACATGAAGAGCTCGATTCCGTCGGCGTTCCTTTATTTCGGGGCGTGCCGGCGCGAGGAAATGCGCCACCGCGAGGTCGTCGAGGAAATTATCGAACTGCTCGAAATCGAATCGATCCGTCACCAGCCGGTCGGCAGCCTTGGTTATGGCCTGCGCAAGCGCGTCGATCTTGGCCGTGCTTTGGCGCAGGAGCCGAGCATTCTGCTGATGGACGAGCCGATGGCCGGCATGAACACCGAAGAGAAGGAAGATCTCGCGCGCTTCATTCTCGACGTACGCGAGGCGCGGCGGATTCCCGTGGTGCTGGTCGAGCACGACATGGGCGTCGTGATGGATCTCGCAGATCGCATCGTCGTGCTCGATTTCGGCCGCAAGATCGCGGAGGGAACGCCGCGTGAAATTCAGGAGAATCCGGCGGTGCTGAAGGCGTATCTGGGCGAGGGGAATCGCTGATGCTGCCGATGCGTACCATTCCGCAGTTGTTGCTGGATCGCGCCAGCGCGGCCCCCGGTCAGCTTGTCGAGCGCCACAAGTATCGCGGCATCTGGCGCGAATACAGTTACGGCGACGTGCTGGAGAAGGTGCGGGCCTTTGCACTCGGCCTCGATGCGATGGGCATTCGTCGTGGCGAAACCGTCGCCATCATCGGCGAGAACGAGCCGGAGAATTTCTGGAGCGAGTTCGCGGCCTTCTCGATCGGCTGCAAGATCGTCTCGCTCTACCCCGATATCACCGCCGACGAGATCGAATACCTGCTCAATGACAGCGACGCGGTCTGTCTGGTGGCGCAGGATCAGGAGCAGGTGGACAAGGGGCTGGCGATCCTCGATCGCGTGCCGCATCTGCGCCAGCTGATCTATTGGGACGACACCGGCATGTGGTCCTATCATCACGCCCGGTTGACGCCGTTCGAAAAGGTGCTCGATGCCGGGCGTGCGCGTCATGCCGAGGATGCCGATCTTTTCCGCAAGCTGGTCGAAACGGGGCGGCCCGACGACGTCGCGGTGCTGTCCTATACGTCGGGCACCACCGGGCGGCCGAAAGGCGTGGTGCTGACGCATCGTTATCTGGTCGATAACGCGCATCGCGTGATCGCGGCGACCGGCATCAAGCCGGGGATGGAATATCTCACCTACATCGCGCCGGCCTGGGCGACAGAGCAGTTCTTCGGCGTCACCATCGGTCTTCTGCTGCCGTTGGTGGTGAATTTCCCGGAGTCGCCGGAAGAGGTCCTCAATAATATCCGCGAACTCGCCGTCGAGGTGATGGTGTTCGCGCCCCGGCAATGGGAAAGCCTCGCGGCCACCATTCAGGGACGGATGCTCGATGCCGGCCGGACGCGGCGGGCGATCTACGCCTGGGGCGTCGATATCGGCCACAAGGTCCATGTCGCGCGGCTCGAAGGCAAGCCAATTCCGTTCGGCGCGCGGCTCGCGCTGCCGCTGGCGGAAATGCTGGTGCTGAAGCCGCTGCGCGACAAGCTCGGCCTCACCCGCATCAAGCTCGCGCTGTGCGGCGGCTCGACGATGGCGCCGGACGTGTTCCGCTTATTCCATGCTATCGGCGTGCCATTGCGCAACATCTACGGCACCACGGAAATCGGCCTGCTGACGCTGCATCAGGGCGATCGCTACAATCTCGAAACCGTCGGGCATTGGCTGACGGCGCATCCGGAGTCCGGCTCGGCGCTGGAATGGCAGGTGTCGGATGAAGGCGAATTGTTGATTCGCGGCGGCAGCTTCTTCCAGGGCTATTACAAAAAGCCCGACAGCGTCGTGCAACGCGTGCAGGAAGGCTGGTACCGTACCGGCGACGCGGTGTCGGTCACCGACAGCGGCGAACTCGTGTTCCTCGAGCGCCTCGACGACTTGCGGCAGCTTCGCTCGGGCGAGCGCTTCCCGCCGCAGTTCATCGAAACGCGATTGCGCTTCAGCCCGTTCATCAAGGATATCATGACGCTCGGCGACGAGACGCGCGACTATATCGGCGCGCTGATCAACATCGACATGAGCGTGGTGTCGCGCTGGGCTGAGGATCGCAATATCAGCTTCTCCACCTTCACCGACCTGTCGCAGAAGGCCGAGGTGGCCGAACTGGTGCGCGGCGAGATCGCGCGCGTCAACACCTTCCTGCCTGAGCACGCGCGGGTGCGGCGCTTCGCCAATTTCCCGAAAGAACTCGATCCGGACGAAGGCGAACTGACGCGCACGCGCAAGCTGCGCCGCGAGTTCCTCGCCGAGCGTTACGCCGCCTTGATCGAGGCGATGTATGGCGGCCGGGATCATCAGGCACTTGAGATCGCGGTGACCTATCAGGATGGGCGCAAGGGTACGCTGTCCGCCGGCGTCCCCATCCACGATGTCGCCAAGGGGACCAAGGCCGGCAACGCCGCCGAACCATTGCGAGCCACCGCATGATCGATTTCATCAACTACCTCATCAACGGGGCGCTGGTCGGGCTGTTGTATGCCCTGATCGCCATGGGCTTCGTGGTGATCTATCGCGCCTCGAAGGTGTTCAATTTCGCGCAGGGTGAACTCGTCGTGTTCGGCGGCTTCATCGTCTGGTGGATGGTCGCCTCGCTCGGGTTGCCGCTCTGGGTAGGCCTGCCGCTCGCTTTCGTCGCGGCGGCGATCTTCGGGCTTCTGGTCGAGCGCGTGTTCTTCTCCCGTCTCGCCGGTGAATCCGTGTTCGCCATGGTGATGGTCACGATCGGATTGCTGATCCTGATCCGCGGCCTGATCCTCGTGCTGTTCGGCCCGCAGGTGCGTTCGTTCCCGATCATCTTCCCGTTGCAGCCGGTGATCATCGGCGACATCCTGATCCCGCGCTCGCTGCTGGTCGGCGGCGTCATCACGGTGATCGTCGGGTTCGGCCTGTCATGGTTCTTCAACCGCACCCGCGCGGGTCTGCGCATGACGGCGGTAGCAGAAGATCATCAGGTCGCGCTGTCGATGGGCATTTCGGTGAAGCGCTCCATCGCCTTCGCATGGGTTCTCGGCGCGGTGCTCTCCACGCTCGGCGCGATCATCTTCCTCAGCGGCAAGTCGCTCAACTTCCTTGCGTCTGACATCGGGCTCGCGGCGTTGCCGGTGGCGTTGCTGGCCGGCTTCGAGGCAATCGCCGGCGTGCTGCTCGCCGGTTTGATCGTAGGCATCATTCAGGGGCTGGTGACGGCCTACCTCGATCCGATCGTGGGCGGCGCCATCGGCACCGTTTTCCCGTTCATCATCATGCTAGTTATCCTCTTCATTCGGCCGACCGGAATGTTCGGCTGGAAGACTATCGAAAGGGTCTGATCGATGGATCCGGCAGGCGTATTCGCCACCAGCTTCGAACGCGATCAGGCCTTGGTCCGCACCCGCGGACAGTGGGTCGCGCTTCTTCTGCTTCTGATCGCGATGATCGCGTTGCCCCATGTCTTGGGGCCGCGTCTGGTCGCGATCTCGACCAACATGCTGATCATGGCCGTGGTCGTGATCGGGTTGCAGATCAACATGGGCTACGCGGGGCAGATCAACCTTGGTCAGGCCGCCTTCATGGGGGTCGGCGCCTACGCCACCGGCGCGCTCGCCATCAAGTTCAATCTGCCATTCTGGCTCAGTATCCCGCTCGGCGGTTGCGCCGCCGCGCTGTTCGGCTTCATCTTCGGCCTGTCGGCGGTGCGCATCAAGGGATTCTATCTGGCGCTCACCACCATCGCGGCGCAGACGCTGTTTCACTTCCTGATTCTCAATCTGCCGCAGTCGTGGTTCGGCGGATCGAACGGCTTGACCCTGCAACCGGCGCAGATTTTCGGCTTCAGTTTCGTCAGCGATACGTCGATCTATTATCTATGCCTCGCGGTGACGGCGGCGATGGTGTTCGGTGCTTACGGCATCGTGCGCAGCCGGCACGGACGCGCTTTCGTCGCAGTCAATGACGATGACGTCGCCTCCGGGCTGATGGGCATCAACGTCGTCCGCACCAAGGCGACAGCGTTCCTGATCGGTGCGTTCTACGCCGGCATCGGCGGCGCGCTGTGGGCCTATTACGTGCGCTTTGTCGCAGTCGATCAGTTCACGTTGTTCCACTCGATCTGGTTCATCGCCATGGTGATCGTCGGCGGTCTCGGTTCGATCACCGGCGCTCTGATCGGCGTGTTCGTCATCAAGGCGATCCAGGAGAGCTTCGTCACGCTCGGCCCCAGCATCGTGGCGCAATTCCCCGGGCTCGGCGGTGACGTCGTGTTCGCGCTGATGAACGTGTTTCTCGGCGGCATCATCGCGGCATTCCTGATCTTCGAGCCGCGCGGCCTGATGCACCGCTGGAACATTATGAAACGATCCTATCGCCTGTGGCCGTTCCCTTACTGAGGACGCCGCGCTTCGCAATCGAGACTGTTCATGGGAGGAACTGAACGATGACGATCCTGAAACACATCAAGACGGCTGGATTGGCGGCCGCGTTCGGCCTGTTGGCGGCCACGATGCCGGCCAAGGCGGAGACTACCTACAACATCGCCTCGCTGGCGGACTTCACCGGCCCTTATGCGGACGTGATGAAGGATCTGATCGGCGCGCGTCGGCCGGTGATCGACTGGTGGAACGCGGAAGTCGGCAAGAAGCTCGGCGTCAAGCTCGGCGTCAAGGATTACGACCATCGCTACGATGCCGCGCAGGTGGCGAGCCTGTGGCCCGGCATTAAGGCCGAACTCAATCCGATCATCGCGCTCGGCGTCGGCGGGCCTGACGTCGCGGCGCTGCAAGGACGGCTGCCGTCCGACAAGATTCCGATGGTGATGTCGACGGCGGCTTATGGCTTCGCCTGGAAGCCGGACCCGTGGATTTTCAATCAGCGCCCGACCTACAGCCACGAGGCCGCGTCGTTCTTCGAATGGTTCCGCCAGAAGCGTGGCGGCGCCGGACCATTGAAGGTCGCGATCATTTCGTCGGAAGCCTCGCCCGCCTATGTCGATCAGCACAAGGGCGTTCAGCGTTACGCGGCGGACAATCCCGACAAGGTCGAGGTGGTTGAAGTCGTCTTCACCGAGGTGCAGCCCACCGACCTCACCACGCAGGTCAATCGTGTGACTCGCAAGGGCGCCGAAGTGATCATGATCATGACAAATACGGCTGCGGTGGTTGCCACCAAGCGCGCCCTGCAATCGCTCGGCAAGCAGGTGCCGATCATTCTGAGTTCGCATAACGGCCTGGCGGAATCCGGCCGCGCGATCGGCGACCTCAAGCAGATGGAGGGCGACTACGAGGTCTACGCGATGGCGGCGCCGACCGACGCCAAGACGCCGGGTCGCGAATTCTTCGACATGCTGCAAAGCAAGTACAACCTCAAGGCCAAGTGGACGGTGTCCGCTGTTCAGGGTCTCGGTCAGGCGTTGATCGCGATGCGGGCGATCGAAGCCGCGGCCAAGAAGGTTGGTCCGGACAAGATCACCGGCGAGGCCGTGCGTGAGGCGCTGATTTCGGCTCCGATCACTCCCGATGATACCTTCAAGATTCTCGGCACCATCAAGTTCTCCAACGACGCGCCGTTCCCGACACAGGGCATGGTGGCGAGCATCGCGACCGTGAAGGACGGCAAGTACACGGAAGCCGCCGAGAACGTCCCGGTGCCGACCCTCAACAAGTGGTGAAGACAGGTTATCCGGCCGGGTTCGCATGAACCCGGCCGGAGACTTCCGGAGGCTTGCGTCGTGCTCGAACTCAACAACGTTGAAGTCATCTACAGCGATGTCATTCTGGCGGTGAAGGGCATCTCCCTCGCCGTGCCGGATGGCAAGTGCGTGGCGCTGCTTGGCGGCAACGGTGCCGGTAAATCGACGACGCTAAAAGCGATCTCGGGTATCATTCGCGTCGAGGACGGCCGGGTGACATCCGGCAACATCAGTTTCGACGGCAAGCGGATCGACAAGATCGAGCCGACCGATGTGGTGCGCAGCGGCATCATTCACGTGATGGAGGGCCGCCGTGTGCTGCGCCATCTGACCGTGGAACAGAATCTCCAGGTCGGCGGCCACATGGAATCATCTGGCCGCGAGGTGCGCAAACGCCTCGACGAGGTTTACGATCGCATTCGTCGCCTCGCCGCGCTCAAGGATCGCGTGACCGGCTATCTCTCCGGTGGCGAACAGCAGATGGTGGTGATCGGCCGCGCGATGATGGCCAATCCCAAGTTGATCATGATCGACGAGCCGTCGCTCGGCCTCGCGCCGCTGATGATCGACGAGGTCTTCGAGCTGCTGAAGCAGTTGAAGGCGGGCGGCACCACGCTGTTGATCGTCGAGCAAAATACCCGCGTCGCGCTCGATATCGCCGATTACGGTTATGTGATGGAAAACGGCCGCATCGTTCTCGAAGGTGCCGCCGAGGATCTGCGCAGCAATGAGGACGTGCGGGAGTTCTATCTCGGGCTTGATCTCGAAGGCGAGCGCAAGAGCTACCGCGACATCAAGCACTATCGCCGACGCAAGCGCTGGCTCGGCTAGAGCGGTTTCGTTTGGATAGAATCAGCGATACGTCATGGCCGGGCCTGTCCCGGCCATCCACGTCTTTCATTTCGTAACATCTTAAGATGTGAATGCCCGGCACAAGGCCGGGCATGACGGATTTGGGTGCTTTGTTAAAGCGTGAACCGCTCTGGAGTCCACGCTTAAACGTCCTTGCGGTCGACCACGAACGGTGCGTCGGCCGGAAGTTCGTCGGCCGTCACGATTTCGATCCGGTCGGCCTTTAGCCGCGACAACGCGGTGAAACGCGCGGGCACGGCGCCCAGCACCGCGTCGCGATCCGCATCCGACGACAGCGCAAGACGTAGCGTGATCTCCTCGCGCTGCTGCGGCCGCGCGACGATGGCCTGCGCGCGTCCGACGCCGGGAATCGAGATCGCGAGATCTTCGAGCTGGCGCGGATAGATGAAAATCTCGCGCGCCTTCACCGCCTGGCCGACGCGCCCCTGCAACATGCCGATCCGCTGCACGGTGCCGTCGGCGTTCGTCGCCGTCGCGGCGGCGACGTCTCCGGTGCCGAACCGGATCAGCGGCCAGCCCGGCGTAAGCGTGGTGACGACGATCTCGCCCGGTTCGCCTTCAGGCAGCGGTGCGCCTGTCACCGGATCGCAGATCTGCACGATGCGGTCCTGATGAATTTCGTAGCCGCCGTCCTGCGCGCCGTTCTCGAAACCGATCACGCCGAAGTCGGCGGTTGCATACACCGCGAAGGTGCGAATGCCGTACCTGGCTTCCAGCCGGCGGCGCTTGCCGAGCCAGTCGCCCAATTCGCCACCGAGCAGCGCGGACTTCACTTTCCATCCGCCCGGCAGTTTGTGTCCCATGGCTTCGACAGCTTCGGCGAGCGTGATGAAGAATGCCGTCGAGGCGCAGATGCAGGTGACGCCAAGGTCCGTCACCAGCTTGGCTTGCAATTCGCTGCCGCCGGTGCCGGCCGGGATCACCGTGGCGCCGGCCGCGCGCAGCCCTTCATCGAGCAGCAGGCCGGCTGGCACCAGATGGTAGGACCAGGTGTTGAGCACGCGATCGCCCGGGCCGAGGCCGGCGGCGGCGAACGCGGTGCCGAAACCGTGGCCGTCGCGATCATGCCGGAACTGCGGTTCGTTGATCGGGCCGGGCGACACGAAGATGCGCGCGATGTCCTCGTCCTTCGCCGCAAGGAAACCGCCGAATGGCGGCCGCTGCTGCTGCAAATCGACCAAAGACTCTTTCTTGAGGACAGGCAGCCGCGACAAATCGCCCACGGTCTTGAGATCGGCCGGGGCAAGGCCGGCGCGATCGAACATCTCCCGGATCGCCGGCGCAAGCTGATAGGCGGTTTGCTGAACCTGCTGGAGGCGGGCGAATCGAGTGTCCTGACTCATTGCTTTTGTTTCCTCTCGACGTCCTGCGGCTTGCTTGTCTTATTTGCCGGTGAAGCGCGGTTTGCGTTTTTCCTCGAAAGCGGCAAGTCCTTCCTTCAGATCGTGGCTGTAGGCGTGGACTTCGCTGGCGAGTAATTCCTGTCGCAATGCTATCGCAGCCGGTTGCTCAAGGCCATCATCGACCAATGCTTTCATGCGGCGAAGCACCAGCGGACTCTTGTTGGCGAGCTTGGCGACCAGCGCTTCGGTGGCCGTGATCAACGCATCGTCGTCGACGACGTCATTCACCAGCCCGGCGACGATAAGTTGTTCGGCCGGTACGAACTCGCCGGTATAGAGCAGATACTTCGCGCGGGTCGGACCGATCTTGCGCGGCAGCCGCACCGAACTGCCGCCGCCCGGCAGCAGGCCGTAATTCGCGTGTGCGTCGCCGAGTTTGGCCGACCGCGCGGCGATGACGAGATCGCAGCACAGCATCAGTTCGAGCCCGCCAGCCAGCGTCAATCCGTTGAGCGCGGCGATCACCGGCATGGGGAATGTCTCGAGCCGGTTCATCACCAGAAGAATCGTATCGAGAAAGCGGCCGAGTGCGGTTTCGTCGTTGCCGGCTTCGCCGCGCACGAACTTCAGATCGGCGCCGGCACAGAAAGCGCGCCCCGTTCCGGTCAGGACCACCGCGCGGACGTCCGATTGCTGAGCCTTGTCGAGCGAGGCGTTGATTCCCGAAATGATGGCCGGGGTGAGCGCGTTGAGCGCATCCGGCCGGTTCAGCGTGATCCACATCGCGTTGCCGCGAATTTCAGAAATCAGCGATTCCATGGCGCTTCTCCGAAGAATTGACTGTGAAGTTAGTTGATTATTTCATGAGTTATGTTACAGACTGTTGGGGCGAAATCAAGCTCAGCACCTGTTGGAGCGCGTAGCGACATGAGCCTTCCCCTTGCTGGAATTCGAGTTGTCAGTCTGGCCGAGCAGTATCCGGGGCCTTACGCCACGCTGTTGTTGGGCGATCTCGGTGCCGAGGTAGTTCTGGTCGAGCGTCCTGGGGTCGGTGATCCGGCCCGGCAGTTTCCGGCGTTTCATGCCGCGCTCAATCGCGGCAAGCAGTCGGTGGCACTGGATCTCAAGAGCGACGACGGCAAACAGCACCTGCGCCGGTTGATCGCGTCCGCCGACGTGCTGATGGAAGGATATCGCCCCGGCACCATGGCGCGCCTCGGCTTCGGTTACGAGGCGATGGCGCAGCTTAATCCGCGCCTGGTTTACGTCTCGATCTCGGGTTTCGGTCAGGATGGCCCGTATCGCGACCGGCCCGCGCATGACATTTCATATCAGGCGCTCGCGGGGTTTCTGTTCCGCCATGCCGAGCAAGGTTCGGTGGAGGACCCCGGAAGCATCGCGGTCGGCGATCTGTCCTCCGGCATGTTTGCGGCGGTGGGGACGCTGGCGGCACTGTTGGAGCGCGGGCGCACCGGCAAGGGAAAATACATCGACGTGTCGATGACGGACGGTCTGGTGTCGTGGATGTCGGTGATGCTCGGGCCGGTGATGAACGGCGCGCCGCTGGCCGACATCGGCGCGGAGCCGGCCTACGGCGTGTTCAAGTGCGGCGACGGCAAGTTGCTCACGCTGTCGATCGCGCATGAGGACTGGTTCTGGCGGCCGCTGTGCGAACTTCTCGGGCTGCCCGATGCCGCCGGCTTCAATCGCAGCGAGCGCGTTGCGCGAAATGAGACATTGCAGGGTCAGGTCGCCGCGGTGTTGGCGACGCGCAGCCGCGCCGATTGGGGCGCGAAGCTCGATGCTGCCGGCATTCCGTGGGGACCGGTGAATTCGCTCGATGAAGTGGCAGCCGATCCGCATTTCCGTGCGCGCGGATTGTTCCGCGAGGTGCCGGACAGCGACGGGACGGCGCGCCATCACGTGGCGCAACCGTTGATTTTCTCCGGCGAGCATCCGGGACCGCGCTCCGGCGTGCCCGGTCTCGGCGAACATACCGAGCAGGTGCTGCGCACGCTGCCGGAATTGAAGAACGGTTAGGTTCGAGACGGCTCCGGCCGCAGGGAGGATGCGATGGACGACATTTATGTGGTCGGCGTTGGCATGACGCCGTTCGGGCGAATGCTCGACGTCGATATGAAAACAATGTCACGCACCGCAGTGGATGCTGCGCTCGGCGATGCCGGTTTGCAGAAGGCTGACGTGGAGGGCGCGTTCTTCGCCAATGCCTCGCAAGGCCACATGGAACGCCAGCACATGATCCGCGGCGAGATTCTGCTGCGCGAGATGGGCATCGGGGGCATCCCGGTGGTGAATGTCGAGAATGCCTGCGCCAGCGGCAGCTCGGCCTTCAACCTCGCGGTGACATTCCTCAAGGCCGGCGAGGGCGATGTCGCGCTGGCGCTCGGTGCCGAGAAAATGTTTTCCACCGATCGCAAGCTGATGTTCGAAGCGTTCGACAGTGCGTGGGACGTCAGCCGTGACGATGAAATCCGCGAGCGCCTGCTCAGTCTCGGCGAAGGCGTCGAGGTGCCAGAGGGGAGCACCTCCGACAAGCCCTATAGTGTATTCATGGATGTTTACGCGGCATTTTCGCGCCAGCATATGAAGCGCTTCGGCACGACGCAGCGCCAGTTGGCGGCGGTGTCGGCGAAGAATCACCGGCATTCGGTGGAGAATCCGCTCTCGCAATTCCGCAACGCCTATTCGGTTGACGAGGTGCTGAACGCGCCGCCGATCACCTATCCGCTGACGTTGCCGATGTGCTCGCCGATCTCCGATGGTGCGGCGGCCGCCGTTCTCGTCACCAAGGCGGGATTGAAGCGGCTTGGTCTCGATGAGAAGCGTGCGATCCGCGTGCTGGCCTCGGTGATCCAGACCGGCAGCGATCGCGATCCCGCGGCGGTCGAGCACCACTGCACCGCGCTGGCGGCGAAAAAGGCCTATGACAAGGCCGGTATCGGTCCCAACGATGTTTCCGTCGCCGAGGTGCATGATGCCACCGCGATGGGCGAGATCATCCAGATCGAGAATCTCGGTTTCTGCGATTTCGGCGACGGCGGCGCGATTTCCGAACGCGGTGACACGACGCTCGGCGGGCGCATTCCGGTCAATCCGTCCGGCGGTCTGGAATCAAAGGGTCATCCGGTCGGCGCCACCGGCATCGGTCAGGTCCATGAACTGGTAGCGCAACTGCGCGGCGAAGCCGGCGCGCGGCAGGTCGAGGGCGCGCGCATCGCGCTCGCTGAAAATGGCGGTGGTTTGCAAGGCATCGAAGAGGCGGTGGCCTGCATCACCATCCTTGGCCGCTAAGACAATCATTGAGAGTAGGAAAGACGCTTATGCAGTTGGACGGAAAGGTCGCTATCGTTACCGGCGCGGCATCGGGTCTGGGGCGGGCCTCGTGCATCGCCCTGGCAAAAGCGGGTGCGCGCATTGCGGCGTTCGATCGCGACGAAGCACGGCTGGCTGATGTCTGCCGCGAACTGGGCGGCGATGCGCTCGGCCGCGTCGTCGACGTCGCCAATGAGGAAAGCGTGAGCACCGCCATCGACGCGGTGGTCGCGGCATTCGGCGCAGTGCATATCGCCGTCAATTGCGCCGGCGTTGCCGATGCGTCCAAGACGGTCTCGAAGGGACAACCGTTTCCGCTCGCGACCTGGAGCAAGGTGATCGGCATCAATCTCACCGGCACCTTCAACATCATCCGCTTCGCAGCGGTGGCGATGACGCGCAATGCGCCGGAGGGTGTGAGCGGCGAACGCGGCGTCATCATCAACACGGCGTCAGGCGCGGCGTCGCAAGGGCAGGTTGGACAGGCCGCCTACAGCGCCAGCAAGGCCGGCGTCATCGGCCTCACGCTGCCGGTAGCGCGCGACCTCGCCGAGCACGGCATCCGCGTGGTGTCGATCGCGCCCGGCCTGTTCGATACCGGCATGGTGTCTGGCATGCCGCCGAAGGTATCGCAGTCGATCGTCGATCGCATGATTCTGTATCCGAACCGGATGGGGCAGCCCGACGAGTTCGCCGGTCTGGTGCGGCACATTGCCGAGAATGCGTACCTCAACGCCACAACGATCAGTCTGGACGCCGGCGCGCGCATGCAGGCGCGTTAGGTTCGCTTCCGGATAGATACAGCCAATCTTCGATCGCCGCCGGCATTAGCCTTGCGCGTCCCGCCGGGATGTCGCGGGCCGCGCCGGCGCGACGATGCGGCGGATTCAATCACGGTTCATCGATTGGGCAGCTTTCTTGGTGCCTGCGGTGGGTTGCTCTATGATGCGTCCGGCTCCTGCACGATGGTCTGATCGTCCAGCGCGACGCGGCGGGCCGGTTGTGATTGAAGGAGAACCGTCGATATGAATTCGCACGCGAGCCAGTCAGCGTCCCGCGCACCAGTACAACGCGCGGATTTCGGCCGCGTCTCGGTCTTCTTCGGCGAGAAGAACGGCAAATATCCCGACGGAAACCAGGTGCTCGTTCGTGGCTCGGACACGCGCGCGGCGCTTGATGCCCCGATCGTCTCGAACTTCATCGGGCCTGAATTCGATGCCACTGAACTGGTGGTGATGGGCCACGTCCACGAAGATCATATGGCGGGCCTGCATCGTCTTCCCGGTGCGCCGGTCTATGTGCATGAGGCGGATCTGCAGGCGGCGCGCAGTTGGGACGGGCTGGTCGCGGCTTTCGGGGTGACCGATCAGAGCCGCATTCCGAAAATGGAGGCCCGGTTCAAGCGCGACTTCTTCTACGCACCGCAGCCCGATGCGAAAAGCTATGCCGACGGCGCGTCATGGGATCTCGGTGGCCTGACGGTTCGCGCCTTCCACATGCCGGGTCATACCGCGGGTCATTGCGTTTTGCTGATCGAAGAGGAGGGTGTTGCTTTTATCGGTGATATCGATCTCACCGGTTTCGGACCCTACTACGGCGATGCCTCCTCGAGCCTGTCTGGCTTCCGCAGCAGCATGGAGCGGCTGCGAGATATTCCGGCGAAGGTCTGGGTCACCGCGCATCATCGCGGCGTTTACACCGATCGCGAGCGCTTCATGCAGGATCTTGCGGCCTATGCCGCGAAGCTCGACGAACGCGAAGCGCGTTTGCTGGCAATGCTGAAGGAGGCGCCGAAGACGCTGGCGCAACTGGTCAAGCAGCGGTTGATCTATCCGTCGCACTATGAGAGCCCATGGGTCGACTCGTCGGAGGCTCGCACCATTTCGCAGCACCTCGACGAACTCGTCGCCGACGGGCGGGTGCAGGTAGACGCGCAGAGTGTCTACCGGGTGGCTTGACGCGCGACCTGGAGAAAATCTTGCCTGGATAGAACTGACCTGTCATGGCCGGGCTTGTCCCGGCCATCCACGTCTTTCATTTTGAAACATTCAGGACGTGGATGCCCGACACGCAGACGAGCATCGGCGACGCCGTTCTTTAAACGGCTATGGCCGGGTGTAACGGAATTGGATGTTTCCGTAGAAGCGTGATCGCCTCTACCGGATCGGCGGAGCGTATTGAATGCCGCCCTCGTTCCACAGATGATTGAGGCCGCGCGGAATGCCGAGCTTCGAGCCGGTGCCGACGTTGCGCTCATAGGATTCGGCATAGTTGCCGACCTGCCGAATGATGCGCACCGCCCAATCCTTGGTCAGGCCGATCTGCTCGCCATAGGCGCCCTCGCTGCCGACCAGACGTTTGACGTCCGGCTTCTGCGATTTCAGCGCCTCATCGATGTTCTTTGACGTGATGCCCAGTTCCTCGGCGTTGAGCATGGCGAAGTACGACCACTTCACGATCTCCAGCCATTGGCTGTCGCCCTGCTTCACCGCGGGGCCCAGCGGCTCCTTGGAAATCACGTCGGGCAGGATGACGTGATCATTCGGTGTCGAGAGTGTCAGTCGCTCGGCGTAGAGTTGCGAGACGTCGCTGGTGAAGACGTCACAGGCGCCGCTATCGTAGGCCTTCAGCGTCTCGGCGACATTCGAGAACGCCATCTCCTGGAATTTCATATTGTTGGCGCGGAAGTAATCGCCGAGATTGAGTTGCGTGGTGGTGCCGGATTGCACGCAGACCTTGCTATTGTCGAGCGCCAGCGCCGAATCCTTGCCGGCGCTCTTGCGGATCATGAAACCCTGGCCGTCGTAGTAGTTGACCGCGGCGAAGCTGAGGTTGAACTCGGCTTCGCGCGACATCGTCCAGGTCGAGTTGCGCGAGAGCAGATCGATCTCGCCGGATTGCAGCGCCTTGAAGCGTTGCTCGGCATTGAGCGGAACGTACTTCACCTTGGTCGGGTCGTTGAACACGGCGGCGGCGACCGCGCGACAAAGATCGACATCGAGGCCGGACCATACGCCCTTATCGTCGGCGTTGGAAAAGCCGGGGAGGCCAGTCGAGACACCGCAGATCAGGTTGCCCCTGTCCTTCACGGTCTTCAGCATCTGCGCATCGGCACTGGTACAGGTTCCGAACGCGACAATGGTGGCGACAACAGCGACAGCGCCGCGCGCGAGGGGGAGACTGAAATTCAGCATGATGGTGTCTCGCTCATAAGGATGACGTGATGGGCAAGGATCGGCGGCGATTTAGATCGACGGGCGCTGCTTGACGACGACTTTGGTGCCGACCGGCACGCGGCCGTAAAGATCGATGATGTCGGCATTGACCATGCCGAAGCATCCGGACGATACGGCCTTGCCGATGGTGTCCGGCTGATTGGTGCCGTGAATACGATAGACCGTGGTGCCGAGATACATCGCGCGTGCGCCGAGCGGGTTGCCGGGGCCGCCGGCCATGAAGCGCGGCAGGTAGGGCTGGCGCTGGATCATCTCCGGCGGCGGTGTCCAGTCGGGCCACTCGGCCTTGCGCGTGATCTTCAACAGGCCCTGCCACTGAAACCCCTCGCGGCCGACACGGACGCCGTAGCGAATGGCGCGGCCATTGCCCTGCACCAGATACAGGAAGCGTTCGGATGTGTGGACGATGATGGTGCCCGGCGGCTCGGTGGTGCGATAGAGTACCATCTGCCGCTGGAACTGCGGCGGCAACTGCACCGATTCATCCGGTACACGCCCCGGCTCATCGCCGATATTCATGTCCTCGCTTTGGCTGAAACCCTGTGCGGTCGGCAGGACGATGAACATGACGGCCAGCAATGGCATCCACAGCAAGCGTCGAAAGCGAAGCATCGGCAATCCTTGTTGTCGGGGGTGCGAACCGTCGGGCGATGTCGCGATATCGAGGTGTATCAAACCGTACCCTCGCCTGGATGGCAAGCCGACGGTGGTTGATGGCGAATCAATCGTTACCAGATGCGCTCAAATCAGGATGGTCGGACTTTGTGACGAATCAATGTGGCGCAATCCAGAGCCGCAAGCCGTAGGCGACGAGGGCGACGGTGCCGACGCCGCCCAGCCATAGCACGACGAACCACAACAGGCGTTGCGGCAGCGACGATTTGTCGTGGTGCACGGTCATCAATGATATCCGCTCTGCGGATCGACCTTGCCGCGGAACACCCAGTAAGCCCATCCGGTGTAGATCAGGATGATCGGGATCAGGATCGACACGCCGACCAGCATGAACAACTGGCTGCCTTCCGGCGCGGCGGCCTGCCAGATGGTGATGCTGCGCGGCACGATGTAGGGGTACATGCTGATGCCGAGCCCGGCATAGGACAGCGCGAACAGGACGAGAGAGAGTATGAACGGCTTGTAGTCCTGCCGTCGCGCGAGACTCTGCAACAGCAATGCGGTGACGGCCGCGACCGCGATCGGCACTGGCGCGGTGAACAGCAGGTTCGGCCATGTGAACCAGCGCCGTGCGTATTCGACGTCGAGGAAAGGCGTCGCCAGACTCACAGCGCCGATCGCGCCGAGCATCGCGAACAGCAACCACCAGCTCAGGTGATAGGCTTTCTCGCGCAGGTCGCCGGTGGTCTTCATCACCAGCCAAGTTGCGCCGAGCAGGCAATAGCCGATCACGACGGCGATGCCGGTGAGGATACTGAACGGCGTCAGCCAGTCCCACCAGCCGCCGGCATAGGCACGGTTGGCCACCTGCACGCCTTGCAGGATGGCGCCGAGAGCGATGCCTTGCGCCAGCGCCGCGACCAGCGAGCCGCCGGCGAAGGCAATGTCCCAACGGTTGCGCTCACGCTGCGAACGCCAGCGGAATTCGAAGGCGACGCCGCGAAACACCAGGCCGAGCAGCATCGCGACGATTGGAGTGTAGAGCGCCGGCATCAGCACGGCGTAGGCGAGTGGAAATGCCGCGAACAGTCCGCCGCCGCCGAGCACCAGCCAGGTTTCATTGCCGTCCCACACCGGCGCGACGCTGTTCATCATCACGTCGCGATCTTCTTTCTTCGGAAACAGCGGAAACAGCATGCCGAGTCCGAGGTCGAAGCCGTCCATCACGACATAGACAAACACCGCGAAGGCGATGATAAAGGCCCATATGGTCGCAATCGTTGACACCTGATCCATGGCGCTCACCGTTGTGCGTAGTTCGCCGCGCCTGAGGCGGGCGTGATTCCGGTAGCGTGCGACGGTGCGTCGCCGCGCGGGCCTTCCTCACCGCTGTGCGGCGGTTGCGCCATCAGGCGCAGGATGTAGACGATGCCGGCGGTGAACAGCAGAAAATAGACGACCACGAACGCGATGAGTGACGAGGCCACCGCCGGAGTTGCGAGCGGCGACGCTGAATCGACGGTGCGCAACAGGCCATAGACCGTGAACGGCTGCCGCCCCACCTCGGTGGTGAACCAGCCGGCCAGCACCGCGATGAATCCGGATGGTCCCATCGCCATCGCGAAATAATGCAGCGGCCGGTAGTCGTAGATCCGGCCGCGCCAGCGCAGCCACAGACTGAGCAAGCCGAGGCCCATCATCAGGAAGCCGAGGCCGACCATGATACGGAACGACCAAAAGATCACCGGCACCGGCGGCCAGTTTTCACGCGGCACGGTATCGAGACCAGCCAATGGCGCATCGAGCGAATGCTTGAGGATCAGCGACGACAGCTTCGGAATCTCGATCGCGTAATCGACTCTGGCGTTCTTCTGGTCCGGCAATCCGAACAGCAGCAACGGCGCGCCGTCCGGGTGGCTCTGGTAGTGGCCTTCCATCGCCATCACCTTGGCCGGTTGATGTGCGAGTGTGTTGAGGCCGTGCTGGTCGCCGGCGAAAATCTGGATCGGCGCCACGATGGTGGCCATCCACATCGCCATTGAGAACATCACGCGCGCGCCTTCCCGTTTCGGATCGCGCAGCAGATGGAACGCGCCGACGCCGCCGACCACGAACGCGGTGGTGAGATAGGCTGCCAGCACCATGTGGACCAGGCGATAAGGGAATGACGGATTGAAGATCACCTTCCACCAGTCGGCGGCAATGAACTGCCCGGCGGCATTGACGGCGTAGCCGGCCGGTGTCTGCATCCACGAGTTGGCCGAGAGAATCCAGAACGCCGAAATCAGCGTGCCGATCGCGACCATCAGGGTGGCGAGGAAGTGCAATCGTGGGCCGACCTTCTTGAGGCCAAACAGCATGACACCGAGAAAGCCGGCTTCGAGGAAAAACGCGGTCAGCACCTCATAGGCCATCAGCGGGCCGATCACCGGTCCGGTCTTGTCGGAGAATGTCGCCCAGTTGGTGCCGAACTGATATGACATCACCACGCCGGACACGACGCCCATGCCGAAAGCGATGGCGAAGATTTTCAGCCAGTAATTGAACAGGTTGAGGAAGACCTCGCGGCCGGTCCAGAGCCAGAGCGCTTCGAGCACCGCGAGATAGCTGGCAAGTCCGATCGAGAATGCCGGGAACACGATATGAAACGACATCGTGAAGGCAAACTGCGCGCGCGCGAGAACGATTGCGTCAAGGCCATCGAACATGAGGCGGGTCTCCGGCGAAGCAACGATACGAAGCTAGCACATGCGGCCGACATGGAAAGCGGCGATGCCGCCGGCTGTGCCACGCGTGCTGCCATTCCTGCACCGTAGAACGCGCAAGCGCGACGACGTTGTGCCCGCGCAAAGTTCGCCGTGTCGCACATTCCATACAATTTGACCCGGCGGAGGGGCATTCCGGCCGGGTCGACGACATCCTGGAGGTGGATAGTGGAACTAGCGGGAGCTGAGGTCGCGCTCGCCGGAAAGAACGCAGACATCGGCAGGATGTTGCTGTGTGCAGTCGATCACCTGCTGACGGACTGACAATGCCGAGGCATCGCGGTCGGCGCGCGCCGGCGCGTCCTGTAAGCCGAGCCCGACCAGCGTGCACACCGCGCCAAGCGGAACGATGAAGAAGCGGAACGAAATGGTCGGCATGATCATGCTCCGGCGGTGGATCGCGGCGTACGGACGATCAGGCGGCCAGCGTGTCGACGCCGGAACTCTTGAGCAGTTCGGCAAGCTGCTTACGGGCATAGAACATGCGGGTTTTCACTGTGCTTTGCGGAATCCCGATGAGCTTGCCGGCCTCTTCCACCGACTTCTCGTGGTAATAGACCAGATCGATGATCTCACGATGCGCCGGCGACAGCTTGGCGATGCAGGCGCGCAGGATCTCGCTGGTCTTGCTTCGCTCCAGCGCCGCTTCCGGCGTGTCGGCATGGTCGGCGATTTCCAGCACGCCGTCCTGATCGAGGTCTTCGTGCGAGCGCTGGCGCAGCGCGGTCAACGCCTTGAAACGGGCGATTGAGAGCAGCCACGTGGACACCTGCGCGCGGCCCTCGAACTGGCCGGCGGTCCGCCAGACGTCGAGGAACACCTGGCTGACGAGGTCTTCAGCGGTAGTGGTGTCGCGGACCATGCGCAGGATGAAGCGATACACCCGAACCCGATGACGGGCGTAGAGGATGTGCATCGCGGGCTTGCTGCCTTCCGCGATGCTCTCGAGCAACATCTCGTCGGAAGTCGCCTGGGCAGCAAGGATGCCTTGCTGGGCGGCTGCGTTGATGGCGATGATGTTCTGCATGACCGGCTCCCTCGTCGCTTGTGCGGCGTTTTGTGGGAGTTTTTCTAACCGGCGGTTGTTTCAGGAGATCGTCTTACCAAGGCAAAAACGGTTTCGTCGCGGAAAGAATTGTTTCGTCGCGTCCGCCTCGGACGAAATATTCGGGCGGATTCGCCGTATTGCATCGCAATAAAGTGACGATTGGTCAGGATTTGTCGCCGACAGGGCTGAAAAGATAGCCGCCGCCGCGAATGGTGCGGATCACTGATGGTTTTGTGGGGTCCGGCTCGATCTTGCGGCGGATTCGCATGATCCGCAGGTCGACGGCACGGTCGAATGCCTCGGCATCGCGGGCATTGGCCAGTTCAAGCAGCCGTTCGCGCGACAGCACGCGCTTGGGATTGGCGGCAAATACCTTCAGCAGGCCGAATTCGGAGGCCGTCAGCGGATGCTCATTGCCTTCGTCATCGCGCAAGGCCTGAGCTTCGAGGTCGAGCCACCTTGTTCCGAACCGTACCAGATGGTCGGTTCTGGGTTTGGCGGCAGCGGCAGGCGTGGTTTCCGCCGCGGCCTTCCCGGAAATGGTGCGTCGCAACACGGAGCGGATGCGCGCCATCAGTTCGCGCAATTCGCAGGGCTTGGCGACATAATCGTCGGCGCCGAGTTCCAATCCGACGACGCGGTCGATCGGACTGGCGGTGGCGGTCAGCATGATCACCGGCACGTTGGTCCGGGCCTTGAGATCGCGGATGATCGACAGGCCGTCTTCTTCGGGCATGTTGAGGTCGAGCACGACAAGATCGGGCTGGCCGGCGGCGATGGCCTCGCGCAGGCTTTTGCCGCCGTCGCAAAGCGTCACGGTGAAGCCGTGCATGCGCAGATAGTCGCCGACCATTTCGCGGGCCGGGGCTTCGTCGTCGACGATAATGATATGTTGGCTCTGGCTCATGTCACGCTGCGGTTGTCACCGGGAGTTTGATCGTAAAAATAGCGCCCTGTCCGGGGCCTGGGCTATCGGCGGTAATGGTGCCGCCATGCATATCGACAATGCGCTTAACAATCGAGAGCCCGAGCCCGGTGGAGCTTTCGCCCGCTGTCGGCTTGGCGGAGAGGCGCTGGAAACGGCCGAACAGCCGGCCGAGGTCTTCAGGTGAGAGCCCCGCGCCCTGATCGGTGACGCGGATGATCACCTGAGTTGGATCGTAAGCGACCACGAGCGCGATATTGCCGCCGATCGGGCTGTACTTGATGGCGTTGCTGATGAGATTGTCGATCGCTTCGCGCATCCGGTCGGCGTCGCACATGGTCTGTTGATCCGGCGGCGCAGACACTTCGATCACCTGCTGCTTGTTGGCGGCGGACAGTCGGTTCGCTTCCGCGACCTCGGTGACCAGCGCCGAGATATCGACCGGCTCACGCCGGATGGTGATGTCGAACGCGTCCGCCATCGCATCGGAGATCAGATGATCGACCATCGAGGTGAGGCGACGTGTCGCATCGCGGATATGGGTGACCTGGGCGCTAAGGCTCTCGCGCGAAGCCTCCGCGCCGATCAGTTCGGTCAGCATCTCGGTGCGGCCGAGGATCACGCCGAGCGGATTCTTCAGGTCGTGCGCGACGGTGCCGAGAATCTCGTTCTTGAAGCCGTTGGCGCGCTGAAGCCGGAGCCACTGTGCCGACAACCGGCGATTGGCCAGCATCAGCGCGCGCGTGCGTTGCGCCACCCGGTCCTCCAGTTGCGTGTTGGCCTCGTGCAGTTGCTGATAGAGGATGACGTTGTCGAACGCGATCGACAGCCGGCTGCCGAAAATTTCCACCAGCGCGCGATCGGTCTCGGACAGCGGCCGCTCGGCCTGCAACAGCACCACGACCTCGCGTCCGCTGCCGGTGCGGATGTAGAGCACAGTACGCTGATCCGCGAACTCGTGCGCGCGGCGGCGGAACGCTTCCTCGACCATTTGCCGCAGGTCGGTGTCGAGCGATTTCGGTCCGGCATGGCCGATGAAGCGGCTGTAGCAACCGGATCCGGCGAGCACCGCGAAATCGTCGCTGATCTCGCCGCCGTCGCGCAGCACGAGAATGCCGGCGCAATCGACGTTGAGCAGCGATGAGATCTGCGTCAGCACGCCTTCGGCGAGGCGTTGCATCGATTTGAAATCATACAGCGTCGAGGCTGCGTCGATGATAATCTCGAGGCCGCGTCGGGTCTGCACCATCCGCTCGAGCTGCTGATAGCTGCGCAGCGCCGCGGTCAGCGACGTGAACAATTTGTCTGCGGTCAGCTCGGTCTTCGCCTTGTAGTCGTTGATGTCGTAATCGACGATGACACGACGCTCGGGAGCCTGGCCGGGTTGCCCGGTGCGCAGCACGATGCGAACGGTTTCGTTCCTGATTTCGTTGCGGATGAATTCGACCAGGTCGAGACCGGCGGAATCCGTCTCCATGATCACGTCGAGCAGCACGGCGGCGATATCGGAATGCTGACGCATCAGTTCGCGCCCTTCGGCGGCGGAATGCGCCGAAAGAATCTCCAGGCCCTGACCGTTCAGGGAATAGTCGCTGAGCGCGAAGCGGGTGCCTTCATGGACGGCCGGATCGTCGTCGATGACGGCGATTTTCCATTTGCGCGAAGTGGTCGAGGAGGTGGCGGGCTCGGTATCGTCGATCAGGTGGAGGACATCGTCCTGGTCGGCCATGATTTCGTTCCGTCGCTGGTCAGGTCGGGTTGATGCGCCGCGCGCGGCTGCCCGCGGCTATGATAGTCCGAAAAATGGGAGCTTGTCGCGGCCTGAGGGTCGCAGGCCATATGTCGGTGGAAACGCCGTCAGGTTCATGCCGCGCCGCTTTCCGGCCCACGGCGACGCCGATCCGGAGGCGGCGATAGCCTTGCGGATGCGCCGGCTTTCCGCGTAGAGCAAAATCATAACCAAAAAAATGCCGCCAGGAGGATCGCCATGACACCCGCCGCCGCGCTTCATGAGGACAGCGCACCCTTGTTCGCGATGCCGCAGATCGTCGCGGAGCGCCACGCCGACGGCTCCATCTGGGTGCGATCCACCGTTCCGCTGCAATCGTCCGTGCGCTGCATTGGCGATTGGCTGGAGCAATGGGCGGCGCGTGCGCCGGACCGCATCTTCCTTGCCGAGCGGCGGGGCGTTGATCAACCATGGATGACGGTGACCTATGCCGAGGCGCTGCGCCGGGTTCGTAGGATCGGCGCGTGGGTGCTCGCGCGCAAGATGAGCGCCGCGCGTCCGCTGGTGATTCTGTCCGACAACAGCATCGATCACGCGCTGTTCGCGCTCGGCGCGATGCATGTCGGCGTGCCGGCGGCGGCGGTGTCGCCGGCCTATTCGCTGGTCGCCAAGGACTTTGACAAGCTCAAGAGCATGATCGCGTTGCTCGATCCCGGCGCGATCTACGTTTCAAGCCTCAAGCCATTCGCGGCGGCGCTTGCGGCGATTTCGCCCGCGCACGGCGCCCAGATCGTCAGTGGTGAAGATGGTCCGGAAGGTGAGGCGATCGCCTTCCGCGACATCTTGGAGACACCTGAAAGTGCAGATGTCGCGCAGGCCTTCGCGGCAATCGGGCCGGACACTGTTGCGAAATTTCTGTTTACCTCGGGCTCGACCGGCATTCCGAAAGCCGTGATCAACACGCATCGGATGCTGACCACGAGTCAGGCCGCGAAGGCGCAGGTGTGGCCGTTTCTCGACGATACACGACACGAACTGATCATTCTCGACTGGCTGCCATGGAGCCATACCTTCGGCGCCAACCACAACTTCAACATGGTGCTACGCAATGGCGGCACGCTCTACATCGATGCCGGCAAGCCCGCGCCCGGCCTGTTCGCGACCTCGCTGGCGAACCTGGGCGATGTGGTGCCGACCGTCTATTTCAACGTACCGCGCGGCTTCGACATGCTGATCGCGGCGTTGCGCGAGGATGTCGAGTTGCGCCGGCGCTTCTTCAACGGCGTGAAGATCATTTTCTTTGCCGGCGCGGCGTTGCCGCAGAACCTGTGGGAAGCTCTGGAGGAGATGTCACAGGCGACTGTCGGGCGACGGCTGCCGATGGTGTCCGCATGGGGTTCGACCGAGACCGCGCCGCTCGCCACCGACTGTCATTTTCAGGCGCAGCGCTCCGGCAATATCGGCGTGCCGATTCCGGGCACCGATCTGAAGCTGGTGCCGTCGGGTGACAAGCTTGAGGTGCGCGTACGCGGCCCCAACGTGACGCCGGGCTACTGGAAAGCGCCGGAGCAGACCGCTGCCGCATTTGACGCCGATGGCTTTTACTGCATCGGCGACGCGGTGAAGTTCGCCGATCCGGAACGGCCTGAACTCGGGCTGTTCTTCGACGGCCGTGTCGCCGAGGATTTCAAACTGACATCGGGCACGTGGGTCAGTGTCGGGACGTTGCGGGTGGCGGGCATCGCCGCGCTGGCGCCATTGGCGCAGGATATCGTCGTCACCGGTCACGGCGGCGATCATGTACGGTTTCTGGTGTTTCCGAACGTTGTCGCTTGTCGCGCGCTGGCCGGATTGCCGGAGAATGCTGCGCTCGACGATGTGCTGCGCAGTGAGAACGTGCGTGCCGGCATTGCGCAAGGATTGGTCAAGCTGAAGGCGAAAAGCGGCGGCTCGTCGGGGCACGCCACGCGCGCGTTGCTGGTGGCCGAGCCGCCATCGGTCGATTACGGCGAGATCACCGACAAGGGTTACATCAACCAGCGCGCGGTGCTGGCGCGTCGCGCCGCCGACGTTGCTGCGTTGGAAGACGAAGTGTCAACGCGTTGGATTGCCTGCGCGACATGACGGCGCGGCTACAGCCTTAGCTGTTCGGCAGGCGGAAGCCGGCATCGAAACCAAGGTCGCGCCGCGCCTTGTCGGTGGCGATCAGGTCGTTCGGCTCGGCGATGTTGTAAACTCCCGGCGTGCCGCGATCGATCGCCAGCAATGCGGCGTGAGCCGCGGCATCGACGTGCAGCGGCGCGGCGCCGCGCGGGCCCTCGCTGCCGGTGCCCGGGCCGTACAACTGTCCGTAACGCAACACGATGCCTTCGAGCAGTGATGATCGCAGCGTCTGCGTCTCCAGCGACACGACGCCAGCCAGGGTGATGCCGCGAGGTCCGTCGGCGGCATCATCGAGTGGGTCATCCTCGCGATGCGGTTGCGGCCCCGGCGCATACATCCAGCCGATACTTTGCGCGATCAATCGTTGTGCCCCGGCGGCAACCGAGGCATCGATCAGGTTACGCGTGCCATCCTCGCGGACGCGGGCATTGCGGCCGATGGCGTTGGCCATTTTCGCCGGGTCGAGGCCGGGCGGAAGATCGGTCAACTGATGGATGACGATATCCGGCCGCGCGGCCAGTACGGCGAGTTTCAGCGCGTCGGCATCGAAGACATTCACCACCACGGGCTCGGCACCCAGCGCACCCAACGTCGGCATCTTGGCTTTGAACCGTGTGGCCCCTGCGACATGATGACCGGCCGCGCGAAGCAACGGGATCAGCCGTTGTCCGATGGCGCCCGTCGCGCCGGCAAGAAAGATACGATGACTCATGAGGATATGCTCTCGTCAGCGACGCCGCGTTGCGGTGCAGCGTAGTTCCAGGGCGAAACTAGTAGCGCGACCGCCAGGTCGGGGAAATGGCGATGGGGGCTAACCTGAATTATAATTCTTGCATTTCGCGGAGAGTGCGAATTATGCTGCATATAGATCGATGATGGGCTCGCATGGAGGGATGCGGCGGTCCAACGTCGGCAAGACGGCCTTGCTGCGATCCGGGGCGAAGGTCAAAAGTTTCAAGATTGAAGTAATACAGGGCGCGAGGAATACTGCTTCGCCTTCGCGCGCCAAAAGTTACGAGAAAAAACACAGAGAGGGAGGAATAACCATGTCGAGTCGTCTGATCGTCAGCCGTCGCACTTTGCTCACCGGAGCGGCCGGCGCGGCCACGCTTGCCGTCGCGCCCGCGTTGCGTTCGCCGGCGATCGCGCAGAACGCGCCGCTCAAGGTCGGCCTGATGCTGCCTTATACCGGCACTTACGCCAAGCTCGGCAAATTCATCGATGATGGTTTCCGTCTCTATGTCGAACAGAAGGGCGGCAAGCTCGGCGGCCGCGAGATCGCGTTCGTGCAGGTCGACGACGAATCCAAGCCGGAAGCCGCGACCGACAACATGAATCGTCTGGTCGGCCGCGAGAAGGCCGATGTCGTGATCGGCACCGTGCATTCCGGCGTGGCGATGGCGATGGTGAAGGTGGCGCGCGACACCAAGACCCTGATGATCATCCCCAATGCCGGCGCCAACGACGCCACCGGCCCGGCCTGCGCGCCGAACATCTTCCGCTCCTCGTTCTCGAACTGGCAGACCACATTCCCGATGGGCAAGGTATTGGCCGACGCTGGCATCAAGAACGTCGCCACCATCACCTGGCGCTACACCGCAGGTGCGGAAATGATCGATGCTTTCGCTGAGAACTTCACGAAGCACGGCGGAAATATCGTCGAGAAGATGACCGTGCCATTCCCCGAGGTCGAATTCCAGGCGCTGCTCACCCGTGTTGCGACGTTGAAGCCCGACGCGGTGTTCAGCTTCTTCGCGGGCGGCGGTGCGGTGAAGTTCGTCAAGGACTACGCGGCGGCAGGACTCGGTAAAACCATTCCGCTCTATGGTGCAGGCTTCCTCACCGACGGCACCTTGCCCGCGCAGGGCGACGCCGCCAACGGCATCAGGACCACGCTGCATTACGCCGATGATCTCGACATTCCGGCCAACGTCGCCTTCCTCAAGGCATTCAAGGACAAGACCAGCAATGTCGGCGATATCTACGCGGTGCAGGGCTACGACGCGGCGGCGCTGCTCGACGCCGGCATGACGGCGGTGGGCGGCGACGACAAGCAACGCGACAAGATGATCGCGGCGATGGGCGCCGCCAAGATCGACAGCCCGCGCGGCCCGCTCAGCTTCAACAAGGCGCACAACCCGATCCAGAACATCTATCTGCGCGAGGTGCGCAATGGTCGCAACGAACTGATCTCGATCGCGCAGAAGGACGTCGACGATCCGGCGCGCGGCTGCAAGCTGGCGTAAGAGGTCGAGCCCAACCGTACTCATCGTGTAGGCACAAGGATCGTCATGCGCGGGCTTGACCCGCGCATCCATCTAGCAAGAAGGCTTTTGAAGCGATGGATTGCCGGGTCGAGCCCGGCAATGACGCTCCGATTCCTAGCCAGGTGATTGACTATTCTGTTTCATGGAATGACTTGAATGGACCTCGTCACCTTCGGCGTGCAACTGCTCAACGCCATTCAATATGGAATGGTGCTGTTCCTCGTCGCGAGCGGGCTGACGCTGGTGTTCGGTATTCTCGGCGTCATTAATCTCGCGCACGGCGCGTTCTATATGTTCGGCGCCTACCTGGCCTATTGGATCGCGGCCTACACCGGCAGTTTCTGGATCGCGATGGTGGCGGGCGTGGCGATCGCCTTCGTGGTCGGGCTGGTGTTGGAGAACGTATTCATCCGCAGGCTCTACGGTCGCGATCATCTGGTGCAGGTGCTGCTGTCGTTTGGCTTGATTCTTGTCATCGACGAAGCGCGTGAGATCCTGTTCGGCAAGGACGTGCATTCGGTGGCGCCGCCGGCGTGGCTGTCCGGTTCGATCCAGCTTACCGATAATCTGTCCTACCCGGTCTATCGTCTCGCCATTTGCGGCTTCTGTTTGATTGTCGCGGCGCTGATCTTCTTCGTCATCACCCGCACCAAGATCGGCATGATCGTGCGCGCCGGCGCCGAGAATCGCGAGATGACGCGGGTGCTCGGCATCAAGTTCGATGTCGTCAATCGCTACGTCTTCGCCGTCGGCATCGCGCTGGCCGCGCTCGGCGGCATCGTCATCGCGCCAATCTCGACGGTGTTTCCCGGCATGGGCGATGGCATGTTGATCCTCTCTTTCGTCGTCGTCGTGCTCGGTGGCATCGGTTCGGTGGCGGGCGCCGCGGTCGGCGCGCTGCTGATCGGCCTCACCGACACCTTCGGCAAGGTGTTCTTCCCCAGCGTCTCCAGCATCCTGATCTATGTGCTGATGGCAGCGGTGCTGCTGTGGCGGCCTAACGGCATCCTCGGCCGGCGGGAGGTGTGACGCCGATGCGCGGATGGCTCATTCCCGTCGTATTGCTTGCCGCGGCAATCGCGCTGCCGTTCGTGGTGCCGACCTATTATGTCCAGTTCGTCAGCAAGGCGTTCATCATGGGCATTCTGGCGATGGCGCTGAATCTTGCCGTGGGACATGGCGGTCTCGTCAGCCTGTGCCACGCCGCGTTCTTCGGTCTCGCCGGTTATGTCCTCGCGCTGCTGTCGCCGGGTTATGACCCCGCATCGCTGTTGTTGACGCTGCCGGCGGCGATGCTGGCGGCGGCCGCCGTTGCGCTGATCATCGGTGCGTTGGCGCTCCGCACCCGTGGCGTCTACTTCATCATGGTGACGCTGGCGTTCGGCGAGATGCTGTTCTTCCTGTTTCACGACACCGGCATCGCCGGCGGATCGGACGGCGCTTACGTCAACGCCAAGCCGGAAATCGCCATCGCCGGTCACCAGTTGCTCGATCTGGCCTCGCCGATGGCATTCTACTTCGTGGTGCTGTTCTTCCTGATCGCGACCATCGCGGTGCTGACCATGCTGGTGCGATCGCCGTTCGGCCATGCGCTGGCGGCGGCGCGTGACAACGAGCGCCGCGCGCGCTCGCTCGGTTTCCCGATCTATCGCATCCGGTTGATCGCCTTCGTGATCTCGGGCGCGATCGCGGGCCTCGCCGGTTACTTCGCCGCCGCGCAGTTCGGCTTCGTCGCGCCGCAGATGCTGGGCTGGCATCTCTCCGCTACGGTGCTGGTGATGGTGCTGATCGGTGGCTTGCGTTCGGTCACCGGGCCGCTGATCGGCGCGCTGGTGCTGATCGTGCTCGAGGAGGTGTTGAAAGCCTCCACGGATTATTGGAAGCTGATCGAGGGCTTGATCATCATCGTCATCGTGCTGGCATTGCCCGGCGGTGTTCGTCAGTTGTGGCCGATGATCGTTGGCGCGCGTGCGGACGGACCGTCGCCGCGCCAGGCCGCGCCTCCGGTCGCGGAGAGCCGTCATGGCTAGTACGGCTTCCAACATCGCCCTTCGTGCCACCGGGCTGCACAAGCATTTCGGCGGGCTCAGGGCCGTTGCCGATGTTTCGATCGATGTTCATGTCGGCGAGATCCACGCGGTGATCGGCCCGAACGGCGCCGGCAAATCCACTCTGATCAATCTCTTGTCCGGCGAACTGTTCGCCAACGACGGCGCGATCATGCTGGACGCTGCCGACGTCACACGGCTGCCACCGGATCGCCGCGCACGCCATGGCCTCGGTCGCGCCTATCAGAAGACCACGATCTTCCCGAGATTCACTGTGCACGAAAACGTGCGCCTCGCCGCACAGGCGCGCTCGCCGGCGCCGTTGCGAATGTTTGGTTCGGTGCGCTCCGATACAAACGTTCACGATCTCACCGCGCAGGCCATCGCGAGAGTCGGTCTGACGGCGCAGACGCAAATTGTCGCGAGCGACCTCAGCCATGGCGAACAGCGTCAGCTCGAAATCGCCATGGTGCTGGCGACCGACCCGCGCATCATTCTGCTGGATGAACCTCTGGCCGGCATGGGGCAGGCGGAAGCGCGCGGTATCATCGATCTGATCTCCTCGCTGAAAGTTGGTCGCGCGGTACTGCTGGTCGAGCACGATATGGATGCCGTGTTCGAACTGGCGGATCGCCTGACCGTGATGCATGACGGTTGCGTCATCGCCAGCGGATCGCCGCGGGAGGTGCGGACGCATCCGGCGGTACGCAGCGCTTATCTCGGGGACCACGGAGACGCATCATGAGTGCGTTACTCGCGGTCGCGCATCTCGAAGCCTTCTACGGCGCGAGCCAGATTCTGCACGGCATCGATCTCGCGGTCGCACGCGGTGAGCAGGTCGCGCTGATCGGTCGCAACGGCATGGGCAAGACCACGCTGCTGCGCTCGCTGATGGGACTGGTGGCCGACTGTCGCGGCGAGATTGACTTTGCCGGGCGCAACGTGCGCGGCGCGGCGCCGGAAGATATCGCCCGCGCCGGCATCGCGCTTGTGCCGGAAGGGCGCGGCATCTTCGGCTCGCTGACGGTGGAGGAAAATCTCACCATGGCGGCGCGGCCGGGCCGCGATGGCCGTCAGGCGTGGACGTTGACGCGCATCTACGAACTGTTTCCGCGTTTGCATCAGCGGCGCGGCAATGGCGGGCATCAATTGTCCGGCGGCGAGCAGCAGATGCTCACCATCAGCCGCGCGCTGATGACCAATCCCGATTTGATCCTGATTGACGAGGCGACTGAAGGGCTGGCGCCGCTGGTGGCGCAGGACATCTGGAGAACGCTCGGTGTTATTGGTGGCGAGGGCATCGCCACCATTGTGGTCGACAAGGATTTCCGCAGCCTGGCAAAAATCACCCATCGTGCCATCGTCCTGTCGAAGGGCACGGTGGTGTTCAATGGCGCACCGGCGGATTTAATGGCGCAGCCGGAATTGCTGGAGCGGCATCTCGGCGTGTAGCGCGGATCGCGCGATTACAATTCGACGACGACGATGTTCTCGTCGTTTGCTGCCCGGATGTTCTCGTGCAGCGGCTCGGGCCATCGGACCGTGAGTTTGCCGACAAGATCGTCGAGCGTATCGAGATCGTGCGTATCGTAGAACGTTGGCTGCGTTGCGCGCGTAATGAAGGCGTGCAGCAATGGTGCGGCGTCATAGTCGTAGACGATATCGCCGGGCACGTTGCCGCGCTCGCGCCGCGTGAAACGGCGAAACGCTGTCAACTTGGCCCCACCATCGTCCGTCGCGATGAAGGACAGCACCTCGGCATCGTCGCCAAAGCGCGGACCGTCCTGCATCCGGTCATAGGTTGCGAGCGCGGCGGCGCGCTGTACGTCGTCGATGGAGCGGAAGTCCGACGACGTATCGTCAGGATGCAGCGTGTTGCGAATAGCGACCACGCGGCTCGTTATTAGTCCGCGTGTTCGCAGCAGGTCGCCCAGCGTCGTCATGTCAGGATGCGATAGTACCTGGCCGGAACGAGGCGTTGCCGGCCAGCACGGGTGCCACCGCGCCGAGCAATCGTGCGGCCGCACCGTCGACGCTTTGCCCTGCGGTGTCCACCACGGTCGAGGCGCGTGCGTAGAGCGGTTCGCGGCTGAGCAGGATGGTGCGCAACTCGGCCATCGCCGAGCGGTCGTCGGCCATCGGCCGCAAATCGCCTTGTCGCCGCACCCGCGCCATGTGTTCCTCGGGTTCGGCCTTGAGCCAGATCGTATAGAACGACGACAGGATAAGATCGAAGGTCAGCGGCTCGGAAACGATGCCGCCGCCGGTGGCGAGCACGATCAGTTCCTTGCGCGCCAGCAGCTTGCCGAGCGCGGCCTGCTCCATACGGCGAAAGCCTTCCTGTCCGTAGAGCGCGATGATCTCGGCGACCGAAAGACCGTTTTCCTGTTCGATCTCCTTGTTGAGTTCGACGAAGCCCCAGCCGATCTGTTTCGCCAGCATGCGTCCGAGCGTCGATTTGCCGGCGCCGCGCAGGCCGATCAGCGCGATGCCGGCGAATGGCATTTGGCGCTGCCTCGCCGCGTCGCTCATGCCATGGCCGGACAGGATGTTCTTTGCCTGCGCGATCTGGCTTGGCGTGGCCTGTCGCATCAATTCGCGGATCACCGGCCAGTCCGGCGCCGGGTCGCTCGACGGGATCAGATCCTCGAGATGCGCGGCCATCGCGTTCGACACACGGCGTAGCAGCACGATCGAGACGTTGCCTTTGCCGCTTTCGAGCTGGGCGATATAGCGCTCGGAAATGCCGGAGACTTTCGCGAGCACCTTGCGTGACATGCCGCGCAGGCCCCGCATGGTGCGCACGCGGCGGCCAAGTTCCTCAAGAAAGCTGTCTTCTGGATTGGGCTGCTCGGTCATGCCGCCTGATTCTATATCCCATCCGAGGGCGATTTTGGAAACATAGTGCCGGAAGTGATTGACAGCAAGCGCATCGAGTGTCTCTATATGAAATATAATTCAGAATAATTCGAGATTGGGAGGAGGCCAAGCGCGCATGTGCTATTCAAACGGATGGTTGATTGGGGGCGCGGCATGACCGGGTCGCTGAATTCCTACAATGCCGTGACCTGGCTGCTCGACCGCAATGTCGATGAGGGGCGGGGCGACAAGCTCGCCTTCACCGACACCGTCAATGACCTGACCTACGGCCAATTGCAATCGCAAAGCCGACGCCTCGCCAACCTGCTGCGCCGACTCGGCGTGCGCCGTGAAGAGCGTGTCGCGATGATCATGCTCGACACGGTGGATTTTCCTATTGTGTTTCTCGGCGCGATCCGCGCCGGCGTGGTGCCGGTGCCGCTCAACACGCTGCTCACCGCCGAACAATATGCCTACATCCTCGCCGATTGTCGCGCGCGGGTGTTGTTCGTGTCGGAAGAACTGTGGCCGGCGTTGCGCGATGTTGCTGGACGGATGTCCGATCTCGAGCATGTGGTGATTTCCGGCGCTAATGCCGATGGGCAATTGAAGTTCTCGGATGAGATCGTCAAGGAATCTGATCAATACACCACGGCAGCGACGCATCCGGAGGAGCCGGCGTTCTGGCTCTATTCGTCGGGCTCGACCGGAATGCCGAAGGGCGTGCGGCATCTGCATGCTTCGCTCGCCGCGACCGCAGACACCTATGCCAAGCAGGTGCTCGGCATTCGCGGGGACGATGTCGGCCTGTCGGCGGCGAAACTGTTCTTCGCTTATGGCCTCGGCAACGCGCTGACGTTTCCGATGTCGGTCGGCGCGACGACGGTGCTCAACAGCGAGCGGCCGACGCCGGCACGGATGTTCGAGTTGATGCAGAAATATAATCCCAGCATCTTTTTCGGCGTGCCGACATTGTTCGCGGCGATGCTCAACGACGAGACGTTGAAGAATGCCAGCGGCGGTTCGCGGCTGCGCGTCTGCACGTCGGCGGGCGAGGCGCTGCCGGAGTCGGTCGGCAGTCATTGGCGCGAACGGTTCGGCGTCGATATTCTCGACGGTGTCGGCTCGACCGAACTCTTGCACATCTTCCTGTCGAATGCGCCCGGTGACGTGAAGTACGGCACCTCGGGGCGGCCGGTGCCCGGCTATCAGGTGCGGCTGGTCGATGAGAGCGGCAACGATGTCGCCGACGGCGATGTCGGCGAGTTGCTGGTCAATGCGCCATCCGCTGGTGAAGGCTATTGGAATCAGCGCAGCAAATCGCGCCGGACATTCGAAGGCGACTGGACCCGCACCGGCGACAAATATGTACGCGATGGCGATGGCCGTTACACGTACTGCGGCCGCGCCGACGACATGTTCAAGGTGTCGGGCATCTGGGTGTCGCCGTTCGAAGTCGAGAGCGCGCTGATCACGCATCCGGCCGTGGCGGAAGCCGCGGTGGTGCCGGAAGCGGATGGCGAAGGCTTGCTCAAGCCGAAAGCGTTCGTGGTGCTGAAGCCGGGCGCGGCAATCGATGGTTTGAACGAGTCGCTGAAGGAGCACGTCAAGCACGCGGTCGGGCCGTGGAAATATCCGCGCTGGATCGAAGTGGTGGGCGCGTTGCCGAAAACTGCAACCGGAAAGATCCAACGCTTCAAGTTGCGTGAGGGATGAAGGGTAAAGTCGTGATGACGAGTTTGGGTGATGGTTTCCGCGCACGCGCGTCCCGTAGTCGTTCCCTCCCCCCTTGTGGGGGAGGGTCAGGGAGGGGGGTGAGCCGCGACATCAGTGCTCGCCAATACCCCCCTCTCCACCTCTCCCCCACAAGGGGGGAGAGAGTAGGCCGCGTCTCGCGGAGAGGTGGGCGTGCATCATGACAACATTGTCCTCTCAAGGAACACTCGCCATCGGCGATGCGCAGATCGAGTATCGCATGGTCGGGCCGATGCCCGACGCTGCGCCGACGCTGATGTTGTTGCACGAAGGGCTCGGCTGCGCGGCGCTGTGGGGAGATTTTCCCGAGCGCCTCGCGGAGATGACCGGTTGCGGCGTGTTCGTCTATTCACGCGCGGGCTATGGCGCGTCGAGTCCGGCCGCGATGCCACGCGGTCCGGACTATATGCATGTCGAAGCACTCGAGGTGCTGCCTCGCGTGCTGGATGCGATCGGCTTCAAACGCGGCTTTCTGATCGGCCATTCCGACGGCGCGTCGATCGCGGCGATTTATGCCGGCGGTATTCAGGATCATCGCGTGCGCGGCGTGGCGCTGATGGCGCCGCACTTCGTGATGGAGGAGATGAACCTCAAAGCCATTGCCAGGACGCGCGACGATTATCTCGACGGCGGGTTGCGCGCAAAACTCGCGCGCTGGCACCAGAACGTCGATAACGCTTTTCACGGTTGGAACGACACCTGGCTCAATCCGCAATTCCGCGATTGGGATATCTCGGAATATCTCGCTTACATCCGCGTGCCGGTCGCGATCATTCAGGGCACGCACGATCAGTATGGCACTGACTTGCAGATCGCGATCGCGCAGGAGGAGTGCTATTGTCCGGTCGATGTGACGCTGATTTCCGGCGCGGGACATTCGTTGCATCGTGAGGTGCCGAACGAGGCGCTGGCGGCGCTCGGTGCATTCACCGATCGCATCCTGCGCGTGCACGAGCGCGCAACGGATCGCGCGGCGTGACGCATGCGCGCGACGTGATTGTCGGTGTGCGTAATCGTGTCGTCGGCTGAATCGTTTCCGATGCCGCGATGGGCGCATGTGCCGGGCGAAACGAGCGAGGCGGATCACGCGCGGCTTGCGCCGGTGAAGGCGCGCGTGCCGCAACGCTTCGAAGGCTTCGTGCCGGCGGATCATCCAGCGTTGCGTCATGGGCTTGCACTCAACGATGCCGGCTTCTTCTGGGAGTGCCACGAAATTCTCGAGGCAGTGTGGATGGCGGCGCCGCAAAGCGGGCGCGATCGCATTCTGCTGCGCGCCTGCATTCAGATCGCCAATGCCAATCTTAAATCGAGAATGCAGCGGGCCGCTGCGGCGGCGCGCCTCGATGCCGAGGCGGCGGCATTGCTCGACGAATTGCAGGCGCGGGGACCGGCCGGGGAGGTGGACAGTTTCGCCGCCCGTTTCGATGCCGCGGGGGTGTCGGGATTCCTGCGGCGATCCCGTGGCGGATCTCCGGCGGGAGCAAGGCAGGCGGCCATGCTGGCGATTTTTGCCTCGACATGAAAGAAAATGCATGTTTTCGGACTCGACAGGTTTGGGTACATGCATTATGATGCATATTAACGATAACCGATAGCAGACAGGGTGGTCCCATGGCCGGTGAAGATCGGGTGCTCGCCAACGGCGCCAAGCAGATTGATTTCCAGACTGACCCCAGCCGCTATCGGCACTGGAAGATCGACGCCGCGGGTGATGTCGCGACCCTGACCATGGACGTCGACGAGAACGGCGGCCTGTTCGAAGGCTATCAGCTGAAGCTCAACTCATATGACCTTGGCGTCGATATCGAACTCGCGGACGCGGTGCAGCGGCTGCGGTTCGAGCATCCCGAGGTGAAGGTGGTGGTGATGCGCTCGGGCAAGAACCGCGTGTTCTGCGCCGGCGCCAACATCCGCATGCTGGCGGGCTCGACCCACGCGCACAAGGTCAACTTCTGCAAGTTCACCAACGAGACGCGCAACGGCTTGGAAGACTCCAGTGAGAATTCCGGCCAGAAGTTCATCTGCGTCGTCAACGGCACGGCGGCCGGCGGCGGTTATGAACTGGCGCTCGCCACCGATCACATCATCATGGCGGATGATGGCGCGGCGGCGGTGGCGCTGCCGGAAGTGCCGCTGCTCGCGGTGCTGCCGGGCACCGGCGGGCTGACGCGCGTGGTCGACAAGCGCAAGGTGCGGCGCGATCACGCCGATTACTTCTGCACCATCGAGGAAGGCATCAAGGGCAAGCGCGCGGTGCAGTGGCGGCTGGTCGACGAGATCGCACCGAACAGCAAGCTCGAAGCGAAGCTCGCCGAGCGCGCCAAGGCATTAGCGGCGACGTCGTCGCGTAAGGGCGACGGCAAGGGCATCGCGCTGACACCGCTTCATCGCAAGATCGACGACAACGGACTGCATTATGACTTCGTCGATGTCGAGATCGATCGCGCGCAACGCATCGCCACCATCACCATCAAGGCGCCGGAAGGAGCGCCGCCCGCCGATGTCGCCGGGCTTCTCGCGCAAGGCGATGCCTTCTGGTCGTTGCAGGTCGCGCGCGAACTCGACGACGCCATCCTGCATCTGCGCATCAACGAACTCGAAGTCGCGATGCTGGTGTTCAAGTCGCATGGCGATAGCGCCAACGTGCTGGCCTATGACGACTTCCTCGAGAAGAATAAATCGCATTGGCTGGTCAACGAAATCCGCCACTACTGGAAGCGCGTCTTGAAGCGCATCGACGTCACCTCGCGGACGCTGGTGACGCTGGTGGAGCCGGGCTCCTGCTTTGTCGGTACGCTCGCCGAACTCGTGTTCGCGGCGGATCGCTCCTACATGCTGGTCGGCCAGCGCGACGGCGACAACCGCGCGCCGCCGGCGATCGTGCTCAACGCCATGAACTTCGGGCCCTATCCGATGAGCCACGGCCTGACGCGGCTGCAATCGCGCTTTCAGGCCGATCCGTCCGATGTCGATGCGGCGCAGGCGAAGATCGGCGAGGCGCTCGATGCCGAGACCGCCGAGGAATTGGGCCTTGTCACCTTCGCGCTCGACGATATCGATTGGAACGACGAGGTGCGCGTGTTCATGGAGGAGCGCACCAGCTTCTCGCCGGATTCGCTCACCGGCATGGAAGCCAACCTGCGCTTCGTCGGGCCGGAGACAATGGAATCGAAAATCTTCGCGCGGCTCACCGCGTGGCAGAACTGGATCTTCCAGCGCCCCAACGCGGTCGGCGAAAACGGCGCGCTGCGCCGTTACGGGACCGGCGTGAAGGCGCAGTTCGATATGACGCGGGTTTAAGGGGAGCCGTCATCCTGAGGTGCGAGCGTCAGCGAGCCTCGAAGGATGGTGAAACGAACAGTGGCCGTAGCCCTTCGAGGCGCGGCGTAAAGAACGCCGCGCACCTCAGGGTGACGGATCGAGGTGCGAGATTTAAGTCGTCGTCATTGCGAGCGAAGCGAAGCAATCCAGTGAATCACAAAGCAAGGACTGGATCGCTTCGGAGCTATCGCTTCTCGCGATGACGGGTTAGCGAGATACAGGGAGTACGCCATGAACATCATGAACGTCGACTACACCACAAAGATTCCGAACAACGTCGATCTCGCCTCCGACCGTCAGGTGCTGAAAGCCCTGGAGGGCTGGCATCCCGGCTATCTCGACTGGTGGAACGACATGGGGCCGGAGGGCTTCCAGGAATCGCTGGTCTATTTGCGCACGGCGGTCAGCGTCGACCCAAAAGGCTGGGCCAAGTTCGATTACGTCAAGATGCCGGACTATCGCTGGGGTGTGTTGCTGGCGCCGCAGGATACCGAGCGCAAGGTGAATTTCGGCGAGCACAAGGGCGTCGCCGCGTGGCAGGAAGTGCCGGGCGAATATCGCGCCATGCTGCGCCGCCTCGTGGTGATTCAGGGCGACACCGAGCCCGCGTCGGTGGAACAACAGCGCCATCTCGGCAAGACAGCGCCGTCGCTCTACGACATGCGCAACCTCTTTCAGGTCAACGTGGAGGAAGGCCGCCACCTGTGGGCGATGGTCTACCTGCTGCAAAAATATTTCGGCCGCGATGGCCGCGAGGAAGCCGACGATCTGCTGCGTCGCCGCTCCGGCGACGAGGACGCGCCGCGCATGTTGGGCGCGTTCAATGAGGCGACGCCGGACTGGCTGTCGTTCTTCATGTTCACCTTCTTCACCGATCGCGACGGCAAGATGCAACTTGAGTCGCTGGCGCAGTCGGGCTTCGATCCGCTGTCGCGCACCTGCCGCTTCATGCTGACGGAGGAGGCGCACCACATGTTCGTCGGCGAAACCGGCGTCGGCCGCGTATTGCAGCGGACCTGCGAGGCGATGAAGGCGGCCGGCATCGAGGACCCGAACGAAATCGAGAAGGTGCGCGCGCTCGGCGTCATCGATCTGCCGACCATCCAGAAGAAGATGAACCTGCACTACTCGCTGTCGCTCGACCTGTTCGGCTCCGAAGTCTCCACCAACGCCGCGAACTTCTACAATGCGGGGCTGAAGGGCCGCTTCCAGGAAACCAAGATCGACGACGATCATCGCCTCACCAACGATGTCTATCCGGTGGCGAAGCTGGTCGACGGCAAGATCGTCATGGTGGACGAGCCGGCGCTCACCGCGCTCAACATGCGGCTGCGCGACGACTACACGCAGGATTGCGCCAAGGGCGTCGAGCGCTGGAACAAGATCATCGAGAAGACGGGCGTCAACTTCCGGCTGGAATTGCCGCACACCGCGTTCCATCGCGACATCGGCGAGTTCAAGGGCATCAACGCGACGCCGAAGGGCGTGCTGCTCGGCGATGCCGAATGGGCCAAGGTGCGCGACGACTATCTGCCCTCGAAGGCGGACGGCGACTTCATCGAGTCATTGATGACCCCGGTGAGCGAGCCCGGCCAGTTCGCGAACTGGATCGCCGCGCCGAAAGTCGGCATCGACAACAAGCCCGGCGATTTCGAATATGTGAAGATCGCGGCGTAGCAGTTGTTACCACCTCTCCCCGCGTGCGGGGAGAGGTCGGATTGCGAAGCAATCCGGGTGAGGGGGCTTCGCGGCAGGACGAGGCGTTTCTCGTTCGGCGTCTGCCCCTCACCCCGACCCTCTCCCCGCAGGCGGGGAGAGGGAGCAGGACATCCCATCATGAACGCTCCCCTCAAAAAGCAGCACCTGATCGATCCGGAGATCTGCATCCGGTGCAACACCTGCGAGGAAACCTGTCCGATCGACGCCATCACCCATGACGACAACAACTACGTGGTGAACGTCGATATCTGCAATTACTGCATGGACTGCATCTCGCCGTGCCCGACCGGCGCCATCGATAACTGGCGCGTGGTTGCGAGCCCCTATTCGCTGGAGGATCAGTTCTCGTGGAGCGACCTGCCGGCGCAGGAGGAGATCGCGAGCGAGGATGCCAGCGGCACTGTGGAAGCGCTTGAGGACGAGATCGGCGCCCTGCTCGAGGAAGCGCGCAAAGGTCTTGGCGGCAAGGCTGTCGCGCCGCATTCGGCGAGCAAGCCGACGGTCAATCTCTACAATCGCGGCAAGCCGGCGACGGCGACGGTGACCGGCAATTTCCGCCTCACCCATGCCGACGCCGATTCCGACGTGCGTCACATTATTCTTGATTTCGGCGACCAGCCGTTTCCGGTGCTGGAAGGCCAGAGCATCGGCATCGTCGCGCCGGGCACGGACGCCGAGGGCAAGCCGCATCTGGTGCGGCTCTATTCGGTGGCGAGTTCGCGCGACGGCGAGCGGCCCAACACCAACAACCTCGCATTGACGGTGAAGCGCGAGCCGCAGGGCGTCTGCTCGAACTATCTGTGCGACCTGCCGCGCGGGGCGAAGGTGGAAGTGACCGGGCCGTTCGGTGCGACGTTCCTGCATCCGAACGATCCGACGGCGAACATCATCATGATTTGCACCGGCACCGGCTCGGCGCCGTTCCGTGGTTTCACCGAGCGTCGTCGTCGCGCCATGCCGGACGCGGCCGGACGATTGCTGCTGTTCTTCGGCGCGCGGCGGCCGGAGGAATTGCCGTATTTCGGTCCGTTGCAGAAGGTGCCCGAGAAACTGCTCGGCAAGTTCTTCTGCTATTCGCGCGTGCCGAACGAGCCCCGCGTCTACGTGCAGGATCGCATCCGCGCGGAAGCCGCGCAGGTCGCGACGCTGCTCGGCAATGCCGGCACGCATGTCTACATCTGCGGGCTCAAGGGCATGGAAACCGGCGTCGATGAAGCCTTCGCCGACGTTTGCCGTGGCGCGTCGCTCAATTGGGCGACGCTCAAGACGGACATGCGCGACAACGGCCGCTATCACGTCGAGACATATTGATTCCCGACGTCGATGCGTGGCTTCGCTCGTCGTGTATCGTCTAGATCACGACGATTTTGGATCGAATCGATCCAAAATGATGAACGTGATCGCTCCAATTATTTAGAACATGGTGTCATCCGAAAACTGCTTCGCAGTTTTCGGCATCATGCCCTAAGACGCCTTGTTCTTGATCGCGCCGACGATTGCGGTCAGCACGGCGCCGCCGGCGCCGCCGCCGATCACTTGCGTGATGATCGATCCGACATCGAAGTTGCCGCCTTGCAGCGAGGCCGAAACGGCGGGCCAGACGAGTGTGATGAGCTGCCCGAGGACACCGCCGCCAACCAGGCCGGCGATCGTATTGCCGAGCGTTCCGAGATCGAACGTTGGCGAAGATTTGCCGGCAGCATTTCCGCCCAACGCACCGGCGACGAGGTTAATCAGAATCTGTTCCATGAATCATAACCCCCGATTGAACACTCCGGGAGTATGGCCTCAAAGTGGAGCCGGTCAATGGTCCCTCTCGGCTAACTTCGCGGCCGGCCCGCCTTCGCGCGGCGAAGGCGGGTGAGGGGCTCCTGCGACGGTGATCCCCGCCTCACTCTCCCGATACCGGCACGCTCAGGTTCGCGTAGACGATGCCGCCGTCGACGGCGATGGCGTTGCCGACCATGTAGTCGCCGGAGCGCGCGGCGAGGAAGATAGCGAGGCCGGCCATGTCCTCATCGTTGCCGATGCGCTTGGCCGGAATCCATTTCGAGATATGGTCGGCCTGGTCGCGCGCGGCGCGGTTCATGTCGGAGGCGAATGCGCCGGGGCAGATCGCCGTCACCGCGATGTGGTCCTGGATCAGTTTCGCCGCCATGCGCCGGGTCAGGTGGATCACCGCCGCCTTGCTGGCCTGATAGGAATAAGTCTCCATCGGGTTGACGGAGAGACCGTCGACGGAGGCGATGTTGATGACCTTGCCGGGCTTTTCTTTGGTCGCCGCCGCGCGGAGCGGCTTCGCCAAGGCCTTGGTCAGGAAGAACAGCGACTTGACGTTGAGGTTCATCACCTTGTCCCAGCCCGCTTCCGGAAACTCGTCGAAGGTCGAGCCCCAGGCCGCGCCGGCGTTGTTGACGAGGATGTCGAGCTTCGGCTCGCGCTTCATGAATTCCTCGGCGAGCTTGTTGCAGCCCTCGACCGTGGACATGTCGATCGGCAGCGCGATGCATTCGCCGTCATAGGCGGCGGTCAGTTCCTTCGCCGTCTCCTCGCAGGGGCCGGCCTTGCGCGCGGTGATGTAAACCTTCGATGCGCCGTAGGCGAGAAACCCGCCGGCGATCATCTTGCCGATGCCGCGCGATCCGCCGGTCACCAGCGCGACGCGGCCCTTGAGCGAAAACAGATCCTTGAACATGGTGCCTCCCATCGATGTCGGAGGATTTAGTCCCCCGCCGCGAGAGGCAAGTCAAGGTGAGGAACGGGCAGGATATCAACGACGTTGTCATCATGCCCCAGCGTCGTCCCTACGACGGCGGGGACGACGGTTTCGTGCGATGGCCCCAACGCGCGACATTCACCGCCAATAATTGTTGGCGGCGGCGACCGTCTGGAAGTGCACGGCGATGACGTGGGACGATGCGATCAGTTGCGCGGTATCGTGATCGTAAGCGCCGCGCAGACTGGAGCGCACCGCGTCGGAGGGCTGGGTGTATTTAACGCCGACGCGCGACAGTTTCACCGCCAGCTCGAAGCCAGCCTGCGGGGTGTCGGTTTTCAGGGAGGGTAGCCAGGTATCGCTCATGGAGATGATCCGTGTTGAAGGAATTGGAACGGTTCTCATCAGAACCAAATAGATGTAGATAGTCTACATCTTTTTTTCGCGGCCTGGGCGGATCGGCTTTCTCGGGGACGACTCGGGGGAAATGGCCAGTGTGGATCAGGCGACGTCGACGCGGCGGAATCTGTTCCACAGCGCGGTCGCGGCGCCGGAGGTCAGCACGGGCAGGAAGCGTTGGTCCTGATAGTTGCCGTTGAGCGAGATGCGCGGCAGCGCGGTCGGATGCGCGGCGTTGCCGGCGAACACCATGCCGGGCCGGGTGGTGACGGCGGTGGCGAAGCCGGTGCGCCGCGCCAGCGCGAATTCGCGCGGGCCGGCGGCGTCCTTGTCGCCGTAGGGATAGGCGAGATGCGCGACCTTCCGCTGCAACACAGCCTCGATGTCGGCGCGGTTGGTGGTGATTTCATGCAGCACGGAGGCCTCGCTCTGCTTGGCGAGGTTGTCGTGAGTGATGGTGTGCGCGCCTATGGTGAGCAGCGGCTCTCCCGCGAACGCTTTCAACTCGTCCCATGACATGCAGAGTTCACGGCTGATGGCGTCCTGATCGACGCCGAAACGCAGGCAAAGCGACGCGACCTCGTGACGAAGGGCGGCGCTGTCGGGCAGACGGCGCAACCATTCGTGCAGGATCGCGAATGCCGCGCGCTTGCCTGCCAGCGTTTCGGTTTCGAGACGGGTCGCGATCTTGTCGATGATGATGTCGACGGAGTCGGCGCGAGCCAGCACCCGCTCCAGCGCCACCCACCACAGCCGGCCGATGCCGTCGGCGAGATCGCTGGCGACGTAGACGGTAAAGGGCGCGTCGAATTCGCGCATCACCGGCGCGGCGTAATCGCGGTTATCGCGATAGCCGTCGTCGAGGGTGAAGCAGGCGAAGCGGCGCGAGAAGTCACGCGCGGCGAGCCGGCGCTGCATCTCGTCGAGGGTGACGATGTCGATGCCGAGGTCGCGGACGTGCTTCAGCGTTGCGCGCAGGAACTCCGGGGTGATTTCCAGATGCCGGTTCGGCTGGAACGCGACGTCGCGGCGCGGCCGGACGTGGTGCAGCATGAAAATCGTCCCGACACCGGCCAGCATCGGCCGCAACAGGCGATGCGCGCCGGTGACATGCAGCGCGCCCAGACCCGAGCGGATAACGCGGTCGCGAAACGTCTTCATTGCAATCTTGAATTCCGGTCTCGCCTGCACGATCGGCACGGGCGTGACAGTTGCGCCGGGCGCCGCGCGCGACTCTCTCGAAAATGTGGCACAACCCTACCTTGTTCGTCGTGTGGAACAACCCCCGGGCGGGTCAACCATGGCAACTGCGTCACCGCACCGCATTTCGAAATTGACAGCATCTCAAGCATTTGTTTTCACTCCGTTTCAGGACCCGTAGGGAATCGAATGCGCGGACTTTTCAGGTGGAGCAGGAAGTGGTGGCCGGGTCTTATTCCGCTTGCCGTATTGTGGTGTCTGGCGGCGTGGTACGACACCGTGCCGATGGAGCAGAATCTCGCGGCCGCCACCGTTGCCGCGCTCAAGAGCGATGTGCTCGACAAGACCCGAATCACCGTCGCCGGGCGTGACATCACGTTCTCCGCCGATGCGTTTTCCGAGGAAGGACGGCGCAGCGCGCTGACCTCCGTGGAGGGCGTGCCCGGGGTCCGGCTGGTCAACGACAACACACGGCTGGTTCCGGAAGCCAAGCCTTATGTCTGGACCGCGCAGCGCGACGTGGTGCGGGTGACGCTCTCCGGCAGCACGCCGCTGCCGGCGATCAAGGCGCGGTTGCAGGATGCGGCGAAGGCCGCGCTCAACGGCGTCGAGGTGGTGGACCAGACCGGCTTCGCGCGTGGCGCGCCGGCACGGTTCGACGCCGCCGTGCTGTTGTTGATCGAGCAGGTCGCGCGCCTGAAAGAAGGCAAGGTGACGCTGTCCGACAAGTCGGTCAGCCTGTCGGGCATCGCGCGCGAACTCGGCGGCCGCGAGGCGATCTGGGCCAGCCTGCGCAATCTTCCCGAGGGCTATTCGGTCGCGGCCAATGATATCGCCGCGCCGCCTTATGTATTCCAGGCCAACAAGGACCCGGTCGGCGGAACGCTGACCCTGAGCGGTTACGTGCCCGACAACAAGGTCCATGCGGCGCTGGTCGAGGCGGCGGAGCGCAAGTTCTTCGGTGAGAAGGTGACCGATACGCTCAAGGCCAGCATTGGGGCGCCGAAGGGGTTTGCCGAGGCGGTTACCCGCGCGCTCGGCGCGTTGTCGCGGCTCTCGACCGGTTCGCTGACGGTGGCGGATCGCGAGGTGACGCTGTCCGGCGACGCGCTGTTCGACGGCGCGGCCAACCAGATTCGCCAGAGCCTCGCCAAAGAGCTGCCGGAGGGCTGGAAGGCCAAGGCCGAGATCTCGGTGAAACCCGCCGCCGCGCCGGTCGATGCCAGCGTGTGCCAGCGGCTGTTCTCGGAGGTGCTGGGGCAGGGTCGCATCCGCTTCGAATCCGGCAGCGCCACCATCAATGTGGATTCCGCCGGACTGCTCGATCGTCTCGCCGAGATCGCGCTGCGCTGTCCGGCCGCCGGGATCGAGATCATCGGTCACACCGACGGCGATGGCGACGCGGCCGCCAATCAGGCGTTGTCGGAAGCGCGGGCCAAGGCGGTGGCCGACTATCTGGTCAAGGCCGGCTTGCCCGCCGACCGCTTCAAGACCTCGGGGCAGGGCAGTTCCGTGCCCGTTGCCGACAATGACACCGAGGAAGGCAAGGCGAAGAACCGCCGCATCGATTTTCTGGTGAGGTGACGCGATGACCGCTTTCCTGACCTTTCATTGGGGCTGGCTCACGGGCGCGCTGCTGCTCGGGCTGGCGATGGGATGGATCGCCGTGGTCCAGCACGGCGAGGGCCTCTCGAAGAAGACCGCGCAGATCGTCGCGTTGTTGCTGGCGATCGTCGTCGGCGTGGCGGTGACACGCGTCGTTCCCGGCCGTCCCGGCTACTGGCTCGATCTTGGTCTGGTCATGTTTGCCGCCTATCTGATCGGGTGCGCCATCGGCTCGGCGTTGCGCGACCGCTTCGTGGCGCGGCAGATGGCCGCCGGGCGCATCCCGGTGCGATCCGATCCGCCTGGTCCTGCTGCGCCGGGTCCCGCTGCGTAACGTGTTGGTGTTCCCGCCGTGATCCCCGGCCGCCTCGCGCGGCGCCGGATTGCCGCGTCTTTGCGTGGCTGCACTGTGCCGCAGGGCGACAGGGTTGACGGCCGGATGGCCGGTGACGATGTTTTGACCACAGGCCTTTAACGGGATGCCTTTAAAAAGGGGATCGGAATCTACGCGTGGTGCAGGCGATTTGATTTTCCTCGGCGCCAAAACGCGCTACCACGGCGGGGGTGTCGCGCGCATCGCCGGAGCTGTGGGCTCAATCGCGGGGGCAGGTGCCGCGCGGGATCGCCATTCGAGGTCGAGATGCAGGATCTAATTCGCAGGACGCTGGAAGTTCTGCGCGCCAAGCAAGTCCTGCGCCGGCTGGGAGTGCTCGTCAGTCTCACCGTCATCGCCATTGCCTGCTACATCCTGTTCCACCTGCTGCGGACCATCGACGTCGAGAAGGTGATCGATGCGCTCGGGCGCGGCGATCTGCGCTCGATCGGACTGGCCGCCCTGTTCGTCGCCGCGAGCTACTTCACCCTGACGTTCTATGACCTGTTCGCGTTGCGCACCGTCGGTCATGCCGAGGTGCCGTACCGGATCAGCGCATTGGCGGCCTTCACCAGCTATTCGGTCGGGCACAATGTCGGCGCCAGCGCCTTCACCGGCGGCGCGGTGCGCTATCGGATCTATTCGTCGTGCGGCCTGAGCGCGATTGATGTCACGAAAATCTGCTTCGTCGCCGGACTGACCTTCTGGCTCGGCAATGCCGCCGTGCTCGGCATGGGCATCGCCTATCATCCGGAAGCGGCGTCGGCGGTCGATCAACTGCCGCCCTGGCTCAACCGCATCGTGGCGTTCGCGATCCTGCTCACGCTCGCCGGTTATGTCGTCTGGGTGTCGTTGTCGCCGCGCATCATCGGCCGCGGCCCCTGGGCGGTGGTGCTGCCGGGCGGCGGGCTCACGTTGCTGCAAATCGCCATCGGCATCGTCGATCTCGGCTTCTGCGCGCTGGCGATGTATATGCTGGTGCCGGACGAGCCCAATCTCGGCTTCGTGGTGGTGGCGGTGATCTTCGTCTCGGCGACGCTGCTCGGCTTCGCCAGCCATTCGCCGGGCGGGCTCGGCGTGTTCGACGCCGCGATGCTGGTCGGCCTGTGGCAGATGGACAAGGAAGAACTGCTGGCCGGGATGCTGCTGTTCCGATTGCTTTACTATATTGTTCCCTTCGTGATTTCCGTCATCCTGCTGACGCTTCGCGAGGTCATACTCGGTTCGCGATTCAAACGGGTGCATGAAGGAGCCACGGCCGGCGATGCCGCCTCAAGTCTCGGAATGCCCCGATCGGGAAAATTCGGTGACACTGGCGCCTGACCGTTCCGACGTTCGATCCGATATCGCCGTCGATCCGGCGGCGCCGGAGTCGTCGCTGTTCGCGTTATGGCCGGACCGGCTGCGCAACGCCGCGCTGATCCTGCTGGTCGCCGGCATTGTGCTGGCGACGCTGACGTTGTCGGGCAACCTCTCGGTGGTGCACGCCGGTATCGCCTTCTTCTGCATCGTCGGCGCGGCGCTGGTGCCATGGCGGCTGCACGATCCCGCTGCCTCCCGCGACGAGCCGCTGCGCATCGATCCGGTCGAGGCTCCGGCGGTCAGCGCCGTGGTGTCCGGCATGTCGGAGCCGGCGGTGCTGCTCGATCGTGCCGGCCGCGTCATCCATCTCAACGTGGCGGCGGCGCAGCTCGCGCCCGCGCTGCGCCGGAAGGAGCTGGCGCAGTTCGCGTTGCGCACGCCGGAGATCGTCGCCGCGTTGCGCGAGGCCATCGCCACCGTGACGCCGCGCCGCGTCACCTTCGTCGATCACGCGCCGGTCGCGCGCTGGATGGAGGTGTCGATCACGCCGATCGCGGTGCCGACGACGTTCGGCGGCGAGGATGCCTGCCTGCTGATGACGTTCCACGATCAGACGCCGCTGCGGCGGATCGAGGAAATGCGCGCCGACTTCGTCGCCAATGCCAGTCACGAGTTGCGTACGCCGCTCGCCGCGTTGTCGGGCTTCATCGATACGCTGCAAGGTCCGGCGCGCGACGATGCGAAAGCGCGCGAACGCTTCCTCGGCATCATGCACGCACAGGCGACGCGGATGGCGCGGCTGATCGACGATCTGTTGTCGCTGTCGCGCGTCGAGCTGTCGGCACATGTGCGGCCCGATACGCGGCTCGATCTGGTGCCGCTGTTGCGTCAGGTGATCGATGGGCTGGAGCCACTGGCGAAGGAACGTCAGGTGGTAATCGAGACCGAACTCGCGGCGGTACCGGCGATCATCGCCGGCGACCGTGAGGAGCTGTTGCGGTTGTTCGAGAACCTTGTCGAGAACGGCCTGAAGTATGGCGCGTCCGGCGGCCGCGTGGTGGTGTCGCTGACGCAGGGCACGAGTCCCGAGGGCGCGCCGGAGTGGCAGGCGCGGGTGCGTGACTTCGGCCCCGGCATCCCGCCGGAGCATCTGCCGCGCCTCACCGAACGCTTCTATCGCGTCAATGCCGGCGACAGTCGCGCGCAGGGCGGCACCGGGCTCGGCCTCGCGCTGGTCAAGCACATCCTCAACCGCCATCGCGGCCGCCTCGTCATCGAGAGCGTGGCCGGCGAGGGCGCCACCTTCACCGCCGCTTTTCCCCAGCCGCGCTGAATCATCTCCACATAAAATCCTGTGATTACAGAGCGTTAACGCTGTCATCCAGGTGTCATCAAACTCTCATAAAAGCGCAGTCGCTGGCTCTTAAAGAGCCGCGTGCAGGCGTGATCGAGGGCGATCGGCGCCATGTCCACAGGATGGAGAAACCCCGTGAAACTATTTCGCAGCCTTGCCGCCGCCGGCGTCGTCGTTGCCGGTCTTGGTGCCGCTCTGACCGCGACGCTTGCCGCCGATATCTCCGGCGCGGGCGCTACCTTCCCTTATCCGGTCTACGCCAAGTGGGCGGAGGCCTATAAGAAGGAGACCGGCAACGGCCTCAACTATCAATCGATCGGTTCGGGTGGCGGCATCAAGCAGATCACCGCGCGCACCGTGACCTTCGGCGCGTCCGACATGCCGCTGAAGCCGGAAGACCTCGACAAGAACGGCCTGATCCAGTTTCCGACCGTGATGGGCGGCATCGTGCCGGTGGTCAATCTCGACGGCGTTGCCTCCGGCGACCTCACCATCGACGGCGCGACGCTCGCGAAAATCTATCTCGGCGAGATCAAGACCTGGAACGACCCGGCCATCGCCAAGCTGAATCCGAACGCCAAGCTGCCGGCGCAGGCCATCGCGCTGGTGCATCGTTCGGACGGATCGGGCACCACCTTCATCTTCACCAATTATCTGTCGAAGGTGAGCGCGGACTGGAAGGGCAAGGTCGGCTCGGCGACCGCGGTTGAGTGGCCGGCGGGCATCGGCGCCAAGGGTAACGAAGGCGTCGCCAACAACGTCAAGCAGACCAAGGGTTCGATCGGTTACGTCGAAACCGCGTATGCCAAGCAGAACAACCTGACCACGACCAAGCTCGTCAACAAGGACGGCAAGGCCGTCGCCGCGACCCCGGAAACCATCGCCGCCGCCGCGGCCGGTGCGGACTGGGCCAAGGCGCCGGGCTTCTACATGATCCTCACCGACGAAGCAGGCGAGAAGGCCTGGCCGATCGCCGGCGCGACCTTCATCCTGCTGCCGAAGCAGCCGAAGAACGCCGCCGAAGCCGGTGTCGCGCTCAACTTCTTCGCCTGGGCCTACAAGAACGGCGACAAGCTGGCGGAAGACCTCGACTACGTCGCGCTCCCCGACAGCGTCGTGCGCCTGATCGAGGCGACCTGGGCCAAGGACGTCAAGGACGCCGACGGCAAGGCGATCTACAGCGTGACGAACTGAGGCTGCCGTTACGCGCGGCCTTCACCTCTCCCCGCAAGCGGGGAGAGGTCGACCGGCGAAGCGTAGCGAAGACGGTCGGGTGAGGGGGCGCAGCCGCAGATGATGCGCGCCGTGAAGTGCCCCTCACCCCAGCCCTCTCCCCGCAAGCGGGGCGAGGGAGTGCGCGGTGCCCGATGACGGGTTTCGCGTAAAGCTTGAAATGTCGTGGGACGCGTATACGCCAGGAGGCGGCTGTGGTGGACGTAACGTGGGGAGGCGCGCGGGTGAGCGCTCAGGATGCGACGGAGCGCGCCAAGGCGCTGCACAAGCTGCGGCTCGGCGACGTGATCTTCCATGCCATCACCCGGAGCGCGGCGCTCCTCGTGCTGTTGCTGCTCGGCGGCGTGATGGTCGCTCTGTTCGTCGGCTCGCTGCCGGCGCTCACGACTTTCGGTTTCGACTTTGTTACCACGCAAAGCTGGAATCCGGTCACCGAGAAATTCGGCGCGCTGGCGCCGATCTACGGCACGCTGATCACGTCGCTGATCGCCATGGTGATCGCGGTGCCGTTCGGCCTCCTGATCGCGATGTTCCTCACCGAACTGTGCCCGATGTGGCTGCGTCGCCCGATCGGTATCGCCATCGAACTTTTGGCCGGCATTCCCAGCATCATCTACGGCATCTGGGGTCTGTTCGTGCTGGCGCCGTTCCTGCAACAATACGTGCAGCCCGCGCTGATCGCGACCTTCGGCAACGTGCCGGTGCTCTCCAGCCTGTTCGCCGGCCCGCCCTACGGCATCGGCGTGCTCACCGCGAGCCTGATCCTCGCCATCATGGTGCTGCCGTTCGTCACCTCGATCTCGCGCGACGTGTTCGATGCGGTGCCGCCAGTGTTGAAGGAAGCCGCCTACGGGCTCGGCTGCTCGACCTGGGAAGTAATGCGCTACGTGGTGCTGCCCTACACCCGCGTCGGCGTCATCGGCGGCGTCATGCTCGGCCTCGGCCGCGCGCTCGGCGAGACCATGGCGGTGACATTCGTGATCGGCAACGCGCACAAGATTTCCTCGTCGCTGCTCGCGCCCGGCACCACCATCTCGGCGACCATCGCCAATGAATTCACCGAAGCCGTCGGCGATCTCTACACCTCGTCGCTGATCGCGCTCGGCCTTATCCTGTTCGTGATCACCTTCATCGTGCTGGCGATCGCGCGCTACATGCTGCTTCGTATCGAGAAGAGGGTCGGCTGATGGACGCCTCGATTTACAACACGCGCCGCCGCCGCAACGTCATCGCCACCGCTGCGTCCTACGGCGCCACCGGTATCGGTCTCGCCGGCCTCGCGATGATCCTCGGCGTACTGTTCTGGGAAGGTTTTAGCGGCCTGTCGCTTTCGGTGTTCACCGAAATGACGCCGCCGCCGGGCTCGGCGGGCGGTCTGCTCAACGCCATCGTCGGCTCGATCCTGATGACGGTGATCGCCATTGTCATCGGCACGCCGATCGGCATGCTGGCCGGCACCTACATGGCGGAATACGGCCGCCACGAGAAGATCTCCAGCGTGGTGCGCTTCATCAACGACATCCTGCTCAGCGCGCCGTCGATCGTGGTCGGCCTGTTCATCTACGAGGTGATGGTGGTGCCGATGGGCCACTTCTCCGGCATCGCCGGTGCGGTGGCGCTGTCGGTGATCGTGATCCCGGTGGTGGTGCGCACCACCGAGGACATGCTGATGCTGGTGCCGAACACCTTGCGCGAAGCCGCCGCGTCCATCGGCCTGCCGCGCTCGCTGATGATCCGCCACATCGCCTATCGCGCGGCGCGCAGCGGCATCATCACCGGCATCCTGCTGGCGGTGGCGCGCATCAGCGGCGAAACCGCGCCGCTACTGTTCACCGCGCTCAACAACCAGTTCTACAGCCACAACCTCAACGCCCCGATGTCGAGCCTGCCGGTCGTCATCTTCCAGTTCGCGCTCAGCCCCTATGAGGACTGGCAGAAGCTGGCGTGGACCGGCGCGCTGATCATCACCATTTCCGTGCTCGCATTGAGCATCATTGCCCGCGCCCTTACCGGAACAAGGAAAGCATCATGAGTATCGCCACCGCGATTCCGACCGCCGTTGCCGGTCATCCGCCGGTCGATCCGTCCTCGCTGCGCGACAAGGTCGCGATCCGCAATCTCGAATTCTACTACGGCCAGTCGAAAGCGCTGAAAGGCATCACGCTGCCGCTCTACGAGAACAAGGTGACGGCGTTCATTGGCCCGTCCGGCTGCGGCAAGTCCACGCTGCTGCGCGTGCTGAACCGGATGTACGATCTCTATCCGAACCAGCATGCCGAAGGGCAGGTACAGTTCGACGGCATGAACCTGGTCGATCCCGGCGTCGATCTCAATTTGTTGCGCGCACGCATCGGCATGGTGTTCCAGAAGCCGACGCCGTTCCCGATGTCGATCTACGAAAACATCGCCTTCGGCATTCGTCTCTACGAGAAGCTGTCGAAGCGCGACCTCGACCAGCGCGTCGAGCAGTCGCTGCGCCGCGCCGCGCTGTGGGACGAGGTGAAGGACAAGCTCAACGCCAACGGGCTCAGCCTGTCGGGCGGCCAGCAGCAGCGCCTGTGCATCGCGCGCACCGTGGCGGTGCGGCCCGAGGTGATCCTGTTCGACGAGCCGTGCTCGGCGCTCGATCCGATCTCGACCGCGAAGATCGAGGAACTGATCGACGAGTTGAAGGAAGACTACACCATCGTCATCGTCACTCATAACATGCAGCAGGCGGCGCGCGTCTCCGACTACACAGCGTTCATGTATCTCGGCGAGTTGATCGAGTTCGGTCCGACCGACAAGATTTTCACTTCGCCCACCGACCGCCGCACGCAGGACTACATCACCGGACGTTTCGGCTAACGGCCGAACAACGCGACATCTCGCGGAGAACCAAAATGGCTTTTGAACATACCGCCAAGGCTTTCGACGGCGACTTGCAGGAACTGACCCGGCTGGTCGCGGAAATGGGCGGCCTCGCCGAGCGGCAGATCGTCGAGTCGGTCGATGCGCTGGTGCGCCGCGACGCCTCGACTGCGAGCCGCGTGGTGGCCTCCGACGGCGAGATCGACAAGCTGCAACGCGATCTCGAATCGCATGCGGTGCTGACCATCGCGCGGCGGCAGCCGATGGCGGTGGACCTGCGCCAGATCGTCGGCGCGATGCGCACCGCGACCGACCTCGAGCGGATCGGCGACCTCGCCAAGAACAACGCCAAGCGCGTGATGCAGCTCGACAGCGACTTCAACCCGCTGCAACTGATCCGCGGCCTCGAACACATGACCGACCTGGTGGCGACCCAGCTCAAGTCGGTGCTGGACGCTTATGCCGCGCACGACGTGCCGGCGGCGATGGCGGTGTGGAAGGGCGACGAAGAGGTCGACGCGATCTGTACCTCGCTGTTCCGGGAACTCCTCACCTATATGCTGGAAGACCCGCGCAATATCAGCTTCTGTATCCACCTGATGTTCTGTGCCAAGAATATCGAGCGGATCGGCGATCACGCCACGAATATCGCCGAAACCGTGGTTTACATGGTGGAAGGCCAGCCGATCACCGACAAGCGGCCCAAGGCGGACCAGACGACGTTCGCCGCGGCCGTCAACAAGTAATGGAAAGATACTGATGAAGGCTCGCATTCTGGTCGTGGAAGACGAGGAGGCGCTGACGACGTTGCTGCGCTACAACCTCGAATCCCAGGATTACGAGGTGGAAACCGTGGCGCGCGGCGACGAGGCCGACACCCGGCTGAAGGAAAGCATTCCCGATCTGGTGGTGCTGGACTGGATGCTGCCGGGGCTTTCCGGCATCGAACTGTGCCGGCGGCTGCGGGCGCGTCCGGAAACCAAGCAACTGCCGATCATCATGCTGACGGCGCGCGGCGAGGAAAGCGAACGGGTGCGCGGGCTGGCCACCGGCGCGGACGACTACATCGTCAAGCCGTTCTCGGTGCCGGAACTGCTGGCGCGCGTGGCCGCGCTGTTGCGGCGCGCGGCGCCGGAGCGGATCGCCACCGTGCTGGCCTATGGCGATATCGAACTGGATCGCGAGAAGCGCCGCGTCGCGCGCTCCGGCCGGCCGATCGATCTCGGCCCGACCGAATATCGGCTGCTCGAATTCTTCCTCGAACATCCGGGCCGCGTGTTCAGCCGCGAGCAACTGCTCAACAGCGTCTGGGGCCGCGACATCTACATCGACGAGCGCACCGTCGACGTCCACATCGGCCGCCTGCGCAAGCTGCTCAATCCCGGCGAAGCCGAAGACCCCATCCGCACCGTCCGCGGCGCCGGCTACGCGCTGGACGACCGGTTTCAGAAAGCGGGCTGATGGTCGTACGTTTGGAAGGTTGATGTTGTCGTCATGCCCGGGCTTGTCCCGGGCATCCACGTTTTATGACGGTCCATTAGCAAGACGTGGATGGCCGGAATAAATCCGGCCATGACGGAGAGGGTTTCTTTAGCTGCCTCAGTACTGCCGCGCTTCCGCCAGCCGCTCGGCGTGGAAGTTGTCGTCGCCGAACAGTTCCTGGCACACGCGTGCGCGCTTCATGAACAGGCCGATGTCGAACTGATCGGTCATGCCCATGCCGCCGTGCATCTGCACGCCTTCCTGCACCGCGCGGGTGGCGGTGGTGCCGGCGTGGGCCTTCGCCACCGAGACCGCGTGATCCGCCTTGGCTGCATCCTGATCGAGTGTCTGCAACGCCTTCAGCGTGGCGGCGCGGCTGATTTCGATATCGATGTAGAGCGTGGCGGCGCGGTGTTGCAGCGCCTGAAATTCGCCGATCAGCTTGCCGAACTGCTTGCGCTCCTTGAGATAGGTGACAGTGCGGTTGAAGACTTCCTCGCTCAAGCCCACCATTTCGGAGGCGACCGCGCCGCGGCCGATGTTCAGCACCGCGTCCAGCAGTTCGCCGCCCTGATCGACTTCGCCGAGCACGGCGTCGGCGCTGACTTCGACGTTATCGAAGGTGATGCGCGCGGCGTTGTGCGCGTCGACCATCACGGTGCGCTCGACGCTGACGCCCTTCGCTTTCGGATCGACCAGGAACAAGGTCAGGCCACCGCGTTCGCCGGCGTTGCCGCTCGTGCGCGCCGCGACGATCAGCAAATCAGCGACGTGGCCGTCAACGACGAGAGCTTTCGCGCCGTTGAGCTTGAATCCGTTGCCGGCGCGCACCGCCTGCATCGCGATGCTGAGCGGCTTGTGCTTGGCGCCTTCATCGACCGCGAATGTTGCGATCAACGAGCCATCGGCGATCTTCGGCAGGTAGGCCGCCTGCTGTTCGGCATTGCCGCCGCGCACGAGCGCGGATGCGGCGAGCACAGCGGTGGAAAGGAACGGCGAGGGCATCAGGTTGCGGCCGATTTCCTCCAGCACGATGCCGGCTTCGACGGCGCCGAGACCGCTGCCGCCAAAACTCTCCGGCACCAGCAGACCGGCAAAACCCATCTCGGCAAACCCTTTCCAGAGATCGCGCGAAAAACCGGTGGCGTCGCGCTCGTCGCGCATCTTGCGCAGGTGCGCGATCGGAGCTTTCTCGTTGATGAAGCCGCGCGCGCTGTCGCGCAGCAGGGATTGTTCTTCGGTGAGGACGAGGGGCATTTTTGATTCCGAATCTGTTTACTGGATATGGATCGAAGCCGTCATCCTGAGGTGCGAGCGGTAGCGAGCCTCGAAGGATGGTGGCCGTTCATCCTTCGAGGCGCGCCGCAGACGGCGCGCACCTCAGGATGACGGGACTGGTAGCAGGGCAAACTACGCCCCCGGCAAATCGAGGATGCGCTTGGCGACGATGCCGAGCATCACTTCGCTGGTGCCGCCTTCGATGGAGTTGGCCTTGGTGCGCAGCCAGTCGCGGGCGCGGGCGCCTTCCTTCGAACGCGGGCTCTCCCATTCCAGCGCGTCGATGCCGCCGGCCGACATCAGGATCTCGTAGCGCCGCTTGTTGAGTTCGGTGCCGTAATACTTCATCGCCGATGAGAACGCCGGATGGCCCTGTCCCGCCTTGGCGAGATCGATGGCGCGTTCGGCGGCGCAGGCGAGCGCGGCTTCGTCCACTTCGAAACGCGCAATCTCGCCGCGCAGGATCGGGTCGTCGAGCTTGCCCTGTGCGTCGCTGCCGACAGTGGTTGCGGCGACCTGACCGAGCGGACGGCCGGCGCTGCGTCCGCCCATGCCGGAGATCATCGCGCGCTCGTGTTGCAGCAGATACTTGGCGACGTCCCAGCCGCGATTGACGGTGCCGACCACATGCGACTTCGGCACGCGGACGCCATCGAAGAAGGTTTCGCAGAATGGCGACTTGCCGGAGATCAGCAGGATCGGTTTGGTCGAGACGCCCTTCGAGGCCATGTCGAACAGGATGAAGCTGATGCCATCATGCTTCTTCGCCGTCGGATCGGTGCGCACCAGGCAGAAGATCCAGTCGGCATAGTTGGCGTAGGAGGTCCAGATCTTCTGGCCGGTGATGACGAAATCGTCGCCGTCGCTCTCGGCGCGGGTTTGCAGCGAGGCGAGATCAGAACCGGCGTTGGGCTCGGAATAGCCCTGACACCAGCGGATCAGGCCGGCGGTGATCTTCGGCAGGTGTTCGGCCTTCTGCGCGTCGGTGCCGTATTTCAACAGCGCCGGCCCAAGCATCCAGATGCCGAAGCTCGACAGCGGCGGCCGCGCGTTGATCGCCGCCATTTCCTCGCGCAGCACCTTGGCTTCGGCGGGATCGAGACCGCCGCCGCCGTATTGCGTCGGCCAGTCCGGCACGGTCCAGCCCTTGTCGCGCATCCGTTCGAACCACACCTTCTGCGCCTCGGAGGAGAACTTGGTGTTGCGGCCGCCCCAGAACACGTCGTCGTCGGTGGCGACCGGCTTGCGCATCTCCGGCGGGCAATTGGCCTCTAACCAGGCGCGGGTTTCGCTGCGGAATTGATCGAGATCGGACATCGAAAGGGTTCCTGTTGGAATTTCGCGCGATGGAATGGCATTGCGCAGGCTGGGCGAAGATTAGCGGTCACCTCCGGAATAGCAATATCCCGGCGCGGGCGAGGCCCGCTGTGATAGCGTGCGTCACCCTGATTGCCCGAGAGAACGCCATGCGCCTGAAATTGCTGTCACCGGACGAGATGAGCGACGATCAACGTCAGACTTACGATGAGTCCATCGCCAGCAAGCGCGGCAGTCCGCCGCCGCCGATGATGGCGTGGCTCAACAGTCCGGAGATGGCGCGGCACGCCACGCGGCTCGGCGCGATGCTGCGTTACGACACGCAGTTTCCGGCGAAACTGTCGGAGATCGCCATTCTGGTGACGGCGCGGCACTGGACCGCGCATTACGAATGGTACGCGCACAAGCGGCTGGCCTTGGCCGGCGGCATGGACCCGGCGCTGATCGAGGACATCCGCTGCCGCCGCACGCCGGCCTTCGACGACCCAAAGGCGAAGATGATCTACGACGTGGCGAAATCGCTGCACGAGGGCAAGGGCATCGCGCAGCCGCTGTACGACGAGGCGGTGAAACTGCTCGGGGAGCGCGGCGTGGTCGAGATCATCGGGCTGTGCGGTTACTACACGCTGGTGTCGATGACGCTGAACGCGTTTCAGTTCGACCTGCCGCCGGGCGAAACATCCGAACTGGAGGAGTGAAGCGATGACCGTGACACCGCTCGAACGATCCGCGCGCCCCATCGCCGCCGGCACCCGCATCGGTCATGTCCATCTCAAGGTCGCGGACCTCGCGCGCGCGCTCGGCTTCTATTGCGACGTGCTCGGCTTCGAGCTGATGCAGCGTTACGGCGATCAGGCCGCGTTCATCTCGGCGGGCGGCTATCATCACCATATCGGGCTCAATACCTGGGAGAGCAAGGGCGGCTCGCCGCCCGCGCCCGGCACCACCGGCCTGTTTCACACCGCGATTCTCTATCCCACGCGCGCCGCGCTGGCGGATGCGCTGGCGCGCGTGCTGGAAGCCGGCATCGAACTCGACGGCGCCAGCGATCACGGCGTCAGCGAGGCCTTGTACTTGCGCGATCCCGACCAGAACGGCGTCGAACTCTATTGGGATCGCCCCGAGGACGCGTGGCCGCGCAATGCCGACGGCACGCTCGCGATGTTCACGCGACGGCTTGACGTCGAGGGTCTGCTGCGCGCCCGCGAACCATGATCAGCGCGGCGGCGGTCAGTTCCAGCGCGATGCACATCATGAACGGCACGGTGTAGCCGCCGGTGAGATCGCGCAGCACGCCGATCACGCCGGGGCCGAAGGCGTAGGTCACCTGCGTCACGGCGGTGTTGAGGCTGATCAGCACGCCGAAGGATTCGGCGGGAAAATCGCGCTGCACGATCAGCGCCGGCAGCGTGATCAGGTTGCCGACCGAGAAGCCGAACAGCGCGCAGGCGAAATACACCGCAGTGGTGTTGCTGAGGTTAATCAGGATCACCAGCGCGCAGGCCTGGCTCACGAACGACAGCGCCGAGACGAGGCGCTGGTTGAGCCGGTCGATGACGATGGAGAACAACAATCGTCCGATCATCGCCATCGCCGTCAACAGCGCCACCGCGATGGCGGCGTGCTCGCGCCCGACCACCGGATCGAGAAACGCGATCAGGTGAACGATGATGCCGACCTGTGCGAACAGCACCAGCGCGAAGGCGATGGCCAGCGTCAGGAACGCGACGTCGCGGAACGCCATGGCGCGGATGCGCGCTCCGGACGGATTGCCGTTCGCCCCGGCTGCCGCGCGCGGCCGCGCCGGCGGCGTGCCGACCGTCAGCCCGATCAGCGGCACAAGCAACAACAGCACGGTGGCGGCCGCCGCCAGCATCGCGCCGGTGAAGTGCCAGTGCGCGATGGCCGCTGTGAGCAGCGGCACGCCGACGATGCCGCCGCAACTGGCGCCGTTCAAGGCGAGGCTGATCGCCATGCCGCGTTTGCGGTCGAACCACAGGCCGAGCGTGTTGGTGATCGCGCCGAGGCTGCTGCCAGCCCAGCCGCAGGCGAGCAGCGCATAGACCGCGTAGAGCTGCCACAACGCGTTGATGTGTCCGAGCAGCGCGGTCGCCGCTGCGACGCAGATCACGCCGCCGATCAGGCAGACACGCGCGCCGATCTTGCCAATGGCGTCGCCGACGAACACGACCAGCGCCGCGCCGACGAGATAATAGATCGTCGTCGCGGTGGAGATCCACGATGTCTGCCAGCCGTGCAGGCGTTGCAATTCCGGCAGGTAGACGCTCTGGCCGTAGAAGCCGAGCCCCCAACTGAACGTCGCCATCACGAAACACACCGCGACGATGCGCCAGCCGGGGTAGCGGGGCGAGCTTTCGTCGGCGAGGGAGAGAGAGGAGGCGGTCATGCGGGCCTGTTCGATGTTCAGTCCGTCATTGCGAGGAGCGTCAGCGACGAAGCAATCCAGTCCTTGCTTCGCGGTATTCTGGATTGCTTCGCTTCGTTTGCAATGACGGGAGGTGTTGGGTTCAAATCGATATCAGCGCATCGTAGCGGGACGAATACTGAAACAATTCGGCGACGGCCGAAGGATGAGATCAAGGAATTCCCTCCGTCATGGCCGGATTTATTCCGGCCATCCGCGTCTTCCCGACTAGAGCGCGATCGGCTTGAATTGAAGCACATGTCGTCATCCTGAGGAGCGAGCGAAGCGAGCCTCGAAGGATCGCGGCCGTCGCCCTTCGAGGCTGTCGCTACGCGCCAGCACCTCAGGGTGACGACCTCGGATTCAGTCTTGGCAATCATGCTCTAAGCAACAAGCAAGACGTGGATGGCCGGGACGAGCCCGGCCATGACGAAGGAGAGGGTGATGGTCAAATCGAGCCAACGCCCCTCTCACGCCCCCGGCTTGATCGGCTGATAGAAGAACCGCTCGCGAAAGATGCGGTCGCCGCGCCATTCCTGCCAGGCGATCTCGTCGACCTTGAGCACCTTGCCGTCGTGATCGGTGAGCTCAAAAATCCAGTGGATCGCGACGCGGTCGCCTTCGACCGTCGAGCCGAGCGCCTTGGAATAGACATGCTTCATCCGCGCCAGCACGCCGCGTTCGTGCGCCACCAAGGTGTCGCGGCCGACGCGCGGTGCTGCCGCGTTCTCCTGCATGCTGGCGTCGTCGGTGTAATAGCGCTCGATGGCGCCGGCGTGATCGCCGCTTTCGACCACCGCGATGAATTCGTCCACGCGTGCCCGCGTCGGCATCGGCCTCTCCCTGTGCGTTTTGATCGCGGCAGAGTAGAGCATGATTCCGGCGTGCGGCACCCGGTTTCGGGAATGGGGTCCATCGGAATCGGGAGCCGTCACCCTGAGGTGCGAGTGCAGCGAGCCTCGAAGGGCGACGGCGATCCTTCGAGGCTCCGCGCTATGCGCGGAGCACCTCAGGATGACGTCATCGCTTGTCGCTAAGACACCACCATCCGCCGCCGTCCTGCCGCCGCGAAGGCCAGCGCGATGAGGCCGATCACGACCGGCGGATAGACCACCAGATTGACCATCGACCAGCCGAAATCCGCCAGCAGTTGTCCGGAAATGAACGAGCCGATCGCCATGGTGCCGAACACCAGGAAGTCGTTGAACGCCTGCACCTTGTTGCGTTCCTGCGGCCGGTGGGTTTCCAGCACCAGCGCGGAGGCGCCGATGAAGCTCAGGTTCCAGCCGAGTCCGAGCACGAACAGGCCGGCCCAGAAATGATGCGTGGTGATGCCGGCAAGGCCGATGCCGGCGGCGGTCGCTTCCAGCAACAGCCCGGCGGCGGCCACCGTCGGCGCGCCGAAGCGCGTGATCAGCGCGCCGGTGAAGAAGCTCGGGCCGAACATCGCCACGATATGCCACTGGATGCCGGTGTTGGAATCGGACAGCGGCAGGCCGCACATCTTCATGGCGAGCGGCGCCGAGGTCATGACGAGATTCATCATCGAATAGGAGACGACGCCGGAGACCGCCGCCGCGATGAAGCGCGGCTGCCGTGCGATCTGCATCAGCGGACGACCGGCGCCGAGATCGGACGGCGGCGCGGGCGGCGAATCGACGCCCGCCACCACGACCATGGCGATCAGCGCGATGCCGGCCTGCGCCAGGAAACTGACGGCGAACAGATAGGGCGGCCAGATGTCCATGGTCCACTGCACCATCTGCGGACCGAGCACGCCGGCGAACACGCCGCCTGCCATCACCCACGACACCGCCTTGGGGCGGAACGCGGCGCTGGCGCCATCGGCGGCGGCGAAGCGATAGGATTGCGACACGGCGCCGTAGAAGCCGCCGAGCAAGGTGGCGACGCAGAACAATGCGAACGAGCCGCGCAGGATTGCGATGCAGCCCAGCACGCCGGTCAGCGTGCCGAAGCCGGTGCCGATGATGAAGGCGGCGCGGCGGCCGTAGCGGCGGGAGACATAACCGGTCGGCAAGGTCGCCAGGGCGAGGCCGAGCACGTAGACCGACAGCGGCACCGTCGCCAGCGCGAGGCTCGGCGCCAAGGTCGCGCCGACGATGGAGCCGGTGGCGAAGATCACCGCCGAGTTGGCGCCGGTCAGCGCCTGCGCGATCGACAGCCGCACCACATTGGCCCGCGCCCGCTGGTCGTCGGTGAATTCGTCGAGAGTGGCTTCCGTCATTCCCCGCTATCCCGGATCGCTCGGACGCCGAATTACTTCCAGATAGGGAAGATATTCTTCAGCATCGCGTCGTGATGGCATAAACACCCGCGAAGACGCGGCGTGACGGAAGATAAATCTTATTGCGGCGCAAGAAGCAACGCGCGCAAACGCGGGTCAGCCCAGCATTTGCGGCGCGGCGGCGAGCCGCTTTTCGGCATCCGCGACCATGGTGGCGACGATCTCCGCTGCGCTTGCGTCGGCCTTGATCAGGTCCACCGCCTCGCCGACGATCACGGCGGCGACGTCGGTGTCGCCCTCGGCCGCGGCTTTCAGATAGCGTGGCTTCTCGGTTTCGACCTGCCCCTTGAGGCCGTCGAGATCGCGGTCCCACTGCACGATGGCCGGATTCTTCAGGGTGCGGATGTTCCACTGACCGGGCCAGTCGATGCCGCGCGCGACGTCGATCGCCGAACTGCGGATGGTGTCGTCGCCGCTGCCGGCGAAGGTGGCGCGCTTGTTGTTGGGGTGGGCCAGCGATTCGCGGCTGGCATAGAACAGCGAGCCGCACACGACGCCGGACGCGCCCAGCATCAGGGCCGCCGCAAGGCCGCGCCCATCGGCAATGCCGCCGGCGGCGACCACCGGGACCTTGTGGCCGATGGCGTCGACCACGGCGGGCACCAGCGGCAAGGTCGAACGGCCGCCGCCATGGCCGCCGGCTTCCGCGCCCTGCGCGACGATGATGTCGGCGCCGTCCGCGACTGCCTTACGCGCCTGCGCCAGCGTCTGGATCTGCGCGATCAGCGGAATGTTGGCGCGCTTGATCGGCGCGGCGAATTCGTCGATGTCGCCGAACGACAGGAACATCGCCTTCGGGTGATGCGCCAGCGCGAGATCGAGCAGCGCGGGATTCCTGCGCAGCGACCAGGTGATGAAGCCGACGCCGACGCGGGTGTTGCCGGCGCCGAGCAGTTGCTGGCTGAGCCAGTCCTTGTCGCCGTAACCGCCGCCGACGATGCCGAGCCCGCCGGCATTAGTGACCGCCGAGGCCAGCGCGCCGCCGGCCACGCCCGCCATCGGCGCCAGCAGGATCGGGTGTTCGATATCGAGCAGCGAGGTGAGGGCGGTCTTGATCGGCATGGCGGCCTCGAATGGCGGTGAAGGACGACGAGTTTCCTTCATGCGCCAGCACGATGCATCAGGCAACATGCATGCGTGCACCGACGGAGTGCGGATTTTCGCGCAGCTGTAACGGTCAGGTCGCGCGCGAAAACACCACGATCAGATTATTGGCGGGCATCTCCACCACGTCTTGCAGCGCGAGGCCGTGACGCTCGGCGACGGTGCGGACCTCGTCGACATCGCGCACGCCCCACTCCGGATTGCCTTCGCGCAGGCTCGTATCGAACACCGCGTTGCTGACGGCGGTGTGCTTGCCGCCGCGCTTGAACGGGCCGTAGAGAAACAGCCGCCCGTCGGGCCGCAGCGCGCGGCCGGCACCCGCGAGCAAACCTTCCGCGACGGTCCATGGCGCGATGTGAATGACATTGGCGCAGAAGATCGCCAGCAGATGATGAGGATCGGCGCCCGGCATTTTCGCGCGCCAGTTGGGATCGGACAGATCGAGCCGCTGCGGTACGTGAACGTTGGCGAGCTTCGCGTCATCGCGCCACGCGGCAATGCTCTTGAGATGCGCGTCGTTGTAATCGCTCGGCCACCAGTCGATGTTCGGTGTATGGCGTGCGAACGAGACGATGTGTTGTCCGGTGCCGCTGCCCGCTTCCAGCACGTCGCCGCTTTTCTCGCGCAGGAACGGTTCGAGCACCGCCCAGATGGCGTGATGATTGCGATGGAATGCGGCCGCATCCAGCCGCCCGTCGGGTTCGACGCGGCGACCGTCCTTGCCGAACTCGACGACGTATTCGGCCATGGTCAGCTCCGTCTCATTTCTTCTCGTCCTTGAACTGCGATTGCTCCAGTTCGAGATAAATGCGGTAGGCGTTGCCGCGGTTGTTGCTGGCGAAGGCCGGCATGTCCTTGTATTTCGACCAGTCGGTCTGCGCGTAGGCCGCGTCGAAATCGGTCCAGTCCTGCACCGCCTTGGCCATCGCCGCGCGGACGTATTGAATGTAGTCGCGGGTGAAGGCGATGGCTTCCGCCGCCTTGGTCGAGGCTTTGCCGTGACCGGGGATGATGAACTTCGGTTGCAGCTTCTCGACTTCGCTCAACGCCGCGAGCCAGTGTGTGGTGGAGACGTCGTCGCTGTTCATGAAGGGGATGCGGCTGTTCTGCACGATGTCGCCGGCGAACAGCACGCCGTCCGGCTCCACCATCATCATCATGTCGCTGGAGGAATGCGCGGGGCCGGCGAACAGCAACGTCAGGGTGCGGTCGCCGAGCGTGATCGTCATGCGCTCCTTGAACGTGATATCCGGCGGCACCACGCGGGTGTTTTCGTCGACCCACGGAAACAACACGCCGCGCCGCTGGTCGAGCCGCTGCTCGGCGCGCTCGTCGGCGGTTTCCTCGTTGACCTTGTAGTCGCCGGCCTGCTCCTGCGCGATAATCAGCGCGGGCGTGTGATCCTTGAAAGCCTGCAAGCCGTAGATGTGATCGGCGTGATAGTGGCTGGCGATGACGTAGCGCACCGGCTTGTCGGTGGCTTTCCTGATCTGCTGCAACAAGGCCCAGCCGAGGCTCGGCGTGCCGAGCGCGTCGAACACCGCGACGCCATCCGAGGTGACGACGAAGCCGGCATTCGAGGTGTTGCCTTCGTTGTCCTTGCCGGGAATGCCGGGATTGCCGATGCTGTACCAGATCGGCGCGTTCGGCACCTGCTCGATATGCAGCGGCTTGGTCAGCGGCGCGTAGGGCGCGTCGGCGGCTGGCGCAAAACCCGTCAACCCGAGCATCATCGCCAGCGCGACAAGAGGGCGGATCATGTGAGGTCTCCGCAATAAATTTGCTTCAGCACCTTGAGCACTTTCAGCGCGCGCGGATCGGCGACGCGGTAATGCAATGTCTGCGAGGTACGACGATAGGCGATGAGGCGATCGCCGCGCAGCCTCGCGAGATGCTGCGACAGCGCCGACGGACTGAGATCGATCACTTCAAGCATATCGCCCACCGTCATCTCGCGACGCACCGCAAGGAAGCACAGAATCAGTAAACGCTTTTCGTTGCCCAGGAGCTTCAGCAGTTGCGCCGCGTCGCCGGCCTGCCGCGCGAGTTGCTTCATCGCGGCGGCCTCGCTGCGATCTTTCCTGCGCGCGGGGCGTCTTGCAAGGGCCATAGCGGGAACCAGCATGATGCGGGACGGGTTCCATCCTACCACGTCCGGCCTAATTTAGCGTTGACTAAATTAAGCCGCGACGATACGCCTTATGCAAACAACACGGCGGCCGGGAGCCGCCGACGGACAAGCGGCTGTGCGCCGCAAAGCGAGGAAACGTGCGGCCCACCTTCTGGCGCGGCAAGCCGGGTCTGTCCAAGCTCGCAAATTCGCGCGGCGCTAAATTGCGCGAACATGACGCGCGCGATCCCAATTCAAATGATCTTCCTCGGCAGGACGGCGTGAACCGTCGCGCGATGCTCGGCCTCGGCGCGGCCGTCACCGGCGCCCTTGCGCTCGGCCGCAACGCGGCGCTGGCGCAAAGCGAAGGTGCGTCGCCGCCGGCGGATGCGCCGTGGTCGCAATCGCTCGGCGCCGGCGTGGTGGACCGGCCTTACGGCAATCCGGCGGAGTTCGAGGCCGGCGTCATTCGCCGCAACGTGCCGTGGCTCACCGCGGGCACCGAGTCCTCGATCAGCTTCTCGCCGCTGCAACACCTCAACGGCATCATCACGCCGAACGGGCTGTTCTTCGAGCGCTATCACGCCGGGCGTCCCGACGTCGATCCCAAGCAACACAAGCTGATGATCCACGGCCTCGTCGAGCGGCCGTTGTTGCTGACGATGGAAGACATCGTTCGCTTCCCGTCGGTGTCGCGCATCCATTTCATCGAGTGCCCCGCCAACGGCGGCATGGAATGGCGCGCGGCGCAGCTCAACTCGCTGCAATTCAATCACGGCATGGTCAGTTGCGCGGAATGGACCGGCGTGAAGCTCTCGACGTTGCTCGAGGAAGTCGGCGTCAAGAAAGAAGCGAAGTGGGCGATGGTCGAGGGCGCCGACGGCGCTCACATGAACCGCAGCCTGCCGCTGGACAAATGCCTCGACGATTGCCTCGTGGTCTATGCGCAGAACGGCGAGGCGCTGCGGCCGGAGCAGGGCTATCCGCTGCGTCTCGTGGTGCCGGGCTGGGAAGGCAATGTCAGCATCAAGTGGCTGCGCCGCATCAAGCTCGGCGACAAACCGTGGTATTCGCGCGAGGAAACCTCGAAGTACACGGACCTGATGCCGGACGGCACCTCGCGCGGCTTTACCTGGCTGATCGACGCCAAGTCGGTCATCACCTTTCCCTGCCCGGAGAAGCCGCTGCACGGGCCGGGCCTGTACGAAATCCGCGGGCTGGCATGGACCGGCCACGGCAAGGTCAAGCGCGTCGATGTCTCGGTGGACGGCGGCGTCAACTGGCAGACCGCGCAGTTGCACGAACCGATTCTGTCGAAGGCGCTGACGCGTTTCTCGATTCCGTGGCGCTGGGACGGCGAACCGGCGCTGCTGGAATCGCGCGTCATCGACGAAACCGGTTACGTGCAGCCGACCATCGTGCAACTACGCGCGCAACGTGGCACCAATTCGGTCTACCACAACAATGCGATTCAGACCTGGCAGGTGAAAGCGGACGGGAGCGTGTTCGATGTCCAGCTTTCGTGAGATGAGTAGTTTGCGACGCGCTATCCACATCCACGCCGTCATGCCCGGGCATAGCCGTTCGAAGAACGGCGTCGCTTCGCTCGCCTATGTCCCGGGCATCCACGTCCTTTCGAAGTTGCGGGTCAGACAGACGTGGATGGCCGGGACAAGCCCGGCCATGACGAGAAACAAGCGCCTTGTCTCACGGTCGCGATTAGCTCTCATTGTGCTTGCCCTGTTCGGGCTTTCCATCACCGCAACATCCGCCGCCGAGCCCGGCCATTTCGGCTACGGCACGGTGCCGACCGCCGAGCAGATCGCGGGCTGGGATATCGACGCGCGCGGCGAGGACGGCGTCGGATTGCCGCCGGGCAAGGGTGATGTCACCACTGGCGAAAAGGTGTTCGCCGAGCAATGCGCCGCCTGCCACGGCACCTTCGGCGAGGGCGAGGGGCGCTTTCCCAAGCTCGCGGGTGGACAGGGCACGCTCAAGGACGATCGCCCGGAGCTGACCGTCGGCAGCTACTGGCCGTTCGCGCCGACGTTGTGGGATTACATTAACCGCGCGATGCCGATGCCGACGCCGCATACACTTTCGGCGGATGACGTTTATGCGTTGACGGCGTATATCCTGAACCTGAATAATGTCGTGCCGAATGAGTTCGTCGCCGATCGCGACAGCCTGCCGAAGGTCAGGATGCCGAACCGCGATAATTTCATCTGGACCGATCCGAGGCCGGATACCGCCGCCAAGCCGTGCATGAGCGCGTGTGTCGATCCCGCCGCTGTTACCGTGTCCTCGACGGCGGAAGGAAAGGATCTGACGCCGCGCACCACCGGCTCGCTCGACGATATGCAGCCGAAGTGAATCTATGATCGAAGTTTGTTGTGATGTGACCGCGCAATAGCATGAAACCGATGCAGGATTTTGCTCCGTGAGAATGAATTTCCTCGCCGGCCAAAGCCGGGTCCGAACGACGGCGCTGTTGGTGTTGCTGGGGTTGGCTGGCGCGCCGGCGATCGCGCAGGCGCAATCGGCGAATGTTGCGCCCAACGTCGCGGAAGGGCAGAAGCTCGCCTTTGATCGCAGCAAGGGCAATTGCCTGACCTGTCACGACATCAAGGGCGGCGATCTCGCCGGCACCATCGGGCCGCCGCTGGTCGACATCAAATCGAAGTATCCCGATCGCAAGGAACTGGTGGCGATCGTCAGCGACGAAACCAAGCGCAACCCGACCACCGTGATGCCGCCGTTCGGCCGCAACCACATCCTGACCGAACAGGAAATCAGCGTGGTGGTGGATTTTCTACAGACGTTGTGACGGCCCCCGGCAATGCGTGGGGCCGCAACATGGAGATTGAGATGAGCAGTTCGATCTGGAACGACGCCACGGTGAGCCGGCGCTCGGTGCTGCAAGGAATCGCCGCGGTCGCGGTGGTCGGATTCACCGGCGTTCGCTTCGGCATGAGCGAGGCGTTGGCCGCCGCCAACGACAAGTATCCGGAAGACGCTTTCAAGCAGAAGAGCGAGGCCGATGCCATCAAGTCGCTCTACGGCAAGACCGCGGAGAAGTCTGACAAAGTGAAGCTCGACGCGCCGGAGATCGCCGAGAACGGCGCGGTGGTGCCGATCGCGGTATCCTCGTCGCTGCCCGATGTCACCTCCATCGCGATTCTGGTGACGGAAAATCCGAATACGCTGGCCGCCGCCTATCGCATCCTGCCTGGTACGGCGCCGACCGTATCGAGCCGCCTCAAGATGGCGAAGACCAGCAACGTCATCGCCTTGGTGGAAGCTGGCGGCAAGCTCTACAGCGCCACCAAGGAAGTGAAGGTCACCGTCGGCGGCTGCGGCGGCTGAGATCAGGAACAGGGAAGAGCATCATGGCATCGACCATTCGCGTTCGCGCCACCGCAAGCGGCGACAGCACGGAAGTGCAGGCGCTGATTCAGCATCCGATGGATTCCGGCTTCGTCAAGGATGCCAAGGGGCAGTTGATTCCGCCGCACTACATCCAGCAGGTCGTCATCGAGTATGACGGCAAGCCGGTGTTCATCGCCGACTGGGGTCCGGCGGTGTCGAAGGACCCGTATCTGAAGTTCGCCTTCAAGGGCGGCAAGAAGGGCGACGATCTCAAAGTCAGTTGGACCGACAACAAGGGCGCCAGCGATACGCTCACCGCTAAAATCCAATAGCGATTCAAAAGCGGCGGGGAAAGGCGGAGGATGACGATGCGACGACTTGCAGGGATGGCGATGGCCGGGCTGGCGGTCGCGGTGGCGTTGTTGGGCGCGCCGCCGGTCGTGATGGCCGCCGATACGCCGAATCCTCCCGCCGACCTCAAGGCCTTCCAGAAGTTCTTCAAGGACAAATTTCCGAAGGTGAAGTTCGAGGATTTCGTCAACGGTCCCTATTCGATGGACGAGGGGCTCTACAAGCAGTGGAAGGAGAAGGAGGAGTTTCCGCCTTACGAATTCGCGCTCGATCTCGGCAAGGAACTGATGGCGAAGCCGTTCAAGAACGGCAAGACGCTGGCCGACTGCTTCCCCAACAAGGGCGTCGGCGTCCGTCAGGATTATCCTTACTTCGACACCAAGCAGGGCAAGGTGATCACGCTCGAACTGGCGGTGAACCAGTGCCTCGAGGCCAACGGCGAACAGCCGTATTCCTACGTCAAGGACGAGATGGCCGGCGTGACCGCCTACATGGCGTACACGTCGCGCGGCAAAGTGTTCGACGTGAAGATTCCCGACGATCCGCGCGCGCTCGCGGCGTATGAAAACGGCAAGCGCTATTTCTACACGCGGCGCGGTCAGTTGAATTTCTCCTGCGCCACCTGCCATGTGCAAAGCCCCGGCGAGCGGATTCGCGCCGAGGTGCTGGCGCCGGCACTCGGTATTCTCAATGCGATGCCGATCTATCGGTCCGAATGGTCCGGCATGGGCACCACCAGCCGCCGCTTCACCTCGTGCAACAGCCAGGTGCGCGGCGTGCCGCTGAAGCCGCAGGACGAGGAATATCGCGATCTCGAATATTATCTGTCCTATGTCAGCAACGGGTTGCCGATCTCCGGCCCCGGTGCGCGGCCGTGAAGGTGGAGGTTTTGATGCGCCGATCGATCTCCGCACTCGCTGTCACGCTGTTGCTGGGGAGCTTTGTTGTCCCCGCGCACGCGGCCAGCACCGAAGCCGACTACAAGGCCGCCTACGCGGCGGCGGAATCCGCCAACGTCGAAGCCAACAAGCTGCGCAACCAGTGGACCACCGCGGTCTCCGCGCTCGCCGCCGCCAAGAAGGCCGCAGAAGCGGGCGACTTCGACAAGGCGACGGCGGAAGCGAAGATGTCCGAACAACTGTCGAAAGCCGCGATCTTCCAGACCAACGAGCAGAAGGAAAACTGGAAGCTGATGGAGATTCGCTGAGCGGGCGAGTTGGGTGGGGAGGTTTCATTGCGAACGAAGCGCCTCAACAAACTCGGCGTCGTCCCCGCGTAGGCGGGGACTCATACGCCGTGTCGCTCATGATGCGGATGGCGATCATGATCTTGGTTGGACGATCGCTTAGATCGCGACGGCCAGGGGTTCTGGGTCCCCACCTGCGCGGGGACGACGAATTCTGGGTTCTACGTTTGTCAAACAAACGGCTTTTCGCCCATACACTCAGAGTAACGACTCTCTCGGGTCTGACGTGAGGCTGCCGCAAATGTTCGGGTTCATCGCATGACTCTTCGCCGCCGCGACTTTCTGGGATGGACCGCGGGCGCCGCGTTGGCCGGTGCCCTGCCGCGCCGCGCGTGGGCCGCGAATGCCGCCAGCGATACCAGCGTGTATGATCTGCCGGGCTTCGGCAATGCGCGCATCCTGCACATGACCGACACTCATGCGCAGTTGCAACCGGTGCTGTTCCGCGAGCCCAGCGTCAATCTCGGCATTGGGTCCATGTTGGGCCAGCCGCCGCATCTGGTGGGCAATGCGTTCCTCGAACGCTTTCAGGTGGCTGCGGGAAGCGCCAATGCCTACGCCTTCACCTGCCTCGATTTTGAGAAAGCGGCGGCGCGGTTCGGCAAGCTCGGCGGCTTCGCGCATCTCAAGACGCTGATCGATCGGCTGCGCAATGAAGCCGGCGACGGCCGTGCGATGCTGCTCGACGGCGGCGACCTGTGGCAGGGCTCCGGCCTCGCCAATGCGATGCAGGGCGCCGACATGGTGGAGGCCGCCAATCTGCTCGGCATCGAGGCGATGACCGGCCACTGGGAATTCACCTACGGCGAAAAAGTGCTGCGCGCCAATCTCGCGAAATTCAAGGGCGAGTTCATCGCGCAGAACGTGTTCCTCACCGAGGAGGCCGCGTTCAACGACGCGCCCGCGTTCGATGCGGCGTCGGGCCGCGTGTTCAAACCTTACGTCGTCAAGCAACTCGGCGGCCATCGCGTCGCGGTGATCGGCCAGGCGTTTCCCTACGTGCCGATCGCGCATCCAAAACGCTTCACGCCGGATTGGACCTTCGGCATTCGCGACGACGAGTTGCAAAAACTGGTGCAGGCGTTGCGCGCCGACGAGAAGATCGACGCCATCGTGCTGTTGTCACACAACGGCATGGACGTCGATCTGAAACTCGCCAGCAAGGTCAGCGGCATCGATGTGATTCTCGGCGGCCATACCCACGACGCCGTGCCGCAGCCAATCCCGGTGAAGAATGCCGGCGGCGTCACGCTCGTCACCAACGCCGGCTCCAACGGCAAATTCCTCGGCGTGCTCGATCTCGATCTCGGCAAGGGCAGGGTGCGCGACGTGCGCTATCGCCTGCTGCCGGTGTTCTCCGAACTGCTGAAACCGGACGCCGAGATGCTGGCGCTGATCGATCGGCTGCGCGCGCCGCATGCCGCGACGTTCGCGGCCAAGATCGCCACCGCGCCGCATTTGTTGTATCGGCGCGGTAATTTCAACGGCACCATGGACAGCCTGTTGTGCGACGCGCTTCGCCATCAGCTCGATGCCGAGATTGCGCTTTCGCCGGGTTTTCGCTGGGGCACCAGCGTGCTGCCGGGACAGCCGATGACGATGGAAGATGTGCTGGCGGAAACCGCCACCACCTATTCCGAGGTCTACGCGCAGCCGATGACCGGCGAGCAGATCAAAAGCGTGCTGGAAGACGTCTGCGACAATCTGTTCAACGCGGACCCTTATTACCAGCAGGGCGGCGACATGGTGCGCGTCGGCGGCCTGTCCTACACTTGCGCGCCGAACGAGAGCGTCGGCAACCGCATTTCGGATTTGAAACTCGCGAACGGGCACGCGCTTGCGGCGAGCAAGACCTACAAGGTCGCGGGCTGGGCCTCGGTCAACGAACAGAAGGGCGAGCCGGTGTGGGACGTGTTCGCGAAACATCTGCGCGAAGGCAAGCTATCGGCGCCGGCTGACGCGGTGAGCCTGCGTGGTGTCGAGAACAATCCCGGCATCATCGGACAGGGATGAGGCGATGCGGATGATGACGCGGCGTCATGTCGGAGGCGTGCTGGGCGCGATGGTCGCGGCCGCAACGCTTCACGTCGCCGCCGCGGCGGCCGAGCCGAAGCCGCTGCCAGACAAGCCGTTCGCCGAACATCGCATCGTGCTGCAATTGTCGGATTCGGACGCGAAGAAGGAAAGCCTCGTCATCAGCGTCGCCAACAACCTGATCAAGGCCTATGGCCCCGACGCCATCGCCGTCGAGGTGGTGGCGTTCGGCCCCGGCATCGACGTGCTGCGCACCGGGAACGCCAACCGGACACGGGTGGAAAGCCTGATTTCGCAAGGCGTGACGTTCGATGTCTGCGTCAACACACTCGACACCATCGAGCGCGAGACCGGCAAGCGGCCGGACATCATTCCCGGCGCTATCCCGGTACAGGTCGGCGTCGGCCAGATCCTGTCATTGGTCGAGAACGGCTTTACGCTGGTGCGGCCTTAGTTTCACGAAAGAGGCGGCTTGTGGTCGCCTTGAGCGCGGAGGTTGAAGATGCGGAGTCTCTTTCATGCGGCGGTGCTGGCCGTCGTCGCGATGCTGTCGCTGTCATCGCCGGGTTTTGCCGCCGAGGGCAAACCGCATCGCCTCGCTATCCATGTCGACCAGAACGATCCGGCGGTGATGAATCTGGCGCTCAACAACGCCACCAACGTCATCGAATACTATCGCGGCAAGGGCGAGAGCGCCGATGTCGAGATCGTCACTTATGGGCCCGGTCTCAACATGCTGCGCGACGACACCTCGCCGGTGAAGGATCGCATCAGGCACATCAAGGATCTCGCCTTCCCCGGCAAGATCCAGTTCTCCGCCTGCGAGAACACCCGCAAGGGCATGGAGAAGAAGGAAGGCCACCCCATTCCGATCATGTCGGAAGCGACATCCGTGCCGTCCGGCGTGGTGCGGCTGATGGAATTGCAGGAACAGGGCTGGAGCTATCTGCGGCCATGATGCAATGAACCGATGAGGTCGCGTCGTCCCTGCGCAGGCAGGGATCCATACGCCGCAGCGCTTCGGCCCTTTAACGAATGCGAGGTTACGTTATGACAACCAACGTCAGGGGTTATGGGTCCCTGCCTGCGCAGGGACGACGTCTCGCTTTGTTGCTTGCGATCTTCGCCTCGGCGGCTTTCCTTTCGACCTTCGCGCGCGCCGATGACGCAGCGATGGTGACCTACAAGTCGTTGACGCCGGAAGTGGCGTTGCAGGCCGCGCAGGCGGCGATGAAGACCTGCCGCGACAATGGCTATCAGATTTCGGTCGCGGTGGTGGATCGCTTCGGCCTGCCGCAGGTGCTGTTGCGCGATCGCTATGCGGGGCTTCCCGCCAACGACACCGCGACGCGCAAGGCCTACACCGCGCTGAGTTTCCGCGCGTCCACCGCCGATCTCGCGAAATCGATTCGGGACGGCGGGCTCGATTCCGGTCTGGCGCGGCTGCCCAATGTCGCGATGCTCGGCGGTGGGCTCGTCATCGAATCCGGCGGCACGCTGCTTGGCGGCATCGGCGTCTCCGGCGCACCGGGCGGCGACAAGGACGAGACCTGTGCCAAGGCCGGGCTCGACGCCATCCGCGACAGCCTCGACTTCTGAGATTTTGCTGCGGCGGATGCACGCCGCTCCATGGAATAGTATTTTCCCGTGCCTATCTATCGGGCTATATTGTTCCACGAAAGAGCGTCGAGGCGATCATGATTTTCCGTCAACTGTTCGACAGCGTATCGGGAACCTACAGCTATCTGCTGGCGAGCCGCGCCGGTGGCGAGGCGTTGTTGATCGATCCGGTGCTGGAGAAGGTCGATCGCTATTGCCAGCTTTTGCGCGAACTCGATCTCAAGCTGGTGAAGGCGGTCGACACCCATCTGCACGCCGATCACGTCACCGGGCTCGGCGAACTGCGCGACCGCACCCAGTGCGTCACCATCATGGGCGAGCAGAGCAAGGCCGACGTGGTGGCGATGCGCGTCGGCGACGGCGACAAGATCACCATCGAGGGCATGGCGCTCGACGTGATGTACACGCCGGGCCACACCGACGATTCCTACAGCTACCGCATGGCGGATCGCGTCTTCACCGGCGATACGCTGCTCATTCGCGGCACCGGCCGCACCGATTTCCAGAACGGCAGCGCGCGGGCGCAGTACGATTCGATCTTCAACCGCCTGCTGAAGCTGCCCGAGGAGACCATGGTGTTTCCGGCACACGACTACAAAGGCGACACCGTCTCCACCATCGGCGAGGAGCGGCGCTACAACCCGCGCCTGCAGGTCGCATCGGTGGACGAATACATCGAGCTGATGGGCAATCTCAATCTGCCTAATCCGAAGCTGATGGACGTGGTGATTCCCGCCAACATGAAGATCGGCCTGCATCAGCACGCGCTGGCCGAGCAAGGCTGCGCGCTGCGGCCACGCGATGCGATCCATCAACTCGGTCGGCCGGATATTCTGCTGGTCGATCTGCGCGAGCAGACCGAGCGCGCCAAGCACGGCACGCTCGCGGGCGCGTTGCACACGCCCTATCCGTCGATTGGCGACAGCCTGAAAGCCGGCGGCATGTTGCGCGAGGTCGCGGCCGCGAGCCATCGCCGCATCGTGTTCTTTTGTGCCTTCGGCGAACGCTCGGCGATGGCGGTGAAGGCCGCGAAGGAGGCCGGTATTGCCGATGCGATGCATCTCGAAGGCGGCATCGACGCGTGGAAGAAGGCCGGAGGGCCGGTGATTGCCGGCTGAGGCTGCTGCTTCGCCCTTAAGCGACGGCGCGATCCACGTTGCGCCATTGAGCGCGGTGCAGGACGTCGCGCGGCAACTGCCCTCCTATGATCTGCTGACGCTGCTCTCGCCCGATACCGACGCCGAGGCTCTCTCCGCGCTCACGCCACGGCGGCGGTTGCATCTGGTGTTTCACGACATTATCGAGCCGCGCGAAGGACTCATCTTGCCGAGCGGCGAGATGATCGCGGCGATGCTGGATTTCGGCCGCGTTCGCGCGCGCGAAACGCCGCTATTGATCCATTGCTGGGCCGGCATCAGCCGTTCCAGCGCGGCGGCCTATATTCTCGCGTGCGATCGTCATCCCGGACGTGAAGGTGAATTTGCGAGTGCGTTACGCATGTGCGCGCCGTTCGTCACGCCGAATCGATTGATGGTGGCGCTGGCCGACGATCTGTTGGGGCGCAAGGGTGCGATGGTCGACGCCATCGCGCGCATCGGCCGCGGTGCCGAGGCGTTCGAGGGGATGCCGTATCGGTTGGGACTGGATTGCTAAGTTATCGCGATGTACCGAGCCATCCCTCGTCATGCCCGGGCTTGTCCCGGGCATCCACGTCTTCTTCATGGTCTCAGTTAGAAGGACGTGGATGGCCGGAATAAATCCGGCCATGACGAAGAACAGTTCCTCTATCCCAGCAACGCCGCGACGCCGAGCAGGAAGCCGATCTCGAAGGCCTGTTCGATCGCGCCGAGCACGTCGCCGGTGTAGCCGCCGATCAATCGTCGCGCCCACAGTGCCAACAGGGCCGCCAGCGACGCGCCGAGCAATGCGCCGAACGCCACCGCCGGCGCCGAGATCAAGGTCAGCGGCAGGATGGCCAGCAGGACGAAGATCAGGCCGAGCTGCAATTCGTCGGTGCGCGGCCGCGATTCGGCATAAGCGACTTTCATCGCGCTGACGTCGCCCGTGTAGGAGAGGCGCGTCATCACCCAGGCCGGCGCCGCGCGCGCCGCCGCATGTGCGGCAATCAGCGCGGCAACGCCCTGCCATGGCGTCAATGCCGCCAGCGCCGCGATCCGCAGCGCGACATTGAGGCCGAGCGCCAGCGCGCCGTAGGTGCCGATGCGGCTGTCTTTCATGATGGCGAGACGCTTCTCCACCGTGAAACCGCCGCCGAAGCCATCGAAGGCGTCGGCGAAGCCGTCTTCGTGCAGCGCCCCGGTCAGCGCGATGCTGGTCGCGACCGCCAGCATCGCGGCGATGGTCTCGTTCCACAACTCCGTCGCGATCAGCAGCACGAGTCCCGAAACGATGCCGATGCCGATGCCGACCAGCGGCGAATACTTCAGGCAGCGCGTTAGCCAGTCCGGCGCGATCTCACCAGCCGCCGAGCGTACTGGCAGGATGGTCATGAAACGCGTGGCGTTGCGGAAGTGCTCCATCTCGCTCATTCAGATCGCTCCGCTCAACACCTCGTCGAGGCTCGCAACGTCGGTGATAAGCCGCGCGGCGGCGCGCAGCAGCGGCAGCGCCAGCAGCGCGCCGGTGCCCTCGCCAAGCCGCAATCCGAGATCGAGCAGCGGTGTCGCCTGCATCGCATCGAGCACGAGGCCATGGCCGCGTTCCGCCGAACGATGCGCGAACACGCACGTGTCGCGCGCCGCCGGGCACAGCCGCACCGCCACCAGCGCGGCGGCGCTGGAAATGAAACCGTCGACGATCACCGAGCGGTGCGATGCGGCAGCCCCGATCACCGTACCCGCCATCATCGCGATTTCAAAGCCGCCGAATTCGGTAAGCACATCGAGCGGGGCAACGACATCGCTGCGCGCGGCCGCCCGCATCAGCACCGCGCGTTTGCGCGCCAGTCCTTCGTCGCTTTGCCCGGCGCCAACGCCGATGCAATCATCCAGCGGCGCGGGCGCGAGGCGATGCGCGATCAGCGCCGCGGAGGCGGTGTTGCCGATGCCCATCTCGCCGATGGCGATGACATCGGCGCCATCGCGGATTTCCTGCATGGCGATTTCGCGACCGCGCGTCAGCGCCGTGATCGCTTGCTCGCGTGTCATCGCGGGCGCATGTGCGGCATCGGCGGTACCGCGCGCGATCCTGGCATCGATCAGGTCGGGATGCGGGGGCAGGTCGGCGGCCACGCCGGCATCGATCACCCGCAGCCGCGCGCCGGTTGCAGCGGCGAATGCGTTGGCGCTGGCGCGGCCGGCGAGAAAGGTTTTCACCATCGCGGCGGTGACGTCCGATGGATATTGCGACACACCGGAGGCGGTCATGCCGTGATCGCCGGCGAATACGAGCAGCACGGCGTTGTTCGCGCGGGGCGCCGCCGGATGCGCGATCAGGCCGATTTGCAAGGCCAGTTCCTCGATGCGACCGAGCGAGCCGGGCGGCTTGGCTTTACCATCGATCCGCCCGCGCAACGTCGCCTCGTGCACACGGTCGAGCGGTGCGATGTGGGGGGGCAGCCACTGCGCGGCATTGGCGTCGGTCATGTCGATGTCCTCATCGGGCGCGGCGCGGTTGACCGCGTTGTCGCCCAAGGCTAGCGTCTTCGGCGATGGTCCTTCCATATGGAAGGTGAAAAGGGAAGCCGGTGCGGAGAAATACCAATGCCGGCGCTGCCCCCGCAACTGTCAGCGACGAGCCTCCGTTGAGAGGAGCCTTGCGCCGAGGCCACTGGAGCAATCCGGGAAGGCGGCGACGGGGCGGTGACTCGCAAGCCAGGAGACCTGCCATCACCATTGTGTTTTGACGGCGTCGGGGCGGGGTGCATCCGGCGAGCGCGTGCCGCCTTACGCCTGTGGCACGACCCGGCAAAGCTCGCGTTTGATCCGGGCCGTTGATGCCGCACGATCCACTTTCGTTTGCGCTACGACCAACGCTGGTGCTGGGCGGTGCCCGCTCGGGCAAATCGCGTTTCGCTGAACGCATCGCGCAGCAGAGCAACCTCATCCGTGTCTATCTCGCCACCGCGACCGGAGGCGACGACGAGATGCGCACGCGCATCGCACATCATCGCGCGCAGCGCGGCGACGGCTGGCGCACGGTGGAGGAGCCGCTGGCGCTGGTCGATACGTTATCGCGCGAGGCGTGTGAGGGCGTCGTCGTGCTGGTCGATTGCCTGACGTTGTGGTTGTCGAACCTGATGCACGCGTCGCGCGATGTCGAAGCCGAAACCAAGGCGGTGGCCGATTGGCTGCGCGACACGCGGCATCCCGTGCTGCTGGTGTCTAACGAGGTCGGTCTCGGCCTTGTGCCGGAAACGCCGCTCGGCCGCGATTTTCGTGACGCGCAGGGACGGCTCAATCAGGCCATTGCCGCAGTCGTTCCGAACGTGGCGTTCGTCGCCGCCGGATTGCCGCTGTGGCTGAAACGCGAATCCATCGAGGGAACACCATGACCGATCAAGCAGGCGACGACGCGCGGAACGCCAAACACAACGACAAGATGCGCAAGCTGAAAGCCGCGCGCGACCGCATGATGGAGACCAAGACCGTCGAGAAAGGTCTCTTGATCGTCCACACCGGCAACGGCAAGGGCAAGACCTCCGCCGCGCTCGGCATGGTGTTCCGTCACATCGGCCACGACATGCCGGTGGGCATCGTGCAGTTCACCAAGTCGGCGAAGTGGGACACCGGCGAGGCACGCCTGCTGAATCAATTTCCCGATCTGGTGACGTTGCACATCATGGGCGAGGGCTTCACCTGGGAAACGCAGGATCGCGCCCGCGATATCGCCGCCGCGCGCGCCGGCTGGGAGCAGGCCAAGGCGCTGATCCGCGACGATCGCCATCAACTGGTGCTGCTCGACGAACTCAACATCGTGCTGCGTTACGATTACCTGCCGCTGGATGAAGTGCTGGCGTTTCTGCGCGAGGAGAAACCGGCCGACAAACACGTCGTCATCACGGGCCGCAACGCGCATGACAGCCTGATCGAAATGGCGGACCTCGTCACCGACATGACCATGGTGAAGCATCCGTTCCGTCAGGGTGTGAAGGCGCAGAAGGGGATTGAGTTTTGACTCCAACGCCCGCGCTGATGATCCAGGCCACCGGCTCCAACGCCGGCAAGTCGACGCTGGTGGCGGGCCTTGCGCGTGTGCTGGTGCGGCGAGGTTTCCGTGTCGCGCCGTTCAAGCCGCAGAACATGTCGAACAACGCGGCGATCGCCGTGGACGGCGGCGAGATCGGCCGCGCGCAGGCGGTGCAGGCGCGCGCGGCGCGGCTGCCGCCGAGCGTGCACATGAATCCCGTGCTGCTGAAACCGGAAACCGATACCGGCGCGCAGGTGATCGTACGTGGTCAACGCATGGGAACGCTGCGCGCGAAAAATTTTCTCGACAAGAAGAAGGATCTGCTGCCGCTGGTGCTGGAAAGCTTTACGCATCTCGCGCGCGAGGCGGACATCGTACTGGTGGAAGGCGCTGGCAGTCCGGCGGAAATCAACCTGCGCGAGGGCGATATCGCCAACATGGGTTTCGCCATCGCCGCCGACGTGCCGGTGGTGCTGGCGGGCGATATCGATCGCGGCGGTGTCATCGCCAGTCTGGTCGGCACTCATGCGGTGCTGGAGCCGGAGGAGCGCGCGCGGATTCACGGTTTTCTCATCAACAAATTTCGCGGCGAGGTGAAGCTGTTCGATGCCGGCCTTGATGCTGTGACGCGGATGACCGGCTGGCCGTCGTTCGGTGTGGTGCCGTGGCTGCCGCAGGCGGCGTGGTTGCCCGCCGAGGATGCGCTCGATCTCGAAAGCAATGCCGCGCGTGAAGGCGTGGCTTGCGTGATCGCGGTGCCGATGCTGGCGCGCATCGCGAATTTCGACGATGTCGATCCGCTGGCGATGGAGTCCGGCGTCAGCTTGCGTTTCGTGCGGCCGGGCGAGCCTATACCCGCCGAAGCAAATGTCGTGATCCTGCCCGGCAGCAAATCGACGCTGGGCGATCTCGCCTTCCTGCGCGCGCAGGGCTGGGACATCGATATCGCCGCGCATGTGCGGCGTGGCGGGCACGTGCTGGGTCTCTGCGGCGGCTATCAGATGCTGGGCAAATCCATCGCCGATCCCGATGGGTTGGACGGCGCGCCAGGGCGCGTCGAGGGATTGGGCCTGCTCGACATCGACACCGTGATGCAGGGCGACAAGTCCACCACGCTGACGCGAGGCGTTCACTGTGCCAGCGGCCTGCCCGTCGAGGGCTACGAGATTCATCTCGGCCGCAGCAGCGGACCGGATGACGCGCGGCCGATGCTGCAAGTCGGCGAGCGATATGATGGTGCGACTTCGCGTGATGGTCGCGTGCAGGGGACTTATCTGCATGGGTTGTTTTCCTGCGACGCCTTTCGCGCGGCATGGCTGAAGAATTTTCGCGTTGCCTCGTCGCTGGCTTATGAAGCACGGGTTGAAACCGCGCTGGACGCACTGGCCGACCATCTCGAAGCGTATCTCGATATCGATGCGCTATTGGCCATCGCGCGGCGGAGAGGGCGGGCGCATTTAGAAACGTAGAACCGGGTCGTGTTGCTGCATTCGCTCTCCGTCATGTCCGGGCATGGCCGTTCGAAGGACGGCGCCGCTTCGCTCGCCCATAGCCGTTCGAAGGACGGCGTCGTTTCGCTCGCCCATAGCCGTTCGAAGAACGGCGTCGCTTCGCTCGCCTATAGCCGTTCGAAGAACGGCGTCGCTTCGCTCGCCTATGATCCCGGACATCCACGTCTTTACGGAAATTCATTCAACGGGCAAATCGTGGATGGCCGGCACAAGCCCGGCCATGACGAGTTGATAGATTGTCAGAGCGCCACGAGCCCTAACGTCAGAAAGGCGAAGATCACGAATTCAACAAGGCACGCCACCACCAGCATCCGCAGTGCGTGGCAAATGTCGGCGGGCGTGGCATCGCGGCCTTCAGCGTTGAGATAAGGGTCCTCGACCGTTCCTTCGGCATAGCGGCGCGGGCCGGCGAGCTTGATGCCGAGCGCACCTGCCATCGCGCTTTCGGGCCAGCCGGCATTGGGCGAGCGATGTTTCCGCGCGTCGCGCCACATCGTTTTCAGGGCGGATACGATCGATCCGCGCGCGATCGGCGCGGTGAGCGCCAGCAACAGACCTGCGATCCGCGCGGGCGCGAGGTTGGCGACGTCGTCGAGCCGCGCCGAGGCCCAGCCGAACTCGCGATACTTGTCGCTGCGGTGGCCGATCATCGAATCCGCGGTGTTGATCGCCTTGTAAGCGAGCAGCCCCGGCAAGCCGAGCAATGCCAGCCAGAATGTCGGCGCCACCACGCCGTCGGAAAAATTCTCGGCGCAGGATTCGATGGCGGCGCGGCTGACGCCGCTCTCGTCCAGACTGTTGGGGTCGCGGCCGACGATCAGACTCACGGCCTCGCGCGCGGCGGTGAGGCCGCCTGGGCCAAATGCCGCGTGGACCCGCGCGATGTGCTGATAGAGGCTTTTCTGCGCGATCAATGTCGAGGCCAGAAGGCCCAGCGCGATGTCGCCGGCGAGGCCGCTCGGGATGATGGCTTCAATGGCGTATCCAAGGAGAAGTGATGCGATAACTAGCAGCAGAATGGTGGCGATTCCGAAAAGCTTGCGTCGTGCCGGCGACCACGTTTCGCGATTGAGCGCGCGATCCAGCGCAGCGATAGCGCGGCCGATCATCGCCACAGGATGCGCCAGTCGTCGCCACAGCCAGTCCGGATCGCCGATGACGGCGTCGGCAGTCAGAGCGACCACCGTGATGACAAGCGTGTCGCTCCACGACAGCATGTCAGTACGTTGGCGCGGCCGTGCCGGCCTCGCGTTCGGCGCGGGTGATCTCGCTGACGATGCGGTCCAGTGCGTCGGCCACCATCGGGCCGCCGCAGACGGTCAGCCGCTCCGGCACGATGAGGCGCTTCGACGGCGGATAGAAATGTTCAAGCGCCGGATGCAGCAGGAAGGCGCGGCCTTCGTCCTCGGCGAAATCGCTGTCGTTCGACACGACGATGAAATCCGGTTGCAGTTTGATGATGGCCTCCAGCGAGGCAAAGCCGCCGAACTTGAGGCCAAGCTCGCCGGCGGCGTTGGTCAACCCGATCTCCGCGAGCAGCGAACTCATCAAGCTGCGGCTGCCCGATACCCAGCCGCGTCGCGACACCGACAGCACGCGATAATGCTTCTTCGCAACGAATTGCCGCGTGCGTGCGAGGGCGGTGTCGATGTGCGAGATGTAGGTCTCGGCGCGGTCGGGATGCTGCGTCACCTCGCCCATCTTGCGGATCTGCGCTTTCACCTCGTCGAGCGAATGCGCAACATCGAAAGTGACAACGTTCTGGCCGTGTTCCTTCAGCAACTCGCGGGTGGCGCGCTTGGTGAAACTGCCGGCCACCACCACGTCCGGTTTCAGCACCAGCACGTCTTCGGCTTCGCCCGACAGGCGCGGGTAGCGATGCGCGACGGCGGCGCCCCAAGAGCGCGTGGTGTCGCGCGCGTAGGGACCGAGGCCGAGGATCTGCTCGGGGTCGGCCAGCGCCAGCAGCAACTGATCGGTGCAGGCATTGATCGAGGCGATACGCGGCAATTCCGCCGCGCGCGCTGGTGCGATGGCTACGACAGACATTGCAGCGACAATGCCGACGAGGGCGTGCGATAAACCCTCGCGCAGCGCGCCGCGCCGTGGCATGAGGTGCGCATGAAACACGGTGGCGATCTCGGCGAGGCGATGGCGCAATTCGGCGGCGCGCCGGAGGCGTGGCTCGATCTCTCGACCGGCATCAATCCGAATCCCTATCCGCTTCCGCCACTCTCGCATGATGTCTGGCAACGTTTGCCGTCGCGCGTTGATGACGCCGCGCTGCTCGCCGCGGCGCGTCGTGCCTACGCTGTTCCGGATGATGTCGGGATCGTCGCCGCACCCGGCACGCAGGCTCTGATCCAGTGGTTGCCGCGTATCGCGGCGCACGGCGCCGTCGCCATCGTCTCGCCCACCTACAACGAGCACGCCGCCGCGTGGCGATTGGCGGGGCATGAGGTGATCGCCATCGACGCGGTTGCGGAGATTCCGCAGGCCGCCCGTCACGTTGTAATCGTCAATCCGAACAATCCCGATGGCCGTGTCGTCGATCACGCCGCGCTGGCGCGCCTTGTCGATATCGTCGCCGCGCGCGACGGCCTGATGGTGATCGATGAGGCATTTGTCGATCTCGATCCCGCGATCAGCGCGGTGGCGTTGTGCAAGGATCGGCCGGTTGTGGTGCTGCGCTCGTTCGGCAAGTTCTATGGTCTCGCCGGATTGCGGCTCGGCTTCGCCATCGGTCCACAGCGGCTGATCGCGCAGGTCCGCGAGGCCATGGGGCCGTGGATCTGTTCCGGCCCCGCGCTCGCGGTCGGTTGTATCGCGCTCGAGGATGATCGATGGGCGAACGAGGCGCGTGACAAATTGCGTGTGCAGGCCGCGAGGCTCGACACCGTGTTGCAAGCCGCCGGGTTCGCGCCCGTCGGCGGCACAACACTGTTTCGTCTGGTCAGACATCCACATGCGTCAGCCTATCATACGGCGCTGGCGCGGCGGCAGATCTGGTGCCGGCGTTTTGATTGGGCGGATGACTTGCTGCGCTTCGGCCTGCCGCCGGACGATGCCGCGCTCGATCGCCTCGCGCGGGCATTGGCGGAAAGCCAGTTGGAAGCAGGTGGGACACCGTCACCCTGAGGTGCGCGCCCTCGCGCGCCTCGTAGGGTGACGGCGCATCCTTCGAGGTTCGCTTCGCTCGCACCTCAGAATGACGCTGTTTCATCGCGTTCACACGCCGGCCCACGGCACGATGATCATGCGGTGTTCGTGGCCGGTTCGGTAGGCGGTGACGCGAAACACATTGGCGAGGATATCGTCGGAGAGTGCCTCGGCCGGCGCGCCTTGCGCCACCAGACGGCCGTCCTGCATCACCATCACCACGTCGGCATAGCGCGCGGCGAGGCCGAGATCGTGGGTGACGACGATGGCGAGAATGCCGCTGTCGGCGGCGGCGCGCAGGTTCTTCATCACCTCGATCTGAAAGCGCGGATCGAGCGCGGCGGTCGGCTCGTCGGCGAGGATCACCGGCGCTTCCACCGCCAGCACGCGCGCCAATGCGACGCGGCTGCGTTCGCCGCCGGAGAGTTCGGTGGCGGGGCGGGTGCTGAACTGTGTCACGTCCGTCGCCAGCATCGCGCGTTCGACGGCGGCTTCATCGGTGGGCGACAGCCGCGCCGGATCGGTGGCGCCGTGCGGGTAGCGTCCCAGCGCGACGATATCGCGCGCCGGCAACGGCCAGTGCACCATGTGGCCTTGCGGCAGATAGCCGAAGCGCTTGGCGCGCTCGCGGAGCGATAACGCGCTCAGCGCGTCGCCGCCGATATGGATCGCGCCACGCGCGGGCAGCAGCCCGGCCAGCGCGCGCAGCAGCGTGGTCTTGCCGGCGCCGTTCGGTCCAACGAGAGCGACAAGATGCTGGCGCGGCAAGGCCAGCGAGATATCGTGCAGCACTTCGCGTCCGGCGAGCGTGACGCTCAGTTTGTGCGCGGTGAGGAACGCATCCATCATCCGACGCCGCCTCCCAATGCGCGACGCTCGCGCATGATCAGGTAGAGGAAGAACGGTACGCCGATCAGCGAGGTCAGTACGCCGACCTTGATGTCGCTGGTGGAGGGAATGATGCGCACGGCGATATCAGCCGCAAGTAACAGCGCCGCGCCTGCGAGTGCGCTCGGCACCAGGAGCCGCGCCGGATCGTAGCCGACCAGCGGCCGCATCAGATGCGGCGCGATCAGGCCGATGAAGCCGATGGTGCCGGTCACCGCAACAGCGCCACCGACGCCGAACGCGACGCCGAGAATCACGATCAGCCGCAGCGACCCGACATGAACGCCGAGGCTTTGCGCGGTTTCCTCGCCGAGGCTCAGGGCGCGCAACGCGTTGCGCTGGCTCATCAGAATGATCGCCCCGATGGTGATGAACGGCAGCGCCAGCATGACATGGCGGAAGCTGCGGTCCTCGAGCGAACCGAGCAGCCAGAATGCGATCTCCAGCGCTACGAACGGATTGCTGGAGAGATTCATCGCCAGCGCGGTGGCGGAGCCGGCGAGACTCGAAATCGCAAGGCCGGCGAGGATGAGAATCAGGAGGCCGGCGTTGCGTCCCGCCACCACCAGCAGCGCGAACACGGACAAGAAGGCCATGATGATCGCCGCGCCGGGCAACACGTAGGAGCGCACGTCGGCAAGGCCGAGCGCGATCACCAGCACCGCGCCGAACGCTGCCGCTTGCGGCGCGCCGAACAGTGATGGCGAAGCGAGCGGATTGCGCAGCAGCCCTTGCAGCGCCGCGCCGGAGAGACCGAGAATGGCGCCGATCGCAACCGCGAGAATCGTGCGCGGCAGACGAATTTCCTGCACGATCACGCGATAGACGTCATTGCCGCCGCCACCGAACAGGGTCTTGAGGACTGTCAGCGGCGACATCCGCACCGGCCCGACGCCGAGCGAGATCAGCGCCAGCAGCACGACGAGCAGCACCATGGCGATGATGGTGCTGGTCCGTCGTTTGGCTGCGGCGCTTTCCGTCACCATGTCACGTTAAAGCCTCCGTACACGGCCGGGCCGGTGGTGCCGTAGTTCAGCACTTCCTGATAGCGTTCGTTGAAGATGTTTTCACCACGTGCGAACACCTTCCAGTTATTGTCGATCTTGTATTCGGTATAGAGATCGACGCGGGTATAGGCGGCGAGCGGATTCATTTCGTTGGTGCTGCTGAAGCGCTTGGAGACCATCAGGACGCGCGGCTCGATCAGCCAGCGATCGGTTGGCGTGATGGCGAGCGCGATGCGTGCGAGATGGTTCGGCCGCCGCGCCAGCACCAGTCCGGTGTCGAGATCGTGTGCCTCAAGATAGGTGTAGGCGGTCTTCAGCCGCAGTTTGCCCGGCATGATGTCGATATCGCTGGCAAGTTCGATGCCCTGGGTTTCGGCGCGGGCGACGTTGATGTATTTGCCGCTGAAGACGTTGCCCGGGTCGTAGACGTAATCGATCATGTTGCGGAATTTGTTGTAGAAGCCGGTGAGCGACAACGTCACCCGGCCGTCGAACAGCTTCTGGTCGATGCCGGCGTCATAGCCGGTGCTTTCCTCGGGCTTCAGCAGGGAATTGCCGCCATACGGGCCATAAAGCTGATAGAGCGAGGGCGCCTTGGCGCCGGTGCCGGCGCTGGCGCGCAGCTTGGTGCCGGTTTCGCGGATGTCGTAGGCCGCCGTGGCGCGCCAGGTGGCGAAGGTGGCCACGCTGGTCACGTCGTCGACGCGGCCGCCGAGCGAAACGTTGAGCCGCTCGCCGATCGGCAGCTTCCATAACGCGAAAGCGGAGTTGGTATCCTGCGTGGCCTGGAGGCTCGACAGCCGCGGGCTCGGGAACGGCGAGATATCCGTCGAGGCGATGCCGGCCGTTTCGTGTTGCGTTCGCGCGCCGTAAGTGAGCGAGCCCGCCTTGCCCATGCGCAGCGTGCCCTGATACTCCGCGCCGACACTGTTGCCGATATAGTCGGTGATGGTCTGATAGGTGTCGATCGGCTGTTGGGTCGCGCCGTAAGAGATATCGTTGAACGAGCGCAACGTCTGGGTGGCGAAAGTGCTGATGGATTGGGTCAGCATGCCGCCGAGCGAATCGAAGGTGGCTTTGGCCCACACCTGTCGCAGCTGCTGTGTCGCGACCGAGGGCGTGTCCGGAAATGTGCCGAAACCGGCGTCGTAGCCAGCGCGTGTGAAGGTTGACGAAATTCCGGCGTCGAAACGAATGCCTTCGCCGGCGTCATATCCGATCCGCGCCGAGCCGCCGACGCGATTCACGGGATCGTTCTCAAGGCGCGGGAACTTGGCCTCGATGGCCGGGACTCTGTAGCCGTAGCTGGAAAAGCCATCGGTATGCGCGGCGGTGCCGGTCACGGCATAGGACCACGGCCCCTGAGTGCCCGCCACCGATGCTGTCGTCGCGATGGTGCCGTAGCTGCCGGCCTCGGTGCGGACATTGAACTGCGCCGGACCGGTGCCCTTCTTGGTGATGATATTGATGACGCCGCCCATGGCGTCAGAGCCGTAGAGCGCGCTCTGCGGTCCGCGCAAAACCTCGATCCGGTCGATCATGCCGGGCGCGAGCACGGCGAAGTTGAAGTCGGCCGCCACTCCGGTCGGATCATTGACGCGGATGCCGTCGATCAGCACCAGCGTCTGGCCGACGTTGGCGCCGCGCAGCATCACGCCGGCCGCGCCGGCAGGTCCGCCGCTCTGCGTGACCGCAAGTCCCGGTACCGAACGGAGCGCGTCGATCACGGAGGTTGGGCTGCTGGTTGCCAGCGTCTCGCCGCTGATCACGCTGATGGCGCTGCCGGTCGAGCTGATCGGCTCCGGTGTGCGGTCGGCCGTCACCACGATATCGGGGAGCTGCTCGAGGCGCGATTGTGCATTCGCGCTGCCGCAGATCGAAGACAGCGCGACACAGGCCGCCGTGCCGGCGGCGAATTTCCGGTAATTCATTGTAGCCCCTTTCGTCGACCCACCCGTCGAACGTGTCCAAGTTCGTCAGCGGCCGGTCTCCTGGCTCGCGGTCGTTATCCGGATCCGCCTTCCCGGGCTCGCTTGCGAGGCCCAGTGGCATCGTGGATCGGATGACCGCTTACAGTTGCGGGGGCAGCCGCGGAATTGGGGATTGGTCTCTCGACAGAGACATCCCCGCACCGCATTCCCGTTTCACCTCCCTTGGAAAATCCTGAGGGAAGCACCGATGACAGTTTCAAAAAAGCACAGCGGTGCTGCTCGCGCAACCGTGATCTTGGAACAGCGCTGGCATCTTCGCGCGCGCGACACGATTGTCAGAATTTGTTGCTTGTCTGCACTACATTTCGCGGTATTCGTTGCCGCGAAATCGAACACCCGCCAGCCGGGTTGTTCCTGCGACCTATATCCAGATTGAGAAACACGCGGTGCCCAGATGACACAACACGATCGCGACGACGCTGCGGAACGTCCGCGCAAAGCCGGTCAGACCATGGATGCGAACGCGGAGCGCGAGGCGGCCGCCAAGGCGGTGCGCGACAACATGGCGAGGTTGAAGGCGTTGCGGCTGGCGAAGGAAGCCGCGTCGCCGACGCCCGCGGTCAAGCCGCGCGCCAAAACCGGGTCGAAAGCCACAGGCAAGACAACCGGCAAAACGTCGGGGAAAGCCGAGAAGGGGCAGGACCTGTCCGCCTGGCTGGCCAGCCAGCGTAGCGGTGGTTATCGCACCTGATCGTCGCTTGATCGGCGCGCGACGGTGATAACGCGCGCGCCGCAATCCCTATACTAGCCGGTCGGCAATTGTATCATCGACCGCGTCTTGGTCGCGGCGTCGTACACCTGGACCTGCAACATCTGATAGCGATGCTTCAGCGCCAGCCCGGCTTCTTCCGCGGCCTCGACGGTGTCGTGATGCGACTTGAAGTGACCGTCCACCACCAGCGAATAGCCTTCGGTCGGTGCCTTGTCGGCGCGCACGACGGCTTTGCGCGACTGCGGTTCGTCGAGTTCGAGCTTCGGCTTCTTCATCTCGTCTCCCATGAAGCGATCGCGCCCGCCGCGACAGGTGCGGTGTTGTAGCAAGATCGCCTTGATTGGCATGTCCTGAGGGCAACGGCCCGCCGGTACGCGCTTGGCGTCGGCGAATCTGTTGGCGTTGCGGATTTCCGGCTTTTTATACCGTGCGCGGCAAAGGCACAAAGGGTTTTGCCGCCCCGGTGGGGTGCCGCCTGCGGTTCGCGCGAGGGTTCCCGGGCCGCCGGATATCCGTGAGTATTCTGAACCTTGCGTCGGTTTGCTATATATAAGGCAGGCCGGTCGTTGTTCCGGCATCAGGGAGCATGAGATGTTCGGCGGGAAGTGTCAGCCCGACAAGCGTCGATCTGAGAAGAAACCGGTGAAGCCGAAGCGGCCGCCGCCGCCTCCCGATGAGGAAGAGGATGCCGGCGATATCGCCACGCCGGAGCCTGATCGCGACGACGAGCAGCGCGGCCTCTGATCATCGCGCCACGGGTGACCTGTCATGCGCCGCCGCTCATCGACAAATCGTTGTCGGAACTGATAATTTCCGGGCCGGTCAAAAGGAGCCGGTCACGGCATGGTCGATGGAGTTGCCAATCCCCCGCGGGAGCCGGATGCGACGCTGCGCACGTTGACGGGGATCTCCATCGCGCATTGGGTCAGCCATCTCTATATCCTGGTGTTGCCGATGCTGTTTCCTTTCCTGAGGGAGCAGCTTGGCGTCGGATTCGTCGAACTCGGCTTCGCGATCACCGTCTTCGCGGTGGTGTCGGGGCTGACGCAGGCGCCGATCGGCTATCTGGTGGACAGGGTCGGCGCGCGGCTCATCCTGCTCGTTGGCTTGGCCGTGGGCGGGCTCGCTTTTATCTTGCTCGCGTTCCATCTGAGTTACGTCAATCTGATCGTCGCGGCGGCGGTGCTCGGGCTTGCCAACAGCGTTTATCATCCGGCGGACTATGCGATTCTCGCCGCGCATATGGACGATACGCGGATGGGGCGGGCGTTCTCGATCCATACTTTTGCCGGTTTTCTCGGCGGCGCGGTGGCGCCGGCCATTGTCGCCGGATTGCTGCTGGCGTTCGGCGGGCGTGGCGCGCTGCTGGTGATTGGCGCGGTGGGGCCGCTGGTGGCGCTGCTGCTTGCCGCCATGCGGATTCCGGACGCGGGCGCTGCTGGTTCGACATCCGGCATGGCCACGCCAAAAGTGTCGATGATGACGCCGGCTATTCTGCTGCTGACGGCGTTCTTCCTGCTGCTCGGCCTGTCGAACTCCGGCATCGGTTCGTTCGGCGTCGTGGCGTTGATGGGTGGCTATGGCAGTTCGCTGTCCGGCGCCAATCTGGCGCTGACGGCGTTTCTCGGCGCCAGCGCCACGGGAGTTCTGGCCGGCGGCTGGCTGGCGGATCGCACCGCGCGCCATGGCCAGGTCGCCGCCGTCTGCTTCGCCGTCAATGCGCTCATCGTGCTGATGATCGCGGTGACGACGTTGCCGCCGGTGCTGCTGGTGGCGGCACTAACCGTCGCCGGCTTTCTGAGCGGCGTGATCGCGCCATCGCGCGACATGATGGTGCGCAACGCCGCGCCGCCCGGCGCGGCTGGCCGTGCCTTCGGCATCGTCTCCACCGGGTTTAATCTCAGCGGTATCGCCGGGCCGCTGCTGTTCGGCTGGATCATGGATCAGCACATGCCGCACTGGGTGTTCGGCGCGTCCGCGATCTTCATGGGGCTGACGGTGCTGCTGGCGCTGATCCCCGAACGCAGTGCCGATCTCGGCAAGAAGCCGGCCGTTGGAATCCTGCCGTCCTGAATCGTCTGTGCGATGCGAGAGCACGATGTAACCCGTCGTGCCCGGCCATAGCCGTCCGAAGAACGGCGTCGCTTTCGCTCGGCTATGTGCCGGGCATCCATGTCTTAAAAGCAATGCGGGTTCAAAGACGTGGATGGCCGGGACGGGCCCGGCCATGACGATGCTGCTGCTGATTCAACCTCGGCTCATCCTGAGCCAGTCAATCTCGTTGAAATCAGCCCTGCGCGAACTGCGGCGCGGGACCGTTGCGGCGCAGGAGCCGGTCGCGTTCGGTGTTGGGCCAGAGCAGCAGCAGGCCGAGCACGCCGGCGGAAATCATGACGATGCCGTTGATGACGAAGCCGTGCAGATAGCCCTGCATGATGTTGCCGCCTGCGTGTTGAATGATGCTGCCCATCACCGCCGGCGCGATGATGCCGGCGAGGGTGTAGATCGCGCCGTAGATCGCGATCACCGCGCCGCGCTGCGACACCGGCGTGAATTCACCCAGCATCGGCGGGCAAACCACGTAGATCGCGCCGCACAGGCCGGAGCCGACCACCAGGAACGCGATGCGCATCGCGGCGCTGTCGGCATAGGGCATCGACAGCAGGATCAGGCCGCCGACGATCAGCGGCGAGGCGCCGAGCACGCCGCGCGCGCCGCGCGTTGACATGCCGCGCGCCACCAGCCGCTGCGACAGCCAGCCCGTAAGAATGACGATGCAGGCGCCGAACACCCACGGCAGCACCGAGATCAGGCCCGCCGCATGCTGCGAGAATCCCAAACCCTGCACGATGAAGGCGGTGAACCAGGTCAGGCCCAGCGATAGCGCCCAATAGGCACCGAACGTTGCGACGCAGCAGCCGATGAAGGTCGGCGAGGTGAGAAGGTGCGCGTAGGAGAAGCGGGTCTCATGGGCGGCCTCGGTGGCCGACGGCACCAGCGGCCCTTCCTTGCCGAGCCAGAGCCACACCAGCGACCATAACAGGCCGACGATGCCGAGCGCGGCGAACGCATGGTGCCACGAGTAATTGACGATCAGCCAATTCAGCGACGGCACGGCAAGAATGACGCCGAAGGCCGAGCCTTGCGACAGCACCGCGGTCGGCAGCGTGCGCTTCTCGTCGGGAAACCATTTGTAGATCGCGTGGACGGCGACCGAAAATGCCGGGCCTTCGCCGGCGCCAAGAATGATGCGGCAGATCATCAGCGTCACGAAGCTGCCGGTTCCGACAATAGGAAACTGTGCCAAGGCCCAGATCAGCGCCAGCGCCAGCAGTACCCAGCGCGTCGCGACGCGATTGACGATGAAGCCGACGACGATGGCCGAGATCGAGAACAGGAAGAAGAACGACGAGCCGAGCAGGCCGAACTGTTCGGCGTCGAGCTTCAAATCCGTCATGATTGGAACGGCGGCAAGGCCGACCACGATCTTGTCGGCGAAGTTGACCACCATGAACAAGAACAACAGGAACGTGATGCCCCACGCTCCTTTCGGAGTTGGTTGTGCCGTCATGCGCGTTTCCCCCGGCCATCTCCGGCTTTTGCCGGCTCGATTGAGGCCGCTTACGATGCTACCCGCTGATTTGGCTTCGTGGCAATCGTCGATTTTCGCGGGACGCCGCGGCGTAGTTTGCGTATCTGCAACGAAACGATGGCGCCCATCGTGATTTGGCATTGCAACACGATTATGCTTGTTCACCCGCACAGTAACTGATGCCCGTTCGATGTTGAAAGTTGTCAATCTCAGCAAGAGTTATCGTTCGACGCAGGAGACCGTTCACGTGCTGCGCGGCGTCGGCCTTGCGGTGGCGCGCGGCGAGAGCGTGGCGCTCACCGGCGAATCCGGCAGCGGCAAAAGTACGCTGCTGCATCTGATCGCCGGTCTGGATGAGGCCGACGGCGGCGATGTGTGGGTGGAAAATGCGCGCGTGACGGGATTGCCGGATGCCGGGCGGGCTGCGCTGCGCCGCACGCGGCTCGGCCTGATCTTCCAGCAGTTCAATCTGGTGCCGAGCCTGTCCGTCGCCGACAATCTGGCGTTTCAGGCACACCTCGCGGGACAATACGATCCGGCATGGCTCACTGAGTTGATCGCACGACTCGGTCTTGATGCGCTGCTGAAGCGTTACCCTGAGCAATTGTCCGGCGGCCAGCAGCAACGCGTCGCTATCGGCCGCGCGCTGGCGGTGAAGCCGGCGCTGCTGCTCGCCGACGAGCCGACCGGAAATCTCGATGAGGCGACCGCCGACGAGGTGGTGCACCTCATTCGCGATCTGGTGGCGCGCTCCGGCTGCGGACTGTTGATGGTGACGCATTCGGCGCGGTTAGCAGCGATGCTCGACCGGCGGCTGCATCTCAGCGGCGGGCTGCTGGCATGAGGCGCGCCGCATGGGTGCTCGCGGTGTTGTTGAGCCACTGGCGGCGGCATCCGATGCAGCTTGCGACCTTGTTGGTGGGGCTGATCGCCGCCACCGCGCTGTGGAGCGGGGTGCAGGCGCTCAACCAGCAGGCGCGCATCAGCTACGATCGCGCTGCCGCGCTGTTCGGCGGCGCGCGCACCGCGATGCTGATCGATCCCGCGCACGCGATGTTTTCGCAGGCGGCGTTCGTTGAATTGCGGCGCGTGGGATGGCCGGTGTCGCCGGTGCTCGAAGATCGCGTGCAGGTCAACGGCCGCCCGGTGCGGCTGCTCGGCATCGAGCCGGTCACCATGCCGGCGGAGACGGCCTCAAGCTCCGCGATCGGGCGGAACGATCTTCACGCTTTCGTCGCGCCGCCGGGACGAACGCTGGTGGCGCCGGAGACGCTGCGCGATCTCGGCCTCGCGGCGGGCGCGACGCCGCGTGTCAATGACGGTGCCGAACTGCCGCCGTTGCAATCGCAGCCGCAACTCGCGCCCGGCGCGCTGATCGTCGACATCGGCGTGGCGCAGCGCGTGCTGGGCGAGCCGGGACAGATTTCGCGATTGCTGGTCGGCAAGACCACGCGGAGCGCCCGCGATTTGCCGAAGCAGGCCGCGGGCACGACGCTGCAATGGGTCGCGCCGGACAGCGAGACCGACCTCGCGCGGCTGACGGACAGTTTCCATCTCAACCTCACGGCGTTCGGGTTGCTGTCGTTCCTCGTCGGATTGTTCATCGTCAATTCGGCTATCGGGCTCGCTTTCGAGCGACGGTTGCCGACGCTGCGGACGTTGCGCGCCTGCGGCGTCTCCGCGCGATTGCTGAACGTCGTGGTGGTGATCGAACTGGTGACGCTCGCCTTGTTCGGCGGCCTGGTCGGATTGATCGGCGGTTATTTCATTGCCGCCGCGCTGCTGCCGGATGTCGCCGCCAGCCTGCGCGGCCTTTACGGCGCGCAATTGCCGGGCGCGCTGTCGCTACAACCGCAATGGTGGCTCGCGGGCATCGCGATGAGCGTGCTCGGCGCGCTGGCGGCCGCCGCGGCAAGCCTCGTGCGGATGGCGCGGTTGCCGCTGCTCGCGGCCGCGCAACCCTATGCGTGGCAACAGGCGCAACGACGCTGGCTGTGGCGTCAGGGCGTACTGGCGCTCGCGATGCTGATCGCGGCCATCGGCATTTTGATGCTCGGCGATTCGTTGCTGGCGGGCTTCGCGGTGCTCGCCGCGCTGTTGCTGGCCGCCGCGCTGGCGCTGCCGGTGCTGCTCGACGGCGTGTTGCGACTTGGCGGGAAAGGCGCACGGAGTGCGTTGCCGGCGTGGTTCTGGGCCGACAGTCGCCAGCAACTGCCGGGATTATCGCTGGCGCTGATGGCGCTGCTGCTGGCGCTGGCGGTGAATGTCGGCGTCGGCACCATGGTGCAGAGTTTCAGCGCGACCTTCGTGCGTTGGCTCGATGGCCGTCTGGCTGCCGATATCTATGTCAGTGCCGCGAACGAAACGCAGGCCGCCGAGATCCGGCGCTGGCTCGCCGCGCGCGTTGATGTCGCCGCCGTGCTGCCCGGCGCGCGAACCGAGGTGCAGATCAAGGGCGCGCCGGTCGAGATCATGGGGCTTGCCGATCATGCGACTTATCGCGAGAGCTGGCCGCTGTTGCGCTCTGTCGCCAATGGCTGGGATCGTCTGCATGCGGGCGATGCCGCGTTCATCAGCGAACAACTGTCGCGCCGGCTCCATCTCGACGTCGGGGATCGCTTGCGGATCGCCGCGCCGGGCGGCGACTGGCCGCTCGTAGTGGCGGGCATCTATGCCGACTACGGCAATCCGAAGGGGCAACTCGCCGTCAACATCGACGCGCTGCTGCGGCATTTTCCGGATACGCCGCAAACGCGCTTCGGCTTGCGCGTCGCGCCGGAACACATCGTGGGCATGATTGCGGCGATGCGCGCGGCGTTCCATCTCGACGCGCGACAACTGGCGGATCAGGCGACCGTGAAAGCGGAATCGAAACGCATCTTCAATCGCACTTTCGCGGTCACCGCCGCGCTCAACACCTTTACGCTCGGCGTTGCCGGCATCGCGCTGCTCACCAGTCTCCTGACCTTGAGCGGATCGCGGCTGCCGCAACTGGCGCCGCTGTGGGCCATCGGCATCACGCGCGAGAGGCTTGCCGTGATCGAACTGCTGAAGACCATGGCGGTGGCGCTGGTCACCGCGCTGCTGGCGCTGCCGCTCGGCTTGCTGGTGGCCTGGTGTCTGATCGCGGTGGTCAACGTGAAAGCATTCGGCTGGCGCTTGCCGTTTCAGGTGTTCCCGATGCAGTTGCTGGAATTGCTCGCCGTTGCCATGGTGGCGGCATTGCTCGCAACGCTGCTGCCGATCCTCAAGCTTGCGCGGATGCAGCCCGCGACATTGATCAAGATTTTTGTCAATGAGCGCTGATCGCCATATCTCGCGTCGCAGCTTTGTCGCCGGCCTTGCGTGGCTCGGCCTCGGCGGCGCGCGCGCATGGGCGCAGGGCTTCGCCGGCCTCGGTGGTGAAGCCGCGGGCTTCGCGCCGGTGGTGCCGGGACGGAAATTTGTGTTTCCCGAGGATTTCGGCCCGCATCCGGAGTTTCGCATCGAGTGGTGGTATGTCACAGCCAACCTGCGCGATGCGAGCGGCGCGGCTTATGGTGCGCAGTGGACGTTGTTCCGGCAGGCGATGGCGCCGGGGCCACAGCGCGAAGGCTGGGCCAATCAGCAGGTCTGGATGGGCCATGCAGCGGTTACCAGCGCGACGGTGCATCGTTTTGCTGAAACGTTTGCGCGCGGCGGCGTCGGACAAGCGGGCGTCAGCGTGGCGCCGTTCGAGGCATGGATCGATGCATGGCGGATGTCGATGGTGCCGCCGCTGTCGAGCGATACTTTTGCGCCGTTGCAATTGAAGGCGGACGGCCCCGATTTCGAATACACGTTGCGGCTCGATGCCGAACGGCCGCTGGTGTTACAGGGCGATCATGGCTACAGCCGCAAGTCCGAACGCGGTCAGGCGTCGTATTATTACAGCCAGCCCTATTACACCGCGGGCGGCAACATTATTCTTGACGGCAAATCCATCGCGGTGTCGGGACAGGCATGGCTCGACCGCGAATGGTCGAGCCAGCCGCTGGCGGCGGACCAGACCGGATGGGACTGGTTCTCGCTGCATCTCGACGGCGGCGACAAGGTGATGTTGTTTCGGCTGCGGCAGAAGGACGGCGGGCACTATTTCGCTGGTAACTGGATCGGCCGTGACGGCCAGTCGGTTCCGTTGCCGTCGGATACGATCGCGATAACGCCGCTCGCGTTCACCGATGTTGCGCAGCGGCGCGTGCCGACGCAATGGCGCGTTGCCGTTCCCGCGCGGGGGCTTGCCATCGATTGCGCGCCGCTCAATGCACGAAGCTGGATGGGCACCAGTTTTCCCTATTGGGAAGGTCCCATCATCTTTCACGGCAGCCACGACGGCGTCGGCTATCTGGAGATGACGGGGTACTGATAAAACGCAAAGGGCGCGATCCGGTGAGGATCGCGCCCTTGCTGTTCGTCACATCACCCTTGCGGGTGACATCCGCTTACTTCGTCAGCGGGCAGCCGCTGTCCTTCGCGGACGGATAGGCGGTGTCGCCGGGAACCTTGGCGAGCAGTTTGTAATAGTCCCAGTCGCGCTTGCTTTCCTCCGGCTTCTTCACCTCGAAGAGGTAGAGGTCGGCGACCATGCGGCCGTTCGCGAGTACCTTGCCGCCCGTGGTGAAAGCGTCGTCGACGGGAAGTTCCTTCAGTTTCTTCACCACAGCATCGGAGTCCTTGGTGCCGGCGGCCTTGACCGCCTTCAGATAGGACAACGTTGCCGAATAAGTGCCGGCCTGGATCATGCTCGGCATCCGGCCGGTGCGCTTGTAGAAGCGTTCGCCGAAAGCACGGGTCTTGTCGTTGAGGTCCCAGTAGAAGCTCTCGGTCAGCACCGTGCCTTGCGCGGCCTTGAGGCCGAGGCCATGCACTTCCGATGCCGTCAGCAGCAGCGCCGCCAGCTTCTGACCGCCAGCGACGATGCCGAACTCCGATGCCTGCTTGATGGAGTTGATGGTGTCCGCGCCGGCATTGGCGAGCCCCACGACCTTCGCCTTCGAGCTTTGCGCCTGCAACAGGAAGGAGGAGTAGTCGGAGGTGTTGAGCGGGGTTCGCACCGCGCCGAGCACCTTGCCGCCCGAAGCCTTGACGATGTCGCTGGTGTCTTTCTCCAGCGCGTGGCCGAAGGCGTAGTCCACTGTCAGGAAGAACCAGCTATCGCCGCCGGCCTTCACCATCGCGCCGCCGGTACCGACCGCGAGCGCGTGGGTGTCGAAGGCCCAGTGGAAGCCGTAAGGCGAGCAGTTGGCGCCGGTGACGGCCGAGGAGGCCGCGCCGACCACGATATCGATCTTCTTCTTTTCCTTGGTGACTTCCTGAACAGCGAGCGCGACCGATGAGGTCGTCAGCTCGGTGATCATGTCGACGCCTTCGGTGTCATACCATTTACGTGCGATGCTGACTGCGAGGTCCGGCTTGTTCTGGTGATCGGCCGCGACCAGCTCGACCTTCTGTCCGAGCACTTCGCCGCCGAAATCCTCGATGGCCATCCGGGCTGCCTCGATCGAGGACTTCCCGCCGTAGTCCGCGTAGACGCCGGACTGGTCGTTCAGAATGCCGATCTTCACGCCTTGCGCCAGCGCGGGAACCGCGGCGAAAAGGCTGCATGTCGCAACCGCCGCCGACCAAACGCCCAATTTACCGATTCCAGATGCCATGTGATGCCTCCCAGCAAATTTGTTCCGATGAATCAAACAATGGAAGCCGTGCGGTGCACGAAGCTTCCTCATCATGTCGGCTTTAACAAACCCCGCCAACTGAGTCACGGCTAGCGGTCTTCGACCTTCGGCTGGGCCGCGCACACCCGATGCGCAAATTTGCCGCAAGCGGAGAGCGGTGTTGCGCTGAGCCTCGTTGCAGTGCAGCGGAAAGGGTCGAGAAATCGGGTCTTTTCTTCGCGGGAATCCGGCGTGCCCGGGAGACGGCGCCGCGGATGGCGGAACGCAGGTGCTGACGCAGCGGTAAGGCTGTCGCCTCTCGATCATGAATCGGTGTCAGGGGATCGATTTCGAACCCTATCCCGCGAACCGCTGCGCGAGACCTTTAATCCACGGCGCCCGCTGTACCGCAACTCCAGCGATGGCGCCGGAAATACTTCCGGAACGAACGATCTGATAAAGGGGCGACTTCTGCGCGCCGAACAGCGTTTTATACGGCTCATCGCCAATCGTGAAATCGAGCTCGCGATCGCCCACGCTTATGCTGTGTTTCGCGATCATCTCGAAGATCAGCGAGCCGAGCGACTGGCTCTTGTAGCTGTCATGATCGAATCCGGTGAGGACGATCAGAAGCGAACCCTTGTGCGAGAGGCACATGGCTCCCGCGATAGGCGCGCCGTCCATCGCCACGCTGTAGACGCGGCTCAGCGTCGCGTGCGCGCGGGTTGCGATGTCGAGATAAAAATCAAAATATATCTGATCCTGTAGCAAGTCCCCGGAGTCGAAGCGTTGCCGGCGATATTCGCGCATCTTTACGAATGTTGCTTCGATCGCCGCCGCATCGGTCGTGCAATGAAATTCCACCTGTCCCTTGCGATGTAGTTGCCGGGACTTCTTGTCCAGTTCCTTGCGATAAGATGCCGTCAGATTGTTCGATCGCCACGCCGTGTAATCGGAAGCGAGCGGTCCGGCATAGGCGCCCATCGACATCTCCGAGCAATCCGTCGCGCCAAACAATTGCTGCACGGCCTTCGAGGGCGAGCGCAGCTTTCGAATCCGCAACATGTCGAACGGCTTCAGTACGGCGCTGATGCGTCGACAGACGAAGGGATCGGTCGCGATGATTTCAATCGAGGCGTCGCTGGCGATGGGCGCGACATAGTCGGACACGCCAAGGTCAGCAAACTCGATGGTGCGCAGTCCGCGATATCGTCGACGCAGCAGTGGAAGCACCATGACGAGACGGCCATCTACCGCATCCCTAACGGTGACGATCAGAGGATCGATCTTCAGTTGCGGAACGAGTTGACGATAAATGGCGTCGAGCCACATCGGGTGTTGAAATGCGGACGCGGACGATTCGGCAAACAGGGTTGCGTAGTCTTCCGACAGGAAGTCGAACCGGGGCGTGACGGCGACTGTGAACGCGGACGGTTCTCGAATATGGTTTTTCATGAGCAATCGGATTCGAATGAGGGGAAGAAATGTGATGAATCAGAAAAGGAACGTTCAAAGTTTCCGCCATGACGCGGCGTTATCGTTGTGATGCTCTTCCGCGCCGCCCCGCGGTAAACCGGGCGTTTGAAGTCTATGACCTGAAGTGGGCCGAGCTGGTCGAAGCTATGAAGCCCGTCCATGGAGAGCTCGGTCTGACCATCCCAGTCGACGATCTTTCGTTCGCTGAAGCGCGTCGGCGTCAACTCGGTGATTTCAAACCATACGATGCCGGCGCCGTAGGTTCGATCGCAGTTCTGTGCCGGTCGAAACATGCGGCCGTCTTGCTGGACGATCCGGCCGGCGGGCCGGGAAAAGCGGCTATCCGACTTGACCGGGTTGGCGCTATGCGGCTTCCACTCGCCTTCAAGCGTTTCGCTGTAGAAGATTGACAGTTCGTCCTGCGTCGACGTGCCGAACCGGTCGGCGGTAACGAAAAGCCACCAGAGGCCGGCATGACGGAGAAGGGTCGCGTCGGAGAATACGGCGCCCTTCATCAGAACCGCGCTCAGCTCCCACTTCCAGGGAAATTCAGTCGCGCGATAGAGCTCGATGGAGTGGTTCTCACCCGTTTCCGGAATCATCCAGTAGGCTCCGTCGTGTTCGAAGACGAACGGATATGAAAGATGATAGGGGCGCTTGAGCACCGCTACCGGTGCGGTCACAAGCCGGTCGTCGACGACCTCGGCGGCCGAAATGATGCCCTTTCGATCGGCATAGGGGTATTCTTCGACAAACAGAAATGTCCGGCCATTCGCGCGATAGAGAAATGGGTCGGCATAGAATCGACCGCCGTCATCCGGGATGACATTGAAGGGTCGCATGCCAAGGCGCAGCGCCACTTGCCAATGTTCCTGGCGTCGAAACGGCCTCATCATCAGGTTCGAGGCCTTATGCGCAATCATGCGCAGGATGAATCCGGCCAGCGTCGTGTTTTCCGGCTTCGCGGTCACGGTCGCTTCGTCGGCAAGCCGGCCGTCGGCGGCCGACAACGCGCGATCGACAAGTGACACGCAACGAGAAAACGAATTTTGCAACCCGTGCCCGATCAGGAATTTGTCTTCGATCGCCAGCCTCGATGCCGCGAGAATTCTGTTCTTGTCCGGGCAATGAATGGCAAAGCGCGGGGTTCTTCGCGACAGCAGAGTCTCGATGAGTGCGCAACTGTCGAGAACGCCGTCATATCGAAGCTCGAGCGCTCCGGAATAAGGTTGAGGCCGCTCGGACAGATTGTAAACGATCATGCCGGGGGCGTCTTCCAGATCGGAGACCGGACGCCACGCGTCATCAGGCGCGATCGGCTTTGCCAGATCCCCACCGGGAAATGCCGACTGCTCGACCTTCAGCCAAAGCCGGGTAGCAAATGCATACGGTGGAGCGCCATCATCGAGGAACACATCGACATCGTGGCTCTTTTCGAGATGCAGGACGAGCTGGCGATGCCACTCCCAAAGCCGATGCCTTGGCAGGATAATTGCGATGTGAGTTGTATCCGTTCTTTGGGACACTTGACGATATTCTTTGTCAAAGGAGCGCGGCGCCAGATGCCGAAGTGACGGCCGCTCACTCATCGGAAAATCTGTCGTGTAGCAATTCGCGGACATCAAGCCCGGCCTCTGATTTTGCGCGGGTCCAACGCAGATCCGAAATTCCTGTCGAGTATAATCCGTTGTGGGCACGGACGCCCTTGATCTTCGGAATTAAGGTTGATGGCGTGAACCGGGGACAAAACGTCGTGATGATCGCGAGCATATCTCGCATCGTCACTTGCCATCTGACTTCCGATTGTCACGCCGGCCTCTCCGTGGTCCTGCCCGCGTAAAGCGATGCAATCGCAATCAGTATCCAGGTTTCCGGGCGACGAAACGGATCATTGCTCATTCCGCCGAGGATCAGGCTGAAAATGCTGCCGAGCAGCGCGACATTGAGAAAATTCAATGACGAATTCCGCGGTAGTCGGGCCGCCGCCCGCGCGATCCGGAAAATCGCCGTCGCCCAAAAGCCGTACCAGATCACGAGGCCGGGCGCTCCGAGTTCAGCGCCCAGCCGCCCCGCGACATTGAAGGTCGGCGGCAGATCGTCAAACGTTTCGAACCAGTTGACCACCTCGTAGCTGTCCCAGGCCCACGATGGCAAAACCGGATATGCGTGAAAGCCGAATTGTCCGAATCCAACGCCAAAGAACGGGTTGCCGGCGAAAATCGATAGCTGTGCGCTGAACAGCGCCAATCGCGACGTTGTCGAGACATCGCCCGCGGCGAGCGTGGCGTCGACATTGTGCAAGGCAAGCAAAGGGACAAGCACGACAGCCGCGAATACGGGTATGGCAGCGATCAGCGCCAGCGCGCCAAGCCGCATCCCGCGCATCAGAATCCAGTAGACCAACTCGGCGAAGATCAGTCCGCCGAGCATCAGCAGGCCGGTCCGCGAGTTGCTCAATAACAGCATGATCAGGGCCAGCAGCAGAGGCAGGCCCGCCATGACGGGTGCGTTGAGCAGCGAATGGTTCTTGGCCCGGAGACGATAGGCGAACAAGGCCCACGGACACGCAAAGCCGCAGAAATAGGAAAGGTCGGGCGCCTCGAAGGCGAGGCTGATCAGGCGGCCGGTGGCACGTCCCTTTTCGTCCTGCGCCGTATGAAATAATCCAGTCGATATCTTATAGAGAAGTTCGCCTGCCGATGAGAACCACGATAAAATCTCTGGCACGGCGAAGATCGCACAGGCGACGATCGCGGCGATCAGCGGATTTACGAACAACTTCTCGACGTCACTCACGCGCTGGAATAACGTCGTACAGACGATCGCGCCCGCAATGCCGAAGATCAGAACGACGGATGAGGTGGCGAATTTATTGAACCCGCTCCGACCGTGATAAACGGAGGTCAAAATCTCTCCGAAATTGAGCGCGGCGCTCACGGCGAGCCAGGTCAGCAGGCTGATTGCAAAGACGAAAAGCGGTGGCGGTATCTGAATTTTGTCGAACCGAGTTGCGACCGTAACCAGAATTGTCACCGTGAGAACATAAACGGTGGCCGATCCTTTCAGCTCGCCAAACGCGCCGATGCCGGCGAGACCGGTGATTGGCAGCAGCAAGACGGCAAGCCAGATGAGCCGCTTGGGCAGGACGCCTTGCGCTTCCCTCCTCACACCAAGAGCCGTCGTCTCCATCGATGTCATCGAAGCAGTCGCGCTTTGGCCACGACCCCGCGTTCGCTTGTGCGATCCCAATAAGACTGTGAAAGGCGAGCCCATATCGGTGCCGGCACGAGCAGGGTGACGATCGTGCGGGCTATTCCGACATATGCGGAGATGCTCGCCGGCTTGAGATACTTGAGTTGAATGCGCAGCCGCGACTGCAATTGCGCGCTGCGATTCTTGCTGCTGATGCTGCTCGAGTTCTTCTCGTAGATCACGAGAACATCGTCGAGGCAGTCGATGTTCCCCTGTTTGTAAACACGCAGCATGAATTCGTAATCCTCGGCGTGCGGATAGTCGGTCGCGTATCCGCCAAGCTTCCGGATGCTGGACGTTCGGAAAAAGAATGTCGGATGCTTGAATGCCGCATTGTCTCGCAGCTTGCGACCGATCGCCGGCCTGCCGCCTGACGTTCCTTCGAAGAACAGATGGTTGCCATGTTCGTCCACGATGTCCGCGAAGGCCCCGAGCAGATCCATGCCGGGATGCGCGTCCATATAAGCCTGTTGTTTTTCGATGCGGTTCTGCACGCAGATGTCGCCGCAATCCATGCGCGCCACAAATTCGTAGCCGCTCTTGACGATATATTCGAGGCCGTGATTGAGCGCGGCCGTGATGCCTTGGTTGCGATCGAGCCGGAGCAGGACGACGCTGGCGTGCGGCGCAAGCAATTCACTGATCGGTGTCCGTGAACCGTCGTCAACAATAACGATATCGGCGCTTTCGGTCTGCGCCAGTAGGGAGTTGACGGTTCGTGCCAGATCCTCGCGGGTCGAATTGTAAGCTGGCATCAGAAAGGCGGTTCGTCGCTTCATCTTCTTTGTTGCTCCGTCGCGATATCGCAGGTCTGCGAGATCTCCGTGAGGCGGCCGATCCATCGGGAGGAATACATGGCTACGTTATCGATATCGTAGGCTCTTATATGTTAAATCCCTTTGAAGTATCCGAACGATGCCGACCATGGTGAATCGATGCGTCGCACAGAAGGTTTGTTAACCACCGGGTTTGCGCGTCGGAAATGCATCAGCATTGCCGCGGTTGCATGTGCTTTGCTCGCACCGCTGTCCGCGATCCAGGCGCAATCGTCGGCGCCAACGGTCGGTCGTGGTCTCTCGGTTCAGTTTACGGATAATTACTTGCATCTGCCGAATTGGCGCGAACGTCTTAACCTCGCGCATACTGTCGGCGCAGCTATCGTCCGCATCGACCTCAACTGGCCGTGGATCGAGAAGCAGCCGGGTGTCTATGACTGGTCTCTTTACGATGCCTACGCGGCGGAGTTGGAAAAGCTCCGATTGCGCCCGCTATTTATTCTGAACCGGCCCAATCCGTTGCATGGAGCGCCTTACGATGCGCTTGTCGACGGGGCGCGTCATCAGGGCGTTCAACCGCCTTCGACACCTGCGCAGATTGTCGCGTTCGCCCGGTGGGCTACGGCGGCGGCGGAGCGTTACCGCCACCTCGATCCGATCTGGGAAATCTGGAACGAGCCCGACCAGGATGGATTTTGGCCGCCGAAACCTCATCCTGGAATCTATGTGACGCTGGCCCGCGCAACCTGCGTCGCGATCAAGCGGCATGTCCCGAACGCGTTCGTGATCGGCCCTGCCGCGGCTCAGATGCCGACGGTCTGGAGCCCGAAAAAGCCGCTCATGCAGGCACTTCTGAGCGATCAGGAGCTGTTGACGTGCTTGAATGCGCTCAGCCTGCATACGCATCGTTTTGGGCAAACGCCCGAGACGGTTTCCCGTGACTACGCTGTCTTCCGCAACAACTACCTTGCCGCATGGCCGGCGGGGGTCGCGCGCAAGCCGATCGTCGACAGCGAATGGGGTGACTCGGTCTATCGGTCCGGTATTTCCGAAGATACTCAGGCGCTTTGGCTTCCTCGTATGTTCCTCATCAATCTGATGGAGCAAGTCAGCCTGACCAACTGGTACTGCCTGATGGACACCGGCGATAATGACAACGAGATGGAAGATCGCTTCGGATTGGTCCGATCCGACGGGACCATGCGCCCGTCGTTTCTGGCCTATCAGACCCTGTCGCGTGAGATCGGTGGATTGTCCCTGCGCGAAACGATTAAGCATTTCGACCCGGCGACCGCGCGGGGTGTCACGATTTTGCGATTTTGCGACCAAGCAGAGCAGCAATGCAAACTTGCGGTCTGGACCACGGAAGCGGACGCCGCGCCGCAAAAAGTGACTGTATCAGGCTGGCGCAGGTCCGGTCCGGCGATTGATTATCTGGGGCGGCAAGATGTCTCACAACCGAACACAGGCGACGTTCTGGAAGTGCTGCCGAAGACCTCCGTGAGTTATATCCCCGTGACTGTAGCACGCTGATACAGCGGCATTTTTGGCGTCTTCGCATTCACCTTGTTTTGCTTTTTGCCGTCCATTTTCGATGCGGAGGAAGTAAGTATCCTATGCGTTCGAACGTCGAGCATGCAGCGGGGTGGCTTCCGGAATTGCTGCCCCTTCTAGATGGTAGCGAGAGCAGTATGAAAATCCTTCACGTCTGCGAAAGCCTGATTGGCGGCCCAGCCTCGTATCTCGAGGAAATACTGCCGTACCAAGCCCAGCAGTTCGGGGCGGATAATGTCATGGTGCTGGCACCGGAAAGTCAGCGCGGTGCAATCGCGGCTTCGATCAATTGCGTCGTCGAAACCTATCCGCGAACCGGCCGTGATATTCGTTCGATCGTGGCACTCGCCTCGGCGATTCGGACAAACATCAAGCGGCACAAGCCCGACATCGTCCATTTACACAGCAGCTTTGCCGGCGCGATCGGCCGATTGGTCATTCGCAAATCGCCTTCGCGGCCGCGCATTGTCTATTGTGCACATTGCTGGGCATTTGATCGGCCCCGGCAAACCATCGTAACCCGTCTTTACGCAATCCTTGAACGCACGCTCGGCCGCCGCGCCGACGCTATCGTGAACATCTCTCCTCATGAAGCACCGCTTCTTCGAGGCGTCGGCATCTCCCTCGACAATACCAAGCTGATTGTCAGCGGCATAAAGGACGTGACATCGCTCCCCGAGCTTGAAGCGCCGCCATCGAATGGTCCGACGCGGTTGCTTTTCGTCGGACGGTTCGATTCACAGAAAGGCATCGATCTCCTGTTGCGTGACTTCGAACGGCTCAAGCCGGGCCGCGCAACTTTGGATTTGGTTGGTGCGAAAATCGTCGACAATCGCGATCTGACGATACCTCCCAATGTCAATCTCAAGGGCTGGGTGCCGCGCGAGACTTTGACGACGATGTTTGAGGAGTCCGATGCTGTCGTGATGCCGTCGCGATGGGAGGGCATGCCTTTGCTTGCCATCGAAGTGCTCCGCTCCGGCCGCCCATTGATGTGCAGCAGTCACGGCGCCTTTCCGTACTTTATCAAAAGCGGCGTCAACGGCGTTCTGATGGATATCAACGAGCCCGGCTTCCTCGATCGCGCTCTGACGATACTCGAAAATGCCGACCGCTCGGCGATGAACGCAGCGGCGCGCGCGACCTTCGAGACCATGTTTCGCGGAGAGCGGATGAATCGCGACCTGGCCGAACTGTACGACGGTCTTGTCGAAAAAGCCCGTAAAACAAAATCGGCGCCGGCTGGCCGCCTGGACCAAAAGAATCGGGAACAGATTGCCGGTCGGAATGCCGTCGAGAAGGCGATTCGATGAACTCCTTGCTCAACGATTCTCATGATCGGCGTGCCAGGGCGGCGCGATATACCTGCCCTGTCGCCTCTCGCAAAGGGTAACTCTTTGCTCGCCGACGTGACATTAGGCTCGGTGCTGAGCAGCCGTACATTGACGTCGCTGACGATCATGGGGCTGCGCGGCCTCTCGTTGGTCGCGAAGTTCGCGCTGACGCTCTTTATCGCAAGATTTCTCGACCTTCATACGCTGGGGGTCTACGGCCTTGTTGCCGGTGCCGCGGTGATCTTTCCGATTGCTGCCGGTCTTGGTCTGATCCGTATCCTGAGCCGTAACGCCGTCACGCAGCAACTCGATGAAGTCATTCGCGTGCTTCGTCTCTACTGGGGCGTCCAGGCCGCGATTTACGGGCTTATCGGCTTTGTCGGCCTCGGGATTGGCATCTACCTCCATCAGTTTGCTCTCGCTTCGATCGTTCTCTCCATCGTGTTTCTTGAACACGTGAACGGCGATCTGTTCGTTCTGCTCAATCACCTTTTGCGGCCGTGCCTGGCAAATGTGTTGATGTTCTTCCGCACCGCTGCGTGGATCTGCGTCTATATGATCCTCGCGTTCCTGTTTCCCTCCTTTCGCGATTTGAACATCCTGCTGATGTTCTGGGTGGGCGGCGGTTTGCTTGCGATTGCCGGCTTCGCCCTGGCGACGCGCGATTGGCCATGGCTCAGCACCACGCCCGGGAGGGGGCGCCGGGAGTGGTTTTTTCACTACTTCAAGGCGTCCCATACCCTGTATGTGAACGACGTCGTCAATGCGGCGGCGCAGTACGTCGACCGCTATCTCGTCAGCGTGTTCATGGGGCTGGAGTTCACCGGCGTCTATGTGCTGTTCTGGTCGATCGGGAACGCTCTGAGCAATCTCGTCGATACCGGAATTATTCAGGTATCCGGACCCAGGCTGATCGACGCGCACGTGCGTCAGGACCGCTCTTACTGGGCTCTTTTCCGGCTTCTGCTTATTCAGACCGTCGCGATCTCGATCGTGCTGGCAATCGCCGCCGGTGGGCTGGTGAAAATTGCTATTCCTTACCTGGACCGCCCTCTCGTGGCGGATTGGATGCCGGTGCTGTGGCTGGTGTTGCTGGGTTTCGTGCTCCGCATGGCCTACGAGGTTCAGGGCACTATTTTCTACAGCCGCTACAAGGATTCATTCACGCTCTTCAGCGGATTATTCGTCATCGCGCTGTCAATTCTCGCCAACGTGACCCTAATTCCGGCGTTCGCGCTCAACGGCGCGGCCAGCGCGATCATTATTTCCTATGGCGCCGGGATCGTTGCCCGACACATCATGATAACGAGTTACATCCGATGACCGCACCAGCCTGTATTCCCGTATCGCGGCTGGCCGCCGACGGAACACCGCCCGACATCGCTCTTTTCCTTCCCACGCTTTACAGCGGAGGAGCGGAACGGGTGCAGATCAATCTAGCGCAGTATTTCCTTGATCAAGGGCTCAAGGTTGATCTCGTCGTTTGCAAGTACTTTGGCTCCCTGAAAGACAAGGTGCCGCCGGGCGTTCGGTTGATCAGTCTCGACGCGTTCAAGGTGATGTTCAGCCTGCCGGCCTATTTGCGCTATCTGCGGATCGCGCGTCCACCGGCTGTCCTGAGCTCGGTCGAAAACGCCAACATCATCTCGTGTCTCGGGAAGATGTTCAGTTCTCATCGTCATCGGCTTCTCGTTCGCCTCGACAATTCCCTGTCCGAGCCGGGAATGCGGCCGTTGCAAATGCACCGTTGGCCGATGATGACGGCCATTGCATCCACGTTTCACGTTGCGGATGAGCTTATCGGCGTATCGGAAGGCGTGACGGAACAGCTCCGCGGCCTCCCGGGCGTCGGCAGCACGCCGATCCGTCGCATTTATAATCCGATCATTCACAAGGGATTTGATGCGTTGGCCGATCAGACGCCGGAGCTGCCGTCCGCAATCGCGCCCGGGGAGCCGTTCGTGCTGGCGGTGGGGCGGTTGCACGAGCAGAAGGATTACGGAAGCCTGCTTCGAGCCTTTGCCCGTGTTGTAAAGCAGCGACCGTCGCACCTCGTCATCCTGGGTGAAGGCGGCGATCGCGAGAAACTGCGAAGCCTGGCGGATTCGCTGGGTATCGCCTCTTACGTTCATCTTCTCGGATACAAGGCCAACGCGCTCGCCTATATGAGGCAGGCCGCCGCTTTTGTGCTGTCGTCGCGTGCCGAGGGTTTCGGTAACGTCATCGTGGAGGCTCTCGCATGTGGAGCTCCCGTGATCAGCACGGATTGTCCGCATGGTCCCCGGGAGATTTTGGCGGATGGTCGCTTCGGTACTCTCGTTCCGGTCGGCGATATCGATGCGCTTGCACAAGCGATCGCCGCAAGTCTGGATAGACCCAAACCCGCCTTGTCGAACGAGTTGAAGCAGCACCTTCAGCTCTTCTCGATCGAAGCTATCGGGAAGCAATATCTCGAAGAGTTGGGCCTTCTTTCCGGCGCCACACCGCAAAACAAACTGGTGAAAGTTGCTGTCGCCTAACCTGATATATTTTGGTTGCTCACATGACGTCAGCTGATCGCGAAACAGTCTTCACGCCCGGTTCTCGCAAGAGCGCGCATGTCGCGATTATCGGCGCCGGTCTGAGCGGTTCTCTCGCGGCCGTCGTGCTGGGACGGGCGGGCCATCGGGTCACGCTGATTGACAAGCATGCGGTCTACCCAAAGCAGTTTCGTGTTGAAAAGATCGCGGGGAGCCAACTCGATCTCATGCGAGAGCTTGGAGTTTTGGACCCGGTTGCCGCCGAAGCGACATTGTATCGTGACATTCTCAACGTCCGTGCGGGGCATATCATTGATCGTACCCAAAACCCGCACTTGGGCATTCGCTACGAAGACATCGTACGCATCGTCCGCGCGCAACTGCCGGCGTCGGTCGATATGGTCATCGACGACGTTCGAGACATTCAGACGAGCCCGCGGACGCAACACATATCCTTGGCGACACATGGCTCCATTGCGCCGGATCTCATCATTCTGGCGACAGGGATGGCGGATTCGGTCCGGCACAAGGTTGGTATTGGCCGCCGGATCGTGGCCGAAAAGCAATCGATATCGTTCGGTTTGACGTTTGAGCCGGAGGCGGGACGGGCGCCGGCATTTCAAGCGCTCACCTATTACGGCGCGGGTGCCTCAAACCGGATCGACTATCTCAGCCTCTTTCCGATCGCCGGGCTCCTGCGTGCGAACCTCTTCACTTTCCTCGATCAGGATGATCCCTGGATTCGTGAGTTCCGCCGAGAGCCGGTTGTGGAGTTGTTCAAGGTTTTGCCGGGTCTTGCCGATTTCGTTGGCAAGATAGCGCCGGTTGATCGCGTGGAAAGCTGGGTGATGAATCTTTCCGTCGCCGAGCACGTTGATCAGGATGGCATCGTCCTTGTCGGCGATGCGTTCCAGACGTCATGCCCCGCTGCCGGAACGGGCGTCACACGATTGCTGACGGATATCGACAGGCTCTGCAATGTTCTCATTCCACGGTGGGTCGAGACACCCGGGATGGGCAAGGAAAAGATAAAGGATTTCTATTCCGATCCGATCAAGCAGGCGATCGACAGCGAAGCCATGCGCATGGCCGGGTACAGACGCTCGTTTACGGTCGATCGCAGCCTGCGATGGCGATTTCATCGTCGACAACACTTCACGCGTCGGCGCATCGCGGACTGCTTCAGTTTGGCGGGTGCACGCCAATCCACCGTGACGAATCACGCGGGTATCGCCTGATCGGGCTCGTCGCGGCGCCTTTCGTCGCAACCGTCAGTTTCGCCCGACGATTCGAGCCGATGCGATGTCGCGCGTATCAGGCCGCGAGCGCGTTCGATGTCGGATCGATCGATATGGCTTTGGCTTTGATCTGGCGATGGTGCAACAGATCGACGAGCAGGGATACGTCGGACGGCCGGTCGTCATGCGATGTCTCGAGGAAGATGACTTCATCCGCCATCGCATAGAGACCCAATTCCGGCCGCATCGCGCCCAATTCTCCGCCATCGATGATGACGCGCCCCAATCCTCGGGCCTGACGCAAGGCTGTCAGAAGAGTGTGCCGCATCTGCTGGTCGAATGATGCCAACGGTGCCACACCGACGGGAACGATCTTTATCCCTGTCTGCCCGATCGCATGAACAGCTTCGCGTATGGAAGCTCGGCCCGCCAGAATGTCGCGAACGCCGAGATAACGATTGAACTGAAGGAGCGACGATACGGTGTTGTCCTTCAGATCGGCATCGATCACGACGGCATTCTCGCCACACTCGTCGACGGCACGCGCAAGCTCCATTGCGACCAGCTTCAACGCTTCGTCATCCCAGGCCCGCACGAGCAGGATGGAATGGTCTGCTGGTGCTGCCAGCAGCTCCGCCCTCAGGAGGGAAAGTTGCTCCCGGCGTCGGGCGGCATGAACGTCCACGGTTTGCAGGGGTGGTTTTTCCGTTTCTTCGGCCCCGGCGTTCGGCTTCGGTGGTGTCCCCGCGACCCGCTCCAAAGCGCCGCGCAGGAACGCCAGCATGATGCCGAGGAACAAGCCGCCGAACAGCGCTCCGCCCAATAAAGGGGTCGCCTTCGGCCAGCTTCGTTGTTCGGGAAGGATCGCCCGGGAAATCAGCCGGATGTTCGTGTTGTTGATGGCCTGCTCTTCGGTCGCCGCTTTCGCTTTGGCAAGATAGGTTTCATACACCGTGCGGTCCGAGTTCGCCTTGAGCTCGAGTTCGCGCAGTTGCACCATCGCCTTTTCGTTGGTCTGGGTGAGCGTCTTCAACGAGTTGAAACGCGCCTGAAGGCTCTGGACATTGATGCGATCGCTCGCCGCGACGTTGCGCACGGCCTGGGCAATACGCTTGACCTCGTTTTTGATCGCGGCCTGAACATCGCGTACCTGCGCTTGCGCCTGTTGCAAGGCGGGATGATTAGGGCCAAGGACCCGCGCGAGTTGAACTTCAGTCCGCGATGCGTCGACAGCGCTCGCCCGCAACTGCACGATGGCGCTTGATTGGATGGCTTCGGGCAAGGATTCAAGCGGTGTGCCACCGGATTCAATGGAATCGACGAGTTTGACGCGCGCCTCCGCCTCGTCCAACTTGGCCTTGGCATTGCTAAGCTGGGTATTGGCTTCGGTCAGCTCCTGATCGGTGACCAGCCTGTCGCGGGAGCCCACCAGATTGTTCGCCGCCTTATAGGTGGTGACAGCCTGCTCGGAGTGACTGACCGCATTGCGCATTCTTTCCAGCTGCGACGTGATCGCTTCGGAAATCCGCCGGTTGAAGTTGGCATTCGCGCTGGCTTGTTCTTCGAGGTAAGCGTTGGCAATCGCATTGGCGAGGTCCGCCGCCCGCTGCGGCTCATGAGCCGAGACGGAAATGTCGATCACGTAGGAGCGCTCATTCCGCTTGGTCGATGTCGCCAGGCGCAAGTGGCGCAAGGCGGCGAGACGGGGCTCGGCATCGCCGAAACCGAGCATCGCCTTGATGTTCGCGATGAAGCTGTCGCGCCCGTTGAACTCCGGGTCCTCGAACAGCTTCATCTGATCGACGACTCGCGAAAGCACCTTGCCGGACGTGATGATCTTCAATTGGCTTTCGACGAGGAGCAGGCCGTCTCCCGGCACGCTGCTTTTCTCGCCGGGGTCTTCCTTGGGGGTCGGGCGATCACGCGGATCGACATAGACCTCGGCGGTGGATGTGTAAGTCGATTTTGTGACAGTCAGATAACCGGCCGCGAGCATAACGCAAGCGACCGCTGTTCCGAAAATCCACGCCTTGCGCCGAACGAGAATGTTGGCCAGATCGCGAAGGCTGACGCCCTCAGAGCCTCCAGCGGCGGTTGGCGCGTCGTCGGCTGCGTTCCTGATGCCCCCCTTTTCTTCAAGCGACATGCGGAAAACCCAACTCGAGCGACACGACGGACCCAAACTGCAATCCTCTGCAAGGTAAAGATCTACGGTTAATTTTGAATTGACGTTCCGGGCTCCATTACTTGTGGCGGTCACTCATGAAGTTGCCGGATTGACTGCCGACGGGGCAGCGGACCGAGAGATGATGGTATCTCGCATCAAACGGAGCATCGCTTGAATGCAGGCGGAGGACAAAGCGCCTCATCACGCGCGGATACGCCCGGGTCTGAACTCGGTCCTGCCGGTTCACTGATATCGCCTGGGACGTCTCAATCGGTGTTGTGTCGGTAAGGTTGGCGTAACGCTTATAATCATGAATGGCGATCGACCTAGACTCCGGCTGTGAGGGTCAATATGACAGCAGGGCGTTGAATTCGCTGAAATCGCAGACCGTGGATACTCCGAGCAAATATAGGGTTTTCGCATGAACGATCGTCCCGCGGTTCTGGTCACCGGCGGCGCCGGCTACATCGGCGCGCATGGTTGCAAGGCGTTGCAGGCCGCCGGCTTTCTGCCTGTGGTCTACGACAATTTCTCTACTGGACATCGCAGCTTCGTCACCGGTCCGCTGGTCGAAGGTCATCTGCATGATCGCGACGCGCTTGCGTCGGCGTTCCGGCAATATCCGATCGTCGCGGTGATGCATTTCGCCGCCGCGAGCTTGGTCGGAGAGTCGATGGTCGATCCGCACAAGTACTTCGCGAACAACGTCGGCGGCACCCTGGCGCTGCTCGATGCGATGCGCGCGGCAGGGTGCAACAGGCTGGTGTTCTCAAGCACCGGCGCGGTGTACGGCAACGCCGACAGCAAGGCGCTGCCCGAGACCTATCCGTGCCAGCCGATCAATCCCTACGGGCGTTCCAAGTTGATGATCGAGCAGATGCTCGACGATCATCGTCGGGCCTATGGGGTCGGCGCATTCTGCCTGCGTTACTTCAACGCCAGCGGCGCGGATGCTTCCGGCAGCATCGGCGAGCTGCGTGATCCGGAAACCCATCTGATCCCGCGCGCGATGATGGCGCTGCAAGGCCATGTGCCGGACTTCGCGGTGTTCGGCGACGACTACGATACGCCGGACGGCACCGCGATCCGCGACTACATTCACGTCACCGATCTGGCGGCGGCGCATGTGCAGGCGCTGACGCTGCTGCTCGCGGGGCATGCCGGCGGCAGTTTCAATCTCGGCACCGGGCACGGATTTTCGGTGAAAGAGATTCTGGCGACGATCGCCGCAGTGACGGGCCGCGAAGTGCCGCACCGGATCGAGCCGCGGCGGATGGGTGATCCGACCTATCTCGTCGCTGATCCGTCGGCGGCACGCGAGGTGCTCGATTTCAAGCCGTCACATTCCGATCTGGAAACGATCGTGAGTTCCGCATGGGCATGGCACCAGCACGCCCATCCGCGCAGATCGGCTGCGTAACCGCCGGCGAAGTCCGCCTGTCTCAGCGCTGCTTCGGCTGCTGACGGCGGCGGTCGGCGGCGGGCTGATAGGCAATGCGCGAATGATGCGCGCAATAGGGTAGGCCCGTCAGCGACTTGCCGCCGCAGAAGAAGAATTCCGGATTGCTGGGATCGCCCACCGGCCAGTGACAGGTGCTCTCGTTGAGTTCCAGCAATGTCAGCCGCTGGCTCATTGGCACCACGTTGTCGTGCGCGATCGGATCGACCTCGACTTCGACTTCGAAGGCGTGGGCGAGCGCGGTGTTGCCGCGCGACACCGGGCGCGATACCCGCATCATCTGCTGCGCCGGGCGCACCTTGCGCGGGCGCGGCGCCGCTGATGACGGCGTCTTGGCCCGCCCCGACAAGCCCAATCGGTGCACTTTGCCGATCACGGCATTGCGGGTCACATTGCCGAGTTCCGCCGCGATCTGGCTGGCGGAGAGGCCGGCTTCCCAGAGTTTCTTGAGTTGCTCGACGCGATCGTCGGACCAGGTCAATACTGTCATCGCACTGTTTCCTTCGTATCGCGCGACGCCCCGGAGGAAGCCGCGCTGCGACGTCTTTCGTTCGAAATCCCTGCGGTTAGAATCCCTTAGCCCTCGCCGGACGCGGGGTGCGCACCGGACGTTCACGCCGAACTCAGGACTTGAGCTGAATCAAAACTGCCGCACGAGATGTCGTACTCGATAGCCAAAACGCTACAATATGCGGCGACTCACGCGCAAGAGTCGCGCCCGATGCGTCCACATCTTCCGTAGTCAATCGATAAAATCGGCTTTTTCTGCGATGGGCTGCGGCAGTTTCGCATCACTCAACGGGGGTGGGAGGGGCCGTGGGTGTTCCGAAAACCCGCGTCGGACAGCGCTTGCGAGGTTGACAGCGATCAAACCCGTCCTAGAATAATCGCCATGTGCCGCCTGGAAAGGCGGCACATTTCGTTTTCGGGACAGGGTTTTTGCCGCTGACGCTCGTTTTTCACGCCGCGCCAATACGGCCCCTTCCTCTATTGTTCGATCGGACTTGATCATGACCAAGAGCGCGCCGTCTCATTTGTTGCCTGTCTTCGCCCGTGCCGATGTCGCCTTCGAGCGCGGCGAGGGGGCGTGGCTGATCGGCACCGACGGTGAGCGTTATCTCGACTTCACCAGCGGCGTCGCGGTCAACGCGCTCGGCCACGCCCATCCGTATCTGGTGGCGGCGCTGCAAGAGCAGGCCACCAAGCTGTGGCACATGTCGAACCTGTTCAAGAGCCCGGACGGCGAGCGCCTCGCGGCGCGGCTGTGCGAGCAGAGTTTTGCCGACAAGGTGTTCTTCTGCAACTCCGGCGCGGAAGCGATGGAATGCTGCATCAAGGTGGCGCGACGCTATCACGCGATGAAGGGGCATCCCGAACGTTATCGCATCATCACATTCGAAGGTGCGTTCCACGGCCGCACCCTGGCGACGCTGGCCGCGACGGGCTCCGCGAAATATCTCGAGGGCTTCGGCCCGCCGATGGACGGGTTCGATCAGGTTCCGCTCGGCGACGTTGCGGCGGTGAAGAAGGCGATCGGTCCCGGAACGGCCGCCATCCTGATCGAGCCGGTACAGGGCGAGGGCGGTGTGCGCGCCGCATCCAACGCCTTCTTCAAGGAGCTGCGCCAGCTTTGCGACGACAACGGCCTGCTGCTGATTTTTGACGAGGTGCAGACCGGCATGGGCCGCACCGGCGAGCTGTTCGCCTATAAGCGCACCGGTGTCACGCCCGACGTGATGTCGCTGGCCAAGGCGCTGGGCGGCGGCTTCCCGATCGGCGCGTGCCTTGCGACCGAGGAAGCTGCCTCCGGCATGACGCCGGGCTCGCATGGCTCGACCTTCGGCGGCAATCCGCTGGCGATCGCCGCTGCCAATGCCGTGCTCGACGTGATGCTGAAACCGGACTTCTTCCCGCACGCACAAAAGATGTCGCTGCTGCTGAAACAGAAACTCGCGTCGGTGGTCGATCGCCATCCCGGCGTGCTGGCGGACGTGCGCGGCGAAGGTCTCCTGCTTGGCGTCAAGGCGGTGGTGCCGGCCGGCGATCTGATCAATGCGCTGCGCGACCAGAAGCTGTTGACGGTTGCGGCCGGCGATAACGTGATACGCTTCCTGCCGCCGCTGATCGTCACCGAGGCAGAACTGGACGAGGCGGTGGCGCGGCTGGAGCGCGCCTGCACGACTTTGTCGGCGGCGGCCAAGCTCGAGGCCGCACGATGAGTAAGTTGCGTCACTTTCTCGATCTCACCGAGATTCCGGCAGAGGAACTGCGCCGGATTCTCGACGCCGGCAAGGCCATCAAGGCCAAGCTCAAGAGCGGCCATGCCGACAAGCCGCTTGCCGGCAAAACGTTGGCGATGATCTTCGACAAGCCGTCGACGCGGACGCGCGTATCGTTCGATGTCGGCATGCGCCAGCTCGGCGGCGAGACCATCATGCTGACCGGTGCCGAAATGCAGCTCGGGCGCGGCGAGACCATCGCCGATACCGCGCGAGTGCTCTCGCGATATGTCGATGCGATCATGATCCGCATCCTCAATCACGAGGCGCTGCAGGAACTGGCGGCGCACGCCACCGTGCCGGTGATCAACGGTCTGACGCGGCGCTCGCATCCGTGTCAGGTGATGGCCGACCTGATGACGTTCGAGGAACATCGTGGCCCGATCAAAGGCCGCACCGTGGCCTGGACCGGCGACGACAACAACGTGCTGGCGTCGTGGGCGCATGCCGCCGAGCGCTTCAACTTCAAGCTTAACGTCGCGACGCCGCCGCAACTCGCGCCGAACAAGCTCTTGAAGGACTGGATCAAGTCCTCCGGCGCGGACATCACGGTGGGTACCGATCCGGACGCGGCAGTGCGCGGCGCCGATTGCGTCGTTACCGACACCTGGGTGTCGATGGGCGACAAGGACGGCGAGCATCGGCATAATCTGCTGAAGCCGTATCAGGTCAACGCGCACCTGATGTCGCAGGCGAAACCCGATGCGCTATTCATGCATTGCCTGCCAGCTCATCGTGGCGACGAGGTGACCGACGAGGTGATCGACGGTCCGCAGTCGGTGGTGTTCGACGAGGCCGAGAATCGCATGCATGCGCAAAAAGGCGTGCTGGCCTGGTGCCTTCACGCGGTGAACTGAACGACGCTTAACTGAACGACACATAGGAGTGTGCGATGGCGACGTCCGTTCGTCCTTTCCTGATGTTTGAGGGGCGCGCCGGCGAGGCGATCGCGTTCTATGTCGGTCTGATCCCGGATAGCGATATCGTCGACATCGCACGCTACGGTGCCGGCGAGCCGGGGCCGGAAGGAACCGTCAAGTTCGCGGTCGTTCGGCTTGCAGGGCAGCAGGTGCTGTTCAGCGACAGCTTCGTGTCGCATGGGTTCAGCTTCACGCCGTCGCTTTCGCTGTTCGTCGATTGCGAATCCGAAGCTGACCTCGAACGCATCTTCGCTGCGCTGTCGGAAGGCGGCGGCGTGCTGATGCCGCTCGGCAATTACGGCTTCAGTCGCCGCTTCGGCTGGGTCAACGACCGGTTTGGCGTGTCCTGGCAGCTCAATCTGCCCTGAGATGTGGAGCAGCCTTGCGTTCGACCGCTACCGCGCGGGGGGTACCAATCCGCACGGATCATCCCTAGATAGCGCCCCATGACCACACCGCATTCGCCTGATCCCGCCAAAATCGAAGATTCCCGAACCCGCATCCCGTCCGCCGTTCCGGTCGACGATGCCGTGCTGCCGTTCAGCGTCGACGCGCTCGATCTGCGCGGCCGCCTGACCAAGCTCGGCCCCGCGCTCGACCAACTGTTGGAAAAGCACGCCTATCCAGCTCCGGTCGGTAAGCTGCTCGGTGAGGCCGTGGTGCTGACGGTGCTGCTCGGCTCGTCGCTGAAATTCGATGGCCGCTTCATCCTGCAAACCCAGACCGATGGTCCGGTGTCGCTGATGATCGTCGATTTTCAGGCTCCGGACCGGCTGCGCGCCTATGCCCGTTTCGACGCAGCACGTCTGGTAGAGGGGCAGGACTCGGCGGCGCTGCTCGGACGCGGGCATCTGGCCATGACCATCGACCAGGGCGCCAGCATGAGCCGTTATCAAGGACTGGTGGCGCTCGAGGGCGGCAATCTCGAAGACGCCGCCCATGAATACTTCCTGCGCTCGGAGCAGATCCCCACCCGCGTGCGGATCGCGGTCGGCGAGGAATGGCGTGGCGGCGACGGCGATAAGCCAAAACATCGCTGGCGCGCCGGCGGTTTGCTGTTGCAGTTCTTGCCCAAGGCGCCGGAGCGGGCGCGGCAGGCCGATCTCGATCCCGGCGACGCGCCGGAAGGCAGCGCCGCGCATCAGGTCGCCGAGGATGACGCCTGGGTCGAGGGGCAGTCGTTGATCGGCACCGTCGAGGATATCGAACTGATCGATCCGGATCTGTCCGGCGAGCGGCTGCTCTACCGGCTGTTCCACGAGCGCGGCGTGCGGGTATTCCCGACGCAATCGGTGCAGGCCAAGTGCTCCTGCTCGCGCGATGCTGTATCCGGAATGCTGTCGCGCTTCGCCCCGCAGGATCGTGCCGACATGGTGAAGGACGGCAAGGTGGTGGTGACCTGCGAGTTTTGCAGCTCGGTTTACGAATTCACTCCGCAAGAGGCGGGGGTGGAGTAGTCCTTACTCGGCCGCGCGGACTCCGTCATGGCCGGACTTGATCCGGCCATCCATTAATCTTCGCAAAAGATTCTCGAAAGAAGATGGGTCATCGGGTCAAGCCCGGTGACGACAGGCGGTTACCGGACGAACAGATGAACCCTCAACTCAGTTCAGCGTCCGCTTGGCCTGCGGGCTGTCGAGCGAGAAAGTCGGGATGTCGATCTCGAAGCGCTCGCCGTGATCGGTCACCATCTGATAGCGTCCGGTCATGAAGCCGGAAGATGTCGGCAGCGGCACGCCGCTGGTGTACTGGAAGTGTTCCCCGGGACCGAGGGTCGGCTGTTCCCCAACCACGCCCTCCCCGCGCACCTCCTGAGTGCGGCCGGTGGCGTCGGTGATGATCCAGTGCCGCGTGCGCAACTGCACCGTTTCCGCGCCTGCGTTGGTAATGACGATAGTGTACGACCAGAAGTAGCGCTGCTCCGTCTCGGAAGAGCGTTCCGGCATGAAGTTCGGTTCGACGGTAACTTCAATTTGGCGGGTGACGGCGCGGTACATTCGATCTTTCCATGTTGTGGTCAGCATACCCAAACCCGTCGGTGGAACCAAATCGCCGGGCTTCGATGACCGCGATTTCAACATAGTTGTCGGTCAGACAGCGCCAAATCGGCGCATTCATCGTACCGTCGTGGACGGTCCGCGGGTTCGGCCTTATGAAGGTTGCCGCTGTCTTGTGGCGTTTCCGCCGAACTGTCCCGGCGCGCAGATCCAGCTTTCAGGCTCACGGAACCGATGACCTCCGTTACCGACCAATCCGCCGGTGGCCTCACGGAGAGTGCCGTGAGGGAGCGCGCACTGCCGCCGTCGCCCCCAGTTCAAAAGGCGCCGGCTCCCGTGGGCGGTCCGACCTCCGGTGCACGTGAGTTACGCCTCGACCTGTTTCGCGGCTTGGCGCTGTGGCTGATCTTCGTCGATCATCTGCCGCCCAACCTGTTCACTTGGCTGACGATCCGCAACTACGGTTTCAGCGACGCCACCGAAATCTTCATTTTCATCTCGGGCTATACGGCGGCCTTCGTCTACGGCCGCGCCATGACGGACCGCGGCTTCGTGGTGGCAAGCGCGCGCATCCTCAAACGGGTCTGGCAGATTTACGTCGCGCACGTCTTCCTGTTCACCATCTTCCTGGCGGAGATTTCCTACGTCGCCACCAGTTTCGAGAATCCGCTCTACACCGAGGAAATGGGCATCCTCGATTTTCTCAAGCAGCCCGATGTCACCATCGTGCAGGCGCTGCTGTTGAAGTTTCGTCCGGTCAACATGGATGTGCTGCCGCTGTACATCGTGCTGATGCTGTTCCTGCCGCCGATCCTCTGGCTGATGCAGCGCAAGCCCGATCTCACGCTGGGCCTGTCAGTGATGCTCTACATCATCACCTGGCAGTTCGACCTCAATCTTCCGGCCTATCCGAACGGCGTCTGGTTCTTCAATCCGTTTGCCTGGCAGTTGCTGTTCGTGTTCGGCGCATGGTGCGCGCTCGGCGGCGCCAGGCGCATGGCACCCCTTCTGTCGTCGCGCATCCTGCTTGGAATTTGCATCGCTTATCTATTAGCGGCGTTCTTCGTGACATTGACCTGGCATGTGCCGAGGCTCGGGCACTTCGTGCCGCGCATCATCGAGCAGTGGATGTACCCCATCAACAAGACCGATCTCGATGTACTGCGCTTCATTCACTTCCTGGCGCTGGCGGCGGTCGCGGTTCGGTTCCTGCCGAGCAACTGGCCGGGGCTGCGCTCGCCTTGGCTCAAGCCGGCGATCCTGTGCGGCCAGCATTCGCTGGAAATCTTTTGCCTCGGCGTGTTCCTGGCCTTCGCCGGCCACTTCGTGCTGGCCGAGGTATCCGGCGGTGCACTGATTCACTTCGTTGTCAGTCTCTCAGGAATTGTCATCATGTCGGCCGCCGCGGCGGTATTTTCATGGTATAAGCAGGTTGCAGCCAAGGGCGGAAAGGACGCGAAAAGCGCCGAAGCCAATGCCGACTTGGCGGGAGGGGGATCATGAGGGCCACTGCCGGCCTGATCGCACTTACCTTGCTGTGGAGCACGGTGTCGGCGGGGGCCGAGGATGCACCGCCACCCGGTTGTGAGGTTCCGGCCAATCTGTTGACCAGCGAAAACACCCTGAAAAAGGTCGCCGAGACGGTAAGTACCGAGCGGCGGCTCGATATCATGGTGATCGGCAGCCGTTCCGCGACCGTGACGACGGCCGATGGCAGCGGCTTTCCAGGACGGATGGAAGCGGCCCTGCGCGACAAGCTACCGACCATCAAAGTCAGCGTCAACCTGGAGTTGCAGATCAAGAAGACCGCGGGCGACGTCGTCAGCGATCTCGATCATATTCTGGAAGGTAAGCAGCCGACTTTGGTTATCTGGCAGACCGGCACGGTTGATGCTATGCGAGCGGTCGATCCGGATGATTTCAGGACTGCCGTTGATGAAGGGGTGGCCGCCTTGCAAAAGCACGGCGCGGATGTCGTCCTGATGAACCTGCAATACGGCCCGCGAATGGAAACCATGATTACCACGGCGCCCTATCTCGACGTGATGCGCGTCGTCGCGCAGCAGCACGAGACTCCGTTGTTCGACCGCTTCGCCATCATGCATCACTGGAACGAGACGGGGCAATTCGATCTGTTCAACAACTCCCGGGGCGTGGAGTTGGCCAAGCGGGTGCATGACTGCCTTGGCCGCGCGCTGGCCTCCTTCGTGATCGACGCCGCGCGTATCAAACCCGCAGAGTTGAGGACCCAGAAGTAATGATTGTCCGTCGTTTCAGTTGGGCCGTTGCCCTGGCGGCATTATCGGCCATGGTGACGATGTTCGTGGCCGGCCCGGTCACGTCGGCCTCGGCGCAACAGGCATCGCAAGGCATTATTGGCTCGGCGGCCGCGGCACACGGACCGAGCGCGTCAGCCGAGCCGGCGGCCTCCAGCGCGACATCGAAAACCATCGCCAGCGTGAAGCGCGCGGCGGCCAACGCCACAGACATCTTTCGCCGCGTGCCGTGCCTGTCGCCCAAAGGCGTCAGCAAGACGATGCGTTCGCTGCCGAACGTCGCGCGCAAGCTCGCCGAACATCAGCCGGTGACCATCATTGCCTTCGGCTCGTCATCGACGGAGGGCTACGGTTCAACCGCGCCGGAATTCACCTATCCGAACCGGCTGGCCGCGCAACTCAAGCGTAAATATCCGTCCGCCGACATCACGGTGCTCAATCGCGGCAAGGGCGGCGAGGACGCGCCTGAAATGCTGCATCGGCTCAAGCGCGCGGTGATCGATGAAAAGCCGGATCTGGTGATCTGGCAGGTCGGTACCAACGCCATCCTGCGTAATCTCGATGCGACCGCGACCATTGCGCAAGTCGAGGAGGGCATTTCCCGCATCCAGGCCGCCGGTGCCGACGTGGTGCTGGTCGATCCGCAATATGTTCCCGCAGTGAACCAGAAGGGCGAGAGCGCCAGCCGCATGGTGCAGCTTCTGAACAAGGTGGCGGGGCAGCACCATGTCGGTATTTTCCCGCGCTTCGCGGTGATGCGCGAATGGCACGAGAAGCAGGCGCTGGCATTCGATCGCTTTTCGATCGCCGATGGCCTGCATATGAACGACTGGGGCTATGCATGCTTCGCGCAACTGCTCGGCGACGATATCATTCGTTCGGTCGGGCAGATTCAACTCGGCGTCAACACGCCGTCCGACGTGCTGACCTATCGGCCGTTGTGAGGCGAGGCGACTGATCTCGGCGTTTCCATCGTCATGGCCGGACTTGTTCCGGCCATCCACGTTTTAGCGGCGGCAGCGCAAGCACTTCCTCCGTCGTTGCGAGGAGCGCTAGTGACAAAGCAATCCAGCTCTTTGCCGGTGTTATTTTCTGGATTGCGTTGCTCGCAATGACGGAAGGCAGAGCTACGCGAAATGTCCTGAGGCAAAAAAATCCCGGCTCGTGAGAGCCGGGATTCCGTTTTGTGTCTCGCGACTTATAGCGGTGTGAAGCGACGACGTTACTTCTTCGCCACCAGCGGGCAGCCGCCCTGATCCATCGGGCGGAACGCTTCATCGGCCGGGATCGTGGCGAGTACCTTGTAGAGGTCCCACTCGCCCTTCGATTCGGACGGCTTCTTCACTTGATAAAGATACATGTTGTGAATGGCGCGGCCGTCGGGGCGGACCGAGCCCTTGCCGAACAGCGCATCATCGATCGGCAGTTCCTTCATCTTCGCCATCACCGCGTCGGAGTCCTTCGACTTCGCGGCGGTGACCGCCTTCAGGTAATGCAGCACGCTGGAATAGACGCCGGCCTGCGAGCTGGTCGGCATCTTGCCGTTGAACTTCTCGGCGAAGCGCTTGGAGAAGGCGCGGGTCGCGTCGGTTTGGTCCCAGTAGAACGCTTCGGTCAGCACCAGTCCCTGAGCGGCTTGCAGTCCAAGCGCTTTGACGTCGCTGGAGAAGATCAGAAGACCGGCGAGTGACTGGCCGCCCTGGGTGAGACCGAATTCCGCCGCCTGCTTGATGGTGTTGATCATGTCGCTGCCGGCGTTGGCGAGCGCCACCACCTTGGCCTTGGAAGCCTGCGCGCGGAGCAGGAACGACGAGAAGTCCGACGAGTTCAGCGGATGCTTGACGCTGCCGACGACCTTGCCGCCCGCCTTGGTGACGGCTTCGGTGGTGTCGCGCTCCAGCGCCGCGCCGAACGCGTAGTCGGCGACCAGCATGTACCATGTGTCGGCGCCTTGCTTGGTCATCGCCGAACCGGTGCCGTTGGCCAGCGCCCAGGTGTCGTAGGTCCAGTGCACCGTGTAGGGCGAGCAGGATTTGCCGGTGAGGTCGGAAGTGCCGCCACCCGACGGAATGAAGATCTTCTTCTTTTCCTTGGTCACTTCGGAGACGGCGAGCGCCACCGACGACGTGGTGGTGTCGAGAATGACGTCGACATTCTCGCGGTCATACCACTGGCGCGCGATATTGCTGCCGATGTCGGGCTTGTTCTGATGGTCCGCGCCGATCACCTCGACCTTGAGGTCCGGGTTGATCTTGGCGAAATCCTCGACGGCGAGCTTGGCGGCGACCACCGAGCCGGGTCCGGAAATATCCGCGTACAGGCTCGACATGTCGTTGAGCACGCCGAGCTTGATCTGTGTCTCCGCCTGCGCCGCGCCGCCGAGCGTCAGCACCGCCGCCGCCGTCATCAAAATCGTTTTGAAGTTCATTAAATGCCCCTTTTTGTTATGCCATTGAAGCTCGGCTCGAAGCCGCGGCGACATTAGGCTGTCGAAGCTGCGACCGCGACCCACAAAACGCCGCAGCATGCCCGTTTGGTCTGCGCATTTCGTCGTATGAGTGTCCGATAACGGTAGGATTTGCGGCGAAACTCACGCGTGCTCGAGTGCGGCGTCGATATCCGCGATCAGGTCGTCGGCGTGCTCCAGTCCGGCCGAGAAGCGCACGAAGCCTTCGCCGATGCCGAGTTCGGCGCGGGCTTCAATCGACAGCCGTTGATGCGTGGTGGTCGCCGGATGCGTGACAAGACTGCGTGCGTCGCCGAGATTGTTGCTGATGCGCGCGAGCTTCAGTGCATTGAGGAAACGGAACGCGGCAGGCTTGCCGCCCTTCACCTCGAAACCGATCAAGGTCGAGCCGGCGCGCATCTGTTTCTTCACCAGCGCCGCCTGCGGATGATCGGCGCGGCCCGGATAGATCAGTCGCGCGATCTTCGGATGCGTGGCCAGCGCGTCGGCGATAGCGGCAGCGTTTTGAGTCTGCTGCCGAACGCGGATCGCCAGCGTTTCAAGGCCTTTCGTCAAGGTCCACGCGTTGAACGGCGAGATCGACGGGCCGGTCTGGCGCAGGAACGTATGGATATGCTCCTGAATGAATGCATCTGACGACAGGATGATGCCGCCGAGACAGCGCCCTTGTCCGTCGATGTGCTTGGTCGCGGAATACACAACGACGTCGGCGCCGAGCGTCAGCGGACTTTGCCAGATCGGCGTCGCGAATACGTTGTCGACGATCAGGCGCGCACCGGCCGTGTGCGCGATGTCGGCAATCGCGCCGATATCGAGCACGTCGAGCGTCGGATTGGTCGGGCTTTCGAGAAAGCAGGTGCGGGTGTTCGGCCGTATCGCTTTCCGCCACTGATCGAGATCGAGGCCGTCCACCAGCGTGGATTCGATGCCGTAGCGCGGCAGCAGATCCTCGACGACGTAGCGGCAGGAACCGAACATCGCTTTTGCCGCGACGACGTGATCGCCGGCGCGCAGCGGCGCGAGAATCGCGGTGGTGACGGCGGCCATGCCGGTCGCAGTGGCGCGCGCGGCTTCCGCGCCTTCCAGTTCGCACATCCGGCGCTCGAACATCGACACGTTGGGATTGGAGAAACGCGAGTAGATGAAGCCGGGATCGTCGCCGTTGAAGCGTGCCTCGCACTGCTCGGCGGTGTCGTAGACGAAGCCTTGCGTCAGAAACAGCGCCTCGGCGGTTTCGTTGAATTGCGAGCGCAGTACGCCTGAATGGATCAGGCGGGTTTCGGGACGGTATGACGGTGCAGCGGGTTTCGCGATGGACATATGACCTCCAATGGCCGCCCGGACATCGGCCATAAAAAATCCGGCCTTCAAATAAAAAGGCCGGGATCATGCGTCCCCGGCCTGTTTAGCGAGTTGTTTAACGTGGCTGCAAGCCGGCCGGCTCAAATCACCACGGGATAAGTGCTGCTGATAATCCGCCCCGCCCTTTCCGTCAAGCCGCTCATCGGATAACCGATAAGACTGGTATCGTCCTAATTCTGGGGGCGAAATCGAGGATGCGATTGGTGCCGTTTACGCTTGATCCCGATGCCAACGGAATTCTGTCCGACCGCATGATTGCGGCGATGGCCGATGCCGGGCTGATCCTGCCGGAATATCCCTTCGTCGAGAGCCAGATCCAGCCGGCGAGCCTCGACCTGCGGCTCGGCAACATCGCCTATCGGGTGCGCGCGAGTTTTCTGCCGGGGCCGGGCGCGCGGGTGGCCGACCGGATCGACGAACTGAAGCTGCACGAGATCGACCTGTCCGACGGCGCGGTGCTGGAAACCAATTGCGTCTACATTGTCCCGTTGTTGGAAAGCCTCGCGCTGCCGCCGGAAATCGTCGCCGCCGCCAATCCGAAAAGCTCGACCGGTCGGCTCGATGTGTTTACCCGCGTGATCGCCGACGGCACGCGTCGCTTCGACATGATCGGTGCCGGTTATCACGGCCCGCTTTATGCCGAGATCAGTCCGAAGACGTTTCCCGTGCTGCTGCGCGAAGGTTCGCGTCTGTCGCAAGTGCGTTTCCGCACCGGCGATGCGATCCTCACCACCGACGAACTCGAAGTGCTGCATGACGAGGAACGGCTGGTCGATTGCGACGATGCCGATCTCACCGGCGGGCTGGCGTTGAGCGTCGATCTGTCGGGCGCAAATTCCGGCGGCTTCGTCGGCTATCGCGCCAAGCGACATACCGGCGTGATCGACATCGACCGGCGTGGCGGCTATGCGGTGAACGAGTTCTGGGAGCCGATCGCGGCGCGGCCCGATGGCAGCCTGATCCTCGATCCCGGCGAGTTCTATATTCTCGCGTCGAAGGAAGCGGTGCAGGTGCCGCCGGATTTCGCCGCCGAGATGGTACCGTTCGATCCGCTGGTCGGCGAATTCCGTGTGCATTATGCCGGCTTCTTCGATCCCGGTTTCGGCTATGCCGGCGCCGGCGGGCAGGGCGCGCGCGCCGTGCTGGAAGTGCGCTCGCGCGAAGTGCCGTTCATTCTCGAACATGGCCAGATCGTCGGCCGCCTGATCTATGAGCGGATGCTGGAACGTCCGAATGCGCTCTATGGCCAGCGCATCGGCTCGAATTATCAGGCGCAGGGCCTCAAGCTCTCGAAGCATTTCCGCGCCTGAACACGCTCGCGTTCGTGATCCCCATTTTCAGCAGGGCGGCATGCGATGGTATTCTGTCGCCAATTGCGCCATGCTTGCATAAAGTTCCACCACATCATCGACCGGGAGGGATTGTCGAACCATGTTGACCGATCAGGAGCGCGCCAAGGCCGCGGACATTCTGATGGAAGCCGAGCGGACCCGCGTGCAGGCCGTGCAATTGTCCAAGATCTTCCCGAATATCGAGATCGAGGATTCCTACGCGATCCAGAGCGAGACGACGCGGCGCAAGATCGCGGGCGGCCGCAAGTTGCTCGGGCACAAGGTCGGCCTCACCTCGAAGGCGATGCAGCAGTCGGTGCAGATCGACGAACCTGACTACGGCCATCTGCTCGATGACATGATGCTGCATGATGGCGCGAAAGTGCCGCACGCCAACTACTGCGTGCCGCGTGTCGAGCCGGAACTGGCCTTCGTGCTGGCCAAGCCGTTGAAGGGGCCGGGCATCGGCTTGCTCGATGTGCTGCGCGCGACGGAATACGTCGTGCCGGCGATCGAGATCATCGACGCGCGTGTGCAGAACCCGCGCAAGATTTTCGACACCGTCGCGGACAACGGCGCCGCTGCCGGCATCGTGCTTGGCGGCCGCCCGGTGCGCCCGCACGATGTCGATCTGCGTTGGGTCGGCGCGGTGTTCTATCGCAACTCGGAGATCGAGGAGACGGGCATTGCCGCTGGCGTGCTTGGTCATCCGGCGATGGGCATTGCCTGGCTTGCCAACAAGGTCGGACGGTTCGGTACCGTACTGGAGCCGGGCCATGTGATGTTGTCGGGCTCGTTCACGCGCCCGGTGATGGCCGACAAGGGCGATACGCTGCACGCTGATTTCGGTCCGCTCGGCTCGGTCGCCGTGCAATTCACTTAAGCGACAGTTTCGGAGGTGCAGCCTTGACGGAATCGGACACCGCGGCGCGCGATGCGAAGTGGCGAGGCTGGCGCAGCGTCGCCGATCTTCATCACGCTTACTTCACCGGCTTGATCCTGACCATCGTCAGCCGGCGCGGCACGGCGGATGCGGCCGAGTTCGTGTTCCGGGTGTTTCGCCGTCAGCAGCAGGAACGTTTCCTGCCGGGGTTGACGAAGCTCGGTCTCGACAAGCTGCCGCCGGCGGTGGCGGCGGCGCAGTATCACTATCTGTCCAACTGGATCGGCGGCGTGCATGTCGAATACATGTACGAGACCGATCGCAAGGCGTGGGTGCGTTATCCGCCGCCGCGCTGGGCGTGGCGCGGCACCGCGATCTGCGGCATTCCGGGCGAGGTGTCGCGCGCGATGCTGCGCGGCTGGCACGCCAACAATGGCGTGGCGCTCGGCAATCTCAATCTCGGTTTTGTTTGCACCAAGCAGTCGGTTGAGGGACAGGAAGGCCTCGAAGGCTATTACTGTGAATACGATCATCCGCTGACCATCGATCAGCGGCTGGTGTTCGCGCCGCATCTCGAAGCGCCTGCTTTCGATATCGCCAGCGCGCCGGCGCTGCCGGTCGATAGCTGGCCGCAACCACGACTCGAGAAGGCCTATCGCAACTATGCGATGGAATACGTCCGCACCGCCGCCCCGGTGGCGACGCAGGTGTTCGGCCCGGTCGATGCCGCTTATCTGTTGCATCTCACCGGTAAACTGATCGGGATGCAGTATTTCGACGAGATTGCGCCGGGGCTTGGTGGCACGCGTGGTGGACCGAAGGAATTCGCTGAATTCCTGCGCGCGTTGTTCGTCGCGCAGGATGACGAGGTCGAACTGGTGCCCTCCGGTGGCGGTTACGAACTGCATCAGCGACGCTGGAAACTGATGGCGGATCTCGTCGACTATCATCCGGCCTGCGTCCGGTTGCTGGAAGGTCTGGTCGAGGGCCTCGCGGCCGTTTGCGGCAGGTTTATTCAGGTCAAGCTCTCGACCGCGCCGGGCGGTCGACCGCCGTTCGTCTGGTCAATCAGCTAGTGTCTCGCCCCGCGACGGAATAGGCCCATGCGCCGCGCGCGGGTGGCGGATAGTGATATCGATGCTACTGATTTGTCTCGGCCTCGCCCGCAGCGTCTCAGTCACCGGCCGTCAGGGAGCAAATGTCCGATATCGGAGTTGCCGAGGTCTCCGTCGCTGCGGCTGACGAGCGCGTGTTGTCGCGGCTCATGATCACAGCGGCCAATCCCCTGCTGGATCGTCCCATCCTCGGTACCCTGCTGCGACTGTCGGCGCCGAACGTGGTGGCGCTGGGTGCCGGCACCTGCGTCGTCATTGCCGAGACGTCCTATATCGGACGGCTCGGCACCGAGGCGCTGGCGGCGATGGCGCTGGTGTTTCCGTTCGTCATGCTGACGCTGACGACATCGGGCGGCGCAATGGGCGGCGGAGTGTCGTCGGCCATCTCCCGCGCGTTGGGGGCGGGAGATGTGAAACGTGCGAATTTGCTCGCGGCCCATGCGCTGATCATCGCCTGCTGCATCGGAGTGGTCTTTACGCTTGGTATCTTGCTCAGCGGAAGCGGCCTCTTGTGGGCGCTCGGTGGGCGCGGCAACGTGTTGACGCAGGCGCTCGGCTATATGCACATCTTCTTCGGCGCGGCGCTGGTGCCGTGGCTGATGAATACGTTCGCGTCCATCCTGCGCGGCACCGGCAACATGAAGCTGCCGTCGATGGTAACCCTCAATACCGCCGTGTGCCAGATCGTGTTCGGCGCAATCCTCGGGCTTGGGCTCGGGCCGGTGCCACGGTTCGGGATGCCCGGCATCGCGGCGGGCACCGTGCTCGCCTTTTCGATCGGCACCGCGATCATGGCCTGGTACGTGCTGTCTGGCCGCGCGCGCGTCAATCCGATCGCGCAGGCGATCCGAGTCGAGCGTGGAATGTTCTTTGATATTCTCAAGGTCGGCGCCATCGCCTGCTTTTCGCCGATCCAGACGGTGCTGACGATTGCGATCTTCACCGCGATGCTGGCGCGCTTTGGCGATGCGGTGCTGGCCGGCTACGGCATCGGCGCGCGGCTTGAGTTCATGCTGACGACGCTGGCGTTCGCGGTCGGTATCGCGTCGGTGCCGATGATCGGCATGGCGATCGGCGCCGGTCAGGTGGCGCGGGCGCGCAAGATCGCGTGGATCGGGGGAGTTCTATCGTTCTTGAGTGTCGGCGCCATCGGCACGGTGATCGCTTTCTTCCCTGATCTCTGGGTCAACCTGTTCACCGACGACGCCCGCGTGCATGAAGCCAGCCGGCAATACCTGTTCGTCGCGGCTCCGATGTATGCGTTCCTCGGCCTCAACACGTCGATGTATTTCTCCTCGCAGGGCGCGGCGAAGGTGCTCGGCCCGGTGCTGGCGCAGACGGCGCGGCTGGCGTTCATCGGTCTCGGTGGCTGGTGGCTGATCGCGCAGGGCGCCCCAAGTCACGCCTTCTTCGTGCTGGCGTCGCTCTCGATGATCGTGCTCGGATTGCTGTGCACGGCAACCGTGGTCTGGACCAGGTGGGATGGGGCGGACAAAAACGTCGCTCGCCGCTCGCTGGCGTAGACCCGGCGCATTCGTCGCGCTGAATTGTCCCCTTTGCCTGATGACGGGGCTTGGCCTTGCACCCCGTCTCGGCTAAATCAGAGAGGGAACCTGATCGCGGGCGTAGTTCAATGGTAGAACGGCAGCTTCCCAAGCTGCATACGAGGGTTCGATTCCCTTCGCCCGCTCCAGATCTGAAATCCTTGGGAATCCAGTCGTTTTCCAACCTTGCAGGGCTGTTGGCCAGTCGCGAGGTTAAAGCTTGCTGCCACGGCTTCCTCCATGCTCGCATCGCACGGTTGCGTTCGAAGGCGCTTGGAACTCGATCGCATGCGTGCATTGAATTGTCGCGCGGAGCCGTCCAGAGTCCGATGTGTGCGGTGCGGCCATGAAACAGCAAGAACAACGGATGGAAACGATGACGGAAGCCAAAAGCCATTACGAGGTCATTGTGGTCGGCGCCGGCGTGGCGGGGATTTACCAGATCAAGCGGCTGGTCGATCTCGGTATCGATGCCACCGTTCTGGATTCGGCGACCGATCTCGGCGGCACCTGGTACTGGAACCGCTATCCCGGCTGTCGTTTCGATTCCGAAAGTTACACCTACGGCTTCTCGTTCTCGCGCGAACTGCTTGATGAATGGCACTGGAAGGAGCGTTTTTCCGCCCAGCCCGAGAATCTGCGCTACCTCAACTACGTCGCCGACAAGTTCGATCTGCGCAAGCACATGCAGTTCAATTGCAAGGTCGAGGCGATGCGGTTCGATGAGGCCCGCGATCTCTGGCATGTGAAGGTGAGTGACGGCCGTGAGTTGACCTGTCGTTTCGTGGTGCTTGCCATCGGCCTGTTGTCGGCGCCTACACTGCCGCGTCTCGAAGGCATCAAGGACTTCAAGGGGCGTTCGTTTCACACTTATTATTGGCCGCGTGAGCCGGTGGATCTCGCCGGAAAGAAGGTCGCCGTCATCGGCACCGGCGCCACCGCCATTCAATTGATCGGTGAGATCGCCGACAAGGTCGGCGAACTCACCGTATTTCAGCGCCGGCCGAACTGGAGCGCGCCGCTCAACAACGGTCCGATCTCCGACGCGGAAATGGCCGACATTCGCGTGCGTTATGACGAGATTTTCGCGACCTGCGCCCGCACGCCGGGCGGTTTCGTACACGAGCCCGATCCGCGCGGGTTCTACGACGTGCCGCGCGAAGAACGCGTGAAGCTGTGGGACAAGCTCTACGATGAGCCCGGTTTCGGCATCTGGCTGTCGAACTTCCGCGAAATCTTCATGGACGAAGCCGCCAATGCCGAACTGTCGGAGTACATCGCCGACCGCATTCGCCGCCGCGTCAAAGACCCCAGGGTCGCGGAAAAGCTCATTCCGAAGGATCATGGTTTCGGCGTGCAGCGCCTGCCGTTGGAGACCAGATATTTCGAAGCCTACAATCGCAATAACGTGCAACTCGTGGATGTCAGCGAGACGCCGCTGGTTCGCGTCACCGAGAAAGGTCTTCGGACCACCGAGCGTGATTATGAATTCGATATCATCGTCTACGCTACCGGATTCGATGCCATCACCGGCGCCTATGATCTGATCGACATTCAAGGGATCGGTGGCGAGAGGTTGGCCGACAAGTGGAAACATGGACCTTCAACGTTCCTCGGCATGCTGGTCCACGGTTTCCCGAATCTCCTGATGCCGACAGGGCCGCAAAGCGCGTCTGCGTCAACGAATTTCCCGCGCGGTATCGAGAACGGCGTCAACTGGTGCATGGACTTGTTGCAGCATATGTGGGATCGCGGCTACACCCGCGCTGAAGCGACAGGCGAAGCTCAGGAGCGGTGGGCCGCGCACGTCGCCAAGATGTACGAGATGATGCTGTTGCGGAAAGCTCAGGGCTGGTTCACCGGCTACAACTCCAATGTCGCGGGCCACGAGGCCGGAACGATCCGTTATATCGTCTACAATGGAGGGACGCCAAAATTCGTCAGCATCATAAACGGGGTCGCCGCGAAGGGATATGAGGAGATCGAATTCTCGCGAGTGGCTGCGCATGCGCCGGTGACGACCGCGAGAGCATCTGCGTCGTCATAGTTTTTCGCGTTAGGCTGATGTGGTTTTGGCGCGGATGAATTGAATCACGAAACGGACGGTGCGGGCCGCCGGCATTTCGCATCGCTATTGAACAACGATTGCCAATGAGGAGGGAGCGGTCATGACTATCGGACATGAAACCATGGGCCAAGGCGCGCACAAAGTGATCGTGCTGCACGGCTGGTTCGGCGATCACACGACGTTTCGTCCGATGCGCGATGCGCTGAGCCTCGATGAGTTCACCTATGCCGTCGTGGCCTATCGCGGCTACGGTCTGTCGCGAAACATCACCGGTAACTACACCATGGCGGAAATTTCCGCCGACGCTCGCGCGCTGGCGGATGAGCTTGGCTGGAATGAGTTCAGTTTGATCGGCCATTCGATGGGCGGCATGGCCGTGCAGCGCGTGCTGGCCGATGCGCCGCAGCGGGTGCGGAAGCTGGTGGCGGTGACGCCGGTGCCGGCCTCGGGCGTGCCGTTCGATCCCGATGGCTGGGCGCTGTTCGATGGCGCCGCGGCAAGTCTCGACAATCGCCGCGGCATTATCGATTTCACCACCGGCAGCCGGCTGTCGAAGCGCTGGGTCGATCACGTCGCGCGCTATTCCGAGGAAACGTCCGACCGCGCCGCGTTCGCCGCTTATCTGCAAGCCTGGGCCAAGACCGACTTCCATACCGAAATTCAAGGCAAGACCACACCGGTCAAGGTGATCGTCGGCGCCAACGATCCGGCTTTGAACGCCGACGTGATGAAGGCAACGTATCTCACCTGGTATCCCAACGCCGAACTCGAAGTGATGGCCAACGCCGGCCACTATCCGATGGACGAGACGCCGGTGGCGCTCGCGACGTCTATCGAGAATTTCCTCAGGGCGTAACGCATCCGTCGTCGCGCCGTGAACATCTCACAAAGCCAAAGAGCAAAGGACCCGATGTCGCAACCTCATTTGTTTCAGCCGCTGACGCTGCGCGGCGTGACCCTGCCGAACCGCATCGTCATCTCGCCGATGTGTCAGTATTCCGCGGTCGACGGCGTTGCCAACGACTGGCACTTCGTTCATCTCGGCAAATTCGCGCAGGGTGGCGCCGGTGTCGTGATGGCGGAGGCGAGCGCGGTGGTCCCCGAGGGGCGCATCACGCATGGTGACGTCGGGATCTGGAGCGATGAGCAGCAAAACGCCTTGGCCCGCATCGCTACGTTCGTGCGCAGCCAGGGTTCGGTGCCGGCGATCCAGTTGGCGCACGCGGGGCGCAAGGCCAGCATGCAGCGACCGTGGTATGGCAACGCCGCGCTGACAGCCGAGGATCGCGCGCGGGGCGACATGCCGTGGCGGATCGTGGCGCCGAGCGCGATCCCGATGGAAGACGGCTGGTTGATGCCGCACGCGCTCTCGATCGAGGATATGAAAACGCTGCGCGAGGCGTGGCGGGTCGCGACCTTGCGCGCCGCGGCGGCCGGCTTCGAGTTTCTCGAGGTGCATTGCGCCCACGGCTATCTGCTGCATGAATTCCTGTCGCCGCTCTCCAACAAGCGTGACGACGCCTATGGCGGCGACCGGGCGGGCCGCATGCGTTATCCGCTGGAAATCATCGAGACGGTGCGCGCGGCGTGGCCTGCGGACAAGCCGCTTTCGGTACGTGTCTCTTCGGTGGATGGCGTCGACGGCGGCGTGCAGATCGAGGACTCGATCGCGTTTGCGCGCGAGGCCAGGGCGCGGGGCGCCGATGTCATCGATTGCTCGTCGGGCGGCCTGATGGGTTCGGCGACGGCGGCGCGGCTCCCGCGCGGTTACAGCTTCCAGGTGCCGTTTGCCGACGCGATCCGGCGCGAGGCGGAGATCGCCACCATGGCGGTGGGCCTGATCCTGCATCCGCAACAGGCGGAGGATGTGCTGGCGCAAGGGCAGGCCGACCTGATCGGCATTGGTCGTGAGGCGTTGTTCGATCCGAACTGGCCGCAGCACGCACGGCTCGCGCTCACCGAGGCCAACGGCGAGGTATTCAGCGACTGGCCGAAGCAATACGGCTGGTGGCTGGAGCGGCGCGAGCCGGGCCTGCGCAAACTCGAAGGCCCGGCTCTGCCGTTCCGGAGGGGGTGAGGAGACTTGGAACGTTATCCTGAGGTGCGCGCGTAGCGCGCCTCGAAGGATCGCCGCCGCCCTTCGAGGCCGTTGCTTCACAACGGCGCCTCAGGGTGACGGCTCGGCATTCACGCCCCTGCTGGCACCTGATCGAGGAAGCCGGTGATGCTGCGGATGCGACCGCCGTTCAGCACGGCGAAATCCGTGCCCTTGATCGGGCTATCGGTGCCGTCGGGGCCGAGGCCCCACGAGAAACGGACGTGATCGCCGTAGCCGTTGGGTTCGCCGATCAGCGCGAAACGGAAATCCGGGAAGCGTTGCTGCACGCCGGCGACCAGCGCGTCGATGCCGTCATGGCCGTCGCCTTGCATCAACGGATCGACGTAGCGGGCGTCATTGGTCCAGTTGCCGGCGAGCAGATCGCGGCGGCGTTGCGGATTGCGTTCGTTCCACAACTCGATATAGCGGGTGGCAATCGTCTTGGCGTCGGTCATGGGGTGCTCCTGTTGCTGACGTCTTCAATGACGCCAGTATCGGAGTTCTCGCGCGGCCAATCGATTACCTCACGGGTCATCAATGCGGAATCATTCCACCGCCTTCGCCGCTGCGCGGCCTGCATTGCGGCCGGAAAACAGACAGCCGCCGAGGAAGGTGCCTTCCAGCGCGCGATAGCCGTGCATGCCACCGCCGCCGAAGCCCGCCGCTTCGCCGACCGCATACAGGCCGGGAATGATCTCGCCATTGTTGCCGAACACCCGCGCATCGAGATCAGTTTCGAAGCCGCCGAGTGTCTTGCGTGTCAGGATGTTGAGCCGCACCGCGATCAGCGGCCCGTGTGCCGGATCGAGAATGCGGTGCGGTTTGGCGGTGCGGATCAGCTTGTCGCCGATGTAGCGCCGGGCGTTGTGCAGATTGATGATCTGCGCATCCTTGGCGAACGGATTGGCGATCTCGCGGTCGCGCGCATCGATCTGCGCGCGGATGTCGTCGATGCGCAGCAGGCTGTCGCCGCTCAGCGCATTCATCGCACTCACGAGATCATCGAGGTTATCGCGCACGATGAAATCGGCGCCGTGCTGCTTGAAGGCTTCCACCGGCGCGGGGGCACCCTTGTTGGTGGCGCGCTTGATCGTCATCCGCCAGCTCTTGCCGGTGAGGTCCGGGTTCTGTTCGGAGCCCGACAGTGCAAACTCCTTCTTGATAATGCTCTGGGTCAGGATGAACCACGAATAATCGTAGCCGGTGGACATGATGTATTCGAGCTGGCCGAGCGTATCGGAGCCCGGGAACAGCGGCGCCGGCAGCCGCTTGCCGGTGGCGTCGAGCCACATCGAGGACGGGCCGGGCAGGATGCGGATGCCGTGGCGCGGCCAGATCGGGCTCCAGTTCTCGATGCCTTCGACGTAATGCCACATGCGATCGCGGTTGATCAGCCGTGCGCCGGCGGCTTCGGTGATCTCGATCATGCGGCCGTCGACGTGTTCGGGCACACCGGAGATCATGTTCTTGGGTGGCGCGCCGAACCGGCGCGGCCAGTTCTTCCGCACCAGATCATGATTGCCTCCGATGCCGCCGGAAGCGACGATCACGGTCTGCGCTCTCAAGGCGAACTCGCCGGTGGCGATGCGCGAACTGGAGACGCCGCGTTCCACGGCGGTCGGTTCAAGAATCACGCCGCGCACGCCGTCGACGGTGCCGTTGGTCGAGGTGAGGGCATCGACGCGGTGGCGGAGGCGGAATTCGAGCTTGCCACGCGCCTGGGCCTCCCGCGCGCGCCGTTCGAACGGTTCGACGATGCCGGGGCCGGTACCCCATGTCACATGAAAGCGCGGCACCGAATTGCCGTGGCCCATGGCGTCGTAGCCGCCGCGCTCGGCCCAGCCGACGATGGGGAAGATACGATGGCCCATGGCGCGCAGCCAGTCGCGTTTCTCGCCGGCGGCGAAGGCGACATAGGCTTCGGCCCAGCGTCGCGGCCAATCGTCCTCGGCGCGATCGAAGCCGGCGGTGCCCATCCAGTCCTGCATCGCCAGATCGACGCTGTCCTTGATGCCGAGCCGTCGCTGCTCCGGAGAGTTCACCAGGAACAGGCCGCCGAACGACCAGAACGCCTGACCGCCGATGCTCTGCTCACCTTCCTGATCCACCACGATGACACGCTTGCCGGCATCGGCGATTTCCGTTGCCGCGACCAGTCCCGCCAGCCCCGCGCCGACGACGATTACGTCCGCATCCATTGCCATCGTTGGTTCCTCCCCCGGAACGATCAAAGCGTATTGGCTCGTGAACGGTCAACCGCTCTCGTGACACAGAGTGTTTACGAAGTTGCGCAACGCTTCGCATCCCGAGGACGACTGCATCTTGCGCGCAACAGTGAGGTTGAATCTGGTGTGTAACCGCGTTCCCGTCTGGACAAAAACGCCGCCTCGCAACACGGTGTTGATCGCAAAGGTTCGCGCCAATAAACACAATCACTTCGACGTTGGGGCCGGGACATGAAGATCGCAACGGGGCTGCTCGCGGCTGTTGTTCTGCTTGCAGGCATCGCGGCCAGCCACGCAGCGGTCCGGATCGCGGAGGACCGCGGCGGCCGGATCGGAACCTACGTCGATAAGTACGAATCCCTGCGCAGTTCCGGCGAGCAGGTGGTGATCGATGGGCTGTGTGCTTCAGCCTGCACCATCATCCTCGGCGCGGTGCCGTCGAACCGGATTTGCGTGACCTCGCGGGCCGCGCTCGGTTTCCACGCGGCGTGGGATGTCGGTGCCAACGGCCGCGCCGTCACCAATCGCGAAGCCACGCGGATGCTCTACGCAATGTATCCGATGCGCGTGCAGCGCTGGATCGCGCGGCACGGCGGGCTCACGCGGCACATGATCTTCCTGCGCGGCGCCCAGCTCCAAAACATGTACCGGCCCTGCTATCTGATGAATGCCGAGGCGGCCTATCGCTGAGGCACTTCGCCGCGACAGCTTGTTGAAATGGTGTGCCGGTTCCGTGTGTTCAGCATGACGTGAATGCACGGCACGGCGCGAGGCTTGCTCCGTCGCACCCCACCCTCTATCAGGAACCCGTCCGTCGGCAGGCTGTCAGCCCGCCGGTGAATGCCGGTCTGTCCGGCACGGATGTCCTGAGGGCATTTGGGTAAGGAAGTTCCGATGACTGATCGCGCGACCCGACCGCTGGTTATTTTCGCGGCTTTTGCCGGCAGCCTCGCGATCGGCTTGCTGGTGGTGCTGTGGCTGGCTGGCGGGCTCGGTGGCGTCGCCAAACCCGCGCCGATCGGCGGCGCCTTCCAGCTCACCGATCAGTCGGGCCAGACCGTCACCGAGAAAAGCCTGCAAGGTCGGCCGACCATCATCTTCTTCGGCTACACCCATTGTCCCGATGTCTGCCCGACCTCGCTGTTCGAGATGTCGGAGGTGCTGCGGGCGATGGGCAAGGATGCCGATCGTGTTAATGCCTATTTCATTTCCGTGGACCCGGAGCGCGACACAGCCGCGGTCATGAAGGATTATCTCGGCAGTTTCGATCCCCATCTGAAGGGGCTCACCGGCGATCCGGCGACGATCAGCAAGGTCCTTACCGAGTTTCGTGTCTACGCGAAGAAGGTTCCGTCGAAGGATGGTGGCGACTACACCATGGATCATACTGCGCTGATCTATCTGATGGACAAGAAGGGCAACTTCGTCGCGCCCTTCAACCTGAAGCAGACCCCGGAAGCCGCCGCCGCCGATCTCAAGCGCTATCTTTAACGTCAGGGTTGCGACGCGATAACGGGGTAAGGAATGCCCATGCCCGCGTAAGGTTCAGGGCAGTCCAGCGGCTTGGAGCGGTCCGTCGTCGCGCCGTCATGCCGTGCTCGGTCTTTTCCCAGTGGTAGGGCTCCTTGAATAGCTGGTACAGCGCGCGCCACGCCGCGACGGAGAGCAGCGCCCAATAGATCGGGGTGAGCATCAACACCCAACCGTTGCGGATTTGGCCGCGCCGGGCCAACCCCATCAGGCCGACAATGATGGTCGAGGCGTAGCCGGCGGCGATCGCCGTGATGTGGAGTTCTATCAGGGGACCGGTGAACAAGGCGCTTGGTTGATCCGTCGCGACGTGGAGACCGAGATAGATCACGAATTCGGCGAGCAGGATCGGAATGGCGAGCGCGGTCAGGACATTGCCGCCGATCAGGAGGTTGAGCGACAGGAAGCCTTTGACGCCGGCCTCCCGCCACAGCCGGCGTGGCGCCCGCATGTGCACGGCCCAGGTTTGCATCCAGCCCTTCATCCACCGCGAACGTTGGCGCAGCCAGCCGTCGAACCGGCTCGGGGCCTCCTCGAAGGTCGTCGAGGCGAATGTCGTGGCGCGATAGCCGAAGCGCGCCAGCCGGTAGCCGAGGTCGGCATCTTCGGTGACGTTGTAGGCATCCCATCCGCCGATCTGGCGTAACGCCGCAGTCCGGAAATGATTCGACGAACCGCCGAGCGGCAATGGCAGGCCAAGCACGGCGAGGCCCGGCAGGAAGACATCGAACTGCCCGGCATATTCCGCCGCGAACATACGTGACAGCCAGCTATCGGCTGAATTGTCGATGCAAAGGCTGGCCTGGACACAGATCGTTCGGGCGTCGTGGATACGGAACGCATCGAGCGCGGCGCGAAGCTGGTTCGGTTCGGGAATGTCCTCGGCGTCATAGATCGTGACGAAACTGCCGTGTGCGAACGGCAGCGCCCAATTCAGCGCCTTCGGTTTGGTGCGTGGCAAAGTGGCGGGAGCGACCAGCACCTGGAACGACGGCGATGGACCCCATTGGGCGATGGCGGCGCGGGTTTCGCGATCGTCCGGCTCGACGACCAGAATGACGTCGAGTTTTTCTTTCGGATAATCCAGCGCGGCGATGGCTCGAAGGAGCTGTCCGACCGATGCAGCCTCGCGATATAGCGCGGCGATGATGGTATAGACCGGCAATTCGTCGTCGTACGGTCCCGGGGAAACAGGGGTTGTCGGCTGTGGGATCAGCGCCCCGGCAATCCGTAAGCCGCTGAACGCCAGAAACCAGATCGCAAGCAGGCTGCTCACGGCGTGCAGGAGTGCCAGCGGTGGCAACATCAACAGGCTCACGGCCGCTGCAACGAAGCCGGCGTGATGCCGTCGGAATCGCCATGGCGGGCGGTTACGCAATGCCGCCGGGGCGGCGGTCAATCCGGGAAAACGCCGGTTGAGTCCTTCGGACGCCGCATAGGCCAGCGAGGCGTGCGCGCGAGCCATCAGCGTCTGATTCAATTGCGCGGTGGACAGCAGGCGGAGTCGTTTGATCACGGCCGGTGATTTGATAGCGCAGCGGCTGAGCCATCGTGCGGTCAGGATGCGCGGCGCGATGCCGAGCAGATATTCACCGTCGCGGAGCAGCGGCAGCAGGCCGTGCTGGGCAATCCGGGGAAAATGGCGGCGACGCAATGGAATTTCGCTGCGCAGGGTGTCCGAGGGCGGATCGATCCGCACGCCGATATGGGCTGCCAGATGCCGCAGGTAACTGGCTTCGTCGAGCACGCCCCACTGGATCAGGACGCGATCGGCGCCAGTTCCGATCTTCCGGCTGCGTTCGGCGGCGGCCTGCAACAAGTCGGGAGCGAAATAATCGCGCAGACAATCGAGTTCCGAGGCGGCGCCGATGCTGAGTGTGTGGTGCTGGTGGTTGTCGTCGTCGGACGGTACTCCGTACATTCGAGCGAGAAAATCCGGCAGACGGCGGCGCGGGAGCGATGTTTCCCGGCGTCGATGTTCCGGCGGCAATGCCGGTTCCCCACCCGCGCGCCCAACATGGTCCCCAGCGGCCATGCAATGTCCCCACACCGCAAACGGCTCTCGCGTCTCTCGCGGGATGGTCTATAAGTTCGCCCGACGCGGAAGTCCCATGCAATGCAACCACAGATAGAGAAGCGCTTCAACGGATTCATGGTTTCGCGCGGTTTGAGCGGCTGGATCGTCGCGACCATGCTGGGATGGCTGGTCGGCCTCGGGGGGCCGGCGAGTGTCGCGCGGGCGCAGGGCGCGACGGCGCCACAGGGCGTGTCGCAGGCGGTGCCTGGGTTCTGGGACCCGCGGCGTCGGCCGGACCGCCCCGATCTGTCACGCCTCACCGTCATTCGCTTCATGACCGAGACGGATTATCCGCCGTTCAATTTCACTGGTCCGGACGGCAATCCGGCGGGCTTCAACGTCGATCTGGCGCGGCTGATCTGCGACGAGATCAAGGTGACCTGCACCATCCAGATGCGGCGCTTCGATACATTGCTCGACGCCATCGCCAGCAATCGCGGCGATGCCATCATTGCGTCGCTGAGCGTGACGCCGGAATTGCGCAAGCGGGTCGATTTCAGCGACCTGTACTATCGCACTCCGGCGCGGTTCGTGGCACGGCGCGACGCGGCGTTGGCTGAGGTGCGTCCGGAAACCCTCGACGGCAAGAAGGTCGGCGTGGTCGCGGGCTCCTCGCACGAGGCCTATCTGAAGGCGATGTTCACCGGTGCCGAGCTGCACGCCTACCCGAACGACGAAGGGCTGCGGCAGGCGTTGAAACAGGGCGAGGTCGAACTGATCTTCGGCGATGCCATCTCGTTGGCGTTCTGGATCAACGGCGCCGATTCCGAGAATTGTTGTGCTTTCAACGGCGGCCCTTTCATCGAAGGCCGCTATTTCGGCGAAGGCGTCGGCATCGCCGTAAAGAAAGGCAACGACGTGTTGCGGCAGGCGTTGAACTGGGCGCTGTTTCGCATTTGGGAAAAAGGCCGCTATACCGACCTGTGGCTGCGGTATTTTCCCGTCAATCCGTTTTGATACGAGCAAGAATCGCGCATGAGGCCCGATGCCTCATGTCGCGTGGAGCAACTGAATGTCGAATGAACTGACCGCGTCCGAGTTGCGGGTGATCGCCGAACAATCCAACGCCTGGCCGTTCGAACAGGCGAAGCAGATCGTGGCGCGGTTGAAAACAAAGCCGAAGGACGAGGTGCTGTTCGAGACCGGCTATGGTCCGTCCGGCCTGCCGCATATCGGCACTTTCGGCGAAGTGGCGCGCACCACCATGGTGCGTCATGCTTTCCGCGTGCTGACCGAGGACAAGATCAAGACGCGGTTGCTGGCGTTCTCCGACGACATGGACGGTCTGCGCAAGGTGCCGGACAATGTGCCGAACAAGGAGATGCTCGCGCAGGATCTCGGCAAGCCGCTGACGCGGGTAGCGGACCCGTTCGGAACGCACCCGAGTTTCGGCGAGCACAACAACGCGCGGCTGCGCGCGTTCCTCGATACGTTCGGCTTCGATTATGAGTTCGCGTCGTCGACGCAGTACTACAAGTCGGGCCGCTTCGATGCGACGCTGCTGAAGATGCTGGAGAGGATCGACAAGGTGATGGCGATCATGCTGCCGTCACTGCGCGAGGAGCGCGCCGCCAGCTACTCGCCGTTCCTGCCCATCTGCCCGCGCACCGGCGTGGTGTTGCAGGTGCCGATCGTCGCGCACGACGTCAAGGCCGGCACGGTCTCTTACGACGACCCGGAGACCAAGGAACGCGTCACCGTTCCGGTCACCGGCGGCCATTGCAAGCTGCAATGGAAGCCGGACTGGGCGATGCGCTGGACCGCGCTCGGCGTTGATTACGAAATGGCCGGCAAGGACCTGATCGATTCGGTAAAGCTGTCGGGCAAGATCTGCGCGGCGATCGGCGGGACGCCGCCGGCTGGCTTCAACTACGAACTGTTCCTCGACGACAAGGGCCAGAAGATTTCGAAATCGAAGGGCAACGGGCTGACCATCGATGAGTGGCTGCGCTATGCGTCGCCGGAATCGCTCTCGCTATTCATGTATCGCGAGCCGAAGGCGGCGAAGCGACTCTATTTCGACGTGATCCCGCGCAACGTCGACGACTATCAGCAGTTCCTCGACGGCTACGCGCGGCAGGACATGAAGCAGCGCCTGAGCAATCCGGTGTGGCACATCCATGCCGGCAATCCGCCGAAGGCCGATATGCCGGTGACGTTCCAGCTATTGCTGACGCTGGTGTCGTCGTCCAATGCCGAGAATGCCGAGACACTGTGGGGCTTCATCGGGCGTTATCGTCCGGGCGTGACGCCGCAGACTCATCCCGCGCTCGACGCATTGGTCGGCTATGCGATCAATTACTATCGTGACTTCGTCGCGCCGGCGAAGCAGTTCCGCGCGCCGAGCGACGGCGAGCGTGCCGCGTTGAATGATTTGCGCGATGCGCTGTCGCAATTGCCGGAAGACGCCAGCGCCGAGGACATCCAGAACGTGGTCTATGAGATCGGCCGCCGCGAGCCGTTCCTCGATCACAAGAAGACGGGCAAGGATGGTCGCCCCGGCGTCTCGCTGGAATGGTTCAACATGCTCTATCAGGTGCTGCTCGGTCAGGAGAAAGGCCCCCGCTTCGGCTCTTTCGTCGCGGTCTACGGCGTTAGCAACGCCGTGGCGATGATCGATGGTGCACTGGCGCGGAGCGCGTGAACGGAGGCCGTTCGGCCGGCGTTCGTGACACGGTCAGAACAGGCTGACGAAGAAGCGCGAGCAGACCAGCAGCAGGAAGATTCCGAAGGCGATTTCGAGCGCGCGTTTCGGCAAGGCGTGCGCCAGCTTGACGCCGAGCGGTGCCGTCAGCACGCTGGTCGGCGCCACGATGACCGTCGCGATCAGCGAAACGTAACCGAGCGCGAAGGGCAGTTGCAGCGCCAGCGTATCGGGATTCGCGGCGGCCGCCGGCCAGCCGGCATAGATGTAACCGATGGCGCCGGGTATCGAGATCAACACGCCCAGGCCGGACGATGTCGCGATCGCCTGATGGATCGGGCGACCGTAGAACGTCATGAACAAATTCGATAACTGGCCGCCGCCGATGCCCATCAACGTCGACAGTACGCCGATCACGACGCCGTAAGCACGCAGGAACAGGCCCTTCGGCATATCGTCGGCGAACCGCCAACTGTCCTTGCCGAACAGCAATCGGATGGCCGATATGCCCGCGATCGCCACGAACACGATCTTGAACAGCTCCGCCGGTGCATAGCGCGCAATGAGGCTGCCGAACACGACGCCGACAACCACCGGCACCGCCCAACTGCGCAGCACGCTGGTGTCGACCGCGCTCGTTGCCCGGTGCGCATAATAGGAGCGGATCGACGTGGGGATGATGATGGCCAGCGAGGTGCCTACGCACAGCGGCATGCGGACATCGTCGGGCACTCCGACAATGCGGAACAACTCATAGAGCGCCGGCACCAGCACGGCGCCGCCACCGACGCCGAACAGGCCGGCGAGAAAGCCGGTAAAGCCGCCCGCAACCAGCAACGCAATTGCGAGCCAGGCCACGTCGATCATGGGCAGTCCGGCGATCATTTGGGAAATCCGGTGTCGATAAGGTTGATAACCCCGGCTGTAGTCTTCGAAATCGCTCGTGGCAACCGTCGAGAGAAAAAACCTATTGGCTCGCCCACACGATGCGGGCGATCCATTCCACCTCGTCGGGCGACAGCGTGCGGTGCGGATGGGCCGGGTTGAGCGACTGCAATTCGAGCGTCTTGGCGGTGCGGCGTTTGAGTTCCTTCACCATCACCTCGCCGTCGCGGGTCTTGACCACCACGCGGTCGCCACGCCGGATCGGCGTGCCCGGCGAGACGATGATGACGTCGCCGTCGCGATAGGCGGGCTTCATCGAGTCGCCGGAGATTTCCAGCGCGTAGGCGTGCTTGTCGCTGACGGAGGGAAGCCCGACCTCGTCCCAGCCCTTGCCGACCGGAAATCCGCCGTCGTCGAAATAGCCGCCGGAGCCGGCTTCGGCGAAGCCGAGCAGCGGCACCGACGGCGTGCCGCGGGCGGTGTCCTCGATCAGTTGCACGAAGGTGTCGATGGCGGTGTTGGTGGCGGCGAGCGCCTTGGCGACCGATTCGGTCGAGGGCCAGCGTTCGCGGCCGTCGTTAGTCACGCGCTTCGATTTGTTGAAGGTGGTGGGGTCCAGCCCCGCGCGCTTGGCAAGCCCCGACGGCGACAGGCCGGCGTGCTCCGCAAGGCGGTCGAGAGCGGTCCAGATTTGATGATGGGTCAGCATCGTGGATCCGTGGCTTTGGCCGGGCAGGAAGGCGAAATCAGGAAATGAATCTAGGAATTATTACCTGATCTCGAGGTTTTCCGCAATCACCGCCTGCCGGTTGCGGCTCTTGAAGTCCGGAGGGGGCGCCGATACGGTCGGACGCCAGAACTGAGCGCCCGGCCGGGGGATCGAGAATTCCTGAGGGAACTCAACAATAAGCGAGAATGTCGCGGGTGCGCATCATCTACAAGATCTGTCCGGCCTCGGCATGGCGGGAAGCCGAGCGTCAGGGCATCTATGACGGCAGCGCCGACGACAAGCGCGACGGTTTCATCCATTTCTCTACCGCCGTGCAACTGGCGGAGACGGCGCGGAAGCATTTTTCCGGACAGGTCGGGCTGTTTCTCATTGCCGTCGACGTCGATGCGCTTGGCGACGCGCTGCGCTGGGAGCCGTCGCGCAACGATGATCTGTTTCCCCATCTTTATGAGGCGCTCGACCTCGGTGCGGTCACCGCGGTGTATGATCTGCCGTCGCGGGCCGATGGCGGCCATGACATTCCGGAGCTGTCTCAGTGATCCGCGCTTTCGATACGTTCTCGCTGCCGCTGCTGCGTCTGTTCGATCCGGAGGATGCGCACCGTATGGCGATCTCGGGTCTGCGGCTGTTGCCGCCGATGCGGCCGCGCGCCGATGATCCGAAGCTGGCGGTGCGGGCGTTCGGGCTGAACTTCCGCAACCCGATCGGGCTGGCCGCGGGGTTCGACAAGAGCGCCGAGGCGCCGGACGCGTTGTTGCGACTCGGCTTCGGCTTCGTCGAGATCGGATCGGTGACGCCGCGCCCGCAGGACGGCAATCCACGTCCGCGGCTGTTTCGTCTCGAGCGCGACGAGGCCGTCATCAATCGGATGGGTTTCAACAATGACGGCGCCGAGGCGGTGTTGCGGCGGCTTGCGGGCCGCGCGCAGCAGCCTGGCATCGTCGGCATCAATCTCGGTGCCAACAAGGATTCGCAGGATCGCACCGAGGATTATGTGCGGCTGATCGAAACCTTTGCGCCGGTGGCGAGCTATTTCACCATCAATATCTCCTCGCCCAACACGCCCGGCCTGCGCAACCTGCAACAGGCGGACGCGCTCGACGATCTGTTGGCGCGGGTGATCGATACGCGCGACCGCGTGCAGCAGAATGCGGGCGACACGCCGGTGTTGCTGAAGATCGCGCCGGATCTGTCGCTCGGAGAACTCGACGACGTCGTGCATATCGCACGCTCACGCCGCGTCGACGGCATGATCGTCGGTAACACCACCCTGGCACGGCCGGAAACTCTGCGAGAGACCGTGCGCGCCAAGGAGCAGGGTGGTCTGTCGGGGCGGCCGCTGTTCCGGCTCTCGACCCGTATGGTGGCGGAAACCTATGTGCGTGCCGAGGGCGCGTTTCCGCTGATCGGCGTCGGCGGTATCGACGGCGGCGGTGCGGCACTGACCAAGATTCGCGCCGGGGCCACTCTGATTCAGCTCTATTCCGCGCTGATCTACAAGGGTCTTAGCCTGATCGACAGCATCAAGAGTGATCTGGTGGCAACGTTGCTGCGCACCGGCCGTGATTCGCTGTCGGAAATCGTCGGTGCCGATGCCGCGGCCATCACCGCGGAAGACTGGCCGGCTTAACGTCTGATCCCGAAAGGCGGGGCCGGTTTGCGCTTCGCGGTCCTGCGGATCGCGATAAGATCATGCTGGCGCAGCGCTAAACGTCGCGCGGACCAACGTTGGATAGCGCATTGCCTGCAATAGGCCACGCGCCAGCAGGAAGGCCAGGAACGCGGTCCATAGCCCGGCATTGCCCCACGGCGTCAACGCATACCAGACGACGATGTAGATGACGAAGGCCGTCACCATCAGGTTGCGCATGTCGCGCGCCCACGATGCGCCGATGAAGACGCCGTCGAAGCAATAGGCGAGCACGCCGCAGGCCGGCGCCAGCGCCGCGAGCCACATGAACTCGCGCGCGGCAAGCCGCACATCCGGGCTGGTGGTGATGGTGTCGATCAGGTGATCGCCGGCGGCGATGAAGATCAGCGATACCACGACGCCGAAGCCGACGCTCCATGCCAGCACCAGCCGCACCGCGCGCGCGAACTGTGCACGGTTGCGCGCGCCGAAACTCTGGCCGCAGAGCTGCTCGGCGGCATTGGCAAGACCGTCGAGGAAAAACGAGCCGATCATCAGGAAATTGTACAGCACCGCGTTGGCGGCGAGCACGCGGTCGCCGGCGCGGGCGCCCTGCGCGGTGAAGAACAGGAACGCGCCGATCAATGCCGCGGTGCGGATCATGATGTCGCGATTGACCGCCAGCATTCGCAGCCAGCGGGCGCGGTCGAACAGTTGCGCGCGGGCGACGCGATAATTCGGGCCGAGCAGGTAGCGTGCGATGACGAGGCCGCTGGCGAAGCCGATGGTCTCGGCGATCACCGTGGCGATGGCCGCGCCGGCGATGCCCCAGTGCAGCATCAGCACCAACACGACGGTCAGCACCATGTTGAGCAGGTTGATGCCGACCTGAATTGCCAGCGCGATGCCGGTGCGGGCCTGTCCCACCAGCCAGCCGAGAATGACATAATTGCCCAGCATGAAGGCGGCCGACCACAGCCGGATGTGGAAGTAACTGGTCGCGGCGGCGGTCACCGCCTCGCTGCCGCCCATCGCCGAGAAGATCAGCGACGCCAGCGGCGCACGCATCACGATCAATAGCGCGCCGATGACGGCGGCCAGCAGCAGCGCGCGGATCAGCACAGCGCGGATTTCAATGCGGTCGTCGGCGCCCAGCGCTTGCGCGGTGAAGGCCACCGTTGCCATGCGGAGGAAGCCGAACAGCCAGAACACGCAGTCGAAGGCCACCGAGGCCAGCGCGACGCCACCCAGCAGCGCGGCGTCGCCGAGTTGGCCGATAGCGCCGGTGGAAACAACGCCGAGCAATGGCGTGGTGAGGTTGGCGAGCATCGCCGGGCCGGCGATGACGAATACGCGACGGCTATCGACCCGTCGCGCGGCCTGATCGATGAGCGTCATGAGGTGTTGTCGACGGTCAGCGTCCGCGCGGCGCGTTGACAAGGCGCGCGATCAGCCAGATCGGAATCACGATGACGGCGCCGAGCAGGAAGTAGCGCCACAGCCCGTTGATGGCATCGAAGCCGAGATCCCAGAGGCGAATGAACAGCAGGCGGATCGAGTGGACGATATTCCACGGATCGAAGCCGATCGCCGCCAGCACCACGCCGACCAGGATCGACAGCATCACCAGCCGGAACGCGACGCCGAGTGGTGAGCCGCCGAGAAAGCGGTAGAGGCCGTCGTTGCGCGCCGGCAGTTCTCGGGTCTCGTTCGGCATCTTGGGTCTCCGGTGGGATCGATTCCCACGATTATAACGCGTCGCAAATGGGGAACCAATGCGGCAGCGTCAATGGGGGTTCGGTCCTTCAATTTTTGTGATGGCCTTAATTTCTGTCATGGCCGGGCATAGCCGTTCGAAGAACGGCGTCGCTTCGCTCGCCTATGTCCCGGCCATCTACGTCTCTCTTGTTTCGGAGTGATGCAGCAAGTCCGTGGATGCCCGGGACAAGCCCGGCAATGACGAATAGAGGTTGCGGTCAACGATCTGCTTCAGTGGGTTTCTTCCGTCTTCAGCATCCGCTCCAGCGTTTCCAGTCGATCGGCGTCGCGCGGCGGCTTGTCCCAGCGCAGCCGGCTGATGCGAGGGAAGCGCATGGCGACGCCGGATTTGTGCCGCGTTGAGCGCTGCAATCCTTCGAAGGCGACTTCCAGCACCAGCCCCTGGTCCGGCTCGTGCACCACATGGCGCACCGGGCCGAATTTTTCCGTGGTGTTGCGGCGGACGAAGCGGTCGATTTGCAGCAGTTCCTCGTCGGTAAAGCCGAAATAGGCCTTTCCTACGGGCACCAGCTGGTCGCCGTCGTCGCTTTGGGTCCAGACCCCGAAGGTGTAATCCGAATAGTACGACGACCGCTTGCCGTGGCCACGCTGCGCATACATCAATACCGCGTCGATGATGTGCGGATCGCGTTTCCACTTCCACCACTGGCCTTTGGGTCGGCCGGGCAGATAGACCGCGTCGCGCCGCTTCAGCATCACACCCTCGACCGCCTCGGCATCGTCGCCGGCGCCGAAGGCCGCCGGATTGGCACGCGCGGCGGTGATGGTCGTCCAGTCGTCGAACGGCACCACCGGCGACAGGTCGATGCGCGGATCGTCAAGGTTTGCGACGAACGTTTCCAACCGCGCGCGCCGCTCGGCGAACGGCAGCAGCCGCAGGTCGGTGTCATCGTCCGCGAGCAGGTCGTAAGCGCGCAGGTGGATCGGGAATTCCCTGGTCAGCTTCGACGTCACGCTTTTGCGGTTGAGCCGTTGCTGCAAGACGTTGAACGATTGCACGCGGCCTTCGCGCAGCACCAGCAATTCGCCGTCGATGGCGCCGGGAAGATGCAGCGACGGCAGCAGATCGGGGAAACTTTTTGAGATGTCCTCGCCGGTGCGCGAGTAAAGTCGCGAGACGATGTTTCCATCGTCGTCGCGGCCGCTGACGGCCTGTACGCGGATGCCGTCCCATTTCCACTCGGCGAGGAAGTCGCGCGCGTCGAGCGCTGCGAAATCGTCGGTCTCGATGGCGTGCGCCAGCATCACCGGGCGGAACGGTGCGGCGTCGCGGTTGGCCGGCTTGTCGGCGCGGCCTTCGAGCCAGGCAAACAGATCGGGATAGGGCGGGGTCAGGCCCGGCCAGATCAGTTCGACATCGTGCGGATCTTTATTGCCGAGCGCGGCCGCGGCGGTCTTCGCCAGCCGCGCGGAGACGCCGATGCGCATTGCCCCGGTGACCAGTTTGAGCAGTGCCCAGCGGCCGGTCTCGTCGAGTTCGTCGAGCCAGCGCGCGAGTTGCGCGGGCAGTTCGGTCTTGCCGAGCGTCGCGAGCGTGGTGACGACGTCGGTAAGAGACGGTGGCGGCGGGTTGTTGTGGCCTTGTGCGGCTCTTTCCGTCGCCGTGCAGGAGGATTGGGGAGGGGCACCAGCTTGCGCATTGATGTGCGGCGAAGAGCCCCCCACCCCCGACCCCTCCCCGCCACTCGCTACGCTCGCGGAGGGAGGGGAGGACGTTGGGGTCGCACCGGTTGCTCCCCTCCCCCCACGAAGTGGTGGGGAGGGGTCGGGGGTGGGGGGCTCTTTGATCGGGGATGAAGCTGCCGTCTTCGGCCACATCAGCGCGACCGTCTCTGACAGGTCGCCCACGTAATCGTAAGACAGCGCGAACAGTTCGGGATCGACGCGCGCGGCGATCAATTCGCGGATCAATCCGGGCTTGGCGTGCCTGAACGACAGCGCGCCAGTGAGCGCGGCGAGCGCATAGCCGCGATCGGGATCGGGCACCTCACGAAAATACTGCGTGATCAGCCGCAGCTTGTTGTTGCGGCCGGGCTCGTAACTGAGGCGATCGAGGAGTTCGGCGAAGCGATTCATGCATCGCCCTCGATCGCCGCCGGGATGCTTTCGTCTTCCTCGCCGTAGCCGATCAGCGCCAAGGGCCGGGCCGCAAGTCCTTGCGTCTTGCACCAGTGCACCAGCGCGTCTTCCTCGCCATGCGTCACCCAGATTTCGCCGGCGCCGGTGGCCTTGATGGTTGCGGTGAGGCCGTTCCAGTCGGCGTGATCGGAAATCACCAGCGGCAGTTCGACGCCGCGTTGCCGTGCCCGGGCGCGAATCCGCATCCAGCCTGAGGCGAAAGCCGTGAGAGGATCGGGGAATCGACGGGTCCAGATATCGGAGGTCGCGGATGGCGGCGCCAGCGTGATAGTGCCGGCAAGTTCCGCCTTCTTCATGTCTTTCACCGGACGCAGGTCGCCGAGCGGGATGCCGCGGCTTTCATAGTATCGCGTGATCGGCTCCATCGCGCCGTGCAGATAGATCGGCGCGCCAAATCCGGCCGCACGCAGCAGCGCGATGACACGTTGCGCCTTGCCGAGCGAATAGGCGCCGACCAGATGTGCGCGCTCCGGAAACAACCGCACCGAGTCCAGCAGCTTCCGCACCTCACGCGCGGCGTCGGGATGCCGGAACACCGGCAAGCCGAACGTGGCCTCGGTGATGAAGACGTCGCATGGCACCACTTCGAACGGTTCGCAGGTCGGGTCCGGCGCGTCCTTGTAGTCGCCGGACGCGACGATGCGCAGGCCTTCGTGGGTCATCGCGATCTGTGCCGAGCCGAGGACATGACCGGCTGGGTGAAAGCTGACGGTCACGTCGTTGAGCCGGAGGGTTTCGCCGTAGCGGATGGCTTGCGTGCGGCCGGCGAAATTGTCGCCGTAGCGCAGCCGCATCATGTCGAGCGTTTCCTGCGTCGCCAGCACCATGCCGTGGCCGGGGTGGGCATGATCGGAATGAGCGTGGGTAATCAAGGCGCGTTCCACCGATCGCATCGGGTCGATGTGAAAGCCGCCGAGCCTGCAACACAGGCCGGCCGGTGTCGGTGCGAGAAGATCTTGCGGGCGCATGATGCGTATATAGGCCGCACATCGCGCGGCGACACCGTGCGTCCGACGAGGTTGTGTTGGTGACGGAGTGTGTTACGTTTCCGCTACTTAAACGATTAACTAAAAATGATGGGGAGATTGTCAGACTATGGACCGACGTTCACCGTTCCGGTTGCCGCATGCTGTCGTCGCAGGAGCCGCGCTGCTTGTCGCCACTCAGGCGTTTGCCGCCGACAAGAAATACAGCCCGGGCGCCAGCGACACCGAGATCAAGTTGGGCCAGACCGTGCCGCATTCGGGGCCGGGATCGCTCTATGGCGTGCTCGGCCGCGTCGGCGAGGCCTACTTTCAGATGCTGAACGAGAAGGGCGGCATCAACGGCCGCAAGATCAAGTTCATCTCCGCGGACGATGCCTATTCGGCACCGAAAGCGGTCGAACAAACCCGCAGGCTGGTGGAACAGGAAGAGGTGCTGGCGCTGTTCGGTTCGCTCGGCACCGCGCCGCAGACCGCCGTGCATAAATATCTCAACAGCAAGGGCGTGCCGCAGATCCTGCTCAACACCGGCGCGTCGAAGTGGAACGATCCAAAGCACTTCAAGTGGACCATGGCCGGACTGCCGCTCTACCCGACCGAGGCGCGCATTCTTGCCAAGTACGTGCTCAGCGTGAAGCCGGATGCCAAGGTCGGCATTCTCTACCAGAACGACGACTTCGGCCGCGACTTCCTTGGGCCCTTCAAGGAAGAACTGGCCAAGGCCGGCGGCAAGGCGAAGGTGGTCGCGGAGACCACCTACGATCTCACCGATCCGACCATCGATTCGCAGATCATCAATCTGTCGAAATCGGGCGCCGACGTTTTTTATAACATCACCACCGGCAAGGCGACGTCGCAGACCATTCGCAAGATCGCCGAACTGGGCTGGAAGCCGCTGCATCTGTTGTCGGCGGGCTCGACCGGCCGCTCGATCCTGCATGCCGCCGGACTCGAGAATGCCAAGGGCATCGTCGCCATCCGCTACGCCAAGGAAGTCGGCGTGCCGCAATTCGCGAACGATCCCGAGGTGAAGGCATTCGAGGAGTTCCGTCAGAAGTATCTGCCCAACGTCGACCCTGACAACACCATCGCGTTCGCCGGTTACGGCCAGGCGGTCGCCATGGCGGAAATCCTGCGCCGCTGCGGCGATGATCTGACCCGCGAGAACGTGCTGAAACAGGCTTCCAACCTGAACGGCTTCCACTCGCCCTATATGCTGGACGGCATTACCTACTCGTTCACGCCGGATAACTACACGCCGTTTAAGACGCTCTACATCTCGATCTTCAACGGCAAGGACTGGGACATCGTCGGACAGCCCTACACTGAATAACCAACCCGGTCGGCCTCAGCCGATCTCGCAAATAAAGAACGAGACCGGGTTTGCAGTGCGCAAATCCGGCCTCGTCGTTTTGAGGGGCCGTAGGGAAAATGAAAGAAGCTAGAGGCTCTTTCGTTATGGCCGGGCTGCTGGTCCCGGCCATCCACGTCTTTCATTTTGCAACATTCTAGAGGCGCGGATGCCCGGCATCTCGTGGAGCGAAAGCGACGTCGTTCTTCGAATGGCTATTGCCGGCGCATGACGGATTTGGGTTTCCGTCAAAATACAAATCGCTCACTGGATTCTGCGCTGTCATTTCAAGAACGTGGATGGCCGGGACAAGCCCGGCCATGACGAGTTATCGGTTCTATCGAAAAGTCTTGTATTCAAAACAAAAGCCCCGGCATCGCTGCCGGGGCTTTTCGTTTCAGTCGGTGAGGCCGATCAGTACTTCGCGACCACCGGAGCATTGAAGTGATAGTTCAGACCGGTGCGGAAGATATGTTCCTGCACATTGGTCGTGAACACCGCCGGCGTGCCGAGGGTAAGGTTGGTGGTGGAGCGGCCGAGATCGACATAGAGATATTCGGTCTTCGACGTCCAGTTCGGACCGAACAGGCCGAGCAGCGTGAACGGCGTTTCGATGCCGGCGCCGACGGTCCAGCCGGTGCGGGTCTCCGAGAAGCTCGTGCCGTTGAAGGCCGTCTTGATGCCGCCATAGGCCAAACCGCCGGTGGCATAGAACAGCGACGGACCCACCGCGTAGCCGAGGCGACCGCGCAGGGTGCCGAACCACGGCAGCTTCGAATTGACCGTCAGGCCGGGGCCGCAATCGAAGCAGGTCTTGTTATCTTCCGACGAGGCGCCCTGAATGTCGGTCTCGATGCCGAACACGGTGCTGCCGGCCTGCCAGTTATAGCCGGCCTGCACGCCGCCGTTGAAGCCGTCGGGCGAGAGATTGAAGTTGCTGGTGGTCGCGGTCGGAACATCGAGAACCGTGCTGCGGTTGCGCGCGGTGCCGGAGCCGAAGTTGCCGCCGAGATAGAAGCCGTTCCAGTTCGCCGTCGCGGTTTGCATGTAGGTGCTGTTGCCGCCGATGCGATAGTTCAGGCCGACGCGGAAGATGTGCTCGCGCAGCTCGGAACGGATCGCCTGGCCGCCGCCGGCGTAGATGCTGCCCGGGTCGCCGAGGTCGAGATAGAGGTATTCGATCTTGCCGGTCCAGTTGCCGCCCAGCGCGGCTTCGACGCCGCTGCCCCAGGTCCAGCCGCTGCGGCCGCCGCCCATGGCGAACGGGACGCCACCGGTCACGCCCGATGTCTTGACGTCACCGTAAGCATAGCCGGCGGTGATGTAGCTCAGGGTCGGGCCAGTGACGAGGCCGACGCGGCCGCGAACGGTGCCGAACCAGTCCAGTCGCTGGTTGAAGGTGTCGCCGACCAGGTTGACGGAACCGTCGCGCATATCGGCGCCCTGGATATCGGCCTCGATGCCGAACACGATGGGCCCGAGGAAGGAATTGGTCTGCCAGTTGTAGCCGGCCTGCACGCCGCCGATCGCGCCCAGCGGCGACAGATAGGTGGAGTTCTCGACGCCGCCATTGAAATGTTGCGTCCGGTCGCGGCCAAGGCCGAGGCCGGCGTTCACACCGAGATAGAAGCCGGTCCAGTCATAGACCGCGGCCATCGCCGGAGCCTTGGTGTAGGGAGCCTTGACGGCCAGATCGGCGGCCTGCGCGCTGACGGCGGTTCCAAGGAGAGCAACGCCGGCAATAATCGTTTTCATCGTCGATTCCATTCCTGTGACTGCCAAAGTCTACCTCGGGAACACAGGGCTGTCTGTGGTTTGACGGTCACACCACGATGGATTGCGGCCGAGGGTTGATGAAACCTTGCTTAAAATTGGCGCTCTCCGGGTCGTGAGGCGCCAGATCCGACGGACCGCGATGGCCTCGACCGAGGCCATCGGAAGGCTTACCTGTGGGCGGTGCCGCTATCGGACCCCGATTCTCTGTCTGCGCCGCTGCCGGAAGCCTTTTCGCGCTGGTTTGCCCGGCGTGGCTGGTCTCCGCGCGCGCATCAACTCGCGCTGCTGACAAAAGCGCGCGCGAACCGCTCGGCACTGCTGATCGCGCCGACCGGCGCCGGCAAGACGCTGGCCGGGTTTTTGCCGACGCTGGTGGAACTGAGCGGAATGTCCCCGAAAACGCGGACAACTCCTCTCCCTCCACGAAGCGCCGGGGAGAAGGCTGGCGGCCTCCACACACTCTACATCTCGCCGTTGAAGGCGCTGGCGGTCGATATCGCGCGCAATCTGGAAACGCCGGTCGCCGAAATGGGCCTGCCGATCCGGGTCGAGACCCGCACCGGTGATACGCCGGCGTCGCGGCGGCAGCGGCAACGGCGCTATCCGCCCGACATCATGCTGACGACGCCGGAACAACTGGCCTTGCTGCTGGCATCCGACGACGCGCCCTATCTGTTTGCATCGCTACGACGGATCGTGCTCGACGAACTGCACGCGCTGGTGACATCGAAGCGCGGCGACCTGCTGTCGCTCGGACTCTCGCGACTGTGGACCATCGCGCCGCAGGTGCGTGCCATCGGACTGTCCGCGACGGTCGCGGAACCGGAGTCGCTGGCAAGATTTCTCGTGCCGCAGATTATCTCCCCTCCCTCCGCGAAGCGGCGGGGAGGGGTCGGGGGTGGGGGGCTCTTCAGCGGAGACGGCGTTGATGTCCGAAATGCCGCTTCCCCCCACCCCCGACCCCTCCCCGCCACGCAAGGGCGTGGGGGGAGGGGAGAAGATGCTGCGCCAAGTGAGGAGGAAAACCCAGCCGCCGACATCGTCGTCGCAGGCGGCGCGGCGGCGCCTGTGGTCGAAATGCTCGACACCCGCGAGCGCTTGCCGTGGGCGGGGCATTCGGCGCGCCACGCGCTCGGCGAAATCTACGATCTGATCAAGCGCAACAAGACCACGCTGGTGTTCGTCAACACCCGCAGCCAGGCCGAGATGCTGTTTCAGGATCTGTGGCGGATGAACGACGACAATCTCGCCATCGCTTTGCATCACGGCTCGCTCGATGTCGGCCAGCGCCGCAAGGTCGAGGACGCGATGACCGCCGGCAAATTGCGCGGCGTGGTGTGTACCTCGTCGCTCGATCTCGGCGTCGACTGGGGCGATGTCGATCTCGTCGTCAATATCGGCGCGCCGAAGGGATCGTCGCGGCTGATGCAGCGGATCGGCCGCGCCAATCACCGCCTCGATGAGGCTTCGCGCGCGGTGCTGGTGCCGGCCAATCGGTTCGAAGTGTTGGAGTGCCGCGTCGCCATCGATGCGGTGAACGAGAACGCGCAGGACACGCCACCGCTACGGCCCGGCGCGCTTGATGTGTTGGCGCAGCATGTACTCGGCTGCGCCTGCGGCGAACCGTTTCTTGCCGAGGATCTTTATGCGGAAGTGAAAACAGCCGCGCCTTACGCGGACTTGTCACGTGCGGATTTCGATGACGTGGTCGATTTTGTTGCAACCGGCGGTTATGCGCTGAAAAGCTACGAGCGTTTCGCGCGCATCAAGCAGGACAAGCAGGGGCGATGGCGCGTCGCCAATCCGAAGGTGCGGCAGAGCTATCGGCTCAACGTCGGCACCATCGTCGAGGAATCGATGCTCAAGGTGCGGCTGGTGCGCTCGCGGCGCGGCGGCTCAGGTTCGACCGGCACCGTCGCGCGCGGCGGCCGCATGCTCGGCCAGATCGAGGAATATTTCATCGAGGGGCTGGTGGTCGGCGACACCTTTGTTTTCGGCGGCGAGATCGTGCGTTACGAGGCGCTGGTGGAAGATGAGGTCTATGTCTCGCGCGCCAACGATGCCGACGCGAAAGTGCCGTCCTACATGGGCGGCAAGTTTCCGCTCTCGACCTACCTTGCCGAACGCGTGCGCTTGCTGCTGGCGGATCAGCGCGCGTGGAAGGGGCTGCCGGATCAGGTGCGCGAATGGCTGTCGCTGCAATCCTATCGCTCACGTGTGCCGGGCGCGCGCGAGATGGTGGTGGAAACTTTTCCGCGCGCCGACAAGCATTACCTCGTCTGCTATCCGTTCGAGGGGCGGTTGGCGCACCAGACGCTCGGCATGCTGCTGACGCGGCGGCTGGAGCGTGCGCGGGTGCGGCCGCTCGGTTTCGTCGCCAACGAATATGCGCTGGCGGTATGGGCGCTGGGCGATATGTCGGCGATGATCCGGCAGGGCCGCTTGAATCTTGCCACGCTGTTCGATCCCGACATGCTGGGCGACGATCTGGAAGCATGGCTCGCGGAATCCGCGCTGATGAAGCGCACATTCCGCAACTGCGCGATCATTTCGGGATTGATTCCGCGCCGTTTCACCGGCGAGGAGAAAAGCCGGCGTCAGGTGCTGTTCTCCACCGATCTCGTCTACGACGTTTTGAGAAAACATCAGCCGGATCACGTGCTGTTGCGCGCGGCGCGTGCCGACGCCGCGACGGGGCTGCTCGATTTGCGGCGCCTGAGTGATATGCTGGCGCGTATCGCGGGTCGAATCACTCACAAGGAACTCGATCGGATTTCTCCGCTCGCAGTGCCGGTGATGCTGGAAATCGGTCGCGAAGCGGTTTACGGCGAAGCCTCGGACGAATTGCTGGCGGAAGCCGCCGAGGATCTGGTGCGCGAGGCGACGGGAACGTGAGACGGAAGATGATCCTTGGCAGTCATCATCTATTGTCCCCGTCATGGCCGGGCTTGTCCCGGCCATCCACGTCTTGTTGGCGTCCCGAAAAAGGAAGACGTGGATGCCCGACACGAGGCCGGGCATGACGGGTCATTTTTCAACCGTCACCATTTCCGGTGTGAGCTTCACCGCCGACCTCTCGGGCGCGCTGTATTGGGACGACGAGCACTTGCTCGTGGTCTCTGATCTACATTTGGAAAAGGGTTCCAGCTTCGCCATGCGCGGCGTGCTGCTGCCGCCACATGACACGACCGAAACGCTGGCGCGGCTCGATACCGTGATCGCGCGCTATCAGCCACGCGCGGTGATCGCGCTCGGCGACAGTTTTCATGATCGTGAGGCGCATGATCGTCTGTCGGTTGCGCATCGCGCGACGCTGGCAACGCTGCAAGCGGGACGTGACTGGATCTGGATTGTTGGCAATCACGACCCTGATCTGCCGCGCAATCTCGGCGGCAGCATCGCCAGCGATGTCGGCATCGGCCCTGTCGTGTTCCGCCATGAGCCGACCGGTGCTGCCGGCGAAATCGCCGGCCATCTGCATCCGAAGGCGCGTGTCTCGCGGCGCGGCCGCTCGGTGGAGCGGCGCTGCTTCGCCAGCGACGGTGAACGTGCGATCATGCCGGCGTTCGGCGCCTATACCGGTGGCCTGAGCATTCGCGACCTCGCCTTCGCGGCGATCTTCAAGTCGCTGGAATTCACTGCGCATGTGCTCGGCGACAGCCGCATGCACGCCATCGCCGCGGCGCGGTGTTCCTGACTGCTATTTGAGATAACGCCTCAACAACCTTCGTCATTGCGAGGAACAGAAGCCATGAAGCAATCCTGCTTCATGGCTTCTGAATTGTTTCGCTTCGCTCGCAATGACGAGACTATGCCGCCTTCGCCTGCACGGTATTGCAAAAATCCGCCAGCGTATCGGCAAGCCTAAGCGTGGCGGGACTGGCGTCGGGCGCCGCCACCAACGCCATCTCGGTCTTGTCAATTGGTGCGAAGCCGTCCGTCGCCGTCAGGATGCGGTGGCCCGGCTGAATGGCCATCTCAGACAGGATGCTGAGGCCGAGGCCCGCGGCAACGGCAGCTTGAATGCCGGCGAGGCTCGAACTCGAATAGGCCATGTGCCAGGCGCGGCCCGCCGCTTCGATGGCGTGGATGGCACCGGCGCGATAGAGGCAGCCGGCAGGAAAGCCGATCAGCGGAATCGAATGCCGCGTCAGATCGACAGGATGCATCTTGCTGGTGACCCAGTGGATGCGTTCCGGCCAGACCGCGATCGCGTCCTTCGTGCCGGCCGCACGTTTCAGCAGTGCCAGATCCAGTTCGCCGCGTTCCAACGCGCGGCGCAGGTTGGCACTCTGGTCGGCCTGGACGTCGAGCCGCAACCCCGGTCGAGCGCGCGTGAAGCTGGCCAGCAGTTCGGTGAGGCGATAAGCGGCGAAATCCTCAGGAATTCCAAGCCGCACCGCGCCCTCCGCCGCCGGTCGCGCCATCACGTCGCGGGCTTCCTCCGCCAGCGCCAGCATCCGTCGCGCGTAGGACAATAGCCGCTCGCCGTCCTCGGTCGGGATGACGGCACGACCGGCCCGGATCAGGAGCGGACGTCCGATGTCGTCCTCAAGGCGCTTGATTTGCTGGCTGACGGTGGACTGGGTCTTGTGGACGCGCTCCCCGGCGCGGGTGAAGCCGCCGGAATCCACCACGGAAACGAAGCTGCGGAGCAGGTCGAGATCGAACATGGGCAATCCATTCGATTTTCCACTGGAATGGATTTTATCATTTAATTTCCAAATGAGAAGGGGCGGGCCTAAATCCATGGGTCAGGAGATCAGCCAAGGAATCCGGTTATGTCCCTCGCCCCGTCGGTCAGCCTGTCCCGCCCCTCGTTCAATTCGCTGCCGCTCGCCATCGCGCTGTTCTGCGTGCTGTGGAGCTTCGCTTTCGTCGCCGGCAAGACCGGCGTGACCTATTGCCCGCCGCTGATCCTGCTGGCGGCGCGCTTTACCCTCGCCGGGGTGCTGATCCTTGGTTTCGCGGCGCTGCGGCGCGAAACCTGGACGCTGTCGTGGCGTGACGTCGCCGTGTTCGCCGTCCTCGGCATCGCCAACAACGCGCTGTACCTCGGCCTCGGCTACACCGGATTGCAGACGGTGTCGGCGGGGCTCGGCGGCCTGATCGTCAGCGCCAACCCGATCTTCACCGCGATGCTGGCGGCGTTGCTGCTGGGTGAATCGCTGACCTGGCGCAAGGTCGCCGGCCTGCTGCTCGGCATCGCCGGCGTCACCATGATCGTCTGGCACCGCATCGCCGTCGGCACCGACAGCCTGCACGGCATCATGTTCACGCTGGCCTCGCTCGCCTCGCTGGTCGCCGGTACCATCCTGTTCAAGGTGCTGTCGCCATCGGGCAGCCTGTGGGTCGGCAACGGCGTGCAGAATCTCGCGGCCGGTCTTGCGACTATTCCCTTCGCGGCGGCTTTTGCATCGCCAGCCGACATCGTGCCGAATATACAATTACTCGGTGCCTTCGCCTTCCTCGTGCTCGGCGGCTCGATCCTTGCCTATCAGCTGTGGTTTCGCATGCTGCGCACCTGCGGCGCGACGGCGGCCAGCGCCTATCACTTCGTGATGCCGCCGCTCGGGATGCTGTTCGCTTATCTTGTGCTGGGCGAGCATCTGGAGATGCGCGATCTGCTCGGCATCGTGCCGGTGGCGCTCGGTGTTTATCTGGTGACGCGACCTGCGCGCTCCCAAACGCGTTGAATGATGGAGGTTGTCATGACCGAAGTTCGTATCACGCTGATTGGTGGTCCCACCGCGCTGATCGAAATCGAAGGCTTCCGGCTGCTGACCGACCCGACCTTCGACGCACCGGGCCGTTACGAATTACCTCATGTGACGCTCGAGAAACTCGCGGCGCCCTCATTGAGCGCGGAGGACATCGGTACGGTCGATGCGGTGTTGCTCAGTCACGATCAGCACGCCGACAATCTCGATCACGCGGGCCGCGACTTTCTCGGCCATGCGGGGCGCGTGCTCACCACCGCGGCGGGAGCCCGGCGGCTCGGAGGCAAGGTCGAAGGACTCGCGCCCTGGCAGAGCGTGGATCTGGTGAAGGGCAGTCGCACCGTGAGCGTCACCGCGACGCCGGCGCGTCATGGGCCGGCGGGCATCGAGCCGCTGGCAGGCGATGTGATCGGCTTCGTCGTCGCGCCGAAATCGGCTGAGGATCGTGCGATCTACATCACCGGCGACACGGTCTGGTACGACGGTGTCGCCGAAGTGGCGCGACGTTTCCGGGCGCGGCTGGTGTTGCCGTTCGCCGGTGCGGCGCAGACGCGCGGGCCGTTTCATCTCACCATGGATACCAACGACACGGTCGAGACCGCCCGCGCCTTCAAGGATGCGCTGATCGTGCCGGTACATACAGATGGATGGGCGCATTTCCGTCAGAACGCGCAGGATTTGAAGGTATCGTTCGATGCGCTCGGCTTTGGTGATCGATTGAGGCTGCTATCGCCGGGCATTCCGACGACGATCGAGATCGGCGAGATACCGGTTGGGGTTCGTTGAATCGGACCTAAGCGGAAGCCACGGAACGCAAATCGTCGCGCCGCGTTGTGCTCCACGCTGAGGCTGCGGGACGCAGGCGTGACGCAATCCGTCGAAACGAGCGAGATCGAACCGGCAAGCGCGAAAGGTCTGCGCGGCTTCGTCCGCACGCTCGGTCCCGGTCTCATCACCGGCGCGGCGGACGACGATCCGTCCGGCATCGGCACCTACAGCCAGGCCGGCGCCCAACTCGGCTACGGCATCGGCTGGACCATGATCATCAGCTTTCCGCTGATGGCCGCGATTCAGGAAATTTCCGCACGAGTCGGCCGCGTCACCGGCCGGGGTATCGCAGGCAATGTCTGCCGTCACTATTCGCCGTGGCTGCTCCATTTCATCGTGACGCTGTTGTTCGTTGCCAACACGATCAATATCGGCGCCGATCTCGCCGCCATGGCCGATGCCTCGAAGCTGCTGGTCGGCGGGCCGGCTTTCGCCTACGTCATCATGTACGGCGCGATTTCGGTGCTGGCGCAGATATTCTTCGACTACAAACGTTACGTCGCCGTGCTGAAATGGCTGACGCTCAGTCTTTTCGCATATGTCGCGGCGCTCGCCGTAACGAACGTGGATTGGGTCGAAGCGTTCAAGGGCGCGGTGCTGCCGCGGCTGGAATGGGACGCCGATTATTGGACCACGATCGTCGCCATTCTCGGCACCACCATCTCACCGTACCTGTTTTTCTGGCAGGCCTCGCAAGAGGCGGAGGACGAGCGGATCGATCCCGACAAGGAGCCGCTGATCGATACGCCGCGCGACGCGCCCCGCGAATTCCTGCGCATTCGTGCCGACACGGTGGTCGGCATGGGTTTCTCGACCCTGATCGCATTGTCCATCATCGTCATCGCGGCGGCGACCCTTCATGCCAACGGCAAGACCGATATCGAGACTTCGGCGCAGGCTGCGCAAGCCTTGCGTCCGATCGCCGGTGCCTTCGCGGAATTTATCTTCGCGCTCGGGATTGTCGGTACCGGGTTGCTCGCCGTGCCGGTGCTCGCTGGTTCATCGGCTTACGCCATCGGGGAAGGGCGGCGCTGGCCGGTGGGGCTTGCGCGGAAGCCGAAGGATGCTCGGGCCTTCTACGCGGTGCTGACGCTCGCCACGATTGTCGGCATCATCCTGAATTTTTCGCCGATCGATCCTATCTCCGCGTTGTATTGGAGCGCGGTGATCAACGGTGTTCTCGCGGTGCCGGTGATGATCCTGCTGATGATGATGGTTCGCCGCAGCGATGTGATGGATCGCTTCGTGATCGACGGACCGTTGCTTTGGCTTGGCTGGCTGGCCACCGGCGTGATGGCGGCGAGCGTCATCGGGATGGCCGTCGGTTTTCTGTAGAAGCCTCAATCGCGTCGGAAGACGATGGAGGCCATCCATCCGGTCATCAGGGCCATCAGTGCGGTGGCGAGGCCGTAGGCGAGGCCGTGCTGGTGCGCGGCGGTGGCGATGAACTGCTCGAAGCCGACCTTGACGATCTCGAACGCGGTCTGGGTATCGCCGACCATGGCGCCGTCGGCGAACAGCTTGATGTTGACGTCGTAGGTCCCGGTCGGCACCTCGGCGGGCAATGCGATGCCGGTGCGGAACAGCGTCGGCGTCAGGAAGGTGACGCCGCTCGCGGATTCCCGATAGAGCCCGTGCTCGGTGCGCAGCCGCACGAAGGCGCGCCGGAACGGGTCGCTCGCCACCACGTCGGCATAGTCGATGCCGACGCGCTGGGTCAGCAGGATATTGTCGATGCCGAGTTGCTGGCGCCGCCGCACGTCGGCGGGCGCGATGGCGTCGATCGCCCGGTTCGAGGCGATCGAGAGATAGGTCGGCACGTTGAGGAACTGGCGCGAGTCGGCATTGACCCAGATGCCGAACTTGCGCTCCTTGCGGCGTGTCACCATGTCGGCGCGCGGACCGGACACCGTCACCACCAGGTCATAGCCGCCGTGCCGTGCCGGCGTCGCGGCGTCGCGCTCCACCGAGCCGAACAGCACCAGTTCCTCGCCGGAATAGCTCGAGGTCACCGTGACGCGGTGGTTCGAGATCGAAACGATCAGCTTCTCCGCCCGTGCGGGCGCAAGGTCGAAAGCGCCGCCGACGGCGAACGCCAGACAGGTTGCGGCGATCCGACGAAGGCGGTTCATGCGTCGCCTCCCGTTCCGCGGATGGTGTAGATTTCCTCCGGGCGTATGCCGAGTTCGATGGCGAAGCGGACGCCCACGGCGAGGATCAAAAGCCCCAATAGCAACCGCAAATGTTCGCTGCGGATGCGGTGCCCGGCCTGCGCGCCGAACTGCGCGCCGGTGACGCCGCCGATCATCAGGATCAGCGCCAGCACCGCGTCGACCTGATGGTTGGTCACTGCGTGCAGGATGGTCGCGATCACCATGGTCACCAGCGTCAGCGCCATCGAAGTGCCGATCACCGTGCTGGTCGGGATGCGCAGCACATAGATCAGGATCGGGATCAGGATGAAGCTGCCGCCGACGCCCATGATGGCGCCGAGGAAGCCGATCAGGAGGCCGATAATGTTGACCGGGATCACCGACAGATAAATCTTCGAGCGCTTGAAGCGCATCTTCAGCGGCAGGCCGTGAATCCAGGTGTGCGCGCCCGGACGCCGCAACGTCGCGTTGCCGCCGCGCCGCGCCCGGCGGATCGCGCGCAGGCCCTCGTAGCACATCGCGCCGCCGACGCCGGTGAGCAGCACGACGTAGGACAGCGCGATCACCAGATCGAGTTGGCCGTGAGCACGGAGAAGCGTGAACAGCCAGACGCCGAGGACCGTGCCGACCACGCTGCCACCGAGCAGCACCAGCGCCAGGGTCGGATCGATCGAGCGCTTGCGCCAATACGACAACGCCCCCGACAACGACGACGCCGCGATATGCGTCGAGACCGACGCCACCGCCACCGCCGGCGCGATGCCGATGAAGATCAACAGCGGCGTCAGCAGGAAGCCGCCGCCGATGCCGAACATGCCCGACACGAAACCGACCGCAGCTCCCATCGCCAGGATGAGAAACACGTTGATCGGAATATCCGCGATCGGAAGATACAACTGCACAAGCGTTCGTTCCGGAAGACGCCGCGAGCCGGACCAAACCGCTCAGGGCGAGATGTTGGAGCGCGGCCGGGGCGAGCGCCACGCTCCTGCATAGCCGAAATCGAACGAAAGGGGAGTTAAAGAATCCGGAAGAGGCGGGTTTCGCCGCTCCCGGTCTTGTTTCAATGGTGAATTGGTGAAGATTTCACCTTAACGAACAGCACGCACTGTCCGCGAGGCGGTTTTCGCCGAGGCTGTCTTGGCGAGCGGTGCGTCCCAGCCGGTGGGCGGAGCGGCGACGCTGACCGCGTCGTCCGGCTGTTTTTCCGGTGTGAAGCTGGTGACCGCGAGCTTGGCGGCGGCGAGTGATTGCGGATCGAGGCGCTTGGCGACATCGTCGCGCTTGCGGCCGGCGTCAGCATCGCCCTGGGCGGCGGCGAGGCTGAACCACTTGAAGGACTCGGCGAGGTTCTGTTCGACGCCGATGCCACGCGCATAAAGAATGCCGAGATTAAACTGGCTGTCGGCGACGCCGCGCATCGCGGCCTTGTGGAACCACGTGGACGCGCTGCGATAGTTGGCGCCGTTGCCACCGCCGTCTGCTTCCAGCACCGCGAGATTGTGCATCGCCTTGGCGTTGCCGCGTTCGGCGGCCAAGGTGTAATAGCGCCGCGCCGTATCAAGATCCTTCGTGACGCCTGTGCCCTTTTCGTAAAGCGTGCCGAGCCGGAACATCGCCGGGACGATACCGCCCTGCGCGGCGCGCTCGTACCACTTCGCCGCTTCAGGCAAGCTTGCGGTTACACCCTTGCCCTCGGCATAGCGCAGCGCGACTTCGTGCGCCGCCGCCGGATCGCCCTTGAGCGCTGCGGTGCGCAGCACGGGGCCGCCGATCGCATCGGGCAATTTCTCCGACGTGGGAATCGTCACCATCGTCAGTTGTCCGCCGGCGACGGGAGCCGCCGCGACAGCGCCGCGCGTGGTTGTCAGGCTGCCGGTTTCGTCGCTGGCGTGGGGAACTGTCGCCACGGGCGGTGCGGATTCCACGATAGCCGTGCCCACCGTTGACGCCGTGCTGTCGGTTTGACTGGCGGCGGCCCGGTCGTTGAGCTTCGGTGAATCTTCGCCGGGCGTACGCTGGGACTGGCGGTCGGTCGGCGTCGGCGAGGTTATCGATGGGGCATCGGCCGCTGCGGGAGGTGCGGCTGGAACTGTAATCTTCTTTGCAGCGGCATTCTGCGCCACCGGCGTCGATTGTCCATCAAGGAACGTCATCGCCAGCTTGAAACTGCCAAGCACGATCACCACGACGCTCGCGCCAACCAGCAGCGCGCGGATTTTCGAGCTGATGGCGCCGCCCTTGTTTGCCGCGGCACGGATTGAATCGTTGAGCTTGGTGCCGCGGCCCGGCTTGTCGGCGGCCGTTGGAGCGGCGGTTGCCGCGGCCCTGGCCGCCCGGCGCGCGGCTGCGATGAAGCTCGACGTGCTGGCCGGCTCGTCGGGCGCTTGGGTTGCCCCGATTTCACTGAGCGCATTCTCCGACGCGGTAATGCGTTCGGCGGGCGTCATCTGCCGGCTCGACGGTCGCGTGCCGGGTTCGAGGGGATGATCCGGCGGCAGGTCGAGACCGAGCGTGGTTCGCGGCGGCTCGCCGCGCGTCTCGATCGGCGGGGGCGCGATGGGTGCGGACTCGACGCGCGGGCGCGGCGCCAGGATGTCCCGGATCGCGTTCGGCTCGGGAATGGCTGACGGCTCTATTGCCGTGGACAATGTCGGCGGTGCGAACGGTGGCTTCTGTCCCTGTACCGGATTGGGCAGTTCCGGCCGCTTCGGCATCGCTGCCGCCGGAGGCGCCGTCGTGACTTTCGGCGCGGCTTGCGCGACGCGGAGATCGCCTTCGATGACGGTGAGGCGATCGACGACATGTGACAGCGTGTTGTGGACCGCTTCCAGCGTATCCTGCGTGGTGCGGTTGGATTCCGACTGGCTGTAGCGAATGTCGGACAATTCACGCCGGATCGTATCGACCACGGCGTCATCCATTGCCGGGCCGGCGGTCGGATTGCTCAGCGCCGCGAAGCTGACCTGTTGCCGCTCCAGATGGCGCAGGATGTCCTGCAAGCCTTCCTCGACGCGGTTCAGCCCGCCCATGCGGTGATCGGCGGAGGCTTCCAGTCGTTCCAGGAGATAGGAAACGCGCTGCTCCAGATGTGCGAAAGCGGAGGGGCCGTCCTGACCGACCGGCATGCGGTCGAGCCGTTCCGAGAGCGCGCGCAAGGCGCCCTCGATCTGTTCGGAGCGATCGTCGACGACACGCTGCGGCCGGCTTTCCAGCGCCGAGGTCAGCGTCGCGATACGCGCTTCGAGCGCGGCGAAGGAATCGGAATGAATTTCGGAGCGCGCGAGCTGGTCGACCTTTGACGACAGCGCCTGCACATGTTCACTGAGCTGCGCCAGCGCTTCGTTGGAGGCGACGTTGGAGACGATGCCGCGCAGCGCGGCGATCGCTTCCTCGAGTTGCTGCATCGTCCCCGGACCCTCACCGGTGCGGACAATGGTGTCGAGTCTTGCGCCGAGGCCGCGGATCGCGTCGTCGAAGCCGGCGAGTTGTTCGGCAGGCGTCAGCGTGCGCAGCGTGTGCTGGATGTCGCCCAAGGCACGTTCGACGCCGGTCAGCGCGTGATCGTCGCTGCCATGGTGCCGGCTGTCGTCGATCCGCTGCGCCAGCAGTCTGATGTCGCGTTCGATCGATTCGATAGCTTGGCGCGGCATCGCCTCGGTGATGGCGCGGCGGATATCGGCCAGTTCGCCACGGAACGACGCGATCGCATGATCGACCTGCGCCGGCTGATGCAGCGCTTCGATCCGGCTGGTGATCCTGGCGAGTTGTTGTTCGAGCGCCGACATCTGATCGGGCCTTGCCGGTTCGGGCGCGGGTGTCGTGGCAGCAGCCTGGAGCGGCGGCAGCGGTGCCGCACGACCTGCCTCCAACTCGCTTTGCCTAGCGAGAATTTCCGCGATCGCGGAATCGAGCGGCGATGGAGATGAGCGATCCATCGAAACGGAGTTGTTGGCCGGTGCCTGCGTGACAGGACGCTCCGCCATCGGCGCGCGGCTGGGCGGGACGAAAGATGGCTGGGGTTGCGGCGTGGCCTGCGGTTTTGGCGTGGTGATCCGCGACAGCCGCTCGTCGAGCCGGGAGATCGCATCGTTCAACTGCCGGGCGACCGGGGGCTGATCGCGATCGGTCGGCCGCGAGATGGTTTCGATCTGGCGCGCGATCGAATCGAGCCGCTGATGGATTTCGGCGACTTCCGGCGTGTTCTGCGGCGATAGTGGCGGATTGGCGCGCTGGCCATACGCGGCGGGTTCGTCGGCGCCGCCAATGGAGGAATTCAGCCAGTCGGTGAGCGACATGCCGGAGCGGCGCGCGGCCGCTTCCGCCCTCTCGCGAACGGACGGTTCGATTTCTTCAACGTTCCATGATCCGCGCGAATTCATGTTGTGGTCCGGTGTCCGCTCTGGCGCCGATTGCCGCGCCGCCTGGCTCCACGCGTCCCCGTTTGGTTAAGACAATCCCATCGGGCGGCGCTCGTCTGCCTCTGAACCGGACTTTTTCGTGTTAGGGTAAATAAGCCGTTAAGGATTGATGGAACTGGCCGAAAAGTTGTCCGGAAGGGCACTTTCACGCCGGGCGCGCCGCCACGACTGGCCCGATCAAGAAGTCCGTGCATCTGGAAAATATTCAACCCATGGGGGTGTCCGCGGCAATAGATTCATTGCTGCGGTGCAAGATTCCTTGGTAGAAACGGTTCCAATAACGCCAGTTTAGAGGAACGACATGCCGAGCTACAAAGCGCCCATCGACGACGTCAATTTCCTCCTCAACGACGTCTTCCAGTTCGACCGCTACAACAATCTTCCCGGTTTCAGCGATGCTTCCCCGGATGTTCGCGCCGCGATCCTGGAGGAGGCGGCCAAGCTGTCCGAGCAGGTACTGCAACCGCTCAACCGGGTCGGCGACCTCGAAGGCTGCGTCCGCCACGACGACGGCAGCGTGACCACCCCGAAAGGCTTCAAGGACGCTTTCAAGCAGGTGGCGGAAGGCGGCTGGCTGGGGCTGTCGGTTCCCGCCGAGTTCGGCGGACAGGGCTTGCCGGTGACGCTGTCGCAGACCGTCGCCGAATTCCAGATTTCGGCCAATATGGCGTTCTCGATGTATGGCGGCCTGACCATGGGCGCCACCGCGGCGCTGCTGGTGCACGGCACGCCAGAGCAGAAGGCAACCTATCTGCCGAAGATGGTGGCGGGCGAATGGACCGGCACCATGAACCTGACCGAGCCGCAATGCGGCACCGATCTCGGTCTGTTGCGCACCAAGGCGGTGAAGCAGGCCGACGGCAGCTACAAGATCACCGGCACCAAGATCTTCATCTCGGCCGGCGAGCATGACCTCGCCGACAACATCATCCATCTGGTGCTGGCCCGCATCGAGGGCGCCCCCGCCGGCATCAAGGGTGTCTCGCTGTTCGTGGTGCCGAAGGTGCTGGTCAATGCCGACGGTTCGCTCGGCGCGCGCAACGGCGTGTCGTGCGGCTCGATCGAGCACAAGATGGGCATTCACGGCAATTCCACCTGCGTGATGAACTACGACAACGCCACCGGCTGGCTGATCGGCGAAGAAAACAAGGGTATGCAGGGCATGTTCGTGATGATGAACGAGGCGCGGCTCGGCGTCGGCGTTCAGGGCCTCGCGATGTCGGAAGTCGCCTATCAGAACGCGGTGACTTATGCGCGCGAACGGTTGCAGGGCCGCGCGCTGACCGGGCCGCAGGCGCCGGACAAGCCGGCTGATCCGATCATCGTGCATCCCGACGTGCGCCGCACCTTGCTGTCGATCCGCGCCTTCAACGAAGCCGCGCGCGCGATGGTGGTGTGGACTGCGCTCAAGAGCGACATCGCGCATCGTTCCAACGATGCCAAGGATCGCGAGGCGGCCGACGACCACATGGGCCTGATGACGCCGGTGCTCAAAGGTGTGCTGACCGACGGTGGTTTCGCCAATGCGGTGCAGGCGCAGCAGATGTTCGGCGGCCACGGCTACATTGCCGAGCACGGCATGGAGCAGTTCGTGCGCGACGCGCGCATCGCCATGATCTACGAGGGCGCCAATGGCATTCAGGCACTCGACCTGGTCGGCCGCAAGCTGCCGCGCCACGGCGGCCGCGCCGCGATGGCATTCTTCGGTGAGGTAACGGCCTTTGCCAAGGAGCACGGCGGTGACGAGGCGATGAAGCCGTTCATTGCGCCGCTCTCCACCGCGCTCGGCCATCTGCAACAGTCGACGATGTGGCTGATGCAGAATGCGATGGCGAAGCCGGACAACGCCGGCGCCGCCGCCACCGATTACATGAAATTATTCGGCCTCGTGGTGTTCGGCTACATGTGGGCCAGAATGGCAAAAGTCGCGCAGGACAAGATTGCGGCGGGTGATGCCTCTGCCTATCTCAAGACCAAGCTGATCACCGGACGATTTTTCATGGAACGGATGTTGCCGGAAACCGCGCTGCATCAGGCGCGCATTCAAAGCGGAAGCGGGACCACCATGGAACTGCCGGCCGAGGCATTCTGAGACTGCGATGACGGCGCCCGGTTGTGGCGCCGTTCCCATATGGAATTGAGAGTAACCCCGAGGAAAAGCGATGGCTGAAGCCTATATTTACGATCATGTCCGCACGCCGCGCGGCAAAGGCAAATCCGACGGCTCGCTGCACGAAGTCACGGCGCTGGCGCTGGCGACCGCGCCGCTCAAGGCGATCAAGGAACGCAACAATCTCGCGGCCGGCAGCGTCGATGACGTGGTGCTCGGCGTGGTCGATCCGGTCGGTGAGGCCGGCGGCGACATTTCTCGTTTTGCCGCGTTGCAAGCCGGGTTGGGCACCTCGGTGCCGGGCGTGCAGATCAGCCGCTTCTGCGCGTCGGGTCTCGATGCCGTGAACTTCGCGGCGGCGCAGGTGATGGCGGGCCAGCACGATCTGACCATTGGCGGCGGCGCGGAATCGATGAGCCGCGTTGGCATCCTGTCGTCGGGCACGGCGTGGCCGATGGACCCGTCCATCGCGGTGCCGTCCTACTTCCTGCCGCAAGGCATCTCCGCCGATCTGATCGCAACCAAGTACGGTTTCTCCCGCGCCGATTGCGACGCCTACGCGGTCGAGAGCCAGAAGCGCGCCGCCGAGTCGTGGGAAAAGGGGTATTTCAAGAAGTCGATCGTGCCGGTGAAGGACCAGAACGGCCTCACCATCCTCGACAAGGATGAGCACATGCGGCCCTCGACCACGATGCAGTCGCTGGCCTCGTTGCAACCATCGTTCGAGGTAATGGGCGCGATGGGTGGTTTCGACGCGGTGGCGACGCAGTCGCACCCGGAAGTCGAGAAGGTGGTGCACGTGCATCACGCCGGCAACTCGTCGGGCATCGTCGACGGCGCCGCCGCCGTACTGCTCGGCAACGAAGCCGCTGGCAAAAAGCACGGCCTCAAGCCGCGCGCGAAGATCAGGGCGTTCGCCAATATCGGCTCCGAGCCGTCGATCATGCTGACCGGCCCGGTCGACGTGACGAAGAAGGTGCTCGCGCGCTCCGGCATGAAGCTGGAAGACATCGATCTGTTCGAACTCAACGAGGCGTTCGCCTCGGTGGTGCTGCGCTACATTCAGGCGTTCGACATGGACCCCGCCAAGATCAACGTCAACGGCGGCGCCATTGCCATGGGCCATCCGCTCGGCGCGACCGGCGCGATGATTCTCGGCACCGTGCTCGACGAGCTGGAGCGCCGCGATCTCAACACCGCGCTGGTGACGTTGTGCATCGGCGGCGGCATGGGTACCGCGACCATCATCGAGCGGGTGTGAGCCGACGCAGCGCCTCGCCGCGTCATTGCGAGCGAAGCGAAGCAATCCAGTCTTCCTTAAAAGATTCTGGATTGTTTCGGAGCTCACGCTCCTCGCAATGACGACAGATATTGATCGTCAAGATTCCGATTGGAGCCTTCCAATGACTTATCAGAATTTCAAAGTCGAAACCGATAGCGACGGCATCGCACTGGTGACGTGGGACATTCCCGGCAAGTCGATGAACGTGCTGGACACCGCAACCATCGAAGAGCTCGGCCAGATCGTCGCGCAGACCACCGGCGACGCCGCGGTGAAAGGCGTCGTCATTACCTCCGGCAAGGAGGCATTCTCCGCCGGCGCCGATCTCTCCATGCTCGAAGGCATGAACCGCACCTATGCGGCGATGCTCAAGGACAAGGGCGAGGAAGCCGCCAACCAGATGCTGTTCGACGAGAGCCGCAAGCTGTCGCAGACGCTGCGCACCATCGAGACCTGCGGCAAGCCGTGGGTCGCGGCGATCAACGGTCTCGCGCTCGGTGGCGCGTTCGAACTGACGCTGGCGTGCCACTATCGCGTCGCGGCCGACAATCCGAAGACACGGCTCGGCCTGCCGGAAGTCAAGGTCGGCCTGTTTCCGGGCGGCGGCGGCACGCAACGTCTGCCGCGCATGATGTCGGCGGCGGACGCGCTGCAACTGCTGCTCAAGGGCGACCAGATGACGCTCGCCAAGGCGAAGGCCACCAACATCGTCGGCGCCATCGTGCCGGCTGCCGATCTGATCAAGACGGCGAAGGAATGGATCAAGGCTGGCGGCAAGCCGGTTCAGCCGTGGGACGTCAAGGGGTTCAAGCTGCCGGGCGGCGCGGTGTATTCGGCCGCCGGCATGAACGTGTTCCCGCCGGCCAACGCGCTCTATCGCAGCCAGACCTACGACAACTATCCGGCCGCGCGCGCCATCATGAGCTGCGTCTATGAAGGCCTGCTGGTCAATATCGACAACGGTCTGCGCATCGAGTCGCGTTACTTCGCAAAGATCCTGCGCAGCAAGGAAGCGGCGGCGATGATCCGCAGCCTGTTCCTGTCGATGCAGGAACTGAACAAGGGTGCGCGCCGCCCGGCGGGCGTGCCGCCGACCAAGGTGAAGAAGCTCGCCGTGATCGGCGCCGGCTTCATGGGCGCCAGCATCGGCTATGTTTCGGCCAAGGCCGGCATCGAGGTGGTGCTGATCGACCGCGATCAGGAAAGCGCCGACAAGGGCAAGGCCCACGCCAAGTCGGTGATCGACGGGCTTGTGGCCAAGGGCCGCGCCAAGGAGGCGGATCGCGACGCGCTGATGAATCGCATTTCCGCGACTGCCGACTATGCGGCGATCAGCGATTGCGATCTCGTCATCGAAGCCGTGTTCGAGGATCGCAAGGTGAAGGCGGAGACCTTCGCCAAGGCGCAAAAATATCTGCGCAAGGACGCGATCTTCGCCTCCAATACCTCGACCTTGCCGATCAATTCGCTGGCGGAGGAATGGCCGGACCAGTCGCGCTTCATCGGCATCCACTTCTTCTCGCCGGTCGAGAAGATGATGCTGGTGGAAGTGATCCTCGGCAAGAACACCGGCGACGTCGCGCTCGCCACCGCGCTCGACTACGTGCGCCAGATCAGCAAGACGCCGATCGTGGTGAACGACTCGCGTGGCTTCTTCGCTAACCGCTGCGTGTTGCGTTTCACGGCGGAAGGTTTGGAAATGCTAATGGAAGGCGTGCCGCCGGCGATGATCGAGAACACCGCGCGGATGGCCGGCATGCCGGTCGGGCCGCTGTCGTTGTCCGATGAAGTGGCGCTCGATCTCGTGCTCAAGATCATGAAGGCGACGGAGGCCGATCTCGGCGCCAATGCCGTGGATCAGCAGCAGAAGAAGCTGATGGTTGCGATGGTCGAGAAGGAAGGCCGCTTCGGCCGCAAGAACGGCAAGGGCTTCTACGACTACCCGGAGAAGGGCAAGGGCCAGAAGTCGCTGTGGTCGGGCATCGCCGCGTTGCAGCCGAAGCACCTCGATCCCGATATGCTCGATGTCGAGGAATTGAAGCAGCGCTTCCTGGTGGCGCAGGCGGTTGAAGCCGCGCGCACCGTCGAAGATCACGTCATCGTCGATCCGCGCGAGGCCGATGTCGGATCGATCCTCGGTTTCGGCTTCGCGCCGTTCACCGGCGGCACGCTGTCCTATATCGACTTCATGGGGACGAAGAATTTCGTCGCGCTGTGCCACAAGCTCGAAGCGAAATACGGCTCGCGCTTCACGCCGCCGAAGCTGTTGGAAGACATGGCCGCCAAGGGCGAGACGTTTTATAGCCGCTTCCCGCCGAAGAAAGCGGCGGCGTAGCTCGCACTCTCAACACCGTTATGGCCGGGCTTGACCCGGCCATCCACGCCTTGCTTGCTGACTCTCAATGAAGACGTGGATGCCCGGCACAAGGCCGGGCATGACGAACATTAAAGCCTCGCAAAACAAAAGGGCCGGATCGTCGATCCGGCCCTTTCGATTGTAAAACAGCTCGCAAATTCGTCGCGACTTACGCCAGCCCTTCGCTCTTCAGCGCAGCCTGTACCTGCGGACGGGCTGCGACACGGGCCTTGTAGGCCATCAGGTTTTTCAGCGCGGAGAGGTCGAACTTGTGCGCGTCGGCCCAGCGCAGCATGGTATAGAGATAGCCATCGGCGACGGTGAACTGGTTGCCCATCAGATAGTCGTGACCGGCGAGTTTTTCGTCGACATGCTTCAGTTTGCCCATCAGGCGGTCACGGAAGAACTGCTTGGTCTCGTCGCTCAGAACCGGCGCGAACAGCGGGCTGAAATTCTTGTGCAGTTCGCTGGTGAGGAAGTTCAGCCATTCCTGCAGGCGATAGCGCTCGGTGCTGCCGTTGGCCGGCGCAAGGTTCTTGCCGGCGGCCTTGTCGGCGATGGCCTGCACGATCACGGGACCTTCGGTCAGGATGGTGCCGTCGTCCAGTTGCAGTGTCGGGACCTGCCCCTTGGGGTTGACCTTGAGGAAGTCGCTGCCGTCCTCGAGTTTCTTGGCCTTGAGGTCGACCCTGGTCAGGTCATGCGCCAGCCCGGCCTCGAGCAGCGCGATATGCGGCGACAGCGAACAGGCGCCCGGCGAATAATACAATTTCATCGGAATTGTCCTCCCTGGGGATTGTCGGTATGTGAGATGGCTTGATTAAATGCGCCTGCATGGATTAGTCAAGAATGATGCAGCTGCATATATAGAGCGTCCGCTCGAAATATTTTGCCGACCAGTACACCATGGACCAAGGGATGAAACGCAAGCCATCGACGGAGGCGACCGCAGCGTGGATACGACTGATGCGCATCCAGTCGAGGGTGCTGGGCGCGGTCGAGCAGGACTTGAAGAAGGCGGGATTCCCGCCGCTCGCCTGGTATGATGCGCTGCTGGAATTGTCGCGGGCGCCCGGCGGCGAGTTGCGACCGGTCGAACTCGAAAAGCAGATGCTGATTCCGCAGTATTCGACGTCGCGGCTGATCGACCGGCTGGTCGAGGAAGGTCTCGCCGCGCGCCGCGAATGCAAGATGGACAAGCGTGGTCTGTTCGTTGAGATCACCGAAGCAGGCCGCGATTTGCAGAAGCGGATGTGGAGTGCCTATTCGACGGCCATCGAGCGGCACGTCGGTTCGAAGTTGTCGGATGCCGATGCCGCGAAATTGTGCGGGCTGCTCGATCGGCTGGGCTGTTCCTGCGATCAGGCGACACCGGTTCCTCCCAGCGCGGTGGCGACACGATGAATTTGACTGCATCACCCGGTTGCGTGCCATCCGGCCGCGATCTTGTCTCTTACCGCGCGGACACAGGTGTCGCGGTTCTTCCCCGGATTTTTCATGGCGCGTGATCAGACCGATACGACGCCGCTGCGTTCGCGCGACGAGTTGGTGGCGTGGTTCGAGGCGGGCATCAAGCCGAAGTCCGAATTTCGGATCGGTACCGAGCACGAGAAGACACCCTTCACCGTCAATGGGCATCATCCAGTGCCTTATGAGGGCCCGCGTGGCATCGGCGCGTTACTGGAAGGCATGCGGCTTTTGCTCGGCTGGGAGCCGATCATGGAGCGCGGCAACATCATCGGGCTGCACGATGTCACCGGCGGCGGCGCGATTTCGCTGGAGCCGGGCGGGCAGTTCGAATTGTCCGGCGCGCCGCTGGAAACCGTGCATCAGACCCAGGCCGAACTGATGGCGCATCTCGCGCAGGTGCGCGAAGTCGCCGCGCCGCTCGGCATTCGCTTTCTCGGTCTCGGCATGACGCCGTCATGGTCGCGCGCGCAAATCCCGGCGATGCCGAAGGGCCGCTACAAGATCATGACCAACTATATGCCGAAGGTCGGCCAGTACGGCCTCGACATGATGTACCGGACCTGCACGGTGCAGACCAATCTCGACTTCTCTTCCGAAGCCGACATGGTGAAGAAACTGCGCGTCTCGCTGGCCCTGCAACCGGTGGCGACGGCACTGTTCGCGAACTCCCCGTTCACCGAGGGCAAGCCGAACGGCTTCCTGTCCTTCCGCTCCGAGATCTGGCGCGACACCGACAACGCGCGCGCCGGCATGCTGCCATGGGCGTTCGAGGACGGTATGGGTTTTGAGCGCTGGGTCGACTACGCGCTCGACGTGCCGATGTATTTCGTCAAACGCGGCGATACATATATCGACGTCTCGGGGACGTCGTTCCGGGATTTCTTCGAAGGTAAAAATCCGAAGCTGCCTGGCGAACTCCCGACCTTGTCGGATTGGGCGAACCATCTCTCGACCATTTTCCCCGAGGTCCGGCTGAAGCGGTATCTTGAAATGCGCGGCGCCGATGGCGTGCCGTGGGGTCGTCTGCCGTCACTGCCGGCGTTCTGGGTCGGGCTGCTTTACGACGACACAAGCCTCGATGCGGCGTGGGACATTGCCAAGCACTGGAATGCCCACGAACGTCAGGCCTTGCGTGACGACGTCCCGCGCTTCGGCTTCAAGGCACGTATCCGCGATCGCTATCTGTTCGAGATCGCCAAGGAGTGCCTGACGCTGGCCCATGCCGGTCTTCGTCGGCGCGGCCATGTCGATCATCTCGGCCGTGACGAGACGCGCCACCTGATTGCGTTGGACGAGATCGTCGAGGCCGGTCGGTCGCCCGCGGAAGAAATGCTTGAAAAGTATCACGGCGCCTGGAACGGCTCGATTGAGCCGGCCTACGACGAATACGCATTCTGACACCCAGGCCTCGCTGATACTGGGGATTCGCTGATGCTCCGGGGCTCGGCATCGCCGCCCGGCGCGGCTGCGTCCTCATATTGCTCATCAGCAAGTCGTGAGATGCCTGCGTCGTTCATCCGCCGTACAGGAAGATGGCGATTAGATGGTTTTTGCTGCGGTGCCCACCGGGATCGCGGCGGCTTGAATGTTTCAGTGGTTTGAACGCACCTCCCGTATTGGCTTTGCGTGCATTGACTACGAAAGGCGGCAATCGCGTCCGGCTGCGTCCGCTTGAGAACTGAAAGGGGTTAGGCATGTTGGGCGCCTCCATTTTCAGAACGTCAATTTTCAGAACGTCGATGGCGTTTGTCATGCTGGCGTTGGCGTTGCTGTCCGTGGATGCGACATCCCCGGCCCGTGCGCAGGTGAATTTCGATCGGATCGGTGGCGACTATTTGCGTTCGCCGGTGCGATCCGGCGACCCGGCGGATTGCGCGATGATCTGCGAGCGCGACAAGCGCTGCCGGTCGTGGACTTTCAGCTATCCCACCCTCGCGGACGGGGCCTTCTGCTGGCTCAAAAGCAGCGTGCCGCAACGCACCCAGAGCGATTGCTGCATTTCAGGGGTTCGTGGCGCAGGCGTGATCGAGCCGCACATCAAGGGCATCGAGATGTCCACCGATCGCAGCGGCGGCGACTATCGCAACTTCGAGATCAAGGGAAAGTCGGGCGAGGAGCATTGTCAGGCTGCTTGCACCGGCGACAACAAATGCCGCGCCTGGACCTACGCGCGGCCCGGCTATGCCGGACATGAGGCGCGTTGTTTTCTGAAAAAAGAAATCAAGCCGCCACGCCGCAAGCCCGGATTCATTTCCGGCGTGGTCCGATAGGGCGCTTAAGGATCAAAGGTCTTTTGCGCGGTCTTGGAGGCCAGCGCGCGCCACTGTCGTTTTAGAAGCGGCTCAACGGCGGGGCGCTTCGCCCGCGACAGGCGAATCAGGACGATGGGATAAGCGCGATAGTGATCGGTGAAGTAGAATACCTTCGGCTGCCGCTCCATCAGCATGTCGCGCTCGTCGGGCGGCACACCAGGCATCGCGAGGCTGTCGCCGTCTTCCTTGAGACGCACAAGCAGTTTCTTGCGGACCTTCAGGGCCGGCGTGCCGTAGGAGGTGCCGTCCGCGACCTCGGGCCACGCCAGCGCAATGCTGCGGACGTCGTCAAAGGTCATGACATCGGCCTTTCTGTCTGCGCGATCATCGCTTCCGGCGGCAGCACGGTCAGCTCAGGCCAGAGCGTCTTCCACCGCGCTGCTTTGGCCGCATATGCCGAGGCAGAAAAATTTGCGGTGGCATTCGGCCGAACGATCATCTGCTCAAGATCGTCGAAGCCGAAGGGCGCATAGATTTGATCGCCGCTCTGCGTCCTCCGGATGCCGATCTGAGTGCACCGAGTTAGGAAGTGATCGATTCCATCGGTTGATCGGCTTAACGGCGGATAGGGCGTTCCATGTTTTGCCGTGTACCAGAGATGGACCCGTGCCTGATTGCGGACTTCGACGGCGAGTCCCAATCGCGCCGAGATCGGACGCATGCGTGCGATGACGCGATCTTCGGCATCCCACGACAGATCCGGGTCGAAGTAAAACACGTCATAATCACCGATGCCGTATCCGTGCTCGTGCCCCGTCTGCGTATTCCAGACGGTTTGCGTCAGGCAGCCGGCAACGATCCAGGCGTCGGGCAGGGCGAGCCGCGCCACTTCGTCGAGCAGGACATCAAGCGCGGTGAAGTTGAGCGCCAATTGTCGGAATTGCTCGGCGTTCATCGGCATGGGTCAGTGTTTCCACGCCGCGTGTGCTCGTCAATGCACCGACGAGAAGAATCGCGCCAGACGGAAGCCTGACAGCCAGGTCCATACCGGCTGACTGCGAATGCCGAGGTCCCATGAGCCGACGATCGCATCGACGCGGCCGACCAGATCGGTGACCGGCAGCAGTCCGACGCCGCCTTCTGCAACCGGCACGCGGCTGTCGGCGGAGTTGTCGCGGTTGTCGCCCATCACGAACAGATGGCCCGGCGGTACGGTGACCTCCGCGGTGTTGTCGAGCGTGCCGTTCATCCGCAGCTTGAAAATCGGATGCGACGTGCCGCCCGGCAGCGTTTCAATGTAGCGTTGGGCGATTTCGCTGGAGCCGTTGTCTTGTTCGGCCTCGCCGAGGCCGTCGGCCTTGAGCGCAATCGGTGCGCCATTGAGCCAGACCTGACCATTGCGCATTTGCACGTGATCACCGGGCAAGCCGATTACGCGCTTGACCCAGACCTGAGAAGTATCGCCGGGCCAGCGGAAGACGACGACATCGCCGCGCTTCGGCAAGTGCCCGAGAACACGCTCGGTGGTCGGTATGGTCACGTGAATCGGCAGCGAGGCGGCGCTGTAGCCGTAGGGAAATTTCGAGGCGAGCAACGCGTCGCCGATCAATAGCGTCGGCTCCATCGAGGCCGACGGCACATAAAAAGGCTCGGCCAGCGCGCCTTTAGCGACGAACACGGCCAGCACGATGGCCGCGATCTGGCTGATCGAGGATAGCCAACTCTGCCGTGGCTTTGCGGCGCGGGTGGTCTCGGTGCTCATCCGCCGGTGCCTCCGATCGTAATGCGATCCATCCGCAACGTCGGCTGGCCGACGCCGACTGGCACGCCCTGGCCCTGCTTGCCGCAAGTGCCGATGCCGTCGTCGAGCACGAGATCGTTGCCGATCATGGTGATGCGGTGCAGGTCGGTCGGACCGTTGCCGATCAGCATCGCGCCCTTGAGCGGCGCGCCGAGCTTGCCGTTCTCGATCTTGTAGGCCTCGGTGCACTGGAACACGTATTTGCCGGAGGTGATGTCGACCTGACCGCCGCCGAAGTTGGCGGCGAAGATGCCGTTCTTCACCGAAGCGAGGATTTCCGCCGGATCGCGCTGGCCCGCGAGCATGTAGGTATTGGTCATGCGCGGCATCGGCACGTGCGCGTAGCTCTGGCGGCGGCCGTTGCCGGTCGGCTTCATGTTCATCAGCCGGGCGTTCTGGCGGTCCTGCATGTAGCCGACCAGAATGCCATCCTCGATCAGCACGGTGCGGTTGGTCGGCGTGCCCTCGTCGTCGATCGACAGCGAGCCGCGCCGCGCGGAAATGGTGCCGTCGTCGACAACCGTAACGCCCTTGGCGGCCACCTGCTGACCCATCAGTCCGGCGAATGCGGAGGTCTGCTTGCGGTTGAAGTCACCCTCGAGCCCATGGCCCACGGCTTCATGCAGCATCACGCCGGGCCAGCCGGGGCCGAGCACAACATCCATCTCGCCGGCCGGTGCCGGGACGGAATCGAGATTGACGATGGCCTCGCGCAGCGCGCCGTCGGCGGCATTGCGCCATGCCTTGGTTTCGATGAAGCGGGCATAGCCCTCGCGGCCGCCATAGCCCTTGCTGCCGCTTTCCTGTCGGTCGCCCGAACCTGCGACGACGGAGATATTCACTCGGACCAGCGGGCGGATGTCGCGATAGCTCTCGCCATCAGGGCGCAGGATCTCGATCACCTGCCAGGTCGCGCCGAGGCTCACCGACACCTGCCGCACGCGCGGGTCCTTGTCGCGGACATAGGCGTCGATTTCCGCCAGCAGCTTGACCTTGGCCTCGAAGCCGGGCGCGTCGAGCGGGTTGTCGTCGCCGTAAAGCCGGACGTTGGTGTGCTGCGGGGCCGCGGCGAAGCTGCCTTGGTAGCCGCCGCGCACCGCCTGCACCGCGTCGGCGGCGCGAATCAGCGCCGGCAACGACACGTCCGAGGAATGGGCGTAGCCCACCGCATCGTCCTTGACGGCACGCAGTCCGAATCCCTGCGCGGTATCGTAGGTCGCCTGCTTGAGCCGGCCGTTGTCGAAGGCCAGTGCTTCGGTCTGGCTGTATTCGAGGAAAAGTTCGCCGTCGTCGGCACCGCTCAAGCCACGCGCCACCTCGTGGCGGACCCGATCGCGGTCGAGTTTGGCGCGGTCGAGCAGGGAGGTGGTGACGAGATCGGTCATGGCAGGCTCCAAAGGCGGCGAGCGGAAGGCTTGATCCCGAAGATAGGCACGGATGCTCGCGAAGGGGAGAGCCTCGACAAGGCGAACCCATTAAATCGCGATAACCCGACCGGACGCTGGCGTCCTGCTCGCCTCGTGGCCGTCGTCTACGGCAGCTTGTCGTAGCCCTCGGCCAGCCCGTTCAGGCTGAGCGGGAAGCCGATGCCTTCTTCCGGCGTCTCGAAGATGATGAAGGTTGCGGTCTTGGCGTTGCGGATCTGGCCCAACAGCTTGTCATCCATCACAACTTCGGCAACGCAGCCGTTGGGTAGGCAGCGTACGAACCCGGCGCGGCCGACATCGACATTGTCGAGCTTCAGGCCGAGGCCGGACGGGAGCAGCACGCCGAGAGGGGCAACCACCCGCATCAGCTTGCTTTTCTGGTCGGCGGTCTTGAGTACGATCACGGTCAGGCCGGCGTTGGAGCGATCCTCCGCCACCACGCTCTGGATCAGGGCGCATTGCTCGGCCTTGGCGCCGGGCGGGGTGTCGCAGCGGATCTGCCAGTCGCCGTGAACCGAGCGGACCGCGCCCTGCGCGTGGGCGGGAACTGCTGTGCCACACAGCAGAAACGCCATCGCCGCGCCGGCAATCCATCCGGCAATCCGCCGGGGCGCCGGGATCGCGGTCGAGAGGCGGTTACGCGATTCGTGCCTGATTTGCTGGTTCGAAGGCCCCATCGGGGTCGATCCCTTCAATGTCTGTCCAGTTTCTGTCCGGCCCTGGACTGATACGGCAATGACGGCGCCTTGAAGGCAGCCGATGCCAAAAATGCGTTGTCCGTGCCTACGAATCAGGTTCCGGCGCAACGTCCAGCCCGTGGGTACATCCGTCAATTCGCCTGTCAAGCGCCGTTGCGGCCGGAGTGGCAAAAACATCCCATTTTGGGGCTATTTTGGCCGCGCACCGGCAATCCCTTCAAATGCGTCACATACCCCCTACTACTGCATTGCGAGAACCTGCGAATTATGATTTGAGAGGCAAGATTTCGACGCGTTCTAACGATCTGGCCAGGGGGTCCTTGTCGTGAAGGGGCGTCGCGCAGCATCACGCGCCCGGGGCGGCGGATGCTTTTGAGTTTTATGATAAGGAGCGCGAGCGGCATGACTATGTCGAGGGGCAAGATCGGCCGGCAGTTGCTGGGATTGGCGATTATCGGAATCGCGCTGGCGGCTGGTGGAATTGCATTTGCGGATGTCGGCCAGCCCAAGCCCTGGGAGATGACGCTTCAGCAGTCCGCCTCCCCGGTGATGGACAACATCGAGTGGTTCCACACCTTCCTGCTCTGGATCATCACCGCGATCACCGTGCTGGTGATGATTTTGCTCATCGTGGTGATGGTGAAATTCAACGCCAAATCGAATCCGGTGCCGTCGCGGACAACGCACAACACCCTGATCGAAGTGATCTGGACCATCGTGCCGGTCATGATCCTGGTGGGCATCGCGATCCCGTCATTCCGCCTGCTGTTCGAGCAGACCGACATTCCGAAGGCGGATTTGACCGTCAAGGCCACCGGCAAGCAGTGGTACTGGACGTATTCCTATCCCGACAACGGCAAGATCGAGTTCGATTCTCTGATGGCGCAGGACAAGCAGCCGCGCCTGCTGGCGGTCGACAACGAGATGGTGGTGCCGGTCAACAAGGTGATCCGGGTGCAGACCACCGGTGCCGACGTCATTCACGCCTTCGCGGTCCCGGCCTTCGGCATCAAGATCGACGCTATTCCGGGTCGCCTGAACGAAACCTGGTTCAAGGCCACCAAGACCGGCATGTTCTACGGTCAGTGCTCGGAACTGTGCGGCAAGGATCATGCTTTCATGCCGATCGCGGTTCGCGTCGTGAGCGACCAGGAATTCGCAACCTGGCTCGAGGTTGCCAAGAAGAAGTTTGCCTCCTCGGGCCCGGGTGCCTACGCCGTGGCGCAAGTGGGACAACAGTAACAACCAGTACGGAATTTCGCTCGCATCGGCCGAGGCGGGCGATAGGATCGCAAGGTCCGGAGACGGCAAGACAGGATTTCGAAAATGGCAAGCACGGCAGCAGCTCCCTCGCATCAAGGTCATGACGATCACGCTCATGGTCATCCGACCGGTTGGCGGCGCTACGTCTACTCGACCAATCACAAGGACATCGGCACGATGTACCTGATCTTCGCGCTGATCGCCGGCTTGATCGGCGGCGCGATGTCGGTCGCGATCCGCCTCGAGCTGATGTATCCGGGCGTGCAGTTCTTCCATCAGACCCACGAATACAACGTGTTCGTGACCTCGCACGGTCTCATCATGATCTTCTTCATGGTGATGCCGGCGATGATCGGCGGTTTCGGCAACTGGATGGTGCCGTTGATGATCGGCGCGCCGGACATGGCCTTCCCGCGCATGAACAACATTTCGTTCTGGCTGCTGCCGGCGGCCTTCTCGCTGTTGCTGATCTCGACCTTCGTGGAAGGCGAGCCGGGCGGCAGCGGTGCCGGCACGGGCTGGACGATGTATGCGCCGCTATCGACGTCGGGGCATCCGGGGCCGGCGGTCGACTTCGTCATTCTGTCGATGCATCTGGCCGGCGCCTCGTCGATTCTCGGCGCCATCAACTTCATCACCACGATCTTCAACATGCGCGCGCCGGGCATGACCCTGCACAAGATGCCGCTGTTCGTCTGGTCGATCCTGGTGACCGTGTTCCTGCTGCTGCTGGCGCTGCCGGTTCTGGCGGGCGCCATCACCATGCTGCTCACCGATCGTAACTTCGGCACGTCGTTCTTCGCGGCCGATGGCGGCGGCGATCCGATCCTGTTCCAGCATCTGTTCTGGTTCTTCGGTCACCCTGAGGTGTACATTCTGATTCTGCCGGGCTTCGGCATGATCAGCCAGATCGTCGCGACCTTCTCGCGCAAGCCGGTGTTCGGCTATCTCGGCATGGCCTATGCGATGGTCGCGATCGGTGGCATCGGTTTCGTGGTGTGGGCGCACCACATGTACACGGTCGGTATGTCGGGCGCGACGCAGGCCTACTTCGTCGCGGCGACCATGGTGATCGCGGTGCCGACGGGCGTGAAGATCTTCTCGTGGATCGCCACGATGTGGGGCGGCTCGATCGAGTTCAAGGCGCCGATGGTCTGGGCGATCGGCTTCATCTTCCTGTTCACCGTCGGTGGCGTCACCGGCGTGGTGCTGGCCAACGCCGGCGTCGACCGCGTGCTCCAGGAAACCTACTACGTCATCGCGCACTTCCACTACGTGATGGGCGTTGCCGCGGTGTTCGCGATCTTCGCCGGCTGGTACTACTGGTTCCCGAAGATCACCGGCTACATGTACTCGGATGCGATCGCCAAGCTGCACTTCTGGGTGATGTTCGTCGGCGTCAACATCCTGTTCTTCCCGCAGCATTTCCTTGGTCTGTCGGGCATGCCGCGCCGCTACGTCGACTATCCGGATGCGTTCGCCGGCTGGAACCTGGTGTCGTCGATCGGTGCCTACATTTCGGCCTTCAGCATTCTGATCTTCCTTTACGGCATGGCGTTGGCGCTGATCCGTAAGGAGAAGGCGGCCGACAATCCGTGGGGACCGGGTGCGACCACGCTGGAATGGACGCTGTCGTCGCCGCCGCCGTTCCACCAGTTCGAGACGCTGCCGCGCGTGCAGTAATCATCATCGCGGCGCGTTTCGACGCGCCGCGCCGTTGTCGAAGCTTTCGCCGCGGGCTGCGATGTCCCGGCGAAAGCCGTTACGGAAGTGAGACCGATCTTGTCGATTGTCGATAATCACTCGTTGGCGCTGCCGCCCCGCATTTCCGAGGCGGGTGTTGGCGATTACATCGCGCTGCTCAAGCCGCGCGTGATGTCGCTGGTGGTGTTCACGGCGCTGGTCGGACTCATGATCGCGCCGGGTCACGTGCACCCGGTGCTGGCGATCACCTCGATTCTCTGCATCGCGGTCGGCGCGGGCGCGTCCGGCGCGCTCAACATGTGGTACGACGCCGATATCGACGCGCTGATGTCGCGCACCTCCAATCGTCCGGTGCCGACCGGCCGGGTCACGCCGCAGGAGGCGCTGACGTTCGGTCTCATCCTGTCGTTCTTCTCGGTGGTGACGCTCGGCATCCTCGTCAATTGGGTTGCGGGGGCGCTGCTTGCATTCACGATCTTCTTCTACGCCGTCGTCTATACGATGTGGCTGAAGCGCTGGACCGCGCAGAACATCGTGATCGGCGGAGCTGCCGGAGCGTTGCCTCCGGTCGTGGCGTGGGCCGCGGCGACGGGTTCGCTGTCTGTCGAACCGATCCTGTTGTTCCTCATCATCTTTTTTTGGACTCCGCCGCACTTCTGGGCGCTGGCGTTGTTCCGGAGCGGCGACTACGCCCGCGCCGGCGTGCCGATGCTGCCGGTGGTCGCTGGTCCCGACGCGACGCGTCTGCAAATCCTGCTCTACACCATCGTGCTGGTCGCGGTCGCCGCCTCGCCGTGGGCGCTGGGCTATTTCGATGCGGTTTACGGCGTGTCGTCGCTAGTGTTGGGCGGCTGGATGTTGATGCTCGCCATTAACGTCTACCGGCGCCGCGAAGGCGCGCCAGCGCTGCGTGCCGCGCGGCAGTTATTCGGCTTTTCGCTGGTCTATCTGTTCGCCTTGTTCGCTATCCTGCTGCTGGAGGTCGTGGTCGCGGCCGTGCTGGCGCAGTTCGGCTAGGGACGCGTGCGATCCATGGATGAGGAGCAACCACCGGGAATCGTATTGACCGAGGCGCAAAAGAAGAAGCGCCGGGAGCGATCGATCGCGATTGCGATAGCGCTGGGAATTCTGGTGGTTTTGTTTTTTGCCGTGACCCTGGTGAAGGGGCCGGCAGTGCTCAACCGGCCTCTGTAAGGACGGTCGACGGATCTGACGAAGGGCTGAGCGGGACGTGACGAGGGTGTGGGGCAAATCGGAAGGCAGGTCGATATGACGACGCCGGAACCGACGGACGGTAACAAGCCGATGTCGCGCCGGGTGCGCGGTTTGCGCCGCGATACCGGCGTAGCCATTGCCTGCGGCCTGTTCGTCGCACTGATGGTGGGCGCCGCCTATGCGGCCGTGCCGTTCTACAATTGGTTCTGCCGCGCTACCGGCTTCAACGGCACCACGCAGGTCGCGACCACGCTGCCGTCGGCACAGCCGCTGGGACGCAAGATCGCCGTGCGCTTTGATTCGAACGTGAGCGGCGGATTGCCGTGGAAGTTCGAGCCGGAGAAGACCGAGATCGAGGTTCACATCGGCGAGGTGGTGACGGCCTATTACACGGTCACCAACGCCGCCGCCCGCACCACCACGGGTCAGGCCGCTTATAACGTCGCGCCGCTGACGGTCGGATCGTATTTCCAGAAGATCAACTGCTTCTGCTTCACCGAGCAGACCTTGGCGCCGGGCGAGAAGCGCGAGATGGCGGTGGTCTTCTACGTCGATCCTGCCATTACCAAGGACAGCGAAAACAACAACGTCGATACCATCACCTTGTCCTACACGTTCTATCCCGTTCGCGAACCCGCGCCCAAGCCGGTTGCCGCGGGCGAGACGGACGGGCGTAAGGGAAATCTATGACGGCAATTCCCGCGCGCTGAACGCGCGCGATTGATTTTTGAACGAATATGTGCCGACTAGTGCGGCACGTCCTACGGAGAGACTGCAATGGCTACGGCGCACGCGAAGCACCACGACTACCACCTCGTTGATCCGAGCCCATGGCCTGCGGTCGGCTCGCTTTCGGCCTTCATCATGGCGGTCGGTGCGATCTCGTGGATGCACCACCTTTATTCGGCCGCGCCGATCGTTTTCGGCATCGGTACCATCGGCGTTCTCTACACCATGGCCGCCTGGTGGGGCGACGTCATTCGCGAGGCCGAGCACAAGGGCGACCACACCCGCGTGGTACAGATCAGCCATCGCTACGGCATGATCCTGTTCATCGCCTCCGAAGTGATGTTCTTCGTCGCCTGGTTCTGGGCCTACTTCAACTCGGCGTTGTTTCCGGCCGACCCCGTTCACTTCACCCGTGAGGCCCTGTTCGGTGGCGTCTGGCCCCCGAAGGACATTCAGACCTTCGATCCGTGGCACCTGCCGCTGCTCAACACGCTGATCCTGCTGACCTCGGGCACCACCGTTACCTGGGCGCATCACGCGCTGCTGGAAGGCGACCGCAAGGGCCTCAAGTGGGGTCTGATCCTCACCGTCCTGCTCGGTGCCTGCTTCACCTGCGTTCAGGCCTACGAATATCATCACGCGGCGTTCAGCTTCGCCGGCAACGTCTATGGCGCGACCTTCTTCATGGCGACCGGCTTCCACGGTTTCCACGTGCTGGTCGGCACCATCTTCCTGCTGGTCTGCCTGTTCCGCGCTTATGCCGGCCACTTTACGCCGACCCATCACCTCGGCTTCGAATTTGCCGCCTGGTACTGGCACTTCGTTGACGTGGTGTGGCTGTTCCTGTTCATCTGCATCTACGTCTGGGGCCACGGTGCCGCCGAGATAGCGCACGCCGCGCACTAAGACCGGATGACTGTGCTACAAAGGGCGGCCGCAGGGCCGCCCTTTTGCATTTCGCCGGGTTGTCCCGGCAGATTGGAAAGAAGGTCGATGTCGGAGGAATATTCGACGACCCTGTCGCAGAGCATCTCGCGCGGTCTGATGTGCCGGTGCCCACGTTGCGGCGAAGGTAAACTGTTCGCGGGCTACATTCGGCTGCGGCCGAAATGCGATCGTTGTGGTCTCGACTATGCATTCACCGACAGCGGAGACGGCCCGTCGGTGTTCGTCATCCTGATCGCGGGTTTCATCGTCGTGGCCTGCGCCCTGATCGTCGAGGTCAAGTATCAGCCGCCATTCTGGGTCCACGCCGCGTTGTGGATTCCGCTGGTGGCGATCACCACGCTGCTGCCGCTGCGCGCCATGAAGTCGCTGCTGATCTCGTTGCAATTTCACCACAAGGCCGCTGAGGGCCAGTTGTCGCAGCGGGACCCGACATGACCGCCGCGGCGGGGCGATTCCGGCAGGTCGCCGGGCTCACGGTTTTCTCCGCCGTCATCGTGGCGGTGCTGATCGGGCTTGGCGTCTGGCAGTTGCAGCGACGCGTCGAGAAACACGCGCTGATCGCGATGCTCGACGAGCGGCTCGCCGCGACGCCTGTTCCGCTCCCGGCGCTCGCGGACTGGCCGAAACTGACGCAAGCTCATGACGAGTTTCGCCGCGTGACGTTCACGGCGACCTTCGGGACGCAGCCCGAGGCGCATGTCTTCAGTTCGGGCTCGGCCGTCCGTGCCGACATTACCAGCCCCGGCGTCTGGGTGTTTACGCCGGCGCAAGTGGAAGGCTCGGGCGTGGTCGCGATCAACCGCGGCTTCGCGCCGGAAGGACAGTTCGGTCGCATCTCGCCGGCCCCGTCCGGTGCGGTGACGCTGACCGGCTATCTGCGCTTCGCGGAAACCCCCGGAATGTGGACACCGCAGGCGGACCGCGCCAAACGGCTCTGGTTCCTGCGCGATCCGGCAGCGATGGCGCAGGCGCTGAACTGGGGCGGCATCGCGCCGTTCTATATCGACCTGGAAACGCCGGCGCCCGCCAACGGGGTGCCGAAGCCGGGGCCGCTGGAAGTGCATCTGAAAGACGACCACATGCAGTACGCCATCACCTGGTTCGGTTTGGCGGCGGCGGTGGGCATCGCTTTCGCGGTATGGCTCGCCCGCGCGCTCGCCGAGGGGCAGATCCCGCCGGACGACAATTCGAAACGGGTCGGGTGAGCGGCCTCGCCGGATCGCGACGGTGGTTTCCCCATCGCCTGAAAACGCTATAACGGTCCCGCTTTGGAGGACATCTTGACGCGATATATCTCGACCCGTGGCGAAGCGCCGGCCCTTGGCTTCTGCGATGTGATGCTGACCGGCCTCGCGCGTGACGGTGGACTCTACGTGCCGGAAGTCTGGCCGCAGCTCTTGCCGGCGACCATCGCCGGATTTTCCGGTCGGCCATATTGGGAAGTCGCGGTCGAGGTGATCCGCCCGTTTGTCGGCGGCGAGATTTCCGATGCCGATCTCGGCCGCATGGCGCATGAGGCCTACGCGACGTTTCGCCATCCGGCAGTGGTGCCGCTCGACCAGAGCGGCGCCAATCAGTTCGTGCTGGAACTGTTTCACGGCCCGACGCTGGCATTCAAGGACGTCGCGATGCAGTTGCTGTCGCGGCTGATGGATCATGTGCTGGCGAAGCGCGGGCAGCGCACCACCATCGTGGTGGCAACGTCGGGTGATACGGGCGGCGCGGCGGTCGATGCGTTCGCCAATCGTGACAACGTCGATCTCGTCGTGCTGTTTCCGAACGGGCGCATCTCCGACGTGCAGCGGCGGATGATGACGACGACCGGCGCCACCAATGTCCATGCGCTGGCGATCGACGGTACATTCGACGATTGCCAGGCGATCGTGAAAGGCTGCTTCAATCATCACGCCTTCCGCGACAAGGTTTCGCTGTCGGGTGTCAATTCGATCAACTGGGCGCGGATCGTGGCGCAGGTGGTGTACTACGTCACCTCGGCGGTGGCGCTGGGCGCACCGGCACGTAAGGTCGATTTCACCGTTCCGACCGGCAACTTCGGCGATATCTTCGCGGGCTACGTGGCCAAGCGCATCGGCGTGCCGATCCGGCAATTGCGCATCGCCACCAACAGCAACGATATTCTGGCGCGTACGCTGAAGACCGGCATCTACGAGGTGCGCGGCGTCCATGGCACGACGTCGCCGTCGATGGACATTCAGGTGTCGTCAAATTTCGAACGACTGCTGTTCGAAGCCGCCGGCCGCGACAGTGCCGTGGTGCGTGGCCTGATGGCCTCGCTGGAGCAGTCGCGTCGCTTTGTGCTGTCGGATGCGATGCTGGCGGCAATCCGCAACGAGTTCGACGCCGGCCGCGCCGACGAGACTGAAACCGACGCGGCGATCCGCGCCGCCTGGCGCGAGGCGGGGGATCTGATCGATCCGCACACTGCCGTAGCGCTGGCCGTGGCCGATCGCGATGTCACCGATGACAGCGTGCCCAATATCGTGTTGTCCACCGCACATCCGGCGAAATTCCCCGATGCGGTGGAGGCCGCGTGCGGCGTGCGCCCCGTGCTGCCGCCGTGGCTCGACGGTTTGATGAGCCGTCCCGAGCAGATGCGGACGATGAACAACGATCAAGGCGAAGTGGAGCGGTTCGTGGTGTCGGTCAGCCGCGCCGCCAATGCGGGAGTTGCCGGATGAGCGTCGAGGTCAGCAAGCTTCCGTCCGGCCTCACGGTCATCACCGATACCATGCCGCACCTGGAAACAGCCGCGCTCGGCGTCTGGGCCGGCGTCGGTGGCCGCGACGAGAAGCCGGACGAGCACGGCATCTCGCATCTCCTTGAACACATGGCGTTCAAGGGCACCGAGCGGCGGTCCTCGCGTGAAATCGTCGAGGAGATCGAGGCGGTCGGCGGCGATCTCAACGCCGCCACCAGCACTGAGACGACGGCCTATTATGCGCGCGTGATGAAGGCCGATGTGCCGCTGGCGCTCGACGTGCTGTCGGACATCGTCTCGCATCCGACCTTCGTGACCGAAGAACTGGAGCGCGAGAAGAGCGTGATCGAGCAGGAGATCGGCGCGTCGCAGGATACGCCGGACGATGTGGTGTTCGAGTATCTCAGCGAGCTCTGCTATCCGGACCAATCGATCGGGCGTTCGTTGCTCGGCACCACGACGACGCTCAAGACCTTCAACCGCGATTCGCTGCGGAATTATCTGGCGACGCATTACCGCGGGCCGAACATGGTGGTCGCGGCGGCGGGCGCGGTCGATCACGCGCGCGTGGTGGCCGAAGCTTCCGAGCGATTCGCGGGATTCGACGCCGCGCCGGCGCCGCAGCCGGCGCCAGCAATCTTTGGCAACGGCGGCGCGCGCGTGGTCCATCGCGAACTGGAGCAGGCGCATCTGACGATGGCGCTCGAAGGTCTGCCACAAGCAGACCCGGCGCTGTTCAGCCTCCAGGTGTTCACCAACATCCTCGGCGGCGGAATGTCGTCGCGGTTGTTTCAGGAAGTCCGCGAGAAGCGCGGGCTGTGTTATTCGATCTACACCTTCCATGCGCCGCACGCCGACACTGGCTTCTTCGGGCTCTACACCGGCACCGATCCGGCCGACGCGCCGGAAATGATGGAGGTCATCGCCGACGTCATCAACGATGCGGTCGAAACGCTGACCGATGCGGAGATCGCCCGCGCCAAGGCACAGATGAAGGCCGGCCTGTTGATGGCGCTGGAGAGTTGCAGTTCGCGCGCCGAACAGTTGGCCCGACATATTCTCGCCTATGGTCGTCCTCTCGGCGTGGATGAACTTGTCGCGCGGATCGAGGCGGTGACGCGGGAGTCGACCCGCGATGCCGCACGGACTTTGCTGGCGCGCAGCCGGCCAGCGGTAGTGGCGCTCGGCAGCGGACGTGGCCTCGAAGCCGCCGCCGCGCACGCCGAGAGCCTGTGCCGGCCCAAGGTGAGCTATCACTAGGCCGACCGCCGGATCGAATGAGGCGCAACGCTCTGCGTTTTCCGTGGACGCGCTCTCCGATGCGAGCCGGTATCCATTTCGCGCAAAAACGCGATAGGATGACGCTGGATCGCAAGTTGGCGAGGAACTACCATGGCTTTGTTTCGTCTGCCCTCGAGCGCGCCGGCGGCGCTTGAGCCGCGCGGCAACGGCCTGTTGTTGCGCGCACCGCAGGCTGGCGATTTCCTGCCTTGGGCGCAGCTTCGCGAACGCAGCCGTGCTTACCTGACGCCATGGGAACCGATCTGGCCGTCTGACGATCTGACACGCGCTGGATTTCGCCGCCGACTGCGCCGCTATACCGAGGATGTTCTCGCCGACCGGGCCTATCCATTCCTGATCTTTCGCGAGCAGGACGGCGCTCTCGTCGGCGGCATCACCCTCGCCAACGTCCGTCGGGGGATCGTGCAGGCCGGTACGGTGGGCTACTGGACCGGCGAGCCTTATGCCGGCCACGGTTACATGACGGCCGCGTTGCGGCTGCTGTTGCCGACCCTGTTCGGTGAACTCAACCTGCATCGCGTCGAGGCCGCCTGCATTCCCGGAAATGCCGCGTCGGTGCGGGTGCTGGAGAAATGCGGCTTCGTGCGCGAGGGGCTGGCGCGGCGCTATCTCTGCATCAACGGCGTATGGCAGGATCACCTGCTGTTCGGCATGTTGCATGAGGATTTTCGGCACTGACGCAATCCCGCGTTCGGGATAGGGGGCTGTGGTCGATCCCGCCTTCTTCGATCCCGCCTTGGGTTTGCCGCCATTGAACTGCTATAAAAGCGTCGGCTTGCCGCCGCGCGGGAACCGGGGTTTCCCTTGACGCGGTGCCGGGAGGCCGGAGTTCGTCGGGGGACATCTGTATCATGTTGGATTTGCGTTCGAAGCATCGCGCCGTTGTGCGCGCGGGCCGCCCTTCATTCCGTTTCGCGACGCTGGCGATGACCGCGCTCATGCTATCGGGCTGCGGCGGCGGCAGCATGTTCGGAGGCTCGCAGGCCAGCAGTGACAGCCCCTCGATCGGCGACCGCTTCAGCCAACTCTTCGGGTCGAACTCGCAGCCGGCCACGACCGCGGTCACAGCCCCGTCGCCGTCCGCGGAGCCGAGCTTGCCGACGTGTCCGTCGGTGAGCATTCGCTCCGGCGCCTCGACCTATGCCGTCGGCTTGCCCGGTAAGGAAGCGGCCGGCAACGATTTGCGCTATCAGGCGACCATCGTGCGCACCGCACGCGACTGCACGCTTAACAACGGGCAGGTCACGGCGCGGATCGGCATTGAGGGGCGCGTCATCGTCGGTCCAGCCGGCGCCCCTGCGACTGTCGAGGTGCCTCTACGTATCGCGGTGGTGCAGGGCGGCATCGCCGAGAAAACCGTCTTCACCAAGGCCTACCGGACCACTGTGACGATGCAGGGCGACAGCACGGTATCATACAGTCTGGTCGCCGAGGACGTTGTCTATCCGGCGCCTACCGCGGCAGCAGGCGATTCCTATGTCTTCTACATCGGCTTCGATCCGCAGTCGCTGCGGCCCGAGCCGCGTGGGCGCGGCCACCGGAAGCGGTAGCAGGCTTCCACGAGCGTCATTCTCCAAAGCAAAACGGCCGGTGCAATGTCTTGCACCGGCCGTTTTACGTGATGAAGATGTTTGGATCAGTTCAGCTTGGCGCGAACGTCCTGAATGCCCTTGGCGAGCAGATCGTCGGCGACCGATCCAGAAACTGACTTGGTCAGGATCTGCGAGGCCGCGGTGACCGCCGCATCGGCGGCTGCAGCGCGAACATCGGCCAGAGCCTGTGCCTCGGCCTGGGCGATCTTGGTTTCCGCTGCCTTGGTGCGGCGGGAAACGAAGTCTTCCATCCGGGCCTTGGCGTCGACGGCGATCCGCTCCGCTTCAGCCCTGGCGTTGGTGACGATGTCCTGTGCTTCACGCTCGGCCGACGCGTAGCGGGCCTTGTAATCGGCGACCAGCGCGGCGGCTTCGTCCTTGAGGCGGCGGGCGTCGTCGAGCTCGGCCTTGATGCGGTCGGCGCGATGGTCGAGCGCCTTGGTCACCACGCCGGGGACGCCGACATAAATGAAAACGGCCATCAGGATGACGAAGGCGACGGCAACCCAGAATTCCGGTTGGGACAACATCGTCTTACCCTCTCAAGGATGCGTCGACGGCAGTTTCGACCGCCTTGGCGTCGGGCTGCACGCCCGTCAGTTGATGCACGATGGTGGTCGCGGCATCAGAGGCAATCTCGCGCACGTTGCTCATGGCGGCGGCGCGGGTGCCGGCGATGGTCTTTTCCGCTTCCGCCAGTTTAACGGCGAGGCGGTCTTCCAGCGTCTTGCGTTCCTGCTCGGACTGCGCGTTCAGCTTGTCGCGGGTCTCCGCGCCGATCGCCTGAGCCTTGTTGCGGGCATTGGCGAGTTCGGTCTCATAAGCCTTCAGTGCATTGTCCGACTCGTCGCGCAGTTTCTGCGCGGCGGCGAGATCGTCAGCGATAGCCTTCTGGCGCGCCGCCAGGATGCCGCCGACGCGCGGCAGAGCAAGCCGCGAGACGATCACGTACAGAACGACGAATGAAATGGCGAGCCACACCAGCTGCGAGGCGAAGGTGTGCGACTCGAACGGCGGAAACGGCGCTTTACCGCCGTCTGCCGTGGTGTGAGCGGACGAGCCGCTCGAATGGCCATGTTGTGACGCCACGGGCGCCTCCAGCTCAGGCAATTCCCGGCCCCGCGCGGGGGCCGGCGAACGACCGCATCAAGTAAAGCTTACAGTGCGAACAGCAGCAGCAGCGCGATCAGTAGCGAGAAGATGCCGAGCGCTTCGGTCACGGCGAAGCCGAAGATCAGGTTCGCGAACTGGCCCTGGGCTGCGGACGGGTTGCGAACCGCCGCGGCAAGGTAGTTACCGAAAATGATGCCGACGCCGGCGCCAGCGCCACCCATGCCGATGCAGGCGATGCCGGCTCCAATGTACTTAGCGGCGATCGGGTCCATAGTAGCTCCTTCGTGTGTTTGCTTGAGGTTGCTTGGATAACGCGAGCCTTAATGGCCCGGATGAATTGCATCGTTGAGATAGATGCAGGTTAGGATAGCGAAGACGTAGGCTTGCAGCGCGGCGACCAGCAGTTCGAGCGCGGTCAGCGCGATGGTCAGCGCCAGCGGCAACACCGCGCCGGCGATACCGGCGATGCCGAGCGCGCCAAGCATGGTGATGAAGCTGGCGAACACCTTCAGCGTGATGTGACCGGCCAGCATGTTCGCGAACAGACGAACGCTGTGCGACACCGGACGGGACAGGAACGAAATGATTTCGATCGCCACCACCAGCGGCAGGATCACCATCGGAATGCCGTGCGGGACGAACAGTTTGAAGAACTTCAGGCCGTTCTTGTAGAGGCCGTAGATGATGACGGTGAGGAACACCAGCAGCGCCAGCGCCACGGTGACGATGATGTGGCTGGAGACGGTGAAGGTGTAGGGGATGATGCCGACGATGTTCGAAACGAAGACGAACATGAAAATGGTGAAGACCAGCGGGAAGAATTTCATCCCGTGTTCGCCGGCAGTCGAGCGCAGCATGTCAGCGATGAATTCGTAGCTGAGTTCAGCCATCGACTGCATACGGCTCGGCACCAGCCGGCGTCCGGCGGTGCCGCCCAGCATCAGGGCCGCGGTCAGCACCACGGCCAGCACCATGTAGGCGGCGGAATTGGTAAAGGCGATCTCATGGCCGCCGAAGGTGCCGATCGTGAAGAGGTTCTTGATCTCGAATTGATGGATCGGATCCATATCGCCGGCCGCTCTCTCGTCATCGTCCGCCAGCCGCGCTGGCGCTTGAACATCACCAGCACTGCTGGCGCTTGAAAATCATTGATCCCGCGGGGGACCCTTTACACGATCCTGCACGTCAGGAACCACCCCCGCGACCCGCATCAGATTGACCACTCCGGCGGCAAAGCCAAGAAGGAAAAACACGATGAGACCCCAGGGCGAGGTCGATAGCAGGTAGTCGAACCCCCAGCCGATGGCGGCGCCGACAGCAACCCCCGCGACCAGCTCGGATGATAAACGAAACCCGCGAGCCAGCGCCGAAGCCCGTGCCGATGCGTCCTGCTCCTGCCGTTCGTCGGTGTCCGCCTTGGATTTACGGGTGTCCTTCAGCGAGGATAACCGTTGGTCCAGACGTCCAAGTCTTGCGGAAAGCGCAGCATCGTCAGAGAGCGGTTTGCCGGGTGCTCCGTCATGGTCTGATCCGCCGTCATGTGTGCCGTTCGCCATGATCGTCATTCACCTGGCTGTCGACACCCGAAAGGTGGTCAAAATGAAGGAAAAACGCGCCCCGCAAGCCTTAAAATCCGCGCGGACCATACTGACGGCGTCGCACCAAGTCAAGATTGCCGAAAAGTCGGTTATACTGTTGATTCATTGGAGTTTATTTGATCGCATCCAAGTTGATGTGCGAGATGGCCGCAGCGAAGTGCCGACGGTGTTGCAGTTGAGTTGTGCGGAATGTCCTCTTGTTCCGTGTCAACGGCTCTGTTGGGATGCGAACGCGGCGCGGCGCCGCGTTTTGCCGGAGCAAGCATGTCACGTTCGATCGATTACTATTTCTCATTCCAGTCGCCTTGGGCCTATATCGGGCACAAGGTCTTCCGTGATCTGGTAAGTGCCTATGATCTCAAGGTAAATCACAAGCCGGTGGTGCTGCTCGACCTGTTTTCGGAGACCGGTGGCCTGCCCTTGATGAAGCGCCACCCGGTGCGGCAGCGTTACAGGATGGTCGAACTGCAACGCTGGCGTGACAAGCGCGGCTTGAATTTTCATCTGCAACCCAAGCACTGGCCGTTCAATGCACGACTGGCGGACGGCGTGGTGATCGCGGCCGCGGCCGCCGGCCATGATCCGGATGGTTTTTTGCGCCGGGTTTATGCCGCGGTCTGGGAAGACCAGCTCAACCTTGCAGATGCGGATGTGGTGCGTCGATTGGCGGACGAAGCCGGGTTGCCGGGTGCCGAATTGGTGGAGCAATCGGCCGGCGACGCGGTGAGTGCGGCTTATGAACAGAACCGGCAGGACGCTCTGACCGCCGATGTGTTCGGCTCGCCTGCCTACGTGCTCGACGGCGAGGTGTTCTGGGGGCAGGACCGGATCGAATTGCTGGCGGATGCGTTGAAGAGCGGGCGCGCACCGTATCGGCCGAAGCCCTGACAAGGATTATTGAAGCGGAGGACGTGCATGGTATTCGCGGGCAGGCTTCCTTGTGCTTCGCACGGTGATGCTTTCGATGGCCTCACGCGGCGGCGCCGTCGCGCGTTGCTGTCGTCCGCGATGTTGTGCAGCGTGCTCGGCGTGTCGAGCGCAACATATGCGCAATCGATACCGGACACCGAGAACGGCCGCTATACGCTCGCGCCGGTGGCAGATGGCGTGCTGCGGCTCGACACCCGCACCGGCACGATGTCGACATGCAACAACAAGCGGATTGGCTGGGCCTGCTACGCGATGCCTGACGAGCGCGAGGCGCTCGACACTGAGATCGGGCGGCTGCAGAAGGATAACGCCGCGCTGCGCGCGCAATTGGCACAGCGTGATTCGTCGACGGGAAAAATCGAAGATGCGCTGCCGAAGACCGATTCCTTGCGAAAAGATTCGCCCAAGGATTCATCCAGGAATGCCGAAAAGCCCGCTGACACGGAGCGCAAGCTCGAACTTGCCTTGCCGAGTGACCGCGACATCGACCGAGCGATAAGCTTCCTTGAACGCGCGTGGCGCCGCCTCGTCGAAATGGCGGATCGCGTGCAGAAAGATGTCTCCGGCCAGATATGACTGGCGCGGATCGCGCGGGCGTTATGGTCCCCATTCCGGACAGGCAATGATGGATGTGCTGACTTCCTCCGTGTTGACAGTGCTGACGCGCGGGCAGGGGTTCGTCGATTTGACCTCCGAGGCGCAAGCCTTTGTCGATCGGGCCGGAGTCGGCGAGGGTCTGCTGACGCTGTTCTGCCGCCACACCTCGGCATCGCTGACGATTCAGGAAAACGCCGATCCGTCGGTGCAGGTCGATCTCGCCACCGCGCTGGATCGGCTGGCACCCGAAGATGGCGGTTGGACCCATGACGCCGAAGGTCCTGACGATATGCCTGCGCATATCCGCACCATGCTGACGGCGGTGTCGCTTCAGGTTCCAGTGCTGGATGCGCGACTGACGCTCGGGACCTGGCAGGCGATTTATCTGATCGAGCATCGCCGCCGGCCGCATCGGCGCGAGGTTGTATTGCAGATCATCGGCAAACGCCGTTGAACGAAGCGCGCATGCAATAATACCGACTTCCACGGATGTTTTCGGTGGAGATGGAGGTGACGGCGCCCAGCGTGCGTTAACTCCCTTGCATCGAAATGGAACAGGCCGCTTGCATGAAGTCATCGATCCGGGCGAGTATCGGCCAATGATCCGCTTGCGCGTCTCATCCGCAAGCCAGCCGCAACCGATTGACCATGATCTGAATGAACGCAACTGCCGACACCCATCTCGTCATCGCCGACGATCATCCGATGTTTCGCGATGCGCTGCGACAAGCGGTCGCAAGCGTGGTCGCGTCAGTGCGGATCGATGAGGCGGGATCGTTTGACGAGTTGACAGCGCTGCTCGGTAACGATTCCGAGGTCGACATGGTGCTGCTCGACCTGTCGATGCCGGGCATCAGCGGGTTTTCCGGGTTGATCTATCTTCGCGCCCAGTATCCCGCAATTCCGGTGGTGATCGTGTCGGCGAGCGACGATCTCGCGACCATCAGGGGCTCGCTGGAGTTCGGCGCGTCGGGGTTCATTCCGAAGCGGTTCGGCGTCGAGACGTTGCGCGACGCGCTGGTGAAGGTGATGGCCGGCGATGTCTGGATTCCGCCGGATATCGATCTGGCGGCGGCCGCCGATCCCGAGATGACGCGGCTGCGCGACCGGTTGGTCACGCTGACACCACAGCAGGTGCGGGTGCTGATGATGCTTTCGGAAGGTCTGCTCAACAAGCAGATCGCCTATGAGCTCGGCGTCTCGGAAGCGACCATCAAGGCGCACGTTTCGGCCATCCTGCAAAAGCTCGGCGTCGAAAGCCGCACCCAGGCGGTGATCGCCGCCGCGAAAATTTCCGGCGGGCAGTGGCGCCAAGGCGACGCGGCGTCGCGCTGACGCCATTTCCGATGAGCGGAAACGAGGCGTGTCATCGTCCGCGAAGGCGGACGATCCAGTAAGCCCGGCGAGCGCTTCCATCCCGATCCATCCTGTTCTCGCGCGGCTTCGGCCGCCGTTCGCGGCTACTCCGCGGCTGCCATCTGCTGCGTCCGCCATTGTCCGAGCAATGCTCGGAGCGATGCGGGCTTCACCGGTTTGTTGAGAACCGCGATTTTCTCCTGAGATGCAGCGGTGCGGACATGCGGGCTGCGGTCGGCGGTGATCAGGATCGCCGGGATGTTGCGGCCGAACCTGCGGCGGATCTCGCGGATGGCGGCGATGCCGTTGCCGCGGTCGAGATGATAGTCGACTAGGAGGCCGGTGATCTTGTCGCCACGCGAGGCGATCGCCTCGATCGCGGTGTCCGGATCGGCGGCGACCAGCACGTCTGCATCCCATGCCGTGAGCAGGGTTTTCATGCCGTCGAGAATGGCGAGATCGTTTTCGATGCAGACGATCAGCGCGCCGCTCATCGAACTCCGCGCTACCGGCGTGCTGCTGGTGACCACTGGTGTATGCGTCGTCACGGCCTTGGCGATCGGCACGGTGACCGAGAATACGGTGCCGCCGGCGCTGTTGGCATCGAGCGCGATGCCATGATTGAGCATCCGCGCCAGACGTTCGACGATCGACAGCCCGAGGCCGAGCCCGCGCGCGATCCGCGCCCCCTGCTCGAGGCGATGAAACTCCTTGAAGATCTCGCTGCGCTTGACCGCCGGCACGCCGACGCCGGTGTCATGAATGACGATTTGCAGCGACTGCCCGCGCCGCCGGCAACCAACCAGCACGCGGCCCTGCAGTGTATATTTGATCGCATTGGAAATCAGGTTTTGCAGTAGTCGCCGCAGCATCAGGCGATCCGACTCCACTGGCAGCGAGCACGACACGAATGTCAGGTCGATGCCCTTGGCGCGCGCGATCGGCGTGAACTCGATCTCGAGCGAACGCATCAGGTCGCCGATCCGGAAGCTGCCGATCGACGGCGTCATCGCGCCGGCATCGAGCCGGGAAATGTCCAACAGCGCGCCGAGGATTTCCTCGATGGCTTCCAGCGAGTCATCGATGTTTTCCACCAGTCGCGCGTCCTCGCCGCCGCTTTGGCGCTCGACGAGGCTAGTGACGTAGAGACGCGCGGCGTTGAGCGGTTGCAGAATATCGTGGCTGGCCGCCGCGAGAAATCGCGTCTTCGACAGGTTGGCGTCTTCCGCGACGCTCTTCGCCTGCGCCAGTTCGGAATTGAGCCGCGTCAATTCCTCCGTGCGCGCGCGGACCCGACGCTCCAGCGAGGCATTGGCGCGTTCCAGTGCCTCGGCGGCCTCGAAACTTGGTGTGACGTCGGAGAAGGTAATCACCAGCCCGGCGTCCGGCATGTGGTTCGCGCGCACCTCGATCACCATCTGCCGGTTTGGCAGGCGTTCGAGATATGGCTGGCCTTCCTTGGTCCAGGTCGCCAGTCGCACTTCGGTGAAAGTCTGGCGATCGGACGGGGCGGTGCTGGTTGCGCCAAGGAAGTCCAGAATCTCCCGCAAGGGAATGCCGATCTGGACGATGTGCGATGGCAGGCCCAGTATTTCGCCGAACTGATGATTGGAGCAGATCAGTTGCAGGTCCGGGTCGAACACCGCGATGCCTTGTCGCACATGGTTGAGCGCGGTCTGGAGGATTTCGCGGTTGAAGTGAAGCGCAGCGTGGGAATCGTCGAGCAGCTTCAGCGCGGCCTTGGCGGAGAGCGTGCGCTTGCGCAACAGCAGCGACAGCACCAGCCGGGACGATGCCGCGCCGATCGACGAGGCGATCAGATGCTCGGCATGTTGCAGGAGTTCGAATTCGGCCGGTGCCGACGGTTCGAGATTGATGCGGCGGCTGGCGGCGAAGGACTCGAACGACTGGCGCGCGCGTTCGGGCCCGAGATATTGTGCCACTGTGCCGTGAATGTCCTGCACCGTGACGGTGCTGCGCCAGCGACGAAAGGTCGGCGCCATCGGCGCAAGTTCGCTCGGTACGAACAGGTCGGCTTGCAGCCGCTCAATCGAGGATGGCTGGCGCATCAGCGAGAACGCCACGTAGGCCAGAACGTTGAGCGACAGGCTCCACAACACGCCGTGCATCAGCGGTGGCAGATCGGCACCGAACAGCGCTTGCGGCCGCAGCGCCTCGATGCCGAAGGGACCGTGCTGGATGAACAGCATGCCGACCGTGCTGCCATCGATAAAACTTGGCAGGAACAGCGTGTAGGTCCACACCGCGAAGCCCACCAGCATGCCGCCCATGGCGCCGCGCGCCGTTCCGCGTCGCCAGATCAGGCCACCGAGGAACGACGGCGCCAGTTGCGCGATGGCCGCGAATGACAACAAGCCGATCGCCGCCAGTTGGGCGCTGCCCAGTGCGCGGAAGTAGAGATACGCCATGATCATGATGGCGAAGATCGCGACACGGCGGATCTTCAGCACGAGTCGGCCGAAGTCTTTATTGGCGATATGCGGATTGCGCGGGAGGATCAGCGGGATGAGCAGATCGTTCGACACCATGATCGCCAGTGCGACGCATTCCACGATCACCATGGCGGTCGCGGCCGATAGTCCGCCGATGAAGACGATAATCGCGAGCAGCGGTGCCTTGCCCTCGACTGGCAGCGCCAGCACGAACATATCGCTGTCGACCAGGCCGAACGGGAACGACACCAGGCCGGCCAGTGCGATCGGGATGACGAACAGGTTGATTGCGACGAGATAGAGCGGGAATAGCCAGCGCGCGCGTTCGACTTCCTCGAGATTGGAGTTCTCGACCACGCTGACGTGAAACTGGCGCGGCAGGAACATGATGGCGAAGAATGACAACAGCACCATCGTCAGGAAGTTGCCGACCGAGGATGTATAGCTCATGGCGCGGACGGCTTCCGGCGTCTTCATCGCGCGCTCGAACAGTTCGATCGGACCGAACATCCAGAATGTAACGAAGGCGCCTGCGGCGATGAAGGCGACCAGTTTGACGATGGATTCGGTCGCGACCGCCAGCATCAGGCCATGCTGGTGTTCGGTGGCGTCGGATTGCCGAGTGCCGAACAGAACCGCGAATGCCGCCATCGCCAGCATCACGATCAGCGCGATGTCGCCGACGATCGGCACGCTGGTGATGGCGTGGTCCTCGCCCATGATGGTTTCGAGCGACGAGCCGACGGCCTTCAGTTGCAAGGCGATGTAAGGAACCGAACCGATGATGGCGATGATGGCGACGGTCGCCGCCACCGCCTGGCTCTTGCCGTAACGCGCTGCGATGAAATCGGCGGTGGAAGTGATGTTCTGCGATTTCGCCAGTTCGATCACTCGCCGCAACAACGGCGTGCAGAATGCGATCAGGATGATCGGACCGATATAGATCGCCAGAAAATCGAAGCTGTTGCGGGTCGCGAAGCCGACCGATCCGAAGAACGTCCATGACGTACAGTAGATCGCGAGCGATAGCGGGTAGATCAGGCCGGCGCCGCTGCGCCGTCGCCGTCGCGATGGCCGGTCGCCATAATAAGCGACCAGAAACAGAAAACCGATATAGCAGAACGCGGCGGCGATCACGCCCCAATCGTGCAGCATCACGCTTGCCCTACCGCCAACCGAATTCTCCCTCTGTCCCGCGCTCACTGCGGGCGGGTGACCGCGAATTGTAGCGCCATTCCGCGTAGGGCGCACCGCGTCGCATTGCAATTGTCAATGCGGACGAATCAGGTTACACACGTATAAGTTGTAGTAAGTCGTGCAATTCTATCCGGAAGGTTGCGATGGCCGCTCAGCTTCAGGTCGATGCCGCTGTTGTTTTCATTGTCGACGATGATCCCTCGGTGCGCGATGCCTTGAGTTTGCTGTTGCGGATCGAGGGGTTTGCCCCGCGCGCCTTCGGCGACGCCGGATCGTTCCTGGAGGCTTTTCGCCAGCGGGCACCGGCTTGCGTCGTTCTGGACGTCAATCTGCCGGATGAATCCGGCTTGCAGGTGCTGCGTGAACTGGCCGCCGAGCGAACCCCGCCGCCTGTGGTGGTGATGTCCGGGCAGGGCGATATCGCGACTGCTGTGGCAGCGATGAAGTTCGGCGCGACCGATTTCCTGCAAAAGCCGTTCGCGGCGAGTGCGATGGCCGATCGGGTGCGCGAAGCGGTCACGGCCTATCGTCGAACCAGGGAAGAGCATATCCAGGGACTGGCGGATTTTGCCGGTCGGCATCGGCTCACCGGACGCGAGCGCGACGTCTTGCAGCAGGTGGCGCAAGGCGCCTCGAACAAGGAAGCCGGCCGGCGGTTGGGAATCAGCCCGCGCACTGTGGAGGTTCACCGTGCGCGGATCATGGACAAGCTCGGCGCGAAAAACGCCGCCGACCTGATGCGTATCGTCATGTCGGAAGAAACCAGCAAGCGCCCGACCGCGCTGCTATCGGCTGCGCCGGCTTAGAGCGGCTGAACTGAGGCTGAAGCGACACGATCACCATGCCCGGGACACGCCCGGGCGTCACGGATCGAGTTGAATGCATCGCGATCCAGCGAAATGAGTAGCCGGCTTATTCAGCCGCCAACGGCGCCGCGTGCAGCGGCAGATCGAGTTGCTGCCAAACCTGAACGAGCGCCTCGGCGAGTTGATCGATCAGAACATCGTCGTGATACGGCGACGGCGTGATGCGCAGCCGCTCGGTGCCCTTGGCGACGGTGGGATAGTTGATCGGCTGGATATAGATGCCGTGGTCTTTAAGCAGGAGGTCGCAGGCCTGTTTGCAGCGTTCGGGATTGCCGACGAACAACGGCACGATATGCGTCGTGCTCGACATCACCGGCAGACCGGCCGCGTTGAGAATCGCTTTGGTCCGTGCGGCGCGTTCCTGATGACGCTCACGCTCCCAGCTTGACGATTTCAGGTGTCGGATCGCCGCCGTTGCTGCCGCGCAGACCGCGGGAGGCAGCGAGGTGGTGAAAATGAAGCCCGGCGCGTAGGAGCGCACCGCGTCGATGATTTCCGCTTTCGCGGTGATGTAGCCGCCGAGGCAGCCGAAGGCTTTCGCCAGCGTGCCTTCCAGCACGTCGATGCGATGCATGACGCCGTCGCGCTCGGCAATTCCGCCGCCACGCGGGCCATACATGCCGACCGCGTGGACTTCGTCCACATAGGTCATCGCGCCATAGCGTTCGGCGAGATCGCAGATCTTCGCCAGCGGCGCGATGTCGCCATCCATCGAGTACAGGCTTTCGCAGGCAATCAGCTTGGCGCGCTGCGGGCCTGCCGCGATCAGCAGTTCCTCAAGGTGCGCGACGTCGTTGTGGCGAAACACCTGACGCTCGCAACCCGATTGGCGGATGCCCTCGATCATCGAGTTGTGGTTGAGCGCGTCCGACAGGATCAGGCAGTCGGGGATCAGTTTGGCAAGCGTCGAGATGCCGGTCTGGTTCGACACGTAGCCCGACGTGAACAGCAGAGCTGCTTCCTTGCCGTGCAGATCGGCGAGTTCGCGCTCAAGTCCGACCAGCGGATGATGGTTGCCGGCGATGTTGCGGGTGCCGCCGGCGCCGGTGCCGACGCGGGTGGCGGTTTCCACCATGGCGCCAACGACTTTCGGATGTTGGCCCATGCCGAGATAATCGTTGGAGCACCACATCACGACGGGACGTTCGCCATTCGGTGAGTGCCAGGTGGCGTGCGGGAAGCGACCCGCGATGCGTTCCAGGTCGGCGAACACACGGTAGCGCCGCTCATCGTGCAGACGATTAACGGCATCGCTGAAGAACTGATTGTAATTCATCGCAAAATCCGAACTCGACAAGACTGGGCCATGCCCTGGCACGGCCCTTTTTAGAGCCTTTCCACGATCGCTGTCGAGCCGAAATAAGGTTTAAGAGACCGCGTGGCGGCCCTGCCGCGGACGCAGTCTCAAGTTTGCGCTGGCGCAACGTCAGCCAGCGCCGGGGCGCGATAGTCGTTCAAGTGCTCCGGAATCGGAGGATGCCATCGGATTGCGGCTCCATGACCAGTCGCCCTTCGTTGAGCATGTAGTTGAGGTGCGCGATCAGTTCGCCTGCGGCAAATCCGGTCTGGTGGGCATCGAGCGGATACTTGTAAAACACCACCGGCACCAGTTCCGCCGATGTCTTCGCAGATTCCCGGCAGGCAGCGGCGATCATGCCGCAACGCTCCTCATGATGGTCGGCAAGTTGCTTGATCCGGGTCTTCAAGCCGTAGAACGGCACGCCATGGCCGGGCAGCACCAGTGCATCGTAGGGCAGGGTGGTGGTCAGGCTGGCCAGCGATGCGAGATATTCACCGAGCGAGTTCTGGTCGGGCTCCACCGCCCACACGCTCACATTGGGTGAAATCTTGCTCAGCACCTGATCGGCCGACAGGAACAGTTTGTCGGCAGCGCAATACAGCATCACCTGATCGAGTGCGTGGCCGCCTCCGGTGATGACTTTGAAGCGTCGGGTGCCGATCGAAATTTCATCGCCATGCGCAATGCGTCGATACGAAGCGGGCAGCGTCGAGACGCGTGTGAGATAGTCCTGACCGCGACCGAGCAGCTTGTCGGTGAGGCTTTCGTCCATGCCGTGGCGGCGGAAGAACAGCCGCTGCGCTTCCTTGCGTTCCTCGGTGCCGCGATTCTGATGGTAGACCGATTGCAGATATTCGACCTGTGACATCACCAGCGGACAGTTGAAGCGTTCGACGATCCAGCCCGCGAGCCCGACGTGATCGGGATGTGAATGGGTAACGATCAGCCGCGTGATGTTGAAGTTCTTCAGCGGCCCCTCGAACAGCGCCGTCCACGCTGCGATGGTGTCCTCGTTGCCAAAACCGGAATCGATCATGGCCCAGCCGTCGCCGTCGGCGAGCAGGTAGATGTTCACGTGGTTGAGTTGGAACGGCAGCTTCTGGCGAAGCCACAGAACGCCCGGCCTGAGTTCGATGACCTCATTGGGGCCCGGCGGCGTTTCCCACGGATAGCGCAGGGTCTCTGCCAGGCTCTGGAAGGCGGGTTCTTTGGATTTCATGGGAGGCCGTTGTGGTTTCATCCATCCGGCTTAGCCAAACAATCGGCAGGGCGCCAGCCGAAAAACCACGGTCCAGACCCGCATTCGCGGGTCTGGACGCGGTACGGCAAGTCATGCTGGCGGTGAAGATGTACCGCCAGCAGCGGATGGTTTATTCGGCGGCCTGCGACGGCAGGGCCGTGGCTCGCACGTCGTCGAGCTTCGAACGGATGCCGAGCCGATCCAGCAATTCGGCGTCGCGAACGGTCTGCGGGTTCTTCGTGGTCAGCAGAACGTCGCCGATGAAGATCGAACTGGCGCCGGCGACGAAGCACAGCGCCTGCAACTCGTCGGTCATGTATTGCCGTCCAGCCGAGAGCCGCACCACGCTCTTCGGCATCATGATCCGCGCGAGCGCGATCATCCGCACCAGTGCGATCGGGTCCGGGCGGTCGGCAGTGTCATTGACCGGCACGCCCTTGACCTTGTTCCACATGTTGATCGGCACGCTTTCCGGATGGCTCGGCAGGTTGGCCAGCAGAATCAGCATGCCGACGCGGTCGTCGACCTGCTCGCCCATGCCGATGATGCCGCCGCAGCAGATCTTCAGTCCGGCGTCGCGGGCGTGCGCCAGTGTATCGATGCGATCCTGCATCGTGCGCGTGGTGATGATGTGCCCGTAGAATTCCGGCGAGGTGTCGACGTTGTGGTTGTAGAAATCGAGGCCCGCGTCGCGCAGCCGCTGCGCCTGTGCGGGGGCAAGCATGCCGAGGGTGGCGCAGGTTTCCATCCCGAGGTCCTTCACCGCGCTGACCATGTCGCAAACGCGGTCGAGGTCTTTCTCCTTCGGGTTGCGCCAGGCTGCCGCCATGCAGAACCGGCTGGCGCCGTTCTCCTTGGCGCGGCGCGCGGTGTCCAGCACCGCCTGATGGTCCATCAGTTTTGTGGCCTTCACGTCGGTGTCGTAGTGCGCGCTTTGCGAGCAGTACCCGCAATCTTCCGGACAGCCGCCAGTCTTGATGCTGAGAAGGCTCGCGGTCTCGATGTGGTTGGGATCGAAATGAGCGCGATGCACACGTTGCGCCTGAAAAATCAAATCTGAAAACGGCAGGCTGTAGATCGCTTCTGCTTCCGATCGGGTCCAGTCGTGGCGCGGTTCGCCGAGCGCGGCGATGTCCTGCTGGTTTGAATTAATCGATGCGCTCATGCGAAGCCTCTCGTCCGGCGGGTTGCGACAGCGCCCGAATGCACCGCTTCGGCATTCGGGCGAACTTGCGTGCGTTCAAGGATCACGCGTCGGCACGGGTGTCAATCAGTGCCGACGGGAACCGGAACGCGCCGTCGCAACTGCCGTCACGCGGCGCGAATGCTGGAGAGGAACACGTCGATCTCGCCGCGCAGCACATCGGCTTCGCGCCGTAGCGCACCCGACGCCGCAAGCACATGGCTTGCCTCCGCGCCGGCATCCGCCGATGCCTGGCTGACGCCAACGATGTTGCTGGAGACCTCGCTGGTTCCGGTCGCGGCGTGCTGGATGTTGCGTGCGATCTCGCGTGTCGCAGCACCTTGCTCCTCGACCGCGGCGGCGATCGCGGTGGTGATTTCGTTGATCTCGCCGATGGTCAGTCCGATATTCCGGATGGTGCCGACCGCCGTGGTCGTGACCTGCTGCATGTTGGCGATCTGCGAACGGATTTCCTCGGTCGCCTTCGCGGTCTGGCTGGCAAGGTTCTTCACTTCGGACGCTACCACCGCGAAGCCTCTGCCGGCCTCGCCCGCGCGTGCCGCCTCGATGGTTGCATTCAACGCCAGCAGATTGGTCTGCGAGGCGATGGTCTGGATCAGGTCGATCACGGTGCTGATGCGCGCGGCATTCTCGGCGAGCCCCTGCATCGTCGCGTCGGTCTTGCTCGCTTCCGACACCGCCTTGCTGGCGATCTCGGTCGAACTGATGACCTGGCGGCCGATTTCGAGAATCGACGACGACAGTTCCTCGGTGCCCGACGAAACAGTCTGCACGTTGACCGAGGTTTCTTCCGCCGCCGATGCAACGGTGCTCACCAATGCGTTGGAGCGGTCGGCGGTCGCGGACATGTTTTGCGCGGTCGCCTCCATCGTGTTCGCGGACGACTGAACGCGTTCAAGCGTGGCGCGCACGCTGGCCTCGAAGTCGGTGATACGCGCTTCCATGCGTGAGGCGCGTTCGGCACGGCTCAACTGATCGCGTTCGCGATCCGCTCCCAACGTGCGGGCGCGGATCATGTTTTCGCGAAAGACCTCCAGCGAATCCGCCATCACCGCGATTTCGTCGTGGTTGCGGCTGCGCGCGATCTCGGTTTCGAGATCGCCGTTCGACAGCACCTTCATCGCGCGTTGCAGATCGCTGATGCGTCGCAGGATGTTGCGGCCGACATAGAGCCAGACGAACAGGATCGAGCCGATCAGAGTGAGCGCACCAAGCACCATCATCACCCGCGTCGAGACCGCGATGGTCTGCCGTGCTTGCGAGGACGACGTCTCGGTTTCAGTCTGCACACCTTCGACGAGTTGGCGCACGCTGATGCCGAGGCCAGTGTTCAGCTTGCGGAATTCGTCGAGAATGAGCTGTCCATAATCGATGGAGTCGAGTTCGCGCTGCCGCACCTTGAACACGCCATCCTTACCATGAGCGAGCGGCAGCAGTTTTTGCGCGGCCGCTTTGATGTCGGCCGTGCTGCGGCGATCGGGCAGGGCTTCGAGGCTGGACGTCGCGCGCTGCTTGGCGGCCTCGAGCGATGCCGAGATTTGTTCAAGCGCGTCGCTGGTCGGGGCGGACAATGCGGCCATCATGTCGGAGGCGACCACATTGGTGCTGGAAACCGCATTGCCCAGCAATTCGACGGCGCGCGCGGCTTCGGTGGCGTCGTCGGTCGACAGATTGGCGGATGTCAGAATCGCGTTGATGTTGGCTTGCGCGGCCATCATCGCCGGATTGGCGGCCGCGACGAACGCGGCCTGTTGGGTCCGCAATTCTTCATAAAGCCGCTGATGACGGGTCGCGAGGTCGAGCCGTTCCTTGGCGGCGTTGCCGAGGCTTTTCACCGCATCGTCGATATTCTTGACGTTTTCCTGCAAAGCCGCGACGGTCGATTTGTCGGCGCCGAGCTCGATGATCTCCCCGAGTTTGGCGAGGGCGGCTTCCTGAAGTTCCTTGACCTTGCCGAGCTGCGTGGTCAGGTCGGCTTCGTCGTGCGAGGCCAGTACAGCGGGCCCCTGGCTGGCGAGGTCGGCGCTGCGGGCCGCCAGTTGCAGGCTTGCCGCCAGCCGCGGAATGTCTCGCCCGCCGAGATCCTGCATCATGCCGCCGAGCTGGCCGAGGATCATGCCGGCGCCGACGCTGATCAGAACCGCGATGCCCGCGATGATCGCAAAAGCCGTGAAAAGACTTTCCTTGATGCCCCAATTATTCAAGCGCGGCCGCAAAAAATTCAATTGCCGCAGGCTGCTCAACGCAGTTCGCAACGTCATGGTCATCCCCGCCCATTGATTTTTATCAAGATTAATCGGGGGCGGAGTATCAGGGCCGCAGGTTAATAAATTTGGGAAAATGCGGTCGATTTCGTCATTTTAATACCGCAAACGCAGAAGGCCGGCGCGAACGCCGGCCTTCCGGAAGTCTGTCAGGTCCTAAGCTGAAAGCCTAGGTCTGAGCCTTAGTACTTGGCGACGACCGGGGCACCCCAGTTGAAGCGATAGTTCAGGCCGACCTTGATGGTGTGCTCGTCGTTGCGGAAGGATCCGATGGCACCACCCGGGGCGACGAAGTTCACAGTACCGAAGTCGTAGTACTGGTACTCGATCTTGCCCGACCAGTTCTGCGTGAACAGGTATTCGAGGCCGCCGCCGACGGTGTAGCCGTCACGGCCGCCGTTGCCGCCGAAGCCGTTGCTGAAGCGCGAGTCAGCCCAGCCGTAACCGCCCTTCACGTAGAGCAGCGCCGGACCCCAGGTGTAGCCGAGACGGCCGGTGACCGAACCGAGGCCGCGGTTGGCGAAGTTGCCGTTGGTGTCCTTGAAGCTGTAGTTGGCTTCCAGACCGAACACCCAGTTCGGGGCGAACTGGTTGTCGTAACCGACCTGCACACCGCCGAGGAACGAGCCATCGCGGCTGCCGGCGAGGAAGTTGTTGTCGTCGCCGCGGAAGGCGCCACCGACGTGACCGCCGAGATAGAAGCCGGTCCAGTTGTAGATCGGAGCCGGAACATAGGCCGGAGCCTTCGTGTAGGGGCGCGCGGCCAGGTCGGCGGCAAGTGCTGGCGCGGTCGCGCCGAGGGCGATGAGCGCCACAGTACCAAGCAGAATCTTTTTCATTTTTCTCTCCAAGAGCAAACTGGCGGAGGTGGAAGCGCCGCCGTCCAGCGATGTCATAGACGCGTTTTGTGTAAAATGCTGTTACCGAGAGGTCACAGGTGCCTGCTTCCTAACCTTTTGAGGAACCACAAATTTTTGTTACTTAATGGAACCTTAATGCGTTCCAGATGCCGCCACATTTGAAGGCTTGTTCGCCGCATTCTCGCCACTCTTTGGCGTGTGAGGGTAGTGAAGCACCGCATTGCAGCAATTTATGCATATCAGTGATCCGGTTCGGGCGGATCGAGAGGCGAGAAACTGGCTATGCGGATGTGACTCGGCGGCGCGATCTGCGCCATTTAGGCGAGTTCACGCGCAAGATTCAATCTCTGGCTGTTAGCGAAGATCTCAAAACCGTCATGGCGGGCAATGGCCACCAGCGTGATTCCGGCGGCAGCGGCCATTCGCACAGCCAATGCGGTAGGGGCCGAAACCGACACAATCAGCGGCGCGCCGATCACGGCCGTCTTCTGCACCATTTCAACAGATACGCGGCTGGTAAGCAGCACCATGCCGGATGTGACGTCGATGTCGATCCGGGCCAGCGCGCCGGCGAGCTTGTCGAGGGCGTTGTGACGACCGACATCCTCGCGCAGCGAGACAATGCCATCCGAGGGCGTCCAGAACGCGGCCGCATGGACCGCCCGCGTCGCGCTGTTGATGGTCTGTAACGGGGCCAATGCCGCCATGGCCGCCATAATTTGGCTTGCGGTGAAAGAGCCGCCCGGCGCGACGATGGCCGCAGGCCGCATCGCCTCGGCGATCGAATCGATCCCGCACAACCCGCATCCGGTCGGGCCGGCGATATGACGGCGGCGGTCGGCCAGGCGTTCCGCCTCGGACTGACGCAGCCACATGCGCAATTCGACGCCGTCGTCCTGCGGAATGACCTCAAGACTGTCGATATCGGCGGGGCTGGCAATGATGCCTTCGGTCAGACTGAAGCCAACGGCGAAATCCTCGAGGTCGCGGGGAGTCGCCATCATCACGGCGTAGCTGCCGCCATTATAAGTGAGAGCGACCGCGGTTTCCTCCGGAATCGCGCGATCCCCGGTCTCAACGCCGGTTGAGCGCCAAATCTGGCGACGGACAATATGCACCGGGTCCTGCACGTGCGGCTCCGCTATTCTGACGCCGGGAGACTACCGCCGCCGGGCGAAATTGCCCAGTCATTACAACTGACCGTGAGACAAGACTGAAGGAGGGGACCGCGTCAAAGCGGGGTGGTGCTGCCAGACAGGATTGAACTGTCGACCTCTTCATTACCAATGAAGTGCTCTACCACTGAGCTACGGCAGCAAACGCCACATCAGGCCCAGCCCGCAAGGGCCGCGCCGAGGCGGCCGATCCTTGCCACAAGGCTTACCGAGGTGCAAGCGCGGACGCGGGAAATCCGCATCGTCGGGGAAAATTTACGGTCAGCGGACCGCAGCCGCCGACTTCAACGCCATCAATTGCGGGCCGATTCGGTTCCCCATGGCTTCGGCGACGGCCTGTAAGGCCTTCAGCGGGCGGATCATGACCTCGAAATCGACCATTTTCCCCTCGGCATTGAATTTGATGAGATCGATGCCTTTCAGCTCGAATTTGCCGACGTTGGCAGCGAATTCGAGCCCTGCATCGTGACTTCCGGAGGCGAATTCGCGCTCGTAGCGGAAATTCTCGAAGATCTGCACCACATTGGTCAGGACCAAAAGTGTTGCTGGCCGACCGGGAATCGGCGCGTGGACGGCTGGAGAACGAAACACCACGTCTTCCGCCAGCAGCGACGACAGCAGCGTCTGATCGCCGGTCGCAACGAAACGGTGCCAGTTGGCAATGGTTTGGCGCGGCAGGTCCGCCAGCGAGGACGAGGAAGGCATATCTTATGTCTCCAGAACAGTTTTCGGTCGCGGTCACAGTCGCTAAGATCGGAGGCAGCATACGTGATCGAATCGCTGCGGCATATCCGAGCAGATCATCAGAGCCCCGCCAAAGACCGTCACTCATGTCAGACCAATCAGATGCCAGTAAATCTCGCTCCGGCAGCCGGGCTCAGGACCAGCGCAAGGACCGCTTGAAACTGGCGCTGCGTGAAAACCTCAAACGCCGCAAGGCGCAGGTGCGCGGGCGCAATCAGGACGCGGCCAAGTCCGGCGAATCTCCGGACGCGGATGCCGGCGCGATCCGGAAAGGTCTCGACGCGTGAGTGACCACAAACTGAAAGTCATTCTGTTCGGCGCGACCGGAATGGTGGGGCAGGGCGTGCTGCGCGAATGTCTGCTCGATCCCGATGTCGAGCACGTTCTCGCCGTCGGCCGCAGCGCGACCGGTCAGCGCAACGCCAAGCTCCAGGAACTGTGTCACGACAACTTTCTGGATTTCTCCGCCATCGAATCCAGACTGTCTGGCTATGACGCCTGCTTTTTTTGCCTCGGTGTCACTTCAGTCGGATTGACCGAAGAGCGCTATCGTCATCTCACCTACGACATCACCATGGCGGCCGCGGCCACGCTCGCGAAACTCAATCCGCAGATGATATTTGTTTATGTCACCGGACGCGGCACCGACAGCACCGAGCGCGGGTCGGTGATGTGGGCCCGCATCAAGGGCAAGACCGAAAACGATCTACTCAAGCTGCCGTTCAAGGCGGCGTATATGTTCCGTCCGGCCGGCATCCAGCCGCTGCATGGCATCCGATCGAAGACGGTGTGGTATCAGGCCGCTTATGTGGTGGCCGCTCCGCTTCTCACCGTCCTGAACAAGGTCGCGCCCAGGTACATGACGACCACCGAGCAGGTCGGTCAGGCCATGCTGGCGGTGGCGCGTCACGGCTATCCGAAGCCGGTGCTGGAAAGCGAGGATATCAACCGGCTTTAGCAGCTATCGGCGCGAGAATGCCCTGATTTGTCGATAGCCCATCAAATCGCCGCAAAGATTGGAACTTCTGCGGAAGATTTTGCAATGGGGCGCGGCTTCGCCTAAACAATTTGTGCGTAGCAACAACGGGACTGGGCATGGATCGGATTCGTATCGTCGGCGGCAATAAGCTCAATGGCACCATTCCGATCTCCGGCGCGAAGAACGCCGCGCTGCCCTTGATGATCGCGAGCCTGCTGACAGATCAGACGCTGATCCTCGACAATGTTCCGCGTCTCGCCGACGTTGCGCAGTTGCAGCGGATTCTCGGTAATCACGGCGTCGACATCATGGCGGCCGGCAAGCGGCCCGGCGATCGTGAGTATCAAGGTCAAACGCTGCATATCTCGGCGGCAAATATTATCGACACCACCGCGCCGTACGAACTGGTGTCGAAGATGCGCGCCTCGTTCTGGGTGATCGCGCCGCTGCTGGCGCGAATGCACGAGGCCAAGGTGTCGCTGCCGGGTGGTTGCGCCATCGGCACGCGTCCGGTCGACCTGCTTATCATGGCGCTGGAGAAACTCGGTGCGGAGATCGCCATCGACGGTGGCTATGTGATCGCGAAGGCGCCGGGCGGCCTGAAGGGCGCTGAGATCGATTTTGCCAAAGTCACGGTGAGCGGCACCCATGTCGCGCTGATGGCGGCGACGCTAGCCAAGGGCACGACGGTCATCACCAACGCGGCCTGCGAGCCGGAAGTTCTCGACGTCGCCGACTGTTTGAACAAGATGGGCGCGCGCATCTCCGGCGCGGGCACGCCGCGCATCACCATCGAAGGCGTCGCCAAATTGAACGGCGCGCGGCACACCGTGCTGCCGGATCGCATCGAGACCGGCACCTATGCGATGGCGGTGGCGATGACCGGCGGCGATGTGCAGCTCAGTGGCGCGCGGCCGGAATTGTTGCAGGCCGCGCTCGACGTGTTGGCGCAGGCCGGCGCCAACATCACCGTCAACAATGACGGCATTCGCGTCACGCGCAACGGTGCCGGTATCAAGGCGGTGAGCGTGGAAACCGCACCGTTCCCCGGTTTTCCGACTGATTTGCAAGCGCAGTTGATGGCGCTGATGACCCGCGCCGACGGTAATTCGCGCATCACCGAGACGATCTTCGAGAACCGCTTCATGCATGTGCAGGAACTGGCGCGGTTCGGCGCGCGGATTCATCTCGATGGCGAAACCGCGGTCGTCGAAGGCATGAAGAAGCTGCGCGGTGCGCCGGTGATGGCAACCGATCTGCGCGCATCAGTGTCGCTGGTGATCGCCGGGCTTGTTGCCGAAGGCGAGACCATGGTGAACCGCGTCTATCACCTCGATCGTGGCTTCGAGCGTCTGGAAGACAAGCTGTCGGCCTGCGGCGCGACGATCGAACGCATCAGCGGCTGATCGCATTATGGCGGCGCGTCTCATCGCACTCGATCAGGACGATCTCGCGGTGATCTCGGCGCATGTGCAGGAGGCGTCGGTCACGGCCGCCGATATCCTCTGGCGTCAAGGCGATAAAAGACTCGTCGTTGGAATGCGCCGGCTCGATTGGGAGCAGACGCTGAACGGCGAGACGTCGCCGCGCCGGCTGGTCTCGGCGTTGCGATTCGATCGGGTGCTGTCGTGCCAGTCGCGCAACATCGATCTTGACGCGCCCCATGTCGCGTTCGATCTGCTCGGCATCGAGTTTTATCCGGCGACGCCGCCGGGCGGCACGGCGGTATTGATGTTCGCCGGCGGCGCGGCGCTGCGGCTCGAGGTCGAGTGCCTCGAATGCGAACTCGCCGACCTTGTCGCGGATGACGCCTGAGCGCCTTGACTTAATCCGTGAAAACAAAGGGTTGACGGCGATTTGCGGCCGCGTCATTGAGCAGGGTGTCGTCCTTCGTGAAAAGGATGCTGGAAACCTGCCATGCCGATCCGCATCGATAGCCGCAACTCTGATTTCGCCGCGCAATTTACGGCCTTTCTCGCCAGCAAACGCGAGGCGTCGGCCGATGTCGAGGCCGTGGTGCGTGCCGTCATCGATGACGTGCGCTTGCGCGGCGATGCCGCCGTCATCGAGGCGACCCGCAAGTTCGACCGCTTCGCCGTCGATGCCGGCGGTCTGCGCTTCACGCCGGGCGAGATCGACGAGGCGGTCAAGGCGTGTGACGTCGCGACGCTCGACGCGCTGGCGTTCGCGCGCGACCGCATCGAGGCGTTCCACCGGCGGCAGATGCCGAAGGACGAGCGGTTCATCGATCCGCAGGGCGTCGAACTCGGCTGGCGCTGGAGCGCGGTCGAGGCAGTCGGTCTGTATGTGCCGGGCGGCACTGCTGCCTATCCCTCATCGGTGCTGATGAATGTGGTGCCCGCCGTGGTGGCCGGCGTTCCGCGCGTGGTCATGGTCGTGCCGACACCGGACGGCAAAATCCTCAACCCGCTGGTGCTGGCGGCGGCGCGGCTCGCCGGCGTCTCGGAAATCTACCGGGTCGGCGGCGCGCAGGCGATTGCCGCGCTGGCCTACGGCACAGCGACCATTGCTCCGGTGGCGAAGATCGTCGGGCCGGGCAATGCCTATGTCGCCGCGGCCAAGCGGCTGGTGTTCGGCAAGGTCGGCATCGACATGATCGCCGGCCCCTCCGAGATACTTGTGATCGCTGACAAGACCGGCAATGCCGACTGGATCGCCGCCGACCTTCTGGCGCAGGCCGAGCACGGCGAGGACTCACAGTCGATTCTGATCACCGACGATGACGATCTCGCCCGCGATGTCGAGCGCGCGGTGGAGTCGCAGCTTGCCACCTTGCCGCGCGAGGCGATCGCGCGGGCGTCGTGGAACGATTTCGGCGCGGTCATCCGAGTGCAGTCATTGGACGAAGCCGCGAAGCTCGCGGATGCCATCGCCGCCGAACACCTGGAAATCATGACCGCCGATCCGGATGCGCTGGCGGCCAAGATCCGCAACGCGGGCGCGCTGTTCCTCGGACCGCATACGCCGGAAGCGATCGGTGATTATGTCGGCGGGTCCAACCACGTTCTGCCGACCGCGCGCTCGGCGCGGTTCTCGTCCGGGCTCGGCGTGCTTGACTTCATGAAGCGAACGTCGATCCTGCGATGTGGGCCCGATCAGTTGCGCGCGCTGGGGCCGGCGGCCATGACCCTTGGCAATGCGGAGGGGCTGGACGCCCATTCGCGCTCGATTGGACGGCGTCTCAATTTGCCATGAGCAAGAAAGCCTCAGAGGATGACTCCCGCAACCGCATCGTCGCGGTCACCCTCGACGAGGACTCGATCGGCCGTTCCGGGCCGGACATCGAGCACGAACGCGCCATCGCCATCTACGATCTGATCGAGCAGAACCTGTTTGCCCCGAATGGCGCCGACGATGGCCCGTTCGCGCTGCATCTCGGCATCACCGGCAATCGCCTGATGTTCGACATCCGCCGCGAAGACGGTACGCCGGTGGTGGCGCATCTGTTGTCGCTGACGCCGTTTCGCCGCGTCGTCAAAGACTACTTCATGATCTGCGACAGCTACTATCACGCCATCCGTACCGCGACGCCGGACAAGATCGAGGCCATCGACATGGGGCGGCGCGGCATTCACGACGAAGGCTCGCGCGCGCTGATGGAGCGGCTCGACGGGAAGGTGCGGGTCGATTTCGAAACCGCTCGCCGTCTGTTCACCCTGATCTGCGTGCTGCACTGGAAGGGCGAGAAATGATCCACGGTGGTGCACGACGCGCCAGCGAATGGCGGCGGTAATCGATGGAGGCGCCGCCGCGCGTCCGCCATCCACAAGCCGTGCTGTTCGCATGCACGATGAATGCTGTCCGCTCGCCGATGGCGGCGAGCCTGTTGCAGCAGATGTTTCCAAAGACGCTTTACGTCCGTTCGGCCGGCGCGCGAAAGGGCGAACTCGATCCGTTCGCCGTCGCGACGATGGCGGAGCTGGGCCAGGACATCTCGCGGCATCGGCCGATGACGTTCGAGGACCTCGAGGATTGGGAAGGCCTTAACTTCGACCTCATCATCACGCTGTCGCCGCAGGCGCATCACAAGGCACTGGAATTGACCCGCACCCATGCCATCGAGGTCGAATACTGGCCGACGCAGGATCCGACGCTGGCGGAAGGCAGCCGCGACCAGCGCATGCAGGCCTATCGCGACGTCTGCGACGGACTATCGCTGCGCATCCGCAAACGTTTCGCCCGCGGCGGTGGCGTGGGATTGTAGGGCCTGATGAAGTGAAGTTGAGGCGACGCTTTGTCGTCGGAATTCAACTCAATATTCTGCGGACGAAATTAAGTCATTTTCGTATCGACCTCGTCATGGCCGGATTTATTCCGGCCATGACGGATGAGAGGTTGATGGCTGCAAACAGCCGTCATTGCGATGAGCGCAGCCGCGAAGAAATCCCGTCCCTGTTTTATGGCTTCTGGATTGCTTCGCCTCGTTCGCAATGACGGAGATACTCAAGTTGGTGCGATAGATTCCGTCAGCACGCAGGTCACGTGCTGACGTTGATGAGTCCTCACAGTTGCGATGAGGAGGACTGAAAGTCGTCTCCATCTTCAAGCGTTGTCAGAGCAACGCTTGGAATTCTTCTTAGATCTTTTCTTAGAAGCCCTCTTAGAACGCATCAAATAAGAATGCAAAAAACCGCTGTACCGCAGGGCTTTTTGCGACACATCGGCAACACCGCATGGTGATGTGCGGCGTTTAAATGGCTTCTAAGCGCGCAAGGGATGGCAATCATTTTGAGAGTGATAAGGAGGGACCAACACATCACCGGCAAAACGGTGGCCAATTGGAGCGGGGGTTTGAAGATGTCGCGCACGCGTTGGGTCAAGGTTGGCCTTCTCGGAGCAGCAAGTGTGGTGGTCCTGTCGATGGCGTCGAATGAAACGTATGCGCAATCGTCCGAGTTGCCGACGGTGACGGTGACCGCGCCGAAGCAGCGCGCTGCCCGTCGCGCGCAATCGACCCGTCGCGCCCGCCCGCAGCCGGCGCAGGTCGCACCATCGCGGCAAACCGCATCGCGCTCCGGTCCGAGCATTCCCGCCGAGCGCGGCACCGGCCCGGTGGTCGGTTATTCCGCGAAGCAAAGCATTTCGAGCAGCAAGACCGACACGCCGATCCTCGAAACGCCGCAGTCGGTGTCGGTCGTCACCCGCGACCAGATGGTGGCGCAGGGCGCGCAGGATGTGCCGCAGGCGCTCGGCTACACGCCCGGCGTCACGGTGCCGAGCTTCGGCCCCAATCAGTTCTTCGACAGCTTCAAGGTGCGCGGCTTCGACGCGCCGCGTTACCTCGACGGGTTGCGGTTGCCCTCCGACGTCACCACCTTCGCCGCGCCGAAGATCGAGACCTACGGTCTGGAGCGGCTGGAAGTGCTGAAGGGGCCGTCGTCAGGTCTTTACGGCGCCAGCGATCCGGGTGGCATCGTCAACATGATCAGCAAGCGGCCGCAGGCAACGCCGCATTACAATGTCGAGGGCACATTCGGCTCCTACGATCGCTATCAGGGTGCGTTCGACATCGGTGGCCCGGCGGACGCCACGGGCCAATGGCTCTATCGTCTGGTCGGGTTGTTCCGGCAGAGCAACACCGAGATCAACTTCGTTCAGGACAACAAGATCTTCATCGCGCCGAGTCTGACCTGGCGGCCGAATGCCGACACCAGCTTCACGATCCTGTCGCACTACCAGAAGATCGACAACAAGGGTTACCAGCAATACGTGCCGGGGCAGGTGGCGTTCTCCGGCAATCCGCTCGGTCGCATCAATCGCAGCACCTATCTCGGCGAACCGGGCGCCGACGGCTACACGCTGGAGCAAAAGGCGATCGGCTACGCGTTCGAGCATCGTTTCGATAACAGCGTCCAGTTCCGCCAGAACTTCCGTTATACCGAAGCGACGCAGGACCTGCACTCGATCCGCCCGGAAGGCATGATCGGCAACAATCTCGTGCTGCGCTCCTATGACTACGTCCGCGCCAGCACGCAGAACCTCACCCTCGACAATCAGTTGCAGGCCGATTTCCGCACCGGGCCGGTGACGCATACGGTGCTGGGTGGATTCGACTACACCCACATGAAGGCGAATTCGGAATTCCGCATCACCTACGCCTTCCCGCCGATCGATGCGTTCAATCCGGTGTATGGCGCGGCGATTCCGTCATGGGATTCGTTGGTGCCGCCGTTCATCAAGCGCGACGATCACCAGAGCCAGGCCGGCTTCTACCTGCAGGATCAGATCAAGTTCGATCGCTGGACGCTGACGTTGTCGGGCCGTCAGGATGTCGTGAACACCGCCTTCACCAGCGCCGGCATCTATCCGATGGCGGGCAATTATTCCCGCAGCGACTCGGCGCAGACCGGCCGCGTCGGTCTGAACTATTTGTTCGACAACGGCGTGTCGCCCTACGTCACCTACTCGACCTCATTCACGCCGAACCTCGGCGCCGACCTGCTCGGCAATACCTTCAAGCCGACCACCGGCGACAACATCGAGTTCGGTATCAAGTATCAGCCGCTCGGCACCAACCTGATGCTGACCGCCGCATACTTCGACACCCGGCAGAACAACGTGTTGACGGCGGACCCCGCCAACCCGTTCTTCAACACCCAGACCGATGCGATGCGGGTGCGCGGTTTCGAGTTCGAGGCCAAGGGCAACATCACCCGCGAGTTCGAAATCGTCGCAGGCTACAGCCACCTCGATCCGAAGGTGACGGCGAGCATCGCCGGCAACGTCGGCAAGGACATGATCAACACCGCGCGCGATCAGGCCTCGCTGTGGGGCAAGTATACCTGGTACGATGGCCCGCTGGCCGGCCTCGGGCTCGGCGCGGGCGTGCGTTATGTCGGCGACACCTACGGCGACTACGCCAACACCCTTAACATTCCGGCCTACACGGTGGTCGATGCCGCGATCAGCTACGACTTCGGCTACACGCGGCCCGACCTGAGGGGATTGTCGGCACAGATCAACGCAAGGAACCTGACCGATCGCTACTACGTGCAGTCGTGCTTCACCGGCCTGCCGTATTGCGCGCTGGGCCAGGGCCGCACCATTCTCGGTACGCTGAAGTATAGCTGGGGCGCGGAGGCGGCTCCCAGACTGATAACGAAGTAAGGCGAGCCTTGGTTGCTAACTTTGAAAGTTCGACTGGAAATTACTCATGAATGGGCTTTCAGTACGAAAATTGTCGTCCCCGCGCAGGCGGGGACCCACACGCCGCAGCGGTTCAGCTCCATCACGCGGCGTGAGTTTATTTTATAACAACCCATGCCAGCAGCTATGGGCCTCCGCCTGCATGGGGGCAGCGCCGAGTGTGTGGAGAATCTCGTTGTGATCGCAGGAACAAGACCGCTTCGCCGCTGGCACTGGGTCCACAAGTGGTCCAGTATCGTCTGCACCGTGTTCATGCTGATGCTGTGCATCACCGGGCTGCCGCTGATTTTCCATCATGAGATCGACCATCTGTTGCATGAGGAGGTGGATCCCAGCGTCGTGCCGCCGGGAACGCCGAAGGCCAATCTCGATCAGGCGGTGGCCAATGCGCTGGCGAAATTTCCGGGGCAGGTTCCGCAATTTCTGATCTTCGATCGGGATGAACCCAATGCGTTGATGGTCTCGATCGGCTCCAGCATCAAATCCAACCCGGTCGACAATCGCATCGCGCGGGTGGACGTTCACACCGCTGCGTTTCTGGATTCGCCCGATGTGACCGGCCGTTTCACCTACCTCATGCTGAGGCTGCACAGCGACATGTTCGCGGGCCTGCCCGGCAAATTGTTCCTCGGGCTGATGGGCATCCTGTTCTGCGTCGCAGTGATCTCTGGCATCGTGGTCTACGCGCCGTCGATGCGGAAGCTGCGCTTCGGCGCCTATCGCAAGGATCGTCCGCGCATCGTGCGCCGGCTCGACGTGCATAATCTTGCCGGCATCCTGCTGGTGATGTGGACCTTGGTGGTCGGCTTTACCGGCGTCATCAATACATGGGCCGATCTGGTCTTGAAGATGTGGCAGTACGGCCAGCTCGCCGAGATGACGGCGCAATACAAGGGGCGCGAGATTCCGACCAAGCTGACGCCGGTGGAGGAGGCGGTCAAGGTCGCGCAACAGGCGATCCCGCACATGCAGCCGGCATTCGTCTCCTATCCGGGCACGCTCTTTACCAGCAACACCCATTACGCAGTGTTTATGCGCGGCGATACGCCGGTCACGTCGCGGCTGTTGAAGCCGGCGCTGATCGACGCCGAGACCGGCAAGCTGACCGATAGCCGCGATATGCCGTGGTACGTCTCGACGCTGTTCCTGTCGCAGCCGCTGCACTTCGGCGACTACGGCGGCATGCCGCTGAAGATCATCTGGGCGATCCTCGACATCATCACCATCGTGATCCTGTGGACCGGGCTTTATCTCTGGCTGCGGCGGCGCAAGCCGGCGGCGAGCGCGACGCGTGCAGGCGCGTCGGCCGATCCTCAGCGGATCGAAGGACAGGCGGTGACGTCATGACGATGCTAAGGACACCGCCAGTGCGCACATCGCGTCGTACGCTGGCGCAGATATTCACCTGGCCACTGCTGATCGGCGTGCTCTCCACCGTCGGGCTGATCTCCGCGCTGGTCGGCGACGGCCTCTGGGACGGCGTATCGTGGCTGGCGCTACTGCTGCCAATCCTGCTTTACGCGCTGTTCCTGCTGCGTCCACGGCGGTGAGCCGGACGCACGACATCCATCCATTTTCGCGCCTTGCGCGGGCGGGGAAAATATCGTGATTGTCGCCCAACAGGTTTCAAGGGCGAACGATGAACGATTTGGCGGAATCCAGCCTGCCGGCGCAGGGCTGGAGCATTCTCGAGGACGACGGTTTTATCGGCTATGTCGGGCCGTTGTGGCACCGGGTGGTGGACGGCCGGCATGAATACGCCATCGAAGGCCAGCGCAAACACCGCAACCGGCGCGGGCTGGTGCAGGGCGGCCTGTTGATGACACTGGCGGATCGCACCTGCGGCATGACGGCGCGTTACGAATCCGGTGCCGAACATCTCGCGACCATCCAGATGGATACGCATTTCATCGACGCGGCGCGGATCGGCGACCTGATCGTCTCGGTGCCGCGCATGGTCCGTGGCACCAAGACGCTGATCTTCATGAGCGCGGAATTGAACGTCGACGGCCGTTGCGTCATGCTTGCCAACGGCGTGTTCAAGATCATGCGCGGTCACGCAACCCGATAGAACGAGGAGGCTCCGATGCAGTATCGTCAGTTGGGTCGCAGCGGCCTTAAGGTTTCACCGCTCTGTCTCGGCACCATGATGTTTGGCGGCCCGACCGACGAGCCGACCTCGAAGCGCATTGTCGACAAGGCGCGCGATGGCGGCATCAATTTCATCGATACCGCCGACGCCTATTCCAACGGCACTTCGGAGGAAGTGGTGGGGCGCGCCATCGCCGCGCAGCGTCAACACTGGCTGCTGGCGACCAAGCTCGCCAATCCGATGGGCAAGGACCCCAATCGTGTGGGCCTGTCGCGGCGCTGGGTGTTGCAGGCCTGCGAGGAAAGCCTGCGGCGGCTCGGCACCGACGTCATCGACATCTATTATCTGCACAAGGAAGACCATGCGACGCCGCTCGACGAGACCGTGCGCGCGATGGGTGACCTGATCCGCGCCGGCAAGGTGCGCTATTTCGGCGTCTCGAATTATCGTGCGTGGCGCGTCGCGGAAATCTGCAATATCTGCGACCGTCTCGGCATCGATCGTCCTGTCGTGAGCCAGCCTTACTACAACGCGATGAACCGGATGCCGGAGGTCGAGCACCTGCCGGCCTGTGGTTTCTATGGCCTCGGCGTGGTGCCTTACAGCCCGCTGGCGCGCGGCGTGCTCACCGGCAAATATGATCCCGACACCGCGCCGGACAAGGACAGCCGCGCCGGCCGCAACGACACCCGCATGATGCAGACCGAATGGCGGCCGGAATCGCTCAGGCTGGCGCGTGAGATTCGCAAGCACGCCGAAGCGCGCGGCATCACCGCCGGGCAGTTCGCGGTGGCGTGGGTGCTTAACAGCGGCTTCGTCAGCTCGGTGATCGCGGGGCCGCGCACCGAAGAACAGTGGGACGATTATCCGCGCGCGCTCGACTATCGCTTCACCGCCGAGGACGAAGCGTTGATCGATCGCCTGGTGACGACCGGCCATCCCTCGACGCCGGGTTACAACGATCCCGCCTATCCTATCGAGGGTCGTCGCGCACGCACGGCATCGAAGGAATAAGCATCGACAACATCGATGCCATGCATCGATATTTCCGTCTCAACGCAATCTTAATTTTCGGAGCGCGTCATCGGTTGTGGAACTGGGGACGTGCGAATGTCGATCGATTTTGCCGGGCTGGTCGGCCTCGAGCCGACCGATGCAGAAGAACTTCGTGCGCTGAAACCGGACCTGCTCGGTCGGCAGAATGACGCGATCAATGCCTTCTACGGGCGCATTCTGGCGTTTCCCCAATTCAAGACCATGATCGAGGCGGCCTGCGCGCGTCAGGGTATCGATGCCGGTGGATTGGTCGCGCATATCAACGAGGTGCAGTTCGCGCATTGGGCGCGGGTGTTCGAGGGCTCGCCCGGCGCGGAATTCCAGAGCGTCGCGCGCAAGATCGGTACCGTGCACGAACGCTGCGGCGTGACCAACGACCTCTATGTCGCCAGCTCCGCCGTGCTGCTGGAAAAATTTCTGACAATGGCGGTGGAGCACCATCTCGGCGTGAGCGACGACACGGCGCGGACATCGGCATCGCTCGCCGCCATCGTACGGATGTTTTTCCTCGATCTGTCCTACGCGATCTCGGCCTACGATCACGCCGCCGCGCAAACCGCGTTTCGGCAAGCGTCCGAACCGCTGCTACAAGCCTTCGAAACCGATGTCGCGCATGATCTCGAGGCGATGGCCGGCGCGGCGCAGGCGCTCGACAGCACGATCCGCAGCATCGTTGATCTCAACAAAAGCAACATGCGGCGCTGTCAGGAAACGGTGTCGAGTATCGCTACGCTCACCACGCATCTCGATGAACTTGGGCAGATCACGCGGCACATCGAGAATTTTGTTCAGGTTATTACGGATGTCGCGCGCAAGACCAAACTGTTGGCCCTCAACGCCGCCATCGAGGCGGCGCGCAGCGGCGAGTACGGTCGCGGGTTCAACGTGGTGGCCGGCGAGGTGAAAGCACTGGCCAACGAGGCCGAAGAGGCTACCCGGAAAGTGACGGTGCAGGCGCATGAGATCCGCACGGCGATCGCCACCGCGCTGGCGCAGGTCAACGGCTCGCACCAACTGGTGCAAGCCATCGACCAGGGGGTCGCGACGGAGAGCGAGGCCATCGCGCGGCAGAGCGCGGCGGTGAGCGAGATTTCCGACAATCTCGCCGCCGTCTCCGAAAGCGCGCGGGGCTTGCGGGATAAATTCTCGTCGCTGGACGCGGCGTAGGATTTGGTAACGCGCAGCCACATTGACGCGATCGCGCCATCCTGAGTGTCAGGTCGAAAAGTCGTTGTTTGACGTGCAATACGAAAACCGTCGTCCCCGCGAAGGCGGGGATGACGAGGCTGTGTGGCACTCTCGCGTGAGACGCTGAGGTGCGAATGGCGCTAGCCGCGAATCGCCGGCGGCGTCTTGGGCGGAACATTCCCTGCGCAGGAGTTGCAATTGCCGGGCACCGGCGCACAATGCCGACGGACCATGACTTGTGGTGGAGCCCGGCGTGTCGGAAGCGGACATCATCCTGCATCACTATCCGCGCTCGCCGTTCGCCGAGAAGGTTCGCCTCGCGCTTGGTTTCAAGGGCCTGCCTTGGCTTTCGGTGGAACAGCCGCGGGTCGCGCCGAAGCCGGGCCTCACCGCGCTCACCGGCGGCTATCGCCGCATTCCGGTGTTGCAGATCGGCGCGGACATTTATTGCGACACGCGGCGCATCCTGCGCGAACTCGAACACCGCCACCCTCACCCGACGATTTTCCCGGCCGAGAGTGCCGGCCAGGCCGAGATGCTGGCGGGTTGGGCTGACCATTATCTGTTCGCTGATGCGCTGGGGCTAGTGTTCGGCCTGCATGGCGACCGCTTCCCGCCGGAGCTGCATGCCGATCGCGCGCGCCTCACCGCCGGCAAGTACGACCGCTGGGATAGCGTGCGGATGAAGGCGAGGGTGCCGGACCTCCGTGCGCAATTCGCTATTCATCTGGCGCGGCTGGAGCAGGCATTGGGCGACGGCCGCGTCTTCGTTGCCGGCACGGCGCTGTCGGTGGCCGATCTCGCCGCCTATCATCCGTTGTGGTACGCGCGCGGCAATCTCGGCGACGAGGCGGGGTTGGATGCCTATCCGCGTATCGCGGCGTGGCTGGCGCGGCTCGATGCCATCGGCCATGGCACGTCGCGCGAGCTTGCGCCGGAAACCGCGCTGCTCATCGCGCGCGATGCCGGGCCGGTGGCGGTACCGCCATCCTGCGCGGCGGGGACGTTTCGGATCGGCATGCGCCTCACCGTGACGCCGGACGACTGGGGCTTCGATCCGGTGGAAGGCGAGCTGGTGGCGATCGATCGCGACAGCATCACCATCCGCCGCGACGATGCGCTGATCGGCACCGTCCACGTCCATTTCCCGCGCGAGGGTTTTACGATCCGCCCGGCGATCGGGCAGTAACGCGACGGCCTTGTCGCCAGCGTTTGACCGAGAAATTGCTTTTAGACGCGCAACACGAAAATTGTCGTCCCCGCGCAGGCGGGGACGACGCCGAGTTTGTTGGAGCTTCTTGCGCGTCCCTCACGCCACCCGTGCGTCGACGGCGATGTTGCCGTCGAGGAAGCCGGTGAGGCGGCCGCGGATGATGCGTTCGGCATCGCGCATGATGCGGTCGATCAGGTCCTTCACGGTCGGGATGTCATTGATGAGGCCGACCATCATGCCGCAGCTCCACGCGCCGGCGTCCATGTCGCCTTCCATCATCACGCGCGGATAGACGCCCGCGACCTGATCCATGATATCGTCGATCTTGAGGCTCGCGCCCTTCTCGCGCTCGATCTCGATCAAGCGGTCGACATTCTTGTTCCTCAGCACGCGCTCGGTGTTGCGCAGCGCGCGCATGATGAGGCGGGTGTCGAGTTCGGTGGCCTTCACCAGCGCCTGCTTCACGTTGTCGTGGATCGGCGCCTCCTTGGTGGCCATGAAGCGGGTGCCCATGTTCATGCCCGACGCGCCCATCGCCAGCGCAGCGACGAGGCTGCGCGCGTCCGCCATGCCGCCGGACGCGACAAACGGAATCTTCAGTTCGTCGGCCGCGCGCGGCAGCAGAATCATGTTCGGCACGTCATCCTCGCCGGGGTGACCGCCGCATTCGAAGCCGTCGACGCTGACCGCGTCGCAGCCGATCTTCTCGGCCTTCAGCGAATGCCGCACCGAGGTGCACTTATGGATCACCTTGATGCCTGCCGCCTTCAACGCAGGCATATGTTCCTCCGGGCTGCGGCCGGCGGTCTCCACCGCCTTGACGCCGCCTTCCTTGATGGCGGCGATGTATTCCGGATAGGGCGGCTTGGCGAAGGTCGGCAGGAAGGTGAGGTTCACGCCGAACGGCTTGTCGGTCATGTCGCGGCAGCGGGCGATTTCCTTCGCCAGCAGTTCCGGTGTCTTCTGGGTCAGGCCGGTGATGATGCCGAGGCCGCCGGCGTTCGACACTGCCGCCGCCAGTTCGGCGAAGCCGACGTAATGCATCCCGCCTTGAATGATGGGATGCTGAATGCCGAACAGTTCAGTGATCGCTGTCTTCACGCTGACCTCCAGGATATCGAGCGGACTTCGCCGCTACCGACGGGAACGGAACTGACTGAAGTGTGGCACACGGGAACGGGCGGAAACAACCTTTCGGTTGCGGCGCGGAAGGTACGTTGCGCGCCGCATTTCCGGGTCGTAGAATTTCATTATGGCCGCGACCACGCTGTTCCAGAACGCGACGCTGACGGTAACCGACTATCGCTGCGAGGCGACGCGCGGCGACCGGCCGTTCGCCGAGGAGCATCGGCAGCATTCCATCGCCTATGTCCGCAAGGGCAGTTTTGGTTGCGTCACGCGCGGGCGACACCATGAACTGATTGCCGGCTCCTTTCTGGTCGGCCATCCGGGTGACGAATACACCTGCACCCACGACCATCACGATTGCGGCGACGAGTGCCTCGCCTTCGCGCTGGCGCCGGAGTTGGTCGATGGTCTTAATGGCGGCGGCGATGCGTGGCGGCAGGGCGCGCTGCCGCCACTGCCGCAACTGATGGTGATCGGCGAACTGGCGCAATCGATTGCCGATGGCCGCAGCGATATCGGCCTTGACGAGGCCGGCTGTGTGCTGGCGAGCCGGTTGGCCGAAGCGGTGTCCGGCAGCGTGCGCACGCCGCCGCGCGGTCAGGCCCGCGACCGCAAGCGCGCGGTGGAGACCGCGATGTGGATCGACGAACAGTCGCATCGGCCGATCGATCTTGCGGAGGCGGCGAATGAGGCGGGTGTCAGTCCGTTTCATTTCCTGCGCACGTTTTCCGATGCGCTGGGCGTGACGCCGCATCAGTATCTGGTGCGCTCGCGGCTGCGCCATGCCGCGCGGCTGCTGGCCGACGAGGAGCGCGCCATCACCGACATCGCCTATGACGTCGGTTTCGGCGACCTGTCGAACTTCGTGCGAACGTTCCATCGCGCCGCCGGCGTCTCGCCGCGAGGTTTTCGCAGGGCCTCGAAAGGCGACCGCAAGATTCTCCAAGAACGGCTGGCGCGCGGCTGAGTAGGGTTGCTTCAACGGCGCGAATGGTGCGCCGATGGAGAACTTGATCTCATGTACGACCACATCGGATTGAAGGTGAAAGACCTCGACGCCAGCGTGCGCTTCTACACGGCGGCGCTGAAACCGCTCGGCTTCGTGCTGTGCTCACGTGACGACAGCGGCGCTGGTTTTGGGCCGAAGGATGCTCCGGCGCTGTGGCTGCATCTCGACAAGAAGGCGATGGGGAAAGGTGCGCATGTCGCTTTCCGCGCCAAGGATCACGCCGCGATTGCTGCGTTCCATCGCGAAGGGTTGAAAGCCGGCGGTCGCGACAATGGTGGCGCCGGTCCGCGCGCGGACTACGGCCCGACCTACCACGCCGCGTTCCTGTTCGACCCCGACGGCAACAACGTTGAAGCGGTGTGTACGTAAATTTAAGATCGTCATTGCGAGCGCAGCGAAGCAATCCAGCCTTCCTTCGTGGCTTCTGGATTGCTTCGTCGCTTCGCTTGTCGCAATGACGGCTCATAGCCGTTCGCCGTCAGAAAAAGGAGATGCGCCATGGCCTCCATTCACAAGGACATCGCTCTCAACGCACCGGCCACCGACGTGTGGTCCGCGGTACGCGATTTCGGCGCGCTGCATACGCGGCTGGTGCCGGGCTTCGTGCTCGATACCAAGCTGGAAGACGACGCGCGCATCGTCTCTTTTGCCAACGGCACCGCTGCACGGGAAGTGCTGGTCGATTGCGACGACGCGCGGCGGCGTCTGGTCTACGCAGTGAAAAACGAGCGCGTGGCGCAGCACAGCGCCTCGGTGCAGGTGATCGCCGACGGCGAGAGCCGCTGTCGCCTGGTGTGGGTCGTCGATGTGCTGCCGCACGCTATTGCCGGCTACATGAGTGCACAGATGGACGAGGCCGCCAAGGCGATGCAACGCGTGTTTCCCGGTCGCGGTTCGTGACGGCCGGGACTCAATCACTGCGCGGCGTCAGTTGTATTCGACGCTCGGATGGATGCGCTTGGTCCGATGCAGCGTGTTGCGATCGGTGTGGTGCATGGTGGTGCCGGTGGCCGCCAGTTTGAGCACGAGATCCGATGTGTAGCTGAAGGTGCCGTCGTCGTTGAAGGCGAAGGAGCATTCGAACGCGGTCGCTTCCGCCCGCTCCAGCAAATACTGGTTTTGCGTCAGGCCGTAGCCCTTGGCGCCGGGCTCTGCCTTCAGCGCGAACGATTTGTCGCGTGGCCTGGCGGGGCCGCCGGCCAGGATCGCGAGCCCGCGCGGCACCGCAAAGCAACGGATCACCTGTCCGTGCGCCTTGTCCCACAACAGATAGCCGACCTCGTCGTGGAACGGGTCCATGGCTTCCTCGCCGTGACGCCACGCCGTCATGCTGTAGTTGAGGCCTTCCATGGTCTGGTGGCCGTTCTCGACGATCGGGATCGGTCGAAACCACGCCTTCTCGAAGTAGCTGGTCTGAATCGTCTCGTCGTCCTTGTTGCGATAGGAGAGATCGACGCCGAAGTTGCCTTCCCACTCGCCGACAAGCGCCGTCAGCGGCCCCAATTTCTGAGGGCCCAATATTTCCGCCATTTATCTTGTCCTTGTCACGATGCCCGTTCCAATCGATGAACAGGTCCCGTCGCAACCCTATGGCGCAAAATATATACTATCAATCAATCTTTAGATTGAGCGCGCCGGGTTGACTGTCGAGGACGGAGGCGGTCTCAGAAAATCAGCTGAAAGACCCAGTAGAGGCCGATTGCCATCTGCACGGCGAAGGCGGTGAACCGCAGGCTGACGGCGACGGCGCTGGTCGACACCAGATGGATGACTGATTGCACGACGCGTGCCGTGAGCAGCCACGGGGCCAGTGAATCCGTGATCGTCGTCTTGTCGAGCAGCAGTGCGAAGACCAGCAAACCGCCGAAGATCGGCAGCCCTTCGAGGCAATTCGCATGGGCGCGGGCAAGTCGCTGCATGAAGGGCGACAGATTGCCGTTGTCGGGGGTGAAGCCGTTTGCCGGAACCCGGCCGGTCACGACCAGATAGGTCCGGATCGTCTCCATCAGCACAAGCAGAAAAAGCGACCATGCGATGAAGCCGATCAACGCAAAGGCAGTGTTGCTCAAGAACCCCTCCTTCCAAGCGTCGGTCTTATTTGTCTATCTCGGTTTCAACGTGGCTCGCCGTCGCCCGATTTTTGGATATCCATGCCATCGGGCTGCCGACTGGCGATAGCCGATCGAGTGATAGTCGGACGGATCACGCCATCGTTCAAATGCAAGCCGCTCGACAAGCAAAACAGTCGTCCGGCTGCGATCTCGGCACAGTGCAGGCGGATCAGGAACGCGCCGCGTCATGGCCCACAGCGCGGCAGGCATCAAATGCCACCCAAGCCATTGGCGAGAAAACGGAAGATCGGGAAATGAATGGTGCCCAGGGGCGGGATCGAACCACCGACACTGCGATTTTCAGTCGCATGCTCTACCAACTGAGCTACCTGGGCTGCTGCCGGAGCGAAAAGCCCCGGGGCGCGCCGGTTTATAGTGGGGCCGGAGCGCCGTGTCCACCCGTCAGCGACGCTTTGTGGATGCAGGCGCGAGAGATTGCGCCGGTCCGGGTTCGGGAGCCGGCGCAACGGCTTATTCGGCGGAGATGCTGCGTGTCAGTCGGCGTCTTCGGGGTCGGTGTCGCGGCCCGGCACCACGTAGGAGCCCGAGAGCCAGCGATTGAGGTCGACGTCGCGGCAGCGCTCGGAACAGAACGGCCGCGATTCCGGCATGGCCGGTTTGCCGCAGATCGGACAGGGCTTTGCCGGGGCCTTTCCCGCCTTGTCGGCTGATGGCGGCTTAGCCGGCATTGAGCCAGCCGTCGCGGATCGGGAATTTTTCGCCGCCGAGCAGCGTCACCGTCTCGTACAGCGGCAGCCCGACCACGTTGGTGTAGGAGCCGACCATTTTCACCGCGAACGAGCCGGCGATGCCCTGGATAGCGTAGCCGCCCGCCTTGCCGCGCCATTCGTCGGAGGCGATGTAGCCGCGCAGGTCGTCCTCGGTGAGGCGCTTGAAGCGCACCCGCGTCTCGACCAGCCGCTGGCGAAATGCCTCGTGCGGCGTCACCAGGCAGATCGCGGTGTAGACGCGATGGTTGCGGCCGGAGAGCAGCCGCAGACACTGCGCGGCCTCGTCGGCCAGTTCCGCCTTGGGCAGGATGCGGCGGCCGACCGCCACCACGGTGTCGGCTGCGAGGATGTAGGACCCGCGCAGATTGTCGTCGAGTTTCAACGCCGCCAGTGCAGCCTGAGCCTTGGCATGGGCCAGCCGGTTGGCGCAGGCGCGCGGCAGTTCGCCCCGCTTCGGGGTCTCGTCGACATCGGCGGGGCGCAACGCATCCGGTTCGATGCCGGCTTGGTTGAGCAAAGCGAGGCGGCGCGGCGAACCGGACGCGAGAACGAGTTTGGAACGGCCAGACATGAGGTTGAATCGGTTTTCCGGGCGGTTTGCGGCGCGCCGGACCGTATCGGAAGCCGCCCGCTTCGACAACCGGCGTGGGAGGCAGCGACGATGGGACGTTGCCAAATCGATTTCAGATTGCCATCAAGGGGCATGATCCGCCCCTTTAACGATGTCACCCGACATGAGATCGCGGGCCGCTGCGCCGCTTTCGTGCGTGCCGTGCCGGAGGCGGCGACTGCCAAACTGAAGCGCGCGGCGGTCGCCCTGACGCTGGCGCGTTCCACTGAGGCGGCGGACGGAACCGCGCTGCTGCTGACGTTGCGGGCCGCCAGCCTGCGGGCGCACAGCAACCAGTGGGCGCCGCCGGGCGGGCGTTGCGATCCCGGCGAAACGCCGGTGGAAGCGGCGCTGCGCGAACTCGACGAGGAGATCGGGCTCAAGCTCGATGCCGGCGCCGTACTCGGTCTGCTCGACGATTATCCGACCCGCTCCGGTTACCTCATCACGCCGGTGGTGATGTGGGCCGACGACACCGCGCGCCTCAAGCCCAATCCGGACGAGGTCGCTTCGGTGCATCGCATCGCGTTGACCCAGATCGAGCGCGACGACGCCTTCAACTTCGTGCGCATTCCGGAGAGTGAGCGGCGGGTGATCCGCTTTAGCCACGACGGCGATTACATCCATGCGCCGACGGCGGCGCTGATCTATCAGTTCCGCGAGGTGATCGCCGGGCGCGATACGCGCGTCGCCGAACTGGAACAGCCGGTGTTCGCCTGGAAGTAAGTTCCTTACGACTCGACTCGCGGCAACTTGGTTGCTGACCTGTTAATGCCGGCTTCACAGTCTGCTTGTTACAACGGCGCATGCGCGCAAAAATGATTCGCTTTCTCACGCCGGCCGCGATCGCGGTGGCATTCATCCTGCCGACGAGCATCGTCGTGCTGGCGCAGCCGCTACCGGCGTCTATCGCCAATGCCCGCGCGCAGACGGCGAGCCCGCAGGCTGTCGCCGAATATCGTCGCAAGCTGCAAATCTATCTCGCGGCGCGCGAGGCCTTCAACGCCGAAGCCAGTGCCTATTGGGACAGCATCGCCGAGAAGCGCCGCATGCGTTTCGCCAAGCGCCGCGACGGTCAGCGGATCGCGCTCGAAGATTACGTGCTGACGCAGCCGCCGCTCTATGATGGACCGAAGCGACCGGTGAATCCGGAGCCGGACGAGACTGAGCCGCGCGAACACAAGCCACTGCCCGTGGTGGCGGATTTCCTGCAGGCCGCGCGCGAATATTATCAGTTTGTGCCGACGCGCCCGGCGCATGAGATGGATTTCAAGCGCGCTTATGCGCGCACCGCCATCGCCATGGGGCTGACGCGCGAGCAGGCGGTTCGGGTCTATTCGTTCGAGACTGGCGGCAACGGCAATCACGACATGCAGTCGGGCTTGAGTTCGGGGCGGCCGGGCGCGCGGGCGATTTCGACGGCAGTAGGCTACAATCAGTTGCTCACCACTAACACGCTCAATCTGATGGCCGAGCAGGGCGCCGGTATCCTGAAAGCCTTGCAGGACAAGGCGGCGCGGCTCTCGGGCCCGCAACGCCAGGCGATGGAGCGCAAGATCGCGGCGTTCCGGAAGATGCTGGCCTTCGCGCGCTCGGTGCCCAATAGCTGGAGCGAGCAGGCCAAGCTCGGCGCCACGCCGCGTGGTTGGGGTGTACACGCGCTGGTGCTCGACATGGATGTCGGCCCGCTGCTGCAAACCCACAAGCTGCTGACGTCGGTGATCTTCGCGCGCGCCAAGGGCTATCACAAGCCGCTCACCGCCGCCGAACTGGAGATGATGAATCTCACGGGCGACGGCACCGGCTTCGACATGGTGACGATGCCGCAGTCCTATCGCGAGCGGGTGCCGACCTCGAATTTCTTCCAGCGCTCGGGCTATGAGCGCAATCCGGTGGCGATCCGTCACAACACGGTGGCGAAGCTGCTCGCGATCACCGACGAGCGCATGGACGTCAACAGCGCCAAGCCCGGCGCGCGCGAACTCGCGGCGGCGTTCTGAAGAAAACGACGTTAAAAGGCCATCGTTGCGATGTCGTCCCCGCGCAGGCGGAGACGCCGCTGAGGGTGAGGTGACGGCGCGCCGCGTGTCCCGTATTGGCTGGTCCTATCCCGGGCCGAACTTGAAACTGCCGTCGCCATCGAGGAACGGTCCGGTGCGCATGTAGAGCTGGCCGTTGGCGCCGAGGAAGAACAGCGTGTTCTTCGGCACCTTCTTGGCGCCCTTGAACAGGTCGCCGGCGTTGTTGGTGCCCATCTTGTACTGCCATGTCTTGAAGTGGGCGTCGTAGCCGTAGCCGATATTGGGCGCGATCACCCATGGCACGGGCTTTGCCGATTGCGCCGGTGCGGTCGCGGGCAACGCCAGGGTCGTGACGGCGGCAAGCAGGGAAAGCATCAGGGAGCGGATCATGTCGGGCCTCCACCGGGACGGCCGGCCGCTGCCGGCCGACAGGGTCAAGGCGGCATCATGCGACGGTGGCGACATCACGACAAGTTTCCTGATGGCCGGCGGACCATGTCGCCGACGAAGGCTTTGCCGATGGCGTCGTCGCGGTTATCTTCGCCGCCGATTCTAACCGGCGGCGCGACGCAAAGGAGATGACCGGGATGGCAAGGATGACAACGGCGGCCGTCTGGCTGGCGCTCGGCGGCATGATGCTGGCAGGCAGCGCGCATGCCGAAGATCAGTTCAAGCTCGGCAATAACCAGCGCATCGCCTGTAGCCGCGGCCTCAGCCCCGGCAAGCTCAACACCGCGACCTGCCGGTCCTATGCCTATGTCTTCAACACCAAGACATCGGAATATTTCCGCTGCACGGCCAGCCTGGCGCTGACCCGCAACAACAAGGAAATCCTCAGCGTCCAGACCGATGGCAGCTGCGTGAAGAAGCCGCGTATCTTCGATCAGGATTCGAATTATTCGTTCGAGGCGACCGAGACCGAGCCGCCCAACACCAATTCGTTCTTCGGCCAGGGCGGCTATGCCATCTGGGCCAGCGACACCACCGCGCAGAAAGTGCGTGGCTGCATCACCATCGCCTCGGGGCTGGGGTCAGATGTGTCGAAATGTATCGACATGAAGTTCGAGTGATGCGGGCCCGCATCCGATGACGTTGCGCCGCGTTCGCCCGGCGCGGCTATGCCGGGCCTGGCTGTTTCTCGAGGGGGCCAACGAGGCGGTGTTGGCGAATGCGGTCGCAAGCGGCGCCGACGTGCTGATTCACGAACTTGAGGATTTCACGCCGCCATCGCTACGGCCGAAAGCACGCGGGCTGGCGCCGGAGCTGTATCCGCAATGGCGCGCCCAAGGCGCGGTGGTGGCGGTGCGCGTCAATCCGCTCGATGAAGATGGCATGGACGATCTCGCGGCGGTGATGCGCGGGCGACCCGACATCGTGGCGTTGCCCAAGGTCGCCGAGCCTCGGCACGTCATGCAACTTGCCGACGCGGTGACGAGATTCGAGCGCGACTACGGCATTCCCGAAGGTGCGACCATGCTGCTGCCGAATATCGAATTCGCGCGTGGGCTGGTGCAACTCGGTGTCATCGCGACCGTCAGTCCGCGCATTACGGCCTGCCTGATGGCGGCGGAGGATCTCGCAGCCGATCTCGGCGCCGAGCGCGAACCGGACGGCCTGGAGCTTGCCTATGCGCGTCAGCGCTTCCTGCTGGAATGCGTGGCGGCCGGTGTCGTCGCCGTCGATTGTCCTTACACCTTCAGCGATGCAGCAGGCGTCGAACGCGAGACGCGATGGGCACGGCGGCTCGGCTACAAGGCCAAGAGCACGGTCGATCCCGCGCATCCGGCGATCATCAACGCGGTGATGACGCCGAATGCAGCGGAGCTAGCGCGTGCCCGCGCGATTGTCGCCGCGTTCGAAGCAGCGCGGGAGCGCGGCGAAGCCCGCGTCGAAGTGGACGGCGCGCTGGTCGAGGTGCCGACTTACACGACCGCCAAACGCCTGCTGGCGCGCCACGACGAATTGCAGGGTTGGACCATCTAATCAGGGCAGCGTCACCGGCCGGGTGAGCGCGGTGCGGGCGAATTTGCGCGGCGCCATCGCCTTGCCGAACAGGAAGCCTTGCGCGATGTCGAAGCCCAGTTGGTGCGCGGTGAGGAAATCGGCGCGGCTCTCGATGCCTTCGGCGACGGTGCGCACGCCGTAGCCCTCGGCGAGATCGATGATGCCGCGGCAGACCGTCTGCTTGAGGCGGTCGCCGCCGAAGCCGGTGACGTATTGGCGGTCCACCTTGAGTTCGGCGAACGGAAACACCTGCCGGCCCATCAGGGCGGGCCACTCGGCGCCGACGCTTTTGATCGAGACGGCGACGTTGTGAAAGCGGATGCGCCGCGCGACGTCGGCGATATGGTCGAAGTCGTCGATCACTTCGGCGCATTTTAGTTCGATCAACAATCCACCGAATGCCGGATGCGACGGCATCCGCTGGCACAACGTGCGCACAGCGGCGTTGTCGCGCAGGAACGAGGCGGGAAGATTGATGGCGAGATCGACCGGCCCGTTGCGTTCGATGAAGTAACGCCAGTCGTCGATGACGCGCGCGATAACGAACTCCGACAGATTGTGAAACGCGGTGTCGCGACGATCCGGAATGAAGGATGAGGGAAGCACCACGCCCCAGGTCGGATGTCGCATCCTGATCAGCGCCTCGGCGCCGCGTGGCATCAAGGTCCGGACGTCGATCTTGCGCTGGTACCACAGTTCGAGCCAGCCTGCCTTGAGTGCTTCGGCGACATCGACCGCCGGGCTCGGTGGCGCTTCGGTCGGGATCAGCGACGCAACGCTGTGGCGTAACGTTTCGGCGCTGAATGGCGTCGGCAGCGTCGGCAGCGTGGCGATGCCGAGTTCGCGCGCCATTTGCCGGGTGGCGAAGGAGAGGATGGAATCCGGCACGGCCACCGGCATCACCTTGCCGCGAAAGTTGGCGTTTGCTAGCGCTTCGAGCACCTTGCCGGCCTCGATGCCGCCGGCTGAGAGCCCCAGTACGACGAGGTTGAACATCTGGGCTTCAAGTAAGAGCTTCAAATCGGCGGCGCGGGGACATTCGAAAGCGATGAAGCCGAGATCCTCAAAAGCATCGGCGAGGAAGGTGCGAATGTGCGGCTTGTTGTCGGCGATACAGACGCGCGGCGACAACGTGCGTTGGCCGAAGGCTCCGGGCCGGACGGAAGGGGTGGTGGCCACCAATGTTGTCATGTTGCTTGCTCCCCGTGCTGGCCACACAGGTTTAACGTTACCCCCGAGATGCAAAGATGGAATCGAGTCGTCGCTCCACGGAAATGGGCCGGTAAGGTTAAATGATCGAATGCAGATCAAATTGCGTGGATCGGAAGCGCAAGGATTTCAAGCGTGTGGCAAATGCAGTGTTGTTCCAATAATGTCCGGCGCGGCGTCCTGTGTATAACATCGCGACCGATCGTGCTGCACCGCCGGTGTTTTCCCGCGAATCAACGCGACTGATTCGGCGTGTGACAACGACGACGTGAAGATGTCGTGGAATGACGAATTGAATCGAAAGTTGTCACCAGACTCTCAGCGTCGTCCCCGCGCAGGCGGGGACCCATAACCCCTGAACCTCAAGGATGATCGTGTACGTTGATGACAGGCGCTGTTCGCCTCATTGCTGCTGCGGAGTTTGGGTCCCCGCCTGCGCGGGGACGACGATTTTCGTGGTGGTAGTGACGAAGCAGTCCAGACTCTAAGGGAAGACTGGATTGCTTCGCGTTGCTCGCAATGACGGAGTTTTAAGGCCGATGTCGCGCGAGGTTTAATGGCTCATCCGCGCCGAGGCCGGATGGCCGGGAACCTTGAAGCGCTTGCCGGTGTCCTTCACCTTGGTGCCGTTGACCTTGAGAATCGAGAAATCCTGATCGAGGTAGTTGCCGGTCAGCAGGTACTTGCCGTCGGGCGTGAACACCACCGCTTCCGGCAGGCCGCCGACTTCGATGTCCTGCGTCTTGGTCACCTTCTTGCCGTCGATCCGCAGGATCGCGAGGCTGCCGTTCTTCTTGCGGAAGAAGGCATCCTTGGCGGCGTTGGAGCCGCGCAGGATGGCGGCGGCCGCGAGATTGCCTTTCGGGCTGATCGCAAAACCTTCGGGGCCGTCGCCGACCACGACGCGGTCGATGGCGCGCGGCGGATTGAGCGTGAGATCGAATACGCTGACGGTATCGACGCTGCCATCCGACGCGCCGGCATTGCCGTTGTCGGCGGTCAAGGCCAGTTGCCCGTTCGGCGTCACCGCGACGTTGTAGGGCCACAATCCAGTGGCGAGGTCCATCTTGTTGTAGGTGACCTTGCCGTTGGCGATGTCGAGCACCGAGAGTTTGTGCGTGGTGAACTTCACCGCATAGGCGTGCTTGCCGTCCGGAGCGAAGGTGACATGCGCGACGCTGTCGCCCATGGCGATGGTGTCGGTCACCTTGACGTCGGTGCCGTTGATCGAAAGCACGGTAATCGAGTTGTCGCCGCGATTGGCGACCAGCGCCATCTTGCCGTCCGGACTGAAGCTCAATCCCGAGGGTTGCTTGCCGCCGGTGATGGTCGCGGCGAGTTTCGCCGGCTTCGTCTTGAGATCGATGACGTAGATCTTGTTGTCGGGATTCATCTTCAGTGCGTCGCCGTCCTTGGTGACGTCCACTGAATCCGCCACCAGCGCCACGGTACCGGTGGGATCGATATCGACGTTCACCGGCGGGCCGACGACGGAATTCTCCAGCGGCAGATTGGCGACGATCTTGGGATTTTCCGGATTGGCGAGATCGACGATCAGCACCGAATCCTTGCCCGATGGCTTCAGCACCGTCTTGCCGGCGTCGTCCCACAGCACCTTCTCGTCGTTGCCGACGATCATGAAGGGCGCGGCATGCGCGACGCTGAGCGCCGTGCCGCCAAGCATGATCGCCGTTGCCAGCGATAGTCCGACCGATCGAGATATCGACATCGTTGTTCTCTCCCTGAGCGCCGGGTGGTCCCGGATTGATTTTGAGGGAGCGTAGCGGTTCCGTGAGGAGGCCGCCACCCGGATGACGAGGTCGGTTCCTTCGACGTCGACGTGGCCTCGCGTCGCGCGGCATGGATCGAATGTCTCAGCCGCGAAGGGTTGACCATCCAGCCGTATCCGTCCAATTTCTGCCAAATTCAACTTGGGGGAGAATTCTGCTCATGAAAGCGAAGCTGCTTGCCGCGGTTGCGGTGTCCGTGGCCCTGGTTTCGGGACCCGCCGCCCACGCGGAACAGTTCATCAACGTGCTGACCGGCGGAACGTCGGGCGTCTACTATCCGCTCGGCGTCGCCATCGGGAAAATCTACAGCGACAAGATTCCCACCGCTAAGACCCAGGTGCAGGCCACCAAGGCGTCGGTCGAAAACCTCAACCTGCTGGAGCAGGGCCGTGGCGAAATCGCGTTCACACTGGGCGACTCGCTGAAGGCGGCGTGGGAAGGCGACGAGGAAGCCGGCTTCAAGAAAAAGCTGACCAAGCTGCGTACTATCGGCGCCATCTATCCGAATTACATCCAGATCGTCGCCACCGCTGAAAGCGGCATCAAGACGCTGGCGGACCTCAAGGGCAAGAGCCTCTCGGTCGGCGCGCCGAAGTCCGGCACCGAACTGAACTCGCGTGCCATCCTCAAGGCGGCCGGCATGACCTACAAGGACATCGGCAAGGTCGAGTATCTGCCGTTCGCGGAATCCGTCGACCTGATGAAGAACCGCCAGCTTGCTGCGACACTGCAATCGGCGGGTCTTGGCGTGGCGTCGTTGAAGGATCTCAGCAACTCGAACGAGATCAACGTCGTGTCGGTGCCGAAGGAGATCGTCGACAAAATCGGCCCGCCGTTCATCGCGGCGACCATTCCGGCCAACACCTACAAGGGCCAGGACAAGGACGTGCCGACTGCGGCGGTGGTGAATTTCCTGGTCACCAGTTCCGCAGTGTCGGACGATCTCGCCTATCAGATGACCAAGCTGGTCTATGAATCGCTGCCGGAACTCCATTCGGCGCATGCAGCGGCCAAGGATATCAAGCTGGAGACGGCGGCAACGGGTAGCCCGGTGCCACTGCATCCCGGCGCAATCCGCTACTTTAAGGAAAAGGGCCTGATCAAGTAACAGGCTGACCAATGTGATCTTCTGCGTCATGGCCGGGCTCGTCCCGGCCATCCACGTCTGAGCCGGACGAAACCGGCCGTGCGGAGGATCGAACTTCTTTTGCGCAGGATGCGCCGTGAGGGCGGGGTGGGAACGATGTCGCAGGCAACAGCAGCGCCGACGCAAGACAATGCGATCGCGGTCGAACCGGTCAAGGTCGACCTCGGCAATTTCGAGCATGGCTTTCCGGAAGGATTCGGGCCCGGCCGCTGGGGTTTGCTGGCCTATGCGATCGGTATTGCCTTCGCAGTGTTCCAGATCGCCATCGCGGCGTGGAACATCCTGCCAAGCCAGGTGGTGCGCGGCGTCCATGTCGGCTTCATCATCCTGATGACCTTCGGTCTGATCGGCAATTTCACCGCCAAGACCGACAAGGCGCGTGCGCTGGCCTGGCTGATCGGCGGCCTCGGCTTCCTTTGCGGTCTCTATCAGTGGATTTTCTATGCCGACCTGATCCAGCGCGACGGCGATCCGACCAACATGGATCTCGTGGTCGGCACATTGCTGGCGGTGCTGATTTTCGAGGGCACGCGGCGGCTGATGGGCGCGGCACTGCCGCTGATGTGTGGCGCCTGCATTTTATATTGGGCGTTCGGGCAGTACTTGCCGTCGCCGCTCAACCATCGCGGTTACGGCTTCGACCAGATCATCACGCATCTGTCCTACGGCACCGAGGGTTTCTACGGTGTGCCGATCTACGTGTCGGCAACGTACATCTTCCTCTTCATCATGTTCGGCTCCTTTCTTGAGCGTGCGGGCATGATCCAGCTGTTCACCGACGTGTCGCTCGGCATCTTCGGCGGTACGCGCGGCGGCCCGGCAAAGGTCGCGGTGGTGGCGTCCGGCATGATGGGCACCATCTCGGGCTCCGGCGTCGCCAACGTGGTGACCGTGGGCCAGTTCACCATTCCGCTGATGATCCGCTTCGGCTATCGCCGTGCGTTTGCCGCCGGTGTCGAGGCCACGGCCTCGATGGGCGGCCAGATCATGCCGCCGGTGATGGGCGCGGTCGCCTTCATCATGGCCGAAACTCTCGGTGTCGATTACATGGTGATCGTCCGCGCCGCCGTGATCCCGGCGATCCTGTATTTCGCCTCCGCGTTCTGGATGGTGCACCTCGAAGCCGGCAAATACGGCCTCAAGGGCATGAGTCGCGCCGAAATGCCGAGCGCATGGAAAGCGCTGGTGGCGCGCTGGTATCTGGTGTTGCCACTCGCCGTGCTGGTATTCATGCTGTTCGAGGGCTTCACGCCGCTCTACGCCGGCATCATGGGGCTGGCGTTGACGGCGACCCTGATCCTCGGCGCCAGCATCGCCCTCGGCCTGCCCAATCAGATGATCCGCTACATCTTCTGGATTCTGCTGGCGCTGGTCATCGGCGCCATGTTCCAGCGCGGCATCGACATCGTGATGGTCGGTGCGGTGGTCGGAGCGCTGGTTGTGCTCGCCGCACTGACCAAGGGCGGCCGCGCCACCCTGGTGGCCTGCCGCGATTCGCTGGCGGAAAGCGCCAAGTCATCGCTCACCGTCGGCATGGCCTGCGCCATCGTCGGCACCATCATCGGCATGATGACACAGACCGGTGTCGGCAACATCTTCGGAAGCTGGGTAATCGGCATCGGTGAGAACAGCCTGTTCCTGGCGCTGATCATGACCATGCTGCTGTCGATCCTGCTCGGCACCGGCATTCCGACGATCCCGACCTATATCATCACCGCCGCGCTCGCCGCGCCGGCATTGGCGAAGCTCGGTGTACCGTTGATCGTCAGCCACATGTTCGCGTTCTACTACGGCATCATGGCGGACCTCTCGCCGCCGGTGGCGCTCGCGGCGTTCGCTGCGGCGCCGATCGCCAAGGAGAACCCGGACACCATCGGCTGGGAGGCGATGCGTATCGCGCTTGCGGGTTATGTCATCCCGTTCATCGCGGTGTATTCGCCGGCGCTGATGTTGCAGACCGGCGATCCGATGGAGGCCTATCTCGGCTTCTACGGCGCGGTCGCCTACGCCACGGTGAAGGCGCTGATCGCCATCGGCCTGTTCGGCATGGTGGCGATCGGCTTCCTGTTCACGCGGATGACGATCCTCGAACGCTTTGTCACCTTCCTCGCTGCGCTCTGCCTGCTTGGCGAATTCCAGTATAGCGACTGGGTTGGTTTCGCGCTGACCGCGATCATCGTAGTTTGGGATTGGCGGCGGCGTCCGGTGTCCGACGTGGTCGCGGCGTGAGCCTTTGCCTGATCTCCGCCGGCGTCACCAAGACGCTGGCGGTGGCGGCGTTCACGCTGGTGTGGACGCATTCGATCGAGAAGATCGACTGGCGTGAGGATTGGCGCGTCACCCCGCAGGGTCTCGAACTGGTCGAGGCGCGGGTAAAAGGCTCTGGCGCCGGCATGGAGCCCCCGCCAGAAGCGCGGCTGGTGGACGGCTGGTTCGTCTGGCAACCGCACCGCGCGCCGATGCCGGAGGTGGTGCTCGGTAATTCCGGCATGGCCGGCGAATGGCGGCTGTGCGCAGACGGAAAGTGCCGCACGCTGTCGACAATTCTTGGCCATGACGTCGGTGTGCATACGACAACGATGCGGGCGTGCGAGTGATGCCTGAGATCGCCATTCGCACTGGGTGGGCAACACGAAAGTTGTCGTCCCCGCGAAGGCGGGGACCCAGAACCCCTGGCGATCGTAATTGTTGAATAGTCATTGCCTTCGTCTCGAAAGCCGAGACGCTGCGGAGTCTGGATTCCCGCCTTCGCGGGGACGCCGCCGAGGATGTTGAAGCCCTTTGCGATGAATGAACTGCATTTCGCAGTCGGATTTTCAAGATGACGAAGTATTGGCTTAGCTACATCGCCCGACGCGGCTGCGCGATTTTCGTCGCGAGGATCTTGTCGATCCGGCGGCCGTCGAGATCGACGATCTCGAAGCGCCAGCCGTGCGTATCACGGCTATCGCCGACGTCCGGAATTTCACCGAACAGTTGCAGCATGAACCCGGCCGCCGTGTTGTAGGGGTGCGACAGCGGCAGCGGAATCCCGAGCAGATTGGCGAATTCGTCCACAGGCATCCAGCCTTCGATCAGATACGAGCCGTCGGAGCGTTTGACCGCCGGCTTTTCGGCGGGACCTTCCTCGGTATGAAAACCGCCGACGATGGATTCCATAATATCCGCCGCGGTCACGATGCCCTGAAAGCTGCCGTACTCGTCGTGCACGAGGCCGAGATGCACCGGAGAGCCGCGCAGGATCGCCAGTACGTCGCGTGCGTCGGCGATTTCCGGAATCACCGGCACCTCGCGCAACAGCGTGCGGATATCCGGCGCGACACCGGCGAGGTAGCTATCGAGCATGTCCTTCGCCTGCACCACGCCAAGCGCGGCGTCGCGGTCGCCGTCGAACACCGGCAGCCGCGAATGCACGCTGGTGGTGATCGCTTCGCGGATCACGTCGGGCGGATCGGCGAGGTCGATGAAGTCCACCTCGCGGCGCGGCGTCATCACCGCGCCGACCGGCTGATCGCCGAGCCGCATCACGCCGGCGATCATTTCCTTCTCGCCGGGTTCGAGTACGCCGGCGGTTTCCGCCTCGCGTACCAATGAGCGGATTTCGTCCTCGGTAACGGTGTCTTCGCTGACGTTGCTTTGGCCGAGCAGGCGCAACAGGAGTTTGCCGGAGACATCGAGCAACCACACCACCGGCGAGGAGATACGCGCCAGCGCTGTCATCGCCGGCGCCACCTTTACCGCCACCAATTCCGGATTGCGCAGCGCGATCTGCTTGGGAACGAGTTCTCCGACGATCAGCGATGCATAGGTGATGACGCCAACCACCACGCCGACGCCGAGTGTATCGGCAAGGCCCTTGGCGACACCGAGTTCGATCAGCCACGCGGTCAGCCGCTGGCCGAGTGTCGCGCCGGAAAACGCGCCGGACAGCACACCGACCAGCGTAATGCCGATCTGCACGGTGGAGAGAAATTTTCCCGGGTCGGATGCCAGCGCCAACGCCCGGCGCGATCCGCTCACGCCCTTTTCCGCCAGCGCGGCGAGGCGAGATGGGCGGGACGAAACGATGGCGAGTTCAGACATCGCGAGCAGGCCGTTGATGACGATCAGGACCGTGACGATGCCGAGTTCGAGCGCAAGCATGATGCCGGCAGTCTATCAGATGGCGCGGCGGCGGGTCTCAGGAGAATTTGACGCGGCCGTGTGATTGCGGGACAAGTGCATGTCACGTCGAGATAAATTCGGGAGAGGTCGGTTGAGCAGGCTCCAGGGGAAAACCGCTATCGTCGTCGGTGCCGGATCGATCGGGCCGGGCTGGGGCAACGGTAAGGCGACGGCGGTGACCTTCGCGCGCGAGGGTGCGCAGGTGTTCTGCGTCGACCGCAACGGGAAGGCCGCCGAGGAAACCGCAAGCATCATTGTGAGGGAAGGCGGCAAGGCCGAGGCGTTCGCGGCGGACGCGGCGCGCGAGGACGACATCAAGGCAATGGTCGCCGCGTGCCTGAAGGCCTATGGCCGCATCGACGTGCTCGATAATAATGTCGGCATTGCCGAGGTCGGCAGCGTTGTCGAGGTCGAGGAGAAGGACTGGGATCGCGTGTTCGCGGTCAATCTCAAGAGCGCCTATCTCGCCATGAAGCACGTCATTCCGGTGATGATTAAACAAGGCGGTGGCTCGATCATCAACATCTCGTCGATCGCCTCGATCCGTCATCTCGGCATTTCCTATGTCACCTATGCCACCACCAAGGCGGCGATGAACCAGATGACCCGCACCACGGCGGTGGAGTTCGCGCCGAAGAACATTCGCGTCAACGCGGTGCTGCCCGGACTGATGAAGACGCCGATGGTCGAACACTCCGCCGGTCTTGCGGCGAGCTACGCCAAGGGCGATGTCGAGGCGATGTGGAAGCGACGCGACGAGCAGGTGCCCATGGGGCACATGGGCGAGGGCTGGGACGTGGCCAATGCCGCGCTGTTCCTTGCGTCCGATGAATCGCGCTACGTCACTGGCATCGAACTGGTGGTGGACGGCGGATTGACGCTCAAGGTGAGCTGACGGCTTCCCCTCAATTCTTGCCGACGTGTCCTCGCCAAACGCTGCTTTGGTCGACTTGCAACGGCCGGTTTGAGCGCGCATGGTCGGCCGCAAAGAACCGGACCGTTGGGAGAGTATGCCCATGAATATGCAAGATAAAAGCCGTTACCACGACGTCTATGCGCGCTCGATGCGCGATCCCGAGGGTTTTTGGGCTGACGCCGCGCGCGCCATCGACTGGATCGAGCCGGCCAAGAAGGTGTTCGATCCGAATATGGGGCTTTATGGCCGCTGGTTTACGGGCGCCGTGGTCAACACCTGCTACAACGCGCTGGACCGCCACGTCGCGAACGGCCGCGCCGAGCAACTGGCGCTGATCCACGATTCGCCGGTGACCAACAGCGTCACCACCTACACCTACGCGCAGATGCTGCACGAGGTGAAAACCTTCGCCGCGGTGATGCAGGATTTCGGCGTCACCAAGGGCGACCGCGTCATCATCTACATGCCGCTGGTGCCGGAAGCGATGGTGGCGATGCTGGCCTGCGCCCGCATCGGCGCGGTGCACTCGGTGGTGTTCGGTGGTTTCGCCGCCAAGGAGCTGGCGACCCGTATCGACGACGCCCAGCCGAAACTGGTGATCTCGGCAAGCTGCGGCATCGAGCCCGGGCGCATCGTCGCCTACAAGCCGCTGCTCGACGACGCCATCAAGCTCGCCGCGCACAAGGTGCCGGCCTGCATCATCCTGCAACGGCCGCAGCAGACCTGCGATCTCATCGCCGGCCGCGATCATGACTGGAAGGAATTGCGCGACAAGGCGGTGGCGGCGAAGAAGGAGGCCGCCTGCGTGCCGGTGCTGGCCACCGATCCGCTCTATATCCTCTATACGTCCGGCACCACCGGCGTGCCGAAGGGCGTGGTGCGCGACAACGGCGGCCATCTCGTCGCCATCAACTGGTCGATGTACAATCTCTACGGGGTCAAGCCCGGCGAGGTGTGGTGGTGCGGCTCCGACATCGGCTGGGTGGTCGGCCACAGCTACATCATTTACGGGCCGCTGTTTCACGGCAACACCTCGATCATGTACGAGGGCAAGCCGGTCGGCACGCCGGACGCCGGCGCGTTCTGGCGCGTCATCTCGCAGCACAAGGCGGCGGCGTTCTTCACCGCGCCGACCGCGTTCCGCGCCATCAAGAAGGACGATCCGAACGGCGAGTTCATCCGCAAATACGATCTCTCGCATTTCCGCACGTTGTTTCTCGCGGGCGAGCGCGCCGATCCGCCGACCATCGAATGGGCCGAGAAGCAGTTGAACGTGCCGGTGATCGATCACTGGTGGCAGACCGAAACCGGCTGGTGCATCGCCGGCAATCCGGTCGGCCTCGGGCAATTGCCGGTCAAGCACGGCTCGCCGACGGTGCCGATGCCAGGTTATCAGGTTGACGTCGTCGATGAAGCTGCGAAGCCGTTGCCGGCCGGCACCATGGGCTCGATCGTCATCAAGCTGCCGCTGCCGCCGGGTTGCCTGCCGACCTTGTGGCAGCAGGACGAGCGCTGCAAGGAAGCCTACTTCAACGAGTTTCCCGGCTACTACAAAACCTCCGACGCCGGCTACAAGGACGAGGACGGCTATGTCTTCGTCATGGGGCGCACCGACGACATCATCAACGTCGCGGGCCATCGGCTCTCCACCGGCGGTATGGAGGAAATCCTCGCCTCGCATCCGGATGTTGCTGAATGCGCGGTGCTCGGTATCAAGGACGCCATCAAGGGCGAAATTCCCTGCGGCCTGATCGTGCTGAAAGCCGGCGTGACGCGGCCACCGGCGGAGATCGAGAAGGAGATCGTGGCGCTGGTCCGCGAAAAGCTCGGGCCGGTCGCGGCGTTCAAACTGGCGATCACCGTGGCGCGGCTGCCGAAGACGCGCTCCGGAAAAATCCTGCGCGGCACCATCCGCAAGATCGCCGATGGCGATCCATGGACCGTGCCCGCGACCATCGAGGACCCCAAGGTGCTCGACGAGATTGGTGCCGCGCTGAAGGGGCGGGTGTAGAAGCTCGGGTCCGCACGGCGGCTATGCGCCGATGTCGTGCGGCCTCATTTTCGATGAAATGCGGGATCACATCGGCGGTCCCGCATTCGATCTGACGGAAACCTGTATGCTCACTGTCTTCCGATCCCCGATCCGCGTTCGCGCCGTGATGTTGCTGCTGACGGGGCTCGCGCTCGCCGGCTGCTCCAGCTTCGAGCGGCATCAGGCGCCGGAAGCGGCCGCCGCGACGCAAGCGGACGACGACACCGTCTGCCGCGCCAACGGCGTCGCGCCGGGTTCGGATGCCTATGTCGCCTGCCGCAAGAATCGCGACGCCCAACGCGGCGGTGCCACCGACCGCTTGGAGCGCAGCCACCGGAATCTCGCGGAGCGGATGCTGAACGGGCAGTAGCGGCTCACCGCCAAATAAAAACGCGGCGGGTTTGAAGCCGCCGCGGTTGTGTCTGCAATAGGACGACGCCGTCACCCTGAGGTGCGACCGAAGCGAGCCTCGAAGGGCGATGGCGATCCGTCGAGGCGCGCAAGTGCGCGCACCTCAGGATGACGCCGTCGACTACTCCTCGTCGTCGTCCTGCTTCTTGCCGCCGATGGTCTTCAGCTTGGCGAACACGGCATCGACGTTGAGATCGTCCTGATGGCGCTCCGAGGACGGCTCGTCGTCGTCCTTGCGGGTGGTTTCCGAGGCCGGCAGCAGCGTGGCGCCGCCGTAAGCCTGATCGGCCGGCTTTTCCTTGGCCGCGCGCTGCACCTCGAAGTCCAGCTCGATTTGCGAGCACAGGCCCAGCGTCACCGGGTCCATCGGCGTCAGCGTCTGCGCGTTCCAGTGGGTGCGGTCGCGGATCGAGGCGATGGTGGTCTTGGTGGTGCCGACCAGCCGCATGATCTGGGCGTCTTTCAACTCGGGATGGTTGCGGACCAGCCAGAGGATGGCGCTCGGGCGCTCGTGGCGGCGCGATACCGGGGTGTAGCGCGGGCCCTTCTTCTTGGCGGCCGGCGGCAGCACCACCTTGCTCTCGCTGAGCTTGAGGCGATAGTTCGGGTCCTTCTCGCCGCGCTCGATCTCGTCGCGGGTGAGCTGGCCCGTGGAGATCGGGTCCATACCCTTGATGCCCTGGGCGGCGTCGCCGTCGGCGATGGCGCGCACTTCCAGCGGGTGCATCTTGGTGAAATCCGCCACCTGGTCGAACGTCAGCGCGGTGTTATCGACGAGCCACACGGCAGTCGCCTTCGGCATCAGCGGTGCATTGCTCATGGCAAATCTCCTTTGGGCTCCGCCCACCTCGTTCCGGAGGCGGAGTAATGTGGTCATCGGGGATGACGGGATTGAACCGCTATATAATCCGCCTCACCCGGAAGGCGCAATGGGTTGCTGAACGGCCTTGACAGGGCCGCAAAGTCGTCCCAAGTCCTTACACCAAAGTCGTTACGGCTAACTTCTCAGCCGTCGAGACGTCGCGTCCCATTTCCGCATAAATGCAGTTTTCGCCCGCTTGAACCGGGCGAACAGGTTCCGGATCGCTCCATGCAGGCCAAACCGCAGTTGAAAATCGTGCTTTGTTCGCCCCGCGGCTTCTGCGCCGGCGTGGTGCGGGCGATCGATACGGTGGAGCGGGCGCTCAAACTCTATGGCGCGCCGGTCTATGTCCGTCACGAGATCGTGCACAACCGCTATGTGGTGGATAGCCTGAGGGCCAAGGGCGCGATTTTCGTCGAGGAACTGGCGGAAATCCCGGATACCGAGGCGCCGGTGGTGTTTTCTGCCCATGGCGTGCCGAAATCGGTGCCGGCCGAGGCGGAAACGCGGAATTTCTTCTCATTGGACGCTACCTGCCCGCTGGTCACGAAGGTGCATCGCGAGGCGGCGATCCATTTCAAGCGTGGCCATGAAATCCTGCTGATCGGCCATTCCCATCATCCGGAAGTGGTCGGCACGCTGGGGCAGTTGCCCGCTGGCGCGGTGACCCTGATCGAGACCGCCGAGGACGCCGAGCAGTTCACGCCGAAGGACGCCAACAATCTCGCCTTCGTCACCCAGACGACGCTGTCGATCGACGACACCGCCGAGATCGTCGCGGTGCTGAAGAGCCGTTTCCCGAACATCCACGGGCCGCACAAGGAAGACATCTGCTACGCCACCACCAACCGTCAGCTGGCGGTGAAGAAAGTGGCGCCGGTGGTCGATGCGCTGATCGTGGTCGGCGCGCCGAATTCGTCGAACTCGCAGCGTCTGCGCGAAGTGGCCGAGCGCGAAGGCTGCCCGATCGCGGTGCTGGCGCAGCGCGCCTCCGATCTCGACTGGGCCAAGTTCGAAGGCGTCAAGAGCGTCGGCATCACCGCGGGCGCCTCGGCGCCGGAGGTGATCGTCGAGGAGATCATGGACGCCTTTGCCGAGCGTTATGAACTGAACGTGGAGACGGTTTCGGCCGCGGAGGAGAACGAATTCTTCCCGCTGCCGCGCTCGCTGCGTCCCGACGCCGCCGAGTAGGTTTTCATGGCCGTCTATACGGACGTCGCTGCGGAGGAGTTGGCGGCGTTCCTCGCCAGCTACGACATCGGCGAACTGCTGTCCTACAAGGGCATCGCCGAAGGCGTCGAGAACTCCAACTTCCTGCTGCACACCACTGCCGGCTCCTACTTTCTCACGCTGTACGAGAAGCGCGTGGCGGTGGGCGACCTGCCGTTCTTTCTCGGCTTGATGGGGCATCTCGCCGCGCACGGCATCGTCTGCCCGCAGCCGGTGAAGACGCGGGACGGCACTACGCTCGGCGTGCTGGCGGGGCGTCCCGCCGCGATCATCGATTTCCTCGAAGGCGTGTGGCCGCGCAAGCCGAACGTGGCGCATTGCGCCGCCGTCGGTCAGGCGCTGGCGAAACTGCATCTGGCGGGCCGCGATTTCCCGATGACGCGGGCCAACGCGCTGTCAGTGAAGGGCTGGCGGCCGCTGTTCGATCAGGCGGCGTCGCGCGCCGACACGGTGCAGCATGGGTTGAAGGCGTTTCTTGCCGCCGAACTCGACTATCTCGAAGCGCGCTGGCCGGGCGACCTGCCGCGCGGCATCATCCATGCCGATCTGTTTCCCGACAACGTGTTGTTCGTCGGCGAGCACCTGTCCGGCCTGATTGACTTCTATTTCGCCTGCAACGACATCCTTGCCTATGACGTCGCGATCTGCCTCAACGCCTGGTGCTTCGAAGCCGATCATTCCTTCAATGTCACCAAGGCGCGCGCCTTCCTCAGCGCCTATGGCAAGGAACGTCCGCTCTCCGAGGTCGAGCAGGCGGCGCTGCCGCTGTTGGCGCGCGGCGCGGCGTTGCGTTTCCTGCTGACGCGGCTGGTGGATTTCCTCAACGTGCCGCCGGGCGCGCTGGTGAAACCGAAGGACCCGCTGGAATATGTGCGTAAGCTGCGCTTCCATCAGTCGGTGAACGACATCGCCGGCTACGGCGTCGCGCATTCCGGATCGCCCGCGTGAGCGATCTTCCCGCCGTGGTGATCCATACCGATGGTGCCTGCTCCGGTAATCCGGGGCCGGGCGGTTGGGGTGCGATCCTGCAATTCGGCGACGTGCGCAAGGAATTGAAGGGCGGCGAGCCGCACACCACCAACAACCGCATGGAATTGCTGGCGGCGATCTCGGCGCTGGAAGCGCTGAAGAAGCCGTGCTCCGTTGATCTGCACACCGATAGCCAGTATGTCCGCCAGGGCATCACCGGCTGGATTCACGGCTGGAAGAAAAACGGCTGGCGCACCGCCGACAAGAAGCCGGTGAAGAACATGGACCTGTGGCAGCGGCTCGACGCCGCGCTGAAGCCGCATCAGGTGCGCTGGCACTGGGTCAAGGGCCACGCCGGCCACGACGACAACGAACGCGCTGACGAACTCGCGCGCGAGGGCGTCGCGATGGCGCGCTTGCAGCAGACACCGAGCGGCAAGACACCGGGCTGATCACTCGCCTTCATTGTTTCGGTCAGGCTAGAGTGCCCGCAAATCACCAGCGGGAGCGACACATTGGCCGGAGCATCACTGCACACTCTTCAGGAACGTCTCGTTCTTCCGCTGATCGCCGCGCCGATGTTTCTGGTGTCGGGTGTCGACCTGGTGTCGGCGGCCTGTGCGGCTGGCGTTGTCGGCGCGTTTCCGACGGTGAATTGCCGCACGTCCAACGAGCTTGAACACTGGCTCACTGAAATCGAAACGCGCCTGGCGAAGATAGCCGAGCAAAACGGCGATCCGGTCGCGCCGTGGTGCGCCAATCTCATCGTCCATCATTCGAATGTCCGCCTGAACGACGATCTCGCGGTGCTGCTGCGTCACAAGCCGGAGGTTGTCATCACCTCGGTCGGCTCTCCGGCCTCGGTCGTTGGGCCGCTGCACGACGCGGGCGCTCTTGTGCTTGCTGACGTCGCGACCATCCGTCATGCCGAACGCGCGGTGGCGGCCGGCGCGGATGGGCTGGTGTTGCTGACAGCGGGCGCAGGCGGCCAGACCGGCTGGCTCAATCCGCTGGCTTTCGTGCGCGCGGTGCGCGGGTTTTTCGACGGGCCGATCGTGTTGTCAGGCGGCGTCTCCGATGGTGCGGCATTATTGGCGGCGCAGGCGATGGGCTGCGATCTCGCCTACATGGGCACGAAATTCATCGCGACAAAGGAAAGTCTCGCGAAGCCGGCCTATCGCGAGATGCTGGTAAAGGCGGGCGCGGACGACGTGTTGCTGACGCGTGCCTTCACCGGGCTCGAGACCAACATGCTGAAGCCATCCATCCTCGCCGCCGGTCTCGACCCCGACAATTTGCCGGCGCGCGGCACTATCGATATCGGCAAGGACATCAGTATCGAAAGTCGGGAGAAGCAACCGACACGCTGGCGCGACGTCTGGAGCGCGGGCCACAGCGTGTCCGGTGTCGATGCGGTGGTGAGCGTTGCGGAATTGGTGAATCAGACACGAGCCGAATACGACGCGGCGCGGACCGCACTGAAGGCGCGGTTGTAGTCGGGAGTAACTACTTTCGTATTATCGACGTCATTACGAGGAGCGAAGCGACGACGCAATCCAGTTTCTTGAAAAAGGCTGGATTGCTTCGCTTCGCTCGCAATGACGGCTTTTCTAATTCAGCACGCGTCTCACAATTGCCCGAGCAGCGTGTCGCCGCCCGAAACTTCGACCTTGCCGGGATTCGGCTCGAGGTTGAGCTTCTTCACCACGCCGTCCTCGACCAGCATCGAGTAGCGCTTGGAGCGGATGCCGAGGCCGTTGCCGGAGGCGTCCAGCTCCATGCCGATGGCCTTGGCGAAGTCGGCGTTGCCGTCGGCGAGGAAAGTCGCTTCGTCGCGCTGGTCGGTGTCGCGCTTCCATGCGCTCATCACGAAGGCGTCGTTGACCGATACCACCGCGATGGTGTCGACGCCCTTGTCCTTCATCGCATAGGCGTTGAGGAAAATGCTCGGCATGTGCATCTTGTGGCAGGTGCCGGTATAGGCCCCGGGCACCGCGAACAGCGCGACCTTCTTGCCCTTGAAAACGTCATCGGTGGTCTTGACCTGCAAACCATCGCTGGTCATCACGCGAAACTGGGCTTCGGGCAGGCGGTCGCCAACTTGAATGGTCATTCGTTTTTCTCCTCCATAGCGTTTTCGAGCGAAGTGGGTACCGGTTCGCGTGAAGAAAACGCGTCAAAAAGACTCTAGTGGCTCACATTCAATCGGGCTTCGCGCGTCCGCGCAATACGCGGGCGCGTGATTGCAGGTTGCGTTCAGGTTGTTGGTTTCTTGGCGGGGCGGCGGCCGAAGTCGGCGGCGGCTTCGTCCTGACCGATATTGACGATGCCGCGCCGGATGGCGCGGGTGCGGGTGAAGTGATCGAACAGCGCTTCGCCGTCGCCGCGCCGGATCGCGCGGGTCAATTTCGACAGGTCTTCCTGAAACTCACCCAGCATTTCCAGCACCGCATCCTTGTTGTTGAGGAATACGTCGCGCCACATCGTCGGGTCGGACGCCGCGATGCGGGTGAAATCGCGGAATCCGCCGGCTGAGAATTTCAGCACTTCGGAGCGCGTCACGCCCTCCAGTTCTTCCGCCGTCGAGACGATGGTGTAGGCGATCAGATGCGGCAGATGACTGGTCACCGCCAGCACCAGGTCGTGATGCTCCGGCGTCATGGTTTCGACGTTGGCGCCGAGCGCGCGCCAGAATTCCGCGAGCTTCTCGACTGCTGCCGTATCGGTGCCTGCCGGCGGCGTCAGGATGCACCAGCGGTTGTTGAACAGTTCGGCGAAGCCGGAATCCGGACCGGAATTCTCTGTGCCGGCCACCGGATGCGCGGGCACGAAATGCACGGTGTCCGGCAGATACGGTGCCATGTCGCGCACCACCGCGCTCTTGACCGAGCCGACGTCGGAGACGATCGCGCCCGGCTTGAGATGCGGGGCGATTTCTTCGGCGACCGGGCCGCAGGCGCCGACCGGAATGCTGAGGATGACGAGATCGGCGTCCTTCACGGCTTCGGCGTTGGTGTCGACGACACGATCGACGATGCCGAGTTCCTTGACGCGGGCGCGTGTCTCCGGCGAGCGCGCGGTCGCGACGATCTCGCCGGCGAGGCCTTGCGCCTTGGCGCCGCGCGCGATCGAGCCGCCGATCAGGCCAAAGCCGATCAGCGCGACGCGCGGGAAAAGCGGAGCGTGACTCACGGGCGGGCCATGAAATCACGCAAGCCCTCGACGACGAGGCGGTTGGCCTCCTCGGTGCCGATGGTCATCCGCAGCGCGTTGGGCAGGCCGTAATTGTTCAGCGCGCGCAGCACCAGGCCGCGCTCGGTAAGGAAGGCGTCGGCCTCCGCCGAGGTCTTGCCTTTGGTCGTCGGGAAGTGGATCAGCACGAAGTTGGTCACGCTCGGCGTCACGGCGAGGCCGAGCTTGCCGACTTCCTCGGTCAGCCAGTTGCGCCAGTGCTCGTTGTGCTCGCGCGACATCCGGATGTGCGCGGTGTCCTCGATCGCCGCCACAGCCGCCCGCATCGCCGGTGTCGAGACGTTGAACGGGCCACGAATGCGATTGACCGCATCGACGATGTTGCTCGGGCCGAACATCCAGCCGATGCGCAGCGCGGCAAGGCCGTGGATCTTCGAGAAGGTGTGCGTCATCACCGTATTGTCGGTGGTCGCCACCAGTTCGATGCCGATCTCGTAGTCGTTGCGCGAGACGAAATCCGAATAGGCGGCGTCCAGCACCAGCACGACATGCGGCGGCAGGCCGGCGCGGAGGCGCTTCACCTCGTCGAACGGGATGTAGGTCCCGGTCGGATTGTTCGGGTTGGCGAGCCACACCAGCTTGGTGCGCGGCGTCACGCGCGCGAGAATCGCGTCAACGTCGGCGGTGAAGTTGGTCTCCGGCGCGACGATATTGACCGCGCCGTTCGCCATGGTGGCGATCGGGTAGACCAGAAAGCCGTGCGTGGTCGAGATCGCCTCGTCGCCGGGCTTCAGATAGGTGTGCGCCATCAGGTTGAGGATTTCGTCCGAGCCGGCGCCGCAGATGATGCGGTTGGGATCGAGGCCGTAGGCGCGGCCGATCGCCTCGCGCAGCACCCGCGAGGTGCCCTCCGGATAGTCCTCGAGATGCTCGATGGCCGCGGCATAGGCTTCCTTGGCGCGCGGCGAGGGGCCGTGCGGCGTCTCATTCGCCGACAGCTTGAAAACCTTCTGCCCCGGCTTCTGCACTGGGCTCTTGCCGGGCGTGTAGGGCGCAATATCGAGAATGCCGGGATTCGGCACGGGACCAGACATCTTGAACTCCGGAGGGGTTGGCGCGGTTATTTCCGCGCCGCATCGTTGGTGGTGACCGTATAGCGCGTCGCGTGGCTGCCGACGAGAGCGGTCGAGCGGACGGTGGCGCCGGCGGCGACCAGCGCCGAGGTGATCTTGTCGAGATTGCCGGCCCCTTGCACCGACACCAGCAGCGCCGCGCCGTCAAAGGCCGAGTCGGGGACAGCGGCGATTTCCGCCAGCGAGGCGACGGCGCGCGCGGTTTCGGCATTCCAGCCGGAGACGCGGATGCTCCACATCTCGACCTCGGTGACCATGGCGCTGTCGGCGACGCGCGAGACCACGAACACCGGTAGCGCGGCGGGATGGTCGGCGCGCTCGACGAAAGGCAGCCGGGCGATGATCTTCGGCGCGCCCTCGGCCTCGAGTTCGAGCCACCACGGCAGCCGGCTGGCCGTGGCCGACACCAGCGCCAGATCGCCCTTGGACTTCGCCACCGCCTCGACGGCGGCCATCGGGTTGAAATGTGCCACGAACGGCACGGTGAAGCCGAAGTGAAACCGCGCCGAATCCCGCATCGCGGATTCGCCGGTGGAGAGATCGGCATGCATTGAGAACGGCGCCTGCACGTAGGTGAAAGTGGCGATGATGACGCGCCAGATGCCTTCCACGGTGTCGAGCGGCAGGATGCCGCGATGGCGCTCCACCAGCCGGCGCATCATGTCGGCCTCGCGGGCCGGGCGGAATGCCGAGCCGACCTCCTGGGTTTTCTTCACCGAGATCAGGCGGTCGATAATGTCGCTTCGCTGCATCAGCAGCCGGTGGACCTGCTCGTCGATTGAGTCGATCTCCTGACGCAGTTCCTGCAACGATGGCGGAGCGGGGGGCGGCTGGGACATGGATCGACCTGCGGCGGCTTTCGGCGTGCGGAAGGGATGATGGATGGGGGCATTGATAGGCAGGACGCCGCCCGAAAGCAAAGAAAACATCATGTTAGGGCGTGCTTATGGCCTGTATCTGCCTGGCGCGGAATGCAGGGCCGTCTTGACGGGGCTCCGGCTTGGGATTAGCTGTTGAAGCACATCGTGGTCATTTGAGCCGGCCGGCTTGCAGCCACGTTAAACAACTCGCTAAACAGGCCGGGGACAGATGCGATCCCGGCCGAACCGTTTGTTCAGGCCGGTTTTTTTATGCCTGACGCCGGGTGATTGGGAGGCCCTCTCGGGGGCCGTGTCACGATGGTAAACGCAGAGTTAGTCAACGGCCAGACGCTGCAGCCGCAGGAACGCGAGGTGGATCATCCATCCTCGCTGGTGGCGCTGTTCGGCAAGGACCAGCCGCTCAGTCTCGACTGCGGCGTCGATCTGGCGCCGTTCCAGATCGCATATCAGACCTACGGCACGCTCAACGCCGAGCGCTCCAATGCCATTCTGGTCTGCCATGCGCTGACGATGGACCAGCACATGGCCAATGTGCACCCGGTCACCGGCAAGCCGGGCGGGTGGCTGGCGATGATCGGCCCCGGCCAGCCGATCGATACCGACCGTTTTTTCGTGATCTGCCCCAATGTGATCGGCGGCTGCATGGGCTCGACCGGCCCGGCCTCGACCAATCCGGACACCGGTAAGCCGTGGGGGCTGGATTTCCCCATCGTCACCATCCCCGACATGGTGCGGGCGCAGGCGATGCTGCTCGATCGTCTCGGCATCGACACGCTGTTCGCGGTGGTCGGCGGTTCGATGGGTGGGATGCAGGTGCTGCAATGGTGCGTCGCCTATCCGCAGCGGGTGTTCTCGGCGTTGCCGATCGCCTGCGCGACGCGGCATTCGGCGCAGAACATCGCGTTTCACGAGTTGGGACGGCAGGCCGTGATGGCCGATCCCGACTGGCAGCAGGGCCGCTACTTCGAGCGCGGCACCCATCCGCATCGCGGCCTCGGCGTGGCGCGGATGGCGGCGCACATCACGTATCTTTCGGACGCGGCGCTGCATCGCAAGTTCGGCCGCCGCATGCAGGATCGCGACCTGCCGACATTCTCGTTCGATGCGGATTTCCAGGTCGAGAGCTATCTGCGGCATCAGGGCTCGTCCTTCGTCGAGCGCTTCGACGCCAACAGCTATCTCTACCTGACGCGGGCGATGGACTATTTCGACATCGCCGCCGATCATGACGGCGTGCTGGCGAAAGCGTTTCGCGGCACCAGGACGCGGTTCTGCGTGGTGTCGTTCACCAGCGACTGGTTGTTCCCGACCGCGGAATCGCGCGCCATCGTGCACGCGCTCAATGCCGGCGGCGCGCGGGTGTCGTTCGCGGAGATCGAGACCGACAAGGGCCACGATGCCTTCCTGCTCGACGTGCCGGAATTCATCGATATCGCGCGCGCCTTCCTGCAATCGGCCGCTGCCGCGCGCGGCCTGACCTCATCCGGCACCTGACATGACGATCCAGCAACCGACACTGCCGCTCAACGGCGCGGCGCCTTTCAATCCGGCGGATCATCGCGGCGATCATCTGCTGGTCGCGGAGATGGTTCCGTCCGGTTCGCGTGTGCTCGATGTCGGTTGCGGCGACGGCGACCTCTTGCAACTGCTGGAGCGGCGCGGCGTCGACGGGCGCGGCATCGAATTGTCGCGGGAGGGCGTCAACAAGTGCGTCGCCAAGGGGCTCGCGGTGGTGCAGGGCGACGCCGACACCGACCTCGACGCCTATCCGGACGATGCGTTCGACTACGTGATCCTGTCGCAGACCTTGCAGGCGACGCGGCAACCGAGGGCGGTACTGGAAAATCTGCTGCGCATCGGTCATCGCGCCATCGTTTCGTTTCCGAACTTTGGCTACTGGAAGATGCGGCTGCAATTGCTGGTCGGCGGGCACATGCCGCGCACCGACAATCTGCCGGCGACATGGTACGAGACGCCGAACATCCACTTCTGCACCATCAAGGATTTCGTCCAGCTCTGCGACGAGATCAACGTCAAGATGGAGCGGGCGGTGGCACTCGACCTTTACGGCCGCCCGCTGCGCCTCAACGCGCCGTGGTGGTTCTGGAACCTGTTCGGCGAGCAGGGCGTGTTCGTGCTCAGCCGTCGCGGCAAGGAACGGTAGTTACCTATCGTCATTGCGAGGAGCATGAGCTCCGAAGCAATCCAGTCCTTACTTTTTGGCTTCTGGATTGCTTCGCTTCGCTCACAATGACGGCTAGGCCCGCACCGAACGCGGATCACGCGGGTTCCAACGGCCAGCTTCGACAAGCGCAAGGAAGCGTTCGACTGTTTCGTTGAACCGCGCCGGCTCCTCGTGGTTGAGCACGTGCCCGGTCTTCGGAAACATCGCGAGGCCGGAGGCCGCGATATGCTGCTTCAGGAACAGGCTCGATTCGATGCAGGCGTCGTCTTCGTCGCCGACGATAATCAGCGTCGGCGTGGTCAGCTGCTTCAATTGCGCAACGAAGTCCGACAGCGGCGGTCGGCCACCCTGGAAATTGCGCATGGTGAAGGCCGAGCCTTTCGCGTCATGTCGCGCCAGCGCATCGTAAAACTCCTGAAAGCCGCGTGGGTCCTTCACCAGAAAGGGAATCCGTCCCGGCGTCATGCCGGCGAGTTGCGCCAGCGTTGCGCCGCCTTCTTGCGCGAAGCGATCGGCGTCCGCTCTGCATTGATCGCGAAAGCCGTGCAGCCGCGAAGCCTCAAAGCCGCTTCCCGCGCCGGCCAACGTCAATGACAGCACGCGCTCCGGCGCTTTCAGCGCGGCTTGCAATGATGAGTACGCGCCCATCGACAGGCCGACGAAATGCGCCGCGCGGATTTGCAGATGATCGAGCACCGCGAGCGTGTCGTCGCGAAAATGCTCCCAGCCATACGATGCATCGTTGCCGGGAATATCGGACGGCGTATAGCCGCGCGCCGAATAAGCGATGCAGCGATGGCCGCGCGAGAAGTAGCGCATCTGCGGCTCCCAGCTCGCGCCGTCGGCGGCGAATTCGTGCACAAACAGGATCGGTGTGCCGTGCCCGACATCGTCGTAATGAAGGCGGACACCGTCGCTGCTCGTCGCGTAAGGCATTGCGAAAAATCCCTGCTTGCGCGTTGTTAAGAACTCGCAGATTACGCGACCCCTTGCGTTAACTCGCCCTGCACTCAGTGCAAAGCTGCCATGAACATGAAGTTCGCAAGGGGAATTCGCATCAAATTGGCCCCGATTCAGCGCGGAATCGAAGAAACTCGCGTCCCACGCGCCTTTTTCTCGCCATATCGCAATTGCTTTACGCCACGGACGCCGGACCGATCCACGGTCCGGTAACACTTGGGGGTCTGAAGGAATCCTTGGATGGTTCAGTTGCGTGCGTTGAATCGGGCAGTTCGATTCGCGGTTTTTGTGTTGAGTTCTTTGGCAATCGTTGCGTTTGCTTCCTCACCGGCCTCTGCGAGGCCGTCTCATCACCATGGTGCTCGTCATCACGCCCATGGTCATCATCAGTATCACCGCGCTCATCACGGCAAGCGACATCGCGTTCGCTATCGTCGTCATGGTTCGCACCGTCGGAGCGAAGCTATGGAGACGTCCGATTGGGATCGTCATGCGCAGCAGTTGCGCCGGGTCGGCCGGACGCAGGCCAAGGCAACGACCGAAACGCCGGACAGCGTCGGCGGTTTTAGCGGTGGCTCCAGCCTCGTGGCCGAAGCGCGTCGCTTCATCGGCGGCAACCCGACCGGACGCGCCAGCCTGTGGTGCGCGCGCTTCATGAACATGGTTCTGCAAAAGACCGGGCATCGTGGCACCGGCTCGGACATGGCGAGCTCGTTCGCCAGCTACGGACATCGCGTGTCGGGTCCGCAGGTCGGCGCCATCGCGGTGATGTCGCGCGGCCGTCGCGGGGGCCATGTCGGCGTGGTCAGCGGCGTCGACGCCAAGGGCAACCCGATCATCGTGTCCGGCAATCACGGCCGCAAGGTCGCGGAGGCGGTTTATCCGCGCGGCCGGGTCTACGCCTACGTGCTGCCGAACTGAGTTCGGCTCTGCATTTCCATCGATGAAATTCCGGCCGTCGCCTCTTCCTTTCGCGGCGGCCGGTTCCCACATTTGGGTCAAGCCGCTCCTTCCCGAAAGGGCGGCGACGAGACCGCACGCTGGCTGAGGAACGTCAGCGCGGCGTGTGGAACCCAATGAAGATGCTGGTTGCGTGCCTTCGGGGCGGACCGGCAGGCTGAGGGACCATCATCGATGAACGTTGAAAAATATACCGAACGTGTGCGCGGCTTTATCCAGTCGGCGCAATCTCTGGCCGTGCGCGAGGGCCATCAACAATTCTCGCCGCTGCATATCCTGAAAGTACTGCTGGATGACAGCGAAGGTCTGGCGGGCGGTCTGATCGACCGTGCCGGCGGCAATTCGCGCGCCATCCTGAAGGCGACCGAAGCCGAACTGAACAAGCTGCCGAAGGTATCGGGCGGCGGCGCGGGCCAGATCTATCTGGCACCGGCGACGGCGCGCGCTTTCGAGGCGGCGGAGCAGGCCGGTGAGAAGGCTGGCGACAGCTTCGTCACCGTCGAGCGGCTGCTGCTCGCGCTCGCGCTCGACAAGGACAGCGAGGCCGGCAAGATTCTGGCTAAGGGCGGCGTTACCGCGCAGAACCTCAACGCGGCGATCAATGCGCTGCGCAAGGGCCGCACCGCGGATTCGGCGACCGCTGAAAACGCTTATGATGCGCTGAAGAAATACGCCCGCGACCTGACGCAGGCGGCACGCGACGGCAAGCTCGACCCGGTGATCGGCCGCGACGAGGAGATCCGCCGCACCATTCAAGTGCTGTCGCGGCGGACCAAAAACAATCCCGTGCTGATCGGCGAGCCCGGCGTCGGCAAGACCGCCATCGTCGAAGGATTGGCGTTGCGCATCCTCAACGGCGACGTGCCGGAAAGCCTGAAGGACAAGAAGCTCCTGTCGCTCGACATGGGCGCGCTGATCGCTGGTGCGAAATATCGCGGCGAGTTCGAGGAGCGGTTGAAGGCGGTACTGTCGGAAGTGACGGCGGCGGAAGGCGGCATCATCCTGTTCATCGACGAGATGCACACGCTGATCGGCGCCGGCAAGGCCGACGGCGCGATGGACGCGTCGAACCTCTTGAAGCCGGCGCTGGCGCGCGGCGAGCTGCATTGCATCGGCGCCACCACGCTGGACGAGTATCGCAAGCACGTCGAGAAGGATGCCGCCCTGGCGCGGCGCTTCCAGCCGGTGTTCGTGGCCGAGCCAACGGTCGAGGACACGATCTCGATCCTGCGCGGTCTCAAGGACAAGTACGAGCAGCACCACGGCGTTCGCATCGCCGACTCGGCGCTGGTCGCGGCGACGACTTTGTCGAACCGCTACATCACCGACCGCTTCCTGCCTGACAAGGCCATCGACCTCGTCGACGAAGCCGCGGCGCGACTGAAGATGCAGGTCGATTCCAAACCGGAAGAACTCGACAACATCGACCGCGAAGTGGTGCGGCTGAAGATCGAGCAGGAGGCGCTGAAGAAGGAGCACGATGCCGGCTCCAAGACGCGCCTCGAAAATCTGGAGAAGGAACTCGCCGACCTCGAGAAGAAGTCGGCGGATCTGACCTCGCGCTGGAACGCGGAGAAGGGCAAACTGTCCGATGCCGCCAAGCTCAAGAGCGAGCTGGATCAGGCGCGGAGCGATCTCGCCAACGCGCAGCGTCGTGGCGAATACCAGAAGGCAGGCGAACTGGCCTACGGCCGGATTCCCGAACTGGAGAAGCGGCTGGCCGACATCGAGGCGAGCGAAAGCTCGACGATGATGGAAGAAACCGTCACCGCCGACAACGTCGCGCAGGTGGTGTCGCGCTGGACCGGCGTGCCGGTCGACAAGATGCTCGAGGGCGAGAAGGAAAAGCTGCTGCGCATGGAGCAGAGCCTTGGCGAGCGTGTCATCGGCCAGGCGGAAGCGGTGCGCGCGGTCTCGACCGCGGTGCGTCGCGCGCGCGCGGGCTTGCAGGACCCGAACCGGCCGATGGGCTCGTTCATGTTCTTAGGGCCCACCGGCGTCGGCAAGACCGAGCTGACCAAGGCGTTGGCGGCCTATCTGTTCGACGACGAGACCGCGATGGTGCGTATCGACATGTCGGAGTTCATGGAGAAGCACTCGGTGTCGCGGCTGATCGGCGCGCCTCCGGGCTATGTCGGTTACGACGAGGGCGGTGCGCTGACCGAAGCGGTGCGGCGGCGGCCCTATCAGGTGGTGTTGTTCGACGAGATCGAGAAAGCGCATCCGGACGTGTTCAACGTGCTGTTGCAGGTGCTCGACGACGGCCGCCTGACTGACGGTCAGGGCCGCACGGTCGACTTCCGCAACACGCTGATCATCATGACCTCGAACCTCGGCTCGGAGTTTCTGGTCAACCAGCCGGAGGGCGAGGACACCAACGCGGTGCGTGGGCAGGTGATGAACATGGTGCGGAAGCACTTCCGCCCCGAGTTCCTTAACCGCATCGACGAGATCATCCTGTTCCACCGCTTGCAGCGGAGCGAGATGGGCTCGATCGTGGCGATCCAGTTCGGCCGCCTGCAAAAGCTCCTGGAAGATCGCAAGATCACGCTCGATCTGAGTGCTTCGGGGCGCGACTGGCTGGCGGAGAAGGGCTGGGATCCGGCTTACGGTGCGCGCCCGTTGAAGCGGGTGATCCAGCGCAGCGTGCAGGACCCGCTCGCCGAGATGATTCTCGCCGGCAACGTGCGCGACGGCGATCACGTCAAGATCGCCGCCGGCAAGGGCGGGCTGACCTTCAACGGGAAGCTCGCGAAGCCCGAGATCGAGGACGATTACCCCGATCTGCCGACAGGAAAACTCGCGATCAACTGACGCCCCCTGCATCGGTTTGAACGTAAGGCGGCCGGGCTCAGCCCCGGCCGCTTTTTGCGTTCTGCCGAACGATGCGTGGACAAGGCGTGGGATGTGATGCCGTGCCTGAAGGAAAATGTAATGGAACCGCGGCGGCGACCGCGGTTTGTTCCTAGAGGCGGAGGCGATGTGCGAGAAACGTCAATGAGCAATCAAGTCATCCCATCCAACCACAATCGTGTACACCGCGATCAATTCCATCCCCTGATCTATCGTGTGGCCGGCGGACTTGCGGTCTGGTTCGCAGTATCAGCTTGGATCCTGTTCGACCATCGCGGCTACATCGGACTGGCGCTCACGTTCATCAGCATTCTGCTGCTGATGGCCTTGGGAATACCTTTGATTTTGTGGCGTCAGTGGTGGAAGTACGGTCGATCCAAGGACGACAGGCGAGATGCGGTGTCGCTGCGAGATTGGGGAAGCGGCGACATGGACGTGTGGGGTGCTCGGCTCCATAGCAAGGACGCAGCGATCAACATGCTGCTGCCGCTTGCCGCGGTTGCGTTCGGTCTGACCGCGATCGGGATTGTTCTGCTTTTCGTCGAGCCGGCGGTGGCGTAACTGGAAGCGTTAGCGGTTGCTGGCCTGCCGTGGTGGTGACGCCGAAGCCTGATTCCGGCCCATCAGACTGACCGGCTGGGCTGTCACGTTTTCCGAGACGCGCGGCGCGGCGCGGCTGGCCATCAGCCCATCGATCCGGCTGCGTTCCTTTTCGAACGATGCCATCTGCGCGCCTTCGAGTGAACGGCCGCGCGGCAGGCGGATACGCATGGGATCGACAAAGCGGCCGTTGACCAGAATTTCGTAGTGCACATGCGCACCGGTGGATTGTCCGGTGGAGCCGACGAAACCGATCACCTGACCTTGACGCACGCGTTTGCCGGGCTCGATGCCCTTGGCATAGGCCGACATGTGGCCGTAGGCGGTCTCGTAGCCGTTGTTGTGCTTGAGGCGGATGTACTTGCCATAGCCGCCTTCCCAGCCGACCTTTTCGACGATGCCGTTGCCGGAGGCGAAGATCGGTGTGCCGTAGGCGGTGGCCCAGTCGATGCCGGTGTGCATCTTGGTGTAGCCGAGGATCGGATGGCGCCGCGCGCCGAAGCCGGAGCGCATGATGGCGTTGTTGACGGGTTTGCGGACCAGGAATTTCTTCGCGCTCTTGCCGCTCTCGTCGTAGTAGTCGACGACGCCGTCGTCGGCGGTCTGGAAGCGATAGTATTTCTTGGTTTCGCCGCCGACCGTGAGGGACGCGTAGAGCACGTCGTCGGGTTCGATCGTCGGCGTGGTCTCGTCGTCGCTGGCGTAAAACACTTCGAACGAATCGCCGGCCTGGGCACGACGCTGGAAATCGACGTCGTAGGAGTAGATGCGGATCATGTCCTCGATGACCGAGGTCGGCACCTTGTAGCGCAGCGCGGTCTCGTAAATGCTCTGGTACAGCCGCACGCCGCTGCCGTCGTCCTCATCTTCGTCGTCGCTGGTGTCGGTGGTCGTGGTCGCGGTGTTGAAGCTCTGCGTGTCGACCGGAACGTAGCGGCCGAGATCCGACAGCGCGACAACAGCCTCGATCGAGGAATCGCTGGCGACGATGACGCGATAGGGTTGCAGGCGTTTGCCGGGTCCCGCGGGCTCCATCAAGATGCGGAGCTTCTGGCCTTCGCGCAGGCCGCCGTCGCGGCCGCGCGGGCCCAGCGTCGCGGCGATGGCGCGGGCTTCTTCCGGGGTGGCGCCTTGGTCGACCAATATCGAGGCGACAGTGTCGCCTTTCCTGACGACATGAACCCGTTCGTTGACGGCGTTGCCGCCGGTGACCTGATCCTTGGTTTTCGGCAGCAGCGTCACGTTTTCGGGGACGATGCGGGCTTCAAAGCCGGCATAGGGATCGGCGGCGCCGCCTTCAGCGGCATAGGCCATTTTCATGTCGGCGGGTGCGGCGGCATCGGGCGTCGCGCTCGCCATCGTGTAACGGACGCCGCTTTGATTGCGCCAGCTCGAGGCATCGCGGACCCGCATCAGCACCTCTTCGATAGCGACGCTGGCGCTGATCTTGGCGCGCGGCAGCACGGTGCCGAGATCGCGCGTGACGAACGAAACCTCGGCATCGGGCTCGGCGGCATTCTGGACGTCCTCGGCGGCCGTCGGCGCCGAGCCGACGTCGGTGAGCAGGCGTTGGGCGTTAAATGCCGGAATTTTGCTGCTGAGGTCGCTGGTCGACAGCGCCAGGTTGCCGGCGATGCGAACGTAGGGACGCACCCGCATCACCTCGCGGTTGCCGACCTGCGTGGCGGTGGAAACGCGGATCACGGTGCGTGCGGTGCTGGTATCGCTCGGCGGCGGCAGGCGGTCACTCTTGTGCAGTGTCGCGAGGCGATCGTTGGCGCCGAAGGCCCCACGCAGCGTTGCCTCGGCGCGCTCTGGAACCTTGGCAAAGGTCATCTCGCCATCAAGCGACGCAAAAACGGCGCCGCCGATCAAGGCCGCGCCGCACAGGCCGGTGAGAATGGTCCCGCTGAACCATTGCACGGAAATCCGGCGGCGATCGATGACGGCCGCTTCCGAGCCATCGACCGACAGCGGCGGCTCGTGGCCGAGGTCGATGACCCCGGCTCCTCGCCCTGAAAAGGCTCCGCGTGGCGTCTTCTGGCTCAATCCGTGGTCCCCCGAGATCCCGTTACCATCCGCATTGCATCACTGGCCGCGCCAAGGTCCGAAGCATCGCGGGTCAAAGTGCTGATCCGCGCAGGCAACGTCAATGGTGTCGGTGTCTCCTGTGGTCATCCAAGATCTCGACGATTTCGGATCGACCCGATCCAAGATCGTAAACGCGATCAATTTCAATCGCCTGGGCATGATGCGATCCGGAACCGCTCGCGGAGTCCGGCATCGTGCCCGGGGCGTATGGTCAAGGTTCTTGGTCGTGCAGACAGGGTGATACGGCGCAACACCCGATAATGATCGCCGGTCCCCGGAGTTTCGTCGCGCCGGGATGTCGTTTTCGCCCCGGCGATTCAAAATTTTCTTCATCCAGAACGTCGCAGGAATGTGGCTCAAGTACGGCGCAGGGCCGAAAAAGCCTTGTTTTATAGGGGGTTTGAAGTTTTTTGCACTGCGTGACGATTTCTTGACGAAGGGCGTTGACAACCCCGATTGGGAGGGCCTATAACCCGGCCACTGAGCGCGGCGACGCTTTGACCCCCGGGTCAAGGCATCCAGCCGCGCCTTTGAAGTCCCTCACTTAGATGAGTGAATCAGCAACCGAGAGTTATCGGTTGTCATTCGGCGTCGGGTGAAACTTCGAACCTCCTGGTCACAGGAGAGGGGCTCCCGCCCCGGGCTGTTTGACAAGTGAAGATGAAGAAAGAGAAACGTGGACGGCGGAGTCCTTGCGGGTCTCGATTGTAAGAAGGCTTCGGCTTTCGAGCATTGAGACCGGACGAAAGACTTCGGCGGTACACGTTTCAAAGGTTACACCATCGTTGTCCGCGATGTGAATCGCAGACAGCATGTTGGCTTCGGCTAACAAATGGTGGGACCTCGTCAAACGTTGTGATCAGCCGGTTTAAAGTTTCAAGTCCAACTTGAGAGTTTGATCCTGGCTCAGAGCGAACGCTGGCGGCAGGCTTAACACATGCAAGTCGAACGGGCGTAGCAATACGTCAGTGGCAGACGGGTGAGTAACGCGTGGGAACGTACCTTTTGGTTCGGAACAA
>JAFKKN010000001.1 GCA_017305535.1 Hyphomicrobiales bacterium | reverse complement strand
TTCCGCAAGCTCCTGGATCAGGGCCAGGCGGGCGACAACATCGGCGCGCTGCTGCGCGGCACCAAGCGCGAGGACGTCGAGCGCGGCCAGGTGCTGTGCAAGCCGGGCTCGGTGAAGCCGCACACCAAGTTCAAGGCGGAAGCCTACATCCTGACCAAGGAAGAGGGTGGCCGTCACACGCCATTCTTCACCAACTACCGTCCGCAGTTCTACTTCCGCACCACCGACGTGACGGGCGTGGTTCACCTGCCGGAAGGCACCGAGATGGTGATGCCGGGCGACAACATCGCGATGGAAGTGCACCTGATCGTGCCGATCGCGATGGAAGAGAAGCTGCGCTTCGCCATCCGCGAAGGCGGACGCACCGTCGGCGCAGGCGTCGTCGCTTCGATTATCGAATAATCGAAGCGGAGCGCCGTTAGCGCCCGACGGCGTTGAAAAATGCACAAGTGCGAAACATCGCACTTGTGGTCGGCGCAGGCGTCGTCGCTTCGATTATCGAATAATCAAAGCGCAAGGCCGTTGGCGTCTGACGGCCTTTCATATTGCTTCCGTGCCCGGAACGCCAAGCGTTCCGGGCATTTTCATTTGCGTCTCATGGTGCACCGGCCGGCCGGCTGCGGCGTTGGGCCACTTGATGGACGACGTTGTTTTGCTTCAAATTCATGGACAGTTCGAGTTTTGCGCGACAGGCTTGTGAGCCTGCTGATTTTCCGAAGCTGCATTTCAAGAAGCTGCATTTCAAAAGGCATTGCCATGAAAAAGATTGTTGTCGTCCTCGCCTTTGCGATCTCCGCCATGTTCACCAGCGGCGCTTTCGCCCAGAGCAAAATCGCCATTCTGATGCCGGGATCGGCCGGCGCCGTACCGAACGATTTTCTGGTGCGCAACAAGGACCGCATCGGAGGCAAGGGCATCTCCACCGTGATCACCACGTCGTCGAGCGAGGCGGCATCGATTTCGCAGGCTGAAGCAGCCAAGGGCCGCAAGGTGGTGCTGGTCGGCATGAGCCGTGGCGCGATCGACGTCGCCGCAGCGCTGGCGGCAGGCGCCAAGGTGAATGGTCTCGTCATCGTGTCGGGCATGTATCGCGAGGCGCAGGCGAGGCTAGGCTCCCCGAGCTTGCTGCCGCGCACGCTGCTGATCCACAACAAGTACGATACCTGCAAGTTCACGCTGCCGGAGTTCGCCAGCCAGTTCGCGGCCTGGAGCGGTGGGCGTGCATCCGTGCGCTGGGTCAATGTGCAAGGGCCAGAGGTTCCGCGCGTCTGCGGGCCGATGGGCGCGCATGGATTCTATCGACAGGACGGCGGAGCGGTCGCCACCATCAACAGCTTCATCCGCTCGCGGTGAAAACCGTTGCACGGATGCGCCTATTGGCTCTTTCCTCTCACGGGCAAAGTGCTTATAGAGGGCGCCAGCTAGGAGTGTAGCTCAATTGGTAGAGCACCGGTCTCCAAAACCGGGGGTCGCAGGTTCGAGCCCTGCCACTCCTGCCATCGGCAGGATCCCACATCTGATTTGACGTGATGCAATGCGCGGCAACCCGAGGCGTGATGCCACGTCGCTGCGCCTGCTCAGTCGCTGAGCCGCGTCAGGAATGCCTTGAATTCGACCGAGGGCGCCTCGGCGGCGGTGCCTTCCACCGACGCGAAGCTGTGCTTCTCGACACCGCGAAAATCGATCCGCACTTCGTTGAGGTCGAAGATCGAGGGATGATTGGGGTCGCTGGTGTGCTGTCGCGCGGTCACCACGCCGGTAATCTTGTGGCCGACCTGCTCATAGGACCCGACATAGGCGAAGGAGGAACTGCCGCCATGGAGTTTTCCGTCCCTCGCGAAAATGATTCCGACGGCCTTCCTGCGCGGCGTTTCGAACTCGACCTTGTATAATCCCTCAAGCATTTTGGTCTGCGAACCTCCCATCGGCGGGTCTTGTATGTACGGTTCCCATACGTACAGGCCCGGTCTTAATTTCTCGTTATGGTTGTAGTGGTCCTTAGGTACCACAAGGTCTCGGATCGTTGCGAAGTCCAACCGCACGGTGGTCAGCTTGCGGCTCAACCGCCCGATATCACGGCGCAGGGATCGCTCGTTGGTTGTGGCGCAACCCCGTCGCTCACGAACGCTCGATTTGTCCTGGATGGTTAACCCAGTATGATTCGGATTGCCTTCTTGGACTGGGGAAACCAGGGACATCGTTTGAAAAAGGGGAGCGACGCGCCGGTTCGGAATGGACAGGCGCGGTTGGCTCGTCGCACGATAAGGTGTCCGAGTCGGTTTGCGAGCCTGCCGACCGCTCCTCAGCCAAGCCCAGTAGTTGTTCATGCGCACGCCCGAAATACCGCCGGCCAATCCCGGCTTTGTCCATCTCCACGTTCAATCCGCTTATTCGCTGCTGCGCGGCGCGATGAAGGTGCAGAAGCTGGCCGAACTGGCGAAGGCCGATCATCAGCCGGCGCTGGCGTTGACCGACACCGACAATCTGTTCGGTGCGCTGGAGTTCTCCGACAAGCTCGCGGGCTATGGCATCCAGCCGATCGCGGGCCTCGCGCTGGCGGTGGATTTCGGCGATCAGGATCCGAACGCGCGTAGCGGCGTCGTCCCGGGTCCGTCGCGGATCGTGCTGCTGGCGGCGCGCGAGGCCGGCTATCGCAGCCTGATGCGGCTCAATTCGCGCGCCTTCCTGGAGACGCCGACGCATCAGGCGCCGCATATCAAGCTCGACTGGCTGGAAGGCGAGACGGACGGATTGATCGCGCTGAGCGGTGGACCGGACGGACCGATCTCGTTGGCTGTCACCGCCGATCAGGCCGCGCTTGCGGCGTCGCGTTGCGATCAACTCGCCACGCTGTTCGGCGATCGCTTCTACATCGAACTGCAACGCCACGGCGTGGAGCGCGAGCGTCGCGCCGAGCCGGCCTTGATCGATCTCGCCTATGCCAAGGGCTTGCCCCTGGTCGCGACCAATGAGCCGTATTTCGCGTCCGCCGAGGATTATGAGGCGCACGACGCGCTGCTCTGCATCGCTGCCGGCAAACTGATCGCGGAGGCCGACCGCGATCAACTGACGCCGGATCATCGCTTCAAGACTCGCGCCGAGATGGCGGTGCTGTTCGCCGATCTGCCTGAAGCTCTCGCTTCGACGGTCGAGATTGCTGCGCGTTGCGCTTATCGCCCGCGCACCCGCAAGCCGTTGCTGCCGCATTTCACCGTCGATCCCAACACCAGCGGCGAGGAAGCCGAGCGCGAGGAGGCGGCCGAACTGCGCAAGCAGGCGGAGGAGGGACTCGCGCGGCGGCTGGCGCTGCACGGCCTGACGCACGGCGCGACCGAGGAGGATTACCAGAAGCGGTTGAGTTTCGAACTCGATGTCATCACCCGGATGAAATATTCCGGCTACTTCCTGATCGTGTCGGACTTCATCAAGTGGGCCAAGGCGCAGGGCATTCCGGTGGGGCCAGGGCGTGGCTCGGGCGCCGGTTCGCTGGTGGCGTATTCGCTCACCATCACCGACCTCGATCCGATCCGCTTCGGTCTGCTGTTCGAGCGTTTCCTTAATCCCGAACGCGTGTCGATGCCGGACTTCGACATCGACTTCTGTCAGGACCGGCGCGGCGAGGTGATCGACTACGTGCAGCGCCGCTACGGCACCGATCACGTCGCCCAAATCATCACCTTCGGAACGTTGCAGGCGCGTGGCGTGTTGCGCGACGTCGGCCGCGTGCTGCAGATGCCCTATGGGCAGGTCGACAAACTGACCAAACTGGTGCCGCAGAATCCGGCGGCGCCGGTGTCGCTGAAGCAGGCCATCGAAGGCGAGCCGAAGCTGCAAGCCTTCCGCGACGAGGACCCGGTGATCGCGCGCGCCTTCTCCATCGCGCAGAAGCTGGAAGGGCTCAACCGCCACGCCTCGACCCACGCCGCCGGCATCGTGATCGGCGACCGGCCGTTGCACGAGTTGGTGCCGCTCTATCGCGATCCGAAATCCGATATGCCTGTGACCCAATTCAACATGAAATGGGTCGAGCCGGCGGGTCTCGTGAAGTTCGACTTCCTTGGCCTGAAGACGCTGACGGTGCTCGACGTCGCGGTGAAGCTGCTCAAGCAGCGCGATATCGATCTCGATCTGTCGACGTTGCCGATGGACGACGCGCCGACTTACGAGATGTTGGCGCGCGGCGATGTGGTCGGCGTGTTCCAGGTTGAAAGTCAGGGCATGCGACGCGCGCTGGTCGACATGCGGCCAGACCGTCTTGAAGACCTGATCGCGCTGGTCGCGCTGTATCGTCCAGGCCCGATGGCGAACATTCCGACCTATTGCGCGCGCAAGCATGGCGACGAAGAGCCGGAATACATGCATCCGATGCTCGAGCCGATTCTGAAGGAGACCTTCGGCGTCATCATCTATCAGGAACAGGTGATGCAGATCGCGCAGGTGATGGCGGGCTATTCGCTCGGCGACGCCGACCTGCTGCGCCGCGCGATGGGCAAGAAAATTCGCGCCGAGATGGACAAACAGCGCGAGATTTTCGTCGCGGGCGCGATGAAAAACAATGTCGCCAAGGGGCAGGCGGAGACGATCTTCGAATTGCTGGCGAAGTTCGCAGACTACGGCTTCAACAAGAGCCACGCCGCCGCCTACGCGCTGGTGTCGTATCAAACTGCCTACATGAAGGCGCACTATCCGGTGGAGTTCATCGCGGCGTCGATGACGCTCGACATGAGCAACACCGACAAGCTGTCGGAATTCCGTTCTGAAGCGCAGCGGCTTGGCATCAAGGTCGAGCCGCCGTCGATCAACCGTTCGGGCGCGACGTTCGAGGTCAGCGACAACACGATCTATTACGCATTGGCGGCGCTGAAGGGCGTCGGCGCGCATGCGATCGAACAGATTGTTGAAGCGCGTCAGAAGGGGCTGTTCACGTCGCTGGCGGATTTCGCCGGCCGCGTCTCGCCGCGCGCCATCAACAAGCGGGTGATCGAAAGCCTTGCTGCGGCCGGTGCGTTCGACACCATCGAACACAATCGGGCCCGCGCCTTTGCCGGCGCCGAAGCCATTCTCGCGGCGAGCCAGCGCAGCTTCGAGGCGCAGACGTCGGGACAGAACGACATGTTCGGCGGCATGGCGGACGCGCCGAGCGTGATGCTGCCGGCAATCGACAACTGGCTGCCCGCCGACAAGCTCCGCCGCGAGTACGATGCCATCGGCTTCTTCCTGTCGGGTCATCCGCTGGATGACTACGCCGCAATCCTGAAGCGGCTGCGGGTGCAGTCGTGGGCAGAGTTCGCGCGCGCCGTGAAGAGCGGCGCGACGGCCGGCAAGGTTGCGGCGACCGTGGTGTCGCGGATGGAACGGCGCACCAAGACCGGCAACAAGATGGGCATCATCGGCCTGTCGGACCCGACCGGCCATTTCGAGGCGGTGCTGTTCTCGGAGGGGCTCGCCCAGTTTCGCGAGGTATTGGAGCCCGGCGCCGCCGTGCTGCTCAAGCTCGGCGCGGAATTGCAGGGCGACGATGTCCGGGCGCGGGTGCTGCATGCCGAACCGCTCGACGACGCGGCGGCCAAGACCCAGAAGGGGCTGCGCATCTTTCTGCGCGACACCAAGCCGCTCGATTCGATCTCGAAACGTTTGCAGCCCCCCGGCGGCGGTACGGCGAATGGAAACATTTCTCTTGTACTGCAACTCGATCCGCAAACGGAGGTGGAGTTCGAGCTATCCGGCCGCTTCCCGGTGTCGCCGCAGATCGCAGGCGCCATCAAGGCGGTGTCCGGGGTGGTCGACGTTCAAGTCCTTTGAGGGATCGGTCGGCCGCCGCAAGTGCGGCTGGTTTGCCTTATTCGAAACGTTTCATTCAACCACTGTTCAGACATCGCAGTGCTGAATCCGCGAGTGCCGATCCGTCCTCAGCGGATCGCGATTTTGCAGAAGGCGAACAACCATGCGCCTGAATCGAACTGTGCTGATCTTTTCGATGTGCGTCGCTTTGATCGGCGCATTCGCTTTCCCGAACGTCGCGTCCGCCCAGCAACAGGAGAAGCGCATTGCGCTGGTGATCGGCAACGGCGCTTACGCCAGGGCGCCGCTTTCGACCGCCGCTAACGACGGCGGCCTGATCGCGCAGACACTGGAAGCCGCCGGTTTCGATGTCACCGGCGCGCGCGATCTCGACGGTGATACGCTGCGCGGCACGTTCCGCGATTTCATGAAGAAGGCCGAGGAGTCCGGGCCGGATACGGTCGCGGTGGTGTATCTCGCCGGCTATGGCATTCAATACGCTGGCGACAACTATTTTATTCCCGTCGATTCCAGGATTGAGCGCGACACCGACATTCCGACCGAAGGCCTGAGGGTCGGCGATTACATGCGCCAGCTCGCGGCGCTGCCGCTGAAGGTGAGCGTCGTGGTGCTGGATATCGCGCGCGAGCAGCCTTTCGTCGCCGGCGGATCGATCGCCTCCGGCCTCGCCATGGTCGAGCCCAGCCCGCGCATGCTGGTTGCGTTCAACGCCGCACCGGGCACGGTCGCGCCGGAAGAGCAGGGCGCCTATGGCGTCTACGCACAGGCGCTGGCCGAGATGATCCGTACCGGTGGCCTGTCGTTGCCGGACCTGTTCAATCGGGTGCGGCTGCGCGTCAACGAGAACACCAAGGGCGCACAGGTCCCGTGGGACACGCAAAGAGTCGACGCGCAATTCATGTTCTTCGATCGCGCTCCCGATGCGCCGTCGCTCGGCACGCAGGATCAGGCGATGCGCGACAAGCCGATCCGCGATCTCGGCGTATCCGAGGCCTATGCCGCCGCGCTCGATCGCGACACCTTGCAGGGTTATGAGGACTTCCTGGCCGCCTATCCGAGCGATCCGATGGCGAAGCGGGTCAGGGCGATCGTCGCCGCGCGCCGCGAGGCGATCACCTGGCGTCATACCTATCGCGTCAACACGCCGGATGCTTACTGGTCTTATCTGCGGCGCTATCCGCGTGGACCGCACGCGGCCGATGCACGCCGCCGGCTGGCGATACTGACCGCCGCGCCCGAACCGCCGCCGACCTTCGCGATGATCGATTACGATGTGCCGCCGCCGCCGCCGGACGAGATCGTCTACGTCGATCGTCCGGTCCTGATGTTCAGCGATCCGGAATTCGATTTCGCGCCGCCGCCACCACCGCCGGTCTTCTATCTGCCGCCGCCGCCGGACGATTTTGTGGTGCTCGAGCCGCCGCCGCCGCCGATCGGATTGTTCTATCTGCCGCAACCGCTGTTCGTGCCGATCCCAGCCTACGTGCGGCCGCCGATGTATGTGCGGCCGCCGGTGAACAACATCATCTTCGCCAACATCCACAACACCACCGTCATCAATAACGTGATCAACCGCCGCCCGCCGCCGGGCGCGTTCAATCCCGCGCGGCCTTTTGTCGGTCCGCCGCCCAATACGGCACAGAAAGCCGGTCCCGCCGGCGGGCAAGGCAGCGGATTCCGTCCGATCGGCGCGGTGCTGCCGGCGGCGGCCGCCCATCGCGCCTCGCTGATCGAACAGGGCAAAGCCTCGGTGCCGTCCAGCGCCGCCGTCAACACGATGCCGCAGGGCGGATTTGCGCGGCGGCCGGGCGTGCAGCAACGCGGGCCGCGTCTGGTGCAGCAGCCCGGCGCTGTCCCGCCTTCGGGCGGCGGCGCGGCGGCTCCGGTCGCTCCGGTACCTTATGGCTCGCCGGGACGTCCGGGCCAGCCGCCGGTGGGTGGGACGCCGACGCCGCACGCGCTTCCGGTGCCTGGCACCAAGGGCGCACCGCCAGTGCAGGGAGGCGGGGCCGCCGGTGCGGAACGTGGTCAGCGGCCGGCTCCGGGCGCGGTCAGGCCGGAAGTGCTGGAGCGCAGGGCGCCCGTATCCGGTCCAGCCGGAACAGGCCCGGCAGCGCCGCGCGCGACCTCTCCCTATACGACGCCTCCGGCGCCTCCAGCCGTCAGGCCACCGCGGCCGCCCGCTGCATCGGCGGCCCCGCGGCGTTCGCCGCCGCAGGGCTACGAAGGGCGGCGGCCGGCGCCACCGCATGTGGCCCGTCCAGCGCAACCGGCCGCACACGCGCCTCCGCGAATCGCGCCACCGCCACGTCATGCCGCTCCACACATGACACCTCCGCCACCGCGCGCTGCCCCGCCGCCTCGGATTGCCCAGCCCCCGAGGCCCGCACCGCCGCCGCGAATGGCTCCGCCGCCACCACGCATGGCACCTCCGCCGCGGCCGGTCGCGCCGCCCCGGGCCGCGCCGCCGCCACGGCCAGCACCGGTCGCCCGTCCGGCGGCGCCGCGACCTGCGGCCAAGAGGTGTCCGCCAAACGCCCAGAAATGCTGATAAAACGCCGGTCGACCCCCCATGGCCGACCGGCGTTGTTCCGTCGCATTGGCGACCAGATAACGGCCGGAAATCCTTGCGCCGATCGAGCGCGGCGGCTATAAGCCGCGCCATCTCACACGGAAACATGGCTGATCTGGCCGTCCGGTGGCTATCCGGGCCGCAAAGCATGTCGCTTTGAAGCTCGTATTGCTCACACGTTTCCGGAGGAACCAACCGGAGAACTAAAAAATGTCACTTCCTGATTTTTCTATGCGTCAGTTGCTTGAGGCTGGCGTTCACTTCGGCCACCAGTCGCACCGCTGGAATCCGAAAATGGCCGAATACATTTTCGGTGCGCGCAACAACATCCACATCATCGACCTCGCGCAGACCGTGCCGATGCTGCATCGCGCGCTGCAGGCGGTGAGCGATACCGTCGCCAAGGGCGGTCGCATCCTGTTCGTCGGCACCAAGCGCCAGGCGCAGGACGGTGTCGCGGAAGCCGCGAAGCGTTCGGCGCAGTACTTCGTCAACTCGCGCTGGCTCGGCGGCACACTGACCAACTGGAAGACGATCTCGGGTTCGATCAAGCGTCTGCGTCATCTCGACGAAGTGTTGGCGTCGGGCGATGCCAGCGCCTACACCAAGAAAGAGCGCCTGACCTTGCAGCGCGAGCGCGACAAGCTCGACCGTTCGCTCGGCGGCATCAAGGACATGGGCGGCTTGCCGGACCTGATCTTCGTGATCGACACCAACAAGGAAGACATCGCGATTCAGGAAGCCCAGCGGCTCAACATTCCGGTCGCGGCGATCGTCGACACCAACTGCGATCCGAAGGGCATCACCTATCTCGTGCCGGGCAATGACGACGCCGGCCGCGCCATCAGCCTCTACTGCGACCTGATCGCGCGCGCCGCGATCGACGGCATTTCGCGTGCACAGGGCGATTCGGGCATCGACATCGGCGCTGCCGTGAAGCCGGTCGCTGAAGAGATTCCGGCCACCGCCGGATTCCAGGGCCTTGCCGGTCCGCGCGGCACCGCCGACAACCTCAAGAAGCTCACCGGCGTGTCCGGCGAGATCGAGAAGAAGCTCAACGACCTCGGCATCTTCCACTACTGGCAGTTGGCCGAACTCGACAGCGCGACCGCGCACACGATCGGCGAAGAAGTCGGTCTGCCGAGCCGCGCCGACGCCTGGGTAGCGCAGGCCAAGGCGCTCACCGCCGAGGCGGAATAACTTTCGCGTTGCGGCTGGCATGAGCCGGCCGCGCGCTTTTCGGCTTTATCACTTGATAGACTCCTGATGATGAGCGGCGCGGCGGCAACGTCGCGGCGTTCGTCCGAACAGGCAAAGGAAAACGGACATGGCAACGATCAGCGCGGCAATGGTCAAGGAACTTCGCGAGACCACCGGTGCCGGCATGATGGACTGCAAGGCGGCGTTGACGGAAAACGGCGGCGACATGCAGGCGTCCATCGACTGGCTGCGCAAGAAGGGGCTTTCGAAGGCTGCCAAGAAGGCCGGTCGCGTTGCCGCTGAGGGTCTGATTGGTGCGATGACCTCGGGCACCAAGGGCGTGGTCGTCGAAGTCAACTCCGAAACCGACTTCGTCGCGCGCAACGATCAGTTCCAGGGACTGGTCAAGATGATCGCGCAGGTCGCGTTGCATGCAGGCGCTGACGTCGAGAAGATCAAGGCCACCAAGGTCGGCTCCGCGACTGTCGAAGCCGCCATCAACGACGCCATCGCTACCATCGGCGAAAACATGTCGTTGCGTCGTGCCGCTTCGCTCGAAGTCGGCAAGGGCGTGGTTGCGAGCTACGTTCATGGCGCGGTGATCGACGGCGCCGGTAAGATGGGCGTGATCGTCGCGCTGGAGTCGGCCGGCAAGGCTGACGAACTGGCCGCGTTCGGCCGTCAGATCGCGATGCACATCGCCGCCGCCAACCCGCTGGCGCTCGATGCGGCCGGTCTCGACCCGGAAGTGGTCAAGCGCGAGAAGGATGTGCTGGCCGACAAGTATCGCCAGCAGGGCAAGCCGGAGAACGTGATCGAGAAGATCGTCGAGTCCGGGCTGAAGACCTATTACAAGGAAGTCTGCTTGCTTGAGCAGGCCTTCATCCACGACACCGGCAAGTCGGTGGGGCAGGCGATGAAGGAAGCCGAAGGCAAGGTCGGCGGCCCGGTGAAAATCACCGGCTTCGTGCGCTATGCTCTCGGCGAGGGAATCGAGAAGGCCGAGTCGGACTTCGCAGCTGAAGTCGCCGCCGTAAGCGGACAGACCAAGGCTTGATGCCGGAAGCTCGGCATCGGGAGGCGTCGACGTAGAGGCGAAGGCTCATCGGAGGATCAATCGCATCATGGGTGAGCCAATCTACCGCCGGGTCGTCGTCAAGCTGTCGGGTGAGTATTTCGCCGGCGGCAAGCCGTTCGGCATCGATCAGGAAACAATTGATCGGGTCGCCGGCGATCTTGTCGCGGCTCGTCAACTCGGTGTCGAGATCGCCGTCGTCGTCGGCGGCGGCAACATCTTTCGCGGTGTCGAGGTCTCGTCGCGCGGCGTGTCGCGCCCGACCGGCGATACCATGGGCATGCTCGCCACCGTCATGAACTGTCTGGCGCTGGAAGCCGCGCTGGAACGGCGCGGGCAGGCGGCGCGGACGCTGTCGGCGATGGTGATGCCGCAGGTCTGCGAGTTGTTTACCCGGGGCACCGCCCATCGTTATCTGGCCGAGGGCAAGATCGTGCTGCTTGCCGGCGGCACCGGCAATCCGTTCTTCACCACCGACACCACCGCCGTGTTGCGCGCCGGGGAGATCGGCGCGCAGGCGGTGCTCAAGGCCACCAATGTCGACGGCGTCTACAGTGCCGACCCCAAGCGCGACCCGACCGCCAAGCGGTTTGACCGGCTGACCCATTCTCAGGCGCTGGAAGGTGGCTATAAGGTGATGGATGCCACCGCATTCGCCCTTGCCCGCGAAACGTCGCTGCCTATCATTGTGTTTTCCATCGTGGAGGCGGGATCGATCGGGGCGATTCTCAGCGGAACGGGTTACGGCACAATCGTCGCCGGCTAAAGCCGCGGGCGGGCCGGCTGCGGTGTGGCGGCTTGGCGAAAAAGGCCGGATCACGTTCGAGAACAAGGCTTCTCAAGAATAAGACTGCGATTTCAAGAAGGAGAGCGGTATGCCGTCCGGGAATTTCGACATCAACGAATTGAAACGGCGTATGCAGGGCGCGACCCAGTCGCTCAAGCACGAGTTGGGCGGGTTGCGCACCGGACGCGCTGCGGCGTCGATGCTGGAGCCGGTGCAGGTCGAGGCTTATGGCAGCCATATGCCGCTGAACCAGCTGGCGACCGTCAGCGTGCCGGAGCCGCGCCTGTTGTCGGTACAGGTCTGGGACAAGTCGATGGTCAAGGCTGTCGAGAAAGCCATCGTCGATTCGAATCTCGGCCTCAGCCCGGCCACCGAAGGGCAGGTGCTGCGGCTGCGTATTCCCGAACTCAACGAGGAGCGCCGCAAGGAATTGGTGAAGGTCGCGCACAAATACGCCGAAGCCGCCAAGGTCGCGGTTCGCCACGTTCGCCGCGATGGTCTCGACACTCTCAAGAAGCTTGAAAAAAGCAGCGAGATTTCCGAGGACGATGAGAAGCGCCTCGCCGGTGACGTGCAGAAGGCGACCGACAGTGTGATCGCGGAGATCGAGCAGATGCTGGCCGGCAAGGAAAAGGAAATCCTCACCGTCTAACCTCACGGATCGCAGCCGCGTTTCCAGGAACCCAGCCGATGTCGAATGTCGCAATGCCCTTGACCGATGGACCGGATCGCTCCGGTACACCGGAGCATGTTGCGATTATCATGGATGGCAACGGACGCTGGGCGGCGGCACGCGGTCTGCCGCGTGCCGAGGGCCATCGCCGTGGCGTCGAGGCTTTGCGACGGGTGGTCCGCGCCTCCAGCGAACTGGGCATCCGTTATCTGACGATCTTTTCGTTCAGCTCGGAGAACTGGTCGCGGCCGGCGAGCGAGATCGGCGATCTGTTCGGCCTGCTGCGCCGCTTCATTCGTAACGACCTCGCCTCCCTGCATCGCGATGGCGTGCGTGTCCGGGTGATCGGCGAGCGCGGAGGGCTGGATCCCGATATCGTGGCGTTGCTGGACGAAGCCGAGGAACTGACGCGCGGCAATGTCCGGCTCAATCTCACCGTGGCGTTCAACTACGGCTCGCGGCAGGAAATCGCCAACGCCGCGCAACGGCTGGCGCGCGAAGTCGCCGAGGGCAAGCGCGATCCGTCCAGCATCGATGTCGCCGCGATCTCCGGATATCTCGATACGTCGAGCATTCCGGACCCTGATCTCATCATCCGCACGTCGGGCGAACAGCGGCTGTCGAATTTCCTGATGTGGCAGGCGGCTTATAGCGAACTGATATTCGTGCCGGTGCACTGGCCGGACTTCGACAAGGCCGCGCTTGAAGACGCCATCGCCGAATACGCCAAGCGCGAGCGCCGTTTCGGTGGTCTCGCCGCCAAAGCCGGATCGGGCCGCGCGTGACGCCGCAACAGGCGCCGCCGGCCGGGAATGACGTGCGCGATTCCAGAAATCTGATGTTGCGTGTGCTGGCCGGCGTGGTGCTGGCGCCGTTGACCATTGCCGCCGCTTATTTCGGCGGCTGGTTGTGGGCTGCTCTCGCCACACTCGCGACGATGGGCATGTACGCCGAGTGGCTGGCCGTGGTGCAGGCGATCCGGCCGCGCGTGGTGGCTGCGGGCGTCGCCGCTCTCGCCGTTGCCGGTGTTGCGCTCGCCATCGGATTCCCCGGAAAGGCGCTGCTGGCGATTGCCATCGGGCTGGCTGCTATTGTGGTGATGGCCAGCGTCAACCGAGGGTGGGCCTTGGCTGGATTGCTGTATGCCGCTGCGGCACTGTTCGGGGCGGTGCTGGTGCGCGCCGATCCGCACTCCGGCTTCATTGCGCTGCTGTTCGTGCTGCTGGTGGTCTGGGTGACCGATATCGGCGGTTATTTCGCCGGCCGCGGCATCGGGGGACCAAAGCTCTGGGTCCGCGTTAGCCCGAAGAAGACCTGGGCCGGCGCGATCGGCGGCTTTGTCGGAAGTCTTGCGGTAGCGGCGGGTTTCGCAGCCTCCGGATTCGGCCGGATGCTGCCGCTGCTGGTACTCGGGGCGGTGTTGTCGATCGTATCGCAGTGCGGTGATTTGTTGGAATCCGCGGTGAAGCGGCGCTTCGGCGTGAAGGATTCCAGCAATGTCATTCCCGGACATGGCGGCTTGCTCGACCGGCTCGATGGTTTCGTCGCGGCCATTGTCATGGCGGCCGTGATCGGCGTAATGCGTGGTGGTCTCGATGGAGCCGGCCGCGGCTTGATGATGTGGTGATTGAATGAGTGCAGTACCGCTAAGAAACGATCAGCCGGCCATCAACGGCCCGCGCGCCATTACGGTGCTCGGCGCGACCGGTTCGATCGGCGACAGCACCATGGACCTGCTGCGGCTCGCGCCCGAGCGCTATCAGGTCGAGGCCTTGACCGCGCACAGCAACGTCGAGGGGCTGGCCAAACTGGCGCGCGAGTTCAACGCGCGCTTTGCCGCCATTGCCGACCCCGCCCGTCTTGGTGAGTTGAAGGAAGCTCTGTCCGGGACCGGCATCGCCTGCGGAGCAGGCGAGAGCGCCATCATCGAGGCGGCGGCGCGCCCGGCGGATTGGCTGATGGCGGCGGTGAGCGGCGCGGCCGGTCTGAAGCCGGCGCTGGCGGCGGTCGATCGTGGCACCACCGTCGCGCTGGCCAACAAGGAATGCCTCGTCTGCGCCGGCGATTTCTTCATGCAGCGCGCGGTTGATGCCGGCGCGCGCATCCTGCCGGCCGATTCCGAGCATAACGCGTTGTTTCAGGCGCTCAGCTCCGGCAATCGCGCCGAGCTGACGCGGGTGATCATCACCGCGTCCGGCGGACCGTTCCGCACCTGGGCCGCGGCCGATATCGAACAGGCGACGCTGGAGCAGGCGCTCAAGCATCCGAACTGGAGCATGGGGCAGAAGATCACCATCGATTCGGCGTCGATGATGAACAAGGGCCTCGAAGTGATCGAAGCCGCCTATCTGTTCGCGTTGACCCCCGATCAGATCGATGTGCTGGTGCATCCGCAGTCGATCGTTCACGGCCTCGTCGAGTTCTCCGACCGCTCGGTGGTGGCGCAGCTCGGTTCGCCGGATATGCGCATCCCGATCGCGCATTGTCTCGGCTGGCCGGACCGTATCGTCGGCCCCTCGACGCGACTCGATCTGGCCAAGATCGGCCAACTGACCTTTGAGGCTCCGGACTTCGAGCGCTTCCCCGGCCTGCGGCTGGCGTTCGAGGCGCTGCGGACCGGGCAAGGGGCGACGACAGTTTTCAACGCCGCCAACGAGATCGCGGTGGCGGCATTCATCAGCAAGAAGATCCGGTTCGGTGCCATCGCCCGACTGGTCGAGGCAACGCTGGACCAATGGGTCCGCGCTGGCAATCTCGCGCCGCTCACGTCGGCCGACGACGCCATCGCCGTTGACCATAGCGCGAGAAATCTCGCTGCCTCCCTCTTGCCTCAAATTGCCGCAAAGGCATCCTAGGAACTTCGTGACAAGGTTGGGCGGTTTGCACGCTGCCGCCGACCTTGGGTGAGGGAATACGAATGTCTGAGTTTTTTCTGCATGGTTTCAGTACGTTAAGCCATGGCGTGATTGGTTATATCGTTCCCTTCCTGTTCGTCCTGACAATCGTTGTTTTCTTTCACGAACTCGGACACTTCCTGGTGGCCCGCTGGGCGGGCGTGAAGGTTTTGACGTTTTCCCTCGGTTTCGGCCCCGAACTGGCCGGCTTCAACGACAAGCACGGCACGCGTTGGAAGCTGTCGGCTATACCGCTCGGCGGCTACGTCCGCTTTTTCGGCGATGAAAGCGAAGCCAGCACGCCGGACAGCGCGAAGCTTTCCACGATGACGGAAGAGGAGCGCAAGGGGAGCTTCCATCACAAGAAGCTCGGGCCGCGTGCCGCCATCGTCGCCGCCGGACCGATCGCCAATTTCATTCTGGCGATCGTGATCTTCGCTGGCCTCTTCACGTTTTTCGGCCGGCCGAATGCGACGGCGCGCGTCGATAAGGTGATGGAAGGCAGCGCCGCTGCCGTTGCCGGTTTCCAGTCCGGTGATCTGGTCACCGCGATCGATGGCACCAAAATCGGCAATTTCTCCGACATGCAGCGGATCGTCGGGACCGAGGCGGGGCGGCAATTGTCCTTCACCGTGAAGCGCGGAGATGCCTCGCTCACGCTCCAGGCCACCCCGGAACTCAAGGAAATCAAAGACAATTTCGGTAATGTCCATAAGCTGGGCGTGCTCGGAATTACGCGCTCCAATGCCCCCGGCGACGTCCTGACCGAACGGGTCGATCCGGCCACGGCGCTGTGGCTTGGCGCCAAGGAAACCTGGTTCGTCATTGACCGGACGCTGTCCTATGTCGGCGGCGTGTTCGTCGGTCGCGAGGCGGCGGATCAGGTCGGCGGGCCGCTGCGCATCGCTCAAATCTCGGGTCAGGTGGCGACAATTGGCCTCGCCGCCCTGATTCACCTGACGGCGGTGCTGTCGGTATCGATCGGCCTGCTGAACCTGTTTCCGGTCCCGCTGCTCGACGGCGGACATCTTCTGTTCTACGCAGTGGAGGCGATACGGGGGCGCCCGCTGTCGGAACGGGCGCAGGAGGTGGGATTCCGGATCGGGTTGGGGCTTGTGCTGATGTTGATGGTGTTCGCGACTTACAACGACATTCTGCACTTCGCGACGTCGTGATGGTTCCTTACGGCGTGACTATTGGGCAACGTCTTGGATTGAAATTGAAATTGCGTTGCGAAAGAGCGTTTGCCAGGTGGGCAAAATTGGCTACAAGCAGGGCAACACGAGAGAATCTGCCGGTGTTCCGGGGGATGGGGCTGGGCACTGGAAATGAAGAATAAGGGCGCACGGCGCATGAAGATCGGAATGCGAGTTCTACGGGGCGGTTTTCTTGCGGCCATGGTCATGATTGCCATGCCCGTCGCAGCAACGATGGGGACCCTCCTGACGCCGTCGGCGGCGTTGGCTCAGACGGCGTCGTCCATTACCGTCCAGGGTAACCAGCGCGTCGAAGCCGCAACCGTCCGCTCCTATTTCAAGACCGGCCCGAGCGGCCGGCTGGATCAGGGCGCCATCGATGATGGACTCAAGGCGCTGATTGAAACCGGCCTGTTTCAGGACGTGAAGATCAATCAGGCTGGTGGCCGTCTGGTCGTCTCGGTGGTCGAAAATCCGGTCATCAATCGCGTTGCCTTTGAAGGCAACAAGAAGGTCAAGGACGAGCAGCTCTCGGCTGAAATCCAGAGCAAGTCGCGCGGTACGCTGTCCCGCCCGATGGTGCAGGCGGATGCGCTGCGGATCACTGAAATCTATCGGCGGTCCGGCCGCTACGACGTTCGCGTCGATCCGCAGATGATCCAGCAGCCGAACAATCGCGTCGATCTGATCTTCGTGATCACCGAGGGCGTCAAGACCGGTGTGAAGTCGGTCGAATTCGTCGGCAATCATGCTTTCTCGTCGTATCGTCTGAAGGATGTCATCAAGACGCATGAGTCGAATTGGCTGAGCTTCCTGTCCTCGGGCGACATCTACGATCCGGATCGGGTCGAGGCTGATCGCGACCTGATTCGCCGCTTCTATTTGAAGAATGGCTACGCCGACGTGCAGGTGGTCGCCGCGCTGACCGAGTACGACCCGTCGCAGAAGGGCTTCCTGGTCACCTTCAAGATCGAGGAAGGGCAGCAGTACCGCGTCGGTTCGGTCAACTTCCAGTCGACCATTCCGACCTTGAACGGCGATTCGCTGCGGAGCTGGTCGCGCGTCAGTGTCGGTGGCGTTTACAACGCCGAGGCGCTGGAGAAGTCCGTCGAGGAAATGCAGATCGAGACGTCGCGCCGCGGCTATGCCTTCGCGGTGGTTCGTCCGCGCGGCGAGCGCAACTACGAGGCCCACACGGTGGCGATCACGTTCGCCGTTGATGAGGGGCCGCGCACCTACATCGAGCGCATCGACGTCCGTGGCAATACGCGTACGCGCGACTATGTCATTCGGCGTGAGTTCGATATTGCCGAAGGCGATGCTTACAACCGCGCCCTGGTGGATCGCGCCGAGCGCCGCCTGAAGAATCTTGACTTCTTCAAGTCGGTGAAGGTCACGACCGAGCCGGGTTCGTCGAACGACCGGGTCATCGTGGTGGTCAGTCTTGAGGAGAAGTCGACTGGCGATTTCTCGGTGTCGGGTGGCTATTCGACAACCGACGGTGCGATGGGTGAGGTCAGCATCTCCGAGCGCAACTTCCTTGGCCGTGGCCTGTTTGCCAAGGCTTCGGTGCAGTACGGGCAGTATGCGCGTGGTTACTCGCTGTCGTTCGTCGAGCCGTATTTGCTCGATTACCGCGTGGCGCTTGGTCTCGACTTGTACCAGCGGACGCAGCTACCCAACCAGTACATTCAGTATGGCACCAAGACTTTGGGCTTTAGTCCGCGTCTCGGCTTCCAGCTGCGCGAAGACCTGAGCTTGCAGCTGCGCTATTCGCTCTATCGCCAGGAAATTACCCTGCCGGACAGCTTGCTCGATCCGACGACGACGACGATCTCGCTGCCGGTCTTGATGGAATTGCAACAGGGCGCTGCACTGACCTCGATGGTTGGCTATACGCTGACCTACAACACCCTCGACAACAATAAGAACCCCACGGACGGCCTTTTGGTCGACTGGAAACAGGATTTCGCGGGTGTCGGCGGCGACGTCAGCTACCTCAAGTCCTCGATCGACGCGAAGTACTACACCCCGCTGGTGTCCGATATCGTCGGTATCATCCGTCTTCAGGGCGGCATCATGAACAAGGTCGGCAGCAAGGAGCTTCGCATGCTCGACATGTTCCAGATGGGTCCGAACCTGGTGCGCGGCTTCGCTCCGAACGGCATCGGTCCGCGTGATATCTCGCTCTGGAATACCTATGGCTATGGCGATGCTCTCGGCGGCACGCAGTACTGGGGCGCATCGGTCGAATTGCAGATGCCGTTCTGGTTCCTTCCCAAGGAAGTGGGTCTGAAGGGCGCGGTCTATGCCGACGCGGGCCAGCTCTCCAACTATAAAGGTCCTCCTTACGCGGGAGTCGGGATTCCGGCGAATCTGGCGGCGCGCTCGTACCTGCCTTACGACGATGACGTCATCCGCAGTTCGGTCGGCGTGGGCCTGATCTGGCAGTCTCCGTTCGGACCGCTGCGCTTCGATTATGCTGTACCGCTCACCAAGGGTAAGTATGATCGCGTGCAGGAATTCCGGTTCGGCGGCGGTACGACGTTCTAAGCGTGCCCCCGCGACCGATTGCAGCGGGTGGCATGGGACAGCCGACATTCTTCCAACAACCGCCTAGGTTGACACTGGCCGATATCGCCGCATTGACCAAGGCGGATTTGGTTGATCCGTCACGCGCAACCCAAGTCATCCAGGGGCTCGCCTCGCTCGATGAGGCGGGGCCTATGCATCTCGCGTTCTTCGACAACCTGAAATATGCGGGGCAATTGGCCGGGACTCATGCCGGGGCCTGCCTGGTTCACGAACGGTTCGAAGCGAGCGTGCCGCCGCATGTCGCGGTGCTGCGAGTGGCGCAACCATTCCGCGCTTTCGTCGATCTCGCCCGCCACCTTCATGCCGATGTGCTGCGTCCGCAATCATCCTGCGGCAATGCCGGTATTTCACCGGCCGCCATCATCGATCCGTCCGCACGTCTGGAAGATGACGTGATTATCGATCCGCTCGCGGTAATCGGACCCGATGTCGAAATCGGTTCGGGGACGCTGATCGGAGCGAGCGTGGTGCTTGGCCCCGGCGTGAAGATCGGCCGGGATTGCAACGTCGGTCCGAATTCGTCGGTCCACAACACTTTCATCGGCAACAATGTCCTGATCCATCCCGGCTGCCATATCGGGCAGGACGGCTATGGCTTCATTTTCGGCAAGGACGGCCACATCAAGGTGCCGCAGACCGGCCGGGTGCTGATCCAGAACCATGTCGAGATCGGAGCCGGGACCACGATCGATCGCGGCAGCCTGCGCGACACGGTGATCGGCGAGGGCACCAAAATCGACAATCAGGTCCAGATCGGTCATAACGTCACCATCGGTCGTCATTCGCTGATCGCGGCCCAGTGCGGGCTGGCAGGTAGCCTGACGATCGGGGACAACGTGGCGATGGGCGCCAAGGTGGGCGTCAACAACCACGTTCATATCGGCGATCGTGCGCAGATCACGGCCATGAGCGCCGTCAAGGACAGCATTCCCGCGGGTGAGCGGTGGGGGGGCTTTTTCGCCAAACCGACCAAGCAGTGGTTCCGGGAGTTTCTTGCGGTGGAGCGTCTGGTCCGCGAGGGCGGACTGCAAGGCACCAAGCAATCCAATACCAAGGCTGAGGGACAGGACTGATGCAATCGCCGATCGCCATCGAGACCGTCGATATCAATAAAATCCTTCAGACGCTGCCGCACCGCTATCCGTTTCTGCTGATCGACAAGGTGATCGATATCCGCGAGGACCACAGCGGTATCGGCATCAAGAACGTCACCATGAACGAACCGGTGTTTCAGGGGCATTTCCCCGAGCGGCCGGTGTTTCCCGGCGTGCTGGTGATCGAGGGCATGGCGCAGACCGCCGGTGTGATCGGCATCCTGTCGGCCGGCAACGGCATTCAGCCGCGCGCGGTGTATTTCCTGACCATCGACAAGTGCAAGTTTCGCAAGCCGGTGCTGCCGGGCGACACCATCGAATATCACATGCGCAACACCAGCCGCCGCAAGACCATGTGGTGGTTTCACGGCGAGGCCAAGGTCAACGGCGTCGTCGTGGCCGAGGCCGACGTCGGCGCGATGCTGACGGACTGACGCCAGAGCGTGATGAATTGAGATTGAATCGTCATTGCAAGCGAAACGAAGCAATCCAGAGAACCACAGGGAAGAACTGGATCACTTCGGAGCTCACGCTCCTCGCATGACGGACAAAATGAGTGATCGAACCTGAGTTCATCTGACTTCAGGTCCACGGCCTCAGTGAATATATAGGCGAGCATGAGCAAGATTGATCCGACCGCGCGGATTGCGGATGGCGCGGTGATCGGCGAGGGATGTTTCATCGGCCCATACTGCGTCATCGGCCCCGACGTGGTGCTTGGCAGCGAGTGCCATCTCGATGCACACGTGTTGATCATGGGACACACGACGATCGGCCCGCGTTGCCGGATGTCACCGTTCGTCTCGCTGGGCAGTCCGCCGCAGGATTTGAGCTACCGGGGCGAGCCGACGCGTCTGGAGGTCGGGGAGGAGTGCACGATCCGCGAAGGCGCGACGATGAATGTCGGGACCGTCAAAGGCGGCGGCATTACGCGCGTTGGAGCACGCGGCTTCTTCATGAACAACAGTCACGTCGGACACGACTGCATTGTCGGAAACGACGCGATTTTTGCAACCTCCGCCACACTGGGCGGTCACTGCATCATCGGCGACTTCGTCTATATCGGTGGTCTGTCGGCCGTGCATCAGTTCGCCCGCGTAGGCTCGCAAGTGATGATCGGCGGCGTTTGCGGCGTGCGTGGCGACATCATCCCGTATGGCCTCGCCAACGGGCAATACGCACAACTCGAAGGGCTCAATATTATCGGGATGCGTCGCCGCAAGTTCACCCGTGATCGGCTCGCGACGGTGCGCGGTTTCTATCGGAAACTGTTTCACGGTCCCGGCACCTTTGCCGAGCGGTTGCAAGAGGTGCAGCCGATGGCGGCCGAAGATCCTGCCATCGCGGAAATCCTCACGTTTATCGGCGAGGGCAAGCTCCGGCCGCTCTGCCTGCCCGGAGACAACAGCGACAAGTCGTGACGACGAGGCGACGGGTAGAGTCTTTCTGCTTTTAATGGAATCATCGGCCGTCATGCGCGGACTTGATCCGCGCATCCATCTTCTTCAGAAAGGACGGATTGACGGGTCGAGCCCGGCAATGACGACCGAGGCGTTTCCAACTCGGATTCGAGGCACTCGCGATGACCGACGACACGCTGCCGATTTCATCGCCGGTCGGACTGGTCGCCGGCGGCGGCGTGTTGCCTTTCGCGGTGGGCGAGGCGCTAAGCGCGCGCGGCATCACGCCGGTGATCTTTGCCATCAACGGATTTTGCGATCCTGCTGTGGTCACGCGATTCAAGCATCACTGGATTTCGCTCGGTCAACTCGGTCGGCTGACGCGACTGTTGCGCGCCGAGAACTGTCGTGATCTCGCCTTCATCGGCACGCTGATCCGGCCTGCGCTTTCGGAAATCCGACTGGACTGGGGGACGCTGCGTGTCTTGCCGCGCGTATGGGCGGCGTTTCGCGGCGGCGACGATCATTTGTTGTCGAGCGTCGGACGGCTGCTCGAGAAGGACGGCTTCCGTCTGGTCGGCGTCAAGGATCTTGCACCCGAACTGTTGATGCCGGCCGGTTGCCTGACGCGCGCTGTGCCGGACCGCGATGCCGAGGCCGATATCAACAAAGGACGCGACGTGCTGCGTGCGCTCGGGCCGTTCGACATCGGCCAGGCCGTCGTGGTGATCGATGGCCATGTCGTCGGCGTCGAAGGCATCGAGGGCACCGATGCGTTGCTGACCCGCATTGCGCAATTGCGCGCCGACGGGCGCATTCGTGCCAAGGCGAAACGCGGTGTTCTCATCAAGATGCCGAAGCGCGGCCAGGATTTGCGCTTCGATCTGCCGACCACCGGACTGCAAACCGTTGAAGGCGTGATTGCGGCCGGACTTGCGGGGCTTGCGACCGTTGCCGGCCATACCATCGTCGCCGATCCGCAGCCGATGATCGACGCGGCGGATCGTGCGGGCATCTTCGTCACCGGGATGTCCGCGTGATGGACGGTGGGCCGGACATCACCGGCGCTCGCCGAATTTTCCTGATCGCGACGGAAGAATCCGGCGACCGGCTTGGCGCCGGTCTGATGCGTGAATTGCGCGCGCGGTTGGGAGAGAGCGTCAGCTTCGACGGCGTCGGTGGTCGCGAGATGGCGGCGGCAGGATTGGCCTCGCGATTTCCGATCGAGGAGCTATCGATCATCGGCCTCGCGGCGGTCGCGCGGCAACTGCGCGGCATTCTGCGTCGCATTCGCGAAACCGCCGATGCCGTGATCGCGGCGAATCCGGATGCTCTCATTATCATCGACAGCCCGGACTTTACCCATCGCGTCGCCAAGCGGGTGCGGGCGCGTGCGCCGCGGATTCCGATTGTCGATTACGTATCGCCGCAAGTGTGGGCGTGGCGGCCGGGGCGTGCGCGCACCATGCGCGGCTACATAGATCAGGTGCTGGCGATCCTGCCGTTCGAGCCGGAAGCCCTGCGGAAACTCGACGGACCGCCGTGCACCTTCGTAGGTCATCCGTTGACGCAACAGATCGGCTCGCTGAGGCCCAGTCCCGCCGAGCAGGAGCGTCGCGACGGATCGCCGCCGGTTTTGCTGGTGCTGCCCGGCAGCCGTCGCAGTGAGATCGGCCACCACATGGCGGTGTTCGGTGAAACGCTGGCGCGGTTGCAGGCGCAGGGTGTGCCGTTCGAGGCGGTGTTGCCGACCATGCCGCACCTCGAAAGTGCGATTGCGCGTGGATTGGAAAACTGGCCGGTACGGCCGCGCGTGGTGGTGGGCGAGGAGGCCAAGCGCGCGGCGTTTCGCGTGGCGCATGCCGCCTTTGCCAAGTCGGGCACCGTGACGCTCGAACTGGCCCTGGCACAGGTGCCGATGATCACCGCCTACAAGGCCGGTGCCGTTGAAGCCTGGATCGTGCGCCGGCGCATTACATCGTCGTCGGTCATTCTCGCCAATCTGGTAATCGGCGAGAACGTCATCCCCGAGTTCATTCAGGAGGACTGCACGGCCGCCAGGTTGATGCCGGCATTGCGCGATGTTCTGACGGATACGCCGATGCGGCGGCGACAGCAGGAAGCATTCGCGCGCATCGACGACATCATGTCGACCGGCGCGCTGCCGCCCAGCGCGCGCGCCGCCGAGGCCGTGATCGCATTGCTTCGGGGCTGAACGTAGCGATGCCGGCACGGAACGAAAGCCGCGATCCGTACGGGACCGCCTCGTCTCCAATCGGAGAGTTCCCGTCAACACTATATAAAGATGATCCGGCGACACTCTTTCCTATCTGCGGATAGTCATCAGCATCACGTTGGCCACAGCCGATAGATTAAAGCTGGCCGGAGCGGTCGCAATCAGGGCGGAAAATATGGTCTCTTCTTCGAACGCGAACCCGTCGTCGCTGGACGCATTGTTTTCGTCAGCACGCGTGGTGCATCGGCGTCATTTCCTTGCAGCAGGCGCCGGGATCGCGGCTGCATCGTTTGCCGGCGACGCGGCGCAGGCCAAGACGGCGCCTCGCGCCAAGCGAACCGTGACCGAGCAGGATCGGCAGCACATGGCGCAGGCGATCCAGACCATGAGGCAGGCCGGTGTTGTCGACAAGACCGGCGGTCCCTTCGGCGCGGTGGTGGTGCGTGATGGCGAAGTGCTGGCGGTCAGCGGCAACAGCGTGCTGCGCGACAACGACCCGTCGGCGCACGCCGAGGTCAACGCGATCCGCATGGCATGCAAGAAAGTCGGAGCGCCTAACTTGCGCGACGCGACGCTGTTCACGAGCTGCGAATGTTGCCCGATGTGTTACGCGACGGCCTATTGGGCGCGCATCGGCAAGATCTATTATGCCGCGGCATGGACGGACTACGCCGATCTGTTCGACGATTCCAACATCAGCATCGATATGAAGAAGCCCTATGCGCAAAGGGTACTGCATCCCGAACAGATGATGCAGAGCGAGGCGCAGAAGGTCTGGCTCGAATTCCGCAAGATGCCGGATCGCGCGCGCTACTGACGGCGAACCTCGCCGAGGAGCACGTCGTCGCGGACGATGCAGACGCCGGCGCGATAGACCGAGCGTCCCTTGGGCACCGCGACCACGGCTTCCGGAACATGCGTGGCGCGCAGCGTCACGAAGTCGGCCCGCGCGCCGACGTGCAAGCCATAGTTTGCGATGCCGAGCGCCTTGGCGCCCGCTGACGTGACGAGATCGAACGCGATGCCGAGTTCGTTGTCCGTGCGGAAGTCCGAGCGATGGCCGATCATCATGGCGCGGCGGAGCATGTCGCCGTCGCCGTAGGGGCTCCAGCTATCGCGAATGTTGTCGTTGCCGCCGAACACCGTGACGCCCGCATCACGCAGAGCCAGCACCGGCGGAAACGCTCGCGCGCCGGGCGCGGTGGTCATGATGGCGACGCCGGATTTCGCGAGAAGGTCGGCAACGCGCCGGACCGCATCCACGGGAATGTCGCCCAGCGCATAGGCATGGCTGATGGTCACCTTGCCCTGCATGCCATTAGCTCGGGTGCGCGCCGCGATCTCCTCGATCGAGAACAGGCCCATCGTGCTCGCTTCGTGCAGATGGATGTCGATGCCGACGCCGCGCTTTTCGGAGATGCCGAAAACCACATCGAGATGTCCCCTGACGTCGCGATCGACCGCGGCGGGATCGAGGCCGCCGATCAGGTCGGCGCCGTGATCGAAGGCCGCGTCCAGCAGTTCGGCGGTGCCGGGGCAGGTGAGCAGGCCGCTCTGCGGAAACGCCACCAACTGGATATCGATCAGATGACGATATTGCTCGCGCACCGCAGCGATGGTTTGCAGCGACTTCAATCCGACGCTGCCATCGACCATGACGTGGCTACGCATCCGCGTCGAACCGTTGGCGATGCAGAACTCGAGCTGATTGCGCGCGCGCTCCGCCATCGGCGCGGCGGTCGCCATGTTGCGATGCTGGACGTTGACGCGCTCGCGAACATCGAAGCCGGCTTTGTAGGGGACATACGGTCGCCAGGTGTCGCCGTAAAAACTGGTGTCGAGGTGGATGTGGCCTTCGACGAAACCGGGGACCACCAGTCGGCCGCCGAGATCGACATCGGATGCCGCGGTCATGCCATGCGTCGCTGCCTCCAGAGCGGTCGCGACGATTTTCCCGTCGGTGACGGCAATGGAGGCCAATGTTCCGTCGGCCATGCGCGCATTTCGAAATAGCGTATCGATTGTCATGGCTCACCTCGTCGACGCGAGAGCTTGGCCGGAAAAGCAACAGGCCCGATCCGGATTGTCGGATCGGGCCTGCGAATCTTCAAGTCGTGGAAAGCGCGAGGGCGCTTACTTGCGCTTGCCGAGGTCGACGTAATCGCGCTTGGTCGCACCGGTGTAGAGCTGACGCGGACGGCCGATCTTCTGTGCCGGATCCTCGATCATCTCGCTCCACTGGCTGATCCATCCGACAGTGCGGGCGACCGCGAACAGCACGGTGAACATCGAGGTCGGGAAGCCCATCGCCTTCAGCGTGATGCCCGAATAGAAGTCGACGTTCGGATACAGCTTGCGCTCGATGAAGTACGGATCGTTCAGTGCGATCTTCTCCAGCTCCAGCGCGATCGGCAGCAGCGGGTCGTTGGCATGCCCGGTCTCCTTGAGCACGGCATGACACATCTTCTGCATGATCTTGGCGCGCGGATCGTAGTTCTTGTAGACACGATGGCCGAAGCCCATCAGGCGCACCGACGAGTTCTTGTCCTTCACCTTGGCGATGAATTCCGGAATCTTGTCGACCGAGCCGATCTCGGCAAGCATCTGCAAGGCTGCTTCGTTGGCGCCGCCATGCGCCGGGCCCCACAGGCAGGCGATGCCGGCCGCGATGCAGGCGAACGGGTTGGCGCCGGACGAACCGGCAATGCGCACGGTGGAGGTCGAGGCGTTCTGCTCGTGGTCGGCGTGCAGGATGAAGATCTTATCCAGCGCGTCAGCGAGCACCGGGTTGATCTTGTACTCTTCGCACGGCACCGCGAAGCACATCCGCAGGAAGTTCGACGCGTAGTCGAGATCGTTCTGCGGATAGACGAACGGCTGGCCGACCGAATATTTGTAAGCCATGGCGGCCAGCGTCGGCACCTTGGCGATCATGCGCATCGAAGCGATCATGCGCTGCTTCGGATCGTTGATGTCGGTCGAGTCGTGATAGAACGCGGCCAGCGCACCGACCGAGGCGACCATCACGGCCATCGGGTGCGCGTCGCGACGGAACGCCTGGAAGAAGCGCGTCATCTGCTCGTGCACCATCGTGTGATGGGTCACGCGATAGTCGAAATCCGCCTTCTGCGCCTTGGTCGGCAATTCGCCGTGCATCAGGAGATAGCAGGTTTCGAGGAAGTCGCCTTTTTCCGCGAGTTGCTCGATCGGATAGCCGCGATACAGCAGCACGCCGGCGTCGCCGTCGATGTAGGTGATCTTGGATTCGCAGCTCCCGGTGGAGGTGAAGCCCGGATCGTATGTGAACATGCCCGCCTGGGCATAGAGCTTGCTGATGTCGATAACTTCAGGGCCGACGGTTCCAGCTTTGACCGGGAAGTCATAAGACTTGCCGCCGACGGTCAGGGTGGCCGATTTTGAATTGGTTTTTGCGTCCATCGCATATCCCCGATGAGATCGTTGAAAGGCCGAGCTTGCCAGGCGTCAGATTGTGGCGACGGGTGGCAGCCGGGGTGGCCGAAAAGCGCCGGGCCAAGGGGTATCGCATTGCAGTATGCACCGCAAGATGCGGTTTTACGCCTTTGGTAGCGTCAGGCGGCGGCCTGATCCGCGAGGCGGCCGAGACATTCCTCTCGTCCGAGAACGGCCAGCACGTCGAAGATACCCGGAGACGTCGTGCGGCCGGTCAAGGCCACGCGCAGCGGCTGAGCTACAGAACCCAGTTTGAGGCCATTCTGTTCCGCGAAGGCGCGCATGGCGGCCTCGGTGGTGTCCTGACGCCAGTCCGTCACCGCCGCCAATGCTTCGCGAATCCGGCCGATCAATTGCCGCGTTTCCGGCGTCAGCAAAGCGGCGGCCTTGGCGTCGATCGGCAGCGGCCGGTCGGCGACGATGAAATGCGCGCCATCGATCAGATCGATCAGGGTCTTGGCGCGTTCCTTCAGGCCGGGCATCGCCCGCAGCAGTTGCGCGCGCGTGGTGTCGTTGAGCTTCGCCTTCAGCATCGCGCCGTTGGGCAGATGGCCGGCTTCGTTCGCCAGCACGGTCACGAGAGATTGATCGTCGCTGTTGCGGATGTAATGGCCGTTGAGGTTCTCCAATTTGGCGAAATCGAAGCGAGCGGCCGAGCGTCCGATAGCAGGGAGATCGAACGCGTCGATCATCTCCCGCGTCGAGAAAATCTCCTGGTCGCCGTGGCTCCAGCCGAGTCGCACCAGATAGTTCCGTAGTGCCTCGGGCAGGTAGCCCATGGTGCGATAGGCATCGACGCCGAGCGCGCCGTGCCGCTTCGACAGCTTCGAGCCGTCCGGCCCGTGGATCAGCGGAATATGCGCCATGCTGGGCAGTCCCCAGCCGAGCGCGTCATAAATCTGTTTTTGTCGCGCGGCGTTGGTGAGGTGGTCGTCGCCGCGGATGATGTGGGTGACGCCCATGTCGTGATCGTCGGCGACCACCGCGAGCATGTAGGTCGGGTTGCCGTCGGAGCGCAGCAGCACCAGATCGTCGAGGTTTTCGTTCTGCCAGACCACGCGGCCCTGCACCTGATCCTCGATCACGGTTTCGCCGGTCAGGGGAGCCTTGAGACGGATCACCGGCGCGACGCCGGCGGGCGCCTCGGAGGGATCGCGGTCGCGCCACAGCCCGTTGTAGAGGCGGGTGCGGCCCTCGGCGCGCGCTTTCTCGCGCATCGCCGTCAGTTCGTCCTGCGTGGCATAGCAGCGATAGGCGTTGCCAGAGGCGAGCAACTGGGCGACCACCTCGCGGTGGCGCTCGGCACGCTGAAACTGGTAGACGACGTCGCCGTCCCAATCGAGCCCCAGCCATTTCAGGCCGTCGAGGATGGCGGTGATGGCGGCGTCCGTCGAGCGCTCGCGGTCGGTGTCCTCGATCCGCAGCAGCATCCTGCCGCCATGATGATGGGCGAACAGCCAATTGAACAGCGCGGTCCGGGCCCCGCCGATGTGCAGGAAACCGGTGGGCGAGGGCGCAAAGCGGGTGATGACAGGTTTGGTCATGATACCGGAATTGAGGGAAACGGGGCGGGCTGGAAACGCGCGGTCGGTGTATAGCAGGATCGCGGCATAACTAAAGCCTTCTTGAAGCGGCCCAGACCGATATGCGGGCTTTGCGGCGGCAGGTGGATTTGGCTAAGGAAGACGCTGCAAAACGTGGCGAACTTCGGATTCGGGACACTGGAATGACGGCAGAAGCGACGACGGCAGAGGCAGGGCGCGATTTCATCCGCGACATCGTTCAGGCCGACCTCGACACCAAGCGGCACGCCCAAATCGTGACGCGCTTCCCGCCGGAGCCGAACGGCTACCTGCATATCGGCCATGCCAAGTCGATCGCGCTCAATTTTGGCATCGCGAAGGAATTCGGCGGCAAGTGCCACCTGCGCTTCGACGACACCAACCCTGCCAAGGAAGAACAGGAATATATCGATTCAATTCAGCGCGACGTGCGCTGGCTCGGCTTCGACTGGGGCGACAACCTGTTCTATGCCTCGGATTATTTCGAGCGCCTGTATAGCTGGGCGGAAGACCTGATCCGCGCCGGTCTCGCTTATGTCGACGACCAGTCGCAGGACGAGATCCGCCTCGCGCGCGGCACTTTGACCGAGCCCGGCAAGAACAGCCCGTTCCGCGACCGCAGCGTCGATGAAAACCTCGACCTGTTCCGGCGCATGAAGGCAGGCGAATTCCCCAATGGCGCGCGGGTGCTGCGCGCCAAGATCGACATGGCGTCCGGCAACATCAACCTGCGCGATCCGGTGCTCTACCGCATCCTGCATGCCGTGCATCCGCGCACCGGCAAGGCATGGTCGATCTATCCGAGCTACGACTACGCGCACGGCCAGTCCGATGCCATCGAAGGCATCACGCATTCCATTTGCACGCTGGAGTTCGAGGATCATCGCCCGCTCTACGACTGGCTGCTGGACAAACTGCCGGTGCCGTCGCATCCGCATCAGTACGAATTCGCGCGGCTCAATCTCACCTACACGCTGCTGTCCAAGCGCGTGCTCACCGAGCTGGTGCGCGGCGGCCATGTCAGCGGCTGGGACGATCCGCGGATGCCGACCATCGCCGGCCTGAAGCGCCGCGGCGTGCCGCCGGAGGCGATCCGCGAATTCATCAAGCGGATCGGCGTGGCGAAAGCCAACAGCGTCGTCGATGTCGGCATGCTGGAGTTCTGCATCCGCGAAGTATTGAACCGCACCTCGCAGCGGCGCATGGCGGTGCTGCGTCCGCTCAAGGTGGTGATCGAGAACTATCCGGAAGGGCAGAGCGAGGAGTTGGAAGCCGTCAATCATCCCGACGATCCGGCGGCCGGCACGCGCACGATTACCTTCGGTCGCGAACTCTACATCGAACGCGACGACTTCATGGAGAATCCGCCAAAGAAATTCTTCCGCCTGTCGCCGGGCAAGGAAGTGCGGCTGCGCTACGCCTATTTCGTCACCTGCCGCGAGGTGGTGAAGGATGCGAATGGCGAGGTGATCGAGCTGCGCTGCACTTACGATCCCGCCACCAAGGGCGGCAACGCGCCGGACGGTCGCAAGGTGAAGGCGACGATGCACTGGCTGCCGGTTGCGCAGTCGGTCCCCGCCGAGATTCGGATTTACAATCCACTGTTCAGCAATCCGGCGCCGGACGCCGCCAACTTCGTTGCCGATCTCAATCCGGACTCGCTCGAAGTGCTGCGCGATGCTCGCATCGAGCCGTCACTGGCGACGGCGAATTCCGACGATGTGATGCAGTTCGAGCGGCAAGGCTACTTCGTGCGCGACCGCGACTCGACGCCGGAAAAACCGGTGTTCAACCGCACCATCGGTCTGCGCGACAGTTTTGCGAAGGGCTGAGGCGAACGGAGTTCGTCGCAAGGCGGTCCTCACCTACAGAGTCGTCCCCGCGCAGGCGGGGACCCAGACTCCCCGTCTCCATTGCGGTCGCAGAGTTTGAGACGGCTGAAATAACCGGCGCCTCTCACCTCACGACTGCTGCGGCGTATGGGTCCCCGCCTGCGCGGGGACGCCGCCGAGAATATCGTGACGGCAAGCGTGGTTTGCCGCGTCTGCTCTGGTGCGGTTCACCCTCCCTCATTTCCAGTCAGGTCTAAGACCGCGTTGCCGCCGTCGGTCTTTTGCCTCATGCTGCCCTTCCGCTTGGGGGTGAGGCGTGGCGGACGAGGGCGAGGGCAGCTCCAAGAGCAGAGCCAAGGCAAGAACCTGGCCGACGCCGGGCGGCGTCCGAACGGCCGCGATCTTTCCCGAACGTCTGACCGTATCGCCGCTGGTCGCGCGCCTGCGCGAGTGGCTGCGCGCGGAAGCGGGCGACGGGCGTCTGTTGCCATGGCTGCCGATCGCCTTCGGCATCGGCATCGCGCTGTATTTCTCCGCCGATCGCGAGCCGGTCGCCTGGGTGACGGCCTTTGTTGCGGTGGTGCTGTTCGGCGCAGCGTTTCTACTTCGGCATCGCAAGGCCTTTGCCGTCACGCTGATGCTGGCGGCGATAGCCGACGGTTTCGCTGTCGCGTCGTTGAAGACGGCGTGGGTCGCGCATCCGGTGCTTGCACATCCGATCTATTCGGCGGCGCTGCAAGGTTTCGTCGAGACGCATGAGGAGCGCGAGCGTACCGATCGTTTCGTGCTGCGCGTCACCGAATTGAACGCCGCGCGCAACGCGGTGGCGTTGACGCGCGTGCGGCTCTCGGTGCGCAAGGGCACCGCGCCGCCGGTCGGCAGTTTTGTTGCGCTGAAAGCACGACTCTTGCCGCCGCTGTCTCCGTTGCGGCCCGGCAGCTACGACTTCGGCCGCGATATGTATTTTCAGGGCATCGGCGCGTCGGGCTTCGCGATGGGGGCGATCAAGACGCTCGATCCGCCGGCGAGCGGCGGCTGGAAGTTACGCTATGCCGCCATCATGCAGGGCATGCGCGATGCCATCGATGCGCGCATCCGTACCGCGCTCGAGGGCGACAACCGCGCCATCGCCACGGCGCTGCTGACCGGCCGTCGCGACGCGATCACGACGCCAGTGAATGATGCGATGTTCATTTCCGGGCTCGGTCATGTGCTGTCGATCTCCGGCTATCACATGGCAGTGGTCGCGGGCGTGGTGTTCTTCGCGGTACGCGCACTGTTGGCGCTCATTCCGGGTCTGACGGTGACGTTCCCGATCAAGAAGTGGTCGGCCGTTGCGGCGTTGCTGGCCGCGACGTTCTATCTGCTGCTGTCCGGCGCGGAGGTTGCGACGCAGCGCTCGTACTTCATGACGGCGGTGGTGCTGATCGCGGTGATGGTCGATCGCCGCGCCATCACCTTTCGCACGCTGGCCATTGCGGCGATGGTGGTGCTGATCGCCGCGCCGGAATCGTTGGTTCATCCCAGCTTTCAAATGTCGTTCGCTGCGACGCTGGGGCTGGTGGCATTGATCCAGATCGGAATGCCGCGCCTGTTCGCGACGCCCGACAATTCGGCGGCGGCGCGGGCGGCGCTGTGGGGCGGCCGCGAGATCATGACGCTGGCGCTGGCTTCATTCGTCGCCGGGCTCGCCACCACGCCCTATGCGGCATTCCATTTCCACCGCGTCACGCCTTACGGCGTGCTGGCGAACCTCGGCGCGATGCCGGTGGTGTCGGGCGTCGTGATGCCGGCGGGGTTGATCGGGCTGATCGCCGCGCCGTTCGGGCTCGACCGCGTGTTCTGGGAGATCATGGGGCTCGGCATCGACTGGATGATCGCCGTGTCGGTCTGGGTTGCGGCGCTGCCCGGCGCGATCGGGCGCATGGCGGCGTTTGGGACCGGCCCGTTGCTGCTGGCAAGCGCCGGGATCGTGCTGCTTGGCCTGTTGCGCACGCCGTTGCGCTGGGCCGGTGCTGTTGCCGTGATCGCGTCGACGGTTTGGGCTGTATCGGTGGTGCAGCCCGATGTGCTCATTTCTGGCGACGGCCACAGCGTCGCGGTGCGAGGGAACGACGGCCGCTTGCGGGTGATGCGAACGGCGAAGGATACGTTTCTCGTCCGTGAATGGCTGGCGGCGGATGCCGACGCGCGCGTCGCGACGGACGCGGCGCTGGCCGCCGGCGTCTCCTGCGATCCGGACGGCTGCGTCACGCCGCTCGGCGACGGCCGGCTGGTGGCGCTGACCTTGCAACCCGAGGCGTTCGACGATGATTGCGCGCGTGCCACCATCATCGTCACGCAGCAGCAGTCGCCGCCGGATTGCGCCGCGATGGTGATCGACCGGGCGCGCTTGCAGCGGCATGGCGGCCTGGCGCTACGCAAGGCGGGCGAGGGCTTTGCCGCCACCGCGATCCGGCCCGAGGGTGTGGACAGGCCATGGTCACCGGCGGCGTCAACAGAAACGACCGCACCCGCCACGACAGCGCGTCCACGCCTCGCGCCGCCGGTTGATGCGACGCCTTTGGAAGCGGATCGGCAGGCGGATGATTGAGCCGAATGTTCGGAAGTCGAACGAGATGGTTCTCGGTCATGGCCGGGCTTGTCCCGGCCATCCACGCACTTGATCTTGCGTGGCCTTCAAGTCCGTCATGCCCGGCATGACGGATCAATTAGGGTGCATCGTGATCTAGTACCGCCGATACAGCCCGATCAGCTTGCCCTGAATCCGCACGCGGTTCGGCGGCAGGATACGGACTTCGTAGGCGGCGTTGGCCGGCTCCAGCGCGATCGACGCGCCGCGGCGGCGGAAACGTTTCAGTGTAGCTTCTTCCTCGTCGATCAGGGCGACGACGATGTCGCCGGTGTCGGCGCTGTCGTTCCTCTGGATCAGCGCCATGTCGCCGTCGAGAATGCCGGCCTCGACCATCGAATCGCCGCGCACTTCCAGCGCGTAGTGTTCGCCGGAGCCGAGCATGTCCGGCGGTACGTTGATGGTGTGGCTGCGGGTCTGCAACGCCTCGATCGGCGTACCGGCGGCGATGCGGCCCATCACCGGCACGGCGACGGGGTGTTCGGCGTCGTTGTCAGGGCTGCTTGCGGGACGAACCTTGCCGAGATTGCCCTCGATGACGCTGGGGGTGAAGCCGCGCCGCGTACTTGCGCCGGTATTCGTCTCCGGCAGCTTGATGACCTCGATCGCGCGGGCGCGGTTGGGCAGGCGGCGGATGAAGCCGCGTTCTTCCAGCGCGGTGATCAGGCGATGGATGCCGGATTTGGAGCGCAGGTCGAGCGCGTCCTTCATCTCGTCGAAGGAGGGCGGCACGCCGCTTTCGCTCAACCGCTCGTTGATGAACCGCAGAAGTTCATATTGTTTGCGTGTCAGCATGTCGGTCCCATCCCCGGTATCAAAACAGGTAGCAAACGCCCGTTATCTTGCGCCGGTCATCCACCGGCCGATACGCACATCGAACGAGGTAACCGTTCGAAACAAATCATGAACGGACACTATATGTTCGATATGTGTTCCGCAACCTCTTAATTTTCGGTCAATGCCGGCCCAATTCGGGGCATTACTCCGGCAGGCGGATCAGGGTGCAGGGAGCCCCGGCCGTGGCGGCGGCGACGAATGGCCGCCGGATCACCAGCGCTTGCGCCACGGCCAGATTCGCCAGCAGCGAACTATCCTGATGGCTGACGGTGGTGGCGACGGTCACGCCGTCGTCGCGCCGCGTCAGGCTGGCGCGCAGGTAATCCTGCCGCTGGTCGTTGGCGGGCAGGTCGTTGCCGAGCACGGCGGGCTCGAGCGCGTGTTGGATGTCGGTCCGGCCCGACAGCGCGCGCAGCAGCGGCACCATGAACAGGAAGGCGCAGACGTAGGAGGAGACCGGATTGCCGGGCAGCCCGATCACCCGCATGTCGCCGAGGCGGCCGTGCATCATCGGCTTGCCGGGGCGCAGCGCGATCTTCCAGAACGACAGGTCGACGCCCTCGGCCTGTAGCGCGACGTGCATCAGGTCGTGATCGCCGACCGACGCGCCGCCGGTGGTTATCAGGATATCCGCACCGCTGTCGCGTGCGCGGCGGATCGCGGCGGTGGTGGCTTCCATCGTGTCGGCGGCGATACCGAGGTCGATGGTGTCGGCGCCTTCCTGCCGCGCCAGCGCGTGGAGCGCGTAGCCGTTGGAGAGCACGATCTGTCCGGGCTTCGGATCGGAGCCGGGCAGCACCAGTTCGTCGCCGGTCGCCAGCACCGCGACGCGCGGGCGGCGATGCACGGGCAACTGCGGATGGTTCATGCCGGCGGCGAGCGAAAGATCGCGATCGGTGAGGCGGCGTCCGGCGTGCAACAGCACGTCGCCTTCGCGAAAGTCGATGCCGGCGCGGCGGATGTTGCGACCTGTGGCGATCGGCTCGTTGATGGCGACGATATCGCCGTCGCGCGTGGTATTTTCCTGAATGACGACGGCGTCGGCATCGGTCGGCACCACGCCGCCGGTGAAGATGCGAACCGCTTCGCCTTGCTTCACCGGGGCGTCGAACGGACTGCCGGCGGCGGCTTCGCCGATCACCTTCAGACGCGCGGGTGTTTTCGCCGCGTCGGCGGCGCGCACGGCGTAACCGTCCATCGCAGACATATCGGCGGGTGGCTGCGTGCGCAGCGATGCGATATCGCGCGCAAGCACGCGGTGATGCGCGTCAGGGAGTGCGACCATTTCTTCCGGCAGCGCCGTGACGCCGTCGAGCACCGCAGCCATCGCGTCGGCGACCGGCATCAACGCCATGATGAACTCCGTCGCTGGCGTAGCGCGCGGTTCATTTCGATGCCTTGCGCACCGGTGCGCGATAATGACCGGACTTGCCGCCGCGCTTTTCCACCAGACGAATGCCTTCGATGCGGACGCCGCGTTCCACCGCCTTGATCATGTCGTAGACGGTGAGCGCCGCGACCGAGACGGCGGTGAGCGCCTCCATCTCGACGCCGGTGGGGCCGGTGACCTTCACCGTGGCTTCGATCCGGCAACCTGGCAGAGTGGCATCGGGCGTGATGTCGAGCGTGACTTTCGACAGCGCCAGCGGATGACACAGCGGAATCAGTTCGGAGGTTCGTTTCGCCGCCATGATGCCGGCGATGCGCGCGGTGCCCAGCACGTCGCCCTTCGCGGCATCGCCTTTCACGATCAGATCGAGCGTTGCCTTGCTCATGACGACGCTGCCCTCGGCCACGGCAATGCGTTCGGTCGCGGGCTTGGCCGAGACATCGACCATGCGCGCTTCGCCCTTGCTGTCGATGTGGGTGAGGGCGGGTTTGCGGGCCATGATGGTCAATGTGTTCCGGCGGGGCGCGTCAGCAGCGCCCGCGTGGCCGCGGTGACGTCGTCCTGCCGCATCAGGCTTTCGCCGACGAGGAAGGTCGAGATGCCGACGCGTGCAAGCCGCGCCAGATCGTCCGGCGTGAAGATGCCGCTTTCGCCGACCATCAGCCGATCGGCGGGCATGTGGGCCGCGAGATCCTCGCTGGTCTTCAAGGTGGTCTCAAACGTGCGCAGATTGCGGTTGTTGATGCCGATCATCGGCGAGCGCAGTTTCAGCGCGCGATCCAACTCCGCGCGATCATGCACCTCGACCAGCACATCCATGCCGTGGATACGCGCGGCGTCCTCGATCTCGCGCGCCGCGCCGTCATCGAGCGCGGCCATGATGATCAGGATGCAGTCGGCGCCATGAGCGCGGGCCTCGACCACCTGATAGGGATCGAACATGAAATCCTTGCGCAGCACCGGCAGCGCCACCGCCGCGCGTGCCGCCACCATGAAATCGAGATGGCCCTGGAACGACGGCGTGTCGGTCAGCACCGACAGGCAGGCCGCGCCGCCCGCCTCGTAAGCGCGGGCCAGTGCGGGTGGATCGAAATCGGCGCGGATCAGACCCTTCGAAGGCGAGGCCTTCTTCACTTCGGCGATCAGCGCGTAATCATCCTTGGCGAGCTTGCGGCGCAGCGCCGCGACGAAGCCGCGCGGTGCGGTTGCCGCACGCGCCAGATGTTCCAGGTCGGCGAGCGAGCGCACGCGCTTCGCGGCGGCAATCTCCTCGCGCTTGTAGGTTTCGATCTTGGTCAGGATATCGGACATCACCGCCTCCCTGCATCAACCGTTGGAAACGGCGATCAGGTGTTTCAGCCGCTCCGCCGCCGCACCAGAGTCGAGCGCCTTGGTGCCGATGGCGACGCCGTCCTTGAGATCCCTGGCGCGGCCGGCGACGATCAATGCGGCCGCCGCATTCAATAGCGCAACGTCGCGATAGGCGCTCGGCTTGCCGTCGAGCACGCCTTTCAGCGCAACCGCGTTGGCATTGGCGTCGCCGCCCTTCAACGCATCGCCGCTGGCGCGCGGCAGGCCGGCGTCATCCGGCGTAATCTCGAAGGTACGGATGTTGCCGCCTTCCAACGCGGCAACGAAAGTCGGGCCGGTGAGGGTGATCTCGTCGAGGCCGTCGGAGCCGTGCACGACCCAGATCGATTCCGCGCCGAGATTCTTCAGCACTTGCGCCAAGGGCTGCACCCATTGCCGCGAGAACACGCCGACCATCTGCCGCGTGACGCCGGCGGGATTCGACAGCGGGCCGAGCAGATTGAAGATGGTACGGGTCGCCAGCTCCACGCGCGTCGGGCCGACGTTCTTCATCGCCGGATGATGCGTCGGCGCGAACATGAAGCCGATGCCGGTTTCCTTCACGCAGCGCGACACCTGATCCGGCGTCAGGTCGATCTTGACGCCGAGCGCTGCCAGCACGTCGGCCGCGCCGGACTTCGACGACAGCGCGCGATTGCCGTGCTTGGCGACCGGCACGCCGGCGCCGGCCACGATGAACGAGGCGCAGGTCGAAACGTTGACCGAACCGGAGCCGTCGCCGCCGGTGCCGACGATGTCGACGGCGTTCGGCGGGGCCGTCACGGGCAGCATCTTGGCACGCATCGCCGACACCGCGCCGGTGATCTCGTCCACCGTCTCGCCGCGCACCCGCAGGCCCATCAGCATCGCGCCCATCTGCGACGGCGTCGCCTCGCCGGACATCATGCGATCGAACGCGTTGGCGGCTTCATCGCGGGTGAGGCTGGCGCCGGTGGCGACCTTGGCGATAATCGTTTTCAGATCGTCCATCGAATCCGTGCCTTCAAGTCGTTGTCGCGTATCGGTTCAGTTGTTCGAGCCGGTGATCTGCGCCACCGCCGGCTGGTTGATCGTCACGCCGATCTCGTTTTCCATCTTGATGACGTACTGGCCGACCAGTTCATCGGTGAGGCCGCGCTCGACCGATGTTTTGAGCTTCTTGGCATCCTCGGAAGCGAGATCCAGCGTCGGCTCCGTCACGTCGGTGACGCGAAAGACCACCCATTCGGTGGCGCTCGCACCTTCGCTCTGGCCCGCCGCATCCTTGGCGGTGCGGAATGCCCCCGCGACCGCGCCGGCCGGAAGATTGGCGGGCGTGGCGTCGCGCTTGAACTTCTCGGCGGTCTCAACCTTGACGCCGGCCGCCGACGCCTGATCGGCGAGCTTGCTGCCCTGATTGAGCTTCTCGACCATCTCGGTCGCCTTGGCGCGCAGCTTGTTGGTGATCTGATCCGCGCGCCACCGCGCCTCGACCTGATCCTTCACCTCGTCGAGTGTCCGCTCGCGCGACGGCGTGATGCCGACCACGTCGAACGAGACATAACCGCCGTTGTAGGAAATCGTCTCGTTGTCGACACCGACGTCGCTGGCGAATGCCTGCGAGACGAGGTCGAGACCGGGCGGGATCGAGGCGACCGGCTTGCCGTCGGGCGCGCGACCGGAGCGGTCGACGGCCTCGATGGTGGTGAGGGGGAGTTTCAGCTTCTCGGCGGCTTCGGTGACGGTGGCGCCACCGCCGCGCTCGTCCTCCAGCTTGTCGTGCAGGTCCTTCACCGACTTGCGCGCCCGCTCCAGCGCGATTTCCTTCTTCAGGTTCGCGGCGACGCTCTCATAACTCGCCTGGCTGCCGGGTTCGATCTTGCCGACCTTGATCAGCACCGTGCCGAACGTGCCTTGAATCGGTTCGCTGATCTCGCCGGTTTTCAACGCGAAAGCGGCATCGGCGACCTTTGTGTCGATGATGGCCGATTTGGTGACCAGACCGAGATCGACGTCGGACGGCTTGAGGTTGCGTTCCTTGGCGAGGTCGTCGAAGGACAGGCCGCCGGTCAGGCGCGCGCGCGCGGCGGCGGCGTCTTCGGCGTTGGGAAACACCATCTGCGAGACTTCGCGTTTCTCGGGCGTCGCGAAAGTGTCCTTGCGCTCCTCGTAGACCTTCTTCGCATCCTCGTCGGAAACCGTCGTCCACTTCGCCAGGTCGTCGGACGTGATCGCGACGAAGGCGATCTTGCGATATTCGGGCGCGCGGAACTGCACCTTGTGGGCGTCGTAGAAGCTCGCCAGCACTTCCGGCGTCGGCGTCTCGATGGTGCCGGCCTGCGCCGCCTCCAGCTTGATGAATTCCACCGTGCGCTGCTCGTTCTGGAACTGGTTCAAGACGGCAACGGCGGTCTTGCTCGGCTCCACTTCTCCGGAAATCGAGCCGGCAAGCTGGCGGCGCAGCGACACGCGCTTCTGCTCGGCGATGTAGCGCTGTTCGGAGAAGTTGAACTGGCGGATGAGCTGGGCGAAGCGCACCGGATCGAACGCGCCGTTCGCGCCCTTGAAATTCGGATCGTTGGTGATCGATTTCATGATTTCGTCGGTCGACACCTGCAAGCCGAGCTTGCGCGCGGATTCGTCGAGCGTCGTCTCGGCGACCACCTGCTGCAAAACCTGGCGATCGATGCCGAAGGCGCGTGCCTGGTCGGGCGTCAGCGGGCGGCCGATCTGCCGGCTGATCTGCTGAAGCCGGTCGGTATAGAGCTGGCGGAATTGTTCGATGGAAATCTCGGTCTTGCCGATCTTGGCCAGTGTCGACTGGCCGAATCCCCGGAAGATGTCACCGATGCCCCAGATGCCGAAACTGACGATCAGGACGCCCATCACGATTGTCATGATGGCCTTGCCGAACCAGTTGGATGTGGCGTTACGAATTCCGCGAAGCATGGGCCTATCTTATTGCAGGAGGGGGCGGGTCGCCTTCGGGGCGAATTTCAGCGTCATGGAGTGCGGCGATGCGCCAAGCTGTTTCGCCGGCACGGGATCCGGGTAGGTCCTGGCATGAACCGGCGTTCCACGTCGCCGGAAGGCGTCCGAAGGGCGGCACGAACTGATGGGCCATCATAAAGAGCCGGCCGCATCGTCGCAACCGTGGCGGAATCGCGCAATTCGCGACCAATTCCCGGGTTGGGCGTTGTCAGCGCTGGCCGCTGCGGCTATTGGCTCTGGCCATCCCAATTCCGTGATGATGTTTTTCCGTCGTCGCAAAGTCACCCCGAGCGCGAGAGTTCGATCCCATGACCAAGCCGATTCGTCCGCTGATCGCGGGCAACTGGAAAATGAACGGCCTCAAGGCCTCGCTCAGCGAGATCGCGGCGGTTGCGCGTGGCGCCGGCGATTTGTGGCGCAAGGCCGATCTCTTGCTCTGTCCGCCCGCGACATTGCTGTTCACTTCGGCTGCCTCGGTGATCGGCTCGCGGGTGGCGATCGGGGCACAGGATTGTCATGTCGCGACCTCGGGCGCGCATACCGGCGACATTTCCCCGCAGATGGTGGCGGATGCCGGGGCCACCGCCGTCATCGTCGGCCATTCCGAACGTCGCGCCGATCATGGTGAAACCGATGCGCTGGTGCGGCGCAAGGCGGAAGCCGCCTGGAACGAGGGCCTGTTGGCGATCATCTGCATCGGCGAGACGCAGGCCGAACGCGATGCCGGGCAGGCGCTCGACGTGGTCGGCCGGCAGTTGGCGGGCTCGGTGCCGGACGGCGCCACGGCCGCCAACACCGTGGTCGCCTACGAGCCGGTCTGGGCGATCGGCACCGGGCGCACGCCGACCGTTGCGGAGGTTGCCGAAGTGCATGATTTCATGCGCAAAACCCTTACCAGCCGATTTGCCGGCGAAGCCGCCGGCGTCCGGCTGCTCTATGGCGGTTCGGTCAAGCCGTCGAACGCCGCGGAACTTCTCGCGGTGTCGAACGTCAACGGCGCGCTGATCGGCGGCGCCAGCCTCAAGGCGACCGACTTTCTTGCGATCGCGGGCGCCTGTCCTTAATTAAGCGCCAGCCGGTCTGGTACCGGATTGCGCGCCTGCGCGACTAGGCAGGGGTGACAATCGCCCCGCCGGTCGTGTAGACACCCTGCGAATTCATGTCCCGCCTGCTGCCCTCGGATTCGATCCGCCGGCGCTGCGATGGAAGGTATCGATGGAAACCGTCATCATTGTTATTCACCTGATGCTCGTCGTGGTGCTGATCGCGGTGGTGCTGGTGCAGAAGTCCGAAGGCGGCGGCCTCGGAATCGGCGGCGGCGGTGGCGGCGGGTTCATGTCGAGCCGGGGTACGGCGAACCTGCTGACGCGCACCACCGCCATCGTGGCGGGATTGTTCTTCCTCACCAGCCTCTTGTTGTCGTGGCTTGCGAACTACGAGCGCCGGCCCACCTCGATCATCAACAACACCACCGCGCCGCTGTCGCAGCCGGCCACCCCGGTCGCGCCGACCGGCGGCGGCGTGCTCGATTCGCTGAAGCAGCAGGAACAGCAGGCGCCGAGCGCTCCGCAGCCTCCGCGATCGCAGTGAGGCCCTGCAATTCTGCAAGGCTTCTCAATGTGAATTGTTGAGAATCGTCCCCAAGAAGCTGTTTTCGCTTTGAATTTTAAGTCACCCACAGCATGGCCCGCGATCGGGCCGTGGTTCCGATTCGTTTTGGCGAATCGCTCAGGTCAGCGTAGAGGTTAAGTCCCATGGCGCGGTACATTTTCATCACCGGCGGCGTGGTCTCCTCGCTCGGCAAGGGCTTAGCATCGGCGGCGCTCGGCGCTTTGCTGCAGGCCCGGGGCTACAAGGTCCGGCTTCGCAAGCTCGATCCCTATCTCAACCTCGATCCCGGCACGATGTCGCCGTATCAGCACGGCGAGGTGTTCGTCACCGACGACGGCGCAGAGACCGACCTCGACCTCGGGCATTACGAGCGCTTCACTGGGCGTCCGGCGACCAAGCAGGACAACATCACCACTGGTCGCATCTATCAGGACATCCTGACCAAGGAGCGCCGTGGCGACTATCTCGGCGCCACCATTCAGGTGGTCCCCCACGTCACCAACGCCATCAAGGATTTCGTCCTCACCGGCAATGACGGCTACGATTTCGTGCTGGTCGAGATCGGCGGCACCGTCGGCGACATCGAGGGCCTGCCGTTCTTCGAGGCGATCCGCCAGATCAAGAACGACTTGCCGCGCGGCCACGCGATCTATGTCCACCTGACCTTGCTGCCGTTCATTCCGAGCGCCGGCGAGTTGAAGACCAAGCCGACCCAGCATTCGGTCAAGGAATTGCGCTCGATCGGCATCCAGCCGGACATCCTGCTGTGCCGGACCGACCGGCCGATCCCGAAGGAGGAGCGGCGCAAGCTCGGGCTGTTCTGCAATGTCCGCGAGAGCGCCGTGATCGAGGCCCGCGACGTCGACAACATCTATGCCGTGCCGGAGGCGTATCACGACGCCGGGCTCGACGACGAGGTGCTGGCCGCGTTCGGCATCGAGCCGAAGGCCCCGCCGGCGCTCGAGAGCTGGCACACCATCAACGAGCGCGTCCGCAATCCGGAAAGCGCGGTGACCATTGCCATCGTCGGCAAGTACACCGGCATGAAGGACGCCTACAAATCGCTGATCGAGGCGCTGTCGCACGGCGGTATCGCCAACAACGTCAAGGTCAACCTCGACTGGATCGAGAGCGAGGTGTTCGAGAAGGACGATCCCGCGCCGATGCTGGAGCACGTCGACGGCATTCTGGTGCCGGGCGGCTTCGGCCAGCGCGGGGCGGAAGGCAAGATCCGCGCGGCGCGGTTCGCACGTGAGCGGCGGGTGCCGTACTTCGGCATCTGTTTCGGCATGCAGATGGCGGTGATCGAAGCGGCGCGCAATCTCGCCGGCATCGAGAAGGCCAACTCCACCGAATTCGGTCCCACCGACGAACCGGTGGTCGGCCTGATGACCGAATGGCTGCGCGGCAATGAACTCGAGAAGCGCTCGAAGGCGGGCGACCTCGGCGGCACCATGCGTCTCGGCGCCTATCCGGCGATGCTCAAGAAAGGCAGCAGGGTCTCCAAGATTTACGGCGACGCATTGGAAGTGTCCGAGCGCCATCGCCATCGCTACGAGGTCAATACAGCTTACAAGGACCGGCTCGAACAGCACGGCCTGCGCTTCTCCGGCCTGTCGCCGGACGGCGTGCTGCCGGAGATCGTCGAATACGAGGACCATCCGTGGTTCATCGGTGTGCAGTATCACCCCGAGCTGAAATCGCGCCCGTTCGAACCGCACCCGCTGTTCGCCTCGTTCGTCCAGGCGGCGGTGGTGCAGAGCCGGCTGGTTTAGGGCGGTTTGTGGGAAGGGGCGATGTCGTAATTCCGGCGGCCGTTCTTTCGTCCCCACCTCTCCTTCGTCGTCCCCGCGCAGGCGGGGACCCAGACGCCGCAGCGCTCGTAGTGGATGGAAGCGCTCATTGCTCTCGCGTTGCACGCCCGTAATCTCAACCAAGGCGAGGGGCCCTGGGTCCCCGCCTGCGCGGGGACGACGTCATTGTGTGGTCGGCGCTCACCACGACGTCATACTGGGCTCGTCCCGCCTGCGGGCCGTAGCCCCTCGGCGTGGCGAAGGCCCGGTGATCCACGGTTTTTCTTTCTGCGACCGTTCAAGACGTGGATGGCCGGGACAAGCCCGGCCATGACGCATGGGGAAATGCGATCTTCAGGTGCGAGACGCTACCCATCTTGACAAAGTCGCCGATTTAGGATTTAATTCCTTTACCCCGTCCCGATGAGAGGGGCGTTTCGCGATCGTCACGAATCGCGGGGCGGGATGCGGTGGACGCGGCAGCGTTCGGCGCGAGACTTTGGCGGCAGGGCGGTCACCTCCATGGCGAGGGAGCCGTGAGCCGTCATCCTCGCGCGGACGACGACGCTGCGCGGTGCGGACCGGGGTGGAGATGCACCCCATTTGCATCGCCTTGGCGCGCCGGCCCAAGTCGTGTGGTCCCGATGCCCGTCGCTGGCATCAAGGCGATGCGTCGTCGTCCGCTTCAACCGAAGCGGCGATGTAAGCATCGACCGACGGTGACGAACCCAAGCGGATGAATCGCCGCCGGGGAGAGCACGAAGCAAGCCGGAAGCCCACCGCGCGCGGAACGCCGGACGATGTCCGGTGCGGCCGTGGTGACTACACTCGTGCGCTCTCTACACTTTGCGCATGAGGCTGCGGACGCATGGTGCGTCCGGCGTTCCGCGCGCCCTCTTCTCAACAGAGGGCGATGACGCGAACCAAAACTCGGGCGCTCCGCGCCGCGAGATCGCGAAGCCGTATCCCGATCAATGCCGCTGTTTGAAATTCGAATCCGAACCGAAACGCCGCGTTATTTCGCGCAGCCCGACGTCTGGTCGCCCTGGCGGGCCATCGGTTTGCCATTGATGAAAACGCCTGTCGCGCCGCCGGCGACGGTGCCGCCGCAGCCGGTGCGATTGCCGATCACGGTAGCGGGTTTGCCGTTGATGAAGACATTCGGCACACCCTCGACGATCGAGCCGTCGCTGGTGGTGTCGCCGACCCGCGCGGCCGGCTTGCCGTTGACCATCACATTGTCCGCGCCGCCGGTGATGACACCGGGCGAGGGACTCGGCGATTGTGCCGCCGCCATGCTCGCCGCCGCGACGATGGCGCCCGCAACCAGTCCGCTCAGGAGGAATTTTCGCATTCTCAGCCCCACATTGTCATTCACGATTTGAGCTTCGATTGAACCGGCCAATCGCGGCGAAAATGTTTCGGACACCATTGGGACAGTCGAGGTGGCTCCCGCTATAACCGCGAGACATGACATCGCCGTGCAAAAGGAAACACCCATGATCTATGAAATGCGCGTCTATCGCTGCGTTCCCGGCCAACTGCCGGCGTTGCTCAAGCGCTTCGAGACGGTCACGCTGAAGTTGTGGGAAAAGCACGGCATCCGGCAGGCGGGATTTTTCACCACCTTGGTCGGTGCGTCCAATCAGGAATTGACCTATTTCCTGGCGTGGGACTCGATGGCCGAGCGGGAGACCAAATGGACCGCCTTCGCCACCGATCCGGCCTGGCTGGCCGCGCGCGCCGAGAGCGAGAAAGGCGGCCAGATCGTCGACAACATCGTCAATCAATTCCTGCAACCGACCGCATTTTCATCGGTCAAGTAAGCCGCTTCCATAAACGCATCTGGCGCAACCCACGTATCGCCATCCGCCGCTTGTGACGGCGGGGGCCATCCGGCATGGTCGGCGCGAAAGGATTCCACCTTGAACCCCGTTACGTCCTCCGCGCCATCGTCTGTCGTCAGCCTTGGGGCCGTGAAATTCGGCAATGCGCTGCCGCTCGCCGTTATTGCCGGACCGTGCCAACTCGAAAGCCGGGCGCACGCGCTGGAGACGGCGGCGGCGCTCAAGGAGATCGCGGGGCGGCTTGGTATCGGGCTCGTCTACAAGACCTCGTTCGACAAGGCCAACCGCACCAGCGCCACCGCGGCGCGCGGCATCGGCTTGCGGCAGGCGCTGCCGATCTTCGCCGAAATCCGTTCGTCGTTGGGCCTGCCGGTGTTGACCGACGTGCACGAGCCCGGCCAATGCGCCGAGGTGGCGCAGGCGGTGGACGTGTTGCAGATCCCGGCCTTCCTGTGCCGTCAGACCGACCTGCTGCTGGCGGCGGCAGCGACCGGCAAGGTGGTCAACGTCAAGAAAGGCCAGTTCCTCGCGCCGTGGGACATGGCCAACGTGGTGGCGAAGATCGTCGGCGGCGGCAATCCCGACGTGCTTGTGACCGAGCGCGGCGCGTCGTTCGGCTACAACACGCTGGTGTCGGACATGCGCGCGCTGCCGATCCTGGCGCGCACCACCAAGGCGCCGGTGGTCTTCGACGCCACCCATTCGGTGCAGCAGCCAGGCGGCAAGGGGACGTCGTCGGGCGGCGAGCGCGAATTCGTGCCGGTGCTGGCAAGGGCCGCCGTTGCTGTGGGCGTCGCCGGCGTCTTCATCGAGACGCACCCCGATCCCGATCATGCGCCGTCGGACGGCCCCAACATGGTGCCGCTGAACGAGTTCGAGGGACTGGTGCGCACGCTGATGGCCTTCGATAAGCTTGCCAAGGGCGGAACGCTTTGATGCGAGCCAACTCAGAAACATTTTCAACCGAAGTGGCGTCCGGTTCGCGTCAGGAAAACGCGTCACACAATTTCGACTCCGCGAGGTGGCGTTCCTCCTGATGCCATCCGTTCTCTACCTGATTGCGCTCGCGTCATTCGCAGCGAACCTGTCGGTGCGCGCGATCGACCCGGTGATCCCGCATATCGCCGACGATCTCTCCGTCTCGATCGCGCAGGCCGCCGGTCTCTCGGCAGCGCTCGCCTTCACCTTCGCCATCGTGCAACCGATCATCGGCGCCATCGCCGATCTGGTCGGCAAGGCCCGCGTCATGGTGGCGTGTCTGGCCTTGCTCGGCGTCGGCAGCATTCTGGGCAGCTTCGCCGAAACCTATCCGCTGCTGCTGGTGACGCGCATCCTGTGCGGTGTTGGTGCCGGCGGCGTGTTTCCGGTGACGCTCAGCCTGACCAGCGATCTGGTCCCGGTGTCGGGGCGGCAGATCGCGATCAGCCGGGTGCTGGCGGGCGCGATGATCGGCAACATTCTCGGCTCGACGCTCGGCGGCGTGGTCGGCGATCTGTTCGGCTGGCGCGGCGTGCTGGGATTTCTCGGCGTGACGACGGTGCTCGCTTCCGCAGCGGTCGGCTTCGGCCTGAGCAAGAGCTCGACCACGATCGCCTCCGGCGGTTCAAATCTCAAGACGCTGTGGCACGGCTATGAGGTGCTGTTTCACAACCCGCGCACGCGCGTCTGCTACAGCGTGGTGTTTGCGGAAGGGTGCTGCGTCCTCGGCGTGTTTCCCTTCGTCGCGGCGTTCCTGTTCGAACTCGGTGAAACGCGGCTCTCGATTGCCGGCATCGTTATCGCCGGTTTCGCGCTGGGCGGACTGGTCTATACCGCGAGCGTCACGCGGCTGTTGCCGTGGCTCGGCGTGCGCGGTCTGATGATTGGCGGCGGCGCCTTGATGGCGCTGCAACTCGTCGTGCTCGGCCTTGGTCTGCCTTGGCAGGCGCAGATGGCGAGCTTCGTGGTGATGGGGCTTGGCTTCTACATGCTGCATGGCTGCATGCAGGTGTTCGCCAGCGAACTCGCGGTGGAAGCGCGCGCCACCTCGCTGTCGCTGCACTCGTGCTTCTTCTTCCTGGGGCAGACGGCGGGGCCGATCGCTTACGGTTTCGGCATCGCGCACATCGGCAAGATGCCGACGCTGATCGTCTGCGGCATCATCGTCACGCTGGTCGGTATTATCGGCGCCAAGCTGCTGGTGACCACGGCGACCGAGCAGCGCCCCGCCGCGTAGCAAAATTATCCGCGGCCGCGATAGGACGCGACGCCTTGCTCCGGCAGCCACACGTCCTTCGGCAGTTTGCCAGTCTGCCAGAACACGTCGATGGGGATGCCGCCGCGCGGGTACCAGTAGCCGCCGATGCGCAGGAAGCGCGGCTTGATCTCGGTGACGAGACGTTTGCCGATGGCCACCGTGCAGTCCTCGTGAAACGCGCCGTGATTGCGGAAGCTCGCGAGGTACAGCTTCAGCGATTTCGATTCCACCAGCCACGCGCCCGGCACGTAGTCGATCATCAGATGCGCGAAATCCGGCTGACCGGTGATCGGGCACAGCGAGGTGAATTCCGGCGCGGTGAAACGCACGACGTAATTTGTGCCTTTCTGCGGATTGGGCACGCGGTCGAGCTGCGCCGCCTCGGGGGAGGTCGGCCATTCGACGGCGCGGCCGAGTTGCAGGCCGGCTTGCTTGGGGGCGCGAGGCGATTTTGACATGGCCGCTTGCGTAGCGCCTGCGCGGCGATCCCGCAAGGCGCGGGTCGGCTCCGCGCGGTTCCGCCCGGCCTTTCCCCGCTGGGCGCCTTGCTGTAGAAGCAGCGCCAATATTCCCCCTGACCTACAAGAGGCTCTCATGACCGCCATCGTCGACATCATTGGCCGCGAAATTCTCGACAGCCGGGGCAATCCGACCATCGAGGTCGATGTCGTGCTGGAAGACGGCTCGCAGGGCCGCGCGGCGGTTCCGTCGGGGGCCTCGACCGGCGCCCATGAGGCGGTCGAACTGCGCGACGGCGACAAGGCGCGCTATTCCGGCAAGGGCGTGCAGAAGGCGGTCGACGCCGTCAACACCGAGATTTTCGATGCCATCGGCGGCATGGACGCCGAGGAGCAGGTGCAGATCGACGAAACCATGATCGCGCTCGACGGCACCCCGAACAAGAGCCGCCTCGGAGCCAACGCCATCCTCGGCGTATCGCTGGCGGTGGCGAAGGCCGCGGCCGACTCCTTCGACATGCCGCTGTATCGCTACGTCGGCGGCACCTCGGCGCGCGTTCTGCCGGTGCCGATGATGAACATCATCAACGGCGGCGTGCACGCCGACAATCCGATCGACTTCCAGGAATTCATGATCCTCCCGGTCGGCGCGTCGTCGTTCGCCGAAGCGCTGCGCTGTGGTGCGGAAATCTTCCACACGCTGAAGGCGGGACTGAAGAAGGCCGGGCACAATACCAACGTCGGTGATGAAGGCGGCTTCGCGCCGAACCTGCCGTCCGCCGATGCGGCGCTCGACTTCGTCATGAACGCCATCGCGCAGGCCGGCTACAAGCCGGGCGAGGACGTCATGCTCGGCCTCGACTGCGCCTCCACCGAATTTTTCAAGGACGGCAAGTACGTCTACGGCGGCGAGAACAAGACCCGCTCGGTTTCCGAGCAGGCCAAGTATCTCGGCGAACTGGTGTCGCGCTACCCGATCGTCACTATCGAAGACGGCATGAGCGAAGACGACATGGAAGGCTGGAAGGAATTGACCGACCTGATCGGCAACAAGTGCCAGCTCGTCGGCGACGACCTGTTCGTCACCAACGTCACGCGGCTCTCCGACGGCATCAAGAAGGGCCTCGGTAACTCGATCCTGGTCAAGGTCAACCAGATCGGCTCGCTGACCGAAACGCTGGCCGCCGTCGAGATGGCGTTCAAGGCCGGCTACACCGCGGTGATGTCGCATCGCTCCGGCGAGACGGAAGATTCAACCATCGCCGATCTTGCGGTTGCCACCAACTGTGGTCAGATCAAGACCGGCTCGCTGGCGCGCGCCGACCGCACCGCCAAATACAACCAGTTGCTGCGCATCGAGCAGGAATTGGGAACGCAGGCGAAATATGCCGGTCGGTCGGCGCTGAAGGCGCTGTCCTGACGTAACCAGACATCACCCTTGGAGGGGACGAATGAGCAACGATCACACAAGTGGACTTGAGCTTCGTTCCCTCATCAAGGCCGACGGCACGTTGGAAGTGTCGTTGGCGCGGGTCGATGTCCCGGAGCCGGCCGCCGATGAGGTGGTAGTGCGGGTCGAGGCGACGCCGATCAATCCGTCCGATCTCGGGCTGTTGTTCGGCGCGGCCGATATGTCGACCGCGAAAGTCGCCGGCACCGCGCAGCAGCCGGTGCTGACGGCCGCGGTGCCCGCCGCCGCGATGCGCGCCATGGCCGGACGGCTCGATCAATCGATGCCGGTCGGCAACGAGGGCGCAGGCGTCGTCGTCAAGACCGGCTCGTCCGACGCCGCCAAGGCGCTGCAGGGCAAGACGGTGGCGATGATCGGCGGCGCGATGTACGCGCAGTACCGCATTATCAAGGCACGCGATTGCATGGCATTGCCCGCAGGCGCGACCGCTGCTGACGGCGCATCGTGCTTCGTCAATCCGCTGACCTCGCTCGGCATGGTCGAAACCATGCGGCGCGAAGGCCACAAGGCGCTGGTGCATACCGCCGCCGCGTCTAATCTCGGACAGATGCTCAATCGCATCTGCATCAAGGACGGCGTCGCGCTGGTCAACATCGTGCGCAGTGCCGAGCAGGCGGCATTGCTGCGCGGCATCGGCGCGAAATACATCTGCGACTCCACGTCGCCGACGTTCATGGATGACCTGACACAGGCGCTGGTCGAGACCGGCGCGACGATCGCGTTCGATGCCATCGGCGGCGGCAAGCTGGCCGGGCAAATCCTGACCGGCATGGAGGTCGCCGCCAACAAGACCGCCAAGGTCTACAGCCGCTACGGCTCGGATGTTTACAAGCAGGTCTACATCTATGGCGGGCTTGATACCGGACCGACCATCATCAATCGCTCGTTCGGCATGACCTGGGGCGTCGGCGGTTGGCTGCTGTTTCCGTTCCTGCAAAAGATCGGCCCGGCTGACGGGGTGCGGTTGCGCCAGCGCGTGATGGATGAACTCAAGACCACATTCGCCAGTCACTATACCGGCGTCATCTCCTTGCAGGAGGCGCTGCAACTCGACAACGTCGCGATCTACAACAAGCGCGCGACCGGCGAGAAATTTCTGATCGATCCGAGCAAGCAGGCGTAAAGCGATTGTGATCGCCAGCCGCCGGCATTCCTTTCGTTGGCGGTAGAGTTATAAAGTTCATGCACTTGCATCTTCTTTGTGAAGCGGCTAGGTGAGGGAACCTGACCCTGACCGAATGAGGACCATCTCATGACCAGCCGTAGCGTTGCCGTGATCGTCGGCAGTCTTCGCAAGGATTCTTTCTCCCTCAAGCTCGCCAAGTCGCTGGCGGCGCTTGCTCCCTCGCTGACGTTCGACGTTGTGACGCTCCACGGGCTGTCATTCTACAATCAGGATCTCGAAGCGACGCCGCCGGCCGATTGGGTCGCCTTCCGCGATCGCATCCGCAAGGCGGATGCCGTGCTGTTCGTCACTCCGGAATACAACCGCTCGGTACCGGGCGTCCTGAAGAATGCCATCGATGTCGGTTCGCGGCCTTATGGCCAGAGTGTATTTGATGGCAAACCGGGCGGCGTCATCAGCAACTCGCCGGGTGCGCTCGGAGGGTTCGGCGCGAACCACCATCTGCGGCAGTCGCTGACCTTCCTCAACATCGCGATCCTCCAGCAGCCCGAGGCCTATGTCGGCGGTATCGGCGATGCCTTCGACGAGAAGGGTGAACTGGTCAAGGAGTCGCTGCGCGGCTTCCTCAAGCAGTATCTCGTGGCCTTCGAAAGCTGGGTTGCCCGAATCGCCAAATAGATTTGCCGCTGGGACGGTTCGGTTAGCAGTCCGTTAACCGGACCGTCGCATCGTCGGCGCATGGTAACACGCGCAAGATTGAAAGCATTGCTGACCGGAGTGGCCCTCTATGCGATGGCTGCGGCGACGGTCGGCTATTTCAGCGTCAATGCCTACACCGGCAAGTACGGCCTGAACGCGCGCCAGGAACTCGATCAGGAAATCATCGCGCTGACATCGGAGTTGGCGCGTCTCAAGAACGAACGCATCGAGGGCGAGAAACGCGTGTCGTTGCTGCGGACCGATCGCATGGACCCCGACATGCTTGACGAGCGTGTGCGGTACCAACTCGAATACGCGCACCCACGCGATCTGGTCGTGAAGATCAACCGACCGAACTGAAAATTGCGTTCGTGAATTTCGATCAGGCGCTCATCTGCGGCAGCGGGTGATTATCGGCCGAGATGAAATTTCAAAATCGGTGTGATTGCATTTCGAAAATGTCGTTTCGCTGCGCTGCGACATGACACAACGTGATTGATCGTCGCGCTTGGCTTTCAAGCCCGTTTGAGTTGGAGTAGAGAGGATCATCGCCCCTCTCATCCGGACGAGCTATGGCCGCACCCAAGAAGAATGCATCAACAGGGCAGGAGACAAAGAACGGGTCTTCTCGTTCATCCGGTCTGGAATTCACCAAGGAGCAGGAGCTGGCAGCGCTGCGCGAGATGCTGCTGATCCGGCGTTTCGAGGAAAAGGCCGGTCAACTTTACGGCATGGGCGCGATCGGCGGGTTCTGTCATCTCTATATCGGCCAGGAAGCCATCGTCGTCGGCATGCAGATGGCGCTGAAGTACGGCGACCAGATTATCACCGGCTACCGTGATCACGGCCACATGCTTGCGACCGGCATGGATGCCAACGGCGTGATGGCGGAATTGACCGGGCGCCGCGGCGGTTATTCCAAAGGCAAGGGCGGCTCCATGCACATGTTCAGCAAGGAGAAGCACTTCTACGGCGGTCACGGCATCGTCGGTGCGCAGGTGTCGCTCGGCACCGGCCTCGCGTTCGCCAATCGCTATCGCGGCAACGATAACGTCAGCGTCGCGTATTTCGGCGACGGCGCGGCCAATCAGGGCCAGGTCTATGAGAGCTTCAACATGGCGGAGCTGTGGAAGCTCCCGGTGATCTACGTCATCGAGAACAACCGTTACGCCATGGGCACGTCTGTCAGCCGTTCCTCGGCGCAGCAGGATTTCTCCAAGCGCGGCGCGTCGTTCAACATTCCCGGTGAGCAGGTCGACGGCATGGACGTACGCGCAGTGAAGGCCGCCGCCGAGAAAGCGGTGAAGTGGTGCCGCGAGGGCAACGGGCCGTATATTTTGGAAATGCAGACCTACCGCTATCGCGGCCATTCGATGTCGGATCCGGCGAAGTACCGGACCCGCGAAGAAGTCGACAAGGTGCGGCACGATTCCGATCCGATCGAGCAGGTGCGCAACCGGCTTCTCGCGGCCAATGTCAGCGAGCAGGACTTGAAGAAGATCGACGCCGAGGTGCGCGAGATCGTCAATGCTTCGGCTGACTTTGCTTTGAATGATCCCGAGCCGGACGTGTCCGAGCTTTACACCGATGTCTATCGCTGAGCGCGCAGCCGCATAAGTTCTGGAGCGAATATGCCGATTCAAGTTCTGATGCCCGCGCTGTCGCCGACGATGGAGAAGGGCAATCTCGCCAAGTGGCTCAAGAAAGAGGGCGAGGCGATCAAGTCCGGCGACGTGATCGCCGAAATCGAGACCGACAAGGCGACGATGGAAGTCGAGGCGACCGACGAGGGCACGCTCGGCAAGATTCTCATTCCAGAAGGCACCGCCGACGTCGCGGTCAACACGCCGATCGCCACCATTCTCGCTGACGGCGAAAGCGCTGCCGATCTCGACAAGGCTCCGGCGAAGGCTGAGGCAAAGCCCGAGGCCGCGCCTGCCGAGGCCAAGTCCGCGCCCGCGCCCGAAAAGGCCGCCGCACCTCAAGCGCTGGTATCCAGTGCACCGGCCGATCCGGAAATTCCAGCGGGCACCGAGATGGTGACCATGACCATTCGCGAGGCGCTGCGCGACGCGATGGCCGAGGAGATGCGCCGTGATGACGACGTCTTCGTCATGGGCGAGGAGGTTGCGGAGTATCAGGGCGCGTACAAGGTTACGCAGGGCCTGTTGCAGGAGTTCGGTGCGCGTCGTGTGATCGATACGCCGATCACCGAGCACGGCTTCGCCGGCGTCGGCGTCGGCGCGGGCTTCGCGGGGTTGAAGCCGATCGTCGAATTCATGACTTTCAATTTCGCCATGCAGGCGATCGATCAGATCATCAACTCGGCTGCGAAGACGCTCTATATGTCCGGTGGGCAGATGGGCTGCTCCATCGTGTTCCGCGGGCCGAATGGCGCAGCGGCGCGCGTCGCCGCGCAACATAGCCAGGATTACGCGGCGTGGTATTCGCAGGTGCCCGGCCTCAAGGTGGTCGCGCCCTACAGCGCCGCCGATTACAAGGGTCTGCTCAAGGCAGCGATCCGCGATCCCAATCCGGTGATCTTCCTCGAAAACGAAATCCTCTACGGCCACACCGGCGAAGTGCCGAAGCTGGAAGACTTCATCGTGCCGATCGGCAAGGCGAAGATCGCGCGCGCCGGTCAGCACGTCACGCTGATCGCGTGGTCGAATGGCATGACCTACGCGTTGAAGGCCGCTGATGAACTGGCGAAGGAAGGCATTGAGGCAGAGGTCATCGATCTGCGAACCATTCGGCCGATGGATACCGAAACCTTCGTTGCGTCGGTGCAGAAGACCGGACGCGCGGTGGTGGTCGAGGAGGGCTGGCAGCAGTCCGGTGTCGGCGCCGAAGTCGCAGCACGGCTGATGGAGCACGCGTTCGATTATCTCGACGCGCCGGTCGCGCGCGTTTCGGGCAAGGACGTGCCGATGCCGTATGCCGCCAATCTCGAAAAGCTGGCGCTGCCATCGGTGGCGGAAGTCGTCGAGGCGGCGAAGGCCGTCTGTTATCGCTAAGCGCGCGGGGCTCAAGTCATGCCGATCAACATCCTGATGCCCGCGCTGTCGCCGACGATGGAGAAGGGCAACCTCGCCAAGTGGCTGAAGAAAGAAGGCGACAAGGTTCAGTCCGGTGACGTCATCGCCGAGATCGAGACCGACAAGGCGACGATGGAAGTCGAGGCCGTCGACGAGGGCACCATCGCGAAAATCCTGGTGCCGGAAGGCACGGCCGACGTGCCGGTCAATGATGTGATCGCGATCTTGGCCGGCGACGGCGAGGATGTGAAGGCGGCGGCAAGCGGCGGCGGCGCCGCGAAGGCTGAAGCGAAAGCGCCGGCGGCTCCGGCTCCGGCTCCCAAGGCCGACGCGCAACCGGCTGCACCTGCTGCAACGCCGCCTGCTGCGCCTGCTCCGCAACTGGCGAGTGCCGCACCGCCGGCCGCGCAGTCGTCGTCGGGCAATCGCATCTTCTCGTCGCCGCTCGCTCGCCGGCTTGCGAAGGACGCGGGCATCGAACTGTCGCGTATCGGCGGCACGGGACCCCACGGCCGCGTCATCGCGCGCGACGTCGAGGCGGCGAAGTCCGGCCAGGGCCTGAAGGCACCGGCAGCGGCGCCCGCGCCGGGCGCTACTCCCGCGACCGCTGCGCCGAGTATCGCGCCGTCGATGTCGGATCAGCAGGTCCGCGCGCTGTTCGAGGAGGGCTCCTACGAAGTGGTGCCGCATGACGGCATGCGCCGGACCATCGCGCAGCGGCTGACGCAATCGATGCAGACCATCCCGCATTTCTATCTGACGATGGATTGCAATCTCGACAAGCTGTTGGCACTGCGCGAGCAGGCCAACGCCGCAGCACCCAAGGACAAGGACGGTAAGCCCGCCTACAAGCTCTCGGTCAACGACTTCGTCGTGAAGGCCATGGCGGTCGCGCTCCAGCGCGTGCCAGACGCCAATGTGAGTTGGACCGATGGCGGAATGCTGAAACACAAGCATTCCGATATCGGCGTCGCGGTGGCGATGCCGGGCGGGTTGATCACGCCGATCGTGCGCAGTGCCGAGACGCTGACGCTGTCGGTGATCTCCAACCGGATGAAGGATTTCGCCGCGCGCGCACGCACCCGCAAGCTCAAGCCTGACGAATATCAGGGTGGAACCTCGGCAGTGTCGAACCTTGGCATGTTCGGCATCAAAGACTTCACCGCCGTCATCAACCCGCCGCATGCGACCATTCTCGCGGTTGGCACCGGCGAGCAGCGCGCCATTGTCCGCGACGGCAAGGTCGAAGTCGCGAACATGATGAGCGTGACGCTGTCTTGCGATCACCGCGCGGTGGACGGCGCGCTCGGCGCCGAGCTTCTCGGCGCCTTCAGGCAACTGATTGAAAACCCCATGACGATGATGGTGTAACGTGGCCGACACATCTTTCGACGTCATCATCATCGGCTCTGGTCCCGGCGGTTACGTCACGGCGATCCGCGCGGCGCAGCTTGGTTTCAAGGTTGCCATCGTCGAGAAGCAGTATCTCGGCGGTATCTGCCTGAACTGGGGCTGCATTCCGACCAAGGCGCTGCTGCGCTCGGCGGAGATCTATCACTACATGCAGCACGCCAAGGACTATGGCCTGTCGGCGGAGAAGGTGAGCTTCGATCCGAAGGCGGTGGTGCAGCGCTCGCGCGGCGTCTCCAAGCGCCTGAACGAGGGCGTCGGTTTCCTGATGAAGAAGAATAAGATCACCGTGATCTGGGGCGAGGCGTCGATCGACGCGCCCGGCAAGATCACGGTGAAGAAGTCGGACTCGCGCCTCATTACCGAACCGCCGAAGGGTGCGCTTGGCGAGGGCAGCTACCAGGCCAAGCACATTATTCTCGCCACCGGCGCGCGGCCGCGCATACTGCCCGGACTGGAGCAGGACGGCAGGCTGGTGTGGACTTATTTTGAGGCGATGGTCGCACCAAAAATTCCGAAGTCGCTGCTCGTCGTCGGCTCCGGCGCGATCGGCATCGAGTTCGCTTCGTTCTTCCGCACCATGGGCGCGGAGGTCACCGTGGTCGAGGTGCTGCCGCAGATATTGCCCGTCGAGGATGCCGAGATCGCCGGCCTGGCCCGCAAGCGGTTCGAGAAGCAGGGCATCAAGATCATGACCTCGACCAAGGTCACCAAGCTCGACAAGAAGGCTGACAGCGTCGTCGCCACCATCGACGACGGCAAGGGCAAGCCGGTCACTGCCGAATTTGAGCGGGTGATTTCGGCGGTGGGCGTGGTCGGCAATATCGAGGGGCTGGGCCTCGAGAAGCTCGGCGTCAAGACCGACCGCGGCTGCGTGGTGGTGGACGGCTACGGCATGACCAACGTGCCGGGCATCTACGCCATCGGCGATGTCGCCGGCCCGCCGATGCTGGCGCACAAGGCCGAGCATGAGGGCGTTATCTGCGTCGAGGCGATCAAGGGCCTGCATCCGCACGCGCTCGACAAGAGCCTCATTCCCGGCTGCACATATTGTCAGCCGCAGGTGGCCTCGGTTGGCCTCACCGAGGCCAAGGCGAAGGAGCAGGGCCGAGACATCCGCGTCGGCCGTTTCCCGTTCGTCGGCAACGGCAAGGCGATCGCGCTCGGTGAGGATCAAGGCCTGATCAAGGTGATCTTCGACAAGAAGACCGGGCAACTGCTGGGCGCGCACATGATCGGCGCGGAAGTCACCGAACTGATCCAGGGCTATGTGGTGGCGATGAACCTCGAGACCACCGAGGAAGAGCTGATGCACACCGTCTTCCCGCATCCGACGCTGTCGGAAATGATGAAGGAAGCGGTGCTCGATGCTTACGGCCGGGTGCTGAATATCTGACCGCGTTCGGGAGGGGCGGCCGCGAAGGCCCGCCTTCCTCGCGGCATTTTCAAACAATCGTTCAATGGACCGGTCCGATCGACATGGTTGCCGCAGGGCAACGAATGTTGCGTGAGCGCAACACTGATTGAACATTTAACCCTGAGGGCAGGCAGCCCTTGCCTACGCCGCTATTTGGCCACACCCCTTGATGAAATCATTCTAAGCACTTCGGCGGCCGAACTTTCCGGCTTGAGCCTGTCGAGGGCTTGGAGATTTCGCCTGTTGGGCCGGGCGTGATCGATAGGGCATAGGTCCCGGGACATGGGTTCGCGATGGACGCGAAGACCAACATCAAGGCAAAGCTGCCAAGCCGGCACGTGACCGAAGGCCCCGAGCGTGCGCCGCATCGCTCCTATCTCTATGCCATGGGGCTGACGACAGCCCAGATTCATCAACCCTTTGTCGGCGTCGCTTCATGCTGGAACGAGGCCGCCCCCTGCAACATTTCGCTGATGCGTCAGGCGCAGGCGGTGAAGAAGGGCGTCGCCTCGGCCGGCGGCACACCGCGCGAGTTTTGCACCATCACCGTCACCGACGGCATTGCCATGGGCCATGACGGGATGCGCTCGTCGCTGCCGTCGCGCGAAGTGATTGCTGACAGTGTCGAGCTAACCATTCGCGGCCATGCCTATGACGCGCTGGTCGGCCTCGCCGGTTGCGACAAGTCGCTGCCGGGGATGATGATGGCGATGGTCCGGCTTAACGTGCCGTCGATCTTCATCTATGGCGGCTCAATCCTGCCAGGCAATTTCCGCGGCCAGCCGGTCACCGTGCAGGATATGTTCGAGGCGGTCGGCAAGCATTCCACCGGCGAGTTTTCCGACGCCGATCTCGACGAGATCGAGCGGGTGGCGTGCCCGTCGGCCGGCGCCTGCGGCGCGCAATTCACCGCCAACACCATGGCGACGGTGTCCGAAGCTATCGGACTGGCGCTGCCGTACTCGGCCGGTGCGCCGGCGCCTTACGAAATCCGCGATTCCTTCTGCATGGCGGCCGGCGAGAAAATCATGGATCTGATCGCCGCCAATATCCGCCCGCGCGACATCGTCACCCGCAAGGCGCTGGAGAACGCCGCCGCCGTGGTTGCGGCTTCGGGTGGCTCCACCAATGCGGCGCTGCATCTTCCAGCCATCGCGCATGAATGCGGCATCAAGTTCGACCTGTTCGATGTCGCCGAAATCTTCAAAAAGACACCATATGTCGCGGATTTGAAGCCGGGCGGCCGTTATGTCGCCAAAGACATGTTTGAGGTTGGCGGCATACCGCTGCTGATGAAAACGCTGCTCGATCACGGCTTTCTGCACGGTGATTGTCTGACGGTAACAGGACGCACCATCGCGGAGAACCTGAAGTCGGTGAAATGGAACCCGCACCAGGATGTGGTGCATCCAGCAGACAAGCCGATCACCGTTACGGGCGGCGTCGTCGGCTTGAAAGGGAATCTGGCCCCGGAGGGTGCGATCGTGAAGGTCGCTGGCATGTCGGAGTTGAAGTTTACCGGCCCGGCGCGCTGTTTCGACCGCGAGGAAGATGCGTTCGAGGCGGTGAAGAATCGCACCTACAAGGAAGGCGACGTGCTGGTGATCCGCTATGAGGGACCGCGCGGCGGTCCCGGAATGCGGGAAATGCTGGCAACCACCGCGGCGCTGTACGGGCAGGGCATGGGCGGCAAGGTCGCGCTCATCACCGATGGCCGCTTCTCCGGCGCGACGCGCGGCTTCTGCATCGGCCATGTCGGGCCCGAAGCGGCCGTGGGCGGCCCCATCGCGCTGCTGCGCGACGGCGATATCATTGAAATCGATGCCGTGGACGGCACGCTCGACGTCAAATTGTCCGACGCCGAGTTGACCGAACGCAAGACGAGTTGGAAGCCGCGTGCGAGCGACTATCGTTCGGGCGCGCTATGGAAATACGCCCAGCAGGTCGGCCCCGCCGTGGACGGCGCCGTGACCCATCCGGGCGGGGCGCGTGAGAAGCAGTGTTATGCGGATATCTGAGCGTATCGTTGTTGCGTTGAGTGTGATGGGCTTCGCGTTGGCGGGGCCGCCGGCGTTTGCGTTCGAGGGCACCACCGTCGGGCAGGATTCGGCGTTGCCGGTGGCTTCTGCCGCGCCGCCGGTAGGTTCCGCGGGCGCATTGCGCAAGTCCGCGCCCACCAGCAATTCGCTGTCCGCCTTGCAATACGCGGCCGAGGATGGTCACCCGATTGCACAGTGGAAACTCGGCCGGATGTACGCCAAGGGCGATGGCGTCGCGCAGGACGACCTTCGCGCTTTTCAGTATTTCAGCCGTATCGCCAATGCGCACGCCGAGGACAGCCCAACCGCGCCGCAAGCGACGGTGGTGGCCAATGCCTTTGTCGCGCTTGGCCGCTATTATCTGGAAGGCATTCCCAACTCCAAGATCAAGGCCGATGCCGAACGTGCGCGAGAGATGTTCTCCTATGCCGCGTCGTATTTCGGCAATGCCGACGCCCAATACGATCTGGCACGACTCTATCTCAATGGCGTCGGCGCGCCGCGTGATCCGAAATACGGCATCCGCTGGCTCGGGCTTGCCGCCCAGAAGGGTCAGCATCAGGCGCAGGCCATGCTTGGCCAGATGCTGTTCAACGGCGACCATCTGCCGCGGCAGGCGGCGCGAGGCCTGATGTGGCTGACGTTGGCACGCGATAGCGCTGGTCCCGAGGAAGCCTGGATCAAGGACAGCTACAACAAGGCGATCGCCAAGGCGTCCGAGGACGATCGTGCGATGGCGCTACAGATGATCGAGCACTGGGTGCAAGGCCGTCGGGATTGAGACCGTCGGGATTAAGCCGGCCAGCGGATCACGCAGCTTCCAGATCCAGATCGACCCACACCGGGACGTGGTCGGACGGCTTTTCCCAGGCGCGGACGTATTTGTCGATGCCGACGCCACTCAGCCGGTCGCCGGCCTGCGGCGACAGCAGCAGGTGATCGATACGCAGCCCGTTGTTCTTCTGCCAGGCGCCAGCCTGATAATCCCAGAACGTATATTGGCCGGCTGCGTCGGTGGTGGCGCGCAAGGCGTCCGTCAGCCCAAGCCCGAGCAGAGCTTGAAACCGTTCCCGCGTTTCCGGGCGGAATAGCGCATCGTCGACCCAGGCGTCTGGATTATATACATCGCGCGCGGCCGGAATAACGTTGAAATCGCCAGCCAGAACGAGCGGCTCCTCGGCCTTGAGACGCTCTTTCGTATATTCAAGAAGCCGCGACATCCAGTTGAGTTTGTACGGATATTTATCGGTATTCGCCGGGTTGCCATTGGGCAGGTAGAGGCAGGCGATGCGCAGCGCGCCATGCTTCAGCGACACGACGCCTTCGAGGAATCGGGCATGGGCATCGTCGAGATCGCCGGCCAGCCGCGGCGTGGTTTCATCGAACGGCAAACGTGACAGCAAAGCGACGCCGTTGAAGGTCTTCTGGCCGTGGGTGACGACGTTGTAGCCGAGCGCTTCGATCGCCTCGCGCGGAAAGGCCTCGTCGACGCATTTGATCTCTTGCAGGCAGACGATGTCCGGGGAGCATTCGCTTAGCCAAGTCAGCAAATGATCAAGCCGCTGCCGTACCGAATTAACGTTCCAGGTGGCGATTCTCATTGATTGCGTGGCCTGTTTTAAGTGATCGCGGCTGTCCGATCCGATGTCTTCAAGCAGAGAGAATCGTCGATCGGCTGTCGGTGCGGAGAGTGGTGATTGTACCGGCTCCCGCGAAGACAGGATAGGGAGGTCGGTGCGCCACCATGACCGGGAGGATATTCATCCACGGATCGCGGGTCTGGTAAAACAGAGCGTCTCCCACTTATCCACACCCGTTGCCATTGTGCAGCACGCTTCCAAAAAAGCGTGCATTGGAGCGGTGCAACGGAGGTTTGTGTTTGCCTCCGGGCGCTGGCAGACGACATGCTCGCTGCGGCGTTGGGTCGCGCCGGGGCACGGATCGTGGCGGTCGGCGAGGTGCTCGCGGTCGAGAGTGGGCTGGAGGTGAAGATGGCGACAACAAAAATAATATTGGTCGGTTCGGCGGCGGCGTTATTTGCCATCGGCGGAGCGCAGGCAGCGGATTTGCCGTTGAAGGCCAAGGCGGTCGAGTACGTGAAGGTCTGCTCGCTGTACGGCGCTGGCTTCTACTACATTCCGGGGACGGATACCTGCATCAAGCTCGGTGGGTACATCCGCGCGGATACCTCGTTCAACGCCTCTGGCGCCTACGACGCGCCGCGCTGGAATGGACGCGTCACCCGTTATTCGAACGACTATGTCGCGCGTTCACGTTTGGCGACGACCATCGACACCCGCACCGCGACCGAATATGGCGTAGTCCGTACCTACGCAGACATACGGTTTAATTGGACGACCGATACGGCTTCGCGCGCGGGCGCGGATAACGTCGGCGTCTATTACGCCTTCATTCAGTTTGCTGGCTTCACCATGGGCAAGGCGGTATCGCAGTTCTCCGCGCCATGGACCGGCTTTCCCGGAAACAACACGTCCTATCTGATCGGTGGCGAGGACGTCGACAGCGGCGTCAATCAGATCGCCTACACGGCTCAATTCGGCAACGGCATATCCGCCGTGCTCAGCCTTGAAGAGGCGAGCGGCCTGAACGGCGCCAGCCCCGTCAGCTCCTATTCCCGCGCGCCACTCTACGACGTGACCTCGGGCTTTACGCCGGCGAGCAATTGGGGCGGCACCAACGTGCCCGATATCGTCGGCCAGATCCGGGTCGATCAGGCATGGGGCGTATTCCAGGCATCGGCGCTGGCGCATCAACTCCGTACCGGCTATGCGGGCTACTATGGTGGCGGGGGCGGCGGCGTTGGTGCCGGTCATCCTGACGATACCTGGGGCTTCGCTGCTCAGTTGGCTCTGTCGCTGAAAAATTTGCCGACCGGGGCGGGCGATACCATCAACCTGTCGGTCGGTTACGCCGACGGTGCTTCGCGCAACATCATCGGCGGCGTCAGCCCCGACAGCTTCCAGATTTGGGGTGGCGGCGGCACGCGGGTGGCTTACGCATACTCCAGCGACGGCGTATTCAGCGCCGGCAGCAGCATCCAGAAGACCGAGGCTTGGGGTCTGCGCGGCGCATTCAACCACAACTGGGATCCCTATTGGTCCTCGTCGCTGTTCGGCTCCTACACTCAGGTCCGCTACAACGATACGGCTAAGGCCCTGCTGGCGGGAACATCGATCTGCTCCGGGCTGCTCGCTTGCAATCCGGATTTCAACATTTCGCAGCTCGGTCTCCTCACCAAATGGACGCCGGTCAAGAACCTGACCTTCTCGGGAGAGGTCATGTACACCTACATCGACCAGAAGAACGTCGGGGTCACACCTATCGGTGGCGCCACACTGGCAAGTGAAGGTACTTGGACCTTCGGCGTTCGCGCCCAGCGCAACTTCTAGCCGCGAGCCTCCTCGTCGGACCGGCGAGGAGGCCGTGTCGGTGGATTTCAGGGAATACGGGCAGCCCCCCGGTTGCCCGGGCTTGGAACAATGCTCCCTCATGAGGGCAAGGCCAGCCGCCTCGGGCGCCAACAAGACCACATGACAACGTTGCCGCTAACGATGCCCCCGGATTTTTCCGCGCTGCATATCAGGATCAAAAGCGGTGTGGTAAAACCTTAGGCTGGAATGGAGGTCGGAGAGGCTTCCACGAGACAGGAATCGCGTGTTTTCCGATACGCGATCGGTACAGGACGTTCATGGCAAAGCGTGGTTGGATCGTTGTGGCGGTTTTGCTGGCGGCGGGGGGCGTTGCCGCTTATCAGACGCGCGCATCCTGGCATTCTGACAGTGCGGCCTCCAAGACGTCTTCGGGGCCTCGAAAAGTCGCGGTCGAGGTTGCCAAGGCGGTGAGACAGCCGGTTCCCGTCGATGTCGGCGCGATCGGCACGGTGACGCCGATCTCCAGCGTGGCGCTGAAATCCCGCATCGAAACCACCATCATCGGCGTGCATTTCGAGGATGGCGCGCGCGTCAAGGAGGGTGATCTCCTGTTCACGCTGGACGCGCGGCAGATCGATGCGCAGATCGAGCAGGCCGAAGGGACGCTGGCACGTGACCGCGCGCAACTCGCCGGTGCTCAACGCGATCTCAATCGCTACAGCGAATTGATCGGTAAGGGTGCGACCACACAGGTCAACCTCGATAATGCCAAGACCCAGGCTGACGTTCTGATCGGAACCATCAAGGCTGATCAGGCAGCCCTCGACAATCTGCGGGTACAGAAAAGTTACACCGTCATCCGCGCGCCGTTTGATGGCCGCATCAGCGCCGCCGCCGTGAAGGTCGGCAATTTCGTCCGTCCGGCCGATACCGCGCCGCTCGCGACCATCAACCAGATGGCGCCGGTCTACGTCACGTTCGCCGTCCCACAAGCCGTGCTCAGCGATCTGCGCGATGCCATGACAACCGGCTCCGCGCAAGTGATCGCAACGGTGCCGGGCCGCGAAGCATCCGAGCAGGGCAAGATCGCCATGGTCGAGAACACCGTCGACGCTACCACAGGTATGGTGACGGTGCGCGGCATCATGGACAATGGCCGCGAGGCGCTATGGCCTGGAACGCTGGTCAACACCCAGTTGATCGTCCGCCGCGAGAACGCCGTCGTCGTGCCTTCGGCGGCGGTGCAACGCAGTCAGAACGGCGACTTCGTTTTCGTCGTCGCCGACGGCAAGGCGAAGGTGCAGCGGGTGACCGTGTCGCGGACGTCCGCGGGCAGTTCCGTTCTTGCCGGGGGGCTGAACGGTGACGAGAATGTGGTTGTTGAGGGGCAGTTGTTGCTTCGTGAAGGCACCCTGGTCCAGTTGCGGGAACGGAAGGCGGGGGCCTGACGGATGACGCTCTCCGAGCTCTGTATCCGCCGCCCGGTGCTGACGACGCTGTTGACGGCGTCGATCATTGCGTTCGGTATTTTCGGTTTTCGCCTGCTGCCGGTTTCAGCGCTGCCGAAGGTCGACTTCCCGACCATCGCGGTGACCGCGACGCTGCCGGGCGCCAGCGCCGAAACCATGGCGGCGTCGGTCGCCGGCATTATCGAGCGACAACTCTCGACCATCGCCGGTATCTCATCGATGTCGTCGCAATCGTCGCAGGGCCAATCGACGATCACCATCCAGTTTGATCTCAATCGCAATATCGACGCCGCATCGCTGGATGTGCAGACGGCGTTGACGATTGCGCAGCGCCGACTGCCGATCGAAATGACGATCCCGCCGAGTTTCCGCAAGGTGAACCCGGCGGATTATCCGGTGATCTACCTGTCGCTGTCATCGGATACGTTGCCGCTGTCGGCGGTGAACGAATACGGCGAGATCACGGTCGGACAGACGCTGTCGCAGATTCCCGGCGTCGCGCAGGTCCTGATCTACGGCAGCCAGAAATTTGCCGTCCGGGTCCAGGTCGATCCGCAAGCCGCGGCTGCGCGTGGTCTGACGCTGGACGATGTCCGCGTGGCAGTCGCCAATGCCAATTCGAGCACGCCGGTCGGAACGCTGAATGGCCCGAAGCAGGACGTTGCGCTGGTGGCTTCTGGCCAGATGCCGAAAGCGGCCGAGTACAGCAAGGTCATTGTCGCGTGGCGCAACGGCTCGCCGGTGAAGCTCGACGAGATCGCCTCGATCTACGACAGCGTCGAGAACGACAAGATCGCGACCTGGCTCAACGGCAACCGTTCCATCGTACTGGCGATCCAGAAGCAGCCCGACGCCAACCTCGTCGAGGTCGTGGATGGCGTGCGCGCCAAGTTGCCGGCGTTGCGGGCGCAAATCCCGCCGTCGGTGTCGGTCGACGTCATGATGGATCGCTCGATCTCGATCCGTCAGGCGGTGGCGGACGTCGAGGAGACGCTGTTGATCGCCGTGGCGCTGGTGATCCTCGTAATCTTCCTGTTCCTGCGCTCGGCGTCGGCGACATTCATTCCGGCGCTGGCGGTGCCGATCTCGCTGGTCGGCACTTGTGCGCTGATGTACCTGTTCGACTTCTCGATCAACAACATGACGTTGCTGGCGCTGACGTTGTCGGTGGGATTCGTCGTCGACGACGCCATCGTCATGCTCGAAAACATCATGCGCCATATCGAGGAGGGCATGCGACCCTTTGAAGCGGCGCTGCAAGGCGCGCGCGAGATCGGCTTCACCATTATCTCGATCACCTTCTCGCTGATCGCGGTGTTTATCCCGGTGCTGCTGATGGGGGGCATCGTCGGCCGCGTGTTCCGCGAATTCGCGGTGACGGTGGCGGTCGCCATTCTGGTATCCGGATTCGTCTCGCTGACGCTGACGCCGATGCTGTGTGCACGGGTGCTGCGTTCGCATGATCACGAGAAGCGCCCTAACATCCTGCTGCGCACGTTCGAGGCGATGTTCGCAAGCTGGCTGCGTGCGTACGAATGGGCGCTGGATCGCGTACTTGCGTTCAAGTCCGTCATGCTGGTCGTGACTTTGTTGACGCTGGCAGGAACGATTTATCTCTACGTCATCGTACCCAAGGGCTTTTTCCCGCAGGAGGACACGGGCTTTCTGATCGGTGTCACCGAAGCGGCGACTGACACATCGTATGACGCGATGTCGGAGCGTCAGCAGGCCTTGGCCGCATTGTTGCAAGCCGATCCGGCGGTGGAATACATCAACAGCACGGTGGGAGCCGGCGGTCCCAACACGACGACCAATTACGGTCGCTTCTTTATCTCGTTGAAACCGAAAGGCGAACGCGACGACGTGCAGACCGTGATCGGACGCTTGCGACGCACCGCGTTGCAGGTGCCCGGATTGCAGGCGTTCTTCCAGAGCATTCAGAACCTCAATATCGGTGGCCGCATCTCCAAGAGCCAGTATCAGTACGTGCTTCAGAGCGGCGACACCGATACGCTCTATCGGCTCGCGCCGCAGATGAACGAGATGATCTCGAAGGTGCCGGGTCTGCTCGACGTCACCAACGACCTCTACATCAAGAACCCGCAGCTCACGATTGAAGTTGATCGCGAGAAGGCGGCCGTGTTTGGAATCTCTGTTGGGCAGATCCGCAACGAGTTGTTCAACGCCTACGGCACGCGTCAGGTCGGCACGATTTACATGCCGTCCAACGACTACAAGATCATCATGGAAGCCAAGCCGGAATTCCGTATCGATCCGGCCGACCTCTCCAAGCTCTATGTGAAAACAGCGCAGGGGCGGCCGATTCCGCTCGATGCCGTGGCGCGCATGGTGCCGTCGGTCGGGCCGTTGCAGATCAACCATCAAGGCCAGCAGCCGGCGGTGACGATTTCGTTCAATCTCGCGCCGGGAGTCTCGCTCGGCTATGCGGTGGACAAGATCACCGAGATCGAGCGCGAGGCGCGTCTGCCGGTCACCATCGTCACCGGCTTCTCCGGCACCGCACAGGTATTCCAGGATTCGCTGCGTGGGCAGGGCATCCTGATCCTCGCCGCGATCTTCGCAGCCTTCGTCATTCTCGGTATTCTCTACGAGAGTTTCATCCATCCGATCACCATCATCTCCGGCCTGCCGTCGGCCGGCATCGGTGCGATCCTGACGCTGATGCTGTTCAAGATGGAGTTGTCGGTGATCGCCATGATCGGCATCGTCATGCTGGTCGGCATCGTCAAGAAGAACGCCATCATGATGGTGGACTTCGCCATCGAGCGACGGCGTGTCGGGCTGTCGGCCGAGCACGCCATCCGCGAAGCGGCGCTGTTGCGTTTCCGCCCGATCATGATGACGACATTCGCCGCGATCTTCGGCACCCTGCCGATCGCGCTCGGCACTGGCGCGGGCGCCGAGTTGCGTCAGCCGCTCGGCGTCGCGGTGGTCGGCGGCCTGATGGTGTCGCAGCTTCTGACGCTGTTCATCACGCCGGTGATCTACATCTATCTCGATCGCATCGACCGTCGCCTGAAACGCAAGCTCGAGCCGCAGCTCCAGGAGGCCGAGTTGGGACAGCCGCACGCAGCGGCAGCTGAGTGATGGCGCCACAATAATCGCATCGGCATGAAGCCGCTGCGATCATTGTTCTCATAGGTCAGGGTTAAGACGCCCGAGCTTTTGCTCTGAAAAAGCTGATGCTCTCGATCAGACCGAGAAGCTGGTGCCGCAGCCGCACGACGCGGTGGCGTTCGGGTTGTTAACGCGGAACGAGGCACCGATCAGATCATCGACGAAATCGACCTCGGAGCCCGCGAGGAACGGCGCCGAGGCCGGGTCCACCAGCACGACCGCACTGTCGCGGGCAATCACCATATCGTCATCGGCGCGGGCGCGTTCGACATCGAACTTGTACTGGAAACCGGAGCAGCCGCCGCCCTCGACGCTGATGCGCAGCATCGCGCCGTCACCCTCGGTCTTGAGGATCTCGCCGATGCGGCGGGCAGCCCGCTCGCTGATGGTGACGTTGGTATCCGTCATTGATATCGCTCCGGAATCAAGGGCATCTATTTGTATATGCCGCAAACCATAGTTAAGTGTGACCAATCACGGAATCAAACTTTAGAGGCTAAAAAGACGGTGTCGGTTGGAATGTCTGCTCCCCGGCAGGCTTATGCCTGCGACCCGGCCTGCAGCCGGGGACGGCAGTTCGAGGAGCCGCCGAGTGCGACCCGCAGTGCCTTCCGGCGCGATTGCGACCGCGTGATCCATTCCACCGCGTTTCGCCGCCTCAAGCACAAAACCCAGGTTTTCGTCTTCCACGAGGGGGACCACTATCGAACCCGGCTGACCCATTCGCTGGAGGTGGCGCAGATCGCCCGCGCGCTGGCGCGGCAACTGGGGCTCGACGAGGACCTGACCGAGACGCTGGCACTGGCCCACGATCTCGGCCACCCGCCGTTCGGCCACGCCGGGGAGCGGGCGCTGGACCGTTGTTTGAAGGATTTTGGCGGCTTCGACCACAACGCGCAGGCGCTCCGGGTGGTGACGGCGTTGGAGCACCGATACCCGACGTTCGATGGCCTCAACCTGACCTGGGAAACATTGGAAGGCATCGTCAAGCACAACGGCCCGCTGCTGGATCGCTGCGGTCCCGACGCCAACCACGAGCTCCCGGTTGGGATCGCCGAATTCAATCATATCTACGATCTCGAGTTGTGGAGCTTCGCCTCGCTGGAGGCGCAGGTCGCCGCCGTTGCCGACGATATCGCCTATGACGCGCATGATATGGATGATGGGCTGCGCGCCGGACTGTTCAGCATCGCCGATTTGAGCGCGGTGCCGCTGCTGGCGCGCCTGATCGAGGCGACCGCCGCGCGCTATCCGGGACTGGCGGAGCCGCGTTTTGGGGCCGAACTGATCCGCGAGCTGATTTCCCGCCTGATCGGCGCGGTGGTGATCGAAACGCGCTCACGTCTGGCCGCGGCAAGACCCGCCAACGTGGATGACGTTCGCCACCATGCTGGCACGCTGGTGACGTTTACCGCCGAAATCGCCAAGGAAGAGGCGGCGATTAAGGCGTTCCTGAAACAGCATATGTATCGTCATCCGCGCGTGATGCGGGTGATGGGCGATGCCGAGCGGGTGGTCAGCGATCTGTTTGCGCACTACCGGGCCGTGCCCTCAGACCTGCCGGCCGAATGGCTGCCGACCGGCGGACACGAGCCGGAGGCCGATTTCGCCCGGCGCGTCTGCAACTACATCGCCGGGATGACCGACCTCTATGCCCTGACCGAGCACCGGCGGATTTTTGACTCGACCCCGGATTTGCGTTAGGCGGCGCCAAGGGCTTCATATTGTTAGCTTGATATTGCCGTTTTGCGCGGCCAGAAGCTGCACCGCCCCTCACAAGTCCAAGCAAATTCGAACCCCTGAGCAATTCAATGGCCGATCCAGTCTCCGCACCGCATCCTTTCGCCAACCTGCTTGCGCGGGTGCAGGGGGTCTGCCGCGCGCTGGTGGCCGAGGGGGCACTCCCGGCGGATATCAATCTGACGCGGGTGGTGGTGGAGCCGCCGAAAGACGCTTCCCACGGCGACATGGCCACCAATGCCGCCATGGTGCTGGCGAAGGAGGCCAAGGCCAAGCCGCGCGATCTGGCGGAGAAGATCGCCGCTGGTCTGCGCGCCGATCCGCTGGTCGCGTCCGTCGATGTCGCCGGTCCCGGCTTCATCAACATGACCCTGCAACCGTCGGTCTGGACTGCCGCACTGGGCGACATTCTCGATGCAGGCTCGCGGTATGGTCGCAGCCGTATCGGTAACGATCACAAGGTCAACGTCGAATACGTCTCGGCCAATCCAACCGGTCCGATGCATGTCGGTCATTGTCGGGGCGCGGTGTTTGGCGACGCGCTGGCGAGCCTTCTCGCTTTCGCGGGCTATGACGTCACGCGCGAATATTACATCAATGACGCTGGTGCGCAGGTCGATGTGCTGGGGCGCTCCGCTTACTTGCGCTACCGCGAGGCGCTCGGCGAAAACATCGGCGAGATTCCGGACGGACTTTATCCTGGCGATTATCTGAAGCCGGTCGGTGAGGCGCTGGCGAAGCAGCATGGCGATGCCCTGCTGAAGCAACCGGAATCCGAATGGCTGCCGGGCGTGCGCGCCACCGCCATCGCCATGATGATGGAGATGATCCGCGGCGATCTCGCCGCGCTCAACATCTCCCATGAAGTGTTCTTCTCGGAGCGCTCGTTGATCGAGGGCGGCAGCGATCGTGTCGCCGCGACCATCGATTTCCTGCGCGCCAAGGGCGACGTCTACGAAGGCCGTCTGCCGCCGCCGAAGGGTGCGCCGGTGGAGGATTGGGAAGATCGCGAGCAGACGCTGTTCCGCGCCACTGCCTATGGTGACGATGTCGATCGGCCGCTGTTGAAGTCGAACGGCGGCTACACCTACTTCGCGTCCGATATCGCTTATCACAAGACCAAATACGATCGCGGCTTCCGTGATCTCGTCGACGTCTGGGGCGCTGATCACGGCGGCTACATCAAGCGGATGCAGGCGGCGATCAAGGCCGTCACCAACGACGAGGCCGCGCTCGACGTCAAGATCGTGCAGCTCGTCAAGCTGCTGCGCAACGGCGAGCCGGTGAAGATGTCGAAGCGTGCCGGCGACTTTGTGACCTTGCGCGAAGTGGTGGACGAGGTCGGCTGCGACGCCGTGCGCTTCATGATGCTGTTCCGCAAGAACGACGCGGTGCTGGATTTCGACCTCGCCAAGGTGATCGAGCAGTCGAAGGACAACCCGGTCTTTTACGTCCAGTACGGTCATGCCCGCGGCCATTCGATCTTCCGCAACGCTCGCGAAGTGATCGCCGATCTGCCGGAGGACGCCGCCGCGCGGCTTAAATTCCTGCGTGCCGCCAAACTCGAGCGGCTGACCGATCCCGTCGAACTTGATTTAATTCGCAGGCTTGCCGTTTACCCCCGCACCCTCGAAGCTGCGGCGTTGGCGCATGAGCCACACCGGGTAGCCTTCTATCTCTATGATCTTGCCAGCGAATTTCACGCGCTTTGGACCAAGGGGCGGGATGCGCCTCATTTACGCTTCATTATGAATAATGATGCAGAACTTACCTTATCGCGTCTGGCATTGGTTCAGGGCGTCGTCTCGGTTCTGGCATCCGGTCTCGCCGTTCTCGGCGTCGATGCACCAGTCGAGATGCGATAGAGTGGGTTGGATCGCCGGCGGCATGGGGTGTGAAGTCGGCATCCGGTAGCGTTCGTTTCGTTAGAACGACGGGTCGGCGCTTTCCCGAAGGGGATGCACATCACATGGCTGATCGATATAACGAACGAACATACGCAACGGCAGATACGATGGATCGTGATTACCGTCCGTCGGCAAAGGTCGAGAGCGATCCGCTTGCCGAACTCGCCCGCTTGATCGGCCAAGCCGATCCGAATGCCGATTTCGGGCAGGAGCGTGCCGCCGCGCCTGCGCGATCGTCCCGCCGCCAGCCATCACCGCCCATTGAATCCGAGTACGAGGCCGAAGACGATCGCACGGCTGGACCGCCGCCGTGGATGCAGCGTCATGGCGAGCCGCGGCAACCGTCCGAGCCTGCCGTCCCGAGGGATGTACATCCGCTCCGGCGTTACGCCGCCGCGCATCATTTGCCCGAGCCCACCTATCATACGTCGCCGCAAGTGCAGCCTGAGGCTGACCACGCATCGCGTTATGATGATGCGCTTTACGGTCCCGCGGACTCCGATGCGGATCATGCGGCCTATGGAAGTCAGCAGCACGCCGGGTATCACGACGACTATTCCTATCAGGACGATTATGCTGACGAGGTTGAAGAGCGCAGGCCGCGCCGCAAGGGTCTCGTCACGGTCGCGGCAGTCGTCGCGCTCGCAGTGATCGGCACCGGCGCCGCGTTTGGTTATCGCACCTTCGTTGGAAAGACGCGCAGCGGCGAGCCCCCGATCATCAAGGCCGATGCTGGACCGAATAAAGTGGTGCCGCCGTCCGCTGACGGTGCCGGCAAGCAGATTCAGGACCGGATGGCCGCTGGCAATGCAGCGGAGCAGCTCGTCTCGCGTGAAGAGCAGCCCGTCGACGTCAAGGACATCGCCAAGTCCGGACCGCGCGTGGTGTTCCCGCCACTGAACCAGAACGCCAATCCGCCGTCGACCGCCAGCGTCGCTCCAGGCAGCAAACTTGCCGCCAATGGGGGTAGCGCCGCCGCCGTCGGCGGCACCGAGCCGCGCAAGATCAAGACCTTGATGGTGCGCTCGGATGAAGCCACCGCGGCAGCCGCCGAACCGGTCGCGCAGCGTGCACCGGCGCCGGCTCCGGTGCCCGCGCCGCCGGCGACCACGCGCGCCGCGATGCCATCGTCAACTCCGGCTCCGAATGCCAACGCGCCGCTTTCGCTGGCGCCGCAGGCCGCACCCAGTCGCGTTGCATCGGTCAATCCAACTCAAGCGGAAACCCCCGCTGCAACAGGCGGCTACGTCGTTCAAGTGTCGGCGCAGCGTAGCGAGGCGGATGCCCGGGCGTCGTTCAAGGCGTTGCAGCACAAATTCCCGTCTTCGTTCGGATCGCACACGCCCTTGATCAAGCGGGCGGATCTGGGATCGCGTGGCGTCTACTATCGCGCCATGGTCGGGCCGTTCGGCACCTCGGAACAGGCCGTTCAATTCTGTGGAAATCTCAAGGCCGCCGGCGGCCAGTGCGTCGTCCAAAGGAATTAACGGTCGTTTCCTTGACCCGTCAGAGGGCGCGCGCTAATCGGCCAGAATGGACGCGCGCGCTTTTATTACCGGAGTTTCCGGGCTTGCCCTGACCGCTGACGAACGCGCGTTCCTGCGCGAGCAGCAGCCGTGGGGCTTCATCCTTTTCAAGCGGAACGTCGAGAGTCCGTCTCAGGTCAGGGACCTGGTGGCGAGCTTGCGCGAGTGCGTCGGTGGACGCGATGCGCCGGTCCTGATCGATCAGGAAGGCGGGCGTGTGCAGCGGCTCGGGCCGCCGCATTGGCCGATCTATCCGCCCGGCGCGGTGTTCGGCCTGCTTTACGACAAGGACCCCGGATTGGGGCTGCGGGCCGCTCACTTCGCGGCGGCGCTGATTGCATTCGATCTGTCCGCGCTCGGCATCACTGTCGATTGCCTGCCGCTGGCGGATGTTCCCGTCGCGGGTGCCGACGCCGTGATCGGCAATCGTGCTTACGGCACGGAACCCGGCAAGGTCGCGGCCATCGCCCGCGCGGTCACCGACGGCCTGCGGGTGGGAGGCGTGCTCCCGGTATTGAAGCACATTCCCGGTCATGGACGCGCGACGGCCGACAGCCATTTACGGCTTCCGGTCGTGGATACCCCGCGGGCGGAACTCGATCGAACGGATTTCGCGGCGTTCCGGCCGCTGGCGGATCTGCCGATGGCCATGACCGCACATGTTGTGTTTAGCGCCATTGATCCTGCCCAACCCGCGACCACTTCTGCGACAATGATTCAGCAGGTGATTCGCGACGGGATCGGGTTCCAGGGTTTGCTGATGAGCGATGACGTGTCGATGAACGCGCTGGAAGGCTCGATCGCGGACAGGACGCGAGCGCTGTTTGCGGCTGGCTGCGACGTCGCGTTGCATTGTAACGGCAAGCTCGAGGAGATGCGCGCGGTCGCTCAAGAGACGCCGATGCTTGCAGGCGAAGCCAAGGCGCGCGCGGCTGCGGCGCTGGCCGGGCGAAAGGCGCCGGATGTCGGGTTCGATATCGCGGCGGGTCGCGCGGAACTGGCGGCGCTGATCAGCCGGGCCGGGGAGACAAACGTATGAGCGCGGAAATCCTGTCGTTCGAAACTGGGCGGCCCACGGTGGCCGAACAGGCTGACGATGATGTGGCGCTGGTCGTCGATGTCGAAGGCTATGAAGGCCCGCTCGATCTGCTGCTCAATCTGGCGCGCCAGCAGAAGGTCGACCTCGCCAAGATTTCGATTCTGGCGCTGGCCGATCAGTATCTCGCTTTCATTGAAGCGGCGCGCAAAATCCGTCTTGAACTTGCCGCCGATTATCTGGTGATGGCGGCGTGGCTTGCCTTCCTCAAATCGCGGTTGCTGTTGCCGGAACCGCCGTCCGAGGAAGGACCGAGCGCCGAAGAAATGGCGACTGCGCTCGCCAATCGCCTGCGTCGGCTCGAAGCCATTCGCGAGGCCGCCAACCGGCTGATGACGCGGCCGCAATTGCAGCGCGAGGTCTTCATGCGCGGCCAGCCGGAAGCGATTGCCGAGATCAAGCATCCGAAATTCACGGCGACGCTGTTCGATCTGTTGAGCGCCTACGCGGCGCAGCGTCAGCAGCGCGTGCTTGCGACGGTGCATCTCGCCAAGCGCACGGTGTGGTCGCTTGCGGAAGCGCGCGCGTCGCTGGAGCGTCTCGTCGGCGTCGCCGAGGAGTGGAGCTGCCTCGACGAATATCTGATGACCTACGTTATCGATCCATCGCAGCGCGCTACGGTATTCGCGTCGAGCTTTGCCGCGACGCTCGAACTGGTGCGCGAAGGCACGATGGAAGTGAATCAGAAGCAGGCGTTCGCGCCGCTGTATTTTCGCAAGCGGATGCCGGTCGCGGCACCCGATGCAACGGCTGCGCCGGACACTCCGGTGCAGTAAGTGGAAGAAGGAGACACCGCCATGGCGAGTCTGGCTGAGAAGCGTATCGAACATCTCGAAATCGTCGAAGACATTGTCGAGGCGTCCGACGTCGAGCAGTCTCATGCCGAGCAGTCCAGCGTGCAGCCCGAAGGGCGGCCCGAGGAATTGCGTCTCCTCGAAGCGTTGTTGTTTGCATCGTCAGAGCCGCTCGACACTGCGTCGCTGGCCAAGCGGATGCCGGAAGGCGTCGACATCAAGGCGGCGCTCGCGCAGTTGCAGGCCGACTATGCGATGCGTGGCGTCAATCTCGTTCGCGTCGCCAACAAGTGGACCTTCCGCACCGCTGGCGATCTGGCGTGGCTGATGACGCGCGAGAGCACCGAGACGCGCAAGCTGTCGCGCGCTGCGATCGAAGTGCTGGCGATCATCGCCTATCACCAGCCGGTGACGCGTGCGGAGATCGAAGAAATTCGCGGTGTCGTCACCTCGAAGGGCACGCTGGATGTGTTGCTGGAGACGGGATGGATTCGTCCGCGCGGTCGCCGCAAGACGCCGGGCCGTCCGTTGACCTTCGGCACCACCGAAGCCTTCCTCTCGCAGTTCAGTCTTGAGGCGCTCGGTGATCTGCCGGGTCTTGAAGAACTCAAGGGGACAGGTCTGCTCGACTCCCGCCTGCCGTCCGGCTTCAGCGTTCCGGTGCCGTCGGACGATCCGGCGCTGCGCGACGACGAGGACCCGTTGGAAGACGGCGAACTCGAATTGGCGCTGGCTCCGGCCGTGGAACCCGAGGGCGATGCGGAAGGCTGATTTCACAGCCGCCGCGACGCGTTAAGACTAGCCGAAAGACGGGCTGTGTCCCGCGATTTGACGCGCCTTAAGTCCTTGTTTTTGCCGCCCCCGCCAACTAGGTTCAGGCAAGATGAGGCCGGTAGCCGGCCGCGCGCGTTTGGAGGAATGCAGGATGGGTTCACTCAGCATTTGGCACTGGATCGTCGTCATCGCGATTGTCCTGTTGCTTTTTGGGCGCGGAAAGATTTCCGACTTGATGGGTGATGTCGCGCAGGGCATCAAGGCCTTCAAGAAGGGCATGCAGGACGATGAAAAGACTGCGGAAAAGCCCGAGCCCGTCAAAACTATCGACCACAATGCGCAGGCTTCGGCCGCGGCGCGATCGGATGTCGGGAGCAAGGTCGGCTGAGGCACGAAGCCGCGTATCGAGGCGCCCGGGATTCTTGCGGCAAAGCCGTGGCCGATGCGTGGCAGTTGTGGCATGACCGGGCGAGACCAGCCGCGGGGCGCCGGTCGCCTCGTGTGAGCGGATTGTCGGATGTTTGATATCGGGTGGAGTGAACTGGTCGTGATCGGCGTCGTGGCGCTGATCGTCATCGGCCCGAAGGAACTGCCCGGCGTGTTGCGCACGATCGGGCAGTGGATGGGCAAGGTGCGCCGCATGGCCGCCGAGTTCCAGGGCCAGTTCAACGAGGCGATGCGCGAGGCCGAAATGGCCGACCTCAAGAAATCCTTCGACGACATCAAGGACACCGCATCGAGCCTGTCGAAGAACAACATCCTGACGTCGCTGACGCAGGACGTTAGCGACGCGATGAAGGTCGGCGATCTCAACGAGCCGGCGTCGACGTCCACGTCGTCATCGACAACGGCGACGTCGGAGTCGACCACGCCGCTGATCGAAACCGAAACCCACGGTGCCGCGTTGGAGCCGCTGGCGATCACCCGCGAGGCGGAGACCGCGCGGCACGATGCGACAGTGGCGGCCACGCCGATTGCCGAGGTCAAGCCGGCGGAGGTTCACAGCGCCGAGCAGTACCTTGACGCGGACCTTCGCAAGGATGCGAAAGCGTCATGAGCGCCGAAGACATCGAGGCCAGCAAGGCCCCCTTGATGGATCACCTGATCGAGCTGCGCGGGCGGCTGATCAAGGCGCTGCTGGCGTTCGGCATTGCGTTCATCGTCTGTTTCGTGTTCGCCAAGCAGATCTACAACGTGCTGGTGTGGCCGTTCGTCTGGGTGGCGGGCCCGGAGAATTCCAAGTTCATCTACACCGCGCTGCTCGAATACTTCATCACGCAACTCAAGCTCGCGATGTTCGGCGCGGGCTTCATCTCATTCCCGATCATCGCCGCGCAGATCTACAAGTTCGTTGCGCCGGGTCTCTACAAGCATGAGCGCAACGCGTTCCTGCCGTACCTGGTCGCGACGCCTTTCTTCTTCGTGCTCGGCTCGTTGGTGGTGTATTTCCTGGTGCTGCCGATGCTGATCCGGTTTTCGCTGGGGATGCAGCAGGCCCCCGGCGTCGAGACGGCGCAGATCGCGCTATTGCCCAAGGTCGGCGAATATCTGTCGCTGATGATGTCGCTGATCTTCGCGTTCGGTATCGCCTTCCAGTTGCCGGTGATCCTGACGCTGCTCGGCCGCGTCGGCATTCTCACCTCGAAGACGTTGCGCGAGAAGCGCCGCTATTTCATCGTCTGCGCCTTCATCATCGCCGCGGTGCTGACGCCGCCGGACGTCATCAGCCAGATGTCGCTCGCGGTGCCGCTGTTGCTGCTCTACGAAGGCTCCATCATCGCGGTCCGCGTGGTGGAGAAGAAGGCCGCTGCCCAGAAGGCCGGGACATCGGCGGACGCCACGCCACCCGCCGAAAGCAAGCCGGCGGAGTAGGGTGGCCGGAATGACGATCTCGGTCGTCATGGCCGGGCTTGTCCCGGCCATCCACGTCTCGTTTTGAGATGTACGAAGACATGGATGCCCGGGACATAGGCGAGCGAAGCGACGCCGTTCTTCGAACGGCTATGCCTGGGCATGACGGAGAGGCTTTGCCGGCTTCTGCCTGAAATGCGCCGTTTGAGGTTTCCAAATCGCCTAATTTCGCGCTAGGTGATGCCCAAATGCAAATTGTCTGCAAATAGAACGACAATCCGCAGTTTGCCGGCCCAGGACCTGACTTCCATGCACGACATCAAATCGATCCGCGACAATCCGGAAGCCTTTGACGCCGCCTTGAAGCGGCGGGGGCTTGGCGCGCTGTCGGAGCGGCTGCTGGCGATCGACGAGACGAGGCGCGCGGCGATCCATGCTTTCGAGCAGGCGCAGGCGCGGCGGAATGCGGCGTCGAAAGAAATCGGCGAAGCTAAAAAGACGAAGGACGAGGCGCGCGCGTCGTCGCTGATGGCCGAGGTCGCGGACCTGAAGGTCGCGATGCCGCAACTCGAGGACAAGGCGAAAGCTGCCGATACGGAGTTGCAGAAAGAACTGGCGCAAATTCCCAACCTGCCGCTCGACGAGGTGCCGACCGGCAAGGACGAGCACGACAACGTCGAGCACCATCGCTACGGCGAGAAGCGCACTTACGCCTTCACCCCGAAGCCGCATTACGATCTCGGCGAAGCGCTCGGCCAGATGGATTTCAACGCCGCGGCGAAACTCTCCGGCGCGCGCTTCGTGGTGCTGAAGAAGGGCCTCGCGCGGCTGGAGCGCGCCATCGGCCAGTTCTTCCTCGATGTCCACACCGGCGAGCACGGCTACACCGAAGTCAATCCGCCTCTGCTGGTGCGCGATGACGCGATGTTCGGCACCGCGCAATTGCCGAAGTTTCGCGAGGATCAGTTCGCGGCGGGCTCGCTCTCCGAAGACAGCAAGGGTTTTTGGCTCATCCCCACCGCCGAGGTGCCGCTGACCAATCTGGTGCGCGAATCCATCCTCGATGAAAAAGAACTGCCGATGCGTCTCACCGCGTTGACGCACTGTTTCCGCGCCGAAGCGGGCGCGGCGGGGCGCGACACGCGTGGCATGATCCGGCAGCATCAGTTCACCAAGGTCGAACTGGTGTCGATCACCACGCCGGAAGAATCCAACAACGAACACGAGCGCATGTTGTCCTGCGCCGAGGAAGTGTTGCGCCGGCTCGGCCTGCATTATCGCGTGGTGACCCTGTGCACCGGCGACATGGGCTTTGCCTCGCAGAAGACCTACGACATCGAGGTGTGGATGCCGGGACAGGGCGAGGGCGGCGCCTATCGCGAGATTTCGTCCTGCTCGGTGTGCGGCGACTTCCAGGCGCGGCGCATGGATGCGCGCTATCGCGCCAGCGACAACAAGCCGCGCTTCGTGCACACGCTGAACGGCTCCGGCACGGCGGTTGGCCGCGCGCTGATCGCGGTGATCGAGAACTATCAGCAGGAAGACGGCTCCATCGCGGTGCCGGACGTGTTGCAGCCCTACATGGGCGGGATGAAGGTGATCGAGCGAGCGGGGTGATTTTCTCTGGCGTCGCGTAAATTTCCATTCGTCATGCCCGGACTTGATCCGGGCATCCATCTTCCGAAGAACGATGGATTGCCGGGTCAAGCCCGGCAATGACAAAGAGCAAGGACACAAGGCTGAAGCAATGCGGATTCTTTGCACCAATGACGACGGCATTCACGCGCCGGGCTTGCAGATCGTCGAGCAGATCGCGAAAGCGTTGTCGGACGATGTCTGGATCGTCGCGCCTGAACTCGATCAGTCCGGCGTGTCGCACTCGCTGTCGCTGAACGACCCGTTGCGGCTGCGCGAAGTGGGCGAGCGGCGTTACGCGGTGCGCGGCACGCCGACCGACTGCGTCATCATGGGCGCGCGTCACATCCTGAAAGACAAGCAGCCGGACCTCGTGCTGTCCGGCGTCAACAAGGGCCGCAACGTCGCGGAGGACGTGGTCTATTCCGGCACCATCGCCGGTGCGCTCGAGGGCACCATTCTCGGCCTGCCGTCGTTCGCGCTGTCGCAGGAATTCTCGTTCGAGACGCGCAGCAATCCGACTTGGGACACCGGGCTTGAATATGGTCCGCGCATCATCCGCAAGGTGATGGAAGCGGGCGTGCCGAAGAACACCGTCATCAACATCAACTTCCCCGCCTGCGCGCCGAAGGACGTCGCCGGCGTCAAGGTGACGGGGCAAGGCAAGCGCAACCTCGGCTTCCTGAAAGTGGATCAGCGTTACGACGGGCGCGGCAATCCGTATTTCTGGATCGGATTCGAACGCGCGGCGATGATGGATACGCCGGAGGCCGGCACCGATCTCGCGGCACTCGCCGCGAACTACATCTCGGTGACGCCGCTCAAGCTCAATCGTACCGACGAGACGTTCTCGGAAACGCTGGCCGCGACGCTGAAGTAAGCGGGCGTCTTCTTCCCTTACGTCATCCCCAGCCTCTCTTACGTCGTCCCCGCGCAGGCGGGGACCCCTAACCCCTGGCCTTGATTGTTATCGCAAGCGTCGACAACGGGCACTTTTCGTATCACTTCCGCTGCGGCGTATGGGTCCCCGCCTGCGCGGGGACGACTCCGTGCCAATTGGTTGGTAGCTTGCACGTCTCTTCGTCATTGCGAGGAGCGCGAACGACGAAGTAATCCAGAGTCACAAAATAAGACTGGATTGCTTCGCTTCGCTCGCAATGACGGCGAACGCCGCCTAAGCCATCGCGTTTTTCAGCGCGGCTTCGATCATGCGCGCCAGCGTTTCCATCTGGAACGGTTTCTGCAAGGCGGGGCGGCCACGAAATTCTTCCGGCATTCCCTGCGTACCGTAGCCGGTGGCGAAGATGAACGGGCGCTTGCGTGCGGCGATGGCGCGCGCCACCGGAGTCACGACCTTGCCATTGACGTTGACGTCGAGAAGGGCAATGTCGAAATCGACGGTTTCGACCAGCCGCAGCGCCTCGTCGACGTCCCCGGCTTCGCCGGCGATCCGGTAGCCCAGATCCATCAGCATTTCCGCGACCATCATCCGGATCATGGTTTCGTCTTCGACCAGAAAGACAGAACCGCCCGGCGGCCTCGACGCAGTCATGGGGGAGCCCTTTAATCAGTGTGGCGAGAAATTCGCAAATAACGAAACCAAAAGCAACACGATGGCGCGCATCCGCTCTGCACGGGAGTATTGCGAAACGCGTCTGCCGCGATGCGGCATACGGAAGCGCGAACCCCGGGGATTCTATAAACCTGTCCGCGATATAGTCGTCGGCGATCGGGCGTGGCGGGTGATGTTTGCAAGGCATCGGCGCCGCTGATTGGATGAGTTCTGCGAGGCCGTGATGTCACCTGCTGAAAACCCGCCGGAGAAGATGCTGTTTCAGCTCGGCCTGCGCCGTCGCGGCATCAGCGACCAGGCGGTATTGCGGGCGATGGAGGAGGTGCCGCGCGACGTCTTCGTCGATCCCGCCGATCGCGACGCGGCCTGGCGCGACACCGCGCTCGGCATCGCCTGCGGGCAGACCATCAGCCAGCCGTTCGTCGTCGCCTATATGACAGAACAGTTGCAGCTGCGGCCGGAGCATCGCGTGCTCGAGATCGGCACCGGCTCGGGGTATCAGGCCGCCGTGCTGGCGCGGTTGTGTAAGGAGGTGCTCAGCGTGGAGCGCTTCCGCACGCTGGCGGACAGTGCGCGGCAACGGCTGGTGAAGCTGCATTACGACAACGTCGAGGTGATGCTGGCGGACGGCCTCGCGCTTCCGGCCGATCTCGGCGTGTTCGACCGCATCATCGTCACCGCGGCGTTGCCCGGCATTCCGGCGTCGCTGACCGATCGCTTGCAGTCGGACGGCATCATGGTCGCGCCGGTCGGTCCGCCCAACGGGCGGCAGACGCTGGTGCGCATCACGCCGACGGCGGACGGCTTTGAGCGCCGCGAATTGTTCGACGTGCGTTTCGTGCCGGCGCTGCCGGGCCTTGCGCGCGAAATGTAGCGGCAGTCTGTCGAAACCGTGAAATGGTGAATCAAATTTGGCGGACTTAAAGCCTTGTTTACTGCCCGCGTGTTTACTCAAATTCCTAGTTGTGTTGCGTATGAGTGAGTAACCATGTCCCGGGTAGTCGACCTGTTTTGCTCCCGCCGAGTTCCGCAGGTGGCGGTGCTGGCGCTGATGTCGATCGGTTTCGCCGGCTGTAGCGCCGACATGTCCACGCGGTTCGCGGACAATCCCTTCAACTCACGCAGCGACACGACCGGCTCGGTGCGTGGCGCGCCTTACGCGGCGCCGACGCCTCGGGTCGAGCGGCAGGAACTGCCGCAGTACAGCCGCCCGCAGCCGCAACAGCAGTCCTACACCTCGTCGTCGCTGCCGCCGCCGGTGTCCGCGCCGCAGAGCTATCCCAGCTATCCGTCCACGTCCGGCACCTCGGGCGGCGGACGCGGCATGAGTTCCTACGATCCGCCGGCACGGCCGCGCATCGAATCCACCGGAACCGTGGCGCCGCGTTCGGTCGCCGCAGCGCCAGCGCAGCATGTCGCACCGGTTCACGGCAATGGCACCACCATTATCGTCGGCACCAGCGATACGCTGGAGGGCCTGTCGCGGCGCTATAACGTGTCGTCGGCGGAGATCCTGCGCGCCAACGGCTACAAGGGTCCGCGCGCGCTGCGCCCCGGCCAGCAATTGATCATTCCGTCGCGGCAGACCGCGCACGCGCAGCCGGCTCCGGTCGCTGCGGCGCCTGCGCCGAAGGTTGCGGCGGTGGCGCCGGCTCCCGCCGCTCCGGGGACACACTACGTCAATCGCGGCGATACGCTGATGAGCATCGCGCGCCGCAACAACGTGACCGTCGCCGAACTCGCACGCGCCAATCACATCGCGCCGAACGCGCAGCTCAAGATCGGCAGCAAGATCGTGGTGCCCGGCCGCAGGGTCGCGGCCGCTGCGCCCGCCGTGGTCGGCGCGCCGCCGGCGCAGCTCGGCGCCACCGCGCCGTCGGTGCCCGCGCAGCCTGCGCCGGTACAGGTCGCGCAGGCGCCGGTCGAGCCGGTGCAGAAGGCGCGGATGGCCAGTGCCGTCGAAACCCCGGCCGCCGCGGCCGAAGCCGCGCCGTCGCCAGTGAAGTCGGCGGAGGCCACTGGCGCGCTGCCGACCTTCCGCTGGCCGGTGCGTGGTCGCGTCGTCACCGCTTATGGTGCCAAGACCAATGGCAAGGCCAATGACGGTATCAACGTCGCGGTGCCGGAAGGCACGCCGGTGAAAGCTGCCGAGGATGGCGTCGTCGCCTATGCCGGCAACGAATTGAAGGGCTACGGCAACCTTGTTCTCGTGAGACACTCCAACGGCTATGTCACGGCGTATGCCCACGCCAGTGAACTGCTGGTGAAGCGCGGCGAGACCATCAAGCGCGGCCAGACCATCGCCAAGTCCGGCCAGTCCGGCGAGGCCGGGTCGCCGCAACTGCACTTCGAGATCCGCAAGGGCTCGACCCCGGTGGACCCGCTGAAGTTCCTGAATGGGGCGTAAGCGCTGCTTGAGAAACTACTCGATTGAGCGTCATGGCCGGGCTTGTCCCGGCCATCGACGTTTTCGAGGGCTGTTGAGTTTCAAGACGCGGATGGCCGGAATAAATCCGGCCATGACGATCTGTTACTTCACCGCCAGCCGCACGCCGAGGCGGCCGGCGAGTTCCTGCGTGAACTGCCAGGCGACGCGGCCGGAGCGGGAGCCGCGCGTGGTCGACCACTCCAGCGCCTCGTGTTCGAGCTGTTCGTCGTCGAGCTTGATGCCGAAGTGGGCACAATAGCCGCGCACCATCGCGAGGTATTCGTCCTGGCTGCACTTGTGGAAGCCGAGCCACAGGCCGAAGCGATCCGACAGCGACACCTTCTCCTCGACCGCTTCGCCGGGATTGATCGCGGTGGAGCGTTCGTTCTCGACCATCTCGCGCGCCAATAGATGCCGGCGGTTCGATGTCGCGTACAGGATGACGTTGTCGGGGCGGCCTTCGATGCCGCCTTCCAGCACCGCCTTGAGCGATTTGTACGAGGCATCGTTGCCGTCGAACGACAGGTCGTCGCAGAACACGATGAAGAGATAGTTCGACGCCGCGCGCAACAGCGCCATCAGCATCGGCAGGCTCTCGATGTCCTCGCGATGAATTTCGATCAGCTTGAGCCGGCCACCCACGTCGGGCCGCGTGTTCACGCTGGCGTGCGCCGCCTTCACCAGCGACGACTTGCCCATGCCGCGCGCGCCCCAGAGCAGGGCGTTGTTGGCGGGCAGGCCGGTGGCGAAGCGCTCGGTGTTCTCGATCAGGATGTCGCGCATCCGGTCGATGCCCTTGAGCAGGGTGAGTTCGACGCGGTTGACCTTCGGCACCGGGATCAGCCGGCCGCTCGGGTTCCAGATGAACGCATCGGCCTTGGCGATATCGGCCGGCGTGGAAGCCGCCGGGGCGCCTGTGGCGAGATGAGCGGCGATGGTTTCCAGCGCACTGGCGATTCGAAGCGCCGTATCGTCGCCGGCCGGGGGCGAGGGACGTTTTGCCGCGCTGGCACGGGCGGTAGCGACTTTGTTACGACGAGGGGCGGAGGTGGCCGCGCGGGCGGCTCGGGAGGGTTTTTTGCTTGGTTTTTTCGACATTTTCCGGGTTCCTGACGCAGCACCCTTAAATGCGTCGGCCGGCCGCCGCAACCCGGTCCGGACGCGGGGCGGAACAACACTGTCGCGGCGTTGCAATTGAAACCGTGGCCGCTATAGTCCGCGCGAATTTGACCGAAACCGGCCCGAACGCCGCCGCGTCGCGCCGGTTTGCCTCCATTTCACAAGGATTTCCGGATGCTGATTACCCCCGCCTTCGCTCAGGCCGCCGGCGCGGCTGGCGACACCAACAGCATGTTGATGTCGTTGCTGCCGTTCGCGCTGATTTTCGTCATCATGTATTTCCTGATCCTGCGGCCGCAGCAGCGGAAGGTGAAGGAGCACAACGATCTGGTGAAGAATGTGCGCCGCGGTGATACCGTCATCACCAATGGCGGCCTTGTCGGCAAGGTCACCAAGGTGGTGGATGACGAGCAGATCGAGGTCGAGGTGGCCGATGGCGTGCGGATTCGCCAGATGCGCCAGATGATCTCCGGCGTGCGCACCAAGGGCGAGCCCGCCAAGGACAAGGGCGACACCAAGGACACGGCCTCCGCGAGCTGATCGCGCCGCCATCAGTACCGAACGTCTGACGGATCAATTCGATGTTGTATTTCACGCGGTGGAAGGCTTTGGCGATCATTGCCACGGCGCTCCTGGTGTGCCTGTGCGCGGTCCCCAACTTCTTCCCCGAAGCGACCGTCAAGACCTGGCCGAAATGGGCGCAGCGCCATCTGGTGCTGGGCCTCGACTTGCAGGGTGGCTCGCACATCCTGCTCGAAGTCGATGCCAAGGCGGTCAAGAAAGACAAGCTCGATCAGGTCCGCGACGAGACCCGCCGCTCGCTGCGTGATGCCCGCATCGGCTACACCGGCCTCGCGATCCGTGGCGACGCGGTCGAGGTTCGCGTCAAGGAGCCGGACGTCGAGAAGGCACTGGCCAAGCTGAAGGAACTGTCCCAGCCGCTTGGCGGCATTCTCGGCTCCACCGGTGCGCGCAGCGTCGAGATCAGCGATGCCGGCGGCGGTCTGATCCGCATGAACGTTCCGCAGGCGGCAGTGTCCGACCGCATTCGCCAGTCGGTCGATCAATCGATCCAGATCGTCGAGCGCCGCGTCAACGAACTCGGCACCGTCGAACCGCTGATCCAGCGCCAGGGCCTCGATCGCATTCTGGTGCAGGTGCCGGGTCTGCAAGACCCGACCCGGCTCAAGGAAATTCTGGGCAAGACCGCGAAGATGGACTTCCGCATGGTCGATCCGACCGTGTCGCCGGAGCAGGCGGCGCAGGGCCGCGCCCCGCCGGACGACGAAGTGCTGATGAGCGCGCAGGAGCCGAAGGTTCCTTACGTCATCAAGAAGGAAGTGCTGGTGTCGGGCGCCGATCTGACCGATGCGCAGCCCGGCTTCGACCAGCGTACCGGCGAGCCGATCGTCTCCTTCAAGTTCAACACCTCCGGTGCACGCAAGTTCGCTGACGCCACGCTGAAGAACGTCGGCACGCCGTTCGCCATCATCCTCGACAACGAAGTGATCTCGGCGCCAGTCATCCGCGAGCCGATCACCGGCGGCTCGGGGCAGATCTCCGGCGGCTTCACCGTGCAGCAAGCCAACGACCTTGCGATTCTGCTGCGCGCCGGCGCGCTGCCGGCGCCGCTGACCATTATCGAGGAGCGCACCGTCGGGCCCGGCCTTGGACAGGACTCGATCGAAAAAGGCGAGCGCGCCGCCTATGTCGGCTCGGTGCTGGTTATCGTCTTCATGCTGTTGACGTACCGGCTGTTCGGCGTGTTCGCCAACATCGCGGTGGCGATCAACGTCGCGATGATCTTCGGCGTGCTGTCGCTGCTCAACGCCACGCTCACCTTGCCGGGCATTGCCGGCATCGTGCTGACGGTCGGCATCGCGGTGGACTCCAACGTGCTGATCTACGAGCGTATTCGTGAAGAGTTGCGCGCCGGTCGCAATGCGATCCAGGCGATCGACGCCGGCTTCAAGCGGGCGCTGGCGACCATTCTCGACTCCAACATCACCACCTTCATCGCCGCCGCCGTGCTGTTCTACATCGGCACCGGCCCGGTGCGCGGCTTCGCCGTGACGCTCGGCATCGGCATCATCACCACGGTCTTCACCGCCTTCGAAGTGACGCGCCTGATCGTCGCCGCCTGGGTGCGCTGGAAGCGGCCGCAAACCGTGCCGATTTGAGAGAACGGAGCCGGCTGTGACACATACGATCCTATTGGCTCTTGCCGCTCTCATCGTGGTGCTGACCATCGCCAGCATCATGGGGTGGCTGCCGTCGCTCCGCATCGTGCCGGACGACACCCACTTCGACTTCACCCAGTTTCGCCGCATCAGCTTTCCGATCTCGGCGGTGCTGTCGATCTTCGCCATCACGCTGTTCTTCACCCACGGTCTGAACTTCGGCATCGACTTCAAGGGCGGCACCTTGATGGAGGTGCAGACCAAGAACGGCCCCGCCGACATCGCGACGATGCGCACCACGCTCAGCAACCTCGGCCTCGGCGAGGTGCAGCTCCAGCAGTTCGGCGGACCGGACAACGTGTTGCTCCGCGTGGCCGAACAGCCCGGCGGCGACGAAGCACAACAGGCGGCGGTGCAGAAGGTGCGCGGCGCGCTCGGCAGCAACGTCGAATATCGCCGCGTCGAAGTGGTCGGCCCGCGCGTCTCCGGCGAACTGCTCGCCTACGGCATGCTCGGCCTGATCCTCGCCATCGTCGGCATCCTGATCTATCTCTGGTTCCGCTTCGAATGGCAGTTCGCGCTCGGCGCCATGGTCGCCAACGTCCATGACATCGTGCTGACCATCGGCTTCATGTCGATCTCGCAGGTCGACTTCGACCTGACCAGTATCGCGGCGCTGTTGACCATTCTCGGTTACTCGCTGAACGACACCGTGGTCATCTACGACCGTATCCGCGAGCTGTTGCGGCGCTACAAGAAGATGCCGATGCCGCAGCTTCTCAATGAATCGATCAACCAGACGCTGTCGCGCTCCATCATCACTCACTTGACGGTGACGCTGGCGCTGCTGGCGCTGCTGGTGTTCGGCGGCAACGCGATCCACTCCTTCACCGCGGTGATGATGTTCGGCGTCGTGCTGGTCGGTACCTATACCTCGATCTTCATCGCGGCGCCGATCCTGATCTATCTCGGCGTCGGCAACCATCGCGAGGATGCCGCGCCGCTGACGTCCGCGAAACCGGCCAAGGCTGGTGACAAGGCTGCGAAGGCCGGCACCACCGCCAAGGCGTAACGCGTGGCGTCCGACGACGCACCGCATCTGCCGCGCTCGGCGCCGATCGAGGCGTATGGCAATGGCGGCTTCCGCTTCGACGCGATGTCGCATCGCGGCTCGCTGTTGTGCCTGCCGGATTCGATGTGGGCATGGCCGGTGACGACGCCACAACAGATCGACCGTTACTCGCTCGAACGCGTATTCGAGAAGGCCAACAGCATCGACACGCTGCTGATCGGCACCGGCACCGACGTCTGGCTGCCGCCGAACGATCTGCGCGAGGCGCTGCGGCGGCTGCATGTCGGAATCGACGCGATGCAGACCGGACCCGCGATCCGCACCTACAACATCATGCTGGGCGAGCGACGGCGCGTCGCGGCGGCGCTGATCGCGGTGCCATGAGCACGTCGCAGAACGATGCGGCTACGTTCTGCGCCGGACTGGTGCGCGAGTTCGATTTCACCCGCTACGCATCCACGTTGTTCATGACGCCAGAAGAACGCCGCGCGCTGCTGGCGCTCTACGCGTTCAATGTCGAGATCGCGCGGGTGCACGAGCATATCCGCCAGCCGATGGCCGGCGAAATCCGCCTGCAATGGTGGACCGACATGCTGGCCGGGCAGGGGCACGGCTACGTGGAAGGCAGCCCCGTCGCCTCGGAATTGATGCGTGCCATTGAGACGCATGCGCTGCCGGTGGAGCGGCTGACACGGCTGATCGAGGCACATCAGTTCGATCTCTACAACGATCCGATGCCGGATATCGAGGTGCTCGACACTTACGCGCAGGAAACCTCTTCCGCACTGTTCGAACTTGGTGCGCGGATCGCGGGCGCAGCGCCCGATGCGCTTCCCGAAGTGACGCGACAGGCGGGCATCGCGGAAACCTGTCTGCACGTGCTGACACGGTTGCCATTCGATGCCTCGCGGCAGCAGGTCTATCTACCGCTCGACATGCTGACGCGGCACGGCGGCGGCGTCGACGAGGTGTTCGCAGGCAAGATGACGCCGGCATTGCGGGCGACGATCGAGGAGCTCGTCGACCTCGCGCTGTCGCACGTCAAGCTGATGCATACGCCGCTGATGGCGTTGCCGCAGGACGCACGCCGGGTGTTCCTGCCGGTGGCCGTGACGCGTCGCACGCTAGAGCAGGCACGGCGGTCGGACTTCGATCCCTACACACCACAACCGGACTCGCGGCTGCGCATTTTGTGGACCTTGTGGCGCGCGTCACGCTCGCGGGATTTTCGCGGGTAGGGACGGAAAGAATTAACGACAAACACCCCCGGGAGTCGTCCCCGCGCAGGCGGGGACCCAGAACCCCTGGCATCAGTTGTTGTGCGATAACTAGCCTTGGTAATGGAGCCGAACCGCTGCGGAGTCTGGGTCCCCGCCTGCGCGGGGACGACTCTTACCACTTTCAAAATCTGACTACGAAACGGATTCCGATCAGGCTTTCAGGATTGCATCTATCACGACGCGGCGATGGCGGCCTCTGTTCTCGGCTTCAGGATCGCGTAGTTGCCATTGGCCTGCGCGACCAGCGTATCGCCGACGTAGAGGCGGGAATCGAGATTGGCGATGGTCCGTCCACGATTGATCAGTGTCGTCTCGCAGCGGACAACGCCGGACGGCACCGCGCGAAAATAGCTCATCTTGATCTCGATGGTGGCGCAGCTCTCGCCCTTGGCCAGCGTCGGGTAGAGTGCCACGCCCATGCCGGTATCGGCGAGCGCATAAAGCACCGCGCCGTGCGTGATGAGATGTGGGTTGTGATGGAGGTCCGGTTCGATCTCGACCGAACAGACGCTGCGCCCCGGACCTTGTTCATCGACGCGCAGTTTTATCGCGTCCGCGAACGGATGACGCGGAGGTATCTTGGCTGGATGCGTCAAGGTGCATGTCTCCGCGTCGTGAGAATGTAGACTCGTCCATTATTGCGAGCGAAGCAATCCAGCGCCCCACCCTAACCCTCCCTCGCGCGCGGGGGAGGGAGAAGGGAGGGGGAGCTTCGTCGCTTGCGCTCCTCGCAATGACGAGGTGCTTACACCGCGTCCCAATTGAAAATGTCGGCGGAGCGGTCGAGTTTGTAGAACGACGACTTCAGCGCCGGCATGCCGTGTTCGGCGATGGTCTGCGGGGTCCAGCCTTCGCCGCGATGGATCGAGCGGATCGGTCGCGACTGGCCCATCAGGAAGATCTCGTTCATGCGCACCGCGAAGATCTGTCCGGTGACGTCCTTGGCGGCGTCGCCGAGCAGGTAGACCGCGAGCGCCGCGATCTTCTCCGGGCCCATCTGCTGCATCCGCGCGACGCGCTCCTTCTCGGCTTCGGTCTCGGTCGGAATGGTGCCGATCAGGCGGCTCCAGGCGAACGGCGAAATGCAGTTGGAGCGGACGTGGAAGCGGTTCATGTCGAGCGCGATGGACTTCGACAGTCCGACGATGCCGAGTTTGGCCGCGGCGTAGTTGGCCTGGCCGAAATTGCCGATCAGTCCCGAGGTCGAGGTGAAGTGCACGAACGAACCGCTCTCCTGTTCCTTGAACAGGCGCGCGGCCGCATGGGACACGTAGAAGGAGCCCATCAGATGAACTTTGATAACCTGCTCGAACGCGTCAACGCTCATGCGATGGAAGATCGCGTCACGCAGAATGCCGGCGTTGTTCACCACGCCATCGAGCTTGCCGTAGGTGTCGGTCGCGGTCTTGACGATGTTGGCGGCCGCGAGCGCTTCGGCGACGCTGTCGAAGTTGGCCACCGCAGTGCCGCCGGCCTTGCGGATTTCCTCGACCACTTCCTCGGCGGGGGCGGCGTCGGTGCCGGAGCCGTCGGCGGCGACGCCGGGATCGTTGACCACGACCTTGGCGCCTTCGCTTGCGGCGAGCAGCGCGATGGCGCGCCCGATGCCGCGACCCGCGCCGGTGACGATGATGACTTTGTCTTGCAGAGATTTGGCCATGTGGTTCTCCCGATGTGTTGAATGACTGTTACCTCGCCCCGCTTGCGGGGAGAGGTCGGATGGCGCGCGTGCGCGCGTCATCCGGGTGAGGGGGACTATCCGCGAGTCCCGAGTTGTCGAGAGCGCCCCTCACCCCAACCCTCTCCCCGCGAGCGGGGAGAGGGAGAAAGGCGGCCGCTCTCATGAGCACTTACTTCTCGTTGGTGAAAATGATGGTGCCGGAGGCGGCGAACATACCGCCGACGCCGTGGCAGACGGAAATCTTCGCGTCCTTGACCTGCGCCGGCGCGATGCCGCGCATCTGCCGCACGCTTTCCTGCAAGGCGTACATACCGTACATGCCGGAGTGCATGTAGCTGAGGCCGCCGCCGTTGGTGTTGAGCGGCAGCTTGCCGCCGGGGCGCGTGTTGCCGTCGGCGATGAACTTGCCGGTTTCCTCGTAGGGCATGAAGCCGAGATCGCCGAGACCGTAAAGCGGCAGGTGCGCGAAGGCGTCGTAGATCATCAGGTGATCGACGTCCTTGTGCGCGATGCCGGCTTCCTTGAAGGCGGTCGGCCCGGCCACCTTGAAGGCACGCGAGGAGTCGAACGTCTCCATCTGGCTGACCATCGGCGTCTCGACGCTCTCGCCGGTGCCGAGGATGTAGACCGGCTTCTGCGGAAAATCTTTCGCACGATCGGCCGAAGTGAGGATCAGCGCGCCGCCGCCGTCGGTGACGAGGCAGCATTGCAGGAGACGGAACGGATAGGCGATCATGCGCGAGTTCAGCACGTCGGCGACGGTGATCGGATCTTTCATCATCGCGCGCGGATTCTTCGCCGCCCATTCGCGCTGCGCCACCGCGACGGAGGCGATCTGCTCATGCGTGATGCCGTAAGTCTTCATGAAGCGCAGCACCGGGATCGGAAACATGCTCGGCGGGCCGTAGACGCCGAACGGCGCTTCGAACTGGCCTTGCAGGCTGTAGGCCGGGATCGAACGCGGCGGCTTGCCGATCATCGACTTGCCGCTCTCCGCATGCGTGATCAGCACCGTCTTGCACAAGCCAGCTTCGATGGCGGCGGCGGCGTGGCGGACATGCAGCATGAACGAGCAGCCGCCGACGGACGTGCCGTCGACCCATGTCGGCGTGATGCCGAGATAATGCGCGATCTGCTGCGGCGTCTCGACCGCGGTGGCGATGCCGTCGATGTCCGAGAGCTTCAGTCCGGCATCGGCGATGGCGTTGAGCGCCGCGTCCGCGTGCAACTGGATCTGCGACATGTCCGGAATGACGCCGAGCTTGGTGGTTTCCGCCGCGCCGACCACGGCGACTTGATTGCGTCGCATGAGTTTAAGCCTTTGCCGGAGCGAACAGGGGGAGGGTGATGGCGTCGTCGAGTTTCTCGAACGTCACCTTCAGCGGCATGTCGAGCACCAGCGCTTCCGGTGTCTGCGGACAATCGACGATGTTGGTCATCATCCGCGGGCCTTCTTCCAGCGTCACTACGGCGATGGCGTAGGGCGGCGTGAAGCCCGGCGCTGGCGGGCGATGATTGATGACGTAGCTGTAGAGCGTCGCCTTGCCGCTCGCCGGGAACACCGAGACCTTGCGCGAGGCACAGGACGGGCAGAACGGGCGCGGCGGGAAATAGACGTGGTCGCAGGCGTCGCAGCGTTGCAGGCGCAGTTCGCCGGCCTTGGTGCCGTCCCAGAAGTGCTGCGTTTCCGGTGTCGGAATGGGGCGCGCGCGCGCGGCTTCGGCCATATCTCGTTTCCTCTTGTGTCATGGCGCGGATCGCTCGGGTCCGCGCATGTCAATCTTGATGCGCCATTTTTCCGCCCAGCGTCAACGCTGCGGCGGCGATCGAAGGGCAGATATGCCGATGGCGTCGAACCGTCCGCGTGACGGAATTGGCGACATCGTTCCAGATGCATCCATGGCACGCGGCCATGGATGCCCGGTTCGAAAACCTTGCCACCCGGCCTTGCATCTTGCAAACGCAAGACGATAGATTGTCGCAGCGCTATTCTGACGCATAACAAAAACAATCCGGGAGGAATGAGATGCTGAGAAAAGCAATCACGGCTTTTGGCCTGGGGGCGGTCATGGGCATGGCCCTGGCGTCGCCGGTGCTGGCGGCGGACGCGCCGGCCGAAATCAAGCTCGGGACGCTCTACGCCTCGTCCGGCCGCTACGCCTCGATCTCGATGCCGGTCCACGCCGGGCTGAAACTCTGGGTGGAACAGAAGAACGCCGAGGGCGGCGTCTATGTGAAGGCCTTCGACAAGAAAATCCCGATCAAGCTCGTCGCCTATGACGACCAGAGCAACACGGCGACCGCCTCGACGCTCTACAATCAGCTCATCACCCAGGATAAGGTCGACCTGTTCGTGGCGGATTCCGGCTCGGTGCTGACGGCGCCGGCGGTGACCATCGCCCGCGACCACAAGATGTTCCTGTTCGACCAGACCGGCACCGGCGGCAGCTTCTTCTCCAAGGACAATCCGTATATCGCGCTGATGTCCGACCCGGTCTCGACCATCTGGCCGAAGCCGATCGCCGACTTCCTGACCAAGGACGGCCCCGCGCTCGGCATCAAGCGCGTCGCGATCCTGTATTCGACCAACGAGTTCACCGGCACGCAAGCCAACTCGCTGCGCAAGTTCATCAAGGACGCCAACGCGCCGATCGAGATCGTCTACGATCAGGGCGTGCCGACCGAGACCACCAACTACACGGTGATCCTCAACAACATCCGCGCGGCGAAGCCGGACGCGGTGATCCACCTCGGCTACGCGCCGAACGATATCGCCTTCCTGCGCAACGTGCAGGACGTCGGCATCAAGTTCAACATGCTGTTCTGCATCTATCCGGGGCTTGAGACGGAGTTGCTCGAGAAGAACGTCGGCGCCAAGGGCTTGCAGCACGTCTTCACCTACGTGCCGCCGTCGGAGATGGCCTATCCCGTCAACTTCGGCATGAACATCGCCGATTATAAAAAGGCGTGGGACAAGAAATATGCCGACGGCAAGATCGAATTCGGCTTCAACGCGGTGGCGGGCTACACGACCGCGTTGGTGATCGAGAAGACGCTGTCGGTCGCGACCAGCCTCGACCAGATGGAGTTGCGCAAGGCGGTGTTCAGCCTGTCCGGCAATCTCAAGACACTCGACGGCACTTTCGCGCTCGACGAGACCGGCGGGCAGATCGGAGAATTGACGCCGCTCGGCCAGCTCGAACTCAACGATCACGGCCACATCAAGTTCGTCGCGATCTATCCGCACGAGGTCGCTACCGGCAAGCCGGTCTATCCGAAGCCGTAAGCCAAGCTGAAAGCCGTCACCCTGAGGTGCTGTCGCGCAGCGACAGCCTCGAAGGGCGACAGCCCCATCCTTCGAGGCTTGCCTCGCTCGCACCTCAGGATGACGCCGACGCTTAACTCTCAACTCCATCGTGCCTTGGTTCAAGGCCGCCGCCAGACCGACGCAACGGAGACTTGATGCTGGCTTATCCGCTCATCGCCGGAGTTCTGTTCGGGCTGTATTTCAGCCTGCTCGGCATCGGATTGAATCTGGTGTTCGGCGTCATGCGCATCGTCAATCTGGCGCATGGCGATTTCCTGATGCTCGGGGCCTTCGTCGCGTTCGGCGTGTTCTATCTGCTCGGGCTCGATCCGCTGCTGGCGGTGCCGCTGGCGTTCGTGCTGTTCGTCATCGTCGGCATCGTGCTGTACGGCCTGCTGGTGCCGCGCCTGCAACAGTCGCGCGATCCGGAAATGCTGTCGATCATCCTGTTCTTTGGCCTGTCGCAGGTGATCGAGGCGCTGGTGACCATCGCGTTCGGCACCAGCGAGCGCTCGATCCCGAGCCGCGAGCTTGGCAGCCTGATGACCGCCGCCGCCAAGGCACTCGGCGCCAAGCCGGAAGGCGGGCCGGTGGACATTCTCGGCCAGTCGTTTCCGGCGGCGTGGGTGATTTCAGCGGTGGTGAGCGTCATCGCCATCGGCCTTGTCTACGTCTATCTCTATCGCACCCGGCTCGGCACCTTGACCCGTGCGGTGATGTCGCGACGCGACGAGGCGTTCGCCACCGGCATCAATGTCGATCGCGTCTGCGCGGCGGCGTTCGGCATCGGGCTTGGCCTTGCCGCGATTGCCGGCGTGTTCGCGCCATTCATGTTCGGCTCGGTGACGCCGGCGTTCGGCGCGGACGCGACGGTGACCGCGTTCGTCATCGTGGTGCTGGGCTCGCTCGGCAATCCGCTCGGTACCGCGCTCGGCGGCATCGTCTACGGCATCTGCTACATGCTGGTGCAGACCTTCCTGTCGTCGTGGGCGGACCTGTTGCCGTATGTGCTGTTGATCGTCGTGCTGCTGCTGCGGCCGAGCGGTCTGTTGGGAAGGAAGGTGCGCGTTGCCTAGTTTCGTGCGCCATATGCTGTTGATCGTCGCGCCGCTGATGGCCGCCTTCGCGATCCTGCCCGGCGTCTATGACAATCACCTGCTGCTGTTCAACTTCGTGATCTTCCTGATCCTCGCGCAGGGCGTGAACATCATCTACGGCTTTACCGGCTATTTGCCGTTCGGTTATGTCGGCTTCTTCGGTGCGGGAGCTTACGGCTTCGCCATCATGGTGATGCACTTGCAGGCGCCGGCGCCGCTGGCGGTTCTGGCCGCCGGCGTGGTCGGCGTGCTGCTCGGCCTGTTGCTGACGCCGCTGCTGCGATTGTCCGGCGCGTATTTCGCCATCGCCAATCTGGCGGCGGCGCTGGCGGTGCTGCACTTCGTCGCCAACCCCGCGCTGGAATCGATCACCAAAGGGCCGTATGGCGTCGCGCTCAACGGCACCTTCAATCCGACGCTCGCCTATATCGGCGCGGTGATCATTCTGGCGCTGACGCTCGGCTTCGTGGTGTTCTTGCGCAATTCCAGCTTCGGCATGGCGTTGCAGGCGGTGCGCGAGGATGCCGTGAGCGCGGCGATGGCCGGCGTCAACGTAGTGAAGATGCGTGTGATCGCTTGGCTCGTCTCGGCGCTGGTTGCGGGCCTCGCCGGCGGCGTGTTCGCCTGGTACGTCTCGGTGTTCTATCCCGACAACGTGTTCAGCAGCGACTTCAGCATCTTCGCCATCGTGTTCGCACTGTTCGGCGGGGTGGCGACCATCATGGGGCCGATCGTTGGCGTGATCATCCTCTACGGCATCTACAACCTGATCGGCTTCACCACGCCGCAGTATTTTCAATTGATCTATGGCGTGCTGATCATGGCGCTGGTGCTGTTCCTGCCGGCCGGTCTGGTGTCGCTGGCAACGCGGCGAGGCTGGAATGTCCCCTGACGCCAAGCCCATTCTCACCGTCAACGGACTGGTGAAGCGCTTCGGCGGCTTCCATGCGCTGGACGGCCTGAGCTTTCACGTCTCCTCGGGCGAAATTCTCGGGCTGGTTGGCCCCAACGGCTCCGGCAAGACCACGGCGATCAATGTGATCTCCGGGCTCTATGCGCCGGACGGCGGTACGCTGACCTATGACGGCGCGTCGATCGGCGGCATGGCCTCGCACAAGCTCGTGCATCGCGGCATCAACCGCACCTTCCAGATTCCAAAACCGTTTCTGTCGCTCACCGTGCGGCAGAACGTCGAGGTGGCGCTGGCCTATGGCCGCGCCGAAGTCGCGCCACCGAAGCTGACGGATCTGCTCGAACAGTATCATCTCGCGGAGTTGGCCGACCGGCCCGCCGCCGACCTCAACAGCTCGCAGCAGAAGATGCTCGACCTGGTGCGCGCGCTGGCGACGCGGCCGCGACTCCTGCTGCTCGACGAACTCGCGGCGGGCCTCAATCCGACCGAACTCGACTGGATCGCGGGGCACATCAAGGCGCTGGCGCAATCCGGCCTCGCCATCATCGTGGTCGAGCATCTGATGGGCTTCATCGAACAGATCACCGACCGCGTGATCGTGATGAACGCCGGCAAGGAAATCTTTGAAGGCACGCTTGCTGTCGCGGTGAAAGTACCGCAGGTGATCGAGGTGTTTCTCGGAGGCGAACATGGCGCCTGAAGCCGCATCGTTGTTGGACGCGAAAGGCGTCGATGCCGGCTACGGCACCATGCAGGTGCTGTGGGGTGTCGATCTCGACGTGCGGCCGGGCGAGACCGTGCTGCTGCTCGGCGCCAACGGCGCCGGCAAGACGACATTCCTCAAATCGCTGGTCGGGTTGATCGATACGCGGCAGGGCCATATCGCACTTGGCGGCCGCGACGTGACGCGGATGCGCTCCAGCGACCGGATGCGGCTCGGCATGACCTATATGTCGGAGCTGGCGGTGTTTCCCGATCTGTCGATCGAGGAGAACCTGAAAGTCGGCGCGCAGGCGCTCGGCCACGCCAATCCCGGCGCGCGTACCGAAGAACTCTACGGCCTGTTTCCGGTGCTGCGCGAAAAGCGCCGCAACGCGGCTTCCACGCTTTCGGGCGGTCAGCGCAAGATGCTCGGCATCGCCAAGGCGCTCGCGGCGGAGCCGAAGCTGTTGGTGATGGACGAGCCGTCGGCCGGGCTGTCGCCGCTGCTGGTCAAGGAAGTGCTTCAGGTGCTGAGCCGCCTGCAAGGTCAGGGGCTGGCGCTGCTGATCGCGGAGCAGAACATCGGCTTCCTCGAAGTCGCGACGCGGGTGTTCGTGCTGGAAGGCGGCCGCATCCGCTTCTCCGGCACCGTCGCCGAGATGAGCGACAACGAAGCCTTGCGCAGAGCCTATTTCGGTTTGAAGTAAATTCCTCTAAGACCGAACCCAAGACCAATAACAACGGGTGCGGCGATGGGCGGCGGAAGCGATCTCACGGCATTGACGGTGGCGGAACTGGCGGGGCTTCTGGCGCGCCGCGATGTGTCCTCCGTCGAACTCACCGATGCGTGTCTGGCGCGGATCGCGCGGCATAACGATGCGCTGCATGCCTTCATCGCGGTCTATGCCGACGAAGCGCGCGCGGCCGCCAAGGCCGCCGATCTCGCACGCGGCGCGGGTTATGCGCTGGGGCCGCTGCACGGCATTCCGTTCGGCCTGAAAGACCTCGTCGATCTCGAAGGCAAGGTGACCACCGGCGGCTCGAAAGTCTGGGAGAAGCGGGTGTCGCCGTCGACTGGCACCCTGGCGCGCTCGCTCGCGGCGAACGGCATGATCGTCGCTGGCAAGACGCATACGGTGGAATTCGCTTTCGGCGCCTGGGGCACCAACCAGCACATGGGCGCGCCGCGCAATCCGTGGGATATGCGCGAGGCGCGCACGCCGGGCGGTTCGTCGAGCGGCTCCGGCGTCGCGGTGGCGGCGCGGCTGGTGCCGTGGGCGGTCGGCACCGACACCGGTGGCTCGGTGCGGATTCCCTCGGCGCTGTGCGGCATCACCGGCTTGAAGACCACGGTGGGGCAGGTCGCGACCGACGGCATCCTCCCGCTCTCCACCACGCTCGATACGCCGGGCCCGCTGGCGCGCAGCGCCACGGATACCGCGATCCTGTTCGCGGCGATGCGCGGCGCCGATGCACGCGCCATCGATGCGATTTTGAACGGTCCACCGCCGCGTGGCGTCAAAGGCCTGCGGCTGGCGCGGATGCCCGACAACGAACGCGACGTCTGCGAACCGGCGGTGCTCGCCGCTTACGACGCGTCGCTGGCGCAATTGGCCGACATGGGCGCGGAGATTGTCGACGTCGTGCTGCCGTTCCGCATCAAGGATTTCGGCGCTCTCACCGGCCGCCTGATCGCGGCGGAAGGCTATTCGTTCCTGAAAGAGATCATCGACGATCCCGCTGCGCCGGTGGATGAGGCCGTGCGTGCACGCTTCGCGGTGGCCCGCACCATGACGGTGACTGACTATCTGCGATTGCTGCGCAAGCGCGAGGCGATGAGCGCTGCCGCCGATGTCGCGCTCGCCGATGTCGATGCGCTGCTGACGCCGACCACGCCGATGACCGCGCATCCCACCGCCACCGCTGAGCAGCATAACGTCGTGCCGTCGCACTTCACCCGCATGGCCAACTTCCTCGGCCGCTGCGCGCTGGCGGTGCCGAACGGCTTTTCGTCGGCGGGTCTGCCGACCTCGCTGCACATCGTCTGCGCCGCCAACGCGGAGGCGATGGCGCTGCGCATTGGCCGCGCCTATCAGACCGTCACCGACTGGCACCGCCGCGCGCCGTCGCTCGACGGCATCGCGTAGGGGAGAGCGATGCGGACCATCAGGATTGGTTCCGGCGCGGGCTATTCCGGCGATCGCATCGAGCCCGCGATCGAACTCGCGGAGAAGGGCGATATCCAGTATCTGGTGTTCGAATGCCTCGGCGAGCGCACCGTGGCGCTGGCGCAACGCGCGCGGCTGAAAAATCCCGACGACGGTTTTGATCCGCTGCTGGAAGCGCGGATGCGCGCGGTGCTGCCGGCATCCGCCGCGAACGGCATCAAGATCGTCACCAACATGGGCGCGGCCAATCCGTGGGCGGCGGCGCGCAAGACGGCGCAGATCGCGGCGTCGCTCGGGCTGTCGCGATTGAAGATCGCCGCGGTGATGGGCGACGATGTGCTGGAGGCCTGCAAGCAGCACGATCTGCCGCTGATCGAGATCGACGGCACCTTGAAGATGCTGGGCAACCGCATCGTTTCCGCCAATGCCTATCTCGGCGCGGAGCCGATGGCGGCGGCGCTGAAGGCGGGGGCTGATATCGTCATCACCGGCCGCGCTTCCGATCCGGCGTTGTTTCTCGCGCCGATGGTCGATGCATTCGGTTGGCCGATGGACGACTGGAATCTGCTGGGGCGCGGCACCGTCGCCGGGCATCTGCTGGAATGCGCCGGGCAGGTGACCGGCGGCTATTTCGCCGATCCCGGATTCAAGGATGTCGCGGGGCTGGCGCGGCTCGGTTTTCCCATCGGGGAGGTGAGCGAGGACGGCGGCCTCGTCATCACCAAGGTCGCGGGCTCCGGCGGCGAAGTCTCAGTGCGCACCTGCAAGGAGCAGTTGCTGTACGAGGTGCACGATCCTTCACGCTACATGCAGCCGGATGTGGTCGCGGATTTCTCGCAGGTCGCGGTCGAGCAGATCGGCCCGGATCGCGTGAGCGTCTCGGGCGGGCGCGGCCGGCCACGCCCCGACACGCTGAAAATCTCGGTCGGCTATGTCGACGGTTACATCGGTGAGGGGCAGATGTCCTATGCCGGGCCCGGCGCGGAAGCCCGCGCGCGATTAGCCTTGGAGATCGTGCGCGAACGGTTGAAACTTACTCACGTCGAGGCCAGCGAATGGCGCTTCGACCTGATCGGCATCGACGCGCTGCACGGCGAACGCCTCTCGCAAGCCGGCGCGCCTTACGAGGTGCGCGTGCGCGTCGCCGGCCGCACCGATACGCTTTCGGAAGCGGTGCGGATCGGCGACGAGGTCGAGACGCTTTATACCAATGGCCCGGCGGGCGGCGGCGGCGCGTTCAAGTCGGCGCGCGATATCGTCGCGGTCGCCTCGGTGCTGCTGCCGCGCGACCTGGTCGCGCCGCAAGTCCGTTTCGTGGAGGCGTGAATGGCGAAGCTGCGCGACATTGCCCATTCCCGCACCGGCGACAAGGGCAACATTTCCAACATCTCGGTGATCGCTTTCGACGCGCGGCATTATCCCTTGCTCTGCGCGCAGGTGACGTCCGCGCGCGTTAAGGCGCATTTCGACGGCATCGTGTTCGGCGAGGTGGTGCGCTACGAGCTGCCCAACATCGCCGCGCTGAATTTCGTGCTGGATCAGGCGCTGGGTGGCGGCGTGACGCGGTCGCTGGCGCTCGATGCGCATGGCAAATCGCTCAGTTCTGCGCTACTCGATCTGGAAATCGAGCTGCCGCCGGATCATGATCGCGGCGCGGCCTAGAATATTCTTCTCTCAGCGAGTTTGCATGATGTTGAACACTCCGACCCTCGATTCCCTTGCCGCCGATCTCAAAGCCGGGCGCACCACGGCGCGCGCGCTGGTGGAGGATTGCCTCACCAAAATCGCGGACACAAACGGCGAGGGCGCGCGGACCTTCATTCGCGTCGATGCCGAGGGCGCGAAGGCCGCCGCCGACGCCATGGACAAATTGCGCAAGGCCAACGCCGCGCCGTCACGCTTCGCCGGCATTCCGGTGTCGATCAAGGACCTGTTCGACATCAAGGGGCAGCAGACCCGCGCCGGCTCCAGGGCGCTCGACGATACGCCGTCGGCCGCCGCCGATGCGCCGGTGGTGGCGCGGCTGCGCCGGGCCGGCTTCGTGCTGATCGGTCGCAGCAACATGGTGGAGTTCGCCTATTCGGGCCTCGGCCTCAATCCGCATTACGGCACGCCGAAAAGCCCGTGGCGGCGCGACGTCGGCCATGTGCCCGGCGGCTCGTCCTCCGGTGCGGCGGTGTCGGTGACGGACGGCATGGCGCATGGCGCGCTCGGCACCGACACCGGCGGCTCGTGCCGCATTCCGGCGGCCTATTGCGGTATCGTCGGCTACAAGCCGACCGCGCGGCGCATTCCGCTCGATGGCGGCGTGCCGCTGTCGTTCACGCTCGACGGCTATGGACCGTTGGCGCGCAGCGTCGCCTGTTGCGTGACGCTCGATGCCGTTCATGCCGACGAACCGATCAAGCCGGTAACGCCGCGCCCGATCAAGGGCATGCGGCTCGCGATCCCGACCACGGTGGCGTTTGACGAAATTGCCGATGACGTCGCACAGGCGTTCGAGCGCGCGGTGGCGAAACTCGCGCAGCAGGGCGCGGTGATCGAGCGCATCGCGGTGCCGGAATTCGCCGAGGTCGCTGTGCTCAACGCCAAGGGCGGTTTCTCCGGCGCGGAAGCCTGGGCCTGGCATCGCGCGTTGATCGCGCGTCGCGGGGCCGATTACGATCCGCGTGTCATCAGCCGCATCCGTCGCGGCGAGGGCCAGAGCGCGGCGGACTATGTCGATCTGCTCAAGCATCGTCGCGCCATGATCGACGGCTTCGATGCGCGCATCGCGCCGTATGACGCGCTGGTGATGCCGACCGTCGCCATCACGCCGCCGCGCATCGCGGACCTCGAAAAGGACGACGACGCCTACGCGAAAGCCAACGTGCTCTCGCTGCGCAATTGCACGCTGATCAACACCATCGACGGCTGCGCTATTTCGCTGCCGATTCATCGCGAGGGCGAGGCGCCGGTCGGGCTGATGCTGGCGGCGTCCGGCGGCGCGGATCGCCGCATCTTCGAACTCGCCGCCGGCATCGAATCCGCCGTGCGCGGCTGACGGGAAACGGGTGGCGGCGGCGCGGGCCGGTGCGCATATCATCTGGTGTCTGTTTTCGGAGGCCATGACATGCAAAGCGCCCGCACCGCCCGCCTGATCGATCCGCCGCCGGCGGTCGAGACCATCGACTGGCAACGCGTCAGCGACGATCTCGATGCACGCGGCTGCGCGGTGATCGAGAAGTTGCTGACGCCGCAGCAATGCGCCGATCTCGCCGCGCTTTATCCGGATGACACACGCTTCCGCAGTCGCATCGTGATGGCACGGCACGGCTTCGGGCGCGGCGAATACAAGTATTTCAGCTATCCGCTGCCGGAGCCGATCGCGCATCTGCGGCCCGCGCTTTACGCGCCGCTGTCGCAAATCGCCAATCGCTGGAACGCGACCATGGGCATCGACGTGCGCTATCCGGCGAGCCACGACGAATTTCTCGCGCGCTGCCACGACGCGGGGCAGACCCGGCCGACGCCGTTGCTGCTGCAATACGTCACCGACGACTACAACTGCCTGCATCAGGATCTCTACGGCGAGCATGTGTTTCCGTTGCAGGTGGCGGTGCTGCTGTCGGAGCCGGGACGCGATTTCACCGGCGGCGAATTCGTGCTCACCGAACAGCGGCCGCGCATGCAGTCGCGCGCCGAGGTGGTGCCGTTGACGCAAGGCGATGCCGTGGTGTTCGCCGTGCATCACCGGCCGGTGCAAGGCACGCGCGGCTCGTATCGTGTCAACCTGCGGCACGGCGTCAGCCGGCTGCGCTCCGGCCGCCGTCATACCGTCGGAATCATTTTCCACGATGCAAAGTGAGAAACGCGGAGACGTGAAGACGTGACCGGCGATCTGTTCGCGGGCGTAACGGAGGCGCAGCCATCGCGTGAGACCATGGCGGAAGGCGCCGTGCTGCTGCGCGGCTTCGTGCTGGCGCGGCAGGACGAACTGCTTGCGGCGTTGCGCGAAGTGATCGCCGCCGCACCGTTTCGCCACATGGTGACGCCGGGCGGCTTCACCATGTCGGTGGCGATGACTAATTGCGGTAAGGTCGGCTGGGTGACGGACCGGCGCGGCTATCGCTATGACGCGGGCGATCCGGAGAGCGGCAAGCCGTGGCCGGCGATGCCGCCGGTGCTGTCAGCGCTTGCGCGCGATGCGGCGGAGGCAGGCGGCTTCAAGGATTTCGCGCCGGACGCGTGTTTGATCAACCGCTACGTGCCGGGCGCGAAGATGTCGTTGCATCAGGACAAGGACGAGACGGATTTTTCTGCGCCTATCGTTTCGGTGTCGCTGGGATTGCCGGCGACGTTTCTCTTCGGCGGTTTGAAGCGCAGCGACAAGACGCAACGTTATCGTTTGACCCATGGCGATGTCGTGGTGTGGGGCGGGCCGTCGCGCCTGTTCTATCATGGCGTCGCGCCGCTGGCGGAGGGCGAGCATCCGTTGCTCAAACGTCAACGCATCAACCTGACATTTCGTAAGACGGCATAAACGCATCGATAAGGTGGCATCGTAGCCTGTGCATTGCTGCACAGACATGCGCGTGCGCAGTAGCCAGGATTTGGATCGTTCAATAGACTTCACGCCATCGCAAAATCGCGTGAGGAAAGAATGAAGCCCGGGACTGGTATCGCTGTTGCGCTTTTCGCTTTGGGGTTAGTAACGCATGTGTCGGCGGAGCCGATCACCAAGCCGCTGAACATCGCCGTGCTCAACGACAAGAGTTCGGTGTTTTCTGACGCCGGCGGCGTCGGCAGCGTGGCGGCGGCGCAACTCGCCATCGAGGATGTCGGCGGCAAGGTGCGGGGACAGCCGGTGGTGCTGCTCGCGCCCGACCATCAGAACAAGACCGATATCGGTGTCAACCTCGCGCGCAATCTCTACGATCAGCAGGATGTGAGCGCGATCTTCGATATCGGCAATTCGTCGATCTCGCTCGCGGTGCAGGATCTCGCGCGCGAGCGCGGCAAGATCGTTGTGCATGTCGGCTCTGCCACCGCAGACGTGTTCGGCAAGGCGTGCTCGCCGACCGGCGCGATGTGGCTCTACGATACTTATTCGCTGGCGCAGGGCGTCGCGAAGTCGATCGTGCGGCAGGGCGGCGACACCTGGTTCTTCATCACCGCGGATTACGCGTTCGGCATCGCCATGCAGGCGGAAGTCTCGAAGGTGGTGACGGCGGCGGGCGGCAAGGTGCTGGGTTCGGTGAAGCATCCGGTCGGCACCATGGACTTCTCGTCGTTCCTGCTCCAGGCGCAGGCTTCCGGCGCGAAGATCATCGCGCTTGCCAATGCGTCGGGTGACACCGTCACCAACATCAAGCAGGCGCGTGAATTCCAGATCGGTGAGGGCAAGCAGAAGCTGGCGGTGCTGATCTATTATCTCACCTCGGTGCATTCGCTCGGGCCGGAGGCGATGCAAGGCGTGCAGTATCTCTCGGGCTACTATTGGGATCACAACGATGCCAGCCGTGCTTTCGCCAAGCGTTTCGCCGCCAAGCACGGCGGCAAGATGCCGACCCACGCGCAGGCCGGCGTCTACAGCGCGGTACTGCATTATCTGCGCGCGGTGGAAGCGGCCAACGATAACGATGGCCTCACCGTGATGCGCAAGATGAAGGCCACGCCGGTGAATGACTTCTTCGCACCGGGTGCACGCATTCGTGCCGACGGCCGGCTGATGAACGACATGTTGCTGGTGGAAGCCAAGGGCCCGAAGGACGTCAAGAGCGAGTGGGACCTGCTCACCGTCAAGGGTAGCATCAAGGCCGAGGACATCATGCGGCCGATCAGCGAGGGCGGCTGCACCCGTCTCGATCCGCCGCCGACGTGAGGCGACGGTTTCCGTCATTGCGAGGAGCATAAGCGACGAAGCAATCCAGCCCGTGCTTTTTGGCTTTCCGGATTGCTTCGTTTCGCTCTGAATGACGGATTACAACGCAATTTTGCTTTTAACGGAAACACCTATCCGTCATGCCCGGCCTTGTGCCGGGCATCCACGTCTTTCTTGTTTACAGAGGTAAGACGTGGATGGCCGGGAAAAGCCCGGCCATGACGCGTTGCCGCTTCTGTCGGAACTTGTGGTCGTCGTTCCGACGCTACTCGTCCACCACGCCATTACGCAGAATGCCGATCCCGTCGGCTTCCACCTCGATCACGTCGCCGGGCTTGAGGTAGCGCGGCGGGTCGAAGCGGGCGCCGGCGCCGGTCGGCGTGCCGGTGATGATGACATCGCCCGGCGCCAGCGTGGTGAAGGTCGAGATGTAGTTGATGAGATAGCGGAAGCTGAAGATCATCCGCTTGGTGCGGTCGCTCTGCCGCGTCTCACCATTGACGCGTGTGGTGAGTGCGATGTCGGCGATCTGCGCCTCGTCGGTGTAGGGCACCAGCCACGGGCCGAGGCTGCCGGTGGAATCGAAGTTCTTGCCCTGCGTCACGTTGAACTTGGCATGACGCACCCAATCGCGAATGGTGCCTTCGTTGCACAGCGTAATTGCGGCGATGTGGTCGAGCGCGTCGCGCTCCGTGATGTGGCGGCCGGGTTTGCCGATCACGATCACCACTTCGCCTTCGTAATCGAGCTGCGGCGACGCCTTCGGCCGCACCAGCGGTGTGCCGTGGCCGACGAAGGAGCGCGGCGTGCGCATGAACATGCTGGGATAAGGCGGCGCGTCCTTGCCGTCCTTGTATTCGGCGTTGCGGTCCGGATAGTTGACGCCGATGCAGATGATCTTTTCCGGCGCGGGGACCGGCGGCTGCCAGGTGATGGCATCGAGCGCGACGTCGGGCGAACGCCCGGCGGCCTCGTCCGCGAGTTTCATCAGCGCGCCGTCCGCGATCACTTCGCGTAGCGTTGGCCATGTCTGGCCGAAGCGCGCCGAGAGATCGACGATGCCGGTGTCGGTCACGGCGCCGTAGCGGGTTGCGCCTTGGATCGCGCCTTGGGCGGTGAAGGTGGCGAGGCGGGGGCGGGTCACAGCAGCCATTATCTCAGTCCGCCACGATCACGTCGGCCTTGAATTTTGCCTCGCGCACGGCTTGGCCGACGAAGGGCGAGCCTTCCTCGAACCACGAACGCGGCGCGGGCGAACCCCATAGCGTCTGGCGGCGCGGATCGCGTAGCGACCAGCGCAGCGGTTCGTGATCGTGATCCATGGTGTTGTAATCGCTGGTGTAAATCTCCAGCCGATGCCCGTCAGGATCGCGCACGTAGAGGAAGAACGCGTTGGAGATGCCGTGGCGGCCGGGACCGCGCTCCATATTGGTGAGGTAGCCGCACGACGCCATCACGTCGCACAGATGCAGGATGTTCATCGCGGTCGGCACCCAATAGGCGAAGTGGTGCAGGCGGGGGCCGTTGCCGTTGGTGATGGCGAAGTCGTGCACGTTGCCCTTGCGATGCATCCACGCCGCGGCGATGCGGCCATTCGGGCCGTCCTCCTCGGCGTATTCGGTGAGGCGGAAGCCAAGCCGGGCGTAGAAATCGACGGTGTCCTGCACTTCGGCGGCGAACACGTTGAAGTGGTCGAGGCGCTGCGGATGGCAGCCCTTGTAGAGTTCATAACGGCGCAACAGGTGCGGGCGCTTCTCCATGGTCGCGTAGAGTTCAATGCGATAGCCGAACGGATCGGTGAATTGCAGCGTGCGGCCCTGAAACGGCACCTCGGCGAAAGTGTGCTCGATCTTGTTGGCCGCCATGAAGGCGGCGGCCTTGTCGAGGTCCTTGTCGTTGCCGACCTTGAAGCCGAGTCGGTTGCAGGCAGCGACTTGCGCCTTGCGCAGCACCAGCGAGTGATGCTGATGCTCCTCGGAGCCGCGCAGGTAGACGACGTCGCGATCCGCGTCCTCGACGTGCAAGCCGATGATGGTTTCATAGAATTTGCGACTGGCGTCGAGGTCGGTGACGTCGAGCACGGCGTGGCTCGAACGGAGAACGTTGAACGGCGGATCGAAGACGTGCTGCGGGACCGGCATTGGCTGTATCTCGACTGGCTGTTGCGTGGAATTGATGCGAAATGGCGAACGAGGCGATGAGAGCGAGGGGCGCGGTTATCCGGCCTTTTCCTTCGCCAGATGCTGATGGATGTTGTTGCGTTTCCAGCTCATGTCCTTGTCGTTGATCTGCATGTCGAACGACAAAGCAAACGGCATCGCCGTGAACGCGGGTTCGAGGAATTGCGAGAGCGCCTGGAAGATGTGCTCGCCGGCGCGCTGCCGTGTCGGCAGATCGCGGCCTTCGCCGAGCCGTAGCACCATGGCGAGGAAGCCCATGTCGGGATTGCCGTCGGCGATGGCGTAGTGCTCGCAGCGGATGGCGCGGACGCGGATGCCGCCGAGCGGGAAGATGCCGGTTTCGATCGCGGCCTTGCGCACCACCTCGACGGCGGCGGCGATATCGATCCGGGGTTCGAGATTGGCCGAGTATTCCAGCGTGAAATGTGGCATGTCGCTCTATGCTCGCGTGCTCGGTGCCGTCGCCGTAACGATCTCGGGATAGCCGGTTTTCGCGTGGCGAATGCGAAAGATAACGGTCCGAAACGGTTGCTTTGGACGGCGGGTCCGGAATATGATTAACATGTTAAATGAAATCTGGCAATCGGCCGATGCCGAAAACCGGGAAGGTGGATCGGGCGAACCATGGATACGTCACGCAAGAGGTCCGCGCCGATGCCGGTAAACAAACCCGGCGCCCGAAATGGTGCCAATCCGCGCAAAGCCGCCGCGCGCGCTGAGCAGGCTGGTCCGGCCGCGCGCGAAATGCCGATGCGCGAATTCTCGCGCTCGCTGCCGATGGCGCTGTTGCGCGCCCGCGAGGCGGTGATGCGCCACTTTCGTGCGTCGCTGCGCAAACACGGGCTGACAGAGCAGCAGTGGCGTATCCTGCGCGCGCTGGGCGGGGTGGAGACCATCGAGGTCACCGAGTTGGCGCGCTCCGCCTATCTGCTCGGCCCGAGCCTGTCCCGCATCCTGCGCGATCTTGAGCAGCGCGGGCTGATCGAGCGGCGCAGCGTCAAGACCGATCTGCGACGCGGCCTGGTGTCGATCAGCGCCAGAGGACTGAGCCTGATCGAGGCGGTGGCGCCGTCATCGGAGGCGATCTACGCGGAAATGACGCGGCGGTACGGCGCGGAGCGGCTCGCCGCGCTGCACGAGATGCTGAGCGCGCTGGAGGCGAGCCTTGCCGATATGCCGCTGCCCGGCAACGGCCATCTCAACGACGAGGATGACGCATCCCTGTAACCGCAAAATTGCATGACCGGCGAAAACGTCACCTGCCGCGGGGAGTGTAGCGGATGCATCGGGTTTTGCTTCGGCCTCGAGCATGGACACGGCCCGGCATTTGCGCGCAAACTATCGGCCAACAAAAACCAACAACGGGAGCGAACGCCGCGCCATGGTGACCGTGCAGGTTGAGAAGCTGATCGATTTCGTCGCCGATGTGTTTGCCCATGCCGGGTCGTCCCAGGAAGAAGCCCGGCGGATCGCGACCTACCTCACCACCGCCAATCTGACCGGCCACGACAGTCACGGCGTCATCCGCGTGCCGGTCTATGTGCGCTGGAAGAATATGGGTGCCGTGGTGCCGGATCAGACGGTCGATCTGGTGGTGGATACGCCATCGCTGGCGGTGGTGGACGGCAAGTTCGGCTACGGCCAGACCGTTGGACCGCAGGCGGTGAAGCTCGGCATCGAGAAGTGCAAGGCGAGCGGGCTCGCGGCGGTGGCGCTGCGCAACGCCGGCCACATCGGCCGCATCGGCGACTGGGCCGAGATGGCGGCAGCGGAAGGGCTGGTGTCGATCCATTTCGTCAACGCGGCGGGCTCGATTTTGGTCGCGCCCTACGGCGGCGTCGAGCGACGGCTTTCCACCGCGCCGTATTGCGTCGGCATCCCGCGCAAGGGACAGCGGCCGATCGTGCTCGACTTCGCCACCTCGATCGTCGCCGAAGGCAAGGTGCTGGTGGCGAGCCGTGGCGGCAAGAAGTTGCCGACCGGCGCGTTGATCGATGCGGACGGCACGCTGAGCGAAGACCCGCATGTGCTTTACGGGCCCTATACGCAGGACGGCACCCGCGATCACTCGCAAGGCAAAGGAGCGATCCGCGCTTTCGGCGATCACAAGGGTTCGGGGCTGGCGCTGATCTGCGAACTGCTCGGCGGCGCGTTGACCGGCACCGGTGCCACCGCGCCGAACCGCCGTTTCGCCAACGGCATGCTGGCGATCTACATCGATCCCAAGCGGATCGATCCCGCCAATTTTTTCGACGGCGAGATGGCGCGCTATGTCGATTACTACAAGGACACCAAGCCGGCGAAGGGCAACGACGGCGTTCTGATCCCCGGCGATCCCGAGGCGCGGACGCGGACTGAACGCACGGCGAACGGCGTGCCGCTGCCGGATGACACCTGGGCCGCGATCGTCAACACCGCGCGCGAGGTCGGCGTCAGTGAAGCAGCGATCGCCAAGGCGACCGCGTCATAGCCGCAGGCAAAACCTTCCAACGCTCCGTGCGAGCCATCCGCAATTTCGAACACCCATTCCCATCATCGAGAGGACAACGGGCACATGGCCAATAACGTCAAGAAACTCTGGGCTGAAGGCAAAACCGCGGTGAACGGCTGGCTCGCGATCCCGTCGGGCTTTTCCGCCGAGGTGATGGCGCAATGCGGCTTCGACAGCATCACCGTGGATATGCAGCACGGCGTGCAGGATTATCAGTCCATGGTGCAATGCTTTCAGGGGATGCAGGCGCATCCGGTGACGCCGATGGTCCGCGTGCCGTGGAATGAGCCGGGCATCATCGGCAAGGTGCTCGACGGCGGCGCCTATGGCGTGATCTGCCCGATGATCAACACCAAGCAGGAAGCCGAGAATTTCGTCTCCTATTGCAAATATCCGCCGCGCGGGACCCGCAGCAACGGGCCGATCCGCGCCGGACTTTATGGCTCTTCCAGCGGCTATCAAACCACCGCCAATGAGGAGACGCTGTGCATTCCGATGATCGAGACCAAGACCGCCGTTAAGAACATGACGGCGATCCTCGATGTCGAAGGCATCGCCGGCGTCTATGTCGGTCCGTCCGATCTCGGCTTCTCCTACGGGCTGGTGCCGAAGCTCGATCGCGACGAGCCGGAGATTCTGAAAATCTACGACAAGCTGATCAAGGAATGCGGCAAGCGCGGCATCTCGGCCGGCATCCATTGCAGCGGCCCGGCCGGCGCGCTGCGCGCCATCAACATGGGTTTCAAGCTGGTGACGCTGCTCAACGACAGCGGCATCATGGCGACCGGTGCCCGCGCCTGGATCGCGGAAACCCGCAAGGGCGCGAAGGGCAAGGCCTGATAATTAAGGCCTGATATCTGTTGCGACGATTGATCCGTTCGATACGAGCGGATCAATCGTAGTGCAGGTGCTTGAGGCGGGGCATCGCCTCAAGCCGGCTTCAGCTCCTGTTGTCTGGATGGCAACGGCGGGAAGGCCAGCGCGATGGCCACCGCGCCGAGCCCGACCACGAACGAGCCGATGAACATCCAGTGATAGGCGCCGAAGGTGTCGAACACCCAGCCGCCGGCGATGGGGCCGAGTGCCATGCCGAGGCTCGATGTCATCGTCGCGGCGCCGAACACGGTGCCCATGACACGCTGGCCGAAATACTCGCGCGCCAGCACCGCGTAGAGCGGCATCACGCCGCCGTAGGTGGTGCCAAAGATCACTGCCAGCGCATAGAACTGCGGCAATGTGTTCACGCTCATATAGGCCGCGATCACTACCGCCTGCACGGCGAGGCCGGTGACCAGCACCGGTTTGACGCCGAACCGATCGGCCAGCAGACCGAGCAGCACCCGGCCGCCGAGGCCGGCAAGCCCTTCGACGCTGTAGATGCTGACGGCCGCGAGCGGCGCGACCCCGCAGGTGATCGCATAGCTGACCATGTGGAAGATCGGCCCCGCATGAGCGGCGCAGCACAGGAAAAACGTTCCGGCAAGCACCGCGAATTGCGGCGTGCGCAGCGCGGCGGAAGCTGAGAGGCTGCTGTCTTCGACCGGCGCTGTGGTGGTCGTGCCACCTGCCGGCACATCCGGCGCGTGGCGCACCAGGAATGCCGCTGGAATGAGAAGTATCCACGCGACCACGCCGATGACTGCCATCGCGGTGCGCCAGTCGTAGGCGGTCAGCAGCCATCCGGCGAACGGCGAGATCGTCATTGGCGCGACGCCCATGCCGGCCGACACCAGCGACACCGCGAGGCTGCGATTGGTGGTGAACCACGCCGTCGCCGTGGCGATCATCGGTGCGAAGAACGCGCCGGCCGCGAGCCCGACCAGAATGCCGTAGACGAGCTGGAAGCCGACGATGCTGGTCATCCGGCTTGCCAGCACCAGCGCGAGCCCGAGCAGGACCGCACCGGCCAGCACCACGGGGCGGCTGCCGTAGCGGTCGCTCAGGGTGCCCCAGCCGAAGCCGGCCGCGCCCATCACCAGGAAGTTCAGCGTCATCGCACTGGAAATGCCGGCGCGGGTCCAGCCGGTCGCCGCCGACATCGGTTGCAGAAAGATCGCCAGCGAAAACATCGCGCCGATCCCCACGCAGGTCATCAGCGCGCCGGCGGCGATGATGATCCAGCGATACGATGAGGTGACCTGTGGTTCCGACATGAAATCCTCGCGAAAATCCCTTGGCCGCGTTGCGAAGTGGAATAACGATCACGCTTTTGGCCGCGTTGTCCGCCATCTATTGCAAGGACGCGGCAGGCGGGCGCGATCCGACAGGAGCCCCCGCAGATTTTTGCATGACGCGGAGTATCCGCCTATGGGCTGACGGAATAAGGCGATAGCCAAGGACCGGACATCGGAGCAAAATGTTGAACCGGGGCGTGGCGAGGCCGCGTCGCTTCAAGGAGACATGGTCATGACCGCCGCGCCCGTTATTCGTCTGCATCCCGACGACAGCGTTCTGATCGCACGGACCACGCTGTTGCCGGGAGTAGCCGTGACGGATGGCGTCGTTACGTCGGATCGCATCCCGGCGGGCCATAAGGTAGCGATCCGGCCCATCGGCGAAGGAGAGGCCATTCGCCGTTATGGCCAGATCATCGGTTTTGCGACGATGCCGATCGCGCCGGGGCAGCACATTCACACTCACAACTGCGGCATGGGCGATTTCGCTCGCGACTATGCTTATGGCATCGATGCGAGGCCGACCGCTTTCATCGATCCGCCGGCGACGTTTCAAGGCATCCGCCGTGCCGACGGCCGGGTGGCGACGCGCAATTACATCGGACTTCTGACCAGCGTGAATTGCAGTGCGCATGTCGCGGGGCTCGTCGCGGACGTGTTCAAGCGCAATCCCTTCAGCGGTCACGATCCGCTGGCGGATTTCCCTAATGTCGATGGTGTGGTGGCGCTGACCCACAAGACCGGCTGCGGGATGACGCAGGACGAGCCCTTGGCGCTCTTGCGTCGCACGCTCGGCGGCTACGCGCGTCATGCGAACTTCGCCGCGGTGGTGGTGCTCGGCCTCGGCTGCGAGATCAACCAGATCGGCGGTCTGATGGCCGAGCAGAAGCTCGCCGGGCGTCTGCGCGAGTTGCAGATTCAGGATATCGGAGGTACCCGCAAAACCACCGAGGCCGGCATCGCTTTCGTCAGGGAAGCCTTGCAGGACGCCAACAGGGTGAAACGCGAAACCGTGCCGGCCAGCGAACTGACTGTGGCGCTGCAATGCGGCGGCTCGGATGGCTATTCCGGCATCTCGGCCAATCCGGCGCTCGGCGCGGCGAGCGATCTTTTGGTGCGCCACGGCGGCACCGTCATTCTCTCCGAGACGCCCGAGACCTACGGCGCCGAGCATCTGCTCACGCGTCGCGCGGTGAGCCGCGAGGTTGGCGAGAAACTGGTGGGCCTGATGCGCTGGTGGGAGGACTACACCAGGCGCGAAGGCGCGGAGATGAACGCCAATCCCAGCCCAGGCAACAAGGCGGGCGGGCTCACCACCATTCTCGAAAAGTCGCTCGGCGCGATGGCCAAGGCCGGCAGCACCAATCTGGTCGACGTGGTGAACTACGCGGAAGCGGTGACCAAGAAAGGCTTCGTCTTCATGGATACGCCGGGCTACGACCCGGTGGCCGCGACCGGGCAGGTGGCGGGCGGCGCAAACCTTGTGTGCTTCACCACCGGGCGCGGCAGCGTGTTCGGCTGCAAACCCGCGCCGTCGATCAAGCTCGCGACCAATTCGCCGATGTATCGCCGCATGGAAGATGACATGGATGTGAATTGCGGTACCATTCTCGACGGTGACGAGACCGTGCAGCAGTGTGGTCAGCGCATTTTCGAGTTGATGCTGCGCGTCGCGTCGGGAGAAGCGACCAAAAGCGAGAGTTTCGATTTCGGCGGCGCGGAGTTCGCGCCATGGGTGCTCGGCGCGACGATGTAGCGCGGCGCGATGGACGTTGTGACGCGCGGCCGGCTGCGTGCGTTGTGATCCTTGCCACAATGTTGAAGGATTTCGGACTCAGTCTGACGTTGACCGGTCACGGAGGCCGGTTGGAACGATTTGACGTTCTGGATGTTGTTTTTTGTTGAGATGCCTCCGGTGGAGGTGTTTTGAATCGAGACACGTTCGGGGGTTTGATGACAAATGAGGCCGGTGAGACCGGACGTCGCATTCTGTGCGTGTTTCCGCGCTACACATCCTCGTTCGGCACGTTCGAATATGCCTATCCGCTGACTGATGGCGTGCAGGCCTTCATGCCGCCGCAGGGCTTGTTGCTGATCGCTGCCTATCTTCCGAAACACTGGCAGGTTCGTTTCATCGACGAGAATATCCGCGCCGCCACCGCGGAGGATTTCACATGGGCGGAAGCCGTGCTGGTCAGCGGCATGCACATCCAGCGGATGCAGATGAATGACATCTGCCGTCGCGCCCATGCGTTCGATCTTCCGGTTGCGATCGGCGGCCCGTCGGTCAGCGCCTGCCCGGATTATTATCCGTCGTTCGATTATCTGCACATCGGCGAATTGGGCGACGCGACGGATGAATTGATCGCGCGTCTCGCGCGCGATCCGTCGCGGCCGGCGGAGCAAGTGGTGCTGAAGACCGCCGACCGGCTTGACATGACGCACTTTCCGATTCCCGCCTATGAACTCGCCGAAATCCCGCGCTATTTTCTCGGCAGCATCCAGTATTCCAGCGGCTGTCCGTATCAATGCGAATTCTGCGACATTCCCGGACTCTATGGTCGTAATCCGCGTCTGAAGTCGCCGGAGCAGATCACGCGCGAACTAGACAAGCTGCTCGAATGCGGCATTCGCGGATCGGTCTATTTCGTCGACGACAACTTCATCGGAAACCGCAAGGCGACCCTCGAATTGCTGCCGTATCTGATCGAATGGCAGAAGAGGACCGGCTTCGTGCTGCGCTTCTCCTGCGAGGCGACGCTCAACATCGCCAAGCGTCCCGAGATTCTGTCGCAGATGCGCGAAGCCTATTTCGCCACCATTTTCTGCGGCATCGAGACGCCGGACCCGGTGGCGCTGAAAGCCATGCACAAGGACCACAATATGATGGTCCCGATCATGGAGGCGATTCATACGCTGAACGGATTCGGCATGGAGGTGGTGTCGGGCATCATCCTCGGCCTCGACACCGACAAGCCGGAAACCGGCGGGCATCTGTTGAATTTCATCGAGCAGTCGCAGATTCCGCTACTCACCATCAATCTTTTGCAGGCTTTGCCGAAGACTCCGCTGTGGGATCGGCTCAAGCGCGAAAATCGGTTGGTCGAGGATGAGAACCGGGATTCCAACGTCGATTTCCGATTACCCTATGAGCTAGTCGTCAACACGTGGCGTAACTGCATGGGGCGCGCCTACGAGCCGGACAAACTGCTCGAGCGGTTCGAGTATCAGATCCGCGAAACCTATCCGCACCGCGTGCAGCCGCCGGCGTCGCGCGCGCGGCTATCGGCCGCGAACATCAAGCTCGGCCTGATCATGCTGCGGAACATCTTCTGGAAGGTCGGCGTGCTCGGCGACTATCGCCGTGCATTCTGGAAGTTCGCGTTGCGCCGGCTGCGGCGGGGCGAGATCGAGTATCTCATCAGCTCGATCATGGTGGCGCACCATCTGATCATGTTCGCGCGCAATGCGTCGCGTGGCCAGACCAACGCCTCCTATTACTCACTCAAACTCCAGGAAGCCTCGGTGCCGGCGGAGTGAGTCGGCTTGCGTCTTGCTAATCCGCTCCACGCGCTTTGATGACGGTTCCGTGAAAGGGTACGTTTCGGCAGGCCAACCGGGGCGAATCGCAGGAAGAGCGTTTTCGAGCGAAGTGGATGCCGGTTCGCGTGAAGAAAACGCGTCAAAACAAGAAAGCTGGAGCCCCGTTCCGATTTGATCGGAACGGAACCGGCTCCAGGCCGCGCTTGCGGGATCGCACAGACCTGCTAAACCTCGGCGCCGTGATTTTGTTTCATGTTTTCAATGGCTCCGCCCGTCATCGATTGCGGAGCCGGGCGCCGGATCGCCAGCCGAGAACGGACACCGCATGCACGATGTGAATGGAAGCGATCTCGATGCCCACAAGCCGGGCAGGAAGCTGCCGAGCATTGCCTTCGGGCTGGAGCGCATCGGGCTGATCGGCATTCGTGCGCCGGTGCTGGCCTGCATCATCCTCGCGCTGTTATGCGTCGGCGCCGCATTCGGCATCCAGCGGATCAAGATCGACGATTCGCTCAGCCAGCTGTTCCGCTCCGACTCGGTCGAATACAAGCAGTACGAGGAAGTGACCCGGCGCTTCCCGTCGACCGAGTTCGACGTGCTGGTGGTGGTCGAGGGCAAGACGCTGCTCCAGCGTGACAACCTCGAGAAGTTGCGCGACATGGTCACCGACCTGCAGCTGATCGACGGCACGCGCGGCCTGATCTCGCTGTTCTCGGCACGCCAGGCGCCCGAAGCCGGCAAGCTGCCGGCGGCGCTGTTCCCGAACGACCTGCCGAAGGGAGCGGACTACGACAAATTTATCGAGACGGTGAAATCCAACGAGATCATTCGCGGCAAGCTGCTGTCGGAGGACGGCACGTTGGCGCTGATCGTGCTGGCGCTCGATCCGGATGTCGTGCGTAACAATAGCCTCGGCAAGGTGGTCGGTGAAATTCGCAAGGTGATGAACGACGATCTGGCGGGCACCGGGCTCACCAAGGAATTGTCGGGCGTGCCGGTGATGCAGCTCGAAATCCGCAACGCGGTCGAGCGCGACGGCCTGATGTACAATATCGCCGGCATTCTCGCGGGCTGCCTGATCGCCATCGTGTTCTTCCGCAAGGTCTCGTTCATGATCGTGGCGGCGTTCCCGCCGCTGCTCGCCATTCTGCTGGCGCTCGGGGCGTTGGGTTGGGCGGGCTTCAGCCTCAACATGTTCCTGAACGTGATGACGCCGCTGATCATGGTCATCAGCTTCTCGGACTCCATGCAGCTTACTTTCGCGGCGCGTGATCGTCTCATCGCGGGGGAGGACCGCTATTCGGCGTTTCGCAACGCGGTGCTGGTGGTCGGCCCGGCCTGCGTGCTGACCCATGCCACGGCCGGCATTTCATTCCTCGCGCTGCAATTCTCCGACTCGGATTTGATCCGCGCGTTCGGTGAAGCGGGTTTCGCGGCGACGGTGATTGCGCTGCTCGCGGTGTTGCTGCTGGTGCCGGTGTTCGGCGTGCTGCTGGTGCGCAACGAGAAGGTGTTCGCCAGCAAGTTCAAGACCGCGGATGCCGGCGTTAACGCGCTGCGTGCCTTCTGCATGTGGATCGCGGTGCGCATGGTCAGCCGACCGGGACTGTTCAGCCTGATCGCGCTGCTGGTCGTGGTCGGACTCGGAAGCATTTATGCGAGTTTGCAGCCACGCTATCGCTTGGCCGATCAGGTTCCGGACAAGCAGCAGGCGGTGGCGGCGAGCGGCCGTCTCGACGCCAAGCTGACCGGCGCCAATCCGATCGACGTGCTGATCGAATTCCCCAAGGGGCAATCGCTGTATTCGCAGCAGACACTCGATACGATCGCCGAGGTTCACAAGCAGGTCGAGACCCAGGCCGGTGTCGGCAACGTCTGGTCGCTGGAAACATTGCGGCGCTGGCTGACTGAGAAGGTCGGCTCCTCCGACGTCGCGACGTTGAAGGAGTACGTCGATCTACTGCCGAAGCATCTGGTGCGGCGCTTCATCTCGGAAAATCAGGATGCGGTGGTGGTGTCGGGACGCGTGCCCGACAGCGACTCCAGCCAGATCCTGCCGATCGTGAAGAAGCTCGACAACAGCCTGAACCAGATTCGGAAAGAACATCCCGGTTATGAGATCGCGGTGACCGGCCTGTCGGCGATCGCGGCGCGCAACAGCGCCGGCATGATCGAGAAGCTCAATCACGGCCTGACCATCGAGTTCGGTTTCGTCGCCGCCTTCATCGGGCTGGCGTTCCGTTCGGTGGTGGTGGGGCTCGCCTGTATTCTGCCCGGTATTTTCCCGGTGGTGCTGTCGGGGACGGTGCTGTGGCTGCTCGGGGAGGGGCTGCAATTCGCCAGCGTGGTGGCGCTGACAGTTTCATTCGGGCTCGGCCTGAGCGCGACGATTCATTTCCTCAATCGCCTGCGGCTGGAACAGAAACCCGGCGAGGACCCGGCGATTGCGGTGGAAAGCGCGACTGTGTTGGTGGGGCCGGCGCTGATCCTGACCACGGTGGTGTTGGCGTGCGGCCTCGTGGTGACGGTGTTCTCCGATCTGCCGTCGTTGCGGCTGTTCGGCTGGCTCAGCGCTTTCGCCATGGTGGCGGCGCTGATCGCGGACCTCTTTATCCTGCGGCCGACCGCGATGTTCCTCATCAGTCTGTCGCAGCGGCTGCGCGGAACGGCCAGGCAGCCCAAACCCGCTGAATGACAAAGGCCCGCGGATGAACCGCGGGCCTTTGGATACCAGTCTTGGATGGTGAAACCGGGATCGTCGGTTAGCTCCTGACGAGAGTGATGTTGACACCGCGAATTTCGCCCTTCGAATTGATCGACACCGACTGCTTGTTGCCGTGGGTCGTGACCGTCAGGTTGGCGGCGAAACCCGCCGCCTCGACGAATACCTCGATCCGGCCGTCACTGGCGCGGCCCTGGAGGTTGCCGTTGATGTTGCGGCTCTGCTCGCTCCAGTTTCCGGTCACGGTGCCGCCTTGCGCGACGACGTCGCTGTCGAGATCGAAGCGATAGCTGTCGCTGGCGCAGCGCAGCGTCTGCTTCAGTCCTTGGCCGTTACCGTTGACCTTGTAGTTGGCCTTGCAGCGGATGCGCTCCGTGGAGCCGTCGGACATCGAAACCGATCCGGTTCCCGACCATGCACCATTGAAACTCGTGAACGGACCGGACTGAGCATGGCTCGCCGATATCGAGAACAGAAGCACGCCAGCCACGCCGGCTGTCTTGATGATCTGCGAAATGCCAAAACCGAACGACTTCATAGCCAGCGCCCTAATTGATTTGCCTGTCGGGAAGATAGTATCGCCGCATCCGGTGCGGAAGGTTAGTTCATAGTGTCTCGAAACCGTCCGCAGGTTCAATACCACGCCCACGATGACGCAACGATATCGAACCGCATCGGAATGCGATGGCTCGCGCACATGCGAAGCGAATCCGCTTTGTCAGAGCGGTGACGAATTGGTTCAAGCGGTTGCGACATGACAGATGTGAATATCCTGGTCCATTTAAATAGTTGTTTTAAATCATGATGTTACTTCTGATTTGGGACGTGTTGCGTGACGCCCCCAGCATGCCATGTCGATCTGCCGTAATTTTAGCCGTATTTGCAGGCGCTTTGACGGATAGCGTCGTCGTCGCTCCGCATCGGTGGACGCTGATTCTCCCGCGCGTCTATGAGGAGCATAGATGAGGTAAGATTGTTGACGGCGTGTCCGCACTGTCAGTATTCAATCGGCTGACAGACCGTTGGTGACTTGTCGTCGGCATTGCCGTCTCCAAATGTGAACGATCGTGGATCGATCATGATCGGTCGCGCTGGTATTTTTTCTTGTCAGAAACGAAGGACCACAATGCCCAGAATTCTCCTGTTGCTCGCACTGTTGGCGCCGCTTTCCACCGCTGCAATGGCCCAGAACCAAAGCGCGAACCAGCGCAGCGGCACTGAAGCCGAGCAAAAAGCCTGCACCCGGGACGTGACGCGGCATTGCCGCCAACTGATGGATCAGGGCGATCTGGTCATTCTGGGATGCCTCAAGGAACATCGGGCAAAACTGACCAAGGCTTGCAATCAGGTCCTCGTCAACCACGGTCAGTAATCGGCGTCTAAGCGTTCTGCATCCTTCACGGCGCGGGCCTTGTGTTTCCAGTCCGCGGTGAGGGGTTCCAAGGGCCAACGGTCCGAGGGACCGGTCGCCGCGGCGGTTTCACACTCGCCGCCTGCGACAGAATGCATTGGTTTTATGGGCGAACTTCCCATATATCAGGGCGGAACCGCACCCGTGCGCCAGGAATGGCGCGCAGGTGCGAATTGTCCCATTGAGATGAATGTAGCCGTTTCATATGACGACTGCGAGCGAGCTGCGATCGGGGAAGACCCATCGCGACGAGAATTTCCCGGTTGCGTCATGGATCATCCATCCGCGCCATCGGGCGCTGATTCTCGCCTTCTATAATTTCGTCCGTACCGCCGACGATATCGCCGATCATGCGACGCTGAGCGCGGAGGACAAGCTCGCCAATCTCGATTTGCTGGAAGCCGAACTGCTCGGGCGCGGCAACAGCCAGCCCGAAGCCGTGCGCCTGCGCGAAGCCTTTGCGGAACGCGGGATGCCGCCGCGCCACGCGCTCGATCTACTGGTCGCGTTCCGGATGGACGTCACCAAGCTACGCTACGAGAATTGGGACGAGGTCATCCACTATTGCCGCTATTCGGCGATGCCGGTCGGCCGCTTCATGCTCGACGTTCACGGTGAGAGCACGTCGACGTGGCCTGCGTCGGACGCGGTCTGCGCCGGATTGCAGATCAACAATCACTTGCAGGATTGCGGCAAGGATTACCGCAACATCAACCGCGTCTATCTGCCGCGCGATGCTTTGGCTGCCACTGGCGCCAGTGTCGAAATGCTGGGGCTCGACAAGTCGCCACCGCAGCTTCTGCAATGCCTGCATGGCCTGGCGCGTCGCAATGAAGCCTTGCTCGATGAAGGCAAGGCACTGAACGCCGGTGTCGTCGATACGCGTCTTGGATTGGAGATCGCGGTCATCCAGACCTATGCCGACAAGATCGTGCAACTGCTGAAGGTGCGCGATCCGCTGAGCGATCGCGTGCATCTGCGGCCGCATCAGTTCCTCGGCTACAGCGTCAGTGGCATGGCCATGGAGTTGGCGCGACGTGTGTTGCGGCGGCCCGCCGCCAAACGGGCGGCCGGCGCATGAGCATCGAGGCGGCGGCCGACGCAAGCTCCGGCGCATCCGCGTCCGGCAGTTCATTCTACGCGGCGATGCGCATCCTGCCGCGCGCGCAGCGCGAGGCGATGTTCCAGATCTACACGTTCTGCCGCGAGGTCGACGATATCGCCGATGCCGACGGTCCACGTGAGGGGCGCCGTGAGGCACTGGAGCAATGGCGCCGCGATATCGACGCGCTGTGCGCCGGGCATCCGCCGGAGCGATTGAAAAGCTATCTGCCGTCAGTGCGGACCTTCGGTCTGCGCCGCGAGGATTTTATCGCCATCATCGACGGCATGGAGATGGATGTCGTCGGCAACATCCGTGCGCCGGATGCGGCCACGCTCGATCTCTATTGCGATCGCGTCGCGAGCGCCGTCGGCCGCCTGTCGGTGCGGGTGTTCGGATTGCCTGAGCAGGACGGCGAGGGGCTCGCCTATCATCTCGGCCGCGCGCTGCAACTCACCAACATCCTGCGCGACATCGATGAAGACGCCGGCATCGGCCGTTTGTATCTGCCGCGCGAGGCGCTGCTTGCGGCGGGCATCGCCAGCGACGATCCGGATGTGGTGATGCGCGAGCCGGCGATGCAGAACGTCTGCGCGCCGCTGTTGGCGCAGGCGCGCGCGCATTTCATCAAGTCCGACGAGATCATGGCGCGGCATCCGCGCAAGATCGTGCGCGCTCCGCGCATCATGTCGAAATACTATCAGGTCATTCTCGATCGTCTGGTGGCGCGCGGTTTCGCGCCGCCGCGCGCGCCGGTGCGCCTCAGCAAGGCGGCGAAGATGGCGATCCTCCTGCGATACGCGGTCATCTGATGTCATCCACCGTTCACATTATCGGCGCCGGGATTTCCGGCCTCTCGGCAGGTGTGCGGCTCGCCGCCGCCGGCCGCACCGTGCGCGTGCACGAAGCGACGCAACAGGTGGGCGGACGTTGCCGCACCTACTACGACGGCGCGACCGATCTGATGATCGACAACGGCAATCACCTGCTGTTGTCGGGCAATCATCACGCGCTCGCTTATGCGCGGCAGATCGGCAATCTCGAAGGGCTGAAAGGCCCGGACGAGGCACGCTTCGATTTCGTCGATTTCGGCACCGACGAGCGCTGGGTGCTGCGCATGAACGATGGACGCGTGCCGTTCTGGGTATTCGATGCCAACCGTCGCGTGCCCGGCACCTCCGCCGCCGATTACTTCGGCCTCGCGCCGCTGGTGTGGGCGGGAACCGACAAGCGCATTGGCGATGCGATCAAGTGCGACGGTGCGCTGTATCGGCGGCTGGTGCAGCCGCTGCTGCTGGCGGCGCTCAACATCGATCCGCCGAACGGCTCCGCCGGCCTTGCCGGCGCGATCATTCGCGAAACGCTTTTGGTGGGCGGGCAGGCGTGTCGTCCGCTGATCGCCAGCGATGGTCTCAGTTCGGTGCTGATCGATCCTGCCATTCGCTTCATTCGCGAGCGTGGCGGCAGCGTCGATATCGGCCATGAGGCGCGCAGCTTCACCTTCGATGGCAATCGCGTCCGCGCGCTCTCGCTCGGCGATCAGACCATCGATCTCGGCCCACAGGATGCGGTGGTGATGGCGGTGCCGCCGCGTCCCGCGGTGGCGCTGTTGCCGGGGCTGACCGCGCCGAACAAATTCTGCGCTATCGTCAACGCGCACTTCCGTTTTGCGCCGCCACCGGGAACGCCGCCGATCATGGGCATCGTCAACGGCCTGATCGACTGGCTGTTCGCGTTCCCGGAGCGGCTGTCGGTGACCATCAGCGGCGGTGACCATCTGGTGGACCGGCCGCGCGAGGAACTGGCGCAGGCGATCTGGGATGACGTCTGCAAGGCCGCAGGCATTGCCGCGCCGCTGCCGGCGTGGCAAATCGTGCGCGAGCGCCGTGCCACCTTCGAGGCCACGCCGGAACAGCATGCGTTGCGGCCCGGCGCGCGGACGCAATGGACGAATCTGGTTTTGGCGGGCGACTGGACCGATACCGGTCTGCCGGCAACCATCGAAGGCTCGGTGCGCTCGGGCAACCGCGCAGCCGACTTGCTCCTGAAGAACTGACGGGCCGCCTTAGCCGTCCCGCGCCGTCTCATTGGACCACGAGATCGAGATGCTCAACACCACCACGCAATCCGCTATTGAAAAAGCCGAACTCGACCGCAGCATTGCAGCGGCGACGAAGGCGTTGCACGGCCATCAGCAGCCCGATGGCCATTGGGTCTTCGAACTCGAAGCTGACGCCACCATTCCCGCCGAATACGTGCTGTTCCGGCATCAGATAGGCGAGCCCGCGTCGCCGGAGATCGAAGCCAAGATCGGCAACTACCTGCGCCGCATTCAGGGCACGCATGGCGGCTGGCCGCTGTTTCAGGACGGCGCGCTGGATGTCAGCGCCAGCGTGAAGGCTTACTTCGCGCTGAAGATGATCGGGGATTCTCCCGACGCGACGCATATGGTGCGCGCCCGCGAGGCGATCCGCGCGCACGGTGGCGCGGAGAAGGCGAACGTCTTTACCCGCTTCCTGATGGCGTTTTTCGGCGTCGTGTCGTGGCGCGCGGTGCCGGTGCTCCCGATCGAGATCATGCTGCTGCCGCGCTGGTCGCCGTTTCATCTGACCAAGATTTCGTATTGGGCGCGCACCACCATGGTGCCGCTGATGATGCTCGCTGCCTTGAAGATCAAGGCGCAGAACGCGCGCGGCGTCGGCATCGACGAACTGTTTCTCGCGCCGCCGTCGCAGGTCGGGTTCTCACCGAAAGCGCCGCATCAGAGCACGGCGTGGTTTGTGCTGTTTCGCAGCATCGACGCGGTGTTGCGCGTGATCGAGCCGATGTTTCCGAAGAAGCTGCGCGCGCGAGCAATGGCTGACGCGCAAGCCTTCATCGAGGAACGGCTGAACGGCGAGGACGGCATCGGCGCGATCTTCCCGCCGATGGTCAACACCGTGCTGATGTACGACGCGCTGGGCTATCCGAAGGATCACCCTCCGCGCGCCACCACCTTGCGCGGCATCGACAAGTTGCTCGCCATCCACGACGACGAAGCCTATTGCCAGCCTTGCGTGTCGCCGGTGTGGGACACCGTGCTGACCGGCCACGCGCTGCTCGAGGCCGGCGATGCGGAATCGGTGGCTCGCGTCCGCAAGGGGCTCGACTGGCTCAAGCCGCTTCAGGTCCTCGACGTGAAGGGGGACTGGGCCGCCAAGCGCCCCGACGTGCGGCCGGGGGGCTGGGCCTTCCAGTACGCCAACGCGCATTACCCGGACCTCGACGATACCGCCGTGGTGGTGATGGCAATGGACCGCGCCCGCCGGCTCGATGGCGGTAAGGAGTACGATGCGGCGATCGCCCGTGCGCGGGAATGGATCGAGGGGCTGCAAAGCAAGGATGGTGGCTTTGCCGCCTTCGATGCCGACAACCTCGAATATTACATCAACAACATTCCGTTCGCCGATCACGGCGCGATGCTCGACCCGCCGACCGAGGACGTTACCGGCCGCTGCGTCTCGATGCTGGCGCAGCTCGGCGAGACGGTTGAGACCAGTCCGGCGATGAAGCGGGGGGTCGACTATCTGATTCGCACCCAGCTCGATGAGGGCTCCTGGTACGGCCGCTGGGGCCTCAATTACATCTACGGCACCTGGTCGGTGATGTGCGCGCTCAACGCCGCCGGCGTCGACCACAAGTCCCAGACGATGCGCAAGGCGGTCGACTGGCTGGTCAGGATCCAGAACCCGGATGGTGGCTGGGGCGAGGACGGCGACAGCTACAAGCTGGATTACAAGGGCTATGAGGCCGCGCCCAGCACGTCGTCGCAAACCGCCTGGGCTTTGCTGGCGTTGATGGCGGCCGGCGAGGCCGATCACCCGGCTGTTCACAGGGGTGTTGCGTATTTGTCACAGACGCAAAATGAAGCGGGTGAGTGGGACGAGACCCGCTATACAGCGACCGGTTTTCCGCGTGTATTCTACTTGAGGTACCACGGTTATCGGAAGTTCTTCCCCCTTTGGGCGCTAGCCCGATACCGCAACCTTCATTCGACGAACAGCAGGCTTGTAGGGGTCGGGATGTGATCTTGGGGACAGGGGACGGATTTGTGCCTGCGGGTGAATTCGACTCGCGGCCCGTCCTGATCGTGACTGGTCTGATGCAGGAGGCGCGCATTGCCGCGGGCCCCGGTATGACCGTCATTTGCAGCAGCAGTAATCCGACCCAGCTTCGGTCGCTTCTGTCGGGATTCGATCCCGGCACGGTTCGCGGCGTGATCAGTTTTGGCGTGGCCGGTGGCCTCGATCCCGAACTGGAATCAGGCGACGTCGTGGTCGCCAGCGAAGTGACGGCCGGTCGCCAGACCTGGCTGGCCGGTGCTGCGCTCAGCGAGGAATTGATCGACGACGAGGGGCTTGGCGGACGGCGGATCGTTCGCGCACGCCTGGTCGGCGTCGAACAGGTTGTGCCGGCGCGCTCGGCCAAGGCCGCGCTGCGCCGCGAGACTGGCGCTGCCGCTGTCGATATGGAAAGCCACATTGCTGCTGCGTACGCGACCGAATCGGGTTTGCCGTTTGCCGCCTTGCGCGTGATCAGCGACCCGGCGACCCGTTCGCTTCCGGCACTGGCCGTCAACGCCGTCAAGCCGGACGGCAATATCAATCTGGGTGCCGTGCTGCGAGGCATCGCGCGCAATCCGATGGTGGTCCGTGCGCTGATGGCGACCGGACGCGATTTCAATCGCGCTTTGCGCAGCCTGCGCGGTTGCCAGCCGGCACTGATGATGCAGCGGACCACGGTGTTCTCGCAGGCTCACCACAACCGCAATCACGCCGCTGCGCGACGGCCTGCGGAGGCCGCGCCGGCCATTTCGGCGATCGGCCGTCGGCTCGCTGCGGCGGGTTCCTAAGATACCCGCCTAAGCGGTTGAGCCTTGAGGCCTTTTGGTCGTCGTGGCAAAAGCTCCAATTTTCGTCATGGCCGGGCTTGCCCCGGCCATTCACATTTTTTGTGGAGTCTCCAAAGACGTGGATGCCCGGCACAAGGCCGGGCATGACGGCGAGGCCGAATACATCGTGATCTAAAATAACAAGCCTCGCTTCCAGTCTGCCGGAAGCGAGGCTTGTTGAGATTTAGATATTGAAGGACAGGCAGCCGCTTACGCTGCGGTCGAGGCCTTCTGCTTGGCGGCGGCCTTGGCGGCCGCTTCCGCTGCTTCGTCGCGGCGAATTTCGGTCAGCGTCTTCTGAACCTGCTGCGCGAAGATGTATTGCGCCGGGCGCTGGTTGGAGAGGTCGATCTCCGGCGCCAGCGGACCAGCCGTGCGAATGCCGCGCAACGCGACCCAGGCCGCCTTGAACGGGTTACGGAAGGCTGCGTCGGCCGCGGTCGGCTCGTAGCCGCAATGCGCCATGCAGTTGGCGCACTTCTCGTACTTGCCGGTGCCGTAGGTTTCCCAGTCGGTCTCGTCCATCAGTTCCTTGAAGGTCTTGGTGTAGCCTTCGCCGAGCAGGTAGCAGGGCTTCTGCCAGCCGAAGATGTTACGCGCCGGCATACCCCACGGGGTGCATTCGTAGCTCTGGTTGCCGGCGAGGAAGTCGAGGAACAGGCTGGAGTGCATGAAGTTCCACTTCTTGCCCTTGCCGAGCGCGAAGACGTCGCGGAACAGCTTCTTGGTCTTGGTGCGATTCAGGAAGTGCTCCTGATCCGGCGCGCGCTCGTAAGCATAGCCCGGAGACATCGACACGCCGACGCCAAGCTCGGTGGTGAAATCGAGGAACTTGGCGATCTCATCGGCCGGATGGTTGTCGAAGATGGTGGCGTTGACGTTGACCGTGAAGCCGCGCGCCTTGGCCGCCTTGATCGCCGACACGGCGCGGTCGAACACGCCCTTCTGCGACACCGAGCGATCGTGGTGCTCCTTGAGGCCGTCGAGATGCACCGAGAAGAACAGGTACGGCGAGGGCTCGAACAGATCGAGCTTCTTCTCAAGCAGCAGCGCGTTGGTGCACAGCGAGACGAACTTCTTGCGCGCCACGAGGCCGCGCACGATCTCGCCGATCTCCTTGTGGATCAGCGGCTCGCCGCCCGGAATGGCCACCATCGGCGCGCCGCATTCCTCGGCGGCGTCCCAGCACTCCTGCGCCGACATGCGGCGGTTGAGGATCGCGTCCGGGTAATCGATCTTGCCGCAGCCGGCGCACGCCAGATTGCAGCGGAATAGCGGTTCAAGCATCAGCACGAGCGGATAGCGTTTCCGGCCCATCAGCTTCTGCTTCATGATGTAGCCGCCGATACGGATCTCTTTCAGAAAAGGTATAGCCATTCTCAAGGTTCTTTCTGGCCGCACCACATCTCGCCGTCAGGCGACGTCGGCCCGTGTCAATTCGGCGGGAAGCCGGAATTCGATGTTCTCCTCGCGGCCGGGCAGTACCGATACGGCCACCGGACCGATTCGCCGTAGCGTCTCGATCACGTCGTCCACCAGCACTTCGGGAGCCGAAGCACCAGCGGTGATGCCTACAGCTTTTGCGTTCGCCAGCCAATCGGGATTTAGTTCGCTGCCATCCGCGATGAGATAGCTTGGGACGCCGGCCTCGGCTCCGATCTCACGCAAACGGTTCGAATTTGAGCTGTTTGTCGCGCCGACCACGAGGATAACGTCCACGAGCTTGCTGAGGTCTCTTACAGCAGATTGACGATTTTGTGTCGCATAGCAGATATCCCGGGTATCCGGGCCTTGAATATCTGTAAATCGGGCCTGGAGCGCGGCGATGATGTCCTTGGTGTCATCGACGCTCAACGTCGTTTGCGTGATGTAGGCAACCGGGGCATCCGCCGGCAGGTCGAGGGCCGCGACATCCGCGACGTTCTGCACCAGCAGGACCGGGCCGGGGACCTGCCCCATGGTTCCGACCACCTCGGGGTGGCTCTCATGGCCGATCAGAACGACGATCCGGCCCTTGGACATATACCGCTTGCCCTGGTTGTGAACTTTCGTCACTAGCGGACAGGTTGCATTGAGGACCGGTAATCCGCGACTGGCGGCTTCCTCCTCGACGCTTTTAGCTACGCCGTGGGCGGAGAAAACCGTGACGGCGTTGGGTGGAACTTCGTCGAGGTCTTCGACGAAAATGGCTCCCTTGGCCTTCAGGCTTTCAACGACGTACTTGTTGTGAACGATTTCGTGCCGGACATAGACGGGAGGGCCGTATTTCTCGAGAGCACGTTCGACAATCTCGATGGCGCGCACGACACCGGCGCAAAACCCTCGGGGTTGAGCGAGAAAAACTTCCATTGTGGGACCTTCAGCCAGGATGCGCCATGCGCATCGGGTTCTCCATGGGATAGGAACGAGAGCTATTAGTCGCTCCCCGCCATATAAGGGTTCAGTCGGGTGCAACCAAACGATGGTGTCGATGTAGGTCACGCAGTTGACGAGATGGTTACCGGAGTGCGGTATTATATTATGGTTCTCCCGAAGATCGAAGCCGCCGGTTCCCGTCATCTTGCCGCCATTTAGTCCTGACTATTCGGTTCCCGCGATGGCGTCGCGGCCATTTCACGGCAGGCGACAAATCGCCGCCGCTCATTTGGATGGGCGATGAACCTCGTATATAGGCCGCGTGTCATAGGCCGGAGTCGCTCGAACGTTCCCCGGCCAAACGACCGTAAATGTCTTTAGGGAAAGTCACATCGCGTCGTCGCAGTGCTCGCGGTCGAACATTTCTTCAAATCTGAAGTTTGGTAAGACAGCCCCGCGTTGAACGTATTTCGATTCCCGCATCCATCGCTGGTTGCCAAAAGAAAGAAAGACCGTGCTGACACGCTTCGTTGTTTCGATCGTCGGATTTTGTACGCGATTTGCGATTCCGACCGTATTGGTTGCCGTCCTCGGGACGGCGTTCGCGGGTGTCTATGCCGTCCAGAACTTTGCCATCAACACCGACATCAACAAGCTGATTTCACCGAATCTCGACTGGCGGCAACGCGATATCGCTTTCGAGAAGGCATTCGATCAGGAGCGGCTGATCATCGCGGTGGTGGAAGCGCCGACGCCGGAATTCGCAAGCGCGGCCGGTGCGGCACTGGAGAAAAAGCTTCAGGAGAACCACGTCAATTTTGAATCGGTGCAGCGTCTCGGCGGCGGTTCGTTCTTTGAAAAGAATGGATTGCTGTTCCTGCCGACCGCCGAAGTCGCGCAAATCACTGGTCAGTTTCAGTCGGCCGCGCCTTTGCTCGAAGTGATTGCCGGCGATCCCAGCCTGCGCGGATTGACCGGCGCGCTGGAGATCGCACTGACCGGCGTGAAGCGCGGACAGTTTACACTCGACTCGGCGGCGCGTCCGCTCGACACCATTGCCGGGACGGTTGAGCAAGCGCTCGGCAAGGGCAACGCAACCTTCTCCTGGCGTGGACTGGTCAGCGACAAGCCGCTGACCGACGCCGACAAGCGGGCCTTCATCGAGGTCAAGCCGATCCTCAATTTCGACGAACTGGAACCGGGCAAGGCCGCGACCGACGCGATCCGCAAGGCGGCGAGTGATATCAACCTCGCCGGCGAATATAGCGCACGGGTGCGCCTGACCGGCCCGGTGCCGATCGCCAATGAAGAGTTCGCGACCGTACAGGAAGGCGCGCTCGTCAACGGTATCGGGACCGTACTCGTCGTGCTGTTCATTCTTTGGCTGGCGCTGCGCTCGCCGAAGATCATCTTCGCGGTGGCGACAACGCTCGCGGTTGGTCTTGCGATCACCACCGCAGCCGGTCTGATGATGGTCGGCGCGCTGAACCTGATCTCGATTGCGTTCGCCGTACTGTTCGTCGGACTCGGCGTCGATTTCGGTATCCAGTACAGCGTTCGATATCGTTCGGAACGTTTCAAGCACGACGACCTGCGCTTCGCGCTGTTGCGCGCGGCGAAGCGCTCCGCTGTACCGCTCTCGCTGGCGGCGGTGGCGACGGCGGCGGGCTTCCTGTCGTTCCTGCCGACCGACTATAAAGGCGTGTCCGAGCTCGGCGTGATTGCTGGCGTCGGCATGATGGTGGCGTTCTTCGCCAGCATCACCGTGTTGCCGGCGCTGCTGACCTTGCTCAATCCGCCCGGGGAAAAGGACGCGGTGGGCTACGCATTCCTGGCGCCGGTGGATCATTTCCTCGAGAAGCATCGTGTTCCGATTATCGTCGGCACGCTGCTTTTGGTGGTCGGCGGCCTGCCGCTGCTGTACTTCCTGCACTTCGATTTCAATCCGATCCACCTGCGCAACCCGAAGGTCGAATCCATCGCGACCTATCTCGATCTGCGCAAGGACCCCAACACCGGCGCCAACGCCATCAATGTGATGGCGCCGAACGAGGCGGCCGCGAAGCAGATCGAGGAGAAGCTCGCCAAGCTGCCGCAGGTGTTGCGCGCGATGTCGCTCGACAGTTTCGTGCCCGATGACCAGCCGGCTAAATTGAAATTGATCGCGGATGGCGCGCGCGTGCTCAATCCGGCCATCAATCCCGATCAGGTCGATGCAGCCCCGACCGATGCCGAGAATGTTGCCGCGTTGAAGGGTGCGGTGGAGAGCCTGCGTAAGACCGCTGGCGATCAGCAGGGCCCGGGCGCGCTCGCGGCGCGGCGCCTTGCTGAGGCGCTTGCAAAGACGGCGGCGGCGAGTGAAGCGGTGCGCAACAAGGTGCAGGCGGTGTTCGTCGCGCCGCTGAAGATCATGCTCGATCAGTTGCGCAACTCGTTGCAGGCGCAGCCCGTGAGCCTCCAGACGCTTCCGCAGGATCTGGTGAAATCGTGGAAGACCGCCGACGGTCAGGTGCGTGTCGAAGTTTCGCCGAAGGGGGATTCCAACGATAACGAGACCCTGCGCAACTTTGCCGATGCGGTGCTTGCGGCCGAGCCGAACGCCATCGGCGGGCCGGTTTCGATCCTGAAGTCGGGCGACACCATCGTGAAGGCGTTCATTCACGCAGGTCTTTGGGCGCTCTTGTCGATCAGCATTCTGTTGTGGATCGCGTTGCGACGGATCACCGATGTCTTGATGACGCTGGTGCCGCTGTTGGTGGCGGGGGCGCTGACGCTCGAAATCTGCGTGCTGATCGGGCTGCCGCTCAACTTCGCCAACATCATCGCGTTGCCGCTGCTGCTCGGCGTCGGCGTCGCGTTCAAGATCTATTACGTGGTGGCGTGGCGGGCAGGGCACACCAACCTGCTGCAATCGAGCCTGACGCGTGCGATCTTCTTCAGCGCGCTGACCACGGCGACGGCGTTCGGCAGCCTCTGGCTGTCGAGCCATCCCGGCACGGCCAGCATGGGCAAGCTGCTGGCGCTGTCGCTGGTGACGACGCTTGCTGCCGTGCTGCTGTTCCAGCCGGCGCTAATGGGTCGTCCGCGCGATGTCGGGAAGTAGGCAAATATCGCCGACGGGATCGGTTGCTTCGTTCGTCTTCGCCGCGCCCTTCTGACCAACGGTTTTCGGCGGGGCCTTGCCGGCATTTTTCGCCGCTGAGGACTGATGACCCTTGGCGGCGGGGGTTGGCTTTGCGGCTGGATCGGCTGCCGCCGAATTGGACGGGCTGCTCGGAATGGGTCCGCTCACGCGCGTCCAGGTCTGGCCGCCGCACAGGATGCCGAGTACGCATCCTTCGATTTCGAGCTGGTTCGGATTGCTCAATGTCATCGTGGAGTCATAGAACTTGCCGTCCTTCGCGTTATAGATTTGCCCTTCCCACTGATCGGCGCCGCTCTTCTTTTTCATGTTGAGCAGGATCGGCATTCCGAGCGTCGGCCGCGATTGCTTTGCGGCATCGGGATTGTTCTTGTCGCGGCCGCCCGGGATTTTCTCCCATGCGACGGCCCCCCACATGCTACCGTGGCATGCCGCGACTCGGATGTTGGCGACGCCATCCTCGACACGCCAGTCACCGGTCGGGTCGCCAGCCATTGCCGGCGTCATACTGACGGCCAGAAGAAAGCCACAGTAGGCCAGAATGTGCTTGGTGAACCGGGGAGACTGCAACATGGTGAACCCTGTGATTTGACCAGTTTGGCTGCGGAGAATCGAAGACGCCATAACGGGCTTTTTTATTGACGCGCAGCACATCAATCGAAATATGTAGACGATGGTATATTCAAATCTAGACGTTTCCGAGATGTTTGTGGATCGCGAGGCGGAGCGCAGTTCGCTGCACACGCGCTATCTCAACGAACAACTCGTCCGGGTTCTTAAGACGATCGGATACGATGTCGGGTTCAAGCGCGGTGAGGGACAGTATCTGTTCGACCGCGAGGGCGCGCGTTATCTCGATCTCCTGAGCGGGTTCGGCGTGTTCGCCGTCGGGCGGAACCATCCGGCGTTGCGTCAGGCGCTCAAGAGCGTGCTCGATGCCGATCTGCCCAATCTCGTGCAGATGGATGTCTCGACGCTCGCCGGCATTCTCGCGGAACGGCTGCTTGCGCGCGTGCCGTATCTCGAGAAAGTCTTCTTCGCCAATTCCGGCACCGAATGCGTCGAGGCCGCGATCAAGTTCGCGCGCGGTGCGACTGGACGTCAGGGTATCGTCTACTGCGACCACGGCTATCATGGTCTGACTTATGGTTCGCTGTCGCTGACCGCCGACAATAATTTCCGCGGTGGCTTCGGGCCGCTGCTGCCGGATTGCAACGTGGTGCCGTTCAACGATCTCGCCGCGCTGGAACAGGCGCTGTCGACGCGTCAGGTCGCGGCCTTCATTGTCGAGCCGATCCAGGGCAAGGGCGTCAACATGCCGTCCGACGATTTCCTGCCCGGTGCTGCGGCGCTTTGTCGCCGTTACGGCACCATCATGGTCGCCGACGAAATTCAGAGCGGCATGGGCCGCACCGGCAAGTTTCTCGCGGTCGAGCACTGGAACGTCGAACCCGACATGGTCCTGCTCTCGAAGTCGCTGTCCGGCGGTCACGTTCCGGTCGGCGCGGTGCTGACGCGCAAGAGTATCTTCGACAAGATCTTCAACCGCATGGATCGCGCGGTGGTGCACGGCTCGACCTTTGCCAAGAACGATCTGGCGATGGCGGCCGGCATTGCCACGCTGGAAGTGATGGAAGCCGAGAAGTTGATCGAGAACGCGGCGGAGCGTGGCGAGCAACTGATCACCGCGCTGTCGGCGATGATCCCGCGCTACGAGATGTTCAAGGACGTTCGCGGCAAGGGATTGATGATCGGCGTCGAATTCGGGCCGCCGAAGTCGTTCCGTCTCAAGGCCGCGTGGAATTTACTGGAGAGCGCCAACAAGGGGCTGTTCTGTCAATTGATCACCGTGCCGCTGTTTAAGGATCACAAGATCCTGACGCAGGTGGCGGGCCATGGCAGCCACACCGTCAAGCTGTTGCCGTCGCTGACGGTGACTGCTGACGACTGTAAGTGGATCGAGAGTGCATTCGATACCACCATCGCGGCGAGTCATCAGGTGCCGGGCGCGATCTGGTCGCTCGGCAAAACGCTGGTCGACAACGCAGTGCGCAAATCTGCTTAGGGTGGTCAGTCAGCTCCGTGGGTTCAGCGCCGCGTTAGCACGCTGATCCGGCCATACATGCCACCGCGACGAAAACTGTCCTGTACGTAGCCGGCGGCGAGCGACCATTCGAATGCGCCCGTGCGCAAGCCGGTGAGATGCGCGCCGACGCGATACTGCTCGCTGAAGCGATCGGATGACATCGCGATCTCCGGACCAGCCCAGCCGGTGTCGAGCACGCGCCAGCCGCCGGCGATCCGTGCGCTGAAGCCGCTGGCGATGGTGGTTGCAGAAGCTGACGCCGACAGCATCGTGACAGCGGTTGGCTCCCACCAGAGGTCGACTGCGGCCCGCGCCCCGACGCTGTTGCGGTATGGCCGGCTGTAGGCCTGCACTGGCGAGAAGGCGTCGTATTCGAAGTCCGGACCGGCGAACACCTTCACTTCGAGGTTTTCGCGTTTCAAGCGCCAGCCGGGAAGGATCGACGCACGAAAAATGCTGGTCCGGTAACGTGTCGTCGGCGTATCGAAACGCTCGACGCCGTCCGAGACAAATGCGCTGAGAACAAAGCCATCGCTGTTCAGCGAGTCCGGCGCCCACTGTGCGCCGACATAGCCTGCATAACCGAAGTTCCAGAGATCGAACCCGCTATAGAAGAGGAAACGTTCAGGTGTCGCGCCTCCGATCAGGTCATCGGGTGCCGAGGAGGCTGGCGTTTGCGCGGACGCAGTGCCGGGTTTGCAAGCGAGGAGAGCCGCAGCGATAACGTAGCCCCAACTCAGGTTTCGCAACCCCGGCATCACGCTCACGCCTCTACGTCATGTACGTAGAATTACTTATGAGAGTGAAGCCTAGCGTTGTGCTCTGGTCCAGCCCCGCAACCAGAACGTTCAGGGAACTTGAGTTAAAATTTACCTTCCCGCATGCCGTCGGGCTGGCCTCAACCCACCCGCTCGATCAAGGCCATCGCGGCGGCTGGCGCGCGCACCTTGCCCTCGTGGATGACGTAGGCGAACACGTCGCGCGGCTGCTTTTTGCGTATGGCCGGTCCCATGCGAGGCAGGTCGTCTGGCTCGCCGCCGGCGGCCCAGGTTTCCAATCGCGTGGCCCAGGCGTCGAGCGCCTTCGGCGGATAGCCGGTCTCGATGTCGTCGCGCCCCTTCTGCAATCGCGCATAAACGAAGTCGCCGATCACGTCGGCGATCGCCGGGTAGGTGGCGTGCTCCGAAAACACCACGGGGATTTCGAATTGCCGCAGCAGCGCGACGAAGTCGGGCGCGCAAAAGCTCTCGTGGCGCACTTCGACGACGTGGCGCAACGCGCGCCCATCGAGTTCGCGCGGCAGCAATTCGAGGAACGCGCCAAAATCCGCTTCGTCGAATTTCTTGGTCGGCGCGAACTGCCACAGCACCGGGCCGAGACGGTCGCCCAGTTCGAGCACGCCGGAATCGTAGAACCGTTTGATCGAATCGCCGGCCTCGGCCAGCACCCGGCGATTGGTGGCGAAGCGCGGGCCTTTCAGCGAGAACACAAATCCGTCGGGAACCTCGCTGGCCCACTTGCGATAGCTCGCGGGCTTCTGCGAGCCGTAATAAGTGCCGTTGATCTCAATCGAGGTGAGGTGGCTGGCGGCATAGGAGAGCTCCTTCGCCTGCGGAAGCTTGTCGGGATAAAACACCCCGCGCCATGGGGCGAACGTCCAGCCACCGATGCCGAGACGGATTTTCCCAGCCTTTTTGGTCATTTAGAGGCCCTCTTGCACAAAGCGGTCCGCGTTCCTATGTAGCTGACAACGGTAACGTCGATGCTCTCAGGGCTCCGTTGCCGAGACGGCCACAACATAGCACGGTCACGCCGGATGTACGCGGACCATGCCGTTCGTGGCCGTTGACATTTTTGCTTCTCCGATCACGTTTTGAATGGAATGGCGGCAATCATGCCCCCATGCCGTTGCTCGCCTTGGCAGGGCGGGATGTCGCGGATATATGCTGGCGCCATGGATCAATTGGTCGGGCAGGCGCCTCAGCAGATCTCGCGGGCCGGTGACGTCGTGAACGCCTCGCAGGGGGCGGCCGCGCGTCAGCTCTCGGTTATCGTGCCGACGTTCAACGAGCGCGACAACGTCGCCGTGCTGTTCGCGCGACTGGCCGAAACCCTCGCGGGCATCTCGTGGGAAGTCATCTTCGTCGACGACAACTCTCCCGACGGCACTTGGCAGACGGTGCAGGAGATGGCGCAACGCGATACGCGCGTGCGCTGCATTCGCCGCATTGGCCGGCGGGGACTTTCAGGCGCGTGCATTGAGGGCATTCTCGCATCGAGCGCGCCTTGCGTCGCGGTGATGGATGCCGACTTGCAGCACGACGAAACGCAGTTGCCGAAGATGCTCGGGCTGCTGCAACGGGGCGAAGCGGAACTGGTGGTGGGCAGCCGTTATATCGACGGGGGTAATGCCGACAGCTTCAATCGCCAGCGCCGCGGCGCCAGCGAATTCGCCACCACGCTGGCGAAGAAACTGCTGCGCGTCGAGATCGCCGATCCGATGAGCGGTTTCTTCATGATCCGCCGCGACCGCTTCGAGCAACTTGCGCCGAAGCTGTCGGTGCAGGGCTTCAAGATCCTGCTCGATATCGTTGCGACCGGACAGGGAAAGCTGCGTGTCGTCGAAATTCCCTACGCCTTCGGATCGCGGCTGCATGGCGAGAGCAAGCTCGACTCCATGGTGGCGCTGGATTTCCTCGGGCTGCTGCTCGCGAAGCTGACCGGCGATGCCGTCTCGCTGCGTTTCCTCTTGTTCGCGCTGGTCGGCTCGATCGGCCTGGTGGTGCATCTTGCGGTGCTCGACGTATCGTTCAATGCGTTCGGCCATTCGTTCACCGAAGCTCAGTTGATCGGCGCGGTCGCCGCCATGACCAGCAACTTCCTGCTCAACAACTTCCTGACCTATCGCGATCAGCGGCTGAAAGGTCTGGCGGTCCTGCGTGGCCTATCGATATTTTATCTGGTGTGCAGCGTCGGCCTGTTCGCCAATGTCGGCGTTGCATTCTCGGTCTATGGCCAACGGCCGATCTGGTGGCTCGCGGGTGCGGCCGGTGCGTTGATGGGCGTGGTCTGGAACTACGCGATGTCCGGTCTGTTCGTCTGGCGCAAGCGGTGAGCCTGCCATGAACGCCAGCGAGGCGCGGCTGCTGCGTCAGACCTGGCTCGCCATTGCGGCGCTGGTGCTGGTCCGCCTGGTGGCGGCGGCGGTGACGCCGCTGAGCTTTGACGAAGCCTACTACTGGACCTGGGCGAAACATCTCGCCGGCGGCTATTACGATCATCCGCCGATGGTGGCGCTGGTAATCCGGCTCGGCACCATGATCGCCGGCGATACCGAATTCGGCGTTCGCCTTGTATCGGTGCTGTTGGCGCTGCCGATGAGCTGGGCGGTGTACGAGACGGCGGCGATGCTGTTCGGCGGCCGCCGCGTCGCGTCCACCGCGGCGATCCTGCTCAACGTCACGCTGATGGCGGCGGTCGGTACCATGATCGTGACGCCGGACGCACCGCTGATGGTGGCGTCGAGCTTCGTTCTCTACACACTCGCGAAAGTGCTGACGACGGAGCGCGGCGCGTGGTGGCTCGCGGTAGGGCTCGCCGTCGGCGCGGCGCTGCTGTCGAAATACACCGCGCTGTTCTTCGGGCCGGCCATTCTGATCTGGCTTGTCGCTGTGCCGAAGATGCGCCGTTGGCTGTTGTCGCCGTGGCCTTATCTCGGTGGCGTGGTGGCGTTCGCGGTGTGCGCGCCGGTGATCCTGTGGAACGCCGAGCATCACTGGGTGTCGTTCATCAAGCAGCTCGGCCGCGCACGTATCGAACATTTGACGTTGCGTTACGTTGCCGAAATCGTACCGACGCAATTGCTGTTCGCGTCGCCGCTGGTGTTCGTGCTGGGCGTGATGGGGCTGTACGCGATCGCGACCCGGCGCGGCGGAGCTTATGTCGTGCGCGCGCTGCTCAATGCCGTGATCTGGATCATCTTGCTTTATTTCACCTGGCACTCTTTGCACAGTCGCGTGGAGGCCAACTGGTTCAGCCCGATCTATCCGGCATTCGCCATCGTTGCCGCTGTCGCCGCGCATGTTGTGAAGTGGGGCGAGCGCGCCAACCGCCTGGTGCGTTTCTCGCTGCGCTGGGCGGCGCCGGTGGGCATTGCGATGTTCGCGCTTCTGGTGATCCAGGCCGATACCGGCCTTCTGAGCGGCTACCGCCGCGACGCCACCGTGCGCAGTATCGGTGTCGGCTGGCGTGAGCTGGCGCCGCAAATCGAAGCGGTGCGGGCGCGAACTGGCGCCGCGTGCGTGCTGGCCAGCGATTACGGTACCACGAGCTGGCTGATGTTCTATCTGCCGAAGGGCACCTGCGTGCTGCAAGCCAATCAGCGGATTCGCTGGGTCAATATGCCGGCGCCGGATGTGGCGACGCTGAACGGCAAGTTGCTGCTGGCCGACGAGCCGAATCCGGAGGCGCAGGCGATGCTGGCGCAACGCTTCACGCGCGTCGAGACGGTGGGCGAGGTGGTGCGGAAGCGCGGCCCGCTGGTGATCGAAACCTATCAGCTCACGCTGCTCGACGGCGCTAAGGGCGACGCGCTGGACAATTCGCCGCCGCCGGAAATGAACGGCCGCAGTTCCTCGGAATAATCACGGGAGCGTCAGACGAAAACGGCGGCCTCCAAGGCCGCCGCCGTCAGTGTCGTCGGATCGTCTACGCTTAGCGACAGACGCGCACGCGCTTGACGATACGCTTGCCATGGTGGCCGCGCGAAACGACGGTCTTCATGGTGCAGACCGGACGATGGCGATGACGGTACTGCACCGTCGTCACCTCGGAAGAGGACTGAGCGGCAATGCCGGGCGCAACCGGAAGCGCCGAGGCGGGAGCCGAGAACGAAGCCAGGCCCAGCGCGATGGCGGCGGCGAATCCAAGGGCGGTTTTTTTCACGCGATATCTCCTTCATTGTGGGGAACGCCGTCTTCACGTTCCCGTGCGCACCTTTGCCGGATACGGATGAACCCTGGATGAACGCCGATGGAACCCGCCACTCCGCGAATTCGGGACGGTGCTGTGGCGCGACATCCGCGATGTGAGACAATGCAGGCGGCAGAAGGGCGGGCAGCGTGGAGCAGAGCGTGGGGGGCGAGGGCTATGCGGTGCCGCTGCTGGCGCATCCGTCGATTCGCAAGGCGCGCATCGCGCTGTCGCTCGCGGTGCTGCTGGTCGCCAACCTGCTGCCGCTGGCGGGCGTCGCGCTGTGGGGCTGGAAGCTGTTCGATCTGATCGTGATCTACTGGCTGGAGACGTTGGTGATCGGCGGCTTCGGGATCATGCAGATGGCGTTGACCGCCGGCTGGTTCGCGTTGTTCGTGGTGCCGTTCTTCATCGTGCACTTCGGCGGCTTCATGGCCGGCCATTTCGTGTTCCTGAACATGATGTTCGGCGACAGGAGCGGCGGCCTCTCGGCGTTCCCGACGCGGCTGCACGACATGATCGTCAGCGATGGCTTGTGGCTGGCGCTGATCGGCCTCGCCATCAGCCACGGCCTCGGCTTCCTGTTCACGTTCCTGCTGCCGTGGCTGCGGCGGCGCTGGCAGGGCCGCCCACTGCGCGAGGAAGCTGATGCCGGCAGCGCCGGCAACGTGATGTTCGGCCCCTACAAACGCGTGATGATCATGCACGTGTCGATTCTGCTCGGCGCATTTCTCGTGACCGCCCTCGGCAACAATTTTGCGTTTCTCGCGCTGCTGGTGGCGCTGAAGACGGTGAGTGATCTCTATGCGCTGCGGCAACAATGGAAAAGCGAGGCGAGCGCGCCGACCGCGTGAGCGATCGTCGCTGCGGGCCGGACGTGTCGGGCGACATTTCGCTGGCATCCGTTCTTCTTCTTTTTCTTGGTGGTGATCAGCAGATCAGGAAGGCGTGGATGGCCCGAACGATGCATTCGGCCACGACAGTTGATGCGGTTGCCGCCGGGGTATCCCGATCGCCCCCGCAATTGGCTGAACCTGCGACCCGGGTCGGCAGACCTATGTGGACATTCACATCAGAGCGCCCGGAACGAACGTGATGCCATACATCTTGCTCATCGCCGTGATCGGCGTCTTGTTACTTTACGTCAGTGGCGCGATTCCATTGTCGAGTGTCGGCGGGCCGATGGTCATCGCGCTGGCTTTCTTTGCCGCGGCGCTGGCCGTCGCGATCCATGAGGCGTGGACGAAACGGCGGGGCGTGCTCGGCTGGATCGTCAACATCGTCTCCTCGTTCTTCGGGACGTTTGTGGCTGCCCAGCTCGGCGGCCTGATGATGGTGATCCTTCTCAGCCCGTTTGTGAGTGGACCGTCGCTTGCGGCCTCGGGCGGGGCGGTGATGGCTGCCTCGCTTGTCGGGACCATGGCCGCCTCGGTGCTGGGATCGTGGGGTACGCTGGCGATCGTGAACCGCTGGCGATAAGCGTCGCGCCGCGCGCGGCGCTGAAAATTTGGAATGACAAGTCCGAGGGGGCGATCCCGCAAACAAAAACCCCGGCGTTTCCGCCGGGGTTTTGCATTTCGTAATGCCTGAGTGGCCTGGATCAGAAATCCATGCCGCCCATGCCGCCGCCCGGAGGCATCGCGGGGCCGCCGGCGTTCTTCTTCGGCAGTTCGGCGATCATCGCCTCGGTGGTGATCAGGAGCGCCGCGACCGAAGCCGCGTTCTGGATCGCCGCACGCACCACCTTGGTCGGGTCGATGATGCCCTTGGTGACCAGGTTGCCGTACTCGTGGTTCTGGGCATCGTAGCCGTAGGCGTACTGATCCTTCTCCAGCACCTTGCCGACGATCACCGAGCCGTCGTCGCCGGCGTTGATGGCGATCTGGCGGGCAGGGGCCGACAGCGCCTTGCGGACGATCTCGACGCCGGTCTTCTGGTCGTCGTTCTGCGTCTTGATGCGCTTGAGGCCTTCGACGGCGCGCAGCAATGCGGTGCCGCCGCCCGGGACGATGCCTTCCTCGACCGCGGCGCGGGTGGCGTGCATCGCGTCATCAACGCGATCCTTGCGCTCCTTCACCTCGACCTCGGTCGCGCCGCCGACGCGGATCACCGCGACGCCGCCCGCGAGCTTGGCCAGACGCTCCTGCAGCTTCTCGCGGTCGTAGTCCGAGGTGGTCTCCTCGATCTGCGCCTTGATCTGCGCGACGCGTGCGTCGATGTCGGCCTTCTTGCCATGACCGTTGACGATCGTGGTGTTTTCCTTGTCGATCATCACCTTCTTGGCGCGGCCGAGCATCTGCAGCGTGACGTTCTCGAGCTTGATGCCGAGATCTTCGCTGATGGCCTGACCACCGGTCAGCACCGCGATGTCCTGCAGCATCGCCTTGCGGCGATCGCCGAAGCCCGGCGCCTTGACGGCGGCAACCTTCAGGCCGCCACGCAGACGGTTGACGACGAGGGTCGCGAGCGCTTCGCCTTCGACGTCTTCCGCGACGATGACGAGCGGCTTACCCGACTGCACCACGGCTTCCAGCAGCGGCAGCAGTTCGTTCAGCGAGGAGAGCTTCTTCTCGTTGATGAGGATGTAGGCGTCGTCGAACTCAACGCGCATCTTGTCGGCGTTGGTGACGAAGTACGGCGAGATGTAGCCGCGGTCGAACTGCATGCCCTCGACGACATCGAGTTCGGTGTCGAGCGACTTGGCTTCCTCGACGGTGATGACGCCTTCGTTGCCGACCTTGGCCATCGCCTTGGCGAGGAAATCACCGATTTCCTTGTCGCCGTTGGCCGAGATGGTGCCGACCTGGGCGATCTCGTCGTTCGAGGTGACCTTCTTGGAGTTCTTCTGCAGGTCGGCGACCACGGCTTCCACCGCGAGGTCGATGCCGCGCTTGAGGTCCATCGGGTTCATGCCGGCGGCAACCGACTTGGCGCCTTCCTTCACGATCGCCTGCGCGAGCACGGTGGCGGTGGTGGTGCCGTCGCCAGCGAGGTCGGCCGACTTCGATGCGACTTCGCGCACCATCTGCGCACCCATGTTCTCGAACTTGTCCTCAAGCTCGATTTCCTTGGCGACGGTGACGCCGTCCTTGGTGATGCGCGGCGCGCCGAACGACTTGTCGAGCACGACGTTGCGGCCCTTCGGACCCAGCGTCACCTTCACCGCGTTGGCGAGGATGTCGACACCGCGCAGCATCTTGTCGCGGGCCTCGACGCCGAATTTTACTTCTTTGCTTGCCATGTAGGTTTTCCTTCGTGGTCTGTTGCGAGACCGTCATCCTGAGGTGCGAGCGGAGCGAGCCTCGAAGGGGGACGGCGTTGTGGAGATCGTCATCCTTCGAGACGCCGGCTGCGCCGGCTCCTCAGGATGACGGAGCGGTGCGCTTAAGCGGCCTTCTTCTTGGCGGCGGTGCCTTCGAGAACGCCCATGATGTCGCTCTCCTTCATGATCAGCACATCCTGGCCGTCGATCTTGACCTCGGTGCCGGACCACTTGCCGAACAGCACGATGTCGCCGACCTTGAGGTCGATCGGGATCAGCTTGCCGGCCTCGTCGCGGCCGCCGGGGCCGACCGAGAGGATTTCGCCCTGCGAGGGCTTTTCCTTGGCGCTGTCCGGAATGATGATGCCGCCTGCGGACTTCTCTTCGGCGTCGATGCGCTTGACCACGACGCGGTCGTGAAGCGGACGGAATTTCATGCAGTCCTCCTAAGTTTTTGAAGGTATTGGAATTTCTGAATTAGCAATCGCGATCGGCGAGTGCCACCGCGATTGCTACGGGACATAGGCTGGCGGGCGGTTTCCGGCAAGGGGGTCGGCGCAAAAATCAGCACTCAAGCTTACCGAGTGCCAGTCGTGGCATTCGAGCCGGGTGGGAGCACGGTGCGCAGAGGCTGTTAGCAATTGCGGTAAGTCGCTGCCAGTGCTCAATATCTCAACACATTATTAAACTTTTAAGCTTGTGATTGGGCAGTGTCGTGCGTCACATTTCGTTCACGTGAGCGCATTTTCGAACCGGGTGTCGCTCGGTCGGCGACCACTCTGTCAGACGCGCTCCGGACAGGAGGTTTGACATGACTTCGAAGGAATTGGTCACGAAGGGTTTGGTCGCGGCGGATGCCGCGGCGAACAGTCGGCTCGCCAAGGGCGGCGAGGTCTCCGAGGATTTCCGCAAGCAACTGCTGGGCTACGGCCTGACCACCGCCGAAATCCTCTATCGCCGGCCGGATCATCGCTGGCTGCTGCAATCCTACGTCTGGCAGGCTTACGATCTGTTTCCGAAATTTCCGGCGTTGCAGGATTTCCTCGCGTTCTGGAAAAACTCGCTGGACGGGCCGCTGGTGTCGGTGACGGTGGCGCATTCGCAACTGGTGAAGCCTGCGGAGCTGCGCGCGGTGGACGGCGTGTTCCGTCTGCACTGATGTGAAGTCTGCGCGCGTTGTTGTTCCCGCGTCGCGCGATTAACCTCGCTGGATGTGAGGCCGACTCGCGCTTTGCGATCGGCATCGCCAACAACGGCAGGGAGATCGTCGATGGCCAGAAAGCCCGCGAAGACAACAGCCGCGCGCAAATCGTCGCGCGCCGCAGCGAAGTCGACCAAACGCAAGGTCGCGAAAGCCGGCAAGACCAAAGCGGCCAAGGCGAAGAAGGCCAAGACGAAAACGATCAAGACAAAAGCGGTAAAGGCCGTCGCGGCGCGGAAGCCTGCGCGTAAGGTCGCGAAAAAATCTGCGGCCAAATCCGCGCGTGGGTCATCGAAAAAGCCTGCCGCGAAAGCCCGCGCGCCGCGTGCCAATCCTGCGGCCGCCGCAAAGCCGGCGCTTCCGCCGCAGCGCGTTGCCGTCAGCCATTACGACAACGCTGATTTCGAATCCGGTTTGCGGACGTATGCGCAGTATCGCGATCTCGGCATTGTCGACGCGACGCACGGCATGGTGCGCGCGCATGTTCTGCGCTTCGTCGAGCCGTGCGATCCGGATGTGGTATCGAAGCTGCACTTCCACGACACCCAGTTCCAGATGGTCTACGTGCTCAAGGGTTGGGTGAAGACCGAACTCGAAGGCGAGGGCGAAATCATGATGCGGCAGGGCAGCGCCTGGACCCAGCCGCCGCACATCAAGCACAAGATCAACGACTATTCCGAGGACGCAGAGCTGCTGGAGATCATCCTGCCGGCGGATTTCGAAACGGTCGAACTCGCGGGCTGAACGCCTTGTCATCAGTGCTGCGTCGTCCCTGTCGGTACAAGGGGCGACGCAAGGCCCATCGCATAGTCATGCGCGGCGGCAAGGCGCGCTCCGCCATTCGCGACGGACGCCGGGGCCATGCTATAGCGGTGGCCCCATTCGCCACGCCTTGCGGACCCATGCTGCTCACCCATCGCCCATTTCTGCTTTATGTCGGCGCGCGCAGCTTTTCGCGCTTCGCCTCGCAGGTGGCGGCGGTCGCGGTGGGTTGGCAGGTCTATGAACTGACTGGCTCGGCGTTCCAGCTCGGTATGATCGGGCTGGTGCAATTCATTCCGACCGCGCTCTTGGTGTTCGTCGCGGGACATGCGGCCGACCGTTACGATCGTCGCCGTGTGATGGCGGCGTGCCAGATCGCAGAATGCGCGGTTGCGGCCTTTCTGGCGTGGGGCACGCTTGCCGGCTGGATCACGGTGCCGCAGATTTTCGCGGCGATGGCCGTGCTCGGTATCGCCGGTGGCTTCGAGAGCCCCGCGGTGTCAGCGCTGTTGCCGGGCGTGGTGCCGGAAGGGGAGGTGCAGCGCGGCACCGCGATCTCCACCGGGGCCGCGCAAATCGTCACCATCGCTGGCCCGGCCGTTGGCGGCTTCGCTTATGCTTTCGCGCCCAGTTTTCCCTATGTGCTGATGGCGGCGCTGTGGCTGCTCGGCGCGGTGTTGGCGGGTGCGATCACTCGCGAACGCGCGGCGATAGCGCCAACGACCACCTCATTGCGTGCATTGTTCGCCGGGGTCGCCTTCGTCCGCCACAATCCGGCGATCCTCGGCACCATCTCGCTCGATCTGTTCGCGGTGCTGCTCGGTGGCGCGGTGGCGCTGCTGCCGATCTACGCCAGCGACATTCTGCACGCGGGACCGTGGGGGCTTGGACTGCTGCGCGCAGCGCCGGCGGTCGGCGCGCTGGCGATGACTTTGGTATTGGCACGTCACCCGATCACGCGTCGCGTCGGCATGCGGATGTTTCAGGCGGTGATCGTGTTCGGCGTGGCCACCGTCGTATTCGCGCTGTCGCAAACCATGTGGCTGTCGCTCGCGGCGCTGGCGGTGATGGGCGCGGCCGACACCATCAGCGTGGTGATCCGGCTATCGCTGGTGCTGCTGGCGACGCCGGATGACATGCGCGGTCGCGTCGGCGCGGTGAACTTCCTGTTCATCAATGCCTCGAACCAGCTCGGCCAGTTCGAGAGCGGCGTCACCGCGGCGCTATTCGGCACGGTGCCGGCGGCGGTGCTGGGCGGCATCGGCACTGTCGCGGTGGCGCTGTTGTGGATGAAGCTGTTCCCCTCGCTGCGCAAGGTCGAGCGGCTGGAGTAGGGATTACCCCCGTCCCACGAACGGCATCTTGGTCGCCATCACATTGAGGAACATGACGTTGGCGTCGAGCGAGCGCGTTGCCATGAACACCACGGCCTCGGCGACGTTCTCGACGTCCATGCGCGGCTCGATCATCTTGCGGCCGTCCGGCTGCAACACGCCGTCGGCCATGCGTGCGGTCATCTCGGTCGCGGCGTTGCCGATATCGATCTGGCCGCAGGCGATGTCATAGGCGCGGCCGTCGAGCGAGGTCGAACGGGTGAGACCGGTGATGGCATGCTTGGTCGAGGTATACGCCGCCGAGAATGGACGCGGCGCATAAGCCGAGATCGAACCGTTGTTGATGATGCGGCCGCCGCGCGGCGTCTGATCCTTCATGATGCGGAAGGCGTGCTGGGTGCACAGGAACGGCGCGGTCAGATTGGTGTCGACCACTGCCTTCCACTGTTCGACGGTGACGTCTTCGAACGGCACCGGCGGCGCGCCGATTCCGGCATTGTTGAACAGCACGTCGAGCCGCCCGAAGGTCTCCTTGGTCTTGGCGAACAATGCCGCGATAGAGGCCGGATCGGTCATGTCCGACGGCACCACCAGCGATGTGCCGAACGTCTTGCCGGCATCGGCGGTCTGGTTCAGCGCGTCGGCGCGGCGTCCGGCGAGGACCACCGCGAAGCCCGCTTTCATCAGTGCGAGCGCGCTGGCGCGGCCGACCCCGGAGCCTGCGCCGGTGACCAATGCGACCTTGTGTGAAGCTGGTGCTGCCATTTTTCCGCCCTAGGTTGTTTGCTGTCCGGTTTGTTAGGAAAACCCATAGCCGGAGTGTGCGCAGATCGCAAAGCGGGAGTCCATTCCGGATCGTCGCCGTGCCTATGCATGGCCGCGCGGCATCTGCTAAAGATGAAGCCGCGAACAGGGGAGGTGAAGCGATCATGAGCGACGTGGTGACGGCAGGCATTCTGGTGATCGGCGACGAGATCCTCTCCGGGCGCACCAAGGACAAGAACATCGGTTTCATCGCCGAGTACCTCACCAATGTGGGGATCGACCTGAAAGAGGTGCGGGTGGTCGCCGACGACGAGGCCGACATCATCGCCGCGCTCGATGCGCTGCGGAAGCGCTACAACTATGTCTTCACCACCGGTGGCATCGGCCCGACCCATGACGACATCACCGCCGACAGCGTTGCCAAGGCGTTCGGCGTCGGCATCGATCATCACCCCGAGGTGGTGGCGCGGTTTCGCGAGCGCTTCGCCGGGCAGGACCTCAACGAGGCGCGGCTGCGCATGGCCCGCATTCCGGACGGTGCGGATTTGATTCAAAGCGCGACCATCCTCGCGCCCGGTTTCATGCTTGGCAACGTCATCGTGATGGCGGGCGTGCCCTCGATCATGCAGGCAATGATGGACATCGTCGCGCCGAAGCTGAAGACCGGCGTGCGGATGCTGTCGGACTCGGTGCGCGCCAATGCGCGCGAAGGCGACATCGGTGGCCCGCTGCGCGAGATCGCCAATACGCATCCAGACACGATCATTGGCAGCTATCCGTTTCTCGACGAGGACCAGAAGCCGAACACCAATCTCGTGGTGCGCTCGCGCGATCAGGCCAAGCTGACGGCGGCGATGGACGCGGTGAAGGCGATGCTTGCGGGATTGAAGACGGCGCTCTGAGGTTTGTTTCAACGGCGTTGAATTCGGACTCTTCGCTTATCGTTTATTGAGCATGATCTTTTCCGGAAACCGGTTTCCATTTTTCGGGATCATGCTCTGAGGCAAGACGCTCATGGCCGGCCAGGTTTTGAACAGCGATGCGCAGGCGCGCGCCGACAAGGCGTTCCCGGTGTCGTGGGATCAGTTTCACCGCGACGCGCGGGTCCTGGCGTGGCGGCTCAACGGCGCGGGGCCGTTTCAGGCGCTGGCGGCGGTGACACGCGGCGGCCTGGTGCCGGCGGCCATCGTCGCGCGCGAGCTGGGCTTGCGCACCATCGATACGATTTGTCTTGCGAGCTACGACCACACCACCAAGGGCGACATCAAGCTGCTCAAGGGCGTGTCCGAACAGATCACCCGGCTGTGCGGCGAAGGCGGCAAGGGACTGCTGGTGGTCGACGATCTGGTCGACACCGGCACCACGGCGAAGGTCGTGCGCGAGATGTTTCCGCAGGCGCATATCGCGGCGATCTACGCCAAGCCGATGGGCAAGCCGCTGGTGGACACCTTCATCACCGAGGTCTCGCAGGACACCTGGATTTTCTTTCCGTGGGACACCGGCCTCTCGTTTCAGCCGCCGATCCGCGACGGCGCGGCGTAGCGGCGGATGCCGCGGCGATTTATTCAACGTCAGGCGCGGGCTTGACCCGCGTGTCCATCTTCTTTGAAGAAAGGATGGATTGCCGGATCAAGTCCGGCAATGACGGAGGAGGTTCGATGCCCCTGCAAAACCGCGTCACGCCGTTGGGCGAGATCGTCGCCGTGCCGCAGCGTGGGATGTTCACCGGCAATCGCGGCATCATTCACGATCCCGCGACGCGGACGTTGCTGAAGCGCCGCTGGTCGACCCGCGCATGGATCACCTGCGTCTGCGAGTTTCGTGGCTGGCGACGCGAAGTCATGGCGCGGCAGAGCTGGACCGAACTGTTCTTTCTTGATGAGGCAACAGCGCTGGCGGCGGGACATCGCCCCTGCTTCTTTTGCCGCCGCGACGACGCCAACCGGTTTCGCGCCGCATGGGCGGAAGGCAATGCCGTCCCGCCACCGCGCGCAAAAGAGATGGACGACATGCTGCACGGCGAACGCCTCGACGAGGGCGTCAAGCGGCTGCATCCGCTACCGGGACGGCTTGATGATCTGCCGGACGGTGCAATGGCTCATGCTGGCGGCGAGACGTTTCTGATCGTCGAGGGCAGGGCGCTGCGCTGGTCGTTCGATGGCTATCAGCCCGCCGAGATGCCGGCTGGTGATATTCAATTGATTACACCGCCATCGACGCTACGCGCTTTACAGGCGGGTTATCGGCCGGTGCTGCATCCGAGTGTAGGTATCGCGAACCTGGTTGCTCCGTGAGACGCACCGACCTCACAGTTCGTCATGGCCGGGCTTGTCCCGGCCATCCACGACTTGAACAGCTCATTGGATTGCGAAGACGTGGATGCCCGGGACATGGGCGAGCAAGGCGACGCCGTTCTTCGCATAGGTGGCGCGAAGCGACGCCGTTCTTCGAACGGCTGTGCCCGGGCATAACGACCGAAATTGGCGGCTATCCCAGCCGTTCCCTCGCGAGCTTCGCGCCAGCGCCCAGCGCATTCAGCTTCGCCTCGGCGATCTCGCGGTGCATCGGGGCCATGCCGCAGTTGGTGGTGAGTACGATGCGCTCCTTCGGCACGAACTTCATCACCGCTTCGACGGTTTTAACGATGCTCTCCGGCGTTTCCACCTCATCGGTGGCGACGTCGATCACGCCGGCCTGGATCATCTTGCCGTCGAGCAGCTTCAAGAGATCGAGCGGCACCCGCGAATTGACGCATTCGATCGCGGCCTGCTGGATCGTGCTCTTGGCGATGGCCGGGAAAATCTGCTCGTATTGCCGCCATTCGGTGCCGAGCCCGTGCTTCCAGTCGATATTGGCCTGGATGCCGTAGCCGTAACAGATGTGCACGGCTGTGGCGCAGGTCAGACCCTGCGCGGCGCGCTCGAGCGCCTTGATGCCCCAGTCGTTGACTTCCGCCATGTAGACGTTGAACGCCGGCTCGTCGAACTGGATCACGTCGACGCCGTCGGCTTGCAGCGCGCGCGCCTCCTGGTTGAGCAGTTCGGCGAAGGCGAAGGCCATTTTCACCCGGTCGCCGTAGTAACGATCGGCGATGGTGTCGATCAGCGTCATCGGGCCGGGCAGGGTGAATTTCAACTGGCGCTTGGTGTGGGCGCGCGCGGCGTGCGCCTCGGCGGCGTGGACGCGGCCCTTGAGCCGCAACGGTGCCACCACCTGCGGCACCATCGCCTTATAGCGGTCGTTGCGGATGCCCATCTCGACCTTGTTGGCGAAGTCGATGCCCTCGACGTTTTCGAGGAAGCCGTGGACGAAATGCTGCCGCGACTGCTCGCCTTCGGTCAGGATGTCGAGGCCGGCATCTTCCTGAAATTTCAGCGCCAAAACGGTGGCGTCGCGCTTTGCTCGCGCCAGTTCGGCGCCCTTGGATTTCCACGGCGCCCATAACGTGTTGGGCTCGGCCAGCCATTCGGGCTTCGGCAACGAGCCGGCATTGGTGGCTGGAAACAGCATCTCTCGCCTCCCGGAAAATATCCGCGCGATCAGATCTTTTATGCCGCGCGCAATCTGGTGTGCCATGTCCAAGGCGCTGCGTACATATGTTGCGCGGGGTGTTGGTCGAAATGCCGGCAGCGGGTTAGGATGCGATCCGTACCCCAAACCGGATCACGCATGATCGATCTGCACTACGCCCCGACGCCGAACGGCTGGAAGATCACGATCATGCTCGAGGAACTGGGCATACCGTACAACGTGATCCCGGTCGATATCCGCGCCGGCGATCAGTTCAGGCCGGAATTCCTCGCTATCAGCCCCAACAACCGCATTCCGGCGATTGTTGATCGCGCGCCGGCCGACGGCGGCGAACACATCTCCGTGTTCGAGACCGGAGCGATCCTGATTTATCTCGCGGAAAAGACCGGGCGGTTTCTGCCCTCCGACGCGCGCGGCCGCTCGCGCGTTATCCAGTGGGTGATGTGGCAGATGAGCGGGCTGGGGCCGATGCTCGGTCAGCATGGCCATTTTCTGCTGTATGCGGCCGAGAAAATTCCCTACGCCATCGATCGCTACCGGCGCGAGGCGGCGCGGCTCTACGGCGTGCTCGATGCTCAGTTGAGCAAGACCGGAGCCTATGTCGCGGGCGATTATTCCATTGCCGACATCGCCTGCTTTCCCTGGACGATGACGCACAAGGCGCAGGGCTTCACTCTCGACGATTATCCCAACGTTAAGCGCTGGTATGCCGAAGTGCGGGCGCGGCCGCAGGTGCAGGCGGGACTCGCGGTGGGCAAGTTCGTCAAGGAGCCGTTCAGCGAAGACGCGCGACGGATCATGTTTGGAACGGGCGCCGCGACGGCGCCGCAATAATGGCCGGCAGGCGGCACCTTTGCCGCGCAACAACAACCGACAGCGCCGCCGTCGCGGCGCAATGACACGGAGGTCCGATGATTGAGTTTTTTTTCGACTGCTCCAGTCCGTGGACCTATCTTGCCTTTCACAATATCCAGCCGCTTGCGAAGGAACTGAACGTTCCGATCACGTGGCGGCCGATCCTGGTCGGCGGCGTGTTCAACACCGTCAATCCCAGCGTCTACGCGTCGCGCGAAAAGCCGGTGGTGCCGAAGGCGCGCTACATGCTGAAGGACCTCGGCGACTGGGCGCGCTCTGCCGGCCTCGCCATCAAGATGCCGCCGACGGTGTTTCCGGTGAACAGCGTCAAGGCGATGCGCGGCTGTATCTGGCTCGGCAACGAGGCGATGGTGCCGTTCGCGACCGCCGTGTTCAAAGCCTATTGGGGCGACGACAAGGACATCTCGCAGGACGCCGTGCTGGGTGATATCTGCAAGGCCACCGGCATCGATCCGGCAAAATTCTTCGCCGGCATTGGCGAGCAGGCGGTGAAGGATCAGTTGAAGGCGAACACCGACGAGGTGATCGCGCGTGGCGGCTTCGGTTCGCCCACCATCTATGTCGACAAGACCGACATGTATTTCGGCAATGACCGGTTGCCGTTGATCCGCGAAGCGATCCTGCGCCGCAAAGCGGGCAAAAACTGATGTCGCGCGCGGTCATTTGTCGTGAACTCGGCGCGCCGGAAGTGCTGCGCGTCGAAACCCGCTGCTCGATGCCGCTCGCGCCGGGCAAGGTCCGCGTCGCCATCCGCGCCGCCGGGCTCAACTTCCCCGATGTGCTGATGGTGGCGGGAGAATATCAGTTCAAGCCGGATCTGCCGTTCATTCCCGGCATGGAAGCCGCCGGCGATGTGATCGAGGTCGGCAGCGACGTTCGTGACGTGAGTGTGGGTGAGCGCGTCATCGTCAAATTGCGCAACGGTTGTTTTGCCGAGCGGGTCGCGGTGACGCCGGAGCATCTCGCGCCGCTACCGTCGAACTTCGACTACGCGGAAGGCGCGACGTTCCTTGCCGCCCACGGCACGGCGTATCATGCGCTGGTCGATCGCGGGCAGATCAAGCCGGGCGAAACGCTCCTGGTGCACGGCGCGGGCGGTGGCGTCGGGCTCGCAGCGGTGGAGATCGGCAAGCTGCTGGGTGCGACGGTAATCGCGGCGGCGTCGAGCGAAAAGAAGCTCGCGGTGGCGAAGGCGCGGGGCGCCGATCACCTGGTGTTGTACAAGCGCGAACCGTTTCAGGACGCGGTGAAGCGCCTGACGGATGGGAAGGGCGTCAACGCCGTCTTCGATCCGGTCGGCGGCGAAATTTTTGAAGCGAGCCAGCGCTGCATCGCCTGGGGTGCGCGGATGCTGGTGATCGGCTTCACCGGCGGCATCGGGCTGGCGAAGACCAACTTGCTGTTGATCAAGGGCGCGAGCGTGCTCGGCGTGCGTGCCGGCGAGGCCGTGCGGCGCGATCCCGAACTCGGCAAGGCGCGCATGAAGGCGCTGTTCGAATGGGCCGAGGCGGGCAAGATTCGCCCGAACATCTCGCATCGCCTGCCGTTCGAGGATGTCGCCAAGGCGATGCGGCTTCTGATCGACCGCAAGGCCATTGGTCGTGTCGCACTGACGATGGAATAGTGCTCGCGCGTGGCTTCGTATCAGGCCGCCGCGCGCAGCAACAGCGCTTTTGACAAAAACTGCCGCGTCGATGTTCGTAATGGGGCTTCGATGTAGCAGCAGATCGCCCACGATACTGCCGCGATCGCAAGGACGATCATGCAGACCGTCGCCACGATCTGATACTGCGGCGGAAGGCGGGACAGTATCGCGTATCCGAGCTGTTGATGTAGCAGATAGAACGGATAGGTCAGCGCGCCGACGGCGATGGTGATCCTTGACGGAAGCAGCGGGACATTCAGTCGCGTTGCCAGAAAAATGGCAGCGACCGACGCCAGAAAAATCGTTGCGACCACCGAGGGTTGGAAGACGACGTCGGAATGCGCGTGCAGCCATCCCAGCGAATGGATGGCGTGAAAGACCGCGATGCTCACCGACAGGCCGAAGATGCAAACCCACATCAGGTCGCGCCGGCCGCGATGGAATTCGTAGATCATCAGGCCGGTGGCGAAGTAACCGGCGTTGTCGGTCAGAAAGACCTTTTCGAGAATAGCGGAGTCCGCCGTCAATTCGTTGGCCATCGACAGAAACAGCCACGCCAGCACCAGGGCATCGAGTCGTCGCGGAAACAAACCCGTGGCGATGAAGACGGTGACCCAAGCATAGAATGTCACCTCGATGACCAACGACCAATAGGCCGAATCCATGTAGGGGAAGCCTAGCGCTGGCGATGCGATCACCAGATTGGCGGCCCATCGCGCGAACGAGACTTGAAAGAGTTCACCGCCGAAGATCAGGATTCCTGCCGCCGTGATCGTCATGCAGAGAACGAATGTCGGATAGATGCGGCTGAAGCGGGCGATAGCGAATTCGCCGGCGGTTCTGCCTTCCGCCGAGTAGGCGATCACGAAGCCGCTGATCACAAAGAACGCGGGCACGCCCAGGTAACCGTACATCGCAAAAGGCGAGAGGTATGGCAGCGCCGCCCATGTGTGGTCGCCGACGCTCGGGCCTCTGAAACCGTAGTGATAGAAAACCACGCCGAGCACGGCAGTGAGGCGCAGGAGATCGAGCGCCTCGACGCGATTCACGGATGTGTGATCATCCTTCGGCATGGCGATAATCTATGCCTTCGGCCGGTGTGCGTCACCGAATGTCCGGCAAATCGACAAAGGTAGTTAATCGCCGGCGAAGGCGGGGTCGGTATGCTTGGACGAAAGCATACGTCGGACTGAGCCGCGCGCAGGACGGAGTGAGTTATTTCCGAAAGCCTCTCAGTGGTCATGGCCGGGACGAGCCCGGCCATGACGGCGACACGTCGCGTGGTGCTTACTTATATTCCCGCTCGGTCCACCACGGGAAGTAGTCGGGCATGTCCGACGACACCTTGTTCTTGAACTGCGCCGGGCGCTTTTCCAGGAACGACATCACGCCTTCCTTGACGTCATCCGAACGACCGCGTGCGTAGATGCCGCGGCTATCGACCTTGTGCGCTTCCATCGGATCGTCGGCGCCCATGAGGCGCCACATCTGCTGGCGGATCAGTGCGATCGAGACCGGCGCGGTCTTGTCTATGAACGAGCGCGCCAGTTCGCGCGCGGTCGGGATCAGTTGATCCGGTGCCACCACCTTGCTGACAAGGCCGCCGGCGAGGGCTTCCTGCGCCGGGAAGACGCGGCCGGAGTAGCACCACTCCAGCGCTTGCGAGATGCCGACGAGGCGCGGCAGGAACCAGCTCGATGCCGCTTCCGGCACGATGCCGCGTTGGGAGAACACGAAGCCGAAACGTGCGTTCTCCGAGGCGATACGGATGTCCATCGGCAGCTGCATGGTGACGCCGATGCCGACCGCCGGGCCATTGATCGCGCCGATCACCGGCTTGAGGCATTTGAAGATGCGCAGCGTCACCTGACCGCCGCCATCACGGATGCCGGGATCGCTGTAATCGACAGCGCCGCCAGTGAGCCGCTTGGCCGGGCCGCGCTTCGCGTCGCGGTCGAAAGTGTCACCGCCGGAGGAGAGATCAGCGCCGGCGCAGAAACCACGGCCTTCGCCGGTGACGATGATCGCGCGCACGTTGTCGTCAGCGTCGGCCTTATCGAAGGCGTCGATCAGTTCGTTCATCATCGTCATGTTGAACGCGTTGAGCTTGTCGGGGCGGTTCAACGTGATGGTCAGGATCTGGTCGTCGATATCGTATTTGATGGTCTCGTAGGCCATGGAGAGTCCTCTGTTGGATTTTCGTTCGAATGTGTTGTCGTCATCCTGAGGTGCGAGCGCAGCGAACCTCGAAGGATGATGTTGCGATGTTTGGCCGTTCATCTTTCGAGGGCGCCGCTTCGCGCCGCCGCCTCAGGATGACGGGGCCAGCTCAGTTGGTTGGCGGTGCCGGCCACGGTTTCTGCGGGCCGCGAAGACCTTCGAATGCTTTCGCCATCCGCAGCACGCCGAGATCGTCGAAGCGGCGGCCGATGATCTGCACGCCGATCGGGAAGCCGTCTGCGTCATAGCCGCCGTTGATCGACGCCGCCGGATTTTCCGCCATGTTCCACGGCACCGTGTAGATGATGTGCTCGAACGGCTTTTGCGGATCGTTGCGCGGGGCTGCGAGTTCGGCGCGGAACTTCACCACCGGCGACACCGGCGAAATGACATAATCGAGATCGGCGAACAGTTGCGCCGCCGCGGCGCGGATCGTCATGGTGGCGTTGAAGCCGCGCACCACGTCGACGCCGGAAAGTTTCGCGCCGCCTTCCGCCCATTGATAGATGTAAGGTAACGCCTTGGCGCGGACCTCGGGCGGCATCTTCGACAGGTCGTCCCATGAGCGCGCGCGCCAGAAGGCGTCGAGCCCGTCGAGTGTTTCGCGGGTGATGACGCCAGAGACTTCGCGCACCGATGCGCCTGCGGATTCGAACGCGCGGGCGGCGGCCGTCATCGTGGCCCGCACTTCGTCTTCCAGCTTGTCGCCGAAACCGAGATCGAGCAACAGGCCGATGCGCTTACCCTTCAACGACGTATCGAGCGCGGGCCAATCGATATCGGCGGACGGCAGGCTCATGCCGTCTCGCCAATCCAGTTGCGACAGCACGCTCATCAACAGCGCAGCGTCATCCACGGTGCGGGTCATCGGGCCTGTGACGCGGCCGACATAGGGCGGATCGATCGGCACGCGGCCGAGGCTCGGCTTTAGCGCAAAGATGCCGCACCAGCAGGCGGGCAGACGCACCGAGCCGCCGATGTCGGTGCCGAGATGCAGCGGACCATATCCAGCACCACCGGCCGCGCCGGCGCCGGCGCTGGAGCCGCCGGGATTCATCCGCACGTCCCACGGATTGCGGGTGAGGGGATGGAAGCTGGAAAGGCCCGACGACAACATGCCGTAGTCCGGCATCGTGGTCTTGGAGAAGATCACCGCGCCGGCTTCGCGCACGCGCGCCGCTTGCGGCGCATCGACGGGCGCGGGCGTCAGCGTCGTGGTCGCCGCGCCAAGCGGCACCGGCACGCCTTGTGTGGCGATGTTTTCCTTGATGGTGATCGGCACGCCGTCGAGCGAGCCGATCGGCTCGCCCTTGCGCCAGCGCTCGGTGGATGCTTTTGCCACCACGCGCGCGCCGTCCGGATCGAACGCATAGAGCGCGTGGATATGAGGCTCCCATCTGGCGACATGCGCGAGGACATCCTCAAGCACTTCGCTTGGCGAGAACTGCTTGCCGTGATAGCCGGCGAGCAGTTCGACGGCGCTTAGGTCGTGCAGTGCCGTCATGCCGACACCGGCAGTCGCGTCTCGATGATGCGCGCGAACATGCTGGCGCCGACCGGCAAAATCTTGTCGTCGAGGGTGAAGCCCGGATTGTGCACCGGTACCGAGCCGTCGTGGCCGAGCCAGAAGTAAGCGCCCGGCACCGCCAGCAGCATGTCGGCGAAATCCTCGCTGCCCATGCGCGGCGTTTCCTTGATGGCGACGTTCTTGGGATCGAGCACGGTGCGCGCGACGTCGTACACCACCTTGGAATGTTCCTCGGTATTGATCAGCACGCTGAAGATGTCGCGGATCTCGACCTTGATCTCCACGCCGAACGCCTGCGCCATGCCGGCGGCGATGGTCTTCATGCGCTCGCGGATTTGCATGCGGGTGGGCTGGTCGAAGGTGCGGACAGTGCCGGCGAGGGTGGCTTCGTTCGGAATGACGTTGTAGGCGGAGCCGGCATGAATCTGCGTGATCGAAAGCACCGCGGCGTGCAGCGGATCGACGTTGCGGCTGACGATGCTTTGCAGCGCCTGCCCGAGATTCATCGCGATCACCACCGGATCGCGCGAACGCTCCGGCATCGCGCCGTGCGCGCCGAAGCCGGTGATGGTGATGTCGAAGAAATCCGCGCTCGCCATGCTGGGGCCGGGCGAGATCACCAACTCGCCGTGCTTGAGGTCCGGCGCGTTATGAATGCCGTAGATTTCGTCGCACGGAAATTTCTCGAACAGTCCATCCTTGAGCATGGCGCGCGCGCCGCCGAGCCCTTCCTCGGCCGGCTGGAAGATGAAATGCACGGTGCCGTCGAAGTTCTTGGTTTCGGCGAGATAGCGCGCGGTGCCGAGCAGGATGGTGGTGTGACCGTCGTGGCCGCAGCCATGGAAGCGGCCGGGAATCGTCGAGCGCCACGGCAGATTGGTGTTTTCCTCCATCGGCAGCGCGTCCATGTCGGCGCGCAGGCCGATCCGCTTATTGCCTTTGCCGTTGCCCTTGAGCACGCCGACGACGCCGGTGCCGCCGAGCCCGCGATGCACCTCGATGCCCCATTGCGCCAGCTTTTCGGCGACGATGCCGGAGGTGCGCTTTTCCTCGAAGCCGATTTCGGGATGGGCATGCAGATCGCGGCGGATCGCGGTCAGTTCGTCGGCATAGCCTTCAATACGCTCGATGGTGGGCATGGGTGTTTCCGTTCGTCTGTGATTTTGGCCTGCGGCGGGCGCGGATGCATGGGAACCGTCGCCGTTGGGCGCCGGGTCCGAGCACTGTGCGAGATGTATCTTCGGTCGCGCCTTCGCGACGGTCAAGTGAATGGGCGGTCGCGTCATTCATGGCTGCTCCACGCTTGGCGGCCTTGGCGGCGCAAGCCGCGATCATCGCGGATGGACATCGATGCTGCGACGAGGGCTGCCTTTCGCAATCATGAGGCGGTCCTGCCGCGCCTTGTCCGTCTCCGGATGAATGTCCGGCAACAGCAGGTTCAGCACCGCTTCAACCGCTATCATTTAGAAGGTGGTTACACTTTCAATGGAGGCGACCATGTCTTCGATCAAGAATATCCTGACCAGCGGTGCGGCGGCTTTCGCCGTTGCCGCAACCTTTGGCCTGTCGACCGCACCATCCGCCAGCGCCATGACGCTGGCGCCAGCGGTGTCGGCGCCGGCCGGCGTCGATCAGGTCCGCTGGGTCTGCAACGACTGGGGCCGATGCTGGTGGCGGCCGAACGTCTACCGTTCCTATGGATATGGCTACGGCGCGCCGCGTTATGGCTACTACGGTGGCGGGCCGTATCGTCATTACCGTCACGGCTATTACGGCCGCCGCGCCTACGGCGGCTGGCGATAGCGGCGATTTGAGACGGGTAATGGTGCGGGCGACCGGAATCGAACCGGTACAGGCCTTGCGGCCCTACGGATTTTAAGTCCGTTGCGTCTACCAATTTCGCCACGCCCGCCTGCTTTTCTTTTCAAGGACTTAGAAAAGAAAAGCAACCGTCTCTGCGCAAAACATCCATGCGCCGGGCTGTATCCGCCGTTAGGTGCCGGCGGGGATGAAGGCAAGCAGGAATGTGACCTGCGCGGCATAGTAAAGCACCCAGACCGCGAGCCGCATCGGCGGCTTGCGCGGGGATGCGACGGGCTCGACGAATTTCTCCCACGCCAGGATCGCATCCGAGACCACGAACATCATCGCGCCGGCGATCAGCAGCGATCGTTCGGTGGCAAAAGCCGTCAGCCCCATCAGCACCAGCGCCGCGCAATAGACCATCACCGGCAGCCGCAGCTCGCCGGAGACGTGCCGCAAGATGATCCGAAGCAGCGCCAGACTGGCCGCGATCAAGCCCATCGCGGCCAGCATGAGCGGCATGGACAGAAGCACCGCCGGGCCTTGCCCGATGCTGGCGAATAACACGATGTAGGCGACGTGTGCGACGAGGAAGCTGACCAGCCCGCTGATGAAGGCTTTTTCGCCGTCGCGTGACAGGAACAGATCGCCGAGGGCGCTCAGTGCCAACCCTGCGACAAGCAAGGCAGGCCCGCCCATACGCCATGCGATGATCGCAAGCAAAGAGGTCGATAACGTTTTAGCGACCGAGAGCCACCATGACGTTCCTCGCCCCAGCATGAGCAAATAAAGAACGGCAGCGGCCAGCGAAATCAGCAGCGCGATGTTGTCGAGATGTCCGACGCCGCCGGAGAAAGGCATCATGGCCGGGTGTTGTCCTGCGTTCGATGCGGCGATGCTTTGCCGGCGTCGTTCGTGTTGCCGACCTTAGTTCGTGCTCTTGTCGGAGTTACGCTGGGCCTGCTCGAAGAATGCTTTCTCCTCGGCGGTCGCGTCCAGCAACTGGTCGTCCTGATCGTAGACGTCATCCCTGAAATGGACAACGCCGTCGCGCGTCATCCATCCGGTGAGGTAGATCCATGCCACCGGCACCTTCTTCGCCAGCGCGACGCTCTGGCGCTCGCCGCTCGCGATCGCGAAGTCGATCTTGGCGCGATCCCATCCGGGCGTGTCCTGCAACAGCCACGTCGCGAGATCGCGCACCTGATCGACGCGAACGCAGCCGTGGGAATCGAAGCGATAGTCGCGGCTCAGCAGGCTGCGCTGATTGGTGTCGTGCATGTAGACGGCGTAAGCGTTGGGCATATTGATCTTCAGTTCGCCCAGCGCGTTCCACGGTCCGGGATCCTGACGCACGATGACGCCCGGTGCCTTGTCGGCATTCCAGTTCACCGAGGCCGGATCGACGACGGCGTCACGCTCGTCGTAGAGCTGCATGTGCATCCGACTAAGGTAAGTCGGATCCTTACGCATGTGGTTGGCGATTTCGTTCTTGGTGATCGACGCGGGCACCGTCCAGCGCGGATTGAGATTGATGTCGGTGATCTCCGCCGAAACCGTCGGCGAGGGCTTCTCCGTTTTGCCGACGACGACACGATAGCGATGGACGACCTTGTCGTTCTCCACCGCCTCGACATAGGCGGCCGGAATGTTGACGGCGACAAATCGTGTGCCAAAACCGAAGCCGATCGCCGATGTGCGCAGCAACGAGGCTTCCAGCTGCTTGCGGCGTTCCTCGACCGGGACGTTGAGCGCGGCCATGGTCTTGGGGCCGACCGTTCCGGTCTGGGTAAGGCCATGCCGGGTCTGGAAGCGCTTGATGGCGGCGACCACCTCGGCGTCGAACGCGCCCGTTGCGTGGTCGGCGCCGAGGTCGCCGCCGGAGATCAATCGCTGGCGCAGCAGGGTGTCGTTCGCGCCGGCGGTGCCCAACGCGAATTTTGCGTCCGCGGGAATTTTGGGCCAGCCGCCGTGCGCGGCAATGGCGGCATATTTCTGGATCGCTTCCTTGAGGCGTCCGGCGGTGCCCTGATCGAAGGTGGGTTCGATCGAGCCGGGCAGGTTGCTCGTCGTCTTGATCGCGGGCGTCGGAGCTGTGGCCTGCGGCGCGGGCGTCGCTGGTTTTTCCTTGGCGACTGGCGCCGGGGTGGCCGGCGTCGGCGCGGCGGTCTGGCCGTAGGACGGCACAGTTCCGGACAAGAGGGCTGCTGTCAGCACGAAAAGCGCGCGTTTCATGGTCAATCCCGCTCGCGAAGGGTTCCCAACGCTAGAGCAGGATTGTCAACCAACGGTTAACCATGCTGCGGCCCATCAATAGGGGGGCGTGATCTCAGGCTTTCGGCGCGAAGGGCGGGCCGTTCGGTTTGATGCGGATGCCGGGGCGCAGCCGCGTCCATGGCAACGAGGCGGTGTCGGCCGGCATCGCGCCCGGCGCGGCGCAGATCAGCAGCGTCTCGGCGATCGGCTGAAAATCGGCGCGGAAGTGCACCGAGCTTTTGTTGACGAGGATCGCCTGTTGGGTCGGCTCAATGCCGACATAGCGATACATCGCCTGATCGGCGAGCTGTGCCTTGTGCGACGACACCACAACGCGGACATCGTCGATGCGCAGACAGGCGGACGGCCCCATGTCCATGTCGCGGCCGCCGTAATAGGGGCCGGGCGCGACGAATTTGCCGTCCGAAAGCTTCTCGACGATGAAAGTCGCTTCATACGGCGCATCGCCGGGAATGCCGGACTTGCCGCCGAGCGATAGCGTCACGCGCGCGCCTTCGCCGGCCGCGTGCGCCGCCCTGGCGGAGGCGGGATCGTAAATCGCACCGGTCGCGGCGCGTGTCGCCTTGTTGCGCACCAGCGCGCGCAGCATGCCGGTGGTGTCGGAATCGCCGCCGGCGCCGGGATTGTCCTGCGTGTCGGCGATCACAATCGGTTTTCGCGCAGTCTTCGCCAGTTGCATCGCGTGTTGTACGCCTTCGTCGGGTGCATAAATCTTGCCGTCGAAATCATCCTCGTGACCGATGACCAGTTTCGCGACGGCATCGGCCGCCGCGTCGGCATCCGCCTGCGTGCGGCCATAGGCGAACACGGTCGGGCCGCAGCCGGGGAAATCGGCGGCGGGAAAACCCGGCGCGAACGACAGCGTCGGCACCGCGTCGCTTTCCAGCGCCGCGAGTTGGTCGTAGATGCCCTTCGTCGGTTGATCGAAGGTGCATTGCCAACTGATCGGGATCAGGAACGGCAACTGTCGGAAGGCTTTCGCGAAGCGTTGCTTGCTTTCCAGCAGCAGTGCGAGATGTTTTGCCGAGGCGCGGCCGGTGTCGGCCATGTCGACATGCGGATAGGTGCGATAGGCAATCAGCGCGTCGGCGTGCTCGACCATTTCCGGCGTGACGTTGGCGTGCAGGTCGAGGCTCACCACCAGCGGCAGGTCCGGACCGATCACCTTGCGCACGCGCGCCAGCAGCTCGCCTTCGCCGTCGTCGAGGTGCTCGGTGACCATCGCGCCGTGCAGATCGAGATAGACCGCGTCGAGCGCGCCCGCATTGGCGATGCCGTCGACCATTTCCTTGGCGACGCGCTCGTAGGCGTCCTTCGTCACGTGCGCGCAGGGGCTGGCGCCGCAGGCGATCGTCGGGATCAACTCCCAGCCGCGCGTCACGGCATCATCGACGAAGCCGGCGAGGCCGACATTGATGCCGCGCATCACTTTCAACACGTCGGAGCCGTGGGTCATCGCCGGCCAGCCGCCGCCATGGACGAAATCGGCATAGGTCGCCTTGGTGGGCGCGAAGGTGTTGGTCTCGTGCAGGAAGCCGCCGACGGCAATACGTGTCATGAAGTCATTCCGATAAAGTGTCGCAGAGCGACAACGTTAGTCGCGTCATTGCGAGGAGCGCAAGCGACGAAACGTCATCCTGAGGTGCGAGCGGCGCATGCCGCGAGCCTCGAAGGGTGACGGCTTCGATTGCGTCAACCTATACTGCGCCAGGCGAGGCCAAAGTACTCTGCACGTTCACCGGTCGGAAATTCGCAAAGTCCCAATGGCGGCCGGGTGCGGCTTCGAGCAACTGCTTGGTGTAGGCCTGTTGTGGATTGGTGAGAATTTCGCCGGCGGGACCTTGTTCGACGACGCGGCCGTGCTGCATCACCACCACCTCGTCGCAGATTTGCGCGGCGACGCGCAGATCGTGGGTGATGAACAGCAGCGCGATGCCGAGGCGCGTCTGAATCTCATCGAGCAGATCGAGGACCTGCGCCTGCACCGAGACGTCGAGCGCCGATACCGCTTCGTCCGCCACCAGCACGTCGGGATCGAGCGCCAGCGCGCGGGCAATCGCGATGCGCTGGCGCTGACCGCCGGAGAACTGATGCGGATAGCGCGTGATGGCGTCGGCGGGCAGGTCGACCAGTTCGAGCAATTCGCCGGCGCGCTTGATCGCTTCCGCATGCGGCACGCCGTAGTTCACCGGACCTTCGGCGATGGTCTCCCCGACAGTGACGCGCGGATTGAGCGAGCGGTAGGGGTCCTGGAACACGATCTGGATGCGCTTGCGGTGCGGCCGCAATGCTGGACGCGATAACGTCGAGATGTCCTGACCGGCGAGGCGGACCTCGCCCGAGGTCGGATCGATCAGCCGCACGATGCAGCGCGCCACGGTGGATTTGCCCGAGCCGCTTTCCCCGACGATGCCGAGCGTGCGGCCCTTGCGCAGCGTCAGCGTCACGTTCTGCGCGGCGGCGACTTCGCGCGCGGCCCCGAACGTCGAGCGCTGGCGATAGACTTTGCCGAGGCTTTCGGTTTCCAGCACGATCGGCTCGCTGGAGGCGGGCCGCGCCGCGCGCGGGATCAGGCTCGGCACCGACGACAGCAGGTTGCGGGTGTATTCCATGGTCGGCGCGCGCAGCACGTCGTCGAGCGCGCCGGTCTCCACCACCTTGCCCTTGCGCATCACCACAACGCGGTCGGCGATTTCCGCCACCACGCCCATGTCATGGGTGATGAACAGCACAGCGGTGCCGTGGTCGCGTTGCAGGTCGCGGATCAGCGACAGGATCTGCTTCTGCGTGGTGACGTCGAGCGCGGTGGTCGGTTCGTCGGCAATCAAGAGTTTCGGTTCGAGCACCAGCGCCATCGCGATCATGATGCGCTGGCGTTGTCCGCCGGAGAGCTGATGCGGATATGACTTGAAGATGCGCGTGACGTCCGGCAGCCGCACCTGTTCCATCATCGCCAGAATGCGCTCGCGCCGTGTGCGGGCGTCGAGATTGGTGTGCGCGCGCAGCACTTCGTCGATCTGCTTGCCGACCGGCACCACCGGATTGAGCGCGGTCATCGGCTCCTGAAAGATCATTGCCATGGTGGTGGCGCGGAGTTGCCGCAGCCGCCGGTCGCTGGCCGCGAGAATGTCCTCGCCGGCCAGCGTGATCTTGCCGCGCGTCGGCACCAGCACCTTCTTCGGCAACAGGCCCATCACGGTCAGCGACGTCACCGATTTGCCGGAGCCGCTTTCGCCGACCACGCACAGCGTTTCGCCTTGCCGCACCTGCAATGAGACGCCGTCGATGATGCGATGCGCGTCGGGTTTACTGCCGATCGAGATAACGAGATCGTTGACGTCGAGGACGACGGGAGCGGAAGAGGTGGCGGTGGTGCTGGCAGTCATGGGCGGGCCTCGCGCTGTTTCATGCGCGGGTCGAGAGCGTCGCGCGCGGCATCGCCGATCAGGTTGACCGAGAGAATGGCGATCGACAGCATCAGGCCGGGCCAGAAGATCAGCGATGGCTTGATCTGGAAGAAGGCGCGGCCTTCGGCCATGATGTTGCCCCAGGTCGGAATCTCCGGGCTGATGCCGCAGCCGAGAAACGACAGGATCGCCTCGGTGAGAATGGCGGAGGCGCAGACGTAGGTCCCTTGTACGATCAACGGCGCGACGGTGTTGGGCACCAGGTGGCGCCACATGATCTTCGGCAGGCTGGAGCCGACCGAAATCGCGGCTTCGACGTATGGTTCCTCGCGCGCCGTCAGCACCACCGAGCGCACCAGCCGCGCCACGCGCGGCACCTCCGGAATGGTGATGGCGATCAGCACCGTCATCAGGCTGGCTCCCGACAGCGACACCACGGCGATCGCGAGCAGAATTCCGGGGATCGCCATCAGGCCGTCCATGATGCGCATCATGATGGCGTCGACCCATTTGAAGAAGCCGGAGACCAGTCCGATGAAAAGGCCGATCGCCACGCTGAACACCGCGGAGCCCAGTCCGATCAGAAGTGAGACGCGGCCGCCGTAAAAGATGCGTGAGAGTACGTCGCGACCGTAGGCGTCGGTGCCGAGCGGATATTCCGCGCTGGCCGGCTTCAGCCGCTGCGCCGGCGCCAGCAGTTGCGGATCGTGCGGCGAGATCAGCGGCGCGAAGATCGCCATCAGCACGATCACCGCCAGACAAATGACCGCGATGGCGATGATCGGATTCGAGCGTAACAGATTGCGCCCGAGGCGGCGCGGCGTGATCCGGAGCGAGGGGTCTGGCAGGGCGTCGACGGCCATCAGTAACGAATCCTCGGATCGAGCAGGGTGTAGGAGAGATCGATCAAGAGATTGACCCCGACATAGATGCCGCTGGTCAACAGGATCATCGCCTGAATGACGGGGTAGTCGCGCGCCAGCACCGCATCGACGGTGAGGCGGCCGATGCCCGGCAGGTTGAATACGGTCTCGGTGACAACGACACCGGAGATCAACAGCGCAAACCCGGTGCCGATCACGGTGATCACCGGCACCGCCGCGTTGCGCAGCGCGTGGCGCAGCAGCACGCCGCGTTCGGCGATGCCTTTGGCGCGCGCGGTGCGGATGTAATCCTCATCGAGCACGTCGAGCATCGCGGCGCGGGTCATGCGCGCGATCAGCGCGATATAGATGAACGACAGCGTCAGCGTCGGCAGCGCGATGCGTTCGAAAAACGGGCCGAAGCCGCGCGCGAAGCTGCGATAGCCTTGCACCGGCAGCCAGCGCAGATCGATGGCGAAGACCTGAATCAGCACGTAGCCGATCACGAACACCGGCACCGAGAAGCCGATCACCGACAGCGCCATCACGAAGCGGTCGATCCAGGTGCCGTGCTTCCATGCAGCGATGACGCCGAGCGGCACGGCCACGATCACGGTGAAGATGATGGTCGAGAGCGCGATGGCGATGGTTGGCTCGATGCGGTTGCCGATCATGGTAATGACCGGCACGTTGGAAATCAGAGAGACGCCGAAGTCGCCATGTAGCAGCTTGCCGATCCAGGTGAAGAATTGCGTGTAGAGCGGCTCGTTCAAGCCGAGCGAGGTGCGAATGCGGTCGAGCTGTTCCGGCGTGGCGTTGTCGCCGGCGAGAATGGCGGCGGGGTCGCCCGGCGTCAGCCGCAGCAGCAGGAACACGAACAGCGCCACCACGCCCATCACAGGGATGGCGGCGAGGATTCGGCGGATCAGATATCCCAGCATTCGTTCCTACCTCGTCGCACGCCCTGAAACGACGTCCATGATGATCGTGACAGCCGGGTTGTTGTCAACAATCTCATTCCCTCGTTACGTCCGGCGCGGGCACATCCACCCTGAGATTCCGCGCCGGTTGCCCTGTGCCAATTCAACAAGCCAATTCCATGCCATCGAATATTTCGCGGGCGCGGAATTGCCGCCGTCCTATTCCAGCGTTGCCAGCAAGCCTGCCATCAGGCGGCCGCGTTCGGCAAGACTGTCCACTTCGATATGTTCGTTGAGCGTGTGGACGCCGCCGCCGCGCACGCCGAGGCCGTCGAGCGAGGGAATGCCCATCGCCCCGGTGAAGTTGGCGTCGGAGCCGCCGCCGACGCTGCCGTGTGGCAACGCCATGCCCATTTGCTGGGCAATGCCGCGCGCCTTTTCATAGAGCGCCATGGTTCCGGCATCCGGCTCCCACACCGGGCGGGTGACGCCGCGCGTTACCGTGAACGTCACGTCGTCGTGGGTTCCGGACAACGCCAGCATGCGCTCGACGCCGCGGTCGAGATCGCTCTGCCGCTTGGCCATGCTGAGCGCCTCGCCGGTCGCGGTGGTGGCAACGCAGTTCACCCACTGGCCGCCGTGAACGACGCCGACGCTGAAGGTGCAATCGGGGCCGCTCATCGCGTCGATGGCCAGGATCTGCCGCGCCATCTCGCGGATCGCGGAACGACCCGAGGAGAGCGTCGCGCCGGCATGGCTCGGGCGGCCGGTGGCTTCGAGATTGAAGCGGGCGATGGCGTAGCGGCCGGTGACGACGCCGTTATCGTCGCGGCCGGGTTCCGGCACCAGCACATATTTGTTGCGCGCGGCTTCCGCCTCGACGATATCGCGCACGCTCGGCGTGCCGACTTCCTCATCGGGCGTGAGCAGGAACGTAATCGGCAGCGGTGTGGTAAAGGCGGCGCGCTGCAACTGGCGGATGGCTTCGAGTGAGAGATAGTTGCCGCCCTTCATGTCGTAGACGCCGGGGCCGTAACACTTGTTGCCCTCGCGCCGCCACGGCAGCTTTTCCAGTGTGCCGACCGGATGCACGGTGTCGAGATGACCGGCGATCAGGATGCCGGGTTCGCCCTGTTTCGGATGCGGGAAGCGGGCGCGGACGCAATCGCCAAAACCCATCCGCCCCGGAATGCGCTCGATGGTCGCGCCGGCGAGCGCCATCTCGCGCGCGGCGAGATCGAGCATGCGATTGACGGCGGCGCGATCCCAGGTCGGGCTTTCGCATTCGACCCACTGACGCAGGCCTTGCAACATGGCTTCGGTATCGAACGGGAGATTGGCGGGATTCATGGCGTTCCAGATGCCTTCTTCTTTTGGTGATCCGACTTCAATGCTTGTTACGTGATGAGGTTGATGACGAATGCTGAAGCGAGAGGATCACGAACAATGGAGGTTTCCAGCGAGGTTCGAAATTTGATACGCGCGCGATGACGCCGCGATTGGACGGAGCAAATAATGAACCGACGCCGTTCAAGTAAGCGCTCTCGTATCGTGACGCGCAATCATAATGGAGACTTCAACGAAAATTGCCAGCGCCACGTGAGGATTGCGCGTTGCCTTGTGACCGGGCGGGTGGCCGCTCAAAGCTTGTGCGATTGCGAGATGGACTCCGATTGACGCCCGGCGAACTTGATGCAAGTCTTGCGCGCAATGAAAGCCACGTGAATGGTCCGGAGCGACATTGCCGTCGCGTCCGATGCCGTTAGAAGCAATCAGCGCGATTCATCATCAGACAATTGCGTTCAAGTCGGGAGAGATTGAATGTTGCACGTCACGCCTCCGAGAGTGTCCACGAAAGTGGGGAAATTGAGCATGGCCTTGAAGGCGGCGTTGCCGGCCTTCCTGCTTGCGACGGCGCTGGGCTCGCCCGCGCTGGCGCAAACCAAAACCATCCGCGCGGTGATGCATTCCGACCTGCGCGTGCTCGATCCCGGATTGACCACGGCCTACATCACCCGTGACCACGGTTACATGGTCTACGACACGCTGCTGGCGATGGACGAGCATTTCAAGATCCAGCCGCAGATGGCGAGCTACAAGGTCTCCGACGACAAGCTCACTTACACCTTCACCTTGCGCGACGGTTTGAAGTGGCATGACGGCACGCCGGTCACCGCCGAGGATTGCGTCGCCTCGCTGAAGCGTTGGGGCAAGGCCGACGGCATGGGCCAGAAGCTGATGGACTTCACCGCCAGCATCGAGGCGCCGGACGCCAAGACCATCGTGCTGAAGCTGAAGGAGCCCTACGGCCTCGTGCTTGAATCGATCGGCAAGCCGTCGTCGCTGGTGCCGTTCATGATGCCGAAGCGGCTCGCGGAAACGCCGGCCGGCAAGGCCATTCCCGAACAGATCGGTTCGGGGCCGTTCAAGTTCGTGCAGGGCGAATTCCAGCCCGGCGTGAAGGCGGTTTACGAGAAGAATAAGGACTACGTGCCGCGCTCCGAGGCGCCAAGCTGGACCGCCGGTGGCAAGGTGGTGAAGGTTGACCGCGTTGAATGGATCACCATGCCGGATGCGCAGACGGTGGTGAACGCCATCCAGTCCGGCGATATCGATTTCTCCGAAACGCCGTCCTACGATCTGTTGCCGATCCTCGAGGCCGACAAGGATCTCGTCATCCACACGCTGAGCCCGCTGGGTTTCCAGACGCTGGGCCGGATGAACTTCCTCTATCCGCCGTTCGACAATCCGAAGATTCGCCGCGCGGCCTTCCTTGCGGCAAGCCAGAAGCCGGTGCTCGACGCGCTGATCGGCAATCCGAAGTACTACAAGGTCTGCGGCGCGGTGTTCGGTTGCGGCACGCCGTTGGCAAGCGACATCGGCTCCGAGACGCTGACAAAGGGCAACGGCATGGAGGAAGCGAAGAAGCTTCTGAAGGAATCCGGTTATGACGGTACGCCGGTTGTCGTCATGGCGCCCGGAGACGTCGGACAGTTGAAGGCGCAGCCGATCGTGTTCGCGCAGTTCTTGCGTGATGCCGGCTTCAAGGTCGACCTTCAGGCCACCGATTGGCAGACCGTGGTGACCCGCCGCGCTAGCCAGAAGTCGCCGAAGGAGGGCGGCTGGAACATGTTCTTCACCAACTGGGCCGGCCCGGACATCATGAACCCGGTCGCCAACGTCTCGACCAACGGCAAGGGCAAGAACGGCGGCTGGTTCGGCTGGCCGGATGATCCGACCATCGAAAAGATGCGCGATCAGTTCGCCCGCTCGACGTCGCCGGAGGAACAGAAGAAGCTCGCCGAGGAAATCCAGAAGCGGGTCTATGACGAAGTCATTTACATTCCGCTCGGACAGTTCGAGCAGCCGAGCGTCTGGCGCAAGTCGCTCAAGGGCGTGCTCGACGGCCCCGCGACACCGGTGTTCTGGAATATCGAGAAGACTGGCGACTGATCGATCCGGTCATGTGCTGACAACATGCGACGGCGGCCGATCCCATCGGCCGCCGTTCTGTTTTGGGGTGTTACTTTTGAAGCCAGCGGTTCAGGCTACCAGCGTATTCAACGCGCGCTCGATATGTAGTTCGTGGGATCAAAATTCCTCTGTGTCGTCCCTGCCTGCGCGGGGACGACGATCTTTATGTTGCAAGTTTGCGCGCAAAACGAATGCTCGATTAAACTCGCTTGCACTCACTCATCGCCGCTCAAAAAATGCCCGATCGCGGCCAGCGGCCGCACGCCGTCGCAGACGATCTTGGTGATGGCCAACATCGGCACCGCGAGGATCGCGCCGGGCACGCCCCACATCCAGAACCAGAAGATCAGCGCGATGATCACCAGCACCGGATTGAGCGTGAAGCGCCGCGCCAGCAGCATTGGCGTGATGATCTCTCCTTCGATGACATGAATGCCGAGATAGAGCGCCGCAGGCATCATCGCCATCCATAGCGGATCGAGCACCAGCAACCCCGCCAACAGGAAGATGCCGACGCCGAACAGCGGCCCCATGATCGGGACGAAGTTGAGGAAAAAGGCAACGACCCCCCACAGGATCGGATCGCCGAGCCCCACCAGCCACATCGCCAACCCGGTCGCCACGCCAACCGCGATATTCATGATGGTGATGGTGACGAGGTAGATCGAGATGTTCTCCTCGACCTGTTGCGAGAGTTCGACCGCCTGCCGCTTACCCTTGAAGCTGGGCATGATTTCCACGGTCCGTTTGAGGAAGGTGTTGCCGGACACCAGCAGGAAAAACAGGATCAGGATGGTCTCGAAAAAGCTGCTTGCGAAATGTGTGGTACCGGTGAACAGCATCGCCGCGATCGCCGAGCCCGAACCGCCGCCTTCCGCGTGCGCGGGCGTTCCGCCGGACATGAAGCCGTCGATCTGTTGCAGGAAAGTCTGCAACGTCGCGACTGGCTGGCTGAGGAATTTCAGTCGTTCCTGCAAGCGCGGAATGCCGTCGGGCAGTTTCGCCGCCCATTCGGTCGCGGGGCCGGAGACCGCCGCGCCGATGGCGACGATCGCACTGAAGAACAGCAGAATGAGGACAAGCGCCGCCAGACCGCGTGGCAGGCGGAGATTTTCGAGCGCACGCATGCCGGGCTGAAACAGCAGGTTGAGCACCAGCGCGAGCACGATCGGTAACACGATGGGGGCGGCGAAGTAAGCGACCGCCATCACCGCGAGCAGCAGCAGAGCGGCCAGCATCACTGTGACCGGATCGGACGGCAGGTCGATGGTCTCGGCATCGGTGGTTGTCTTGGCAAGCGTGGCTTCGGTGCTTTCCAGCGACCCGTCCCGCGCATATTCCTCCTTGATGGTGGCGGTGACAGTCTGTTCGGTGGCCATCGGTGACCCAAAATGTGCTGGAGGCTTGCGACAGGGGCGGGGCGGCTTGCGCGGTACGGACGAAGCGGTTCGCAGCCATAACGCGGAAGGGTAAGGGCCGGTTCCGGCGACCGAGTGGCCTGCGGGCGACGGCGGCTCGCCGGGGTTTGCCGCCCATGCGGCTTAAAATCGCTCTAAAGAGTGCCACGCGGGCAAAAGGCGCACTTGACCCTTGCGACGCCGGTTGAAACAAGCGACGCATGACCATCGACCTCCACGAGTCCGACTCGGTTCGGCTGCTCGGAAACGCCCGACGCGGCTTTTCCGGCACTGTCCAGGCCCTGAAAGGCGGCAATGCCGAGTCCAGCCTGAGCGCTGCCGAACTCGAAAGCCGGCTGATCGAACTGGGATTCGTCGAGGGCGCGCGCGTCGAGGTGCTGCACGAGGGTCTGATCGGCCGCGATCCGATTGCGGTTCGGGTCGAGAACATCACGGTCGCCGTGCGCCGGCGGGAGGCAATGGCCGTCGTCGTCATCTGACGACGTCCACGGATCGCCATGGAAGCTGCACTTTACAATATCGTCCTGGTCGGGACGCCGAACAGCGGCAAGACCTCGCTGTTCAATGCACTGACCGGCAGCCGGCAGAAGGTCGCGAACTATCCCGGCGTCACCGTCGAGCGCAAGCAGGGCTTCTTCGTCACCCCGCGTGGCCGGCAGGTGTCGCTGATCGATTTGCCGGGGACCTATTCGTTGCGCGGCCGCAGCCCGGACGAGGAGATCACCCGCGACGTGGTGCTCGGCCGTGCCAAGGGCGAAACCCTGCCGGAGCTGGTTCTCTGCGTCGCCGACGCCACCAACCTGCGGCTGGCGATCCGGCTGGTGCTGGAAATGAAGCACACCGGCCGGCCGATGGTGCTGGCGCTCAATATGTTCGACATCGCCAAGCGGCGCGGCGTCACTGTGGACGTGCCGGCGTTGTCCGCCGCGCTCGGCATTCCGGTGGTGACCTCCATCGCGGTACGCAAGGGCGGCACCGACGAGCTGCTGCAACTGACCGACACCATCGCCGCCGAAGCCACGCAGATTGCGCGCGAGAACGACTGGCGGCCGCACAGCGTCGCCGAACTGCGCGCCACCCAGCGCGAGGCGGATCGCATCATCAAGGAAACCGTCAGCCTGCCGGCGCGGCCCGACACCTGGACCGCGCGGGTCGATTCCGTGGTGCTGCATCCGGTGTTCGGGCTGATCATCCTCGCCGCGATCCTGTTCGTGATGTTCCAGGCGGTGTTCGCCTGGGCGCAGCCGGTGATGGAATTGATCGCCGGCGGATTCGAGTTGCTCGGGCAATGGGTGCAGGCGACGTTGCCCGCGGGCCTGCTGCAAAGCTTCATTCAGAACGGCGTGATCTCCGGCGTCGGCAGCGTCATTGTGTTCCTGCCGCAGATCATCATCATCTTCCTGTTCATTCTGCTGCTGGAAGATTTCGGCTACATGGCGCGCGCGGCGTTCCTGATGGATCGCATCATGGGCGGCGCGGGATTGCATGGCCGCGCCTTCATTCCGCTGCTGTCGAGTTTCGCCTGCGCCATTCCGGGCATCATGGCGACGCGTGTGATCGACAATCGCCGCGACCGGCTGACCACGATCCTGATCGCGCCGCTGATGACATGCTCGGCGCGCATCCCGGTCTATACGCTGATCATCTCCGCCTTCATTCCGGCGAAGCAGGTGTGGGGATGGATCAACCTGCAGGGCCTGGTGATGTTCGGGCTCTACGTCGTCGGCATCACCAGCGCGATGGCGGTGTCAGCGCTGATCAAGTTCTTCATGTGGCGCGACGATGCGCCGGCGCCGTTCATGCTGGAATTGCCGGACTACAAGCTGCCGCGGCTCAAGAGCATCGCCATCGGCATCTACACCCGCGCGATGATGTTCCTGCAACGCGCCGGCACCACGATCTTCGCCATGATGGTGTTGATCTGGTTTTTGGCGTCGTTCCCGCAGGCACCAGTTGGCGCTACCGATCCCGGCATCGACTACAGCCTCGCTGCCATCATAGGCCGCTTCATCGAGCCGGTGCTGGCGCCGCTCGGATTCAACTGGCAGATCGCCGTGGCGCTGATCCCCGGCATGGCCGCGCGCGAGGTAGCGGTGGCCGCGCTTGGCACCGTCTATTCCATCGAGGGTGGCAAGGAGGCGGCCGAACAGATCGGGCAGGTGCTCGCGACCAAGTGGAGCCTCGCCACCGCGCTGTCGCTTTTGGCGTGGTACATCTTTGCGCCGCAATGCGCGTCCACGCTCGCCGTCATCAAGCGCGAGACCGGCGGCTGGCGCTGGATGTGGATAACGTTCTTCTACATGTTGGCGTTGGCCTATGCTGCGAGCCTCGTCACCTACAATATAGCGCGTTCGTTCGGGGCCGGCTGATCGCTGGCGGTTCCGCGGGGTTGAAGAATCGTTTTCCGCTGGGTCATATCCGCTTCCCCCGAGGGGCAGTTTCATCGTCGTCCCTCGGTCGATTGTGAAGTGAGGGACGCGTGACGAATTCCATCTATCGCCGGATTGCGGACGAACTCAGCGTTCGCGAACAGCAGGTTCAGGCCGCGGTTGAATTGCTTGACGGCGGCGCCACCGTGCCGTTCGTCGCGCGCTACCGCAAGGAAGCCACCGGTGCGCTCGACGACGCGCAACTGCGCACGCTGGAAGAGCGGCTGACGTACCTGCGCGAGATGGAAGAGCGTCGCACCGTCATCCTCAATTCGATCCGCGAGCAGGGCAAGCTCGATGATGCATTAGAAGCGGCGATCATGGCCGCCGACAGCAAGGGCCGCCTCGAAGATATCTATCTGCCGTTCAAGCCGAAGCGCCGCACCAAGGCCGAGATTGCGCGCGAGGCGGGGCTCGGACCGTTGGCCGAACAGTTGCTGACGCAACCCGAGAACGATCCGCAGGCCGCCGCCGCGCCATTTATCAATGCCGAGAAGCAAGTGGCCGATGCCGCCGCCGCGCTCGACGGGGCGCGCGCCATTCTGGTGGAGCGTTTTGCCGAAGACGCCGACCTGATCGGAGGCTTGCGCGAACTGCTCTGGGGCAATGGCGTGCTGACGTCGAAGATGCGCGACGGCAAGAAGGAAGCCGGCGCGAAGTTCAGCGACTACTTCGATTTCAGCGAGCCGCTGACGAAGTTGCCGTCGCACCGTATTCTCGCGCTGTTCCGTGGCGAGAAGGAAGAGGTGCTCGACCTGCACATCGCGCCGGAAAATCCGGCGGCGGCAGCACCAGCCGGCACCACAGCGCCCAATCCGTACGAACTGCGCATCATGCATCGCTTCGCCATCGCGGATCGCAGCCGTCCCGGCGATCGCTGGCTGGTCGATACCGTGCGCTGGGCGTGGCGTACCAAGATTCAGATTCATCTCAACATCGACATGCGGCTGAAGCTGTGGACGGCGGCGGAAGACGAGGGCGTGCGCGTGTTCGCGTCCAACCTGCGCGACCTGCTGCTGGCCGCGCCCGCCGGCACCCGCGCGACCATGGGGCTCGATCCCGGCTATCGCACCGGCGTCAAGGTCGCGGTGGTGGATGCCACCGGCAAGGTGGTGGCGACGACCGCGATCTTCCCGCACGAGCCGCAGCGGCGCTGGGATGAATCGCTCGCCGTTCTCGGCAAGCTGGCGAAAGCGCACAATGTCGAACTGATCGCCATCGGCAACGGTACCGCCTCGCGCGAGACTGACAAGCTCGCCACCGAACTGGTGAAGCTGTTGCCCGACCTGAAGATGTCGAAGATCGTGGTGTCGGAAGCCGGTGCGTCGGTCTATTCGGCGTCGGCCTTTGCGTCCGAGGAATTGCCCGAACTCGACGTGACCTTGCGCGGCGCGGTGTCGATCGCGCGGCGCTTGCAGGACCCGCTTGCCGAACTGGTGAAGATCGATCCGAAGTCGATCGGCGTCGGGCAGTATCAGCATGACCTTGGCGAGGCGAAGCTGTCGCGCTCGCTCGATGCCGTGGTGGAAGATTGCGTCAACGCCGTCGGCGTCGATGCCAATACCGCGTCGGCGCCGTTGCTCGCGCGCGTGTCCGGCATCGGCACGGGGCTGGCGCAGAGCATCGTGCAATATCGCGACGCCAACGGGCCGTTCAAATCGCGCAAGGCGCTGAAGGACGTGCCGCGCCTCGGGCCGAAGGCATTCGAACAATGCGCGGGCTTCCTGCGCATCGCGAATGGCGACGATCCGCTGGATTCATCCGGCGTGCATCCGGAATCCTATCCGGTGGTGCGGCGGATTCTCGAAACGACCAAGAGCGACATCAAGGCCATCATCGGCAATGCCGTCGCGCTGCGCCAGCTCAAGCCGCAGAATTTCGTCGACGACACGTTCGGATTGCCGACGGTGACCGATATTCTGCGCGAACTGGAAAAACCGGGCCGCGATCCGCGTCCGGCGTTCAAGGCGGCGGAGTTCAAGGAAGGCGTCGAGACGCTCAACGATCTCAAGCCGGGCATGATCCTCGAAGGAGCGGTCACCAACGTCGCGGCGTTCGGCGCGTTCGTCGATATCGGTGTGCATCAGGACGGCCTGGTGCACGTCTCGGCAATGTCGAAGACCTTCATCAAGGATCCGCGCGAGGTGGTGAAACCGGGTGACATCGTGCGCGTGAAAGTGCTCGACGTCGACAAGCCGCGCAAGCGTATTGCCTTGACGCTGCGCCTCGATGACGAGATCGGCAAACAGGATCGCGCAGGCGCGTCCGCCGCGCGCAATGATAGCGGCTCGCGCGGGCAGGGACCGCGCCGCGATGCGCCAAGGCGCGAACAACAGTCCGCATCCAGTGGTGGCGGCGCATTGGCCGAAGCGCTACGCCGCGCGGCGGAGAAGAACGCGGGCAACGGCAAGTCGCGCTAGATTTATCGTCGTCCCCGCGCAGGCGGAGACGACGATTTTCGTGTTGTCGGTGCGCGTGTAACGCGTCTGCTCAGTCAGACCTTCAGGATGACGCCGTCGTCATCCCGTCTGCGCCGTGCCATTGGTGTCGAGCCCGCGGCGGATCAGCGAGGCCCAGCCATCTTCGGCGGTTTCGGCGAACTCGAACAGCTTGAGATCGTCCGCCGCGATCATGCCTTCCTCGACCAGCGCGTCGAAGTTGACGATCTTGCGCCAGTAGCTCTCGCGGAACAGCACGATCGGCGTGGGGCGCGCTTTCCGTGTCTGTTGCAGCGTCAGCACCTCGAACAATTCGTCCATGGTGCCGAAGCCGCCGGGAAACACCGCGAGCGCGTTGGCGCGCATCGCCAGATGCATCTTGCGCATCGCGAAGTAGTGGAAGCGGAAATACAGTTCCGGCGTGATGTAGGGGTTCGGCACCTGCTCGTGCGGTAGCGTGATGTTGAAGCCGATGGTCGGCGCGCCTGCGTCGTGCGCGCCGCGATTGGCCGCTTCCATGATGCCGGGGCCGCCGCCGGTGGCGATGACGTTGTCGCGCCAGCGATTCTTCGGCGCGAACGAGCCGCCGCGCTGTGAGGCGATCTGCGCGAACTCGCGCGCGATCTGATAAAGCTCGGCCTGCTTGCCCAGCGTCTCCGCGTGGCTTCGCTCGGCGTCGTTGCTCGCCGCTTTCGCCGCAGCCTCGGCCTGTTCCGGCGAAGCGATGCGCGCGCTGCCGAACACGATGATGGTCGAGCGGATGCCCCAGTCGCGCAGCTCAAGATCCGGCTTGGAATATTCGAGCGCGAAGCGGATCGAGCGCATCTCGTCGCGCAGCAGGAATTCTGTATCTTCCACCGCGAGCAGCGAACTGCGGGAAACAGGTGGATTGGTAGGTTCATTCATCTCGGTCGTCCATCATTCAAGTTTTGATCCGGCGCCGATGCCGGTGGGCTGCCCCACAGAAGCGTCGCAAAGCTGCGGAAGACGTCGTATGAGGGAGCGCGATCGCGGGCGTCGTGGTTCAGTTCTAACATTTGCGCCCCGTTTTTGCAGGTGCCTCGATCGTCATGGGACACCAGCTCGCGAAATTGAAGGAAACCGGACGTGCAGCTTCTTTGCCAAGGCGCCCCTCAAGTCCTGGAACTGGATGTTGATGTTCTCGACGCCCGGCCTGGCGCAGTGCTTCTTGCTCAAACGCCCGTCTTCCCGGGCGGCGGCGGCCAACTCCTCGATAAGGCATCGATCCAATGGAGCAAGGGCGAAGCAGGCATCCGTGCCGTGACGCCCGACACCCGAGGCTGGTGGCACGAATTCGAGAGTGAGGCCGAGATCGCCGATCGGGTCCGCGTCTCGGTGAATGCGGAGTTTCGCCGCCTCATGTGCGAGTTGCACACGCTCGCCCATGTCGCCAACAGCGTCGTCTTCCAGAATTTCGGCGGGGCCTTGCTCACCAGCGCGCAACTTTCTGCCGACGGAACGTTCCGGGTCGATTTCGATCTGACCGGTGCGGACACGGAAAAACTTCGCGCTCTGGCCGGTCCGATCAACGACGTGATCCGGCAGGATCTTCCGATCCGCACCCTGCAGATGCCCTGGGACGAAGCCAATTCCGTGCCCGGTCTTTTCCGCAGCAAGAGCGTGTCGCCTCCGCGCCAGGCGGATGGGAACGTCCGCATTGTCGAGATCGGCGATCTCGACAGGCAAGCATGCGGGGGAACACATCTCAGCTCGACCGCGCAGTCCCGTCCGGTCCGCATTCTCAAAGTCGACAACAAGGGACGGCAGAACCGCCGCATCAAAGTGGGTTTTGTGGAATAAGGATCGTTCGCAGCTCGCCAAAAAGGCGGCAACGTTCGTTATAAAGACCGGCGCAGCCAGCGACGGGCTAAAGAAAGCCAGCTATGAAATGCGGCCATGGCCACGATATTGGATCGGATCGCAAAAGAGACGTAAGTGACTGAAGATAAATATAAATTTTCCGTCGCGCCGATGATGGACTGGACTGACCGGCATTGCCGTGTCTTCCATCGTCACCTGACGCGTCGCGCCCGGCTCTATACCGAGATGGTGACCACCGGCGCCGTGATCCATGGCGACCGCGCGCGTCTGCTCGGGTTTGATGCCAGCGAACATCCGGTGGCGTTGCAACTCGGCGGGTCGAACCCCGGCGATCTCGCGACGGCCGCGAGGATCGGCGAGGATTTCGGCTACGACGAGATCAATCTCAATGTCGGCTGCCCGTCGGACCGGGTGAAGGAGGGGCGCTTCGGCGCCTGTCTGATGGCGGAGCCGGATCTGGTCGCGGACGGCGTTGCCGCGATGAAGCGTGCTGTGCTGATTCCCGTTACCGTGAAATGTCGCATCGGCATTGACGATCAGGACCCGGAAGTCGCGCTCGACCGGCTGGCGCGCGCGGTGGTGTCGGCCGGCGCGGACATGCTGATCGTGCACGCACGCAAGGCGTGGCTGAACGGATTGTCGCCGAAGGAGAACCGCGACATCCCGCCGCTCGATTACGATCGCGTCTATCGCCTCAAGGCCGCGATGCCACAAGTGCCGATCGTCATCAACGGCGGCATCGGCAGTGTCGCGGAGGCGAAGCGCCATCTCGATCATGTCGACGGTGTCATGCTCGGTCGCGCGGCCTATCAGGAGCCGTGGCGATTGCTTGCGGTTGATCGTGACATCTTCGGCGAAGCATTGCCGCACGACGACATGATCGCGGCGCTGGAGGCGATGATGCCTTACATTGCGGAACAGTTGGCGCGCGGCACGCGGTTACACGCCTTCACGCGGCACTTTGTCGGCGCGTTCCATGGCATTCCCGGCGCGCGCGCGTTTCGCCGTCATCTGTCGGTCCATGGCGTGAAGGCGGATGCGGGCGTGGACGTGCTGCGTGATGCGCTGGCATTGGTACGCACGCAGGCGACGGCTTCCGCTGCTGCGTAGTCACGCTGTCGCTCGTCATGGTCGGAACATAGGCGGAGCAAGGCGACGCCGTTCTTCGAACGGCTATGCCCGGCCGTGGTGAAACGGATTCATCGTCAAAGGGCTAAGGATAACCGCGCAGCATCAGACGGTCGGCGCGGACTTCCCAGCTTTCCAGCCGGTCGAGGAAACTCATGCCGAGCAGGTTGGTTTTCATCTGGCCACGCGGCACCACCAGCGCCGGGATCGAATGCTCGACGAGATGTCCGACCGCGAGTCGGTCGAGCGTCAGGCGCGCGGCCTTGGTTTTGCCGCCGACGGTTTCCAGCGGCACGTTGTAGTCGAGCAGTTCGAGCGGTAGTCCCGCCGCCTTGGCGGTCTCGTAAGTCAGCACCACCGATGTCGCGCCGGTGTCGATCACCATCGGCACCTTGACGCCGTTGATCCTGGCGTCGAGTTTGAACTCGCCGCCGTTGCCGCGCGGAATCTGCTGGATGCGCGCATGCGCGGCGGTGCGGTGTTGAATCATCTCCGTCACCGAGGTGCGGGCGGTGGTGATCTTCGCCGGATCGCCGTAAGCGAACACCGCGCAAGCCGTGGCGATGAACAGAACGAGCAGGACGCGGATCATGATCCACCTGCCGTTATGCTGTGTCGGATCAGGCTTTTGCGGCGCTGTCCTTGGCGGCCGCCGGCGCCAGCGGCGGCAGTCCGGCTTCCGCCATGCGGGCAGGAAGCTCGGCCATGATCGACAGTCGTTCGTGCGATTCCATCCGGCCCCAGCGGGCGATTTCCGGCAGCGTGCGACCGCAGCCGAAACACAGGCGGCTTTTGGGGTCGATCATGCAGACGGCGATACACGGACTTTCTATGCTCATTCTCGATACTGATGCGCATTCGCGCGCGGACGCAAGCGCGCAAACTACAATCCCGTCCCCGCATTCATGATGGGTGCGCGGCGACGGCGGCGCGCATCCGAAGCCTGTTCGATTCCCGGAATGTCCGGCTGCAACGCCGGGGCTTCCTCCGTCATCGGCGCCAGCGCCGACATCACGCGCTCGGGCGGCAATGTGATGATGACTTCGGTGCCGATCCGCAATTTGGATTTCAGCGTGAAGGTGCCGCCGTGCATGTCGATCAGGCTCTTGGCGATCGGCAGGCCGAGGCCCGCGCCCTGTTCGGCGGATTTGATCGAGTTCGATCCCTGTCCGAAGGAGGCGAGCACGATCGGAATTTCGTCCTCGGCGATGCCGGAGCCGGTGTCCTTGACGCTGAGATATTGTCCGCCGGACGCGGTCCAGCCAGCCTTCAGCCAGATCTCGCCGCCCTGAGGGGTGAATTTGATGGAGTTCGACAACAGGTTCAGCACAACCTGCCGGATCGCGCGCTCGTCGCCCCAGACGCGCGGCATGCCCTGCTCGAAAATCTCGTGGATAGTGATGCCGCGGCTGGAGGCGCGCAGCTTCAGGAGGTGGTGACAGTCGGCAACGATATGCACCAGCGAGATCGCTTCCTCGTTGAGTTCATAGCGACCGGCTTCGATCCGCGACAGGTCGAGAATTTCATTGATCAGGTTGAGGAGGTGGACGCCCGAATTGTGAATATCGGCGGAATAGTCCTTATAAACAGCCACCGCGTGCGCGCCGAAAATCTCGCTCTTCATCACCTCGGAGAAGCCAAGAATGGCGTTGAGCGGCGTCCGCAGTTCGTGGCTCATCTGTGCGAGAAAGCGCGACTTCGCAACGTTGGCGGATTCGGCGCGATGCCGCGCCTCGTCGGAAATCGCCTTGGCCTGTTCGAGTTCGCCGATCAGCGCGTCCTTCTCGGCGCGGGCTTCCAGTGTCGCCAGCGTCGTCGAATGCAGCCGGTGCGCCAGCAGCGCGAAATAACCTTCGGCGGCGATGACCAGCAGCGCCAGGATGTAGCCGTCCAGCGAGCCGCGCATGATGAAGTTGAGCGCGATGGCGACGGTCACCGGCGCGGTCGCGGCGAATGCGGCGATCGGCAAGCTCGACGCCAGCATGCTCGACACCGCCACGATCAGCAACATCATGAACATCATGAAGGTGCTGGAAACGAGGTCGTATCCGGCCGGCTGTACCAGGATCGTGGTCCAGCACAGGCCGTAGACCAGATCGAGCAGGACGAAGCGGATGCGCCATTTGCGCGTGGTGGCCGGGGTGCCTGCCTCGTTGAGATATTTCGTGCAGGTGTGAACGATGATGCCATGAACCAGCAGCGTACCAACGGTCCATGCGGCCGCGAACACCGGTTGCACCATGGCGCCGAACAGCACGCCGGTGGTGAATACCAGCAGCATCACGACATAGGAGGCCGACAGCCGGGTCTGGGCGTACTGCCGCAGCAATTCTCGGTCGAACGCCGGGCGGGTGCCGCTGGTGGAGGTGAGGCGGTCTCTGGCCTCGCGCACCCGTTGCGCGGCCACGCGGCGATTGCGCGCGGGAGGCGCTACCGGTTCCTCAGCCGGAAGCTGAACAACCTCTGGCTGTTCGATGGACGTATTCATTACGCAATACAAATCCTGCGCGCGCGAGCGCGGTGCATTTTCTTCTTCTTAATTTCTGACGCCAAATCATTAAGAGCAGCCTTAAACGCCGAGATAATCTTCTTAATGAAATCTTAAAAACAAAGGCCGGCGCAAGTCGCCGGCCTTTGGAAATCGCATGATGAATCGCCGGCAAGGCGATGTTTTTGTGAGATGAATTAGCGTTCCAGCAGCGCCAGCAGGCTGGACGTATCCCAGCGGCGGCCGCCCATTTTTTCCACCTGCGCATAGAACTGGTCGACCAGCGCCGTCGCCGGCAGGCTGGCGCCGTTGCGGCGGGCTTCGCCGAGGCAGATCGAGAGGTCCTTGCGCATCCACTCGACGGCGAAGCCATGGTCGTATTTGCCTTCGTTCATGGTCTTGTAGCGGTTCTCCATCTGCCAGGATTGCGCCGCGCCCTTGGAGATGGTGGCAATCACGGATTCGACGTCGAGCCCCGCCTTCTTGGCGAAGTGGATGCCTTCCGACAGTCCCTGAACCAGTCCCGCGATGCAGATCTGGTTGACCATCTTGGTGAGTTGGCCGGAGCCGGCGGGGCCGAGGAGCTTGCACATCCGCGCGTAGGCGGCGATCACCGGTTCGGCACGGCCATAGGCCGCTTCGCTGCCGCCGCACATCACGGTGAGGACGCCGTTCTCCGCGCCGGCCTGTCCGCCCGACACCGGAGCGTCGACGAAATGGAAGCCGGCGGCGGTTGCCGCCTTGTCGAGTTCACGGGCGACTTCGGCGGAGGCGGTTGTATGGTCGACGAAGATCGCATCCTTCTTCATCCCGGCGAAGGCGCCGTCGGCGCCGATAGTGACCGCGCGCAGGTCGTTGTCGTTGCCGACGCAGGCCATCACGAAATCCTGACCCTCGGCGGCGGCCTTCGGGGTGGGGGCGGCGCGACCGCCGAACTTGTCGGTCCAGGCCTTCGCGGTCGCCGCCGTGCGGTTGTAGACGGTCACCTCGTGCTGACCCTTCTTCACGAGATGCCCCGCCATGGGGAAGCCCATGACGCCGAGACCGATGAAAGCGACTTTAGCCATGATGGAAACCTTGGGTGTTGACCGGCATTTGTTTGGGAAGTGCCGTGTTGTTTGACGATGGAGAGGGCGCGGACACGGCCCGGACCAAGTGAAGGCCGCAGCATAGTCCGTCACCATCGAAGGGCAACGCCCGCCCCGGAAAATCGCTTTTCTCGTTGCGGCAGCAATGTACGTCAGGCGATGCGCGGTGAGAGCGCAAATGCGGCGCCTCGCGACAAAGGAACCATTGCGCCGGGTTATGGCTATTGCTCTATAGGGGCCGGGAAATTTCGCCGCTTTAGCCAGCCGATCCGTTTGACGCGGCGCAAGGACGAACGCGTCGCCCCGGATTATTGCCGGATGATTGGCGGGCGTGAGGAGAGAAAAATTGAGTGTCACTGAACGGCAAATTCGCGATGTCCTGTCCAATGTCATGTCGCCGGACGGCGTTCCGCTGACGCAAGCCAAGGTGCTGTCGGAAATCGCCATCAACGACGGCAAGGCGTATTTCTCCATCAATGTCGACGCAGCCAACGCCTCCGCCTGGGGCGACGTGCGGGCCAAGGCCGAGGCGGCGGTGCGCGGCATGGCCGGCGTGACCAGCGCGATGGTGGTCCTGACCGCCGAGCGTAAGCCGATGACTGCGGCCACGGCCGCACCCGCGCCGTATCGCCGCGTATCGGGGGCAGGGGGCGGGCTGCCACCGGCGACCGCGCACCGGCCGACGCCGCATGCGGCATCGGGGTCGCCGATGGCCAAGCAGGCGCCGATCCCCGGCATTGCCGCCATCGTCGCGGTGGCGTCGGGCAAGGGCGGCGTCGGTAAATCCACGACGTCGCTCAATCTCGCATTGGGTCTGCGCGATCTCGGCCTGCGGGTTGGGCTGATGGACGCGGACATCTACGGCCCCTCGGTGCCGCGCCTCACCGCCATTCACGACAAGCCGGTGGTGAACGAGCACAAGAAGATGATCCCGATCGAGCGCTTCGGCCTGTCGATCATGTCGATCGGCTTCCTGGTCGAGGAAGAGACCGCGATGATCTGGCGCGGCCCCATGGTGATGTCGGCGATCACCCAGATGCTGCGCGAAGTGGCGTGGGGCAAGCTCGATATCCTTGTCGTCGACATGCCGCCGGGCACCGGCGACGCGCAACTGACGCTGGCGCAAAATGTGCCGCTCAAGGGCGCGGTGATCGTCTCGACGCCGCAGGATCTGGCCTTGATCGATGCGCGGCGCGGGTTGGCGATGTTCAGGAAGGTCAACGTCCCGGTGCTCGGCATCGTCGAGAACATGAGTTACTTCCAGTGCCCGGAATGCGGCACACGGTCGGATATTTTCGGCCACGGCGGCGCGCGGCACGAGGCGGAGCGGCTCGGCGTGCCGTTCCTCGGCGAGGTGCCGCTGCATATGGCGATTCGCGCCACCTCGGATGCCGGCACGCCAGTGGTGGCGAGCGAGCCAGACGGTCCGCACGCGGCGATTTACCGCGCCATCGCGACGCAGGTGCGCGATCAGCTCAAGGACACCCTCGCGATGGCGGCGGATTGAAGCGAGGATCCCGCACCGCACTGCTGACGGTGCATGAGACTTTCGTTGAATTTCCCCGACAACGGCGTGGGATGCGTTTCTGCCGTGCATGTTCCATGTTAGAGAGCATGCCAGAGCGTCCCTTTGGTCGCCTTCCAATCGTCGTCGCGGGCACCCCGGCGGCGTCAGAAACGCAAGCGAAACGCAAGCAAGGAGAAGCTGAATGAAGCGTCGTGATTTTCTCAAAGTGTCTGCCGCCGGCGCCGCGGTGACCGCAGTGGCCTCGCCGGCCATCGCCCAGTCGTCGCCGGAAATCAAATGGCGTATGACCTCGAGCTTCCCCAAGTCGCTCGACACCATCTACGGCGGCGGTGAGCACTTCGTGAAGCAAGTCGCGGAGATGACCGACAACAAGTTTCAGATCCAGTTGTTTCAGGCGGGCGAAATCGTCCCCGGCTTGCAGGCTTTCGACGCGACCTCCAACGGCACTGTCGAAGCATGCCACACGGTGTCTTATTACTATGTCGGCAAGGACCCGACCTTCGCGATCTTCGCGTCGGTGCCGTTCGGTCTCAACACCCGCATGCAGAACTCCTGGCTGCTTCAGGGCGGCGGCAACGAACTGGCCGACGAATTTTTCAAGCAGTACAAGGTCGTGGCGATGCCCTGCGGCAACACCGGCACCCAGATGGGCGGCTGGTTCCGCAAGGAGATCAAGACCGTCGCGGACCTGTCGGGCCTGAAGATGCGCATCGGTGGCATCGCCGGCCAGGTGTTGCAGAAGGTCGGCGTCGTGCCGCAGCAGCTCGCCGGCGGCGACATCTATCCGTCGCTGGAAAAGGGCACCATCGACGCCGCCGAGTGGGTCGGTCCCTATGACGACGAAAAGCTCGGTTTCCAGAAGGTTGCCAAGTTCTACTACTACCCGGGCTGGTGGGAAGGTGGCCCGTCGGTTCATGCGTTCTTCAACGAAGAGAAGTTCAACGCGCTGCCGAAGCACTATCAGGCCATACTGCGCAACGCCGCCGCCAACACCACGTTGTGGATGCCGGCGCGTTACGACATGCAGAACCCGAAGGCACTGAAGCAACTCGTCGCCAGCGGCACGCAACTGCGTCCGTTCTCCACCGAGATCATGGAAGCCTGCCTCAAGGCGACCAACGAACTTTGGGCGGAAATTTCGGCGAAGAACCCGACCTTCAAGAAGGTGATCGACGCGATGCAGACCTATCGCGGCGACGAATACCTGTGGTGGCAGGTCGCCGAATACACCAACGACAGCTTCATGATCCGCTCGCGCACCCGCCAGTAAGCGGCAAGCGATTCACGCGTTATCGATTAACCCGGCCTCACAAGGCCGGGTTTTTTGTTGGGTGAGGGAGGGTGGCTGTCGGTGGTCCTCGCCGGCATGGTCGAAAACGGATCAGCGGCCGCCGCTGGCATTTCCGGTCGTCGTCGGCTCGCGTCGACGGATATCGACCATCATCTTTTCAACCGTTCTGGAACGGGCGGTCTGATTTTCCCGGATCGGCTGCGTGACGATAACCGGCTCGCGCTCGAGCACGCCGTTGTCGGCATCGGCTTCACCGCTCAGCATGTTGGCGGTCTGGGACGTAGCGATCTGACTCGTGCATGTCATCAGCATCGCGGCAGCAATGGTGAAACACATCTGCTTCATGGCTCTTCCCTTCGTCTCTGAAAGCCGAGAGACGGTTTGAGCCCCCACGTGGGGCAGGAAGATCGCCAGAACGTTCAATCACGATTCAGTGTCAGCCGCCGATCCTCAGAACTTCGGCGGTCCGAGATCCATCGGTGGGAGCTCGATCTGCGGGACCTCGATCTTGACCTTGTTGAGGTCGATGTTGGCGGCCGCGCCCTTGTAGTGCATGACCATCGACGGGAACAGGATCACCAGCAGCACCATCACGACCTGGATCACGACGAACGGCACCGCACCCCAGTAGATCTGGCCGGTGGTGACCGGCTCCATGCGCTTCTTGGTGACGCGATCGACATAGCTTTCCTTCGGCGCGACCGAGCGCAGGTAGAACAGCGCGAAGCCGAACGGCGGATGCATGAACGAGGTCTGCATATTGACGCCGAGAATGACGCCGAACCAGATCAGGTCGATGCCGAGCTTTTCAGCCGCCGGTCCGAGCAGCGGAATGATGATGAAGGCCAGCTCGAAGAAGTCGAGGAAAAACGCCAGGAAGAAGACAAAGACGTTGACGAAGATCAGGAAGCCAAGTTGCCCGCCGGGCAGCGAGGTGAGCAGGTGTTCGACCCAGACGTGGCCGTTGACGCCGTAGAACGTCAGCGAGAATACGCGCGCGCCGACCAGGATGAAGATCACGAACGCCGATAGTTTCGCGGTGGATTGCACCGCCTGACGGATCAGATCCCACGACAAGCGCTTCTTCGCCGCGCCGAGCAGCAGCGCGCCAGTGGCGCCCATCGCGCCGCCTTCGGTCGGCGTCGCGACGCCGATGAAGATGGTGCCGAGAACCAGGAAGATCAGGAATAGCGGCGGCACCATCACGAAGGTGGTCTGTTGCGCCATCCGCGACAGGAAGCGGATCCCGAACAGGCGATGCACGATCCAGTTCAACACCGCGACGGCGAACGCGAAGACGATGCCGTACATCATGCTGATGACGACGAAGTCGGCGCCATGGGTGTCCGAACGCCGCATCATGAACCAGGCAAACGCGATGCTGACGATCGTGAGAACGCCAAGCGAGGTCAGCCCGCGGCTGCCGCTGTCTTCGCGAAAACCGATGGCTTCGGCCGGCAGGCCCGGCGTGTACTTGGGAAACAGCATCGAGACGAGGAAAATATAGCCCGCATACAAGCCGGTCAGCACCAGGCCGGGAATGAATGCGCCTTCGTACATGTCGCCGACCGAGCGGCCGAGCTGGTCGGCCATCACGATCAGCACCAGCGAGGGCGGGATGATCTGCGCCAATGTGCCCGACGCCGCGATGACGCCGGTGGCGACGCGGCGGTCGTAGCCGTAGCGCAGCATGATCGGCAGCGAGATCAGGCCCATCGAAATCACCGAGGCCGCAACCACGCCGGTCGTCGCGGCGAGCAGGGCGCCGACGAAGATCACCGCGTAGGCGAGGCCGCCACGCAGGGTGCCGAACAGTTGGCCGACGGTGTCGAGCAGGTCCTCCGCCATGCCGGATCGCTCCAGCACCAACCCCATGAAGGTGAAGAATGGAATGGCCAGCAGCGTGTCATTGTTCATCACGCCGTAGACGCGTTCCGGCAGGGCTTGCAGGAAATTGGGATGAAATTGGCCAAGTTCGATGCCGATGAAGGCGAACAACAGGCCGACGGCGCCAAGCGAGAATGCCACCGGATAGCCCAGCAGCAGAAACACGACGAGCGCCACGAACATGATCGGCGCCATGTTCTCGATCAGAAAAGCAATCATGCAGTCCCCCGAGCCGTTGCCGGCCCCCTCAATCTTTCTTGATGGCTTCGACCAGATGCTCGACTTCGGCCTCGATGCTCGACGGCTGCGCCTCGTAAGGGTCGCGGATCAGCCCCCGCATCACCGCGATGCGCTTGATCAGTTCGGAAATGCCCTGGATTAGCAGCAGCGTGAACCCAATCATCAGGAGCGACTTCGCCGGCCATTGCGGTAGCCCGCCCGCATTGCCCGATTGCTCGTTGATGTCCCAGGACCGGATGAAGAACGGCACACTGGTCAGGATCATCACGATGCACAGCGGAATGAGGAAGAAGGTGTGGCCGATGACGTCGATGGTGTCGCGGACCTTCTTCGGCCAGAAGCTGTTGACGATATCGATGCGGATATGTTCGTTGTTGAGCAGCGTCCACGGCGCGCAGAGCAGGAAGACGATTCCGAACAGCACCCACTGCAATTCCAGCCAGGCGTTCGACGATTCGTCGAACAGCTTGCGGACGATTGCGTTGGCGCTCGAGATCAGGACGGCAACGAGGATCAGCCACGACAGTTGCCGGCCGATCCACGAATTGATGGCGTCGATCCCCTGACTGAGTTTCAGGAGCGGTTGCACGGAAGGTCTCCCCAATTTCAGCTTCTACCGTCCCGTCGGCGTCTTGGGGCCGGGCGCTTATTATTTCGAGCGGCTTGAAACGGCTGCACCATTTCAGCGCCATGCGCCGCCGTCAATTGGAAGTTTGGCGACGAGGCGCGACAGCCTTGGGGGTGCCCACAGGGTGGGCACGGAGGGGACTTTATCCCCCGGTCACGCTCATATGCCGGCTGACGCTGGGGCGGTTGTGCCGGCGGTCGATAACGAAGTCATGGCCCTTCGGCTTGAGGCCGATGGCGCGGTCGATCGCCTGGCTGAGCAGCTCATTGTCGGGCGAGGCCCGCAGCGGCCGGCGCAGGTCGGAGGCATCCTCGTGGCCGAGACAAGTATGGATGGTACCGGTGCAGGTGACCCGGACGCGATTGCAGGATTCGCAGAAGTTGTGAGTCATCGGCGTGATGAAACCGATCTTGCCGCCGGTCTCGCTGACCTGAACGTAACGGGCCGGGCCGCCGGTGGAATCGTCGAGATCGGTGAGGGTGTAGCGGGTCGCGAGCCGGCTGCGCAGCAGCGACAGCGGCAGGTACTGGTCGATACGACCGGTGCCGATGTCGCCCATCGGCATCACTTCGATCAGCGTCAACGTCATGCCCTTGCCGTGCGCCCATTCCATCAGCGTCGGAATCTCGTCCTCGTTGACGTTCTTCAGCGCCACCGCGTTGATCTTCACCGCGAGGCCGGCGGCGCGCGCCGCCTCGATGCCGGCGAGCACCTTGTCGATATCACCCCAGCGGGTGATAGCCTTGAAGCGGGCCGGATCGAGGGTGTCGAGCGAGACGTTGATGCGGCGGACGCCGCAGTCGCGCAACTCGTTGGCGAAACGGGCGAGCTGCGAGCCGTTGGTGGTCAGCGTCAGTTCGTCGAGCGCGCCACTGCCGAGATGGCGCGACAGCGAGCGCACCAGCGACATCACGTTGCGCCGGACCAGCGGTTCGCCGCCGGTGAGCCGCAGCTTGCGCACGCCCTTTTCAATGAACACCGAACACAGCCGGTCGAGTTCTTCGAGGGTGAGAAGATCGGCCTTCGGCAGGAAGGTCATGTCCTCGGACATGCAGTAGAAGCAGCGCAGGTCGCAGCGGTCGGTCACCGAGACACGCAGATAGGTGATGGTCCGGCCGAAAGGGTCGGTCATCGTTCCCGGATGGTTGGCTAAAGGCCCTGACATCGCGCGACACTCGCCTCAGGCATCGATTCCCCCCAAAGGAATCCAGGAGGGCTGTGTTCCAGCCTTCCTTTTTCTCATTCTAAATCTAGGGGGGAATAGGCCCGGCCGCAATCTATCCCATCGTCGCGGGGCAGCGCAGTTCGGTTGCGACGCTTAGCGTGCCGGCTGCGCCGGAGGCGGCGTTGTCTGCGGGGCCGGGAACGCGGAGCTGGCCGCAGGCGCCGGAGCCGCCGCGGCAGGCTTCGGAGCGGCGCGCTTGCGTGGCTTCCGTCGCACCGGCCGCTTCGGCGGTTCGGCTTGCAGTTCGCCGACAACCGGGCTCGGATCGAAAGTCACCGATGGCTGGGAGGTGAAATAGTCGCCTGGATGGCGTGTCACCTGCACCGGCACGGTCAGCGGCTGGTACTTCGGCAGCGCGAAGGCGACGCTGAAGCTCTCGGCATTGTCTGGCACCGCGAGCGAGCAGGGTGTCTTGCAGCTTGGCCCCAGCGAACTGGTGGCATCGGCGCCCGGCGGCACCGAATCGACCTGGAGCTGGATGGTCTTCGGCGTCGGTTTGAAGGAATCCATAGACAAGGACGAACAGCCCGCCAAGCCGAAGCTGGCGACCGCGATAACGATCACACTGCGCATCATCCACCCGTTCTCTTGCGGCACCCAGCCACAGACCCCGCGCGAACAATAGGAGGGAGCGAAGCGCCGCGCAATATGCTACCTATCGGCCGGAAGTCGGCACAGTGAAAAACTTAAATATATAAATTAAAACAATATAATAATCGAAATTTCTAATCTTTCACGGGAATCTTAAGCAGGCTTTCGATGGCATCCGGCAGCTCGCTCATATGGTCGATCAGGCGATCCGGCTTGAGGTCCGCGATCGGGACTTCGGTGTAACCGAAGGTCACGCCGATCACAGGAACGCCGGTCCGTCGCGCCACGCCGACATCGGGGCCGGCGTCGCCGACCATGATGGTGGAGCCGATGGCCCCGCCGGCCTTCGCCACCGTCTGGCGCAGGATGATCGGGTCCGGTTTGGAAACGCCGAAGGTATCGGCGCCGCAGATCGCCGCGAACCGCGGGGTCAGGCCCAGCCGGTCCAGCAGCCGTCGCGACAGCCATTCCAGTTTGTTGGTGCAGACCGCCAGCCGATAACCGCGCCCGGCGAGGTCGTCGAGCGTCGCCTCCAACCCCTCGAAGGGGCGCGATTCGTCGGCGATGTGATCGGCGTAGTAGGCGATGAAGTCCTCGGTCAGCTTCGTCATCTCCTCCAGCGTGGCCTGCCGGTTCTCCGCCTCGAGGCCGCGCTCGAGCAGCCGGCGGGCTCCGGCGCCGATCAGATTGCGTGCGGAATCAAGCGGGAGCGGCGACATCTTTTCGCGAATGAGGATGTGGTTGAGAGCACCGATGAGGTCCGGTGCGGTATCGACCAGGGTGCCGTCGAGGTCGAAGGCAATGACGGGTGCGTTTTTCATACTCGATCGCTAACCGGCGGACCGGGCCGTTGCAAGGCCGATCGATCGCCGTATTCCGTGACCGTCCTGAAATTGTTCTCAAGGCGGGGTAACCGGTCACGGAACCGGCATTTGGCCTGTTCAGGAACCGCGACCGACGCTAGATAGTAGCGCAATTTGCGGCCGGACCCCCGGTCTGCGAGGCGCGCCGTTTCGGAGTGGCACGACGATGAATCTCGACGACCGGAAGCGACAGGCCGCCGCCCGTGCGCTGGAAGACGTCCGTGACGGCATGAAGCTGGGGCTCGGCACCGGCTCGACGGCGAAGCATTTCGTCGATCTGCTGGGCGAGCGGGTCCGGGGCGGCTTGAAGGTCGTCGGCGTGCCGACCTCGGAAGCGACCCGCATTCAGGCCGAACAGTGCGGCGTTCCGCTGACGACCTTGGACGACATCGATCACCTCGACCTCACGGTGGACGGCGCGGATGAAGTCGATCCGGCGCTCGACCTGATCAAGGGCGGCGGCGGTGCGCTGCTGCGGGAAAAGATCGTGGCGGCGGCGTCGGACCGGATGATCGTGATCGCCGACGATACCAAATGGGTCGAACGCCTCGGCCGGTTTCCGCTGCCGGTGGAAGTCATTCCGTTCGGTCTCGCGGCCACCCGGCGCGCCATCGAGAAGGCCATGGTGGCGTGCGGAGTAGCGGGCGAGCTGCGGATTCGGCAGACCGCCGCCGGCCATGCTTTCGTCACCGATGGCGGCCACTGGATTATCGATGCCCACCTCGGTGCCATCCCGGACGCGCCCCGTCTGGCCGGATCGCTGGTATCGATTCCGGGTGTCGTCGAGCACGGCTTGTTTGTCGGCCTTGCCAGCACCGTGGTGCTGGCCGGAGCCAATGGAATTCGCGTCGTCGCGCGTCGCTAGCCCCGGTGATCGCGCGATATTTTTGAAATTGGAATCTCAAGGAGTTCACATGAAATATCTCAGCCAAATGTTGATCGCCGGCGGTCTTGCCGCGGGGCTCGCGCTCTCCGGAGCCACGGCGCAGGCCCAGACCGCTGCGCCGGCGGCGAAGCAGGAACTCAAGCCGGTGTCGCCAGCGGCGCTGGCGGCTGCCAAGGAGCTGCTCACGCTGAAGAACGCGCAGGCGATGTATGCCGGCGCCGTTCCGGGTATCGTTCAGCGGGTCAAGGCCAACCTGTTGCAGAACAACCTCAACTACCAGAAGGATCTGGATGAGGTCGCGCTCGTCGTCGCCAAGGACCTTGCCGGCCGCGAGTCCGAGGTCAGCGAGCAGATGGCGAAGATCTATGCCAACTTCTTCACCGAGCAGGAACTGAAGGATCTGGTGACCTTCTACAAGACGCCGCTCGGTCAGAAGCTGTTGACGGCGGAGCCTCAGGCCATCTCGGCGAGCATGGGCTTCATGAATCAATGGGGACAGCAGACCACCGAGAAAGTCGGGGAGCTGTTCCGTGACGAAATGAAGAAACGCAACAAGCCGGTCATGTAAGAGAAACCGTTATGGCGGACTTCGATGCCGATCTGTTTGTCGTAGGCGGTGGCTCGGGCGGCGTGCGCGCCGCCCGGATCGCCGCCGGTTATGGCGCTCGCGTCATGATCGCCGAAGAGTATCGGATGGGCGGCACCTGCGTCATTCGCGGGTGCGTGCCGAAGAAACTGTTCGCCTACGCCTCGCATTTCAGCCACGATTTCGCCGACGCCGCCGGCTTCGGCTGGACCGTTCCGCCCGCGACGTTCGACTGGCCGACCTTGATCGCCAACAAGGACAAGGAGATCGCGCGGCTGGAGGCGGCCTACACCTCCAACGTCGAGAAGTCCGGCGCGCAGGTGATCAAGTCGCGCGCCGTGTTCGAGGACCCGCATACGCTGGTGCTCAATGACGGCAGGAAGGTTCGTTCGAAGTACATCCTGATCGCCACCGGCGGTGCGCCGAACCACGGCAAGGCCATCCCCGGCATCGAGCATGTGATTTCGTCCAACGAGGCGTTTCATCTGCCCGCGTTGCCGAAGCGCATCGTGATCCAGGGCGGCGGCTATATCGCGCTGGAATTCGCCTGCATCTTCGCCGGCCTCGGCTCCGACGTCACGGTGATCTATCGCGGCGAGAATATCCTGCGTGGTTTCGACGACGACGTCCGCGCCCATGTCCGCGCCGAGATGGAGAAGGATGGCATCACCGTCCTCACCGGCTGCACGGTGGACAAGATCGAGAAGCACGGCGACGAGTACACCTCGCACCTGTCGAACGGCTCCAGTCTCGCCTCTGACAAGGTAATGTTCGCCATCGGCCGCCATCCCGCCGTCGCCAATCTCGGGCTGGAGAAGGCCGGCGTCGCCATCAATCCGAAGAACGGCGGCATCGCGGTCAACGAATTCTCGCAAAGCTCGGTGCCGCATATCTATGCGGTCGGCGACGTCACCCATCGTTTCAACCTGACGCCGGTGGCGATCCGCGAGGGCCATGCTTTCGCCGACACCGTGTTCGGCAAGCGCGAGGTGAAGGTCGATCACGCCGACATTCCGACGGCGGTGTTCACGCAGCCGCAGGTCGGCACCGTCGGCCTGACGGAAGAGCAGGCGCGGGCGCAGTTCGCCACCGTCGATGTCTACAAGACGACCTTCCGTCCGCTGAAGGCGACGCTGTCAGGCAGTCAATCCCGCGTGCTGATGAAGCTGGTGGTGGACGGTGCAAGCGACCGTGTCCTCGGCTGCCACATCGTCGGGCCGGAAGCGGCCGAACTGGTTCAGGTCATCGCCATCGCCGTGAAAATGAAGGCCACCAAGGCCGACTTCGACGCCACCATGGCGCTGCATCCGACCTCGGCGGAAGAACTGGTGACAATGCGCACCCGCACCGCGCGCTACGTGCGCGAGGCGGCGGAGTAATTTGCTTCGTCATGGGCGGGCTTGACCCGGCCATCCACGTCTTTGATCGTTATGCGACTTTGGAATGTGGATGTCCGCGACATAGGCGAGCAAAGCGACGCCGTCCTTCGAACGGCTATGCGCGGGCATGACGGCGAGAAGGCCAGTATTCGCCGCTATGTTTTATTCGATCACGCCCAGCCAATCGGCAGCGCTGCGCCACAGCGTGCCGCGATGTTCGCGGCGGAAGAATCCCATGTGGCCGATGCTTTTCACGCCGGCATCGCCCGGCGCAATGGACACTACCTCGGGTGCCGTCGCGGTGAAGCCCGAGCACAGCAACTCCACCGCCGGGCGGGGCGCCCAGGTGTCGTCGGTGAAGGCCAGCGCCCGCAGCGGCGCCTTGTAGTTGGCGAAGTTCGGCAGCGCTGCCAACGTCGCATCGCCGAGCAGGTAGCGCTCGTTCATTACCCAACGGGTCCATTCAAGGAAGACGCCCTTGGGCAGGTCCTGACCGAGCATCATGCGGCCCGGCAGATAGCCCGCGACCCGCGCCACCGGCACGCCGAGATAGTTCATGAACAGGTAGACGCGATAGCGCTCCGGCGACGGCATCAGCTTCCAGTAGGCGGCCTGCGCCGACACGAACAGCGCGCGCGTCACATCGGTGTTGTTCGGCAACAGCCCGAGCGCCTGACCGCCGAACGAATGGCCGACATAGAGCAGCGGCAGATTGCCGTAGCGCTGCCGCATCCACGTCACCGCGCCGGTCACGTCCTTGGCGGCCCAATCTGTCATCGACGCATCGAAGCCGCGCAGGCTGGCCGGTTTGCCGCCAGTGGAGGGTGGTTTCGGCCGTGAGCCGCCGATGCCGCGATAGTCGTAGGTGAGGACCGCGCAGCCCTGCCGCGCCAGATAGCGCGCGAAGGCATCGTAGTAGCCGCGCGGTACCGCGGTGGCCGAGTTGATCAGCACGGCGTGGTGCTTGGCCCCGCGCGGCAGGTAGAGCGTCGCGGCAAGCGCATAGCCATCGGTGGCAGGAATCGAGATGTCGTCGGAGTAGACATCGTCGAGAGGGGCCGATGCGACATTCGCCGGCTCCAGTTCGCGAGTCCTCAGCGCCAAACTCAAGTCCGTAGCTCCTGTTGTCGTCCGGCCGTTCGGCCTCGCTCGGGCCGCATGCCTGCAAGCCATCGCTTGACCTTCGACCTCGGGCGCGCCACCTGTCCGATCGTTCGCAGCAAATGCGAATTTCGCGCGCGCCGCAAGGCCTTGTCCTGCAAGGCTGATTTCCAACTGGCGAGAGGCGGGCGACCTGTGTATAACCCGCCGATCCGCGGTCGCACGGCCGCAGCGTCTTTTTTCTGGGAGTAGTAGACCATGTCCGAGCGGTGGACACCCGACAGTTGGCGCAACAAGCCGGTGGTACAGATGCCGGCCTATCCCGATGCGAAGGCTTTGGCCGACGTCGAGGCGCAGCTTGCGACGTTTCCTCCGCTGGTTTTTGCCGGTGAGGCGCGCAATCTGAAAAAGTCTCTGGCCCGAGTCGCAAAGGGCGAGGCTTTCCTGTTGCAGGGCGGCGATTGTGCCGAGAGCTTCGCCGAGCACGGCGCCAACAACATCCGCGACTTCTTCCGCGTGCTGCTGCAAATGGCGGTGGTGCTGACCTATGCCGGCGCGCTGCCGGTGGTGAAGGTCGGCCGTATCGCCGGCCAGTTCGCCAAGCCGCGCTCGTCGCCGGTCGAAAAGATCGACGGTGTCGAGCTACCGAGCTATCGCGGCGATATTATCAACGACATCGCCTTCAACGCCGAGGCCCGCACCCCGGACCCGCGCCGGCAGGTGATGGCATACCGGCAGTCGGCGGCGACGCTGAACCTGCTGCGCGCCTTCGCGACCGGCGGCTACGCCAATCTCGGCAGCGTGCACGAATGGATGCTCGGTTTCGTCACCGGCTCGCAGCAGTCGCGGCGCTATCAGGAACTGGCCGACCGCATTTCCGACGCGCTGAATTTCATGCGCGCCTGCGGGCTTAATCTGGAAAGCCACCCGGAACTGCGTTCGACCGAGATCTACACCAGCCACGAAGCGCTGCTGCTCGGCTATGAGCAGGCCTTCACCCGCGTCGATTCGACGACCGGGGACTGGTACGCGACCTCCGGCCACATGATCTGGATCGGCGACCGCACGCGCCAGCTCGATCACGCCCATGTCGAATACTTCCGCGGCATCAAGAACCCGATCGGTCTCAAGTGCGGTCCGTCGCTGAAGCCGGACGAGTTGCTGAAGCTGATCGACGTCCTCAATCCGGACAACGAGCCGGGCCGGTTGACGCTGATCTCGCGCTTCGGCGCCGACAAGGTCGCCGACGGTCTGCCGCCGCTGGTGCGCGCGGTGCAACGGGAAGGGCGTGTCGTGGTGTGGTCGTGCGATCCGATGCACGGCAACACCATCACCTCGACCACCGGCTACAAGACGCGGCCGTTCGACCGCATCCTCTCCGAGGTGAAGGGCTTCTTCAACGTGCATGCGGCGGAAGGCACCTACGCCGGCGGCGTGCATCTGGAGATGACCGGGCAGGACGTCACCGAATGTCTCGGCGGCGCGCGCGCGATCACCGACGAGCACCTCAACGACCGCTATCACACCGTCTGCGATCCGCGGCTCAATGCCGAGCAGTCGATCGACATGGCGTTCCTGATCGCCGAACTGCTCAAGCAGGAGCGGGCGGGCAAAGCGCAGCCGATGCCGGCGGCCGCGGGAATGTGATGTGCTGCGGGCGTGGCGGGCGACGGTCAATTCGTGGAACGGATTGGCCTTCGCCATCCGCTCCGAACAGGCGTTTCGCGAGGAACTGGCGGCACTGATCCTCTCAGTGCCGCTGGCATGGCTGATCGGCACCACGCCGTCGCGGCGTATCGAGATGGTGGCGGTGATTCTGCTGCTGCTGGTCGTCGAACTGCTCAACACCGCAATCGAGAAACTGGCCGACCGGCTGACCACCGATCACGATCCGCAGATCGGCCGCGTCAAGGACATGGGCTCGGCGGCGGTCGGCGTCACGCTGATCATCGCGGCGATGGTCTGGCTGTTGGCGCTCGCTGAATGTGTCGGGCTTCTCTGACAGAGCAGACGCGGCATCGATGCGGATTGCGAAAGGCGACACCGCAAGGCTAGATGGGATCATGACCGCATCCGAATTCAAGATCACGCTGGCGCAACTCAATCCCACGGTTGGCGACATTGCTGGCAACGCCGCCAAGGCGCGCGAAGCGCGGGCGCAGGCGAAAGCCGCCGGCGCCAATCTGCTCGTGCTGCCGGAATTGTTCATCGCCGGTTATCCGCCGGAAGATCTGGTGCTGAAGCCAGCATTTCAGGCCGCCTGCCGCGCCGCCATCGAAGAACTGGCGCGCGAAAGCGCGGACGGTCCGGCGATGCTGATCGGCTCGCCCTGGGTCGATAACGGCAAGCTCTACAATGCCTGCGCGCTGCTGGCGGAAGGTCGCATCGCGGCGCTGCGCTACAAGGTCAACCTGCCGAACTACGGCGTGTTCGACGAGAAGCGCGTGTTCGCGCGCGGTCCCGTCGCCGGCCCGGTGACGGTCGGTGGCGTGCGGATCGGCGTGCCGATCTGCGAGGACACCTGGCTCGAGGAATCGGCCGACTACGAGAACGTCGTCGAATGTCTCACTGAAACCGGCGCGGAAATTCTGGTGGTGCCGAACGGCTCGCCCTACGCCAAGGGCAAGACCGACATGCGGCTGTCGATCTCGGTGGCGCGCGTCACCGAAAGCGAACTGCCGCTGGTCTATCTCAATCAGGTCGGCGGACAGGATGAGCTGGTATTCGATGGCGCATCGTTCGTACTCAATGCCGACCGCTCGCTCGCCGCGCAGCTGCCGGCGTTCGTCGAAAACATCACGACGCTGACCTTCAACAAGGGCGACGAGGGCTGGCGCTGCAACGGCCCGGTCGCGCCGCTGCCCGACGACGACGAGGCGGATTACGCTGCCTGCGTGCTCGGCCTGCGCGACTATGTCGGCAAGAACGGCTTTCCCGGTGTGCTGATGGGCGTGTCCGGCGGCATCGACTCGGCGCTATGCGCGGCGATCGCGGTCGATGCGCTAGGGGCCGAGCGCGTGCGCGGCGTGATGCTGCCGTTCAAGTACACCGCGCAGGTGTCGCTCGACGATGCGGCGAAACTCGCGAAAGCATTGGGCATTCGTTACGAGGTGCTGCCGATCGCCGACGCCGTCAACGGCTTCGAGGCGATCCTTGCGGATACGTTCAAGGGATTAGCGCGCGACATCACCGAAGAGAATTTGCAGGCGCGCACCCGCGGCACGCTGTTGATGGCGCTGTCCAACAAGACCGGCGCGATGGTGGTGACCACCGGCAATAAATCGGAGATGTCGGTCGGCTACGCCACGCTGTACGGCGACATGAACGGCGGCTTCAATCCGATCAAGGACATCTACAAGACCGAGGTGTTCCGGTTGTCGCGCCTGCGCAATACGTGGAAGCCGGAAGGTGCGCTGGGGCCATCGGGCGAAGTGATTCCGAACAACATCATCGTGCGGCCGCCGACCGCCGAGTTGCGCGACAACCAGACCGATCAGGACTCGCTGCCGCCTTATGACGTGCTCGACGCCATCCTCGAACGCTTGGTCGAGCGCGAGGAGCCGCTGGCGGAGATCGTCGCGAGCGGTTTCGAACGCGACACTGTGGCGCGGATCGATCGCCTTCTGAACATCGCGGAATACAAGCGGCGGCAGGCCGCGCCGGGTGTAAAGGTGACGCGCAAGAATTTCGGCCGCGACCGTCGCTATCCGATCACCAACCGCTTCCGCGACTCCGGCGCGTCGTTGCCGTCCGCCGACGCAACGCTGACCCCGCGCAGCGGCAAGGCCTCGACGGACGTGTTCGAAGGCTGACGCATGGTCGTCCCCGCGCAGGCGGGGACCTCTCCGTCGTCATGGCCGGATTTATTCCGGCCATCCACGTCTTTGACGCGGCAACGACGTCGCTTGTGCGTACACCGTCACAAAACCCTCAACGTCGTCTCCGCGCAGGCGGGGACGACGTTGATCGAGTTGCGTATCCGTCAATAAGCGACTGCCCGACTCTCAGGCTGAACCGTCACGCGCATCTCAACGCATTACCGCGCGGGTAGAAACGTCGGTCCCACGGTGCGGATGCCGTTCTTGTCGGTGTTGGCGGCAGGCGCGTTGCCCGGCGTTGCGGCGGTCGCGGGCGCGCTATCCTGCGCTGCGGCCGTGCCCTTCTTTTGCGGGACCGCCTTCGGCTGCGACATCTTCTTGGCGCGGTCCTCGGTGACGATGATGTCGCCTTGTTGCAGCGAGGCCTTGTCGTCGAGGTGCTTCAGGGCCTGCGACCAGGTTTCGCCGTTGGCCTTGCAGGTGCAGTTCGGATCGAACGTCTTGCGATACTGGAACGCATGCGGCAGCGAGGTATACGGCTGGCCGGAGATCGACACCGCCTGATTTATGTCCTCGCCGGGATTGCGATAGGTGTAGAGGTTAGCCTCCGCCGCCGGGCACTGGTTCTTGCAAGTGCGCTCGTCGTCGCCGAAGCGGCTTTGCACGGTCGCGAACGAGATCGGGAAATAGTAGCCGTCGCAGCTTCGCACGCAGACGGTGCGGTAGGTGCCCGACGGCGCGCCGGGCGGCGGCGCGATATTCGGATCGACCTCGCCCGGATTGGGATTGTTGTTGCCGCCGCCGAACAGGTTTTCGAAGAAGCCGCCGGGGCCGCGCGGCGCGTTGGCGTATTGCGGGCCGCAGTTGTTTTGCGCCAATGCCGCCAGCACCGAGCGGCGCTGGCTGTCGCGCTCGTGCCCGCCGCTGCCGCGCAACTGCTCTAGGCTGCCGAGCATCTGATCGAGGTTGGCGCGCATCTGCTGGATCTGGTTGTTGACCGGGCCGCATTGCGCCGACTGCCCGTTGAACAGCGAAAAGAAGCCGGAACTGTCGCACCCCATGCGCTTGGCCTGCGCGGTGACGCGCTCCAGTTCATGCTGTTGCCGGGTGGCGGCGTCCTGATAGCGGCGGATCTGCTCGGCGCGGGCCGGATCGCCACCGCCGCGATCGATGCTGGCGAGCTGGGCTTCGAGGCGGGCGCACATCGGATTGGCGGACGCACCCGGCGGGGGAGCCGGATAACCCTGCGCGAGCGCTCCGTTACCCAGCATTGCGGTGGCGGTCAGGATGGCGCCGGCCAGCGCCCAACGCGAGGTGGAAACGATCAGGGAGTCCAGCATGATCCAGTCGGTTGAGCCATTTCGATCGGGGTGGGTGTCGGCCGCGCGAATCGCCGAGCCTTGGTCGCCAAGCCTCTATAATAGCATCGTCAGGCCGCGATGCAGGGCATTGCGCGCCGTAGCCGGCCCGGTTTAACGGCGACCCGGGCCACTGTCACGTCGTTCCAAGGCGTGAGTGTGGCGATCGCGGCCGCGATCCCATGACGAAATCGTGCGCTGGCGCGCGTCCGCCTTTAGCGATGGCAGGTGATGGCGATGAATTCGGCGCCGCCGGAACCTCGACGGTGGCCGCCGGCGGAGGCCGGAATGGCACCGGTCACCTCGTCGGGATCGACGCGGCGGAACGCGGTCGCCTCGGTGAATTCCCGCGACTGGCAATAGGCGCGGGCGGCGTGAGCGCCGCAGGTCTGGCCATTGGCAAGGCACTCATCGATGCCGTAGCCGTCCGACTGGTTGGCGATGATGAAGACCCGGTTGTCGGCGGAGGCCGGCGTGGTAGCGGAGAGCGCCGCGAATGCGGTGAGGGCAACCAGAAGCGGGGTCGATTTCATGAGGCACCGGAATGACAGCGTTATGTCATCGGTACGCCCGAAAGGTTAAAAATGATTAACCTTGAAGGCCCGGCCGCCGAAATCTTGGAAACCGCGCTTTCGCAGGGACTTGACGCCATCCCCCGGTCTGGCACATGGTGGCGCCATGGACAGCCTCCTCACCGATTGTGGCATTTGCCGCGCGATTATTAGCTAGCGTTTTCGCTGGCTGAGGCTGTCTATTCTCATCGATTCATGAGCGGACGCCCGGCCCGGGGGACCGTATGCCTATGGCTTTCTGCCTTGGCTTCTCGTTTCTGGATTGATGACCGATGGAACTTCGCCTCTACAATACCCTGACGAAGGAGAAGCAGCCGTTCCGGCCGCTCGATCCGGCCCGCGTGCGGATGTATGTCTGCGGGCCGACGGTCTACGATTTCGCCCACATCGGCAACGCCCGCCCGGTGATCGTATTCGACGTGCTGTTCCGGCTGCTGCGGCACGTCTACGGCGCGGACCACGTCACCTACGTCCGCAACATCACCGACGTCGATGACAAGATCAATGCGCGCGCGGCGCGGGATTTCCCCGATCTGCCGCTCAACGAGGCGATCCGCAAGGTTACCGAGGAGACCGAAAAGCAATTTCATGCCGACGTCGATGCGCTGGGCTGCCTGCGCCCGAGCGTCGAGCCGCGTGCGACCGAGCACATCCCCGAGATGCGCGCGATCATCGAGAAGCTGATCGACGGCGGCCACGCTTACGTCGAGCAGGACCACGTGCTGTTCGCCGTTGCTTCGATGAAGAACTACGGTCGTTTGGCGCGGCGTTCGCTCGACGAGATGTTGGCTGGCGCGCGCGTCGATGTCGCACCCTACAAGCGCGACGCCATGGACTTCGTGCTGTGGAAGCCGTCGAAGCCGGGCGAGCCGTCATGGCCGTCGCCGGGCGGCATCGCCGTCGAAGGGCGGCCGGGTTGGCATCTCGAATGCTCGGCGATGGCGTGGAAGCATCTCGGCGAACAGTTCGACATTCACGGCGGCGGCATCGATCTCGTCTTTCCGCATCACGAGAACGAGCTGGCGCAGACCTGCTGTGCCTTCCATCACGACCGCATGGCCAATGTCTGGATGCACAACGGCTTCCTGCAGGTCGAAGGCGAGAAGATGTCGAAATCGCTCGGCAACTTCGTCACCATCCGCGACTTGCTGGCGACGACGACGTTCGGCGCCACCAAATGGCACGGCGCGGTGCTGCGTCTGGCGATGCTGATGACACACTACCGCCAGCCGATCGACTGGACCGCCGAGCGGCTGGCCGAAGTGCGGAAGGCGCTGGCCGAATGGATCGACGTCGCGGCGGGTGTCAAACCGTCCGCCACGGTTTTGCCGCAAGAATCCCTGGACGTTTTAGCCGACGATCTGAACACGCCGGGCGTCGTCGCGATGCTCCATGCGTTCCATCGCGAAGCCAAAAGCGGAAATGTTGAGGCGGCCGAAAATCTGCACAACACTTTACGCTTCCTCGGCGTCTGGAATGGCGAGACGGCGGACGACATTGCCAACTACGGACTGGACGCCAGCGATCTTCCGAGCCGCGAGGAGATCGAGAGCTACATTGAAGCGCGTGCCGCTGCGCGCGCGGCAAAGAATTGGGCTGAGTCCGATCGCATTCGCGATGAACTCGCCACGAAAGGCATCGTGCTCAAGGACGGCAAGGATGCCGACGGCAAGCCGATGACAACGTGGAAGGTGGCGCGATGAGCAAGTCCGATACGCCGTTCGCCAGACACCGCACGTATTACATCGCTCTGAAGTGGGCCGTCATCGCTGCGGCCGTTGCGATCGCGCTCAAGCTGTTCGGAGTGTGGTGATGGGGCAGGCGATGGCAACACCCGCGCTGCGTCCGTTTCTTCCCGCCGACGTGCCGGTGCTCGCCGCGATTTTCGTTGCGAGCATCGAGGAGTTGACCGAGGACGACTACAGCGAGGCGCAACGCGCGGCCTGGGCTGGTCGCGCCGACGACGAAGAGGCGTTCGGCAAGAAGCTGGCGGGACAATTGACGCTGGTGGCGACCATCAACGGCGCGCCGGTCGGCTTCGCATCGCTCAAAGGTGCCGATCACATCGACATGCTGTTCGTGCATCCCAGCACGGCACGGCAGGGCGTTGCCGCGGTGTTGTGCGATGCGCTGGAAAAACTCGCCGGCGCGCGCGGTGCTGAGAAACTCACCGTCGATGCCAGCGACACCGCCGAGCCGCTGTTTCTCAAGCGCGGTTATGTCGCGCAACGCCGCAACAGCATTTCCATCGACGGCGAATGGCTGGCGAACACCACGATGCAGAAAACCCTGGGCGCGAACAGCGCGCCGAATTCGGAATCCAACCCATGAGCCGCGAACGTCTTTATTTGTTTGACACCACGCTGCGCGACGGCGCGCAAACCAACGGCGTCGATTTCTCGATCCACGACAAGCAACTGATCGCAGGGCTGCTCGACGAACTCGGTATCGATTACGTCGAAGGCGGTTATCCCGGCGCCAACCCGTCCGACACCGAATTCTTTTCCGAGAAGCCGAAGTTTCAGCACGCGCGGTTCACCGCGTTCGGCATGACGCGGCGGGCAGGGCGCTCCGTCTCCAACGATCCCGGCGTTGCCGCACTGCTCGAAGCGCGTGCGGATGCGATCTGCTTCGTCGCGAAGTCGTCGGCCTATCAGGTGCGTGTCGCGCTGGAGACGACGAAAGAAGAAAATCTCGCCTCGATCCGCGACAGCGTGACGGCCGCGAAGAACGCCGGTCGTGAAGTGATGCTCGATTGCGAGCATTTCTTCGATGGCTACACGGAAGATCCCGACTTCGCGCTCGCTTGCGCCAAGGCCGCCTACGATTCCGGCGCGCGCTGGGTGGTGCTGTGCGACACCAACGGCGGCACCATGCCGGATCGCATCGAGGCGGTGGTGCGTGAAGTGGTGAAGCACATTCCGGGCGACCACGTCGGTATCCACGCGCATAACGACACCGAGCAGGCGGTGGCGAATTCGCTCGCGGCGGTGCGCGGCGGCGCGCGGCAGATTCAGGGCACCTTGAACGGCCTTGGCGAACGCTGCGGCAACGCCAATCTCTGTTCGATCATTCCGACGCTGAAGCTGAAGCCGCAGTTCGCCGATGTGTTCGAGATTGGCGTCACGGACGAAAAACTTGCGACGCTCACCCGCGTGTCGCGCGCGCTCGACGAAATTCTCAATCGCGCGCCGGATCGTCATGCGCCGTATGTCGGTGCCAGTGCTTTCGTCACCAAGACCGGCATTCATGCTTCGGCGATCATGAAAGACCCCGCCACCTACGAACACGTTACGCCGGAAAAGGTCGGCAATCATCGTCAGGTGCTGGTGTCGGATCAGGCCGGGCGCTCCAACGTGATCGCTGAGCTGGAGAAGGCCGGCATTCCGTTCGACAAGAACGATCCGAAGCTCAATCGCCTGATCGACGAGATGAAGTCGCGCGAGGCTGCCGGCTACGCTTACGAGTCCGCCAATGCCTCGTTCGACCTGCTGGCGCGGCGCACGCTGGGCAAGGTGCCGGAATATTTCCGCGTCGAGCAGTTCGACGTCAATGTCGAGCAGCGTTACAACGCGATGGGTCGGCGCGTCACGGTGGCAATGGCGGTGGTCAAGGTCGATGTCGGCGGCGAGACCACCATCTCGGCGGCGGAAGGCAACGGACCCGTCAACGCGCTCGACGTCGCGTTGCGCAAGGATATCGGCAAGTACCAGAAGCATATCGAGGGATTGAAGCTCACGGACTATCGTGTGCGTATCCTCAATGGCGGCACCGAGGCGATCACGCGGGTGCTGATAGAGAGCGAGGACGAATTGGGCGACCGCTGGACCACCATCGGTGTGTCGGCGAACGTCATCGATGCCTCATTCCAGGCGCTGATGGATTCGGTGGTCTACAAGCTGGTGAAGTCGAACGCTCCGGTGTAGGGCGGGATGAATCGAGATCGAAGCACCATCATCGTCATACCCTGGACGAACCCGGGCATGACCGATCATGTTCAGTGCATCATGCACTAACGGAAGCTGGAGAGGTGGGCGACAATGATCGATCACGTTTCGCTTGCGGTCAGCGATCTTGTGCGTGCCGTCGCGTTCTATGAGCGCGTGTTCGCGCCGCTCGGTCTGACCAAACTCGTGACGCGTGAAAAAATGGTCGGTTTCGGCAAAAGCTATCCGGAAATCTGGATCAATCTGCGCGACGGCATGGCGCGGTTGCCGACCGATAGCGGTGCGCACGTCGCGCTGCGCGCCAAGACGACGGCCGAGATCGACGCCTTTCATGCCGCAGCGGTGGCGGCCGGCGCGATGTCGGAAAGCGCGCCCTCGCTGCGGCCGCACGATCGCGTGCGTTATTATGCGGCGTTCGTCGTCGATACCGACGGCAACCGAATCGAAGCGGTGACGTTTCCTCAGAGCTGAGGCTCGCAAGATTACGGTTTATGCGAACAGAAACGCTGTGAACAAACTCGTATCGCTTCGCTCACCCGCCCGGATTGCTACTGCGCCGCCGCTTCGCGTTCGAGCGCACAGTCGGGCGTCGGGTTGTTCGCAAGCGCCGCCTCCACTTCCTTCTGCGCCGCGCCGAACTGTGCCTTGAAATCGGCATTGGTGTGAAGCTGGGCCACCACCGCGGCCGCCACTATGCGGCCGGCGTTGACGTCGCTCTGCCAATGCACGCCGCAGACAATGCGGTTCTGGCCGAACTGATAGCCGCGCTGAATGATCGCGTCGGCTTTGTCCGGTACCATTTCCGCGAGGATCAGCGCCCACGCCCAACCGTAAGCCGAGTGTCCGGACGGATAGGAGCCGTCCTTGCGCAGCATTTCCTCGTCCTTGGGATAACAGGTGGTGTTGTCGTTGGCTGCAACGAACGGCCGCGTCCTGTTGTATTTGATCTTCGCCTTGTAGGTGGCGAGACCGGCATCGACCAGCGTGCGTCGCAGCAGCATGTTGAGATGCGGTGTGGCGGTCGGCGAGATGGTGATGCCGATCGTGCAGGCAAAGGCGTCGACGGATTTTGGCGAGGTATAATCGGCATCGCGCGCGGCGAGCTTCCAGCGCGCCGTTTTCCGGACCGCGATCGCGGCGCGCCGCGCGGCATCGTCGCTGGCTTGCGCTTCCGATCCTGCCTCGGGCGGGGCAGGTAGCAAGGTGAGACTGTCGATCAGCTTATCGCGCGGAATGTAGCCGGCCACCACGCCAGGGCGCAGTTGCGGCAATTCATCAGGATTGGTGGAGGGCAGCGATTGGGCACTCGCCGGTGCGGCGCAGGCAACGGCCGCGCCAAGCACGAGGCAAAATCTCAGGTGCGTCATCGTGCGACGTAGCATCATCGATCCTCCGCAAACTTCGAACTTTTGTCACTTGGGGACGTGATGCGTGTCCGTCGCGACTGGACCTGCCCCACGAGGCCGTAGCCTCTCATCATGAGACATGAGTGACGCGTGAGGCAACAGGAAATGGCTGGCCTCATTTCGCCCGGCAATGCCGTGCGAAGGCGCGCGGTCAGCACTTACAGGCGGTGCGCGACGCTCGGCGTGAGTTGCTTGTCGGCTTCAGGCACCTGCGCCGCGGCAGCACGCAGCCTGGGCAGGATGTCTTCGACCCGTTCCGCCTTCAGGATGTCCACCGACAATGTCGGACGGATGAAGGCCGTCGAGCGCATGTGCGCGAGCAGGTCCATCAGCGGCTCCCAGAAGCCGTCGACGTTCGCGAGCAGGATCGGCTTGCTGTGGCGACCAAGCTGTTGCCACGTCAGTTGCTCGACCAGCTCTTCCAGCGTGCCGATGCCGCCGGGCAGCGCGACGAATGCATCGGAGCGCTCGAACATCAGCCGCTTGCGCTCGTGCATGTCGTGGGTGACGATCATTTCCTGGGCGCCGGTCATCGCATGTTCGCGCTTCACCAGGAAATCTGGAATGATGCCGGTGACCTGGCCGCCGTGCTCCAGCGTCGCCGCCGCGACCGCGCCCATCAGGCCGATCGAGCCGCCACCATAGACGAGGCCGACGCCGTTCTCGGCAAGGGCCTTCCCGAACGCTTGAGCTGCTTCGACGAAGTGGGGATTGGTACCGGGGCCTGAGCCGCAATAGACGCAGACGGTTTTGATATCTGTCATGCGATTCATGTGGCATCGGCCCATGACAGCGTCAAGACGGGGAACGGCCGGAAGCCGGTCGGGCCGGCTAACGCGGGGTCAAAACCGCGTCAACCGGTGCGAGTGGTAAAAGAATCCACCGGCGAGGGTGCGGCCGGCACGCAAACCCTCTATATGACACCACGATTGCAAACTCTTTTGGCAAACGGCGGCGGCAAGGCTTGCCGCCGTTTGCGTCGGGCTTACGAATGGTTTCCACGCATCCCACGTCCAAAACTGAGGCGTCGTCGCAAGCCCCTGCGGATGCCGCCGCGGGCGCGTCGTTGGTCCGGACGCTGGTGAACCTCTGGCCGCATATCTGGCCGGGCGATCGCGCCGACCTGAAGTGGCGCGTGGTGTGGTCGCTGGTGCTGCTGTTGCTGGCGAAGCTCGCCACGCTGTCGGTGCCGTTCACGTTCAAATGGGCGATCGATGCGCTGACCGGCGCCGATACCGCGCCGGTGCAGCCGTCGAACTGGTTGCTGTGGCTGATCGCGTCGCCGCTCTTGATGACCGCGACTTACGGCGCCGGGCGCATCCTGATGGCGCTGCTGACGCAGTGGCGCGACGGCATCTTCGCCAAGGTGGCGATGCACGCGGTGCGGCGGCTGGCCTATCTGACCTTCGTGCACATGCATGAACTGTCGCTGCGCTTCCATCTTGAGCGCCGCACCGGTGGGTTGACGCGCGTGCTTGAGCGCGGACGCCTCGGCATCGAAGTCATCGTGCGCATGGTGATTCTGCAACTGGTGCCCACCATCGTCGAGGTGACGCTGCTGACCGCCGTGCTGCTGTGGCAATTCGACTGGCGCTACGTGCTGGTGACGCTGATCACGGTGGTGATCTACATGTGGTTCACCTATGTCGCGACCGAGTGGCGCATCGATATCCGCCGTCGGATGAACGACTCCGACACCGAGGCGAATACCAAAGCCATCGATTCGCTGCTCAACTACGAAACGGTGAAATATTTCAGCGCCGAGGCGCGCGAGGCGACGCGTTACGATCGCTCGATGGAGCGTTACGAGCGTGCCAGCGTCAAGACCTACACCTCGCTGGCGGTGCTCAACATCGGGCAGAACGTCATCTTCACCCTCGGTCTGACGGCAACGATGCTGATGTGCGCCATCGGCGTACGCAACGGCACCAATACCGTCGGCGATTTCGTCATGATCAACGCCATGATGATCCAGCTCTATCAGCCGCTGAATTTCATGGGCATGGTCTATCGCGAGATCAAGCAGGCGGTGATCGACATCGAGAAGATGTTCGGCATGCTCGCGCGCAGCCCTGAAGTGAAGGATCTGCCTGGTGCTCAGGCGTTGATGGTCACCAGCGGACGCGTGCAATTCGACGACGTGCATTTCGCCTACGATCCGGAGCGAAAGATCCTGCAAGGACTGAGCTTCGAAGTGCCAGCCGGCAAGACGGTGGCGATCGTCGGCCCGTCGGGTGCGGGCAAGTCCACCATCTCGCGGCTGCTGTTCCGGCTCTATGAGGTGTCCGGCGGCCGCATCCTGATCGACGGGCAGGACATCCGTAACGTGACACAAAGCTCGCTGCGCGCGTCCATCGGCATGGTGCCGCAGGACACCGTGCTGTTCAACGACACCATTCGCTACAACATCCGTTATGGGCGCTGGGAGGCCACCGACGCGGAGGTGGAGGAGGCGGCGCGGCTGGCGCAGATCGATGCGTTCATCCGCCGCTCGCCGCAGGGTTATGAAACCGAGGTGGGCGAGCGCGGCTTAAAGCTCTCCGGCGGCGAGAAGCAGCGCGTGGCGATTGCCCGTACCATTCTCAAGGGGCCGCCGATCCTGGTGCTCGACGAAGCCACCTCGGCGCTCGACAGCCATACCGAACGCGAGATTCAGGACGCGCTGGAAGGCGTCTCGCGCGGTCGCACCTCGCTGGTGATCGCGCATCGCCTATCCACTATCGTCGGCGCCGACGAGATCATCGTGCTGGATCGCGGGCGCATCGTCGAGCGCGGCACCCACGCCGAGCTGCTGGCGCAGAGCGGCCTCTATGCCAGCATGTGGAACCGGCAACGCGAGGCCGAGCAGGCACGCGAGCGGCTGGCGCAGGTGGCGGACGAGGGCGAAGCCCCGAATCGACGGCCGCCACGAGCCGACGATGACGATGATGTGGTTACGGCGGCTGCGGAATGATCACGCCGCGTGATATGGTCCCCTGAACAGAACCGGATTCGAGAGAGCTGATGTCGATTGCCCATTCCATCCGCGCGCAGATCCCGCCGATCCATCCGGAGGGTTATCCCTTCATCGGCGGTTTCGCGCTGGCAAGCCTGATCCTGTTCTGGATATGGACGCCGCTTGGCTGGATCGGAACCTTGCTGACCATCTGGTGCGCGCTATTCTTCCGCGATCCGGTCCGGGTGACGCCGGTGCGGGAAGGGCTCGTGGTGTCGCCTGCCGATGGCCGCGTCTCGATGGTCGCGCCGGCGGTGCCGCCTGCTGAACTCGGGCTGGGCGACAAGCCGCTGCTGCGGGTGTCGATCTTCATGAGCGTGTTCAACTGCCATGTGAACCGCGCTCCGGTGGCGGGGCGGATCGACCGTATCGCCTACCGGCCGGGCAAATTCATCAATGCCGAACTCGACAAGGCAAGCGAGGACAACGAGCGCAACGGGCTGGTGATCTCGACGCCATCCGGCCGCATTGGCGTGGTGCAGATCGCGGGCCTGGTGGCCCGCCGCATCGTGTCGTTCGTGCGCGAGGGACAACTGCTCGGGACGGGCGAGCGGTTTGGCTTGATCCGCTTCGGCTCGCGGCTGGACGTCTACCTGCCCGAAGGCACCCGTGCGCTGGTCGCAGTGGGGCAGACGGCGGTGGCGGGCGAAACGGTGCTGGCGGATCTCCTGCCCAATACCGGAGAAGCAACCTTCCGCACACACTGATCGTCTCCGTCGGTAGTGGTTTTCGCCTGACGGATTGGCCGAAAGCATTACGTGCCAAGCCACTGGCGCATGGCGGAACCCGCGTGTGGTTGCTATATTGACGGCATGCGCACATCAGACGATCCCGAATATCCCGAACTGCGCCGCCGGCGGTTCCGGCCGGTTCCGGTGCGAATGTTGGTGCCCAACGTCATTACGTTGCTGGCGATCTGCGCCGGCCTGACCGCCATTCGACTGGCGACTGAAGGACGGATGGAGCTGGCGGTGGCCGCCATCGTCTTTGCCGCTGTTCTGGACGGCGTCGATGGCAGGGTGGCGCGCCTGATCAAGGGGCAGTCGCGGTTCGGCGCGGAACTCGACAGCCTTGCTGATTTCGTCAATTTCGGCGTGGCGCCTGGCCTCATCCTCTATTTCTGGCAGTTGCATGACCTGAATAATGTCGGCTGGATCGCGGCGATGGTCTTCGCCATCAGCGGCAGCCTGCGATTGGCGCGCTTCAACGCGGCGATCGACGAGCCGAGCAAATATCCGTTCGCTGGCAACTTCTTTACCGGTGTGCCAGCGCCCGCCGGCGCGCTCACGGTGTTGCTGCCGGTCTATCTCGGTTTCCTCGGTGTACCGATGCCGCCGGCGACCTTGACCGCGTTCTACACCGTGCTGATCGCATTCCTGATGGTCTCGCGGTTGCCGGTGTTCTCCGGCAAGTCCGTGCGTTGGCGCGTGCCGCCGGAGATGGTGCTGCCGGCGTTCGTCTCGGCGGTGTTGTTCGTAGCGCTTCTGATCGCCTATCCGTGGCAAATCCTGTCGGTCGGCTCGGTTGTTTATTTGCTTAGCCTGCCGCTCGGCTGGAAGTCCTATCGCGATCAGCAGCGGGACTTCGTCAGCCGTACGCAAGCGGCCGGCGACACCAGAGCCGCGCCCACTGGAGGGTATGTTTCGGGGGATCGCCATTCCGACCAGGACAACCGGCCGACGCATTTGAATTAAGGCATCGAGACGGGGCAATTTCGCCGCCAGAACAAGACGGAGAAGAAGACGTGACCGATCACGCGCATCAACCGTTGTCCGTGGATATTCTCGCGGCACTGGCGAAATACGATACCCCGACGATCTGTAATGCGATGGAAGTCGTGGCGCCGGGGCGGCGCCTCAACGGCTTCACCACGCGGCCGCTGGTTTGTCCGTTTCCGGATCTGCCGCCGATCGTCGGTTATGCGCGCACCGCGACCATTCGCGCCACCGGGCCGTCAAGCCTGTCTCCGGCGGAGCAGCAGGCGCAGCGGCTAGCCTATTACGAATATGTCGGGCAGGGCACGGGTCCGCGGGTCAGCGTCATTCAGGACCTCGACGGGACGGAGGCCGGGTTCGGCGCGTTCTGGGGGGAGGTGAACAGCGCCGTGCACAAGGCGCTGGGCTGCCTCGGCGTGGTTACCGACGGTTCGATACGGGATATTCCGCAGTGGGCGCCCGGCTTTCAGGCGCTGGCCGGCTCCATTGGTCCGTCGCATGCGCATGTCCACGTCACCCGCTTCGCCGGCGAGGTGCGGGTTGCCGGGATGACGGTACGCTCGGATGATCTGATTCACGCCGATCGCCATGGTGCGGTAGTGATCCCGCATGAGGTCGCGGAAAGGCTGCCGGAGGCCGCCGAACTGTGCGGCCGGCGCGAGGAGCCGATTCTCGCCATCGCGCGGAGCGAGAGCTTTACGCTGGACGCACTGCGCGACGCGCTGAAGCGCTCATCCGAAATCCACTAGCCGATCCGCCCGCGCTACGCGGCTGCGACGTGGTTAGCGCTGCGTTAACAGCGCACGCGCTTGTTTGGCAGGCATTTTTCCTTGCCGCGCAGGTTGTGAAAGGGGAGTGGCGCCACAGCCACGCCCGGACCGGTTCCAAATGCGCTTAACCTTTACGCGTCTTTAATCGCACACCCGGTAGGGTCTCGGTCGGCTCAGAAGGAGTCGCGCCGCCGCAAGGGCGGTGTGTTGCGTGCGTCGGAGTTCTCCATGGATATCACCACTGGCGTTGGCCTGATTTTCGGCACCATCGTCATCATGCTGATGATCTTCATGGGCGGCGATCTGCACATGTTCATCAGCGAACATGCGATGATCATCATCTTCGGCGGTTCGATCGCTGCGACCCTGATCCGCTTTCCGCTCAGCGCCATTCTCCACGGCCTGCCGCTCGGCGCCAAATTCGCTTTCACAATGAGCCGGCTGTCGGCCCGTGACCTCGTCGACGAACTGGCGAGCATTGCCGAAGTCGCCCGCAAGCAGGGGCCGGTAGGGCTGGAAAAGATCGAGGCCGCCGATCCGTTTCTTGCGAAGGGAATTCGTTACGTCGCAGACGGTTACGATCTCGAATTCATCCGCGACAACCTTGAGCGCGATCGTGACAATTTTCTGATGCACCTCGACGAGGGTGGCAAGATCTATCGCGCCATCGGCGATTGCGCACCGGCCTTCGGTATGATCGGCACGCTGATCGGCATGGTGCAGATGTTCGCCAACATGACCGACCCCTCGAAGCTCGGCCCGTTCATGGCGACGGCGCTGCTCGCGACGTTGTATGGCGCGCTGGTCGCCAACCTGTTCTGTCTTCCCATCGCCGACAAGCTGCACGGCAAGCTGCTCGACGAGGAAACCAACCGCACCCTGATCATCGACGGCATCCTGATGATCCGGGATTCCAAGAGCCCGACCTTGGTGCGCGAAATGCTGCTCGCCTACCTGCCGGAAAAGCATCGCCACGAAGACGGCGAGACCGTGCCGGCCTGACGCGAATCGGGAAGCTGAGCGAACGTCATGGCCAAGAAAAAACGCGGCGATGCTCACGGTGGAGGTCACGGCTGGTTCGTCACCTTCGCCGACCTGATGGGCCTGATGATGAGCTTCTTCGTGATGCTCGTCGCGTTCTCCAATCAGGATCAACAGAAGCTCAAGATCGTCGCGGGCTCGATGCGCGATGCGTTCGGCGTGCAAACCGAGTCGCGTTTCTCGGGCATGATCGAATCCGACGGCCTGCCGACGCGCCCGAAACTGAAAAACGTCGATCACATCCCACCGGACGAAGCCTCCAATACGCCGACCCCGGACGAACAGGAGCGCAACAGGATTCAAGGCGCGCACCTGAAGACCGATCGCGAATTCGCGCTCGCCTCGGCATCGTTACGCCAGGCGTTGCAGGACATGCCGGAGCTGGCGGAAATCTCCAAGCATGTGATGTTCGAGGAAACGAAGCAGGGGCTCAATCTCGAGATCGTCGATCAGGACGGCCGCTCGATGTTCGCCGAGAATTCCAAGGTGCCTTACGAGCGGACGCGGTTGTTGTTGCAACGGCTCGCGGCACCATTGAAGGCCACGCCGCTCCGCGTCTCGATCGTCGGCCATACCGCGTCGGGTTACGTGCCGACGCGCGGCGATTATGATGCCTTCGATCTGTCGGCGGATCGTGCCAACGCGGTGCGGCAGATTCTGGAACGCGAGGGATTGCCGGCGAGCCATATCTTCGCGGTATCGGGCAAGGCCGACAGCCAGCCGTTGTTTCCGGACGATCCCTCGCTCGCCGCCAATCGCCGCGTGACGATTACGCTGATGCGCGAGGACCCGCCGCTGCCGCCCAACCTGAAACCCTGAAGGTTCGATTTGACCTGTGTGCCGTGCCCCCAATGGGCCCTTCCGGGGTGTCAACTCCTTTTTTAGCGCTCTCCTTTGAGATATTCTCCCATTGCGGTCGAAACCGAGCATATGACCGTCGGCGACTTGACGTCGCGCACAGTGTGCTTCATTAGCCCGGACCCCAACCCGATAGAGCGTTTTCCTTGGTCATGACTGCGAGCGAAACATCGCCCGAGGCTGCTGGTGAGCCCCCGGTCACCGCCGGTTTTTGGGCACTGACACTCGGAAGTATCGGGGTAGTTTTCGGCGACATCGGAACTTCGCCGCTGTACGCATTCCGCGAGGCGGTCAGTCACGCGGCGCAGAAGGGCGCGGTCACGCCGGCCATTGTGCTCGGCGTGCTGTCCCTGATCCTCTGGTCGCTGTTTATCGTCGTTACCGCCAAATATGTTCTGCTGCTGCTGCGGGCCGACAACAACGGCGAGGGTGGAACCCTGTCATTGATGGCGCTCGGGCAACGGGCGCTCGGGCGGCGAAGCTGGTTCCTGCTGGCGCTGGGCGTGGTTGGCGCGTCGATGTTTATCGGCGACTCGATGATCACCCCGGCGATCTCGGTGCTTTCCGCCGTCGAAGGTTTGAAGCTGGCGACCCCCGCGCTTGACAACTACGTGGTCCCGCTGACGCTGGTGATCCTCGTTTTGCTGTTTTCGGTGCAGAGCCGCGGCACGGCGCGTGTGGCGTCGGCATTCGGCCCCGTGATGGCGTTGTGGTTCGTGACCATCGCCGTTTTCGGCATGCTGCACATTCACGAAGACCCGACGGTGCTGCTCGCGGTCAATCCGTGGTACGCGATTCACTTCCTGCTCAATCACGGCATGATCGGCCTCGTGATCATGGGGTTGGTCTTTCTGTCGGTGACCGGAGGCGAGGCGCTCTACGCCGATCTCGGCCATTTCGGCCGGCAGCCGATTCAGTGCGCGTGGTTCTATCTGGTGCTGCCGGCGTTGCTTCTGAACTATTTCGGGCAGGGGGCGCTGATCCTCGCCCATCCGGAAGCAATCGAGAACCCCTTCTTCCGCCTAGCGCCGGCGCCGTTGCTTTTGCCGCTGGTGCTGCTTGCGACCGCCGCGACGGTGATCGCGAGCCAGGCGGTGATCACGGGTGCTTATTCGCTGATCAGCCAGGCCGTGCAGCTCGGCCTCCTGCCGCGCTTCGAGGTGCGCTACACCTCCGAAACCCATGCCGGCCAGATTTATCTGCCGCGTGTTAACTTGCTGCTGCTGGTTGGCGTGCTGCTGCTGGTCGGGTTGTTTCGGACCTCGAGCGGGCTGGCGTCGGCTTACGGCATCGCCGTCTCCACCACCATGGTCGCCGACGGCATCATGGGCTTCGTCGTGGTGTGGAAATTGTGGAACTGGCGCGCGGCCACCGCAGCGGCGCTGGTGTTTCCGCTGGTGGTGGTGGACGTCGCATTCTTCAGTGCCAACCTTCTGAAACTTTTGGAAGGCGCTTGGGTGCCGATGCTGTTCGGAATCCTGATGGTTGTGGTGATCTGGACATGGCGTCGTGGCGCCGCGCTGCTGATCGAGAAAACCCGACGAACCGAAGTGCCATTGCTGGACCTGATCAAGAGTCTTGAGAAGCGTCCGCCGCATGTGGTGAAGGGAACGGCGGTGTTCCTCACCAGCGATCCCAATTTCGTGCCGACCGCTCTTCTACACAATCTCAAGCACAACAAGGTGCTGCACGAGCACAATGTCATCCTCACCATCGAGACGGCGCAGACGCCGCGGGTCGATCCGCTGGAGCGCGTTCACATGGAGAGTATCAGCGAGAAATTCGCGACGGTGCGGCTGCGCTTCGGATTCATGGAATCGCCGAACGTGCCGCGTGCGCTGGGCATCGCCCGCAAGCTCGGCTGGCAGTTCGACATCATGTCCACGTCGTTCTTCGTCTCGCGTCGCTCGCTCAAGACGGCAGCGAAATCCGAAATGCCGCGCTGGCAGGACCGGCTGTTTATCATGCTCAGTCGTTCGGCAAACGATGCCACTGACTACTTCCAGATTCCGACCGGTCGTGTCGTTGAGGTCGGTACGCAGGTGACGATCTGACGGGCCATTGTACAACGAGCGTTTCGAGGCGCGCATTCCATGTCGACCGAAGCTGCCGCACCTGCCGATCTGACCACCGGGAAGGATGAACAAAGCCATTCAGCCGTGAGTTTTCCGACGCTGATGCTGGGGAGCATCGGGGTCGTCTACGGCGATATCGGCACCAGTCCCATCTATGCTTTCCGCGAGGCCATGACAGCGGCCGGGGGAACGGCCAGCAACGTCGCGCCGGTAGCCGTGTTCGGTGTGCTGTCGTTGATCCTGTGGGCACTGATCCTGGTGGTGACGCTGAAGTATGTCGTCATTTTCCTGCGCGCCGATAACAATGGCGAGGGCGGGACGCTGGCGCTGATGGCGCTCGCGCAACGCGCCATGGCGGGCAACGCGGGCAGGATCATTTTGCTCGGCATTGTCGGCGGCGCATTGTTCTATGGCGATGCGGTAATCACGCCGGCGGTGTCGGTGCTGTCGGCGGTGGAGGGCATGACCGTCGTGACCTCCGCGTTCGAGCCGTATGCCGTTCCGGCGACCGCGCTGATACTCATCGTCCTGTTCGCCGTGCAATCGCGCGGCACCGCGCGGGTGGCGGCCTTTTTTGGGCCGATGATGTGTTTGTGGTTCGCGGCGATCGCGATCGGCGCCATTCCCCGCATTGTCGCGTATCCTCAGGTGTTGGCAGCCTTCAATCCGCTTTACGCCGTGACGTTCATGCTCCATCACGGTGTCATCGGCTTCGTCACGCTGGGCGCCGTGTTCCTGGCCGTCACTGGTGCTGAGGCGCTTTATGCCGACCTCGGGCATTTTGGAAAACGCCCGATCCGGATCGCGTGGCTGGTGCTGGTGCTTCCGGCGCTGGTAATGAACTATCTCGGGCAGGGCGCACTGCTGCTGACCAACGCGAAGGCCATCGAAAATCCGTTCTTTCTGATGTTCCCCTCATGGGCACTGCTGCCGATGGTGTGCCTTGCCACGATTGCCACAGTGATTGCGAGCCAGGCCGTGATCACCGGCGCCTATTCGCTGACGCGGCAGGCGATCCAGCTTGGCTTGCTGCCGCGCTTCGAGATCCGCCACACGTCGGAGGCACATTCGGGACAGATCTACATCCCCCGGGTCAACATGCTGCTGTTGATCGCGGTGATACTCTTGGTGTTCCTGTTCCGCTCGTCGAGCGCGCTGGCATCGGCCTATGGCATCGCGGTGACCGGGACGATGGTTGTGACTGCGATGATGGGCTTCGTGGTGGTCTGGAAAGTCTGGCGCTGGTCGGCGGTCGCGGCCGGGCTCCTGATTGCGCCATTCCTGTTCCTCGATCTGACCTTCCTCGCCGCAAATCTGTTGAAAGTGTTCGAAGGTGGATGGGTGCCGCTGGCGCTGGGCGCGCTGGTGATGACGGTGATGCTGACATGGCGTCGCGGCAGTCGGCTGCTGTTCGCAAAGTCGCGGAAGCTGGAGTTTCCGCTGAGCGATCTGGTCGCGATGCTGGAAAAGCGGCCGCCGCAGCGGGTGCCGGGCACGGCGGTGTTTTTGACCAGCGATCCGTCCAGTGCGCCGACCGCACTGATGCACAGCCTGAAGCACTACAAGGTGCTTCATGAGAAGAACGTCATTCTTACCATTCAGGTGATGCCGTCGCCACGCATCGATCCAACCGAGCGGGTTCAGCTTGAAAACATTAGCCCCACCTTTTCAAAAGTGAGGCTGCGCTTCGGGTTCATGGAGTCGCCCAACGTGCCGAAAGCCCTGGCGGTGGCGCGCAAGCTGGGTTGGCAATTCGACATCATGTCGACATCGTTCTTCCTGTCGCGGCGGGCGTTGCGGCCAGCAGCCAATTCCGACATGCCGCGCTGGCAGGATCACCTGTTTATTGCGCTGAGTCGCACCGCCAACGATGCCACCGACTACTTCCAGATCCCCACCGGCCGCGTCGTCGAAGTCGGCACCCAGGTGACGATTTGAACAAGTGACGATCTGATCTCCGGCGGGATGTCGGGTTTCCGGCTTGGCGGACAGTGTACAGGCGCTTGATTTTCAGCGCGCGAGGGGCGAGTTTGGCCCGCCGGCGAGCGCCCGGCGGCAATTCGGCGAGGAGAGTTTGGTGTCCGATCGGAATATCACGGTGCAGGATTTGACGCCGCTTGAGGTGGCGAAAGGGGTCGAGGAGGGCCGATATCTTCTGGTCGACGTCCGTGAGCCCAACGAGGTGGCGGTCGAGGCCTATCCGGATGCCGTGGTGCTGCCGCTGTCGACCTTCGATCCCTCCGATATTCCCGACTTGCAGGGCCGGGAACTGGTGTTCGCCTGCCGCTCTGGCAACCGCTCCGCGAAGATATCGCACGCGATCCAGGCCGCCGGCTTTCCCCACGACAAGCATCTCGCGGGCGGGATGATCGCCTGGAAGGCGGCCGGGCTGCCGGTGCGGGTGGGCGGCTGACGTTATCATGAACCAGGTTTTTGCCGGCTTGCCGGTCACTGTCTTCGAAGCCATGTCGCAGCTTGCCCGCGACAACAACGCCATCAACCTCGGTCAGGGATTTCCGGACGCCCCGGGGCCGGAGGATATTCGCCGCGCGGCGGCGGATGCCGTGGTGGACGGTTACAATCAGTATCCGTCGATGATGGGCATTCCGGAATTGCGGCAGGCCATCGCCACGCATTATGCGCACTGGCATGGTCTCAATCTCGATCCGATGACCGAGGTGATGGTGACCTCGGGCGGCACCGAGGCGTTGACCAGTTCGCTGCTCGCGGTGATCGAGCCGGGCGACGAGGTCGTGCTGTTTCAGCCGATGTACGATTCCTATCTGCCGATCATCCGGCAAGCGGGTGGCATTCCGCGGCTGGTCCGCTTGCAGCCGCCAGGTTGGCGGCTCAACGAAGAAATGCTGCGCGAGGTCTTTAGCCACAAGACCAAGGCGGTGGTGTTCAACAATCCATTGAATCCGGCGGCGGTGGTGTATCCGCGCGAAGACCTCGAACTGCTGGCGCGCTTCTGCCAGGAATTCGATGCCATCGCGATCTGCGACGAAGTCTGGGAGCATATCGTTTTCGACGGCCGCGAGCACATTCCGCTGATCGCGATACCGGGAATGCGCGATCGCACGCTCAAGATCGGCTCGGCGGGCAAGATCTTTGGGCTGACCGGGTGGAAGATCGGCTTTGTCTGTGCGGCGCCGCCGCTGTTACGCGTTGCCGCCAAGGTGCATCAGTTTCTCACTTTCACGACGGCGCCGAACCTTCAGGTTGCGGTGGCTTATGGTCTCGGCAAACCCGATGCGTTCTTTCACGGGATGCGGAGCGAACTCGCGCGCAGCCGCGATCGTCTCACGGCGGGGCTGACCAGCCTCGGATTCCCGGTGCTGCCATCGCAGGGCACGTATTTCCTCACCGTCGACCTGTCAGCGCTTGGTTTGAACGAGACGGATGAGGCGTTCTGTCGCCGGATTGTGACCGAGCATAAGGTTGCGGCGATCCCGGTGTCGGCCTTTTATGAAGTCAACGCGGTGACATCGGTGGTGCGTTTCTGTTTTTCGAAGAACGACGCCACGCTGGATGCCGCGCTCGAACGATTGTCGGATGCCATACATCGATAAGGAGGTGTGATTGGCGGCACGAAACCTGGTGCGATGGCTGGCTGGCCTTACGGCCGTGGCGATTGGAGTGACGGCGGCGCAAGCGCAACAGCGAACCGTCCACTTCTACAATTGGTCGAACTATGTCGCGCCCGGCGTGCTCGACGACTTCACCAAGGAAACCGGCATCAAGGTTGTCTACGACACGTTTGACGCCAACGAAACTCTTGAGACGCGACTGCTCGCCGGCAAGTCCGGTTACGATCTGGTGGTGCCGAGCGCTTACTTCCTTCAGCGCCAGATCGGCGCGAATATTTTCCAGAAGCTCGACAAATCCAAGCTGCCGAACCTCGCCAACATGTGGCCGGAAGTGACACGCAGGCTGGCCGTGTACGATCCCGACAATGCCCACGCGGTGAACTACATGTGGGGCACCACCGGTATTGGCTATAACGTCAAGTCGTTGCACAAAATTCTCGGTACGGACGCGCAGGTGACGTCGTGGAGTCTGGTGTTTGATCCGGCCAGTCTCGCCAAGTTCAAGGACTGCGGCGTGCAGATGCTGGATTCCGCCGACGACATCCTGCCGGCAGCGCTGAATTATCTCGGCCTCGATCCGAACTCCACCAAACAGGCCGATCTCGAGAAGGCCGCTGCGCTGATCGGGCAGGTCCGTTCCTCGGTCCGCAAGTTTCATTCGTCGGAATATCTCAACGCACTGGCGACCGGTGAGATTTGTCTCGTGGTTGGCTGGTCTGGCGATATCAAGCAGGCGCAGAAGCGCGCGGCGGAAGCCAACAACGGCGTCGAGATCGGGTACGCGATCCCGAAGGAGGGCGCGCAGATGTTTTTCGACAATCTGGCGATCCCGGCCGATGCGAAGAACGTGTCGGAAGCCTATGCGTTGATCGATTACCTGCTGCGGCCCGAGGTGGCGGCGAGGAATTCCAGCTTCCTCTCCTACGCCAACGGCAATCTCGCCAGCCAGAAGCTGATCGATCCGAAGGTGCTGAACGACAAGACGGTGTATCCGGACGAGGCGACCATGAGCCGCCTCTACATCATCACCGCGCGCGATCCGGCGACACAGCGCATCATCAACCGGCTATGGACGCGGGTGAAGACGGGCCGGTGAGGTTATCTGGAGCAGGTTTCGTTTAGGTAGAATCGATAACTCGTCATGGCCGGGCTCGTCCCGGCCATCCACGTCTTTGGACCTGCGGAGCCCTTAAGACGTGGATGCCCGGCACAGGGCCGGGCATGACAGTCAAAGTGCCTTTCCCCGCAGCCTATCGCCAGCGGCGGTGCAGCCACAGCCACTGATCGGGATATTCGCGAATCCAGCCTTCGATTACAGTTGTAATCGCTTGCATGGTGCCCTGAATATCGATGTCGCCCTTGGCGTCGCGGACCGGCGGAATCTCTTCGGTGAGTTCGGCGCGGAAACGATGACCGGGCAGGCGGATGATGCGAACGCCATGGATTGGGCAATCAATCTGCCGGCGCAATCGCGCCAAGAGCGGATTGGCCTTGGTCTTGCGTCCGAAGAAAGTGACGTCGACGCCATTGGTGAAATACTGATCGACCAGCATCGCCGCGTGCTGGCCGTTCTCCAGTGCCTGCGCCAGTTTGAACGGCGCATCGCGGCCGGCGGGAATCAGCGTCCCCATATTGACCGATCGCAATTGCTCAATGGCACGGTCGGCGGACTCGATGTTGGGACGGCGAAACAGCACGGCGGCATCGAGGCCATGCGCGACAGCCGCCACCGCCGGAAGCTCCCAGTTGCCGATGTGGCTGGCGAAGATCAGCGCCGGCTTGTTGTCGAGGCGAAGCTGGGCGAACAGTTCGTGCGTGCGCGGCAGAATTTCGACGCGGCTCTCTTCCGGATGCGCCGGATCGTGCTCCCAGATGTGATCGATGTGGGCGAATTCCGCCGCGATGCGCCCAAGATTGTCCCAGACGCCGTCGAGAATGGTGTCGATCTCCTGCGGTGACTTCTCAGGAAACGCGGCGGTGAGATTGGCGCGGCCGATCTTGTGCTCGCGAAACAGCGGTCCAATCCGACGCGTGATTTTGCCGAACAGGTTCGCGGTCTTGATCGGATCGAAATAACGCGTGGTGCGGAGCAGGCCGACCGTCAACGCGCCGACGCTCGCCTCGCCGAGTGGCTTGAGGGCATCGCGAATCCGGGCCTTGGTGCGGAGCAGGAGACGTTGCATCGGGTGACGTTGCGCTCCGGCGCGAGACTTAGAGCATGATCCCGAAAAGTGGATACCGGCTTTCGGAAAAGATCATGCTCGAACAAAAAGACAGGCGACGGTCGAATTCAACGCAGCTGGATTGGACCTTAGGCCGGCTCGCCGGTGATGATCAGCGACGCATTCTGTCCGCCGAAGCCGAACGAGTTCGACATCACGGTTGTGACGCGGGCGTCGCGCGCGGTGTTCGGCACCACGTCGAACGGAATCGCCGGATCGGGAACGTCGTAGTTGATGGTTGGCGGAATGCGTTGATGCTCGAGCGTCAGCAGCGAGAACACCGCTTCCACAGCGCCGGCGGCGGACAGCGTGTGTCCGACCATCGACTTGTTCGACGATACCGGGACCTTGCTTGCTCGCTCGCCGAACACGGTCGAAATGCCGAGGTATTCCATCTTGTCGTTTTCCGGCGTGCCGGTGCCGTGCGCGTTGATGTAGTCGATCTGGTCGGCATCCAGTCCGGCATCGGCGAGCGCGTTGCGTACGCAGCCGATGATCGGCTTGCCATCGGGGCTGGAGCGGGTGCGGTGGAATGAATCCGCCAGTTCGCCGCAGCCGGCCAGCACGCCGAGAATGCGCGCGCCGCGCGCGGTGGCGGCTTCCAGGCTCTCCAGCACCAGCGCGCCGGCGCCTTCCGCCATCACGAACCCGTCACGGTTTTTGGCGAACGGCTTGGCTGCGCCTTGCGGCGGATCGTTTTGCGTCGACAGTGCGGACAGCAGCGAGAAGCGGATCAAGGCTTCCGGATTGACCGAGCCATCGGTCGCGACGCACAGCGCGGCATCGGCCTCGCCACGCCGGATCGCCTCGACGCCGAGCTGGATCGCGGTCGCGCCGGACGCGCATGCCGTCGACAGAGAGATCGGCGATCCCTTGGTGCCGAAGGTGTCGGCCAGATGATCGGCCACCGAACCGAACAGGAAGCGGCGATGATAGTCGGTGAACTTGCCGCCGCCGGAGACACGCAGCATCTGATCGTAATCGATCGGCGTGGCGCTGCCGATGGCGCGGCCGAGCGCCTGGCGCTGCGGCCATTCCACCTCGACCGGCGCAACCGCAAGAAACAGCGGGCCGGGGAAATCGCCCTTGCTGCCGATGCCGGCCTGCGCAATCGCTTCCTCGGTGACGAGATCGGCCAACCGCTCCGACAGGTCGGTTGATGAGAACGGATCGACCGGGACGAAATCGATTGATCCGGCCATCGTGGTCTTCAGTCCGTCGGTCGGAAAACGCGTGATGGTATGGATGCCGGATTCGCCGGCGGTGAGCTTCGTCCAATTGTCCTTTTTGCCGGCGCCCAGCGACGTCACGACGCCCATGCCGGTGACGACGACGATCGGTCTGCCAAATGTATCGCGCGGTGCTGACATATGTTCTCCGTCGGTCGCTTGCGCGGCTCCATCCGATAAACGGCGAGACCTCGCTCGCCAATTGGTTTTGACGTGGATCGGCTCACGTCAATCGATTGTGGCTTCTCACCTGTGCCGCGATTACGCGGGTCAACGAACGGCTTCCACCAGCGCCATGCCTTCACCGCGCCAGTGGCCGGCGCCCGTCACCACAATCTGGGACGGGGCCTTGGTCATTTCAATCTCGACGCCGGCGGAATCGTTCGGCGGAAACAGCTTGCCCTTGGAGATCGACAGCGCAGCCAGCGCGAGTCCGAGCGGGAACTGCGTTTCCATGGTGTGGCCAAAACTGGTGCCGGTTGCGCGCACCGCGAAGTCCGGATGCGCCGCCAGGAAGGCACGCTCCTCGGAGGTCGCGGGTTCGGCTCCGGTCGCGCCGGTGATGATCGCGCCCTGGCTGCCGACTCCTTCGAGCTGAGACCACAGCTTGGCAAGGCTGGTGGTGACATCGCCGGCGGACTTTCGCGAGGTGCGATCGGCGACGACCTGCGTAAGCCGTGCATACGGCTTGGCGCCGCGGGCTTCGGCGTGCTTGCGCGATTCGATAACGAGAAACGCACCGCCGGAGCCGAGCGCGAAGCCGCTCTCCTTGCCGCGTGCCCAGACCGGCGCGAACTTGTCCTTCAAATTGAACTCGCCGAATTCGTAGAGCACCAGCAGGTCCTTGCGCTCGCCGTTGTGGGCGGCGCCAACCAGCGCGATGTCGCTTTGCCCGGAGGCAATCCGCGCCAGCGCGATCCGCGCGGCGTCCACGCCGGCGGCTTCCTCGCCCATGAAGGTGCGAGACGAGCCGGTGACGCCATGAACGATGGCGATGTTGCCGGCGAGCAAGTTGGACAATTGCGCCAGAAACAACGTCGGCCGGAGGTCGCTCATCAGACGTTCGTTGAGAAAGCCCGGTGCGGAATTGCCCTGCGCCTCGGCGTTCAGAATCGCCGAGTCGACCGCGAGATCGCGTTCGCCGCCGCCAGCGGCGACGATCATGTCCATCCGCGCCAGGATGTCCTTATTGCCCTTGATGCCGGCCGAATCCAGCGCGAGGCCCGCGGCATAGGTGCCGATGCGCTGCCAGGCTTCCATCTGGCGCTGATCGCCCTTCTTCGGGATCTGCGCGTCGAACGAAACCGGCGCGAGCGGATGCACCAAATAGGGTGCGAAACCCTTGTCGTCGACATTGATGCGGCGTTCCGTGAGGCCGTCCCAGTTTGCCTCAAGACCTTCGCCCAGCGATGTCGCCAGACCTATACCTGTGATCCAGGCCTCGGTCGCCCCCGTCTTCGATGTGCTGGTGTCAGTCATGAGGCATGGCCTGCTGCGGATAGCCGATGCGCTTGGCCATGGTTTCCATGTGCCCGCGCAATTCGGGATTCGGGAAGGGGACGTGGCCGAACGTGATGGTTGCGTTGCACCTCGGTTTGCCGTCGACACTGACCTTGGCTTGCGTGATAGCGAAGCCAGAGCCTTCGTGAAGGACGGTGGCCTCGATCTTCAACAGCTCGCCGGGCGTTACGAACACGCGCATCTTGGCTTCCTTGACGGCACCTAGAAACGGCATGCGCTCGAATTTCATCAAAGCAATCAGCAGCCAGCCCGAGGTCTGGGCCATCGCCTCAATGAGCAACACGCCGGGCATCAGGGGATAGCCGGGGAAATGTCCCTCGAAGATCGTACTGTGCTGTGGCACCTGCGCCTCGACGACGATGGTTTTGGCGTCGAGGTCGAGGTCGGTGATGCGGTCGATGAGATGGAAATAGGCCAGATCCATGGGCGGCGATTAAGCCCCCTTGGCGGCGACGAGTTCGTCGATTCGCGCGCTGAGGTTTTTCAAGACGAAATACTGTTCGGTGGTCGCCTTGCCGTCGTTAACCTCCTGGGTCCACTTCTCCAGCGGCAGCTTGATGCCAAAGGCTTTATCGATCGCGAAAGCGATATCGAGAAAATCCAGGCTGTCGATTCCCAGGTCATCGATGGCGTGACTTTCGGGCGTGATGGTATCGCGCGGGATGTCGCAGGTTTCCGCAATGATGGTGGCAACCTGATCGAATGTGGAGGACATCATTAAGCCTTTGATAGATTGAAGGTAAACGCGGAAATGACGGAGTGAGGGCGGCTCGCCCCGACATGCCCCGCCGCCTTGCAGAGTTGATTGCCCGTATATCGGACCCATGCCCGGAGTTCAATGGCGCCGGCGGTATGGCAGTTCCCGTTTCGTGCACTGATCCTAGGCTGATCTGGGATGACTCATTCTAAGATTACACCGGCCCCCCGCGAGATGGAATCAGGGGGGCGCAATTGCGATGCCCTGCCAGGACGCAATCCTGGGTCTGCCGCAACTCCGCGATGCTGGTCGCTAGCCAAATTCCCGCGGCGGTCAGGACCGCTGTAAAAACGAAGGCCGCGAGATTCGTCAGCATCCGATGTCTGAAGTCGTCTTGGTCGCTGCCGTGGCGATGTTTGGCATGTCCTGCCGGCCGACCGGTATCAGTGTCCGGATGCGCCCCGCCGTGTCGCGTTGGTGCGGTCGAAAGGGTGCGCGGGGTGAATTTGAGCACGCGCGCGCCGTTCTCGGATTGGGCTGGCACCTGAACTTTCATTCTGTCCCTGTCCGTTGCCATCGCGTGATTTAGACCACTCTAGCACAGTGAGGGAGCTGCGACCCAAAGCAAGACCGCGTGACAGCAATGCCGCCGCCCGTGGACAATGGAACGGTATCCGGGCTTCATTGTCCCCTTGATCTTGATCGCAGCGGCGAGAACCCACAACTCACAGGTTCTGACCGCCGTGCGGAGATCAGAGGAGGAAATTGGGATATGACCAATACACGGGACCCCATCCTGCATCCGATTCCGATCCTGTCGCTACGTCCGACGCAAATGACCGTCGGGATGCGCGAGGTGAAGGAAAAGCGCCGGCGCTGGCGCGAACATAAGTCGAAAAAGAAGCAGGGAGAGCTTTTGGGTCGGCATATGATTCCGGTGGTCCATGGTCCGGATGGTCACCACTACGTCGTCGATCATCATCATCTGGCGCGCGCGCTGCACGACGAGGGCGTGGAGAATATTCTCGTCACCATCATCGCCGATCTCACGATGGTGGATCGCGACGCGTTCTGGCTGGTGCTCGACAGTCGCCGTTGGGTCTATCCTTACGATGCCAAGGGCGTGCGTCATCGCTACAAGGATATCCCGAAATCGGTCGTGGATTTGAAGGATGATCCGTTCCGCAGCCTTGCCGGCGAGTTGCGTCGGGCCGGCGGCTTCGCCAAGGACACCACGCCGTTCAGCGAGTTTCTCTGGGCCGACTTTTTCCGCCGCCGCCTGTCACGGAAGGATGTGGCGGGCGACTTCGAAAAGGCCATCGAAAAGGCGCTCAGTCTCGCGCGGAGCAATGAGGCAGTTTACTTGCCGGGCTGGTGCGGACCGGTGCCCGGCTGATCGGCGGGGGACGCGCCGGCGGATAGGGAGGTCGCGGGGGTGTCATTCCCGCGATGGCGAGAGAAGCGATGAAACAGGCGCTCGATCGGCCGACCGACGAATAGCACGAGGGACGCCAGCAGGCCCGCGACCAGCACGATCCGCCATTGCCCCGCACCGCAGACGATACCGATGCATGCCGTGAGCCAGACGCAGGCGGCGCTGGTCAGGCCGTGGATGCGCTTGCCTTGCTCGTGATGAACGATGACGCCCGCGCCGAGGAAGCCGATCCCGGTGAGAATGCCCTGGATCACCCGGCTGGTCGCGTCCGACATCGACGTATGAATGACGCCGCCGTCGGCAAGTAGCACCACGACAGCCGCGGATAGTCCGACCAGCCCGAGCGTACGTACGCCGATCGGCTTTCCGTGCAGGTCGCGATTGAGGCCGACCGCGCCGGCTGCGACGGTCGCGACCCCGAGACGCAAGGCGATTTCGCTCAGCACGACGTCCACGTTCGCCTCATGTTTTCGGCATGCGACCCATCAGATAAAACTCGTCGTTGGGGCGCATGTTGGTGACATTGGCCATCCGGTTCGACAATCCGAAGAAGGCCGAAATCGCGGCGATATCCCAGATGTCGTCATTGCTGAAACCGTGCCGGGCGAGTTCGGTGAAGTCGTGCTCCGAAACCTTTTGCGCTTCGGCGCTCACCTTCATCGCGAAATCGAGCATCGCCTTCTGGCGCGGCGTAATGTCGGCCTTGCGGTAGTTGGTGGCAATCTGGTCGGCGATCAGCGGGTTCTTGGCGCGGATGCGCAGGATCGCGCCATGGGCGACGACGCAGTACTGGCATTGATTGGCGCTGCTGGTGGCGACTACGATCATCTCGCGCTCAGCCTTGGACAGGCCGCTCTCTTTTTCCATCAGCGTGTCGTGAAAGGCGAAGAAGGCGCGGAATTCGTCGGGACGGTAGGCCAGGACCAGAAAGACGTTCGGCACGAAGCCGGATTTCTCCTGCACAGCCTCGATCCGCGTGCGGATATCGTCCGGCAGTTGCTTGAGCGAAGGGACTGGAAAGCGGCTGTTGGTCGATGGCGTCATCGTGTGGCCCTTTGGAGTTGATCGTTCGGAAGCGACCCGAGCATACGGGCTTCGCGAGGAACTGGCGCGTGAAAAAATGGTCCTTGCGGAGGCTGCTCCTTGCGGCGGGATTTTATGTTCGCTTTGACGATTTGGCGATCTCGGTTGTGGATTGGCTTCGGCCCGCGAGAAAATTCCGCAAGGTGGCGACCCGACTGTCCGGCGTTCGCGTCCCCGCGAAGATCATGCAGAACGAGAGTTTGCTTCTGAAGGTGAGGGGAAGGGGTTTGATGAGGCGACGCAAGCGGACGTCGTCCTCGACCAGACAACCGACCCCCATCGCGATGCCGACGCCTTCGATGGCGGCTTGATAGGACAGGTTGAGGCTCTCGAATGTCGGCCCGGTTTTGGTCGCCGCCAGTTCGTCCAGCCCCGCGGCGCGCAGCCAACGCGGCCAGTCGTTCGGCCTGGACGCGGTATGGACCAGCGTATGATTCCGCAGGTCGGACGGCTTGCGGATCTTCGGCGTCTGGTTCGGGCCACAGACCGGGAAAATTTCGAGTGGCGCGAGAACGATCGAATTCTTCTCGAATTGATGGGGAAAAATCAACCGGATCACGGCATCAAAACCGTCGTGCAGTGGATCGACCTGCTCGAGCGACGTCGTCAGTTGCAGATCGATGTCGGGATGCAGATCGGAAAATTCCCGCCATCGCGGTATCAGCCATCGTAACGCGAAAGTCGGATAGGCGCAGATGCGCAGCGGCCGATGCTGGCGGCCGGCGCGGATTCTGTCCGACGCCTGCGCAAGGCTGTCGAGCGCACTGGCAATCTCCGCGGCATATGTCTTGCCGACGTCGGTCAATGCGACGGCCCGGCTGTTGCGGTCGAACAGCTTCACCCCGAGTTCGGCCTCGAGTTGCTGTATCTGCCGGCTGATCGCGCCAGGCGTCAGTCCCAATTCGCTCGCGGCTTCCGCGAAGTGCAGCCGCCGCGCGGCGGCATCGAAGGCGCGCAACATCGCGAGGGACGGAATTCGGCGCATCGGGCTCGTCGTATTATTGAGGTAAACTCAATGATACTTGCCCAGAACTCGTTTGTCACGAGCCGCTTCGCGGGTCAGGTTGTCGGCAAGAGTCACGGAGGAAGCCATGAATATGATCCCCGCCCGGCGGGACTGGACCCAGCAGACCGGTTCCGATCTGATCGCCCACGATTGTCAAAACCTCAACTTCTGGGACATCGACCGCTCCATTCGTGATCTGCTTGAGCTTTATCTGTCTCCCGAGGCGTTCGCGCATTTCGCGCCGCATCTTGAACGGCTCGGCCAATTGGGCGGCGGGATTCTCAACGAACTCGCGATGACGGCCGACAAGCACGGCCCCGTGCTCCACCATCGCGACCGGTTCGGCCGCGATCAGGATTGGGTAGAATATCATCCGGCTTATCGGCGGATGGAGGATATCGCCTACGGCCAGTTCGGAATGCACGCGATGTCGCGGCGCGAGGGCGTTCTCGGCTGGGCGGACATCGTTCCGCCGCTGGTCAAATACGCTTTCAACTATCTTTTCGCTCAATCCGAGTTCGGACTGCTGTGTCCGGTTTCGGCGACGGATACCTGCGCGCTGCTCATTCAGAACTACGCCAGCGAGGAGCTGAAGCGCCGTTATCTACCCGGCATGCTGACGCAGGACATGGACGGGCTGCTGCGTGGCGCACAGTTCATGACCGAGAAAGCCGGAGGATCGGATATCTCGCGCAGCGCGCTGACCGCGCGCCGGTCCGGCGATCATTGGGAATTGTGGGGCGACAAGTGGTTCTGCTCTTGCGCCGATTCCGAAGTGGTGTTGCTGCTCGCGCGCTGTGAAGATGCGCCCAAAGGAAACGCTGGCCTTTCCCTGTTCCTGATGCCGCGGACCCTCGATGACGGGACCCGTAATCGCTATCGGCTGGTGCGCCTCAAGGACAAGCTCGGCTCACGCTCGATGGCTTCCGGCGAGGCGATCATGGAAGGGGTGACGGCATTCCTTCTCGGCGAACCTGGACGCGGCCTGAAGCAGATGATGGATCAGGTCAATCTCTGCCGGCTGTCGCATGGCTTCCGCGCTGCCGGCATGATGCGACGCTGCCTCAATGAAGCCCTTCAGGTTGCCAACTCACGCGTCGTGTTCGGGCGCAGGATCGTGGACCACGCGCTCGCGCGGCGGCAGTTGCTGAAGCTGATCCTGCCGACGGAACAGGCGCTGTCGGTCGGCTCGGCGGCGGCGATGGCGCTGGCCAACGATGACGTGGAGACGCTGCGTATCCTGACACCGCTCGTGAAGTACCGCGCGTGCCGGGACAATGTGAAGGTCGCGACGGGTGCCATGGAAATGCGCGGCGGCAATGGTTTCATCGAGGACTGGAGCAACGCGAAGCTGGTGCGTGACGCCCATCTCGGCGTGTTGTGGGAAGGAACCAGCAGCGTCAACGCGATCGATATCGTGCGGCGCGCCGCCGGCAAGGAGCGCTCGCATCTGGCTCTTGCCACTGATCTGCACGCGCGGCTCGATACGACTGCGATCCCGGGGCAGTTCCGTGGCGAATTGAATGTGCTGGTCGACCGTGCGGTGGAGTTCGTGGATAAGGTTGCGGCGGACCCGGCGGCGGAGTCGTCATATCGCAAGGCGGCATCGTCCCTCTATCACGTGACCAGCGCCGCGTTGATGGCGAGCGAGGGCGCTCGGCTCGGTGCCGCCGGCAAGGATGCGCGTCGGCTATTGATGGCGCGCCTCGTGATCGATCACCGGCTCGAACGCGACGATCCGTTCCGTATCTCGAATGCCGAGCAGGAGGCCGAGATATTCGATTGCCTCCAGAGCGAGGACGTCGTTTCGCTCGAACGCGTTTCGCAGTTGCTCGCGGGCTAAACACCGAAGTGATGGATTTGTACATGACGCCGCCGGCTTGCGCGGGCGGCTGTCATGTTTATGAGGAGAATTCAGTTGAAATCAGTTCTATCGATCGTGCTGGCGGGGGTCGTCAGCGTTACGGGCGCGACTGCCGCGATGGCCCAGAAGGCTTATGGACCCGGCGTCACTGACGTCGAGATCAAGATCGGCAACACCAACCCTTATAGCGGCCCGGCTTCTGCCTATGGTCTCGTGGGGCGGGTGGAGCAAGCCTACTTCAAGATGGTCAACGAAGCGGGTGGTGTGAACGGCCGGAAAATCAACTTTATCAGTTATGACGATGCTTACAGTCCGCCGAAGACGGTCGAGCAAACCCGCAAGCTGGTCGAAAGCGACGAGGTTTTTGCCATCGTCAGTTCGGTCGGCACGCCGACGAGTCTTGCCGTACAAAAATATCTCAACAGCAAGAAAGTGCCGCAGCTTTTCGTGCTTTCGGGTGCCGGCAATTTCAATATGCCGAAGCAGTTTCCGTGGAGCATGAGCCATCAGGTCAATTACAGTGCCGAAGGCCGCATTCTCGCGACCTACATCACGAAGGCGCAGCCGAAGGCCAAGATCGGCGTTCTCTACCAGAACGACGATCTCGGAAAGGACCTCTTGCGCGGCTTGCTCGATGGATTGGGCGAGAACCAGGATCTGGTCGTGGCGCAGGAGCCGTACCAGTTGTCGGACCCGAGCGTCGATACGCAGGTTCTCAAGATCTATGCCGCCAAGCCTGACGTGTTCGTCAACTTTGCGTCGCCCAAAGCGGCGGCTCAGGCGATCCGCAAGATCGGCGAGTTGAACTGGAAACCGCTTCAATTCGTCGGCAAGGTTGCCGCGTCGGTGGATGCCGTCATGAAGCCCGCGGGCCTCGATCATGCTGAAGGGATCGTGTCCGTGGCGTTCGCCAAGGAATATTCCGATCCGCAGTGGGCGGACGATTCGGCACGCAACGCTTATGGTGCGTTCATGGACAAGTTCATGCCGGGCGTGGAGAAGAACAATACGCTGGCGGTGCAGGCCTACACCACGTCACAGCATCTCGTCGGGTTACTGGAGCTTTGCGGTGACAACCTGACGCGCGAGAACCTGATGAAGCAGGCATCGCATCTCGACGGCAAGTTGCGCTCCGGCATGTTGTTGCCGGGGATTGCGTTGCACACCACCCCGGATGATCTGGCGCCCCTCAAGCAATTGCAACTGATGCGTCTCGAAGGCGGCAATTGGAAATTGTTCGGCGAGGTGTTGACGGCGCGCTGAGCACCGGCGTCGCCACCGGAATCGATGTTTTGGAGAGGCCGCTGTCTAACGCAGCGGCTTTTTCAGTAGCGAGAAACGATCTGGGTCGAGGCCGAGCGAGGGTTGCAGCATAGGCGCCTCGAAGCTGCGCGGGGCCGGCCGCGCGGCTTGGCCATCGTTGGGGGGCTCGCGATGCGACGTCGCGCCGCGCCAACGCTCGAGCACGGTATTGAGAAAGTGCGCGTCGTGCCCGCTATCCGTCACGGGCGTGCTGGAGATGGTGGATTCGCTGCGCGGCAATTGATGTGCCGGAACGTCCTTGAAGCGCAGCCGGGTCGGCAGCGCGACGCCTTCGCCGAAGGCCAGCACTTCGCGCGTACCAAGCGACGGCACGAACGACAACAGATTGGCGGCGGCGTCGGAGACCGCGGAGCGGAGCAGGGACTGGTCACGATCATTGGCGAGCCGCATCGTGAACAGCGTGCTGCATTGGGAAATGATGGTCGCGTCGAGCTCAGCCGGGCGCTGCGTTACCAGCCCGAGATAGACACCGTACTTGCGGCCTTCCTTGGCGATGCGCGACACCGCCTTGCGGGTCGGGCCGAAGCCGATGGTCCGGTCCGCCGAGGCGTAGCGGTGTGCTTCCTCGCAGACGAACAGGAGCGGGGAGATGCCGTCGCTCCATAGTCCGAAATCGAACGCCATGCGGCAGAGCACGGACACCACCGAATCCACCACCTCGGCGGGGAAGCCGGCGAGCTGCATGATGGTCATCGGCCGGCCGTTGGCCGGCAGCCGGAACAGATGGCTGATGACTTCCGCCATGGTGTCGCCGCCAACATTGGCGTTGTCGAACATAAAGGCGTAGCGCGGATCGTTACGCACCGTCTCGATGCGCGAGATCAGCTTGTGATAGACGATGCGCGACGACCGGTTTTCCAGCCGCCCCATGCGCTCGTCGATCAGCGAGATCAGGTCGACCAGGCGGTAAGGGACCGGCGTATCTGCCGTAAAGGCGCTGTGCTTGCCGTCGAGGCGCTTCAGCCCCAGTCGGTCGGAATTGCTGTATTGGGTGTAAAGACTCTTCGCGAGCGGGATGACTTCGGTGAGGATCTCCAGCTCTTCAGGCACGCCGGGACGTCCGCCGAACAGGACGTCGACGATTTCCTCGAAGTTGAACAGCCAGAACGGTAGCTTGAGGTTTCGCGGATTGAGGACGAGAGCACGCTCGCCGAAGCAGCGGCCGTATTCGTTGTGAACGTCGAGCAGGAAGATTCGGAGCTGTGGACGCGCCTTGAGAATCTCGTTGAGCAGCAGCGAGACACCGCTGGATTTGCCGACGCCGGTGGAGCCGAGCACCGCGAAGTGCTTGTTGAGCATTTCCTCGACGTCGACATAGGCCGTGACCGACGGGTCTTGCTGCAATGTACCGATGTTGATCTGATCGAGCCCCTTGGGCGCATAGATCGTGCGCAATTCCTGATTGGAGATCAGGCTGACGGGATCGTCGATCGCCGGATAGCTGGTGACGCCGCGCCGGAAGCGCTGTTGTTGCGGTTCGCCATAGATCTCGCCGAGCAGATCGACCGATGCGCAGGCATAGTAGCGGTCGGAATCCGGCAGGTGTTCGCTGGTGACCTCGGTGATGATCGCGACAATAATCGCGTTTGCGCAACGAATGCTGACGAAGCGTCCGACCGTCGCCCGCGTCTCGGCGGGGGTAACGTGCTGCCCGGCATTGAGCCCGGCGCGCGCCTGCGAGCCGCGAACCGAAATGATCCGCCCGAACGAGGTTTCAGGTGGCAAAAAAGACATGTCGCAATCTGCGTCTTGCTCCGTAATTTCCCCACTATCAGCCGTGTTGTTTCAGAAAGTGTTAACCGCCTCCGTCCCGCCGGGAAGAACGCTTCGGAAGATTTGGGCAAGCGCAGTGTTGACAATATGATGCGCGCTCTTAAAAGGACCGCACCGGGAAGGATACGACCTCGGCCGCGAATATTCGTTTCGGGGACCGGGTCGTCACATTCTTGGGGAATGGTGTAACGGTAGCACAACAGACTCTGACTCTGTTTGTCTTGGTTCGAATCCAGGTTCCCCAGCCACGTCCTTTATATATCAATCAAATCAATCGCTTGGCTGAGCCGAGGAAATCGATGGGGCTCGACCATGCCCAGGCTTTACGCAAACAAGCCTTGCGCGAAAGCGTATTGAATGGTGGGTCGGCGGGCCGACCGCGACCACGCGGTCCAAGTGGATGGTCCCGGCGATTCTCGGATGAAAAGCGCCCGCCGCGAAACAAGGTACGTTTCGTCGTGTGATATAAATCCTAGCAGCGATCTCTAGAGATGGCGGCGTTCACTGTAGGGTCGAAGGATCGGGATCCGGCTCAACGTTTTCGGGGTGATCATACACGTTCGGTCCGGCGCCTCCGCTAAGCCGGAAGACGAGCGCCGCGAGATTTTTTCTGGCTGCCTGTAGCGCGGAATCCCCCCGCAACGTTGTGCCGTTTGCCGTGCCCAGCAGCAGCAACGCGGACTCCATTACGTCAAGAACCTCCTGATCAGAGAGAGTGGGCAATGCGATCTCCTGAAATAGATGGTGTCCATTGGACGCAAAAATGGATGCAAGTGTCGTGGTAGGGCGGCAGGGCCCGTGCCATTCAAAATACGACTGAAGTATGCACTTATTAGAACATAAATTTCGGGGGCGTACAACTGTTGGTGGTTATGGTCATGGCTTAGGCGATCGCAGGGAAGCATCCAATCGCTGAAGCGAGTGATTGGATTTTGCGGTCCGCATTTTCGCGAAAGGGCCAGCGAAACTCTGCGCAACGGCTTGTCCGACAAGTCGCCGATGCATGAGAAGCGCGGCGGCTTGTCGGAGTTTAAGCAGTGATGCGAACCTGTATGTCCGGCGAAGCCTCGATTACTTCGCCGATGTGTCGATATTTTCCCCAAAGAATTTCCATGCCTTCCCGTCGAATTTCGCCATCTTGAAGATGTGATAGGCAGAGTAGTCAGACGGCGTCGTTGAAACCGTCACGCCGGGAAGGAATAATGGCAGTGATACGTTTGTCAGATGAGTTGCCTGCTTAACCAGATTTTCGCGCGTTAGATCATCGCCGCAGGCACGCAGAAGTACCTCTGTCATCTGCGCCACCGCATATCCAACCTGTACGCTGCCATCGATCGGGTTTCCGTCGGGATACCACTCTTTCATGAACGCGAGATACTCTTTGACGCCTTTGTCGTCATCCCAGGCAGGATCTCCGATTACTTTGGCCGTGAATGCACTGATGAGTCCCTTGGAAGCGTCCAGGCCAGCAGGCTCAAGCACTCCGCCAATCGAAGCGCCGACGGAAACCATGAAATGTGTCGGTTGCCAACCGAGAGCGCTGACTTTCCGGATAGACTGCGCGGCGAATTTTGGCGTTGCTATAGTCAGTAAGGTATCGGCGCCAGAGGCCTTGAGGTTGACGATTTGCGAGTCGATCGTTGGATCGCTTACTTCATAGCTGGCTTCCTTGATAATCGATGATGCCTTGTCGCCAAGACCCTCCTTGAAGCCCCTGAGGTAGTCCTTTCCGAAATCATCGTTCTGATAAATCACGGCGATCTTCGCCGACGGTATTTCCTTTGCGACGTATTTTCCGTAGATGCGGGCTTCCTGTTCGTATGGCGGATAGAACGGGGTGGCCCACGGAAATTCTTTCGGATCGTTCCACTTCGACGCTCCCGAGGTGATGAGGAGGTGGGGGACTTTTTTCGATCTGAGATATTTGTGAATTGCAGAGTTTGTCGGCGTCCCTAGCGCGCCAATGATCGCGAGAACATCATCCTGCTCAACCAGTCGGCGGGTCTGTTCCAAGGTTTTCGGCGGGCTATAGCCATCGTCCATCGAAAGCAGCGTGATTTTCCGCCCATTGATGCCGCCTTTGCTGTTGATCATTCTCCAGTAGGCTGCCTCGACCTTCCCATTAACTCCGTAGCCGGAGGCCGGGCCGCTATAAGGCATCGTCTGTCCGATTTTGATCTCAGTGTCGCTGGCGCCGGCGTCGTATCGCTTCTCGCCAGCGAATGACGCGGTGCTTGCCAAAACTGCAATAGCTGTCAACGCGGCAAATAAATTTGATCGCATAGGCTTCCTCTCCCCAGACACAAGCCATTTGGTTGGCTTTCTACGACAGTAGTCATCCCATTGGCCCTGATGAAGATCAAGCGTGTCCGACAGGGCACTGACTCGTGGAAAGCCAGCGCGTCCCAGTTGAGATCGCCGTTAGCTGGCAAATCAGGCCACCATCGTCGCGATCCGGGCGATGCTCAGACGTCTTCCGCTTGCGCAAGCGGTCGTGGCCGCGCAAGATCGAGAACACGGTGACGCGTACAGGGAGGCAACCATGACCGATCGCAAGAATGCCGAGCCGAAAGTCGCGGATGCCAATGCTGCCGTCCTGAACGAACTCCCATTCGCCGATCGACAAGACTATGCCGATGCCGAGCGGGGATTCATCGGCAGCCTACCGGATGCGGCGATCCAGAACGATGCCGGCCGGACTGTCTGGACCGTGGCGGACTATACCTTTCTGAAGGACGACGTCGCACCTCCGACCGTTCACCCCAGCCTGTGGCGGCAGGCGCAACTCAATTGCCGTCACGGTCTGTTCGAGGTGGTGCCGGGCATTTATCAGATCCGCGGGCTCGACATCTCCAACATGACGCTGATCGAGGGGGAAAGCGGCGTCATCGTCATCGATCCGCTGGTGTCGGCCGACACCGCGCGCGCCGGTCTCGAACTCTATCGCCAGCATCGCGGGCCGCGGCCGGTGGCGGCTGTGATCTATACCCATTCCCATGTCGATCACTGGGGCGGGGTGAAGGGTGTCATCACCCAGGAGGATGCCGACAGCCGGCGTGTGCCGGTGATCGCGCCGGAAGGTTTTGTCGAGGCGATCGCGCAGGAGAACGTGCTGGCCGGCACCGCGATGGTGCGCCGCGCGCAATATCAGTTCGGGCCACTGCTACCGAAGGGCGTCAAGGGACAGGTCGATGCCGGGCTCGGCAAGACGCTATCGAGTGGTACCGTGACGCTGATCGCGCCGACTGATCTGATCCGTCAGGATCACGAGACGCGCGTGGTCGACGGCATCGAGATCGTCTTTCTGATGGCGCCGGACAGCGAGGCGCCGGCCGAGATGCATATGTTCTATCCGGCGTTCAAGTGCCTCAACATGGCCGAGAACGCCGTGCATAATTTTCACAACCTTCTGCCGTTTCGCGGCGCGGAGGTGCGCGATTCCCGAGCCTGGTCTCGCTATATCGATGTCGCATTGATGACGTTCGGGGATCGCGCGGAGGCGCTGATCGGCCAGCATCACTGGCCGGTGTGGGGCACGGGTGCGATCAAGGATTATCTCAGCAAGCAGCGCGATCTCTACAAATATGTTCACGACCAGACGCTGCGGCTGATCAATCACGGCCACACGCCGAACGAGATCGCCGAATTGCTGACATTGCCGGACAGTCTTGCGCATCAGTGGTACGCGCGCGGCTATTACGGCACGGTGCGGCACAATGCGAAGGCGGTCTACCAAAAGTATCTCGGCTGGTACGACGGCAACCCGGCGCATCTCGATCCGCTGCCGCCGTCGGAAGCAGCGCGGAAGTACATCGATTATTGCGGTGGGGCCGATGCGGCCCTTGCGAAGGCCAAAGCGGATTTCGCCAAGGGCGAATATCGCTGGGTCGCGGAAATCGCCAATCATCTGGTGTTCGCCGATCCCGCCAATCAGGACGCCCGCAATCTCGCGGCCGATGCCTATGAGCAACTCGGTTATCTGTCCGAGGCCGCGACCTGGCGCAATTCCTATCTGTTTGCCGCACATGAGCTGCGCAACGGCGTGCCGCAGCTGACGGCGCGCGGTGGCGTTGCGCCGGATGCGCTCGCGGCGCTGCCGCTCGATACGTTCTTCGATCTGCTGGCGGTGCGGCTCAACGGCCCCAAAGCCATCGGCAAAACCGCAGTGCTGAACTGGATATTCACCGACACCGGCGAAATATTCGTGCTCAATCTCGAGAATTGCACGTTGACCCATCGCTTCGGTCAGCGCGCCGACCACGCCGATGCGACGCTGACGCTGACGCGGGCAACGCTCAACGCGATCATGCTGACGCAGACGACATTCCCGGAGGCGGTGGGCGCGAAGAAGATCACCATCGAGGGCAATCCGGCGAAGCTGCTGGAACTGCTCGGACTGTTCGATAGCTTCACTCCGAGCTTCGCAATCGTCGAGCCGTAGGCTCGAGCGAGATCAATAGAGATTGAGTCGTCATTGCGAGCGAAGCGAAGTAATCCAGTCCTTCTTCAAGAGATCGGATTGCTTCGTCGCTTGCGCTTCTTGCAATGACGAGTAGTGGGTCGCGCCGTCAATACGTTGCCCGGCCGCCGGAAATGTCGAACACCGCGCCGGTCGAGAAGGCGCAGTCTTCGGACGCAAGCCAGGCCACCATCGCGGCGAGTTCTTCCACCAGCACGAAACGTCCCTTGGGAATCTTCGACAGCATGAAATCGATGTGCTGCTGCGTCATCTGGTCGAAGATGGCGGTCTTCGCTGCCGCCGGTGTTACCGCGTTGACTGCGATCTCATAGCCGGCAAGCTCCTTGCCCAATGATTTGGTCAGCGCGATCAGCCCCGCCTTCGAGGCGGAATAGTGTGCGGCGTTCGGATTGCCTTCCTTGCCGGCGATCGAGGCGATGTTGACGATGCGGCCGTAATTCTGTTTCACCATTGTCGGCACAACGGCCTTGCAGCAGATGAAAGGGCCGTCGAGGTTGATGCGCAACACCTTGCGCCACTCGTCAAAATCAGTTTCCCACACCGTCTTGTTGACGCCGGCGATGCCGGCATTGTTGACGAGAATATCGATCTTGCCGAGCTTGGTCAGCGTCGAGTCGCGCGCCTTCTCGACCGCAGCCAGATCCGAAACATCCACCTGAATCGCGGTCACTGCCGCGCCGATCTGCTTTGCGGTCTGCTCCGCCAACGCGATATCGTGATCCCAGATCGCGACCTTGGCGCCAGACGATACGAAGCGTTCGGTGATCGCGCGTCCGAAACCCTGCGCGCCGCCGGTGACGACAGCGCAGCGGCCATTCAGGTCGATCTTGTTCATGGCTTGCTCCTTGTTGCCATCCTGCGGGGCGCTTCGCTCACACCTCGGGACGACACTGTACCTGATGAGGGGTGTCCCCCCGAGGTGCGCGCCGTCTTTGACGCGCCGCGAAGGGCGACGACGGGATTAAAGTGTCCAGCCGCCGTCGATGATGTGCGCGACGCCGGTGGTGAAGGCACTTTCATCGCTGGCGAGATAGACGGCGAGCGACGCGATTTCGTCTGCGGTACCGAGGCGCCCCATCGGCTGGCGGCTGACGAACATTTCGCGGCCGCCGGTGCCGAGTGCCGCGGCGCGGCCGAGCATCGACGGTGTTTCGATGGTGCCGGGACAGATGCAGTTGCAGCGGATGCCCTTGGTGATGAAGTCGGCGGCCACGGCGCGGGTGAGGCCGGCGACAGCGGCTTTCGTGGCGCCGTAGACGTAGCGGTTCGGCGCTGCCTTGAACACGCCGGCGGCAGAGGCGATGTTGATGATCGAGCCGCGCCCGGCTGCCAGCATTCCAGGCAGGAACGCGCGCAACGTGCGATGCATGGATTTCACGTTAAGGTCGAACGAAAAATCCCAATCGTCGTCGCTGCACTCCAGCACCGTGCCGTGATGCACGAAGCCGGCGGCGTTGAGCAGCACATCAACGGTGCCGACCTGTTTGGCCATTGCGGAGACGGCGGCGCTGTCGCGCGCGTCGAGGCGGGCGATTTCCGCCACGCCTTCCTTGGTCAGTGTCGCGAGTTGCTTGTCGTCGATATCCGTCGCGATCACGGTTGCGCCTTCACGCGCGAAAGCGATGGCGCTGGCGCGGCCAATACCGGCCGCCGCGGCGGTCACAAATGCGCGTTTGCCTTTCAATCGGCCGGACATTGTCGTTCTCCTTGAGGCCTAGTGATTGTCGCGGGCGACGCCGACACGGCCGGCGATGTCCTGATAGCGCGTGGCGAACTCCATGCAGGCGCCGGTGGCATGCTGGCCGACCGTCTGGCGATACATCTCCTGCCATGGCGTCTGATGCGCGGGGTAGGGAAAGCCGCCCTTGGCCTTGAGTTCGGCACGGCGACGCTTCACCTCGGCTGCGGTGATCATGATGTTGGCGCTGCCCTTGTTGAGGTCGATGCGCACCATGTCTCCCGTCTTCAGGATGGCGAGGCCACCATCGGCTGCTGCTTCCGGCGTCGCGTTGAGGATCGACGGCGATCCCGACGTGCCCGACTGGCGGCCGTCGCCAATGCACGGCAGCGAGAGGATGCCGCGTTTGATCAGCGCGGCCGGTGGTTGCATGTTGACCACCTCGGAGCCGCCCGGATAGCCGATCGGCCCGACGCCGCGCACGAACAGGATGCAGTGTTCGTCGATGTTGAGCGACGGATCGTCGATGCGGTGGTGATAGTCTTCCGGTCCTTCGAACACGATGGCGCGGCCCTCGAATGCGTTCGGGTCTTTCGGATTGGATAGATAGCGATCGCGAAACTCTTTGGAGATCACGCTGGTCTTCATGATCGCGGAATCGAACAGGTTGCCGCGCAGCACGATGAAACCGGCATCCTGCACCAACGGCTTGTCGTAGTTCCAGATCACGTCGCCATCGGGTTTCGGCGCATCGCGGCAATTGTCGCCCATGGTGCGGCCGTTGACGGTCATCGCCTTCTTGTGGATGCGCTTGTGCCGCATCAATTCGCCGATCACGGCGGGCACGCCGCCGGCGCGGTGATATTCCTCGCCGAGATAGAACCCGGCGGGCTGCATGTTCACCAGCAGTGGGACGTCGTGGCCGTATTTTTGCCAGTCGTCGATAGAGAGTTCGACGCCGATGTGGCGGGCGAGGGCGTTGATGTGGATCGGCGCGTTGGTCGAGCCACCGATCGCGGAGTTGACCACGATGCAGTTCTCGAACGCCTCGCGCGTCAGAATGTCAGATGGTTTGAGATCTTCCCATACCATCTCGACGATCCGCGTGCCGGTCTCGTAGGCGATCTGGCCGCGCTCGCGGTAAGGCGCCGGGATCGCCGCGCAGCCCGGCAGCGACATGCCGAGCGCTTCCGCCAGCGAGTTCATCGTCGACGCTGTGCCCATGGTGTTGCAGTGGCCGACCGAGGGCGCCGACGATGCGACGATGCGCATGAATTCCTCGTAATCGATCTCGCCGGCGGCAAGGCGCTCACGCGATTTCCAGACCACCGTGCCGGAGCCTGAGCGCTCGCCGTTAAACCAGCCGTTGAGCATCGGCCCGCCGGACAGCACGATCGCCGGCATATTGACGGTCGCCGCCGCCATCAGGCACGCGGGCGTGGTCTTGTCACAGCCGGTGGTCAGCACCACGCCGTCGAGCGGGTAACTGAACAGCACTTCGACGAGGCCCATGTAGGCGAGGTTGCGATCCAGCGCCGCTGTCGGTCGCTTGCCGGTCTCCTGAATCGGATGCACCGGAAACTCCATCGCGATACCACCGGCGGCGCGGATGCCTTCGCGGACGCGCTTGGCGAGGTCGAGATGATGCCGGTTACAAGGGGAGAGGTCGTTGCCGGTCTGCGCGATGCCGATGATCGGTTTGCCGGACTGCAATTCCTCGCGGGTCAAGCCGTAGTTGAGATAGCGCTCGAGATAGAGCGCGGTCATCGCCGGGTTATGGGGGTTGTTGAACCACTCGGTGGAGCGGAGCTTGTGGCGAGAGGTGGTCGCGGACGTGGTCTGATCGGTTTTCTTGTTCAATGTTTCCTCCCGCGTCGGTTGTTCGCAGGGGTCGTTGGGCCGCCTGGCGGTGGTTGCGCGTGATGACGGAACGGACCGCGAATGCAGCCGTCCAGGCGACATTGTTCCAGAGACGCAGTCACGAGTCACGTCAAAAAGACAGCGCTACCAAATTTGGCGAGAACGACGAAAACCGTCGTCGGGGCGGCGGCTTATGCGCGGCGGGCCGCGGAACTGCGACGGATCATGAGTTCATATCCGAGATCGATGACCGACGTCGCCGGCCGCCGACCTTCGATCGCGTCCATCACCATGGTGATGGCGGTCTTGCCCATGTCATAGCGATTGGTGCGGACGCTGGTGAGCGGCGGCACCGCCGAGGCCATGTATTCGAGATCGTTGAAGCCGACGATCGCGACGTCTTCCGGAACCTGAATCTGGCGGCGCTGGCACTCGAACAGCGTTCCCAATGCGAGGTCATCGTTGACGCAGAATACCGCGTCGATATCCGGCGCTTTCATCAGCAGGTCTGCGAACAGCGTTCCGCCCATCGTCACCGACGTCGGCACCGGCGTGGCGATGATCAGGCGCGGATCGTATAGCGACGCGCGTTTCATCGCGTCGGTGTAGCCTTCAAGGCGACGCTGCACGCGCGGGTCCATGCGCGCGCCGAGAAATCCGATCCGCTTGAAATTCAAGCTGATCAGGTGAGAAATCACCTCAAATGCTGCGGCATTATGAGAGAATCCGACCATCATGTCGACGGGATCGGGGCCAAGCTCCATGATCTGAACAATGGGGCAGTTCATCGACTCCAGGATCGCACGCGATTCATCGGTCTGGTTGATGCCGGTCACCACCAATCCGGCGGGACGCTGTGCCTTGAACAGTTGCAACAGCTTCTCTTCCTGAAGAATGCTGTAATGCGTGTTGACGAGCTGGATCGAATAGCGGCTTTCGCCCGATCCATCGTAGATGCCGCGCAGCACGTCGGAGAAGACGTTGTTGGTGAAGGACGGGATCAGCACGCCGATCACCTCGGTGCGTCGCGATGCCAGCGCGCGCGCGGCAAGATCGGGAACGTAACCGAGTTGTCGCGCGGCGTTCTCGACGCGTTCGCGTTTGCCGGGAGAAAGCGCTTCGGGATTGCGAAAGAAGCGTGATGCGGTGATCGGACTGACGCCCGCGAGTTTCGCGACCTCAGTGAGTCTGACTTTTCCGGAACTGGTCCGCGCACGCGCCATGACGCGCTGATAGCATAAGAGTCCTGACGATTAAATGATTATTGACAGCGCTACCACTGCATTGATAATGGCGATTCAAGCAGGGACAATGCCCCCATTCAGCTTCGAAACGGAAGTTGAGAACAGAGCCGCGACGGTTTGCGCCGTACAACGCCGAACGTGAGGGAATGGAAACGATGGCGTCGGTGCAGATTAGCGACGTGCGTAAATCCTTTGGCGGATTTGAAGTTCTGCACGGCGTGAGCATTCCCATTGAAGACGGCGCTTTCGTTGTTCTGGTCGGTCCTTCCGGTTGCGGCAAATCCACCTTGCTGCGGATGCTGGCCGGATTGGAAAACATCACCTCCGGGACGATCGCGATCGGCGACCGCGTCGTGAACAACGTGCAGCCGAAGGAACGCGACATCGCGATGGTGTTCCAGAACTACGCGCTCTATCCGCACATGACCGTTGCCCAGAACATGGGTTTTTCGCTGAAGCTGCGAAAAGCCGAGGCGAACGACATTTCCACCCGCGTCAAGAAGGCTGCCGACATTCTCGATCTCACGCCGCTGCTGGACCGCTATCCCCGTCAGCTCTCGGGCGGACAACGTCAGCGTGTCGCGATGGGGCGTGCGATTGTGCGCGATCCGCAGGTGTTTTTGTTCGACGAGCCGTTGTCGAATCTCGACGCCAAGTTGCGCGTGGCAATGCGCACCGAAATCAAGGAACTGCACCAACGGCTCAAGACCACCACGGTCTACGTCACCCACGATCAGATCGAAGCCATGACCATGGCGGACAAGATCGTGGTGATGCACGACGGCATCGTCGAGCAGATGGGATCGCCGCTCGAATTGTACGATCAGCCCGAAAACCAGTTCGTTGCGGGATTCATCGGCTCACCGGCGATGAATTTTCTCAACGGCCATCTCAAGGTGAATGGTGGCCAACCCTACGTCGAGACGGATAACGGCAGCCGGCTTCCGATCAGTTCGGCGCCCGCCGCATCGGATGGCCGTCCGATGGTCTATGGCGTGCGCCCGGAGCATCTCGATCTCGCCAGCGACGGCATCGAAGCCGAAGTCGCCGTGGTGGAGCCGACCGGATCGGAAACGCAGATTGTGGCGCGGATCGGCTCGCAGGAACTGATCGCGGTGTTTCGCGATCGTCATCAGGTCGCGCCCGGCGACAAGATTCATCTTCGTCCGCGAGCGGAGGTGGCGCATCTGTTCGACAAGGATACCGGCCGGCGCCTATGATCCGGTAACACCAGATAACAACAAGACGCTAACAAACGGGGTTTTGAGGGACGTCCATAATTACAATTACAAACAAAGGCAGGGAGAAGACGATGAGCAATTTTATCACCGACCGGCGTTCGCTGCTCAAGGGTGGCGCGACAATGCTGGCCGCCGCCGCCACGATGTCGAGCGAGCAGTTGCTGGGCTACGCCAAGGCCTGGGCGCAGACCTCGCCATGGAAGCCGGAGGCCGGCGCCAAGCTCAACCTGCTGCGCTGGAAGCGCTTCGTCGAAGCCGAAGACGTCGCTTTCATGAAGATCGTCGATGCCTTCCAGAAGGCCAACAACATCACCATCAATGTCTCGAACGAAGCCTACGACGACATTCAGCCCAAGGCCTCGGTTGCGGCGAATACCGGTCAGGGCCTCGACATGGTCTGGGGCCTGTACTCGCTGCCATTCCTGTTCCCCAGCAAATGCACAGACGTGACCGACGTCGCCGACTATCTCGCCAAAAAGTGCGGCGGATGGGCCGAGTCCGGCAAGGCCTATGGCATGCTGGACGGCAAGTGGATCGGCATTCCGGTGGCCGCGACCGGCGGACTTGTCAACTACCGCATGAAGGCGGCGGAAAAAGCCGGTCACAAGGAGTTTCCCAAAGACCTCGGCGGTTTCCTCGATCTGGTCAAGGGAATGAACAAGAACGGCACGCCGGCCGGCATGGCCCTCGGCCACGCCTCTGGTGATGCCAACGGCTGGCTGCACTGGGCGTTGTGGGCGCACGGCGGCAATCTGATCGACAAGAACAACAAGGTCGTCATCAATTCGCCGGAGACCGCGAAAGCGCTGGAGTACGTCAAGCAGCTCTATGAGAATTTCATTCCCGGCACGGCGTCGTGGAACGACAGCAACAACAACAAGGCGTTCCTCGCAGGGCAACTCCATCTCACCGTCAACGGGATCTCGATCTACGTTGCGGCGAAGAAGGAAAACCCGGCGATGGCGGAGGATATCAATCACGCGCATCTGCCGCCGGGCCTCGACGGAAAGACGCGCGAGTTGCATCTCGGCTTCCCGATCCTGATCTACACTTTCACGAAGTTCCCGCAGGCCTGCAAGGCGTTCACCGCTTTCATGATGGAGCCGGCCCAGTTCAATCCCTGGGTTGAAGCCGCGCAGGGGTATCTGTCACCCTTCCTGCTGGATTATGAAAAGAACCCGATCTGGACAGCCGATCCGAAGAACACGCCGTATCGCGACGTTGCGCAGACCGCAAATACTCCGGCTGGCATCGGCAAGATGGGCGAAAACGCGGCTGCGGCGATCGCCGACTTCGTCGTGGTCGATATGTTCGCGAATTATGCGACGGGTCGCGAGGACGTGAAGACGGCAATGGCGTCGGCGGAACGCAACGCCAAGCGTATCTTCCGCGGTTAATGCGGAGATGCCGGCGCGGATCGTCCGCGCCGGCATGTCTTCAGTGAGGATCGCGGGAGACGCATTGCTGCGAGGATGCGCTGTCTCTGGTGTTTCGAGGCCACGGCCGTTTCGTTGGTGTGCTGAGGGATTGAGATTAATTTCGAAACCGCCACATGAGTTTTGTTCTGCCGGAGTTGGAACTGAATGACGACGATGCAGACATCGATGCCGGCGCGCGTGGTCCATACCGACACTCGACCGCTATGGGAACGGCTTCGCACCAACCGGAACTGGCTGGCGCTGTGGTTCATGCTGCCGACGGCGGCGTTTCTGATTTTGTTTCTCGCCTATCCGCTCGGGCTTGGTGTCTGGATGAGTTTCACCGACGAGCGCATCGGCCGCACCGGCGTGTTCATCGGACTGGAGAACTACGACTGGCTATGGCACGACAGCATCTTCTGGCTCTCGGTCTTCAATACGTTGCTCTATACGATCATCGCCAGCGCCATCAAGTTCGCGATCGGGCTTTATCTGGCGCTGCTGCTGAACCGGCATATGCCGTTCAAGGCCATGATCCGCGCGATCGTGCTCGTTCCCTTTATCGTTCCGACGGTGTTGTCAGCGATCGCGTTCTGGTGGATTTACGATTCGCAGTTCTCGATCGTGTCGTGGTCGCTGATCAAACTTGGCCTTATCGACCATAACATCAACTTTCTCGGCGATCCCAACATGGCGCGCGCGAGCGTCATCTTCGCCAACATCTGGCGCGGCGTTCCGTTCGTCGCGATCACGTTGCTGGCCGGTTTGCAGACGGTATCGCCGTCGCTCTACGAGGCCGCGACGCTGGACGGCGCGACCGACTGGCAGCGTTTTCGCTATATTACCTATCCGCTGCTGACGCCGATCATCGCGGTGGTGATGACGTTCTCCGTTCTGTTCACGTTCACCGACTTCCAACTGGTATGGGCGTTGACACGCGGCGGCCCGGTGAACGCGACGCATCTGATGGCGACGCTGAGCTACCAGCGCGGCATTCTCAGTGGTCGTCTGGGCGAGGGCGCGGCAATCGCGACGGCAATGATTCCGTTCCTGCTGGCCGCTATCGCGATCTCATGGTTCGGGATGCAGCGCCGCAAGTGGCAGCAAGGATCGGACAATGACTGAGACCGCAGCCCAGGCCAAAACCGCGGTTCAAGCCGCATCAGCCCTCGTCAAAAACGACGAGAGCGAGGGCATGAGCTATCTGGAGAGTCTGCCGCGTCGGCTGGTCACACTCTATCTGCCGCTCTTCATTATTCTTGTCGTGTTGCTGTTCCCGTTTTACTGGATGGGTTTGACCGCGATCAAGCCCGACGAGCAGCTCATCGACATGGAGACCTACAATCCGTTCTGGGTGATCCATCCGACGCTTAAGCACATCACCAAGCTGCTTTTTGAAACCGAGTATCCGCGCTGGCTGTGGAATACGATGTACGTGGCGGCGTGCGCGACGACGTTGTCGATCATCGCCAGTGTGCTTTCGGCCTATGCGATCGTGCGGCTGCGCTTCAAGGGCGGCGAGGCGGTCGGCGTATTGATCTTCTTCGCCTATCTGGTGCCGCCGTCCATCCTGTTCATTCCGCTGGCGTCGGTGATTCAAGCTTATGGCCTGTTCGACTCACCGCTGTCGCTGATTCTGGTCTATCCGACCTTGCTGATCCCGTTCTCGACCTGGCTACTGATGGGTTACTTCAAAACGATCCCGTTCGAGTTGGAGGAATGCGCGCTGATCGACGGTGCGTCGCGCTGGCAGATCCTCACCCGCATTGTCATTCCGCTCGCGATCCCGGGCTTGATTTCGGCCTTCATCTTTTCGTTCACGCTGTGCTGGAACGAATTCATCTACGCGCTGACATTTTTGCAATCGACGCCGAACAAGACGGTGCCGGTGGCGATCGTCAACGAGTTCGTCGACGGCGACATCTACAAGTGGGGTTCGCTGATGGCGGGCGCGCTGGTCGGCTCGCTGCCGCTGGTCATCCTCTACGCCTTCTTCGTCGAGCATTACGTCTCGGCGATGACAGGCGCGGTGAAGGAATGATATTGCAGACCCAAACACCGCAATATCGACAATATCAAGAACACTGAAGGAGTTGGGTCTTGCACATTCTCGTTCTCGGCGCGGCCGGCATGGTCGGCCGCAAATTGATCGAACGGCTGGTTCGTGACGGGCGGCTCGGCAATCGCGAGATCACGCGGCTGACGTTGCAGGACGTCGTTGCGCCGCAGGCCCCGGCCGGAAACACGATCCCGACCAAGCTCGTCACCAGCGATTTTGCCGATCCCGGCACCGCCGCGCCACTGGTGGCCGAGCAGCCGGACGTGATCTTCCATCTCGCCGCCATCGTCTCGGGCGAAGCGGAAGTGGAATTCGACAAGGGCTATCGGATCAATCTCGACGGCACCCGCTACCTGATCGATGCCATCCGCGTGATCGGCGGTGGCTACAAACCACGACTGGTGTTCACCTCGTCGGTGGCGGTGTTTGGTGCGCCGTTCCCGGACAAGATCGGCGACGAGTTCTTTCTCACGCCGCTCACCAGTTACGGCACGCAGAAGGCGATCTGCGAGTTGCTGATTGCGGATTATACCCGCAAGGGACTCCTCGACGGCATCGGTATCCGCTTGCCGACTATCTGCGTGCGGCCCGGCAAACCTAACAAGGCGGCGTCCGGCTTCTTCTCCAATATCATCCGCGAGCCCTTGGCGGGCGAGGGTGCGGTGCTGCCGGTGTCCGAGGACGTGCGCCACTGGCACGCCTCGCCACGCTCGGCGGTGGGATTCCTGATTCACGCCGGCACCATGGACACCGCTGCAATGGGAGCGCGCCGCAACCTGAGCATGCCGGGCCTCGCCGCGACGGTCGGCGAGCAGATCGCCGCGCTCGAGCGGGTGGCGGGAAAGAACGTAACGGCCCGCATCCGGCGCGAGCCCGATCCCGCGATCATCAGCATCGTCGACGGCTGGCCGCGCCAGTTCGACACTCAGCGCGCGTTGAAACTGGGCTTCACTACCGCGGAAAAGACCTTCGACGATATCATCCGCATACATATCGAGGATGAACTGGGCGGTAAGTTCGTCGCCTGAATCCGTCCGAATAGCGGACGCCATCCGGCGCGCCTCCCGGGGGGCGTCGCTTTGCTGCGCGAGATGGGAGAAATTCCCAAACCGGTGTGTTCTCGCGGAACCGATGCGCTATAGTCGACTCAATCCAGGCTCGCGCCGGCCGTGCCAACGTGCGGCCGGCGGGTCAACTTTGCCAATAACAGGAAGATCATCATGACAGCCAGTATCGTGGGATGGGCGCACACGCCATTCGGTAAATTCGACGCGGAAACGGTGGAAAGCCTGGTGGTCCGCGCCGCGAATGAGGCGCTGGCCGATGCCGGCATCTCCGCCAGCGACGTCGACGAAATCGTGCTCGGCCACTTCAATGCCGGCTTCTCGGCGCAGGATTTCACCGCCTCGCTGGTGTTGCAGGCCGACCCGAAGCTGCGCTTCAAGCCGACGACCCGCGTAGAGAATGCCTGTGCCACCGGAACGGCGGCGGTGCATCAGGGCATTCGGGCCATTGCCGCCGGTGCGGCCCGCATCGTGCTGGTGGTCGGCGTCGAGCAGATGACCCGCACGCCGGGCCCCGAGATCGGCAAGAACCTGCTGCGCGCCTCCTATCTGCCGGAAGACGGCGACACGCCGGCCGGCTTCGCCGGTGTGTTCGGCAAGATCGCGCAAGCCTATTTCCAGAAATACGGCGACCAGTCCGATGCACTGGCCATGATCGCCGCCAAGAACCACAAGAACGGCGTCGCCAATCCTTACGCTCAGATGCGCAAGGATTTCGGCTTCGAGTTCTGCCGTGCCGAGAGCGACAAGAATCCGTTCGTCGCCGGTCCGCTGAAGCGCACCGACTGTTCGCTGGTGTCCGATGGCGCCGCCGCGCTGGTGCTGACTGACAGCGAAACCGCGAAGGCGATGGGCAAGGCCGTCAACATCCGCGCCACCGCGCATGCGCAGGATTTCCTGCCGATGTCGAAGCGCGACATTCTCGATTTCGAAGGCTGCACCGTGGCATGGCAGCGCGCGCTGCAATCCGCCGGCGTCACGCTGTCGGATCTGTCGTTTGTCGAAACCCACGACTGTTTCACCATCGCCGAACTGATCGAATATGAAGCGATGGGGCTTACTCCGCGCGGGCAGGGCGCGCGCGCCATCAAGGAAGGCTGGACTCAGAAGGACGGCAAGCTGCCGATCAATCCGTCCGGCGGCCTGAAGGCCAAGGGCCACCCGATCGGCGCCACCGGCGTGTCGATGCATGTGCTGACCGCGATGCAACTGCTCGGGCAGGCGCCGGAGGGGATGCAGATCAAGGACGCCAAGCTCGGCGGCGTCTTCAACATGGGCGGCGCTGCGGTCGCCAACTACGTCTCGTTGCTGGAGCCGGCGAAGTAAGCCGGTTCACGCGGCGGGAGGTCGATCATGAACATGGCCGAATGGCTGGCGACGAGTGCGCATCTGCGTCCGGATGCGCCCGCGCTGCTGACGGGCAGACGCGTCGACGCGGATTATTTCACCTTCGCTCGACGCGCGGCGGCGGTGGGCGCGCATCTCGCGAAGCGATATGGCGTCGCGCCCGGCGACCGCGTCGCGCTGTTCATGACCAACTGCACCGCTTACTTCGAATGCCTTTACGGCATCTGGTGGATCGGCGCCGCGGCGGTGCCGATCAACGCCAAGCTGCACGGCCGCGAGGCGGCGTGGATCTGCGAGAACTCCGGCGCGAAACTGTTGTTCATCTGCGACGACACGGCGGATCACTGGGCGGAGGCCGAGGTGCCGTCGCTTGCCACGTTCTCGGTCGATAGCGACGACTATCGCCGCGCGCGCGATGGCGAGGGCGCGGTTGCGCCGTTGGCGCGAGATACGCATGATCTCGCCTGGCTGTTCTACACCTCCGGTACCACCGGGCGGCCGAAGGGCGTGATGCTGAGCCACGGTAATCTGCTGGCGATGTCGATGTGCTATTTCGCTGATGTCGATCAGCCTTCGCCAGAGGATGCCGTACTTTATGCCGCGCCGATTTCGCACGGTGCGGGCCTCTACAATTTCCCCAACGTGCGCGTGGGCGCTCGCCATGTCGTGCCGGAGTCCGGGGGCTTCGAGGCGGACGAGGTGCTGGCGCTCGGCAAAGAACTCCGCAACGTTTCGATGTTTGCGGCGCCCACAATGGTGCGCCGTCTGGTCGATGCCGCCAAGAAGCGCGGCGAGGATGGCGATGGCATCAAGACCATCGTTTACGGCGGCGGCCCGATGTATCTCGCCGACATTCGCGACGCCATGGCCACCATGGGCCAGCGCTTCGTGCAGATTTACGGCCAGGGTGAATCGCCGATGACCATCACCGCGCTCGGCCGCGAATGGCATGGTCGTATCAACGATCCACGCTATCTTGAACGGCTGGCTTCGGTGGGCACGGCGCAGAGCGTGATGTCGGTGCGCATCACCGACAGCGACGGCAACCCCTTGCCGGCGGGCGAGACCGGCGAGATCGAAGCCAAGGGCACGGCGGTGATGCTGGGCTACTGGAACAATCCCGGGGCAACCGCCGCCGCACTCAAGGACGGCTGGCTGCGCACCGGCGATGTCGGCCGGCTCGATGCCGACGGTTTCTTGACGCTGTCGGATCGCTCCAAGGATGTCATCATCTCCGGCGGTACCAACATCTATCCGCGCGAGGTCGAGGAAGCGTTGCTCACTCATGCCGATGTACGCGAAGTGTCGGCCATTGGCGTACCAGATCCGGAGTGGGGGGAGATCGTCGTCGCCTGCATGGTGCTGGAAGACGGCGCCGAGGCCGACGATCGAAAATTCGACACCCATTGCCTCGCGTCGATCGCGCGCTTCAAGCGGCCGAAACGGTATGTCTATCTGCCGTCGCTGCCGAAGAACAATTACGGCAAAGTGCTGAAAACCGCGCTGCGCGAGATGATGGCGAGCAAATAGACGAAAGCTCGTATTCCGCGCGATAGAATGTCGACGTGGTGCCGGAAGGGTTTTGCGCCGAGCCTTTCCCGCTCGGCATGGCGACCCACGGCAAACGCCCTTGATCTCGCCGTTTCCCTGCCGTTACTACGCTAAGGCGGTAAGAGAAACCGCAAGCGAGTTGAAACGGGTGGAACATGGGGCCATTGCAGGGCATCAAAGTCGTCGACATGACAACGGTGCTGATGGGCCCCTCGGCGACCCAGTTGCTCGGCGATTACGGTGCCGATGTCATCAAGATCGAGTCGCTCGATGGCGACGTCACCCGACAGATCGGCCCGACCCGGCATCCCGGGATGGGACCAGTGTTTCTCAACGCCAATCGCAGCAAACGCAGCATCTGTCTCGACTTGAAGAAGGATGCCGGTCGTGCGGTCGTCCTGCGGCTCGTCGCCGACGCCGACATTCTCGTCTATAACGTGCGCCCGCAGGCGATGCAGCGGCTGCGGCTCGGTTACGAGGACGTCGTCGCGGTCAATCCGCGTCTGATCTACGCCGGCGTGTTCGGCTTCGGTCAGGATGGCCCCTATGCCGCGAAGGCTGCGTATGACGATCTCATTCAGGGCGGTTCGGCGCTGGCGCATTTGATGGCACGTGGCGGCGATGGCACGCCGCGCTATGTGCCGAATGCGTTGGTGGACCGTGTCGTCGGGCTTAACGCGGTGGGCGCGATCCTCGCTACGCTGGTGCATCGCGACCGCACCGGCGTCGGCCAGCGCGTCGACATTCCGATGTTTGAAACCATGGCCGGCTTCGTGATGGGCGATCATCTCGGCGGCCTCACTTACGAGCCGCCACTGGATCAGGGCGGTTATGCGCGGCACCTCTCACCCGATCGCAGGCCGTACAAGACGTCCGATGGCTATATCTGCGTCATCGTCTACAACGACAAGCAGTGGGACAAATTTCTCACCGCGACCGGGCGCGACGATCTGCGCAGCGATCCACGGTTCGCAACTTTCGCCGGGCGCGCCGTCAATATCGATCATGTCTATGCGGAACTGGCGCGCATCATCGCGCTGCGCTCGACCGCCGAATGGATCAAGCTGCTTGACGAGGCGGACGTGCCGGCTTTGCCGATGCACGATCTCGTCAGCATTCTCGATGACCCGCATCTCGTTGCCACGGAGTTTTTTCCGACAGTGGAGCATCCGAGCGAGGGAAAAATCCGCAGCATGCGCACCGCTGCCACCTGGTCGGAGACGCCGGCCGAGCCGACGCGACTGGCGCCGCGCCTCGGCGAGCAGAGCGAGGATGTGCTGCGCGAGGCAGGTTACGCGCCGGATGAGATTGCGCAACTGATCAAGGACGGCGTCACGAACCGGACTGTTGACTAACTCAAAGTAAGGAGACCGCACGCGATGGATTTTGCACTCAGCCCCGAACAAGAATCCATCCGCGATGCCATCGCGAAGATTTGCACGTCGTTCGATGATGCCTATTGGCTGGCGAAGGATCGCGAGGGCGGCTTCCCGGTCGAATTTCACAAGGCGATGGCGGATGCCGGCTGGCTCGGCATCTGCATTCCGGAAGCGTTCGGCGGCGCCGGTCTCGGCATTACCGAGGCTGCGATCATGATGCGGGCGGTTTCAGAATCCGGCGCGGGTATGTCGGGCGCGTCAGCCATCCACATGAACGTATTCGGTCTCAATCCCGTCGTAGTGTTCGGCACCGAGGCGCAATGTCGCCGCATGTTGCCACCGATCGTCGCCGGCAAGGAGCGGTCGTGTTTCGCGGTGACGGAGCCGAACACCGGGCTCAACACCACGCAGCTCAAGACGCGCGCGGTACGGCAGGGCGACAAGTATGTCGTCAACGGTCAGAAGGTGTGGATCTCGACCGCGCAGGTCGCTGAAAAAATTCTTCTGCTGGCGCGCACCACACCGCTGGAAGAGGTGAAGTCGCCGACCCATGGCTTGAGCCTGTTCTATACCGACTTCGATCGCTCGCGCATCGCGGTGCACGAGATCGAGAAGATGGGCCGCAAGGCCGTCGACTCCAACGAGCTGTTCTTCGAGAATTTTGAGATTCCGGTCGACGACCGTATCGGCGAGGAGGGCCGCGGATTCGAATACATTTTGCACGGGATGAATCCGGAACGCATTCTGATCGCCGCTGAAGCCGTCGGGCTCGGCAAGCTGGCGCTGTCGCGCGCGGCCGCCTATGCCAAGAGCCGCATCGTCTTCAATCGTCCCATCGGCCAGAACCAGGCGATCCAGCATCCGCTCGCCAAGAACTGGATGGAATTGGAAGCGGCCTGGCTGATGGTGATGTCAGCGGGATGGCAGTACGACAAGGGCATGTCCTGTGGTCCGGCCGCCAACGCGGCGAAGTATCTCGCCGCGGAAGCCGGGTTCCAAGCCTGCGAGCAGGCTGTGATGACCCATGGCGGCTTCGGTTATGCCAAGGAATTTCATGTCGAGCGCTACATGCGCGAGGTGATGATCCCGCGCATCGCGCCGATCAGCCCGCAACTCGTTCTCTCCTTCATTGCCGAGAAGGTGCTTGGCTTGCCGAAGTCCTACTGAGCATCATTCGTCTCCTGCCGCGTTCTGAAAGGACCACACCATGAGCCGCCTCAGGGCCGCCCTCGATCCGCGTTCCGTTGCGATTATCGGAGCCTCGGAGAACCACAACAAGGTTGGCGGCCGACCGGTGCACTACCTCGACAAGTTCGGATTCAAGGGCAAAATTTTCCCGATCAATCCGACGCGGCCGGAAGTGCAGGGACACAAGTGCTATCCCAGCCTCGCCGATCTGCCTGAAGCGCCCGAAATGGTGATCGTCGCGGTGGCGGGCGATAACGCCATCGGCGCGGTCGAGGATTGCGCGGCGCGCGGCGTCAAGGTCGCCGTGGTGATGGCATCCGGCTTCGGTGAAGTTGATGCCGTGGCTGGCAAAGCCAAGGAGCGCCACATGGTCGAGGTGGCGCGCAAGGCCGGCATGCGCATCGTCGGGCCGAATTCGCAGGGCTTGGCCAATTTCGGCACTGGCGCGATCGCCAGCTTCTCGACGATGTTCATGGATATGGATCGCGCGGAAGGTCACGTCGCGATGCTGAGCCAGAGCGGTGCGCTTTCGACCGTCCCGGTCGGCTTCCTGCGCCAGAAGGGAATTGGTGTCCGTCATACACACGCGACTGGCAACGACGCTGACATCACCGTTGGCGAACTGGCTGTCGCGGTAGCGGAAGATCCCGAGGTCAAGCTACTGCTGCTCTATCTCGAGAGCATTCCCGACAAGACCTATCTGGAGGAACTCGCGGCGGTGGCGCTCGATCGCGATCTGCCGATCATCGCGTTGAAATCCGGCCGCACCGAAGCAGGGCGGCAGGCGGCGCAGTCGCACACCGGCGCGCTCGCCAACGAGGATCGCGTGGTCGATGCGTTCTTCGAACATCACGGTATCTGGCGCGCCCCCGACATGCGCGGCCTGGTCGAGGCGACCGAGCTTTATCTGAAGGGTTGGAGGCCGAACGGGCGGCGGCTGGTGGCAATCAGCAACTCCGGCGCGGTTTGCGTCATGACAGCGGATGCCGCAACATCGGCGGGGATGCCGATGGCAAAGCTCGCACCCGAGACCGACAAGAAGCTCAAGGGCATTCTGCCGACCTTCGCCACCACCACCAATCCGATCGATCTCACTGCGGCGCTATTGTCCAATAGCCGACTGTTCGGCGACATCCTGCCGGTGATAGCGGAAGACCCGGCGGCGGACGCGTTTCTCATCGGCGTGCCGGTGGCGGGGCAGGGCTACGACGTGCCGGCCTTCGCACGCGATGCGGCGGCGTTCGGCAAACAGACCGGCAAACCACTGGTGGTCGCAGCAACGCAAAAAAGCGTTGCGGATGAATTTTCCGCGGAGGGCATCACCGTATTCCCGACCGAAGTGGAAGGCGTCGCCGCGCTCAATCAATTCCTGTCGCATTATGAGCTGATGGCACGGACCCGCGCGCGTCGTGCGGAGCGTGCAAAATCCGGCGCGGCAACGATTGTGCCAACCGGCACGACGCAGATGCTGAACGAGGCCGACAGCCTTGCGCTGCTGGCGGCGCGGGAAATCCCGGTGGTGCCGCATCGGCTCTGCCGTTCGCGTGCCGAGGCCGTTGCCGCGTTCGAGGCGATCGGCGGGCCGGTGGTCGTCAAGGGCTGCTCCGCCGACATCGCGCACAAATCCGAACTCGGTCTGGTGAAACTCGGCGTTGCCACGCGCGATGCGGCCGGTGATATCTACAGCGAGATGGAGGACATCATCCGCAAGCACGGCGCGCGGTTCGATGGCGTCATCGTCGCGGCGATGGCGGCAGGGCGCCGCGAGATCATGATCGGCGCGCATCGCGATCCGGTATTCGGGCCGGTGGTGGCGGTGGGTGATGGCGGCAAGTATGTCGAGATCTTCCGCGACACCACCTTGCTGCTGCCGCCGTTCACGCAAGCCGATGTGGTGGACGCACTGCAACGCCTGCGCGTCGCGCCGCTGTTTGCCGGCGTGCGCGGCGAGCCGCCGATGGACGTGGATGCGTTGAGTGACGCGATCGTCAGGATCGGCGCGCTGATGGCCGATCCCGCCGCCCGGGTGATGAGCCTCGATCTCAACCCGGTGATGCTCGACAGCGCGGGCAAGGGGTGCATCGTGGTCGATGCGGTGGTGTTCCGGGCGACGTAACGCGGGACGCTGCTGTCAGCTTCGCGCCGGAACGATCACGTTGCTACGGCCGCACAGCAATCGCGCGACCAGTATCGTCGGCACAAGGATCGCGATACCCAGCACCGTCACCTGCCATTGCGACAGCGGCATGATGCCGCCGCCGGGCGTTGCCACCACGATGCCGCCGAGGACCAGCAAGACTCGTATCGGCCATTCCAGCGCGCCGGTGCGGCGCAGGTCGCCGACACCGATCTGATAGCCTTGGATGCCGCCGCAGATGAACACCGTGCCGAACGCGATCAGCGCCATCAGGCCGAGGCCGACGAGATACTGTCCCTGCATCACGAGCGCGGGATTGAGCACGAAGAAAAACGGGATGAAATAGATGATGGAGCCGACCCACATCGATTCCCATCCGGTTTTCATTGCCGGTGAGCCTGCGATGCCGGCAGCCGCGAACGAGGCAATCGCCACTGGTGGCGTGATTGACGACAGCATGCCCCAATAAAAAATGAACATGTGCACCGCCATCCGGTTCAAGCCAACCTTCTCAAGGGCCGGCGCGATCAGGATGGCGAGGAAGATGTAGCAGGCGGTGGTGGTGAGCCCGAGCCCGAGGATCAGGCTCGTTACCGCGCACATGATCAGCAGCATGAAGGCGTTGTCGCCGGCGATGCGGAGCAGATCGTTGGCGAGGCTTGAAATCACGCCGGTCATCGAGAAGGCGCCGATCAGCAAGCCGCAACCGGCGAGGATCGCGGCAAGTTCGACGAAGGTGCGCCCGTTCACTTCAAAGAACTTGCCGACCGATGCCATGGTCCAGCGCGTGTCCTTCGAGAACAACTGGTTCAGCACCAGTAGCAGCGCGGTGGCGTAGAACGGCGCATGGCTTTCGCGCTTGAAGTACAACAGCATCACGATCAGCAGAACGATGACGAAGATGTAGTACCAGCCTTCTTTCACCGCATCCCATGCGCGCGGCAGTTCCGAGCGCGGTATGCCGGCGAGGCCATGGCGCGCGGCATAGGCGTCCACTTGCAGGAACAGGCCGGTGTAATAAAGCGCGGCCGGAATGATCGCGGCGACCGCGACCTCGGCGTAGCTGACGTTGAGGAATTGCGCGATCACGAAAGCGGTCGCGCCCATCACCGGCGGCGCCAGCACCGCGCCGGTGGAGGCGCAGGCTTCGATGGCGGCGGCATAGGATGCGCGGAAGCCGCTTTTCTTCATGACCGGAATGGTCATGGTCCCGGCGGTCAGCACGTTCGAGATGATCGATCCCGACATCATGCCAAGCAGGCCGCTGGCGAAGATGCACACCTTGGCCGCGCCGCCGCGAAACGTGCCACACAGCGCGAAGGCGATGTTGATGAAGAACTTACCGGCGCCGGTCATCATCAGCGCGACGCCGAACACCAGGAAGCCGATCACCGTATCGGCGAAGGCCTGGATCGGGATGCCGAGCAGGCTTTCGCCCGACAGCATGTGATAGGCGGTGGCCTGTTCCAGCGTCGATTGCGTGCCGCGCAGCGGCCCGAGCCAACTCGCGTCGGCGAACAGCGGATAGAGCGTGAAAGGAAGGATACAGAGCAGCAGGCTCCAGCCGCCGGTGCGCCGCAGCGCCTCCATCAGCATCGCCCACATCACCAGACCGGCAACATAGGCGGCCATCGGCGCGCCGCCAAATTCCCAGCCGGCTTCGGCGGCCTTGCGGATATGCGCCATCAGCACCAGCGAGGCCGCGAAGGTGATGACGGCAAGCGCGATATCGTACCACGGAATTCTGTCGAGACTGGCGCGTTCCGATCCGGGAAAGATCAGGTAGGTGAACGGCAGCATCAGCGCGATCAGAAGATAGAAGTATTCGGTGTTGAGTTGTGTGTAGCCGATGAAGAAGCGCAGCGCGAATTGCTGGTTGATGCAAAGGAAGATCGTGGCCGCCGTCGCCACGATCAGTGCGATACGCCAAAATCCACGCAAGGTCCGGACGCGTGTGGTTTCGGCTTCCTGCATGGTCGCATGCGGGTCCTCGAAGACGATGCGCGTGGTTTCATCGCTCGAAAGTTCCACATGTGCTGCCGAGGCTGGTGTGCGGATCGCGTCTGCGGAGCCTGATTGAGGCATCGACTCTCCTGCGTGGTGAGGCTCGTCGCCAGATTCGTATGGCCTGACGACGAGCGCCGATATTCATTCTCAGCGGAGGAGTGTTTAGTTGAAAGCGTCGGGGAGCTTGGCGTCCGCGAGAGCGGCCTTGCGCGCGGCGGTCCAGCCGTCAGCGAATTTATCGTCCGGCGGGTTGGTCTTGGTGTAGGCGGCCCATGCGGCGGCGAGAACTTGCTGACGCTTGATCAGACCGTCGTTGTGGGTCTGATCTTCCGCGGTCCAATGTCCGGCTTCCTTGAGCGCCTTGATGGTGCCGGGATGAAACGGCAGCACCCACTTCATGGTCTGCTGTTTGACATCGAGACCGCTCGCGCCGGGCACATCGTTCTTGTAGCTGTCGTAGCCGTTGATCATCGCCTTGACGATCGGATAGACGGTGTCCGCTGACTCCGTGCCGTAAGCGACGAACAGCGGATAGGGATAGGTGCCCATCTCGATGGGCTTGTCCTTGGCGATGCCGGCACCGCACGTGACCGTATGCGGTGTGAAGAACGGGCCGACCTTCTGAACCCGCTCCCAGCCGGCCTTGTCGTCCTTTGCCATGGTCGGCCACATCACGCCCCGCGGCGACGTCTCGGCTTCCTTGGCCTGACCGGAAATCGTCGAGGCGAAAGCACCGTCGACGTCGTTGTTGATGACGCCTTTCCACATCGCGCCGTAGCTGGCGAATTCGACGATCTTCACGTCGTTCTTGGTGAGGCCGGCAAAGGCGATGATCGCGAGCGCGTTCTGGTTCAGCGCCGGCGAGCCGACCACGAAACCGAGGCGCTTGCCCTTGAAGTCTTTCAGGTCCTTTACGCCGATGTCGTTGGCGATGCCGACGGAGAGGCCGTTGCAGTCGACGGTGGAGAGCATCAGTTGAACGGGCTGCGGTCCCCACTCCTTGGCGCCGAATTCAAACACGCCTTCCTGCGCGAAATAGCTGCCGGTGCCCATGGCCGATGCGACGGCGCGGCCGGCGCGCAACGGGGCGAGGCGGGCGACGTCGTTGCCGGCAGGCAGCACGCGAACGCTCGAATTGTATTTCTCCTTCATCATCTTGCCGACAGCGACGGCGATGTTGAAGCCGGACGATCCGGTATCGTAGGCAGTGAATGTCAGCGATGACGGCAATTTCACATCATCTGCACGCACAGCGGAAGAAAACAGCAAAGTCGCGCCGACGGCGGCAATAGCGGTGCGTGCAACGTTTGAACGAAGCATGGTGCCCCTCCCCATATGTATAGCGTCCGCTTTGCGGATCACGTTATCGTGTGGGGATCATGTCATCGCTGACGATGGTTGGCAACGCTCGCGCGATAAATCGATCCGTCTCGCGTGTTTCGCTATGAGGAATATGGGAACTGACAGATTGATGCGATTGTTTGCGCGACTGGTTCGTCAGCGAAGGCGAGGGTGAGGCGCATTGTCGCGCCACGCAGAAAATCTGGCGTCACCGATATGACGAGCGAGCGCGGCATTATCTCCGCGCCGCCAACGTCATGGATGTCTTGTCCGGTATTGCACGATGATGTCGATATCATCGCATCATCGTCAACTGGTCGGCGAAGTTGAGATTCGCCGACCGGTTCTTGTCACGACTCGATCGTTGCGATGACCTGACCTTCAGCGACCACATCGTCGATCTTGACGAGGATCGTCTTGACGGTGCCGCCGTTCGCCGCGGAGACCGGAAGCTCCATCTTCATGGCCTCGACCAGGATGACATCGTCGCCTTCGCCGATTTGATCGCCGACGTTGGCGACCAGTGCGCAGACCCGTCCGGCGACCTCGGTGACAACCTTGGTTTCAGCCATTCTTTTCTTCTCCGTTTCTCTGTTTGCAGCCCTGTCCCCAACCGCCGGAAGAGTGCGGGTCCCCGGGACGAGGGCACAAAAAATCCCCCGGCGGACCCATCGATCCACCGGCGGGAGCGACGTGATGTTTATCGTTGCAGATTGCCCAAGGTAGTTTATTCTGCAAGTGGAATTTAATTTCATTCTGCGGAATATGGCGGGTCCGGATCGTGGCGCGCGGTCGGAATGCGTTCGCCAGCGATTTTTCGCGCGTCTGCGAATTCATGTGTTGCGACATTCAGGATGGGAGGATCGATGGGTCGACGATCAGAGCGGCTGACCAGGGCTGGACACCTCGCCGATCTTTCCGGCGGCAATGATGTCATTCAGGTGGTATCGCGTGCGTTCGACGTGCTGCGCTGCTTCGAGGGGCACGAAACCCGGCTCGGCAATCTGGAGATATCCAACCGCTGCGGCCTGCCGCGATCCACGGTCTCCCGTCTGACGCACACGCTGACCCGCATGGGGCAGTTGATCTACCTCCCGCACGATCAGAAATATCGCATCGGCCCGAGCGCGGTGGCGATGAGCACTTCGATGATGCGCGGCTGGCAGGTGCGTGATTTCATCAGGGACCAACTCCGCGATGTTGCGGCTGGTATTCCCGGCACCGTCGGTTTCGTCATCCCCGATCGCTTCGAATTGGTCTATCTCGAATATGCGCGCTCGGCGGCGGCGCTCGGGCTGCACTCGGGCGTCGGGACGCGGATCGCGATGGGACGCACCGCGGCCGGCCACGCCTACGTCGCCGCGCTCGACGAACCATCCGCGAATGCGCTGGTGACCGAGATGGAGCGCGAATGTCCGGAGGACGCCAAGGTGCTTCGTCCGCGCATGGAGGCGAACCGCCGCCATCTTCAGGAAAAAGGCTACGTCGTGACATGCGGCCTGTGGAGCCCGCACATCAACGGCATCGCGATCCCGATCTGGTCGCCGCAATATCAGACCTACGCCGTGATCACCATCGGCGTGCTCTCGGCGATGTACGACGAGCAGCGGCTGCATGACGAAGTCGCGGCGCCGTTGCGTGAACTGGTGCACGGCATTGACGCGGCCTTGTCGCGCGCCGACGCGGATGTTTTCCGCCGCGCGCCGGAGCCGACGGCAACCACACCCAACAAAACAACAATCAACTCGGAGAAGATGAATGACTTGGCAGCCGGAACTCGACGACCTCGCTCGCCGCGAGGACTTCGCGCGGCAGATGGGCGGCGTTGACAAGGTCAAGCGGCAGCGAGACCAGGGTCGGCTGAATGTTCGTGAGCGCATCGACAAACTGGTCGATGACGGCAGCTTTCATGAAATGGGTGCCGTCTCCGGCATCGGCGAATACGGTGCCAACGGCGAGCTTGAAAAACTGACGCCGGCCAATTGCATTTTTGGCCGCGCCAGGATCGACGGGCGGACTGTGGTGGTCGTCGGCGATGACTTCACGGTCCGTGGCGGCTCGGCCGATGCCTCGATCGGGGCAAAGCCATTGATGGCCGAGGAGATGGCGCGCGATTTGCGCCTGCCCATCATCCGCGTGATTGAAGGCTCCGGCGGCGGCGGTTCGGTCAAGACCATCGAAACCAAGGGCGCGGCCAATCTGCCTGGCGGCATCGGCGGCACGCGCTGGTATGCGACCACGACCGGCAACATGGCGCGGGTGCCGGTGGTCGGCCTCGGGCTCGGCTCGGTTGCGGGCCTCGGCGCGGCGCGGCTTGCCGCGAGCCATTACTCGGTGATGACCAAGACCTCGGCGATGTTCGTCGCCGGTCCGCCGGTGGTGGCGCGGCTCGGCCAGCAACTCGACAAGCAGGAACTTGGCGGCTGGGAGATTCAGACCAAGGCCGGCGCTATCGATCATGCGGTGGACACCGAGGAAGAGGCGTTCGAATGCGCCAAGCGCTTCCTGTCCTATCTGCCGTCGTCGGTGCATGGATTGCCACCGACGTTGCCGTGCGATGACGATCCGGAACGTTCCGACGAGAAACTGATGAAGGCGGTGCCGCGCAACAAGCGGCAGGTCTACAAGATGCGGCCGATCATCGAGTCCGTGGTGGACAAGGGCTCGTTCTTCGAAATCGGTCAGAATTTCGGCCGCTCGATCATCACTGGACTGGCGCGGCTGGAAGGACGCGCGGTGCTGCTGCTCGCCAGCGATCCGTATCATTATGGCGGCTCGTGGACGACGGACACTTGCGACAAGGTGATCCGCTTCGTCGATCTGGCCGAGACGTTCCATCTGCCGGTGGTCTATCTGATGGACTGCCCCGGTTTCATGATCGGGCTGGAAGCGGAAAAGACCGCGACTATCCGTCATGGCGTGCGCGCGATGGCGGCGGTCAACCAGAGCACGGTGCCGTGGTGCACGATCATCGTACGCAACGCGTTCGGCGTCGCCGCCGTGGTGCATCAGCCGGCCGATCGCTTCTCGATGCGCTACGCGTGGCCGTCGGCGTCATGGGGCTCGCTGCCGCTGGAAGGTGGCATTGAGGCGGCTTATCGCGCCGACATCGAGGCCGCGGATGACCCGCAGGCCAAGATGCGCGAGATCGAGGAGCGCCTGACGAAGCTGCGCTCGCCGTTCCGTTCGGCCGAGAAGTTCTGGGTTGAGGAAGTCATCGACCCGCGCAAGACGCGCTCGCTGCTGTGCGAATTCGCGCGTCTCGCCGAGCCGCTGCGCACGCCGGGGATCGCCGGCAACATGGCGATCCGTCCGTAAAGGAAAACGGTCTCGCGATGATTGAATCGCGAGACTGTTCTAAGGAGCGGAATAATGCGCGCCGCGTTGAGCGGCGCGTTTTTATTTGCCGCCGCGTTTGCGGTTTACGAATTCGCCCATCAACCGTCGCGGTTCGTCGGTGAGATACGAGCGCCCGAACGCGCCGACGGACACCTCGACGGATTCCTTCAGCGGAAGGTCTTCCCACTGCCGCAGCAGCGCCTTCTGATTGCGCAGCGCCTGCGGTCCGCACTCCAGCAACATTTCCACCACGCGCTCGACGGCGGTATCGAGCGGCTCTCCGTCACTGGCGACCACATCGACCAGACCCCAGTCCAGCGCCGTCGGCGCGTCGATGGTGGCGGCGGTCATCAACAGCCAGCGGGCGCGGCCCCAGCCGATCAGGCGCGGCAACAACGCGGCATGAATCACCGAGGGGATGCCGACCCGCACCTCTGGCATGGAGAATTTCGCGTCCTGCGCCGCGACGCGAAAATCGCAGGCGGCCGCGACTTCCAGCCCCCCGCCGAGGCACCATCCCGGCATCCGCGCGATCGTCGGCGCGGGAAACTCGCGCACCGCTTCGCACAGATCGCGCAAACCGGAGATGAAGCGCTCGGCGCTGGCCTGATCAAGCGTCGCCATCTCCTTGATGTCGGCGCCGCCGATCATGCTTTTCTCGGTTCCCCCGGTCAGGATCAGCGCGCGGATATCGGCGTCGGCGGCGAGCGAGGTTAATCCTTCGGTGACGGCCTTGATCACCGTCGAGTTGAGGATCGTGAGGGAGCCGGCATTGGTGATGGCGAAGCGGACCACGCCGCGCGCATCGCGCGTCACGCCGCAATGGGAATTGATCATCTGCATCGGAAATTCTCGCTCTGATAGGAGGGTAGGTCGCTGGCGGCGAGGCAACCGTCAGTTGTAAATAGCCCAGGCGGGGCTATATTTCTAAAGCGCTTTCGTTATATGATCTACAACATGTCATGGGAGCGGCGATGCGCTACGCGAAGGAACACAAGCAGGAGACCCACGCCCGTATCGTGAAGAAGGCTTCGGTCAAGCTTCGCGAGCGCGGTGCGCATGGTATCGGTGTCGCCGACCTGATGAAGGAAGCGGGCCTCACCCATGGCGGCTTCTACGCGCATTTCGCCTCGCGCGAGGCACTGGTGGTCGAAGCATTCGTCTATGCGATGGAGCGCTCCACCGCCGGGTGGCGGAAGAAAACCGAACCGATGCCGCCGGCCGAACGCTTCGCGGCGATTGTCGAATCCTACCTGAGTCCCGCCCATCGCGACGATCCGGGCCGCGGCTGCGCGTTGCCGGCGCTGGCGGCCGAGATCGGACGCGAAAGCATCAAGACCCGCCGGGCCTTCGCCGCCAAGCTCGAGGAGATGGTGGAGATGCTGGCCGAACAGATTTCGGACATTTCAGCCGAAGCCGCGCGCGAGCAGGCGATGGCCGCGCTCGCCACGATGGTGGGAACGCTGGTTCTTGCGCGGGCAGGCGGCTCCGGCAAGCTATCGGACGATATTTTGGCGGCTGGCCGCGATGCCCTCCTGGAGAAGCCGGCGCCGGTAAAAGCGCGCGCGAAAAAGCCCGGCGCGAAGGGGGCGTAGCCGCTCCCGCCAGGGTGGTTGCTGCGCCATCGCGGTCCCGCACAGGCCATGTCTGCATTTTCGCAAACGGGTTGCGCGGAGAATCCATTTTCAAAAGCCGGTCGGAAGGGCCAAACTGCCTCCAGCAACAGTTCTCTGGAGGAAAATATGCGCTCGATCGGACATTTCATCGGCGGTAAGGCCGTCAAGGGCACATCCGGCCGCTTTGCCGACGTCTACCAGCCCATGACGGGCGACGTGCAGGCGCAGGTCGCGTTGGCGACCAAGGCCGAGCTTCGCGCCGCCGTCGAGAATGCCAAGGCCGCGCAGCCGGCATGGGCCGCGACCAACCCGCAGCGCCGCGCCCGCATCCTGATGAAATTCCTCGAACTGGTGGCCCGCGACAACGACACCATGGCCGAGCTGCTGGCGCGCGAGCACGGCAAGACCATTCCGGACGCCAAGGGCGACATCCTGCGCGGCGTCGAAGTCGTCGAGTTCGTGCTCGGCGTGCCACACCTGATGAAGGGCGAATACACCGAGGGCGCGGGTCCGGGCATCGATATCTATTCGATGCGCCAGCCGCTCGGCGTCGTCGCCGGCATCACCCCGTTCAACTTCCCGGCGATGATCCCGATGTGGCAGTTCGCCCCGGCGATTGCCGCCGGCAACGCCTTCATCCTCAAGCCGTCGGAGCGCGATCCCGGCGTGCCGATGCGGCTTGCCGAACTGATGCTGGAGGCCGGCGTGCCGCCGGGCATCCTCAACGTCGTCAACGGTGACAAGGACGCCGTCGACGCCATCCTCGACGATCCGGATATCTCGGCGGTCGGCTTCGTCGGCTCGTCGTCGATCGCGCAATACATCTATGAGCGTGCGGCGCAGACCGGCAAGCGCGCGCAGTGCTTCGGCGGCGCCAAGAACCACATGATCGTGATGCCCGACGCCGACATGGATCAGGCCGTCGACGCACTGGTCGGCTCCGGCTACGGCGCTGCCGGCGAGCGCTGCATGGCCGTGTCGGTCGCGGTGCCGGTCGGCAAGACCACCGGCGATCGCCTGATGGAAAAGCTGATCCCGCGCGTCGAAAGCCTGAAGATCGGCCCGTCGATCGACCCGAACGCCGATTTCGGTCCGCTGGTCACCAGGGCGGCGCTGGAGCGCGTGCGCAATTACGTCGATATCGGCGTCCAGGAAGGCGCGACGCTCGCGGTCGACGGCCGCGGCTTCAAGATGCAGGGCTACGAGAACGGCTTCTACCTGGGTGGTTGTCTGTTCGACAACGTCACCAAGGACATGCGGATCTACAAGGAAGAGATCTTCGGACCCGTCCTGTCAGTGGTGCGCGCCCACGACTTCGACGAGGCGCTGCGGCTGCCGTCCGAGCACGAATACGGCAACGGCGTCGCGATCTTCACGCGCGACGGCGACTCGGCCCGTGAATTCGCGGCCCGCGTCAACGTCGGCATGGTCGGTATCAACGTGCCGATCCCGGTGCCGGTGGCCTACTTCTCCTTCGGTGGCTGGAAGCGTTCCGGCTTCGGCGACCTCAACCAGTACGGCGCGGACTCGATCCGCTTCTACACCAAGACCAAGACCGTGACCGCGCGCTGGCCGTCCGGCGTCAAGGAAGGCGCCGACTTCGCAATGCCGACCAGCTAAGCTGCAGCTTGGCAAATGCCGCTCCCGGAGATATCCGGGAGCGGATGCCGCATGCTGCCGCTCGCCGAGGAATGTTCTTGGCGGTGCAGCGGACAGTCGCGGTCTGAATCCCTGTCTCAACCCCGTTGGTACAGGGCAGGGTCATCGAACACAGCGGGGTGATATGCAATTCGCGCTCAATGAAGATCAGATTGCGGTTCGCGACATGGCGCGGGATTTCGCGGCCGAGAAGATCGCGCCGTTCGCGCTGAAATGGGACGAGGAGAAGCATTTTCCCGTCGACGTGATGCGGGAAGCAGCGAGCCTCGGCATCGGCGGCATCTACATCAAGGACGACGTCGGCGGATCGGCGCTGACGCGCTTCGACGCCGCGCTGATCTTCGAGGCGCTGGCGCTAGGCTGCCCCACGGTGTCGTCGTTCATTTCGATCCACAATATGGCGTCGTGGATGATCGACGCCTACGGTTCGAACGAGCAGCGCCACAAGTGGCTGCCCAAGCTCTGCACGATGGAATTGCTGGCGAGCTATTGCTTGACCGAGCCGGGCGCGGGTTCCGATGCGGCCGCGCTGCGGACGCGGGCTGTGCGTGAGGGCGATCACTACGTTCTCAATGGCCAGAAGCAGTTTATCTCGGGCGCGGGTAGCACCGATCTGCTCGTTAGCATGGTGCGCACAGGCGACAACGGCCCCGGCGGCATCTCGACCATCGTGATCGACAGCAAGACGCCCGGTGTGTCGTTCGGCGCCAACGAGCGCAAGATGGGCTGGAACGCGCAGCCCACGCGCGCGGTGATCTTCGAGAACGCGCGCGTGCCGGTCGCCAACCGCCTCGGTGACGAAGGTATCGGCTTCAAGATCGCGATGGCCGGGCTCGATGGCGGACGGCTGAACATCGCCGCCTGTTCGCTCGGCGGCGCGCAAAGCGCGCTCGACAAGACGCTAAGCTACATGAAAGAGCGCAAGGCATTCGGCAAGCGGCTCGACGAGTTTCAGGCGTTGCAATTCCGTGTCGCCGATATGGCGACCGAACTGGAGGCGGCGCGCACGTTCCTGTGGCGCGCGGCGGCGGCGCTGGATCGCAAAGATTCCGATGCGTCGATGCTGTGCGCGATGGCCAAACGCTTCGGCACTGATGTCGGCTTCGCGGTCGCCAATCAGGCGCTGCAACTGCACGGCGGCTATGGCTATCTCGCCGAATACGGCATCGAGAAGATCGTGCGCGATCTGCGCGTGCATCAAATTCTCGAAGGCACCAACGAAATCATGCGGCTGATCGTGTCGCGCAAGCTGATCGAGGGCGCGCGATGAGCGTTGACGCAAACGAGGGCGATCTGATCGCCCGTCGCGAGGGTGCTGCGGGCGTGGTCCGGCTCAATCGCCCGAAGGCGATCAACGCGCTGACGCTGGAGATGACGCGCGACATGGATCGCGCGATGGACGGGTTCGAGGCCGACCCCTCAGTGGCGCTGATTTTGCTGGAAGGTGCTGGCGAGCGCGGACTGTGCGCCGGTGGCGACATTCGCGGGCTCTACGACAGCGCGCGGGAGAAGGGCGATCTCGGCCCGGTGTTCTGGCGTGAGGAATATATCCTCGACGACCGCATCGCGCGTTTTCCGAAGCCCTATGTCGCCTACATGGACGGCCTGGTGATGGGCGGCGGCACCGGTCTTGCCGCGCATGGCAGCCATCGTGTCGTCAACGACAAGACCAAAGTCGGAATGCCGGAGGTCGGCATCGGCTTCTTCCCCGACGTCGGCGGCACCTGGTTGTTGTCGCGCGCGCCGGGCGAGATCGGCACTTACTTCGGCCTCACCGGGCAGACCATGAACGGGGCGGACGCGATCTACGCCGGCTTTGCCGATTTCTACGTGCCGGCCGCGAAGTGGCCGGAGTTACGCGCCGCGCTCACAGCTCTGCCGAATGGCGCCGACGCCGCGCAGGTCGCGAATACGATCCGTGGTTTCACCGAGAAGCCGCAGCCGGGCATCGCCGAACAACATCGTTCGCAGATCGATCAGCTGTTCGGTCATGACAGCGTCGAGGCGATCGTCGCCGCGCTCCGGGCCGATAGTTCCGACTTCGCGCAGGCGACGTTGAAGGCGCTTGGCGACAAATCGCCGACCAGCATGAAGGTAACGCTGAAGCTGCTGCGCGCCGCGCGCGCCTCCAAATCGTTGCAGGAATGTCTCGCGCGAGAATATCGCGCGGCGCTGCAAGTGTTCGACAGCGCGGAGTTCATTGAAGGCGTGCGGGCCGCGATCATCGACAAGGACCGGCAGCCGAAATGGCAGCCTTCACGGATCGAGGATGTCACGCCGGAGATCGTCGATCGCTACTTCGCGCCACGCGCTGGCGATCAACTGGTTTTTCCGAAATAGGGGCGATCCCGAAAGTGAAATCCGATTTTCGGATAAGATCACGCTCAACTAAAAGATAGAGTTACGAGACGACAAGCAAAAGAGGAAACGTCATGGCGAACATCGCATTCATTGGCCTCGGCAACATGGGCGGCCCGATGGCCGCGAACCTGGTGAAGGCCGGCCACAAGGTTGTCGGCTTCGATCTGGTCGACGCCTCGCGCGAGGCCGCGAAGGCCGCCGGCGCGTCGATTGCTGCCACGGCAGTCGATGCGGTGAAGGGGGCGGACGTCGTCGTCACCATGCTGCCGGCCGGCAAGCACGTGCTCTCCGTCTGGAAGGAGATCGTGCCGGTCGTCGCCAAGAATACGCTTCTGATCGATTGCTCCACCATCGACGTGGAAAGCGCGCGTCATGCTCACGATCACGCAACCGAACACAATCTGCCGTCGGTCGATGCGCCGGTATCCGGCGGCACCGGCGGCGCGAAGGGCGCAACGCTGACTTTCATGTGCGGTGGAGAGGATTTTGCATTTTCCCTCGCCAAGCCGATCCTCGAGAATATGGGCAAGAAGATCGTCCACTGCGGCAAGGGCGGTGCCGGTCAGGCGGCGAAGATCTGCAACAACATGATCCTCGGCATCTCGATGATCGGCGTCTGCGAGGCGTTCGCGCTCGGCGAAAAGCTCGGCCTGTCGCATCAGGCATTGTTCGACGTTGCCTCGACTTCGTCGGGACAGTGCTGGTCGCTGACGACCTACTGCCCGGTGCCGGGCCCGGTGCCGACCTCGCCGGCCAACAACGACTACAAGCCCGGCTTTGCTGCGGCGCTGATGCTGAAGGACCTGCGGCTGTCGCAGGATGCGGCCAAGACGTCCGGCGCGGCCACGCCGCTCGGTGCCCATGCGGAAAGCATTTATGATGCCTTCGAGAAGGCTGGCCATGGCGGCGCGGATTTCTCCGGCATCATCCATCATTTGCGGCAGATCGCCGGAAAATAGCCGCGCGGGCGCGCCCGGCGGGCAGTCTCGATCTAACGCAAAAGGCGGATTGCCCTGCCGCATCGCGCGGTGACATGCTGTCCCGGAAAACAGCCATGATCGAGGTTGCGACGATGACGACATTCCAGCAAGCCCGCCAGTTCCTTCTCGACCACCGCACCGATTACGCCGGCGCGGTGGCCGGCTTCAAATGGCCCGACCAGACCGAGTTCAACTGGGCGCTCGACTGGTTCGACGCGGATCTGGCGCGCGATCCGCAAAGCAAGGATCGCCCGGCGCTGTGGATCGTCGAGGCCGCGACCAACACCGAAACCAAGCTCACCTTCGCCGAACTGTCACTTCGCTCCAGTCGCGTGGCGAACTTCTTGCGCGCGCAAGGCTTGAAGCGCGGCGATCATCTGTTGCTGCTGCTCGGCAACGTGGTGCCGCTGTGGGAGACGATGCTGGCCTGCATCAAGCTCGGCGTCGTCATCATTCCCGCGACGACGTTGCTGACGCCGGACGAACTGCAGGACCGGCTCGATCGCGGCCGCGCCAAGGCGGTGGTTGCTGCGCAGGATCAGGTGGCGAAATTCGCCTCGCTCAAGAGCGGCGAGCTCAAGCGTATCGTGGTTGGACCGGGCAGCGACGGCTGGCTGTCGTTTGAAAAGGCTGCGGAGTTCTCCGATGCCTTCACGCCGGACGGCGTGACGCGAGCCGACGATCCGATGCTGCTGTATTTCACCTCCGGTACCACGGCGAAGCCGAAGCTGGTGCGCCACAGCCAGCGCAGCTATCCGGTCGGGCATCTCTCGACCATGTACTGGATCGGGCTGAAGCCCGGGGACATTCATCTCAACATTTCGTCGCCTGGCTGGGCCAAGCACGCCTGGAGCTGCTTCTTCGCGCCGTGGAATGCAGGCGCGGCGGTGTTCGTGGTCAATCAGCCGCGCTTCGACGCGAAGAATCTGCTTGCCACCATCGGCCGCTGCGGCGTCACCACGCTGTGTGCGCCGCCGACGGTGTGGCGTATGTTCATTCAGGAGAAGCTCTCCGACTTCAAGGTATCGCTGCGCGAGGTATGCGGCGCCGGCGAGCCGCTCAATCCCGAGATCATCGATCAGGTGAAGGGCGCATGGAGCCTCACCATTCGCGACGGTTACGGCCAGACCGAAACTACGGCGATGGTCGGTAATTCGCCGGAGCAGCCGTTGAAGGTCGGATCGATGGGACGGCCGATGCCGGGTTACCAGATCCGCGTCGTTGATGCCGACGGCAATCCTGCCAAGGAAGGCGAGGTGGCATTGGTGCTCGGCAGCCAACGCCCCGCCGGCCTGATGCAGGGGTATCAGACCGACGACGGCAAACTCGCGGGCGCGGAAGGCGAGGTCTATCGCAGCGGCGATGTCGTATTCGTCGATGACGACGGTTATCTCACTTTCGTTGGCCGCGCCGACGACGTGTTCAAGTCATCCGACTATCGCATCAGCCCGTTCGAACTGGAAAGCGTGCTGCTGGAGCATGATCTCGTCGCCGAAGCGGCCGTGATCCCGAGCCCCGATCCGATCCGGCTTGCGGTGCCCAAGGCCTATATTCTGCTCGTCGGCGATACCGAACGTTCCGCCGCAACAGCGCTGTCGATCTTCCGCTTCCTGCAAGGCCGGCTGTCGCCGTTCAAGCGCATCCGCCGCATCGAGTTGGTGACCGAACTGCCGAAGACTATTTCCGGCAAGATCCGCCGCGTGCAGTTGCGCCGCCTCGAACACGACGGCGACCGCGACGACAAGCTACGCGGCGCGGAATTCCGCGAGGAAGAGTTCCCGGAATTGCAAGCGGCGCGCGCGGCGGGATCGTCCGGGAACTGAGAGTTAAAATCTGGCTCGGATTGTATTTCGTCCGATCGACATGCTTGGCGTCGTCCCTGCCTTCGCAGGGGCCATGCTTTCGTACTGCAAATCTGCTCGCAAAACGAGTTTCCGATCAGGCTCTGACGTCAAAGGGCAGGATCGACGTTAAGCTCAAGCGAAAATTCCTGCATATTTCACTTGGCCATTGAACCTTTCTGTGAAAACTGCTGCCGAACCTTTCGACAGCAGGACCAGAATGAGCTTGACGATCACCCGCGACGCCTATTTCGCCCTCGTTGGCAAGGAAATCGGAATATCCGCCTGGCACACCGTGGATCAGAGCCGGATCGATGCTTTCGCCGACGTTACCGAGGACCATCAATTCATCCACATCGATCCCGAGCGAGCGGCGCGTGAAACGCCGTTCGGCGCCACGGTGGCGCACGGATTCCTGACGCTGTCGCTGCTCAGCGTGTTCTCCTATGAGGCGCTGCCGAAGATCGAAGGCGCGACTATGGGTGTCAATTACGGCTTCGACAAGCTGCGCTTCGTCTCGCCGGTGCGCGCCGGCTCGCGGGTGCGGGGGCGCTTCACGCTGACCGAAGCGAAGATGCGTGGCCCGAACGAACTGCTGTCGCGCACCAGCGTCAGCGTCGAGATCGACGGCGAAGCCAAGCCGGCGCTGGCCGCCGACTGGCTCGGCCTCCTGTACTTTGCTTGAAACTGGGAATGACAACATGACAATCAGATTTGACGGACGCGTCGCCATCGTCACTGGCGCGGGCAATGGTCTCGGGCGCGCGCACGCGCTGGGGCTGGCGCGCTACGGTGCCAAGGTCGTCGTCAATGATTTTGGCGGTGCACGCGACGGCACCGGCGGTTCGATGACGGCGGCCGAAGCCGTGGTCGAGGAAATCCGCAAGGCCGGCGGCGAAGCCATGGCCGATGGTGCCGACGTCTCCGATTTCGAGCAGGTCACCGAGATGGTCGCGAAGGCGACTGAAAAGTGGGGCAGCGTTGACATCATGTGCGCCAACGCCGGCATCCTGCGCGACAAGTCGTTCGCGAAGATGGAAGTCGCGGACTTCGCCAAAGTGCTGAACGTGCACCTCACCGGAACGTTCTATTGCTGCAAGGCTGTGTGGGAAGGCATGCGTACCCGTAATTACGGCCGCATCGTGCTCACCACCTCGTCGTCCGGCCTTTACGGCAATTTTGGCCAGGCGAACTACGGCGCGGCGAAATCCGGCATGGTCGGGCTGATGAACGTGCTGGCCGAGGAAGGCCGCAAGACCGATATCCGCGTCAACATCATCTCGCCGACCGCCGCGACCCGCATGACGGAAGAGCTGCTGCCGAAGCAGGCGCTCGACCTGATGCGGCCGGACGCGATCACTCCGGCGGTGCTGTTCCTGCTCGGCGAAAACGCCCCGACGCGCACCATCATGGGCGCCGGCGCTGGGTCGTTCGCGGTGATCAAGGTTCTGGAATCCGAAGGCATCAACCTGCCGCGGAACGAGTGGACCCCGGACGCCATCGCCGCGCACTTCAACGAGATCGCCGACATGTCGAAGGCGAAGGCGCTCGAGGGCGCGTTCCAGCAGACGCAGAAATACGTCGCGCAGGCTGCGGCCGCCGCTGGCATCAAACTGGAGAAGTAGGCGGCATCGCCATGGCCGCCGCTCCGAAACCAGACGTCGCGGTGATCGGGGCGGGGCCTGCCGGTCTGATGGCGGCCGAGGTGCTGGCGGACGGCGGCGCGTCGGTCACCGTCTATGACGCGATGCCGTCGGCCGGCCGCAAGCTGCTGATGGCCGGGCGTGGCGGCCTCAATCTCACGCACAGCGAGCCGCTGGCGCAATTCATGGCGCGTTACGGCGATGCGCGGTCGCGCCTGGCGGCCGCCGTCGACGCATTTTCCCCAGAGGCGTTGCGCGTATGGAGCGAAACGCTCGGCCAGCCGACCTTCATCGGCTCCAGCGGGCGAGTATTCCCGCAAGCCTTCAAGGCGTCGCCGTTGTTACGCGCCTGGCTGCGGCGGCTCGATGCAGGTGGCGTGCGACTGGCCCTGCGCCATCGCTGGACAGGATGGGACGCCGATAGTCGCCTCTTGTTCGAATCACCACAAGGGCAAGTAACAGTGAAGCCTGCCGCGACGATGCTGGCGCTCGGCGGTGCGAGCTGGCCGCGTCTCGGCTCTGATGGGCATTGGGTCGATTTGTTGCGGCAACGTGGTGTGAACATTGCGCCGCTGCGACCGGCCAATTGCGGGTTCGCGGTGGCCTGGTCTGAAAGATTCAGCGAACGCTTCGTCGGTCAGCCGCTGAAGAATATCGAACTGCGATTTGGTGCGAACACCGTGCGCGGCGAAGCAATGATCGGCCGCGGCGGCATTGAGGGCGGCGCGATCTACGCGCTGGCTTCTGTGTTGCGCGATGAGATTGCGCGGGCGGGACAGGCGACGTTGCACCTCGTATTGCGTCCGGATTTGGATCAGCGGCGATTGATCGCGCGATTGTCCAAACCGCGCGGTAAGCAATCATTTGCGACGTACCTGCGCAAAGCCGCCGGGCTCGCGCCGGTAGAGATCGGGCTGCTGCATGAATCCGCGCTCGCCGCGCAGATCGATCTGCCGCGCTTGTCGTCGGACGATCTGGCTACGCATATCAACGACGTGCGAATTGCTCTGGTCGGGACAGCCGGACTCGACCGCGCGATCTCAACCGCGGGTGGCATCGTATTCGACGAACTCGACGAGGCCTTCATGCTGCGCCGGCTGCCGGGCGTATTCGCTGCGGGCGAGATGCTCGATTGGGAAGCGCCGACCGGCGGCTATCTGTTGCAGGCATCGTTCGCGACCGGCGTGGCGGCGGGGCGGGGCGCGCTTGCTTTCGTTCGTCGATGATTGCCGTCTTGGTGTTTGTCATGCCCGCGCCCGTCGCGGGCGTCCACGTTCTTGCCGAGATTCAAAAAGGTGGGACGTGGATAGCCGGGACCATAGGCGAGCGAAGCGACGCCGTTCTTCGAACGGCTATGGGCGAGCGAAGCGACGCCGTTCTTCGAACGGCTATGCCCGGCTATGACTCGTTTTTTACAGGATGCGCGCTACCGCAATTTTCCGCGCGCGGCGACGGGGAGCACGCCGATAATTTCCTCGCCGCGTACCATCACCACCTCATCGAGCATGTTGACCACGACGCAGACGTGGTTCGGCACGATGCGCACCACGTCGCCGATGTTCGGCCGGGTGTTGCTGCGCGACAGGTCGAGGAAGCCGTGCTCCTCGGCGAAGCGCGCGATCTTCGCTTCCGGGTGTTCGAGGATCAGGCCGAAACCGTCAAGTCCGCCAGTGTCGGCTGTCAGCGTCTTGGAGCCGGCGTCGAGAATGCCGCGCTCGGGTGCGGCGCGGCTCACCACTGTCGAATAGATATGTAGCGCGCAGTCGTCGAGCGTGGCGACGCCCGCGGTCATCTGCATGCGGTCGTTGTAGATGTAGGTGCCGGGCCGATGCTCGGTCGCGCCACGCAATTGGCCCAGGTTCTTCAGGTTCGGCGTGCCGCCGGTGGAGACGATAGTGGGCTCCAGTCCTAGCGCGCGGACGCCGGCCAATGCGTCGTCGAAAAACGTCTGCGCCTGCGGCCAGCCCGTTTCAGTCGGGTACAGCATGAAACCCGCGAAGCTCAAGCCCGGCGATGTCGAGATGATGCGCGCCAATTCAATGGCCTCGGCGGGCGTTTCCACGCCAGCGCGCTTGCGGCCGGTGTCGCATTCCACCACCACCGGCAACGAACGTCCGGCGGCGGCCGCAGCCTTGGTGAGATCGGCGACGACAACGGGATTGTCGGCGGCGACCGTGACGTCGATGCGGGAGCGTAATGCACCGAGCCGCGCCATCTTCTCGTCGCCGAGCAGGTTATAGCTGATGAGGATGTCGTCGATGCCGGCATCAGCCATCACCTCGGCTTCGCCCAGCTTCTGGCAGGTGATGCCGCGCGCGCCGGCCTTGATCTGGAGTTTCGCCAGCTCCGGCGATTTGTGCGTCTTGATGTGCGGCCGGTTGGCGACGCCGGCCGCGTCGCACGCCGCCTGCACCCGCGCGATGTTGCGCTTGACGCGGTCCATGTCGATCACCGCGGCGGGCGTGCCGAATTCGCGGGCGATTTTGGCGGCGAGGGGAGTGGTCATGAGAGAATCCTCAAAAGCCGTTCTGTATCTCTTGTAAGGTTTTCGTCATGCGCAGACTTGATCTGCGCATCCATCATCCTTGGATGGATTGCCGGGTCAAGCCCGGCAATAACGCAGCTACTATCTCGGGCCTGAGACGTTTCAGCTCTGCTCGATTTCCTCGCGCAGCATTTCGAGTTCGAGCCACTTGGTCTCGGCTTCGGACAGCTTGTCGTGCGCGGTGGCAATCGCCTGCGAGGCCTGATCGAATTTTTTGCGGTCCTTGCTGTAGAGGTTCGGATCGTCGAGCAGTTTCTGGTGTTTCGCGATCTCGGCTTGCAGGGTCTCAATGGTCTTCGGCAGCGTCTCCAGCGCGTGCTTCTCATTGAAGCTCAGACGGCGTTTGGTCTGCGGCGCAGTCTTCGCCTCCTTCGGCGCAATTGTCTGTGCGGCGCTTGCTGGTTGCTTGACCGACGCGCGCTGCAAATCCGCGCCACGCTGCGACAGCATGTCGGTGTAGCCGCCGGCATATTCGATCCAGCGGCCGTTGCCTTCGGGCACGATCACCGAGGTCACGACGCGATCGAGAAAGTCGCGGTCATGGCTGATGAGGATCACGGTGCCTTGATAGTCGCCGAGCATTTCCTCGAGCACGTCCAGCGTTTCGAGGTCGAGGTCGTTGGTCGGCTCGTCCAGCACCAACAAGTTCGACGGTTTCGCTAGCGCGCGCGCCAGCATCAGGCGGCCGCGCTCGCCGCCGGACAGCACTTCCAGCGGGGTGCGCGCCTGCTCCTGCGTGAACAGAAAGTCCTTCATGTAGCTGACGACATGCTTCGGCTTGCCACCGACCATGACGTGGTCGCTGCGGCCGCCGGTCAGCGCATCCGCCAAGGTCGATTTCGGATCGAGGCTTTCGCGGTGCTGGTCCAGCGTCGCCATCTCGATATTGGCGCCGAAGCGGATGCTGCCGCCATCCGGCTCGCCCGCGCCGGTCAGCATGTTGATCAGCGTGGTCTTGCCGGCGCCATTGGGGCCGACGATGCCGATGCGGTCGCCGCGCTGGATGCGGATCGAGAAGTTGTCGACGATGACGCGGTTGTCGTAAGCCTTGCCGATGCCCTTGGCCTCGATCACCAGCTTGCCGGATTTGTCGGCCTCGGCGGCGGCGAGGCTGGCGCTGCCGGTCGAGCCACGATAGTCGCGGCGTTCCGCGCGCAAGGCATGAAGGTTGCCGAGGCGTTTGACGTTGCGCTTGCGCCGTCCCGACACCCCGTAGCGCAGCCAGTGTTCTTCGGCGACGATCTTGCGGTCGAGCTTGTGCTGGTCGCGTTCTTCCTCCGCCAGTACCTCGTCGCGCCATTCCTCGAAGGCGGAAAAGCCGCGTTCGATGCGGCGGATCGCGCCGCGATCCAGCCACGCCGTGCTGCGCGAGAGGTTGGAGAGAAAACGCCGGTCGTGGCTGATGAGGACCAGCGCGCTGCGGCGCGACCCGAGTTCGCCTTCAAGCCATTCGATGGTGGTGAGGTCGAGGTGGTTGGTCGGTTCGTCCAGCAGCAGGATATCGGGCGAGGGGGCCAGCACGCGGGCCAGCGCCGTGCGTCGCGCTTCGCCGCCGGAGAGTTGCGTCGGATTTTCGTCGCCATGCAACCCGAGTTGTTCGAGCAGGTATTGCGCCGGATAGGGATCGTCGCCGGGGCCGAGCCCGGCCTCGACATATGCGAGCGTGGTCAGAAAGCCGTCGAAGTCTGGCTCCTGCGGCAGATAGCGCACCGTCGCGCCGGGTTGCACGAAGCGCGAGCCGCTGTCCGGCTCGACCAAGCCGGCCGCGATCTTCAATAGCGTCGATTTGCCGGAGCCGTTGCGGCCGATCAGGCAGACGCGTTCTTCCGCGGACACCGACAGTTCGACGCCGGACAACAGCGGCGTGCCGCCGAAGGTCAGGCCGATATCTTTCAACTGGATGAGAGGAGGCGCCATATTGCTTTCAACTGGATCGAAATTCGAGTGATTGTCAGACGCCGCTGGTCTGCGCGCGCTGGATGCGCCGGATAGCCTGGTCGAGCGCCGAGAGAAAGGCGGAGCGATGACGCGGCGAGAACGCCGCCGGCCCGCCGGTGACTTCGCCGCTGGAGCGCAGGTCGGTCATCAGATTGCGCACCGCGAGCGTCATCCCGATCGACTCTTCCGTGAACGGCTTGCCGGTCGGTGCGATCACGGAGGCGCCGGCCTTGACGCAGCGGCTGGCGAGCGGAATGTCGGCGGTGATGACGATATCATGCTTGCCGGCGCGCTCCGCGATCCAGTCGTCGGCGGCATCCATGCCGTCACCGGCGGCGATGCGTTCGATCAGCGGGTCTTGCGGGACGCGGATGAATTTACCCGCCACCACGCTCACCGGCAGGTTGTGGCGCGCAGCGACACGATAAACCTCGTCCTTCACCGGGCAGGCATCGGCGTCGATATAGATACGCGGCGTGGTCACAAGCGAATTTCCTGTCGGCGGAATGTGCGGCCCGCTTATCTATGCGATCGGGCCGCAAAATGCGAGCGTTGCGAAAGGGCGGCCTTGCCATCACCGGCTGGGCGCGTAGCATTGCTGCAATTGTCGCCAACGAGAATGGAAGATCGATGTCCAGCATGCAGCCGTACCGCGTCGAGGCGTATAACACCGCGAAACAATCCGAAAACAAGATTCACGACGACGCGGTGGCGCGGCAATACGGTTTCAGCGGCGGGCTGGTTCCCGGCGTCGAGGTGCTGGCCTACATGATGCATATGCCGATCGCACGCTGGGGCCGCACCTTTCTGGAGCGCGGGCGGATCGAGGGGCGCTTCGTCAAGCCGGTCTATGACGGCGAGATGGCGGATGTCATTGCTGAAGAGGACGCGCAAGGGCTGACGCTGCGGGTCGAAAGCAAAGGCCAGCTTTGCGCCACCGGTCAGGCGTCGCTGCCGGACCGCACCGAACGGGTCGTGCTGAGCGACTATCCCGAGACGGCGCCGGTCACTGAGCGCCTTCCGGTCGACGACAATTCCTACAAGCTCGGCGCCTGGCTCGGCACCGCGCCACGGAGCTGGAGCAACAAGGAGTTCACCGAATATCTCACCGACGTACGGGCCACCGACCAGATTTATCGTGATGCCGGTGCGCTGCATCCCGGCATCTTCCAGCGCATCATGAATCAGGTGCTGGTGCAGAACGCTATTCTCGGTCCGTGGATTCACGTCGGTAGCGCGATGCAACTGCTGGCATCGGCGCATCCTCACGACGAGTTGGCGGCGCGCGCCAAAGTCACCGCGAACTACGAGAAGAAGGGCCACCGCTTTGTCGAACTCGACGCGCTGGTGGTCGCCAATGGCCGCACCCCGGTCGCGCATTGCCACCACATCGCGATCTACAAGCCGCGCGTGCAGGCGGCGGCGTAGGTTGATCGGACTACTTTCGTGGCTGATGAGACATCCGTTTCGTGCACGGGTGTCCAATACGACGATCGTCGTCCCCGCGCAGGCGGGGACCCATACGCCGTGTCGCTAATGATACGAAAAACGGTCGTCGTCTTTTGCGACAGGTCCCTTTCAGCACCACTGCCAGGGGTTCTGGGTCCCCGCCTTCGCGGGGACGACGCTGAGTTTGAGGTTACGAATTCTGTTTCGACTCAGGTTCGCGCCGATTGCCGCGCGTCACGCAGGGCGCGCCACACCCGTTCCGGCGTCAGCGGCATTTCGATCTGCGTCACGCCTTCGTCCGCCATCGCATTGATCGCGGCATTGACCAGCGTGGCGAGGCTGCCGGCACAGCCGGCTTCGCCGCAGCCTTTCACGCCGAGCGGATTGCTGGTCGCGGGGGAGGGTTGTTCGCCGCTCGTCATCGCCGGCACATCGCTGGCGCGCGGGATCGCGTAGTCCATGAACGAGCCGGTGATCGGCTGGCCGTTGTCGTCGTAGCTGACTTCCTCCATCAGCACCTGACCGATGCCCTGCACGACGCCGCCGTGCAACTGACCGGCGACGATCATCGGATTGATGACCACGCCGAAATCGTTGACGCCGGTATATTTCACCACCTTGGTTACGCCGGTGTCGGGATCGATTTCGACTTCGCTGATGTGACAGCCGTTCGGAAACGTCGACGGCACCCCTGGCGAGGCATGATCGACATCGAGCGAGGTGGGCTGTCCGTCCACCGGCGGCGACGTGCGCAGCGCGTTGGCGAGTTCGAGCAGGCCGATCGAGCGGTCGGTGCCGGCGATGGTGAAGCGTCCGTCGGCGAATTCGATGTCGCTTTCGGCGGCTTCCAGTTTGTTGGCGGCGGCCGTCTTGCCCTTGGCGATCACCAGATCGCTGGCTTCGACGATCGCGGTGCCACTTGCCATGATCGAACGCGAGCCGCCGGTGCCGCCGCCGGAATGCACCAGGTCGCTGTCGTTCTGCATCAGGCGGATACTGTCGAACGGCACGCCGAGCTTGGCGGCCAGCACTTGCGCGAACGGCGTGGCGTGGCCCTGGCCATAGTCGAGCGTGCCGGTGGTGAGGAGTACGGTGCCGTCCGGTTTGAAATCGATCTTGCCGAGTTCGGCGAAACCGGCCGTGACTTCGAGATAGCAGCCGACCGCGATGCCGCGCAGCTTGCCGCGCTTGCGCGCCTCGCGCTTGCGCTGGGCGAAACCGGCGTAGTCGGCCAGCTCCAGCGCCTTGTCGAGCACGGCGGGGAAATCGCCGGAATCGTAAGTCATGCCGTTGGCGGCAGCGAACGGAATTTGCGTCGGTTTGATCAGGTTGCGGCGGCGCAAGGTCAGCCGGTCGATGCCCATCTCGGCGGCCGCGCGGTCGAGCAGTCGCTCCATGAAATAATTGGCCTCAGGGCGGCCGGCACCGCGATAGGCACCCATGAACGTGGTGTTGGTCACCACGCACTTGATGTCCACCTCGATCAGCGGCGTGCGATAGACGCTGGCGATGTTCTTGGCGATGTTGAGCGACAGCGGCAGCGGTCCGACGCCGGCGATATAGGCGCCGAGGTTGCCGAAGCCGGTGACGCGAACGCCGAGGATGACGCCCTTGGCGTCGAACGCCAGCTCGGCGCGCACGTCCTGCGCGCGGCCGTGATTGTCGGAAAGGAAGCTCGACGAGCGCTCCTCCAGCCATTTCACCGGCCGGTTGAGCAGCCGCGAGGCGTGCAGCAGACAAACGTATTCCGGGTAGCCTGTGTTTTTCATGCCGAACGAGCCGCCGACGTTGTAGGTCAGCAGCCGGATTTTCTCACGCGGCAGGTTCATCAGCTTTGCCAGCGCGGTCAGATTGCCGGACACGCCTTGTGTCGCTACATGTATGGTGAAGCGGTCGCTGGCTTTGTCGTAGGAGGCGAGCCCCGCGCGCGGCTCCATCGGCACCACGGCGACGCGGGTATTGACGATGTCGAGCGAGGTGACATGCGCTGCCTTGGCGAAAGCCGCCGCCGTCGCGTCACGGTCGCCGGAGTAATAGTCGAGCGCGATGTTGTTGGGGATGTGATCGTAGAGTAGCGGCGCACCTGGCTTGACGGCGTCCTCGGATTTCGTCACCGACGGCAGCTCATCGATCTCGACGATCACCGCCTCGGCGGCGTCACGCGCCTGCGCCGCGGTTTCCGCGACGACGCAGGCGACCGGATCGCCGACGAAGCGCACCTTGTCGATGGCCAGCGCCATGCGATCGGACTGCAACAGCGGCGAGCCGTCGGCGTTCTTCATCGGCAGGCTGCAACGGATCGGTGTGTAGCCGGCCTCCACCAGGTCCTTGCCGACATAGATGCCGAGCACGCCCGGCATCTGCCGCGCCGCACTGATATCGATGGCGCGGATCACGCCGTGGGCATGGGAACTGCGAACCATCCAGGCATGAGCCTGACCGGGCAGGCTGAAGTCGTCGGTGTAGCGGCCCTTGCCGCGGACGAGGGTATCATCTTCCTTGCGGCGGACGGGTTGCCCGACAGCGTGTTTTTGCAGTGCAATGGCGTTGTCGCGGGCGAGGCTGGCGGTCGGTCGGGGTGTCTTGCTGTCCATGAAACCATCGATTCCCGGGCGTTTCGCGCCACATGCGCTATCGCTTCCCGACCGAAATAACGTAACGCCGGGTGGCCAGCAACGCCGGATTGGGCATGGCGGCTGCGTGCCGTGGTTGCGCCACCGCGCTTGCCGTTTGTTGGCGCATGATCTTTTCCGAAAACCGGTTTCCCCTTTTCGGGATCATGCTCTAAAGTTTCCGTGAAACATTATTCCAGTCGGCCGGTCCGGCCGCGAGAGACAGGACTGCATGAACAACGACGCCCGGCGCAGCGATGATCCGGAACCGCCCCGATCGCATCAGCGCGCCAACGGCCAAGCGGCCGCACCGCTTGTCGTCGAGCCGGCTTTAGCCGGCGCGGGCGTTTACGCCGCGCTCGACCTCGGCACCAACAACTGCCGCCTGCTGATCGCCTGCCCGGAAGGCGAGGGGTTTCGCGTGATCGATTCGTTTTCGCGGATCATCCGGCTCGGCGAAGGCATTTCCGCGACCGGCCGCATCAGCGAGGCGGCGATCGGCCGGGCTATTTCGGCGCTCAGCGTCTGTCGCGACAAGATGCGCCACCGCAACGCGCAGCGGTTGCGCCTGATCGCGACCGAGGCCTGCCGCGCGGCGTCCAACGCCGATGCCTTTCGCGATCGCGTCGCCACCCAGACCGGCATCGCGCTCGAAGTCATCAACCGCGAAACCGAGGCGTCGCTGGCGGTGGTCGGCTGTTCGCCGCTGGTCGACCCGCAGGGCACCGGCGCGATCCTGTTCGATATCGGCGGCGGCTCCAGCGAACTGGTGCGGATCGACCGCAATGGCGGCGCGCCGCGCGTCGAGGGCTGGATGTCGATCCCGCTCGGTGTCGTCACGCTGGCGGAACGCTTCGGCGGCAAGGACGTCAGCGCCGACGTCTACGCGCGCATGGTGCAGGAAGTGTCCCGCCACGTCGCGCCGTTCGCGGCGAAGCATGGCGGCAATCTCGAGACGATGCATCTGCTCGGCACCTCGGGAACCGTGACCACGCTGGCCGGCATCCATCTGCGGCTGCCGCGTTACGATCGCCGTCGCGTCGACGGGCTCTGGATGAACGACGGCGAGATCACCTCCGCGATCTCGACTCTGCTCGGCATGAGCTATCAGGAGCGCGCCAACAACAACTGCATCGGCTTCGAACGCGCCGATCTGGTGCTGGCGGGCTGCGCCATCCTCGACGCCATCCGCAACGCGTTTCCGCTGCCGCGCCTGCGCGTCGCCGATCGCGGCCTGCGCGAGGGCATGCTGGTGGAAATGATGCGCGAGGACGGCGCCATCGGCGCGGCATGATCGCGGCCTATCGTTCATAGCGTTTTCGAGCGAAGTGGTGACCCGTTCGCGTGAAGAAAACGCGTCAAACCAAGAATCAAGAGTCTTTCATCGTTTCTACAAAACGGTGAAAGACACGAGACGTCTTTCACGGTAAGCAACCGCCATGGCAAAGGACACCACCGGGCGCCTGCACGTCACCGTCAAGAGCGCCGGCAAGCGCAAGCTGTCGTCGAAGCTGTGGCTGGAGCGGCAGCTCAACGATCCGTATGTCGCGCAGGCGAGGCGCGACGGCTGGCGCTCGCGCGCGGCCTACAAGCTGATCGAGATGGACGACAAGTACCGGCTGCTGAAGCCGGGGCAGGTGGTGGTCGATCTCGGCGCCGCGCCCGGCGGCTGGAGCCAGGTCGCCGCGCGCAAGGTCGGTTCGCTTGAAGGCAAGGGCAGGGTGGTGGCGATCGATTTGCTCGATATGCCGGAAATTCCCGGCGTCACCTTCACGCAACTCGACTTCATGGACGATAAGGCACCGGAGATTTTGCGCGAGATGATCGGCGGCGGCGCCGACGTGGTGATGTCGGACATGGCCGCCAACACCACCGGCCATCGCAAGACCGATCAGTTGCGCATCGTTGGCCTCGTGGAAACCGCGGCGGCCTTCGCGGCCGAGGTGCTGAAGCCCGGCGGGACCTTCATCGCAAAAGTGTTCCAGAGCGGCGCGGACGCGGATCTGCTGGCGCAGGTGAAGCGTGACTTCGCGACCGTGCGCCACGTCAAGCCGGCGGCAAGCCGTCAGGATTCATCGGAGCGCTACCTGCTCGCCACGGGTTTTCGCGGCGGCGGATAGAGTAGTTTCTCCTTTGATGGAAATTTGATGGAAACGAGAGTTGTTATTGCCGGGCTTGACCCGGCAATCCATCCTCTTGATGTGAATCTTCTTTTTGATGGATGCGCGGGTCAAGCCCGCGCATGACGATCGGGTCGAAAGCAGGCCCGCTCAGGCCAGCGTGTTCTTGAATATCCGGCCGTCCTTCATGATGACTTTCAGGTTCGGTTCGGGATCAGCGATCAGCGCGAGATTGTCCAGCGGATTGCCGTCGACCAAGAGCACGTCGGCCAGCGCGCCGGGCTCGATGACGCCGACCTTGGCGCGATAGGGATTACGCTCCCCGGACATGGCGAGCAGTTCGCCGTTCGTTGCCGTCGCCATCCGCAGCACGTCGGCGTTGTCGAACCATCGCGACAGCTTGGTCAGTTGCTTGCCCTGGGTGGCGACGCCTTTGGGATTGAACAGGATATCGGTGCCCCACGCCGTTTTCACCTTGTGCTTCTTGGTGAGTTCGTAGGCACGGACCGTTCCCTTGGCGATCTCTTCCTGCTGCTGACGCTGTACCGGGTTCGATTTGGGATTGGAGTCTTCGTCGGCGAGGAACGGTTGCAAGCTCCACCACGCGTCCTTGTCGGCCATCATCTTCACCGCGTCCTCGTCGGCGAGCTGCCCGTGCTCGATGCACCGCACGCCGTTCTGCAACGCGCGTTTGATGCCGTCCGGCGTATAGACGTGCGAGCAGACATAGGTGCCCCAATCCGATGCGGCGTTCGCTGCCGCGCGAATTTCCTCGGCGGTGAATTGGTTGACATCGATCGGATCGTAGGCGGACGAGACGCCGCCGCCGGTCATGATCTTGATCTGACTCGCGCCGAGCAGAAGCTGCTCGCGCACCCGGCGCAGCACTTCCGGAACGCCGTCGGCGATCGCGGAAATGCCCGCCGCTTCGGCGTGACTGATGTCGTTGGCGGAGCCTCGCGGCACCTCGTAGCGCAGGCGGAAATCGCCGTGCCCCGAGGTCTGCGAGATCATGGCCCCCGATGGAAAGATGCGAGGCCCCGCGACCATGCCTTCATCGATGGCACGCTTCAAGGCAAAGGACGGACCGCCGACGTCGCGGATCGTGGTGAAGCCGCGCATCAGAGTTTGCTCGGCTTGCTGGGCCGCGACCAGATGGACATAGGGAACGTCAGCGGTGAGGGCGACGACCTCCGGAATGCCACACATCAGCGCGTGCCAGTGCGCGTCGATCATACCCGGCATCAATGTGCGGCCGCCGCCGTCGACGATCTGCGCGCCATCCGGTGCGCGCTCTCCCGCCGCTACGAGAGTCTTGATCCGGTTGCCCTCGACGATCAAGTTGCGTCCCGCGATCAAGCTGGCCGATTTGCCGTCGAAGATCCGGACATTGGTGAAGACGACCGGTCCCGCCGGCGCGCGCGGCACGGCGGCGGTTGCGTTTTCCGGGAACAGTGCTATCGCGCCGATCGCGCCCGCGCCGGCTAGGAACGCGCGTCGCGAAAACCGCCGCTCGAACGTCGCGTTCAGCCGGGTGAAAGCGGGACTATGGCAAGCGCAGGAATAGCGTGCTTCCGTGTCGTCGGTCACAGGTGAGCAAATCAGCATCTGGCCCTCTCAACGTTCACTGCTTCGTTTGTCGCCGTGGACTTCATCACAAGTCAAGCGTCGCGAGAACGCGTCTACACCCCGCTCAGCACGATCACCGTCGGCGTTTTTGGTAATGCACCGGCGGAAATCCGGAACGACGGTTCGCTGCGGCGGTCGATGGCGAACTGGCCGCGCAGGCGGTTGAGCAGGTCGGCAAGCGGCGTGCCGAAGCGGTGCATCGGCAGCACGATGGAGGCGCGCAATCGACGCACGATCTCGGACATGCCGTCGAGCGACATCGTGTAGGTGCCATCGATCGGCACCATGACGATGTCGAGCCGGCCGATGGCGGCGATATGGCTGTCGTCGAGCGGGTGATGCAGATGGCCGAGATGGCCAATGCACAGGCCCGCCACCTCGAAGATGAAGATCGAGTTGCCGTTGGGGATCATCGCGACGTTGGCCCCGTCTTCGTAGATCGAGCGGCGGATATCGGTCGGCACGTTGCGGATGAAAACGTCGCGCACCGTCAGCGCGTGTTTCGCCGCTTCGCCGTTCTCGCCCCAGCCGTGCAGCACGTATTTGATGCGCGGGTCGGGATTGAGGGTGTAGTGCGTCGAATGCGCCCGGTTCATGGTGACGACGTCCGGCAATCCGCCGGTGTCGTAGGTGCCGGTGTAGTCGGTGGCGATGCGGACGCCATCCGGCGTCTCGATCACATAGGTCGAATGCCCGGCGTAGCGGATGGTGACTTCGTCGGCACGCGCGGCGGTGCGGATGCTGGCATAGACGACGTTGGGGAGCATCTGCGCCATCGCGAGGCACTGGCTCGCCGGCGGACGCTCGGCAGCGTGGCCCATCGCGGAGCCGAACGCGATCATCAGGAGAGCCGTGATCCACCACAGTCGCGCCATGCCTGCGTCTCCGTGCCATCAGAGCCTTTCCGCTTCCGATAGAACCGGAAGCGGGGCTCTTTCTTTTTGTTTGACGCGTTTTCTTGACGCGAACCGGTATCCACTTCGCTCGAAAACGCTACGGCCCGGTATCAAGCAAACCACGCCGTCCGCGTGGCCGCAACAGCGTTTGGTTCAGCCGAGTTTCTGGTCGCGCGCGGTGGCGGTTTCCCGGGCGGCTTCTTCCTCCGCCTCGGCTTCGCGAGGCGGGGTGACGACGACAACCTGACGGCCGGAAATCTGATGGCCGGCATCGACCGGCATGCGGAAGAAGAACCAGCCGGACAGCGCGGCAAAAATGCCGACGACAACGAACGCCGGGCCGAACTCCTTGGCGGTGAGTTCACTGGCATGGCTCAACGCCATGGTTGCTTCCACCGAGAACGCGCCGATGGCGACGCCCGCCGACACCGACAACTGCTGCGCGACGCTGACCAGCGTGGTGGCGCGGCTCATCTTCGCCGGCTCGATGTCGGCATAGGCCAAGGTGTTGAGCGCGGTAAACTGCAACGAACGGAAGAAGCCGCCGACGATCAGGATGATGACGATCAGGAGCAGGGGCGTCGAGATGGTGAACAGCGCGCAGGCGGCGAGGAATACGGCGCTGACCAGCGCGTTCACCGACATGATGTTGCGGAAGCCGAACGCGCGGATCACGCGCGCCGCCAGCGCCTTCATGCCCATCGAGCCGAGCGCCGAGGTGAACGTCACCATGCCCGACTTGAACGGCGACAACCCGAAGCCGAGCTGCATCAACAGCGGCAGCAGGAACGGCAGCGCGCCGATGCCGAGCCGGAACAGGAAGCCGCCCATGACGCTGGCATACATCGTCGGATGCCGCATCAGGCTGAAATCCAGCACCGGGCTGTCGGTGCGCTTGGCATGGCGGACATAGAGCACGGTGAACAGCGCGCCGCCGCCGATCAGCGCCGCCAGCGCCGGCCACGGCATCAGCCCGAGCCCCGCCACTGACAGGCCGAAGGCCAGGCCGCCGAGCCCGAGGCCGGACAGCACCATGCCGACGAGGTCGAAGCGGTCGGGGTTCTCGCTGCGGATCGGATCGATGTAGCGCTGCGCCATGACGATGCCGACGACGCCGATCGGAATGTTGATCAGGAAGATCCAATGCCACGAGAAATAGGTGGTGATGAAGCCGCCGAGCGGCGGCCCGATCACCGGCCCGATCAGCGCCGGCACCGTCACCCACGCCATGGCGTTGACCAGCGCGCTTTTGTCGATGGAGCGCAGCAGCACCAATCGGCCCACCGGCGTCATCATCGCGCCGCCGAGGCCCTGCACCACGCGCGCGATCACGAAGTCGTTGATCGACGACGAGATGGCGCAGCCGATCGAGCCGATCATGAACACCGCGATGGCGGCGCTGAACACCTTGCGCGCGCCGAAGCGGTCCGCCGTCCAGCCCGAGGCCGGAATGAACACCGCGAGTGACAGCAGGTAGGACGTGATCGCTAGCTTCAGCGTCAGCGGGCTGGTGCCGATGTCGGACGCGATCGCCGGCAGCGAGGTGGCAATCACCGTGGAGTCCATGTTTTCCATGAACAGGGCGGTCGCCACGATCAGCGGAATCACGCGTTCCTTAGTCATTGCACCTTGCGGGGATGAGAGACGTGAGAGAGCCGGGCCTTTAGCATCCTCTCTCGGCCGCGACTATTGCACAAACGGGAATGCCTCCTAGATGCTGGCTGCGAAGGTACGCCGCATGGTGCGGGGCTGGCCTGTCCGACGGAGTTTCGACGATGATCTATGTCCTCGCCGCGCTTGTTCCGCCGCTCGGCCTGTTGTTCAACGGCCAGCCGTTTTCGGCGATTTTCAACGTTCTGCTGCTGGTGGTCTGCCTGATTTTCGGGATGATCTTCCACGTCCTGCTGTTCGTCCCGTCGGCTCACGCCATCCTGGCCGTCTACATGAAGCGCGAGGATCGCAAGCACCGCGAGGTGGTCGAGGCGATCCGCCAGCACGGCCCGCCGCCGGGCTATCCCCACTGATATCGGGTCGGTTGGGTTCGCGCCGTCCGTCCGTGCGGGGTGGGAAGGAGCGGGATAAGCGGTCCTGCATTGCGGCAAAAGCCTTTGAAACGTTGGGACACCGTGCTATCGACCACCGCCAATCCCTCGTAATGGGTTCCCGATTCCACGGCGACGCGCCGCCTTTGCGTCACCGAACGGACGCTCATTCCGGGTAAGCCGGCGGCACGGGGCCGCGAATGGAGTTGGCGATGACGCGTTTTCAAGGATCTGATCGGTTTCAAGAAGGCTATACGTTCGACGACGTGCTGTTGAAGCCCGGCCTGTCCGATATCCTGCCGTCCGAAGCCGACATCCGGTCCCGCGTCACCAAATCGATCTCCGTCAACATCCCGATCCTCGCCTCCGCGATGGACACCGTCACCGAAGCCAAGATGGCCATCGCCATGGCGCAGGCCGGCGGCATCGGCGTCATCCACCGCAATTTCGATCCGGAGGGGCAGGCGGCGCAGGTCCGGCAGGTCAAGAAGTACGAATCCGGCATGGTGGTGAACCCGCTCACCATCAGCCCCGATGCCCAACTCGCCGACGCGCTGCTGCTGATGAAGGATCACGGCTTCTCCGGCATCCCGGTGGTCACCGGCGGCGGCCACGGCATTCCCGGCAAGCTGGTCGGCATCCTCACCAACCGCGACGTCCGTTTCGCCACTGATCCGCACCAGAAGGTGTCGGAACTGATGACCCACGAGAACCTGGTGACGGTGCGTGAGAACGTCAGCCAGGAAGAAGCCAAGCGGATGCTGCACAAGCACCGCATCGAGAAGCTGCTGGTGGTCGACGATCAATATCGCTGCGTCGGCCTGATCACCGTCAAGGACATGGAAAAGGCGGTGACCCATCCGCTGGCCTGCAAGGATGCGCAGGGCCGCCTGCGCGTCGCGGCTGCGACCACGGTGGGCGAGGGCGGCTTCGAGCGCACCGAGCGCCTGATTGACGCCGGCGTCGATCTGATCGTGGTCGATACCGCGCACGGCCATTCCTCGCGGGTGCTGGAGGCGGTCAACCGCATCAAGAAGCGCTCCAACTCCGTGCAGGTGATCGCTGGCAACGTCGCCACCACCGAAGGCACCCAGGCGCTGATCGATGCCGGCGCGGATTGCGTCAAGGTCGGCATCGGTCCGGGTTCGATCTGCACCACCCGCATTGTCGCCGGTGTCGGCGTGCCGCAACTCACCGCCATCATGGACGCGGTGGAAGCGGCGAAGAAGGCCGACATTCCGGTGATCGCCGACGGCGGCATCAAGTTCTCCGGCGACCTCGCCAAGGCGATCGCGGCCGGCGCCGATGTGGTCATGGTCGGCTCGCTGCTGGCCGGCACCGACGAGACGCCCGGCGAGGTGTTCCTGTGGCAGGGCCGCTCCTACAAAGCCTATCGTGGCATGGGGTCGGTCGGTGCGATGGCGCGTGGCTCGGCCGACCGCTATTTCCAGCAGGACATCAAGGACACGCTCAAGCTGGTGCCGGAAGGTATCGAGGGGCAGGTAGCCTATAAGGGCCCGGTCGGCAATGTAATGCACCAGCTCGCCGGTGGCCTGCGCGCGGCGATGGGCTATGTCGGCGCGAAGAACATTCCCGAATTCCACGACAAGGCACAGTTCGTCCGCATCACCAGCGCGGGCCTGCGCGAAAGCCATGTCCACGACGTCACCATCACCCGCGAAAGCCCGAATTATCCGGGCGGTGTGTAAGCGGAAGCCGCGCGCGCGACCTCAGGGAGCGTTGCGACGGCGCGGGCGGTAGACCAACCCTTCGCCTCCGCAGGTGCAATCCGCATCACCGCAAGGCGGCAGTCCGGATGCCGCGACGGCGGAATCCAGCTCCGCGTCGGTGACCGCGCGCAAACAGTGCCCCGTCGGCGCGCGGTGGTCCGGTGCGCGCCGCATCGCGTCGAACAGTTCGCGGAGCAGCGATGTCACGCCGCCGCCCCGCGCCGCCAGCCGGGGAATGGATCGCGCAGCCCGGTCCACCGCTTGGGCCCGAGCGTCATTTCCGTTCCGGTCAACAAACAGGCGTCCAGCGCGCGCGTCATCGCCGCCTGATCCATTGCCGGACCGCCGATGATGACAATTTCCTGCCGTCGGTCGCCGTAACGTTCGTCCCAGTTGCTCAGCACGCCGGCACGCCATTGCGGATCGGCAGGCCAGCGGTCCTTGTCCGTCGCAGCCCACCACACGCCGGCCGGCTCGTGCCGGACGATGGCCCCGGCGCGCGACAGCGATCCGGCGAATTCCATCCGTGACGCCAGCCAGAAGAAGCCCTTGGCGCGGATCACGCCGGGCCATTCCGCGGTGATGAAGCGGTGGAAGCGCTCAGGATGAAATGGCCGCCGCGCCCGATAGACGAAGCTGCGGAAACCGTATTCCTCCGTCTCCGGGGCGTGGTGACGTCCCTCCAGTTCCTGGAGCCAGCCGGCCGATTGACTGGCCCGCTCATAGGAGAATTTCCCCGTATTCAGAATGTGATCGAGGGAAATTCTCCCAAATTCACTGAAGATGATTTCGGCGTCGGGATTGAGCTGCCGAAGGCTGCACAGCAGCAGGTCGCGCTCCGGCTGCGTCACCAGATCGATCTTGTTGACGACGATCACGTCGGCGAACTCGATCTGGTCGATCAGGAGTTCTGCTACGGCCCGATCGTCACCGTCACCCGCCGCACGGTCGCGATCCGCCAGCAGATCGCGGGACGCGGTGTCCGCGAGGAAATTGCGGGCGTCCACCACGGTGACCATGGTGTCCAGACGTGCGATGCTGGAAAGGCTGTGGCCGCTCTCGTCCTCAAAGGCGAAGGTAGCGGCCACCGGCATCGGTTCGGAGATGCCTGTCGACTCGATCAGCAGGTAATCAAACCGGTCCTCGCGGGCGAGAGCTTCGACTTCCTTGAGAAGATCGTCTCGTAACGTGCAGCAAATGCAGCCATTCGACATCTCCACCAACCGCTCTTCCTGACGGCTCAGTTGAGCGCCGCCGTCACGCACCAGCGCGGCGTCGATATTCACCTCGCTCATGTCGTTGACAATCACCGCCACGCGCAGACCCTCACGGTTGCAGAGGACGTGATTGAGAAGGGTGGTCTTCCCCGCGCCGAGAAATCCCGACAGCACCGTGACCGGCAGACGTTTCATCGATTGATCCAATCTGTAATGTTATAACATAACAATACTAGCCGACCGGACCGGCAGGTCAACCGGCGGGCGGGCCAAAATGAGCGTCAGGCGGGGCAGGTCGATCGTGCGGTTTTCGCCCTGCGGACCAGCAAGCGTATCGAGGCGCAATCTATCGTTTTGTTTTGACGCATTATTTCTGGCGCGTTCCGGTTTCCCCTTGACGGTAAAACACGGTAGGATGATCGGGCGGGACGCCGTCGTTCCGTGTCAGAAAATGGAAACGCGGCTGTAATGTATGAATGGACCGACGAGCGGCTTGAGGCTCTTTCCACCCCCGAGTTGAAGAATCTGCTCGGCAACGCGGAGCGCAAATCCGCCGACGATCTGGCCGCCAAATGCAAGGCGGTGCTTGAAACGCGCAACGCGTTGAAGCCGAACCGCATCGCCAAGCCGCGCACCGAACTCAAGGAGTTCGAGCACACTGTCGCCGACCAGATTGCCGCCGTCGGCAAGGAGCTAGCAGGAAAATACGATCTCTCCGAGGAGACGGCGAAGGCGCGCTCGGCCGACGTCAAGGGTTTCCGCGCCCACAAGCTGCTCGACTCCAAGGGCTCCGCCAAGCTCGGCGGTATGCAGCGCGACGGCTCGGTGGCGATCGAGCGTTACATTTCGTACCGGCGCGGCAACGACACCGTCTATCTCGGCGTCTTCCTGCTCAAGGATGCGCCGCTCGAGGATCACGAATTTCACGTACTGGCGCCGGCCGCGTTGCTGACGGGTGCCAAGCCCGTCGCGGAGATTCGTCCGACCGCCACCGAAAAGCAGAAGCAGCCCGCTGATGCCGGCCTTGCCTTCAAGGATCTTGCTGCGGCGACGGCAGCTTTCGACGCCGCGCTGGCCAAGATCACGGCCTGACCGCTATCTTCGCGGTTCGCGCCGTCCGTCATAAGCACCCTCCAGAGGAAACACCTATGTCCCAGTCCGCCAAGCGTATCGTTCTGGCTTCCCGCCCTGTGGGCGAACCGACCCCGGCCAATTTCCGCTTCGAGGACTACGCCGTGCCGACGCCGGGCGACGGCGAGGTGCTGCTGCGGACGATCTGGCTGTCGCTCGATCCCTACATGCGCGGGCGCATGGATGACGGCCCGTCCTATTCCGCCCCGGTGCCGATCGATGGCGTGATGGAAGGCGGCACGGTCTGCGAGGTGGCGGCCTCCAACAATCCCGGTTTTGCCAAGGGCGACATCGTGCTGGCCCATACCGGTTGGCAGCAATACGCCTTGTCGAACGGCAAGGGCCTGCGAAAGATTGATCCTAAGATCGCGCCGATCTCGACGGCGGTAGGTATCCTCGGCATGCCGGGCATGACCGCCTATACCGGACTGCTCGCCATCGGCAATCCGCAGCCGGGCGAGACGGTGGTGGTTGCGGCGGCTTCCGGCGCGGTCGGCTCGGCGGTCGGGCAGATCGCCAAGATCAAGGGCGCCCGGGCGGTCGGCATCGCCGGCGGCAAGGAGAAGTGCGCTTACGTCAGGAACGAACTCGGCTTCGACGAGTGCCTCGATCACCGCGATCCCGACCTGCGGGCGAAGGTGAAGGAAGCCTGCCCGAAAGGCATCGACGTCTATTTCGAGAACGTCGGCGGCAAGGTGTTTGATGCCGTCCTGCCGCGCTTCAATGATTTCGCGCGCATTCCGGTGTGCGGCCTGATCGCCGACTACAACACCATCTTCGGCAAGGACACCCCGACGCCGCCGTGGGCCAACACCATCATGCGGCAGATCCTGGTCAAGCGCCTCAACTTCCGCGGCTTCATCGTCCGCGACTTCGCCGCGATGTATCCGGACTTCATCCGCGACATGTCGCAGTGGCTGCGCGAGGGCAAGATCAAGCACAAGGAGTTCGTCACCGAAGGGCTCGACAGCGCGCCGGCCGCGTTCATGGGCCTGCTCAAGGGCGCCAACTTCGGCAAGCAGCTCGTCCGCGTCGGCCCCGACAAGGCCTAGCCGGAGCGGCCTCGCGCCGCGCGCAACAGAACGGAGACCCGCGATGTCCGTCCAGATGGTGTTGCTGCCGGTGTTCGTGCTCGTGGGGTTGACCTTCGCGCTGCTGTTGATGATGGCGGGGGTGCGGACCCGGGCGCTGACCTCGGGCGAGGTGGGGTTCAAGGACATCGCGCTTGGTCGTAACTGGCCGGATCGCGCCACGCAGATCGGCAACTGCTTCAACAACCAGTTTCAGTTGCCGTTGCTGTTCTATGTGCTGGTCGCCATCGCGCTGCCGCTGCGTCGCGCCGATCTGGTGTTCGTGCTGCTGTCCTGGGTGTTCGTCGTCACCCGCTTCGCCCACGCCGGCATCTTCGTCACCAGCAACGACGTGCGGCAGCGCTCGCTGGCGTGGTTCGCCGGCGTCCTTGTGTTGATGGCGATGTGGCTGTACTTCGCGCTGCGCCTTTTGCTTTTGCTCTAGCGGCGCTTGACCGAGGATTGCCATGACACCGGGCGCAAGGCTCGCCGCAGCCATTGAAGTCATCTCCGCCATCGATACGCAGCGGGTTCCGGCGGCCAAGGCGCTGAAGGAATGGGGCACCGCGCATCGCTTCGCCGGCTCCGGCGACCGCGCCGCGATCTCGGGGCTGGTGTTCGACGTGCTGCGCCGCAAGGCCTCCAGCGCCTGGATCATGGACGACGACACGCCGCGCGCGCGGGTATTCGGCATGATGAAGCTGGAGCGCGGTTTCACCGCCGAAGCACTTGCCGCGCTGTGCGACGGCTCGCGCTTCGCGCCCGATATGCTGTCGCCGGCCGAGCGCCATGCGTTGACCGTGCGCGAGATTGACGGCGCGCCGGCTCCGGTGGCGGGCGATTATCCGGAATGGATGGACGCGCATCTGGCTGACGTGTTCGGCGACGACCGCGTGGCGGAAGCCGCCGCCATGGCCAGCCGTGCCCCGCTCGACCTGCGCGTCAACACGCTGAAGGCGAAGCGCGAGAAGGCGGCGGCCTCGCTGGCTCATCTCGGCGCCAAGCCGACAAAATGGTCGCCATGGGGCCTGCGGATCGCCCTCGGCGCCGACGCCCGCAATCCCGGCATCCATGCCGAGGAGGATTTCGTCAAAGGCGGTGTCGAAGTGCAGGACGAGGGCTCGCAGCTTGCCGCGCTGTTCTCGGCCGCGAAACCCGGCGAGCAGGTGATCGACCTCTGCGCCGGTGCGGGCGGCAAGACGCTCGCGCTGGCGGCGATGATGCAGGGCAAGGGCCGGCTGATCGCCACCGACGGTGACAAGCGGCAGCTCGCGCCCATTCACGAGCGGCTGTCGCGCGCCGGCGTCCACAACGTCGAAATTCGCGCGCCGAAGGGCGACGTCGATCCGCTGGCCGATATTAGCGCCTCCGCCGACCTGGTGCTGATCGACGCGCCTTGTACCGGCACCGGGACCTGGCGGCGTAACCCCGACGCCAAGTGGCGCATCCGCCCCGGCGCGCTGGAGGTGCGGCTCAAGGCCCAGGCCGAGGTGCTGGACCGCGCCGCGCCACTGGTGAAGCCCGGCGGGCGGATCGTCTACATCACCTGTTCGGTGCTGCCGACCGAGAACAACGCGCAGATCCGTGGCTTTCTGGCCCGCCAGCCGGGGTTTTCGGTGGTGCCGCCGGAGCAGGTCGCGGGTCCGCTGTGGGACAAGGCCGAGGATTTCCTCGCCGCCACCCTGCAAAGCCCGGAAGGCCTCTTGATGACGCCACGCCGCACCGGCACCGACGGCTTCTTCGTCTCGGTGCTGACCCGCAGCCCGAGCTGAGAATCCGGGGCTGAAAATCCCGCAGATAACCGCTTTTACGGCATTGCGAGCGCGCCGCCGGTCGCGTATCTCCTGCCCATGACAGCACACAGTCCGACGACCCCGGCCGCAACGGATATCACCGCTGCGCATGAAAAAATTCTCATCATCGATTTCGGATCGCAGGTGACGCAACTGATCGCGCGGCGGGTGCGCGAGGAGGGCGTCTACTCCGAGATCGTGCCGTTCCAGAAAGCCGAAGCCGCCTTCCGCGAGATGAAACCCAAGGGCGTCATCCTCTCCGGCGGCCCCGCATCCGTGCTCGATAAGGACGCGCCGTCGGCGCCGCAGTTGGTGCTCACCGCCGGCGTACCGGTGCTCGGCATCTGCTATGGCGAGCAGACCATGGCGCAGCAACTCGGCGGCACCGTTGAAGGCGGTCATCATCGCGAGTATGGCCGCGCCGCCATCGAGGTGATCGACGATTGCGCGCTGTTCGAGGGCGTCTGGCAGAAGGGCGGCAAATATGACGTCTGGATGAGCCACGGCGACCGCGTCACCCAACTGCCGGACGGTTTCCGCGCGGTGGCGAAGGCGGCGGGCTCGCCGATCTCGGTGATCGCCGACGACAAGCGCAAATTCTACGCGATGCAGTTTCACCCCGAGGTGGTGCACACCCCGGACGGCGCGAAACTGCTGCGCAACTTCGTGCGCAAGGTAGTCGGCCTCAAGGGCGACTGGACCATGCGCGCTTTCCGCGAGGAAGCGATCGAAAAAATCCGCGCGCAGGTCGGCAAAGGCAAGGTGATCTGCGGCCTGTCCGGCGGCGTCGATTCATCCGTCGCGGCGATCCTGATTCACGAGGCCATCGGCGATCAGCTCACCTGCGTGTTTGTCGATCACGGCATGCTGCGCAAGGACGAAGCCAAAAGCGTCGTCGACATGTTCCGGCATCACTACAACATCCCGCTGGTGCATGTGGATGCCTCGAAACAGTTTCTCGGCGAGCTCGACGGCGTCACCGATCCCGAAGTGAAGCGCAAGACCATCGGCCGGCTGTTCATCGATGTGTTCGAGGCGGAAGCGAAGAAGATCGGCGGCGCCGATTTCCTTGCACAGGGCACGCTCTATCCCGACGTGATCGAAAGTGTGTCGTTCACCGGCGGCCCCTCGGTGACGATCAAGTCGCATCACAACGTCGGCGGCCTGCCGGCGCGGATGAACATGAAGCTGGTCGAGCCGCTGCGCGAACTGTTCAAGGACGAGGTGCGCGCGCTCGGCCGCGAACTCGGCCTGCCGGACATCTTCGTCGGCCGCCATCCGTTCCCCGGGCCGGGCCTCGCGATCCGTTGCCCCGGCGAGATCACGCGCGAAAAACTCGACATCCTGCGTGACGCGGATGCGATCTACATCGACCAGATCCGCAAGGCGGGCCTCTACGACACCATCTGGCAAGCCTTCGCGGTGCTGCTCCCGGTGAAGACCGTGGGCGTGATGGGCGACGGCCGCACGTATGAATACGTCGTCGGCCTGCGCGCGGTGACTTCGACCGACGGCATGACGGCGGACTTCTATCCGTTCGACATGAAATTCCTCGGCGAAACCGCAACGCGGATCATCAACGAAGTGAAGGGCGTCAACCGCGTCGTCTACGACGTCACGAGCAAGCCGCCTGGCACGATCGAGTGGGAATGAAATTGGGCGATCGATAGTTCGCTGGTCGGTACGGTCACCGGCCATCGATGTGAGGTGTTTCGACGAGGTTGGGGGGGCTGACTATTTCAGCAAATTTGTCAGGACGCCGAGCGCTTGACCTGCTTCGGCCAGCCGTCGGTCAAGCGTATGCACGGTGGCGCCATACTCCAATGCTGTTGCGAGATGCAGCGCATCGCCGGCGCGTAATCCGAACTGGTGCTGATCAGAGAATCTTGCAGCCGTCCGAAAGTGCCTGCCAGTTACTGGCAACACCGTGAAACTCTCGGCAACCAATTGATTGAATGTGGCGAGCACTGCTGCGCGCTGCTCAAGATTGATCTGTCCGGTCCGCAATTTGATCGCCATAGCGGACGATATCTCGGTGATGGTCCAGTCGCTGATGAGGAGTTGCGCCGGATCTTGCTTCGCCAGCCAAGCTTGAACGATCGACGTCATTTCTTCATTGGAAAGTGCCGCAACGATCAGCGATGTATCGAGATAGAGCATCAGTACCGATCGCCATCCCGCATTGATCGTATCAGGTCGACGGCGCCTTCGGCTTGCCGCGACATGGTCGCCGTCAGCGATTGAAGCAAGATAATATCGACCCGCTTGCGCGGCATTGTCGCGGCAGAAAGCCGTGCGACCGGTTTGCCTCGCCGGGTGATGTCGATTGAATCTCCTGCTTCGACCCGGTCGACGAGTTCGCTGAGATGTGCTTTCGCGTCCGCCAGATTAATCGCGCTCATGTTGTGTTCCTGACCATGTAAATAGTCATATAATGGGTCAGGCTTAATAATTCCAGCGAAGTTTATGACCTTGTTCGTGTTTTTGGCCGGCTAAAGAAAAAGCGCCCGCCGAAGCGAGCGCCTTATCTGGTGCATATCTCAGCTTGTTAACGGCTGGACTGCGATTTCTGAACAGAAAAAGCCTAGCTCTCAAATCCCGTCACTTCAACTGAAAAGAAGGACGTGACCGGCCTCACCTCACGACTGGTACCTCCGTATGTTCATATCGCACATTAACAATCAGAAGTAGTATTGCTCGCTTTCGTAGGTGATTGTTGAGTGCTGCTACTTAGAAGAAAATAAACATATCGGTCCGAGGGGGGCAGAAATGAAAACCTGGGGGTTTGATCTCGGCACCAATTCGCTCGGCTGGGCGATCGTCGAGACGCACGGCGAGCCCGGCGAACACGACGATGGGTGTATCCTCGCCAGCGGTGTCCGCATTTTCTCCCAATCGGAAATGGCCGGACGCGATCCGCAGTCGAAAGCTTCGCTGGCGGTGGCGCGGCGTGTCGCGCGCGGGATGCGGCGACGGCGCGATCGCTACCTGAAACGCCGGCGGCGGCTGCTCGCGCTCCTGACCGAGCACGGCCTGATGCCTGCCGACGACAAGGCGCGCCAGGCGCTGCTACGCGATCACGACGACGGCAAGAGCGGCGATCTGTCGAACTCGGTCTATGCGCTGCGTGCCCGCGCGCTCGACAAGGCGCTGACGCCGCATGCGATCGGCCGCGCGATCTTCTTGCTGAACCAACGCCGCGGCTTCAAATCGAACCGCAAGGCCGACAGCAACGACCCGGAGCAGGGCAAGATCGCGACCGCCATCCACGCCCTCGATGCAAAGATGCTTGAGGAAAACGCACGGACCTTCGGCGAGTGGCTCTATATGCGTCGTCTGCGAGGTTTGTCGGTGCGCGCCCGCATGACCGCCGACGGCGAGGGCTACGATTTCTATCCCTCGCGCGACGCGTTGATGCGTGAATTCAACAAGATCATGGACAAGCAGCGGGGTTTCCATCCCGAATTGCTGAACGCTGCCGTGATCGGCGAAATCCGCGACGTGGTCTTTTACCAGCGTCCGCTGCGGCCGGTGAAGCCGGGGCAGTGCTCCTACAATCCGTCGGACAAACGGCTTCCGAAAGCCCATCCGCTATTTCAGAAATTCCGGCTGCTCAAGGAAGTCAATGAACTTGAAATCGTCGGCGAGGATCAGAGTCACATCAAGCTGACGCCGGATCGGCGCGACGCGCTCGTCCTCGCGTTGCGGACGGACCTCAACAAGCAGGGTCGCAGGCCGTTCTCGAAACTGCGAAGCGATTTGAAACTCGGCAAGGAGGTTCGCTTCAACAAGGAGACGGACAATCGTTCCGATCTTGAAGGCGACGTGATCTATTTCCGGATGTCGCGTCCGGAGTGTTTCGGCAATCGTTGGGCGACATTGTCGATCGAGATGCAGGCCGCGGTCACCGAGAAGCTGCGCACGGAGCCCGACTACGGCGCGCTGCTGGACTGGTTGAAAAGCGAGGCGGGGCTGGACGACGCCCACGCAAAGGCCGTGGCGGATACCAAAGTGCCGGACGGTTTTGGGCGATTGGGCGTATCGGCGCTCTCTGCGTTGATCGACGCGATGGAGCAGGAGGTTGACGGCAACGGCTTCGTCATCACCGAGGCCGAAGCAGCGAAGCGGGTTTACGGTCGCACCAATTCCGAATCCGATCCGGATCGTAAAGGCGTCGACGAGTTGCCGAAATACCAGGAGGTGCTTGCGCGGCATATTCCGCCGGGAACGGGCGATCCAAAAGATCCCTATGACGAGGAGAAGGGCCGCATCACCAACCCGACGGTTCACATCGCGCTCAACCAGTTGCGCCGCGTCGTCAACGCGCTGATCCGCAAGCATGGCAAGCCGGATCGCATCGCCATCGAAGTCGGCCGCGAGTTGAAGTTGAACGAAGAGCAGCGCAACGAGATCAACAAGACGATCGGGCGTAACACCAAGGCGGCAATCGCGCGCGGCGACAAGCTTGCCGAGATATTCAAGCAGAAGAACACCGGCTACAACCGGCTGCGACTCGAGCTGTGGGAAGACCTTAACCAGAAGCCGGAAAATCGCGTCTGCATCTACTGTGGCAAACCTATCGCCGGTCACATGCTGTTCAACGGCGAGGCGGATGTTGATCACATCCTTCCGTATTCGAAGACGCTGGACGACAGCAAGGCGAACCGACTGCTATGCTGCACCGCTTGCAATCGTGAGAAGAAAAACCGGGCGCCGGCGGACGTGCCGCAGTGGCGCGCCCGCTATGGCGAGATTCTGGCGCGCGCCACCACGTTGCCGAAGAACAAGCAATGGCGTTTTGCCGAAGATGCCATGGCGCGCTTCGGCGAGGAGGAAGGTTTTCTCGCGCGGCAACTGACCGACATGCAGTACATCTCCCGGCTGGCATTGATCTATCTCGCCCATCTTTACGATCAGGAAGAAGTCGATCTCGATGGTGTCTACAAGCGCCACGGTCGGGTGCGCGCGCTGCCGGGACGGATGACGGAGATGCTGCGTCGTCAATGGTCGCTCAACGAGCTGTTGCACGGCCACAATCTCACCGGCGGCGACGCGGCCAAGCCGAAGAACCGGCTGGACCACCGCCACCACGCCATCGATGCTATCGTCATCGCCTGTACTTCGCGTGCGCTCATCCAGCGACTTGCGACGGCGTCAGCAAAGGCCGAGGAGCGCGAGGCCGAGCGTGTCGTCGCGCGGATCGACACGCCATGGCCGACGTTCCGGGAAGATGTGCGCACGGCGGTGGGCGCCATCGTTGTGAGCCACAAGCCGGATCACGGCACTGTCAACCGTGAAGGTTATGCCAGGGGGCGCGGGCAGACGGCGGGCAAGCTGCATAACGACACCGCGTATGGGCAAACCAACGACAAGGATGACAAAGGCAACAGCCTCGTCGCGCGCCGTATTCCCATCACCGGCATCAGGAGCGCCGCGGATATAAAGAGGATCAGGACCAACACCCACGGCCATTCCGAACTGCGGGATCGGCTCGCGGTGGCGACATCCGGGCTTGAAGGCAAGGCGTTCGAGCAGGCCGTGGTGGATTTCGTCAAGAGCGATGCGAAGTTCAAGGGCATCCGCCACGTGCGCATCGCCGAGGTCGACAATCCGATCTGGATCACCCACGGCGATGGACGGCACAGAAAGGGTTATCTGCCGGGCGGCAATGATCGTTTCGATGTCTGGGAGCTTCCGGACGGCAAGTGGGACGCGGAAGTGGTGACGACCTTCGACGCCCACCGGCCCGATTTCGTGCCGCGGATGCGGAGCGACAATCATAACGCCCGTAAAATCATGAGTCTGAAGAAGGGCGATATGGTCGCCTATGATGATCCAGACGGTGGAGAGCGGGTCATCGCCATCGTTCGCAAGTTCGACCAGCGCAACAAGCAACTCTATCTCGATCCGCACAATGAGGCAGGGAATCTCGATCAGCGGGAAAAGCAGAAAAGTTACAAGCCGCTTCGGCCCATGCCGAATCCGCTGAAAAAATATCGGCCACGCCAGGTCCGCGTTGATGAGATCGGCCAGGTGTTTGATCCCGGTCCGTGGTGGCAGCGGAAGGGTGGTTAACCAGAAATTAAAGCTGTCCGGGTCGATTCGAAGAGTTGTGCTAACCTTCAGTCATGGAGCGCGTGGTTGATCTTTCCACAGACGGCCTGCATGTGGCTGTCCATCGTGGCTTTCTCACCGTGTCGAAGGATCGGCAGGAGATGGGTCGCGTTGCGCTCGATGATATTGGCGGCGTCATTGCGCATGCGCATGGGTTAACCTGGTCGAATACGGTGTTCACCCGGCTTTCGGAGCGGGCCGTGCCAGTCGTGCTGTGCGCGGCTAATCATGCACCGGTGGCTTGCATCTGGCCTTTGGAGGGCAATCATTTGCAAGGGGCGCGGCTGAATGCCCAGGTGGAGGCATCCCGGCCGTTGGCCAAACGCATCTGGCGCGACATTGTCGTCGCCAAGATCCGCATGCAGGGTGCCGTGCTGGCATCCGTGGGAGCAGAGGCCGGTGCGTTCGATATGTTTGCCCGCAAGGTTCGTGCTGGCGATCCGGATAATCAGGAAGCCCAGGCCGCTCGGCGTTATTGGCAGACATTATTGGGGCGCGACTTCCGCCGCGACCAAGCCGGTGAGGGCGTCAATGCGCTGCTCAACTATGGTTATACGGTCCTGCGCGCGACCGTGAGCCGGGCGATTTGCGCAGCGGGTCTACATCCTTCCATTGGCCTCCATCATGCCAACCGGGCCAATGCCTTCGCGCTCGCGGACGATCTGATGGAGCCTTATCGGCCGATCGTGGACCGGGCCGTTTACAATCTCGTTCATGACGGTTGCTCGGAAATCTCATCCGAAGCCAAGACCATCCTGGCATTGCTGACGGCTCTGGACTTGCCGGCGCCTCACGGCATGAGCCCGCTGCATGTCCATGCGACGCGCCTTGCCCAGCAACTGGCTGCGCTGTTTACGAAAGAGGGCAAGGGGCTCGATCTGCCTTCGCCGCTTGATCCGTTGACCCTGAGCAGCCTGGGGCGACGGGAGGCTTCGGCGTGACCACGGTATATACGCAAAAACGGGGAGAGCGGACGCTACCATCCTATATGTCCGCTTATCGGATGATGTGGATGCTCGTTACTTTTGACTTGCCAGTGGATACGAAGAAGCACCGGGCTGAAGCCACGAAATTCCGCCAGTTCCTACTTGATCAGGGCTTTGAGATGAGCCAGCTTTCGAACTATCTTCGGCTCGTAAACGGGCAGGAGCAATTCGACGCATACACGCGTCGAATTGGATCCAGTTTGCCGGAGCGGGGCGATGTTTTCATCTTTCAGTTCACTGACCGGCAGTATGAAAATATCATTCGCTTTAGCGACCAGAGCCGTCGAACCCGAAAGAAAAACCCAAGTCAAATTGCGCTTTTCTAGGGCTGCGGGAAGATTTTTGGAATGTGGTGATGCCATAATCCTCTGTTTAAACAGGGGATTATGGCATCATGTACGCTAGCAGTTCAGAAATCGCAGGCCAACCGCAACACCAGAGCCCCGTCGCGACGAAGCGACGGCACGCTAGCAGTTCAGAAATCGCAGGCCAACCGCAACAGCGAGATGAAGGACTTCCCCTTGCCCGGCACGCTAGCAGTTCAGAAATCGCAGGCCAACCGCAACAGAATGGCGAATGGGATTATTCCGACTTTCACGCTAGCAGTTCAGAAATCGCAGGCCAACCGCAACGAGCCGCACGAGTTGGCCGCTGCGATGGGCACGCTAGCAGTTCAGAAATCGCAGGCCAACCGCAACAGCGGGATTCGAACGGCTTCGCTGCGGCGCACGCTAGCAGTTCAGAAATCGCAGGCCAACCGCAACCGGCAGGCAATGCCAATAAGACGCAACCCGACGCTAGCAGTTCAGAAATCGCAGGCCAACCGCAACCATCCAAACAGTTTGCCTAGATGGCAAAACACGCTAGCAGTTCAGAAATCGCAGGCCAACCGCAACAGCGGCGCGCAGATGCGGCAGAAGTTCGGCACGCTAGCAGTTCAGAAATCGCAGGCCAACCGCAACAGGGCCGGAACGCGGCCTGCGGTGAGGGAGACGCTAGCAGTTCAGAAATCGCAGGCCAACCGCAACAGGACGCCGAGGTGTTCGAGGTCTGGCCCGACGCTAGCAGTTCAGAAATCGCAGGCCAACCGCAACAGGCCGAGCTTCGCCTGTTCGTCGCGATACACGCTAGCAGTTCAGAAATCGCAGGCCAACCGCAACGGCGCGCACGCGCTCGTCCTCGAACCGTTCACGCTAGCAGTTCAGAAATCGCAGGCCAACCGCAACCGGAGCGACTTCCTGCCGATCACTGGCTTGACGCTAGCAGTTCAGAAATCGCAGGCCAACCGCAACTCGGCCTCGTCGATGAACAGCGGACGCGTCACGCTAGCAGTTCAGAAATCGCAGGCCAACCGCAACAAGACGTCGGTGCCCGCCCGCAAAAGTGTGACGCTAGCAGTTCAGAAATCGCAGGCCAACCGCAACAGTAAGTCGTTCAGCCAGCTTTTCTCAACCACGCTAGCAGTTCAGAAATCGCAGGCCAACCGCAACGCCGCGTCGAAGGGGTCGCGCATCGCGTTGACGCTAGCAGTTCAGAAATCGCAGGCCAACCGCAACGCGCAAAGACCAGGAAGCTGTTGCCCTCGGACGCTAGCAGTTCAGAAATCGCAGGCCAACCGCAACGCGCGCAGCTTGGCCTGTTCGCCAGCCGACACGCTAGCAGTTCAGAAATCGCAGGCCAACCGCAACAGGACACAAAAGACAACGCTGTCGCGAAATACGCTAGCAGTTCAGAAATCGCAGGCCAACCGCAACTGCCAAAGGGCGTTGGGCGGCCTCCGCAATACGCTAGCAGTTCAGAAATCGCAGGCCAACCGCAACAGCCTCAACACCGCAGGCCGCGCCGCACTCACGCTAGCAGTTCAGAAATCGCAGGCCAACCGCAACTGCGACGTCGGCACGCTCGAGAAGGGTGACACGCTAGCAGTTCAGAAATCGCAGGCCAACCGCAACGCACCGCCAATCAGGTGACCGCACAGATTTACGCTAGCAGTTCAGAAATCGCAGGCCAACCGCAACACAGGGCCGTAGCAGGCCAAGCAGATCGGCACGCTAGCAGTTCAGAAATCGCAGGCCAACCGCAACCCAGCGAAAACGTGACGATGATCAGCGTGGACGCTAGCAGTTCAGAAATCGCAGGCCAACCGCAACATCCCGTCGCGATCAAGGCGATGCCGAATTACGCTAGCAGTTCAGAAATCGCAGGCCAACCGCAACTAGCTCTGCCCGGTATACGGGTCCGTGAACACGCTAGCAGTTCAGAAATCGCAGGCCAACCGCAACGCAATCGCAACCTGTCAGATGTCATGCCGCACGCTAGCAGTTCAGAAATCGCAGGCCAACCGCAACTGGTGAGCGTCTGAAGCACGCTTCGCTGCGACGCTAGCAGTTCAGAAATCGCAGGCCAACCGCAACATGCGCCCGCGCGCTTGCCGACCTTGGCCTACGCTAGCAGTTCAGAAATCGCAGGCCAACCGCAACCGACGTCGCGCCGGTTGACGAATGGATACCACGCTAGCAGTTCAGAAATCGCAGGCCAACCGCAACAACAATCCATCGCCACGCATGAAGGAGACGACGCTAGCAGTTCAGAAATCGCAGGCCAACCGCAACGCGCGCGGTAAGTGATCCGCGCCGCGACCAACGCTAGCAGTTCAGAAATCGCAGGCCAACCGCAACCCAGAAGATCGCTGACGGTCTTAACGCTAAACGCTAGCAGTTCAGAAATCGCAGGCCAACCGCAACCGCCGACACCGGCGGCGATTTGCGACGCTAGCAGTTCAGAAATCGCAGGCCAACCGCAACCGCGCGGCCTTCGATGGCCTCGACCCCGCCACGCTAGCAGTTCAGAAATCGCAGGCCAAGCCCAACGACTTTAACCGCATTATTGTCGACACCACGGTGCAACTCAAAAGCGTGATGCTCCCGACCGATGTCAGGTTTCTTAACCACGCCCGCGAGATACTAGCCCAATTGGCGGAGCGGTGTCGCGTCAAGCTGCGCCAGCCCTATGCGCGGGCGAACAAGTTTGCCTTGATCAAGCATTAGCGTTGCGCCATGCCAAGCAGTTCAGGCACGCTGACAGGACTTTAAAGAGGCTCAAAATCCATCTCGGCTGCATCATCCGCGACATAGGCCGCGAACTCGATGGTAAAGTCGATTTGCTTGGCAGGATCGTGTTGGAGCGTATGCGGGCACTGACACGGCAGGGGGAGAAGTAAAGCCAACGCCAGTATGGCCCGAAAGTCTACTCACTGCACACGGCAGAGATGGGCAAAGGCAACACGACAGGATGGCGAGATGGGCGAACTTCAATCGCAGGGGGGCACTTCGGCGTTTCGCGAAGTGTCAGAAAACTGCATGGATTTCCGACATCGGGGAGGCAATGCGGAGGAGAGTGGGCGAGCAGATCATGGTGCATGTGGGAGGCTTGCCCGAAGGCGCCGCCTTATCCGCCAAAGGGGGGCTTCATCTCGGCCACGGCGCTGCTATGGATCAAGCATTGTCGTGTCTTCCCGAACCGGGTCGGCTGATCCGGGCGTGGCGTGTATGTTTGTCCGGTCACGAGTCGGATCAACGACCCGAAAAGGAGACGCCCCGATGGCGTACGGATGGGACGAGTCCGCCGAGGCCTGGATCGCCAGCATGGGCGAGAGCGGCGACTTCAGCCGCGCCTGCGTTCTCGACAAGCCGATGCTGCAACGTGTTCGCCTGGGAGATTTTACCAGCGCCCTCGATGTCGGGTGCGGAGAGGGGCGCTTCTCGCGCATGCTGCGCGGCCTCGGCGTTCCCACGATCGGCATCGATCCGACCGCCAAGCTTATCGACGAGGCGCTCCGACACGATCCCGATGGCAACTACCAAATGGGACGCGCCGAGGACTTGCGGTTTTCCAACGATGCCTTCGATCTCGTCGTCAGCTACCTGACGCTGATCGATATTCCGGATGCCGCCAAGGCGATTGCGGAGATGACGCGCGTTTTGAAGCCGGGCGGCAGGCTGCTGATCGCCAATCTCACCAGCTTCGGCACCGCGGGAGACGGCTGGTCCGACGAGCCGCAACCGCGCTTCTGCATCGACCACTATCTCGACGTTCGCGAGTTGCTGTCCGAGTGGGATGGCATCAGGATTACCAACTGGCACAGACCTCTCAGTTATTACATGAGGCTGTTGCTCGATGAAGGGCTCATCCTGCGATACTTCGATGAACCGCGTCCCTATGGTGGCAAACCTGCCGTCGCCGACAAGTATCAACGCGTGCCGTGGCTGATGCTGATGGAATGGGAGAAGCCATAGGTTCCGTCCGGGTGCGGGTTTGCGGCAGCACTCCTGCCGACCGTTGCTATTCGGCGAAGCAAGTGACGGCTCCTGTGAAATCCGTCGTGCCGCCGTCGCCACTTGTGGAGGTGGCCGGGTCGGAGATCGAGAGCTTGTAGGTGCCGGTGAAGTTTCCCGTGGTGTCGCGGTCGGAGATTTCTGTACGGATGGTGAGTTCGATCGATCCGAACGCCTTGTCGGCGGTGCGCTCCTTGTAGAGCACGAGGCGCAATTCCTTATCGTCCAGCCAGTATTGCGGGCGATTGTCGCCGTCGAAGGAAACGCTGCGCAGATCCTCGGCGATCCTGCGGTCGCGCACCGCCAACTCGCCCTTGAAATTAAAAGTCGGGCTTCCCATTCCGTGCGTCACGCCGGCGCTGACGTCGAACCGCACCGCATTATCCTCGATCTTGCATTCCAGTCCGCCGGATGCGTTTGCGGCACCGGTCGCCACGCAAACGAGGAGAAACGTCGAAAGAAAAAGAGATCGCGTCTGTGTTGGTATCCTGTCGGTCGATGCCATGGCGCCAACTCAAATGAGCCGCGGCGCGTTGGCGGAGCGAACGCTGGTGATGATGTACATGGAGGCGCCTATGTCGTCACAAGTGTTTCGAGGCCTCCTCCGACAGGCGATCGAGAGCGTCGGAATTTCGAATGAAACGTTTTGTCTTCGAGCGCCATTGATATCTGACGGAGAAAGTTCGCTTCCCGGTCTGCGGCGCCGGATCGCTGCCGCAATCGACGTTTCGTCTTGTTACGGTTTCCGTGACCGTGACCTGAATGGCAGGCTGCTTCGGTGAACCGGCGGCGGCAAAGCGAGGCTGCTGCGTGCGTTCGAATCTGCACGCATTGTCGTTGAGCAGAAAGAACGTATCGATGAGGTGCAAGCGATCGCCGCGAAGATCGATCATCGCATGGAAGTGGTACGCTTGATTTGAGTTGGAGTGGCCGCTCGTGATCAAGAGCGTGGTGCTGCCATCCGGAAGGGTTAGCCTGGCGGGATCGAAGAATCCGGTTTGCCGGTCATAGGCGACATTGGCAAAGTCCAGCAGCTTCGGCTCGTGATCCAGGTCGAACAGCGCGAGCGCGGTGACTCTCTCTGCGCTGTCCGTCGGTTGGGTCAGTTCAAACAGCATCGCGAGGCGTTTGTGTCCCTTCGTCTCAATCGGCATGACGCGGGGCGAGCCGAGCAGGCCGCCGACTTCGATCGTCTCCTTGCGATCCGGCTCGTCGCTGACGTGCCGCAGCGGAAAGGCTTGTCGCGTGTAATACCCGTCGCCATCGTTCATGAAACTGGGAACGGCAAGAGCCATCAGGTCGAGATAGGTGCTGCTCTTGTACGGCTCGCCCACCCATTGGGTCAGATCGGTTACGAGAGTCTGGGCCTTCGCCGGTGACGAAACGCAGATCATCGCCGCGAGGATCGCGCCGGCAAGATGAAGAAGCCGCATTGCCCGAATGTCCTGAGTGAGTGAATAGCTCGGCGTGCGTAACCGCCTCGGGTTTCGGGACGATGTTGCGTGTGTTTCGTGGGAGGAATTATTCAGGCAAGCCCGCCTTGCGCAGTGCGTCGCCGAGTTTCGAAGCAAGTTCCGGCGCGCAATCGACGCCTGCGAATTGTGCGCTGAAGCGAAACGTCGGCTGCAATTCGAGCACACGTGCGGCTGCGGCTCTCGCCTCATCCAGCCGGTCGAGCGCGACCAGCGGCCCGATCAGGATGACATAGTTGATACTATGGGCGGGGTTCGCCTGCACCGCGTGATAGGCGGCTTTCGCCGCGTCGTGTGGCCTGTTCTGCAAGAAGTGCCCGATCGCCTGCGAGCCGAATGCCGCGAAGGCCCACGAGTCGAACGGGCTAACACGTGCGTCGATGCCGCCTCGTGACGGCGTCGGCTCCTGTCACGGTCCGCTGCTGCGGGCCACGCATCCTGACGTGACCCGCGAAATATAGGATCGCCGCTATGCGACGATCGGATTGCTCGTCTCGGCAATCGGTGCCGTTTCGCTTGCCGGCTCGCGCGTGCTCTCGACCGGGTTGACCGGCAACTGGACGATGGCTGCCCGCTGTCCCGGAATCAGATCGGTCAGCAGCACGATGGTGCCGTTGGAGAATTCGAGGGCATCGTGATGATGCATCGGGCTGTCGAGGTCGATCTGGCGGAACCGCGCCAGCCGGGCCCCGACACTGTGATGGAACATCATACGCTCGCGTTGAACGTCGGCCTCGAAAGCAATCTCGGTCCCTGGCCGCAGGCAGACGGCGACCCTCGGATTATCCAGCCCTGAAAAGCCTCGTGTCGAGGTTAGATCAAATCGGGTTGTCACCAGGGTTTCGCCTGCGACGGCTGCACGCGATGCGACCGCATGTAAGCTGTAATCGCACATGGGATGCGCTCCTATGATCGCCACCCAGCAAAGCCGCAACGCGCCGGGCCGCCATTGGTTGCTAATCCGCGCAGAAAGAAATTTCCAAATAGCGGGCCGGCGGGTGCGCTTGAACCCGCGAGGCGGATGACCCGACAAACGGTGCGAATCCGTTGCCGTGCAAGCCGCCGGCGGCGCAACGAAAGGATGCCGATGTCTCCCTCGATCAACCGCCGCGCCATGACGCGGATGCTTGCCGCCGCTGCCGCGACCGCCGTTGCCGGTCCCGTGATCGCCGCCGAGCAGCCGCAAAAGCTGTTCAGCATCGTTACCGTGAAGGACGAGATTGTGGTCGGCCTGACGCGTGACGACGGCGCCATGGCGGGCGACGTCGGAGAAATCGGCAAGGCGCTGCGTAGCCGCGGATCGATGAGCTTCTGGCGCTACGCGGTCCGCAAGGGCAGGGACGGCGAACTGGAACAGGCGCCGCTCGCCAGGATCAGCGTGCTGGCCAACGACAGCCTGCGGATCGAGCCTTACGCAACGCCGCTGCGCGTGATCGCGGCGGAGTGAAGCGGCGTCCTTAGTCCCTGCGCGCCGAGAACGCCGAGGGCGAGGTGCCGAGGCTCTGCCGGAACATGGCGCTGAACGCGCTCGAACTCTCATAGCCGATATCGAACGCGACCGAGGTGATCGACGCGCCGGATGCAATGCGGGTGACGGCTTCGATCAGTCGCGCCTGCTTCTTCCAGTTGCCGAGGCTCATGTTGGTCTCGAGACGGAACTGCCGCGTGAAGGTGCGGCGGCTGAGGCCAGCGCGCGCGGCCCATTCGTCGATGTCGTCACGGCTCGCCGGATCGGAGAGAAACGCCTCGCAGATTTTCCGCAGCCGGGGCGATTGCGGCATCGGGATATGCATCGGGCGCGCCGGCATCCGGCATATCTCGTCGATGATCAACGCCATCACGCGGCCCTCGCGGCCGTGGAGATTGTATTCGAGCGGCAGCGACACCGACTCCAAGATCAGCGCGCGAAGCAGATCGGAGACGTCGAGCACGCGACAGGCAGCCGGCAACCATTCGCTCGCATCGGGTTCGATATACAGCGTGCGGAACGACACCGCGCCATGGCAGATCACCTGATGCGTGATGCCGCCCGGCACCCAGATCGCCTGATTGGCCGGCGCCACCCAGGTGCCGTCGGGCGTGGCGACGCGAAGAACGCCGGTCGAGCCGTAGAGCAATTGCGAACGGCGGTGCGAATGATAGGGGCCGCGATGTCCGGCCGAATATTCGTCGGCCATCGCCGCGATCGGTCGCGGCAAATCCTGATAATCAACGGCCCTGGTGCTTCGGGTCATTTGGCCCACCAGAAACAATCTTTGCCCTGTTTCAGATAGCAGACCATCGGCGGCCTGAATAGCGTCTGATCGTTCCGGGGCAGTCCGGGAAATTCGATCGGACGACAATGTATATTCCTGCTCACTTTCAGGCGGACGACCGCACGCTTGCGTTCGATCTCATCGAGGAGTTTCGACTCGGCACGATGGTATCGACCGGAGGCGGGCTTGAGGCCAGCCACCTGCCGTTTCTCGTCCGGCGCGATCACGGGCTGCTCGGTACGCTGATCGGGCATTGCGCACGCGCCAATGCGCAATGGAAAACATGGGCGCGGTCGCCCGATGTCATCATCACCTTCGTCAGTCCGAATACGCATGTCTCGCCGAGCTGGTACACTACGCAGCCGCGCGCGCCGACCTGGCTTTACGCGGCGGTGCAACTGCGCGGCCGCGTTCATCTCAAGACCGACCGCGACACGATGCGCGACATCGTGATGGCCTACAGCAACGAACTGGAGCCGCCCGGCAGCGGCTGGAGCGTCGACACCATTCCGGACTACGTGGAAAAGCTGCTTCCCGGCATCGTCGGCTTTCACGTCGAGATCACCGATATCCAGACCCAGTTGCGGCTGGCGCAGCAGAACAATCTCGACGATCGCCTCAAGGTGCTCGCCGCCCTGAAGTGCGGCACCACGACGCAGCAGCAAGTGGCGGATCTGATCCGGCGGCTGGTTTTCGACGACGAAGGCACGCTTCTGCGGCGCTGATACCTCACACGACCACCACAACGAAAGCACAGGCATGCAAGAGTTGAAGCAGAACTATGTCTATCGTCGCATGACGCAGCCGATTCTCGATGCGCAATATAATATCCGCGCTCAGGTGCCGGACTTCCCCGAGTTGTTCGAAAGCTGGAAGACGCGGAGCGCGGCGGTGTGCGCGGCGCTCGGCAAGAACGCGCATATCGATCTCGCTTATGGTGAAGCGCCGTTGCAGAATCTCGATCTGTTTCTGTGCGGGGAGGCGGGCAAGCCGCTCGTCGTGTTCATTCACGGCGGATACTGGCGCGCGCAGGACAAGTCCGAGTTCGGCTACGTGGCCGAGCCCTTCGTTGCCGACGGCATCAACCTTGCGGTGATCAACTATCGTCTCGCGCCGCATGTGACGATGGACGATATCGTCAACGATGTCCGCGATGCGCTGGCATGGCTTTATCGCAATGCCGCGACCTACGGTTTCGACGCCGACCGTATCGTTGTCACCGGCAGTTCTGCGGGCGGGCATCTCACGGTGATGTCGATCATCACCGATTGGGCGGCGCGCGGTTTGCCGCGCGATCTGGTCAAGGGCGGCCTCGCGCTCAGCGGCCTCTACGATCTCGAACCGATCCGTCTCTGTTACCTGAACGAGGAGATCGGCCTCGATGCCGCGACCGCGCAACGCAATAGCCCCATGCTCGCCATTCCGTCGTCGGCGCCCATGCTGCTGCTGTCGGTCGGCGGCATCGAATCCGGCGAGTTTCATCGGCAGGAGCGTGATTTTGCCGAGGCCTGGCGCAAGGCCGGGCTGCGCTGCGAGGTGATACGGCAGGCCGACGGGCATCACTTCGACATGATCGAATTCCTGATCGATCGGGACAGCGCGCTGTACCGCGGACTGAAAGAACTGACCAACATCTGAGGAGGGGAAACGATGCGTAACGTTCTCGGTGTGCCGTCGCGCGCGCTCATGGCCGGCCTGATTGCGGTTGCCTGTTCGGCGTCCAGCCTCGCGCTGGCGCAGGACAAGGCGGTGAAGATCGGCGTGCTCACCGATCAGTCCGGACTCTATCAGGATCTCGGCGGGGCGGGATCGACCCTCGCGGCGGAGATGGCCGCCGAGGATTCAGGCCTGCGCGCGAAGGGTTGGAAGATCGAAGTGATGTCCGGCGATCACCAGAACAAGCCGGATATCGGCGTCAACCTGGCGCGGCAATGGCTCGACATCGACAAGGTGGACGTGATCGCCGACATCAACAATTCGAGTGTGGCGCTGGCGGTCAACAACGTCACGCGCGAAAAGAATGCGATCCATCTCAACTCCGGCGCCGCCAGCACCGATCTCACCAACGCGCAGTGTTCGCCGAATACCGTGCATTGGACCTACGACACCTACATGCTGGCACATTCCACCGGCAAGGCGCTGGTGAAGGCGGGCAGCGATAGCTGGTTCTTCCTCACGGCGGACTACGCATTCGGCTCGGCGCTGGAGCGCGACGCGGCGGCGATCATCAAGGAATCCGGCGGCAAGGTCGTCGGCGGCGTCAAGCATCCGCTCAACACCTCGGACTTCTCGTCGTTCCTGTTACAGGCGCAGGCCTCGAAGGCGAAAATTATCGGCCTCGCCAACGCCGGCGGCGATACCACCAATGCCATCAAACAGGCGGCGGAGTTCGGCATCGTGGCGGGCGGACAGAAGCTGGCGGCGATGCTGCTGTTCATCACCGACGTGAAGGCGATCGGGCTTCAGACCGCGCAGGGACTCAATCTCACCGAAACGTTCTATTGGGACCTCAACGACAAGACCCGCGCGTTCTCGGACCGGTTCGCCAAGCGGATGCGCAAGGGGTCGCCGCCGACCATGACCCATGCCGGCGTTTATGGCGGGCTGCTGCATTACTTCAAGACGCTGGAGGCGATGGGCGGCAATCCGCATGACGGCGCTAGGGTGGTCGCAAAAATGAAGACCATGCCGACCGACGATCCGCTGTTCGGGCCTGGTATTATCGAGGCGAATGGCCGCGCCATTCACCCGGCCTATCTGTTCGAGGTGAAGAAGCCGTCGGAATCGAAGGGACCGTGGGACCTCTACAAGCTGGTCGGGACCACGCCCGCCGATCAGGCTTTCCTGCCGATCTCCCAGAGCACGTGCGCGCTGTTGAAGAAGTAGGACCCGTCAACCGTGCCGGGGGACGGGTCGGGGAGACCGGCGCTTTGCGGTTGTCTGATACCGATCGCTTTCCGCTTGCCGCAATTTCGGCGCCCGATGTCTTTCGGGACGCCGGGCATGTCGCGGCCGCAGGTCAGAACGAGATTTATAACCGGGAAGAAGTCGTCATGCGAATTTTGCATGAGAGAGAAAATGTAGTTCGGAAGGCCGTTGAAGCGATGCGTGATCCTGTTTTCGCGGGGCGACTTTCGGCCACGTGCGCGATTGTGCACAACCGGTTTGCGGTTGACGGGCCACCGGCTAAAAGAACCGCCCGACGGCTCATCCATGGGTGAACGCGCATGAGCGTGACGATCTACGGCATCAAGAATTGCGACACGATGAAGAAGGCCCGCGCCTGGCTCGATACGCATGGCGTTGCTTATCACTTCCACGACTACAAGCAGGACGGCATCGATAAAGCGCGCCTCGCCGGATGGTGCGGGAAGGTCGGTTGGGAGGTGCTGCTCAATCGCGCCGGCACCACGTTTCGCAAGCTGTCCGAGGCGGATAAGGCCGATCTCGACGAACGCCACGCCATCGCGTTGATGCTGGCGCAGCCGTCGATGATCAAGCGTCCGGTTCTGGAGATGCCGGGCAGGTTGCTGGTCGGTTTCAAGCCGGAAATCTATCTCAAGGAGATGGCGCCGAAGCGATGAGTGCGCGCCGGCGTTCTGCCCTGCGATACGTCCGGAAGCTAGTTTCCGGCCTCGGCATTCCGGCAAGGAATGTCAAATCGGCCACACTGGACGGCGCGCTCAGGTAAGACTAAGGGCTAATGCCGATCGTGATCGATCAAGCCCGTGTTCGTGACGTTTTGTGCCTTGCGTAGTTGGAGGCAAAAGCGGCATATTCCGACCCAATAGGCCAGCCCGCGATGGTTCCAGAACATTGTCGGGTAAGGCTGTTGACACAATTCGGTCACGCGTGGGACACAGCGCGCGAAGGCTGAGGGGGAAAATAATTGGCCGATGAGTTCATTCTCGAAACCCAGGGACTGACGAAAGAGTTCGCCGGGTTTCTAGCGGTTCGTGACGTCAATCTGAAGATACGTCGCGGCAGCATTCATGCGTTGATCGGACCCAACGGGGCCGGCAAGACGACGTGCTTCAATCTGCTGACCAAGTTCTTGCAGCCGACCGCCGGGCGGATCGTCTACAAGGGCAGGGACATCACCTCGATGGCGCCCGCCGACGTGGCGCGGCTCGGCCTCGTGCGTTCGTTCCAGATTTCGGCGGTGTTCCCGCATCTGACCGCGCTGGAGAATGTCCGCGTGGCGCTGCAACGTCAGCACGGCGCGTCGTTCGATTTCTGGCGTTCCAAGTCGGTGCTTGACCGTTTCAACCCGCGCGCCAAGGAATTGCTCGAGGACGTAGGCCTGAGCGAGTTCGCCGATACCCAGGCGGTCGAAATGCCTTACGGCCGCAAGCGGGCGCTGGAGATCGCCACCACGCTGGCGCTCGATCCCGAAATGATGCTGCTCGATGAGCCGATGGCCGGCATGGGCCACGAGGACATCGACAAGATCGCGGCGCTGATCAAGCGCATCTCGGCCAAGTACACCATCCTGATGGTCGAGCATAATTTGAACGTCGTGGCCAACCTGTCGGATGTCATCACGGTGCTGACGCGCGGCAAGGTTCTTGCGGAAGGCGTCTATGCCGACCTGACCAAGGACGAGCGTGTCAAGGAAGCCTATCTGGGGGCGGGTCATGGTTGATGTGAAGACGGCGCCCAACGCACCGGCCAAATCGGCTTCGGGAGCGTCGCTGCTGGAAATCCGCGATCTTCAGGCCTGGTACGGTGAATCGCACGTTCTCCACGGCATCAATTTCGATGTGAAGACCGGCGAGGTGGTAACGCTGCTTGGCCGCAACGGCGCCGGCAAGACCTCCACCCTGAAATCGATCATGGGCATGATCGGCAAGCGTACCGGCTCGGTGCGTTTCGACGGCCACGAGCTGATCAAGATGTCGTCCGACAAGATCGCGCGCCTCGGCGTTGCGATCTGTCCGGAAGAGCGCGGCATCTTCGCCAGCCTCAATGTGCACGAAAACCTGATGCTGCCGCCGACGGTGCGCAGCGGCGGGTTGTCGACCGAACAGATCTTCGAGCTGTTTCCGAACCTGAAGGAACGCCTGTCGTCGAGCCAGGGCACAAAGCTGTCCGGCGGCGAGCAGCAGATGCTGGCGATCGCCCGCATCCTGCGCACCGGCGCGCGCTTCCTGATGCTCGACGAGCCGACCGAGGGTCTCGCGCCCGTCATCATCCAGCAGATCGGCCGCACCATTCAGCGGCTGAAGTCGGAAGGCTTCACGATCCTGCTGGTCGAACAGAATTTCCGCTTCGCGTCCACGGTTGCGGATCGTTTCTACATCGTCGAGCACGGCAAGGTGATCGATGGCTTCGCCAACTCCGAATTGCAGGCGAACATGGATAAGCTCCATACCTATCTCGGCGTGTAGAACAACGAAGAAAAACCGGGAGGACATATGAACAGGAAGCTATCAGCTTTGATGCTGGGCACGGCGCTTGCGCTCGCAGCCGGCACTGGTGCGTTCGCGGGCGACAAGGTCGTCAAGATCGGCGTGCTCAACGACATGTCCGGTCTCTACGCCGACCTGGCGGGACCGGGATCGGTGATCGCGGCCCAGATGGCGGTCGAGGATTCCGGCCTCACCAAGAAGGGCTGGAAGATCGACGTGATTTCCGCCGACCACCAGAACAAGCCGGACATCGGCGTCAACATCGCCCGCCAGTGGATCGACGTCGACAAGGTTGACGTGCTGGCCGACGTGCCGACTTCGTCGGTCGCGCTCGCGGTCTCCAACCTCGCGCAGGAAAAGAACAGCATCCTGCTCGATTCCGGCGCCGGCACCTCGGACCTGACCAACAAGGCCTGTACGCCCAACACCATCCACTGGACCTACGACACCTATACGTTGGCCCATGGCACCGGCACCGCGCTGACCAAGGCCGGCGGCAACACCTGGTTCTTCCTGACGGCGGACTACGCCTTCGGCGCGGCGATCGAGCGTGACACCACGGCTGCCGTCACGGCCGCGGGCGGCAAGGTTGTCGGCGGGGTCAAGCATCCGTTGAACACTGCCGACTTCTCCTCGTTCCTGCTTCAGGCGCAGGCGTCCAAGGCCAAGGTCATCGGCCTCGCCAACGCCGGCGGCGACACCGTCAACGCGATCAAGCAGGCGGCCGAGTTCGGCATCACCAGCGGCGGCCAGAAGCTCGCCAGCTTGTTGATGTTCGTTTCGGACGTCCACGCGCTCGGATTGCAGACCGCCAAGGGCCTGAACCTGACCGAGACATTCTACTGGGACCTCAACGACGGCACCCGCGCATTCTCCAAGCGCTTCCAGGATCGCATGAAGAACCATGCCATGCCGACGATGGTGCAGGCCGGCGTCTACTCGTCGCTGCTCCATTACTTCAAGGCGCTCGACTCGCTCGGCGAGAACCCGCATGACGGCGCGAAGATGGTTGCCAAGATGAAGACCATGCCGACCGACGATCCGGTATTCGGCAAGGGATCGATCGAGCCGAACGGCCGCGTGTTGCATCCGGCCTATCTGTTCGAAGTGAAGTCGCCTGCGGAATCCAAGGGACCGTGGGACTACTACAAGCTGGTTGCGACCATTCCGGCGAACGAAGCGTTCACGCCGCTCGACAAGAGCACGTGCCCGCTATTGAAGAAGTAAGGTAGCGACGCCCGGCAGCGTCGCTGCCGGGCGAGTTCGTTCAGAGATATTGTTCAGAGACGGCGGCGCGAGAAGATTATGCAGGCTCTATACGCCCAACTTCTGGTTGGATTGATCAACGGCTCGTTCTACGCGCTGTTGAGTCTCGGTCTGGCCGTGATTTTCGGAATGCTCAACATCATCAATTTCGCGCACGGCGCGCTGTATATGATGGGGGCGTTCTGTGCGTACTTTCTGCTCAACGGCCTTGGCCTGAACTACTGGTACGCACTGGTCATCGCGCCGGTCGCCGTCGGTATTTTCGGCATGGTGCTGGAGCGCACGCTGCTGAAATGGCTGGCGGGACTGGATCACCTGTACGGCCTGCTGCTGACCTTCGGCATCGCGCTGATCATCCAGGGCGTGTTCCAGAATTACTTCGGCTCGTCCGGATTGCCGTATGCCATTCCTCCGCAGCTTCAGGGCGGCATGAATCTCGGCTTCATGTTCCTGCCGATCTATCGCGGCTGGGTGGTGGTGTTCTCCCTCGTGGTGTGTCTCGCCACCTGGTACCTGATCGAACGCACCCGGCTCGGCGCCTATCTGCGCGCCGCGACTGAAAATCCGAATCTGGTGCGTGCGTTCGGCATTAACGTGCCGCGCATGATCACCCTGACTTATGGCCTCGGCATTGGCCTCGCGGCTCTCGCCGGCGTGCTGTCGGCCCCGATCAATCAGGTGCGGCCGCTGATGGGCGCCGATCTGATCATCGTCGTGTTCGCCGTGGTGGTGATCGGCGGCATGGGGTCGATCATGGGATCGGTCATTACCGGGTTCGCGCTCGGTGTCGTCGAAGGTTTGACGAAGTATTTCTACCCCGAGGCTTCCAACACCGTGGTCTTCGTTCTGATGGTGCTGGTGCTGCTGGTGAAGCCGACGGGATTGACAGGACGGGCGACTTAACATGTCAGTGATTACCGACAACTCCACACCGGCTTCCTCCGGACGCGGAATTCGCGACGAAATGGTCGCGTTCGTCATCATGGCGGCGTTGCTGGCCACGGTGCCGTTCACCGGCATCTACCCGTTCTTCGTCATGCAGGCGCTGTGCTTCGCGCTGTTCGCCTGCGCATTCAATTTGCTGATCGGCTATGGCGGCCTCCTGTCGTTCGGCCACGCCATGTTCCTCGGCACCGCCGGCTATTTCACCGCGCATGCGCTGAAGGTGTGGGGCGTGTCGCCGGAGATCGGCATCGTGGTTGGCACCGCTGGCGCCTGTGCGCTGTCGGTCGTCACCGGCTGGATCTCGATCCGCCGGCAGGGCATCTACTTCGCGATGATCACGCTGGCGCTGTCGCAGCTCGTGTTCTTCGTTTACTTGCAGACGCCGTTCACCCACGGCGAGGACGGCATCCAGGGCATTCCGCAGGGGATGCTGTTCGGCCTGTTCGATCTCTCCAAACCGACGACTCTGTACTACGTCATTCTCGTCGCCTTTCTGCTGGCGTTTCTGCTGATCTTCCGTGCCATCAACTCGCCGTTCGGCGAGGTGCTGAAGGCGATCCGCGAGAATGAACCCCGCGCTGTTTCGCTGGGCTACAAGGCCGACCAGTACAAGCTGATGGCCTTCATCCTGTCGGGAACGCTGTCGGGCTTCGCCGGTTCGCTGAAGGTGTTCGTCGCGCAGAACGCTTCGCTGACCGACGTGCACTGGACCATGTCCGGTGAAATCGTGCTGATGGCCCTGATCGGCGGTCTGGGCACGGTGTTCGGTCCGGTGGTCGGCGCTTTCATCATTGTCGCCATGCAGCAGTATCTCGCCGGCTTCGGCCAGTGGGTGACGGTGATCCAGGGCGCGATCTTCGTGATCTGCGTGCTGACCTTCCGCCGCGGTATCGTCGGCGAGATCGCGGCTCTTTTCAAACGCTCGCTTTAACCGCACGCGGATTGAGGGCAGGGCTCCGGCGTCGATCCTGACGCCGGTGATCGGTCGCATGTTGCCTCCGTGGTTTCCTCGGGTCAGCGGTATTCGGCTCGTTCTCGCGCCCCGCCACGGGCTGGAATGCGGTGCCGTGCTTATGGTGCATATGTTGTGATCGGCGGGCTGACCGACGCCCGGAGCGATTGCGCGCCGTCCGAAGAAGTGTTTTATGACAGCCCAATGACGCGCCGTCGGATGTCGATGGCCTGTCGTATCGGGGGTTCGAGGCGGTCCTGCCTCGGCATTTGCCCGGGCGGCGGCGCGGTCTTGAGACGGGGCACGCCGGTCGCATGACGGTGTTGGCGCGTCAATCGGGTACCGCCAACCGAATGGCCGGGGAATAGCAATGTTACGCTGGTTCAGAGCTCTGTTGCCCAGGGAGGAGAAGTTTTTCCCCCTGTTTGCCCGCCATGCCCAGGTCGCGGTGCAGGGCGCGCAGGCGCTGCAAGGGATGTTGCAGGGCGGCGCGGAAACGCTGGTCTATTGCCAGCGCGTCAACCAGTTCGAGAGCGACGCCGACGGTATCACCCGCGAAGTTCTGACCGCGGTGCGCCGCACCTTCATTACCCCGTTCGACCGCGTCGATATCAAGAACCTGATTACGGCGATGGATGACGCCGTCGACCAGATGCAGCAGACCGCGAAAGCCGTCATGCTGTTCGAGGTACGTCAGTTCGAACCGCCGATGCGCGAAATCGGCGCGCTGCTTGTCGAGTGCGCCAATCTGGTCGGCCGTGCCGTGCCGCTGCTGCAATCGATCGGCGATAACGTCACCATGCTGACGGCGATGGTCGAGGAACTTGGCAAGCTTGAAGGCCGTGTCGATGACCTCCACGACATCGGCCTCAAGGAATTGTTCCTCAAACATCGCAACGCCAACGCCATGGACTTCATCGTCGGCGCCGAGATCTACGATCATCTCGAGAAAGTGGCCGACCGTTTCGACGACGTCGCCAACGAGATCAACAGCATCGTCATCGAGCAGGTCTAGGACACAGGGGCCGCCGGGTGGACGCCACGATTGCTTTTCCGGTTCTGGTCGGCCTGATCGCGGTCGCGCTGCTGTTCGACTTTCTCAACGGATTGCATGACGCGGCCAATTCGATCGCCACCATCGTCTCGACGCGAGTATTGCGGCCGCAATATGCGGTGTTCTGGGCGGCGTTCTTCAATTTCGTCGCGTTTATGGTGTTCGGCCTGCATGTCGCCAACACCATCGGCACCGGGATCATCGCGCCCGACCTCATTACGCCCGCGGTGATTTTCGCGGCCCTGGTCGGCGCCATCGTCTGGAATCTGGTGACGTGGGCGCTCGGCATTCCCTCCAGTTCTTCGCACGCGCTGATCGGCGGTCTGGTCGGTGCTGGCGTCGCCAAGGCGGGCCTCGTCGCGGTGGTGTGGAGTGGGTTGTCGATGACCTTGCTTGCCATCGTGTTGTCGCCGGTGGTCGGATTCCTGCTCGCGCTGGTGCTGGTGGCGATCGTGACCTGGGCCTCGGCCCGGTCCACGCCGTTCGCGGTGGATCGGGCGTTCCGGATTTTCCAGTTCTTTTCCGCGTCGCTGTATTCGCTCGGTCACGGCGGCAACGACGCGCAAAAGACCATGGGCATCATCGCGGTGCTGCTCTATTCGCAAGGTCACCTCGGTACGGAATTCAGCGTGCCGTTCTGGGTGGTGCTGGCGTGTCAGTCGGCGATGGCGCTCGGCACGCTGCTCGGCGGCTGGCGCATCGTCCGCACCATGGGGCTGCGCATCACTCGCCTGACCCCGATGCAGGGTTTCTGCGCCGAGACCGGCGGCGCGGCGACGCTGTTCATGGCGACCTTCCTCGGCGTCCCGGTGTCGACCACCCACACCATCACCGGCGCCATCGTCGGCGTCGGCGCGGCGCGGCGTGTCTCGGCGGTGCGCTGGAACGTCGCCAGTTCCATCGTCTATGCGTGGGTGATCACCGTGCCGGCGTCGGCGCTGGTGGCGGCATTGGCTTATTGGGCCGTGGTGCTGTTGCAGCGCTAACCGATCACGTCACCAGCTTCAGCCCGACGATGCCGGCGACGATCAGGCCGATCGAGCCGAGCCGCGCGGCGGTGGCCGGATCGCCCAGCAGCACGATGCCGAGAATGGCGGTGCCGACCGCGCCGATCCCGGTCCAGACCGCGTAGGCGGTGCCGACCGGCAAGGTCTTCAGCGCCAGCCCGAGCAGCACGATGCTGATGAGCATTGCCGCCAGCGTCAGCACCGACGGCACGAGCCGGGTAAAGCCTTCGGTGTACTTGAGCCCGATCGCCCAGCCGATCTCCATCAGTCCCGCGATGAACAACATGAACCAGGCCATGAGACCCTCCTAACTGATTAGGCAGGGCCGTCCCCGCGATGACTGAATGAAGCCGGAGGGTCGTCCCTCCGCCCGGGTGATATGGGGAGCCCGGAACCGGCTGGCAACCCGCCGCAATCGATGCGGAAACTCCTTGATCCCGCCGCCATTCTTTGTCACACGCTCCGCCCATGTCCGACATTGCCGTCTCCACTGAGCCATCCTCACGCCCGGCGCTGGCCGCCGAAGTGGCACGCCGCCGCACCTTTGCGATCATCTCGCACCCCGACGCCGGCAAGACCACGCTGACCGAAAAGCTGCTGCTGTTCGGCGGCGCCATCAATCTCGCCGGGCAGGTCAAGGCCAAGGGCGAGCGCCGCAACACGCGCTCGGACTGGATGAAGATCGAACGCGATCGCGGCATCTCCGTCGTCACGTCGGTGATGACGTTCGAGTTCAACGATCTCGTTTTCAACCTGCTCGACACGCCCGGCCACGAGGACTTCTCCGAGGACACCTATCGCACGCTCACGGCGGTAGACTCCGCTGTGATGGTGATCGACGCCGCCAAGGGCATCGAGGACCGCACGCGAAAGCTGTTCGAGGTCTGCCGGCTGCGCGACATCCCGATCATCACCTTCATTAACAAGATGGATCGCGAGAGCCGCGACACCTTCGACGTGCTCGACGAGATCGAGAAGACGCTCGCGCTCGACACCACGCCGATGACATGGCCGGTCGGGCGCGGCCGCGATTTCCTTGGCACCTATGACATCGCCACCGGCGGCATCCGCCTGCTGGAAGGCGGCGGCGCCAAGACCGGCGCGGCGGAGCAGATCGCCATCGACGATCTCGCCGCGCGCAATCCGAATCTCAACGTCGACGAGGTGAAGGAAGAACTGGGGCTGGCCACGGAAGCCTGCAAGCCGTTCGATCTCGCCGCGTTCCGCGAGGGTCATCTGACGCCGGTCTATTTCGGCTCGGCGCTGCGCAACTTCGGCGTCGGCGATCTGCTCGAAGGCCTCGGCAAATTCGCGCCGCCGCCGCGCGCGCAGGAAAGCAGCCAGCGTCTGGTGCAGGCGGACGAGCCGAAGATGACGGCGTTCGTCTTCAAGATCCAGGCCAACATGGATCCGAACCATCGCGACCGCATCGCGTTCGCGCGGCTGTGCTCGGGCAAGCTGACGCGCGGCATGAAGGCGAAGCTGGTGCGCACCGGCAAGCCGATGCCGCTGTCGTCGCCGCAATTCTTCTTCGCGCAGGATCGCGCCATCGCCGACGAAGCCTTCGCTGGCGACGTCGTCGGCATTCCCAACCACGGCACCTTGCGGATCGGCGACACGCTGACCGAGGGCGAGGACGTGTCGTTCGTCGGCGTACCGAGCTTCGCGCCGGAAATCGTCCGCCGCGTGCGGCTTACCGATGCGATGAAGGCGAAGAAGCTGAAGGAAGCCTTGCAGCAGATGTCGGAGGAGGGCGTCGTGCAGGTGTTTCGCCCGCGCGACGGCGCGCCGGCGCTGGTCGGCGTGGTCGGCATGTTGCAGCTCGACGTGCTCAAGGCGCGGCTCGATGCCGAATATTCGCTGCCGGTCGAATTCGAGATCAGCGAATTCCAGCTCGCGCGCTGGATTTCGTCGGACGACCCGAAGAAGCTCGACGCCTTCGTCGCCGCCAACAATTCCGGCGTCGCCGACGACGTCGACGGCGATCCGGTGTTCCTCGCCAGAAACGAGTTCTATCTCGGCTATACCAAGGAACGTGCCGAGGGCATCGTCTTCTCCAACGTCAAGGACGTGAAGAAGAAGTAACGCGAGCCGGACGATATCGCTTCTCCAAACAAACAAAAAGCCCCGCCATTTCTGACGGGACTTTCACTGCGAGCCCCCAGTACATCCGTGGGTGGCTTGCGTCGCTCGGCGCTTGTTAGCTCACGAGCGACAGATTTTCCGCGCTGGTCTTGCCGCGCATCTTGTCGGTCTTGGCTTCGAACGAAACCTTCTGGCCTTCACCGAGCCCATCGAGGCCGGCGCGCTCGACCGCGCTGATATGCACGAACACATCCGGGCCGCCGTTGTCGGGTTGAATGAAGCCAAAGCCCTTTTGGCCGTTAAACCATTTCACTGTACCTGTAGCCATAACGTCTTCTCCTGGAGCGCAAAGGCTCGATTTCCCGCACGACCTCCGAGCGGGTTGATCCAATTCCGGCGATGTCCGAGGAAAAGAGCCCGAGGGCGCGCTTACAAGGCAACTGCAACAAATCGAATTGTCGCACCGTATAGGTATTCCGCAGAATGGCAAGCAATCAATTGTGTTCAATTGGCGGCGTGGCAGTTGTGTCAAACAGTACCTATATAGGCCTTATGAGCACGAAACCTCCCTCCGAAAAATCCCAGGCATTACGTGAGCGTCAACGGCAGGCCGCTGAAGAAGGCGTGATAGCCCTCGCGGAGTATGAAGCGAACGACGTTGCGGTGAGGAAGAACATGGCAAGGCTCCGTGCGCTTCGTCTGGCGCAGGAAGCCGCAAGCGCAACGAGCGTACCCCTGAAGGCGAGCAGAGCGCGCAGGAAATAGACCTCGCGATCCGGCACGGTACGTGCGCGTCGTTCCGAGGATGAAGTCGGTCGCCATCAAACGTAGTTGCGCCGCGTCGTCTTGCTGCTGCCGTCGAGTCCGAGTTTCAGCGTGTCGTTCGATTCCATTTGAATCGAATTATTTGCTGGCGGAGAAAAAATGGCCGGCGTGTGCGCCGGCCACAGAGTTTCGCCTTGGAGAGACGTTAGCGCGACATGGTGCCCGGCGCGCTGCCCGGGGCGGTGTCGCTGTCGAGGCTTGAGCCGCCGCGTTGTTCCATCGTTCCTTCGGGAGCCGGCTTCACGCCCTTGCCGCTGCGGCTGCCGGCATGGTTCGCTGATCCCACGGTGCCCGTGGCGCCGGCTTTGCCGTGCGGCATGGTGGTGGAGCTTCCCTGTTGCATCTTCTGGGTCGGCTGCGGCGACGTCTGTGTCTGCGCCTGCGCGGCGGTCGCGGCAAGCGTGGCGATCGCGGCGGCGGTGGCGAGATATTTGAAGTTCATGCATTCAGCTCCATGGTGTTGATGGAGTGCCCATGCTTCATACGCGGCGCGGTCATTCCGCGAAATTTCCAAGGTGATTGCGTGATGATGTTGCGGCGTCATCGTGATCGCGTGCAACGTGCATCGTCGCCGCATGCTATACCGATGCGATGACACACAGGCTCGCGCACCGGAGGACAACAGCGTGGCAACGATTCGCGAGATGACCATTGAGGATTTCGATCGCGTCATCGCGTTGATGCGACAGACGCCCGGCGTCACCGTGCGCGATGCCGATTCAAGGGAGGCGATCGCGCGCTACCTGAACAGGAATCCTGGATTGAGCTTTGTCGCCGAGCACGCCGACGAACTGGTCGGATGCATGATGGCGGGGCACGATGGTCGCCGGGGCTATCTGCAACATCTCATTGTCGCGCCAGCGCATCGCAACACGGGTCTCGCCACGCGTCTGGTGAACGCCTCTCTCGACAGATTGCAAGCCGAGGGAATTTCGAAATCGCACATCGACGTGTTGACGACGAATGAGGCTGCGATGGCGTTCTGGGAAAAGATCGGCTGGCACCGTCGCACCGATATCGTGCGCTATTCCGTCATCCGTGACGGCGGAGAGAATGTGTGAGATGGTGGCCGACTGAGTTTCCTTCATTGCGAGCGTAGCGAAGCAATCGAGAAAGCCACGAGGAAGAACTGGATTACTTCGTCGCTTGCGCTCCCCGCAATGACGGAGGGATTTTGAACGTCGCCAACCCATCACTCGGAGTCGTCCCCGCGTAGGCGGGGACCTAGACTCCGTGTCGTTGGTCGGATGAAAGGTGCTTATCGTTGTGTGTCGGCACGCTTCGCAAGCACGACTGATGCAGGGATTCTGGGTCCCCGCCTTCGCGGGGACGACGTCCGAAACCTATGATGATCTTCAAAACGTCGTGCGGCTGCTGCGTGCCTCGACGTTGCGCTTGATGGCTTCAAGTCCGAGACGCGCTTCGTGATCCATCCGCTCGATCACTTCGGCGCTTGGCGCTTTCGGCCGCGCCGGGTTGCGTAGCGTGCGGGTGAACTGCGTGCCGCCATCGACGGTTTCGCAATTGTACTGCACCACCACCGGGCCCATGAACGAGGTTTGCGTCAGGCCGATCCACACGTGCGGCGCGTCGCAGGTGATCACCAGCCAGTCGAGTTCGACCTTGGCGGTGCGCGTGCTCCAGTGTTCGTGAAACGTGTCGCCGAACCGCATCGGACGGTCGTCGCAATCGATGTGATGCGACGTCGGAAGCCATTCGGGCCACGATTTCGGATTGGTTACGTAGTCGAACACCGCGGCTGGTTTCGCCGCGATGACGATGGAATGGTGGCGCTCGAATGGATGCGTCATATGCGGCTGCCCCTCCGCGATGGCCTCGACGATGAAACAATCTGAAGGCAGCGTGGCAATCGAGTCAAGCCGGCGCGGCCGGCGTTGCGGCGCCGGCCGGTGCTCGCCATGGCGCAATACAGATTCAGGCCTTTCCGGGATAGGTGTACTCCGGCGCGGCTTTCAGCTTGCCGGCATCGGTATCGATCTTCGCGCTCCACGCATTCTTCTGGTTGTCATAGGTGAGATCGATGGCGGAAGGCGTGACGGCGACATAGTGGGTGTCGATGCCGAGAAAACCACCGACGCTGAGCACGTAGGCCGTCACGTGTCGGTTGCTGTCGATGGCGATATCCGTGATCTTGCCGATGTTCTTGTTGTCCTGATTGTAGACATCGGTGCCGATGATTTTCGAACTCAATTCCTCGCCGCGTGGAATACGCACGAACAGGCCGTTATCGGTGGACGCGGAAGAGGGGGAGGATTGATCGGTATTCATGGCGACGGTGGTGATTTCGGCCATGGAATTCGGCGTGATGAACATCGAGACGGGGTTGCCGTCCTGGTCCTTTGCGCTGACATAAAACGAACCGGGCGTGACTTTCACGTCGGAGAAGCCGGATTGGTTGAGGTTCGCGAGCATCCGTTGCTGCAAGGTTTGCGCGTCGCTCGCGGACGCGGTCCGTGCAAGCACGAGGGATGATGCGGTCGCCAGTGCGACCACGGCGACGACCATAAGCCGTTTCATGGAATGTCTCCTTGATTTCCCCCAACCACATTGTCTCAACTGAAAAATAGTGAGGATCGTTCCTGCCGGCGAGCGCATGGAGGAAACTTAATTCTCTGTTTGGCGCGTCGGCCGGCGGCATATCCTCGTGTTCGGGCGATGTCGCGATGCCATTGCGTGGTTGCCGGCAAAGGTGCTAGCGATTTGGCGTCGAAATCGGCCGGTGGGAAAGTGCGATGGGACTCGGAATTCTGATCGTCGGGCTCGTGCTGTTTCTCGGCACGCATCTGGTCACGACGCGGCGTGAACTGCGCGCGCGGTTGATCGCCTCACGCGGAGAGGCCGCCTACAAGATCGGCTATTCGATTCTGTCCGCCATCGGCCTCGCGCTGATCATCTGGGGCTTCGCGCATTATCGCGCGACGGGCTGGATCGATGTCTGGTATCCGCCGGTCGCGATGCGCCACATCACGCTGGCGCTGATGCCGTTCGCGGTGATCCTGGTGGTAGCGTCTTATGTCCGTGGCCGCATCTACGCCAGGCTCAAGCATCCGATGCTGGCGGGCGTTAAGTTGTGGGCCCTCGCGCACCTGCTTGCCAACGGTGATCTCGGCTCGATCATCCTGTTTGGCTCGTTTCTGGCGTGGGCGGTCTATGATCGCATTTCGCTGAAATACCGCAGCGATCCCGGCGCGCCGCCTATACCGGTCGGCGGCGTCGGCAACGATGTCATCGCCGTGGTGCTTGGCATCGTTCTCTATCTCGCGCTTGCGCTCGTATTTCATCCCTTCGTCATCGGCGTGCCGGTGATTGGGGCTTGAGGCGTTACCTGACGTCATTGCGAGGCGTGATAGCGTTCTCAGTGTCGTCCCCGCGCAGGCGGGGACCCAGAACCCCTGGCGTCAGTGATGATATTAAAATTGCCTCAGCAGATAAAACCGAGCCCCTGCGGAGTCTGGGTCCCCACCTGCGCGGGGACGACGGCTCTCGTGTTGTGCGTCTGCCTGAAATAACTTCCGGTCAGATACTCATCCCGCCGGCATCTGATAACCCGGCGTCGAGCGTGACAGCGCGACTTCGGCTTCGTCCATGTCAGCCGGAATGGCGTCGAACAACGGTGTCGAGAGATAGCGTTCGCCAGTGTCCGGCAGCATGCAGAGAATGACCGAGCCGGGGGGAGCCTTCTCGGCGACCTGCCGCGCCACACCGAAGGTCGCGCCGCCGGAAATGCCGGTGAAGATGCCTTCGCGCTGCGCCAGCGCCTTGGCCCATTCGATGGCCTTCGGCCCGGCGATCGGGATCAGCTCGTCGTAATAGTGCTTGTCGATCGCTTCTTGCAGCACCTTCGGAATGAAGTCCGGCGTCCAGCCCTGGATCGGATGCGGCTCGAACGCCGGATGGCCCGCCGCCGGCTCGCCGTCCGCCGTGCGTTGCTGCGCCGTGCCGCTGCCGATCAGTTGCGCGTTCATCGGCTCGCTGAGAATGATCTTGGTTTCCGGCCGCTCCTTGCGCAGCACGCGCGAGACGCCGACCATGGTGCCGCCGGTGCCGTAGCCGGTGACGAAGTAGTCGAGCCTCTTGCCGGCGAAGTCGTTGATGATCTCGCGGCCGGTGGTCGCTTCATGGATCGCGGCGTTGGCGGCGGCCTCGAACTGATGCGCGAGAAACCAGCCGTGCTTCTCCGCCAGTTCGACCGCTTTCCGGTACATGCCGAACCCTTTTTCGGCGCGCGGCGTCAGCACCACCTTGGCCCCCAGCATCCGCATCAGCCGTCGCCGTTCGATGGAGAAACTCTCCGCCATGGTCACCACCAGCGGATAGCCCTTCTGCGCGCAGACCATCGCGAGGCCGATGCCGGTGTTGCCGCTGGTGGCTTCCACCACGGTCTGGCCGGGCTTCAGCGCGCCGCTGCGTTCGGCTTCCTCGATGATGCCGATCGCCAGCCGATCCTTCACCGATGAGGCCGGATTGAAATACTCGGCCTTGACGTACATCGTCACCTTGTCGACGCCGATATGGTTGATGCGGATGGCGGGCGTGTCGCCGATGGTGTCGAGCACGCTGTCGAACAGCCGGCCGCGGCCGTTGGTGGTCCGTGTTGCCTTTGCGGTCATGTCGATCTCTCCGTCATGCGTCACGCGCTGATGAACAGGTTACGCCGGTTGCGTCATGCACGACCGGGACACCGAAAATAGGATGCGGAAGCACCGTACGGAAGCGCGGAGTGCCGCGACACGTGCGACAGCCACCCGCATTCGCGCCGTGGCGGCGCGTCCCTTGCTCATCCCCGGCAAAAAATGATACCCCTTCGCCCCGATATTGCGGTGCGGTGGGTGCGAAGCAGCGGACCCCGCACGGAGACAGACGCGGAGCGTGCAGGGGCCTGCACTGGCATCGCGTTTCGAGGGAGGCAAGCGGGCGGAAGATGGGCGTCGATCTCACCATCATCATCCTTGGTCGCGCTTCGGCCGGCGCCGCGCATGCGCCGGCATCTCGTCCTTTCATCATCGGTAGTCCCGTTTTCGGAGTGTAGCATGTCCGTTCAATCGACCATCCGGCGCAAGACGTCGGCCGATATCCGCGCGCGCAAGAACGGCGAGCCGGTGGTGATGCTGACCTCGTACCACGCCCACACCGCGGCGCTGGTCGATCGCTATTGCGACGTCATTCTGGTCGGCGATTCGCTGGGCAACGTGATGCATGGCTTCGAGACCACGCTGCCGGTGACGCTGGAGATGATGATCCTGCAAGGCCATGCGGTGATGCGCGGTTCGAAGCAGTCGCTGGTCGTGGTCGATATGCCGTTCGGCAGCTACGAGGCGTCCAAGGAGCAGGCGTTTCATTCCGCCGCGCGCATTTTGAAAGAGACGCATTGCGGCGCGGTGAAGCTCGAGGGTGGTGAGCGCATGGCGGAGACGATCGCGTTCCTGACCGAGCGCGGCATCCCGGTGATGGCGCATATCGGCCTGACGCCGCAGTCGATCAACGCGCTCGGCTCGTTCCGCTCGCAGGGCCGCGAGGAAGCGGAAGCCATCGCGCGCGGCGAGAATGTCATCGGTCCGATCCAGAACGACGCCCGCGCGGTGGCGCAGGCCGGCGCATTCTCCGTTGTGGTCGAAGCTGTCGCCGAACCGCTGGCGCGGCGCATCACCCAGACCATCGACATTCCCACCATCGGCATTGGTGCCAGCGCCGCCTGCGACGGACAGGTGCTGGTGCTGGAAGACATGCTCGGCCTGTCGGAGTGGGTGCCGAAATTCGTCCGCCGTTACGGCCAGCTCGGTCCGATGATCGAAGAGGCGATCCAGGGCTACGCCCGGGACGTCCGCTCCCGCGCGTTTCCCGGCCCGGAGAACGTCTACGGCATCAAGCCGAAGGGCTGAGCGTTGCCCCCGCCCTTCATCAGGAAAGGATACGACATGCGCTTCACGTTCGCCGCGATTGCCTTCCGGGCTTTCGCGATTGTCGCCACCACGGCGCTTGTCGCCGGCGGCACTTCCACCCCCACACTGGCACAGGCCAAAGGAAAGACCATGACCACAGCTTCGGGTTTGCAGATCGTCGATACCCAGGTCGGCACCGGCGCGACCCCCGCGCGCGGCCAGACCTGCGTGATGCACTACACCGGCTGGCTCTATGTCGACGGCAAGAAGGGCAAGAAGTTCGACTCATCGGTCGACCGCAACGAGCCGTTCGAGTTTCCGATCGGCAAGGGCCGGGTGATTGCCGGTTGGGACGAGGGCGTCGCCACCATGAAGGTCGGCGGCAAGCGCACCCTGATCATCCCGCCGGAACTGGGCTACGGCGCGCGCGGCGCAGGCGGCGTCATCCCGCCGAACGCGACCCTCATTTTCGACGTCGAGCTGCTGGCGGTGAAATAAAACACGCCCCGGAATCGCCATCGGATTGCCGCAAGAGTCCCGCGGCGCCTCTGGCGGTTCCGCGCGCCGCGAAAGCGCCAACTTTGCCTTGCGGACGCCATACCGCTAGGGTATCGCCTGACCGGTGGGCAATCGCCCGGTTTGCCGCTGGGCGAGCGGCGTGGCCGCAATGGGGTTCTTTAAGTGTCTGAGATATTTAACGAAATCGACGATGAACTGCGCAAGGAGCAGCTCAAGAAAATCTGGGACAAGTACTCCGTCTACATCGTCGCGCTGGCGGTCCTGATCGTCGCCGGCGTCGGCGGCTGGCGTGGCTACGAATACCTGGCCACCCAGAAGGCCTACAAGGCCAGCGCCGCTTTCGATGCGGCATCAACGTTATCCGATGAAAACAAGCACGCTGAAGCCGAAGCCGCTTTCAACGCGCTCGCTGCCGATGCGCCCGCTGGTTATCGATCTCTTGCGCGGCTACGTGCCGCCGCCGAAGCCGCCACGCGCGATGCGGCCGCCGGTGTAAAATTGTATGACGCCATCGTCGCGGATCCGAGCGTCGGCACGAACGAGCGCAGTCTTGCGACAGTGCGCGCGGCGTCGTTGCTGGTTGATACCGACAGCTACGACGACATGGTGAAGCGTCTCGATGCATCGGCACAGGCGGGCAGCATTTATCGTCACACCGCGCGCGAATTACTGGCGCTCTCGGCATGGCGTGCCAAGAATGCCGCCGAAGCCCGCAAATGGCTCGATATGATCGCGGAAGATAGCGAAACGCCCGCAAGCCTGCGCAGCAGAGCCGAAGCATTGCAAGCATTGCTTCCGCCTGCCGCAAAAAGCTGAGTTGATTTTACGCCCGCGTCTGATCCTGACGAACGAGAGTTGAATAACGCCCCATGGCTACTCGCTGCTCACATCGTTTGATCGCTGCCGTCGTTCTCATCGCTGTGTCGGGCGTGCTCGCCGGTTGTGCCAGCTCGAGCAGCTTCGATCCCACCGATATGTTCGATATGTTCGACACCAAGAAGAAATTGCCGGGAAATCGTGAACCGGTCTTCCCCCAAGGTGTCCCAGGGGTCGAACAGGGCGTGCCGAAAGAACTCTACAAGGAGAACGTCGACAGGCAGCAGCTTCAGCAACAGGAAGCGGCTCCGGTGGAGGCGCCGCCGCCTGCGGCCGAGCCTCCGAAACACAGAGCCTCGTCGCGGTCGCGTGCCGCCCGGCCTCGCGCTGCCACGCCGGCAAGCGAAGGAGCTGTCGCGCCCGAGCAGCAAGGCACCGCCACGGCGCCTGCACCGAAGCCGGCAAAGCGGACGGTTCGCCATCGCAGCACCACGGTGCCGCCGCCCGATCCCGAAACGCCCGCGCCTCAGGCGCAGCCGCAAGCCGCGCCGCCGGCTGCATCGGGCAATTCATTCCCGGCGCCGCTGCCGAGCGGAAGTTTCCAGCGTCAGTAAATCCGATCCGAACTCTTTGGTTCGGCTCCGCGCATTGACATAACATCGCCGGTGGGCGAACGGATCGACGATGTCTTTCACCTTCGCGATCATCGGCCGGCCCAATGTCGGCAAGTCGACGCTGTTCAACCGTCTGGTTGGACAGAAGCTGGCGCTGGTCGACGACCAGCCCGGCGTCACGCGCGACCGCCGCGAAGGGCAGGCGCGTCTCGGCGATCTGTCGTTCACTATCATCGACACGGCGGGCCTCGACGAAGGCGCGCGCGGTTCGCTGACAGCGCGGATGCAGGAGCAGACCGAAGCCGCAATCGCCGCTGCCGACGCACTGATGTTCGTCATCGATGCGCGGGTCGGTCTGACGCCGACGGATCGCTCTTTCGCGGACTTCGCCCGTCGTGCGAACAAACCTGTCCTGCTGCTGGCGAACAAGAGCGAGGGCAAGCACGGCGAACTTGGCGCCATGGAGTCCTACGCGCTCGGGCTCGGCGATCCGATCCAGATTTCCGCCGAGCACGGCGAGGGCATGGGCGAGCTGTACGACGCACTGCGCGACGTGATGCCGGAGTCCGCCGACGAGGACGGCGATGAAGATGATGATGGGAGCGATGACGCGTCACGTCCCATTCGCGTCGCTATCGTCGGCCGGCCGAATGCCGGCAAGTCGACGATGATCAATCAGTTGCTGGGCGAGGAGCGATTGCTTACCAGCCCCGAAGCTGGCACTACGCGCGATTCCATTTCGGTCGAGATCGATTTCAAGGGGCGGCCGTTCCGCGTGTTCGATACTGCTGGACTGCGCCGCCGTTCGCGCATCGAGGAGAAACTCGAGAAGCTATCGGTAGCGGACGCATTGCGCGCGGTGCGCTTCGCGGAAGTCGTGGTGCTGATGCTGGATGCGCAGACCAAGTTCGAGGAACAGGACCTGCGTATCGCCGATTTGATCGAGCGCGAAGGGCGCGCGCTGGTGATCGCCGTCAACAAATGGGATTTGATGGGATCGCGGGCCAACCAGGTCGGTGCGTTGCGCGCCGAGGTCGATCATTGGCTGCCGCAAGTGAAGGGCGTGCCGATCGTCGCTGTTTCGGGCCTGATGGGCGAAGGAATTGATCGCCTGATGAAGGGCATCGAGGATGCCTACGCGGTGTGGAATCGCCGCGTCTCCACCAGCGCGCTCAATCGTTGGTTCGAGCAGGCCGTTGCCGCTAATCCGCCGCCGGCGGTGTCGGGTCGACGTCTGAAGCTGAACTACATCACCCAAACCAAGGCACGGCCGCCGAGTTTCGTTGTGTTCTGTTCACGCGCTGACGCTGTGCCGGAATCCTATCTGCGTTATCTGATCAACAGCATTCGCGAGAATTTCGCATTGCCGGGTACGCCGATCCGCATCACACTGCGTGAAAAGGCCAACCCGTTCGCGCACAAGCGCAAGCGGCCTTCATAAAAACGAGCGGCCACCAAGGCCGCTCGGAGTTTATAGCGATGGTTGGCTGCTCGATTACTTCTTCAACAACGGGCAGGGATTCTGGTCGAGCGGCACCGCGACGTCCTTCGGATCGAGCGTGGCGATCAGCTTGTAGTAGTCCCACGGTCCCTTCGACTCTTCCGGCTTCTTCACCTCGAAGAGATAGGCCGGAACCATGCGGCGGCCGTCAGCGCGAATTTCGCTTTTGCCGAACAGATCGTCCTCGGCGACGGTTTCCTTCATCTTGGCGACGACCTTCGCGCCATCATGCGGATTGCCGCCCATTGCCTCCAGCACCTTGAGATAGTGCCGGACCGCCGCGTAGACGCCGGCCTGGGTCATCGAGGGGTATGCGTGCTTCGAGGCTTTTTCGGAGAAACGCTTCGACCACGCGCGGGTCTTGTCGTTCAAGTCCCAGTAGAAGGATTCAGTGAAGTTCAGGCCGTTGGCCGTCTTCAGGCCGAGCGAATGCACGTCGTTGATGAACAACAGCAACGCGGCCAGCTTCTGACCGTGCGCGACAATGCCGAACTCCGCAGCCTGCTTGATGGCGTTGGTGGTATCGCCGCCGGCATTGGCGAGGCCGATGACCTTGGCCTTCGAGGCTTGCGCCTGCAACAGGAACGATGAGAAGTCGGCGGTGTTGATCGGATGCTTGACACTGCCGAGCACCTTGCCGCCATTCGCGGTGATGACTGCCGTAGCGTCGCGCTCCATCGCATGACCAAACGCATAATCCGCCGTCAGGAAGAACCACGTATCGCCGCCGGCCTTGGTCAGCGCCTTGCTGGTGCCGTTCGCCAGCATGTAGGTGTCGTAGGTAAACGACAGCGTGTTGGGCGAGCAGGCCTTGCCGGTGAGATCGGCGGTCGCCGCACCGGAGTTGAGCATGATGATGTTCTTCTCGCGCACCAGATTGTTGACGGCGAGCGCGACGCCGGAATTCGGCGTATCGGTGATCATGTCGACCTTGTCGACGTCGATCCACTGGCGCGCGACGTTGACGCCGACGTCGGGCTTGTTCTGGTGATCGCCGGCGAGGACATCGATTTTCCAGCCCTTCGCGGGAAGACCGGAATCCTCCACCGCCATCTTCGCCGCGACGACCGAGTTCGGTCCACCGATGTCGGCATAGAGGCTCGACATGTCATTGAGCACGCCGATCTTGACGGTCTTGTCCTGGGCGATGGCTGAGGTAGTGGCGCTGAGAGCGGCCAGCATGATGGCCATAGCTCCGCAACGCGTAACGATTGTCCGCATGATCTCTCCTTGGTTTCCTCCGGGCACGCCGTCTTGTGCGGTCTTACCCAGCGTCTTGGTGATTGACTGCCTTCCGCGCCGCCCTGACATCTTGCGTGCAGTGGCGAACGGTAAGCGGTTGCATCACATCACAACCTGGAACCGTCGTCCATGCGGGAAATGCTCGTCCACGCCATTTGGCGCGGCAAGGGATCGCTGCTGCCTGCCGCGCCAATGCGTTGGTCGTCGTACGGTGGCGCCTAGTTGGCGCGGGACCACGTTGTGGATTTGCAGATGACGCTCATGACGCAACCCGCCGTGGTCAGAGTGTCGCCGCTCAGGGTCATCTTGCCGGTATAGGTCTTGCCGTCCTCCGGGTTGAAGGCGCTGCCGCTCCAGGCGTTCTCGCCGCTCGGCTTCATGTCGAAGAACACCCGCTGGCCGACCTTGGCCTTGGGATCCGCGCCGGGCTTCAGCCAGACGATATGGCCGCAGATGGCCCCACCGCATTTGCTGAATTTCACCTTGGAGGCGCCGGTGTCGCGCAGCCAGGTGCCGGACACTTCGGCGGCGAACGAGGGACCGGCGATGCCGGTGAAAGCGAGGACGGTCACGGCAGCAAGCAGACGACGCATCGGCGGCATTCCTTTTCCGATCCGTCACACTGGCATGACGGAACACCGCATTGTGACTGCGGCGGGTAGTAGCCGCAAGATGCCGCCTATCAGTCTTGGCCGGCTTGGTCGGTAGCGGCGATCAGCGGATCGCGAAACGTCATCAGCGCGCGCGACGGATAGTGATAGAGCTTGCCGCTCTCGGTCCATTCCGGCTTGCACATGGGCACGATGAATTCCGCGACCTGTTCGGCGGTGTCCAGCGTCATCGGGTCTTCGCCGGGAAACACCTGCGCGCGCATCCGGGTGCGGATCGGGCCGGGGCTGAACAAGTTTACCTTGATCGGCGTGATGGCGGTCTCGGCGGCCCACACCCGCACCAGTGCATCCAGCGCCGCCTTGGAGGCGGCATAGGGACCGAGATAGGCGGTGGCCTTGTTGGCGATGCCCGAGGTGACGAACACCGCGCGCCCGGCGTCGGATTGGCGCAGCAGCGGCTCCATGCAGCGGATCAACTGGAAGTTCGCGGTGACGTTCACCGCGATGACGTCGCTCCACGGTTTGAGTTCGATGTGGCCGAGCGGCGAGGACGGCCCGGCGATGCCGGCGTTGCCGACCAGAATATCGAGCTTGCCGTGCCGTTCGTGCAGGGCCGCGCCGAGCCGGGCGATGCCTTCCGAATCCGTCATGTTGAGGGGCACCAGTGTCGCGCTGCCGCCGACGGCCCGGATCGCGTCATCGAGTTCCTCAAGCCCGCCCTGGGTACGAGCAACCGCCACGATATGCGCGCCGGCCTTGGCCAGCGCCAGTGCGGTCGCGTAGCCGATTCCGCGCGAGGCGCCGGTGACGAGGGCGAGGCGGGAGGCAAGGGGCTTTGTCATGGAAAGGGCGCTTTGTGCTAGGACCAGAGGGATAAGGAGTTCGGCGCGTTATGCCTGAATTATCTCTCGAAGCCAAAGGGCAATGGCGGCCGATGGTCACCGCCGATCTGCCGGGCGTGCTGGCGGTGGCGGACTGCGTGCATCCAGCCTTTCCGGAAGACGAGGCCGTCTTTGAAGAGCGGCTGCGGCTCTATCCGGTCGGTTGTCTTGCCTTCAGTTCCGGAGACGACATCCTCGGCTACGCCGTCAGCCATCCCTGGCGCGCGTATGATCCTCCGGCGCTGAATGCACGACTTGGCGAACTGCCGCCTCAACCTGAAACCTACTACATTCACGACGTCGCGCTTCTGCCGGAGCTGCGTGGGACTGGTGCGGCCGCGCTGGTGGTCGCGCTGCTGTTGGCGTGGGCGCGGAAGGAAGTGTTCACGTCCGCCTCGCTGGTGGCCGTGAATAACTCGGCAGGCTTTTGGGAGCGCCATGGCTTTCGCAACGTCGCGTCGCAGAAAGTCGTCAATGCCACGCTGGCGCGAAAGCTGCGAGGCTATGACGAGGCGGCGGTTTTCATGGTCAGGCAGCTTTGACCAGAGCCACGCCAACACATGATGCGTCGACGCGGATCGTGAACCTCTACGAGCGGCACGCCCGCGCTTTCGACAGCGAGCGCGGCAAGAGCTTGTTCGAGCGCGGCTGGCTCGATCGATTTCGTGCAGTCGTCGGTGCCGGGGCTTCTGTTCTGGATATCGGATGCGGGTCGGGCGAGCCCATCGCACGCTATCTCATCGCGACGGGGCATGATGTCACCGGCGTCGACTCGTCGGAAACAATGATCGCACTGTGCCGGGAGCGATTTCCGACGCAATCATGGGTGGTCGCCGATATGCGCCGGCTCGAACTCGGCCGTCGCTTCAATGGCATTCTGGCGTGGGACAGCTTTTTTCATCTGACGCAAGACGAGCAGAAAGCGATGTTTCCGATCTTTGCCGCACACATCGCGGATGGTGGGGCGCTGATGTTTACGAGCGGCCCACGCGCCGGAGAGGCGATCGGCTCCTTTCAGGGAGAACCGCTTTACCACGCGAGCCTCGATCCCGAGGACTACCGGCGTTTGCTTACAGCACACGGTTTTGACGTCATCGGCCACGTCGCCGAAGATGCGACGTGCGGCGGCCATACCGTATGGCTGGCGCGTCAAATGCGGGAAGTTGCACCGTAGCCGGCAGAGCTAGGTGACTGCCGATCTGGTCAGCTTGCTTCCGCCAGCAGCGATAACTGCCGCGGCTGCGTCTCGGTCTGGTTGAGGTCTGTGAGCGGCGTCGGATATTCGCCGGTGAAGCAGTGGTCGGTGAACTTCGGCTGTGCCGGGTCGCGACCCGGTTCGCCCATGGCGCGATAGATGCCGTCCACCGACAGGAAAGCTAACGAGTCCGCGCCGATGAGGGCGCGCATTTCTTCCAGCGTATGCGTCGCCGCGAGAAGGCCGGAGCGATCCGGTGTATCGATGCCGTAGTAGTCCGGATGAGTGATTGGCGGCGAGGCGATGCGGAAATGCACTTCGCTGGCGCCGGCGTCGCGCATCATCTTGACGATCTTCCTCGAGGTGGTGCCGCGCACGAGACTGTCGTCGATCAGCACGATGCGCTTGCCTTCGATCGCCGCGCGGTTGGCCGAATGCTTCATGCGCACGCCGAGCTCGCGCACGCTCTGCGTCGGCTGGATGAAGGTGCGGCCGACATAGTGATTGCGGATGATGCCGAGCTCGTAGGGAATGCCGGCGGCACGGCTGTAGCCGAGCGCGGCGGGCACGCCGGAATCCGGCACAGGGACCACGACGTCGGCGGGGACATGGCTTTCCCGGGCGAGTTGCGCGCCCATGGCCTTGCGGACTTCGTAAACCGGGCGGCCGCCGACCACGGAATCCGGCCGGGCGAAATAGATATACTCGAAGATGCAGGGACGCGGCGCCATCGGCGGGAACGGCTTGTGGCTTTGCGCGCCGTGATCGTCGAACACAATGACTTCGCCCGGTTCGATGTCGCGAACGTATTTCGCGCCGATGATGTCGAGGGCGCAGGTCTCAGACGCCAGAATCGGGCTGCCGTCCAGTTCGCCCAGTACCAGCGGGCGGATGCCGAGCGGATCGCGCGCGCCGATCAGCTTCTTGTTGGTCAGTGAGACCAGCGCGTAGGCGCCTTCGATGGTCCGGAGGGCGTCGATGTAGCGATCGATGAAGCGGTTGCGCTGCGAACGCGCGACCAGATGCAGGATCACCTCGGTATCGGTGGTGGATTGCATCATGGCGCCGCCGCGCACCAGCTCACGACGCAGCGTCAAGCCGTTGGTGAGGTTGCCGTTGTGGGCGACGGCGAAGCCGCCGGCATTCAATTCGGCGAAGAGCGGCTGCACGTTGCGCAGGATGGTTTCGCCGGTGGTGGAATAACGGGTGTGGCCGACGGCAGAGGTGCCGGGGAGGCGGTCGATCACGTCGCGGCGGGAGAAGGTGTCGCCGACGAGGCCGAGCCGGCGCTCGGAATGAAAGCGCTCGCCGTCGAAGGAGACGATGCCTGCGGCTTCCTGTCCGCGATGCTGCAAGGCATGCAGGCCAAGCGCGGTGATGGCGGCGGCATCGGGATGGTTGAAGATGCCGAACACGCCGCACTTTTCGCGCAGCGCATCGTCATGCTGGTGAAGATCGGACGGAGGGGCGGCGGCGGCAGGTTGCGGAGGGGTCTGCATCTCGTCCATCGCGCCTCACTTTCGAGGGAGCACATCCCTCGTTCAAGATAACTAGCGTGTCGCCGGTTTGCCGTCGATCAATTGTTTCAGGCTGTCCCGCGCGGGTTTCGAGTATCCGTCGTTGGAACCGGGGTTGGCCGGTTCGGCGTCGGTCTGCTCGTCCTCGGGCTTGGTCTTCTTGAATCTCTTCAAGATGGTGTTCTCGGGGTCATCCGGCAAGAGCGACATCAGCCAATCGCCGGTCGATTGCAACATGGTTAGCGATTTGGCGTTGGAAACCCAATCCGGCCGCTGCTTGGCGGGGACCAGCCATGCAAAGAACAAGAATGCGACCACCACAATCAGCAGGCCGCGCGCGAGGCCGAACAGGAAACCCAGTGTGCGGTCGAGCGCACCGATCCGGGAATCCAGGATCATGTCCGAGATACGGACGGTAATGATCGACACCACGATCAAGGTCGCGATGAAGACGCCGGCGATGACCGCGACGCTGGCGAGAGTGTCGCTGGTAATATAGGTTTTCGCGGTCGGCAGCAGCTTCTGATAGGAATACAACGTGACGAGCGCGGCAGTGCCCCAAGCTGCGATCGACAGGATCTCGCGCATGAAGCCGCGGACCATGGCGAGCAGGCCCGAGATCAGCATTACCGCGAGCAGCACAAGATCAAGGATCGTTATCGGCATCGGCTGGTCAGGTCCGCTTTCAAATCCCAAAACCGCGAATCGGCGCGGCGCGTGACAGTCTACGTGATGACGCTACGGTGCGTCGCGCAAAGCCAGAGAGTTCCCGACCGCGCGGGTGGTATAGCGAGGACCGCAGCGGAGGTCACGTCCGGTTTAGGAGTCTTGACGGCGGAATCGAGGCGGTGCGGCATTTTTTCCCGAGGCTGTGGCGCGTGTGCCGCCATTTTCGTCGGCGTCGCGGTCCTTGGCGGTGGCGCGAGGCGTCCCGCGCGCCGCGATGTCCGCAACAAGGCTGCTCAATCCGCCGATTGCATTGAGCGAAAGCCCGGCGTCGCCACCACCTTCGCCCCGTGCCGATTCCGGCAAGACGGCGCGGCCGAAGCCTAGCTTGGCGGCTTCCTTAAGGCGCAACGAGGCTTGTGCGACCGGGCGCACCGCGCCGGATAGCGAGACCTCTCCGAAATAGACCGCATCGGTCGGCAATGGCGCATTGGCCAGCGACGACACCAGTGCGGCGGCGGCGGCGAGATCGGCCGCCGGCTCCTGAATGCGCAGGCCGCCGGCGACGTTGAAATAGACATCGTAGCCAGACAGCTTGACGCCGCAATGCGCCTCCAGCACCGCGAGGACCATCGACAGGCGGCTGGAATCCCAGCCGACCACCGCACGGCGCGGGGTGCCGAGCGAGGTGGGGGCGACCAGCGCCTGGAGTTCCACCAGCACCGGGCGGGTGCCCTCCATTCCGGCGAACACCGCCGTTCCCGGCGAGCCGAGGTCGCGCTCCGACAGGAACAGTTCCGAGGGATTAGTGACTTCGCGCAGACCGAGGCCAGTCATCTCGAATACGCCGATCTCGTCGGTCGGCCCAAACCGGTTCTTGACCGAGCGCAGAATGCGGAACTGCTGCGAACCTTCGCCCTCGAACGACAGCACCGCGTCGACCATGTGCTCGACCACGCGCGGGCCAGCGATCTGGCCGTCCTTGGTGACGTGGCCGACCAGGATCACGGTCGCCCCGGACTTCTTGGCGAAGCGGATCAGCGCCTGCGCCGAGGCGCGCACCTGTGTCACCGTGCCGGGAGCGGATTCCACCGTGTCGGTCCACATGGTCTGGATCGAGTCGATGACGATGAGGCGAGGAGTCTTTCCTTCAGAAAGGGTTGCGATGATATCTTCAACCGATGTCTCGGCGGCGAGCTGGACCGGTGCCCTGGCCAAACCCAGCCGTGCCGCGCGCAACCGGACCTGAGCAATCGCCTCTTCGCCGGAGATATAGACGGTGCGGTGACCGGCACTGGCTAGCACGCTCGTCGCCTGAGTGAGCAGCGTGGACTTGCCGATACCGGGATCGCCACCGACCAACAGCACCGAGCCCGGCACGAAGCCTCCGCCGGTGACGCGGTCGAGTTCGGCCATGCCAGTCGGCAGCCGCGGCGCGTCACGGCTTTCCCCGGCGAGGCTTTCCAATGCGAACAGGCGCCCCTTGCGCTTGGAGCGAATACTGGCCGGCACCGAATTGGCGCCACTGATGTCTTCCTCGACCAGCGTATTCCACTCGCCGCAGGACTCGCACTTGCCCTGCCAGCGGTTATAGGCCGCGCCGCAGTTCTGGCAGACAAAGGAAAGGGTGGCTTTGGCCATAGTCGAGGTTCGCCGGATCAGGTCGCGTGAGTCGCATTCCAAAGCATTGATAGGCCGGCGAAGAGCATGATGCCATCCATCACCAGTCGGAACACGTTCGGATCGAGTTTGAGAACGAACCGCTTGGCGATGAAGGCTCCGAACATCAGTGATGATCCGGCGATCAGGCCTTTCAGGAAGACCGCCGTGTCGAGGGCGCCGAAACGCTCGAAGGTCACCGATTTACTTAAGTACAGTCCGAGCGAACTGGCGGCTTCGGTGGCGAGGAAGGCGCCCTTGGTCAGACCGTAGAACAGGAACAGCGGAACGCTGAGCGGTCCTGTCGAGACCACAATGCCGGTCAGATAGCCGATCACCGCGCCGCCGAGTGCGAGATGCCAGAGGGTGATCTTGATGTCGCGCTTCGCCAGCCAATGGCGGGCCGGCACCATCGCCATCAGAAACAGGCCGATGGCGATATCGACCGCACGTGACGGCAGTACCAGAAGTGTCCGCGCGCCCAATGCCGCCGCCGGAACACCGGTGATCGAATAGGCGGCGCACGCCCGCCAATCGACGTCGCGCCACCACGCGATGATGCGCGACAGGTTGGCCATCACCGCGGCGACGGCCATGATCGGCACGGCTTCCTTGGGGCCGAATTCGTAAGCGAGCACCGGGATCAGCATGATCGACGAGCCGGTGCCGACGATGCCGCTGATGGTGCCGGCGACCAGCCCGACCGCAAGGACGAAAAGATAGGCCAGCACGGATGGTCTCCGCGGTTGGTGCGCTAGATCGGGATGGGCGAATCTTCAGTGCGCCAACAGCCTAGCTAACCCGCGTAAAGGCACGAACAAAAATCAGCGCCGCGAACGGGCAGCGTCTGCGATCCCTGTCCAGTATCTTGCGGTCAGGCCGCCCCGCCTTTGTAAACGCGGGCATAGCGACGGCCGAGGCTCGTCAGCACCTCGTAGCCGATGGTGCCGAAGTGGTGGCCGAGTTCATCGACCGAGATGCCGTCGCCGAGCAATGTCACCAAGTGACCACGGCGCACGGCTTTGTCCGGCAGATCGGTGATGTCGATCGCAATCAGGTCCATCGAGATGCGTCCGGCGATCGGGCAACGCTTTCCTGCGACGATGACGTCGGCGCTCCGGGTGCCGTCGGTGCTTCCAGCGGCGCGGAAATAGCCGTCGGCGTAACCGGTGGAAACGATCGCCAGCCGGGTCGGTCGCCGCGCCGTCCAGGTTGCGCCGTAGCCGACCGTATCGCCGCGCTCGACATCGCGGACCTGGATGATGCGCGTCTTCAGATCGACGACAGGCCGCATCGGGTTATCCGCCTCTGGCGTCGGGTTGACACCGTAGAGCGCGGCACCCGGCCGCAACAGATCGAACTGGAATTGCGGGCCAAGAAAACTGCCAGACGAATTGGCTAGCGATGCCGGCACGCCCGTGAACTGCTGGGCAATCTCGCGGAAAGTCGTCAGCTGCCGGGCGTTGAGCGGGTGCTGGGGATTTTCGGCGCAGGCGAGGTGGCTCATCACCAAGGTAATGCCGTGATCACCGGCGTGGATGCGCGGCACGATGCCATGCGCGTCCTGAGGCGTGAGCCCAAGCCGGTTCATGCCGGTGTCAATATGGATCGCGGCGCCGCCGGACCAGCCGCTGCGGCGACAGAATACGTCCCATTCGGCAAGTTCGTTGAGATCGCCGAGCACCGGCTGGCAGTTGAGTTCGGCGAAGGTGTCACCGCAATTCTGGAAACAGCCGCTGAGGACGTAGATAATCGCCGATTTGGATGCGGCCCGCGCGGCGCGTGCTTCATCCAGCGTAGCGACAAAGAACGTCTTGCAGCCGGCGGCCGCCAGCGCGCGCACCACAGGTTCCGTCCCGCAACCATAGGCATTGGCCTTGACCACGGCGGAGCACTCCGCTGGCACGCCCTGGCTTTCCAGCTTGCGCCAGTTGGCGACGATCGCGTCGAGATCGATGGTCAGGATGCCAGTGGCGGTCGCGGGAACGTTCGCATCGAGAGAAGGGGAGGTGGCAGCCGGAGCGGGCGGCGCAGTTGCTGTCGTGGTGTCTGAAATCTGATCCATGAGCGCCGACGCCATTTCCTCGCGCGATGTATTACGCGCGATTTTCCTATCTCGATCCGAAGACTACGCGTCGCCCGGCATCGTTTCAAACTCCGGCTTATGTGCGGTCGGGCAGGTTGCCGTCGTGGGCGAGATCGCTGAACCGCGTGAACTGGCCTTCGAAGTGCAGTTCGACCGTTCCGGTGGGGCCGTGTCGCTGCTTGCCGATGATAACTTCAGCCTTGCCATGCGCGAGGTCCATATCGGTCTGCCACTTCTCGTGCTCGGGCGTGCCGGGGCGCGGCTCCTTGTTCTGGAGGTAGTATTCCTCGCGATAGACGAAGACGACGACGTCGGCGTCCTGCTCGATCGAACCGGATTCACGAAGGTCGGCCAACTGCGGTCGTTTGTCGTCACGGTTCTCGACCTGACGCGACAATTGCGACAGCGCGACGATCGGGACGTTCAGTTCCTTGGCCAACGCCTTCAGGTTGGTGGTGATCTCAGTGACTTCCTGCACGCGATTGTCCGAGCGTTTGCCGGAGCCTTGCAGAAGCTGGATGTAGTCCACCATGATCACGTCGAGCCCTTTTTGCCGCTTCAGCCGCCGGGCGCGGGCGGTGAGCTGCGAGATCGACAGGCCGCCGGTCTCGTCGACATAAAGCGGCAGGTGTTCAAGTTGGATCGTGTGGTCGCGGATCTTGTCGAACTCGTTCTGCGTGATGCCACCACGGCGGATCGTGCTGGAAGCGATACCGGTTTGCTCGGCGAGAATACGGGTGGCGAGCTGCTCCGCCGACATTTCGCAGGAGAAGAAGCCGACGATACCGCCGTTGATCGTCTTCATCGTGCCATCGGCTTGGGTTTCGCCGCGATAGGCCCGGGCGATGTTGTAGGCGATGTTGGTCGCGAGCGCGGTCTTGCCCATGCCGGGACGACCGGCCAGAACCAAGAGGTCGGAGCGCTGTAGGCCGCCCATCTTGGTGTCGAGGTCGCGCAGGCCGGTGGCGATGCCGGACAGCTTTCCGTCGCGCTGATAGGCATTCGCCGCCATGTCGAGAGCGACCTTCATGGCTTGCGAAAAACGCTGGAAGCCGCCGTCGTAACGACCGGATTCAGCGAGTTCATACAGACGGCGCTCGGCATCCTCGATCTGTGCGCGCGGCGCGAAATCGACCGGAGCATCATAGGCGACGTTGACCATATCCTCGCCGATGTGGATCAGGTCGCGTCGCAGCGACAACTCGTAGATGGTGCGACCGTAGTCAGCGGCATTGATGATGGTCGTGGCTTCGGCGGCAAGACGCGCAAGATATTGGCCGACCGTCATACCACCACCAAGATCGATGTCGGCGGGCAGGAAGGTTTTCAGCGTCACCGGCGTCGCCACCTTGCCGGCACGGATCAGGCTGGCGGAGGTTTCGAAGATCGTCTGGTGGATCGGTTCGAAGAAATGCTTCGGCTCGAGAAAATCCGAGACCCGGTAGAACGCGTCGTTGTTGATCAGGATGGCGCCTAGAACGCTCTGCTCGGCCTCGATGTTATGCGGCGCGGTCCGGTAGGACGGGCTGGCGGCATCCGGGGCAAGCTTGAGAACGTTGGAATCAAGGGACGACATGGCGGACGATGGTTTCTCTCGGATGTGTCGGAAGCTGGGCCGCTCGGAGCGGCGGCGAATAGAAGCACTGCCCGCGCGCGTGGAGAAAGCAGCGATCTGCCTTATTCACACGTTAGGTAAAAAACGGTGCGGAACGATTCCGCGCCATCTTATACCACTTGACGCTGGTGTGGTGGTCCATTCGCCCACAGAAGGGTCCCCCTTGACTGAACCATCCGTGTGACTCGCTCGACCAATATTCCAGGAGACCGGCGGAACCTTGCCTGCGCTTCAGGCGTTTGGATATCCGCCAGCCGGGAAAAGCCCAGCCGGGTGAGGAGCTAACCGTGGTACGCGACGAACAGATGCCGATATCCGAGAGATGGGATGGCTGGCTTGGTTCTCTGGTCGAGGTGCTGGATGCGACAGCAGTCAGTGAGGGCCTCGGGCGGTGCGCTCCGGTTTCGTGCGCGAAAACACGGGATGCGGTGCTGGCGCACCTGTCGCTACCCGCTGGCAACGGTCGGTTCGACAAGTTTTCTGATCCGCTTAATTTTCCTGATTTTCCGACGGCCTATTCGCCGGCGATTTGCAACCTCGGGCGGCTGCGGCGTTCGATGCCGCGCAACCTTGCCTCTTCGTGCATGATGTAGTCGCGTGTGATCGGCACAATGCCTTGCCGCTTAGTGATCTGAATCTGGAAATTCATCAGATTTTGTTTGCGGAACGACATCTCCGAGGCGGCCAGATAAAATTCCCACATCCGCACGAACCGTTCGTCGTACAGCGCGGCCGCTTCCTCGCGTCGCGCGAGGAAGCGCTCGCGCCAGGCCTTCAGCGTTTCCGCATAGTGCAGCCGCAGGATCTCGATGTCGCACACCAGGAGCCCGGCGCGCTCGATGGCGGGAAGGACTTCCGACAATGCCGGGATGTAACCGCCGGGGAAGATGTACTTGGCGATCCAGGGATTGGTGATGCCTGGGCCCTCGGAGCGTCCGATCGAATGCAGCATCATCACGCCGTCATCGGTGAGCAGTTCGGCGCAACGTTTGAAGAAGGTGTCATAGTGATCGACGCCGACGTGTTCGAACATGCCGACCGAAATGACGCGGTCGAACGGCCCGGGAATATCGCGATAGTCCTGCATCAGGAACGTCGGAGCGCTCGCACGCGGCCGCTCGCTTGCGCGCGCTTGCGAGACGTCGAATTGCTCGCGCGACAATGTGATGCCGGTAACCCTGGTTGAAGCTATATCCGCCAGGTAGAGCGCGAGCCCACCCCAGCCAGATCCGATATCGAGGATGCGTTGGCCGTTCGTCACAAGGAGTTTGGCTGCCAGGTGACGCTTCTTGGCAAGCTGGGCATCGTCGAGCGACGATTCCGGCGTCTCGAAATAGGCACAGCTGTATTGCTTGTCGCTGTCGAGAAAGAGCGAATAGAGCTTGCCGTCCAGATCGTAATGCCGCGCTACATTGTCCTTGGAGCGGCTTCGCGGATTGAACTGCTGGATGTTACGAACCAGATAGCGCAGCCACCACTGCAGCTTGGCCCAGCGTGGAATCATGTCGGGCTGATCGAGGGCGACCGCCAGAACATCCGCGATCGAGCCCTGTTCGATAATAAGCGTGCCTTCGGTATACACCTCGCCGAAAGCCAGTTCGGGGTCGAGCAGAACCTGTCTTTCCGCTGCCCGGGTCATGAACCGCAATGCTACTGCTTGCCCGGTGCCATCACCGCACGTGAAGCGGAAACCGCTTGCGGTCGTAACTGTCATTGTCCCGCGCCGGATATATCGGCTGAGAAAAAACTGTAACACACGGTCCATCGCCACCACCCAACGGTCGATCAGACGCGCGCCAGAGGTGCGGGTCCATCGTTGTCCAGCGTGGACCCTTGTGCGCAATCTGGCGCATCCAGGGATATTAGTGCCGGTATGGGCTCTGTTCCAGTGCCGTGGCTGCACATGGGATATCCCAAATCGCCATGCTCCGAGGCCGCTTCATTTACATCCGCGTACTTCCATTCGCGCCGCAATAAGATAAAAGATGCAGCGCGCCAGTGGTGTGACGGCTCAATCCCCCGAGACATCCCACGGCGAATGTGGACGCGGACGTCGTCTGTAGACTTGGACATCTGTGGATTTGTACGCGTACCAGTACGGGTCGATATCCGGCTTGCTGCGTTGCGGCAATGCGAGGACGAAGTCCCGCGAGGTAACGGTTTCGACATTTGGAGGATAGTATGCTTGGCCGGACGCTTGGCTCCGCCGCACTGGCGATGACGATCTGTTTTTCGGTGCCCGCGGCGGTGCAGGCCCAAAACCTCGAGGCCGGCAAAAGCCCGGCACAGATTTTCAACGGTGCCTGCACGGTGTGCCACAAGAGCGCGCGCGGCCTGGTGAAATCGGTACCGCCGAATGCGCTGCCCACATTCCTGCGTCAGCATTACACGACCAGTAGCGACATGGCCGGTGCGTTGAGCGGCTATCTGTTGGCTAACGGGGCTGTCGATCGTCGTTCAGGCGCCGCCGAGAAGCCGCGTCGCGGTCGGGAAGCGGCGCCCGCCGTTGCTGCACCAGCGGCACCTCAGCCTGCGCCTTCGCAGAATAGCTGGTGGCCGTTCCAGCGGCAGCCGGCTGCGCAGACTGCGGTGCCGGATAATGCCGGGGAGGCGTCGCAACACTCTGGTCGGAAGACAAGCACCAAGCACAAGGCGAAGGCGAAAAAAAGCAAGACTGCACCGCGTCAGGAAAACGCTCCGCAACAGTCCCCGCATAACGCTGCTGGAAGCGACAGTGGGAAACCGGACAATGCCGGTTCGCCTTCGTCGAAATCGGAGCCTGCAAATAACAATGCGCCGGCGGCGCAACGGCCCGATCCGGTGCCAGCCGTGACTCCGGCGGCAGAGCCGAAAGCCGCAGAACCTAAAGCGCCCGAACCGAGTTCGGTCACGCCCCAGACGTCTGAACCAAAGGCAGCCGAGCCAAAGACTTCGGAGCCCAAGCCATCGGATACGAAAGCCGACTAAGCTTCGAAAATTGCGGCGGCTGACTTAGTAAATATCATAAATAACAAATAGAAATGGCCAGACTTGAACCTGAATTATCAGGTGTCGAGTCTGGCCATTTGACGTCTGAATGGAGCTTAGGACTCCGAGGCTTCGCCTTCGCGCTCGTCGTCGTGCTGCGCTTCCGGATCGAAGAACTCGCCGGCCGCGGCCAGCGCTTCTGCGGCGGCGTCGAGATCTTCCTGACGGCTGCTGACGTCTTCACCGCGATTGATGCGCTCGGCTTCGTCGGCGCTGCGGGCCACGGTGACGCTCACCGACACCTCGACTTCCGGATGCACGGCAATGGATACGCCGTGCTGGCCGATGGTCTTGATCGGGTGGTCGAGCAGCACCTGGCTGCGGCTCAGCGTGATGCCGTCGCTTTCGAACGAGGCCATGATATCGCGCACCGACACCGATCCGAACAGCTGGCCGGTTTCCGACGCCTGACGCAGGATGACGACGTTACGGCCGTCGATCTTCTCCGCGACCTGGGTTGCTTCACCCTTGGCCTTCAGGTTGCGCGCCTCCAGTTCGGCCTTCATGCCATCGAACTTGGCACGGTTATCGGTGGTGGCGCGTAGCGCCTTGTTGCGCGGCAGCAGGAAGTTGCGGGCGAAACCGTCCTTGACGCGGACGACATCGCCCATCTGGCCGAGCTTGGCGACACGTTCGAGTAGAATGACTTCCATGATGGATCTCCTGTTTGAAGCGATGTTGGGTTGGAGTGTTCAGGTAGGGGAAAGAGGTGGCGGTCTGCGTTGCAGGTAGCGTTGACGGATGCCGAAGAAGGCGTCGATGATGCCGAGCGCGATCATGGCAATGACCGGCCAGCCGAATACCAGCACCAGGGCATAGGCAAAGCTGAGCAAGACGCCCCGGCTTTTGATGCCCAGCGTGATCGTGTGCAGGACGGCAAAGCCGGTCAGGGCGTAGCCCAGCATCAGCGCGGCAGTGGCAATTTGCGCGAGCAGCGCCACCAGCCCACCGGTGAAGCACATGGCAAGCGCGACAAACAGCGCCACCAGCGTCATCGGCGGCATGTTGACGTCGCGCAGCGCGGGCCACGGCCGCCGCAATCGCCCCGATGCCGACGTCACATAGGCGGCAAGCCAGACGTTCAGCGTCAGCGTCGTCATTGCGATGATCGTCGCCGCTGCCGGGGCGATCGCCGCGAGTGCATCGATGATCTGTGTCGATTCGGTTGGGGCGGACGGCATCTGCAGGATGCGTCCGAGGCCATGGCGAAGCCCGGCCGCGATAGTTTCGCTGTCGGTGCCGAGCGTGAAGAGAGCGGACATCGTGGTGAGAGCAGCAAAGCCCGCGATCCAGAGCAGGAGGCGTCCGACGGGATACCATTCGACTGCGTCGATGGGAGCGGCAGCCCCGGCGGCGGCTCCTCCAGCCACCGGTCGTCCCAGCAAAACCAGACGGCCGAGCCACCACGCCGGCAAGGCAACCGCCAACAGGAATGCGACCAGATAGGGCAGGCTGAAAATCAGGCCGAGCGTGCCACCCGCCAAAACGCCGCCGATCGCGGCGCCGGCCGGTCCCCAGCCAATCGCTGCCAGCATCAGCGGCAGCGGTGCCAGATAGAACAGCAGCAGCGAGATGAGCGCGCCCGAACTGATCGAGGCGAACATCAGCGCTGAAGCGCAGCCGGCTGCAATGGCGATGAGAAGGCCGATCATCATGAGCTGTCCCGCCCCCTTCGAGCGGTTAGGGGCCTTGAGGCCCCAACTGTCGGCAACCGGTGTCCCGGAAGCCTTATGAAGGTTTCAAAAAAAGCCGGCCGCGGCGCGAACGCCGCGGCCGGTATCGAATTAGCGGATCACGTAGGGAAGCAGGCCGAGGAAGCGGGCGCGCTTGATGGCGCGGGCCAGCTCACGCTGCTTCTTGGCGGACACGGCCGTGATACGGCTCGGCACGATCTTGCCGCGCTCGGAGACGTAACGCATCAGCAGCTTGGAATCCTTGTAGTCGATCTTCGGCGCATTCGGGCCCGTGAACGGGCAGGTCTTGCGACGACGGAAAAACGGACGGCGAGCACCTGCATCAGCCATGGTCATTACTCCTGAGAAGCTGCTGCGGAAGCATCGGCATCGTCACGCGAGCGGCGCGGACCACGATCGCCACGGAAGCCACCACCTTCGCGGTCGCCACGGAAGCCGCCGCCACGGTCGTCGCGATCACGGTCGCGATCGGCCTTGCGCATCATCGCCGACGGACCTTCCTCGAGTTCCTCGACGCGAACGGTCAGATAGCGGATGACGTCTTCGTTGATACGCTCCTGACGCTCGATCTCGGTGACCACGGCTGCCGGGCCATCGATGTTGAGCAGCACGAAGTGCGCCTTGCGATTCTTGTTCATGCGGTAGGTGAGGGAGCGCACGCCCCAGTTCTCGGTCTTGGTGACCTTGCCGCCGAGGCTCTCGATCACGCCGGTGATTTGCGTGGTCAGTTCCTCGACCTGCTGGGCGCTCGCGTCCTGACGCGCGAGAAAAACATGCTCATAAAGAGGCATGGGTGTCCTTTCCAAGTGTTAGCGCGGTTCCCGGCGGCAAGCCCTTCGAACCCTTCGGAAAGGACTCGAACGCTCAGAAGGCGGAAGCACGGGACGACGGACCGATCGGTCCTATCTCATCAAGATCGCTAGAGAAGTGAAAATGCTGAGATCGTCCGTTCAGCTCCCGGCCGGGATCCACGGATGGCGCGGTTTATACGGATTTCGCCAGGCTTTGCAAGGGAAAGCGGTGAGAAACGGCGGTTTTATGGGCCAATTGGTGGAACAGCGGAAGTCACCTCCTTGACATAAAGCCCGATGGCAGTGTCTTTCGGCCCACTTACAGGATTTCAGGGGCGCAGATGACCGCAGCATTCACCTTCCCGGGACAGGGTTCCCAGACGGTCGGCATGGGCAAGGCTCTCGCGGAGGCTTTTCCCGCCGCGCGTGCGGTGTTCGAGGAAGTCGATGCGGCGCTGGGAGAAAAGCTCAGCACGATCATCTGGGAAGGCCCCGGCGAGACCTTGCAACTGACGGAAAACGCCCAACCGGCGCTGATGGCGGTGTCGCTGGCGACGCTGCGGGTGCTGGAAGCCGAAGCCGGAATTTCGGTGGCGAAGGACGCAGCTTTCGTGGCCGGGCATTCGCTGGGCGAATATTCGGCTCTGGCTGCGGCGGGGAGCTTTTCCATCAGCGATACCGCCCGCCTGCTGCGGACCCGCGGCCTTGCGATGCAGAAGGCGGTTCCGGTCGGCGTTGGCGCCATGGCGGCGTTGCTCGGGCTCGATTACGAGACCGCTGTGGCCGTGGCCGAGGAGGCCGCTCAGGGCGATGTCTGCCAGGCTGCCAACGACAATGGCGGCGGTCAGGTGGTCGTCTCCGGCGACAAGGCGGCGGTCGAGCGGGCTACCGAGATTGCCAAGGGCAAAGGCGCCAAGCGGGCCATGCTGCTGCCGGTATCCGCGCCGTTCCACTGTCGTTTGATGCAGCCGGCCGCCGACGTGATGGCGAAGGCACTGTCCGAAGTAACTGTCAATCGTCCGGTGGTGCCGCTGGTGTCCAATGTGCTGGCCGCGCCGATTTCCGATCCGGAAGAGATTCGCAAACGGCTTGTCGAACAGGTCACCGGCACTGTGCGCTGGCGGGAATCGATTGCCTTTATGGCGTCGCAGGGCGTGACGCATTTCCTCGAAATCGGCGCTGGCAAGGTATTGAGCGGTCTCGTCAAGCGGATCGCTGACGGCGCCGTTGGCGTCGCGGTGGGCGGCCCCAATGATATCGCTGCCGCCAAGGATGCGTTGGCTGCGGCGCGTCCGGCTTGAATTGAGCGGCGACGCCGCACGAAGGAGAATTCGATGTTCGATCTGACTGGCAGAACCGCGCTCGTCACCGGTGCAAGTGGTGGCATCGGCGGTGCAATCGCCAAGGCGCTCTACGCGCAGGGCGCAACGGTGGCGGTCTCCGGAACGCGGCGCGAGCAGCTTGAGAAGCTGGCCGGTGAACTCGGCAATCGTAGCCACGTTTTACCGTGCAATCTTGCCGATACCGCCGACGTTGAGGCGCTGATTCCCGCTGCCGAAAAGGCGATGGGACAGGTCGACATTCTGATCTGTAACGCAGGCATCACCCGCGACAATCTGTTCGTGCAGTTGCGCGATGAAGACTGGGACGATGTCATCAAGGTGAATCTCACCGCGACATTCCGCCTGACCCGCGCCGCGACCAAACTGATGATGCGCAAGCGCTTCGGTCGTATCATCGCGATCACGTCGGTGGTCGGCGTCACCGGCAATCCGGGGCAGGGCAATTATACCGCGTCGAAAGCCGGTCTGATCGGCATGATCAAGACGCTGGGCGCCGAGTATGCCCGTCGCAACGTCACCGCGAACTGCATTGCGCCGGGGTTCATCGCGACCCCGATGACCGATGTGCTCAATGAGAAGCAGCGCGAAACGATCCTGACCAAGGTTCCCGCCGGCAGGCTTGGCACGCCGGACGACATTGCCGCCGCGGCGGTCTATCTGAGTTCGAACGAAGCGGCCTACGTCACCGGCCAGACCATCCACGTCAACGGCGGAATGGCGATGATTTGAGGTATTTCACGGCGTATTCGGGCAACCGTGGACCATGTCCCGGGCCATATAGTCAAGGCTGGGGAAGTATGGTAACCGGACGCCGATGGGTAGGCAAAGAAGCCATTGCAGGATTCCGAAACCATGTATATTGGCGTTGCCGGACCTGACGTCGTTCGCGAGGTCTCCGTGGGTTGCGACGGAGCGATTGCAACAGAGCGCAGCTACGACGGGATCTAACTAGTTAAGCACCACGACGGCTCGTATCGTCCAACGGTCGAGTCCAATTGAACAAGCACGAGGTTGAACGATGAGCGAGATTGGCGAGCGGGTTAAGAAGATCGTGGTGGAACACCTTGGTGTTGAGCCCGAAAAGGTGGTCGACAACGCGAGCTTCATCGACGACCTCGGCGCCGACAGCCTGGATACCGTCGAACTGGTGATGGCTTTCGAGGAAGAATTCGGCTGCGAAATTCCCGACGACGCGGCGGAAACCATTCTGACCGTTGGCGATGCCACCAAGTTCCTCGAAAAGAACGCAAAAAGCTAACACACCTTCAGGGTGTCGATGAAGCCGGACGGGTCGTGATCGCGCGGTCCACCGGCTTCTTGCTGTTGATCGTGAATATCCATCGGCGGGAGTGCTCGATATGAGGCGTGTTGTCGTCACCGGCCTGGGCATGGTTACGCCGCTTGGCTGTGGTGTCGAACCGACTTGGAAGCGCATTCTCAACGGTGAGAGCGGCGCCAGAAAGATCGACACGTTCGAAGTATCAGATCTCCCCAGCCACATCGCCTGCATGATTCCGCGCGGCGACGGCACAAACGGCACCTTTAATGCCGATCAGTGGATGGAGCCCAAGGATCAACGCAAGGTCGATGACTTCATCGTCTTTGCAATGGCGGCGGCCCGTCAGGCTTTGGATGACGCCAACTGGCATCCGACGACCGAAGAAGACCGCTGCGCGACTGGGACCTTGATCGGCTCCGGAATCGGCGGCCTGTCCGGCATCGCCGACGCTGCCATCCTGGTCAAGGAACGGGGACCGCGTAAGCTATCGCCATTCTTCATTCCGGGCCGTTTGATCAATCTCGCATCCGGCTATGTTTCGATCGAGCATGGTCTGAAAGGGCCGAACCACTCGGTGGTGACGGCCTGCTCAACCGGTGCGCACGCCATTGGCGACGCTGGCCGCCTGATTGCGCTCGGCGATGCCGACGTGATGGTCGCGGGCGGCACTGAATCGCCGATCTGCCGCCTCGCGATGGCTGGCTTCTGCGCGTTGCGCGCATTGTCCAGCGGTTTCAACGAGACGCCGGAGAAGGCTTCGCGTCCCTACGACAAGGATCGTGACGGTTTTGTCATGGGCGAGGGCGCGGGCGTCGTCGTTTTGGAAGAATACGAACACGCAAAAAAGCGCGGTGCTAAGATTTATGCCGAGATCATCGGCTATGGTCTGTCGGGCGACGCTTATCACATCACGGCGCCGGCGCCGGACGGTGACGGCGGATTCCGTTGCATGAGCGCGGCATTGAAGCGCGCCGGCATCGAGGCTGCCGATATCGATTATATCAATGCGCACGGAACCTCGACGCCACTCGGCGACGAGATCGAGTTGGGCGCGGCGCAACGGCTGCTCGGGAATGCGGCGTCCAGGGTGTCGATGTCCTCGACCAAGTCCTCGACCGGGCACTTGCTCGGCGCGGCCGGTGCGATCGAAGCGATCTTCTCCATTCTGGCGATCCGCGACAATATCGCGCCGCCAACCATCAATCTTGACTCCCCGTCGGTCGAAACCCCGATCGATCTCGTTCCCAAGACGGCGCGCTCGCGGGAGATCAATATCGCTTTGTCGAATTCGTTCGGCTTTGGCGGGACGAATGCATCGGTCATTATGCGGCGCGTGACGAATTGATCGTTGCCGGAGGCTCATTCCTCCGTTTCGCCGTATTCAACCCTGAATCCTGTCGCGCCGTCTGTTCGTGTTCACTCAGATTCCGTGAACGTCGTTGCGTTGCGGCGCGACTGATATGGCGATATCTCGCGATGAGATAACGGCAACAATAGTTCGGATCGAATCAGTCCGAGATGACGGCGTGTTTTCCAGATGCAGGAATGTCGTGATCCGAAATCCGCTTCGCACTTTTCGGCAATATGCTTTAATGCTGACGATGGGCGTGAGGTCATGATCAAGCCGACGGGATACCATCTTGTATGAGTGAGAGATCACCCATTTCACCGCGCAGCCCGCGCGCCGCGCTGGAGCCAGAGCAGCTTCCGCCGCCACCCAAGCGTTCCGATCGGGCGCGTAATCCGTTCGTGGTGGTCGGCAACGCGATCATCACGATCCTGTTGCTGGCCATGATCGGCGGCGGTGGATTGTACGTCTACGGCAAGCAAAAGATCGAAGCGCCCGGACCGCTCGAACAGGATAAAGTCGTCAATATTCCGCAACGCTCCGGCATGTCCGACATCGCCGATATTTTGCAGCGCGAAGGTGTCATCGATAACAATCGCTGGGCGTTCATCGGCAGTGTCTTTGCCTTGAAGGCGCGCTCCGATCTCAAGCCGGGTGAATATCTGTTCGCCAAGAATGCCAGCCTGCGTGAAGTGATCGGCACCATCGTCGAAGGCAAGGTGGTGCAGCACTCCATCACCATTCCGGAGGGATTGACCTCCGAGCAGATCGTGGCGCGTATCACCGATAACGACATTTTCTCTGGCGCGATTCATGCCATTCCCAGTGAAGGCTCGCTGTTGCCTGAAACCTATAAGTTTCCGCGCGGGGCGCAGCGCGAGCAGGTGATCGCCCGCATGCAGCAGGCACAACGTCGCGTCCTCGCCGATGTCTGGGAGCGCCGCAATCGCGATCTGCCGTTGAAGACGCCAGAGCAACTCGTGACGCTGGCTTCGATCGTCGAGAAGGAGACCAGCAAGCCCGACGAGCGCAGCCGGGTGGCCGCCGTCTTCATCAATCGACTCCAGAAGAAGATGAAGCTCCAGTCCGACCCGACCATCATTTATGGACTGGTCGGTGGCAAGGGTACCCTTGGCCGTCCGATCAAGCGCAGCGAAATCCAGCAACCATCGCCTTACAACACCTATGTGGTCGAGGGTCTGCCGCCGGGACCGATCGCCAATCCGGGCCGTGCCTCGCTCGAAGCGACTGCGAATCCGGCGCGGACGCGCGATCTGTTTTTCGTGGCCGATGGCACCGGTGGACATAGCTTCACTGAAACCTACGACCAGCATCAGAAGAACGTTGCCAAGCTGCGAACCCTGGAAAAGCAAATCCAGAACGATACGGTCGAACCGCCGGAGGAAGCGCCGACCGGATCGGCAGCACCTGAGGCAAGCGATGAGACGAAGCCTGCGACGGAGCAATCACCCGCGACTCCTAATCCGGCAGCGAAGGCAAAAGGATCGGCGGCGCAGAAGTCCTCTCATAGGCCGGCGCGTTCCGAACGGCGGTAATGTCTCGCACCGGCGTAAGTCCGCTCGGATAACAGAAGCCGGATTTGCTCACGTGGGTGAGGAGGCTCTTTGTTTAGAGCGTTTTCTTCACGCGAACCGGTATCCAGTTCGCGCGAAATCGCTATAGTGCGGCGGTCGCCGGAGCATGATCCTGGAAAATGGAATCCGGTTTTCGGAAAAGATCATGCTCAAACAAAAAGATAAACGACGGGTCTGATCCAACGCAGCTGGATCAGACTCCGGTCGGGATTTCTCATTTCTAGATTGGAGCAAGTGACGCGATGGCGCTGTCGAGCATGACCGGCTTTGCGCGAAGCCACGGCACGAGCGGACCCTACACATTCGAATGGGAGCTGAAATCGGTCAACGCCAAGGGCTTCGATTTCCGGATGCGCTTGCCGCCGGGTTGGGACGATGTCGAACTCACCGCGCGCAAACGTGCGACCGAATTGCTGTCGCGCGGCACGGTCTATGCGAATCTGAACGTCAAGCGGTCCAGCGCTGCTTCCAATATCCGTGTCAATGAGGACGTGCTCGCGGCGGTGGTTAAGGTCGCCGGGCAACTCGCGGCGCGCATTGACGCGGTCGCGCCGAGCATCGACGGCTTGCTGTCGATCAAGGGCGTGATCGAGGTGGCTGAGCCGGAGGCGAATGAGGCCGAGGATCAAGCCGCGCGCGTCGCGGTTGCGGCGTCGTTTGAACAGGCGCTTGCCGGCCTGATCGATATGCGCAGGCGCGAGGGCGCATCGCTGGGCGATATTCTGAAGCAGCGGCTGGATCAGATCGAGCAACTCGCGGGACAGGCCGAGAAAGCCCCAGGGCGTCAGCCGGAAGCCATCCGCGCGAGGCTCGCCGAGCAGGTTGCCGTGCTTCTCGACTCATCTGATCGTTTTGATTCCGATCGGCTCAATCAGGAAGCCCTGCTGATGGCGACCAAGGCCGACATCCGTGAAGAGCTCGATCGTATCGCTTCGCACCTGTCGCAATCGCGTGCGTTGCTCGACAAGGGCGGCGCGGTCGGGCGCCGGCTGGATTTTCTGGCGCAGGAGTTCAATCGCGAGGTCAATACTTGCTGCTCGAAATCCAACGATCTGGAATTGACCAATACCGGACTCGAGATGAAAAACGTTGTCGAACAGTTCCGCGAACAAGTGCAGAATCTGGAATGAGTGACGCTGAGCAAAGTTTTCGTGGTGTCGAACGGCGCGGACTGATGTTCGTGCTGTCCTCGCCTTCCGGTGCTGGCAAGACGACATTGTCGCGGATGCTGGTGAAGGAAACACCCGATCTACAGATGTCCGTATCCGCGACGACACGTGCGATGCGGCCGGGAGAAGTGGACGGTCGCGATTACTTTTTTATCGATCAGCCGCGCTTCGATGCGATGGTCGAGACCGGTGAATTGCTCGAATGGGCCAAGGTCTTCGACAACAGCTACGGCACACCGCGCAAACCTGTCGAGGACGCTCTGGCCGCCGGCAAGGACGTGTTGTTCGATATCGATTGGCAAGGCACGCAGCAACTGCGCGATCGTCAAGCGAATGATGTCGTCAGCGTTTTCATTCTGCCGCCATCGGTGCAAGCGCTGGAGCAGCGTCTGCATACCCGCGCACAGGATTCCGACGAGGTGATCCGAGGCCGGATGAAGAAGGCCGGGGATGAAATGAGTCATTACGACGCGTACGACTATATCGTCGTCAATGACAACATCGGGATTGCGTTCGAGGCGGTGAAAGCGATCTTGCGGGCCGAACAGTTGAAGCGCGAACGTCAGGTAGGCCTGGGCGCATTTGTGCAGAAACTGCGGCAACAACTCTAGCTCAAGGGGCCCGTTGTGTTCGGCCGCTGAGCTTTATTGCTTGGTGGCCGTCCAGCGGCCGTGACAGCCATCCGATCGCTGGAAGGTTCCTGATCCGCTACGTCCGGAAAAGCGGCCACGGCTGGTGACACCGATGCCGTTGTAGTTGCCGCTGCCGGAAATCGATCCGTTTGCGCTCACCGAGCCGCCGCCGTAATTTCCGACGAGCCTTGCGCCGTTGATCGTCACAGTTTCCCGGAACGTGTCGGAGCAGTTGATGCCGGCGCTCGAAATCGACCATGTCCCATCGAGGTTACCACGGCTGCTGTGCGAGGCCGCCGGCCGTTGGCTCTCTTTCGGCTTGCTCTGTCTCGCGGGGCGTTCCGGCGCGGCCTCGCGCGACCCCGACAATGATTTCTCGCGATTGCCGATAGTACCGCCCATGCTGCCGGACTGGGCAAGACGGATATAGCTCACCGTATGCGATGTGGTCGCCTCGGATTGCTCGATCACGGACGCTGATGCAGTCATTGGTGAGAGGCAGAGAAACACCGTACTCGAAGCCGCCGTCATCAGACGTACATGGAGTGAAACCTTCATTCGAGCAACCTCGCTTGTCATCATTGATTGGGGAGGCCGGAACCGTCCGCACAGACGGCGCCGATAATGCTACAGGCTTTTCCCGACTTGCCGCACGCATCGAGAGCCTCGAGCTTGGCCTTGTCGATGGTGTCGCGCGCCATCAGGGACCATTGTTTGCCGGAAACAGCGAAGGCACCGCAGGTCTTGCCGTAGAAGCTCAGTTCGATCGGGCACTTGGACGAGCCGCATTTGGCGCGTGCGTCGGCAACGGCTTCCTTGCGTGAGACATGTCCCCATGACAGGCCCCATTTGCCGCTGTCTTCACCGTAGACGATCGAGCCCCACGGGCCGACGTATTTGGTTTCGCGTAAACGTCGCAGCAATCCTTCGGTCGCTTCGCCGGTCTGCGGCAGACCATTGACGGATTGGAAGTCGCGGATCGCGATCGTGGTCGCCGGCTTCCCGCCTGGCGTTTCCGGATCGAAATTTAGCTCATAGAGTCGCGCGTTGATTTCCTGAAGTTTCACCGCATCGGTGATTGTCTTGGCGTCATCGTTGAGGCGTGGCGGCGGCGTCATTCGCGCTTCTAGTTGCGGCGGTTCCGAGGCCGGGGGCGCTGTGGGCGGGACGAAATAGAAGGTCCCATCGATCGGAGACGACGAGACCCATGGTTGCTGGGAGCCACCGGTGGAGCGTTTCACGGCCAGGCCCACCTGATTGAAGGTCTGAAAAATATCGAGCCCGGCGCGGCGCACCGTGGCGGCGAGCGCCCTGGTGTAGGGGCTATGTCCATCGGTGCCATCCTGCGCCACGCTGCCGGGCTGCGTCGCGTAGGAAATCAGCGTTCCGTCCGGTGCGCGCATTTGCGCCAAGCCGCCTTCGGACGCGCGCAGGCCACGGCCGCCAAACGGATTGTTGCGGCAGGCATCGAGAATGACGAGATTCAGCCGCGTGCCCGATCCCTGCATCTGCCGCAGCACCAGATTGACGTCGACCATCTGGAAATCGACGTCGGCCTCGCGCGTCGGATTGGCATTCACGGGGACGAGGTAATTCGATCCGGCGACCTGTACGCCGTGCCCGGCGTAATAGAACAACGCTACGTCCGCGCCCTGGATCTGCTGCCCGAAGGATTGCACGGCGCGGTCCAGAGCCGGCTTCTCAAGGTCGAGCTGAGCGCCGCCGCCGACCAACTGGAAACCAAGCGAACGGAGCGTGTCAGCCATCAACCTCGCATCGTTCTTCGGGTTGTCCAGCCGCGTTACGTTGACGTAGCTGGAATTGCCGACAATGAGCGCGACACGTTTTTCCGCGGATGCTTCCGCGGTGACTAGAACAAATATGGCAATCGTTGCGACGATAAACTTCGCAATAGAAAAAAGAGACGTCGGCATGACGACATGATCCGGCGGCAATCCTCGGAGGTTAGCAGCAGATCATGGATTTAGGGAAGGGCCGGCGGGACCATGGCGCGGGCCGTTGGGGGGAAGCGAGGCTTTCGCTCACAGAGCACTCCCCCAAAGCCCGATACGGTTGCGGCGTCGCGCCGCACCGTATCCGCGGATGCGTGAAGCTGAACTTCCCTTAGTTGCAGAGCATGATGCGGCCGACCACCTTGCCGGCCCGCAGTTCGTCGATCCACTTCTGGACGTCGCGCATCGGCTCTTCCTTGATCGGCGGCGGCTGGATCTTGCCGGCGCGCGCCAGGGCCAGGAGTTCCTTGCCTTCCGCCAAGGTGCCGACCATGAAGCCCTCGATGGTCATGCGCTTGTAAATCCACTGCACCATCGGCAGGCTGAAATTCCCGCCCATCAGTCCCGACACGACGATCTTGCCGCCACGCGCGACGGTGGAGACGGCGAAGCTCATCGATTTCTCATTGCCGGCAAAATCGACCACGCCATCAAAGCCGCCGCCGCTTTCCTTGAGCATCCGCTTGACTACGTCCGGTTCGGACGGATCGTAAGCAACCGCCGCGCCGTTCTTGAGCGCGGCTTCACGTGCAGCCGGGCTGAGGTCCGCGACGGCAATGTCCTGCTTGAACATGGCCTTTGCGAAGGAGAGACCCATCATGCCGACACCGCCGAGACCAACCAGCAGCAGGTTGCGTTGACGCGGGCGGTCGACGAGTCGCTTCAGCGCGCCGTAGGCAGTCACGCCGGAGCACATCAGCGTCGCAGCGAGGTTGATCGGCAGGGGATCGTACTCAAGCAGATATTTCGCGTCCGGCACCAGTACATGAGTGGCGAAGCCGCCGTCGATCGAGACGCCCATGAAGCGGTGTTTAGCGCAGAGGTTTTCGTCGCCGTTGAGGCAGTCATTGCATTTGCCGCAGCCAATCCACGGAAATACAGCAAATTTCTTCCCGATCAGATCGCGCGACGCATCCGGGCCGACCTCGTCGACGATGCCGGCGATCTCATGGCCGAGCGTGAACGGCAGTGTCATTCCGCGCGTGGTGTCGAGCCGCTTGCCGTTGCCAAGATCGGCGTAGCCGTCCTGGATATGAAGGTCGGAGTGGCAAAGCCCGCAGCGTTCGATCCGGACCAGCACCTCGCGGCCTTGCGGCTTGGGCGTGTCGACGATGGTTTCGCACAACGGCGCATCGAACTTGACCAGTGATTGACGAAACATCTGCGCCATTGCGTGCTCTCCTCAGACCGATTGGGAATTTTCGGTCCGTATATTGGCTAATTCGCGCGCCATGGCAACAAAGCCCGCGAGCGAAATGGTCTCGGCGCGTTGGGTGGGGTCGAGACCGGCGGCCGCGGCGAGCCGCTCGGGTGCAACGCCAAGCGATTTGAGGCTCTGGCGAATCATCTTGCGGCGCTGGCCGAAAGCGGCTGCGGCAACCTGCTCCAGCGCCTTGCGGTCGCATGACATGGGAGCCGGGCGCGGCAACAGCCGCACCACCGACGAGGTGACTTTCGGTGGTGGAACGAAGGCGGCGCGGGAAATATCGAACAGGATCTTGGTTTCAGCACGCCAATTGGCGAGCACCGCCAGCCGCCCGTAAGCATCCTCGTTGTCTTGCGCGACGATACGCTCGGCCACCTCGCGTTGAAACATCAGCACCATGGTGTCGTACCATGGTGGCCAAGGCTCGATGGATAGCCAGCCGATCAATAGTGCCGTGGCGATATTGTAAGGCAGGTTAGCGACGATTTTGGCGCGCTCGTCGCCCAGAAGTGGGCGAGGATCGAATGTCATCGCATCGGCGCAGACGATCTCGAGGCGTCCGGGATAATGTGATGCGATTTCCTCCAGCGGCCCCAGGGCGCGCTCGTCACGTTCGATGGCGATGACGCGCCTGGCGCCAAGCGCGAGCAGGGCGCGGGTGAGCCCACCCGGTCCGGGGCCAATCTCAATGACGGTCGACTGCTCCAGCGGTCCGGCCGCGCGGGCGATCCTGGCCGTTAGATTCAAATCGAGCAGAAAATTTTGGCCGAGCGATTTTCGCGCCGATAGCTGGTGACGCTTGATGACGTCGCGGAGCGGCGGCAGATCGTCGATCGCGGTCATTTTTGCGATGCCGCCATACGCGCGGCGAGCCGAAGCGCCGCGATCAGGCTCGAAGGATTGGCCCGTCCCGTGCCAGCGATGTCGAAGGCCGTGCCATGGTCCGGCGAGGTGCGGATGAAGGGCAGGCCAAGCGTGACATTGACGCCGTCGTCGAACGCCAGCGTCTTGATCGGGATCAGTGCCTGGTCGTGATACATGCACACGGCGCAATCGTAAGTCTGACGCGCGGCAGCGTGGAACATGGTATCGGCCGGTAGCGGGCCGCGCGCATCGATGCCTTCGGCGCAAAGGGTGGCGACAGCCGGTGCAACGATGGCTTGATCCTCGTGGCCGAGCGAACCGCCTTCGCCCGCATGTGGATTGAGCCCGGCGATGGCCAGGCGCGGCCGCGCGATTCCGAAGCGGGCGATCAAATCGGCGACAAGGATGCGGGACGTCGTGACGATGAGTTCGCTGGTCAGTTGCGCAATAGCCTCACGCAGCGGAACGTGAATCGTAACCGGCACGACGGCGAGCGTAGGGGACCACAGAAGCATCACCGGCAGCGGCGTTCGGTCGTTGTGCCTTGCCAACTCGGCAAGAAATTCGGTGTGGCCCGGATGTGTAAAGCCGGCGTCGTACAAGACGCTCTTGGCGATCGGATTGGTCACGACCGCGGTCGCGAGACCGGCGGTTACGTCGGCGACGGCGCGGCGAATGGCTGCGATGGCGATGGGGGCGCTGGTTGTATCGGGTCGTCCGGGGCACGCGGCGGGAACCTCGCCGACATTCACGACGGGGAGGGCTCGGGTGAAGCTTCCCGCCGCATCTTGCGGCTCGACCTCAGCGACGTCGATGTCGATACCGAGAGACTGCGCGCGCCGGCGAATGAATTCGGCATTGCCGAGCAGATAGAACGGCGGAATCTGATTTTCCGCGCGGCCTTGCCAGGCGGCGATCGTGATATCCGGGCCGATGCCTGCCGGCTCGCCTATGGTGAGTGCGAGAGCTTTTTGCATTGATCTGCGGCCCGTGCCCACTTGAACGACAATTCTCTACGCCGCGAGGGGATGATTGCATCTCCCGATCATCGCGCGCTCAAGATGATCTGAAGCCTTGTGCAATCCGATCCGAAAGCTGGCGAAGCATAATTGCTTTCAACTTTCCGGTACGGCGCTTTATCGATACTCGATCATCGCGGCTTTGCGAATTTCCTGCAGGTAGGATTTGGATTTCGCTTCGTATTTTTGCACGTAAAGCTTTTCGCGGACCTTGCGTTGCTCCGGTGTGTCGCCAGTGGTCGGTTTGCGCTCGCAAAGCGCGACCATCTCGATGCCCTGTCGGGTCACTTCAGGCGCGGTCAGGTGGCCAACCGGGGTCTTGTCCAACAGTTCGCGAAGCGACTGCGGCAAGTCAGCCGAGGTCTTTACCACCGTGTCGCGGATCGTGGCATTGCGCATCGAACGAAACAGAGTGTTGGCATCGTCGCAACTTTGCACCCGGCTTCGCAGCGCTTCGGCTTCCTTGCGGCGCATTTCGACAACCGCCGCAGACGAGCCGCGCGGCACCACCAACACGATAGGCCGCATCTGATACTCGAAATTACCGCCGTCGGCTTTCCCGTCAGTGAGATCGCCGGCTGCCGAACGGACGGTCTTGTCGGCGACCATCAGGCTGTCCTTGAAGCGGCCACGGACGAGGCTGCTCCACACCATCTCGGCCCTGATCCGGCTGCGCAATGTTGCGGGCCGAATCCCTCTGCTTGCCAGCGTCTGGGTGAGTTGCTCCGGCGACATCCGCATCCGCTGTCCCATCGACGCATAGGATGCGTCGATGTCGGAGACGCTAGGATCGACGCCGTACTTCTTGGCTTCCTTGATCTTGACCTTTTCGTCGATCAACTCGTCGAGGACTTGCTTGCGACTGTTCTTTTGGTTCGACAGCGCCATCAGGCGCATACGTTGATCGATATCAAAGTTGGTGATCGGCTCACCATTGACCATCGCTGCGACAGACTGGGCCTGCGCCGTCGTTACGTTGAAGGTCGCCGAAAAGGCGGCAACAGCGATCAGAACGAAGAGTGACTGACGAAGCGGAAAAGTCATCATATCCGGCGTTGACGAGCTTTCAGGCTAGAAGGTTTGTCCATCGGGTTGCAGTTCAGGGAACTGGGTGCGCACCGCGCAACTAGTAGACACCGTTTCCGTTGGAGCCCGCAGATGTCTGGCCCAAGGTTCGCAATCCGAGTTGCAGCATGACAGCGTGGCTAAGCTGTGGCGCCACGCCGCTCGTATAGGATGCGTACGAGTAATTGGTGATGTAGTTGACGCCTAGAATGAAGCAGTCGTCGACATAACCGAAGCCGATGGCATAGGTATCGATCGAACTGCTTTCGAGATTGAAGCGGGCCGCACCGGTTGCCACCCAATTCGATGCCAGCTTGATCGAGCCGCTGCCCAGAATGCCGGAGCGGCGGGTCAGGTAGCCGAGGTCGGGCTGCGCGGCATAGTCGCCGTACATCACGCTGACCGACCACCGATTAAAGCTGGCGCGACCTTCGACCTCAAGCCGTTGGACCGCGCCGGTTGCTTCGTCGAAACGGGCGCGCGAACTGAACGAATATGTGCTGTTCGGTGCATAAGCGATGCTGGCGACATAGTCCGATATCGGCTTTTGCAGGCCGGAATCAACGGCAGTATTGGTGGCGTCGGCGACCGCGAACGAATTCATGCCGAACAGATGGTACGACTGTCCGAACATCGCCTTGACGGTGCCGCCATGATCGAACTGGGTGGTCGCCTGAATACCGACATTGGCGCGACCGCCGCCCTCGACCCGGTCATAGCCGGAGAACTTGTCAACGCTGAACAGGTTGCTGGTATCAAAGATCATGCTTTGCGCGTCTTCATTCGGCAGACGGCCGGCATACTGTTCGTTCGGACGGGCGATCACCTGAGCAATCGGCTCGATGATCGTGGTGCCCCACGGTTGAACGTTGATGAAGGGGTAACGGTATTCGAAGCCGACAGTCGGCATCCACCGGATGTCATTGACGCTGCCGGTCGGCAGGAAGTTCGACACGCCAGGCTGATTGCTGATCGAAGCATTGATCGCATCGGCTCGGATGGAGGCGAACGGCGTCCAGATCTGGCCGATCGAGTCGGTATAAGAGCGTCGCCACTGGGCTTCAGCCGTCAAGCGGGAATAGGTGCCGGGAAAGCCGCGCAGAAGACACTGTCCTGGCGTACGTGCAAGTGGATCTGCGGATGTAATGCTGCACAAGGCATTTAGACGTGCGGTGTCAGTGAGTGGATCAAACGCCACCGTATCACGCGTCAGGCTGGTGAAATTAGTCTTGTAGCTGACCTCGCCGCCAAGGATCGAACGGTTGAAGACGTTCGAGTAGTCGATCACGGGCGCTACAATCGGCACCTGCGACTGATTGCCCGAGAGGCTGAGATAATAGATTGCGCGTGCATCGAAGTAGCTGCGATTGCCTACGCCGGTGAGATAGAGCTGCGAGATCGCTTCAGTCGGCAGGCTGAGGAAAGATGCCATCGGGTCGGCATACTGCGACAGCCGATAGTCCGTCAGAAAGGCATAGTCCGATAGGGCGACGCCATCCCAACCCCAGGTCCAGCGATCGTTGATTGCGAACTGACCTTTGGTCTCGACGCCGCCACGAAGGTCCCGGTCGCCTGGCCGTCCGGCAAACGCACTCGGATCTTCCTGACTGATTCCGTAAGCGCGAATGCGATAGGCGCCGTCGATCAGACGCTGCTGGAATTCGGCCTGCATCAACACACCCTGGCGCGTGGTGAAGCGCGGTGCGAACGTCGCGTCCATGTCCGGCGCAATGGCCCAATAGAACGGAATGCTGACGCCGTAGCCGGTTTCAGTCGTATTCGAGAAGCCCGGCATCAGGAAGCCGGTCTTGCGTTTCACGGTCGGGTCGGGTGTCGAGAAATACGGCAGATACGCGATCGGAACGCCGAAGAACTCGAGCTTGGCGTCCTCGAAATAGAGCGTCTTGTCGGTCTGATCGTGAATGATCCGAGCGCCCTTGACCTGCCAAAGCGGTGGCTTCTTCGGGTTGTCCCGGCACGCGGCGCATGCGGTGTAAACACCGTTCTGGAACACGGTGTAATTGCCCTTGCTGCGATCGGCGCGGGTCGCGGCCATGCGGGTTTGGTCGGCGGTGTCGACACGAAGGGAATCGACGAAGCCGTCGCGATAGTCATCACTCAGATCGAGGATGTTGGCATAGGTGATCTTGCCGTCGACGTCGGTGAGCCGGACATTTCCTTCCGCATGCAGTCGCTTCGACTTCTGGTCATAAATGACCTTATCGGCTTCCAGCGATGAGCCGTTGTAGAAGATCTGCACATTGCCGACCGCCGAAACCTGGGAGTCGTTGTAATTGTAATCGACCTCGGTGGCCTGCACGAGCATTTGCCCGTTGCTGTTCGCCGGCGGGCGTGGCGGAACGGGGCGGGTGTGAGGCGTATTGTAGGTGAATCCCTGCGCAGCCGCCGGGGTTCCGGCTGCCAACAGCATTGTGCCGCCAGCAAACAGGCCGAGAACGGTCATCCACGTGGACAATACTCTGCGATTGCGGTGCGGCAGGGCGCGTCGCATTACGGCAGTCAAATGTCCCTGGCGGGTGGCGACGTTGGCCACTACCCGTCCTCCTGATACAGCAAAGCCAGAAAGCCGGTCAGACCACCCACGCAGACGGGTAGCCATGCGGCAGCGATTGGATGCATCAATTCGGCCTTGCTCAAATCTTCAGTTACCTTGGACAGCACATAGAGCAGAAAGCCAGAACCCACGCCACTCAAAACCATCTTCTGCACCCCGCCGAAGCGAAAAAACCGCAAGCTGACGGACGCAGCCAATAACACCATAGCTATCAGCAAAAACGGCTGTGCCACAAGTTTATGATACTGCAATCGATAACCGGCGCTGGCCAGTCCAGAACTTTCGGACGACTTGATGTAGGACGGCAGTTGCCAAAATGACACAGTCTCGGGGGTGGAAAAGCTGTTCCGGACCTGCGCCGGGGTCAAGCTCGTGGCGAGATTGAGGGTGTCCTGGAGCACCGGAGGAGAATCAAGGGAGTATCTGCGCACCGTTTTCAGCACCCATTGCCCTTCTTCCAGGGTGGCTTCGCGGGCCTCGATTCGCTCGACGAACCGATGGGCATTGTCGAAACGGAACACGGTCAGGCCGGTCAGCCGCAATCCCTGCTGCTCGCTGCGGGTCGCGTTGATGATGGCCTGACCCTCGCTGTTGACCTGATTGATCCAGAATCCGGTCGCTTCCTGCAAGCCGCCTCCCGGCGCGCTACCGAATAGTTCAGCCTCCAACTGTTTCGACCGTTCGCGCAGGTCGGCGGACATCGGATTGTAGAGGGTGGTCGCAACAATCCCCAGTACCAGCGCGCTCGCGAGAGCGGGGGAGATGAATTGCCACGCGGAGACGCCGGCCGCGCGCGCCACCACCAGCTCGAGGCGCCGCGATAGCGCCAGATAGCAGGTCATGGCGCCGATCAGGACACAGAAGGGCGTCAGCTTTTCGAGAAGCTGGGGAACACGGAACAGCGAGGTCTCCGCGACCATGACGGCGGAAGCATTCACGAGGCTGGAAGTGCGTCGCACCATCTCGATGTAATCCACCAGCACCAACAGCACGAAGATACTGGCGAACACGCCGACCGCCGACACCAGGAAGCGTCCGGCAAAATAGCGTCCCAGCGTGTTGATCAACATGCTCATGGCGTCACCGGGCGTCCGATCAGGCGGAGCAGACGGGCGTTGGAGCGATTGATGGCTTCCATCAAGGCGGCGGGTGGTTCGATGACGAGGCCCGAGAGGATGATCCAGACACTACTACCGATGGCCGCGGCGAGCATGAGATACTGAAACAATGCCGCCATCGGCGATTTCACCGCCATGACGGAACAGGCGAAGCCGACCATCCGGATTCCGAAGACAGCAAGAATCGATGCCGTGATCGAGAAGTTGCGGCTTTGCCGCGTGGTTCGCGGTGTGCCGAGGAACGCGAAGGTTAAGGCCGCAAACGCGAACGGATAGATCGGTGACATCAGGCGGTCGTGCAAATCGGCGAAGAATTGCCCGGGCAGTTGCTTGTATATGGGATCGTTAGGATCCGGTGAGATCAACTCCCAGAGGTAGCGTTCGCGAATGCCATAGTTGATATCGCCGCCGCCGTGACTAGAAAATTTCGACATGTCGAAGGCGTAGCGCTGAAACGAGACCAGAACCGGATCGCGCTTGTCCGTCTCGAAGCGTTCGAGATGTCCATCCTGCAAGACCAGAAACGAGCCGCGCTCGTTCTTCAGCACCGTGCCGCGCTCGGCCATGATGCTGATACGTTCTTTGGGATCGCGGCGGTCGTCGACAAAAACACCCGCCAGCACCCCGCCGGGGAGACGCTCGCGGATTCGGATGGTCAGATTCGGCTCGAGCTGCGAAAAGCGGCCCGGCTGCAAAATGTTGGCGAGGACGTCGGCGGTGATCTCGGCATCCCATTGCTTGATCCGCCGCATTCCATCTGGCGCGAGGTAGGCCGCGATAAAGGCGACGAGCAACGCAACAATCGCAGTCGCGATCAGAAATGGCCGGAACAACCGGATGGGTGACAATCCGGCGGCATTCATCACGATGATTTCGGAATCGGTGGCCAGCTTATTGAGGGTGTGGGAAACCGCAATCATCAAGGCGATCGGCGCGATAATGAGCACCAGCGCCGGAATCACGAGGCTGGTGATTCCGAGAAAGGTCATGATGGTCTGCCCCTGGCTCGTCATCAGGTCGATGCCACGCAACGCCTGGGTGATCCAGATCACCCCGGTCAGGCTGATCAGGACCACCGCGAACGACGCAAGCGTCGTCCGGACGATGTATTTATCGATCGACCCCATCGGGTAGCGCTGTCCCCATCCTGTGACTCAACCGCGACATAACCCAGATTCGCAAGGAATCTCCCCATGGGCGGCCGCCGAACTCCGGACACTACCAAGAATTCGGCCGGATAACACCGCCCTGATCAGGCAACAAAATGGCTGCGCCGTGGCACGCGCCGGGTATCGTTAACAAGATGTCGATGATGCCCGGTTCGTCGACGCGGGAGCGATTGCGCAGGCCATCGCTCCCGCGGGGGGAGGGCCGTCGATGCGAATTGGCTTGACGGATCGGTTGCCGCAACCAAGAAACGGTCAGTGATATAATGCGTCATCGCAGCTCGACGATATTGGCGCATTCGATTGAGTGGAGGATCGTTCATGCCCGGCGTCGTCAAGTTCGGCTTCGTTTCGTTTTCAACGGCCGCGCGCGGTCCTTTGGTGGTTTTTTGCGACGACGCGTTAAAGCTCGGGACCGCAACCCGGAAGATGCTTGGCGGCGCAACCGATACCGTCAAACGCGCTGCCGCCGCCAATCGTTTCAAGGGAAAATTAGGAGCGGTCCTCGATATTCTTGCGCCGGAAGGGCTGCGCGCTGATCGATTGATCGTGATCGGCCTTGGCAAGGTGAGTGCTCTCGCGGAGCGGGATTTTCTTAAGCTGGGTGGTATTGCCGCGGGCAAAATCGGCGCGGGAAATGCTGCGGCGACAGTTGTTGCCGAATTGCCGACGGGAGCGATGACGCCAACCCAGGCCGCATCGATTACCTTGGGCATGCAACTGCGTGCCTATAGATTCGATCGCTACAAGACGAAAAAGAAGGAAGACGATAGCGATGCGACGCGAACCGAGATCGCCATCGCAGTGAGCGACGTTGCCGCCGCGCGCAAGGCGTTCGGCCCGCAAAGCCATATCGGTGACGGCGTGTTGCTGGCCCGCGAACTCGTCAATGAACCGCCGAATGTTCTGTTCCCGATTGAATTCGCCCGGCGCGCCAGCTTGCTGCGCAAGCTCGGCGTCAACGTCGAAGTGCTCGACGTCAAGGCGATGGCTAAATTGAAAATGGGCGCGCTGCTCGGTGTCGGGCAGGGCTCGACCCAACCCAGCCGCACCGTGATCATGCGCTGGAATGGTGGCAAGCGCGGAGATGCACCGGTTGCCTTCGTCGGCAAGGGCGTCTGTTTCGACACCGGCGGCATTTCGATCAAGCCGGCCGGCAATATGGAGGAGATGAAGGGCGACATGGGCGGCGCCGCTTGTGTGGTCGGTCTGATGCATGCGCTGGCGGCCCGCAAGGCCAAGGTCAATGTCGTGGGCGCGATCGGCATTGTCGAGAACATGCCTGACGGTAATGCCCAGCGGCCCGGCGATATCGTGACGTCGATGTCAGGCCAGACCATCGAGATCATCAACACCGACGCCGAGGGCCGTCTCGTGTTGGCCGATGTGCTCTGGTACGTCGCCAAGAAATTCAAACCGAAGTTCATGATCGATCTGGCGACGTTGACCGGCGCTATCATGGTGGCACTCGGCACCGAACATGCGGGCCTGTTCTCGAATAACGATGAACTTGCAGGGCGGCTCGCCGAAGTCGGGCAGGCGACCGGCGAGCAGGTGTGGCGGATGCCGCTCGGGCCGGAATACGACAAACTGATCGATTCACAGTTTGCCGATATGAAGAATACCGGCGGCCGCTATGGTGGCTCGATCACCGCGGCACAATTCCTTCAGAGGTTCGTTGACGGGACACCCTGGGCTCATCTCGACATTGCTGGAACTGCGATGGGGGCGCCGAAGACCGATATCAACCAGAGCTGGGGGTCAGGTTATGGCGTCCGCCTGCTGGAGCGGTTGGTGGCCGAACACTATGAAGCCAGGCGATGACGGAAATTCTATTCTATCATCTCCAGAACATGAGTGTTGAGAGCGTTCTGCCATCGTTGCTTGAAAAATCGCTTCAACGTGGTTGGCGCGCTGTCGTGCAAACCGCGTCGGAGGAGCGGGCAGAAGCTCTCGATGCCCATTTGTGGACGTATCGCGAGGATTCATTCCTTCCACATACGATATGGCGTACTGCCGACGCCCATGATCAGCCGATCGTTTTGGCGGCAGCCGAAACCAATCCGAACGAAGCTCACATCCGTTTTCTAGTCGATTGCGCGGCCCTGCCAGCTGATGCCGACTGTTATGAGCGTGTGGTGCTGATGTTCAACGGCGATGACGACGAGGCTGTAGCCGGCGCGCGGAGCGCCTGGAAGGACGGCAAGGCCCGGGGATTTACAGTGACCTATTGGCAGGCCGACGAACGGGGACGGTGGCAACGGCGGGAATAATATTGTTAAATATTTAACGATAGACCCGGCTTTGCCTGCCCTGGATGGTGCAAAGGCTGCGCCGGTCATGGTCGTGCCGTAAATCAATGATGGACACGATCCCAGATAGACCCCGATAGGCTCAAACCCGGATTGAACGTGCGAAACAACTCTCCACACCGAAATGTTGTGCTTGCCGCGGTGTTGCTTGCGCCACTGTTGGCCGGTTGCGCGGGAGCCAGTATGTCCGATGTGTTCTCGAGCGACCTGATGTCGAAGGACGCCCAATGGTTTTCACGTGCCGGGCGAAGCCTTAACAGGAACGTCTCCATTGAAACGCCGCCGTTGACCCCGGAAAAGCCGGTCACGCCTGAGGATCTCATCAGCGCCGACGGTCGATGTCCGGGTATGGCGTCGCCGAGCGAGGCCAGCGCCATGGCCGAGGGGCCGGGCGCCACGCCGCCCGCGCAAGGCGGGCACGTCGCGCTGGGACATACCGAATGCGATGTGGCGCGCGGTGCTGGCACACCCGACAACGTCAACCTGTCCACCGGACCTGGCGGCGAGCGGATCGCCGTGCTGACCTATGCCAAAGGTCCGCGTGCCGGAATTTATACCTTCAATTCGGGCAGACTGAGTTCAATCGAAGGTTTGCCGGAAGCGGCGGCACCCGCCAAGCCAAACCGCGCGAAGGCCAAGAAGCGCCACGCCGGCTAAAGCTGGATGAACTGAGGTTGAATCAACGTTTCGCCGTGGCCGGGCTTGTCCCGGCCATCCACGTCTTTACCTCGGTGGCTTTTAAGATCGTGGATACCCGGCATAAAGCCGGGCATGACGGATCAGGTTGAATGCATCGTGCTTTATCTGCTGACGTGCGTGAAGCGACGTGCTGAAAAATCTCGCCTGAGTTAGCCGACTTCCTCGTCCAGTGCGGCGCTGGCTGCGAGCCATTCGTCCTCCGCGCGTTGAAGCGCCGCGGCCGCGCCGGTTCGCGCCTTGCCGAGTTGTGCAGCTTGCTTGGGATCGCGTTGGTACAGGTCCGGCATCGCCAGTGCAGCATCGATTTTCGCGATGATCTCGCTGATGCGCGCAATTTCCGCTTCGGATTCTGATATTCGTTGCTTCGGAGAGGTGCGCTTTTCCGACTTGGGGCGTGTGGCTCCGTCACGTGTGCGGGGATCGAGAGCGCGATCGCGTGACGCCGATTGTGCTCCGCGCGACGACAGCACAGTGCGGCGATAGCTGTCGAGATCGCCGTCATAGGGCGAAACCGTGCGGTCGGCCACCACCCATAGCTGATCGGCGCAGGATTCGATCAGGTAGCGGTCGTGCGATACCATGATGATCGCGCCGGGGAATTCATTAATGGCTTCGGCGAGGGCGGCACGGCTGTCGATGTCGAGATGGTTGGTCGGTTCGTCGAGAATGATCATGTTGGGCGCAGCGAAGGTTGCGAGGCCGAGCAGCAGCCGGGCTTTTTCGCCGCCGGACAGATTCTTGACGGTGGTATCGCCGGCCTTGCCGGAAAAGCCGATGGCGCCGACTCTCGCGCGAACTTTCGATTCAGGCGCGTCCGGCATCAATCGGCGGATATGAGTGTAGGGGGAGCCAGCAAGATCGAGTTCGTCGGTCTGATGCTGCGCGAAGTATCCGACTGACAGCTTGTCGGCGCGCACGGTCTTTCCCGAGAACGGAGCGAGCCTGCCGGCGAGCAGTTTCACCAGCGTCGATTTGCCGTTGCCATTGGCGCCAAGCAGGGCGATGCGGTCGTCATTGTCGATGCGCAGCGTAACGCGGTTCAGGACCGGTTTGGCCGGGTCGTATCCGACCGTGACGCCATCGAGCGCAATGATCGGTGGCGACAGTGTTTTTTCGGGCGTCGGAAAGGTGATCTCGCGGACATCCTGCGTCACCAGCGCGGTCACCGGCTTCATTTTCTCCAGCATCTTGACGCGGGATTGGGCTTGTCGCGCCTTCGACGCCTTGGCCTTGAAGCGATCGACGAAGTCTTGCAATCGCTTGCGTTGCTCCTGCTGCCGCTTGGCGTGTTTGGCGTCGAGCATCTCGCGCGCCGCACGCTGTTCCTCAAATGAGGAGTAAGTGCCCTTGTAGAGTGAGAGTTTGCCGTGATCGAGGTGCAAAATCTGATCGACCGAAGTGTCGAGCAGATCGCGGTCGTGGCTGATCACGATCACCGTGCGCGGATAATTGGCGAGATGATCCTCAAGCCACAGCGTACCTTCGAGATCGAGATAGTTGGTGGGTTCGTCTAGCAGCAAGAGATCGGGCGCCGAAAACAGTGTTGCCGCGAGGGCCACTCGCATCCGCCAGCCACCGGAGAATTCCTGGCACGATCGGGCCTGATCCGTCGTCGAGAAGCCCAGGCCGCTCAGGATCGCGGCCGCGCGAGCAGGGGCGGAATGGGCATCAATATCGGCGAGGCGGGTCTGGATGTCGGCGATCCGATGCGGGTCGTGGGCGGTTTCAGCCTCTCGGAGCAACGCGTCGCGCTCGCGGTCGGCCTTGAGGACGACATTGATCAGGCTTTCGGGACCGTCGGGGGCTTCCTGCGCGAGGCTGCCAATCGTCCAGCGCGGCGGAACGGCGACGCTGCCGCTCTCCAGCGGCAATTCGCCTCGAATGGCGTGAAACAAGGTGGATTTACCGACGCCGTTGCGCCCGACGAAACCAATGCGCGAGCCCGGCACGATCTGTACGGTGCTGTGGTCGATCAGGAGGCGGCCGGCGATGCGAACCGAGATGTCGTTAAGCGAAAGCATCTGGGCTTTTCACCGGAGATGCGCCTGAACGCAAGCATTGTCAGTGGGAAGGGGGCCGGCGCGATCTAAACAGCTACCGCAGGCGACTCAAATGGGGGCCCGGTTCCGATACAGCGCGTTCTTGATCTTCCTGTCTTTGCATCGCCGCGAGCAGGGACTGGAACTGAGGCGGGAGGTGGGCGGCATCCAATGACTCCACGCCAACCAGCTTTTCCCCAATTGCCCGGCAGATCGAGGTGCTTGTCGCGTAATCCAGACGGTCAGGGCCGTTGGTCGATTGTTCCGCCATCTCCGGTTCCACTTACTCGATTTCATCCAGTTGACGTAGGAATAAAGCCAAGAGGGTTATGATGGTTTCACTTCGGCCGCGCCTTTATGTTCTTTAGTAAAGATTGATTAAAGGGCAAAGCCCTTGGAACCGGGTTTCGTGAAAGAGCCCCGTCGCCAGCGCGGCGAACGGGGCAATTTCACAGCTTGCTGTCAGATGTTCAGTAGCAGCGATTCACCCAGCGCCAGCGCAGGCCGTGAGGTGTCGGAACCAGACGGCGAACAGTGCATCCATACCCGCCGGCATACACCGGGCCGCCAATGTAAACCCGCGGCCCGCCGTGGTAGCCATGATGGAAATGCCCATGAAAGCCGTGGTGGTGGAAACCGTGATGATGGAAACCGCCGGCGGACGCGGTGCTGGGGGCGATCGCGGCAAGTCCCAATGAGGCGGCGGCAGCGAAAACCAGTGCGAACTTCTTCATAGTCATCTCCTGTCTCTGTGTGACGCGATCCGCTGTGGATAGGTTCGAGACGATCTCGAATGCGTCGTGTCTGATGGTTGGGTCGCGTTGATTTTCGTTCCCGTTCAGCCCGGCGATCAGGGCGTGTGATCCAGCGCACGCAGTCAAATTTGGCCTTGAACCACTTCGGTCATTGATCGACTAAGCGCGGCCTGACGGGAAATGTCGCCTTGCCGGGGCGCGATGGCGTCGATATAAGCCCCGCGACCTCCCTCCATGGTGTTGCAAGGACGAAGACATGGCGATTGAACGTACCTTTTCGATTATCAAGCCCGACGCGACTGCCCGCAATCTGACCGGCGCTATCAACGCGCTGATCGAGAAGGCCGGACTGCGGATCGTCGCGCAAAAGCGGATTCGCATGACGCGCGAGCAGGCCCAGACGTTCTATGCCGTGCACAAGGAACGCCCGTTTTTTGGCGAACTGGTTGATTTCATGATCTCGGCCCCGGTCGTCGTGCAGGTGCTCGAAGGCGAGGGCGCGATCGCGAAGTATCGCGATGTCATGGGCGCCACCGATCCGTCGAAGGCGGCCGAGGGCACCATCCGCAAGGCCCACGCCAAGTCGATCGGCGAGAATTCGGTGCACGGTTCGGATGCGCCGGAAACCGCGGTGATCGAGATCGCGCAGTTCTTCTCGGGCAATGAGATCGTGGGCTGAACGCGAAAGCGCGTTTTCCCAACCGATATCGATACGTGATACAGCCTTCGGCATCGCAGCCGGAGGCTGTTATCGTTGGGCAGGCCGAGTCGTGAGTCGATCGCGCCGCTCGATGCCCGTCTGGCGAGCTACATTGTGTTTGTCTCAAACAAAAGACTAAGAGCCGTTCTTGCACCGAGCTCGTAAAAGCGGATCACGTAACGCGAACCGCTGGCCGGAAGGGGTTGGCCTTGGATTGGCTGCTGCACATCTTTGATCCCGCCACGATCGGGGCTCTCGTCACTGACTTTCGGAGCCAGGTGCATCATCCGTCGTTCTGGGTCGCGGTTGGTCAGATCATCTGGATCAACGTTCTGCTGTCGGGCGATAATGCCTTGGTGATCGCGCTGGCGTGCAGGGGGCTCCAACCGCGTCAACGGCTGTGGGGTATGGTGTTCGGCGCCGGTGCCGCCGTCATCCTCCGGATTGTTTTTACCGGAATCGTCGCAACTCTGATGGAGTTGCCTTTCCTCAAGCTGGTCGGCGGGCTCGCCTTGTTGGTGATCGCCGCAAAATTGCTTGTCCCGGAAGACGAAGACGGCGAGGACGGCATTCAGGCCGCGGCACATCTCATGGCGGCCGTGCAGATTGTCGTCGTTGCCGATATCGTCATGAGTCTCGACAACGTCATCGCGGTGGCCGCCGCGGCAAATGGCAGCGTGCCTTTGTTGATCTTTGGACTGGCGATCAGCATTCCGCTGATCGTCGCCGGCGCCGCGCTGATTATGGCTGTACTGACCCGACTGCCGATTCTGGTGTGGGCAGGTGCTGCCCTTCTCGGCTGGATCGCAGGCGGGGTCATTGCGACCGATCCTGTGGTGCAACCGCTACTCCATCGTTTCCTTGGCGGCGGAGTGACGCTCACCATCGACCCAACCTCCACGCTTTTTACGGAGATACCGCAGCTCGTGTTCCGCGGTGAACTGGTCGAGATCGTATGTGGCTTGCTTGGAATGATTGTTGTCTTGATTGGCGGCGGTATCTGGCGTGGCCGCCGCTTGCGGCAATTAAGGCAAAGTAGGACCAGCGAAACGTCGCCGCTCGGCGAATAGCGACGCTGATGTCCTTTTGGTGACTTACAGGAAGGTCCGCTCACGCGCTCTGATCACGCGCACCAGCGTATCGTTGACCGGCGTTCGGACACCAAGCGGCTTGCCGAGGCGCGGGATCGATCCGTTGATCGCGTCGACCTCGCAGCGCCGCCGGGCTTCGTAGTCCAGCAGCATCGACGGCTTGGCATGTGGGATCTTGCCGCCGAGCTTGCGGATATGCGCGATCGGATCGCCGACATCGAGCTTGATGCCGGAAGCATGCGCGACGGCAACGGCTTCCTCGGCGCAGCCGCGCGCGACGGGCCACGCATCGGCGTCGTCCATCACGCCGCCGATGGTCAATCCGGTCGTGCAGCACGTCGCGGAGAAGGTGACGTTCATGATCAGCTTTTCCCAGACCATCCGCTTGATATCGTCGAACAGCGTCACCTTAAAGCCGGACGATTCCCATACCGCAGCGGAGGCCTCGAGCGGTTGGCGCGGCAAGCCGGCGAACGCTCCGAACCGGATCATCTCCATGCCGTTGTGATGCACGTGGCCGGGGCCGCGCATCGACGCGCCGAAGCCGCCCACGACGCCCACGGCAAGACGATCGGCACCAACGATCGGGGCTGCGATTTCCGGCGAACCGAGACCGTTCTGGATCGATTGCACCACGGTGTCCGGACCGATCAGCGGCAGACTGGCCCGTGACGCGGCTTCGACGTCGAACGCCTTGGTCGCGATAATGACGAGATCGCAAATACCGATGCCATCTGTCGTCGTCGATGCGTGGAGGCGCACAGTGCGATCGCCGCTGATACCTTCGCAGCGCAGGCCGTGCGCCGCCATCGCGGCAGCATGATCGGGCCAAAGAGTAATGGCGTGAACCTCGTGGCCCGCATCGGCCATCAGCGCCGCATAGACGGAGCCCATCGCCCCGCAACCCACAATCGCAACCTTCGCCATGTCGTTGTCCTTGCCGGTGTGTGATCTCGCTGCCGACCTCTAGATTGTCTCGGGCGAGATCAATGTGTCGTCGGGACTGCCGGTCGCGGCGGTCCTGCACACATCTTTGTCGATACGCGTGCCGCCGCTCGCCACCAGTCGAAGCGCATCGGGATAGATGCGATGCTCAAGCCTTAGTACGCGTTCTGCCAGCGTATCCGGCGTGTCGTCGTCGCGTACCGCGACCGCGCCCTGCATGACGATAGGACCAGCGTCCATTTCGGGCGTAACGAAATGCACCGTCGCGCCGGAAACTTTCACGCCCGCACGCAATGCCTGACCATGCGGATCGAGGCCGCGAAACGATGGCAGCAGCGAAGGATGGATGTTGAGCATCTTTCCGGCCCAACGCTCGACGAACTCCGTGGTCAGCAAGCGCATGAAGCCGCCGAGGCAGATCAACTCGATCCCGTGTTGATCGAGTGCCGCCTGCAAGGCCGCCTCGAACGCCGTGCGGTCCTTGCCGAACGGCGCGCTGTCGATCACCAGTGTCGCGACGTTGTTCTCTTTCGCCTTGGCAAGTCCGGCGGCGTCAGGCTTGTTGGAGATCACTACGGTAATCTCGGCTGGAAAAGCCGGCGCCTTGGCCGCCGTGATCAGCGCCGCCATGTTGGAGCCGCGCCCGGAGATGAGAATGGCGACGCGCCGTTTCACCGCGGTCACCATGTCAGGTCAAGGTGTCCGTCATAGACGACGCGTTCGCCGTCGCCGCTCTCGATCACCTCTCCAAGTTGCACGGCGGTTTCGCCACTGGCGCGGAAACTGTCCATGACGGCGGCAGCCGCATCGCGCCCGACGATGGCGATCATGCCGATGCCGCAATTGAAGGTCCGCAGCAACTCCAATTCGGCGATGTCGCCCTGTTGCGCCAACCATTTGAACACCGGCAACACCGGCAGTTGCGTGAGATCAATCCGCACGCCCAGCGCCTTCGGCAGCACGCGCGGAATGTTGTCGGTGAAGCCGCCGCCGGTGATGTGAGCCAGTCCCTTGATGCCGCCAGTATCGCGGATCGCGCGCAGGCACGACTTGACGTAAAGCCGGGTCGGCGTCAGCAGCGCGCCGCCGAGCGTCAGCACCGGCGCGAACGGGGCAGGGGCGCCGAAGCCGAGTCCGGACTTCTCCACGATCTTGCGAACGAGCGAAAAACCGTTGGAGTGGACGCCCGAGGAGGCGAGCCCGATCACGATGTCGCCCGCCGCGATGTCGCGGCCCGGCAGCAGCGTGCCGCGTTCGGCAGCGCCGACCGCGAAACCGGCGAGATCGTAGTCGCCGTCCTTGTAAAGGCCCGGCATCTCGGCGGTTTCACCGCCGATCAGGGCGCAACCGGACTCACGGCACCCCTCGGCAATACCGGCGACGATCGTTGCGGTAGCTTCGGGGTCGAGTTTGCCGCAGGCGAAGTAGTCGAGGAAGAACAGCGGTTCGGCGCCTTGCACCACCAGGTCGTTGACCGACATCGCCACCAGATCGATGCCGATACCGTTGTGGATACCGGTTTCGATGGCGATCTTGACCTTGGTGCCGACCCCGTCAGTCGCCGCCACCAGAACCGGGTCCTTGAAACCGGCTGCCTTGAGATCGAACAGGCCGCCGAAGCCGCCGATTTCGGCATCGGCGCCGGCGCGGGCGGTGGCGCGCACCATCGGCTTGATGAGGTCGACCAACCGGTTACCGGCATCGATATCGACGCCTGCGTCGGCATAGGTCAGTCCGTTCTTGCGGTCCGTCATGGCTTCAATCGGTCCTGGCCGGTTCCTAGGGTGTATCGATACGGCGGGGCGGGGAAAACGTGGATTTCAAGGGTGGTTACGTCGAATTCTTCTGCCGTGCAATGGTTCGGCAAGCTACGACCGCCTATACTGTGCACAGACGACCAAAGACACTAGCCGGTTGTGGCCATGGCGGCTCCAACCCCTTGTGGAGACTGGCGAAAGCCCGGAACGCCCTCGTGAGCATCCCCAACATCATCACGCTCATTCGTATTCTGCTGGTTCCGGTGATCGTCTGGGCTATCGCCTCGGGACAAATGAAGATTGCGTTCGGGATCTTCGTCATCGCGGGCGTCAGCGATGCGGTCGACGGGTTTTTGGCCAAACGTTTCAATATGGCGAGCGAGTTGGGCGCGTTGCTCGATCCGCTGGCCGACAAGGCGCTGCTGGTTTCCATCTATGTCGCGCTTGGCATCTGGGGGGCGTTTCCGCGCTGGATCGTGATTCTGGTGGTTTCGCGCGATATCATGATTGTGGGCGCGGTCATCATCTCCTGGCTGTTCGGCAAGCCGATGCCGATGAAGCCGTTGATGGTTTCCAAGCTAAATACGGCGGCGCAGGTGGCCTTGGCGGCCTTGGTTCTGGCGGCTTTGGGATTCAATTTCAGCGCGTCGCCGTATGAGTTGATCCTGATGGCCGGCGTGGCGATCCTGACATTGCTGTCGGTTGCCTTCTATCTGGTGGAATGGCTTCGCCATATGAGCACGATCGAGCTCAGCCGCTAACGAAAGAATTGTGTGCCGGCGCTGCCGGAACGGAGTCAATGCGTGTCAGTCAGTGCCCCGCCTCGTCAGCTAGCGTTTGCGCTGCCACATGCGGAGAGTTTTTCGCGTGACGATTTTCTCGACGGTCCGTGCAATGCCGCCGGGCTGGCGCTGATCGAACGTTGGCCGGATTGGCCGAACCGGGTGATGATGCTGGTCGGAGCGGAGGGTTCCGGGAAAAGCCATCTGGCGGCGATCTGGGCCAAGGAAGCGGGGGCCCGCACGACGTCCGCTCATATCTTGACAGCTGCGATGGTGCCGGCCGAACTTGCGACCGGCGCGCTGGTGGTCGAAGACATCGATCCCGCGACCATGGACGAACGAGCTTTGTTTCACTTGCTCAACCTCGCCCGTGAGCATGAGGCTTTCGTTTTGATGACCGCGCGGCAACCGCCGTCGGCTTTCGATATCGGCCTGCGTGACTTGAGGTCCCGGCTTCGCGCCTTGCCGGTGGTCACACTCGCGCAGCCCGACGACGGCCTGTTCCGCGCCTTGATCGTGAAATTCGGCGCCGACCGGCAAATGCAACTCGACGAGACGGTCGTGGGTTATCTGGCCAGCCGGATCGAAAGATCCTTCGTCGCGGCACGGGAAGCGGTGGCGCGGCTGGACGCGGAATCCCTGCGGCTCGGCCGGCCGATCACGCGGTCGTTAGCGGCGTATCTGCTGCGGCAAGAGGCGGCATCCGACGAGTGACGTGCTCGCGGTTTGTTCAGCCGGGACGAAATGTCCTGCCGCATGACGGCGCATACGGCACGGTGATGACTTGATCCCCGTCAGTGCATGTCATTGAATTGTCATCTCGATAGAACATGGTCGGTGCGGTTGCCACTGTTTCGGTTTATTTGGATTCCCGTCGATGGATGCTGTTCAAGCGATTGCAGATGAAGATGAAAAGGCCGCTTCCGAGGCGTTACCGTCGATTGCGTCCAGTCCCGAGCGCTACATCAACCGGGAACTGTCCTGGCTTCATTTCAATCGCCGGGTTCTCGAGGAAGCGGTCAATGCCGGCCATCCGGTGCTTGAACGCGTCCGCTTCCTGTCGATTTCTGCAAATAACCTTGACGAATTCTTTATGGTCCGCGTCGCCGGCATCAAGGCACAGGTCCGTGAAGGCATCCTTGAACGCAGTCCCGATGGTCTGACGCCGGCCGAACAACTCGTGGTCATCAACGAGACGGTGTCGCGGCTCGCCATCGATCAGCAAGCAATCTGGCGCGATCTGCGTGGCAATCTCGCCGAGGTCGGCATCGTTCTGGTGGACGGCAAGGATGTGACCAAGGCGGAGCGCGCCTGGGTCGAGGATCACTTCCTGCACAACATCTTTCCGTTGCTGACCCCGCTGGCGATCGATCCGGCGCATCCGTTCCCGTTCATTCCGAGTCTCGGCTTCACCGTCGCGCTGCATCTGGTCCGTGTGTCGGACGGCAAGCCGATGGACGCGCTGATCCGCATGCCGAGCAAGATCGATCGCTTTATTCGGATGCCACAAAACGGCAAGGATACGTCCGTTCGATTGATGACACTGGAGCAGGCCACCAGCCTGTTCATCGGCCGTCTCTTTCCCGGCTATCTGGTCAAGGGGCAGGGCGCCTTTCGCGTGATCCGCGACAGCGAACTGGAAATCGAGGAAGAAGCCGAAGATCTGGTGCGGCTGTTCGAGACGGCATTGAAGCGCCGGCGTCGCGGTTCGGTGATCCGGCTCGAAATCGAAGCGACCATGCCGGAGGATTTGCGCGCTTTCGTGCAGCGCGCGTTATCCACCGCCGACGACGAGGTGTTGCTGGTCGATGGCGTGCTGGCAATGAACGAGCTCTCGCAACTGACGCGGCTCGATCGTCCCGATCTCGAATTCGTGCCCTACGTGCCACGGCATCCCGAGCGCGTACGCGATCATGGCGGCGATATTTTCGCCGCGATCCGGCAGAAAGATCTCATCGTCCATCACCCTTACGAGTCGTTCGACGTTGTCGTGCAGTTCCTGCAACAGGCGGCGCGCGATCCGGACGTCGTGGCGATCAAGCAAACACTGTACCGCACCTCGCGCGATTCCCCGATCGTGCGGACCCTGATGGAAGCTGCCGAAGCGGGAAAATCAGTAACGGCGCTGGTCGAAATCAAGGCGAGGTTCGACGAAGAGGCCAATATCCGTTGGTCGCGCGATCTCGAACGCGCCGGCGTGCAAGTTGTCTACGGATTCCTCGAACTGAAGACACACGCGAAGCTGTCGCTGGTTGTGCGTCGCGAGGGTGGCGGCCTGACAACTTATGTCCATACTGGAACCGGCAACTATCATCCGGTCACCGCGCGTATCTACACCGACCTGTCGTACTTCACGTCGGACCCGATCATCGGCCGCGACGCCGCGCGCGTGTTCAATTACATCACCGGTTATGCCGAGCCGAGTGACATCGAAAAGATGGCGGTGTCGCCGCTGACGCTGCGCAAGCGGATTCTCGATCACATCCAGGGCGAGATCGCGTTCGCGCGGCAGGGCAAGCCGGCGGCGATCTGGATGAAGATGAATGCACTGGTCGATCCGGAGATCATCGACGCGCTCTATGCGGCGTCGCAGGCCGGCGTGTCGATCGAACTGGTGGTACGAGGCATCTGTTGTCTGCGGCCCGGTGTTCCGGGCCTCTCCGATAACATCCGCGTCAAGTCGGTGATCGGACGTTTTCTGGAACATGGCCGAATCTATTGCTTCGGCATGGGCTATGCGATGCCGGGGCCGAAAGCGGCTGTGTATATCTCGTCGGCAGACATGATGCCGCGCAATCTCGACCGGCGCGTCGAAGTGCTGTGCCCGTTGCAAAATCCGACGGTGCATCAGCAGGTTCTCGAGCAGATCATGGTCGCGAACCTGAAAGACACCGAACAGAGCTGGCAGTTGTTGCCGGATGGATCGTCAACGCGTATGAAGGCGGCGAAGGGTGAGGAGCCCTTCAATCTGCATAACTACTTCATGACCAATCCGAGTCTGTCCGGCCGTGGAAAGTCGCTCAAGGAATCGTCGCCGCGCCGTCTTACGCGCAAATCGGAACGGCAGTCGTCCTCGTCATAGAGGGACTGTCGGGTGACAGTGCGACCTCGCAAGCGCGCATCCAGCGTTGCGGTGATCGACATTGGCTCGAACTCCGTGCGTCTGGTGGTCTATGAATCGCTCGCGCGCAGTCTGGTCTCCATATTCAACGAGAAAGCGCTGTGCGGCCTTGGTCGTGAGGTGCAAACCACCGGTCTTCTGGCGGCGGATGCCGTCGCCAAAGCGCTGACGTCGCTGCGTCGCTTTCGAGCGCTCTGCAAAGTCATGAAGGTCGGCAAGGTCTATGCCGTCGCGACCGCAGCGTGTCGCGATGCGACCAACGGGCCTGAATTCATCGCGCGCGCCGAGAAGATTTGCGGTACGCCGATCACCATCCTGTCGGGTAAGCGTGAAGCGCAGCTTTCAGCACTCGGGGTCGTATCGGGAATCTACAAGCCCAACGGAATGGTTGGTGACCTTGGCGGAGGGTCGCTCGAACTGATCGATGTCCACGGCAACCGCTTGAGCAGCGGCGTGACGTTGCCGCTCGGTAGTCTTGCGTTGCAGGATGCTTCGCAAAAATCACTGAAGCGCGCACAGCGCATCGTGCGCAGCGAACTGGCGCGGGTGCCGCAGCTTGCGGCGGGCAAGGGTCGCACATTCTACGCAGTCGGCGGCACATGGCGCGCGCTGGCGCGCATCCACATCATTCAAAGCGGGTATCCGCTGAAAGTGATGCATGGCTATTCGATCCCGGCGGCGGAAGCGCTGACATTTGCGCGTCGGTTGCGCCGTCTTGTCGCCAGCAACACGCTTGCCGATATCGAAGCGGTGGCGGATGCACGGCAACCGCTTCTCGCTTATGCGGCGCTTGTACTGGAACATATCATTCGGATCGCGAAGCCCGACGCCATTGTGTTCTCGACCTACGGCGTGCGCGAAGGCTTGCTGTACGAGATGCTTCCGGAGCCGGAACGTGCCAGGGACGGTCTCGTCAGCGCCGCGCAGACATTGAATGTCTTGCTGTCACGCTCGGCACGTCACGCCGAAGAACTGATCGCGTGGACCGATCATTTTATCAGGATCGCGAAACTGCCGGAGACACCCGACGAACGCCGATTGCGTCATATCGCGTGCCTGTTGTCCGATATCGGCTGGCGCGTGCACCCCGATTATCGCGGCGAGCAAACGCTCAATCTGGTTTGTCATGGTAACTTTGGCCAGATCACCCACGAAGGCCGCGCGTTCGTCGCGCTTTCGGTGTTCTATCGTTATGCCGGATTGCGCGAGGAGAATGAATCGCCGCCGGCAGTGCGAACGCTGGTGTCGCCCGCGATGCTCGAGCGTGCACGTGTCTTGGGCGCAGCGTTCCGCGTCGCGCATCTGATCTCGGCGGCGCGGCCCGGGGTGTTGCCGGCCACGCATTTCCGTAGCAAGGGCCGCAAGCTGTCGCTGGTCTTCGAGCATCGCATGGTCGATCTGGTCGCCGACCGCGCGGGCAATCGCTTCAAACAGCTTGCAAAGCTGGTCGGACGTTCGGGATCGATCGTCCGGAAATAGCCGGCGACGACATCACCATATTAGTCACCGATGATTGAACGGCCGCGGGCAACGATACCGCCGCGTGCGCGTTGTTGGAATATTCGATCTTATTGAATGGAGTGTCGCGTCATTCGATAGCGTGTCCATTCCGGCGTTGAAATGGGGCGCAGCCGTATTCGGAGCGAACCGTGACCACCTTGCCTGTCGATCAAACGCAAATACCATTCGACCATAAGCAGACGCGAAGAGATTTCCTCTATGTCTTGACGGGATGCGTAGGCGCCGTCGGCGCGGCGGCGACAGTTGTTCCGTTGCTTTCTCAAATGGAGCCCGATCAAGCTACGTTGGCGGCTGGCGGTCCCGTCGATCTCGATTTGAGCAAGGTGCAGCCGGGACAGCAGGTCGTCGTTCGCTGGCGCGGGCGGCCGGTTTTCGTGATCAATCGTTCACCGGCAGCACTGAAGACCTTGCAGGACGAAAAGCTGTTGTCGCAACTCGCCGATGCCGGTTCGGAGCAACTCCAGCAGGCTGACTATGCGAAGAATTGGCATCGCTCGATCAAGCCCGAGTATGGCGTCTATGTAGGAATCTGCACGCACCTCGGCTGCATTCCGATGTACTATCCGGACCCGAGCGCATCGGTGCCGACGTCGGATTGGCTCGGCGGTTACTTTTGTCCGTGCCACGGTTCGAAGTATGATTTGGCCGCGCGCGTTTTTCGTGGCGTGCCGGCACCGTACAATCTACCGGTGCCGCCGTATCATTTCCCGAGTGATGGTGTGGTGCGGATCGGGACCAATCCGCCGGATTCGAACTTCGACTTCTCCAGCATCAACCAGCTTTGAAGGCCGGTCGAAACGTCCAGGGAATCCAGCGGCAACACGGCGGCCGTTTCGGGGCCAGATTGAGGCCGCCCGGATAGTGGGATTCAGTCGCGGTCGACCCGGACGACGCGGCCCTTTTCCATCGCAAGCGCCAGCCGGCCGTGCTTCAGGGCGAGAGCGGCGTCGCCGAACAGCTCGCGTCGCCATCCCTTCAGCGCGCCGACGTCGGCGTCATCGCTGGCCGCGATCTGTTCGAGGTCGTCGACGGTGGCGATCACCTTGCTGGCGACGGCGTAACGCTCCGAGGTCATCCGCAGCAGCACCTTGAGCAGTTCGACGGTGGCTGAGCCGTTGCCGTGGTTGCGCGGTTTGTCGAGCTTGGGCAATTCGCGCGGATCGCGCGCAAGGCCGCGCTGCACGGCCTCGAGAATATCGGCCCCCCATTTCGAGCGCTCGAAACCTTTCGGCAGCGAGCGCAAGCCGGCCAGTCGCTCGATCGAAGTCGGCGCGTGGGTGGCGATGTCGCCGATCGCGTCGTCCTTGAGCACACGGGAGCGTGGGACATTGCGGGTCTGCGCCTCGCGCTCGCGCCAGGCCGCGACTTCCATCAGGATGGCGAGTTCCTTCGGTTTGCGCACACGGGTCTTCAGCCGCTCCCAGGCCCGCGCCGGGTCTGCGTCGTAGGTCTTGGGCGAGGTGAGGATTTCCATCTCCTCGCTGACCCAATCGCTGCGGCCGCGCTTCTTGAGGTCGGCGTCGAGCGCCACGAAGACCTCGCGCAGATGCGTGACATCGCCCTCGGCATAATGGATCTGGGCTTCGGAGAGTGGTCGTGACGACCAATCGGTGAAACGGTGGGTCTTGTCGGGGCGGTGGCCGGTAATTCGCTCCACCAACTGGTCGTAGGCGATGCTGTCGCCATAGCCGAGCACCATGGCGGCGACCTGGGTGTCGAATACCGGGGTGGGGACGATGCCGGCGAGGTGCCAGATGATCTCGATGTCCTGCCGGGCGGCATGGAAGACCTTCAGCACCTTCTCGTTGGCCATCAGGGCGAAGAACGGGGCGAGGTCGAGACCCTCGGCCAGCGCGTCGATGACGGCGGATTCCTCCGGGCTCGCGATCTGGAGCACGCAGAGTTGCGGGAAATAGGTGGTTTCCCGCAGGAATTCGGTATCGACGGTGACGAAGGGGTGGCGGGCGAGGCGGTCGCACACGGCCGCGAGGTCGGCGGTTGTCGTAATCAGGTCCATCGACGCTGCATATCGCGTCTTTTCGCCGTTGTCGCCCCGCTTTCGACGCCGGACAGGGATGTTCCCGACCTGTTCGGCAGGACTTGCAGGTATGGCCGTAGCTGCCACAAGGCGCTGCCGGTCCCAAAAACGGACCTCCGCATTCGCTCCGGACGATCGTCGATAATTCACTGGCGCGGGGAGAATGGTAGGCGCAAACTCAGCGGTATCACCGCCCAGTTCGAGGTATCCATCGGTGATGAGAACGCCAGTTTGCGCTCCCGCCTTTTCTCTAGTGGAAAGGAGCGTGCCATGTTCAAACGGCGACGTTTCAAGCCAGCAATCCCTCTGCGAGACCGCCTCAATGCGTGGGCCTGTCAGCTCCGCGAGCAGGCAGATCGGCTCAAGCCGGGTCCCCAGAAAGAGGCGCTATTGCAAAAGGCAGGTCAGGCGGAGACTGCCATCCGCCTTGATGCCTGGATCAATTCGTCGGAATTGAAGCCGCCGAAGTAAGGGTCGTCTCGGTAACGGCCTGATTTCCCGTAGGTCCGAATGAGGGCCGTGCCGGCGAGGGCGTCTTGCGCGTGGTTGCCGGGCGGGGACGGCTCGGGTAAACCGTGGCCTCCCGCCGGGTTGCTTAAGCCTCGCGATTCCGCATCCTCTGACGTATTTTGGGACTTCCATGCACCGTTATCGCTCCCACACCTGCGGCGCGTTGCGCGACGCCAATATCGACCAGACCGTTCGGCTGTCTGGCTGGTGTCACCGCATCCGCGACCATGGTGGCCTGCTGTTCATCGATCTGCGCGACCACTACGGCCTGACCCAATGCGTCGCCGATCCGGATTCGCCGGCGTTCAAGGATGCCGAGCGGCTGCGTGCGGAGTGGGTGGTGCGGATCGACGGCCGGGTGCGCCGCCGTCCCGAGGGCACCGACAATCCGGACCTGCCGACCGGCGCGGTCGAAGTCTTCATCAACGAGATCGAGGTGCTGGGAGAGGCCGCCGAACTGCCGCTGCCGGTGTTCGGCGATCAGGAATATCCAGAAGATACGCGGCTCAAGTACCGTTTCCTCGATCTGCGCCGCGAGAAGCTGCACCAGAACATCATGACGCGCGGCGCCATCGTCGATTCGATGCGCCGGCGCATGAAGGATCAGGGCTTCTTCGAATTCCAGACCCCGATCCTCACCGCGTCGTCGCCGGAAGGCGCGCGCGACTTCCTGGTGCCGAGCCGCATCCATCCGGGCAAGTTCTACGCGCTGCCGCAGGCGCCGCAGCAGTACAAGCAACTGCTGATGATGTCGGGCTTCGACCGCTACTTCCAGATCGCGCCGTGCTTCCGCGACGAAGACCCGCGCGCCGATCGTCTGCCGGGCGAGTTCTATCAGCTTGACGTCGAGATGAGCTTCATCACGCAGGAAGATGTGTTCGAGGCGATGGAGCCGGTGATCACCGGCGTGTTCGAGGATTTCGCCAAGGGCAAGAAGGTCACGCAGAAGTGGCCGCGGATTCCGTTCGCGGAGTCGATCCGCAAGTACGGCACCGACAAGCCGGACCTGCGCAATCCGCTGGAGATGCAGGACGTCTCCGAGCACTTCCGCGGCTCCGGCTTCAAGGTGTTCGCGCGGATGCTGGAAGACACCAAGAACCAGGTCTGGGCGATCCCCGGTCCCGGCGGCGGCTCGCGTGCGTTCTGCGACCGCATGAATTCGTGGGCGCAGGGCGAAGGCCAGCCCGGCCTCGGCTACATCATGTGGCGCGAGGGCGGTGAGGGCGCGGGCCCGCTCGCCAACAACATTGGCGCGGAGCGTACCGAAGCCGTGCGCGCCCAGCTTGGCCTGAAGGCCGGCGATGCCGCGTTCTTCGTCGCCGGTGATCCGGCGAAATTCTGGAAGTTCGCGGGGCTCGCGCGCACCAAGGTCGGCGAGGAGTTGAACCTGATCGACAAGGACCAGTTCGCGCTGGCGTGGATCGTCGACTTCCCGATGTACGAATACAACGAGGAAGACAAGAAGGTCGACTTCTCGCACAACCCGTTCTCGATGCCGCAAGGTGGCCTCGATGCGTTGAACACGCAGGACCCGCTGACCATCAAGGCGTTCCAGTACGACATCGCCTGCAACGGCTACGAGATCGCCTCGGGCGGCATCCGCAATCACAAGCCGGAAGCCATGGTGAAGGCGTTCGAGATCGCGGGTTACGGCGAGGAGACCGTGATCGAGCGCTTCGGCGGCATGTATCGCGCGTTCCAGTACGGCGCGCCGCCGCATGGCGGCATGGCGGCGGGCGTCGACCGTATGGTGATGCTGTTGTGCGGCACCACCAACCTGCGCGAGATTTCGCTGTTCCCGATGAACCAGCGCGCGGAAGACCTGCTGATGGGGGCGCCGTCCGACGTCACGCCGAAGCAGCTTCGCGAATTGCACATCCGGCTCAATCTGCCGGAGAAGTGAGCAGGAGTGTTTTGCGCCGAAGCGCAACATGAAGATCGTCGTCCCCGCGAAGGCGGGGACCCATACGTCGTGTCGTCGATGGTTGGAAAGGATCACTCGTTGTTGCTTCTTTGATCACGACGACGTGCAGGGGTTATGGGTCCCCGCCTGCGCGGGGACGACGGGGGAGACGGACGTGCAAGCGGAGGCGAGGGTACGGTGACGACACAGAGTTCTGACGATCTGAAATCGGCGGCCCTCGCATTCCATCAATTGCCGCGACCGGGGAAGCTGGAAATCCAGGCGACCAAGCCGCTCGCCAACCAGCGCGATCTGGCGCTGGCCTACAGCCCCGGCGTCGCGGCGGCGTGCGAAGCCATTGCGGCCGATCCGCTGGAAGCCGCCAACCTCACCACCCGCGCCAACCTCGTCGCCGTCGTCTCCAACGGCACGGCGGTGCTCGGTCTCGGCAATATCGGCCCACTGGCATCGAAGCCGGTGATGGAAGGCAAGGCGGTGCTGTTCAAGAAGTTCGCCGGCATCGATGTGTTCGACATCGAGATCGCCGCCAACACCGTCGAGCGCGTGGTGGAGACCGTGGCGGCGCTGGAGCCGACTTTCGGCGGCATCAACCTCGAAGACATCAGCGGGCCGGACTGCTTCGAGATCGAGGCGCAGCTCAAGGCGCGCATGAAGATCCCGGTATTCCACGACGACCAGCACGGCACCGCGATCATCGTCGCCGCCGCCGTCACCAACGCGCTGCTGCTCAACGGCAAGAAACTGGCCGACTGCAAGATCGTCGGCACCGGCGCGGGCGCGGCCGCTATCGCCTGTCTCAACCTGCTGGTGGCGCTCGGCGCGCAGCGCAAGAACATCTGGATCTGCGATCTCGACGGCCTCGTCTATGACGGCCGCAACGAGCATATGGACCGCTGGAAATCGGTCTACGCGCAGAAGACCGACAAGCGCGTGCTCGACGACGTCATCGACGGCGCCGACATTTTCCTCGGCGTGTCCGGCCCCAACGTGCTGAAGCCCGAAATGGTCAAGCGCATGGCGGACAAGCCGCTGGTGCTGGCGCTCGCCAATCCGACGCCGGAGATCATGCCGGACGATGCGCGCAAGGCGCGATCCGACGCGATGATCTGTACCGGCCGTTCGGACTTCCCGAACCAAGTGAACAACGTTCTCTGCTTCCCCTTCATCTTTCGTGGCGCGCTCGATGTCGGCGCCACCGCGATCAACGAGGAGATGAAGCGCGCGGCGGTCGATGCCATCGCGCAGCTCGCGCGCGAGGCGCCGTCGGATGCCGCCGTGCCGGGCGGCGACGGCGGCGAGGTGCATGGTTTCGGTCCGGGCTCGCTGATCCCGTCGCCGTTCGATCCGCGCCTGATCCTGCGCATCGCGCCGGCTGTCGCCAAGGCGGCGATGGATTCCGGCGTCGCAACGCGGCCGATCGTCGATTTCGAACAGTATCGCGAACGTCTCGAACGCTTCACCTTCCGCTCCGGCCTGATCATGAAGCCGGTGTTCAGCAAGGCGCGTACGCAGCCGGTGCGCGTGATCTATGCCGAGGGCGAGGACCAGCGCGTGCTGCGCGCGACGCAGGCGGTGCTGGAGGAAAAGCTGGCGCGGCCGATCCTGGTCGGGCGTCCGTCCGTCATCAATGCACGCATCGCGCGGCTCGGTCTGGTGATCCGGCCGGGGCATGATTTCGATCTGGTCAATCCGGAAGACGATCCGCGCTATCGCTCCTACGTGCAGAGCTATATCGACGCGGCGGGGCGGCATGGCGTGACGCCCGACGCGGCGCGCACCATGGTGCGCACCAACGCCACGGTGATCGCCGCGCTGGCCGTGGTGCGCGGCGAGGCGGATGCGATGCTGTGCGGCGTCGAAGGCCGCTTCATGAGCCATCTGCGCCACGTGCGCGAGATCATCGGCGCGCGTCCCGGCGTCAGCGATTTCGCGGCGTTGTCCTTGATGATTACGTCGAAGGGCTCGTTCTTCCTTGCCGATACGCAGGTGCGCGCCAATCCGACCGCCGAGGAACTGGCGGAGATCGCGGCATCGGCGGCGGCGCATGTGCAGCGCTTCGGCATCAAGCCGAAGATCGCGTTCGTCTCGCATTCGGATTTCGGCAGCTACGACACCGAGTCCGCGCGCAAGATGCGCCGCGCCACCGCGCTGTTGAAGGAGCGCCATCCCGAGATCGAGGCCGACGGCGAGATGCAAGGCGGCACCGCGCTGTCGCAGATCAAGCGCGACTACGTGCTGCCGCAGTCGCGGCTGGAAGGCGTCGCCAACGTCTTGGTGATGCCGAACCTCGATTCCGCGCATGTCGCCTATCAGATGGTCAAGGAACTGGCGGATGGCCTGCCGGTCGGCCCGATCCTGATCGGCCCGGCGCGGCCTGCGCACATCCTGACCCCCTCGGTGACCGCGCGCGGTATCCTCAACATGACGGCGGTCGCGGCTGTCGAGGCGCAGGACCGGGCAGGGCGTCAGCAGCCGACATTGTTCGGGTGAGGTCGCGTTAGCGGTCACGTCACCCTGACCGGTTGACGGAAGTGTAACTCGACTGCTCTCAACGTCGTCATGCCCGGGTGTGGCCGTTCGAAGAACGGCGTCGCTTCCGCTCGCCTATGTCCAGGGCATCCACGTCTTTTCTGGAGCTCAGCAAGCAAGACGTAGATGGCCGGGACGAGCCCGGCCATGACGATGAACGGATATACCCGATGTCCAGTCTGGAACTATTCGCGTACGACTAAGGCGTACCTCCATCCAAAGGGATAGGAAAAACCGAAATCGCAGCCCATACTCGGTCCACCGGTGCGCTGGGCATCGGTGGTGCCCGTGAGGCGATGATGCCAGCTTTCATCTCGGTCGGCCGTTTTCTGTTTGCGATCCTGTTCATCGTTTCCGGCGCGTTGCATTTGCTCGATCTCGCGGGCACGACGGAAGCCATCGCCGCGAAGGTGGCGATGCCGGCGGCGGTCGCCGACTATGTGACGCAACTGGAAGGCGTGACCGGAATGCCGATGGCGCACATGCTGGCCATCGCAACCGGTGCGCTGGAGCTGGTCGGCGGGCTGGCGATCGCCTTCAATCTCGGCGCGCGGGTGTTCGCGGTGTTGCTGGTGCTGTTCGTGATCGCCGCGACGTTCTACTTCCACGATTTCTGGAATCAGGCCTGGCCGGATGCGAAGAGCAACCTGATCCAGGCGCTGAAGAACCTGTCGCTGATCGGCGGGCTATTGATCATCGTCGGGATCGGCGGCCGCCCGAAGGCGATGCCGGCCTATGCCGGGTCGACGTCGGACACCTACTGATCTCGTCGCGGGGTCACCGCCGCCACGCTGTCACGTTGACGTCGTTCACCGCGTCGAGGACGCGGGTCTCTGTCGCGTGCAGTCCATGCGCCGCCAGCACCTGTTGCGGCGTGCGGGCGGGGACGCCGGGCAGGCCCGGCTCGCCGCCGGGAATGCGGACATGCGGTGCGAACGACAGCCAGAACGTATCGAAGCGATCGAGGAACAGGCCGAACACGGTCGGGCCGCCGATGATGGCAACAGTGCCGCTGGTGACGCCCGCGCGTTGGCAGGCCGCATCGAACGGCGCGCCGGCCGGATTCCACAACGTCGCTTTCGGGTTGGACGGATCGGGTGCGAGTGTTTTCACGCTGCGCGTCAGGACGATCCGCGTGCGCTTTGGCGAATTAGGTTGCTCCTCGCCGGAGTTGCGGCCGTGGACCACGAGGTCCGCGTTATCGAGCGCATCGTTGAAGAACTGCTGGTCGCCGTCGAACTTCAGTTTGGGCGGCATCACGTGGTTGGCATCGGCGAGCATGCCGTTGGCGGACAGGATGACGTAGCCTTCGATACGCAACGACAACGTCACGATACTGATACCCCTTTCACAACTTGACGCGCGCTATTCCGTCACCGTCTTGACGACGCTGGAAATCGGCCGGGTGCTGACGGTCGGCAGCTTGACGCTCTTGAGCAGTTCCTCGTCGTACTGCGCGATGGTTTCCACCGGCGCCTTGGCGCGCATCTTCACCACCTTGTAGCCGCCGGCTTTCAGCCTGCGCAACAGTTCCGGCAAGGCTTCGGCGGTGTGCTTCTGGAAGTCGTGCATCAGGATGATGCCCTTGCCGAGCTTGTCCAGCTTCTTCATCACCGTGTCGATGACCTGCTGGGCGTTGCGCGACTTGAAGTCGAACGAGTCGATATCGCAGGAGAACATCGCGATGTTGCGGGTGCCGAGATAAGTCACCATCGCCGGCGGATGCTGAAGCGCCGGGAAGCGGAAGAACGGCGCGGGCGAGGCGCCGAGCGCCCACTTCACCGCGCTAAAACCTTTCTCGATCTCGTCCTTCGCCGCCTGCTCGGTCATCTTCTTGCCGTTCAGGTTGGCGTGCGACCACGTATGCGCACCGACGGTGTGGCCCGCGGCTGCAACCTGTTTGAGGATTTCCGGATGGTAGGTGGCATGCTTGCCGATCGCGAAAAAGATTCCGGTGGTGCACTGGTCGGCCAGCGCCTTCAGCACCGCGGGCGTGTTGTTCGGCCACGGGCCGTCGTCGAAGGTCAGCACCACTTCCTTGTCGCGCAGGAAGTCGAGTTGCTTGAAATGCTCGAAGCCGAAGCCCGGCCCGCCGGTGGTGTCGATCTCGACGATGCGGCTGATGCCGAGCGCATCCGGATTGGCGCAGGCGGCTTTCGTGGCTGGTGCGGGCGTGGCCGCAGGGGCCGCGGCGGGAGTGGCCGCGTTCGTCGCCGGAGCCGCTGCGGGTTTCGTGGCTGCGGTTTGCGACCACACGGCACTGTTCGCGCCAAGCACGAACGCTCCTGCAACGATGAAGGCTGCCGCGATGCGCATGGGACCCTCCGATTGGCTGGCGGCGCGGCGAGCCGTGGCGGTGACGCCCGCGCAAACAGCATAAGAGGGGCTGATTCGGCGGGGCGCGGCAATGGCGCCGTTGCCGCGCTACACCGACACTTTAACGCAGCGGCACGATGAAGTCGGTGCCCTGGCCGGTTTCACTGCGATCGAGCGCCTGATCCGAGACGATGATCGAGCTTCCGCTGGTGAGTGCTTCGGCGAGCCGCGTCATGGTCTCGGCGGGAATAGTCAGGCGATCCAGTGCCTCGGTCGCGCTGTCGGTGGTCGGTGTCGGCTCGGTGTCGATGGCGCCGATGTTCTGCCGCCGCTTGGCGGCATGATGGCTCACAGCCTTTGATCGCACCTCGACCGGCATCGACATCGCCGACCAGCGGAACGTTTCCATCTTGTCGCCGTCGCGTTGCGCGGTGAAGAGGTGAGTGCCGAGCGGGCGGTCGCTTGATGCAACGGTGATCGGTGCGTCGAACAGCGGCTCGAAGTTCTGCCGGACGTAGAGCTTACTGTCCTTGCCGCTGATGAAGACGGCGATCGGTCCGGTGCGCTTCGGCGCGGGCGGAGCAGCGGCAATCGCGGGCGCGGCATCGTTGCCGGACGTCGCAGCGCCGCCATCGATGAGGGTGGCCGGCGTGCTCGGTTGCGCGATCGTGGCGCTGGCGTCGGCCACCTTGGTTGGCTTGTCGGCGGCGAGGCCGGTCGTGGTCGGCTCGGCTGCGCCGCCGGTATGCGGCGTCAGCGTCGGCCGCAGATCCTTCAGATCGATGGCGATGGCCGTCGTGGTGGCATTCGTACTTTTCCCGGCATCGACGGCCGCGTTGATCAGCGACGCCGGCGTGGCGGGCTTGGCGTCGGCCGAGGGCACCGAGGCGTCGGCGGGAGGCGCGACTTGCGGCGTTGGCTTCTGCGTGATCAGCAGCGGGTGCGCGAACGCGACCGGGCTGACCTCGCCGGACGTGACCACGACGCGCGCGCCCATGCGGGTCCAGTTCCATATCTGCGTCGCGAATTGATTCGGCATGCGGATGCAGCCGTGCGAGGCGGGATAGCCCGGCAGCGCGCCGGCATGCATGGCGATGCCGGACCAGGTCAGCCGCTGCATGTAAGGCATCGGTGCGCCGCTATAGATATTGGAGCGATGCCACTTGTTCTTCTGGATCACACTGAAGATGCCGAGCGGCGTCGAATGGCCGGTCATTCCAGTGGACACCGGCGCTTCGGCGAACAGACCGTTGGCGTCATAAACTTTCAGCGACTGATTCTTGATCGAGACCGCGACGATCAGTGGATGCTGCGGCTTGCGCGTCGGTGCCGCGGTTTCCTTCACTTTGGCGCGAGGCGCCTTGTGGCGGCGAGGGACGACCGGCCGCGGCGGCGCGGGTTCATAGATGATCTCGTCGGTCCAGAAATCCTGCGGCAGGGCTACGGCGGGCGCGAGGCTGCCGAGCACGATCACGGAGGTGAGAAGGGCCGTGGCCCAGAGCGCGGGGCGGCCGCACGCAGACGTGAATTCAGCATACGCCCCGGCAGGAATCTGTTCGATACGCAACACAACGCTTCCTTACATACGGGTTTCGATCGTTAGTGTCGCAACAGTCCTCCGGAGTTCATGCGCTGCTGCCCGATCTCAGCCGCTGCGAAATATCTGGTAAATGTCCTCACATTGCCTTAACGGCTTCCGCCCCTACCGATGGACGGGGGGTGACCCTATATGGGCGGCGTTACGTTAACGGAGACATTCATGGCATCGGGTCAACGGCAGCGCGGGGAGCTTCGCCCGAAATTGATCGGGCTCGCCGTCGTGGTGTTCGCCCTGCTGACGGCATGGTCGGCTTTCGCCGCCGACGAACCGGATTTGATCTTCCGGCGATCGACCGTGTTCAAGTGGATGAGCCCCAACGACAAGCTCGCCACCTACGGTATTGACGATCCCGAGGTGGAAGGGGTCGCCTGCCATTTCACCGTGCCGGAAAAGGGCGGCTTCAAGGGCTGGCTCGGGCTTGCCGAGCAGGTCTCGGATATTTCGCTGTCATGCCGCCAGATCGCGCCGATCCGCTTCAAGGCGAAAACCAAGATGGAGCAGGGCGAAGACATGTTCAGCCAGCGCCGCTCGCTGTTTTTCAAGAAGATGCAGATCGTGCGCGGCTGCGACGCCAAGCGCAACACGCTGGTCTACATGGTCTACTCCGACAAGCTGATCGACGGCTCACCGAAGAACTCGACTTCGTCGGTGCCGATCATGCCTTGGGGGGCGAGCGACACCGCCGTGCAGAAGTGCGGCGATTTTTTCAAGTAGATGCAGGGCACGGCGCCCTCGCCGAAACGATGTTTTCGCGCAGATCAGATCACGTAACGGTCCGGAGCCACGCAGAGAAAGCTTCGATGCTGGGCTGCTCGGGATGATGCGGGGCGTGAAGGACGTAGAAGCCGTAGCCCGGCAGTGACAGATCGTGCGCCTTGACGAGAACGCCGCTCTTGAGTTCGCGGCCGACGACCACATCGCTCAGGATCGCGATGCCTTCACCGGCGGTCACGGCATCGATGGCGTGCAGTTCTTCCCTGAAACTCAAATCCCATGCCTTGTTGGTTTCGGGAATGGTGGGATCGATCGATCGCGCGATCGCGAGCCAACGCGACCAGGTCGGCGCGTCACGGTCGCGGTTCATCCAGTCGAAGTGGATCAATGGATAGTGCAGAATATCCGCAGCGCGCTTGATCGGCCGTCGTGCCGTCGTCAGTAGTTCCGGACTGCACACCGGGAAAAACGTATCGCGGAAAATCTCCTTGCCGCTCAGATCGAGCGGCATGCGCCGCGCATAGCGAATGGCGATATCGGCGTCTCCGCCCCGCAAATCCAGCACCGCGTCGGTGCCGATGATCTCCAATGGAATCTTTGGATAGGCCTCGCGCCACCTCGGCAATCGCGGCACCAGCCAGCGGCTGGCAAAGGCATTGGGACTGGTCACGCGCAGCCGCTTGTGACTGACGCGCGGGGACGCGGTGGCGATCGCGCTCGCAAACAGGTCGAAGCCGCTTCTGAGCGCCGGAAACAGTCGCTCGCCGGCCCTTGTCAATTCAAGGGGGCGCGGTCGACGACGGAACAGCGGCTGGCCGCAAATCTCCTCGAGGATCTTGATCTGATGACTGATTGCCGTCGGCGTCACGCCAAGTTCATCGGCGGCATTGCGGAAGCTCATATGCCTTGCGGCGGCCTCGAAGGCGCGAAGGGACCCCAGTGGCGGAAGCTTTCGCATGGCACGAACGTAGATGAGTTCAGCTCATCTGGCGACTGAGAAATTCGATTTTGCCAGCAATCGGACCCCATGAGACGCTTCCGCCCGTCAACGCCGCCACTTGGCGGCAAATCGGGAGGCCGCCATGACCGTGACCAGCCTTACTGAGCGACACGATAGAGAAGGGACCTTGCAAGCGTCCGATACCGCCGCCCTGAGGGGGGCGGTCCGGGGCGAGGTGGTTGTCCCCGGCGACGTGGCCTACGATCAGGCGCGGAAGGTCTGGAACGGCATGGTCGACCGCCACCCGGCCGCGGTCGTCTATTGCGCCGGCTCCGACGATGTCGTGGCGGCAGTGAATTTCGCGCGGGCGCGGTCCCTGCTGGTTGCCGTGCGTTCCGGCGGCCACAACATCGGCGGCGCGTCGGTCTGCGATGGCGGGCTGGTCGTCGATCTCTCGCGCATGAAACGGATCGAGGTCGATCCGGTCAGGCGAACGGCTCGGGCGCAGGCAGGCCTCAATCTCGGCGAGTTCGATAGGGCAACACAGGCGCACGACCTTGCGACCACGATGGGCGTCAACGCCGACACCGGGATCGCTGGGCTGACGCTCGGCGGCGGCTTCGGCAAGCTCGGCCGCAAGCATGGCCTGTCTTGCGACAATCTCATCTCGGTCGAAATCGTGATGGCGGATGGGCGTTTGCTGCGGGCGAGCGCGACTGAACATCCGGATCTGTTCTGGGCCATTCGTGGCGGCGGCGGCAATTTCGGAATCGTCACGACTTTTGAATATCGGCTGTTCCCGGTCGGCCCGATGTTGCTGGCCGGCACGGTGGTGCACGCTTACGATCGCGCCCACGACGCGATGCGCTTCTATCATGCGTTTGCGCAGTCGGCTCCGGATGAGCTGAGCCTGGACGCGGCGCTGGTGACCCTGCCGACGGGCGAGCGGGCGCTCGGCATTTCGGCCTGCTACATCGGCCCGATCGACGAAGGCGAGCGGGTCGTCAAATCGCTGCGCGCGCATGGCACACCGTTACAGGACGACATGGGGCCACGCTCCTATGTGGATATTCAATCCGCTGGCGATGCGCTTTTTCCACGCGGCCGCCGTTACTACTGGAAGGCGCAATTCCTGCGCGAGCTATCCGACGCGGCGATCGACACGCTGCTGGCGTCGTACGCGACCGCTCCGGCGGAATCGCTGCTTGTATTGCAGCAGGTCGGCGGCGCGATCGCGCGCGTGCCGGTGAACGCAACGCCGTATGTGAACCGCGATGCCGCTTACGATTGCTTCCCGATTTCGATCTGGGACGATCCGGCGGAGGATGCGGCGCGCATTCGCTGGGCCCGCGGGTTATGGGAGGCGATGCGGCCGTTTTCGACCGGCGGCGTTTACGCCAACAATCTCGGCGACGAAGGAATGGAGCGCGTTGAAGCGGCTTACGGCGAGAACTACGCACGGCTGCTCGCGCTCAAGACCAAATACGATCCGACGAATTTCTTCCGGCTGAACCAGAACATCAAACCGGCGGGCATGGCGCGGCAGTCAGCTTGACCAGACATGCCTGCCGCGCCCCGCCTGTGAGGCATGGGCAAGGGGCAATTGTTTCGTCGCGGCGGAGGCGGCGAAACAAATCGCTCGAACCACAACACCGTTTTCTGCGACCCACGCAAAACGTCTGAAACGCCGGGCGCTTATTGGTCGCCGCAACGAGCAGCGAACAGTGCTGCCGGCGTCGAACACACGGGAGTCTCAGATGCGCGCGTTCAGCTTTTTATTCGCCTTCGCGGTGTTTCTGGTCGGACCTTGCATGGCAGGGTCGTCGGCCGAACATGCGGCCCACATCGGCACGTTCAGCTACAGCGGTACGCCGCTCGCGGGCACCACGCCCGCGATGGTGATGGCCGTGATGTGAAAGGCGTCAGCGCCGCGCGCCCTGGCGCGGGACGCAGACGATGCGGCGGACCACGCCGGCGCTGGAGAGTTGCGCGCCAGTCACTTCCTTGATCTGGCCGGTCGGGCAGGTGCCGTCGTCGACCTGGATACGCTGGCCGAGCCGCAGATTGACGATATCCCGCTCGCTCGCGACCTGTTCGGCGCGCGCACGCGTGGCGCTCCCCAGGAGCGTCAAACCGCAGGCGAGGCCGAGCCCCATACCGATTATCGTCAGGTTCAACGGGCGCATGCGAGTCATCACTTGTTCTGGATTTTCAGGCCGTCCTTGCCGATGTTGATCTGGACGCCGTCCGGCTGCTTGCTGTCCCGATATTGCTTGTAGCCGAGCACGGCGACGACAGCGACGAGCAGGCCGATAATAAACATCAGCACATTGCGGTTGATGGGCATCTTTCCTCCGCGTTGAAGCGTCCAGGGTCTGTTTCCACTGCGTTGAATCAGACCGGTCACTTTTCGTTTGCATGATCTTCTCCGAAAACCGGTCTCCACTTTCCGGGATCATGCTCGGGCAGGCCGAATCGATTGGCCTGCATACGATTCTGATAGGCCTGATATCCCGCGACAATCCCCACCGGAATATGGTTTGATGGAACCAGAAGCGGATGAAACATTCCGCCAGTGCCAATCAGCAGGGGGAACCATGAGCGCCAACGACAACAAGAAACGTATCCTCGATGCCGTCGATGCCGGCTTCGACGCTCAACTGGAAACCACCAGGCAACTCGTTGCCATTCCCAGTACGCGCGGCGCGGAAGGGCCTTGTCAGGATCTGATCGGCGATCTGTTGCGCGCGCGTGGCTACGAGGTCGACGACTGGCGCATCAATCTCGACGACCTCAAGGATCTGCGCGGCTACGGTCCCATCGAACATGATTTTTCGCGCGCCCGCACCGTGGTCGGCACCTACCGGCCGGCGACCGAGGCCGGCAAGTCGCTGATCATCCAGGGCCACTGCGACGTGGTGCCGGCGGGGCCGCTCGACATGTGGGAGACGCCGCCGTTCCAGCCGACCATCAAGGACGGCAAAATGTACGGTCGCGGCGCGTGCGACATGAAATCCGGCACCATCGCCGCGCTCTACGCGCTCGATGCCATCAAGGCTGCCGGCCTGAAACCGACCGCGCGGATTCACTTTCAGTCGGTGATCGAGGAGGAGAGCACCGGCGTCGGTGCACTTTCGACCATTCAGCGCGGCTATCGCGCCGATGCCTGTTTCATTCCGGAGCCGACCAATGGCGAGATGATCCGCTCGCAGGTCGGCGTGATCTGGTTCCGCATTCGCGTGCGCGGTTTCCCGGTGCATGTGTTCGAGGCGGGCGCGGGCTCCAACGCCATCATGGCCGCCTATCACCTGATCCACGCGATGGAGAAACTCGAAATCGAGTGGAACAAGCGCGCGGTGAACGACAAGCACTTCAAGGACGTCAATCACCCGATCAATTTCAACCCGGGCATCATCAAGGGCGGCGACTGGGCGTCCAGCGTGCCGGCGTGGTGCGATGTCGATTGCCGGATCGCGGTGCTGCCCGGCTGGTCGATCGCCGAATGCCAGAAGGAGATTCTGGCCTGTATCGCCGATGCCGCGCGCGACCATCGCTTCCTGTCGAACAACCCGCCGCAGGTGGAGTGGTCGGGCTTTCTGTCGGAAGGCTATGAACTGACCAACTCGGCGGCGCCGGAAGCGGCGTTCGCCAAGGCGTTCGACGCGGTCTATGGCGGCGCGGTGCCGGATCGCGCCTTCACGGCGCTGACCGATACGCGGTTCTACGGCCTCAACGCCGGCATTCCGGCGCTGTGCTTCGGCGCGTCGGGCGCGGCGATGCACGGCTTCAACGAATACGTCGATCTCGACTCGCTGCGAAAATCGACCAAGGCGACGGCACTGTTCATCGCCGAATGGTGCGGCGTCGAGCCGCTCTAGATCAGGACCGCAGCGCAGCGACGATGGCATCGAGGCCATCGGTCAGCGCGGCCGGTCCCGGTTGCAGGATCAGCGGCGACTTGATCTCGACGATGCGGTTGTCGCGCACCGCCGGGATCGTGTCCCATCCCGGCCGTTGCCGGATTTTGTCGACGACAACCTTCTTGCCGCACCATGAGGCGAGGATGACGTCCGGCGCGGCGGCGCGCACTGCATCCGGATCGAGGATGCGATCCTTCGCCGCCTTCCGCGAGCGGAGCGAGGCAAAAATATCCTCGCCGCCGGCGATCTCGATCAATTCCGACACCCAGCCGATACCGCCGATCAGCGGATCGTCCCACTCCTCGAAATATACCCGGGGCCGGGGCTTGCCGCGCGCCGCCACCGCGATCGCCGCGAGCCGTTGCTCGTACTGCGTGGCGAGGCGGTCGGCCGGAGCGGGCGCGCCGATCAACGCACCGACCGTGCGGATCATCGCCAGAATGCCGGCGATGTCGCGCTGATTGAATGCATGAACCGCGACCCCGGCGCGGATCAGATCGGCGACGATTTCGGCCTGCAAATCGGAAAACGTGAAAACGAGATCGGGTTCGAGCGCCAGGATTTTCGGCACGTCGGCGGAAATGAAGGCGGAAACGCGCGGCTTCTCGCGGCGGACCTGCGGCGGGCGCACGGCATAGCCGGACACGCCGACAATGCGGTCCTGCTGGCCGAGCAGGTACAATGTCTCCACCGTTTCCTCGGTGAGACAGACGATGCGGTGCGGCGGAAACTGACGCATCAGGCGCATATGCCCAATGAACAACGGACTTGTCATCGGTGAATTCGGATGGTCACCTTTACCGCAAGATCGGCGGTGCGGCCGCAACGACAAACGGGAGATGCAACGTGACCCTGCTCGACAAGATCAATGCGATGAAGATGCCGTTCGCGGAATTGAAGGGGGTCACCTTCGTCGAAGCCGAGCCGGAGCGGGTGGTGGCGCGGATGCTGGTGCGGCCGGACTTGTGCACGCTCGGCCATACCATCCATGGCGGAGCGGTCATGGCGTTCGCGGATTCGGTTGGCGCGGCGGCGACGGTCATCAACCTGCCGGCGGACGCCAAGGGCACCACCACCATCGAAAGCAAAACCAACTTCGTCGGCGGGGCCAAGGAGGGGACCACGATCACCGCGACCGCCACGCCGGTACACCGGGGCCGCCGCACGCAGGTCTGGCAGACCCGAATCGAGGGCGCGGACGGCAAACTGGTCGCCGTGGTGACACAGACCCAAATGGTGCTTTGACGGGGTCACAACAAAGCCCTGAATTCAAATTTCGCTTATGGGCCAAAGATTTTGGGATGTGGCGAAATTGAGATTCAGGTCATTTGCTAACAAATTGTTGTGGTTAATGATTCGGCCGCGACACCCTGCCGCAATTTGAGACAATTTTGCCTATTGAAAAGATGGTGCAACGCACAATATCCAAGGTCTAGGGAAGACGCCTCCTGGAAGGGCACTGCCAACAAAGGAGACTGGATCATGCGCGACGATACCATCGCGATCGGCTTGCCGGGCACTATCAGGCGGCTGGATCGGCACGAGATGCCGTTGCTGCGCGAACACCTATTGCGTCTGGACACTGAGAGCCGCCACGACCGGTTCAACGGTTTTGCCGACGAAAGTTTCATCGAGCGCTACGCCGCCAAGTGCGCGACCGACGGTACCATCGTCATCGCCTATCTTGAGGGCGGCGAGGTGCTGGCGGCTGCCGAGTTGCATCCGGAAGACGGCGAGCACAGTCCGCTCCCCGAGGTCGCCTTCAGCGTCGAGCGCAAGGTGCGCCGCAAGGGGCTGGGCAGCGTGTTGTTCCGCCGCCTGATCGCGGAGGGCAAGCGCAGGGGCTATGTCAGCCTGCGCGTCACCACCGGGGCGCAGAACGAAGCCATGCGCTCGCTTGCCAACAAGTTCGGCGCGCATCTGACGTTCCGTCATGGCGAATCGACCGGCGAGATCGATCTGCGCAAGCAGCCGACGCCGGCGGCCGCGCCGCGCTTCAATCCCGCCGACGCATTCGCGGCGCCGGCGGCCTTTACCCAGGCTGTTGCCCGCTTCAACCGTGACTACTGGAAATGGTGGCTGCGGATGTACGGCTGGCGCTCGCCGATCCCGCGCGCGAGCAGGTAAATCACGTTTAATCAGACGATTATCTGATTAATTCGAGAAATCGCATTAACAAAAGAAAAGCCCCGCATCCGGTCGGATGCGGGGCTTTTCCGTGATCGGTTGATTTACATGCCGGGGCGGCGGTCGTTGCCGAAGCGGCGTACGGTGCGGCGTTCCACCACGACGGTACGCTGGGCGCCGGGTTCGCCGGCGATCACCTGCTGGGTGCGGGCCGCGGTGCGGCTGACCTTGCGAACCTCGGTTTGGACAGCGGCAAGCGGCAGGCCCATCAGCGAGGCGGCGATTTCCGCCTGCTCCTCGGCATTGTCGGTAATGCCCATGGCCGCGAAAATGGCCTCTTCCAGCGTCGGCGGGTCACGCCGCACCCGACGGGAACCATACTTGGTCATCCAGTTGTCGCTCATTGTCCGTCCGCCTCTGAATCGTCTCGGAGAAGGTACCGGAAAACATGTTGCAATGCAATATAAGCAGTGCCGCAACGCTGCCATGCAGGCTTGGAACTCAACGTTTTCAGGCGCGCCGCCGATGCCGGTTCGATGACCGGATAGAATGAGGATGAGATTCAATAGTTCCCGCACCAGTTCGGGATTTCACAATTTCTCGATGCGGGTGGCGTCGTAGATGTCGATCGGGGTCGCCTCGGCGGCGAGAGATTGCAGCGCCTTGACGAAATCGCGCGACGCCGGAACCCCGAAATGAGCGAGGAGGGTCTGACGATCGGCCCATCGTTCGACGAACACCAGCCGCAACGGGTTCTCGCAGTCGGTGTGGACCGCATGGGAGATGCAGCCCGGTTCGGCGCGGGAGCGGCGGACGTGGTCGAGGCTGAGCTTGAGAATTTCGTCGAACGTCTCCGGGCGGGCGGTGACGCTGCCGGTCACGAGGATCATGCGGGTCTCCCTGGCTGGTTGGTCGGTTGCGGTTCAGACCCGGCCGGCGACCGGCAGTAGCGCCCCGGTCACGGCGCTGGCGGCGTCGCTGGTCAGGAACAGGATCACCGCCGCCAGTTCGTCCAGCGTCACCCAGGCGGTGAAATCGGCGTCCGGCATGTCGCGGCGGTTGGCGGGTGTATCGATGGTGGAGGGCAGCACGGCGTTGACTGTCACCTTGCCCTTCAGTTCGGCGGCGAGCGCCTCCGTCAGCCGATGCACGCCGGCCTTGGAGGCAGCGTAAGGTCCCATGCCGGCACCCGCCCGCAGCGCGCCCATCGCGCCGACATTGACGATGCGCCCCGCAGCCGATTTCACCAGATACGGGATCGCCGCACGCGAGGCGTGCAGGGCGGTCAGCACGTTGATGGCGTAGAGCCGCGACCATGTCGACGGATCGCCGTCCGCGACCGTCTCGTAGGCAAATGCGCCGGCGACGTTGATGAGGCCGTCGAGCTGCCCGAAATGGCGCGCCACGGCATCGATGGCGGCGGCGGCCGGCGTTGCATTGGACAGATCGACCCCGCCCGCGCGAAACAGCTCGGCGGTCGGGGCCGTGGTGGACGCGGCGTGGTCGATGGCACCGACGCGATCGCCCCGCGCACGCAAAGCGGCGACCACGGCGGCCCCGAGCGCGCCGGATGCTCCCGTGACGACGATGACTTTTCCTCCCATGATCATCCTCCAATCCGATCGCTAAAGTTTTCCGGATATTTCTAAACTAACTTCAGAGAAGTCCCGCTAGCCTATCACCACTCCAATATGGAGGCTGGGACGTCATCATGCTGCGGGATTTGCCGGATCACGGTTTGCCGCTCGTTCAGCTCAAGGAGCTGCGGCGGGATATGGTCGTCGCCTTGCAGAAGCGCAAAGGCGCGGTGAGCACGGAAGAATTGATGCGCATCGCCGCGGTCCAGGCTGCGATCTCGGCATTCGAGGACGTCATCGCCGACCTCGACGCCGAGCTGGAAGCGGCCGCGTAAAATCCCTTTCAACGGTCTTGCCGGAATTTGCCGGGGGCCACACCGGTCTCGCGTCGGAACATGCGGTTGAAATAACCGGCATCGGCATAGCCGAGCAGGGCGGCGATTTCCTTGACGCTGAGCGACGAGAACGTCAGGTAGCGCTTGGCTTCCAGCAACAGCCGCCGTTCGATCACCTTCAGTGCCGATGCGCCGAGCACCGACTGGCAGATCCGGTTGAGATGCGGCGGCGTGATGCCGAGCGCGCTGGCGTAGAAGCTGATCGGCCGATGATGGCGATACTCGCGCTCTACCAGGCGATGAAACGCCTGCGCGTGGCGTTGCGCGCGCCCGCCGCTGTTCTGCAACGGCTCGGCGGTAGCGAGCACGGCGCGATAGATCGCCGCTAAGGTCGAGCCGATCCGCGCACGCATGGCAATGGCGCGGCCCGGTGCGCGCAGGTCGGCTTCCGCGATCAGCGCCGCGATCTCTTGCCCGACCTGCGCGATCTCGTCGCTCGGGCCGTGCAGGATATGGGGCCGGCGCAGACAGGTATCGACATCCGGGGCCGGCGCCAGTGCCTCGCGGACGTCGCGTTCGAACAAGGTCACCACTACGCCCTCGACGTCCGGCGAGAACACGTAGCCGTGCACCGGCAGCGCCGGAATGGCGATCACCGCCGGCGGCGCGATGCGTTCGATGACGTTATCCATGGTGACCTCGGCGGTGCCGCCGGTCAGGTGCAGGATCTGGAAAAATTGTTCGTGACGATGCGGCGCGATGCGAAAGCCATGGAGGCGCGAGCGCGACAGCACGGTCTCCCAGTGCAGCCAGTCCGGGCTGGAATCGTAGCCCTGTTCGCCGTAGAGCGCGTAGGTGGGGATGGCGGACATCGTCTCCTCGATGTTCGAATTATCCCCTCGTTTGCCGGTTCTGTCCATTGGCAGCGCGGCCGCGTCCGATCAACATCGTGAGCGGAGTGAGAAGCGAGCCGGGGAGGATTTGTCATGCGCACGCAGGTCGCGATTATCGGGGCTGGCCCGGCCGGTTTGATGCTGGGACGCCTGCTCGAGAAAGCCGGCATCGACAACGTCATCCTCGAGCGCAAGAGCGGCGAGTATGTGCTGTCGCGCATTCGCGCCGGCGTGCTGGAGCAGGGCACCGCCGATCTTTTGGACCGGTTGGGAGTGGGCGCGCGGATGCATGCCGAGGGCCTGATCCATCACGGCGTCGACCTGTGTTTCGATGGCGATATCCAGCACATCGATTTCACCGGACTGGTCGGCCGCCATGTCACGGTGTACGGCCAGACCGAGGTGACCCACGATCTGATGGATGCGCGCAAAGCCTCCGGCCTGACCACGATCTACGAGGCCGAGGACGTCGCGCTGCACGACTTCGACGGTGTGCACCCGCGCGTCACCTGGCGCAAGGACGGCGCAACCCACAGCCTCGATTGCGATTTTATCGCGGGATGCGACGGCTTTCACGGCGTGTCCCGCGCCAGCATCCCGGAAAAGGCGCTGAGCCTGTTCGACCGGCACTATCCGTTCGGCTGGCTCGGCATCATGGTGGACCGCCCGCCTGTCTCCGATGAATTGATCTACGCGCATCACGAGCGCGGCTTCGCGCTGTGCTCGATGCGCTCGCCGACGCGCAGTCGCTACTACGTGCAGGTGCCGGAGGGCGAGAAGGCCGAGGACTGGTCCGACGACCGCTTCTGGGACGAGTTGCGGCGGCGGATCAATCCGGCGGCGGCGGAGAGCCTGCACACCGGACCTTCGATTGAAAAATCCATCGCGCCGCTGCGCAGTTTCGTCGCCGAGCCGTTGCGGTTCGGCGCGCTGTTCCTGGCGGGTGACGCCGCCCACATTGTGCCGCCGACCGGCGCAAAGGGGCTAAATCTGGCTGTCAGCGACGTCGCGATGCTGGGCGAGGCGCTGACCGAGTTCTATGCGGAGAAATCCAGCGCCGGGCTCGACGGCTATTCGAAGAAGGCGCTGGCGCGCATCTGGAAGGCCGAACGCTTCTCATGGTGGATGACGACGCTGCTGCACACTTTCCCGGAAACTGGTGCCTTCGGCCGCCGTATCCAGCGCGCCGACTTCGATTATCTCTCGGGCTCAAAAGCGGCGCAGACCAGCCTCGCGGAGAATTACACGGGCTTGAGTTTGGGCGGTTGAGCGAGACTGAAAGCATCCAACCGTAAGACAACGTCGTCATGGCCGGCCTTCGCGGATGTGGTTAGTCTGACTGCCTGCGCTTCAATCAGACTGAAGCCTCGGGAGTAGGTGCATGATGCGCGAGACCGCCACGATCCTGCCGCCGCTGTCGCGCGCGTTGACGGTGCTGGAATTCGTCGGGCGGCATCTCGATCCGATGACATTCGACCAGATGTTCGCCGCTATGGGCACGCCGGACGACGCGTTGCGCGAGGCGCTGCATGGCGTCGATGGCGAAGACGAACCCGCCGTGATCTCGGCGCGTCTTGCGCTATCGGCATTCGACGCCATGCGAACGGCGCTGGCCAACGGCGACGATCTCTACGCGATCTATGGCGCGCTGCGTTTTCTGCCGCGCGCGCTGGAGGCGCTGTATCCGCTCGCCTCAAACGATCCCCTCGTCAACAGATTCTACCTCGATCCGTCGTTGCGTGGCGACGCTGACATCGTCGCCTCGGCCGCACAGCCGCCGCGCGCGGGCGAAACCGGCGTGATGCACTTCGACAACGAACGCGGCAGTCGCGGCGGCTATTCGCTCTATGTGCCGGAAAGCTATTCGCGGGAACGCCCGCTGCCGCTGGTGATGGCGTTGCATGGCGGCAGCGGCCACGGCCGCGCGTTTCTGTGGAGCTGGCTGCGCGACGCGCGGAGTTTTGAGGCCATCGTGGTGGCGCCGACCGCGACGGGACGAACCTGGGCGCTGATGGGCAATGACGCCGACACGCCGAACCTGCATCGCATTCTCGACGATGTTAGCGCGCGCTGGCGGATCGATCCGACACGACTGCTGCTGACCGGCATGAGCGACGGCGGCACGTTCTGTTATGTCAGCGGACTTGAAGGCGCGTCACGCTTCACACATCTCGCGCCGGCATCGGCGACCTTTCATCCGATGATGGCGACGATGGCCGACGCGGAACGTATCAACGGACTGCCGATCCGCATCACCCACGGCGCGCGCGACTGGATGTTTCCTGTCGAAGTCGCACGTCGCGCCGCCGAGTCCCTTGCCGCCGCGGGCGCCGATGTCGGCTATCGCGAGATCGACGATCTCAGCCATTGTTATCCGCGCGAGATCAACGTCGCGCTGTTGCAGTGGGTGCGCGACAATCCGCAATGAAAGGTTTTGTTAAAGGCTGATTCCGGTGATTTGCGGCCAGCACGATTCGTTCTTTTAGAACGAAATGGAGTCGTTTCGTGAACGTGTCGCGACTATGATGGCGCAAAGCCTTGGTGCAATCACGGAAGCATCACACGGGACGTCTGCGGCGACGTGACCGGGGACGTTCCGGAAATTTTCTTGCCTTGCCGCGCGGACCTGTGACAGGGACATTCTGGGATAAGACAAGCAAGCGCCGGTCGATCCGGCGCGAGCGGCGAGGGGATGGCTCGGTGCTGCGGGGACTCTACAGCTGCGAGTACGGAATCAACGATGCGGTCGGCCGCAGCGTGTTGTACGCCGATGCCGGCAAGCTGCTCGGCGGCAATTCAGGCTTCGCGCATACCGGCACCTATCATGTCGTCGACGGCGAAATCGTCGCCGAGATCATTACCGAGCGTCATAACTTCGATCCCAACTACAAGCCGCTGCTGGGCAAGGATATCGCCACGCTCCATGCGCGCGGCAGCGAAAGCGGCGGCGTCGTTCGCTTCAAGGGCAGCACCGAAGCGATGCCCGGCGCGCGTTTCTGGTCAGTAATGACACCTATCGACGATCGGATCGTGCCCGCGCCGGTGGCACGGCATGACGGCGATATCGTCAACGGCCTCTATTCCATCCATATCCGGGCGCTCGACAGCATCGACGGTGGACTGTCGGGGATCATGCTGCTGCATGACGGCCGCATCCTCGGTGGCGATGCGTTCTTCTACTATCTCGGCTCATACGCGTGCGCCGGCGGTCGCTGGAAAGGCGAGATTGTCAATCAGGAGCATACGCCGTCGCGCGGGCAGGTTCCGGTGTTCGGCGGCCATGAAGTCGGCATTGGTTTCTCCGGCCGCTATGACGCGAAGGGCGCGGAACTGGAAGCGACCGCACTCGCTGGCAAACGCAGCCTGCAACTCTCCGCGGTGCTGAAACTGATCCAGCAGGCGTAAGCCGCGCGTTATTCCACCAGCGGCGGATCGCGGCGCAGCGCCAGCGCGACACCGGCGAGCGTCAGCACCAGCGAGATGATTTCACGCGCACCAAAGGGATCGCCGAGAAACAGCGCGCCGGCACAGACGCCGACCACCGGCACGCCGAGCGAACCGGTGGTGGCCGCCGCCGGCCTGAGGCGGCTCAGCGCGCCGAACCAGGTGACGTAGGCGATCGCCATCGGTCCCAGCGTCATGTAGAGCATCAGCGCCCAGCCGCGCGGCGACAACGCACCGAAATCCGGGTGCTCGAAGATCAGCCCGATCACGATCATCGGAACGCAGCCGAGCATCAGTTGCCAGGCCACCAACCCGAACCGCCCCAGCGGGATCGGCGTTCGTGCGGTAACGCTGCCGAAGGCGAACAGGATGGCGCAACTTAGCGCCGTCACCACGCCGATGAGTTTGGTCTGATCGAAGGCGAGGCTCTGGCCGCTGAACAGTACCGCGAGGCCGGCGAAGGCAAGCACCAGCGCCGCGACGCCGCGCAAGGTCGGCCGCTCGCCGAGCACCGGCCAGGCGAACAGCATGGTCCAGATTGGCATGGTGTAGGCCAATAGCGCCGCCTCGCTGATCGGCAGGTACTTCATCGCCAGCGTGCCGAACCCCATCCAGGCGAAGACGTTGGTAAAAGCGGCGAAGCCGAGCCGGGGCCAGAAGCGCGCCGGGACCGCGAGGTTCTCGCCGCGCCAGAGCGCGATGCCGGCAAGCAGGACAGCCGCCGTGACTCCGGCCACGCCTCGGGAGAAGAACGGCGGCCATTCCAGCAGCAGCACCTTCACCGCCGGCCAGTTCAGCCCCCAGGCGAAGATGGTGATGACGAGCAGCAGGAAGCCCACGAGGCGGGGATCGGACGGCGGTTTCGACATGTGCCGTCGTTTAGGGGCTGGCGGGGGCGAAGTAAAACGGCGCGGGAGCAAAGCTGGGTTGCGCCGGCCGGTTTTGCGGGCGATTCGTGCTGCGGCGGGCCGGGCGCAAGCAAACAATTTTGCCTTTGGGGCGTTGTCAGCGCGATGGGTTCAGGTACGCTGAGCGCCCAACCTCCGGGAGACGACCATGAAAAGCCTGTCTTTGATTGCCGTGTTGACCCTGTTTGCCGCCGGCCCCGCACTGGCGCAGTCCTGCAACGCCGTCAGCGCCGACGGCAAGCCGTTGGCTGGCGCCGCCAAGTCGAGCTTCATGAAGAAGTGCTGCGAGACCAACGCCAAGAGCGCCGAAGGCAAGCCGCTCTCGGGCGCGGCCAAGAAAAGCTACGTCAAGAAGTGCATGGGAAGCTGAAGCGCTCGCGCGATCAGACTTCTCACCACAATGCAAACGCCCCGCGTGAGCGGGGCTTTTGTTTGTCATGCTTCATATTACCCGCAGTCATGGCCGGGCTTGTCCCGACCATGACAGAAATAAATGCTGTGCCTCCACACGAGCCATTCATTCGCCGCGCACGGCAATTACTTCGCGGCTTCCAGCTTGTCCTGCGTCTTCGTTTCGAAATCGCTGGCGTCGTGGCGTTCGTGCAGTTGCTGTGACGGCTCGCCAGTGACGCGGTTGACGATGCGGCCGCGCTTCACCGCCGGGCGCGCCGCGATCTGCGCGGTCCAGCGCTGCACGTTCTTGTAGCTCGCGGTATCGAGGAAGGTGGCGGAGTCGCCGTAGATGACGCCCTTCGCCAGCCCGCCATACCACGGCCAGATCGCGATATCGGCGATGGTGTAATCTGGGCCTGCGATGTATTCGTGATCGGCGAGCTGGCGGTCGAGCACGTCGAGCTGCCGCTTCACTTCCATGGCGAAACGATCGATCGCGTATTCGATTTTGGTCGGCGCGTAAGCATAAAAGTGGCCGAAGCCGCCGCCGAGATACGGCCCGGCGCCCATCTGCCAGAACAGCCACGACAGGCACTCGGCGCGGCCAGCGGCGTCCTTCGGAATGAACGCGCCGAACTTCTCCGCGAGATAGAGCAGGATCGAACCGGACTCGAACACGCGGATCGGCTTGTCGGGATTGGTGCGATCCAGCAGCGCCGGGATCTTCGAGTTCGGATTGACGTCGACGAAGCCGGAGGAAAACTGTTCGCCGTCGCCGATCTTGATCAGCCAGGCGTCGTATTCCGCGCCCTTGTGGCCTGACGCCAGAAGCTCCTCCAGCATGATGGTGGCCTTCTGGCCGTTCGGTGTCGCCAGCGAATAGAGCTGCAGCGGATGCTTGCCGACCGGCAGCGCCTTCTCGTGCGTGGGGCCGGCGGTGGGGCGATTGATCGACGCGAACTTGCCGCCGTTCTCCTTGTTCCAGGTCCAGACTTTGGGCGGCGTGTAGGGGGCGTCGGTCATGCGGAGCTCCGGGGGATGTCATGCGGATGGTATCGATCACAATTAGATATCGAGCGGCGAGGGTGCAAGGCAGCCGGTTTGCGATAGAGTGTCGTGATATGTGCGACGACGCGTGACAGATGGATATCTCCGCGAATGAAAGCTCCTCCGTCCAGCGCGGCGCGCCGGTGGAGGTTCTGCGCGCCTTTCTCAAGCTTGGGCTGACCAGCTTCGGCGGCCCGATCGCGCATATCGGATATTTTCGCAACGAGTTCGTGCTGCGCCGGAAATGGATCGACGAGCACGCTTACGCCGATCTGGTCGGCCTGTGCCAGTTCCTGCCGGGGCCTGCCAGCAGCCAGGTCGGGTTTTCGATCGGCCTGATGCGCGCCGGCTATCCCGGCGCGCTGGCGGCGTGGATCGGATTCACATTGCCGTCGGCGGCGGCCCTCGTGCTGTTCGCCTATGGCGCGGGCGCATTGAGCGGGCCGATCGGCGACGGATTGCTGCACGGATTGAAACTGACCGCCGTGGCGATCGTGGCGCAGGCGGTGTGGGGCATGGCGCGTAATCTTTGCCCCGATCGCGAACGCGCATCGATCGCGGTGGTGGCGGCGTTGATCCTGCTGTTGAGCACATCGTCGATCGCGCAGATCGGCGCGATCGCCATCGGCGCGGTCGCTGGCCTGTGGCTGTGTCGCAGCGATGCACCGGCGCCGTCGGGGCACGTTAAAATGCCAGTGTCGCGCACCGCGGGTGTCGTCGCCTTGATCTGCTTCCTCGTGCTGTTGCCGGGACTGCCGGTATTGCGGGAGGTGACCGGATCGTCGGGTGTGGCGCTGTTCGATGCGTTTTACCGATCGGGTGCGCTGGTGTTCGGCGGCGGCCATGTCGTGCTGCCGCTGCTGCGCGAGGCCTTCGTCTCGCCCGGCTGGTTGAGCGACAATGCGTTTCTGGCCGGCTATGGCGCCGCGCAGGCGGTGCCGGGACCGCTGTTCAGCTTCGCGGCCTATCTCGGCACGGTCGTCACGCCGAACCCGCACGGTATCGCCGGCGCGTGCCTCGGCCTTGTCGGCATTTTCCTGCCGGGCATGCTGGTGCTGATCGGCGTGCTGCCGTTCTGGGATTCGTTTCGCACGCGGGCGAGCGCGCAAGCGATGATGCGCGGCGTCAATGCCGCCGTGGTCGGCCTGCTGGGCGCGGCGCTCTACGATCCGGTGTGGACGTCCACCGTGCACACGTCCGCCGATTTCGGCGTGGCGCTGGTCGGCTTCGTGCTGCTGACCGCTTGGCGCGCGCCGCCGTGGATCGTTGTCGTCCTCAGCGCCGCGGCGGGAACGGCGATGGCGTTGCTGGCGGTTGTTTGAGCACGACATCTGCAAAAGTGATCGCGGTAGCGGGATGCGAATGCTAAAACCGGAGTACGAGGTTCGGTTCATGTCGCGATTCATACGCCTGTCGATTGTCATCGTCCTGTCGCTTGTGGCCACTGCCGCGGTGGCGGGGCCGCGCCACAAGAAGAACGCGCTGCGTCCACATAACTACGGCTTCCTGCCGGGCTATGAGCAGCCGCTGAACAACGCCGCGCCGCTGTTCAAGCAGGAAGCCTCCGTGCTGCGCAACGCGCGCCGCAAACCGCGCCACTGGTACATTGGCCCGACGCCCTATTATTACAATTGGAACGGTGAGTGGCGCTATCCCGGCCGCCCCGGCTTCTACCGCGGCCGCTACAACGGCGGCAGTTTTGGGCCGTGCTGGACACAGACGCCGATCGGCGCGGTGTGGACGTGCGGGTGAGGGGACGCGTGATGACGTCCGCGGCTTTCGCCCCGCACAAATAGCGTCTTTTCAGGTCTCCAATCCGCGCTTCCGCGACCAATCGAGTCCGTGTTAGTAATAACATGGACCTGTACGCTGCGTCGCAAACGCGTTGGTTCCCAAGAGAATGGATCGGCTGAAATGACCACGATCGAGGGCATTGTCTCGGAGCAGGATGCGGACCCGAAAGTACCGCCGGGGGTGCTGCTGGAAGGCCCGCAGGTCGACGCCAAGGTTCGCGAAATCCGTCTCATGTTCGCCATCCTCTACGGCGGGACGGCCGCCGCGCTGATCTGGGTGGTGACGCAGGGCATCGGCTGGACCGAGATCGCGGTCTTTGCCGGCATGTATTTCCTGACCATGTTCGGCATGGGCGCGGGGATGCATCGCCTGCTGGTGCATCGCAGTTTTCGCTGCGGCCCGGTGATGCGGGCGTTCTTCTGCATGATCGGCACCATGGCGATGCAGGGCTCGGTGCTGCGATGGGTTTCCAATCATCGCCGCCATCACCTCTACGCCGACAAGCCGGGCGACGTTCACAGCCCGCGATATGACGGCGTCGGCAACCGCTATCTCAGCACCATCAAGGGCATGATGCACGCGCAGGGCGGCTGGGTGTTCGATCAGGCCACGACGCAGGGCGAATACTACGCCAAGGATATTCTCGCCGATCCGATCGCGATGTTCTTCGTCCGCACGCGCTGGTTCTGGTACCTGTCGTCGATCGTCTTCATTCCGGCCGCCATCGGCTACGCGGCCGGCGGCACCCACACCATGATCGGCTGCGTGCTGTTCTCCGGCCTGTTCCGCAACTACGTCACCACCACGATGACCTCACTGGTCAACTCGGTCTGCCACAGCGAGGGGCGCTACGGCTATCGCCGCTTCGAGATCAACGACGGCACCACCAACCAGTTTCTGGTGTCGATCCTGACGCTGGGCGAAGGCCTGCACAACAACCATCACCGCTTCCCCCGCGACGCCTACATCTCGCACGCCTGGTACGAAATCGACATCACCGGCCTGATCATCCGCGGCCTCGGGAAAGTCGGGCTGGTGCAGGACATTTTCGAGGGCGGCGCGCAAGCCACGCGCTCCGGAAATGCGGATACTGGAGGACAGCGTTCGATGGCGGAGCAGGAAGCCGAGGGGTGAGGCGGGGGCGGAAATGTTTGTCCGCGCAGCACGGCTTTCCGCTTGGCTATAAGCGGCCGCTGAACAACTCCCCACCATCATGGTTCGACGACGAACTTTACTGTCCGTGCGAGCTCGGCCTCTTATTCAAACTCGCCAATAGCGGAAGAGTGAGCACGAAGCGATACAGATACCGATTTTGAGGAAGTGCGGGCAATTGATCGTGGAAAGCCGGGGAGATTCGTCTCTGTCATTTATCTTGGGTGATAACGGATAGTTCACTACTATCTGCGAGTTGGTGACATTAGTTTTTTAAAAGCAGAAATCATGTCTCCATAATTTCTCACCCAAATATCATCGTCAACTAGTAGATGAATATCCCAATTATTCAAGTGGCGGGCGAGCTTCTCCGGACCATATTTCAAAACAAGAGGTTTGCTTTCAGCAAGCGCGATTACGCCCCAAGCAGGCTTCTTTGAGAAGTATTTGTCGAGGTCATCTAGCATCATTATGTCGCGAAGCAGGCCGGTCGCCGTCGTAGTTCGATCGGTGATCTCCGTCATGAGCTTCGGAGTGCTAATCCGAGCTAGGTCGCCGATGGTTTCCAATCCAAATCTTCTTAGCTCTTCTATTACTTCGGTCGGCACCTCCATCTTGGTGAGCTTTATGTTTTGATTTTTGGATACCTCGTTGAGATATTGCTCAAGAGAGATAGAATTAATGTCTGCTTCCCATATCTGATCAACGTGTCGCTCATTTAGTGATGAGCGGTACTCGTCAACTTCTTGAGCTATCTCATCGAAGGCAGAATCAACAATCTCAAGCATACCTGAGTAGAGATTTAACTTCCGTTGGATTTGTCTAGGCAGTTCTAGTCCCAGTTTAAACGAGCGATCATGGGCAAGTTCAGCCCAAGCATGCTGAAGCACCGTTCGTATCTGAAGTTCAAATTTTAGTCCTTGAAGACCTTCGTATTCAGGAAGTGTCTCGCGAGAGTTGCTCAAGGTGCAAATGAAATGAGACGATCGATATCCCATACGATCGGACCCAAGAATCTCATCCCGATCTAAGCTATTCTCTTCATCAATATCAAAATTTGATCTAACCAGATCAACAATCTCTTTTACTTGGCTTTCTAGGAAAGTGATAATTCTTATGCCAGAAATATCGGTTAGCTGCTTCGCCGGATCGCTGTAATTTTTTCGATCGCATTTCTCAAGTATAGATTTTTCAGACTTTGTGCGTCCTTGAACGTTCAGGAAGTCGATACCTTTGGTAGCAAGCAAGCTCTTCAAGAGAGGTTCGATTGCAGAAGTCAACCTATTGTGCTTCGGCACCATCTCCTCAAGCCAATCCATTTTAGATTTATGGATGGTCAATTTCGTAGTTGCCTCCAATAGGTCCTTGAAAAGACGACCGCTCTTTCAAGCGGCCGTCTAACTTTGCTTGAAATCAAATTACCAACCTTCACGAACACCCCGTCGTGGACCCGCACGTATCGCACTTCATGCAGGTCCCGTTGCGGACGAGGGTGAAGTTGCCGCATTCGGAGCACATCTCGCCTTCGTAGCCTTTGGCTTTGGCTTCGGCGCGGCGTTCGGCTTTGGTCGGCGCGGCGGTTGCGGCGGCGGTGCCGGCTTTACTCCAGGCTTGCGCTTCGAGCTTTTCGGTGGGCGAGAGTTGCGGCTCGACCAGTTCGGCTTTCAGCGCGGTGGCGGCATCGCCCGCGCGCGAGGTGGCGAGCGCGGTGACGTTGCTGGCCGCCGCGTTCCCTGTTGCATTATGCGCGCCGCCTTCGTGCGAAGTCGGAGCCGCGCGCATCATCACCAGGTTGTCGGTGCGCGAGCGGGTGAGGCCCTTCGATAGGTACTTCATCGCCGGCGGGGGCGAACCTTCCGGCGTCTTGCCTTCGGCGACGCCCTTGCCGAGCGCGTCGAAGCCGGTCTCGCTCGGATCGACATGGGCGAGGTCGTAGCGGCCCATGTAGCTCACCGCGAGTTCGCGGAACACGTAGTCGAGGATCGAGGTCGCGTACTTGATCGAGTCGTTGCCCTGCACCGGCCCGGCGGGCTCGAAGCGAGTGAAGGTGAAGGCGTCGACATACTCCTCCAGCGGCACGCCGTATTGCAGGCCGAGCGACACCGCGATGGCGAAGTTGTTGATGAAGGAGCGCAGCGCCGCGCCTTCCTTATGCATGTCGATGAAGATCTCGCCGAGCCGGCCGTCGTCGTATTCGCCGGTGCGGACATAGACCTTGTGGCCGCCGACCACCGCCTTCTGCGTATAGCCCTTGCGGCGATCCGGCATCTTCTCGCGCTCGCGCAGCACGACGATGCGCTCCACCAGCTTCTCGACGACCTTTTCCGCGACCTGCGTGGTGCGCGCCGCCATCGGCTTGTCGAGCAGCGCCTCCAGCGCGTCGTCCTCGTCGTCGTCATCGGCGATGAGCTGCGAGTTGAGCGGCTGCGACAGCTTCGAGCCGTCGCGATAGAGCGCGTTGGCCTTCAGCGCGAGCTTCCACGACAACAGGTAAGCGGACTTGCAGTCCTCCACCGTGGCGTCGTTGGGCATGTTGATGGTCTTCGAGATCGCGCCCGAGATGAACGGCTGCGACGCCGCCATCATGCGGATGTGGCTCTCGACCGAGAGATAACGCTTGCCGACCTTGCCGCACGGATTGGCGCAGTCGAACACCGCGTAGTGCTCGGCCTTGAGATGCGGCGCGCCTTCCACCGTCATCGCGCCGCAGATGTGGACGTTCGCGGCCTCGATCTCGGCCTTGGTGAAGCCGATCACGGCGAGCAGGTCGAAGCCGGGGGCGGCGAGCTGTTCTGCATCGACGTGGAGGTTGGCAAGGATGAAGTCTTCGCCCAAGGTCCACTTGTTGAAGGCGAACTTGATGTCGAACGCGGTCGGCAACGCCTTCTCGATCTTGGCCAGCGCTTCGTCGGTGAAGCCCTTGGCGCGCAGCGTCGAGGCGTTGACGCCCGGCGCGTTGGACAGCGAGCCGTGACCGACCGCATAGGCTTCGATCTCCGCGATCTCGCTCTCGCGATAGCCGAGACGGCGCAGCGCTTCCGGCACGGCGCGGTTGATGATCTTCCAGTAGCCGCCGCCGGCAAGCTTCTTGAATTTCACCAGCGCGAAGTCGGGCTCGATGCCGGTGGTGTCGCAGTCCATGACGAGGCCGATGGTGCCGGTCGGCGCCACCACCGTGGTCTGCGCGTTGCGATAGCCGTGCTGCTCGCCGAGGCTGAGCGCATTGTCCCACGCGAGTTTCGCGCGCGCGACGATGTCGGCCTGCGGGCAGGAGGCGTGATCGAGCGGCACCGGATTGACCGCGAGCGATTCATAACCGTCGGCATGGCCGTGCGCGGCGCGGCGATGGTTGCGGATCACGCGCAGCATGTGGCTCGCGTTCTTCTTGTAGCCGGGGAAGGGGCCGAGCTCCTTGGCGATCTCGGCGGAGGTCGCATAGGACACGCCGGTCATCACCGCGGTGAGCGCGCCGCATAGCGCGCGGCCTTCCTTCGAGTCATAGGACAGGCCCATGGTCATCAGCAGGCCGCCGATGTTGGCGAAGCCGAGGCCGAGCGTTCGGAATTCGTAGGAGAGCTCCGCGATCTGCTTCGACGGGAATTGCGCCATCATCACGGAGATTTCGAGCACCAAGGTCCACAGCCGGCACAGATGCTCGTAGGCATGCACGTCGAACTGGCGCGTGGTGGTGCTGTAGAACGTCAGGAGGTTGGCGGAGGCCAGATTGCACGCCGTGTCGTCGAGGAACATGTATTCCGAGCACGGATTGGACGCGCGGATGTCGCCGGACGCCTTGCAGGTGTGCCAGTCGTTCATCGTGGTGTTGAAGTGCAGGCCGGGATCGGCGGAAGCCCAGGCGGCGTGGCCGATCTTCTCCCACAGGTCGCGCGCCTTCAACGTCTTCGTCACCTTGCCGGTGGTGCGGCCGATCAGATTCCAGTCGCCGTCGGTTTCCACCGCGCGGAGGAAGTCGTCCTTCAGCGAGACCGAGTTGTTGGAGTTCTGGCCGGAGACGGTGAGGTAGGCCTCGCTATCCCAATCGGTGTCGTAGATCGGGAAGTCGATGTCCTTGTAGCCTTGCCTGGCGAACTGGATGACGCGCTTGATGTAGTTGTCGGGCACCAGCGCGCGGCGGGCGAGCTTGATCTCGCGGCGCAGCGCCGGGTTCTTCTCCGGCACGAAGCAGTCGTCGCCCGAGCCCTCGCAGTTGACGCAGGCGCGCATCACCGCCTTGAGGTGCTTCTGGTTGATCTTGGAGCCGGTGACCAGCGCCGCGACCTTCTGCTCCTCGCGCACCTTCCAGTCGATGTAGGTCTCGATGTCCGGATGATCGGCGTCGACCACCACCATCTTGGCGGCGCGGCGCGTGGTGCCTCCGCTCTTGATGGCGCCCGCCGCGCGGTCGCCGATCTTGAGGAAGCTCATCAGGCCGGACGAGCGGCCGCCACCCGACAGGCGCTCGCCTTCGCCGCGCAGGCGCGAGAAGTTGGAGCCGGTGCCGGAGCCGTATTTGAACAGGCGCGCCTCGCGCACCCACAGGTCCATGATGCCGCCCTCGTTGACGAGGTCGTCCTCGATGCCCTGGATGAAGCAGGCGTGCGGCTGCGGATGCTCATAGGCCGACTTCGATTTGACCATCTTGCCGGTCTTGAAGTCGACGTAGTAGTGGCCCTGGCCGGGACCGTCGATGCCGTAGGCCCAATGAAGTCCGGTGTTGAACCACTGCGGCGAGTTCGGCGCGACCATCTGCTGCGCCAGCATGTAGCGCAGTTCGTCATGGAAGGCGCGGGCGTCGTCCTCGCTGGTGAAGTAGCCGCCCTTCCAGCCCCAATAGGTCCAGCAGCCACTGAGCCGATCGAACACCTGCTTCGACGAAGTCTCGCCGATGAAGCGCTCGGCCTCGGGCAGGGTGGCCAGCGCCTCGGTGTCGGGCACCGAACGCCACAGCCACGACGGCACGGTCTCTTCCTCGACCTTCTTCAAACGCGCGGCGACGCCGGCCTTGCGGAAATACTTCTGCGCGAGAACGTCGGAGGCGACCTGCGACCAGAACTCCGGCACCTCGACATTGTCGAGCCGAAACACCACCGATCCGTCCGGGTTGCGGATCTCGCTGGTGGTCAATCGAAACTCGGTGTCCGCGTAGGGAGACTGACCATCCTTGGTATAGCGTCGCTCGATCTGCATTCTTGTCGTGCCCCGTTCTGAACCGGAATCGCGTCGAGGCGAAGCCGGCGATGAAACCTCGCGAACCTTTTCGGTCCGCAGCGTGGCCGGTGGTGCCGGCCGTATTGTCCTCAGGAGCATGAGCGGGCGGAGGATAACCCCGCGACCGATAATGCTCTAACGCCCCACACTGCGATTTGAGCCATTTCGGCCCGTTTTCATCTTCCCCGATGTGCCTTCTGACGAAGGCAAATACCCTCGTTGCCCCGCCACCACGGCTGGTGAACGGAGTGTCCGATCTGGAACCCTTGAGGGAGACCCGGCGTGACACAAACACATTCGCGCCGAGCGGATCGAAAGCTAAGGCAACTCCCTTGGGTCCGTCAAGGATTAGTATTCATTCCTCAACGAAACACTAAATATGGTGGAAAGAGGGGATAACCAAGGGGCTTCAAGCACCGTTGATCAGGCTCAAGTATCGGTGAGTCCTCACGGATTCGGAAGGCAAAAAACTTTGCTGCGCGGCTCCTTCGCACGCTGATCCCGCTGTTCACAGGGGGAGTATTTTTTGTCGCGTTGGGGTTGCGTCCGGACGACTCGGGGAGATGCCGTCGCGCATCTACCCATCATGCGGCTTTGGCGATGGTCGGATGCATCAAGAGCAGGCATGGTGCCGCCCCGACTCACCCGGTTTTGATTCCTCATGACAGCCTCATCGATTGCATCCCCGGCGTCGCGAATCACGCCAGCAGGCCTGTTCTTCCTGGCCACGACGTCGATCGGCTGGGGCCTGAACTGGCCGGTCACGAAATATCTGCTGAGCGAATTGCCTCCGCTGACCCTGCGGGGCGTTACCGGCATTGCCGGCGCGTTGCTTCTGGCCGTGGTGGTGCTGGGACGGCGACAAAGCCTGCGCGTTCCCGTCGAGATGTGGCCGCGGTTGTGTCTCTACGCCTTCCTCAATGTCACCTGCTGGATGGCGCTGATGGGAATCGCGCTGTTGTGGCTGCCGGCGGGCGAGGCGTCGATGGTGGCCTACATGATGCCGGTGTGGGCGTCGCTGCTGGCGTGGCCGATCCTCGGCGAGCGGCCGACCGTGCGGCGGGTTATGGCCATTGTCGTCGCGTTCGGCGGCCTGACGATCCTGCTCGGTGGCGACGGCCTCCACGTCACACCGGCGAAACTCGGCGGGTTTGCCATGGTGCTCGGCGGATCGATCGCCTTCGCGCTCGGTGCCGTGCTGTCGAAGAAGTGGCCGCTGACACTGCCGCCGATGGCGTCCGCAACCTGGCAGATCGGCGTCGGCTGCCTGCCTGTAGGGCTTGTTGGTCTCGCGATCGAAACGGCGGACTTCGGCGCGGTGACGACGGTGGGGTGGTGGGCGCTGGCCTACAGCACCGTCATCCAGTTCTGCGTGGCCTATGTGGCGTGGTTCGCCGCGCTCGAGCGGTTGCCCGCGTCGGTGGCGGCGATCGGCACCATGGCGGTGCCGGTGTTCGGCGTCGTGGCCTCGGCTATCGCACTGCACGAGCCGATCGGTCCGATCCAGATCGTCGCGCTGTTGCTGACGTTGTCGGGTGTGTTGCTGGCGACACGATCCTGATCCGCAACCAAGCCAGACAATCGGGTGTGATGGCTTTCTCGCGTATCCATGGGATGTTGTGCGCATGACCGATATCCGTTCGTCATCCGCTACGGCAGGGCTGTCGTCGGTCGGCATCGTGTTGCTGGTCGCAACCGCTGTCGGCTGGGGCATCAACTTTCCCGTCATGAAGCATCTGCTCCAGGAGTGGCCGCCGCTGTCGTCACGCGGACTGTCGGCGGCGGCAGGCGCCCTGGCGTTGGCGATATTCGCGCTGTGGAGCGGCCAGCGGCTCAGCGTGCCGCGTCATCTGTGGTTGCGGCTGCTGCTGGTATCGATCCTGACCATCACGTCGTGGGTCGCGTGCATGGGGCTGGCGCTGTTGTGGCTGAACGCGGGCGAGGCGGCCATTCTCACGATCTCACTGCCATTATGGGCGGCGTTGCTGGCGTGGCCGATCCTCGGCGAGCGTCTGACGATCAAGCGTTTATTTTGGCTAGCCATCGCGATGAGCGGCATCGCGGTGCTGATCGGTGGCAACGGAATCGATGCGAGTCTCGGCAAATGGCCCGGCATCGCTTTCGTCTTTCTCGGCACGATCTGCGTCGCGCTCGGAACGGTACTGACCAAGCACTTTCCGCTCGCGATGCCACCGGTGTCGCTGGCGGCGTGGCAGTTGTGGCTCGGCTCAGTCCCCGTAGTGATCGTCGGCCTTGCTCTCGAGCGGCCTGATGTCGCCGCGCTGTCCGGCGTCGGCTGGGCCTCGCTCGTCTACATGACGTTGATCCAGTTCTGCCTTTGCTACCTGTGCTGGTTCGCCGCACTGGAGCGGTTGCCGGCTGCGACAGCATCAATCGGTTCGCTGCTGGTGCCGGTGGTCGGCGTCATGGCGTCGGCGGCGATGCTGCATGAACCGCTGGGCTTGCGTGAAATCGGCGCGCTGGTCATCACGCTTGGCGGCGTCGCCATGGCGTTGCGCTCCTGAAGGTTTCGGTAAATGCAAAAAGGGCGATCCCTCGCGGGACCGCCCTTCGGTCGAACATTTCGTCGCGACTAACCGCCGCAAGCGTTACGGGCAGGGATGACGCAGACCGTCATAGCCGAGATACGTGCCCGTCCGGACATCATATGACTTGAAGCGCTGCCGGCAGTACGCGACGGAATCGCCATCGGGCGGCGCGACCGTCACGGCCGGCGCATCATAGTAATAGTCATCGTCGTAGTAGCCCGGACCATAACCGTAGCCGTAGGGTGCGCCGAGAGCGCCGCCGATGATCACGCCCGTGCCGAAGCCCGGCCAGAATCCGCCGTGACCGTGACGATGACCACCATGCCATCCGCCACCGGGGCGTCCGCCGCCTTGCCAGCCACCGCCGGGACGTCCGCCACCGCCGATGTGACCACCGCCACCGCCGCCGACTCTGCCGCTGTAAATCGGACCGCCGCCGCCGCGTCCGCCACCACCACCGATGGCTGCGCCGCCACCGCCACCACGGCCGCCATAAGCGCCGCCGCCTCCCATGGCTGCACCGCCGCCACCACCGCCTCCGCCGCCACCTCCGCCAGCAGCAGCGCCGCCGCCACCGCCATACGCGCCCTGCGCCGCGCTCGGCGTCGCTGTCGCAAGCGGCATCGCCACTGCAAGGGCCGCCACCGCGCCAATGATCTTCAACTTCATAACGCTCTCCATTTGCACTCGGATATCCAACCGGACGCGTCCGGTTTTGTTCCAGTTTGCCGTGAGGCCACGCTGAGGGGGAACTCATGTACCGCCGATGAACGAAATGCGCCAAATTCGCGATAACCGGGGCTCGTTCTCAGTAAGGTGAACAAGCCCGCGGCGAACTGGACATTCCAGCGGTGAGGTGGCATCAAGCGGTGAAATGCGAGACGGATGCCGGTAATGAAGCAGTTTCTGCTCAAATTCTTTACGTGGTGGAATAGCCAGACGTTCGGGACTCAGTTGTGGACCTGGCGATTCGGCGAACTGGTCGGCGAGGATGCCGAGGGCAACCGCTATTATCGCACCCGTGGCGGCAAGATCGATCCGACACTGGGTTTCGAGCGGCGTTGGGTCGTCTACAACGGTTATGCCGAAGCCTCGCGCGTCGGGCCGGATTGGCACGGCTGGCTGCATCACACTGTCGACGTGCCGCCGACCAAGGAAAATTACCAGCCGCGCGAATGGCAGAAGCCGCATCAGCCGAACCTGACCGGCACGCCGCTGGCGCACCGGCCGTCGGGATCGACACTGGCCAGCGGTCGCCGTCCCAAAGCGACCGGCGACTATCAGGCCTGGACGCCGGGGCAATAAGCCGCAGCTTTTCGTTCCGCCTGTTTTATTCCGCCGCTGCGGGCTGCGTCGTCAGTCCGAGCCGCGCCGCCGCGCGCTGCGACGATTCGCGACGGCGCGCGACCGATGGCACCAGCTTCTCCTTCAGGCTGGCGAGGACGTCCGCCGGCGCGGTGTCCGGCGATCCGGCGTTGAAGGGCGGCTGCGGATTGTACTCCAGCATGAGCTGGATCGATTCCGCCGTCTTCTGGTCCGACAGCACCGAGGCCACCGTCAAACCAAAATCGATTCCGGCCGTGACGCCGCCGCCGGTGATACGATTGCGATCGATGCACACTCGCGTTCGCACCGGTGTCGCGCCGAACGAAGCGAGGTTGTCGACCGCCGCCCAGTAAGTGGTGGCGCGGTAGCCCTGCAACAGGCCGGCGGCGCCGAGCACCAGCGCGCCGGTGCACACCGACGTCACATATTTCGCTCCCGCCGCCTGCTGGCGCAGGAAATCGAGCGTTTCCTGATCGTCGACGAGTTCGTCGGTCCCGAAGCCGCCGGGCACGCAGACGACGTCGAGCTGCGGACAATCCGCGAAGGTGACGGTCGGCTGAAGCGTCAGCACGGTGTCGCTCGGTACCGGCTCGATCCGCTTCCAGACCAGATGGATCTGCGCGCCGGGCAGACGCGACAGCACCTGAAGCGGGCCGGTGAAGTCGAGTTGCGTGACCTTGGGAAACAGCAAGAAGCCGATGTTGATGGGTTGCTGCATGGCGTTCTCCTCATAAGCGCTGCGACGGATCGTGAGGCTAAATCTGTCATGGTCAGGCGGCGTCCGAAATGGCATATTTCCCTCGTTTTCAGACACGAGGCCAAAATGATCGCCATCCTGATCTTTCCGGATTTCCAGCTTCTCGACGCGGCCGGTCCGATTTCGGTGTTCGAACATGCGGTGCGGATTGCGCGAATGCCGACGCCGATCAAGATCGTCAGCGCGACGCCCGGCGAAGTGCGAAGTTCGTCGGGCGTGTCATTGGTGGCGCGGTCCTTCAAGGCCGCCGCCGGTGCGCACACGCTGCTGATTGCAGGCGGCATCGGCGTCGATGCGGCGATCGAGAGCAGGCCGACGTTGTCTTTCATCCGCGCGGCCGCGCGGCGCGGCTGCCGCGTCGCCAGCATCTGTTCGGGCGCGTATTTGCTGGCGGAGGCGGGCTTGCTTGCGGGCCGCCGCGCGACGACGCATTGGCGGCGCACCAGCCATTTTCGAACCCGCTATCCGAATGTGAAACTGGAGCCTGATCGGATTTTTGTTCAGGACGGCAACATCTGGAGTTCGGCGGGAATCTCCGCCGGGATCGATCTCGCGCTGGCGCTGGTGGCGGACGACTTCGGCGAGGAGGTGGCGCGGGCAACGGCGCGGCAACTGGTGGTCTATCATCGCCGCGCCGGCGGACAGTCGCAATTCTCGTCACTGATCGAGTTGAAAGCCCCGACCGGGCGCTTCGCCGAATTGCTCGGCTGGGCGCGCGCCCATCTCGATCAACCGCTCACGGTCGAATGTCTGGCGGAAGAGGCCGGCATGAGTTCGCGGCACTTTGCCCGCGCGTTTGTCGCGGAGACGGGAATGACGCCGTCGAAGGCCATCGAACGACTGCGCATCGAGGTGGCCCGGCAGGCCGTGCAATCCAGCGGCGAGGCCATCGAGCGCGTGGCGCAATCGACCGGATTCGGCGATCCGGAACGAATGCGCCGCGCCTTCATCCGCGCGTTCGGACAACCGCCGCAAGCGCTGCGGCGCGCCGCCCGCGCGGCGTGAAATCTAGTTCAGCGCCCGCAACCAGGCGGCGATATCGGTCAGCGCGACGCCGGCTTTCGGCAACAGCTTGCCCATGGTGATGAAGCCGTGAAACTGGCCGGGGTAGGTAATGTGCTTCACAACAACGCCAGCGTTCTTCAGGCGCGCGGCGTATTCGTCGCCTTCATCGCGCAGCGGGTCGGCGCCGGCGGTGAGCACATAGGCCGGCGGCAGGCCCTTCAGGGTTTCCGCGCGCGCGGGCGAGGCGCGCCAGCCTTCGCCATCGGCAAGAGTGTTGAAGTACTGGTCGCGGAACCAGCGGATTACCGAATGCGTGAGCAGGCAACTGGTCTCCGGCTCGCTGTGCGAGGGATGCGACATGCGGAAATCGGTGGCCGGATAGATCAGCACCTGACCCGCGATCTTCGGCCCATGCTCCCGCGCATTGAGCGCCACTACGGCCGAGAGGTTGCCGCCGGCGCTGTCGCCGCCGACCATCAGCCGCGCCGGGTCGATGCCGAGGCTGTCGGCATTCGCCGCGACCCACTGTATGGCCGCGATGGCATCGTCCACGGCGGTCGGGAATTTGTGCTCAGGGCTGAGGCGGTAATCAACCGCGATCACCAGCATCTGGCCTTCATGGGCGAGGGTGCGACAGACCGCGTCATGAGAGTCGAGATCGCCGATCACCCATCCGCCGCCGTGATAGAACACGAGGCAGGGCGCGCGCCCGTTGCTCTCGCGCAAGGTCTTCGGCCGATACACCCGCATCGGAATGGCGCCGTGAGGACCTGTGGCGTCGAGCGGTTTCACCGATGCCAGCTCGGGCGTCTCGGGACGCGCCGCCTCGCAGCCCTTCAGATAAAGCTCGCGCGCTTCGGGTGCCGTCAGTGTTTCGTAAGGCGGGCGTCCGGCATCGCGAAAGGCCTTCAGGACGGCGGCGGCATCCGGATCGAGTGTCACGGGCATTCAAAAGTCCTCGTTCGAGAATGTAAATCAGATGAAGTGAAACATAAGTAGATTGGGCTAACCTGCTGTACGGCCGCCATCTACCGTGTAAGCTGAGCCACTCACATAGCTCGCGGCGTCGGACGCCAGGAAGGCGACAGTCTGCGCCACCTCGGCGGGAAGGCCGAGCCGGTGCGCCGGAATCCGGTTGAGAACTTTTTCGGAATCCGCACGGGCGTTCGGGTTACGTCCCTCGAAGATCGCGGACAGCATCCGGCTCTGGATCAGGCCGGGACAGACGCAATTGACGCGGACACGCGTGGTCGAGCATTCCATCGCCACGCTCTTGGTCAGGCCGATCACGGCGTGCTTGCTGGCGCTGTAGACCGCGATGTGGGGCGATCCCATCAGGCCCGCGATCGACGCGGTGTTGACGATGCTGCCGCTGTTGGCCTTCAGCATGATCGGCAGGACGTGCTTGATGCCGAGAAAGACGCCGACGACATTGACATCGAGGACGCGGCGGAAGTTCTCGAGGGTATAGTCCTGGATCGGCGCGACTTCGCCCTCGATGCCGGCGTTGTTGAAGAACACGTCGATGGTGCCGGCGGCCTCGACGGCCCGGCGGACGTAAGCCGCGACATCGTCTTCGCGGGTGACGTCGGCGGTGACGGCGAGGGCGCGCGCCTCGGCCGGGAGCGTGGCCACCGCACGCTGCAACTGGGTTTCGTTGCGATCGACGGCGACGATGCGTGCGCCCCTTGCGGCGAACAATTGCATGGTTGCGGTTCCGATTTCTCCGGCGGCACCGGTAATCAAAGCAACCTTTCCGTCGAGGCGCAGGTCGTCGGCCATTTGCGGCGTGTCCTTCCTAGGTCGTTCGTGCGACGCCGGTATTCCGGCTGTGAATGCGGCCCGTTCCCGTCTGGCGACGCAGGCCGTCGCTAAACTATTTCAGCTTTGTCCGGGCTATGCCAGCCGGCGTGGAACAAGCCCGGTCTGCGTCGTGGGCCTGCGGTCATCCGCCCTTTCCCCGCCTCATTCAGCGTGTTAACCGGAGGCCCTGCGAGCGGCGGAATACCCGATAGAATGTCGCGAGCCCGATTCGCCCACTGAAGCCGCAAGAGATGTTTCGCACCACGAGCATAGTCAGCCTGGCAGCTCTTGCTGCCGCCCTGTGGGTCGCGCCGACGCCGCCGGCGTCTGCGCAGCTTGGCAACATTTTCTCCGACCCCGCGCCCCGGCCGCCGGGCAGCGTTCCGCAAGGCGGCTATCCCTCGGACGACGACGAGGAAGTGCCCGATTTGCCGCAGGGGCGGCTGTTGCCGACCCCGACGCGTCCGCCGCCGCCGGGACAGGGCGTGCCACCCCCCGGCCGGGTGCAGTCTCAGCCGTTACAGCCGCCGCCGGGTTCGGCGGCCGCGCCTCCGTCTCAACCGGGCCAGCCCGGCGTTGCCGTTGCCCCACCGGCCGCGGCTCCGAACGCGCCGGCCGGGCAGAAAGCGGCCCCGCGCACCGGGACCGCTGCCGCGCCGCCCGCACCGGCGACCTTGCAGCCGGGCGACGAAGTGGTCACCGAGCCGCCGGCGCAGAAGATCGTCAACAAGAAGGCGACCTTCTCGGGTCTCGACAAGATCACCGGCCGGATCATCAGCTTCGATGCCGATATCGGCGAGACAGTGCAGTTCGGCGCGCTGCGGGTGAAGACCGACGCCTGCTATACGCGGCCGGCGACCGAAGCCGCCAATACCGACGCCTTCGTCGAAGTCGACGAGATCACCTTGCAGGGCGAGGTGAAGCGGATTTTCTCCGGCTGGATGTTCGCGGCGAGCCCCGGCCTGCACGGTATCGAGCACCCGATCTACGACATCTGGCTGACCGACTGTAAGGGACCGGAAAACACCGTGGTCGCGGCCCAGCCCGACGCCGCGCCGAAACCCGCGCCAACGCAGCAGAAACGTCCGCCGCCGCGCGAGCAGAAGCGACGTCCTCCGCCGTCGGCGCCACCACCTCCGCCGCCGGCTCCGCTCCCGCCATTCCAGCGGTAAGGTCCGGATAGCAATCTATCGCGGCCGCGCGGGTGTCGCTGATGCGATGATGGCCAGTGCATCGGCGCCTGGGATCGGGCGCTCGACCGGCAGATACCCGAAATCGGCCGTGCGTCTGAGCGCGGCGTCGAGCCGGGCGAGATAGGTCGTGCGCGGAATTTCGAGCGCGCCGAATGTTTTCAGATGCGACGTCACGAACTGGGTGTCGAGCAGCACGTAGCCGCCGGCGATCAGCCGTGCCACCAGATGCACCAGCGCCACCTTCGAAGCGTCGCGCGCGCGGTGAAACATGCTTTCGCCGAAGAACGCCGCGCCGAGGCTGACGCCGTAAAGCCCGCCGACCAGCTCGTCACCGTCCCACACCTCGACGCTGTGGCAATGGCCCAACTCATACAGCCCGGTATAGAGATCGCGGATGCGTGGGTTGATCCAGGTATCATCGCGCTGCGCCTGCGGTTCGGCGCAGCCCGCGATCACAGCCTTGAACGCATGATCGACGGTAACGGTGAAGCCGTCGGCACGTACGGTGCGCGCCAGCCGCGACGCGATATGAAACCTGTCCAGCGGGATGATCCCACGTTGTTCGGGTTCGACCCAGAACAGGGAGGGATCGTCGGCGCTCTCCGCCATCGGAAAGATGCCGCAGGCGTAAGCACGCAGCAAAACTTCCGGAGTGATTTCGGAGGAGGTGGAGTCGCGCGTCGCCATGCAGCGAGAATAGCAGACTACATTTGAAATTCTAATCCGCCGCGGACACGCCCTTTGTAGTGGCGGCCTCGTTGCGACGCTGAAATCGCAGCACGATCCGGGTGCCGGCGTGGTTCGGATCGCGCTCGGTGGATGCGTTGAGCTTCGAGGCCATGGCGTTGACGATGCGTTGTCCCATCCCAGTCGAGCGCGGATCGACCTTGGCGTGGAGGCCGACGCCGTCGTCGGCGACGGACAACTGCAATTCGTCGCCGCTGCCGACCAACTGCACATGGATCGGCCCCGGGCTGTCGGGGTAGGCGTATTTCACCGCGTTCATCACCAGCTCGTTGACGATGATGCCGATAGCGACCGCGCGGTCCGGATCGATCTCGATCGATTCCGCCGTCAGTGTCAGGCGCGACATTCTGTTGCCTTCGGCCGAACGCCTCAGGTCTTCCAGCAACGCCTCGAGATACTGGTTGAGCAGCACGCTGTTGAGGTCATGCGAGGTGTAGAGGCGACGATGGACCTGCGCCACCGCCGCGACGCGCCCCATCGCGTTGCTGAGCGCGGCCTTGACGTCGTCGTCGTCGCTCGAATTGGCCTGCAAGTGCAACAGCGACGCGATGATCTGCAAGCTGTTGCCGACGCGATGATTGACCTCGCGCAGCAAGACCTCGCGCTCCGCGGCCAGCGCGGCGTAGCGATCGCGGGAGGCGTGAACCTCGGCTTCAGCATCGTCGCGCGCCTTGCGGATACGTGCCTGCCGCATCGCGCTCTCGATAGCGACATGCAGCAGCGGAATGAAGTCGCCATGCAGATCCTTGACGAGATAATCGTCCGCGCCGGCCTTGAGCGCGGTGACGGCGATCTGGCTGTCCTGCGACGCGGTCACGAACACCACCGGTGGCGGATTGGGAAGGGCGAGGATGCGCTCCAGCGTTTCAAGTCCATCGGCGCCGGGCATGTACTGATCCAGCGCCACGACATCGACACTGCCCGCCTTGATCCGCGCGATTCCCTCGTCGCCGCTGTCGGCATGAACGACGTCGAATCCCAGCCGCGACAGGCCGCGATCGACCAGTCGGGCGAGCGCGTCGTCGTCGTCGATATACAGAAGGCAGGGTTTATCGATGCTCATGTCTCAGCTTGCGGAACCTGAATGACCGAGAAAAATAATCCGAGTTGCCGGATGGCGTTGGCGAAGCTCTCATAATTGACGGGCTTGGTTATGTAGACATTGCAACCGAGGTCATAGCAACGCTTGATTTCCTGCGCGTCGTCGGTCGTCGTCAGGACGACAACCGGCGCGCACTTCAGATGCGCGTTCTCCTTGACGCGCCGGAGGATGTCGATACCGGACATGTCCGGTAGATTGAGGTCGAGCAGAACCAACAGGGCCTCATCCTTGTGCACCGATCCCGAGCCATCGGCTCCGAACAGGTAACGAATGGCATCTGTACCGTTGGTGAACGGCTTGATGTCGTTATTGACGCCCGAACGCCGGATGTTGCGCTCGATCAAACGCGCGTGGCCCTCGTCGTCTTCGATCATGATGATGGTGACAGGTTTGCTCATGGTGTCTGGCCTTGTCTCCCAAGCGCCCATTTGACGGGCAACGTGACCGTGAATGTGCTGCCGGCGTCAAGCTCGGATGAAACCGACAGGGTGCCGCCAAGCCGCCGCACCAGAGCGCGAACGTGGGCGAGCCCAATGCCTTGACCGGGCCGATCCTGCGGACCGGCGCGCCGAAACAATTCGAAAATCCGCTGATGGTCCCGGGCATCGATGCCGCGCCCGTTGTCAGTCACCTCGATGATGGCAAAGCCGAGTTTGGTGCGCCCGCTGACGGCGATGTCGCCCGCAACGTCGGTTCGCAGATATTTTAGCGCGTTGTCGATTAAATTCGAAAATATCTGCTCCAGCGCCAGACGGTCGCTGACAATCGTGGGCAACGGCTGAACGCGAATTTGCGCGTCGGCCTCGGCGGCCTGATGGGCGACGGTGGCCGCGATTCCGTCGATCAGTTCGCGCAGATCGACAGGGACCGGTTGAAATTCGCGTCGCCCTTCTCGGGTGAGATGAAGGATCGCCGAGATCAAGCGATCCATTTTCCCGATCGAGGATTTGATGAAGCCGAGCGCCTCGTTAAAGTCTTCGGACAGCTTTGCGTCCTGTTCGGCGAGAACCGGCACGGACGCGTCATCGCCGCTCAGCGCGGTTGGCGTACCCGGATGGCTCAATGACGCGATGCGCTTGAAGATATCGCCGCGCAATTCCTCGAGTTCGCTGGTGAAGCCCATGATGTTGACCAGCGGGGAGCGCAGATCGTGACTGACGATATAGGCGAAGCGCTGGATTTCCTCGTTGGCTTCGCGCAAGTCGGTTGTGCGCGTAGCCACGGTCTCTTCAAGATTGATGTTGCTATCGCGCAGTTGCGCTTCGGCATCGTCCCGGGCACGTGACGAACGCCGTACCAGGAAAATCGAAAGCGCGGCCAGCGCGACCACGAGGCCGGACCCGGCAATGGTCACCGTCGACGCCCATTGCTGGCTGCGGTCGGCGGAAATGGTGCGGGCCGCGAACAGACGATCCTCCTCGCGCCGCATCGCGTTGCTGATCTCGGTGATACGATGGACGGTGTCTTCGGCCGACGCCGCGCGAAGCTGGGCGATGCCGCCTTGCTGATCCTTGCGCTCGGCGAACGCGATGGTTTCGCGGAATTCGTTCAGGCGGGTTTCGACCGCAGCTTGTAGAGCGTCGCTGTTGCGGGTCTGCACCGGATTGTCCAGCGTCAGTTCGCGAAGGTGGCGGACATTGCCGAGAATGTTGGCCAGCGCGGTGTCATGCTGGGTCAGGAAACGCGGCTCCGAGGTGAGCAAGTAACCGCGCCCGGCGCTTTCCGCGCGGCGCAGTTCGAGCAGCACGGCGGCGATCTGATTTTCGACCTCGACGGTATGGACGACCAGCGAACTGTCGTCGCGGGCCCGATCGACGAACAGGATCGACGCGGCACTGATGGCGACGAGCACGAGAAAGCCCGCCGTCAACAGCAGCACCTGCACGAGTTCGCGTCGGCGGGCTGCGTTAGCCGTCACCTGCAACTCGTCGTGCTGGGGAAATCGACCTGTATTGAGAACCCAAAATCCAAGCTCTGTCTCGAATCCTTTTACGCGATAAGGAATAAGACGCGGGGGACCGTTTGGTTCCATGCCATCGAAACGTACGTTCCGAACGGCACATCATGGCGACTACCGATCGCGGTCGACGCCAGACAGATACTGCTCCAGCCAGTGGATGTGGTAATCGCCGTCGATGATATCGTGATCGCGCACCAGCGCCCGAAACAGCGGCAGCGTGGTTTCGATGCCGTCGACCACGATCTCGTCAAGCGCGCGCCGCAAGCGCATCAGGCATTCGGCACGGGTCTTGCCGTGGACGATCAGCTTGCCGACTAGCGAGTCGTAATAGGGTGGGATGGTGTAGCCCTGATAGACGGCGGAATCGATCCGGACGCCGAGACCGCCGGGCGGGTGATAGCGTTGAATCTTGCCGGGCGAGGGACGAAACGTCTCCGGGTTCTCGGCATTGATGCGGCATTCGATGGCGTGGCCGCTGATGGTGATCTGATCCTGCGTCGCCGGCAGGTCGCCTCCGTTGGCGACGCGGATCTGCTCGAGTACCAAATCGATGCCGGTAATCGCTTCGGTCACCGGATGCTCGACCTGAATGCGGGTATTCATTTCGATGAAATAGAACTCGCCGTCTTCGTAGAGGAATTCGACGGTGCCGACGCCGAGATATTTCATCTCGCGCATCGCCTTCGCACACGTCTCGCCGATCCTGGCGCGGGCCTCCGCCGTCAAAACCGGCGAGGGACCTTCTTCCCAGACCTTCTGATGGCGCCGCTGCAACGAGCAATCACGTTCGCCGAGATGGATGGCGCCGCCGCGCCCGTCGCCCAGCACCTGGATTTCGATATGACGCGGCTTCTGCAAATACTTTTCGAGATAGACCGACGCATCGCCGAATGCGGACTTGGCCTCGTTGCCGGCCGTCGAGATCGCCAGCGCCAGATCGTCGGCAGTTTGCGCCACTTTCATGCCGCGTCCGCCGCCACCTGCCGCCGCCTTTACCAGCACCGGAAAGCCGATTGCCTTCGCAACCTTCATCGCTTCGTCGACGTTGTCGATCGCGCCGTCGGAGCCCGGCACCACGGGAATGCCGAGGCGTTTGGCGGTGCGCTTGGCTTCGATCTTGTCGCCCATCAGGCGGATGTGCTCGGCCTTGGGACCGATGAAGCCAAGATTGTGCTCGGCCAAAATTTCGGCGAAGCGCGCATTCTCCGAGAGGAAGCCATAGCCGGGATGCACGGCATCGGCGCCGGTGATTTCGCAGGCCGCCAGCAGCGCGGGAATGTTGAGGTAGCTGTCCTTCGACGGCGGTGGGCCGATGCACACGCTCTCGTCGGCGAGACGGACATGCATCGCTTCGGCGTCAGCGGTCGAATGCACCGCGACGGTCGCAATGCCCAGCTCCTTGCACGCGCGCAGCACACGCAAGGCAATCTCACCGCGATTGGCAATCAGGATCTTGTCGAACATGGTGTCCTAATCAGTGTGCAGCGAGGCGCGTGGACAAAACAGCGGGCTTCGATGTCTTGGCTGTTATTCGATGATGACGAGCGGTTCGCCGAACTCGACCGGCTGGCCGTCCTCGACGAGAATCTGCGTGACGGTGCCGGCCTTCGGCGACGGGATCTGATTCATCGTCTTCATCGCTTCGATAATCATCAAGGTATCGCCGACCTTGACCCTGGAGCCGACGTCGATGAAGGGCTTGGCACCGGGCTCGGACGCCCAATAGGCCGTGCCGACCATCGGCGAGGGCACCACGCCGGGATGCTTGCTGACGTCGGAGCCTGCGGCGGGCGCAGCCGCGGCGACGCTCGCCGGCGCGGCGGCCTGCGCCATCGCCGGAACGGCGGCGGCGATGCTGACGTTGCGCGCCACGCGCACGCGCATGCCGGCGCGTTCGATCTCGATCTCGGTCAGGTTGGTCTCATCGAGCAAGGTCGCGAGTTCGCGGATCAATTCGCTGTCGCTGGTCGACGCGGATTTCGATGAGGCTGAATCTTCAGGCTGGCGGGCCATGCTGTGTTCCGAAACTTTCGAGCTGGACTGGGACAGAGGATTAGTCACGCTTTCGCCGTGGCGCCGATCTTGGCCGCGAGGCCGCTGATCGCGAGCCGGTAGCCATCGATGCCGAAACCGCACAAGGTCGCGAACGCCGCCCTGGCGATGAACGAATGGTGACGAAAATCCTCGCGAGCATAAATGTTGCTGACGTGGACCTCAACGGTAGGGATCCTCACCGCCGTCAGCGCGTCGTGGAGCGCGATCGAGGTGTGCGAGTAGCCGCCGGCGTTGAGCACGATGCCGACCGCCTGCTTCACTTGGGCTTCATGGATGAAGTCGATCAATTCGCCTTCGGAATTTGATTGGCGACAATCGGCATCGAGGCCGTAGTGCTTGGCGGTCTCGCTGCACAGCCGTTCGACGTCGGCGAGCCGGGCATGGCCGTAGGTCTCGGGTTCGCGAGTCCCGAGCAGGTTCAGGTTCGGGCCGTTGAGCACGTAAACTGTTCTTGCCATCCTCGATCCACGGCGATCCGAAGGCGGGCGGACCTGCGCGCCTTTCTGCGGCGTTTATAGGTAACCAGAACCGCGAGGGGAAGGGTCAAGCCTCGAGGAATCCCCCCAAATCATTCATTTAGCTAAGGAAAAGCAACTTTTCCCGGTGCAAGGGATGGCAATTCGGTGTCGGCAGGCGGCACTCATGGCGCATCCTTAAGGCACTGAGTCGGCTCGTAGAACCGGACTCAGGCCAGTTGGGGCGGGAGGATCGCCGGCGTCGTCAGCAAGCGGCCTTGCCGCAACGGGCCTGGGCGACCTTCTCCTTGAGGGCGTCGAGGCCGACAGCGCCGACCACCACCTGCTTGCCGACGACGTAGCTCGGCGTGCCGTTCATGCCCATGGATTCCGCGAGCTTGAAGTTCTCCTCAAGCGTCGCGCGCACTTCGGGGCTGTTCATATCCTTCTCGAGCTTCGCCATGTCGAGGCCGGCATCCTTGGCCGCCGCCATCGCCCGCGCCTTGTCGGCCTGGCCGCGTCCGCCGAGCAGCTTCTGGTGGAAGTCGAGATACTTCTTGCCGTCCGGGTCCTGCATCCGCACCGCAACCGCGACCTGTGCGGCTTCGACCGAGCCCGGCCCGAGCACCGGGAATTCCTTCAGCACCACGCGCAGCTTCGGATCGGCCTTCATCAGCGCCAGCATGTCGGCCATGGCGTGTTTGCAGTAGCCGCAGTTGTAGTCGAAGAATTCGACCAGATTGACGTCGCCGTTGCGGTTGCCGAGCGTAACGCCGCGCGGCGAATTGAAGATCGTCTGCGCGTTGGTTGCCACGGCCGTTGCATGCTTCTCGGCTTCCGCCTTCGCCTGCCGCTTGCCGAGTTCGGCGGACACCTCTTCGAGGATTTCCGGATGCGTCAGCAGGTAGTTCTTGACGATGTTTTCGATCTCGCCGCGCTGCGGTTCGGTGAACGACTGCGCGGATGCGGCGAGCGGCGCGCCACACAAGGCGAGCGCGAGCAAAGTGGCGGCGAGGGGACGGCGGAACGGCATCAGGTGATCCTTTTGACAGTCGTATCGGAGTAACGAGGAGTTAATCGCGCTTTTCACCGGGCATCGGCTTGGCGCTGACGATATCGTCGGCTCTCACCCAACCGGGTGAACCGACGGCGAAACGGGTCTTGGCGCGCGCGGCAAGTCCACGCGCCGTCTTGGCGTCGCCGCGCAGGGACGCTGCCTGAGCCGAGGCAAGATCCGCTTCCGCATATTCGCCTTTCTGGCCATAGGCCATCGCGAGCTGAGCGTAACCCTGCGCAGCCTCGGGCTCCCGGATCAGGGCGGCTCGCAGAATCGAGATCGCCTCGGCAGAATAGGCCTTATTGTTGGTGGCAACCAGCGCCTGCCCGAGTAACATCTGGATGAGCGGGGCCTGATGCGACAGTTGCACGGCCTTGCGCAGCGGCGCGACGGCTTCGTTCGGCTTGCCGCCTTCGAGCAAGGCCTGCCCACGCAATTCGTAGAAATAGGGGTTGTTGGGCTGTTCCCTGATCAGGCTATCGATCTGCGCCTGCGCCGAGCGCGGATCGCCGTGAAGATAAGTGGAAATGGCCCGGGCGTAGCGCGCGGGCAGGCTGGTGTCGGACAGCGGATAGCGGCGATACACCGTCTCCGGGCGTTCCATGAAGCCGGAGGTTTTGGCGCGCATCATATCGTGACGGGCCTGCAAGGCAGGATCGTCGGTCTTGTCCCAATACGGACTACTTTTCGCCAGCGCCGCCAGCGCGGCGACGCGATCGGCCGGCATCGGATGCGATTGCAGATACGGGTCGGCGCCGCGTGAGGCGAACAGGCTCTCGTCGGTGAAGCGCTGAAACGTCTCGTACATCCCCTTGGCGGATTGGTGGGTCGCGGTGAGGAAACGGACGCCGGCGCGGTCGGCGTTTTCTTCCTGCTGCCGCTGATACGACAACAGGTTACGGCGGATCATTTCCTGCGGTCCGCTGATCGCCGCCATGCCGGCGTTGCTCGCGCCGTTGTTGCGGCCGGAGCCCGCCACCATCGCGCCGACGCCGAGCAGCATCGCCACGATCATCTGCGTCTGCGCATGCGCCAGTTGCGTGCGCAGCTTGGAGAGATGGCCTCCGGCGAGGTGGCCCGTTTCGTGCGCCAGCACGCCAATCAACTGGTTCGGCGTCTTCGATTGCATCAACGCGCCGTAGTTCACGAAAATGCGACGGCCATCGGCGACGAAGGCGTTGAAACTCGGATCGCTGATGATCGCGACCTGGATGTTCTGCTTCTCGAGTCCGGCGGCGCGCAGGATCGGCCGCGTGTAGTCGCGCAACAGTTGCTCGATCTCGGTGTCGCGCAGCAGGCGCGGACCCTTGCCGCCCTGACTTTCCTGCGCGCGGACGGCCATCGGCGCCACTGCCAGCGTGACACTCACGACCATCGCGGTCACCTTGAGGAACGCACGGCCAAGCACGGCGCGAACAGGCGCTGCGGCGGGTTTCGTCATTGGCCGATGGTCGGATTCCATATATGCCCTACCAAACCTTGGAATACGGCGAGACGGCGGCGCGGAGCCGTCCACGACGCCAAACGCGGGTCAGATAGCAGATGTCCGATACGATGGTAACCGAGAGAGCGAAGGCCGTGCTGGCGGCATCCGGCCGCAGCAACGTTCCGCCATTCATGGTGATGGACGTGATGGCCGCCGCCGCCGCGATCGAGGCCAAAGGCGGCCACGTCATTCATATGGAAGTCGGACAGCCTTCGGCGTCGGCGCCTAAAACGGCGCTCGCCGCCGCCAAGGCCGCGCTCGACGGCGGCCGGATCGACTATACCTCCGCGCTCGGCATGCCGTCGCTGCGGGCCCGGATCGCACGTCACTATCGCGATACCTACGGTTGCGCGGTCGATCCCGTGCGGATCGTCGTCACCACCGGTTCGTCCGGTGGCTTCATCCTGGCATTTCTTTCGATGTTCGAGCCGGGCGATCGTGTCGCCGTCACGGTTCCCGGTTATCCGCCGTACCGGCATATTCTCACCGCGCTCGGCTGCGAGCCGGTGCTGATCGAAACCCACAGCGACACCCGCCATGCCCTGACCGGCGAGATGCTGCTGGCAGCTCATCGCAAGGCGCCCTTGAAGGGCGTGCTGGTCGGAAGTCCGGCGAACCCGACGGGCACGATGATGTCGCGCGAAGCGCTGACCGGGCTGATCGCCGCGGCGGACAGCGCCGGCATTCGGTTCATTTCCGACGAGATCTATCACGGCCTCGATTATGCGTTTCCGGCGGTGACGGCCACTGAACTGTCGCCCGATGCGCTGGTGATCAATTCGTTTTCAAAATACTTCTGCATGACCGGCTGGCGCGTCGGCTGGATGGTGGTGCCGGAGCCGCTGGTGCGGCCGATCGAGCGTTTGCAGCAGAACCTGTCGATCTCAGTGCCGACGCTGTCACAGATCGCGGCCGAAGCGGCCTTCGACGGCCGTGACGAGATGGAAGAAATCAAGCACGGCTATGAAGAGAACCGCCGCATCCTGATCGAGGGATTGCCGCACGCGGGCTTGAGCGAATTCCTGCCGGCGGATGGCGCGTTCTATCTTTACGCCGATGTGTCGAAGTTCACCGACGACAGTTTCGATTTCGCCAAGCGAATGCTGGAGCACGCGCATGTCGCAGCGACCCCCGGCGTCGATTTCGATCCCGTCCACGGCCGCCATTTCGTGCGGTTCTGCTACGCGCAATCGGCCGCCGATATGCGCGAGGCGGTGGCGCGGATCACGCGCTGGCTGAAATAGTTCGACGGCAGGTCGAAGCGATATTTCCTGCGCAAATGAAAAAGCCGCCCGGATGACCGGGCGGCTTTGGCATTTCAATCCTGAGCCAGGTTTTAGTTGCCACCACCGAAGCGGCGCGACCACCAGCCGGCGCGACGCGGCGCAGGCGCGCTCGGCGTTTCCGCGACCGGTTCCGGAGCGGGGGCGGATGGCGCCACCGGCTCGACCGCGATCGGAGCCGCCTGCGGGACTTCCGCGGCGGCCGGAGCAGCGGCAGCTTCGCTCGACGCGAAGCTGACCTTCTCACGCACCGTCGAGCGGCGACGGACGGACTTCTCGGCATCGGTGGCAGATTCCGACGCAACGGGTTCCTGCACCGGTGCAATGGCCTCTATTGGCTTGGAAGCCTCAACCACCACAGGCGTCGGTTGATCGGCTTCTGCGTCGTTCGCGTGATGCGCCGGCGATGCGGCATCGGCAGGCGTATCGCCATCGAAGTCGGCGACGGCTTCGGTGACTTCCGGCGCGGACGGCGGCGCGAGTTCGTCGGCGATGGAGGCAGCCAGGCCTTCTTCGCCTCCGCCACGACGACGGCGACCACCACGGCGACCACGACGGCGTGGACGACGCTCACCGCCTTCGCCTTGCTCGTCCTGCGATCCGGCTTCGCGGTCGCCATCGGTATCTTCGCCGCGATCGCCGACCATCTCGGCAACTTGCGCGGCATCGTCAATATCGATCACCGACACGACGGCCTCGTTGTCGTTCTGCGCGATCTCGTGATCGCGGCTATCGCGGCCACGACGGCGCCGACGACGACGTCGTCGTTGGCCATCGCCGGAAGACTCGCTCTCGCTTGCATCGCTGCCTTCGCCCGATGATTGCTCGTCGGTCAGGCCTTCAGTTTCCTCGGTCTCGACTTCAGCCTCGATATCGAACGCATCGTCGTCATCGAAGGTATCGTCGATGATCGCGGGCGCGGCGGCAGCCTGCGCCGCGAGCAGCGCCTTGGCGGCTTCCAGCGTGTGGACCTGCTCGCCGCGATCGATGACGAATGCCTGCTGACCGCCCAAGGTCGGATCGGCGAGCACCGACAGCGTCACCTTGAAGCTGGTTTCGAGATCGCGCAGATGCGCGCGCTTGTGGTTGAGGACGTAGAGCGCGACGTCGTTGCGCGTGCGCACCGTGAGGTTGTGCGTCGCGCCCTTCATCAGGATTTCCTCGAGATTGCGCAGCACTTGCAGCGCGACCGAGGAGACGGAACGGATATGGCCGCTGCCACCGCAATGCGGGCACGGCTCGGTCGAGCTTTCCAGCACGCTGGCGCGGATGCGCTGGCGCGACATTTCGAGCAGACCGAAATGCGAGATGCGACCGACCTGGATGCGGGCGCGATCCTGCCGCAGGCAGTCGCTCAGCTTGCGTTCGACGGCGCGGTTGTTGCGGCGCTCGTCCATATCGATGAAGTCGATGACGATGAGGCCGGCGAGATCGCGCAGGCGCAATTGCCGCGCTACTTCCTCGGCGGCTTCGAGATTGGTCTTGAGCGCGGTGTCCTCGATATGATGCTCGCGGGTCGAGCGCCCGGAGTTGACGTCGATGGAAACCAGCGCCTCGGTCTGGTTGATGACGAGATAGCCGCCGGATCGCAACTGCACGATCGGCGTGAACATCACGTCGAGCTGGCTTTCGACGCCCATGCGCGAGAACAGCGGCTGGCCGTCGCGATATGGCTTCACGGCGCGGACGCTGGAGGGCATCAGCATCTTCATGAAGTCGCGCGCTTCACGGTAGCCGGCTTCACCCGCGACCTGAATTTCGTCAATCTCCTTGTTGAAGAGATCGCGCAGCGAACGCTTGATCAGCGAGCCTTCTTCATAAACCAGCGTCGGCGCCTGCGAACGCAGCGTGGTGTCGCGAACAGTTTCCCACATCCGGATCAGGTATTCGAAGTCGCGCTTGATTTCCGGCTTGGTGCGGGCGGCACCGGCGGTGCGCAGGATGATGCCCATGCCTTCCGGCACGTCGAGGTCCTGCACCACTTCCTTCAGCCGCGAGCGATCCTGCGCCGAGGTGATCTTGCGGCTGATTCCACCGCCGCGCGCGGTATTGGGCATCAGAACCGCGTAGCGTCCGGCCAGCGACAGGTAGGTGGTGAGCGCCGCGCCCTTGTTGCCGCGCTCTTCCTTTACGACCTGCACCAGCATCACCTGGCGGCGCTTGATGACTTCCTGAATCTTGTACTGGCGGCGCGGACGGAAAGTGCGCTCCGGCATTTCCTCCAGCGCATCGTCGCCGCCGACCGATTCCACGACTTCCTCTTCGGCATCGTCGTCGCCGTCATCGTCGTCGTCGTGATCGGCATCGTCGTGGTGCACGTCGTCGTCGTGATGGATGTCGGCATGAGGTGCATCGTCATGATGCTCGGCCTCATCGTGATGCGCCGTCTGATCGTCATGGGACGCAACGACGTCGGCATGGTCGGTCGGAGCCGCATCCTCGGACGGCGCGGCTTCCGCGTGAGCGGCGGGCTCATAGGACGTCAGGGCAGGGGCAGCTTCCGGCTGCGCCTCGAACACCGGCGCGGCGGTTGCATTCAATGCCGGGGCGTCAAATGGATGGGGCGCCTCGAAATGGCTTTCGCCCGTCGCCGCGTGATCGACCTCCGCGATGTAAGGCTGATCCGAGGCAACCTGATGATGCTCGTCGGCATGATCCGCACCGGCGGCAAAATGCTCGGCATCCCCGGACGTGTTGAGCGGAGCCTCGCCGCCTTCACCAGCGACCGCAGCTTGGTCCGCGATCTGGGCCGGCTGCTCGCCGTCGGCAATCTCGATCACCTCGCTCTGCACCCGCTCGCCGCTGGAGCGGCGGCGCGAGTTGCGATGGCGCGAACGGCGGCGCGACGAGCGATGCTCGTTTTCTTCCTCGGCTTCGCGATGGGCGCGCTCGTCGGCCTCGATCAGGGCCTGACGGTCGGCGACCGGAATTTGATAGTAGTCGGGATGGATTTCGCTGAAAGCCAGGAAGCCGTGGCGATTGCCGCCATATTCGATGAACGCCGCTTGCAGCGACGGCTCAACCCGGGTGACCTTGGCGAGATAAATGTTTCCGCGGAGTTGCTTGCGTTGCGCGGATTCGAAATCGAACTCTTCAACTCGGTTGCCGCGAACCACGACCACCCGGGTCTCTTCCGGGTGGGTCGCATCGATCAACATCTTGTTTGGCATGGGAAAGCTCTTGGCGGCGGAGGACGCGCAGGGCGGCAGGCACTATGGGCGCGGCCGGGGAGCGCGACGGTCCACCTGATTCGGGGGTGAGGGGAAGGCCGAAGCGAAAACCGCTGCGCTGTCCCGGAACCGAGGCGAACGCCATGCGTCGCGCGTCGCTCATGCGTCGCGTCGGCGAGGTGGTCGCGGAAAATTCGGCCGGAGTTACAGTCTGGCGCATCAAGCGTCGGCCCGTCTAAACAGGTTGGCGGCACAATGGCGCCGCCTTGTTGGCGTTGACGGGCCGACACGACGCCGGAGCGCCTGTCAGCAATCGCATATTGCAGTCTCGCGACCGCGATAACCGATCATGTTGTGTCAAAGACCTGCCCCTGGATAAAGAACGCCGGGACCGGCTCCGCTCGGACTGACCGCCGGACCTAACGGCCGCGCACTGCGCTGACCGTCAGACGAGGCGGCAAATGACGCTGGAAACCCTCGTGGCCCAAACTGAGTTATCGCTGGGCTATCCGAGACGATCCGGCGCTGCTCCGGGAGGTTGAACGCGACACAACCGGGAGTTTATACCGTCAACTCTCGTTACATACGTCGATTAGCGGCCCCATGCAAGGGAAGCGTCACGTCCCGGCAACAGCCGGAAAAAATCGGAAATACCGCATTAAGTCTGGATTAACCGTGCCGTCCTATTGCGTTATCTGAGGCAGCTCGGAGGCGAGGGATCCATTGGCGGGCCGCGCAAATCATCATCTTTCGTGGGGCGTCGCGCTGCTCGCGGGCATTGTGATCGCGTGCAGTTCGACGGCGTTGTTCGCCGCGGGCGATGCGGGTGTCGCACAACCTGTGGCTGCGGAACCGTTTCCGATCGCATCGGACGTCCGGGTGGCCGGCGACAGCAAGCAAACCCGATTCGTGCTCGATCTCGACCGCAAGATCGATTTACGTGCCTTCACGCTGGGCAATCCCGATCGCGTTGTCGTCGATATCCCGCAGGTGACGTTCAAGCTGCCCGATAATGTCGGGCAGAACGGGCGCGGGCTGATCAAGGCATTTCGCTACGGGCTGGTAATGCCGGGCGGATCGCGACTGGTGTTCGATTTGTCCGGGCCCGCCAAGATCGAGAAAGCCTATGTGCTGGATGCCGCCAATGGCCAGCCGCCGCGCCTGATTGTCGAACTGGCGGCGACCGACCGGACGGCTTTCACCAAATCGCTGGCCAAGGAGACTACCGCCGAACCGCCTCCCGGCAATCCGCCGGCGACCGTGACGGCGGACGCCGAACCAAACGCGGAGCGGGTGGATACGCGACCGGTCGTTGTGATTGATCCGGGTCATGGCGGCATCGACAACGGTACTCAGGCCGCGAGCGGCGAGACCGAGAAGGCCATTGTGCTGGCGTTCGGCCTCGCGTTGCGCGACCGCATCGCCGAGAGCGGGAAATATCGCGTGGTTCTGACGCGCGACGACGACACGTTCATTCCGCTCGGCGACCGGGTGAAGATCGCCCGGGCCCAGAACGCCGCGCTGTTCGTCTCGATTCATGCCGATGCGCTGCCGCGCCGCGAGGGCGATGCACAGGGCGCAACGATCTATACCTTGTCGGACAAGGCCTCCGACGCCGAGGCGGAACGGCTCGCGGATCTGGAAAACAAGGCCGACGCCATCGGCGGCGTCAATCTCACCGAGGAGCCGACCGAGGTGGCCGACATCCTGATCGACCTGGCGCAGCGCGAGACGCGAACCTTCTCCAGTCGTTTTGCTCACACCCTCATGGGCGAAATGAAGAGCACGGTGCGGATGCATAAACATCCGCTCAAATCCGCCGGCTTCAAGGTTTTGAAGGCGCCGGACGTGCCATCGGCGCTGATCGAACTCGGCTATGTCTCCAACAAGGACGATCTCAAGCTGTTGACCTCCGAAAGCTGGCGGTCTCGTTCGGTCGTCGCGGTGGCGCAGGCCATCGATACCTTCCTGGCCAAGCGGATCGTCTCGGTTGGCTCCAATAAGAACTGACAGCTCGATTCGCCCGGCTCGGAACCGATTGACCATCGTGGAACCGGAAGACCCGGCGAGAATGGTGCCACGCCGCAAAAAAACAATCCGTGACTTGGGGCGAGCCCTAGTTTGGACACAGCCTCGGCTCTATAGAAGCCGGACACAGGTGCGACAGAATCGATCAGGATGGGTCGATTGCGGTCGAGGGAGGCGGGGGCAGCGTTTATCCCTGCGGGCCACCAAGCCAATGTGAGCCAGGAACTCGTCGAAACCATCGGCGGGACAGGGTCAAAACGGATCGTCGAGAATGCGTCTGCTGTTCCGGTTTATGGGGTTCCTGTTTGCCGCCGGTACCATCGTGTTCCTGGTTGGCGTGGCCGCTGTCGCCGGCCTGATCTGGCATTTCTCCAAGGACCTGCCGGACTATTCCCAGTTGCAGAACTATGAACCGCCGGTGATGACGCGGGTTCACGCCTCCGACGGCTCGCTGCTCGCGGAGTATTCCAAGGAGCGGCGTCTCTATCTGCCGATCCAGGCCGTTCCCAAGCTGGTGATCAACGCGTTCCTCGCGGCGGAAGACAAGAATTTCTACGAGCACGGCGGCATCGACTATTCCGGCATGGCGCGCGCCGCGTTGCTCTATGCCCAGAACTTCGGCTCGAACCGGCGGCCGCAGGGCGCGTCCACCATCACCCAGCAAGTCGCCAAGAACTTCCTGCTGACCAACGAAGTGTCGTTCGCGCGCAAGATCAAGGAAGCCTTGCTGGCGATGCGCATCGAGCGCGCCTATTCCAAGGACAAGATCCTCGAACTGTATCTCAACGAGATCTATCTCGGGCTCGGTGCCTACGGCATCGCCGCCGCCTCGCTGGTGTATTTCGACAAGTCGGTGAACGAACTGACGGTCGCGGAAGCCGCTTATCTCGCGGCGCTTCCGAAGGCGCCGTCCACGCTGCATCCGGTCAAGAACCGTGATCGCGCCATCGAGCGCCGCAACTACGTCATCGACCGGCTGCTGGAGAACGGCTGGATCAAGCAAGCCGATGCCGAGACCGCGCGCAAGGCGCCGCTCGTTGTGACCAGCCGCGCCAACGGCTCGCATACCTTCGCTGGCGAATACTTCGCCGAAGACGTTCGCCGCGATCTGTTCGAGCGCTACGGCGAGAAGAAACTCTATGAGGGCGGCCTGTCGGTGCGCACCTCGCTCGATCCGAAATTGCAGGTCGAGGCGCGCAAGACCATGGTGAAAGGTCTTGTCACCTTCGACGAGGCACAGGGTTGGCGTGGGCCGGTCACCAAGCTCGACATCTCGGGCGACTGGGGCCTGAAGCTCGCGGACGTCAAATCGCTGTCTGACATCTCGCCGTGGCGGATGGCAGTGGTGCTGGAGACCAGCGACCAGTCGGCACGGATCGGCTTCCAGCCGGGACGCGAACTCGGCGGCGCGGTCAGCAAGGGCCGGCAGACCGGCATCATCACGCTCGATGGCGTGAGATGGGCAAAGGCCGCTTCGGGGCCGACGCGTTTCAAGACGCCGACGACGGTGTCGCAGGTCTTGTCGCCAGGCGACGTGATCTATGCCGATCCGTTGATCGGCAAGGACGGTAACGCTGTCGAGGGACAATATCGGCTCCGTCAGTTGCCCGAAGTGTCTGGCGCGATGGTGGCGATGGACCCGTGGACTGGCCGTGTGCTGGCAATGGTCGGCGGTTTCTCGTTCGACCAAAGTCAGTTCAACCGCGCGACACAGGCCTATCGGCAGCCGGGCTCGTCGTTCAAGCCGCTGGTGTATTCGTCGGCGCTCGACAACGGCTATACGCCGTCGACGGTGGTGGTCGACGCGCCGATCGAGATCGATCAGGGGCAGGGCGGCGGTGTCTGGCGGCCGGAGAATTATTCGACCGGCAAGTATTACGGCCCCACCACGCTGCGCAACGCGTTGCAGCGCTCGCTGAACACCGTGACGGTGCGGCTGGCGCAGGATATCGGCATGCCGCTGATCGGCGAATACGCCAAACGCTTCGGCGTCTACGACGAGTTGCCGAACTATCTCTCCTACGCGCTCGGCGCCGGCGAGACGACGGTGATGCGCATGGTCACCGCCTATTCGATGTTCGCCAACGGCGGCAAGCGGATCAAGGCGACGCTGATCGACCGCATCCAGGACCGCTACGGTCACACCATTTTCAAACACGACCAGCGTGAGTGCCGCGGCTGCGATGCGCCGGGTGGCTGGAAGAATCAGCCCGAGCCGCAACTGGTCGATCGTCGCGAGCAGGTGCTCGATCCGATGACCGCCTACCAGATCACGTCGATGATGGAGGGCGTGGTGCAGCACGGCACCGCGACCGTGGTGCGCGAAGTCGGCAAGCCGATCGCTGGCAAGACCGGCACCACCAACGACGAGAAGGACGCGTGGTTCGTCGGCTTCTCGCCCGATCTCGTTGTCGGCATCTACATCGGCTACGACAAACCACGCAATCTCGGTCGCGGCGCGACCGGCGGCCATCTCGCCGCGCCGATCGCCAAGGACTTCCTGAAGCTGGCGTTGGCCGGCAAGCCTGCGGTTCCCTTCAAGGTGCCCGCCGGCATCAAGCTCATTCGTGTCGACGCCAAGACCGGCATGCGCGCCGGCCCCGGCGATGGCGGCCGCACCATTCTCGAAGCCTTCAAGCCCGGCACCGCGCCGCCCGACAACTATTCGATCATCGGTGTCGCGGATGCGGACGGTCACGCTGTCGGCGTCTCGCCCGATGCCGATCGCGCGGTTATCCGTCCCGGCACCGGTGGGCTTTACTGATTGCGTTTGGCGGCGTTCGTCGCTACATCCCGGCCTCATCGTTATTTTGCGGACACGCTTCGCGACCGGAAAGATCATGCGCGCGGAAATCGAAAGACTCGTCGAAGAGATCAAGCAGTCGGTCGGGCTGCTGAGGAGGCATCTTTGACGTCGATGCATCGACGGCAAGACTGGCTGAGCTGAATCAGCTCGCCGAAAACCCCAAGCTCTGGGACGATCCTCAAAAAGCACAGAAACTGATGCAGGAGCGCACCTCGCTGGAGGATGCGCTGAACGGCATCGGCAAGGTCGAGCGCGAACTCGACGACAACGTCGAGATGATCGCGCTTGGCGAATCCGAGGGTGACGACGGAGTCGTGCTAGAGGCGGAAACCGCGCTCAAACATCTCAAGAAGGAAGTGGCGCGGCGCGAACTCGAAGCCCTGCTGTCCGGCGAGGCGGACCGCTTCGACACCTATCTCGAAGTTCACGCCGGCGCCGGCGGTACCGAAAGCCAGGACTGGGCCTCGATGCTGCTGCGCATGTACACGCGCTGGGCCGAGAAGCACGGCTTCAAGATCGAGTATCTCGAAGAGACGCAGGGCGAAGAAGCCGGCATCAAGTCAGCGACGATCCAGATCAGCGGCCACAACGCCTATGGCTGGTTGAAGACCGAGGGCGGCGTGCATCGGCTGGTGCGCATCTCGCCGTTCGATTCCAACGCACGGCGGCACACCTCGTTTTCCAGCGTCGCGATCTTTCCTGTTGTCGACGACACCATCAAGATCGACATCAAGGAATCCGATGTGCGCACCGACACGATGCGCTCCGGCGGCGCCGGCGGCCAGCACGTCAACAAGACCGAATCCGCGGTGCGGCTCACGCATATTCCGACGGGCGTTGCCGTGGTGTGTCAGGCCGGGCGTTCACAGCACAAGAACCGCGCTCAGGCGTGGGACATGCTGCGCGCGCGGCTTTACGAAATCGAGTTGAAGAAGCGCGAGGAGCAGGCCGCCGCCGACCAGGCCGCCAAGACCGATATCGGCTGGGGTCACCAGATCCGCTCCTACGTGTTGCAGCCGTATCAGATGGTCAAGGATCTGCGCACCGGCGTGCAGACCTCCGACACCGCCGGCGTGCTCGACGGCGACCTCGACGAGTTCATGGCGGCGACGCTGGCGCAGCGCGCCTTCGGCACCACGCCGGGAGCGATCGACGACGTCGACTGAGCGCTATAGCATTTGCGAGCGAAGCGGACGTCGGGTTCGCGTGAAGACAACGCGTCAGAATATAAAGATAGAGCCTCGCTTCTGATTCCATCAGAAGCGGAAAGGCCCAAGGAGTTCGTCATGCCTCATGTCGCATTCATCGGTTTGGGCCGGATGGGACACGGCATGGCGGCTCGCTATCTCGATGTCGGATTCACACTCGCGGTCTGGAATCGCAGCCGTGACAAGGCGGATGACCTGATCGCGCGCGGCGCACGACGGGCTGAATCGCCGGCCGATGCCGCCCGCAACGCCGACGCCATCGTTACCATGGTCGCTGACGATGCGGCTTCGCAACTGGTTTGGACTGGCAGGGACGGCATCACTGAGACGGCACGCAACGGTGCGCTGGCGATCGAGTGCTCGACGGTGTCGTATCGCCACGTTATCGACATGGCGCGCGACCTGACGACGCGCGGTTTGCGTTACATCGACTGTCCTGTCACCGGCCTACCGGAGGCCGCGTCAGCGGGAAAGCTGACACTTCTGGTCGGCGCGGACGCGGATAATCTCGAGGCCGCGCGTCCATTTCTCGCGCCGCTTGGTGAAACCATCCGGCATTTCGGCGCTGTCGGCGCGGGCACGGTTTTCAAGCTGATCAACAATCTGATGGGCGCGGTGCAAATCGCGAGCCTCGCCGAAGGACTTCGCATCGCCGAGCAAGCCGGCCTCGATATGCGGCTGGTCCAGCAATCGTTGGCCAGCGGCGCGGTGGCAAGCCCGCAGGTGGTGCGACATTCCGCGCGCATGGTCGCACGCGATTTTGCCGGTGCTTCGTTCACCACCGCGCTTCGTCATAAGGACGCGAGCTACGCCATTGCGCTGGCGGAAAGTCTTGGCCTCGATCTCACGGTGGCGGGGGCCGCGGTAGACACTTACGCACGGGCGGCGGCTGACATGCCGGATGACGATGAGGGCCGTTTGATCGACATCATCAACGCCAGTCCCGTCGCCAACTAACCGGCCCATCCGGTGGCATCGCTGCCCTGTTCTGAAAACGGGTGGTGACGGCGGGACATTCACGTTACGTCTTCTGCACCAGGCTGTGATGTCGCAACTTGCATCTGCCGCCGCCGGATACAGGACTGAAGCAGAAGTCATGTCGATCGAAATCAGAACATCCGCGCCATCGGCGAGCCTTAGCATCACATCGGGCGATTGGGTGCGGCTTCTCTGCCTGTCGGTGCTGTGGGGCGGATCGTTCTTCTTCGCCGGCGTGGCGGTGAAGGAGTTGCCGCCGCTGACCATCGTGTTCGTCCGTGTCGGGCTGGCAGCGTTGTTGCTGTTACCGCTGATCTGGCTTTACAGGATTCCGGTGCCCAGGACGTTCGCGGGCTGGCGGCCATTCATCGTGATGGCGCTGCTCAACAACGTTCTGCCGTTCTCTCTGCTGGTGAGCGGGCAGACCATGATTGCCAGTGGTCTCGCATCGGTCATCAACGCCATGACGCCGGTGTTCACGGTGCTGGTGCTTGCGGCATTCGGCGAGGAGCGGTTGATTCCGCGCCGGGTTGCCGGCGTCATGCTCGGCCTGTTTGGCGTGATCGTTCTACGCGGCGTCGATCTGCATCTCGATTCGCAGCAAAGCCTCGGGATATTGCTGTGTCTTTGCGCGACCGTCGTGTTCGGATTCTCGGCCCTTTGGGCCAAGCGCGAGTTGCAGGGCGTCGAGCCGCTGGCGGCGGCGACGTTTCAACTGATCTGCTCAGGCATCATGATGTTCGTGCTGTCGATGGCGATCGACCGGCCGTGGCAACTGCCGATGCCGCATGTCACGACCTGGCTGGCGTTGATCGGACTTGCAGCGCTTGCGACATCGCTGGCCTACATCCTGTTCTTTCAAATCATTCGCGGCTCCGGCCCCGGCAACGTCATGCTGGTGACGCTGCTGGTGCCGGTGACAGCGATCGCGCTCGGCTATATCGTGCTCGACGAAGTCGTGACGCCGCGCGAGATCGTGGGGGCGCTGATCATCGCCAGTGGGCTGCTGATCATGGACGGGCGGCTGCTGTCGCGCTTCGCCACGCCGCAAGCCAGCCGGTAAAGCGTCCGCTGTCGCGTTCGCCGCCGTGCCATGCCGCGTGCACGGTCCCGTCATCCGCTACCATGAACACGACGTCGAGCCCTTTGGAACGGCGCAGCGTTTCCACGGCCTGTTCCGGCGTCTGCGCGATCGGCCCCGCGACGTTGAACGAGGTGTTCACCGACACCTCGACGCCGATGCGGCGACCGAGCGCCTTCAGATAGGCGTAGGTGAGGGGATCGTCGTCCTCACGCACGATCTGGATGCGACCGGTGCCGTCGGCATGCACGACCGACGGGATTTTCTCGACCGCCAATGGTTTCGAATGCGCCGTCAGCACCATGTAGTTGTAGGCGTTGTAATTGCCGTCGGATGCGCCGTCGTGCAGTTCGAAAAATTCCATCGCGGCTTCCAGCGTCGCCATCGGCGCAAGCGGGCGAATCTTCTCGCGATATTTCACGCGCGCGTTGAGCCGTTCGCGCGTTTCCGGATCGCATGGGTTGGCGAGAATCGAGCGATGCCCGAGCGCACGCGGTCCTGTTTCGCCAGGTCCCTGATAGAGCGCAACGATGCCGCCGCTGGCAACACAATAGGCCATCAGATCGGCGATGGCAGCGCGGCCGCTCGGCGTTGCGACGGTGCCGATATTCTCCGACGCGATATCGGGCGCGGCGGCAAGCGCACCGGTGATGTCGTCGCCGGTCGGAGCCGTCCCGCAATAGAACGCATGGGTTTCCGGCGCACCGCGCGGCGCGCCGGCAAGATGAGCAAACCACCATGCTGCGCCGATCGGCACACCGGGATCGCTCGGCATCGGCGGCACCCACAGATGCAGTCGCGCTTTGCGCTGTTGCACCTTGGCGAACCATGCTTCATCGAAATGTTCGAGCAGCCGCATGCTGGCCAAGGCGTTGAGCGCGACGCCGCCCGACAAGATCAGCTTGTTCGTACCAGTGGCGCGCAGCAGATGATCGACCGCATGGATCAATGCATCCTCGAGCACCATCTGCGTTGCCGCCGCCTTGTCGAGGCGATCCTGCGTGTCGGGCCGATGCTGGATGTCCTCGACACGCAGCACGGCATCCGGATTCCATAGCTGGTCCGGTCGCAATGGCGGGCCGAGGATATCGGTCAACGGTTGTTTGTAAGGCTTGTCGAACGGGTCGCGGTACCAGTTCGCCATCGCGCGATTGAGCTTGATCGCACCATCGGGGCCGAGGTCGAGAACCTCTTTCAATCGCGCGTAATAGCGATTGGTGGCGCGATTCATGTCGCCCCAGGCGGCGGCGCCCATGTAGCGGCCTTCACTGGAAAGCCAGGTCCAGCCGCCCTGCGTCGAGGAGATCACGCTGTAGAACGCACCGAGGGAATCGAACACGCTTTCGTTGCAGGCCATTTCCCGAATGTCGTCGCCCTGCGCGACGAACGACGAGATCGAACCGCGATCGCCCGTGCCGTCGAACACCCCAATGGCCACGGGATCGTTACCGCCGGAGAACGGCGAGACCGCGTAGGGAAACCACGCATGATTGAGATGATGCGGCGCCAGGATCAATTGCGGCGGCTGCGCGAGACCAAACTGCTTGGCCAGAATGCGCGGCGTGCGCCGCATCTGATCAAGACGGCGTCGATCGACGCCGATGGCGTCGGAATATGACAGCAGCTTGAGGCTGCCCGGAGCCTCTTCGAGCGCGGTCCGCATCATGGTGCCGAACAGCGTCGGATAATCCCACGTCGTGACGAACGCCGCGATGTCGGTCACGTTGCGCCCCATGGCGCGCATGGTCGCGGCCATCGCATCAAGCGATCGGTGCGGAAATTCGGATGTATGCTTGTTGCCCGAAAAACGTTCCTCTTCGTTGTTGACGATGAGGCGCGGCCCGTTGGCTTGCGTGACCTCGACCAGAGCCACGCCGGTGTTGTGGGTCCCCGACGAAGCAAGGCCCGCGATGTAGATCGTCTCGCCGCCGCGGAGGCGTTGCGCGATTGTCGCGATCGTCTTGCGCGCGAACTCGCTATCGGCAGCGTGAAATCCAGCGCGTGCCATCACCCGGGCGCTGATGGCGCGCGTGAGATGAAAGGCCGCGTCGGCAAGTCGGGGGAAGGTCGGTCCTATACGGCGTGGCGCATTCACGCGGAACATCTCCGGACAGAAACCAGTGTGGCGACAGCAAGAACCGGCGGTCTACAACAGGTGCGCCGCCGCCGCCAGACCGCCAAGGCAAATCTGGTCCCGGCGAGAAGAAATGCAAAGCGAGCTGTGCCGTTCAGCGGGCGGCCGCGTAACGTGCGCCGGCGCGCAGAAAACGCTGCGGGTCCACGGCCTCGCCGTCGATCCGGGTTTCGTAGTGCAGATGCGGTCCCGTCGAACGTCCGGTCGAGCCCACTTCGCCGACAACCTGTCCGATGTGAATCTGCTCGCCGACCTTGACGTTGATGCGCGACATATGACCGTAGCGTGTCGACAGTCCGTTGCCGTGATCGATTTCGACCATGCGGCCGTAACCGCCGGCCCAACCTGCCGAGACGACGCGGCCGTTGGCGGTGGCCCGGACCGGATCTCCGGTCGACGCGCGGAAGTCGAGACCGGTGTGCATGGCAGGACGGCCGAGAAATGGATCGCTGCGAACACCGAAGCCCGAGGACAATTCGATCTCACCCAGCACCGGCGTCCGGTAGGGAACCTGTGCGAGCGTCTTGGACAGGTGATCGAGTTGCACGCGCGAAACATTGACGCGGGAGAGCTGCTGCTCGAACGCTCCTCCGTGACCGTTCAGTTTCACCGGCACGTAGGGACCGCCGACGCCGCCGCGCGGCGTGCCGACCTCAAGCCGAGCCAGACTCAGGCCGAGATCGGAAACCAAACCCTTCATCCGTCGAATCCGTGCGTCGTAGCTGCCTTCCGCCGCGGTCAACATCGCCATCTGACGTTGTTCGACCTGATCCAGCGACGCCTGAATGCCAGCGATGGTGTCGTTGACGTTGGCACCCTTCGCGAGCTTGAGCGGCTTGGTCCCGAGACGAGGCATCAGGCCCGATTGCCGGCCAGGCGCCGCGTCATTCTCGGGCAGAGGTGCCGGCTTCGATTTTCCGAACAGTCTCTCTGTCAGGCTGCGGGCCGCCGGCTTGACCGAACCGGTCACCGTGTTTTCGGGCAACGTACCGAGCGCGGCGGTGCGCTGGTCAAGCGTCGCCTGCCGTTGAACGATCTGATCAAGCTTCTGCTCGAACTGCTCCTGATCCAGCAACTGGCGGCTGGTGGTACGGTCGATCCGGGCGCGCAATTCGGCAATGCGATCCTCGTAGGAGTATTGCATCTCGGCCTGTCGGGCGAGCAGGCGTGTCAAAACATCATCGCGGAAGGTGAAATAGGTCGCGGTGGCCGCCGACCATGCGCCAAGCACCGTCACCGTACCGACCACGATCCAGAAGATCACGGGCCCAATGCGGAGCTGCTTGCCGGCGTGGGCAATAACATAGGCGCTTGATGAGCGAGGTGGCTGCCGGACGGCGGCTGCAGGGGCCGCCGGGCGGCGTATCGGCGCGTGTCCATGGCGGTGCGGCTGGTGGGGGTGCGAATGCTCCGGATAATGGCTCGAACGACTGGACATCAGTACTCCCGCACCGCCGGAATGCGCGCCGGCTAGGCCTTACACTGATGCCGATTTGACCCCCTCATGGTTAATTTTGGGGAAATGCCATTACAGATTTTCGACGTAGTTCAGTACCGCGTCGGCGTGGCCGTCGACTTTGACATTACGCCAGATGTTGAGCACGCGCCGGTCCGGCCCAATCAGAACCGTCGTCCGAATAATTCCCTGGAAGATTTTGCCGTATAAGGATTTATCGCCCCAGACGCCGAAGGATTGCAATACCGTGTGAGCGACGTCCGACAGAAGCGGGACAGTCAGATCGTGCTTGTCCCGGAAGGTTTCCTGCGCGCGTTGCGGGTCCGCGGAAATGCCGACGACATCGGTATCAAGCGCCGCGAACGCACCGGAGAGCCGGGAAAAATCCATCGCCTCTTTGGTACAGCCGGGCGTAGAGGCGCGCGGATAGAAGAACACCACCAGTTTTCGGCCCGCGAACGAATCGAGCGACACGGTGGCGCCGCCATCGCGGGGCAACTGGAACGCCGGGACTTTGCTTCCGATCGCCAATTCGCTGCCAACCTGCTCGGGCTTCGCGTCGCGATGCGAGGGTGCGGCGGACGCCGGTGTCGCAGCTTCGCGAATCGCGGTGCCCGATTTGCTAGCGGCAGGGGGCCTGGTGATTGTTTTCTTTGCCTTGTTCGATGATTTGGCGGTGCTGGATGCCTGCTTCCTCGTGCCCTTGGCGACCGTGGCCTTGCGCGCGCCGACCGTGGATGAACCGGACTTCGCCGTGGATTTGGATTTGGCCTTGACGCCGGCTTTCGAAACCGTGCCGACGACCTTTTTGGCGGATGTCTTTGCCTTCACCCCGGCCTTTGGTCCGGCCTTGGGTTTGGAGGCTTTCTTATGCGTTTTCTTGGACATACGCCTTCCTTTCGTCGCTTTCGGCAGGTCTTTATCGCACTAAGGCGCGGGCAGGTGGCGAAAACGCCCGAACCGCGTCGTTGTTGCTGGGCAAACCAGTCCGCCCCGCGATATGGTTACTGGGATTCGATTACACCGTTCGGCGCTTCATGCCTGCATGGTTTGCGTGGATTCTAACAGCTTCAACGAGGATTGGCAGTGATGCCGCCGCATCAGCGTTCGTCACGCAACCCCGCGCGAACGCCCCTCGGCGAGCAAGCCCGTCGTCAACACCAGCACCGAGAGGCAATGGCTCGGAAAACACCGCCCCCGGCGCTGCATTCTCGTGCCGACGATGGCCCATCGGATTGGGATGACGGCGATTGGAATTCGCATCACGACGATCTGGCGCGGGACCGTGCGGACCGTTTGCTCGGGCGTGGCGGCTCGAAGCTGTCCGGCATCGGCGGTCGCTTCCTGATTTTGGGTCGCTGGCTGAGAGGCACGCGATGGCTGCGACGCCTTCTTGTCACCAGCTTCGCGCTTGCCGTGGTGTTCGCGATCGCGTTCGGCGGCGTGTGGTGGCGTCTTGGTGCCGGTCCCATCAGCCTCGACATGGCAACGCCATGGTTGATCGCCGCGATCGAAGACAACATCGGGCCGGGTAACAGCGTCGAAATTGGCGGTACACAGATCGAACGGGCTGGGCGGATCCGCATCGCTGTGCGCATCCGCGACATCGTCGTGCGTGATCGCGATCACGCGATTATCGCCAGCGCACCAAAAGCGGAAGTGCGGCTCTCGGGCATGGCGCTGCTGACGGGACGGCTGCGCGCCGAAAGTCTCAAGCTGGTCGACGCCGTTCTCGCCGTCCGCATCACACCCGACGGCGAAGTCACGGTATCCACCGGCGACAATGCCCGCCCGATTGCGACCGGTGCCGCAAGATCGTCCGGAGCGCCGGCATCGAATGGATCTCCGGTGCCATCGGATCCATCCGCCAGTCCATCGCCGACACCAGGGGGCACTCCAACCGTGACGCCAGGGGCGAACCCGACCGGCGGGACCGGGCTGTTGGCCGGATTGGACTGGCTCGACAGCTTGAGCATGACCGGGCTGGACGGTCAGAACCTCAACGAAATCGGGTTGAAGAACGGCCGCCTCATCGTGGACGACGAGCAGCGCGGCGATCGTTGGAATTTCGAGAACATCAGCCTAACCCTGCGGCGCCCCAGCGCCGGCGGCGTTGCACTGAGCCTCGGCGAGGAAGGCGTGCACGCGTGGTCGCTGCGCGTCGAGATCGGCGCGCCGAGCAACGGTGTGCGATCGGTGGACATTCGCGCCAACAAGGTTTCGACCCAGAACATCCTGCTGGCGTTGCGTCTCAAGGACCTGAACTACAGCGCCGATCTTCCGCTCACCGGGGAGTTGCGGGGCGAGATCGGGCGTGACGGGCTGCCGACCTATTTCCGCGGCAAGCTGGAGGCGGGCAAGGGGACCATCATCGATCACGACACCCCGGACTATCCGATGGCTGTCGATCAGATCGAAGCCAACGTGGAATGGGATGCGGGCCGACGCGTGTTGCTGGCGCCGTTCAAGATCGTCTCGGGCGCCAACCGGGTGACTCTGCTCGCCCACCTCGAACCGCCGGGCGACGTCGTGCCGGACTGGCAACTGGGCTTTAGCGGCGGCACCATCGTGCTGGCCGGGGTCAACAACGAACCGCCGCTGATCTTCAATCGCATTGCCATTGGCATGCGGTTCGATACCACGCACAAGAAAATCCTGCTGAACCAGGCCAGCATCAGCAATGGCGAGGTCGGCGTGGCCGGCACCGGCACGCTGGACTATTCTGGCGAACCGCGCCTGATGCTCGGATTTGCCGGCACGCCGATGTCAGCGACCGCGCTGAAGCGAATGTGGCCGATCATTATCGTCCCCGAAGTACGCGAATGGGTGACCGAGCGGATCGGGGCGGGCGCATTGCAGCGTATCGATATCGGTGTCAATTCCCCGCTGTTCAATCTGTCGCGCGCCGGTCCGCCGATTCCGGAGGATGGCCTTTCGGTCAATATCGTCGCCAGCAATGTCTCGCTGCATCCGGTGGACGAATTGCCTTCGATTCATAACGCCGATCTGCGCGCGCATGTCACCGGTCGAACCGCCACCGTAACCATCGGGCAGGGAAGCATCGACACTCCGGGCGGACGGAAATTGAACGTCTCCGATGCCGTCTTCGAGGTGCCGGACATGGCGCCGAAGCCGGCGCCGGCGCGGGTGCGCTTTAAGCTGGATGGCCCGGTCGCGGCGGTCGCGGAAATTCTTTCATCCGACCGCCTGAGCGAATTCAGCAATACGCCGATCGATCCCAATACCAGCAAAGGAACGGTGAGCGCGCAGGTGGCGCTCGGCCTGCCGATCAAGCGCGAACTGACCAAGGCCGACACGACTTATACAATCACCGCCGACGTCACGGGTTTTTCCGCGGACCGTCTGGTGATGAACCAGAAGCTTGAAGCCTCGACGATGAAAATCATCGCCAACAATCAGGGCTATCAGGTCAAGGGCGATGTTCGGATCAACGGTCAGCCGGCGTCACTGGACTATCGTAAATTGGGCAACGGCGATGCCGACGTTAAAATGCAGGCGACGCTCGACGATGCCAGCCGCGCCCGGCTCGGCTTCGACCTCGGTGCCGGAGCAACCGGTCCGGTCGGCGTGAAACTTGCGGGACGCATCGGCGGTTCGGAACGCGACAGCAAGATCGCCATCGATGCCGATCTCACCCCGCTCAAGCTCGACAATCTGTTGCCGGGCTGGACCAAGCCATCCGGAAAGGGCGCTCACGCCACTTTCAACGTGGTGCAGAAACCGCAATCGACGCGGCTCGAGGATATCGTCATCGATGGTGGAGGCGTATCCATCAAGGGAGCGCTGGAGGTCGATCAGAATGGCGACCTCCTGAACGCCAATTTCCCGACCTACTCGCCCTCCGAAGGCGACAAGGCTTCGCTTCGGGCCGACCGCGGCAGTGACGGAACGATCAAGGTGGTGATGCGCGGCGACGTGTTCGATGGCCGGCACTTCATCAAGTCAGCGATTTCCGGCAAGGAGACGGACGCCAAGAGCAAAACCAAGAGTCTCGATTTCGATATCGATCTGAAGCTCGGCGCCGTGGCGGGTTTCTACGGCGAAGCGGTGCGTGGCGTCGATCTGAAGATGTCGCGCAAGAACGGTGCCGTTCGCGCGTTCACCCTAAGCGGCAAACTCGGCCGCGATACACCGCTGACGGGCGAGCTGCGCCGTCCCGCGCAGGGCCGCGAGGTGATTTATCTTGAAACCAACGATGCCGGTGCGTTCTTCCGCTTCACCGACACCTACGCCAAGATGATGGGTGGCCAGCTTCAGCTTGCCATGGAACCGCCGACCGCCGATCCACGAGCGAAGGAAGGTCTGGTGAACGTCCGCAACTTCTCCGTCAAGGGTGAGGCGAAGCTCGACGAGGCGGCCGGTCTGCCCGCTGGCGGCAACCGTTCCGGCGTTGCTTTCTCGCGGCTGCGCGCGGAATTCACCCGCAACGCGGGACGGCTAACCATTCGCGAAGGTGTCGTCAAAGGTCCCACGATCGGTGCGACCATGGAAGGCATCATCGATTATCAAGCGAACCAGGTGAAGATGAGCGGCACCTTCGTTCCGCTCTATGGCCTCAACAACATGTTCGGGCAAATCCCGCTGTTCGGGATGTTGCTCGGGGGCAGCAATGAAGGCCTGATCGGCGTCACCTATGAAGTCGTCGGCTCGCCCGGCAAGCCGGACCTTCGCATCAACCCGATTTCGGTGATGGCGCCGGGTGTGCTGCGCAAGGTGTTCGAGTTCAACACCGGCCGGCAGCAGAACTACAACCCGACCGAAATTCCATCACCCAATAACTAAAGCGCCGCGCAGGCTGGCACGATACTGCGCGACTATTCGCGCAGCGCGCGCACCGTCAGGAACGGGATCATGCCAAGCAGCACGTTGACCAGCGCGAAGGCGATGACCGGGTCGTAGCTGTGGCTCCAGTCGTGAAGCAGGCCGCCGGCAAAAGCGCCGAGCGCCGAGCCGAGGCCGCTCCCGATCGAGATGGTGCCAAAGATCGTCCCGACACGCTTGCCGCGAAAGATATTGATCGCCGCCGCGGTGATCAGCGGACCGCGTGATCCGATGGTGCTGCCGAAGCATACCAGAAAGCCGCCGAGCAACCACAGATTGGGAAAGCGGCTGAGCAGCCACAGGCAGACGATGCCGATCGTCGTTAGACCGTAGCTGAACAGGATAGCGCGCCGACGGCCGATCAACGTATCGAGCCAACTCACCGTGAGCATTCCGATCACCAGCACGACGCCGCTCAAGCCCCACGCGGAGGCGGCTTGCAGCGGCGGAAACCCGGCCTCGATCAGATAGGCGACCACTTGCGCGCCAATGGTGTAGACGCCGATCGCGGTAAAGAAAAATGTGCTGAACAGCGCCCAGAAGGCGTGATGGCGCATCGCGCTCAGCAAAGTCCATTCGATTTCGTTGATGGTTGTCGCCGGCGTCGTCACCGGCTTCACCGATCCATCGCTTGGCGCGCGAACGGTGTCCTTGGCAATGCGACGCCATGGCAACAGCATAAGCGGGATCAACAAAAACAGCAGGGCGCCGCCCAACAGGTGATAGCTGTTGCGCCACTCGAAATGATCGATCAGCACTTGCGACAGCGGCACCAGCGTCAGCACGCCGGCCCCGTTCGCCGAATAGACAATCGCCATCGCGGTCGGAAGCCGGTTGCCGAACCAGCGCCCCAGCAGCAGCGAACTCGGGACATTGCCGAGACAGGCCATGCCGAGCCCGACGGCGAATCCGATGCACGCCTGCAATTGCCAGAGCGTATTGGCGAAGGCCGCCAGCGACACTCCGGCACCGAGCAGCAGCAGGCCGAGGCCATACACGGTGCGGGGACCGGAAAAATCGAACAACCGTCCGACGAACGGTGATGACAGCCCCATCGACAGCGACGCCAGCGCGTAGATCGAGATGACATCGGCGCGTGCCCAGCCGAAGCTGTTGGAGATCGGTAGCAGGAAGACCGTGAAGGTTTCGCCCATGCCGCGCCCGAGAAGCGCCAGCGCAAAACAGAGGCCGAGGACCATCCACGCTGCGCGTGCCGGTTTCATGGGAGCAATGTCGGGATGGGCGAAAGACTGTTCAGCGGCCATGGTCCTCCATGGAGCGCATTTCGCCCATGGAGGACAACGTCGTTCTGCGAATAGGCCTATGCGATCTTGAGCAGGACGTGGCGCTTCTTGCCCATCGACAGCTTGATCACGCCGTCCGGGGTCAGTTGCGCCTTACCGAGCATCAGCTTCTCGTCGTTCACCGCCACGTCGTTGATACGCAAGCCACCGCTCTTGATCTGTCGCCGCGCTTCACCGTTGGAGGCGACAAGGCCGGCGCGCACGAAGGCACCCAATACGCCGATGCCGTCATCCAGTTCGGCGGCGGTAATCGTGACGGTCGGCAGATCGCTGGCGATAGCGCCTTCCTCGAAGGTCTTGCGCGCGGTTTCGGACGCCGCCTCCGCTTGCGCGCGACCATGCATCAGCGTGGTGGCCTCGGTCGCCAGTACCTTCTTGGCCTCGTTGATTTCCTGGCCTTGCAGTGCGGCAAGGCGGGCGACCTCATCCAGTGGCAGCGTTGTGAACAACTTGAGGAAGCGTTCGACGTCGGCATCCTCGGTGTTGCGCCAGTACTGCCAGTAATCGTAGGGGCTGAGCATGTCGGCGTTGAGCCACACCGCGCCGGCCGCGGTCTTGCCCATCTTCGCGCCGGACGCCGTGGTCAGCAGCGGGCAGGTGAGGGCGTGCAGTTGATGCGTGCCCATGCGGCGGCCGAGATCGATGCCGTTGACGATGTTGCCCCACTGATCCGAGCCGCCCATTTGCAGATTGCAGCCGTAGCGTTTGGCCAGTTCGACGTAGTCGTAGGATTGCAGGATCATGTAGTTGAATTCAATGAACGACAGCTCCTGCTCGCGCTCGAGCCGCATCCGCACCGAATCCATCGTCAGCATGCGATTGATGGAGAAGTGGCGGCCAACGTCACGCAGCATCTCGATGTAGTTCAGCTTGGCGAGCCACTCGGCGTTGTCGGCCATCACGGCATCGCTCTTGCCGTCACCGAAGGTGATGAATTTGGCGAAGGTGCCCTTGATGGATTCCTTGTTGTCGTTGATCTGGTCGTAGGTCAAAAGCTTGCGGGTTTCGTCGCGGCCGGACGGATCGCCGACCCGCGTAGTACCGCCGCCCATCAGCGCGATCGGCTTGTTGCCGGTCTGCTGCAGCCAATGCAGCATCATGATCGACAGCAGATGCCCGACATGCAGCGACGGCGCGGTGCAATCGTATCCGACATAGGCGACGGCTCCGCCCTTGGCGGCGATGGCATCGAGGCTTTCCGGGTCGGAAATCTGGTGGATGAAGCCGCGTTGCTGGAGCAGGTTGAGAAAATCGGATTTAAATGCCGTCATGGGTATGGAACTCAGGTCAGTCTTCTTTGACTCTTTCGCGCGATTGTCGCGCGAGGAGCGGCCGGCGGGCTGCCGGAGCCAGGGATGATGTGGCATTATAAGATGCGGCTGTCCGAGACAAGTTGGGCGTCCTCGCCCGACACTTCCGAAAGTGACGCGGCGATGATGTTGCGGGCGATCGGCATGATGAGCGGCACCTCGCTGGACGGGGTCGATGTCGCCCTGATCGAGACCGACGGCAAGCGGATCGCGGGTTTTGGGCCCGCCGGTTACCGTCCCTACGCCGAGAGCGAACGTGCCATCCTGCGACGCGCGCTGGAGGAAGCCCCCACGATGGCGGATCGGGATGCCCGGCCGGGAATCCTTGCCGAGGCCGAGCGGGTGGTGACGATCGCCCATGCCGAAGCCATCGCCACGTTTACGGCCCAACACGGCATCGCGCGTGAAGACATCGATATTGTCGGGTTCCACGGCCAGACCGTGCTGCATCGGCCGGAACGGCGGCTGACGGTACAGATCGGCGATGCCGCCGCGCTCGCCAAGGCGATTCATATCCCGGTGATGCACGATTTCCGCGCCGCAGACGTCGCCGCCGGCGGGCAGGGCGCGCCACTGGTGCCGGTCTATCACCGGGCCCTGGCGCAGTCGCTGGAGCGCGAGGGGCCAGTGGTTCTGGTCAATATCGGCGGGGTCTCGAACATCACCTATATCGACGGGACCGATACCCTGATTGCTTGCGACACCGGCCCGGGCAACGCCCTGCTGGACGACTTCATGTTCCGGGTTATGGGCAAGCCGTTCGATTGCGAAGGCCGACTGGCTGCGGGGGGCGTCGTCGATGAAAGCTGGCTCGCGCGCGGCTTGCAGCAGCCGTTCTTCACCAAGCCACCGCCGAAATCGCTGGATCGCAACGACTTCGCGACGCTGCGTCTGGAGAGTTCCGTTGCCGCCGATGGCGCGGCAACGTTGACCGCCTTCACCGCCTCCAGCATCGCTGCCATCGTGCCGCTGCTGCCGAAGCCACCTCAAAGCTGGATCATAGTTGGCGGCGGTGCGCGCAACCTGACGCTGCTGCGGATGCTGCGGGAACGCCTCGCGCCAGGAACAGTGGAGACCGGAGATCAGCTCGGATGGGCGTCCGACGCCATTGAGGCGCAGGCATTTGGCTATCTGGCTGCGCGCGGCCTCAAGGGACTGCCGCTAAGCTATCCCGCCACCACCGGCGTTCCAATGCCGATGACCGGCGGCCTCATGGCACAGCCTTAAAAGGCGATTCCGGGCTCAACGAATATTGGCGAGCCGCATGTCGAGATAGCTGGTCACCGATTCCATCAGTGGCTCAAGCTTGCCGTCAAAGAAGTGGTTAGCTCCCGGAATGACCTGATGGTCGATCACAATACCCTTCTGTGACTTGAGCTTGTCGACCAGCGCGTTGACGTCCTTCGACGGCACCACGGCATCCTTCTCGCCGTGGACGATCAGGCCAGAGGAGGGACACGGCGCGAGGAACGAGAAATCGTAAAGGTTGGCGGGGGGCGCGATGGAGATGAAGCCTTCGACCTCCGGCCGGCGCATCAGAAGTTGCATCCCGATCCAGGCCCCGAACGAGAACCCGGTGACCCAGCAGGCACGAGCTTCCGGATTGATGGTCTGCGCCCAATCCAGCGCCGATGCCGCGTCCGACAATTCGCCGACGCCATGATCGAACGAGCCCTGACTGCGGCCGACGCCCCGGAAATTGAACCGCAGAACCGAAAAGCCGCGGTGCACGAAGGCGTAGTAGCACTGATAAATGATCTGGTGATTCATCGTGCCATGGAATTGCGGGTGCGGATGCAGCACCATCGCGATCGGGGCGTTCTTCTGTTTCGCCGGATGATAGCGGCCTTCGAGACGGCCAGCGGGACCGGTGAAAATGACTTCGGGCATCCGTGTTCCTTCGTGATCGTGAATGCGTGGCCGATGCTACGGACGCACACAAGTCGCCTCCGGCTAAGGACGCGGAACGCACCGTCCGGGCGGACAGGCAATCGCGAGCGCTGGCGTTCGGGCGATGGCGTTCTAACATGGAGCAAGGGGCAAAAAGCAAGCATCTTGACCGTCGCCACGCGCCCTCGCGGCATCAATCGTGCAAGATTAGCCGCAATATTGGCCTCGAGATGCCTTAAGATCGCGCGTAGGCAAGCAGGCACCGACATCAGGGCAAGCCTGCCGCCACTCGCAAGGAATCGGCCGACGTCATGAAGCAGCGTGTCTATCTCGACTGGAATGCAACTACCCCACTGCGTCCGGAGGCACGGGCCGCGCTGGTTGCCGCTTTGGATATTTGCGGCAACCCGTCGTCGGTCCATGGCGAAGGCAGGCGAGCGCACAAGGTCTTGCAGGATGCCCGCGCGGCCGTTGCGGCGCTTGTGGGGGCGGATCCCGAAACTGTGGTGTTCACTTCCGGCGCGACCGAATCCAATGCTCTGGCGCTTAGTCCTGGGGTGCATCGGCCGGCATCGCCGCCGGTGAAGCGCCTCATCGTCTCGGCTATCGAACATCCCTCGGTGTTGACCGGTGGACGGTTCGGCCGGGAGTTCGTTGAAATCGCACCGGTCGATCGATCCGGGGTAATCAATCTAGTCGAATTGGCCCGATTGTTGGCGAATAAGCCGCCGGCCTTGGTGTCGATCATGCTGGCCAATAACGAGACCGGAGCCATTCAGCCGATTCGCGAGGTCGCCGAGTTAGTACGTGCGCACGGCGGCGTGCTGCATGTCGACGCGGTTGCCGCGTTCGGGAAAATGAATATTAACTTCAAATCATTGGAGTGCGATCTTCTATCGATTTCTGCGCATAAGATCGGCGGCCCGAAGGGTGTCGGAGCACTCATTGTCGGCGACGATTTGCGCGGATTGGAACCCGAACTGAGAGGCGGCGGACAGGAGAAGGGCCGCCGTGCCGGTACTGAAAATTTGCCCGGCATCGCCGGGTTCGGTGCCGCCGCGAAAGCCGTCATGACGACCTGGGAACAGCACGCCCGGCATTGCGAGATATTGCGGAAGCGGCTGGAAGCCGGACTGAAGCAGGCAGGCGCCGTCATCATTGCCGAGAATGCTTCTCGGTTACCCAATACCACCTTGTTTACGGCCCCCGGTCTCCACGCCGAAACGGCCGTGATCGGGTTCGATCTCGAAGGAATCGCCGTATCATCCGGCTCTGCGTGTTCATCCGGGAAGGTACAACCTTCGCATGTGCTGGAAGCGATGCAGGCCGGGCCGGAGCAGGTGCGTGGCGGCGTTCGGATCAGTCTCGGGTGGGAAACAACAGAAAATGACGTCGATCGCGCGTTGGAGGCTTGGCGAAAGCTCGCCGGCACCCTAGTTAAAAAGAAGGATGAAACAGTGCTTGAACGATTCTAAGCGACGTGGTTTCATCGGAAACACACTGAAAAGTGCACTGGCTTGCGCCCGGAACCCGGGCTATACCACGACATCTCTTCACCAGTGCTGATGTAGTCCACCGCGGTCCTTGAAACCGCGAGCGGAGGTTTGAATGCCGGCCGAACTAGAGACCGTCGAACGGGTCCGCCGTATCGACGTCGATCAGTATCGCTATGGATTCGAGACGATCATCGAATCCGAAAAGGCCCCCAAGGGGCTCTCCGAAGACATTGTTCGCTTCATTTCCGCCAAGAAAGACGAGCCGGAATGGATGCTGGAATGGCGGCTGGAAGCCTATCGCCGCTGGTTGACCATGCAGGAGCCGACCTGGGCCCGCGTCGATTATCCGAAGATCGACTATCAGGATCTTTATTATTATTCGGCGCCGAAGCAGAAGAAGGCGCTGGCCTCGCTCGATGAGGTCGATCCTGAAATTCTGAAAACCTACGAGAAGCTCGGCATTCCGCTGCGCGAGCAGGAAATTCTCGCCGGCGTCGTCCGCCCCGAGGGTGAGACTGACGGCGAAGCGCCGCGCAGGGTCGCGGTGGACGCGGTATTCGACTCGGTATCGGTCGCGACCACGTTCCAGGCCGAGCTAAAGAAGGCCGGCGTGATCTTCATGCCGATCTCGCACGCGCTGCGCGAGCATCCCGATCTGGTGAGAAAGTATCTCGGCACGGTGGTGCCGACCTCGGACAACTTCTTTGCGACGCTCAACTCGGCGGTGTTCTCCGACGGCTCGTTCGTCTACGTGCCGCCGGGCGTGCGCTGCCCGATGGAATTATCGACTTACTTCCGCATCAACGAGCGCAATACCGGCCAGTTCGAGCGCACGCTGATCATCGCCGACAAGGGCTCCTACGTCAGCTATCTCGAAGGCTGCACCGCTCCGCAGCGCGACGAGAACCAGTTGCATGCCGCCGTGGTCGAACTGATCGCGCTGGACGACGCCGAGATCAAGTATTCGACGGTGCAGAACTGGTATCCGGGCAATTCGGAAGGCAAGGGCGGCGTCTACAACTTCGTCACCAAGCGCGGCGACTGCCGCGGCAAGAATTCGAAGATCTCGTGGACGCAGGTGGAAACCGGCTCGGCCATCACCTGGAAATATCCGAGCTGCATCCTGCGCGGCGACAACTCGCGCGGCGAATTCTATTCGATCGCCATTTCGAACGGCTATCAGCAGGTCGATTCCGGCACCAAGATGATCCATCTCGGCAAGAACACCACGAGCCGGATCATCTCCAAGGGCATCGCCGCCGGCAAATCGCAGAACACCTATCGCGGTCTCGTCAGCGCGCATCGCAAGGCGACCGGCTCACGCAATTTTACGGCCTGTGACTCGCTTCTGATCGGCGACAAGTGCGGCGCGCATACCGTGCCTTACGTCGAAGCGAAGAATTCCTCGGCCCTGTTCGAGCATGAGGCGACCACCTCCAAGATTTCGGAGGACGTGCTGTTCTATTGCGTGCAGCGCGGATTGTCCCAGGAGGAAGCGGTCGGCCTCGTCGTCAACGGCTTCGTGCGCGACGTGCTGCAACAACTGCCGATGGAATTCGCGGTCGAAGCGCAGAAACTGATCTCGATCTCGCTGGAAGGCTCGGTCGGATAAGGATGATCGTTCCAAGCGGTTGCGGAGCGGCCGCTTCACGGATGGCGAAACAGACCTGAAGACTAACGATCAAGTCATCCTTCGAGGTTCGCGGTGAGACGCCGCTCGGACCTCAGGATGACGGAAAAGGAAATATGATGTCAGCGTTGCTTGAAGTCCGGAATTTGCAGGTTCGCGTTGAGGAGAGGGAAATCCTTCACGGGTTGTCGCTCACGGTGAACAAGGGCGAGGTTCACGCCATCATGGGGCCGAACGGTTCCGGCAAATCGACGCTCAGCCACGTCATCGCCGGCAAGCCGGGATATGAGGTGACCGGCGGCGAGATCCTGTTCAAGGGCGAGGACCTGCTGGAGATGGACCCGGACGAGCGCGCCGCCAAGGGCGTGTTCCTGGCCTTCCAGTATCCGGTCGAAATTCCCGGCGTCGCCACCATGACGTTCCTGCGCACCGCGCTCAACGCGCAGCGCAAGGCGCGCGGCGAGAGCGAATATTCGACGCCGGACTTTCTCAAGAAGGTGCGCGAGGTCGCGGCCTCGCTGAACATTCCGCAGGAGATGCTACGGCGTGGCGTCAATGTCGGCTTCTCCGGCGGTGAGAAGAAGCGCAACGAAGTGTTGCAGATGGCGCTGTTCGAGCCGAGCCTTTGCATCCTCGACGAAATGGATTCCGGCCTCGATATCGACGCGCTGCGGATCGCTGCCGACGGCGTCAACGCGCTGCGCTCGAGTGAGCGCGCGATGGTGGTCATCACCCACTATCAGCGGCTGTTGAATTACATCGTGCCGGACTTCGTGCACGTGATGTCGAAGGGCAGGGTCGTGAAAAGCGGCGGCAAGGAACTGGCGCTCGAACTCGAAGAGTCGGGTTACGCGCAGTTCGAAGATCAGGCGGCCTGACAGGATCGATCATGAATCTTGCACTGGTTAAGCCAACGATGGACGGGGCAGCGAGCGACGTTTTCGCCGTTGCGCGCGACCGTCTTCCGGGCAAGGGGCCTGTCGCCGAGGTGCGCCAGGCCGCTTTCGACGATTTCGCCCAAAAGGGTTTGCCGCATCGCCGGGTCGAGGAGTGGAAATACACCGACCTGCGCGTGTTGCTGCGCGAAGTCGCGCCGCTGGCGCCGCCGCCGGATCAAGCCGCGCTCGACCACGCCAAGAAAGCGTTGGCGTCGCTCGATGTGAATGGCGCGCATCGGCTGGTGTTGGTGGATGGCGCGTTCGCGCCGCAACTCTCCGACACGGCAAGCGAGGCCGGTGTGACCGTGCAGACGCTGCGTGCGATGCTTGAGAATGCAGACATCGCCGCGCGCGCCGATCTGCTACGCACCAGCGTGGCTTCCGACGCGATGATCTCGCTGAACGCAGCGATGGCAACCGACGGCGTCGTGATCGACGTCGCGGAGAATGCTGCGCTTGGCAAGCCGATCCACATCGTTCATGTCTCCACGCAGTCCAAGGCCGCCGCGTTCACGCGCTCGCTGGTGAAAGTCGCGAACGGCGCGCACGTCACGTTGATCGAGAGCTTCGTCGCCGCCGATGGCGCGGCTGGTTATCAGGCGCACGATTCAGTAGTGCTGTGGGCAGGCGACGGTGCTGATGTTCAGCACATTCGTTTGGTCGAGGACGCACGCGACGCCGCCAATATCGCGACCGCAATCGTCACGCTCGGCGAACGTACGCAGTATCGCGCGTTCAATCTCACGAGCGGCAGCGCGGTCTGCCGCTATCAGGCTTTCCTCCGTTTCGACGGCCAGAACGCGCACGCGGATGTCAACGGCGTCAGCCTGCTGAACGACCGACAACACGCCGACACCACGCTGGTGCTCGACCACGCTGTCCCGCATTGCACCAGCAACGAAGTGTTCCGCGCCGTCGTGGACGATCAGGCGCATTCGGTGTTTCAGGGACGTATCAACGTGCATCCCGACGCGCAGAAGACCGATGCTCGGATGATGACCCGCGCACTGCTGCTGTCCGACGAGGCCGAAGCCGACAACAAGCCGGAGTTGGAGATTTTCGCCGACGACGTTCAGTGCGGTCATGGCGCCACTACCGGCGCGCTCGATGACAGCCTGCTGTTCTATCTCCGCGCGCGCGGCTTGCCGGAAAAGGAAGCGCAGGCGCTGTTGATCCAGGCATTCGTTGGCGAGGCCATGGAATCCATCGCCGATGAAACGCTGCGCGAAGTTGCAATTGCCACCGCCGAACGCTGGCTTGCGGCGCGCGGCTGATCGGAGGAGCGTTCCCTTCACACGGGAGCGCTCCAAGGCATGTAATGACCATGGGTATGAAAGTTGAATAAGATGACCCACCCGGCGGTCGCTAACGGTTCTTATGATGTCATGCGCGTGCGGGAAGATTTTCCGGCGCTGGCGATGCAGGTCTACGGCAAGCCGCTGGTCTATCTCGACAACGCCGCGTCGGCGCAGAAGCCGAATGCCGTGCTCGACCGCATGACGCAAGCCTACCGGTCCGAATACGCCAACGTGCATCGCGGCCTGCACTACCTCGCCAACGCCGCCACCGAAGCCTACGAGGGCGGCCGCGCAAGGGCGGCGGCTTTCCTCAACGCGCGACGCAACGAGGAAATCATCTTCACCCGCAATGCAACCGAAGCGCTCAACCTCGTGGCGTCGTCATGGGGTGAACCGAACATCAAGGCCGGCGACGAGATCGTGCTCTCGATCATGGAGCATCACTCCAACATCGTGCCGTGGCATTTCCTGCGCGAGCGCCATGGCGCGGTGATCAAGTGGGCGCCGGTTGACGACGAAGGCAACTTCCTGATCGACGAATTCGAGAAGCTGCTGACGCCGAAAACCAAAATTGTCGCCATTACCCAGATGTCGAACGCGCTCGGCACCGTCGTGCCGGTCAAGGAAGTAACGCGCATTGCGCATGCGCGCGGCATTCCGGTGCTGGTGGACGGCAGCCAGGGCGCGGTGCATCTCGACATCGACGTGCAGGACATCGACTGCGATTTCTACGTCTTCACGGGCCACAAGGTTTATGGGCCGACCGGGATCGGCGTGCTGTATGCAAAGTACGATCACCTCGTCGCCATGCGTCCTTACAACGGCGGCGGCGAAATGATCCGCGAGGTCGGACGCGATTTCGTCACCTACGGCGATCCGCCGCACAAATTCGAAGCGGGTACGCCAGCGATCGTCGAGGCCATCGGCCTGGGTGCCGCCATCGACTACGTCAATTCGATCGGCAAGGCGCGCATCGCGGCGCACGAGCACGATCTTCTGACCTATGCGCAGGATCGCCTGCGCGAAATCAATTCGCTGCGGATCATCGGCACCGCCAGGGACAAGGGACCGGTGATCTCGTTCGAACTCAAGGGCGCACATCCCCATGATGTCGCCACCGTGATCGACCGGGCAGGGGTCGCGGTCCGCGCCGGCACTCACTGCGTAATGCCGCTTTTGGAACGGTTCAACGTCACGGCCACGTGCCGGGCGTCGTTTGGCCTGTATAATACGCGTGCCGAAGTCGATCATCTGGCGGAAGCGCTGCTCAAGGCGCGGGATTTGTTCTCATGACGGATACTGCTGATACCAAGACCGAGAAGGCCGTTGCCAATGTGCAGACGATATCGGCGCTGCCGCCCGAGGAAACCGAACGGCTCGGCATCGAAATCGTTGCCGCGCTGAAAACCGTGTTCGACCCGGAAATTCCGGCGGACATCTACGAACTCGGACTGATCTACAAGGTCGATATCAAGGACGATCGTTCCGTCGATATCGAGATGACCCTGACCACGCCGAATTGCCCGGCCGCCGCCGAGCTGCCGACCATGGTGGAGAACGCCGTCGCCAGCGTCGCCGGCATCGGCATCGTCAACGTCAGCATCGTCTGGGAGCCCGCCTGGACTCCCGAGCGCATGAGCGACGAAGCGCGTCTCGTCTTGAACATGTGGTGAGGCAGTGCCGTGATGCCGAAGCTCTCCGGCGTCATTGAAACCGCGCTCTACGTCGACGACCTCGCACGTGCCATCGCATTCTATCGTGACATTCTTGGCCTTACGGCACTGAATCAGGACGCACGCTTCGCGGCCTTCGATGTCGGCGGCCGCAGTGTCCTGTTGCTGTTCAAGCGCGGCGCGACATTGGAAACGGTGCATCTGCCGGGTGGCACCATTCCGCCGCATGACGGTCACGGTCCCCTGCACATTGCGTTCGCCGTGACATCCGACGAATTGCCGGGGTGGGAAGCGCAACTCGTGGACCAGGGTGTCGCTATCGAAGCCCGCACGACCTGGCCACGCGGCGGCCACAGCATATACTTCCGCGATCCAGACAACCACCTGCTCGAACTGGTAACACCCGGTGTCTGGGCAATCTACTAACCGATTGCGGCTCAAGCCCACCCCAAGAACTGGTCCAGTTGCGCGTTTGGGTTAGGCGAAGCGAGCGATTTTCTCTAACAGCTCGATGTCGTCCAGTGGGGCAGCAATGCGCGCCTCTCGCGCTGTGGTGCTGTCAAACGATGTGATCTGTCCACTAGCGATAATTTGCTTCAGTGGCGCCGGTCGTCCGAGTAAATAGCCCTGCACTTCGTCACATCCCTCATGTCTGAGCAATGCGAGCTGTCCCTCCGTCTCGATACCTTCGGCCAAGACCGGAATGGCCAGGCTTTTGCCCAATGCGAGGACCGCACGAATAATCGCTTTCGCCTGCAAGCTGGACTCGACTTCAATAATAAAGGAACGATCGAGTTTGATCTTATCGAATGGAAACGAGCGCAGTGTATCCAGCGACGAATATCCGGTGCCGAAATCGTCTAGGGCGACCTTGACGCCAAGAGCCTTGATTTGCCGGAGGATATGCAGCGACCGTTCCTTGTTCGCGAATATGGTCGTCTCGGTCAGCTCCAGTTCAAGCCGGTCGGCGGGCAGGCCGCTCAACAGCAGGCTTTCCATGATGATCTTGCGAAGATCGACATGAGCGAATTGGACCGCGGAAACATTGACCGAAACTTTATACGGAGGATTCCACGATGCCGCGTTAAGGCACGCGGTCCGCAGCACCCATTCGCCGAGTTGGATAATCAGTCCGGTTTCTTCCGCGACCGGAATGAACTCCGACGGCGGGATAAAACCGCGCTGTGGATGCTCCCAACGCAGCAGGGCTTCATAGCCGACGATCCCGCCGGTCGCGACCGAAGTTTGCACTTGATAGTGAATGTCGAGCTGGTTGTGCAGCATAGCCTCGCGCAGTTCGTTTGCGAGGCCACGGCGAGCACGAACAGCTTCGTCCATGGACGGCTCGTAGAAACATATCGCTCGCGCGATGTCTGATTTTGCCCGATACATTGCGAGGTCGGCGTTATTGACCAGCGTCGGTTTGTCGACGGCGTTATCGGGATAGACGGCAACGCCGATACTTGCGCTCGGCACAAATTCATAACCGTCGAGAGTGATCAGATTTGATAGCACCGCCTCGATCCGATTCAGAAAATCGAGCAAGTCGACATGCACGTGCGTCCGATGAATGGCGCCGAATTCATCACCACCCAGGCGGGCAACGAATTCATTCTCCTGCAAGGCGCCCATCATGCGTCCGGCGAGCATCTTCAGCACCTCGTCGCCGGCGGCATGACCGCGCAGGTCGTTGATCTCCTTGAAGCGATCGAGATCAATTCCAACCAGCGCAACCTTTCCGCCAGTCTCCTTGGCAAGCTGAATTTCCTGATCGAGCCGTTCGTTGAAACTCCGCCGGTTGGGCAATCCCGTGAGGCTGTCATGCAGCGCCATTTTCTGCAGTTCTTTGTAAGATTCGGCGCGAACACCCTCGTCGATCAGGTACCCGGCAAGGCCCGCGCACCCGATCAACACGGCAACACCGGCAACCGCGAATCCCAGGGCTTGCAGCGCGGCGGGATTGGAAAAACGATTTTCAATCAGCAACGGCTCGACATGAAACGCCGTCATACCCGTGAGATGTAGCGTCAGGATGGCAAGAACCAGCAGAGCGACGGCCAAAGCTTCGGAATGTTTCAAAGCTTCGCGATTCATCGCGACATGAAATGCGCCGGCGGAAAACAAGATCGCGGAAGCAATCGAGGCTACAACATAGTCTTCGTTCCACGAAACGATGCCTTGTACGCGATAGGCGATCATCCCGGCGTAGTGCATGGCGCTGACCGCCATTCCGACAATGGCGCCGCCGACCAACGGAGCCAAACGAAACCAACCGCTCGCGGCAACAACGAAACCGCACGCCGCACCAACCATGGCAACAAGCAGAGAGATGGTGGTGAAGGCCGGATCGAACTCAAACGGCGCGCCGGAATCGAAGCCGATCAGGGCAATGAAGTGGGTCGACCAGATCGCGGATCCTGCAAGGATTGCGGTCAGGAAATGCCAAACTATTTTTTGAAGGTTTCTGCGCGTCGTCGCCCGACTGAACAGCCGCATGACGCCCCACGAACTGACGATACACACCACCACGGCCGCCGCCAGGAGCCATGGATTGTGCTCGTAGATCATGCATCCGATCACCGCGGTCATGCTTAAGCCGCTTCCACGTGATCAGGTTTGCGAATACTTCGCCGGTCGCCGGTGCCAAACGTCATGGAAATTCTGACCCTTGCAATCCACCTCTTCTGAGGATCGCCGGCAAGGGTATCGGGAGAGACTGAATTTTTTGGTTGTTGCGGCGAGGGGAGTGCAACTAAATCTGGCGTTGGTTATCGCCATGTGAAAAAACACCGTCAAGCACCGCGTAAAATATGATCTTGTCCGGAAATCACCAGAAAATCGGGCTATTCGTATCTCTACGTAAGTAATTTCCCCGCAACACGATTAGTTGCGAGGGGCTGACACCTACGTACCGATAACCGCACCACTTTCGTACAGCGCGTCAATATCTGCTTCGGCATAACCATTGTCCCGCAGCACCTCGCGGCTGTGCTGGCCGAGATCGGGTGAGGGCGACAACATATCTTCCGCAAACCCCGCCGCGCCCGGCGTCCGCGCGGCGTAAACCGGACCGACGCCTGGCGTCTCGGTCTTCACGGCGCCGTGGACCGCAGTCACGTGAGGTGCGGCCAGCCATTCGCCCGGATCGAGAATGCGTTCCGCGATGATGTCCGCGGCGTGCAAAGCCGCCAGCCATTCGCTCGTGGTCTTTGTCAGCAGCGCCGCGCGGACTTCAGCAATCAAGACATCCGCCGCGTCGGAGCGTTTAGCGAAGTTCGAAAACCTCGGGTCGGCCGCGAGATCGCTACGGCCGAGCACCGCGCACAGCCGCTGGTATTGCGGCTCGTTCACCAGCGTCACCATCAGCCAGCCATCCTTGGACCGATACGTTCCGGCCGGCACGTTGAGCGCGCGCGGCGCGCCGCCTTCCAGCATGAATTCCGCGAACTTGTGGCCGAGCAGGGCCGCCGTGGTTTGCGTCAGGCTGATGTCGATCCAGCGTCCGGCGCCGACACTCGCGCGCGCAAACAACGCGGTGCCGATGGCCTGGAAGGCATAAGCGCCGGTCGCGACATCGGAGATCGGCGTCCCGACGCGATGCGGAATTCCGTCGTCGCCACGATTGATGGAGACGAGACCAGCGAAGGCCTGCGCAACGGAGTCGGAGCAGGGCCGGTCGGAAGAGGGTCCCACCTGCCCGAATCCGCTGACCGACAGATAGATCAGCCGCGGATTCTCGCGGCTCAGTTCCTCGTAGCCGAGCCCGAGCCGCGCCGCGACACCGGGCCGAAAGCCCTCGATGAAGATGTCGCTGTCGGCGGCAAGACGCTGGGCCACGGCACGCGCGTCCGCCGATTTGAGGTCGAGACACAAGCTGCGCTTGCCGCGATTGAACACCGATGAGATGGCGGTGTGGCGTCCATATGTGGTGCCGAGCCGCCGTGACCAGTCGCCCTCGGGCGGCTCGACTTTGATGACGTCGGCACCATGGGCGGCCAGCAGCGCGCCGCAATACGGCGAAGCGATGCCTTGGCCGAAGTCGAGCACCCGAATGCCGCGATACGGCGCCTCATGGGTCGGTCCCATTCCGTCGTGGGTCATTGTTGTTCTCCGATGTCCAATCGCGCCTCGTAGGCGTCGTGTCAGCGACGTCGCGGTTTGAAATTCGCGGATTCGATTTCCATCATCGTCCACACGATCTGGCAACGACAACGGCAGGTCGAGCGCTTCAATCTGTGGAATGAAGGCCAGCGAACGGGAGCCGATCGCGTGACGTTGACCGGCCTGACGACATTGAAGGGGCGACCTAAGTTCAAGACGGCTTTGCCATCACAGCGCAGTCCTGGATCGCCATATCCATAATTCGCATAAGGTATATTATGGAATATAAAAGCCAATGGATTTTCAGGATGTTAGATCAAATTGTTCGCAACAGCCGTCCCACCGGTTGTTTTCGGCGGCCGCGCATTCCGCTCGATCCGGCACCGCTCTGACGCCGCTACCGCGTTATCGCTGACCGAAAACGCTTGACCGGACCACTGTGGGATGATGACGAATAACCACACTGTCCCGGCGACCAGCGCCCAGCGTTGTTTCGCACCAATTGGCATTGCAAGAAAAAGATCAGGGAGACGATCGATGCATTTCTCACGTCGGACTTTGTTGAAGGCATCCGCAGCGGCCGGTGTCATGGGCAGCCTTGGCGCGCCGCTGGTCGCTCGGGCTCAGCAAGCCGAATTCACCTACAAGTTCGCCAACAACCTGCCGGACTCTCATCCGTTGAACGTGCGCGCCAAGGAGATGTCGGCGGCGATCAAGACCGAGACCAACGGCCGCTTCGATCTGCAAATCTTCCCGAACAACCAGCTTGGTTCCGACACCGATATGCTCAGCCAGATCCGCTCCGGCGGCGTCGAGTTCTTCACGCTGTCGGGCCTGATCCTGTCGACACTGGTGCCGGCGGCCTCGATCAACGGTATCGGCTTCGCGTTCCCGGACTACGCCACGGTCTGGAAAGCCATGGACGGCGATCTCGGCGCCTATGTGCGCGGTCAGATCAACAAGGCAAACCTGATCGTGATGGACAAGATCTGGGACAACGGCTTCCGCCAGACCACGTCGTCGACCAAGCCGATCAACGGCCCGGATGACTTCAAGGGCTTCAAGATCCGGGTGCCGGTGTCACCGCTGTGGACCTCGATGTTCAAGGCGTTCGATGCTTCGCCCGCCTCGATCAACTTCAGCGAGGTTTACTCGGCGCTGCAAACCAAGATCGTCGAAGGGCAGGAGAACCCCCTCGCCCTGATCTCCACCGCGAAGCTGTACGAAGTGCAGAAATATTGCTCGCTCACGAATCATATGTGGGATGGATTCTGGTATCTGGCTAACCGCCGGGCGTGGGAAAAACTGCCGGCTGATGTCCGCGATATTGTTGCCAAGAACATCAACGCCGCGGCGGTCAAGGAACGCGCCGACACCGAGAAACTCAACGCGACGGTGATGGAGGAATTGAAGGGCAAGGGTTTGATCTTCAACCAGCCCGACGTAGCGCCGTTCCGCCAGAAGCTGCGCGACGCCAAGTTCTATGCCGAGTGGAAGGGCAAGTACGGCGACCAGGCTTGGGAGCTGCTGGAAAAATCGGTCGGCAAGCTCGCTTAAGCAGCCGCGTAACGGATCGCGACGGTGCATACTGAAACATCGGATATGCCGGTCGGCGCGGGGGCTTCCACACCTCCGCGCCGACCGCCGCTGGGAGCGCTCGAGCACTGGCTCGGGCTCCTGGTCGAAATACCGACCGCGCTGCTGGTGGTGGTCGAGATCATCATCCTGTTCGCCGGCGTGGTGTCGCGTTACGTCTTTCATAGCCCGCTGATCTGGTCGGACGAACTGGCTTCGATCCTGTTTCTCTGGCTTGCCATGCTTGGGGCTGTGGTCGCCCTCCGCCGCTCCGAACATATGCGGATGACGGCGCTGGTCGCCGGCTCACAGCCCGCGATGCGGGCCTATCTCGAGACCGTGGCGATCTGCTCGGCGCTGGCATTCCTCGCCCTGATCGCCTTGCCGTCGTGGGAATATGCCTACGAGGAAAGTTTCATCACCACGCCGGCGCTGGAGATATCCAATAGCTGGCGCGCCGCCGCGTTGCCGGTTGGCATCTGCTTGATGGGGTTATTCGCCCTGCTCCAACTGGCGCGCATCCGCAATATCCGGGTGTTGCTCGCGGCGATCGCCTCGGTGGCGGTCGTGATTGCCGCGCTGTGGCTGCTTCAGCCATGGCTGCGGCAACTGGGCAACCTGAACCTGATCATCTTTTTCGTGCTGGTGGCCGGCTCCTGCGTGCTGGCGGGCGTGCCGATCGCATTCGCGTTCGGCCTGTCGGTGCTGGGCTATCTGGCGCTGACGACGCATACGCCGTTGATGGTGCTGGTCGGCCGAATGGACGAGGGCATGAGCCACCTCATCCTGCTGGCGGTGCCGCTGTTCGTCTTCCTCGGACTGCTGATCGAAATGACCGGCATGGCGCGCGCCATGGTCGGCTTCCTCGCCAACCTGCTTGGCCATGTCCGCGGTGGCCTGCACTACGTGCTGATCGGCGCGATGTATCTGGTGTCGGGCATTTCCGGCTCGAAGGCGGCCGACATGGCGGCGGTGGCACCGGTGCTGTTTCCCGAAATGAAGGCCCGTGGCGCCAAGCCGGGCGATCTCGTCGCCCTGCTCTCGGCCACCGGTGCGCAGACCGAAACCATTCCGCCGAGCCTCGTGCTGATCACCATTGGCTCCGTCACCGGCGTATCGATCGCGGCGCTGTTCACCGGCGGCATGCTGCCCGGCGCCGTGCTGGCGGTGACGCTATCGGCGCTGGTGTGGTGGCGCTATCGCCACGAGGACCTCGGTCACGTCCAGAAGGTCGGCCTGCCGGAAATCCTTCGCAGCTTCGTCGTCGCCCTGCCCGCGCTGGCATTGCCGTTCGTGATCCGCGCCGCGGTGGTCGAAGGCGTCGCCACCGCGACCGAAGTGTCGACCATCGGCATCGTCTATGCCGTGGTGATCGGCCTCGTCATCTATCGGCAGTTCGATTGGCGGCGCCTGCGCCCGATGCTGATCGAAACCGCCAGTCTCTCCGGCGCCATCCTGTTCATCATCGGCACCGCGACCGGCATGGCGTGGGGCCTGACGCAATCCGGCTTCTCGCGCTCGCTGGCGGCGGCGATGACAGGCTTGCCCGGCGGCTCGGCCACCTTCATCGCGGTGTCGATCATCGCCTTCATGGTGCTTGGCAGCGTGCTAGAAGGTATTCCGGCCATCGTGCTGTTCGGACCATTGCTGTTCCCGATTGCCCAGGCGGTCGGCGTTCATGAGGTCCATTATGCAATGATCGTGATCCTCGCGATGGGAATCGGATTGTTCGCTCCGCCATTCGGCGTAGGCTACTATGCAGCTTGCGCGGTCGGGCGCGTCGATCCCGCCGAAGGCGTCAAGCCGATCCTCGGATACATGCTGGCGCTGCTGGTCGGATTGATCGTGGTTGCGGCTATCCCGTGGATATCGATCGGGTTCATAAAATGAGAAATTCCAAAATCTTGCACCGGAAACTTCAATCATACCATCCGAAAGCTCGCGCTTTCTAATGAATTAGCTTGAATAATTTTCGCAAGATTTTGATTTGGCGGTGATTTCCATGAAAGAAAACAGCAATCCTTATAACACTGGCCTTGACAAGAATGCCGCCAATTTCGTGCCATTGTCACCGCTCAGCTTCCTGTTCAGAACCGCCACGGTCTATCCGAAGCACCTCAGCGCGGTCTACGAGGATCGCTCTTTCACTTGGTCGCAGACGCTGGAACGCTGCTGCCGCGTCGCGTCATTTCTCAGCGCGAGAGGGATCGGACGGGGCGACACCGTAGCCGCGATGCTGCCGAACATTCCCGCGATGAACGAAGCACACTTCGCCGTGCCGATGACCGGCGGCGTGCTGAATGCGCTCAACATCCGGCTCGATGCGTCCGCGATCGCGTTCCAGCTCGACCATGGCGGCGCCAAGGTGATCTTCGTCGATCCGGAATTCGCCGACGTCATCGCTGAGGCCCTCACCCTGATGAAGGGGCCGAAGCCGTTCGTCATCGACGTCGACGATGCCGCCTTCGAGGGCGGCCGTCGCATCGGTGAAATTGAGTACGAGGCCGTGGTGGCGGCGGGCGATCCGAACTTCGTTCCGGTGACACCGCAGGACGAATGGGAAGCCATCGCGCTCGGCTATACGTCGGGCACCACTGGCAATCCGAAGGGCGTGGTGACGCACCATCGCGGCGCCTATCTCAACGCCGTCAGCAATATCCTCGCCGGCAATCTCGGGCAGCATCCGGCCTATCTCTGGACCTTGCCGATGTTCCACTGCAACGGCTGGTGCTTCCCATGGACCATCGCGGCGGCGGCCGGCGTCAACGTCTGCCTGCGCAAGGTCGATCCGGCGAAGATCTTCGAAGTGATCCCGAAGCACCGCGTCACCCACATGTGCGGCGCGCCGATCGTTTACAACACGCTGATCAACGCGCCCGGTGCGCCCCGGCCGAAGCCGGGTGACCGCCCGGTGGTCGGCCTGATCGCGGGCGCGGCACCGCCGGTCGCGGTGCTGGCCGGCGCGGAGAACATCGGCATCAAGCTGGTCCACGTCTACGGCCTGACCGAGGTTTACGGCCCTGCGTCGGTCTGCGCCGAACAACCGGGCTGGGATGACCTGCCTGCCGACCAGCGGGCGCAGCTCAAGCGCCGTCAGGGCGTTGCCTACCCGCTTCAGGAAGCGGTCACAGTGCTCGATCCCGAGACTATGCGCGAGGTGCCACGCGACGGCGAAACCATCGGCGAGGTGATGTTCCGCGGCAACGTGGTGATGAAGGGCTACTTGAAGAATGAGGCGGCGACCAAGGAAGCCTTCGAGGGCGGCTGGTTTCACACCGGCGATCTCGGCGTGCTCGATCACGACGGTTACGTCATCATCAAGGATCGTTCCAAAGATATCATCATCTCCGGCGGCGAGAATGTATCGTCGGTCGAAGTTGAAGACGTGCTCTACAAGCACCCGGCGGTGCTGTTCGCCGCCGTGGTCGCCAAGCCCGATCCGAAATGGGGCGAGGTGCCCTGCGCCTTCGTCGAACTGAAAGACGGCGCGACCGCGACGGAAGCAGACATCATCGCGTTCTGCCGCGAGCAGATGCCGGGCTTCAAGACACCGAAGGCGGTCGTGTTTGGCGTCATCCCGAAAACCTCGACCGGCAAGATCCAGAAATTCATGCTGCGCAATCAGGTGAATTCGGCGAAGGCGATTTCGGCGTGAACGACTGAATTGGAGAACCGTCCGGCTCTTCAATATTGCTGAATAATATCCCTCCGTCGTCATGCCCGGCCTTGTGCCGGGCATCCACGTCTTTCAGGACATGCCGGTCACCTCAAGACGCGGATGGCCGCCGGGACGGACCCTGCCATGACGGATGGGTGCGAACGATCTTGGTTCAATCGGAACTCAGCGTCAGCCGAATCCCGTCGTAAGCCGGGATGACGCCGGGCGGCAATTCCTTCTGCATCACCGCATAATCGAGGTCGGCATGCATGTTGGTGATGACGGCGCGCTTCGGCTTGAAGCGGTCGATCCACTTCAATGCGTCACGCACGCTGAAATGGCTCGGATGCTGCGCGTAGCGCAGGCCATCGACGATCCACAGATCGAGTCCTTCAAGCGCACGCCAGCTTTCTTCCGGAATGTCGTGCAGATCCGGTGTATAGGCCGCATCGCCGATGCGGTAGCCGAGCGCCGGAATATTGCCGTGCTGAACGAGAAAGGCCGTCAGCGTCAGCGATCCGCCCTTGCCGTCAATGGTGCGGCTTTCACCGGCCTCGATCGCACGATTGTCGAGAATCGGCGGATAATCGCTGCCCGGCGGAGCCGTAAAGCAATAAGAAAAGCGCGCAAGGATATCCTTGCTGGTCGACTGGTTCAGATAGACGGGAATGCGACGGCGCTGATGCAACACAACCGAGCGAAGATCGTCGATTCCGTGAGTCTGGTCGGCATGTTCATGCGTCAGGAATACCGCGTCGATGTGATCGACATCGGCATCGATCAACTGCTCGCGTAAATCAGGCGAGGTATCGATGACCACGCGCGTGATACCCTGCTCCGAGCGCCGCTCCGCCATCATCGAGCAGCGACGACGACGATTTTTCGGATTAGTAGGATCGCACGCACCCCATCCCAGCGCCGGGCGCGGCACGCCAGCGGACGAACCGCAGCCGAGAATTGTGAGTGTGGTCGTCATGCGGCTGATGCCGGCACTTTGCTGAACAGACGAAAAAAGTTTTGCGTCGTCTGTCGTGTGATTTCATCAAGGGAGACGCCGCGCGTTTCCGCTAGCACTTTGGCCACCTCGCCGACGTATGATGGTTCGTTGCGCTTACCGCGATGCTTGCCTGGCGCAAGATAGGGCGAGTCGGTTTCCACCATGATGCGGTCAGCGGGAAGCTCTGCCGCGAGGTCGCGCAAAGCCTGTGACTTCTTGAAGGTGATGATGCCAGTGAACGAAATCGACAGTCCAAGATCAATCGCCTTCATCGCCAACTCGCGACCGCCGGTATAGCAATGCAGCACCGCTCGGAACGGCCCCTTCGCCATTTCATCGTCGAGGATGCGACCGCACGCGTCGTCCGCTTCGCGGGTGTGGATCACCAGCGGCAGGCCGGTCGCACGTGCCGCAGCGATATGCGCGCGAAACCCGCGCTCCTGCGCCTCCGGTGAACCGTTGTCGTAAAAATTATCAAGCCCAGCCTCGCCGAGCGCAACGACCTTCGGATGCCGCGTCAGCGCGATCAGTTCGTCGGGCGTGATGCCGTCCTCCTCGTCTGCATGATGCGGATGCGTACCGACCGAGCAATAGACGTTAGGAAATCGCTCCGCGATCATGCGCAGCTTGTCATGCTCCCTCACCCGAGTTGAAATCGTCACCATCCGTCCGACGCCTGCTGCATCGGCACGTGCGACAACGGCGTCGAGTCCCTCGGCGAAGTCCGGAAAATCGAGATGGCAGTGACTATCGACCAGCATCTTGGGTAACCGCCTACTCGTCCTTCGGTTCGACATAGCGCGGAAAGATTGGCGCCGGCGGCGGCAATATCGTTCCGGGCGCGATGCGTGTCGCACCGCCGAGTTGGCTGAAATCACGCGTCTCGACCGGCACGCCAAGGATGTCGAGCAGCTTCGCGGCAGAGGACGGCATCACCGGTTGCGCGAGGATCGCGATCTGCCGCAGCACCTCGGCTGTGACGTAAAGCACGGTACGTTGGCGTGCGGGATCGGTCTTGGCGAGCGCCCATGGCGCTTCGCCCGCGAAGTAGCGATTGGCTTCGGCGACGACGGCCCACACCGCGCTCAGGTAGTGATGGATCTGCTCCGTCTCCATCGCGGTGCGTGCCAGCGCGACCATGCCGTCCGCCTGCGCGAGGATCGCCCTGTCGTTGTCGCTGAATGCGCCCGGCTCCGGCAGCGTGCCGCTGCACTGCTTCGCGATCATGGTCAGCGAACGCTGCGCCAGGTTACCAAGGTCGTTGGCAAGATCGGCGTTGATGCGTGCGACGATGGCTTCGTGATTGTAGCTGCCGTCCTGCCCGAACGAGACTTCGCGCAGGAAGAAGTAACGCACCTGATCGACGCCGTATTGCTTTGCGAAGTCGAACGGGCTGACGACGTTGCCGACCGACTTCGACATCTTCTCGCCGCGGTTCAGGAGAAAACCGTGGCTGAACACACGATGCGGCACCTCGATGCCGGCGGCCATCAGGAACGCCGGCCAATACACCGCGTGGAAGCGCACGATATCCTTGCCGATGACGTGCAAGTTCGCCGGCCAATAGCGCTTGAACAGATCGCCATTGACGTCGGGATAGCCAACGCCAGTGATGTAGTTAGTCAGCGCGTCGATCCAGACATACATGACGTGCTTCGGTGCGCCGGGCACATGGACGCCCCAGTCGAACGTCGTGCGCGACACCGACAAGTCTTGCAAGCCACCGCGCACAAAACTCGCGACTTCGTTGAGCCGCTCGCGCGGCAGCACGAAATCCGGCACGCGCTTGTAGAGATCGAGCAGCTTGTCCTGATAGGCCGACAGCCGGAAGAAGTAGGTCTCCTCCTCGGTCCACTCGACCGGCGAGCCGAGCGGCTCGCGGCGCACGCCGTCGGCACCGACGGTGGTTTCGTCCTCGGCGAAATAGGCTTCCTGACGCACCGAATACCAGCCGGCATATTTGCCGAGATAGATGTCGCCGTTCTTTTCGATCGCTTCCCATAGCGCCTGACACGAGCGTTCGTGGCGCGGCTCGGTGGTGCGGATGTAGTCGTCATAGGAGATGTCGAGCGCGCTCATCATCTCACGGAAGCGCGCCGAGTTACGGTCGGCGAGTTGCAGCGGCGTCAGCCCTTCGGCGATGGCCGTCTGCTGCATCTTCAGGCCGTGCTCGTCAGTGCCGGTCATGAAGCGGACATCGTAGCCGTCGAGCCGACGGAATCGCGCGATCGCATCCGACGCCATTGCGGTATAGGCGTGGCCAATATGCGGCTCGCCATTGGGATAGAAAATCGGCGTCGTAAGGAAGTAACGCGGACGGGATTCTTCGGACTGTGACGCCATTTGCTGCAATCGGATGCTTGAGAGAATGAAGTTGCCGGGAGCGCGGGATCAGCGCGTCGCCTCCGACAGTTGATCGAATACGGAAAAAACCAGCGGTTTTCGATCGAGATTGAAGGATTCGACGTCGCGCGCGGCGCGGCTGATCTTTTCCCATACCTCCGCCAACCGCGCAAGTTGCGCCAGATCCGCGTTGGTCAGGTCGCCGTGCAGCTTGCCCGTCACCCAGCGGTCGACGCTGTCCATAAACGCCGCCAGCGTGGTCCGGTCGCTACCGCCAAGCGCATCGCCAAGGGCATGCAATTGACGCTGATCGACGTGGGGCAATGCATTAAGCAGCTCGGCCGTGCGCTGGTGCAACTTGAGGGCGTTGCCGCCCATGAGATTCAGGGCACGTCCGACGCTGCCCTCCGAGACGGCGGCGGCCTCGACCACGGCCGACGCATCGGCGGCTTCCCCCGTTGCAGCCGCCACCGCGGCCGCAACATCGAGCGGCATCAGCGGTCGCAGTGCCAGCCTGCGACATCGCGACTGAATGGTCGGTAAGACCTTGCCGGGGGCATGGCTGAGCAGCAGCAGGATCGAGCGACGCGGCGGCTCCTCCAGAATCTTGAGTAGCGCGTTGGCGGCGTTGGCGTTGAATTCATCGACCGTATCGACGATGCACACGCGCCAGCCATCGACCGCCGCCGTGGAGCCGAAAAATTCGATAGTCCGACGCGTATCGTCAACCGTAATGAAATTGCGCAATACGCCCTTTTCGTTGAGGCCGCGTTGCAAGGTCAACAATCCGCCATGCGCCCCTGACGCCACCTGCCGCGCCACCGGATGAGATTCATCAACGTGAAGCGATGAGGCATTCTGCACCTCCGACGCGGACGGCTCGCGATGCGCCAGCACGAAACGCGCCATCCGGTACGCCAGCGTGGCCTTGCCGATCCCCTGCGCACCGCCGATCAGCCAGGCATGAGGAATGCGACCGCTTCGATAAGCGTCGAGCAATGTTTGTTCAGCTTCATGATGGCCGAACAACACTGTCGTCAGTCGCGGCTCGCGGCTCTCAATCGTTGTTTCTGCTGCCCGGGCGCTCATGACCGCTGCGCCTCCGGCTGCCTGAGAATAAGACGACGCTGCATGAGCGTCGACCAGATACGATCCGCGACGTTTTCCGGCGTCTCCGTGGCATCGATCAGAACGCAACGCTCCGGCTCACCGCGCGCGATTGCCAGATATCCATCGCGCAATTTACGATGGAAATCGATGTTCTCGCCCTCAAAACGATCAGGCGTATCGGTACCGCGGCGACTGGCGGCACGCTGCATTCCGACCTCGACGGGAACATCGAGAATAAGCGTGATATCCGGCTTCAACGTTCCGATGGTGACTCGCTCCATGGCATCGAGCAGGCGTGGATCGACCTTTCCCGCGTAGCCTTGATAGACCCGCGTTGAATCAGCGAAACGATCGCACAGCACCCAGATATCTTGCGCCAATGCAGGTTCGATCACGTGACGGACGTGATCGTCACGCGCGGCGATAAACAGCAAGGTCTCGGCATCCGCGCCGAGCATTTTCCCCACGCCCGACAAGAGGACATGGCGAATGATTTCCGCGCCAGGCGAGCCGCCAGGTTCACGCGTCACGATAACGCGCAGCCCTTCCTTATCGAGCCGCTCGGCAAGCAGCCTGATCTGGGTGGATTTGCCGGACCCCTCACCGCCCTCGAAAGTGATGAAGCGGCCGCGCGTCGCGGTATTCGCCGTGTGAATTTCCGCCGCCATCACAGCTTCTCGATACCCGCGCGGAACATTCCGATCATCAATTCGCTGGCGCCATCGAACGCGCGCTGCATGGTGGTGCCAGTCGCGATGGAATCCAGAGCATAGAGTGGCTCCTCGACCGCGACATTCGCGCCGCGCCACACTTTGATGGTGCCGATGCGCTGGCCGGCCTCGACCGGCGCGCGGACGGGGCCGGCATAGACGATTCTGGCCAGCAGCTTGTCACTGCCATTCTTCTGCACCATCACACGAACCGGCTCCGTGGTCGCGACACGAACCCAACGTTGCGTGCCGCCGAATACCTTGGCGGAGCCCACCGGCGCCTTCGCCGCGAACAGCGTGCGTGTTTCGAAATTACGGAACCCCCATTCCAATAGCTTCTTGGCCTCAGCCGCGCGATCGTCCTTGTCCTCCAGACCATTGATGGCGACGATCAGACGCGTACCGTTCTGCACAGCCGAGCCGACCATGCCGTATCCGCCCTCCTTGGTGTAGCCGGTCTTCAATCCATCGGCGCCTTCCAGTGACTTCAACAACGGGTTGCGGTTCTGCTGCCGAATCTTGTTCCAGGTGAATTCCTGCTGGCCGAACAATTTGTAGAATTCCGGATAGGCCTGGATGAGATGACGCGCGAGTTGCGACAATTCGCGGACCGTCATCTTGTTGTCGGGGTCGGGCAATCCCGTGGAGTTGCCGAATGTCGATCGCGTCAATCCGAGTTCGCGCGCGCGCTTTGTCATCATCTCGGCGAACGCCTTCTCGCCGCCGGCGATGCCCTCCGCCAACACCATGCAGGAATCGTTGCCGCTCTGGATGATGGCGCCGTGCAACAGGTCGTCGACCGGCACGCTGCTGTGGATCGCCGCGAACATCGTCGATCCGCCCGCCGGCGCGCCACCCTTGCGCCAGGCATTCTCGCTGACCTTGAATTCATCGGTCAGTTTGAGCTCACCTTGCTTGATGGCATGAAAGACCACTTCGACCGTCATCAGCTTCATCATGCTGGACGGCGCGCGGAGTTCGTCGGCGTTTTTCTCGAACAGGACACTGCCGCTGTTCGCCTCGATCAGGATCGCGGTCGGCGCATCGGTGTTGAATCCTTCGTCCTTCTTCGCACCCTGCACGCTGTTGTTGGCCGCATAGGCGACCGTCGCGAACGCCAATCCGCACGCGACGAGGCCGGCGACCGACCACCGCCAAAGACTGGATTTCCGCGCTTGAGAGGGATGGAATCGTTCGTTTCGCATGCCGCAATGTCCTGATCGCTAAGTCTACCAGCGCGGTTTTGCCGGAACAACACGTAGCGAGTATCGCGTCCGGGCGCCCGGTTGCTAGTCGGCGCCATCGCCCTTATCGTTCCGCCAATCGTCCCGCCCTCTCCCGCAAAGGCCGCTTGCGATGCCCTCCAGCAAAATCCTCAGCGTCAACGGCATCGAAATGTTCGTACGCGAACAGGGTCAAGGGCCACTAGTGCTGCTGTGCCATGGATGGCCCGAACTGTCTTATTCGTGGCGGAACCAGATAGCACCGCTCGCCACGGCCGGCTATCGCGTTGCCGCGCCGGACATGCGCGGCTTCGGCCGAACCGGCGCGCCTGCCGATATCAACGCCTACAGCATCTTCGATCTGGTCGGCGATATGGTGGCACTGGTCGAAGCGCTTGGTGAAAAGAGCGCCATTATTGTTGGGCACGACTGGGGCGCTCCGGTAGCCTGGCACGCCGCTCTGTTCCGCCCCGATATCTTCACGGCCGTTGCCGGCTTGAGCGTGCCGCCGCCATTGCGTGGTCGTGCCCGCCCGCTCGAAACGCTGCGCAGCAGCGGCATCGAGAATTTCTACTGGCAATATTTTCAGACGCCTGGCGTGGCGGAAGCCGAATTCGAACGCGATGTCGCCTTCACCATGCAGGCCGTGTTCGCGCGCGGTTTCACCGATCCTGCCGCTTCGCTGTTCATTCAGGATGGGCAAGGCTTTCTTGGCAACCCGTCCATCGAGCGGCAATTGCCCGAATGGATCGGTGAAGCGGAGTTGGCCGAATTCATTACCGCATATCGCGCATCCGGATTTCGCGGCGGCTTGAACTGGTATCGCAATATCGATCGGAACTGGGATTTGACCGCGCCTTGGCATGGCGCACAGATACATCAACCGTCCCTGTTCATCGCGGGGACCGAGGACTCCGTCATCAAGGGTTTGATCGGAGCCAAACGCGTTCACGACATGGAGCGGGTGCTCCCCAATCTCACGAAGAAATTGCTGATCGACGGTGCCGGTCACTGGATCCAGCAGGAACGCCCCACCGAGGTCAACGCCGCACTGATCGCGTTTCTTGCCGAGGTTACCGGGCGTCGCCTTCAGTAAAGGCCGCGCCCTGACAAAATCTCGCGCGGGCCTTCCTGCTGCTCGACCGGTGCATAGGCATCGACAACGCGGTTCGCGGCGACATGGCTACGGCTGCCGTAGCTGACAGCCCGCGGATTTTCGAGCGGTGCGCGCTCGTTTCGCGCCACACGGGACGACGACATTTCCGACGTCGCATTGGCGGAATTGGCGTCGGCAACCGTGTTGCCGAGACTATAGGGCCGCTCCTCCGGCATCGGCACGTTGCCGCGCACGACCGTCGTGGAACGCGGCGATATCTCCGGAACGAACGGGCGCGCCGACGCCACCCGAACGGTCGACGGCGATGGCGCGGGTTCGCCGGTTCGGAGCGTCGCGACCAATTGCCGGTCGTCCGATCCCTCCAACGGAGCGCGGCCGACATATTCGACCCGAACGCGAGCAATGCCGCGGCCTTTGAAATCCAGGAGATGCGCGGCCTTGTTGGAAACGTCGATAATGCGATTACCGTGGTAAGGCCCTCGATCGTTGACCCGGACGATCAGGGATTTGCCGTTGCTGAGATTGGTGACGCGCGCGTAACTCGGGATCGGCATCGTACGGTGCGCGGCGGTCAGCGTGTCCATGTCGAAGATTTCGCCATTCGCGGTCAGTCGCCCATGGAAATCGTCACCATACCACGACGCCATGCCCTCCTCGCGATAGTTTGGATCCTCTTGCGGGACGTAGACCCGGCCGGCGACCGTGTACGGCTTGCCGACCCGATAGGTGCCGCCACCCTTCGGCACCGGCTGGCCGAAAGCGACGACGCGCGGGCTGCTGGAAACGCCGTATTTGGGATCGACACGACTAAACTTGCCCGAGGAAACGCAATTGGCGAGCAACAGGCATGACCCGACGGCGACGACAGCGCGCGTAATTCCGATCATGCTGGCAGAACAGCGAATCCCCATGTGCCCCAAATTACCATTTAGATGGCCCAAGCCCTAGCTTCTCTGGCTTGGCACCCCAATTCCCCAACTGCCTCCCTTTACGGGAGGCAAGTTAACATACCGCAATCCGATCAAGGCGGAAATTGGGTGACACATGTGACGTGGTAAACCATTGGTTGCCTTCGCGGCGCGGAAGGTTATTTGGCTGGCTCCTGACGACTGATGGCCCAGACATAGGCCGCGACCGCATCGACGTCCGCAGGCTCCAGATCGCCATCCCTGCCGGGAGCGATCGCCATGTTATGCAGGACGGACCGCTTCAGTTCTTTGACGCTTCCGTCGCTCCAAATGAACATGCCGGCGGTCAGGTCATTCCCGTTTGCGGTGCCCTTCCCGTCGATACCGTGGCAGACGCTGCACTGTCCATTGGCGGCCTCGCCATGAAACACGCGGTCGCCATGCAGGACTTGGTCGCGACTAAATCCGGCGGGCACCGGCAAGGTATCGGCTGGCGGCCGTATCTGGTTTCTGAACATGCTGAGCGGTGGCGTCACCAGCCTCAGTTCCTGTTGATCCGACCCCGCTCTCGACGTTACGACCTGCGCCGAGAACAGCGTGCAAGCCGCCAAGGCCAAAACGATAAGACGCGCTCCCATGGGTCACCTTCCCGGAATGTTCCCTTTCTGGTGGCCGAAGCAATTGAGCGAGCGAAGCCGTGCCGGCTCACCGCACAGGATCGTAACATCAATCACCGCCCCTTCACCATCATCCGAATTCGGAAGATATGGCGGAGACGTTCACGTACGTGATCTCTCTTGCGGTCGAGATAGTGTTTTGCATCCGCCGAGCACGTTGACGAGGCATCGCATGCTGCAATAAGTAGGCGCGCCAGCGAGTTTGGACCGCAAGACGACGGCGTCTATTCTATCTGATCCGTTGCGACTTTGAGACGGTTCCAATCAATTGGAAGGGTGGCCGAGTGGTTTAAGGCACCGGTCTTGAAAACCGGCGTGGGTGCAAGCCCACCGTGGGTTCGAATCCCACCCCTTCCGCCATTTCAGAACAGAACTGGGCACGCCAGTTTCCGCCGATTTCCCGCCACCGATGGCGACAAGCGTGCGTAAAAGCTCGTCTTTCGATCCCTTGATGAACACTTCGCGCTCTGCGACCTCGACACGTTGGGCGAAGGCGCGCAGGTGGTCGCGGCGGTAGCCACCGCCGTCGATCCGCATCCGCTTGCGGGCGATGGCTGCGAATCTCTGCACCATCTGCGGCGTGATCGCCTGCTGCGTCGAACTGTCGAGCATGGCTTGCGCCCGCTCGGAATCGGTCTTGGCTTGGTCACGCAGCGCGCGGAGCCCTTCGATGCGGTCCTTCAGCGCCGGATCGTCCAGATCGGTCACACCGGCCTCTATGGCGTCGTAGAGGCGTTTCAGGCGCAACTCCGTCTCGGCGGCGCGCTTGTTCAACTCCGCGATATGCTCGCGACGGCGCTCGCTGCGTTCCTGTCGCCGGTCGAGCACGGCGGACAGCACGATTTCCAGCCGGGAGGGGTCGAGGAACTCGCGCTCGATATGGTCGATGACAACCCCGTCCAGCTTCTCCATCGGGATCGAGCGGCCCTCGCATCCTGTCTCGCCCTGCCGCGCCTTGATCGAACAGGCGTAGTAGCGATAGCGCCCGCCCTTGCCGGTGCGGATGGTCATCGCTCCGCCGCACTTGGCGCAATGGCAGATGCCGGTCAGGAGCGTGGGGCCGCTCACCACGCGGGCGGGCATGACCTTGGGGTTGCGGGCCTTGAGCCGCGCCTGAACCGTGTCGAATGTCTCCCGGTCGATCAGCGGCGGCACCGGGACGGTGACAATCTCGCTAACGGGTTTCAGCTCCTTGGCTTTGGTGCGCTTGTTGAACTCGTGCTCGCCGATATACGTGCGCCGGGTCAGGATGCGGTGAACCTGGCCGATGCCCCAGCGCCCGCCGTCGCGCGTGAAGATGCGCCGCGCATTCAGGTGGGTGACGATGGCCTTGACGCCCATCGGGCCGGAACCGTTGTCGCCGTCCAACGCCAAGCGGAAGATCAGGCGGATCGTGTCGGCGTGCAGAGGGTCGATTTCCAGCTTCTTCTTGACCTTCGCGCCGCGCGTCTCGGCCGCGATGATGCGATAGCCGATTGGCGGTAGCGCGCCGTTCCAAAAGCCTTGCCGCGCATTCTCCTTCTGCGCCCGCAGGACGTGCTTGGCGTTCTCCTTCGACTGGTATTCGTCGAACAGCGCCATGATCTGCCGCATCATGACGTGCATGGGATCGTCGCCCATTTCCTGCGTGATGGAGACAAGGCGTACGCCGTTCTTGGCGAGCTTCCTGACATAGAACTCAAGCTCGAAATGGTCGCGGAAGAAGCGGCTGAACGAATGGACAACGACAACATCGAAGGGCGCGAGCTTCGATGTGCCCGCCTCGATCATCCGCTGGAACTCCGGGCGGCGGTCGTTGGTGGCGGAAGCGCCAAGCTCCACGAACGTCTCGGCAAGCTGGTAGCCGCGCGAAGCGCAATAGGCTTCACCCTGCTTGCGCTGGTCGGGAATGGAAACATCATGCTCGGCCTGCCGCGCCGTCGAGACGCGCAGATAAAGGGCGGCGCGTAGCGGCACGGTCATGGCATGTGTCTCCCTCTCACTTCATGGGATCGGTCCGAACAGTTCATCGAAAAAGTCGCCGAACCACGCCTCGAACAGGTCGATTTCGGCCTGCGTGACGGGTAGCGGATCGGGCCAGTCGTCGGTGACGGTCCACGTCTCGAGTTCGCACTTGGACGGACGCCCGATGCGGGGCAAAGGCCGGAGCTCGGCGTAGGCATAAAGGTCTTTCGGCAGCGCGCCGTTCCGTGCGCGCCCGCGGCATTTGCGGCTGTGATGGGCGCGCGTCTGGGACATGCCTCAAGGATCGCGGACACGCCCAGAATCCCGAATAGCCTATGTGCCGCCGATAGCCGTCTTTTACCGCGCGGTTGGGAAGATACATTGAGCATCATGGCTGCTTCCCCCGTCCGGCCCTTGGCGTCACCGCCATGCCGAGGAATACCGTCATGGCCTGATTGAGCCGCACCATGTCCTCGTCATCGAGCCGCCCGACATGCGCGCCCATCTTCGCCTTTGGAACGGTGGTGATCTTGTCCACCATCAAGCGGCAGGTGGAACGCAGGCCGTTACGCTCGTTCGGCTCCACGACAAGGCGGAACAACGGCGCGTCGGTCGGATCGGTGGTGAAAACGCAGATGGTGATGGAGTCGGTGGCGTCGAAACTATCATCCTGCACGATTACGGCGGGGCGCGGCTTGCCCGCGTAGTTATTGCCCCCGGAGACGGTCCAGACCTCGCCGCGCCTCATTCATCGCCCCAATCGGATACGGCGTCGATGAAGGCTTGGTCGTCATGGGCATGGGCGCTCGCCGCAACTGCTTGCGACTGGCGGCGAGCCTGCTCCCGGAACGAGGGAGAGCGCACGTCTGGCACCCAAATCTGGATCGGGCGTAACCCTTGCGCGCGCAGCCGCTCGCGATGCTCCCGCACCTTCACGCGCACCGTCTTAGGCTTCTTCGATACCGCTACCATGATCGGCCTCTATATTTCTAGTTACATGTAACCTATCATGCGCCGCCCCCGAAGGCCAGCTTTTTCCGTTCCGGGATGGGAGCGCGACCGCGCCCCCAATCCGTCCTTGTCTGCTTGGAGAGCCCCGATCGGAGCGACGGCAGGCGGTCAAGGCGGGCGCATCAGCGCCCCCGCGCAGCGGCTTGGCCTTGAGGGCCTGACGCCGGTCTGGTCCCATCCCGCCAGCAGCAAGACGATGCCCGTCGCTGCCAGTGGCTTCACAAGCCAAGGCCCCGCTTGCGGCCAAAACTCCATTCGATCCCGCCATCGTCGCGTGCGATACCGCTAATGTGCTTGCCGATCTGCTTTTCGAGAACGGGCTGCCACGGCACAAGCTGGAAGCCGAGCCCATCCTCCATCATGGCGAAGCGTCCGCTGGCGAGCGTGGCGACGCCAGCGAGGCGTCCGGCGACATATTCGCCGGACTGGCTCGGCGTATAGGACAGGCCGCGTTCGGCGGCCATCGCTTTGCCGACGCGCTCCACCTCCGCCCGTTCCAACCGCACCAGCAGGTCTTTCGGAGCGCGGATGGCGCCCGTTTCCGTGCGCACGGCGTGGCCCTGATCGACAAGGCTCTGGCGGCGGCGCTCCATGGCCTGCGCAACATCATGGCCGAAGCCGGATTCCGCCAAGGCCATCCGGTTCGGAGAGGCAAGCTCCCGGTCGAGCCAGGTCGCCCCGTCGCTGCCGATCTGGCGATCAATACTGAGACTGGACAGGGTGCGGACGGAGAAATCCTTGCCCCGGTCGCGGGCGTCATGGGCGATACCGCGCTCGGCGATGTCGGCGGGGATTTTCCACTCGTCGGCATGGATGCGCTCGACATGCCCGGCGCGGCGCAGGGCTTCGAGGCGGCGGACATGCGAGCGGATGAAGGCGTCGGGATCGCCATTGATGCGTTCGATCTGGGGCCGGGCCACTTCCAGATGTTCGCTCGGGCGGTAGATACCGCCATTAGCCTGCGCCATATTTTGGATGTTGAGGTCCGCGTTGCGTGGCTTGGGATTGGCCGGAATGGGATCGAGCGCGACGATATGACCGCGCTTCACCTCGTCCAGCCGGGCGGTGTCGGCCGTCTCGACATAGTGGGTGCGTCCGTCCACGCCGTCGATGACGAGATGCAGCCGGTCGCTCATCTCATCCCCGGCCAGCCCTTTGTCGAGCACGCGGCCGACGATAGGCTCGGTGATCTGACTGGCGCGCCAAACGTATTGTGTCGGGCCGCGCTCGTCGGCCAGCCCATGTTCGGCCAGCGCCCGGTGCATGGTCTTGATGATGTCGCCCTGTTCGCCAAGCTCCCGCATGGTCTGCTCGGCGCGGTCCGTGACCTGCCACTGGCCGGGTTCGATCTCGCTGGCGAGGCCGCAGCGTTCAAGCGTGCGGACACGCCCGACCAGCGCGGCCCGATTGTCGCGCACGAGGTAGCTTGCCCCTTCGCCGGGGCGAAGGTCGATGACGCCTTGGTCACGCTGTTCGGCCACCAGCATTTTGTCGAGCCGGGTCCAGCGTTCGGCCCCAATCTCGTTGGCGAGTTTGTGGCGCAATTCGATCTCGGTCTGCGGCCCAAGTTCGAGCGTGACCAGTTCCTGCGCCCGGTGTCGGACGCCGTGGGCGATATAGTCCCCGGCGATGTTGAGGATGCGCCCGTCATCGAGCACGCCCCGGACGATGACATGGGTGTGGGGATGGCCTGTGTTGTGGTGATCGACGGCGATCCAGTCGAGGTCCGTCCCAAGGTCGGCTTCCATCTTCCGCATCAGGTCGCGGGTGAAGCCGCGAAGGTCGCCCATCTCGGTGGCATCCTCCGGCGCAACAATGAAGCGGAACTGGTGGCGGTCGTTGCGCCCGCGCTCGATGAACGCCTTACTGTCGGCTTCGTTCTCAATGGCCGAATAGGCATGGCCCTTCTCGCCGTCGCGCGTCACCCCGTCGCGTTCGAGATAGCGCAGATGGGCATCGACCGCCCCGGCGCTGGCACCGCCGCGCATCTTCAGCCCGCGTGCATTCGTTCCCTTTCCGGCCAGCTTCACCACGCGCGCCTTGACCACGACGCGGCGGGAGCGGATGCGGCCAGCGGAATCGCGCTGGCAGCCGCCGCCTTCGTGGGGGATCGAGGCCATCACCTTCGCGCCCCGGCCGCGTGCGTTGAATCGTCCGCTGCCTCCGTTCCGGCCACCGGATGATCCCGTGCCGAAGTCGGCCCTGTTGGGATTGCCGCCCGCTTTGCGCACGGCGATCTTCACCTGTGAGATGAACGACAGGTCGCGCGAGCGGACGGGCGTTCCCTTTGCCCTCGAACGGCCCGGCCTGATGCGGAAATTGCTGTCGTCGTGGTCTGCCATGAAGGCAGGATCAGCGTCGGATTCTGGACGCGCAAAACCGCAAAAGCCGTCATCGTGCTATGGCGTAGAAACGACGGCTATAGCGTGCACATCGGACGGGTTGCGAAAACCGCACCGTGCGAGTGGCACGCGAAAAGAGAAGCTGAATCAATCAGGTAGATAGATGACCGGCACGCGCGCACCTCGCGCAGTGCCGCAGTGGCACCCTCAAAAACAATGTGCAGACAAACACTTAAGGGCGAAGTCCGCCCGGATTGAAAATCCGGTTTATCTTGCCATCAGCCCAAGTCCTTCCCTCCGCTGATCTTCCCCATCGTAGAGCTATCGCTAACCGAGCAAATCACGCGCTGGAGCGGACGCAAAACGATTGCTATCCGGCTACGCACGAAACGACGAAATACTCGCCGCCGATCTGCGCGGCGCACGCCAACGCGGCGTCGATATCACTGTTCAGCGATCCTCACGAATTCGCGAGCGGCGCGCTGACGGACAACCGTCAATCCGCGCCCGCGCTGTCTATTTTATGCTGAGCGAATGGGGTTCTTTGTGCCGTTGCCGTGCCCCTGAGGTGGCCACTTGCAGGCCATGACCGCGTGCGCGACACGCAAAAACTGCGCGACAAGCCCGCTGGTCGCCGCGTCCGGCCAAACGGCATGGACGACGACCCGCCCAGTTGCGGGCGCGAACGGACGGAACACGATGCCGGCGATGCTGACATCCACCAGCGCGCCGGGCACGAAGGCGATGCCCGTCCCGGATTGCACCAGCATCAACGCTGTCTGAAGATGCTCTACCTCGGCGACGATCCGCACATTCACATGCAGCGCGTCAAGCAGATCGAGCACATGTCGACCGCAGCGCGGACCTCGTTCGGGATGTCCGACGATGACATCGTGGCCGTCGAAATCGGTCCCATGAAGATCAGCTCGTCCCGCAAGTGTATGAGCTTCCGGAAGTGCGGCCAACAAGCTATCGGACCACGCGACATCGCTGATGACCGTCGCTTCCTCGACCGGCGGAAGCATAAGTCCGAGATCGATCCGGCCGCGTTGCAATGCGCGAATCTGCGCGATGGCCGGTAATTCCCGCAGGTCGAAATGAACCTCCGGCCATTGGTCTCGATATGCGGAAATGATGCGCGCAAGCGTGCTCGTCATCACGTCTTCCGACGCCGCCAACCGCAAGCGGCCGCGTCGGCCATTGGCCACCGCCAACGCGGCCATCTTCGCGCGGTCAAGATCATCGAACATCGCGCGCACGTCGCCGAGAAATACCCGGCCGACTTCCGTCAACTGCGCACCATGTCCCGGTTCGCGGCGGAACAGGTCCGCGCCCAATTCCTCCTCAATGTCGCGAACATGCTTCGAAATGACGGATTGATTGGTGTTCAGCCGCAGTGCCGCACGGTGGAAACTCGACTCTTCCGCCGCAGCCACGAAGTAACGGAGGCGGCGGAGGTCTATATGACCACCCCCGTTCAAGTCGCCATGCCGAATATCGGAAATATGTTTGTCGTCCCATCTTCAAGGGCGCTCGCGCTATGCGGCTCCTGCGGGAGCACGAATTGCCGTTTCTCACGCTGCACCGTCTCTGCGTGAGACGGTGCAATATTCTGAATCCAGTACAAGATGGTCTGATCCTCTCCGCGCGACGTGAGGCAATTTTAATCTCCGGGAAGCGCTTATTGACCCGAGAATGTTGTGCCCGCAGGGAGTGCCGCAAATCGCAGAAGCCTACTGTCGGCGACGCCCGCTTGACGGTGCTTCATCGCCTCTCGATACTGCGGGTCACGCATCATCTGAACGAACGTGTTTGGCGAGGGATATTCGGCGATGAACGCGATGTCCCAGCGCTCGTCGCTCGGACCAACAACCGTCAACTCCAAGTCTCCGCGCCAGACGATCCGCCCCCCAAGGCGGGCGAAAACTGACGCACTCAGTTCGCTGTAGCGGCCATACGCCTCTCTTCCCGTCGCGTCGCGGCCGTCAACATAGTCGGCGTTCGGACGCAGGCGAATAAGGTTCATCATGAGAACTGGTCCCTCTCGATCGTTCGCCTTGAAGGCTTCGTAGATCTCCTTCGAAAAAGAAGTGAAGGTCTTGCTGACCGGTTCGGGAGCGGTCATGTCCGCACTCCCTTTCCGGACGAAAACCACGAGCCGGAATAATGAGCCGACTGCTTCTTGATCCAGGCGTCGAGCCCTTCGCGTAGGTCGGCTGTCGGTGCTACGCGGGCAAACTGTTCAGCCTCGACCAGCAGGCCTTCCGCTATCGGAAGATTGATCCCTCGCGTCACGGCGGTCATGACGCTCGCGACTGCCAGAGGGGAATAGGTCGAGATTCGAGCCAACAAGTCCCGCGCTTCCGCCAGCAGCCGTTCGTGCGCGACCACCTTGTTGACGAGCCCGAGTTCGAGCGCCCGTGCCGCTGAGAATGTCTCTCCGGTGAGCAGGTACTCCATCGCCCGCTTACGACCAGCTAGGCGAGGTAGGCGTTGCGTGCCGCCGAAAGTTGGCGGCATCCCGAGCTTGATTTCCGGCTTCGCGAATACCGCTCGTTCGCTGGCTATCGCCAAAGGTGCAGCTTCGGTCACCTCGCAACCGCCACCGAACGCCAGCCCATTGACTGCGACGACGATCGGCTTCTTGAAAGATTCGATCCGAGCCGTAAGCCTCTGTCCACGAGCAACGAAATCACGAAGTGCGGCATCAGGGCCTTCGGCGACAGAACGCGAAAATTGGGCGATGTCCGCGCCGGCGGAGAATGCCTTGTCGCCAGCGCCCGTCAGAATGACGCCGCGAATGCGAGCGTTGACCTCAATAGAGTCGAGTTGGGCGAGAAGCGTATCGATCAACTCGTAGCTCAGCGCGTTGAGTTTCTCCGGGCGATTGAGTGTGAGCGTAGCGACTTCGCCGTCGATACTCATCAAGATCACGTCTGTCATCTGCAACCTCCTCAGTTATCAATCGCACATTGTTGGCCCCCTTCCGCGTGGAGATATACTCACTATACGGTATACATTTCGGTCAGATTGAATTCTCGGCCGCTGCCGATCGGCGCGTCGTTGTCTGACTTTGGTGAATTGGTCCTCGATTTAGGGCGCGTGCGCGAGGTCGCTGCGAGCTACCGCATGACGGAGACGACGCCAGTCGAGGGACCTACCGCAGCAGCTTCGCCGCTGCGCGCCCAGCCGCGTCGAACCAACCGGAATCCCGGTGCAGAAATGAGGCGGAAAATGCCCCGTCGAGAAGGATGAGAATTTCGCGGGCGAGTTCTTCGGCGTTGTCGCGACCTGCCGCCCTGATCTCGGCCGCCAGCCATTCGGCGAAATTTCTCTTGTGGCGTGCGCCGATGCGGACCGCCGGGTGTCCCGGCGTAGCGGCAAGCTCAGCGGCGGTGCGCAGGAAGCCACATCCTTTCCACTTCGGATGGCTCGCTACTCGGGCGAGTTCAGAGAAAATCGCGGAAACCTTGTCGGCCAGCACGCCGTCAGTTGCAGCGAACCAAGTTGCCATCTGCTTCAGATTGGGCTGATCTCGTCCGTCGAGATAAGCCGCCACGAGATCATCCTTACTGCGAAAATGGTAGTACAAGGTGCGCTTCGTGACCCCGGCCTTTTCAGCGACCGCGTCAACGCTAACGCGGCCGATTCCTTCAGCGTAGAAAAGCTTCGCCGCCGCCGCAACAATTCGCTCACGGGTATCTGAGATGCGCGCCATCCCAAATGTATACCGTATAGTCGGTCTAAAGGATAGACGCTGCCCCATTGGCGTGGAATCGATCATTATTCGACTCGCCAGATGTTTGCTTGCACCGCGCTCGGGCGCACTGGCAGTTGCGCTGCACCATATCGACCAGCGGCGCAAACACGGCCTCGAAATGTATTTCGTCCGATAGGAAGCGCATCTAATCTAACGAAATGCGAGATTTCATTCTTCAAGAGATTCGACGGTTAGCTTTGTTGAATGGCGGGCAGGCTCCGGGGCAGAAGCTGTTTGCCAAGGAGACGGGTATTGCCGAACATCAATGGCGCGGCCGTTTTCTGGCACGATGGGGTGATGCGCTAACCGAAGCGGGCTTCCAGCCGAACGATTGGACTGGCAGGTCGGACGCAAATGTAATCCTTTCGGGCATGATTGCCGCTTGCCGCCACTATGGGCGGGTGCCAACAAACTCCGAACTTGAGATGCTGCGACGAACCGATCCTTCGGTCCCGCATCCAAAAGTCATCCAAAACAATTTCGGGCGACGATCTGAAATGATTTCGGCATTGGCCAAACATATAGAGACCGATATGGCTCTGTCTGACGTTGCTGCGATGTTACCGAAACAGCATAACGACGCATTGCAGCCACAACCTTCAGCAAAGCAAGTCGAAGGCTTCGTATATCTGATTAAGTCAGGCGATTCCTACAAGATCGGTCGCAACGATGACGCCGAACGACGTTTCAAGCAAATCACTATCGCCCTTCCTGACAAGGCTGAACTGTTCCATACAATCCGAACCGATGATCCCCCCGGTATCGAAGCATATTGGCATCGCCGGTTCGCTGATCGCCGGGCAAACGGCGAATGGTTCAAGTTAACGTCTCAGGACGTAGCGGCCTTCAAAAAGCGCAGGTTTCAGTAATGAGAGACGCTAATGTAAAAGCCGATCAGAGAGGCGGCAGGCAAACAACGTAGCGGCAAGTGGGTGGGCGATCATGCTCCGTCAGAGCAGGTAGGACCAATCGTCCACCCAATCATGGGGATCAGCGGAGAGCTATGGAGTAGGAATATTGCCCGCTTTCATCGTTCGCGGTCCGCCAAAATTCATATAAACAATTGATATTATTAATTATTGCTCGATCGCATCTGCATCTACGAAATAACCCACAACAGACGCGACCAAAGGTAAGCGCAATTGTTGGGTGCCGTCCCGATTTCGTCGGCGTTTTCCGACGGGATTCGTCTGCCAGTGATCCAGTCATGATAACCACTTCCGGACCCAAGCACCAATTCCTATACCGAGAATCCTTGCAGCAGAGTTCGCGAAAAGCCGCCCTATTTGCCGCGCTTCACCGAATTCTTGATCCCGGATATTTGCACTTTGGGCGGTACAACACCTTCGCCGCTCGTCCACGTCACGTTTTGGTCCGAACCGGCGACATCGATCGCGGCCGGACCTTCAAGCGAAATCGCAACGGTGTTTTTGTTGCCTGTCACCTCCAACCTCGCAGGGTTGTTGTCATCAGGCTTTAGCGCGGACTGCACCTCATTATCGACGAGATCGACCTCAAGATGCAGGGACGTTCCTCCACTTACCTTGTTAGCTGCCCCTGACACGAAGACCTTTTCGGCAGCTTCGAATGTCACCTTATGTCTGGCACCATAGACCTGAACGTTTTTGCACTGACCGGTAAGGGTGATCGTGTTGCCGACGCCGGAAATGCTCACATCGCTGGACGTGCAATGAACATCACGACTGAGATCCGCACCTTCAATATTGATTTCGTCAGCAGCCGCCGCACAGGCCACGCTCGCGAGAAAGAATATGCCAAGAGCGATCGGTTTAAGCACGGAACTGCCCCCCTATAGCTTCCATTGAATCATCGTCACCGATCGAAGCGGACGAAATGTGACGCGAGAGAGGCGCTGCGGGTTGGTCAGGAGTCGTTCCGCAGCACGTTACCTGAAACTATCGCGAGGGGGAAAGTCGCTCACCCGTGACGGCGCCGCCACCAAGAAACGCATCGTCATTCCGGCCGGCTACACGGCGTGGCCATGCGTGTCGGTATCGCTCCTGCCTCGACTTCACGACGTCGATCCGCAAGAGCGCATGCTCTCGCAGACGTCACCGCTGGACGCTATCCCGAAGAGACCACACCATGTCGCAGCACGCATTATTTGCGGAACGTCTTGACCTCGGAAACGCTGCCGTCGCGATAGGTCAATTCCACTGAGACTGATTTGGTCACGCCGGGCAACTTCAGATAAGGCTGCGCGTCATGCGGGATCGCGTGAGGATCGCGCATATCACACGGCGGCATCTTGAGCACCTTGTCCGGCATCGTCGAGTCGATACCGATCCGCACTTCGCGAATGGCGCAGCGATACGACATCAGATGCGTATAGTAGACCAGCAGTCCATTAAACTCGCGAAACGACAGCCAACTCGTCGCCGTCATGTCGAGGATCTTGCGTTGATCCCTGACCAACGCGGCTTCTGGATCGAAGCGAATCGGAAACGGCCCCTGCATTTCGCCGGTGATATCGACGTAGCGCACCATCAGCGTGCCAGCCGGCGCATCGGCGGGCAATTGAACGGAAGGATTTGGCATCCGCTTGCGCGTGCGCGGATCGAGCGTGTCCATGAAACCGGTTTCGCGGAAGGGCCCTTCCTCGCCCATGCGCCACGAGATGCCCAAAGTCGGATCGGCGATCGAGAACACGACGGTCCAGCCACCATTGTGGCGTGAAAAACTGGCGATCGGCGCATTCAGCGACTCTGCCACGTCCGGCAGCGGCTTGTGCACGGGGGGCAGCGCGGCGACTTTGGTATCCCCCGCTTTTGCTTGCGCCGCGTCGGCCGGCGGCACGTTCGCTTGCTTATCGTTGGACGCGCGGCCGTTGAGGAAGACGTCATCGACCATCTGATCGAAATAGGCGGGGATCTGTTTGTGCTTCACGGTCTCGGCCATCTCGCTGACGGTTCGTCGCGTGCGCTGCGCGATCTGAACGAGATTTGCGCCGGGCTGCGCCAACTCCTTGATGAAGACGCGTGTGAAAACCGAGTTCGGGTCAGTATCGGAATTGGACAACCGATCGAGAGCTGTTTGCTGCGGTCCGGCCGAGAAGATGGAGAACGCCCCCTCGGGCAGCGAGGCCATGGCCGCCAGTCCGCCGCGCCCCGCCAGCGCGCGGGTCCCCTTGCGCTCGAATGGGTTGTTGCGACAGGCATCGAACACCAGGATTGCGGTGCGTGCCCCACGATTTTGCAGTCGCTCGATCACCCGGTCGGCCAGAATCGACGAATCGCGCACCAGTTCTTCCTGTCCGGCCGTGGCGGCCGGAATGTCGGTCGGCAACAGGTAATTCTGACCGGCGATCTCGAAGCCATGCCCGGCGAAAAAGAAGAACGCGGTGTCGCCCTGCTTCACGGTATTATCGAAGGCCAAAAGGCTCTCCGCGAACCCCTGCCGCGTCTGATTCTCCGCGACCATCACCTCGAAGCCGAGCTTCCTCAGCGTGTCGCCCATGGCGCGGGCATCGTTAACGGCTTTTTGCAGCTTGGGGACGTTGCGATAGTCGTTATTGCCGATTACCAGCGCGACCCGCTTTTCAGCAAATGCGGGCGATGCCATAGCCATTAACAATGCCACCGCAACGCCGAACAGCGCGCTCGTGCAAACGAATCGCGATCGTCTCACCGGGAAATCCCCATTCTATCCGGCGCAATCGGCCGATTTCGGTTGTCGTCACCCAATAGTCGCCGCGTGTTTCGGCACGGTTCATGGTCCATACCATACCGAAAGAGGACGCGTGGCGGTGGCCGGAAATCACCTGTGGAGCCGCTTCTGGTGCTCGAATTGACGGTATTCCGGCATAAAATCCCATATTTGCATTGACTTTGGCCATTTCGCCCCTATCTTCCGCCCCGATGCGGCCCGGTATCGAAGCGCGATATCTTGGTAAGCCGCCCGATCGCGTCATTTCCGATCCCCGTGCAGAATTGCGTGCCGCTCCGGGGTTGAGCGCGATAGTCCTTATCCGAGAACCCAAGCGGCGGTTTCGACCAGAGGCTCAATGTCTTTTTCCAATCTCGGCCTGTCCGACAAGGTGCTCGCCGCCGTGGCGGGTGCCGGCTACACGTCCCCTACCCCCATTCAAGAACAATCCATTCCCCACGTTCTGGCGCGCCGCGACGTTCTCGGCATCGCGCAGACCGGCACCGGCAAGACGGCCGCTTTCGTGCTGCCGATGCTCACATTGCTGGAGCGCGGCCGGGCGCGCGCGCGGATGCCGCGCACACTCATTCTCGAGCCAACCCGCGAACTGGCGGCGCAGGTCAAAGAGAATTTCGACAAGTATGGCGTCGGCCAGAAGCTCAACGTTGCACTGCTGATCGGCGGCGTCTCATTCGGTGACCAGGACCTCAAGTTGACGCGCGGCGTCGATGTGCTGATCGCCACGCCGGGCCGCCTGCTCGACCATACCGAGCGCGGCGGACTGCTTCTCACTGGTGTCGAATTGCTGGTGATCGACGAGGCCGACCGGATGCTCGACATGGGCTTCATCCCGGACATCGAGCGCATCTGCAAGCTGGTGCCGTTTACCCGCCAGACCCTGTTCTTCACCGCGACAATGCCGAACGAAATCCGGCGCGTCACCGAAACGTTCCTGCATAACCCGGTTCGTGTCGAGGTTTCCAAGCCGGCAACCACGGCCGTCACCGTCACGCAATCGCAAGTCACCGCCGGCCGCGAGCCGCACGAGAAGCGGGAAACCTTGCGCCGGCTGCTGCGGGACGCCAAGGATCTCAAGAACGCGATCATCTTCTGCAATCGCAAACGCGAGGTCGCGCTGTTACACCGCTCGCTCCAGAAGCACGGCTTCAGTGTCTGCGCCCTGCATGGTGACATGGACCAGACCGCCCGCATGGCGGCACTCGATCAATTCCGCAAGGGTGAATTGCCGCTGCTGGTGGCTTCCGACGTCGCCGCCCGCGGCCTGGACATTCCAGAAGTCAGCCATGTTTTCAATTTCGATGTCCCCCACCACCCCGACGATTACGTTCACCGCATCGGCCGCACCGGGCGCGCGGGCCGCACCGGCACCGCGATTTCCATCGTCAACGGAGCCGACCAGAAGTCCATCGCCGCCATCGAACGCCTGATCGGCCAGAGCATCCCGCATGTCGAACTGCCAGGCGCTGCATCGTCATCGGAGACGCAGGTACTCGAGGGAGACGCTCCGCTCCAGCCCGCGGAACCGCGAGGCCGCGATAGCCGTCGGTCTCGACGCGGCTCTCGCCGATCGGAAGATGGCGCAGCACGTCCGCGATCGGGCAAAGCCCATGGCGAAAACGGCCGGCCCGTCAAATCCCGCCAGCCAGTGCCGCAGATGGCCGCTGCCGAGGTGCCGTCCATCGGCCGCCCGATCGCGCCCCCGAAGCACGATACGGCGTCAGAACCGGGTGATCACTCTCATCTGCCGGCCTTCCTGCTGCGTCCCATTCGCGCCCGCAGGTAACCGTTACGATCCGTGTGTTTACGGGTCGTTCACGGAAGCCCTTTAAAATTGCATCGGTTTTGAACCTTTTCATCAAGACTTCAAGCAACGCAATTTTAGCCGTCAGGGGCGTTTCCGGTGGCCGGACCTTTGGATGAATTTGAGCGTTCAATTGCGTTTGCCGAAATCGCACTCGGACAGATCAAGTCGTTAAGGCAACTCGCGCTGCCGCGAAACTATGAGATCTGGTACGTCTACGCGACCGGCGCCAATCCAGCCCTCAACAAGGCCATCGACGAAACCTTGGCGCGAAACGGCAGGCTGACGGAAGCCAATCTCGCGCAAATCTACGATACTTATCTTTCTAATACCCGAGGCGCCGATCAGATTGATCAGGTCGGTGTGCGCATCGTCCACGAGATCGATGATGTCATGAACGTGGTCGACGATGCGCTCGGGATCACGTCGGCTTTTGGCGACAATCTGATCGATGCCGGCAAGAAACTTGCGCTAGCCGCCAGTCGCGATCACGTCAAAGCGATCATCGAGACGCTTGTGCGGTCTACCCACGACATGCAGAAGACCAACCGCGCACTTGAGGTACGTCTCAAGGCATCACGACAAGCCATTCATAATTTACAACAAAACCTCGAAGCAATCCGCGCCGAAACGCTGACAGACCCTCTCACCGGACTCGGCAATCGGAAGTATTTTGATCGTGCCGTGGCGGATGCGGTTGCGACATCGATTGCTGGCGGCCGTTCGCTATCGCTGCTGATGTTCGACATCGACCACTTCAAGTCCTTCAATGACAATTATGGTCACCTCACCGGCGACCAAGTGTTGCGGCTGGTCGCGCAGTCGCTGAAACAGACCATCAAAGGACAGGATATCATCGCCCGTTATGGCGGTGAGGAATTCGCCGTGGTGCTTCCCGCCACCGGTCTTCGTCAGGCTCTCACGGTTGCCGATAACATTCGCCGCGCCGTCATGTCGCGCGAGTTGAAGAAGAAATCGACCGGTGAGATTCTCGGCCGCGTCACGATTTCGGTTGGCGTTTCCACGTTGCAACCGGGGGATGACATCTACACCCTGATCGAGCGTGCCGACCTGTGTCTCTATGCGGCGAAGCGCAATGGCCGCAACCGTGTTATATGCGAATCCGATCCGGAATATTCGACGGAAGCACAGGCTCAGGTGGCCTGACCTTTCGAGCGCCTCCTGGGCGTCGCGACTTTTTCGGTTTTCTTACCGCGTGCCTTGGGCTGACGGGATTTCTTGGCACTCTTGAGTACCGCGGCTTGCCTTGCGGCCTCGAAAGCGCTCCTTGCCCATCCCGCCAATTCGTCAGGATCATCGTATAGTCGTTCAGGCAATTGCCAGTACGAGCCAAGCGTAACTGTCTTGCCGCGCGCGGTATATTGGAACGGCTTAGCGCCTTCCGCTTCGAATTGAGGAATGCTCCGCTCGTCGGCACGAAGATAAACCGCGCCACGGAGCACCAGCGCAAAGTTAGTCCCGTCACGGGATACGCCATAACCACTGAACATTCGGCGCAACGTCACCGCGCCGAAACCCGAGAACAAATCCAGCAGGAAATCGCGGTCCATGCGGACCCGCTCCGTCAACCGTCGATTTTAGCGGGAGTCAGTTGCACCGATTCGCCGCAACCGCAGGCGCTGGTCTGGTTCGGGTTATTGAAAACGAACTGCGCCGACATCTTATCGGTCTTGTAGTCCATTTCGGTTCCCAGCAGAAACAACACAGCCTTCGGATCGACCAAAATCTTGACGCCCTTGTCTTCTACCACCTCGTCGGTCGGCTTGATGTCATGAGCGTATTCTACTGTGTAGGACTGGCCGGCGCAGCCGCCGTTCTTGATACCGACCCGAAGCCCGACGATCTCGGAATCGGTACGGGCCGTCAGTTCGCGAACCCGCGTTGCCGCTGCCTCGGTCAATCGCATTACCTGCGGACGGGGGCGCGGCTTGGGCTTGTTGGCGGGGCTGGTCGTAACGTCCATCGTAGTTCTCCTCGCCCCGTATGGAATCAACGGGGCGACCGTTAGGACCTGAAGATAACAACGAAATTTTCCCTGTGAAGGGCTCCTTCCGGCGAATTCCGTAGAACCTTTCGCGGGTCAACAGCCGCTAGGCGGCGCACGGCGTCTTGCGCAAATGCCGTTCGGTCGAGGCCGGGTGTTTGGCCAGCATGGCGGGTGGCCGAACCGGACGCGCAACCAGATTGCCCTTGCAGTTCGGGCAGACGCCGTGGAGGACGTTATCCGCGCAATCGGCGCAAAAGGTACATTCGAAGGTGCAAATTCGGGCCGCGGCACTTTCCGGCGGCAAATCCCGATCGCAACATTCGCAATTCGGCTTCAATTTCAGCATGATAAACTCCAATATGAAGGTTGTTTTGGAACTTGATCACCGGCCCTGGAAACGCGGCTTCCGGCGGTTGAGAAATGCTGAAACCCCTTCCTTGTGATCCTCGGTCATACTGGCTAGCGCGAACTGGTCCACATCCATGTGGCTGGCGAGATCATCGAGCGCGTGCGTCAGCCGATTGACCGTCAACTTGGTCATCGCCACCGAGACCGGTGGCTGACGGGCTACCTTCTCGGCAAACGCCATGGCATCGGCGAAAGCCTGCCCCGGTTCTGAGAGCTGCTCGACCAATCCCCATTCACGAGCTTCTTCCGCGCTGATGCGCTGGTCGGCGAGGATCACCGCCTGCTTTGTCCGCGCCGGTCCCATCAGGTGCAACATGCGCGGCACGCTCTGCCAGCTCATGTTCATGCCGAGACCGATTTCCGGAACGCGCATATGGGCGTTCTTCGCCATCACGCGAAAATCCAGCGCTACCGCCAGGGCAACACCGCCGCCGATACAGAACCCTTCGATGGCGCCAATGGTGATCTGCTCCATCTCTTGCCAGGCATGGCTGAGGCGGGGTCCCAGCTTCAGATGGCGGCGCAGCGCACCGAGATCCATCGTCGCCCGCGACCGTCCTTCCGGATCTTTCAGGTCGAAGCCGGCACTGAAGGCCTTCGCGCTGCCGGTAAGAACCACCACGGACGTTTCGGCATCGTCCTCAAAACTGCGGGCTGCGTCGGTCAGTTGGCGCAGCGCTTCCGGCGACAACGCATTGATGCCGTCGCCGCGATCGAAGCGCACGACCGCAATGCGGCCTTCCGGACCAAGGCCTTTCTCGATCTTGACGAAATCTGGCAATGTTCGCTCCCGTTTTCCTTCCGACAGCAAACCTCACCGCATCGTCGCCTGCAACGCAAATGTCGTTGGCATATCTGCCCTGCTCGCGCGGCGATGCGCCCGCTCGACACAGTCGCACCATCGGGCTTATCATCCGGGCATCATGGCAAACCACCACGACGATCATCATCATGGCCATCACCACGACCATGACCATTCCGAACTATCCGAGACCGAACTTCGCGTACGGGCACTCGAAACGATTCTGACCGAGAAGGGTTACGTCGATCCGGCGGCGCTCGATGTCCTGATCGAGACCTACGAGACCAAGGTGGGGCCGCGCAACGGCGCGCAGGTCGTCGCCAAGGCGTGGGCCGATCCCGCCTATCGCCAACGCCTGTTGACGGACGGATCGGCCGCGATTGCCGAACTCGACTATGTCGGCCGGCAGGGCGAGCACATCGTCGTGGTCGAGAATACACCGTCCCGGCACAACATGGTCGTGTGCACGCTATGCTCCTGCTATCCGTGGCCGGTGTTGGGTTTGCCCCCGGTCTGGTACAAGTCGGCGCCCTATCGCTCCCGCGCGGTGAAAGACCCGCGCGGCGTGCTGCGCGATTTTGGTTTCGAATTAAACTCCGACACTGAAATCCGGGTTTGGGATTCCACCGCCGAAATCCGTTATCTCGTACTGCCGATGCGTCCCGACGGGACGGAGGACTGGAGCGAGGAGCGGCTGGCGGACCTTGTCACACGCGACAGCATGATCGGCACCGGCCTTCCGAAACAGCCCCAGCAGGCCTCCTGATGGATGGCGCGCACGACATGGGTGGCGTGGCCGGGTTCGGCTCGGTGCGGCCCGAACCCAATGAACCGGTGTTTCATGCCGAGTGGGAACGCCGTGCCTTTGCCGTCACCCTGGCGATGGGCAAGCCCGGCGGCTGGAACATCGACATGTCCCGCTTTGCCCGCGAGGATCGTCCACCAGAGGACTATCTCAGCCGCAGCTACTATCAAATCTGGTTGGTCGGGCTGGAGCGGCTGATGCTGGAGCGCAACCTGCTGCGTCCCGGCGAGATCGAAGCCGGCAAGGTGCTGCAACAGCCTGCGCCGATCTCGGGACCGCTCGCCGCTGCCGATGTCGATGCCATGCTCCGTCGTGGCGGACCGTCAGAGCGTGAAGCCGCGTTGCCGGCGCGCTTCAAGATCGGCGACCGCGTGCGCGCGAAGAATATTCATCCGGCAACGCACACGCGACTGCCGCAATATGTACGCGGACATGTCGGCGTGATCGAACTCACGCACGGATGTCACGTTTTTCCCGACACCAATGCGATGGGCTTGGGCGAGCAACCGCACTGGCTCTACACAGTCACCTTCGACGGCAAAGATCTGTGGCCTGATGTTGCCGATCAACGGTCACGCATTTCCGTCGATGCCTGGGAGCCCTATCTTGAGCCAGCCGATGCCGCTTGATCGCGAGGCTGCGAGCCGCGCCGCCAGCGCCCTGCCCGATCTTCCGCGCGACGACGAAGGACCGGTGTTCCGCGAACCGTGGGAAGCGCGTGCGTTCGCCGTGGCTCTGGCGCTGCATGAACGTGGCGTCTTCACCTGGCCGGAATGGGCCGCTGCGCTGGCCGACCAGATCAAGCGCGCGCAGGCGGCCGGCGATGCCGACAGTGGCGACACCTACTATCAGCATTGGCTTGCGACGCTGGAGACACTGGTGGCGGCGAAGGGTGTCGCGCCGACCGACATGCTGCATCAGTATCGCGATGCGTGGGATCACGCGGCTGACCGCACGCCGCACGGCTCGCCGATCGAACTGAAGCCGGAAGATTTCCGCGGCTAATCCGCGCGCGAAGCGACGAATTGCTGCCAGCCCTTGGCCCGCAACTGGCAGGCTGGGCACTCGCCGCAACCATAGCCCCAATCATGCCGCGCACCACGCTCGCCGAGATAACAGGTGTGCGACTGTTCGCGGATCAAATCGACCAACGCGGTGCCACCAAGTTCCTGCGCCAGCGCCCAGGTCTGGGCCTTGTCGCGCCACATCAACGGCGTGTGCAGCACGAACCGGCGATCCATGCCGAGATTGAGCGCGACCTGCAACGCCTTGATGGTATCGTCGCGGCAATCGGGATAGCCGGAATAATCAGTCTCGCACATACCGCCGACGACGTGGCGAATGCCTCGGCGATAAGCCAGAGCCGACGCGAAGGTCAGGAAGATCAGGTTGCGGCCCGGCACGAATGTGTTCGGCAGACCGCCCTCGCCCATCTCGATCGCGACCTCGCGGGTCAAAGCGGTGTCGGAGATGGCGCTCAACGTCGGGATGGCGAGCGTGTGCTCCTCACCCAGTCGCTTGGCCCAATCCGGATGAATCGCTTTGATGCCGTCGATCAGCGCGGCCCGGCAGTCGAGTTCGACGGCATGGCGCTGACCGTAGTCGAAGCCGAGCGTTTCGACACGCGAGAAGCGCGCCAAGGCCCATGCAAGACAGGTGGCGGAATCCTGTCCACCGGAGAACAGCACCAGCGCGGTATCGCCGCCGGTTTCATGCGTCGGTTCGGTCATCGACAGGCCATAGCACCGTTCGCCACGTTTTCGCTAGGCTCGAACGATGTCTTGCGGCATAGCAGGCTGTCTCATTCCCATCGGTGCAAGCATGACCCCTTCGCGCGACATTTCCGGCCTCATCGAGATCATGGCGCGGCTGCGCACGCCTGTGACAGGCTGTCCGTGGGACCTGGAACAGACCTTCGCGACGGTCGCACCCTATACCATCGAGGAAGCCTATGAAGTGACCGACGCGATCACGCGGAACGACATGCACGACCTCTGCGACGAACTCGGCGATCTGTTGTTGCAGGTGGTGTTTCACGCTCGCATGGCCGAGGAACAAGGTGCATTCGCATTCAGCGACGTAGTCGAAGCGATCACGCGCAAAATGATCCGCCGGCATCCGCATGTCTTTCCCGATGAGTCCGGCAACCTCATGCCGCTTGTCAAAGGCGCATGGGATCGCATCAAGGCCGAAGAAAAAGCCGAGCGCGCCGCACACAATCCCGATGCTGCGAATGCGCCGCCATCGGGTCTGCTGGCCGGCATCAAGCCGGGACAGCCCGCGTTGGCGCGCGCCATGGCGTTGCAGTGGAAAGCCTCCTCCGTCGGCTTCGACTGGAACGACCCGCGCGCGGTGCTTGCAAAAATCCGCGAGGAAATCGACGAAATCGAAGCCGCGCTCGATGAAGGCAAGCCGGCCGAGATCGCCGCCGAGACCGGCGATCTAATGTTTGCACTGGTGAACTTGGCGCGTCACGTCGAGGCCGATCCCGAAATGGCGCTGCGCCAGACCAACGCAAAGTTCGAGCGGCGCTTCGCTTACATCGAGCAGGCGCTCGCGGCCAAAGGCCGTTCACTTGAGGGCGCAACGCTCGCCGAAATGGATGCTCTATGGAACGAGGCAAAAACGAAAGAGGCCGCGGAATAATCCGCGGCCTCGCTTGTGCAATAACCTTCCGGCGAAAACGGAAGCGAACGGTTCGTCTTACATCCCGGTCTGAGAGATAAACTTGGTGTTGAGATAGGCTTCCATCGCCTCAATGCCGCCTTCCGAACCGTAGCCGGAATCCTTGACGCCGCCGAACGGATTCTCCGGCATGCCGAGGCCGACATTGTTGATGCCGATCATGCCGCTCTCAACGACAGCGCCGATCGCGGTCGCGGTTTTGGTCGAACTGGTGAAGGCGTAAGCGGCCAACCCATAAGGCAGACGGTTGGCTTCCTCGGCAACTTCGTCGAACGTGTTGAAACGCGAGATCAACGCCAGCGGACCGAACGGCTCCTCGTTCATGGCGCGCGAATCCTTCGGCGTATCGCTGATCACGGTCGGCTCGAAGAAGTAGCCCTTGTTGCCGACACGATGACCGCCCGCTTCCAGTTTGCCGCCCTTGGAGACGGCATCCTGAACGAAGCTCTCGATCGCGGTGATGCGGCGCGGATTGGCCAACGATCCCATCGTGGAATTGCTGTCGAGACCGTTTCCGACCTTCAGCGCCTTGGCACTCTCGGCGAATTTGGCGACGAATTCCTTGTAGACCTTGTCCTGCACCAGCAACCGTGTCGGCGCGATACAGACCTGCCCCGCGTTGCGATACTTCGCACCGCTGATGATCTTCGCCGCATTCGCGACGTCCGCGTCGTTGAACACGATAGCCGGCGCATGACCGCCCAATTCCATCGTCGCACGCTTCATATGCTGCCCCGCGAGCGCGGCCAACTGTTTGCCCACCACCGTCGAGCCGGTGAAGGAGATCTTGCGGATCACTGGATGCGGGATGAGATATTCGGAGATCTCGGCAGGCACGCCGAACACCAGATTGACGACGCCATCGGGCACGCCGGCATCGACGAAGGTGCGGATCAATTCAGCAGGCGAGGCCGGCGTCTCTTCCGGCGCCTTGACGATGATCGAACATCCCGCCCCGAGCGCCGCCGACAGCTTGCGGCAGATCTGATTGATCGGGAAATTCCACGGCGTAAAGGCCGCGACCGGACCGACCGGTTCCTTGACGGCGAGTTGATAGATGCCGGGACCGCGCGCAGGGATCAGGCGTCCGTAAGCGCGGCGGGATTCCTCGGCGAACCACTCGATCACATCGGCAGCCGCCAAGGTTTCGATCTTGGCTTCGGCAAGAATCTTGCCCTGCTCCATGGTCATCAGCGCCGCGATGGTGTCGACGCGCTCGCGCATCAGGGCGGCCGCCTTACGCATGATCTTGGAGCGGTCGAGCGCCGACATCGCGCGCCAGACCTTGAAACCTTTCTCGGCAGCCGCCAGCGCCTCATCGAGGTCGGATTGGTCGGCATGCGCGACCGTGCCGATGGTTTCCTCTGTCGCTGGATTGAGCACCGGAATCGTTCGGCCGGACTTGCCGCCACGCCACTTGCCGTCAATAAGCAGCAACGTATTTTGATAGCTCACCATCTTCGTCCTCTCGATTATCATTTGTGTTTTGTCGAATGGCATAGTCGCCTGCGTGGCAGGGTCAAGTGCGTCCGTTGAAGGGCTGCCGTGCGATGCCCGACCGTGTCGTTCCTATGACGATGTGTCGCGGCGGGGCGGATCATTTATCGCTCCGCCAATCTGCTGCGGACGCGCGCCAAAACGATCAATCACGATATCACGCTTGGTCGCGTCGAGACGGACGATCATATTGAATCGTCCGCCCACAAGGTCCTTCGCGAGGACCTCCGTATTACGATGCAGCCAACTAATGCCGGCGCCGTCGGACGCGTCAATAGTCAGCTCGAGCGTCTCCCGGGTGGTCGCGAGCAAATCTTCGATCGCCTCCAACAACTGCGGAACGCCCTCGCCGGTTTCGGCCGAGACCAGACACACTGGATGATCCGCCGGCCGACGTGCGGCGATGTTGGCGAGATTTTCGCGCTGTTCCGGTGTGAAGCGATCGATCTTGTTCCACACTTCGATGACATGCGCGCCGGTCTCCGGGTTGATCCCGAGCTGCCGCAACACGATATCGACGTCGCGCTGTTGCGCCTCCGCGTCCTCGTGCGAAATGTCACGGACGTGAAGGATGACATCGGCCTCCAGCACTTCCTCAAGGGTGGCACGGAAGGCCGCGACCAGTTGCGTCGGCAGATTGGAAATGAAACCGACCGTGTCGGACAACATCGCCTTGCCGCCATGCGGCAGGCGGATCGCGCGCAACGTCGGATCGAGCGTTGCGAACAGCATGTCGGCCGCCTTCACGTCGGCATCCGTCAGCCGATTGAACAGCGTCGATTTGCCGGCATTAGTGTAACCGACCAGTGCGACGATGCGATAAGGCACGCGCTTGCGGCCAGCGCGGTGCAGCCGCCGTGTCGCCGCGACTTTCTTGATCTCGGCTTCGATCCGCGTGATGCGTTCGCCGATCAGCCGGCGATCCGCCTCGATCTGGGTTTCGCCGGGACCACCGAGAAAGCCGAAGCCGCCGCGCTGGCGCTCAAGATGGGTCCACGACCGCACCAGCCGGCTGCGCTGATAGTTGAGATGCGCAAGCTCAACCTGCAACGCACCTTCCTTGGTGGTGGCGCGGCGCCCAAAGATTTCGAGGATCAGGCCGGTGCGGTCGAGAACCTTCGCGTTCCATGCCTTCTCGAGATTGCGTTGCTGGATTGGCGACAAGGCGCAATCCATCACGACGAGCTCGACACCATGAACCGCGATCAGCGCGCTGATATCCTCGACCTTGCCTTTGCCGAGATAGGTCGCGGGCCTGATCTGGGTGATCGGTGCCGGCACCGCCTCGACGACCGTGAGGTCGATGGCGCGTGCCAACCCGGTGATTTCTTCAAGACGCGCATCCGTATCGCGGACGACCGAACTGGCGTCCGCGCTATCGGCGTCTCCGCGCCGGGTCCGAAGATAGGGTCCGACGACAATTGCCCGTCCGGTCACCGATCGAGCGGCCGTGTCCGGACGGTTTCCTTCAACCTTGCGGCGTTCCAATCAGATCACGCTCACGCAGACGTATCCTCTCCGCCCTCGAACAATTGAATTGGGGCACCGGGCATGATGGTGGAAATGGCATGCTTATAGACGAGCTGGGAATGCCCGTCGCGGCGCAGCAGCAGGCAGAAATTGTCGAACCAGGTCACGATGCCCTGCAACTTGACGCCATTGACCAGAAAGATCGTCAAAGGCGTTTTTGTTTTGCGAACGTGATTGAGGAAGGTGTCTTGTAGATTTTGTGCGCGGTCTGCCGCCATTTTTCTTCTCGCAAGTTGGTTGCTTCTTGTTATTGCGCTCCGGCTCGCCCGACTACGCGGGCTTTACCGGACCACCACCGGCTCGGAGTCCCCCTCTGGGCCGATGGTGTCATAATTAGAAGACAGGTGTTCATTTTAGGCAAGCGGGTTCCACCGGAACCAAACACCAAAGATGTCGAAACCTTATGAAAATACCGAAAAGCGGTGAAATTGTTCCCGAAGTCGCCGCGAAACTGTCCCGGGGACCCCGTTCCCGATGGTTGCATCGTCAATAACTACTACCGGCATGACAATCTGTGAGGCCGACGTCACGAACGCCTCGGCAGCATTCTTCGCCTCGGCCGGGGTAAACGGCCGTTCCTCAAATTTAATCTGAAGCTCCGCAAGGACGTCGATCAGTACGCTACGGGTGATCCCGGCCAGAATGCCGCCGGTAGTTGGCCGGGTGACCGCGCGCCCGTCCTTCGTCACGATCCAGGCGTTGCTTGACGCGCCCTCGGTGACGAAGCCCTCGCCGTCGATATACCACGCCTCATAAGCCCCTTGCTCGCGGGCGGCCTGTTTCGCCAGCACGTTGGGCAGCAAGGAGACTGATTTGATATCGACCCGCGGCCACCGATTGTCCGGCATCGTCACGACGCGAATGCCGGTTGCGGCCGTCGCCTGATTTCTTGCGAAATTGAGCGATCGGGCCGTGACGACGACGCCGGGTGATACGGGTTTGGTCGGAAACCCGTGGTCGCGCCGCGCCACGCCGCGCGTGATCTGCAAATAGACAATACCGTAAGTCACGCGATTGCGTCGCACCACCTCATGCATCACCACGGAGAGCGATTGCAGCGGCATGGGCATCGCGATCCGAAGTTCGCTCAAGGACCGCTGCAACCGCGTCACGTGGCGCGGCATATCCACCAATCGTCCGTCGCGGATCTCGCAAACTTCGTAGACGCCATCAGAAAACTGGTAGCCGCGATCCTCGACGTTGACACAGGCATCGCGCATGTTGCGATAGCTGCCATTGACATAGGCGATGCGTGACATCCGACTATTCCATTCGACGTGAAGAAGCTTATCCGACCCCGAGCGCTTTCAGCTTGCGGTGCAGCGCCGAGCGCTCCATGCCGACAAACTCAGCCGTTCGTGAGATGTTGCCGGAGAAGCGGCCGATCTGTGCAATCAGGTAGTCGCGCTCGAATACCTCGCGCGCTTCGCGCAGCGGCAGTCCCATGATGTGCTCGCCATTGTTACCGGTGGGCATCGCCGGCACCATCGAGCCGACATCCTGCGGCAGCATGTCGGCGGTGATAACGGATTCGGGGCCGCCGCCGGCCAGAATCATCAGCCGCTCGACGTTGTTGCGTAACTGGCGGACGTTGCCCGGCCAGATGTGGGATTGCAGCACCGCCATCGCGTCGTCGCCGATCTTGCGTTTCGGCAGGCCGGTCGTGGCGGAAATCTGCTCCATGAAGTAATCGATCAGTTCCGGAATGTCGTCGCGGCGCTCGGACAACGGCGGCACGCGGATCGGCACAACCGACAGGCGATGATAGAGGTCTTCGCGGAAACGTCCTGCGGCGATTTCCTCTTCAAGGTTACGCGCGGTCGAGGAGATGATGCGCACGTCGACATGAATCTTCGCGGTCCCGCCGGTGCGCTGGAAGGTTTGATCCACCAGCACGCGCAAAATCTTGTTCTGCGTTTCGCGCGGCATGTCAGCGATCTCGTCGATAAACAAGGTGCCGCCGTGCGCCTCCTCGAGCGCGCCGGCTTTACGGGGCTGATCCGCACTGCTCGACTCGATGCCGAACAGTTCTTCCTCCATCCGCTCCGGCGTAATGGCTGCGGCATTGATCACCACGAACGGGCCTTCGAGGCGTGCGGAAGCGCTGTGCAGTGTGCGCGCGGTCAATTCCTTGCCAGAACCCGAGGGGCCAACAATCATAATGCGGCTGTTGGCCTTGGCGGCACGCTCGATGGTCTGGCGAAGCTGATTCATGCAGGCCGAATGTCCGGCCAGCGTACTCGAGGTCGGCGCCAGTTGCTTGAGTTCGCGGACCTCGCGCTTCAAGCGGAAGGTTTCCAGCGCGCGCGTCGCGACCAGGATCAGCCGATCGGATTTGAACGGCTTCTCGATGAAGTCGTACGCGCCACGCTTGATCGCGGCAACCGCCGTTTCGATATTGCCGTGCCCGGAAATCATCACGATCGGCAATTCGGGATGATCGCGCTTGATCTGCTCCAGAAGCTGAAGTCCATCCAGCCGGCTTCCCTGCAACCAGATGTCGAGGAACACCATGTGCGGCCGGCGGCTGGCGATTTCGGCCAGAGCGGAATCGCTGTCGCGCGCGGTCCGCGTCGAAAAGCCCTCATCCTCAAGAATGCCTGCGACCAGTTCGCGGATATCTGCTTCGTCATCGACAATCAGAATATCATTAGCCATGGGAGACGCCTGTTGTTTTGTCGGTAGTTGCCGCTTCGGCCTGATTGGTTCGCTGCGTCTCGCCTGAGGACGCAGGTTCGCTGTTCTTGGCTTGACCAGATTCCGCAAATCGCAGCCGCATCCACGCGCCACGCGCACCGGGATGAATTGCTGAAGCGTCGTTGAGTTCGATGCGGCCGCCGTGATCCTCGAGAACCCGACCGACGATCGCGAGACCAAGGCCCGTTCCTTTGGCGCGCGTCGTCACATAAGGTTCAAGCAGACGGGAACGGCTGACCGTAGGCAATCCAATGCCGTTATCGATGACGTCGATAACGATATCCTCACCCTCGCGGAAAGCAGCGACTTCGATCCGCCCCTTCGTCAGATATTCGGGCGGGACTGCTTCAATGGCTTCCGTCGCATTCTTGATGATATTCGTCAGCGCCTGCGATATCAGGCGCCGATCGAAGCGGGCCCGCATCGGATCTTCACGGATTTCCACATCGATATCGATGTCCGGATGTCCAACCCGCATCAGGAAAACGACCTGACGCACCGTATCGGCGACGTCCTCGCCCTCGATCACCGGCTTCGGCATCCGCGCAAAGCGCGAAAATTCGTCGACCATCCGCCGGATGTCGTCAACCTGCCGGACAATCGTATCGGTGCACTGCTCGAAGATCGCCTTGTCGTCGGTGATAACCTTGCCGAATTTCCGGCGGATACGTTCGGCGGACAGTTGAATCGGCGTCAGCGGGTTTTTGATTTCATGCGCGATGCGGCGCGCCACATCAGCCCATGCGGAGGTTCGTTGGGCCGCGACCAATTCGGTGATGTCATCAAGGGTGATGATGTAACTGTCGCGTGACTGGCTGGTCTGCTCGGCACTGACACGCACCGACAGATTGCGCTCGGCACCTTCGCGGCTGATGGTGATTTGTCCCTGCACAAGGCGCTGGGTGCCTTCGCGAGCCGTTTTCATCATCTCGTCGAGTTCGGGGATCACCTCGGACTGGGCGTGGCCCAAAATTTCGGATTCCGAACTTCCGATCAATTTTTCGGCGGAGCGGTTGAGAATGCTGATGCGGCCGGAGCCATCGACGCCAATGATGCCGGCGCTCGCCGACGACAGCACCGTTTCGATGAAACGTCGGCGGCTGTCGATCATGTCGCTGGCACTGACGAGTTCATCGCGTTGCGTTCGCAACTCCTGCGTCATGGTGTTGAACGTTTCGCCGAGCTGTGCAAGGTCGCCCTCCGATCGCAGCACCGGCACCTGTACATTGAGGTCGCCGGTGGACACCATGTTCGCCGCGCCCATCAGCCGGCGGATCGGCGCGACCAGCCAGTTGGCGAAATTGAGGCCGATCAAAACCGCCGACATCAACACCGTCAGCGTGATCACAGTGAACATCAGCGCGAACGTCACCTGGATGCCGAGCCGTCGCGATTCCAGATCGGCGTATTCGGCGACGCCGGCCTGGGTCTGCCTCACCTGCTCCACCACGCGCGGATCGAGCAAGCGCGCGACATAAAGGAATGTATCGTCGAAAGCACGTAGCCGGATCACCGCAGCGACGTAATTGGATAGCACCGCGATCTGCGGCTCGTTGGCGGTGACGCCTTTCAGAAATTCCGGCGCCGGCGTGGCGAATTCCTGTTGAATACCGGTCTGCGCCGACTCGAGGATGTTGCGGTCCTTGTCGATCAACATCGCGCCGGGAAGATTTCGCTTCGCCGCGCTTTCCGTCAGCATCTGCCGGAATGACTGCCGATCCTGATCATAGAGTGGCCGCGCCCGCGACAGATCGTTGGCCATGCCGACGATATCGCCGCCGATCAGCTGCGCGTGTTCTTGCAGATAGGCATTGGCGATGATCAGCGACTTCTCGATCACGGCGCGCGTTGGACCCGAGAACAGCCGATCGAGGCCACGGTCGATCGTCACATTGGCGACGATCGAGACCAGCACCGCCGGGATCACCGCGATCACCGAGAACAGGCTGACGATCTGGACATGCAGCCTGGCGGCCGCCCTGCCGCGACGGCGAGCCTGGACAACCTGCCAGACCTCCCGAACGATGATCGCAACCAGCAGCAGAACCGTCGCGGCGTTGATCAGCAGGAAGGTAATCACGACCGGGCTGGTCGGGACGATCGGCGTCAGGCCGACCAGCACCACGAAGGTCAGGAACGCCGACAGCAGCGCCAGTCCGACGGCAAACGGCGCCAGCAACCGCCGCAGCGCCCCGCCGCGCGGTTCAGGAGATGTCTGCTCGAAAACGGATGCCGGCGTTTCAGCGCTCGTCATTGCACATCGGCTAGGCGTCGAGGTCCCCAAGGGCCACTGGAACGGGAAAAGTGATGCATTCCTACAACAATGTTGCCCGATTGCGACATTTCCACGGCGCAACAAGCCACGAAAGCCAGTGATTAAGCGGCCTAATGTCCCAAAAGCTGTGGACGACGCCCTGCTCGCGCCGTGCGAGCCGCTAGCCGCCCGAACGGTAAACCTGGATGTCGAGGTCGCGGATCTTCTTCCGCAAGGTATTGCGGTTGAGCCCGAGCAAGTCGGCGGCTCGGATCTGATTACCTCGGGTGGCCGCCAGCGCCGCCGTCAGCAACGGCAGTTCGACCTCCTTGAGAATGCGGTGGTAGAGGCCCGGCGGTGGCACGCCGTTGGGGAAGCCGGAGAAGTACGAGGCGAGATAGCCCTCGACCGCACCGCCGAGGTTCTCGACGTTTTGCAACATGCTGCCGCTGGCGACCACCGCCGGCGGCGCCAGTTCGCCCTCGATCACCGCGCCGGTGATGACGTCTTGCGGATAGAGCGCCGACAACCGCCGCGCCAGGTTTTCAAGCTCGCGCACGTTGCCGGGCCAGCGATACTGCTTCAGTTTTTCCAGTGCCAGCGCATCGAGTTTCTTCGCCGGCAGGCCATCCTTCTCAGCCAGCGCGAAGAAGTGACGGATGAGATCTGGTAAATCCTCGATACGTTCGCGCAGCGGCGGCAGCCGCAGCGGCACAACGTTGAGGCGGAAGAACAGATCCTCGCGAAACAGCCCCTGCTGGATCAGGATGCGCAGGTCCTTGTTGCTGGCGGCGACGATGCGAACGTCGGTCTTGATCGGCGTGCGGCCGCCGACGGTGGTGTATTCGCCCTGCTGCAACACGCGGAGCAGTCGCGTCTGCGCCTCCATCGGCATGTCGCCGATTTCGTCAAGGAACAGCGTGCCGCCTTCCGCCTGCTCGAAGCGGCCGGAGGCACGGTTGTTGGCGCCGGTGAAAGCGCCGCGTTCGTGACCGAACAATTCAGACTCGATGAGATCGCGCGGGATCGCCGCCATGTTGACGGCGACGAACGGACCACTGCGCCGTTTGCCGTAGTCGTGCAGCGCGCGCGCCACCAATTCCTTGCCGGTACCGGATTCGCCGGAGATCATCACGGTGAGATCAGTCTGCATCAACCGCGCCAGCACGCGATAGATTTCCTGCATCGCATTGGAACGGCCGATCAGCGGCAGCGTATCGAATTCGGACTCCACGTCGTTCGTGGAGGCACGCTGCTTCGGCTCCGCCAGCGCGCGTCCGATTATCGCGATCAGCTCTTTCAGGTCGAACGGCTTCGGCAGATATTCGTACGCGCCGCATTCCGACGCGCGGATCGCCGTCATGAAGGTGTTCTGCGCGCTCATGACAATGATCGGCAGGTTGGGGCGGATCTTCTTGATACGTGGCAGCAGGTCAAACGCGTTTTCATCCGGCATCACCACGTCGGTGATCACCAGATCGCCCTCGCCCTGATTGACCCAGCGCCACAGCGTTGCGGCGTTGCTGGTTAATCGCACCTCGAAGCCGGCACGCGACAGAGCCTGATTAAGCACCGTGCGGATCGCGGTGTCGTCGTCGGCAACCAGTATGTTCCCAGCGGGCATCGTCGCTCCTATGGCATGGCCTGTGCGGTGTCTCGCGGCGTGGGCATTTCGCCGTCGGAAACTTCGCCAGAAGTTTTGGAGACGCTGAACATCGGCAGCAACACGCGGAAGGTGGTTTTACGCGGCTGCGATTCACATTCGACGATGCCACCGTGATCGCCGACGATCTTGGCGACCAGCGCAAGGCCGAGACCGCTTCCCGTCAGCTTGGTGGTGACGAACGGATCGAACAGGTTCGGCATCAGATCGTCCGGAACGCCGGGGCCATTGTCCTTGACGCAGAATTCCAGCGGCAGCGATACGCGTGTCTTCTTGCCCGGCACCGACAGACGCACGCCGGGACGGAATGCCGTGGTTAATTGAATCTCCGCATCGCTGCCGAGATCGCGCGTGGCCTCGGCGGCGTTCTTCACCAGATTCAGAAACACCTGAACCAACTGATCCTGATTGGCGAGCACCGGCGGCAGCGACGGATCGTAGTCCTCGATGAATTTGACATCGCGCGCGAAACCGGATTGCGCCAGCCGCTTGACGTGATCGAGCACCGAGTGGATGTTGACAGCGCCGCGCGCCACCGGCCGCTCGTCGCCGAACACTTCCATCCGATCGACCAGCGTGACGATCCGATCCGCTTCGTTGCAGATCAGTTGCGTCAGTTCGCGATCATCGGCGGACGCGCCCTGCTCCAGCAGTTGCGCCGCGCCGCGAATGCCGGACAACGGATTTTTGATTTCATGCGCGAGCATCGCTGCAAGCGCGATCACCGAGCGCGCCGCGCTGCGATGCGTGAGTTGCCGATCCATCTTGTCCGCGATGCTGCGTTCCTGCAGCATCACGACGATGTGGCCGGGATATTCGCCGAGCGGCGCGACGTGAAGATCGACCTGCCGATCGCCGCCGATGCGTGGCGTACCGAGATCGACCTTGTATTCGTTCACCGGCAGTCCCGATGCGCGCACCTGATCGATCAGCGCAAGTAGCGGGCTGCCGAACGGCACCAGCTCTTTCAACGCCTGGCGCTTGAGAAATTGCGTCGAGATATCGAAGAACGATTCCGCCGCGTTGTTGGCATCGACGATCTTGCCATCGGGCGCGACCAGGAAAATCGGATGCGGCAATGCATTGAAGATCGCCTGATTGTCCGGCGGCAACGCACGAGGCTCGACGGCAACACGCGTCATGCGGCGGCGCTCCATGCGAAGTCGTCGAAGGCTTCGCGCAGCAATCGATGGACGCTGGCGACGCTCTCGGAGGTGAGGATTTTCTGCCGCCAAATCTTGAGGCGATTTGATGGCGCGGCGGAAATTCTTGCGGCGAAATCAAGGCTCCAGCCGAGATGCTTGCGGGCGTGCTTCGCCCCGATCCGTTCGCCGTAATGTTGGACCACGTCCTCGTAGAGCGCACAGGCATAATCGAGTTGCTGCGCCATCTCCGGCGGCGCTTCAGCCGGACCACCGGCAAGGCGACGGCCGATCTGGCCCGGCAGCCACGGCTGGCCCTGCGCACCGCGCCCGATCATCACCGCGTCGGCACCGGATAGCGCCAGCGCGCGCACGGCATCTTCATATGTCGTAATGTCGCCATTGACGACCAGCGGTACGGTGATCGCCTCCTTCACCGCGCGCACCGCCGCCCAATCGGCAGTCCCCTTGTAGAACTGGCAGCGGGTGCGGCCATGCACCGCGATCAGCTTGACGCCGGCGGCTTCGGCACGGCGCGCAAGTTCGGGCGCGTTGAGCGAGGCATGATCCCAGCCGAGCCGCATCTTCAACGTCACCGGCACCTTCACCGCGGCGATGGTCGCCTCGATCAGTGTCAGCGCGTGGTCGAGATCGCGCATCAGCGCCGAACCGGACTGCCCGCCTGTCACATGCCGCGCCGGACAGCCCATGTTGATATCAATGACGTCAGCGCCGGCGGCTTCGGCGATCCGAGCACCCTCGGTCATCCAGCGCGCCTGACAGCCGGCAAGCTGGACGACATGCGGGCCGAGCCCGGTCGCTTCCGCCCGCAATAGCGTCATCGGCCGGCCCCGCGCCAGATCGTCGCTGGCGGTCATTTCCGAAACGACCAGCCCCGCCCCGAGCGCCGCCACCTGCCGCCGGAACGGTACGTCGGTGATCCCCGACATCGGCGCCAGCAGCACCCGATTGGCGACTTCAACATCGCCAATCTTGAGCGGCGGAGCCGCGGACTGTGACAGGTCGATCAAAACGGAGCCTCTCAGACCAGGAACGTTGCGTTGCAAGCAATCGAAAGCTCAATTAATGGGCATCACGATCCAATGCCTACATTTTATCCAAGAACCCGGCTTTTGCAAGTGCGCCGCACAATCGGGCAAGGACCCGATGGGCATAATGCGCCGGAGGGGCGAAAAGCTGCTGTTTTCGCCGGCCAACGTGCTATGGGGCTGTCGTCGCGCGCCGCGCGACCCCAGTTCCCTCCAGACTTTGCCGTAGCTTTATCGATCCATGTCGACACCGAATCGAACCGCCGTCATCATCGTCGCCGCCGGGCGCGGCCTCCGCGCCGGGCCGGGCGGGCCCAAGCAGTACCGCACGCTCGGCGGACGCAGCGTCATCTCGCGGGCGATGGCCGCCTTCTGCGGCCATCCACAGGTCGCCGCCGTGCAGCCGGTGGTCAATCCGGACGACATCGCGATTTTCAACCAGGCAGTTGGAAACATCCGGGCGATGGCGCCCGTCAACGGCGGCGCAACGCGGCAGGCCTCGGTGCGCGCCGGACTGGAAGCGCTGGTCGCGACCGCGCCGGACATCGTGCTGATCCATGACGCCGCGCGACCGTTCGCCAATGACGCGTTGATCGCGCGCGCCATCGAAGCCGCGACGACAACCGGCGCGGCCGTGCCAGTGATCCCGGTCACCGACACCATCAAGCAGGTCGATGCTAGAGGCCACGTCGATGCAACGCCGGAGCGTGCCAAGCTGCGTATCGCGCAGACGCCGCAGGCGTTCCGCTACGATGTTATTCTCGAAGCGCACCGCCGCGCCGCGCGCGAGGGCCGCGACGATTTCACCGACGATGCCGCGCTCGCCGAATGGGCGGGATTGACGGTTGCAACCTTTGAGGGCGATCCTGCCAACATGAAGCTGACGACTCCCGAAGATTTCGCCCGCGAGGAAGCGCGGCTCGGCGCCGCGCTCGGCGACATTCGCACCGGCACCGGCTACGACGTCCACGCCTTCGGCGACGGCGATCACCTGATGCTGTGCGGCGTCCGCGTGCCGCATAATCGCGGCTTCCTTGCGCATTCCGATGGCGACGTCGGCCTGCATGCGCTGGTCGATGCCATCCTCGGCGCGCTGGCGGATGGCGACATCGGCTCGCACTTCCCGCCGAGCGATCCGCAATGGAAGGGCGCGGCGTCGGACAAATTTCTCGTCTACGCCATGGAGCGCGTCAAGGCGCGCGGCGGCCGCGTCGCACATCTCGAAGTGACGATGATCTGCGAGCGGCCGAAGATCGGCCCGCTGCGCGACACCATGCGCGCGCGGATTGCCGAGATTACGGGCCTGCCGCTGTCGCGTGTCGCGGTGAAGGCGACCACCAGCGAGCGGCTCGGCTTCACCGGCCGCGAGGAAGGCATCGCCGCCACCGCGTCCGCAACAATTCGCCTCCCGTGGGACGACGACGGCGAGGCCGCCGACAAACGGAGCGCATGACATGCGCGGCAGTGATGCACGTGCCCTCGCCCGCTCGCTGCTCGATCTCTGCCGTATGCGCAAACTGACCGTCGCCACCGCCGAGTCCTGCACCGGCGGATTGGTGGCGGGCGCGCTCACCGACATTCCCGGCTCGTCCGATGTGATCGACCGTGGCTTCGTCACCTATTCCAACGACGCCAAGCGCGCGATGCTTGGCGTCAAAGTCTCGACACTCGACACGTTCGGCGCGGTGAGCAAGGAGACCGCGCAGGCAATGGCGATCGGCGCGCTGGAGCGTGCCGGCGTCGATCTGGCGGTATCAATCACCGGCATCGCCGGCCCCGGCGGCGCGACGCCGAACAAGCCGGTGGGGCTGGTGCATTTCGCGGTCGCCGCGCGCGACGGCCGCATCCTGCATCGCGAATGCCGCTTCGGCGCGCTCGGCCGCAGCGTGGTGCGCGAGCGTTCGGTGATCGAGGCACTACGGATGCTGACGGAAATGGCGCGCGGGCCGAAAGCACCGGCGCCGAAGAAGCGCGAACCCGCGGTGCGCGCCGTGCCGCGCGTCGCCCGTGCGCCCCGCCGCGTCGCGGTGAAACGCCGCGTCGCGCCGCGGAAGAAGAAATAAACAGTCAAATGATGTTGTCGTGGCCGGGCATAGCCGTTCGAAGAACGGCGTCACTTCGCTCGCCTATGGTCCCGGCCATCCACGTCTTACTTGCCGAAGCTTCGTCAAGACGTGGATGGCCGGAATAAATCCGGCCATGACGGCTGAGAAGCAATCAACTGATTGTGGGCTGATTTATAACCGCTCAGTTCGTCGAAACGGCGAGCACACCGGTTGAACAGACTTACACTACGAAAGACGTCGTCCCCGCCTTCGCGGGGGCGACGCCGAGGATGTGGTAATAAAAATAGCCACTCAGCTCGTCGAGCCGGCGAGCGCGCCGGGGCGGCCGTACACTTTGTCGGCGCGGGCTTCGAATGCAGCGGCGAATTTCTGGAACGCGGCATCGAACATGCTACCCATCAGCATCGCCAGCATACGACTCTTGAATTCGTAGGAAATGAAGAAGCCGACGTCGCAGGTGCCCTCGCCCTTCGGCTCAAAAGTCCAGCGGTTTTCCAGCGAACGAAACGGCCCTTGCAGATATTCGACGAGGATTTTCAGGTTCGGACGGTCGAGTGTAACGCGGCTGGTGAAGCTCTCGCGCACCACCTTGAACGACACCGTCATGTCGGCAACGATGACTTCCTTGCCGTCGGGTTTCGGTGTGCGCTGGCGCACCTTGAGCGCGCTGCACAGCGGCACGAACTCCGGATAGCGTTCGACGTCGGCGACGAGATCGAACATCTCGGACGCGCTGTGGCGAACGCGGCGCTTGTTGGCGAATTGCGGCATTTGATCAAACTCAGCCGAACTTGGCGGCGCGTGCGGCTTGCAATTTGGCGAAGTCGTCGCCGGCGTGATGCGACGAACGCGTCAACGGGCTCGCCGACACCATCAGGAAGCCCTTGGTATAGGCGACCTTCTCATAACCCTTGAATTCATCGGGCGTGACGTAGCGCTTCACCGCGTGATGCTTGCGGGTCGGTTGCAGGTACTGACCGATGGTGAGGAAATCGACGTCGGCGGACCGCAGGTCGTCCATCACCTGCAACACCTCGTGACGTTCCTCGCCGAGCCCGACCATGATGCCGGACTTGGTGAACATGCTCGGATCGAGTTCCTTCACCCGCTGCAGAAGCCGGATCGAATGGAAATAGCGCGCGCCCGGCCGCACCGAGAGATAGTGCGAGGGCACGGTTTCCAGATTGTGGTTGAAGACGTCCGGCTTGGCAGCCACGACGACCTCGAGCGCGCCCTCCTTGCGAAGAAAATCCGGCGTCAGGATTTCGATGGTCGTGGTCGGGCAGCGCGCGCGGATGGCGCGGATGGTCTTGGCGAAATGCTCGGCGCCGCCATCGGCGAGATCGTCGCGATCGACCGAGGTGACGACGATGTGAGCGAGGCCGAGCTTGGCGGTCGCTTCCGCGACATGCTCCGGCTCCGACGCGTCGAGCGCACCAGGCATCCCGGTCTTGACGTTGCAGAAGGCGCAGGCGCGGGTGCAGGTGTCACCCATGATCATGAAGGTGGCGTGCTTCTTGTCCCAGCACTCGCCGATGTTCGGGCAGCCCGCCTCCTCGCAGACCGTGACGAGGCCATTCTCGCGGACGATGTTGCGGGTGTCGGCATAGCCGCGCGTGTTCGGCGCGCGCACCCTGATCCAGTCCGGTTTCGACGGCGACAGCGCATCCGGCCGGTGCGCCTTCTCCGGATGCCGGGGGCGGATCTGCGTGGTGGAAACGGTGTCGACGACAACAACCATGGTTTTTCCGTCGGTTTATTCGGTCTGCCTTAGGTAGTCCGCCACGGCAATTGCCGCAACCCGCAGCATCGTTGCATCCCCGGCCGCATCGGCCTATGCCGGTGGAACAGCTCTATCCACCGCCATTTGCTCCGATGCCGCCCCGCCCGTCCGTTTCCAGCCACAGCAAGCTCGCCGTCCCCGGCTCCGTCGCCCCGGCGAAGCTCGGGCGGCCGCTGCCGCAAAAATTTTTCGCCCGCAGCGTGCATGAGGTGGCGCCGGAGCTGATCGGCGCGACGATGCTGGTGAATGGCGTCGGCGGCGTCATCGTCGAGGTCGAGGCCTATCACCAGACCGAGCCGGCGGCGCACTCCTATCGGGGGCCGACGCCACGGACCATGGTGATGTTCGGGCCGCCCGGCTTCGCCTATGTGTATCGCTCCTACGGCATCCACTGGTGCATCAATTTCGTCTGCGAAAAGGAGGGCTCGGCCGCCGCCGTGCTGATCCGCGCCTTGCAGCCGACCCACGGCCTTGCCGCGATGCGCCGCCGCCGTGGCCTTGAGGACGAGCGGGCGCTGTGCTCGGGGCCCGGCAAGCTCGCCAGCGCGCTGGCCATCACCAACGCGCAGAACGGCCTGGCGCTGACCGCGCCGCCGTTCGCGATCCATGGGCGGACGTCCACACCGGAGATCGCCACCGGCGTTCGCATCGGCATCACCAAGGCGGCGGAATTGCCGTGGCGCTACGGGCTGAAGGGCTCGCGCTTCGTCAGCAAGCCGTTCACGAATGGCGCTGCTTGAGGTCGGTCCATAACGGACAGAAGACCAGGGGCAGGATCGCGATCGCAATCGGCAGGAAGGCGAAGGCTGCGTGCCCGGTGATATCCCAGATCCTGCCGCCGACGATCGAGACCAGCACCGCGACGCCGTAGCCCACCGTGAACATGCCGGCGGAGACGCGCGGCACGTCATCCGGCGCGAACAGCAACGCCGGCAGGCTGAGCAGCAAGGTCAGCCCCCAGGCGCAACTGAATCCGATCACCGCCGCGCCGAGCGCGACCGTCCACACCGAGGTCGAGAACACGATGATGGCGACGCCGACAAGACTGAAGATGCCGGCGGCGACCAGCGGCCACTTCTTGCGCTCCAGCCGGCTGGCGGCGATCAGCAGAATGAATGACGCCGGCAACTGTCCGGCGTTGAGCGCCGACAGCGCCGGTCCGATGAAGTCGGTCTGGCCTTGTTGCAGCAGGAAACCCGGCAGGAATGCGTTGGTGCAGAAGTAGGCCTGATTGTTCGCGCTCATCGCCAGCGCGATTTTCCACAGCATCGGATCACGCCAGTCCGGCATCCAGTGCCGATGCTGGGCCGCCACGCGGCCTTCGCCGCGCGGCTGCACCAGTATGATCATCAAGGCGATCAGCGCCGGCCAGATCGACCAGAACACCAGACTGCCGCGCCAGCTTCCCGCCAGCAGCATCAAGAGCGCGCCGGCGAACACCACCGGAAGAATTTCACCGACCAGAAGGCCATTGGTGTAAAGCGCGGTGGCGAAGCCGATCCGGTGTGGCACCCATTGTCGCACCAGCGGCGGCAGCGCCGGCTGCATCACCGCGACACCCGCGCTCATGATGATGGTGGCGCCGAACAACACCATCGTATCGAACGCCATTCCGCGCAGCGCCGAGCCGATCGCGGTGACGACCAGTCCGACCACCAATGCATTGGTGGCGCCGACCCGCGCGATCAACAGCGATCCGGGAATGGCGGCGAGCGCGAACAGCGCCGGCGGGATGGCGTTGAGGATACCGACCTCGGTGCCGGTGAGCTTGAGGTCGACGATGATCAGCGCCAGGATCGGCGGAATGGCGAGAATGGTCAGCCGCGCGGCATTGCCCGCGAGCCAGAGCAGCAGCAGCGGCATCGCCGATGACGCCCGCTGCGTGGTGTCCTGCGTCGTCACTCCGCGGCCTTCAGCCGGTCGAGCGCCTCGGCGATCTTCGCTTTTCGAGCCATGGCATCCTCGCGCTTTTCGCGTTCTTCCTCGACCACTTCTTCCGGCGCGTTGGCGACGAACTTTTCGTTGCCGAGCTTGGCGTCGACGCGCTTGATGTCGGCTTCCGCCTTGGCCATCTCCTTCGCGAGCCGCGCCTTCTCGGCCGCGAGATCGATCACGCCCTTGAGCGGCAAGGCGGCGACTTCGCCGCGCACCAGCAACTGCATGGCGCCGTCCGGCGCGCGATCGACGAAGGTGATGTCCGCCAGCCGCGCCAGCCGCTTGATGACGTCGCTCCAGCGTTCGGCGCGGGCTTTCGTCTCCGCCGATGCATTGGCGAGCATCAGCGGCATCAGGGTCGCCGGCGGAATGTTCATCTCAGCGCGCGCGGAGCGGATCGCGGTGATGAGATCGACCACCCAGCCGATTTCCGCTTCCGCCTCGGGATCGGAGAAGACTTCAATCTCGGTCGGCACCACCAGCGCCACGCCGGCAAGATCACCCGGCACGCCGGAGGTCGGAATGACCACCGTGGTCTGCGGCCGCAACGGCCACTCGGTGAGCACCAGCAACTGATCACGCTTCGCCGTCACCGCCCACAGTTCCTCGGTGATGAACGGCATGAACGGATGCAGCAGCTTGAGGATTTCGTCGCGCGCCCACGCCACCATGGCGCGCGTCTCGTCCTTCGCCGGACCGTCTGCGCCCATCATCACAGGCTTGGCGAGTTCGAGATACCAGTCGCAGAACACGTTCCAGACGAAGCGATAGATCGCGCCGGCCGCGTCGTTGAAACGATAGCTTTCGATCGCCTGCGTCGCCTCGCGCGCGGCGCTCATCGTCTCGTGCGCGATCCAGCGATTGAGCGTTTCTTTCGCCTGCGTCGGATCGAAACCGTCCGGCAGTGCGCAATGGTTCATCTCGGCGAAGCGGCAGGCGTTCCACAGCTTAGTCGCGAAGTTGCGATAGCCCTCCACGCGGCTGGTGGCGAGCTTGATGTCACGCCCCTGCGCCGCCATCGCGGCCAGCGTGAAGCGCAGCGCGTCGGCGCCGTATTGGTCGATCAGGTTGAGCGGATCGATGACGTTGCCTTTCGACTTCGACATCTTGGCGCCCTTCTCGTCGCGGACGAGCGCGTGGATGTAGACGGTCGGGAATGGCACATCCTTCATGAAGTGCAGGCCCATCATCATCATCCGGGCGACCCAGAAGAAGATGATGTCGAAGCCGGTCACCAGCACGTTGGTCGGGTAATAGCGTTCGACGTCCTTCGTCTCGTCCGGCCAGCCCAACGTCGAGAACGGCCACAGCGCGGAGGAGAACCACGTATCAAGCACGTCTTCATCACGGGTGATGAAGTTTTCGCGCAATGCTGGATCAAGAGCCATGTCGTGGCCCTGCTCGGCGGTGATGACTTCCTGCTCGACGTAATAGCCGAGCGCGTTGCCGACGGCTTCTTCCTCCGTCTCGGCGACGAACACCTTGCCGTCCGGCCCGTACCATGCCGGGATTTGATGCCCCCACCACAGTTGCCGCGAAATGCACCACGGCTGGATGTTCTCCATCCACTCGAAGTAGGTCTTCTCCCAGTTCTTCGGCACGAACTCGGTCGCGCCGCCGCGCACGGCGGCGATCGCAGGTTGCGCCATCGTCTTGGCGTCGACGTACCACTGGTCGGTGAGATAGGGCTCGATCACCACGCCGGAGCGATCGCCGTGCGGCACCATGTGCACGTTCGGTTCGATCTTCTCGAGAATGCCGCTCTCCTCAAGCCACGCGACGATCTGCTTGCGCGCGGCGAAGCGGTCCATGCCGTGCAAGGTCGCAGCGTGCGGCGACGAATTCTGCGGCAGGCCGTGCCAATAGGCCTCGTTGTCGGTCAGCGCGATGCGACCCTCGATGTCGAGGACGTTGATCTGCGGCAGGTTGTGACGCTTGCCGACCTCAAAGTCGTTGAAATCGTGCGCCGGTGTAATCTTCACCGCGCCGGAGCCCTTCTCCGGATCGGAGTACTCGTCGGCGACGATCGGAATGCGGCGGCCGACCAGCGGCAGGATGACGTGCTTGCCGACGAGATGGCGATAGCGCTCGTCATCGGGATGCACCGCCACCGCGCTGTCGCCCAGCATGGTTTCCGGCCGCGTCGTCGCGACCACGATGAACGTGCTCGGGTCTTCGGGATTGAAGGTCTTGCCCTCAAGCGGATAGCGCAGGTGCCACAGGCTGCCCTTGACCTCGATCTGCTGCACTTCGAGATCGGAGATGGCGGTGAGCAGCTTCGGGTCCCAATTGACCAGCCGCTTGTCCTTGTAGATCAGCCCGTCGCGATGCAGTTCGACGAACACCTTCGCGACGGCGCGTGACAAGCCCTCGTCCATGGTGAAGCGCTCGCGCGACCAGTCGCACGACGCACCGAGCCGCTTCAACTGATTGACGATGAGGCCGCCGCTTTCGGCCTTCCATTGCCAGACGCGTTCGAGGAATTTCTCGCGACCCATATCGCGGCGCGACGACTCCTGCCGCTCCATCAACTGCCGCTCGACCACCATCTGGGTGGCGATGCCGGCATGATCGGTGCCGGGCTGCCACAGCACGTCACGGCCGCGCATGCGCTCGAACCGGCACAGCACGTCCTGCAAGGTGTTGTTGAGCGCGTGGCCCATGTGCAGCGAGCCGGTGACGTTCGGCGGCGGAATGACGATGGTGAACGGCTCGGCGTCACGGCGGTCGGCCCGCCCGGCCTTGAACGCGCCCGCGTCGTCCCACGCGCGTGCGATACGGTTTTCGATGTCGGCCGGCTGATAGGTTTTCTCGATCATGGCAGTGCGGTGCGGATACCAGGTGTTACGAATGACGCTTGAGACGACGCGGCTCGACGCAAGCCAGTCGATGGAAGCAAGTGGATGTCAGGCCAAAACGAAATCCATGTCCCTCGCGCAAGCAACGACGGTAGCGGTCGCGGCTTGGAATGGCGGCTTTCGGTTCGATCCTGTCCGGTTATAGCGGTTCCGCGCGAAGTGGAAACCGGCTGACGCGACAAAAACACGTCAGATCAAGAATGTAGAGCCGCCGTCCGCCTCCAAGTCAACCTCGGAAACGGCAGAGCTCGCCTGCCGCGATGCGGATACGGTGAGACGAGGCAGAGGGAGTCAGGACCGCGTTATCGCCCGCGCGAGACGCGCTCGATCTCGGCTTTTACGATGCGCTCCACCAGCCCCGGCAGATTGTCGTCGAGCCAGGACTTCAGCATCGGCCGCAGCATTTCCCGCACCAGATCCTCGAGGGTCCGGGCATTGTTACTGAGAACGGTATTGGCCAGCGAGTTGAATGCCGATTCCACGGCGGACACGGTCGACTGCGACAGCATCTCCGGCGCGAAGGCCTCCACGCCGCCCCGCCCCGCGCCGGGCGACCGTTCGGCCGCCGGATAACGGCGTTCGCTCGCCATCGCGACTTCGTTGAATTCGAGATCGTTGGCCGGCTCGACTTTATCGAAGATTGGCTCGGGCATATCGGGCAACGCCATGTCGTCGGTCAATTCAAGCACGTCATCTTCGGGCGTGGCCAGCTTTGGCGCGACTATCGGCGCCGCCGGCGCATCGAAATCCGCCATCAGCGCGTCGATATCGTCCTGACTGTTGGATGCGGCTTTCGCGGCGGGTTTTGGTGGTTCATTGGCCATGGCAGACGATCCGGCTGCGCCCGCGACCGGTGCGGGCTTCGCCGCCGCGGCGGCGGCTACCGGCGCGGACTTCGCGGCCGGCGGCTGTTCCGAGGCGGGGGTCTTGGTTTCATCGTCGGCAATGATGCGCCGGATCGATGCCAAAATCTCCTCCATCGAGGGCTCTTGGACCTTCGCGGGCTGGGTCATATCCGACTCCACATCATCACGGTCTTCGCTATCGCACCCTCGCGGCCACGTCCGCGCGCACGCCATGCACGATCTGCTCGTTCCAACAGCGCCGGCTGATCACCGCGGTCACGTCCCCACGAAGCAGCATCGTCGAATCGCTTCATGCGCGACGACCAAGGGTATGTCACCGTTGCAAATGATTGCAAGCAACGGTCCGCGAACCGGACCGTTCCGTGTTCATCTTACAGGCAATTCAGACAGAAACGGATCAGCGACCGTCCGGTGTCCGCACCCCGAACCAGCTATCACGCACCTGATGGTAGTGAACACTGGGGTCGTAAACCGTCGTCCGCAACTTCAGCACCTGCGGCGACAACCTGCCGACGGAACTGAGCACCGCGTAAGACGCGACGACGCGATCATGCTGCGCCGTCACCAGCGCAACACGCGCATTGACCAGCGCCTGTTGAGCATTGAGGACGTCGAGCGTGGTGCGCTGACCGGCTTTCGCTTCTTCGCGAACGCCGTTGAGCGCAATTTCCGATGCCTGAACCTGAGCCTGAGCTGACGCGACCTGCGACTTCGCGGCTTGCAGTTGCCCCCAGCTTTGCACCACGGTCGCGCGAGTCTGATCGCGCACCTGCTCAAGCGCCAGGCGCTGCTGCGCCAGCGTTTCCTTGGATTGCCGGATCAGAGAGTATTCGGCACCGCCCTGATAGATCGGCACCGAAACCTGGGCGATCGCCGAAGCCACGAAACTGCGCGGCGTGCCGATCTGCTGCTCGTAACCCTGCTGCGCGCCGACTTGCAGGCTGACGGTCGGGAACAAAGCGCCCTCGGCGACCTTGACCTGAAGATGGCTGACATCGATGCCGAACATCGCCGCGGTGACGTTCGGATTTTCGATCAGACTGAGATTGACCGCGCCCGGCAAAGTGGCCGGCAGGAAGCGGTCGACCGGCGAACCCGGCGCAAGCTGGCCCGGCTCGTTGCCGATGATGCGGCGATAGTTCGACCGCGTCGTGGTCAACGTGGCTTCCGCCGCCTGTTGCTGGGTCTTGCCGGCGGCAAGCTGTGCCTCCGATTGCGCCACGTCGGTGCGGGTCACCTCGCCGACGTTGAAGCGATCACGCGTCTGCTTCAGCGTCTGCTCCAGCACGCGGACGTTGCTGCGTTGAACTTCGACGATGGCAGCGTCGCGCAGATAATCCATGTAAATGGTCGAGGCTGCGAGCAGCACGCTCTGCTCCAGAACGCGAAGGCCCTCGCGCGCCGCGGAAACCTGGCTTTCCGCCGCACGGGTGCGATTCGCCGTCTGCTGGCCGTTGTAGAGCGTCTGCGTTGCCGTCACGCCGACAGCGCGCGGAAGCTGCGTGCCGTGGGCACGTCCGGCCACGCCACCCGAAACCACCGTCACGTCGGAATACTGGTAGCCGCCGCTGGCCGTAATGGCGACCTTGGGCCGATAGCCCGACAGAGCCTGCGGGACGTTTTCATCAGTGGCGCGCACCTGCGCCCGCTGGGAATTGAGCTGCGGATTGTTCTGGTAGGCACGCACGAGCGCCGCCTCGATGGTCTCGGCAAGAACGGGAGTCGTTCCGGCAAAGCCCAACAGCAGAGCCGCAACAGCCACTCCGGTCACTCTCTTAAACCCACCCATCCAGACATCCATTCTTCTTGGCAGCCGATCCGGCATCTCACGGATCAACCAAAATTCATCATGCCCCGCCGTGCCCTATCATAGTTACCGCCGCAAAAGGACGGAACCCCTCGGGGGTTGCGGAGTGTGGAAACTCCACAAGTGGGGCAAGAGAGCCACAGCTCGTCGGAACTCACCCCCGGAGCCGGGTCGCACCGGAGGCACAAATGTCTGATTCCCGTGGCTTAGAAAACGAATTCCGGGGCTCGCTGCATCCCGGGAAGGACCCGCGCGGAGGCGTCGAACAGGATTCGGTTGCCGAAATCGTTGTGCGAGTGGGTCACCATGGTCGCGCGGCTGACGCTTCCAGTGGCGAACACGCCAACCAGCCGCCCGCCCTCTTTCAATTGGCCATACAGGTGTTCCGGAACAGTCTCTGTCGCACCTTCCAGTACGATCACGTCATACGGGGCGTGGGCCGAATCGCCCTCTTTTACCGGCGCGCTCGTCACAGACACCGCGCCAAGGCCAAGTTTGTCGAGCGATGCCCGCGCCCGCGCCACCAGCGCCGCATCGGGATCGGTCGCGTGGACCTGCTGGGCCAGTTTCGCGGCCAGGGCCGCTGTATAGCCGGACGCGCAGCCGACCACGAGTACCGTATCGGTTTGCCGGATCTCGGCGGCTTGCAGCAGCCTGGCGACGACAACCGGCTTGAGCAGGAAGCGGTTCGCGCCAACCTCGAGATCGAGATCGAGATAGGCCATCGCGATCTTGTCGTCGGGAACGAAGGATTCGCGCGGCACCGTCAGCATGGCCTCGATGACGCGCTGGTCGGTCACATCGCTGGTGCGCACCTGGCCATCGACCATTCTCTGGCGCGCGGTCACGGAATCGGACGTCACGAAGTCGGACATAGACTATCCTTTTTAGGCGATCCTTTGTGGGCACTCCTTATTGGGGCGCCCGCTGAAGCTTATATCGATTCGAGCGTGGGGCCGGTGACGGCCGCCAAAACGCGACGAATGAAAGAACCGGAAACGCAAGAACCGCAGCAGTAGGGCAGCCCGTCCACCGATGCAAGACTATCGCGCCGGCCCGTCCCGGGCCGCGCTTTCGGCGCCGCCACGGGACAAATCGGGTAATTCCTTTGAAGACTCGAAGATGCGGAAACTCGATCTATTTCTCTTTGCAAGCCGCGAAGGCTTTGTTATACGCTCCCCGCAACGCACGCTCAGTTGCGGCTCTGTTCCCTGGTAGCTCAGTGGTAGAGCAACCGGCTGTTAACCGGTTGGTCGCTGGTTCGAATCCGGCCCGGGGAGCCATTTATTTCAAACACCCAAAATCGCTGAATTCATTGTTCGGCCGGCGTCCGGCCAGACACGGGACGACCATGGCGGTTTTCATATTTGCCCTCCCGCGACGAAATCCGGTCGATCACCACGCTACCTGGCCGATCCAATTCCATGGACGCGCCGCTTCGCTGGCCGCTAGGATCAGACTCGAACGGCACAGGGAGCATTGCCATGAAGTTCGCTTGCACGATGTTTCTCGCTACGCTGATCGCCGGCGTATCGTTTTCGGCCGATGCGGCGGGAACTCCGGAACAGCGTCGCGCCTGTCGCGCCGACGCTATGAAATTCTGCCGCGAATTCGTCCCCAACGTCCGCAAGGTCACCTCCTGCATGGAACGTAACGTGCGACGGTTGAGCCCTGCCTGTCAGGCCCAATTCAAATAGATCTGCTCGGGAACAAACGCGCCCGCCCCGCAAACCTTAACCAAATCCTAAGACGCATGGTTACTGTATCGTTAATCGCATAGGAGCGGCGTGGAGAATGCGGTAGTCTGCAACCAACACCTGAAATCTGGATTGGTATCGTGGACACCACCGTCACTGCGAAATCGGCGAAACTTGGCGACAACTGCGTGCGGGATATTCCGCGCCTTTTGACCAAGGACGAAATCCGCGACCTGTCGCGGATCGATAGCCGGAAGTTCACCCTCGCGATCCTCGTCGAGGTTCTGACCATCGCGGCCGCGATCGCAATCAGCGAGACGTGGTGGCATCCGGCGATCTACCTCGTGGCAGTGATCATCATCGGCTCGCGGATCAACGGCCTCGGCGGCCTGATGCACGATGCCGCGCATTATCGCGGCTACAGCAATCGCACGATCAACGACATCGTCGGCGAGATCATCGCGCTGCCGACAACCGCCTCGATGGCCGGCTATCGCAACAGCCACTTCGCACATCATCGCGAGCTCAACAGCGAGCGCGATCCGGACTGGACCCGCAACATCGGGCTGGAGGAATTCGAATTCCCCAAGCCGCGTCCGGGGATGGTGAAATACATCCTGCAATATCTCACCGGCCTGAAGATCTGGTCGGCGGTCACCGGCTTTCACAAGAACAAGGAAACCCGCGACATTCCGGCGATCGTCGCGCGGTCACGGCTGGTGTTCTTCGTGGCGCTGCTGGCCGCGTCGATCTGGTTCGGCTTCTGGAAGCAGTTGCTGCTGTACTGGATCGTGCCGGTGATGACAGTGTTCGTCGCCATCCGTTACGTCCGCAACGTCGCCGAGCACTACGCGGTCGAGCACGAGAACGTGCTCAACGAAAGCCGCACCGTGCTGGCACCGTGGTGGGAGCTGTATCTGATCGCGCCGTGGGGCCTGAACTATCACCTCGAGCACCACCTGTTTCCGGGCGTGCCCTGCTTCCGCCTCGCCGAACTGCATCGCCTGCTGATGACGCGCGAGCCGTTTCCGCAGCTTGCGCATGTCACCCACGGCTATTTCGGCGGCTTGTTGCGCGACTGCGCGACCCTGCCCGATCCTCATCCGGCCGCAACCGCCAGTAAGACGGTTCCGGCCGAATAAGCCTAGTCGTTTGGCGACCGCCGCGTCAGCGCAGCGAGATCGCCAGCCCGCTCAAATCGGCATTGAGCATCAGCCCGGTCTGACGGCCGCTGAGTTGCAGCACCGCGCCCTTCTCGTTGGTCAGCACGATGGCCCGAGCGCCGACGCCGATCGCCGCTCCCGCACCGCCCGCGCCATAGACGCCCGCGACGTCCGAGGGGCGTCGAATGTTGCTCACCCGGCCCGACAGATTGGTCTGCGATGCGCCGAACACCAGGCCGGCATCGATGCCGCCGATCGACAGCGGATATTGCCGGCCGTGAAACGTCAGCGTGCCGCTGCCGCCCGACGCGCCGATGAACCAGCCGCCCTTGAGCACTGAAATGCGAATGGTACCGCTGTCGGCGTGCGCGACACCCGCGACGCAAGCCCCCGCCATTGCCAGCAAACCGATCAGAGCCGTCCTAATCCCGATCGCACGCATAGCCGCCTTCCTTCCCTGTGAATGAGTCGGGACAGCGTGGCAGAGTCCGGCCGAAAGAAAAAGAGAGCTCGCGGCGAAGAGGCGTTACGGCACGGTGGCGGAGACGATCCAGATGGCGCCGCCGAGCCAGACGCCGTTGCCCTTGGCAAATGGCTTCAGGTCGTGCCGCACCGCCTCGACGGCCGCAGCCCTCGCCTCCGGCGCGGCATCCTCCAGCGCGCGATTGGCGGGGCCGATGATCACCGCGGTCTCGACCGCCGATTCGAAGCCGCCGCCGGCCGCGATATCCAGCGACAGGTCGTGCGGCGCGACACGGATGTCGGCAAAGCCGGCGTCGCGCAGGATGCGCTCCACTCGCTCCGACGAAGCGAAGGCGAACGGCCCCGGATCTTCGGGGCCGACCGGCGGCATCCGCGGGACATGGCGGTAGACTGCCTGCAACGGCACCATCAGCCACGGATTTTCCTTCGGTCCACGCCAGCAGATGAAGGTCAGCCGTCCGCCGCGCCGCATGCCCTTGCGCAAATTGGCGAAGGAACGTGCCGGCTCGGCGAAGAACATCACGCCGAACCGGGACACCAGCAGGTCGGCAGCGCCTTCCGGGAACGGATAGGTGGTGGCATCGGCCAGCGCGAATTCGACCGGCGCGTCCGGCGGCGCGATCTCGCGGGCCCGCGCGAGCATCTGCGCGGAAATGTCGACGCCGAGCACGTGCCCCGATGCACCGACGCGCTTGCCGAAGGCCACCGCCGTATCGCCACAGCCGCAGCCGACGTCGATGACCCGCTCGCCCGGCTGTGGCTTGGCGTGCTCGATCAGCAGTTCGGTGACCGGGATGAAGATCGTGTCCTGCACCGCCTGCTGGCTGGCCCAGCGTTCACCGGCGCGCCCGTTCCAGAAGGCCACCTGATCGGCATTGGCCGCATCGCTTTGCAGTTGATCCATCGATCTGTCCTCGTTTGGGTGGAGATCACACCCGAAAATGCTGGTTTGCTACAATTTTAGCGGTTTCCGAAATCGGGAAACAAAACCTCTTTGCCATGGTGCCCTCAACAGCGAGGGTTGTCATGAGTGAAGTCGAATTCGAGGAATTGCTGGAGAGCGTCCGATCGTCAATGAATGTCATCGCCCAGGACGACTTTGAGCAGGGCCACCTTGGGCAAGACGACTTGATGCAGGACGATTTCATGTGGGAGGACGCCGAACGCCCTCACCACGCGTCCACCGGGATCATCCGCGCGCTGTTCCCAAGGCCGGCTAACGACAACGACATCGCCTGGCCGCTCATTCCCTTTCCGGACGGCTGGTGCGCTTCCTGCTGAGCGTAGCAAACCTGAATTCTTGGAAAAGAACGATAGTGCGTTGATTACATTGAAAATCAACGCATGCCATTGTTAAGCCGGCAGCCGCGATCAAAGCGGCCGATCCGCGCGGCTACTTGCCGAGGATCTTCTCGGCGGCGTTGACGATGCTGATGGTCGGATTGGCCGCGCAGTACTCACCGAATTTCTTGGCGTTGCCGACGAACACCTCGGTATCGATGATGGCGACGTCGGAGTCGCCCTTGTACCAGCCATCCAGCCATGTCAGCACCATGGCGATGGTGTCCTTGTCGCTGTCGACGAACTGCTTGCAACTCATCGTCGACAGATCCAGCACCGTCGCCTGCGCGGGCATTGCGGCCAGCACGATTCCGAACCCGACAAGCGACGCGAGATAGCTGATCTTGTGCATGTGATTCCCCAACACTGATGCGCGGAACCAGACTAGCACGGGTTCCCGCACCCTATTCGGGGATAAACAAAAGATCAGAAAAATATCAGAAGCCGCGCCCTCATCACAGCGCGGCCGACCCGCATCGATAGTTCACGCCGCGAGCGGCAGCGCCTCGGCCTGCTGTTCGTCCTGAACGTCGTCCTGCTGCTTCGCTTCGACCGGGGTCGGATAGAAGTCCGTCGCCGGCGCCATCATTCCCCAGAACATCATGGTCGCGAGGCGGGTGTAGGTTTCAGCGGCGGTGGCGGCGATCCAGAAGGGGGAAGTGAGCAACATGGCGGTCTCCTTTTTCTGGTCTGGAGCTTGCCGGGGCGAGCAAGCCCAAACGTTGTTTAATCTCAAATTATGGAATGAATACGTGAGAACCGTGACGATCCGATGCTCGCGCAAAAACGTTTGAAAGCAGAACGGCCGAAAACCACGGCCCTCCTATCGTCATCAAATTTTAACGCTTCATTAAGTATCCTGATGCGAGACTCACCTTAAGTGAGCGCGGGCCGGATGTACGCCCAGCTCAGATGGTCCGGAGCGAAAGCTTCGGGCCATTTTCTTTAGGGAGCCTCTGCCCCTGATGCCTTTTGAAGAAAACGCGGAAGGAAGTGATGGAGGCCACGTCCGGAATTGAACCGGAGTAAACGGTTTTGCAGACCGCTGCGTAACCACTCCGCCACGTGGCCCCAACGGGCCGGATCAATACAGGCCATCAAGCCCTTATGCAACCCGGCCGCGATGCAGGATTGACGCATTCTGAAATCGAAAACCACGCCCATTCTGAAATGAAGTCGCGCTTTTGTTCAGGGCCGCCATTCCCGCAGCCTTCATGGTCCGATACGGCCTCGGCGCGATAGGCAACCGATCCGCCTTCAGCGCGTTTTTTTCCTGCGGCGATAGTCCCGCTTCGGTTTCGGGCGATCGGTGAGTTCCGGCATCGTCGCCTGCACTTCGCGATATTTTGCCAGCATCCGGTCGAAACTGGCGTTGAGTGCCGCCTCGATATCGGGCCGTTTCTCAAGATCGGCGATCAGCATCCCGGCCGCCTCGATGGTGGACAATCCGTCGCGGCGCGGTTCCCGGCGCAACTTGCCGTAACGCGAGGGGCGCGGCGGATTGAGGATGACGCGCTGGCATTTCAGCATCCAGGCGTTGCGCCACCACAGCGCCTTGGCCTGGCTCCAGGTGCCGTCGAGCACGATGACGCCTTCGATATCCCGCAGGACGCCGCGTTGATCGTCGGCCAATTCACCCTTGCGATCCAGCGCCACGACGACGCGGTCGGTGGCGAGATCGGCGGCCTTGGCGGAACCGAGATAGAGCACCGCCCAGCGCGACGGATCGACCTGCTGCCCGAGCAGTTTGTTGAGGCTTGGCCAGGACAAGCCGACATTCACCGCCGCATCCTCGAAATGCAGCGCCGCGAGCCGAGCGGTGCCGAGCGCCCTGTCCTGCTCCTGCGGATGTTGCAGGATCAGCAGCGACAACCTGTTTTCCAGCGGCGTGACGCTGTCGCAGATGCAGAGCGGCTGCGGCTTGCGGCAGTGCTCGCATTCCGGGATGAGGTCGGGAATTTTTTCGGCGGAGGTATCGGACATGCGGCTGCCTATACGCTGCGCGGCCTGCGGCAGCAACTGAAGTCGGCGCTACTCGGCGGGCGCGACGGCTGGAACCGGCTCGCGCCTGCGGCGCAGGCGGTCCATCAGCAGATAGATCACCGGCGTCGTGTAGAGCGTCAGGATCTGCGACACGAACAGGCCGCCGATGATGGTGATGCCGAGCGGCCGCCGCAGTTCGGTGCCGGGTCCGGTGGCGAGCACCAGCGGGATGCCGGCAAACAGCGCCGCCATCGTCGTCATCAGGATCGGCCGGAAGCGCGCGATGCACGCCTCGAAAATCGCGTCGCGCGACGACAGCCCGCGATGACGCTCCGCCTCCAGTGCGAAGTCCACCATCATGATGCCGTTCTTCTTGACGATCCCGATCAACAGAATGATGCCGATGAAGGCGATGATGGTCAGCGGCGAATTGGTGACTTGTAGCGCCAGCAGCGCGCCGAGCCCGCCGGCCGGCAAGGTCGAGATAATCGTCAGCGGATGGATCAGGCTCTCGTAGAGAACACCCAGAACGATATACATCGCGATCAGCGCCGCGAGGATCAATAACGGCTGGCGGCTCGTGGTCTTCTGGAAATCGCCGGCGTTGCCCTCGAAGCTGGCGCGAATGCCTTCCGGCATATGCATCTCGGCGACCGCCTGCTGGATATTGGCGGTGGCCGTGTCCAGTTCGACGCCCGGCAACAGGCCGAACGACACCGTGGTCGAGGGAAACGAGCCGGTGTGATTGACCGCCAGCGGCGCGATGCCACGCGAATAACTCACCACCGCCGATAGCGGCACCTGCGCGTCGTTGGCCCCGGCGACGTAGATGTGGGTCAGGTCCGCCGGATCGGACTGATATTGCGGCACCGTTTCCATCACCACCTTGTACTGATTGCGCTGGGTGTAGATGGTCGAGATCTGCCGCTGCGACAGCGCGTTGTTGAGCGCGTTGTCGATGTCCTGGACCTGCACGCCGAGGCTCGCCGCCGCCTTGCGGTCGATCGACAGGTTGAGTTGCAATCCGCCGGGATCGCGATCGGCGGAGATATCGGTGATGCCGTCGACAGTTTGCATCCGCTTGGCCACAAGCGGCGCCCAGGTTTGCAGCAGATCGAGGTCAGGGCTCGTCAACGTATATTGATAGTTTGAATCGCTCTGGCGGCCGCCGGTGCGGATGTCCTGCGCGGGGAACATGAAAAGCTGGATCCCGGGAATCGCGGTCAGTTTCGGGCGCATCCGGTCGATGACGTTCTGCGTCGTCACGCCGGGCCGCTCCTCCGGCGGCTTGAGGCTGATGAACATGCGGCCACGGTTCTGCCCGCCGAACCCACCGGTGCCGCCGACGCTGGAGCCGAGCGCCGCCACCGCGTCGTCCGCCATCACGACGTTGGCGATCCGCTCCTGAAGATCGCGCATGGCCTGGAACGACACGTCGGCCGAGGCGCGGGTCGACCCGATGATGAAACCGCTGTCGTCGCTCGGGAAATACCCCTTCGGCGTCTTGACGTAGAGCGTCATGGTCAGGGCGATGGTGGCGAAGAACACGATCATCGTGAGGACCGGAAAACCAAGCACGATGCGCAGCGTCCGCTCGTAGAAGCGCACGATCCGCGTCAGCGACCGCTCGACGATGCGGTCGAACCATGTCTCCCGATGCAGCGACGCCGGCTTGATGTAATGCGCGCAGATCATCGGCGTGATGGTCAACGACACCACGGTCGAGACGGCGATCGCGAATGTCAGCGTCAGCGAGAACTCGCGCAGCAGGCGACCGACGATGCCGTCCATGAAGATCAGCGGCGTGAAGGCCGCGACCAGCGACAGGCTGATCGACAGCACCGTGAAACCGATCTGTTTCGCGCCCTCGACTGCCGCCTGATACGGCGGCAGACCGCGTTCGAGATTGCGGTACATGTTCTCGATCATGACGATGGCGTCGTCGACGACGAAACCGATCGAGATCGCCAGCGCCATCAGCGACAGGTTGTCGATGGAGAAGCCGGCGAGCCACATGCCGGCGCAGGTGCCGGCCAGCGCCAGCGGCACCGACACTCCGGCGGCGATGGTCGGCGTCATTCGCCGCAGGAACACGAACACCACGAGCATCACCAGCAGCGCGGTGGCGCCCAGCGTCCACTCCATGTCTTCGACGCTGGCGCGGATGGTGCCGGTGCGGTCGGTCAGGATCGAAATCTCGACACTCGCCGGAATCCATTGCTTGAGCTCGGGGATCAGCGCCTTGACCCGATCCACGGTATCGATGACGTTGGCGTCGCCCTGCTTGGTGATCAGCAGCAGCACCGCCGGCTGCTTGTTGAACCAGGCGATGGAGCGGCTGTTCCGTGTCGCGTCCTTGACCTCGGCGACGTCGGAGAGCCGCAGGAAGTTGCCGCTGGCACTCTTGATGACGATGTCGCGATATTGCGCGGCCGTGCGCATCTGCGGATTGATCGACAGCGTCTCGCTCTGCCGCCCGCCGTTGAAGATGCCGACCGGACCGAGTGGATTGGCGGCGACGATGGCGGCACGCACATCGTCGGTGGAAATCCCGGCATTGGACAACGCCACCGGATTGAGCGCGATTCGCACCGCCGGCTGATCGGCGCCGCTGACATTGACTTCACCGACGCCGGGCACCTGCGAGATCCGCTGCGCGATGACGGTGTCGGCGACATCGTAGATGGCGCTGGATGAAATGGTTTTCGACGTCAACGCCAGAATGAATACCGGCGCGGCCGCCGAATTCGCCTTGCGGAAGGTCGGCAGCGCCGGCAGATCGGTCGGCAGGTCGGCGATCGAGGCATTGATCGCCGCCTGCACATCGCGCGCGGCGCGGTCGATGTCGCGGCCGATGGCGAACTGCAACTGGATGCTGGTGGAGCCGAGCGAACTCGACGAGGTGATCTGGTCGATGCCGGCGATTTCGCCGAGCCGCCGTTCCAGCGGCGCCGCCACCGTCGCCGCCATCACCGACGGGTCGGCGCCGGGGCGCGTCGCCGACACCCGGATCATCGGGAAGTCGACGTTGGGAACAGATGCGACCGGCAGGAACCGATAGGCCACCGCGCCGAGCAGGAACAGGCCGATCGCCAGAAGCGTCGTGCCGACCGGCCGCCTGATGAAGGGCTCGGACAGCGAGGCCATGCTACTGCATCCCCTCCGTCGCGCCGGCAATGGGCGGATGCTCGGACTCCACCGGCGGCACCGCCTTCTCGATCCGGCGATTGAGCCGATCGAGCGCGAGATAGATCACCGGCGTGGTGTAGAGCGTCAGCAACTGGCTGAGCAGCAGGCCGCCGATGATGGAGACGCCGAGCGGGAAGCGCAGCTCCGCGCCGGTGCCGCTTTCCAGCGCCAGCGGCAGCGCGCCGAACAGCGCCGCCAAGGTCGTCATCATGATCGGGCGGAAGCGCAGCAGACAGGCTTGCACGATGGCGTCGTAGGACGTCATGCCCTGATGGCGCTCGGCTTCCAACGCGAAGTCGATCATCATGATGGCGTTCTTCTTGACGATGCCCATCAGCAGGATGATGCCGATCAATCCGATCACCGACAGGTCCTGACCGCACAGCATCAGCGCGAGGATCGCGCCGACACCAGCCGAAGGCAGCGTCGAGAGAATGGTGATCGGATGGATGTAGCTCTCATAGAGCACGCCCAGCACGATATAGATGGTGATGATGGCAGCGAGGATCAGCCATGGCTGCCCGGCCAGCGAGCGCGAGAACTCGGCGGCGTCGCCGGAGAACGATCCGACGATGTTGTTGGGCATCCCGATCTGCTTCTCGATGGTCTTGACCGCCTTCACCGCATCGCCCAGCGCCTCACCCGGCCCAAGGTTGAAGCTGAGCGTCACCGCCGGGAATTGGGCCTGGTGGGAGATCACCAGCGGCGCGGTGGTACGCTTCAAGGTGGCGATGGCGGACAGCGGCACCTGTGCACCCGCCGCGCCCGGCACGTACAGCTTCGAGAGCACCGCCGGATCGCGCTGATCTTCCGGCAACGCTTCCAGCACCACGCGATACTGGTTGGCCTGCCCGTAGATGGTGGAAATCTGCCGCTGCGCGAAGGCGTCGTTCAGCGTATCGGTCACCGCCTGCAACGACACGCCGAGCTGCCCGGCACGGGTGCGGTCGATATCGAGCGCGGCGCGCAAGCCGCCCTCCTGTGCTTCCGACGAGACGTCGCGGAACAGCGGATCGCGCCGCAACTCCTGCACCAGCCGGTTGGCCCACTGGTTGACTTCGGCAGCATCGGTCGCGGTCAGCGTGTACTGATACTGCGAACGGCTCGCCTGTGTGCCGATCTGGATATCTTGCACCGGCTGGAAATACACCGTCATGCCGGGAATGGCCGCGACGCGGCTCTTAAGCCGCTCGACGATTTCCTCGACCCCCGCCTTGCGCTCGTTGCGCGGTTTCAGCGACAGCACCAGCCGGCCGACATTGGTGGTGGGATTGACCGTGCCGGCGCCGATCACCGAAATCACGCCGGTGACGTCCGGATCCGCCTTGATGGCGTCGGCGACCTCGGTCTGCCGATTCTGCATCTCGACAAACGACACATCGGGACCGGCCTGCGTCACCGCCGTGATCGAGGACGTGTCCTGCAACGGCAGGAAACCTTTCGGCGCGATCACGTAGAGCGCCAAGGTCGCGGCAATCGTGGCAAAGGTGACGACCAGCGTGGCGCGCTGATGCCGCAGCACCCACAACAGGGTGCGGTGATACGCTTCCACCATCTTGTCGATGCCGCGGCTGACCAGTGCTAGTCCAGGAACCGGCCGCTCCTCGCCGGCATGCTTGAGCAGCCGCGAGCACATCATCGGCGTCAGCGTCAGCGACACCACCGCCGATGTGACCACCGCGATTGTAAGCGTCAGCGCGAACTCCCGGAACATGCGGCCGACCAGCCCGGACATGAACAGCAGCGGGATGAACACCGCGATCAGTGACACCGTCAGCGAAATCACCGTGAAGCCGATTTCGCGCGCACCGCCAAGCGCCGCCTCCATCGCGCTCTCGCCGTTTTCCATGTGGCGGACGATGTTCTCGATCATGACGATGGCGTCGTCGACCACGAAGCCGGTGCCGATGGTCAGCGCCATCAGCGACAGGTTGTCGAGGCTGAAACCGGCGAAATACATGATGCCGAAGCTGGTGATCAGCGACAGTGGCAGCGCGACGCCGGCGATGATCGTCGCCCGCATTGAGCGCAGGAACAACAGCACCACCAGAGTCACCAGAATGACGCTGAGGATCAGCGTGAACTGGACGTCATGCACCGAGGCGCGGATAGTGACGGTGCGGTCGCTGACGATGGTGAGCTTGACGCCGGCCGGGATCGCCTGTTGCAGCTTCGGGATCTGCGCCTGGATCTGGTTGACGACGTCGATGACGTTGGCGCCCGGCTGGCGCTGGATGTCGATGATAACGGCCGGCGTGCCTTGATACCAGCCGCCGGTGCGATCGTTCTCAAGCCCGTCGACGATGCGAGCGACGTCGCCGATGGTGACCGGCGATCCGTTGCGGTACGCGATGATGATCGGCTTGTACGCGTCGGCGGCGGTGATCTGGTCATTGGCGGCGATGGTGTAGGCCTGCTGCGCGCCGTCCAGCGAACCCTTGGGACCGGAGACGTTGGCGTTGGCGATGGCCGCGCGCAGGTCCTCCATGGCGATGCCGTAGGAGGCCAGCCGCGACAGGTCCGCCTGCACCCGCACCGCCGGTTTCAGACCGCCGAGCACCGAGACGCGACCGACGCCGGACAACTGGCTGAGCCGCTGCGTCAACAATGTGTCGGCGAGATCGCTCATCGTGCGCAGCGATACCGTCGGCGATGTCAGCGCCAGCGTCATCACCGGTGCGTCGGCCGGGTTCACCTTGGCGTAAACCGGCGGATACGGCAGGTTTTTCGGCAAGACGCCCGCCGCAGCGTTGATCGCCGCCTGCACGTCCTGCGTCGCGCCATCGATATCGCGGTTGAGATCGAACTGAAGCGATATCTGGCTGACACCGAAGGAACTGTCCGAGGTCATCGCCGTCAGCGACGGTATCTGTCCCAGTTGCCGCTCTAGCGGCGCGGTGAGCAGCGAGGCCACCACCTCGGGGCTCGCTCCCGGCAGACGGGTGGTCACCTGCACTGTCGGGAAATCGACCTGCGGCAGCGCCGACACCGGCATCGCCCAATAGCCCAGCGCGCCGCCGATCATCAGCGCGATGCCGAGCAGCGACGTCGCGATGGGGCGACGAATGAATGGTTCGGAAACGCTCATCGCTGCGCACTCAATGCTGCACGTCCAAAGATCAAGGCGGCCGACGCAGCCTTATTGCTGCGCCTTGCCGTCGTTCTTGCCGCCGTTCGCGGGCGGGGCCTTCTCCGCCCCATCGTTCTGCCCCTTCGCGCGGTCGCCGGCGCCGCCTTTCCTTGCGCCGGAGTGGTCGCCCTGCCCGCGCTGGCCCTTCTCGCCGCCACGTTCGCGCTTGCGCGGTGCGAGGTCGGGCGTGATGGTCTGATCACCCCTGCCGACACGAACCCTGGCACCATCGGCCAGATTGGCGAAGCCGGTCGTCACCACGCGTTCGGATGTCTCAAGGCCCTTGGCGATCACCGCATCCTTTTCGTTCTGCTGGGTCACCGTGATCGGCCGCGCGTGCACGACATCACCCTCGCCGATCACGTAACTGAACGTTCCCGCCGGGCCGCGTTGGACCGCCGACGTCGGAATGACCAATGCCTGGTTCAGCGTTTCGACCTTGAGCCGAACGCTGACAAATTGTCCGGGCCAAAGCTGATAGTTGCCGTTGGGAAACTCCGCCTTCAGCTTCACGGTGCCGGTCGTCGGGTCCACCTGATTGTCGAGGCCCTTCAGGGTGCCGGTATCGACGATGGTTTTGCCGTCGTTGCCGTAGACCTCGACGACAAGCGGCCCCTTGGCGAAGGCGGCGTTGACGCGCACGATCTGCTGCTGCGGCAGGCTGAACTGCACCGCGATCGGCTGCAACTGGGTGATAACGACGAGGCCTGTGGTATCGGACGCGTGGATGATGTTGCCCTGATCGATCTGGCGCAGGCCGGCGCGTCCCGCCAGCGGCGCGACGATCTTGGTATAGCCGAGCGTGGCCTGGGCGTTGTCGATCGCCGCCTGATCGGAGCGCACCAGCGCCTCCAGTTGCGCGACCGTCGCCTTCTGGGTGTCGGCCTGCTGCTTGGAACCGGCGTTGGATGCCGCCAATTGCTGATAGCGCGCCAGATCGATGCGCGCGTTGGCGAGTTGCGCCTCGTCCTGCGCCTTCTTGGCGACGGCCTGATCGTACTGCGCCTGATAGATCGCCGGATCGATCTCGGCCAGGACGTCGCCTTTCTTGACGTCCTGCCCTTCGGTGAAATTGACGTTGAGCAGCTTGCCATCCACCTGCGCCCGCACCGTCACAGTGTAGAGCGCGCGCACGGTGCCGACGCCGTCGAGATAGACCGGAACGTCCTCGGTGCGCGGCGTTGCCGCCAGCACCGGCACGGCCACGCTGGCCGGCATCTGGAAGCGGCCGGTACGGGCGGGCTGCTTGGCCTGGAATGCGCTCCAGCCGACGTATCCCAATCCGGCAAGGATCAGGAGCGTGATCAGCAACGGGACGACACGCCGCCGCTTGCGAGCCGGCGGCGTGGTCGGCGCATCGGTTGCGTCTCCCGTTTCTTCGGGCTTAAAGAGCATTGGTTGTCCCCGCTGCTGTCGGCGCCCAGCCGCCGCCGAGCGCCTGATACAGGCTGACGATGGCTTGCAGACGCGCTAACTGGGCCTGCGATAGCGAATCCTCAGCCTGAAATAACGTCAATTGGGTGTTCAACACGGTGACGATGTCGGCCGTGCCGGCCCGAAGCTGTTGTTCGGCAAGTTGAAACGCCCGACGTGACGCCGCGACGACCTCGCGCTGCAAGCGCAGCTTCTCGCTGGTTTGCTTGATCGCGACCAGCGCGTTGTCGACGTCGGCGAACGCCGACACCACCGTCTTGCGATAGGTTTGCAGCAGTTCGTCCTGCTGCGCCTTGGTCAGATCGAAATTGCCCTGAATGCGGCCGCCATCGAAGATCGGCTGCGTCAGTCCGGCGGCAAGGCTGAAGAAGGCCGCCTGGGGCATGAACAGCGAAGCCAGCGCGGCGCTCTGGAAACCACCCTGCCCGGTCAACTGAATGCTGGGAAAGAACTGGGCGCGAGCGCTGCCGACATTGGCGGTCGCCGCCGCAAGGCTCGCTTCCTGACGGCGGATGTCGGGGCGCTGGATCAACAGTTCCGACGGCAGACCCGGCGTCACGCGTGGCGCGGCGATGCTGTTGAGCGATCCGCCCGCGACCCGAACCGCTTCCGGAGGCCGTCCCACCAGCGTTGCCAGCGCGTGAGCATTCTGCGCCAATGCCTGCCGCAAAGGCGGTACCGCCGCGCGCTGATTGGCAAGCACGCTCTGCTGCTGCGCGAGGTCGAGATCGGTGCCGGTGCCAGCGCTCAGCCGCTGCTTGATGGCCTCGAGAATCCGCTCCGCGCTGGCGATGTTACGGTTGGCGGTGCGGATGCGATCCTGTGCCGCCAGCACCTGAAAATACGCGTTGGCGACGGCGGCCATGGTCGTCAGCGCGATCACGTCGCGATCGAAGCGGCTGGCGGTTGCGGTCTCGCTGGCGGCGAGCGCGGCGTCGCGGTTCTTGCTCCAGAAATCAATTTCGTAACTGGCCGAGAGCGACGACGAGAAGTTCGTGATCTCGCGGCCGCTGTTGGTGAGGCCGCTTGAGCTCGACCCCGACGATTTCGAGCGGCTGGCCTGATCGCCGGCACTCAATGTCGGCAGCAGCGCCGCGCCGGTAATCCGCGCCTGCGCATCGGCTTGAACGATGCGCGCGACTGCCGCCGCGATGTCGAGATTGACGGTCTGCGCCTCCTCCATCAGCGAGGTCAGTTCGCGCGAATTGAAGCCGCGCCACCAGTCGATCTCCGGCCGCGCCGCATTGCTTGCCCGGCCCGCGTCCTTGTAGGCGGCGGGGACCTGTAACGCAGGATCGGGAATATCGGTCGTGAGGATACAGCCCGACAGGCCGAGCGCGACGAAACCCGCCGCAAATGCCCGCGCGGCCGCACGCGCCGCCTGATGCCGCACGGGTCTGTTCACATCGCACCCCGACAGCCCTGCCGACCCGACAGGTATGGTTGGCCGATGCGCACCCAACGGTGCCCGGCGGCGATCGGCGGTGACACGCTCAATGAAAGAATCCCTGTTGCCCAGATTCGCCTATTTTAGCGGCCCTTATCGGCAGCGGACAGGGCGACGACGGTTTTCCAGCGCTGGATTGCCTCAAATTATTTCAACAGTATCGATATCGTCACGGTGCGACTTGTGCCCGATTTCGTTGACGAAGTCGGGAAACGCCTCGGCCCGGCCACGCCGGCTTACGAAGATTTCATGTTGATGAAGCCTCCGTTCATCCGGATCGCAGGCTCCCGAGGCGACCGAATCCCGCTCTCGTTCGCGCGTCAATGACCGGAAGACAATCCTTTCCTATCTTCGCGGATCTGAAGAAGAATAGTCTCGCATCCCGCAAAAATGCGGAAGATACGCCGCCCCCACCTTGCTTGTGCGACCCTGCCCGCTGAACTAGGCTGGAACAATCATCCGCAACCGCTGCAAGAACCGATATTCCATGAAAATCAACAACGATGTGGTCGATGCGATCGGCCATACGCCGCTCATTAGACTCAATCGCGCGTCGGAGGCGACCGGCTGCACCATTCTCGGCAAGGCCGAGTTCATGAACCCCGGCCAGTCGGTGAAGGACCGCGCCGCATTGTTCATCATCCGCGATGCCGTCAAGCGCGGTCAGTTGCGGCCCGGCGGCACCGTGGTGGAAGGCACCGCCGGCAACACCGGCATCGGGCTGGCGCTGGTGGCGAACGCGCTCGGCTTCCGCACCGTGATCGTGATCCCTCAGACCCAGAGCCAGGAAAAGAAGGACATGCTGCGGCTGTGCGGCGCGCAGTTGATCGAGGTTCCGGCGGTGCCCTACGCCAATCCGAACAACTACGTGAAGCTGTCCGGCCGGCTCGCGCAGCAACTGGCGGCGACGGAGCCAAACGGCGCGATCTGGGCCAACCAGTTCGACAACGTCGCCAACCGACAGGCCCATGTCGAGACCACCGCACCGGAGATCTGGGAGCAGACGGCGGGCAAGGTCGACGGCTTCGTCGCCTCGGTCGGCTCCGGCGGCACGCTCGCCGGCGTCTCGATGGGCCTGAAGAAATTCAATCCGAAGATTCAGGTTTACCTCGCCGACCCGATGGGCTCGGCGCTGTACAACTACTACACCAAGGGCGAACTGAAGTCGGAAGGTTCGTCGATCACCGAAGGCATCGGCCAGGGCCGCGTCACCGCCAACCTTGAAGGCGCGACCATCGACGGCGCGTTCCAGATCACCGACGAGGAAGCCGTACCGATCATCTTCGACCTGCTCGAACATGAGGGCCTGTGCCTCGGCGGCTCGACCGGCATCAATGTCGCCGGCGCGATCCGCTTGGCAAAGAAGCTCGGCCCCGGCCACACCATCGTGACCATCCTGTGCGACTACGGCACGCGCTATCAATCAAAGCTGTTCAATCCGGAATTCATGCGCACAAAGAACCTGCCGGTGCCGGAATGGCTTGAAGCCAAAACCGATATCGCGGTGCCGTTCGAGAAGGTGTGAGCGAAGGCTGGCATTTGTAAAATGCGGAGGAGCACACAATGGTCACCCGTATCGGCTCTTGTTTAGCCGCCGTTATCGGATTGCTCCTTGCTGCAACTACGCCCGCTCCAGCTCAAATCGTAGCGATCGGGGCCAGCAATGTCGCCGGCCGCGGCGTATCAAGCGTGGACGCATGGCCGGCGCAACTCGAAGCGATGCTCGCGGCCAAGGGACGTCACATTCACGTCGCCAATGCCGGCATCAACGGTGACACCAACGCGAGAATGCTCGCGCGGCTCGACTCGGCAGTGCCCTCAGGAACGAAGATCGTACTGCTCGACCGCAAGGGCGGCGGCTGGAACGGACGCAGGCTCCGACAAGGCGCCCAGGAGGCCGAGCTCGCCGCGATCGAAGCGCGACTCCGCGCGCGTCATATCACCGTGATCCCGATGTGGTGGGGGGCTGGGCTGCGACAGTACCTGCAACCCGACCATATCCATTTCACGCCCGAAGGGCATAGACTCGTGGCCACGCACATGCTCGGTCCTGTGCTCCGCGCAGTGCGTTAAACCGGAGCCCCGCCGCCTATCGCAAAATCTGACTGAGAAACAATTTCGTCCGCGCATGCTGCGGATTGGCGAAGAAGTTTTCCGGCGTGTTGGCCTCGATGATCTGGCCCGCATCCATGAACACCACGCGATTGGCGACCTCGCGGGCGAAACCCATTTCGTGCGTCACCACCAGCATGGTCATGCCTTCTTTCGCCAGATCGACCATGGTGTCGAGCACTTCCTTGACCATTTCCGGGTCCAACGCCGAAGTCGGCTCGTCGAACAGCATTACTTTCGGATTCATCGTCAGCGCGCGGGCGATGGCGACGCGCTGCTGCTGGCCGCCGGAGAGTTGCCCCGGATAGCTCCCGGCCTTGTCGGGGATGCGAACGCGTTCGAGATATTTCATCGCGTTCGCTTCCGCCTCTTTTTGCGGAATATGCCGCACCCAGATCGGCGCCAGCGTGCAGTTCTCCAGCACGGTCAGATGCGGAAACAGGTTGAAATTCTGGAACACCATGCCGACCTCGCGCCGCACCTCGTGGACGCGGCGCAGGTTGGGGCCAAGCTCGATGCCGTCGACGACGATCTTGCCTTCCTGAAATTCTTCAAGCGCATTGATGCAGCGGATCAGCGTCGACTTGCCGGAGCCCGACGGGCCGCAGATGACGATGCGTTCGCCGCGCCCGACCTCGAGATCGATATCACGCAGGACGTGAAATTCGCCGTACCACTTGTTGAGGCCCGCGACGGTGACGATGGGGCTGTCTGCCATGGGAACCTCTCTCAATGCCGGCGATGCGCGTTGAGGCGGCGCTCGACGAATAGCGAATAACGCGACATCGCGAAACAGCCGACGAAGTAGATCAAGCCCGTGAAGGCAAAGCCGGTGAACAATGTGGTCGGCGTCGCCCATACCGGATCGGCGAAGGCGGCGCGCAGGATGCCAAGCAGATCGAACAGCGCCACGATCGACACCAGCGAGGTGTCCTTGAACAGGGCGATGAAGCTGTTCACCAGCCCAGGAATAACGTGACGCAGTGCCTGCGGCAGCACGATCAGCCGCGTCGTCTTCCAGTACGACAGGCCGAGCGCATGCGCCGCCTCCTCCTGCCCGCGCGCGATGGCCTGCAAGCCACCGCGGATGACTTCGGCATTGTAGGCGCCCGCGAACAGCGCGATGCCGATCAGCACGCGCACCAGTCCGTCGACGGTGAAGTTGCCGGGCAGGAACAGCGGCAGCATGTAGGTGGCGAAGAACAGCACCGTGATCAGCGGCACGCCGCGCCAGAACTCGATGAAGCCAACGGAAAACAGCCGGATCAGCGGAATGGTCGAGCGGCGGCCGAGCGCCAGCGCGATGCCGATCGGCATCGATGCGACGATGCCGGTGACCGACACCACCAGCGTCACCAACAACCCGCCCCACAGCCGTGTGTCGACCACTGGCAGGCCGCCGTGATCGAGCCCCATCACGATGATGACGAGGCCGATGCCCGCGAACATCGTCAAGCTGATCGCCAACGCGCGCCAACCATTTCGCAACCCGCCGCCCAGCAAGAAGAGCGCGACGGACACGATGACGGCGGTGGCCGCGAAATCCGCCCATAGTGGCTGGCCGGACGCGACGATCTGGTCGCGCAGCCAGAACAGCGGGAAACACAGATACAGCAATCCGGTGCTGAGCCAGACGATGCTATCGCCAATCAGTTTCAGCAGCGATCCGAACTCCGATTGCGACGACACACCGTGTTCGGCGAGCCTCGCGCCGGCATCGCCGACGCCTAGAATGAACGTCGATACGAGATGCGTCACCCAGCCCGTGGCGAACCCCTGGAGGCCGCCGCCATACAGCAGGAAGAACGCAACGAACGGAAACGCGATAAAGAACAGCGCGGCATTGAAGGCCTTGGCGGGCAACCTCGGGATCAGCAGCGGCAACAGCAACAGCCCCGCCAGCAGGAATGTGAGGTTCACCCGCCAGCGTTCCGGCTCGGGGTAGAATCCGTAGATAAACTGCGTGATCTTGGCTTGCACGAACGGCCAGCAGGCCCCGACCGGATGACCCGCGTTCTGAGCGAGACAGGCATTGCGATCGCTGCCGGTCCAGACCGCGTCGATCAACAGGAAGCGCACCGTCGGCACGATCAACGCGGCCAGCAGCGCAAGGCCGAGCACCGTGAGCAATGCGTTGGTCGGCGAATTGAACAATCGCGTGCGAAGGAACCCGACAAAGCCTGTCGTCCGCACCGGCGCGCGGCGCTCCGGCGCAAGTTCGTTCCGAACGAAAGACACAGCCTGTTCGCTCATCGGCTCAGGCTCCGGTTGACCCGCCGGCCATAGAGCCCCATCAGCAGGCTGGTCAGCAGCGAGATCAGGAGATAGACGCCCATGGTGATGGCAATAATCTCGATCGCCTGCCCGGTCTGGCTCAGCGTCGTACCGGCGAACACCGAGAACAGATCGGGATAACCGATGGCCACCGCCAGCGACGAGTTCTTGGTCAGGTTGAGATACTGGTTGGTGAGTGGCGGCAGAATAACCCGCATCGCCTGCGGCACCACGATCAGCCGCAACGTCGCGCCATGCGACAGCCCCAGCGATTCCCCCGCCTCCATCTGGCCGCGCGGCACCGACTGAATGCCGGCACGGACGTTCTCGGCGATAAAGGCCGCGGTGTAGGTGGACAGCGCCAGCGTCAGCGCCACGAATTCCGGCACGACGCGCAGGCCGCCGGAGAAATTGAAACCCTTCAATTGCGGCACGTCGATCGAGAACGGCGTGCCGAAAATAAGCACGGCAAGCAGCGGCAGGCCGATCAGCAGCCCCAGCGCGTAAGGCCAGATCGTCATCAACCTGCCTTCGCGGAACAATCGGCGCCGCGCGTAACCGCGCAATGCCAGCGCCGCGACCAGCGCCACGACGACGGCGGCGAGAAATGCCGTCAAGCCATCGTGCGGAACAGGTTTCGGAATGACGAGACCACGGTTGCTGAGAAAGACTTCATTGAAAATCGAGATGCTCTGGCGCGGACCGGGCAGCGCGCCGAGCACCGCGAGATACCAGAACAGGATCTGGAACAGGAGCGGCAGGTTGCGGATCAATTCGACATAACCGCCGCTGATGCGCGCCACCAGCCAGTTCGGCGACAGCCGGCCGATACCGACCGCGAATCCGATCAGCGTGGCGAACACGATGCCGACTGCCGCCACCACCAGCGTGTTGACCAGACCGACGAAGAAGACGCGCAGATAGGTGTCCGTTTCCGCATAGGGGATCAGGTTCTGGCTGACGCCGAAACCCGCCGTCTGCGACAGGAAGCCGAAGCCCGAGGCAATGCGCTGCGCTTGCAGGTTGCTTTTGGCGTTGGCGAAGATTTCGTAGCCGAGCCAGACCAGCAGCGCCGCGAACAGCACTTGCAACGCCAGCCCGCCCCAGCCGCCGCGCCCGCACAGGGCACGGCGCAGCCGGGGGCCGAACTGCGATGGGGCTTTTCGTGCTTCCGACGCCATCGAAATCGACGCGTCGCGATCAGCGGATCGGCGGCGCGTACTGGATGCCGCCCTTGTTCCAGAGCTGGTTGAGGCCGCGCGCGATGCCGAGCTTCGATCCACTGCCGACGTTGCGATCGAACGACTCGCCATAGTTGCCGACGGCCTTGACGATACGGGTCACCCAATCCTTGGTCAGGCCCAGTTGCTCGCCGAGATTCCCATCGGTGCCAAAAACCCGCTTCAGCTCAGGCTTGGTCGATTTCGCCATTTCGTCGACGTTCTTCTGGGTGATGCCGAGTTCCTCGGCATTGATCATCGCGAACAGCGTCCACTTGACGATATCGAACCACTGATCGTCGCCGTGGCGCACCAGCGGACCGAGCGGCTCCTTCGAGATGACCTCCGGCAGCACGACATGATCGGCCGGATTGGCGAGCTTGAGCCGTTCCGCGTAGAGCTGCGAGATATCCGAGGTAAAGACATCGCAACGGCCGGATTCGTAGGCCTTGATGGTTTCGTCCGCGGTGCCGAACGCGATCACCTCATACTTCATGTGATTGCCGTTGAAGAAATCGGCAACGTTCTGCTCGTTGGTGGTGCCGGTCTGCACGCAAATCGAGGCGCTGTTCAACTCAAGCGCGGAATTGACGTTGAGCGACTTGCGGATCAGGAAGCCCTGCCCGTCGTAATATGTCACGCCGGTGAAATTGACGCCGAGCGAGGTGTCGCGCGACAGCGTCCACGTGGTGTTCCGCGACAGCACGTCGATCTCGCCGGATTGCAGCGCGGTGAAGCGATCCTTCGCCGACAGCGGAACGAACTTCACCTTGCTCGGATCGTTCAACACCGCGGCCGCGATGGCCCGGCAGACATCGACGTCGAGTCCGGTCCAGTTACCCTTGTCGTCGGGGGATGAGAATCCGGGCAAGCCCTGGCTGACGCCGCATGACAAACTGCCGCGCTCCTTGATCGTCTTGAGAGTTTGCGCGGACGCCGCCTGCACTCCGAGCACCGTGGCCACGACAAGACCGGCGACAACATAGACACGTTTCATGGCAACCCCCTTCAAGGAACACCGCGGACGCCGGCACCGCAGACACCAGCATTTTGGGTTCGCGCAAGATCGAACCGGTTCGTCTTTCAACCAACGGCTCACGAAACCGGGAAATGACAAAAATGCCCGCGCGCGGCCGCCAACCGAAAGGTCGCGGCCCGGATATCTCGCCGCGCCGCATCACAGAACGACTCGTGAGCCGGGTCAAGGGGTTGACGGCAATCTCATGTGTCCTGTTATTAACATCAACCACAGCCCGAAGTCGCAACGCTGCGACACGCGTGCCGGCTGCGGCAACAGGCCAAGAACGGGGCCACGGCTGTACAGGGCTGCTCAATGACTCATCCGAAAGACTCCGCCTCCGCGCAATCGTTGCGCATCGAAACCGCGCTCGTCACCTCCGGACGTGATACCGCGGCGCAAAAGGGCTTCGTCAATCCGCCGGTGGTGCGCGGCTCCACGGTACTCTACCCGACCGCCGATGACCTGCACGCGCATCGCGGCGAGTTCCAGTACGGCCGGCACGGCACGCCGACCACCAAGGCGCTGCGCGAGGCGCTGCAAGCGCTGGAAGGACCGCAATGCGCCGGCGTCGGCCTGACGCCGTCCGGCGTCTCGGCGATCACCACGGCGCTGCTCGCGGTACTGAAGACCGGCGATCACGTCCTGGTTTGCGACAATGCCTATCGCCCGACGCGGCTATTCTGTGACGGAATGCTGAAACGCTACGGCATCGAGACCAGCTATTTCGATCCGCTGATCGGCGACGGCATCTCCGCGCACTTCAAGTCCAACACCCGTGCGGTGCTGGTTGAAGCGCCCGGCTCGCAAACCTTCGAGATGCCGGACATTCCCGCGATCGCCAGGGCCGCGCACGCCCGCAACATCATCGTGCTCGACGACAACACCTGGGCCACGCCGCTTTATCATCGCTCGCTGGAGCAAGGCGTCGACATCAGCATTCAGGCCGCGACCAAATATATTGGCGGTCACTCCGACATCATGTTCGGCACCATCTCGGCGAACGAGAAAGCATGGCCGCTGGTCGCCGACTCGATTCGCCAGCTCGGCGTCTGCGCCGGACCGGACGACGTATTTCTCGCCATGCGCGGCCTGCGCACGCTCGCGGTGCGGCTCGCGCATCATCAGCGCGCGGGACTCGAGATGGCGCGCTGGCTCGCGGCGCGGCCCGAGGTGACCGATGTGCTGCATCCGGGGCTGGAGACATCGCCGGGACACGCCATCTGGAAACGCGATTTCACCGGGGCGTCCGGATTGTTCAGCATCGTGCTGCAAAACGCACCGCAAAAAGCAGTCGATGCTTTGCTCGACACCGTGCAACTGTTCGGCATGGGCTATTCGTGGGGCGGCTTCGAAAGCCTCGTCATCCCGTTCGACTGCACTTCGTATCGCACGGCCACCAGATGGGCACCAAGCGGCCCGACGCTGCGCCTGCATATCGGCCTCGAGAACACCGACGATCTCAAGGCCGATCTGGTCCGCGGATTCGAAGCTTTCAACGCGGCGCGCTGACAAGCCGGCTAGTGCGTGATCGGGTTGAATTAAAGCGCCTGCCGTCATCCCGGGGTGCGAGCGAAGCGAGCCTCGAAGGATCGCAGCCGTCGCCCTTCGAGGCGGTCGCTACGCGCCAGCACCTCAGGGTGACGACCTCAGTTCAACCCCGGCAAATCAGGGTCTGGTTCCGTCGCACGCGCAAAACCATTGATCCTGCGCAGTTAAGCGATACCTTTATTGCTGACTCGGATTGATGGACGAGGCCGTTGGGATCGATCGTTCTGCTTGACCTGATGGGCGGCGTCGCGCTGCTGTTGTGGGGCCTTCATATGGTCCATAGCGGCATTCTGCGCGCGTTCGGCTCCGATCTGCGGTTGCTGCTGGCGCGCGCGCTCGGCAACCGCGTCTCCGCGCTCGCCGCCGGCCTCGGCCTCACCGCGCTCCTGCAAAGCAGCACCGCCACCGCGCTGATCGTCAGTTCCTTCACCGCCGAAGGCATCGTCGGGCTGATGCCGGCGCTCGCCATCATGCTCGGCGCCAATATCGGCACCACGCTGATCGTGCAGGTGCTGTCGTTCAACATTTCCGCCGCCGCGCCGGCACTGTTTATCGTCGGCCTCGTGGCGTTTCGCAGCGGCGCGCGCTCGCGCATCAAGGACCTCGGCCGCGTCTCGATCGGGCTGGGCCTGATGCTGCTGGCACTGCATATCCTGCTCGGCACGCTGGAACCCGCCGAGAACGCGCCGGCGGTGCGCGTCTTCATGACGGCGATCACCGGCGATCCGGTGCTGTGCATCCTCATCGGCGCGGCCGTGACGTGGGCCGTACATTCCAGCGTCGCCACGGTGCTGCTGATCATGTCACTGGCCTACGCGCATTTCGTCACGCCGTTCGCCTCGCTCGCGCTTGTGCTCGGCGCCAATCTCGGCAGCGCCATCAATCCGGTGTTCGAGGGCGCGCGCCGCGACAATCCGGCGAGCTACCGGCTGCCGGTCGGCAACCTGCTCAACCGCGTGGTCGGCATCGTCCTTGTGGCGCCGTTCCTGCATCCGCTGGCCGATATTTTTCAGGCGTGGCAACCCGACCTCGCCAAGATGACCGCGCTGTTCCACATCGCGTTCAACGTCGCGACTGCGCTCATTTTCATCGGCGCGCTCGACGGGATTGCCGCGCTGATGACGCGACTGTTCCCGGCGCGCGTGCAGGCCGTCGATCCGGCGCGGCCGCGCTATCTCGACGAAAGTGCGCTTGCCACACCGTCGCTGGCGCTGACCGATGCCGCCCGCGAGACGCTGCACGCGGGCGATATCGTCGAGACGATGCTGCGGCAGGTGATGACGGCGATCATCGACAACGACCGCGGCCTCGTCGACGAGGTGTCGCGGATGGACAATAGCGTCGATCGTCTCGACGAGGCGATCAAGCTCTATGTCACCAAGTTAACGCGCGGGAGCCTCGATGAGCGCGAGGGGCAGCGGGCGATGGAAATCATTTCGTTCGCCATCAACCTCGAACACATCGGCGACATCGTCGACAAGAACCTGTGCGAACTCGCCACCAAGAAGATCAAGCACCGCTTCCAGTTCTCGCCGGAAGGCGCCGCCGAGCTTTCCGAGTTTCACCGGCGGACCATGGAGTCGCTGCGCATCGCCTTCGGTGTGTTCATGTCGGGCGACGTCAACGAGGCACGGAAGCTGCTGGCGGAAAAAACAACGCTTCGAAGCTTCGAACTGGCCGCGACCGAACGCCATCTCGAGCGGCTGCGCGAGGGCCGACCTGAATCCATCGAAACGACATCGCTGCACCTCGACGTGCTGCGCGACCTCAAGCGGATTCATTCGCACATCTGCTCGGTCGCTTATCCGGTGCTCGACGCGGCCGGAGCCTCCAGCCAAAGTACGGAGGCGGCAACAGAATTGTTGTCGTCATCGAATCCGACAGCGCACCCTTCGGCAAACTAGAGCAGCTTCATTCGACGCGGCCAGAACCTTACGGTTGCGAGGCCTGCTTTCCGTTGAGCAGGATGAAATACAGATTGCGGACATAGACGATCAGGCCGAGTCCCTGCCCGGCGATGAACACCGGGTCGCGGCGATACAGCGCGTAGACCAGCAACAGCACGCCGCCGCCGATCGAGAAGAACCAGAACGCGATGGGAATGACGCTCTGCCGCGCGCGCTCGGACGCGATCCACTGCACCACGAAGCGCATCGTGAAGAACGCCTGCGCGACGAAGCCAAGAATGACCCAGCCGTCGAACTTGATGATGAAAACGTCGTGCAGATAGCTGCTGATTGAATGGAGCAGTTCAATCATGCCGTAGCACCTCGGTTGCGACCGGATTTGGCTTCTTGCGGCGGATCAGCCACCATACGCCCGCGAGATCCATGATTCCGATCCAGAGACGGTCGAAGAAGCCGTAGTTGGAGACGCCGGAATGGCGCGGGCGATCGATCACGTCGATATAGGCGATGTTGTGGCCCTCCCGGCGCACCAGCGCGGGGAGAAAACGATGCAGCCCGTCGAAATACGGCAGTGCGAGGAAGATGTCGCGACGGATTGCCTTGAGGCCGCAACCGGTATCGCGGGTGCCGTCGCGCAGAATGCCGTTACGCACGCCATTGGCGATACGCGATTGCAGTTTCTTGAAACCGGTATCCTTGCGCCCGACCCGCTGCCCGGCCGCGAGCCCGACGCTTTCGCCGCCGTGCTCCAGCGCCAGGATCAGGTCCGGCAGGAAGGCCGGGTTGTTCTGGCCGTCGCCATCGAGGGTCGCAACGATGGCGCCCCGCGCGGCACGAACGCCCGTTCGCACGGCGGAGGACTGCCCACGCGATTCCGCATGGCGGATATGCCGAAGATTGCGCCGCTGCTGCATCAGGGCGGCCAGCCGATCCGCCGTCGCATCGGTCGAGCCGTCGTTGACATAGATGATCTCATACGGCCAGCGGTCGCCCAGCGCGGCGGCGATCTCGGTCACCAGCGGCGCGATGTTGTCGGCTTCGTTGCGTACGGGAACGACAATCGAAACCTCGACAGGGGGCGTATCGGACGGCGGCACGGAACCACTCACGGAATTTGGGTTGATTAGCGATCCGCCGCAGGCCGGGGTCAGAGGCGTCTCGCGGATGGCGCTTCATATGGCGCAAACGCCGCGCGGGCAACCTTTTTGAGGTCGGCGGCCGAAGGTCCCGGCAGCGCCAGAACCGTTCCGTCGGCGGCAATCGTGAACACCAGACGGCGCGCCGCGAACCAGTGGCGCACGGCCATGGCGCCGACGACGCCCACCAGCGCGCCCGCCACGACGTCGCTCGGGTGATGCGCCAGCAACAACAATCGCGTCGCGAGGATCACGATCACGTACCCCACCATCCACCAGCGCAACCTTGGCCACAGCGATGCGATGGCGAAGGCCAGCGCGGCGCTGGTCATGGCGTGGCCGGACGGAAAGCTGGCATAGGCCTCTGTCCATGCGAAATGCGAATAGTTGAACGGGTTGGCATGACCGCCAACGAAGGGACGGCCGCGCCCGACGATCCCCTTGATAACATCGCCGACCAGCACCGGCACCGCCACCGCGATGAACAAAAACAGCAGCCGATCGCCCCACCCGATCAGGATGGCGCGCACCCGGCCGCGCAGGCGCGGCAAGGTCAATGCCGTAATCGCCAGTAGCGCGAGCAGCGTCCACAACACGTAGTCCGACTTGCCGAAATCCGAGATGATGCGCACCGGCCACAGGCTCTTGGTGCCGCGCGGCGGCATCAGCTGAATCACCCGTGCATCGAGCGTAAACATCAACGCGACGATCACCACGGCAATCAGCGCGGTGATCGCGAGCGCGTGACGCGAGGAACGGCGCGCCGCTTCCGCGCGCCGCGAATGCGACGGCGTGCGTGTCAACCGCCGCCATGTCTGACCGAGCGTTGCGACAAGCCGCACCGGATAGGACGAATTCGTCTCAAGACCGGCAGGCACGGTCATCTCACTGCGTGCCTTCGGAGCGGAACACCGCGATCGAAACCTGTTTGCCCTGCGAGTAGTTGTAGCCTTCGATGCGCGTCGCCACGTTGTAGCGCAGTCCGATAGCCTCGGCGCGCTGCGCGAACGCGCGCTCCGAACGGGACTCCACCAGCGCGAAGCGGCAACTGCCTTGCGACAGGAAGTCGGCCGCGCGCGAACCGTCTGTGAGCAGTGTCGACGTTCCGGTCATGAAGACGAGGCTCGGCTCGTGATAGCCGGCGGCGGCAGCCTTCGGCCCGACGCACACCACGTTGCGCAGCGCGCGGGCGATCTCGACGCTGGGGAACAGCGGCGTCAGTGCCGGCACGATGACGCCGTAGAACGCCATCCCGAGGAACAACGACGACGTCACCGCATTCAGCAGCGAGCGCTCGGCGCGATAATCGTCATAGAGCCACCACGCGAACAGCCCGAAGATCAGCGACACCGCGACGAACGGCCAGGCGAAGAACACCGGCTGGCGCGTGAAGTTGATTGCCGCGACCACAGCGATCACCGAGGTGATGGCGGGAATGGCGAACCACCACGCCGCGCCGCGGATCACCCATGAGCGCGACAGGATGCGGCGCTCCAGCGCCCCGGCGATCAGGATGGCGATGGCGGGATAAAGCGGCAGCACGTAATGCGGCAGCTTGGTGATGACGAGTTCGAACACGATCCACGACGGGATCAGCCACGCCAGCAGGAACTGCACACCGGGCTCGCGCCGCGCACGCCAGATCGCCGGCGCCGCCATGCCCGCCAGCGGCGCGCCGGGCCAGAACGTGATCCAGAACAGCAGGAAATAGGTCAGCGGCGGCGCGCCGTGGGATTCCTGCGCATTGGCGAGCTTGCTCAGCATGTCGCCGCCGACGGAGTCGGCGAAGAACGCATCGCCGGCGCGCCAGAAGATCGCCACGAACCACGGCAGCACCAGCACCAGCAGCCACAGCAGGCCCCACAGCGGCCGCAGCCGCCACAGCCAGTTGGCAGAGCGGTCCATGATGGCGAGCGTGCCCACGGTGAGCACCACGAACATCAGGATCAGCGGCCCCTTGAGCAGTACGCCGCCGGCAATCGCCGTCCAGAAGATCACTGGCCATGCCCACGGCGGCCGGTCCGGGTCCTCGCCGCGCTGCCACGACAGATAGACCCGCGCCAGCGCGCCCATCGCCGCTACCACGGTGAGCAGCAGCATCGCGTCGGTTTTCGCCAAACGCGCCTCAACGCCGAGCAACACCGAACTGCATAACAACAGGCTCGCCAGCACCGCGCTGCGCCGCGTCACGAAGGCGAGCGCCGCCCAGTATGTCAACAGCACCGCGCCGATGGCGCCGAGCAACGACGGCACGCGATACAACCAGATCCGCACCTGCGCGCGCGGGACACCAAGCGACGAGGCTGTCTCCACCGCCGCCGCCTGCAACCAGTAGATGCCGACCGGCTTCTTGTAGCGGACCTCATCCTGGAAACGGATGTCGATGAAATCGCCGGTCTCCACCATCTGCTTGGTGGCCTGCGCGAAACGCGCCTCGTCGCGGTCGATCGGCGGGATGTTGAAGAATCCCGGCAGAAACATCAGGAAGCCGCAGACCGCCAGAAAGAGAACGGCGCGCAGATCGCTGACGGTGACGAAGTTGACGACGCTCACGAGTCCCCGACCCGGATTGACCCGGTTATTGGGTTCACGCGGCGCGCCAAATCTGGATTGGTAGACATTCTCGACCATCGGTTCCGCATACGATGAAACCGACGGAGCGACAACCGGTTAGCCGCCCGTTATTGAATTCTGACGACGACTGTGTCCGCCGCGCCAGTCGCGTCCATCACCGTGAGGCGGACGAAACCCGGCCCCGGCGGCTCAATGAGCCGCTGCCGACGGCTGTCGAAATCACCGACCGCGACGCCATTCACCAGCATCGTCATCGGCAGGACGCCGCCCGCGACCTTGACCGGAAGCGCGCCCGCCTCGCCTTTTCCGCCCGCCATCGCATCGATCCGCGAGCCATCGAGCGGGAACTGGATATGCAGCGGCCGGGTTCGGCTCAGATCAACCAGATCGCCGGCCTGCCGGAACCGACGTAGCGGCAGCGGCAGTTTCGCGTTGCTGGCGATCAGGGTTCCGTGCGGAGCTTTTGCCAACGGCATGGGCAGCTTGCCGGAACGGGCGAAAGCATCGAACAGGATCGGCGCGGCAGCGCTGCGTCCGACCAGACCGGGAACCGGCGCGCCGTCCGGCCGGCCGACCCAGACTCCCACCGTCATGCGGCCGTCGAAGCCGACCGACCAGGCATCGCGATAGCCGTAGCTGGTGCCGGTCTTGAACGCGATCCGGTTACGCACCGCGTTATCCGGCGGCGGCGTTCCCATCAGCACGTTGCCGACCTGCCAGGCCGCCACGCGATCCATCAGCCGCAGCGGCTCCGGCGGCTTGTCGCCGTCCTTGCGGATTTCCTGCAACGGTACGGTACTGCCGAGACGCGGGAAGCCGCTGTAGAGTTGGACGAGGTCCTGCAAGCTAACGCCGACGCCACCAAGCCCCATCGCCAGCCCCGGCACCTCGCCTTCCGGCAATGTGAGATACCCACCGGCCTGTCGCAGCCGCGATGTCATGCGGCTGGCGCCGACGCGGTCGAGCAGCGCGACCGCCGGCACGTTCAGCGACATCTGCAAGGCGTGGCGCACCGACACCGTGCCCTGAAATGTCATATCGAAGTTTTCAGGCGCGTAGGCGCCGAAGCGGATCGGCCGGTCGTCGATCAGGCTTTCGGGATGGACCACACCGTCCTCGAACGCGAAGCCGTAGATGAACGGCTTCAGCGTCGAACCGGGCGAGCGCACGGCGCGCGTCATGTCGACCTGTCCGGCTCGGCGCGCGTCGAAATAATCCGGCGAGCCGACGCGGGCGAGAATGTCGCCGTTGGCATTGTCGACCGCGACAATGGCAACCGAGATATCGGGACCGAGCGCGGCGGCGCGATCTCGCGCCAGCGTCTCGAGATTGCGCTGAAGCCCGGCATCAAGCGTCAGATGGATCAGCGGCGCATCTTTCACCGTCGCCATCGCGCGCTCGGCGGAATGCGGCGCCAAGAGCGGCATCGGATGACGGAAGCGCGGCACCGGCACCGCCTTGGCCTGCGCGGCGTCTTCCTCTGAGACCTTGCCCTCTTCGATCATGCGGTCGAGCACGCGGTCGCGCGCCGCCTGCCCTACCTTCGGATGGCGATCGATGCGGCGCGTTTCCGGCGACTGCGGCAGCGCCACCAGCAGCGCCTCTTCCGCCAGCGACAGTCGCTTCGGTTCCTTGCCGAAATAGGCGATGGACGCGGCGCGCACGCCTTCCAGATTGCCGCCGAACGGCGCCAGCGTCAGGTAGAGATTGAGAATCTCGTCCTTGCTCAGTTGCCGCTCGATCTCGATGGCGCGCACGATCTGATGCAGCTTGGCGTAGAGCGAGCGGCGCTGCCGCGGCTCCATCAGCCGCGCCAATTGCATGGTGATGGTGGAGCCGCCGGAGACGATGTGGCCGCGCGTCACGAGCTGAAACGCGGCGCGGCCCAGCGCCCACGGATCGACACCGCCGTGCGCGTAGAAACGTTGATCCTCATAGGCCAGCAGCAGCGCCACATAGCCCGGGTCGACATCGGCTTTCGCATCGACCGGCAATCGCCAGCGGCCGTCCGCCATGGCGAAGGCGCGCAACAGCTTGCCGTTGCGATCCACCACCGTGGTCGAGACTTCACGCGCTTCCTTGAACGGGAGCGGTCCCAGCGACGCCACCCACGATGCGAGAGCGATGCCGCACGCCGCCAGAACGGCAACGCTCGCCAAGGCCACGCGCTTCGCCCAGCGCCAGCGGCGCCGGGGGTTGACGTGTATGGCCTCGGACACCGTCATTTCGCGGCCTTCACCTCGATCGCTCCCGTGCCGGTGCGACCATAGCGCGAGGGATTGTACATGTCCTCGACGTAGGCCTGCGGCAGCACGTATTTGCCCGGCGATACCGCGCGCACGACATAGGCGACGGTGAACACCGACTTATCATTGCTGGCGCGATCGATCGAGGCGCTGAAGCGGTCGTCGCGGAACTCGGTGTGCTCCGGCTCCTCGCCGTCCTCGATCCAGTCCAGCGTGCCGGTATCACCCGACGACACCAGATGCGGATTGTCGATCTCGAAGCCGGCCGGAAGATAGTCCACCACCATGATGTGGCCGTATTCCGGCTTGGCTTCGGTGATCTTCAGCACCACCGCGAAACGCTGGTTCTGCTTCGCCTGCGCCGGGTCCGCCGGCGTGCCGTCGAGCGCGAAGTAGTTACGCTCGATCTTGAAGCCGTTGGACGCCGCCGGCTCCGGCGTCACCGGCGCGCCGGTGACCGAAACCACCGCCTGCATCGGTACGTCGCCGAGGTTGGTGATCTTGATCGGCTTGCTGTCGATATCGGCGCCCTTGTAGCTCCGATACACCACGGTTTTGACCGGCGAGCCGTCGATGTCGAGCGAGATGTTGCCCGCATCCTTCGCCAGCGCACGCGACGCCAGCACCAGCCACGCGTTCTCCTGCGTCGAAGTATACGGCGTCAGACCGCGCGCGGCTTCGACCCGTTGCACCGCCTGCGTCAGCGTCGCACGCGGCGCATTGCCTTCGCTGGCGAGCGACACCAGCGCCGCTGCGTCACGCAAGGCCGAGCCGTAGTCGGTGCGGCCGAACTCCAGCACCGGCTTCGGATTGAGGCTCTCGACCGCCGACGCATAGACGCGCTCGGCGCGGCCACGATCCCCGACCAGCGCCAGTGCCGCGGCGAGTTGCGCCTTGGCGATGGGCGTTGCGAGATTGTTCAGCTTGGTGTCGGCGAGATAGCGCAGGTCGCCGACCGGCGCGGTGCCGTTCTTCGCCAGCACGTAAAGGCCGTAAGCGAGATCGCGGCCGCCATCCTTCTCCGGCTCATTGGCGTTGACCACCGAGTTGCGCACGCGATCGAGCGCCGAGCGGAACGCGATATCCGGCACCGTGAAGCCCTTCTCACGCGCACGGCTGAGGAAGTCGGTGACGTAAGCGTCGAGCCATGCATCGTCACCGCCCGACGACCACAGGCCGAACGAGCCGTTCGAACCCTGCCGCGATAGCAGCCGGTCGATGGCGTCCTTGATGCGCTGATCGACGGCGGTGTCCATCGCCAGATGCGCGCCCGCCGCCAGATCGTTGACGTAGAGCAGCGGCATGGCGCGGCTGGTGATCTGCTCGGAGCAACCGAACGGATAGCGATCCAGCGCCTTGAGGATGGTGGCGGCGTCGAGCGCGGTGGACTGGCTCACCGACAACGACACGCCGCCGGTGCCGGCGACGAGGTCGGAGAACATGTCCTTGGTCAGCGTCAGGCTTTCGCCCTTCGCCAGGGTCCGCACCGAGCGGCGCGCCAGAATCTGCGTCGCCGCCTTGACGTCGAGCGCATAGTGCCGCGCCAGCGTCATGCCGTTCGGCCCCTTGATGGCGACGTCGATCTGCGCGGTGCCGGTGCCGTTGGCATCAAGCGCCAGCGCCATCGACGAGCGCTGCTTGGCCTTGAGGTTGACCACCGTGGTTGCATTGCCCGGCACCTTCACCGGACCGGAGGCGCTGACGTTGATGCTGTAGTCGCCCGGCGCGCCTTCGACGTTATCAAGTTCGAAGTTCATGCTGCCGCGATCGCCCGAGAGCAGGAAGCGCGGCAACGTGGCGGTCAACACCACCGGATCGCGCACCGTCACGTCGGTGGTGGCGCGGCCGAGCTTGGTCGCGGTCCAGGCCACCGCCATCACTCGCGCGGTGCCGGCGAACTCCGGAATCTCGAACAGGATATTCACGGTGCCATCCGGTCCGACGGTGACGATGCCGGAATAGAGCGCCAGCGGCTTCTGCGTCGGAGGCGAGCCCTGCATCTCCGCGCCGGCGGCATCACCGCCAGTGCGGATCTGGCCACGCGTGCCCTGCATGCCGTCGATCAACTGGCCATAGAGGTCACGGATTTCCGCCGAGAGACGGCGCTGGCCGAGATAGTAATCGTCGGGCGCCGGCGGCTTGTAGTTGGTGAGATTGAGAATGCCGACATCGACGGCGGCCACCACGATCTTGGCGTCCTCGCCAGCGCTGAGGCCGCCGATCTTCACCGGCAGCACCATCGTCGTGCTGGGCCGCACCAAAGCCGGCGGCGACAGCTCAACCTTGAGCGTGCGCGCATCCTTGTCGATGCCGAACCACTTCAGGCCGATGGCGCGGCCGGGCATGCGCTGTGCGGCCGCATCCAGCGGACGGCGCAAGGTGGCCACGACATATGCCCCGGTACCCCAGTCGGAGCCGACAGGAATGCGCACCTGCGAGGTGCCCTCCTTGACGTCGAGGGTTTGCGTCGTCAGCAGCCGGTCGCCCAGCACGTTGACGGTGAGCTTGCCGGCGGTGCGGGTGTTGACCGACACCGTCATAGTGTCGCCAGAGGCGTATTGCGGCTTGTCGATGGAGGTTTCCAGCAGATCCGGCGTGTCGGCGCTGCCGTCGGAATACCAACCGACGTCGAAGGTCACCGACGTCAGTGGCCCATCGGTGGAATCCACCGACTTGACGTCGAGCCGGTAGCGGCCCGGCCGCGGCGACAGTTGCAATCGCGCGGGCTTGTCGGCGGCGATGGTGATGTCTCCGTCGGCAACGCGCTTGGTCGATTTCACCGGCTCGTATTCCCACGAACCGCTCTGGCGATACCACTGGTAGCGCGACTCGATCTTGAGCAGTTCGTAGCGCAGGCCGCTACGCGCCAGCGCGGTGCCGTCCGGCGCGACGAACGCGACTTCAAAGTTGGCGTTCTCACCCTCGGCAACGCTGGAGCCTGCGAACAGCGGCTTGACGCCGATCATCGCGGCCGGCGGCGCCACCGGCAGCACCAGCTTGCGCTCCACCGCGCGACCGCCGGCTTCCGCCATGCGGATAAATATCTGCGCTTCCTGCGGCCGGGCCGACGCCGGCGCTTTCGCAAGGCTCACCGGGAAGGTCGCGACGCCATTGGCGTCCGCTTCAGGAAGGTCCTCGATGGGGGTGCGTTCGTTGCTGGCGGTTTCCTCGTCGGGAACGCCAAACTGATAGCCGGCATAGCCCGGGCGCACGGCGGCCGGCGCGACCAGCATGTCGCCTTCGAGTTGCAGGCCGGACGCCGGCGCACCGTAGAGGAAATGACCGTCGACCTTGAGCGTCACCGGAGCTTCCGTCGTGATCTGCTTGGCTTCGCTGGTCAAATCGAACTCGATCCGATCCGGCACGTAGTCTTCGACCATGAAGGTGGTCTCGCCCACAGACGGCGCCTTGGGATCGGTGAACGCCCGCACCCGCCAGGTGCCGGTCGGCACTGCCGAATTCAGCGGCAGCGACAGACTGCGTCCGCCGGCACCCTGATCCGGCAACGACGCACGGCGATACTCGACGCCGTCCGGACGCTCGACCACCAAAGTCAGCGGCCCTCCGGTCATCGCCTTGCCCTGACCGTCGCGCAGCAGCGCGGTGAGATAGACCGTCTCGCCGGAGCGATAGACGCCGCGCTCGGCATAGACGAAGGCATCCGCCCCGGCTGGAACCGGGCGACCGCTGACGCCGCGATCCGACAGATCGAAGGCGGTGGTCTTGAGACTAAGGAAAGCGTAGTCCGCCTTCTCGCCGCTGACGGTGAGCAGCGCCGGCGACAGGCCGCCCTCGCCGCGCGCCAGCCCCGCTTCGAACAGCACATGTCCGGCGGCGTCGGTCTTGCGGGTGGCGAGGATTTCATTGTTACGCGCCAACAGCCGCACCTCGGCATTGGCCATCGGATCGGTGGACGCCAGCGAATTGACGAAGACATGGATGCCGTCGTTACCGGAGAACGCCGTCAGTCCGAGATCGGAGACGATGAACCACTGCGTCGCCAGCGAACCGGAATCCTCGTCGCTGGCCTGCGGTCCCTTCGGCGCGGCGGTCATCACGTAGACGCCCGGTTGCAGATCGCCCAGCGCCTGATCGACCGGGAATGCGGTAGTGACGTCGGCATTGAGGGTCGAGGCGGTGGCAAGGTCGCCGCTCCACACCTTGACCCCACGCTCGTCGCCGAGGCTCGAGAGTTCATATCGGCTCAAGGCACGCTGGAAATCGCTGCCGATCACGGTGTTGATCAGGTTGCGGTCGCCGATCCGGAAGACGTTGACCGCCACGTTCTGGGTGTTGACGCTGACCACCGGAATGCCGCGCTGGCCGGTGCGCGGCAGCACATAGGCACGGCCGGTAAAGCGCACGAACGGCTTGCGGTCGCGGACATAGACGTTGAACTCCGCCGACTTCGGCAGCGTCTCCCGCACGGTGGACGGCAGCCCGGCGCGCAGATTGATGTTGTAGCGCTCGCCGTGCTTCAGCCCGTCGACGCAGAGCTGCTTGTCCTCCGACGAAATGGCCGGCGCGTCGTTGCCGGCCAGCGCGAGATACGGCGCGAAGTCGGTCCGCTTGGCGAGGTCTTCCGAGAACTGGAAGCAGACGCGGGGCGAGGCGGAATCCGAATCCACGCTGTAATCGAGCAGCCGGAAGCCGTGATCGTCGCGCAGCTTTTCATAAGCGCCCCGAACATCCGCGACCTCGCGCAGGTCGAGCGACAGCCGCATGGTGTCGAGCGCCGGACGCCATAGCTTGCGGTCCGCGAAGGTGCGGCCGAGCACGGCCAGCGCATCGGCCTCCTCGCCGGCGTTGCCGGCGCGCTGATACGCCAGATAGGACGCGGTCGAGGCGCGCTCGCGCAGCAGCGTCTGTTCGCTGTTGGTGATCGGACGAACCTGAAGAATGGTTTTTGCCAGCCGCAGCCAGTTGCCACCGTCCTCGGGAGCCACGGCCGCGAGCTGCCCGAGAATTTGCAGGCTTTCGCGGAGGTTACCCTTCCGGATCGCGACGTCGGCATCGGTACGCAGTTGCGACGCCGGCTTGGCGACACTGCCCGCCTCGGTCTTGATCTGCTCCTGCAGCTTGATCGCGGCATCCGCCAGATCGTCGCGCTTGTACGCCTTGTCGGCGGCCTGCGCGGCACAAAGGCCGAACGCGAGCACGCACGCAACACTCACGGCGCGGACTAGACCGATCATGGCATTCTCCCTGAGACGGCGAACCACCGTCGAATCCAACATTCGCGAAAAGGGTGACGGGCTGATGGCGCGGCGGCCCCCATTCCCGTTGCAAACATCGCCGATTTGATCTGGCAAGGTCCTGTCCGCAGCTTTCTGACGATCACGCCGAAGCATAGCGGAAACCGCTACACCGACGCACCTCCCGCTTTGTCGCAAAAAGAACCTATATGGTTCGGAACGAATAGCGCACGGTTTGGAATTTCTGGATCGAGCACGGCGGCCCGGCGCAGATATTCCGCCGGATCATCCACGATGGTGTCTCGTACCGTTCGCCCGCGAGGCAAACTGGCCGGATTTGACGCGCAAGCGCGCTTTTTGCTAACCCGCTTTTGCCAACCTTGATGGTAGAAGACGGGCAGACGGTCCCATAGCTCAACTGGATAGAGTAGCGGATTTCTACTCCGCGGGTTGCAGGTTCGAATCCTGCTGGGATCGCCACCCCGTTTGGGTTCTCTCCGGATTGCGACGATTCGAACCACCGTTCGAAATCCCACTCGACAATCCTGCCATTCCCTGTTGAATGGTTCCCCTCGCCCGCAACCATCAACAAATTTTTCGGAGAGATACGCGATGTTTTCCCACGTCATGATCGGCACCAACGACCTGGATCGGGCCAAGGCATTTTACGACAAGCTGCTCGGCACGCTTGGCGTTGCGCCGGCCTTTGTCGATCGGCATCGGATTTTCTACCGCACCAAGACCGGCACCTTCGCGGTTTCCAAGCCGATCGACGGCAAACCGGCGACCCACGCCAACGGCGGCACCATCGGTTTTCTGGCGAAGTCGCAGGAAGAGGCCGATGCGTGGCACGCAACCGGCGTCGCCAACGGCGGCACCACTTGCGAAGATCCGCCGGGCGTGCGCGACAACGGCGTCATGAAAATGTATCTGGCCTACCTGCGCGATCCGGACGGCAACAAGATTTGCGTGATGCACCGGGTCGTCTGATACCAGAATTGATCGTATTTAAACAAAGTTCGAGGGGGCCCACATCCCGTGGGTCCCCTCGTTGCCATCAGGGACAAAATCGGCGTTGGGGAGTGGACCTGAACGCCGTCTGTCGCGTAGAGAGAGGCAACCAGAATACCCCATTTCAGGAATGGCCGGTCCGCGCGCCATCCTCTGCCCTATTCCAAAGGTTATCGATGAGTCGATTCAAGGAACCCGGCTTTGCCGATCGTCAAAAGGCGGCACAGCAAGCCAAGAAGGATATTTTGAACAAGTTCCGCGCGCAGCCCGGGCCCGACGATCCTGCTGTCCAGCAACGTCAGGCCGAGCGCGCCGCGCAGGCCGCCGAACGCGCCGAGGCGAAGCGGGTGCGCGAGATCGCCAAGGCCGAGGAAGCCGCCCGTCAGGCCGAAGCCGCGCGGCTCGCCGCCGAGCAGCTCGAGCGTGAGAAGGCGGAAGCCGCCGCGCGCGAAGCCGAACTCGAGGCGGAGCGCAAAGCCGCCCGCGACGCGCGCTATGCCGCACGCAAGGCGCGAGGCAAGAAGAAGTAGTCGCGATATCGGACGCGATGCCGCCCGCGAGTGGCGGCATCGCCATCGATCACGCGCGCAGCTATTTTTTCATTTCGTCCTTTTTCATCATATTGTCGTGCTTCATCCCGTCCTTCGACATCTTGTCCTTGGACATGCCGTCCTTTGACATCTTGTCCTTCGACATCGTCGTGGATTTCATGCCGGTGTCCTTGCTCATCTTGTCCTGCGCCACGGCGGGAGCAAGCGTCAGGCCGAGCGCGATGACGGACGCGGAAACGGCAGACGCAAAACGGATGCGCGAGATCATGACAAATTCCTCCTGTTGAAACGCCGCACGAAGCGGATCGCAACAGGAGCTACGCAGAGAAATCGGGATTGTTACACTTGAGCGCAGGCCTTGAATTTAGACCTTGGCGGCCTTGCGCCGCTTGGCGTTGAGCGCCGACGCCACCCGGCTGACCGGCGGACGCCCCAGCAGCGTGCTCATCTGATTGGTCGCGGCGAGCAGCTTGTCCATGTCGACGCCGGTCGGAACACCCATGCCTTCCAGCATGTAGATAACATCCTCGGTCGCGACGTTGCCGGTCGCGCCGGGCGCATAGGGACAACCGCCCAAACCACCCGCGGCGGAATCGATCACGAACACGCCCTCCTCCATGCCGGCATAGAGATTGGCGAGCGCCTGTCCGTAGGTGTCGTGGAAATGCATCGCGAGCTTCGCCGTCGACACATCGCCGCTGACCGCGCGCAGCATGGCGCGCGCTTTCGCCGGGGTGCCGACGCCGATGGTGTCGCCGAGCGAGATTTCGTAGCAGCCAAGATCCCACAACGTCTTCGCCACGTCGGCGACGGCTGATGGCTTTACCTCGCCGTCGAACGGGCAGCCGAGCACGCAGGAGACGTAACCGCGCACCTTGATGCCGTCGGCTTTCGCGCGCGCTAGCACCGGCTTGAAGCGTTCGATGGATTCGGCGATGGAGCAATTGATGTTGGCCCGCGAAAACCCCTCCGACGCCGACGCAAACACCGAGACGACTTTCGCGCCGGCGGCGATGGCCGCCTCGTAGCCTTTCTCGTTCGGCACCAGAACATGAAACTCGCCGACCGGCAGTTGGCTGGCCGCGCGCAGCACCTGATCCGAGCCAACCATCTGCGGAATCGCCTTCGGCGACACGAACGCGCCGACCTCGCAAGTGGTGAGCCCCGCCGCCACCAGCGCCTCGACGAAGGCGATGCGCGCCTCGACGCTGACCGACACTTTCTCGTTTTGCAGGCCGTCGCGTGGCCCCATCTCAACGATCTGCACCCGATCGCTCATGCGGCTTACTTCTCCGTCGGCTCGATCTCGGCGAGTTCGACGCCTTCCTGCACGATGTCACCGACCTTGCAATTGATGCGCTTCACCACACCGGCGAACGGCGCGCGCAAGGTCTGCTCCATCTTCATCACTTCCAGCGTGAGGATCGGCGCACCCTTCTCCAGCGTCTCGCCTTCCTTCGCCAGCAGCGCGACCACGGTGCCGGGCAGCGGCGCGACGATGCGGTCTTCGCCGACGTGCTCGTCGTCGCCGCCGCTGAACGGATCGGCCCATGTGAACTCGAAACGTCCGTTGCGCGTGCGCACATAGACGTCACGACCGTCGAGCACAGCCACCGCATGGCTGCGCGCGCCGTCGAGCGACACCGCGAACGCGCTGTCGCCTTCGGCGTTGAAAGCGAAATCGATCTGGTGACCGTCGATCTCCAGCGCCGACGAACCGCCGCCATAGCGGCGGGCGATGGTCAGCTCAGTGCCCGCCCCTTGTTTAAAGGTGAATACGCGGTGACGCTGGCCGACCGGCATCCAGCCGTCGGTCTGCCACGGCGACTGCACATCGGCGCGCATCTCTTGCCGCTCGTGAGTCAGGATCGCCGCGATCGCCGCCGCCAGTTCAAGCGCGCCTGGCGCGGGCGGCTTCGGCGTCAGATCCTTCAGATGCCGCTCGATGAAGCCGGTATCGATCTTGTTCTTGCGGACATCGGGATGGGTGATGAGCGCCGACAGGAACGGAATGTTGGTGACGACGCCGCGCACGTCGGTTTCTTCCAGACCGCGATTGAGGCGGTCGATGGCGACGTCGCGCGTCGGCGCCCAGGCAATCACCTTGGCGAGCATCGCGTCGTAATGCGGCGACACGTTGCTGCCCTGCCGGTAGCCGGCGTCGATCCGCAAGCCGCCGACTTCCTCCGGCGTCCTCCACGTCTTGATGCGGCCGACCGACGGCATGAAGTTCTTGTCGGGGTTTTCCGCGTAGACCCGCGCCTCGATGGCGTGACCGTTGAGCTTGAGCTGATCCTGCGTCATCGGCAGCTTCTCGCCGAACGCGACGCGCAGCTGCCACTCGACCAGATCGACACCGCTGATCAGTTCGGTCACCGGATGCTCGACCTGCAAGCGCGTGTTCATTTCGATGAAGAACACTTCCTTGCCGTCGGAGACGAATTCGATGGTACCCGCGCCGACGTAGTTCACCGCGCCGGCCGCCTTGCGCGCGGCCTCGCAGACCTTTTCACGCTGTGCGGCGTTGAGTGTCGGCGACGGCGCTTCCTCGATCACCTTCTGGTGGCGCCGCTGCAAGGTGCATTCGCGCTCGAACAGCGACAGCAAATTGCCGTGGCTGTCACCGACGATCTGCACCTCGATGTGGCGCGGGTTCTGGACATATTTCTCGACCAACATGCGGTCATCGCCGAACGCCGCCTTGGCCTCGCGCCGCGCGCTCTCCAGCGCCGCCCTCATCTCGGAAGCCTCGCGCACCACGCGCATGCCGCGCCCGCCGCCGCCGGCCGATGCCTTCACCAGTACCGGATAGCCGGCCTTCGCGGCCGCCGCCGCCAGGGTCGCGTCGTCCTGCGCTTCGCCATGATAGCCGGGGACCAGCGGCACGCCGGCTTTTTCCATCAAGAGCTTGGAGCCGGACTTCGAGCCCATCGCGGTCATCATCGCCGCGGTCGGGCCGACGAACACCAGATTGGCGTCGGCGCAGGCCTGCGCGAACTCGGCATTCTCGGACAGGAAGCCGTAACCGGGATGAATCGCTTCCGCGCCGGTCTGCTTTGCCGCCGCCAGCACGCGTTCGATGTTCAAGTAGCTGTCGCGCGCACGCGCAGGTCCCAGCAGCACGGCATCGTCGGCCATAGCGACGTGGACCGCATCGGCATCGGCCTCGGAATAGACCGCGACGGTGCGCAGGCCCATTGCTTTGGCGGTGCGAATGACGCGGCAAGCGATTTCGCCACGATTGGCGATCAAGAGCGTCCGGAAACGCCGGTAGTGTGCAGAGCCTGCCATCATTACATCCTGAAAATACCGAAACGGGTCGGCTCGATCGGCGCGTTCGCCGCCGCCGACAGACCGAGACCCAGAACCAGACGCGTATCGGCGGGATCGATCACGCCGTCGTCCCACAGCCGCGCGGTGGCGTAATAGGGACTGCCCTGCTTTTCATACTGCGCCCGGATCGGCGCCTGGAATTCGCGCTCCTCCTCGGCGGACCACGTGCCGCCCTTGGCCTCGATGCCTTCGCGGCGCACCGTGCTCAGCACCATCGCCGCCTGCTCGCCGCCCATCACCGAGATGCGCGCGTTGGGCCACATCCACAGGAAGCGCGGCGAATAGGCTCGGCCGCACATGCCGTAATTGCCCGCGCCGTAAGAGCCGCCGATCACCACGGTGAACTTCGGCACCGACGTCGTCGCCACCGCCGTCACCAGCTTGGCGCCGTCGCGCGCGATGCCGCCCGCTTCGTACTTCTTGCCGACCATGAAGCCGGTGATGTTCTGCAGGAACACCAGCGGAATGTTGCGCTGGCTGCACAGCTCGATGAAGTGCGCGCCCTTCAGCGAGCTTTCGCTGAACAGGATGCCGTTGTTGGCGACGATGCCGACCGGATAGCCCCAGATATGCGCGAAGCCGCACACCAGGGTCTGGCCATACAGCTTCTTGAATTCGTCGAACTCTGAGCCGTCAACGATCCGCGCGATGATGTCGCGCACGTCGAACGGCTTGCGGTTGTCGGCCGGCACCACGCCGTAGATTTCCTGCGGCGCGTAAAGCGGCTCCCGCGGCGTCTGCCATCCGGAGACATGCCGCGGCGACTGCTTGAGAGTGCTGACGATCTTACGTGCGATACCGATGGCATGGCGATCGTTCTGCGCATAGTGATCGGTGACGCCGGACTGGCGCGAATGCACGTCGGCGCCGCCGAGTTCTTCCGCCGTCACCACCTCGCCGGTCGCGGCCTTCACCAGCGGCGGGCCGCCGAGGAAAATCGTGCCCTGATTACGCACGATGATGCTCTCGTCGGACATCGCCGGCACGTAAGCGCCGCCGGCGGTGCAGGAGCCCATCACGATGGCGATCTGGGCGACGCCCTGTGCCGAGAGATTGGCCTGATTGTAGAAGATGCGACCGAAATGGCGCTCGTCGGGAAAGACCTCGTCCTGCAGCGGCAGGAACGCGCCGCCGGAATCCACCATGTAGACGCAGGGCAGATTGTTCTGCCGCGCGATGTCCTGCGCGCGCAGATGCTTCTTCACCGTCATCGGGTAATAGGTGCCGCCCTTGACGGTGGCGTCGTTGGCGACGATCACGCATTCACGCCCGGAGATGCGGCCGACGCCGGTGACAACACTCGCCGAGTGCACGTCGCCGCCGTAAAGGCCGTTCGCCGCCAAGGGCGACAGCTCGAGAAACGCGGTGCCGGGGTCGATCAAGAGATCGACGCGATCGCGGACGAACATCTTGCCGCGCGAGGTATGACGCTGGCGCGACGCCTTGCCGCCGCCGCCCGAGACCTCGTTGAGCTTGTCCTTCAACTCCGTCACCAGCGCGCGCATCGCGTCGGCGTTCTGGGTGAAATCCGGAGAATTCGTTGCAATATTGGAATGAAGCGGCATGACGTCCAGAGGGTTCGAGTGAACGGCCTTTACGAGTGAACGACCTTGGGTGACGACCGCCGCCATGTTGTCATTGCGGCGCCACCTCGCGCAACCGGTACTTTCGGGTCTGATGGGAAACACCGCATCGCCCGGCTCCTCGTCGCGGAAAGAACAAGGTTTCCATCGGGTAAAGTATCACCGGCGGCGCGACGCGCGCAGACACGTCCGCCGACCGGAGATCAAACCGGTCGGTCCGATCGCATCCGATTTTTCAATCGAAACAGATCAGCGGGTCCGGATCAATGCGTCCAGGGGTCGGTGCGGCGGAAGGCAAAATTGTCGGCGTAAGCCGCCTGCCGGCGCGCCCGCTCCTGCGGCTCGATCACCTGATAGGCGATGCCCTTGCGCTCGCAATAGGCGACGGCCTCGTCCCGGGTGGCGAACCGCAAGGTCAGTTGCTGTTTCATGTCGCCCGAACTGGTCCACCCCATCAGCGGCTCGACCACGCGCGGCTGCTCGGGCTCGTAATCGAGTTGCCATTCCTTGCTCTTGGCAAAGCCGGATTGCATCGCGTTCTTGGCGGGTTTAAAAATACGTGCGGTCATGACGTGGCGTGGCCTGCTGATTCGCGTTTCGACGACAACCGGATGGACGGGCACCGGCTCGCGCCGCCGGCCACACGTCGCATCGCGGGCCGAATACCGACGATCCGTGTGTGGCTGATGCTATAGTCCGTCCGCAGCCTTGTGACAATCTCGACAACACCCTACCTGCCGGCAACCTGACGTTCCGCTCCATTCCAGACCTTACCGACGGCGCCCATGGACATCCACGCAACCCTGCCCCCCAAAGGCCGCGACCTGCGGCTCGATCTGTTTCGCGGCATCGCCAACTGGGCGATCTTCCTCGATCACATTCCTAACAATGTGGTGAACTGGATCACGACGCGGAATTACGGTTTCAGCGACGCCGCCGACCTGTTCGTCTTCATCTCCGGCTACACCGCCTCGTTCGTCTACGCCAAGATGATGCTGGATCGTGGCTTCGTGGTCGGCGCGACACGGTTGTTCAAGCGGGTATGGCAACTCTATGTCGCCCATGTCGTGCTGTTCGTGATCTATATCGCCGCGATCGGCTACGTCGCGCAGCGCTATAGCGACGTCGAGATCATCAACGAGTTCAACGTTGCGGGCTTGATCGAAAATCCGATCCAGACGCTGATCCATGGCCTGCTGCTGTCCTTCAAGCCGCTCAACCTCGACGTGCTGCCGCTCTACATCGTGTTGATGGCATTCTTCCCGCCGGTGCTGTGGATGATGCTGCGCAAGCCCGACCTCACGATGCTCGCCTCGCTGTGCCTGTATTTCGCAGCCCGGCACTATGGCTGGAACCTGCGCGGCTATCCCGCGGGCGAATGGTACTTCAACCCGTTCACCTGGCAGTTGCTGTTCATGTTCGGCGCATGGTTCGCGCTCGGCGGCGCGACGGCGTCGCGGTCGGTGATCAACTCGCCGATCCTGCTCTATCTCGGCGGGGCCTATCTGATCTTCGCGCTGATCATGACCATGGCCGGACGCTTTCCCGACTTCGGCGCGATGTTCCCGTCGTGGCTGTACGACGCCTTCAACCCCAACGACAAAACCTATCTCGCGCCGTATCGCGTGCTGCACTTCGTCATCATAGCCTTCTTCGTCACGCGCTTCGTGCCGAAGGAATGGCCCGGGCTGGAATGGAAGATATTCGAGCCAGTGGTGAAATGCGGCCAGCAATCGCTGGCGGTGTTCTGCGTCGGCGTGTTCCTGTCATTCGTCGCGCACTTCACGCTGATCATGAGTTCGGGCTCGTTCCTGGCGCAGGTCGTGGTCAGCGCGGCAGGCATCGCCATCATGACGATCGTGGCCTACTACATCTCCTGGTCGAAACAGCAGGACAAACCGCGACCGAAGCCCGCCGCAACGGCAAATGCACCATCGCAGGCGCCTGCGGCACCGGCAAAACGCGCCGACGCGGCGTAGCCCGCTCATTTGGCCGTCGTTGCGAGGAGCGACAACCGCGGATCAATCCAGACCGCTAAAGCTAGACTTGATTGCTTCGTCGTCGTCATGGCCGGGCTTGTCCCGGCCATCCACGTCTTTGAACTTGCGTGGCGCTAAGACGGTGGATACCCGGGGCAAGCCCGGGCATGACGGATCAAGCTGAATGCATGGTGCTTTAGCTGCGCAGTCCGGGCGCTTCGACGCCGGTGCGAGCGACGTATTCGGTGTAACCGCCGCCGTATTGGTGGATGCCGTCCGAGGTCAGCTCCAGCACGCGGTTCGATAGCGCCGCGAGGAAATGCCGGTCGTGCGAGACGAACAGCATGGTGCCCTCGTAGTCCGCGAGCGCGGCGATCAGCATTTCCTTGGTCGCCATGTCGAGGTGGTTGGTCGGCTCGTCGAGCACCAGAAAATTCGGCGGATCGAACAGCATCAGCGCCATCACCAGCCGCGCCTTCTCGCCACCCGACAGCACCCGGCATTTCTTCTCGACGTCGTCGCCGGAAAAACCGAAGCAGCCGGCGAGCGCACGCAACGAGCCCTGCCCCGCTTGCGGAAACGCGTCTTCCAGCGACTGAAACACGGTGCGTTCGCCTTCCAGCAAATCCATCGCGTGCTGCGCGAAATAGCCCATCTTGACGCTGCCGCCGAGCGCCACCGTGCCGGCGTCCGGCTCGGTCGCGCCTGCCACCAGTTTCAAGAGCGTCGACTTGCCCGCACCGTTGATGCCCATCACGCACCAGCGCTCCCGGCGGCGCACCGCGAAGTCCAGATCCTGATAGATGGTCCGGCTGCCATAGCCCTTGTGCACGTTCTTCAGGCTGACGACGTCCTCGCCCGAACGCGGCGCGGTCGGGAAATCGAACAGCACGGTCTGGCGTCGACGCGGCGGCTCGACGCGCTCGATCTTGTCGAGCTTCTTCACCCGGCTCTGCACCTGCGCGGCGTGCGAGGCGCGTGCCTTGAAACGCTCGATGAACTTGATCTCCTTGGCGAGCATCGCCTGCTGGCGTTCGAATTGCGCCTGCTGCTGCTTCTCGTTCAGCGCGCGTTGCTGCTCGTAGAACTCGTAGTCCCCGGAATAGGTGGTCAGCGATCCGCCGTCGATCTCGACGATCTTGCCGACGATGCGGTTCATGAACGCGCGGTCGTGCGAGGTCATCAGCAGCAGGCCGTCATAGCCTTTCAGGAATTGCTCCAGCCAGATCAGGCTTTCCAGATCGAGATGGTTCGACGGCTCGTCGAGGATCATGGCGTCGGGCCGCATCAACAGGATGCGCGCCAGTGCGACGCGCATCTTCCAGCCGCCCGACAGCTTGCCGACGTCACCTTCCATCATCTCCTGACTGAAACCGAGGCCGGCGAGCACCTCACGGGCGCGGCCGTCGAGCGCGTAGCCGTCGAGTTCCTCGAAGCGCGCCTGCACCTCGCCGTAGCGTGTGATGATCTCGTCCATCTCGTCGGCGCGATCCGGATCGGCCATGGCCGTTTCCAGTTCTTTCAACTCGATCGCGACTTCGCTCACCGGTCCCGCGCCGTCCATCACCTCGGCGACGGCGCTGCGTCCGGCCATTTCGCCGACGTCCTGGCTGAAGTAGCCGATGGTGACGCCGCGATCGACCGCCACCTGCCCCTCGTCGGGCAAGTCCTGCCCGGTCATCATCCGGAACAACGTGGTCTTGCCCGCCCCGTTGGGGCCGACCAGCCCGACCTTCTCGCCGCGCTGGAGCGCCACCGAGGCCTCCACGAACAGGAGCTGGTGGCCGTTCTGCTTACTGATGTTGTCGAGCCGGATCATATTCCCACGCGCCATGCGGAAGCGCGGGCTTCCAGGACATGCCATTGATGCTGTTGTGATTTTGGTCGGGGCAGCTGGATTCGAACCAACGACCTGCAGTACCCAAAACTGCCGCGCTACCAGGCTGCGCTATACCCCGATCGACCCGCAAACCGCGAAGATCGGTTTGCTACGGCGAGATGTCGATACACGCTCCCGGCCGCGCCAGCAAGCCGCGACGCGCGCACTCAGTGGCCATTGAACAACGGATGCGCGACGCGATCGCCCGGCGCGATGCCATATTTCTTGGCCGTGCCGGCGATCACTTCGAGAACGCCCTTCGCCAGCCCCCGCGACGGGATGATCTTCGTCGATTGCGGCACGGTGTTCTCGGCGATCCGCAGAATGCGCCCGTCCGCCCGGATGAAGATCATATCGAGCGGAATAAAGGTGTTCTTCATCCACATCGAGACTTCCTGCTCCGGCGAGAAGTCGAACAGCATGCCGCGGCCGTCCGGTAATTCCTTGCGATACATCAGCCCGGTGCGCTTCTCGTCCTCGGTGGTGGCCACCTCGACGGAAAATACCTGGACGCCGGACTTGGTCGCGATCTCGAGGGTTTGCAGTTCGGCCGCGCGCGCACCGCCGGTCGCCACAGCGGCAGCGACAAGGATCGCCAATGCCGCCAGCCCTCGTGTCAGCGATCGGGAGTGCCGTTCAAGCCATCGCATCATCGTCATCGACATAAATCCTGCCCGAACCGCGCCTGAATGTCCGATGACGACGATAGGTAACCGCTTTTGCGCCGAGCGCAACCGCGCGGCGGCATCCACCGTGCGATCTGACGGGCTTTTGAAGAGCGGAGAGTTTGCGGATCAGTGCGATGCCAATCCGGCGGGACCGTGCTCCGGATGAATCTCCGCCGCCATCATGCCCTTGGAGCCGGGCCCGAACCGCACCAGCACGTATTGACCGGGGCGCAGCTCGGTCATGCCGTAACGGCGCAGGGTCTCCATGTGGACGAAGATATCCGGCGTGCCCTCACCGCAGGTGACGAAGCCGAAGCCGCGCAGCCGATTGAACCACTTCACCTGCGCGCGCTCGAGTCCGCTGGTGGGCGTAACGCTGACATGGGTGCGCGGCGGCAGCATCTGCGCCGGATGAATAGCCGTCGACTCGTCCATCAAGACGACGCGGAAGGCCTGATAGCCTTTCTGCCGCTGCACGCATTCACAGACGATGCGCGCGCCCTCATAGGCCGTCTGATAACCGTCGCGCCGCAGCACCGTGACGTGAAGAAGCACGTCGGTCGATCCATCATCGGGAACGATGAAGCCGTAGCCCTTGGAGGCATCGAACCACTTGATGACGCCGCGAACCTCGATCAGCTTGTTGGCTTCATTCAGGCCGGCGAACGGATCCAGCGCGGTTCCGCGGCTGTCTCTTGCGAACGCATCGGGCGAGGTCTTGTCCGCGCCACCAGCCTGCGTTCTAAACTGCTTGGACTCAAATCCGTCCGACCCCATGACCCCGGACCCCACACGTTCAAAAAAACCCGGCCACGCCGCCTCAACGACAACGCGCAACGACTCTCGCAGCCGCTGTTCTCAAAGACGCCCCGCGAATCTCCTGATTCGACGATAGCACTCCCGCTCCGCTCGCAAACACAAAAAACCGCACGTCAACGATCTATAAACAGTCTTGAGTCATGCGAATCAATTTCGCGTGGACATGACTCACCTGTTTTTGAATCGATCCATGGGAACGATCGCAATCGTTCAATTGCCGACGAACGGTCCCAGCGTGTCGCCGATGTCGTGGCGGATCACCAGATCGGCGTCGTCATCCTGCTCGGTCGGCTCTCTGTTGACGATGACGAGTCGTGCGCCTGCGTTTTTCGCCAGCAACGGCATGCCCGCTGCCGGCCACACCACCAGCGACGACCCGATCACCACGAACAGATCGCATGCTTGCGCCAGTTCGGTGGCGCGACGCATCGCGTCCTCGGGCATCGATTGCCCGAACGAGATCGTCGCCGTCTTCACCGGTTGCGCACAGGCATCGCAGACCGGCGCGCGCCCGGTCGCATCGAACCGCGCCTTGGCCCAGACAAGATCGTATCGCGTGTCGCAGCCGAGACAGCGGGCGTAGGTGGTGTTGCCGTGAAGCTCGATGACGTCATCACCGGAGATGCCCGACACCTGATGCAGGTTGTCGATGTTCTGGGTGATGACGCCGGGAACCTTGCCGGCCTTGTAGAGCGCCGCCAATGCGCGATGCCCCCGCCCCGGACGCGCCGCGGCAAAGGTCGCTTCCATGTTGAAACGCCGGCGCCAGGATTCGTCCCGCGCCTCCTGGCTGGCGACAAATTCGTCGAACGGGATCGGCCGGTTGCGCGTCCACAGTCCGCCCGGCGAACGAAAATCCGGGATACCGGATTCCGTCGAGATGCCCGCGCCGGTGAAAGGCACGATCGCCGATGAGGTCGCGATCATGTCGCCGAGTTGTTCCACGCCGCTCTGAAGGTCTTTTGCGATCATCTGACTGCTCTGATCCGTGCGTCCGTTTCAGGAAACGTTAGCGCAAATGCCCGGTTCAAGCATCATCAGGCGGAAAACCATTTCCGGACTTCAATCCTTCGTCTCATGATTTTTATCGACAGTTATTGCGCGAGATAGCGACGCACGGCGGCGACCGAGCCGCCGACTTCACCGATGGCGGAGAACAACTGGTCCTGCGTGACGTTGAAGCGCCCGGCCCAGTAGGTCGTCGCGGCTGGGTCCTGGACGTCGATCACCTGCGGCGCCCGCCCGCCTTGGTCGGCGGTGGCGGCCAGGACGGACGACACTGGCACGAGCGTGATCATGCACCGAGGATATCACGCCCGCCTGCCTCCCAAAGCGCGAGTGCGGCAGGTCGTTAACGAAACCTTGCCGCGATCATGGCGCGTGCGCGCTCGCGCCGTCGCGATAAAACCGCTAATCATCCCGATCGGGATCACGGCCCGCGCAGCGCGGACCGGCGATCGCCCGACCGATGCCGCTGGAGAACCCATCATGCGCTACCTGCACACCATGCTGCGCGTCCGCAATCTCGATGCCGCCCTGAAATTCTACTGCGATGCGCTCGGCCTCAAGGAGGTCCGCCGCATCGACAACGACAAGGGCAGATTTACGCTGGTCTTCCTCGGCGCCGCCGCCGACGACCACCTCATCAAGGCGAGCGGAGGCCGTGGCGCGCCGCTGGTTGAACTCACCTACAACTGGGACGAGGAGAAATACGGCGAGGACCGCTTCTTCGGTCATCTCGCCTACGAGGTCGACGATATCTACGCGACCTGCGAGCGCCTGATGAAACTCGGCATCACCATCAACCGTCCGCCGCGTGACGGCCAGATGGCCTTCGTCCGTTCACCGGATCTGCATTCGATCGAATTGCTGCAAGCCGGCGATGCCAAGCCACCGCAGGAGCCGTGGGCCTCGATGCCGAACACCGGGCACTGGTAACAGCGCTGGAACATCAATCGTCCCGATGCGTTACCTCGATGATAATAGATCGAGGAGATGCTTATGGGACGCGGCATATTGCTGTGGCTACTCGGCGTACCGATACCAATCATCATTCTGCTGTGGCTGTTCTTCCGCTGAGCAAAGTGATTTCACGAGTAGCATCGCACACGTGAAGAAAGGCTCCGTCATGCGGAGCCTTTCTTTCACAGCCATCACGGACTCTGGTTGAAGCTCTGCTCGAACCACAGGATGCCGAAGACCACCACCAGCGTCACGGCGGTGACCACGCCACGCTGGGTCCAGCTCATGCCCCGGCCGAACCACCACAGCAGCGCGCAGCACATCATGACCGGCACGATGATATCGAGACGCATGGCGAGCCCTCCTGCCTGAACCGAATTTGCCTGATCCGAAGGCGCGTCAGCGCGGCCCGCCACGCACACCCGATCCGCTGCCGACACCGACACTTATCGAGCCACTGATACGAACGCAGGTATCCGACCCCTCGGCCTTGACGAATCCCGGACCAAATTCAGCGCACGGGTTCGGTGCGCGCGAGAGCGGTTTCTCCAGGGTCTTGCGGGACGCATTGGGAAGGCGGACATCCGATTGCGCCAGCGCAATCGACGGCGCTGCAATCCCGAAAACAATGATCAGTCCGGCTTTGAACATGATATGGATCGCCCTCGGTGAAAGGCCCGGCGTGGCCCCGCGACCTCTCTTACATGATTGGCCAAATCAATGAAATTGTGGTGCTCCCTGGCGGCCCAATACGTAACCTGCCCGTCCGGGAGGGCTTGGCCACACACAACCAGTAAGGCCCGCCGATGGCGGGCCTTTTGGTCTAGCGAGCGTCGTGCACGAATCTAGTCGTCATGATGCCAGCCGCGGTGCCAACCGTTATCGTATCCACGATAGTAGCGCGGCCCATAATCGCGCTCTCGGTAATAGCGATAACGTGGCCTCTCATAGCCATCCCCGTAGTAGGCGCGCGGACGGTATACCCGGTCATAATCCGGACGATGCCAACACCGGCCCCATTCATTACACACCAGACGAACCTGATCGACGCCGGACGTCGTTGGCGCGGTCGAACCGATCGGCATTGCATTCGCCCCTGTCGCAGCGAGCGTTCCGAGAGCAACGGCGGACACGAGAGCGAGAAGTGATTTACGCATGGAAGCCTCTATCGTTTTCCGATGTACGTTAACTGCCTCCCGGATGTGGGCGGTTCCATGGCGGCGGAATGAGGCCAAGACTATGAAAATCAGATTGGTCGATTGCGCGCCGCGTCCAGTCAGGCTGCATTCATCATTCATTGGCAAGATGCGATTTCTGGATCTGAAACTTGGGGCAGGAATCCTGCAATGAACGTCACCAGAATTTCGACCGTCGGACTCTTGGTCATCGCCGCTTCGCTGGCCGGGTGCGCGAACCCGCAGCAGCAACGCACCGCCACAGGCGCGGTGCTGGGTGGTGCGACCGGCGCGCTCCTCGGTCAGGCAATCGGCGGCAACACCGGCAGCACCTTGATCGGCGCCGGTGCTGGCGCGCTGCTCGGCGCGGCGGTTGCCGACTCAACCAATCCACGTCCGAGCGGCCCGCCGATGTGCCGCTACCGCGCACCGGATGGCCGGATCTATGTCGCCGAATGCGACGAGCGATATTATCGCGGAGGATACTGATCAGCGGATACTGATCAGCGCTGCGCGCGTTTGATCGGGCGCGCAGACGATCACATCAACCCGCCGGCCGTGCCGACGGGCTCAGTTAATCAGCACGACGCTCACTGGTTATCGTGGGCGGGTTGCGCGGTCTGCTGCTGCATCTGGTGCTCACGGCGCTTTTGCAGCTTGCGCTCCTTGGCCAGGTGGTGCCCGGCCACGCAACCACCCACCGCGCCGATGATGCCGTGATGGCCGGCATAGTGACCGGCGACACCACCGGCAACGGCACCCGACAGACAGCCAATCGCTTGGGCCTGCGGAGCGAAAGCAACGCTCGCGAGGAGAGCTGCCGCGACAATCAATGAACGCATTGGAGGCCTCCAAAATGCAGAAGACGACATTCTGGCAGAGGCAACCTGTCTGAGCGATGAACGTTCCGCGCGGCAAGCGGGGGGATGCCATGAGCGCCACTTCGGTCAATGGAGGCCGGGCAATTCGGTTATTCCTCCGATATGCGACACACGTGATGACAGACAGCGTCTCGCACGGCCCGACAATCGTTGCACGCTTCTGTTTTGCCGTGACGTTGGACGTTTTGTCAGACGTTACGTCGCCCAAACAAGCGCCAGAGTCGGCGGCTGGCCGCTATGTGTTTGAAATTACTGAATTTTCGGGAAAGGAAAATGGCGCGCCATTCAGAACAAAACTGCGAACTCTTATACCATTGAAATATCGATATAATTTTTACTGTACAGATTACAGCGATCACGACCGACTACAAGTTCCGCCGCCTCATCCGGTGGAGGGCGCTTCTGTTGCGCTAAATCACGTCT
>JAFKKN010000012.1 GCA_017305535.1 Hyphomicrobiales bacterium | reverse complement strand
AGGCACCACTTCGCCATGATCGAGCCGCCGCGCGAGACGATGCCGGTGACGCGGTTGGCGGTGAGGTGGATGTAGGGCAGGCGCACGCCGGCGTGGATGGTGAAGTAATCGACGCCCTGTTCGCACTGCTCCACCAGCGTGTCGCGATAGAGCTCCCAGGTCAGTTTCACCGGGTCGCCGTTGCACTTCTCCAGCGCCTGATAGATCGGCACCGTGCCGATCGGGATCGGCGCGTTGCGCAGAATCCATTCGCGCGTGGTGTGGATGTTGCGGCCGGTGGAGAGGTCCATCACGGTGTCGGCGCCCCAGCGGATCGCCCACACCATCTTGTCGACTTCCTCCTCGACTGACGATGTCACCGCGCTGTTGCCGATATTGGCGTTGATCTTGGTCAGGAAGTTGCGGCCGATAATCATCGGCTCCAGCTCGGCGTGGTTGATGTTGGAGGGGATGATCGCGCGGCCGCGCGCGATTTCATCACGCACGAATTCCGGTGTGATGAAGGCGGGCACGGACGCGCCGAAGCTTTCGCCGTCGGCCAGCGCCGCTTCCGCTCGTTCCAACTGCCGCTTGCGGCCGAGGTTCTCGCGCTCGGCGACGTAGATCATCTCCTTGGTGATGATGCCTGCGCGGGCAAATTCGAGTTGCGTGATCGGCGCGTCGCCGACGCCGCGCAGCGGCCGGTGATGCGCCTTGAAGGCGGCGGCCGCATGGGCGGCGCCGACATTGCCGTTGTCCTCCGGCTTGACGTCGCGGCCCTCGTATTCCTCGACGCCGCCGCGCTCTTTCACCCACGCAAGACGCGTGCGCGGCAGGCCGGCGTTGACATCGATGACGACGTCCGGATCGGTGTAGGGGCCGGAGGTGTCGTAGACCGGCAGGTTCGGTTCACCGGCCCCCTCGGAGAGGATGATCTCGCGCAGCGGCACGCGCAGGTCCGGCGCCGCTTCGGGCACCGAGAAGATCTTGCGGGACGAGGACAGCGCGCCGGTGGTGACGGCGGGGAGGGTGGTGTCCGGATTGGAGCGGATGTTCATGGCGTTTCTCCGGTTGGAATGTCGTGAGCGTTCAGTGCAGGTAGCCGAGCAGGCAGAAGATGGCGCCCAGCGCGAGCCAGATGGCTCCCGCCAGCGTCGCCATGGCGGGACGGCGCAGGACGGCGCGCGCACCCGCATAGAGGAATGGCGGTTCGAGGATGCGGATCGCGCCGGCGAAGGTCAGCAGCCAGCCAAACAGCGTGACGATCACGCGCCAGTCCGCCGTCCAGATGTTGTGCGTCAGCACGATGGCGAGGCCGGCGAGCATCACCATCAATCCGCCGAGAAACATCAGTCCGCGATTGGCCAGGAAGTCCTTGGCCATGGCGGCAAAGCCCTGTCGGTTGAGCAGCACGGAGAGGCCCGCGACGATCATGACCGGGCCGATCAGCCGTGCAATGAAGATGGATGTTTGCATGACGGCACCTCATGCGGTTTCAGCCACCTCGTCGAGCCAGGCGCGCACCCGCGCATCCGGATCGGAGTTTTGCGTCACGTCGCTGACGACGGCGATGGAGTCGGCGCCGGCGGCGAAAATCTCCGCGGCGTGCTCCAGCTTGATGCCGCCGATGGCGACCAGCGGAATGTTGCTGATGCGCTTCTTCCACTCGGCGATCTTCGGAATGCCCTGCGGCGCGAAGCGCATCGATTTCAGCGTGGTGAAGAAGATCGGCCCCAGCGCGACGTAGTCCGGATTGGCCGCGAGCGCAGTGTCAAGCTCCGCGTCATCGTGCGTGGACACGCCGAGCGTGAGCTTCGCCTTGCGGATTTCGCCGAGGTCGGCGTCGGCGAGATCCTCTTGGCCGAGATGCAGATGTTCAGCGCCGGCGACGATGGCCGCGCGCCAGTAGTCGTTGACCACGAGCTTGGTCGGCGTGCCTTTGGTGATCTCCAGCGCATCGCTGACGATCTGCAACGCTTCCGCGTCGTTGAGGTCTTTCGCGCGCAACTGAATGGTGCCGACGCTGAGCGCGGTGAGGCGCTTCACCCAGCCGAGCGAATCCACCACGGGATAGAAGCGATCAGGATACGACATGCCAGAACGGTGTCCCTACGACTGGAGTTGAGGGGGAAGCGAAGTCGCGGGCTTCCATCAGGCCCGCTTGGTATGCCATGCGTCCGGCCTCGACGCCGAGGCGGAAGGCATTCGCCATCGCCACCGGATCGTCGGCCTTGGCGATGGCGGTGTTGAGCAACACCGCGTCGTAGCCGAGTTCGAGCGCCTGCGCAGCATGGCTCGGCGCGCCGAGGCCGGCGTCGACCACCAGCGTGATGTCCGGCAGGCGGTCGCGCAACAGCCGCAAGCCGTCGCGATTGACGATGCCTTTTGCCGAGCCGATCGGCGCGGCCCACGGCATCACCACCTTGCAGCCGGCATCGACCAGCCGCATCGCGACGCCGAGATCGTCGGTGCAATATGGGAAGACCTCGAAGCCGTCCTTGATCAGGATCGAGGCGGCTTCGACCAGGCCGACGACATCGGGTTGCAGCGTGTCGTTATCGGCGATCACTTCGAGCTTCACCCATGGCGTGCCGAACAGTTCGCGCGCGAGTTTGGCGGTGGTCACCGCCTCGCGCACGGTCTTACAGCCAGCGGTGTTGGGCAGCACCGTGACGTCGAGTTCGCGGATCAGCGACCAGAACGCATCACCGGTCTTGCCGCCGGCGGATTCGCGCCGCAGCGACACGGTGACGATCTGGCTGCCGGAGGCGCGGATCGCGTCCTGCATGATCTTCGGCGAGGGGTAGAGTGCCGTGCCGATCAAGAGGCGCGATGAAAATTCGCGATCGTAGAACTTCACCATGGGCGATTTGCTCCAGAAACGGTCGTCATCCTGAGGTGCTCGCCATCTTTGGCGAGCCTCGAAGGATAGCAGCGAATCTTTCTTGGCCATCCTTCGAGATGCGCGCAAGATGCGCGCTCCTCAGGATGACGGCAGGGTATGTTGATGCTCATCCCGCTCACCCCCCCTGTCGCGGCGTGATGATTTCGATCTCGTCGCCGGCCTTGAGATGCGTCTCGGCCCAGCGGCTTTTCGGCAGCACGTCGAAATTCAGTGCAATGGCGAAGTGCGAGCCTTCGTACTCCAGCTCATCGAGCAGCGCGTCGATGCGGGTTGCAGCGATATCGCGTGCTTCGCCGTTGATGGTCACGCGCATTGCATCACCTCGTTGTCGATGGTGCCGGACGTGATGAAATTCAACGTCAGTTCCGCCAGCGCCGGGGCCAGCAGGAAACCGTGACGGTAAAGCCCGTTGACCGCGATGCGGCGGCCGTCGATCACGATGCGCGGCAGGTTGTCGGGTAGCGCCGGCCGCAGGCCGGAGCCGATTTCCAGAATGCGCGCTTCGCCGAACGCCGGGTGGACGGTGTAGGCGGCGCTGAGCAGTTCGAGCGCCGAGCGCACGGTGACGCCATCATCTTCACGTTCGATCGAGGTCGCGCCGATCATGAAGCGATGATTGTCGCGCGGAATGACGTAGAGTGGCCAGCGCGGATGCAAAAGGCGCACCGGACGCGCCAGTTCGATCTCGTCGGTCTCGACGATGATCTCCTCGCCCTTGACCCCGCGCAGGTCAGGGAAGACGTCGCGCGCGGCGATGCCACGGCAATCGATCACGGTGCCGTCGAAATCGCTGGCGCTGACTTCGGAGCGATAGACGATCTCGCCGCCGGCGATGCGGATGTCGCTGTGCAATCGCGGCACGACGTGGCGCGGCTCGACGTGGCCTTCCTCGGGAAAGAACAACGCCTCGCGGAAGCGGCCATCGAGCGATGGTTCGATCCGCGCCAGATCGTCGCTTTCGATGCGACGATAGTTGGAGGTGACGCGGGCGAAGCGCGTGAAGTCGGAGCGGTCGCGCGCATGCGCCACCACAAGCGAGCCGTGGAACGGCGTGTCGGGAACCTCGCGCTGCCACAGCGCCATGGAACGGAGGCCGAGGCGGGTGATCGTCGGCTCGGAGCCGTCCTGTTCGCAATAGGGCGCGAGCATGCCGCCGGCCCAATGGCTGGTGCCGTCGGCCATCGCGGCGTCGCCGCGTTCGTGCAACGTCACGCGATAGCCGGCCTTGGCCAGCAGCAATGCGTGCCACGAGCCGGCCACGCCCGCGCCGATCACGTGAATCGGTGCATCATGAATAGGGGATTTGTCGCGCTGAATCTGTGAGGTCTGAACCATCCCTGTCCCTTCGCCGGCATGACCCGGATCAGGTTCAAAGGGTCACCGCGCGCTCGCTTTCGCGATATGGCGGTATCTCAGCTCCCTGTCGGAGCACCCCTCGGAACAACCTCAATTTAGGCCGCTGGCGGCAGGTGTCAACGCGGCATCGGGTCTTCATGGCGGTTATGCCCGATGCACAGCACACAAGCGCGCGAGGGTTCGTGGTTTTTGCCGCAGTTCCAGCGCTGGCGTCATCCTCAGGTGCGCGGCGCCCTGCGCCGAGCCTCGAAGGATGCTTGCACGCGCCACCCTTCGAGGGCGTGCAAGAGCACGCCACCTCAGGGTGACGGCCTTGGTGTTATCAGGCGCTAAAGCGCTTTTTTTTTGAGGGAAGCATCCAAGTCCGTCATGCCCGGCCTTGTGCCGGGCATCTGCGTCCTAAAATGTTGCAAAATAGAAGACGTGGATGGCCGGGACGAGCCCGGCCATGACCAGCCTTCGATTCTGCTTAGATGAAACCTGCGTTAGTAATGCGGCGGAGGTTCGTTGGCAGGGACGCCGCGGCTGTTGCTCTCGGCGTCGCGGAGGCGCTCGCCGAGTTCGCTGACCAGCCGCCGCAGGGCGTCGATCTGCTGCCACTGCGCGGTCACGGTCTGGTTCAGCGTCTCGATGGTGTCGTCCTGATAGGCGATGCGGGCTTCCAGCGCGTCGACGCGCTCGCTCAGCCGGGTATCATCGGTCATGACTGAGGTTCCTTCGCGCGTTCCGCAAGTCCGTGTTCCGTAAGTCCGTGGCCGAGCGCCACGCGCTCGTCGAACACGAAGCATTCGCCGTTCCAGCGGCTGTCGGCCGCGGGCGTCTGTTCCAGATATTTCAGGATGCCGCCCTTGAGGTGATAGACCTCCGTGAAGCCGTGCGCGAGCAGATAGGAACTCGCCTTTTCGCAGCGGATGCCGCCGGTGCAGAACATCGCGATCTTCCTGTCGCGGGCGGGATCGAGCTTTTGCGCGACGAAATTCTTGAACTGGCCGAAACTGTCGATCTCGGGATCGACGGCGCCACTGAAGGTGCCCATCGCCACCTCGAAGCGGTTGCGGGTGTCGAGCACCACCACGTCCGGTGCGGCGATCAGTGCGTTCCACGCAGCCGGATCGACGTAGGTGCCGACCTGCCGGGTCGGATCGGTCGCCGGATCGCCCAGCGTGACGATCTCCTTCTTGAGACGGATTTTCAGCCGCTGGAACGGCATCGCCTCCGCGGTGGAGAATTTCAATTCGAGATTGTCGAGCCGCCCGCCGAACAGCGGACCCTGTCGCAATTGATCGATGAGGTCGTGCAGCGCGGCTGCGTCGCCGGCGATGGTGCCGTTGATGCCTTCGGCGGCCAGCAGAATGGTGCCCTTGAGGCCACGCGCCGCGCACAGGTCGCGCAGCGGCTCCCGCAGCTCGCGGAAATCCGGCAGGGCGACGAATTGATACAATGCTGCGACTGCGTGGGTCATGGGCTCTGACTATCAGGTGCGTGCGCCGAGGAAAACCCATGCGGTTCGCTCGTCCCAGCATAGCGGCCCGCGCGGGTTCGAAGCATTGCCGCCGGCCGGGCGGATATGCGAAGGAAGCAATGGCCTTTGAGCCCATAATAATAAAACGGGAAGACTACGCGCGATGAGGAATTTTCAGCTTCCGGGCCGCTCGACCGTCCACGCCCTGAACGGAATGGTGGCGACCTCGCATCCGCAGGCGACGCTGGCGGCCATCGAGGTTTTGCAGGCCGGCGGCACGGCGGCGGACGCGGCGGTGGCGGCCTGCGCGCTGCTCGGCGTGATCGAGCCGCAATCGACCGGCATCGGCGGCGATTGCTTCGCGCTCTACATGCCGAAAGGCGAGGGCGATATCGTCTCCTACAACGGCTCCGGCCGCGCACCGCGCGCGGCGGAAGCATCGTGGTATCTCGAGCGCGACATCACGGCGATCCCGACAACCAGCGTGCATGCAGTGACCGTGCCGGGTTCCGTCGATGCCTGGGCCACCATCCTGCGCGACCACGGCAGGTTCGGATTGGACCGGCTGTTGCAGCCGGCCATCGATGCGGCGGAAAACGGATATGTCGTCGCGCCGCGCATCGCCTTCGACTGGCGCAACAATGTCGAGAAGCTGCGCAAGGGCGTCAACGCGCCGCGCTATCTTCTGAAGAATAACGAGCCGCCTGTTGCCGGCGACGTGATCCGCCAGCCCGAACTGGCGCAGACCCTGCGCATCATTGCCAAAGAGGGGCCGGACGGTTTCTACAAGGGCTCGGTGGCCGAAGATATCGTGGAAACGCTGCGCGGCATCGGCGGCTTGCAGACCTTGGAGGATTTCGCCGCGCATTCGACCGAGACGACGGTGCCGATCGGCACCACCTACAAAGGTTATGACGTCTGGCAATGTCCGCCCAACGGGCCGGGCCTCACCATGCTGGTGATGCTGAACGCGCTGTCGCATTTCGATCTGACGCAATATGCGCCGCTCAGCGTCGAACGGCTGCATCTGGAAGCGGAAGCCGCGCGCGTCGCCTACATGATGCGCGAGATGCACATCGCCGATCCGCAGCATGTCGATGTCGATGTGGCGCGGATTCTCGCCAAGGAATTCGCCGCCGAGTTCGCCGCGAAGATCAGGATGGATCGGATGCTCGATCTGCCCAACGTGTGGCCACGGCCGAATCCGTCGACGATCTATTGCACGGTGGTGGACAAGGATCGCAACGCCTGCTCCTTCATCAATTCCATCGCGCATCCGTTCGGCTCGGGGATCATGTCGAACAAGACCGGTGTGCTGATGCAGAATCGCGGCGTCGGCTTCCGGATTGAGCCCGATCATCCGAACTGCATTGCGTCGGGCAAGCGGCCGCTGCACACCATCATTCCCTGCATGGTGACGAAGGATCGCCGTGCGGCGATGTCGTTCGGTGTGATGGGCGGGCAGTATCAGCCGGTCGGGCAGAGCCACGTGCTGAGCAACATGCTGGATTTCGGCATGGATGTGCAGGAGGCGATCGACCTGCCGCGCGCGCTGCACTACGACGGCCTCTATCAGTTGGAGGAAGGTATTCCCGAGAGCAGTGCCGAAGGCCTGCGCGCCATCGGCCATCAGGTGACGCGCGTCAAAGTGCCGTGGGGCGGCGGGCAGGCGATCTGGATCGACTGGGAGAAGGGCACGCTGACCGGCGGCTCCGATCCGCGCAAGGACGGCTGCGCGCTGGGGTATTAAGACCTCAAACCGGTGTTGGTAGTCAGATAACGGCCGATCGCTTACGCGTGGAATCTCACCACGAAAATCGTCGTCCCCGCGCAGGCGGGGACCCATACGCCGTGTCGCTGATGATGCGGGTAGTGCAGATCATTTTAATGGATAGCCACGTGAACGACCGCAACCGCCAGGGGTAATGGGTCCCCGCCTGCGCGGGGACGACGCCGTGGTGGTGTTTGATGCTGCCGGCAAAAAGAAGGCCGGCCCCGGGGGCCGGCCGACTGCTTCCACCATGCATCTTCCGTTCTTAACGGCGAACTGCCTACAGCTTTCTGTGAGCGTAGTTCGCCGCTTTGTCGACGGCCTCCTTCGCGGCCGCCTTGGCGTCGCCCAAGGCTTGCTGGCCTTGGCCCTTGGCTTCCTGAATGAGGCCTTCGCCCTTCAGTTTGTCGGAGCCGACAGCCTCACCGACAGTTTGCTTGGCCTTGCCGATAGCCTCGTTGGCGACGCCTTTGACCTTGTCCGTCGTGCTTCCCATTGCGTTCGTCTCTCCTTGATGCTTCGCAGAGACAATGACCGGGATGCACGAACGTTCCGGCGACCTACGTTTTCGTGACCAAGGCGATTGCGACATTCGGGCGATGCAAAAATGAACGTTGCCCGATGGAACCGTTTGGAGGGATGAATATCGCGCGGGCAATGACCCGACGGCAGCAGGGAGGATTCGATGAGCCAGACCGATCGCAGCAGCGCTGCAAGTGTCGCGAGATCCGACATCGAGCGCAGCACCATTCGCGCGATCTCCTGGCGCATCATTCCGTTCCTGATCATCGCCTACTTTTTTTCCTATCTCGACCGCGTCAATCTCGGCTTCGCGGCGCTGACGATGAATGCGGAACTGAAATTCTCGCCGCTGATCTTCAGTTGGGGCGCTGGCATTTTCTTCATCGGTTATTTCCTGTTCGAGGTGCCGAGCAATCTGGCGCTGGAGAAGTTCGGCGCCAGCCGCTGGATCGCCCGCATCATGGTAACCTGGGGCATCATCTCGGCGGCGATGGCGTGGGTCAGCGGGCCGTGGAGCTTCTACATCCTGCGCTTCCTGCTCGGCGTCGCGGAGGCCGGCTTCTTTCCCGGCATCATCCTCTACCTGACCTATTGGTATCCGGCGGAATATCGTGCGCGCTTCCTCGCCGCCTTCGCCATCGCGGTGCCGGTGTCGACGGTGATCGGCGCGCCGATCTCCGGGCTGTTGCTCGGGCTCGATGGCGTGATGGGATTCAAGGGCTGGCAATGGCTGTTCATCATCGAGGGCATTCCCTCGATCCTGCTCGGCGTGGTGAGCTGGTTCTATCTCACCGACAAGCCGGGCAAGGCGACGTGGCTGACCGCTGAGCAGAAAACATGGTTGGCGTCGCGGCTCGACAGCGAAGCCGCCGCCAAGCAGGCGGCGCAGCATATGTCGCTGGGGCAAGCGTTGTCGTCGCCGCGCGTGCTGATCCTGAGCCTGGTCTATTTCGGCTTCGTCGGCGCGCTGTACGGCATGCAGTTCTGGCTGCCGCAGATCGTCAAGGCGTTCGGCTTCAGCAACGCACAGACCGGCTTCGTCACCGCCGTGCCGTATCTGTTCGGCTCCGTCGCCATGATCCTGTGGGCGCGGCATTCCGATCATACCCGCGAACGGGTGTGGCACGTCGCGCTGGCTCTGCTGCTGACGGCCGTGGCGCTCGGTGCGTCGAGCTTCACCAAGGACCCGATGCTGACACTGGTGGCGCTGACCTTCGCGGCGATTGGCACCTTCTGCACTTTCGGCGTGTTCTGGACCTTGCCGACCGCATGGCTGACCGGCACGGCGGCGGCGGGCGGTATCGCGCTGATCAATTCCATCGGCAATCTCGCCGGCTTCGGCGGGCCGTACCTGATCGGCTGGGTCAAGGAGACCACTGGCAGCATCGAGACCGGGCTTCTGGTGCTGGCGATCATGCCGTTGGTTGCCGCGCTGCTGGTGCTGATCGGCAAGCATGAGACGCGGACCGAATTCGCCGACGAAGCGGCGGGCGTGAAGTAGCGGGACGGCTTTTCTACTGCGCGATGTATTCAACCCGACCGTCATGCCCGGCCTTGTGCCGGGCATCCACGTCTTGGTGGCCACTCAGCGAGAAAGACGTGGATGGCCGGGACATAGGCGAGCGAAGCGACGCCGTGCTTCGCATAGGCAGCGTAAAGCGACGCCGTTTTTCGAACGGCTATGCGGCTAAGCCCGGCCATGACGATGAGGTGGCGCAACCGACGGGGCACGTCGCTTCAACCCGACGCGCATAACGAGTGTTGATTGATAATTACTCACTGACGAATATTGACAATCGTCAGAAGACAGAGCATTTTTCGCGGCAGATGCATATCGCAAGGGTACTCCCGATGTCGGCATTTGCAGGTTTTCGCAGTCAGATCAAAGCGCTATCAGTTCTCGGCGTAATCCTTCCGGCGCTCGCGCTGGCTGGATGCGATCAATCCACCGCCGAAAAGTCCGAGCCGCTGCGGCCGGTTTTGGTCGCGCAGGTGCACTATCAACCGGAGACGCCGGAGCGCAGCTTTGTCGGCACCATCCGGCCCCGAATCGAGACCGACATGGGGTTTCGGGTCGCCGGAAAGGTCGAGAAGCGCCTGGTCGAGGTCGGGCAGGTGGTGGAGCCGGGTCAGGCGCTGGGGACCCTTGATCAGGTCGATCTGAAGTTGCAGGCCGAGCAGGCGCAGGCTGAACTCAGCGCCGCGACCGGGACGCTGGCGCAGGCCGCCGCCGCGCAGACCCGCGCCAAGGAATTGAAGGCCAAGGGCTGGGCCACCGACGCGCAGCTCGATCAGGCCAACGCCGCCGCCGCCGAAGCGCGCGCCCGGCTCAACCGCGCCGAGCGTTCGGTCGAACTCACCGGCAACAGTCTTTCCTATGCGACGCTGACGGCGGATGCGCGCGGCGTCGTCACCGCGACCATGATCAATCCCGGTCAGGTGGTCGCCGCCGGACAGGCCGCGATCCGCGTCGCGCGTATGGGCGAGAAAGAGGCGGTCGTCGCCATTCCGGAAACGTTGATCGGTCGCGCCAAGGACGGCGCCGCCAAGGTGTCGCTGTGGTCGGAGCCCGGCAAGACTTACGCGGCGAAGCTGCGCGAGATTGCGCCGCAGGCAGATCCCGCCACGCGCACGTACCTCGCGAAATTCTCGCTGCCCGACGCGGATGATCGCGTCGCGCTCGGCATGACGGCGACGCTCACCATCACCGACCGCGATACCGAGCGCGTGGCGAAGTTGCCGCTTTCGGCGCTGTTTAGTCAGGGCACGTCGCCGTCGCTCTATGTCGTCGACGACGCCGGCAAGGTGACGTTGAAGCCGGTCACCGTGAAATCCTACGGCTCCGAGAATGTGCTCGTCACCGGCGGCGTCGAGGAAGGCGCCAAGGTGGTGACGCTCGGCGTGCAGAAACTCGACCCGGCCGAGAAGGTCCGCGTCGTGTCGTCATTGTCATTCTGAACCCGGTCGCATTGATCCCGCGAAGCGAGGCTTGCCATGAAGCGCTTCAATCTGTCCGCCTGGGCGGTGGCCCATCCCGCGCTGGTGCTGTTCCTGATCGTCGCGGTCAGTTGCGCCGGGTTCTTCTCCTATCTGCGGCTCGGCCGCGCCGAGGATCCGTCCTTCACCATCAAGGTGGTGGTGGTGTCGGCGATCTGGCCGGGCGCGACCGCCAAGGAGATGCAGGAGCAGGTCGCCGATCCGATCGAGAAGAAACTTCAGGAGCTGCCGTACTTCGACAAGGTGCAGACCTATTCGAAGCCGTCGTTCACGGCGATGCAGGTGTTCTTCAAGGACAACACCCCGCCGAAAGAAGTGCCGGAACTGTTCTATCAGTTGCGCAAGAAGCTCTCCGACATCCGGGCCAATCTGCCGTCGAACCTAATCGGCCCGAACTTCAACGATGAATATGGCGACGTCGACTCGGTCCTCTACATGATGACCGGCGAGGGCGCCGATTACGCGCAGATGAAGAAGGTGGCGGAAGGGCTGCGTCAGCGTTTGTTGAAAGTGCCCGGCGTCACCAAGGTCAATCTCTACGGCACCCAGGACGAGAAGATCTTCGTCGAGTTCTCGCACGCCAAGCTGGCGACACTCGGTATCACGCCGCAGGCGATCTTCGATTCACTGGCGAAGCAGAACGCGGTGGTGCCGGCCGGCACGGTGGAGACCTCGTCGCAACGCGTTCCGTTGCGCGTCACCGGCGCGCTCGACGGCGCCAAGGCGGTGGCGGAAACGCCGGTCGAGAGCAACGGACAGGTGTTCCGGCTCGGTGATATCGCCACGGTGAGGCATGGCTTCGTCGATCCCACCAGCTACGAAATCCGTCAGGAGGGCAAGCCTGCGCTCGGCATCGGCGTCGTCACCGCCAAGGGCGCCAATATTCTTGAACTCGGCGAGGATGTGAAGAAAGCCAGCGCCGATTTCATGAACAGCGTGCCGAAGGGTATCGAGCTTGAGCAGATCGCGGATCAGCCGCTGGTGGTGAAGCACGCGGTCGGTGAGTTCGTGCGATCCTTCATCGAGGCGCTGGCGATCGTGCTGTTCGTCTCGTTCCTTGCGCTCGGCTTGCGTACTGGCATCGTGGTGGCGCTGTCGGTACCGCTGGTGCTGGCCATCGTGTTCGTGGTGATGAACGCGATGTCGCTCGACCTGCACCGCATCACGTTGGGCGCATTGATCATCGCGCTGGGTCTTCTGGTGGATGACGCCATCATCGCCGTCGAGATGATGGTGGTGAAGATGGAGCAGGGCTGGGAGCGGGCCAAGGCGGCCGCCTTCGCCTGGGAATCCACCGCATTCCCGATGCTCACCGGCACGCTGGTGACGGCGGCGGGCTTCCTGCCGATCGGTTTCGCCAATTCCGGCGTCGGTGAGTATGCCGGCGGCATCTTCTGGATCGTGGCGATCGCGCTGGTGGCGTCGTGGTTCGTCGCGGTGATCTTTACGCCCTATATCGGCGTCAAGCTGCTGCCGAACTTCGTCAAGCCGGGGCAGGCGATCCACGATCCACACGCGATCTATGAGACGCGGATGTATCGTGGCCTGCGCCGGATCGTGACGTGGTGCGTCAACCATCGCGTCAAGGTGGTGGTGGCGACGGTGGCGATCTTCGGCGCCAGCGTTGTTGGTTTCGGCCATGTGCAGCAGCAGTTCTTCCCGCTCTCGGAACGGCCGGAATTGTTCCTGCAACTGCGCCTGCCGGAAGGCACCGCGTTCAAGGTCACCGAGAAAGCAGTCAAGGAAGCAGAGAAGCTGCTGAAGGACGACAACGACATCGCGACCTATACCGCCTATGTCGGGCAGGGCTCGCCGCGCTTCTGGCTCGGCCTTAACCCGCAACTGCCGAACGAATCCTTCGCCGAAATCGTGATCGTGTCGAAGAACGTCGAGGCGCGCGAACGCATCAAGGCGCGGCTCGAAAAGGCGGTGCACGAGGGCGCGTTGAACGAGGCGCGGGTCCGCGTCGACCGCTTCAACTTCGGTCCGCCGGTCGGCTTCCCGGTGCAGTTCCGCGTCATCGGCCCGGATACGCACAAGGTGCGCGAGATCGCCTACAAGGTGCGCGACGTGGTGCGGACAAATCATGACGTGGTCGATCCGCATCTCGACTGGAACGAGCAGACGCCGGTGCTCAAGCTCGTCGTCAATCAAGATCGCGCCCGCGCGCTCGGCCTGACGCCGCAGGATGTCTCGCAGTCGCTGGCGATGCTGATTTCAGGCGTGCCGGTGACGACAATCCGCGACGGCATCGAGAAGGTCGAAGTGGTGGCGCGCGCGGTGCCGGCCGAGCGGCTCGATCTGGCGCGGGTCGGCGACCTCACCATCACCTCGCGCAATGGCGTCGCGGTGCCGTTGTCACAGATCGCCAAGGTCGAATACGCCCACGAGGAACCGATCCTGTGGCGGCGCAATCGCGACATGGCGATCACCGTGCGCGGCGATATCGTCGACGGCGTGCAGGCGCCCGACGTCAGTAATGCGATCTGGTCCAAGCTGAAGCCGATCCGCGACAGCCTGGAGCCGGGCTATCGCATGGAGATGGGTGGCGCGATCGAGGAATCCGCGAAGGGCAATGCCTCGATCTTCATCCTGTTTCCACTGATGGTCGTGGTGATGCTGACCTTGCTGATGATCCAGTTGCAGAGCTTCTCGCGGCTGCTGCTGGTGTTCCTCACCGCGCCGCTCGGCATCGTCGGCGCCTCGCTCGGCCTCAACGTCGCGAGCCAGCCGTTCGGCTTCGTGGCGCTGCTCGGCCTGATCGCGCTGGCCGGCATGATCATGCGCAACACCGTGATCCTGGTCGACCAGATCGAAACCGACGTGAGCCACGGCCTCACCCGTCGCGAAGCCATCATCGAGGCGACGGTGCGCCGTGCGCGTCCGGTGGTGCTGACGGCGCTTGCGGCGATCCTTGCGATGATCCCGCTGTCGCGCTCGGCATTCTGGGGACCGATGGCGATCACCATCATGGGTGGCCTGTTCGTCGCGACGTTCCTGACGCTGCTGTATCTGCCAGGGCTTTACGCGCTGTGGTTCAGGAAGAGCCTCGACGAGAAGGGGCCCGGCGAAACCGGCGTTGCTGCGGCAACGCAGCATGAGGACGCCCAGCTTGCATTTCCGCTTGCCGAGGCCGCCGAATAAATGAAGAGTGAAACTTGAGATGACGATGGTGTCCGAACATACCGAAGCCGACACGCAGGAGCGCATCCTTGTGGTGGCGGAGCGTCTGTTTCGCGAGATCGGCTACCAGAAGACCACGGTGGCTGACATCGCCAAGCTGCTGCGAATGTCGCCGGCCAACGTCTATCGGTTCTTTCCGTCGAAGGATGCGATCCGGCAGGGCGTGGCCTTCCGGCTGATGAGCGAAGTCGAAGCCGCCGCGCAGGCCATCGCGGCGGGGCCCGAGCCGGTGCCGCAGCGCCTGCGTGAACTGCTGACCACCGTCCACCTCATGAATAGCGAGCGTTACGTCGGCGACGCCAAGCTGCACGAGATGGTCGCCAGCGCCATGGAGGAGGACTGGGACGTCTGCAAGGCGCACATCGAGCGCGTGACCATGCTGATCGGCGGGGTGATCGGCGAGGGGGCCGCGAGCGGTGTCTTCCATGTCGAGGATGTCCCCGTCGCCGCGTTGTGCACATGCAACGCGATGCTGCGCTTTTTCCATCCGCAGATGATCGCTCAGTGTGTTAACAAGCCGGGACCCACGCTCGACCAGATGATCGATTTCATTTTCGTCGGGTTGGGATATCGCAACGCTGGCTGAAGGTACGACACATGAACGCGACCGGCTCGAACGACATCCATTTCTACGAGCCGGCCAAGGGCCACGGCCTGCGCCACGATCCGTTCAATGCCATCGTCGGCCCGCGCCCGATCGGGTGGATTTCGTCGTGCGACGCCAAGGGCAATGTCAATCTCGCGCCTTATAGCTTCTTCAATGCCCTTAACTATCATCCGCCGCTGATCGGGTTTTCCTCGACCGGCTGGAAGGACACCGTCGCCAATATTCAGGAGACCGGCGAGTTCGTCTGGAATCTCGCCACCATGGATATCGCGCAGAAGATGAATGCGACGTCGGCGACGGTGCCGCACGAGATCGACGAATTCGAACTGGCCGGTCTGACGCCGGTGCCGAGCCGTTTCGTCAAGCCGCCGCGCGTCGGTGAAAGCCGCGTCACTTTCGAGTGCAAGCTGTCCGAGATGATCCAGCTCAAGGGCGCCGACGGCAAGAAGGCCGAGACCTGGCTGACGATCGGCGAGGTGGTCGCGATCTATATCGACAAGGCGCTGATCAAGGACGGCGTTTACCAGACCGCGCAGGCACACCCGATCCTGCGCGCTGGCCGCATGGGCGACTACGTCGAGGTGCGCCCCGAAGCGATGTTCGAGATGGTGCGGCCGAAGTAGCCGCGCACCGTCGCGCGTCGCCCAACATTCTGGTGGTGATAGCCTCTTCCGGGCGGCGATGAAATCTGCTGTGCTGAGGCGGTTCGTCTTGTGAGACGGTATCGGCTTTCGGGCTCGGCCGGGTGTCGGTTGGCCTGAAAGCGCAGCTCAAGGAATGTTTCGATGACCGATGCGCAAACCGTTCCTTCGTCGCAGTCCCCCACCGAGCCGCATGGCGATCTCTGCATCCGCACCCTGGCGATGCCTGCCGATACCAATCACAATGGCGACATCTTCGGCGGCTGGCTATTGAGTCAGATGGACGTCGCCGGCGGCATCTACGCGATCAAGACCACTAAGGCGCGCACCGCGACGGTGGCGATCGAAGCCATGAACTTCCGCAAGCCGGTGTTCGTCGGCGACGTGGTGTCGGTCTATGCCACGACGGTGCGAATCGGCCGCACCTCGATCACAGTGCACCTCGATGCGTGGGTGCGACGGCGCCGGCAAAGCCAGTCGATTCTGGTCACCGACGGCAACTTCACCTACGTCGCCATCGACGACGAGGGGCGGCCGCAGGTGATCGATAAGGGCGCGATTTCGGTGTAATCCGGATCGTCACGCGCCTGTCGCGCGACGCAGTTACGGCGTACCCCAACGGCGAAGGCAGCGACGCGGAACGATTGTGGTGCGTGACGGTTGTTTGCCCGGATTCCAGACCACGGGCGCGGCCATCATGTCAGACAGCTATATTATCGAGGTCAGTTCGCGGGCCGCAGGCATTGTGGTGCGCGACAAGGCCGGGTTTCGCTTTTTCGCCGCGGCTCCGCAATTTTTCCGGCTGGAAGGCCAGTTGTTCCGCAGCGCCCGTGAAGCGGAGCGGGCCGCCGCGCAGTTCGCCGGCGAACGCGGCTCAAGTCCCCAGAAACCTGAGCGCGGCTCCGGAAAATCCGAAGCGATCGTTGTGCGCCAGCCAGAATAGGCCATCGGCCGGCCTCTTGTGAGCCTGTGGATGGTCTTGCGCCGGGCCCCCTGGTGCGGCGGGATCATGTCGGGTTTCGATATTTTTCCACTATCGATTGTGGCTGGCCGATATTCGACGATAAAACGCTATATATGAAATGCGCTGCGACTATGGTGCAGTCATTCCGGCTGGCAGGACGCATTCGTTGTCTCAAATTTTCGACCTCGCGATCATCGGTGGTGGCATCAATGGATGCGGCATCGCCCGGGATGCGGCTGGGCGCGGCAGTTCCGTCTTTCTTTGCGAGATGAACGACCTGGCCAGCGCCACGTCATCGGCATCGACCAAGCTGATCCACGGCGGCCTGCGCTATCTCGAATATTACGAGTTCCGGCTGGTGCGCGAAGCGCTGATGGAGCGCGAGGTGCTGTGGCGGATTGCGCCGCATATCATCTCGCCGCTGCGCTTCGTGCTGCCGCATCATGCCGGCTTGCGGCCGACATGGCTGCTGCGGCTCGGGCTGTTCCTCTACGACCATCTCGGCGGCCGCAAGCTGCTGCCGCCGACACGCACGCTCGATCTCACGCGCGACGAGGTCGGCCGCCCGCTCAAGCCGGGCCGGTTCACGCGCGGCTTCGAATATTCCGATTGTGCTGTAGATGACGCGCGCCTCGTCGTGTTGACGGCGCGCGATGCCGCCGATCGCGGCGCCGTCATCGCCACGCGAACCCGCGCGATGCATTTTGTGCGCGAGGGTGATGTCTGGCAGATCACCACGGAGGATGCCGTCAGCGGCGCGCGCAATGTCGTCAAGGCGCGCACGCTGGTGAATGCGGCAGGGCCGTGGGTCGAGGATGTCCTGGCGCATGGCGCGGCAGGCGGCACCAAGGCCAAGATCCGGCTGGTGCAGGGCTCGCACATTGTGGTGCCGAAGCTTTATGCGCACGATCGCGCCTACATCTTTCAGAACGGCGATGGCCGCATTGTTTTCGCCATTCCCTATCGCAACCATTTCACCCTGATCGGCACCACCGATCGCGACTATCACGGCGATCCCGCGCGTGTTGTGGCGACGACCGAAGAGATCGCCTATCTGTGCGAGGCAGTCGGCGAATATCTCGCGGCGTCAGTGAAACCGGGTGATGTCGTCTGGAGCTATGCCGGGGTGCGGCCGCTCTATGACGACGGAGCCAATGAGGCCAAGGCGGCGACGCGCGATTATGTGCTCGCGCTCGATGCACCGGAGGGCGCGCCGCTGCTGTCGGTCTATGGCGGCAAAATCACGACCTATCGACGGCTGGCAGAGGAAGCGCTGGAGCGCCTCGCTCCTTATCTGCCGGGCATCAAGACGCGCGCGGGCTGGACGGCGTCGGCGCCATTGCCGGGCGGCGATCTTGGCATATCGGCGTTTCCGGCGCTCGCCGGACAATTGGTGCGCGACTATCCGTTCCTCACCGCCGCCCATGCCAGCCGGCTGGCGCACGCCTATGGCACGCGCGCGGTGAAGATGTTGGGCGGAGCGAAGTCGATGGCCGATCTCGGCCGCGCATTCGGCGCGACGCTCACCGAGCGCGAGGTCGATTACCTCATGACGCAGGAGTGGGCGCGGAGCGCCGAGGATGTGGTGTGGCGCCGCTCCAAACTCGGATTGCAGATGTCCGCGGCGGACATCGCGATGCTCGAGGCATGGATGAAGGCGGCGCTCATGACAAAAGAACAAGCGCCGCAATAAGCGCGCGATGCATTTTCCTGCGTCATTGCCGGACTTGACCCGGCAATCCATCGTTTCAAGACGATGAATGCGCGGATCACGTCCGCGCATGACGACATATTGAACTATTGCGCGGCGTCGAGCGCCAACGTTGGATAGTCTGTGTAGCCCTTCGCGCCGCCGCCATAGAACGTGGTCTTGTCCGGTGTGTTCAACGGCGCGCCTTGCTTCAGCCGCTCGACCAGATCGGGATTCGAGATGAACAGCTTGCCGAACGCGATCAGGTCGGCTTCGTTCGCGGCCAGCACCTTGTTGGCGAGCGCCAGATCGTAGCCGTTGTTGGCGATGTAGGTGCCGCTGAAACGCTTGCGCAGGCTGGCGTAGTCGAACGGCGCGATATCGCGAGGACCGCCGGTCGCACCCTCGATGACGTGCAGGTAAATCAGCTTTTCTGCATTCAACCCATCGACGATGTGATCGAACAGCGGTTGCGGGTTGCTGTCGGACACGTCGTTGGCGGGTGTTACCGGCGAGATGCGGATGCCGGTGCGGTCGGCGCCGATCTCACCGGCGACCGCCTTCGCGACTTCCAGCATCAATCGCGCGCGGTTCTCGACGGAGCCGCCATAATTGTCGGTGCGCTTGTTGCTGCCGTCCTTGGCGAATTGATCGAGCAGATAGCCGTTAGCGCCGTGAATCTCGACACCGTCGAAGCCGGCTTCGCGCGCATTCGCCGCCGCGCGTTTGAAGCTGTCGATGACGCCGGGAATTTCGCCGAGATCGAGTGCGCGCGGTTCGGATACCTCGGCGAATTTTCCGCCGACGAAGGTTTTGGTGTTGGCGCGGATCGCTGATGGCGCCACCGGCGCGCCGCCATTCGACTGCAACGACACATGCGAGATGCGTCCGACATGCCAGAGCTGAATAAAAATATGGCCGCCGCGTGCGTGCACAGCATCAGTCACCTGCCGCCAACCGGCGATCTGCTCCTTGGAGTAGATGCCGGGCGTGTCCTGATAGCCTTGGCCCTGCTGCGACACCTGGCTGGCCTCGGTCACCAGCAGACCGGCGGACGCGCGCTGGCCGTAATAATCGACCGCGAGCGGATTCGGCACCAGCCCCGCGACAGCGCGATTGCGTGTCAGCGGTGCCATCACGGTGCGGTTGGTCAACGTAATGGGGCCGAGCTTGTAGGGTTCGAAAAGTTTTGTCGCGTTGCTCATGGATGGGGTCCGATTGTCGGTTGGAAACGTTGGTCCGTCCAACTTGCGCATGTCGACCGGAAAATTCAATGCCGATGCATCTAAATTTCACGACCGCCAAAATTGCGTCCGATCGCCGCATCATCCCGCTGCCTTCGAGATAAAAGAAATTGTCCGGGAAGATCGTGCCGACAGCACGTTTCATCCCGTATTCTGCGCGATGATGGGAAAATCTGCCGAGCGTTACTGCCCGCGCATCCGCGTCAGCAATTCGGCGGTTGGCCACGAATCCGCAGGCAGCCCATACTTCATCTGCATGGCTTTGACTGCGGTGCGGCTCTGTTGGCCGAGCACCCCGTCGATCTTGCCGACATTGAAGCCCTGCTTCGTCAACAGCGTTTGAAGCTGCTTGATGTCATTGAATGGCAGTTGCGCGATCGGCGCGGACGGCTTGTGCATCGGCGCGGCGCCGGCGATGCGGGTGGCGAGATAGGCGGCCGTGGTGGCGTAGGTCAGCGAGTTGTTCCACTCGGTGTAGGCCGAAAAATTCGGATAAGCGAGAAAAGCGGGGCCGTGCCGGCCCATCGGCAACAGCAGCGACGCCGGCAGGTTGTCGTTCGGCAATGCGCGGCCGTCCGCCAGTGTCACGCCCCATTGCGTCCACTTCGCGCGCGGATGCTTGATGGCGAGGTCGGCTTCCTGCCACGGCAGGTTTTGTGGCACGCGCACCTCCTGCAACCACGGCTCGCCACGCCGCCACTTTAGGCCGGTAGCAATGTAGTTGGCGGTCGAGCCGATCACGTCCGGCGCGCTGCGCAACAGGTTGCGATGGCCGTCGCCATCGTAGTCGACTGCGTAGTTGTAGTAGTGCTGCGGCAGGAATTGCGTCTGCCCGAGTTCGCCGGCCCACGAGCCGATCATCTCGGTGGGCGTGAGATCGCCGCGATCGATGATCTTCAAGGCGGCGATGGTCTCGTCATGAAACATCTGCGCGCGGCGGCAGTCGTAAGCCAGCGACACCAGCGAGCGCAGCGTCGAGAGCTTGCCCTGCATCACGCCGAAGTCGCTCTCCAGCGCCCAGAACGCGGTGATCACCGCCGGCGGCACGCCATATTCTTTCTCGGCGCGCGCGAAAGCGGCCGCATAGGTCTTGATCAACTGCTGCCCACGTACGCGACGATCTTCCGACGCCATGCGGCCCGCGAACACGGTGAACAATTGTCCGAACACGCGCTGGCCACGGTCGCGATTGACGATCCCTTGATCGTAAACGAGGTAGGGCGATGCGGCGGCGATGGCGCGCGGCGAGACGCCGGCCTTCGCGGCATCGGCTTTCAGCGTTTCGAGAAACTGCGGAAAGCTCATCCCGTTATGGCAACTCGCGCCGCGCTGGGCGAGGGCGGGGGAGGAGGGCGATATGGCTGTGATAATTAGGAGAAGGGCGGCTTGAACGGCATATTTCAGGAGCCTTGACCTTGGCATTTCATCTCCTACAGCGATGGCGATCATGTCCAACACCACGGATCGCCCAATCCTGCATTGTTGTTCTTTGGGAGGATGCCAAGTCAAGCCCGGTGACAATCATCCGATATATCGATCCTGGACGAGGCTTTAGAAACTGGTCAGGATCAATTGATCGTTCCATAGTGCGCTAAAGATTAACATTTGAGCAAGAGATAATGGCCATTCCAGATTATCAGATGCTGATGTTGCCGCTTTTAAAGAGGGCTGCCAAACACGAGATTCGTGTTCCTGATATTCGCGATGATATCGCTAATGAGTTTGGCTTGACGCCAGACGAGCGCGAGCAACTTCTCGAGAGCGGAACGCAACGCATTATCGACAATCGCCTCCATTGGGCAAAAATCTATTTGAGCAAAGCTGGGCTAATCGATACTCCGAGCCGAGGGAAGTTCATCGCGACCGATGAGGGGCGAGCGCTTCTCGCCACGAAGCCGTCGAGTATCAATAACGAGCTTCTAAGTCGGTATCCCTCATTTGTCGCCTTTAAGATTGGCCGTGCTACTGCTTCCGTTGATGCGAGGTCAGGTAACGGACGCGCTGAGAAGGTTATTCAAGTCGAGGCAGCCACTCCGGAAGAACAAATAGACGCCGCCGTTGGTGCGCTGAATGCGACGCTCGCAAGTGATTTGATTGAAAGGATCTTGCATAACGCACCAGCCTTCTTCGAGCGCCTCATCATCGATCTCTTGGTGAAAATGGGATACGGCGGCTCGCGGAGTGATGCCGCCACCAGCCTTGGCAAACCAAATGATGGCGGCGTTGATGGAGTCATCAATGAAGATCTGCTGGGTTTAGATCGAGTGTATATTCAAGCCAAACGGTACGCAGAAGGAAATAATATCGGCAGGCCAGAAGTGCAGGCCTTCCTCGGAAGTTTGGTTGGTAATGGCGCCGCCAAAGGAGTGTTTGTCACCACTTCTGAGTTTTCGGCTCAGGCCAAAGAGTTTGTAAAACATTTGCCGCAGCGAATTGTGCTTATCGATGGTAAACGGCTCGCTGAATTGATGATTGAGCACAAGGTTGGCATCAGGGTCGAGCGTTCTATTGAAGTAAAGAGAATTGACGAAGATTTCTTTCTTGACGAGTAGTCGAGGTGCACTGGGTGTCCTGCCGATTGGGGTGCGGCTAGTGATAGAGCCGTGGGCGGCGACGTTCGAACTCTAACCGTGCCCTCTCGCTGATAAACGCCCCGTTTTCCAAAAGAAAAATGCCCGGCCTTGTGAGCCGGGCATTTGGTCTTTTCTTGGAGGCGCGACGATTAGCCGAACTGGTTCATCGTGTTGTGAGCGCCACCGGCCTTCAGGGCGGCTTCACCCGCGAAGTATTCCTTGTGGTCGTCGCCGATGTCGGAGCCGGCCATGTTCTGGTGCTTGACGCAGGCGATGCCCTGACGGATTTCCTGACGCTGCACGTTCTTCACGTAGCCGAGCATGCCCTGCTCACCGAAGTATTCCTTGGCGAGGTTGTCGGTGGACAGCGCGGCCGTGTGATAGGTCGGCAGCGTGATCAGGTGGTGGAAGATGCCGGCGCGCTTGGCCGAATCCGCCTGGAAGGTGCGGATGCGCTGATCGGCTTCGAGGGCCAGCGGCGTGTCGTCGTATTCCACCTTCATCAGATCGGCGCGGTTGTACTTGCTGACGTCCTTTCCTTCTTCCTTCCAGGCATCGTAGACCTGCCAGCGGAAGTTCAGCGTCCAGTTGAACGACGGCGAGTTGTTGTAGGCGAGCTTCGCGTTCGGCACGACTTCGCGGATGCGGTCGACCATGCCGGCGATCTGCTCGATGTGCGGCTTCTCGGTTTCGATCCACAACAGGTCGGCGCCGTTCTGCAGCGAGGTGATGCAGTCCAGCACGCAGCGGTCCGCACCGGTGCCCTGACGGAACTGGTACAGGTTGCTGGGCAGACGCTTCGGACGCAGCAGCTTGCCGTTGCGGCTGATGATGACGTCGCCGTTGCCGATCTTCGAGGCATCGACTTCGTCGCAATCGAGGAAGCTGTTGTACTGGTCGCCGATGTCGCCCGGCTTGTGGCTGACGGCGATTTGCTGGGTGAGGCCGGCGCCGAGCGAGTCGGTGCGGGTCACGATGATGCCGTCGTCAACGCCGAGTTCGAGGAAGGCGTGGCGGCAGGCGCGGATCTTCGCCAGGAAGACCTCGTGCGGCACCGTCACCTTGCCGTCCTGATGGCCGCACTGCTTCTCGTCGGACACCTGGTTCTCGATTTGCAGGGCGCACGCGCCGGCTTCGATCATCTTCTTGGCGAGCAGGTAGGTCGCTTCCGCGTTGCCGAAGCCCGCGTCGATGTCGGCGATCACCGGCACGACGTGAGTCTGGAAGTTGTCGATCTTCTCGATCAGCGCGGCTTCCTTCGCCTTGTCGCCGGCTTCACGCGCCGCGTCGAGCTGACGGAAGATATCGTTGAGTTCGCGCGAGTCGGCCTGACGCAGGAAGGTATAGAGTTCTTCGATCAGCTTCGGCACCGAGGTCTTCTCGTGCATCGACTGATCCGGCAGCGGACCGAATTCGGAGCGCAGCGCGGCGACCATCCAGCCCGACAGGTAGAGATAGCGACGGTCGGTCTTGCCACCGAAGTGCTTCTTGATCGAGATCAGCTTCTGCTGCGCGACGAAGCCGTGCCAGCAACCCAGCGACTGGGTGTACTTGGTGGGGTCGGCATCGTAAGCCGCCATGTCCGCGCGCATCACGGCAGCGGTGTAGCGGGCGATATCCAGACCGGTCTTGAAGCGGTTCTGCAAGCGCATGCGGGCGACGGCCTCGGCTGAGATACCGTTCCAGGTCGGCTTGTCCTTGAGCAGGGCTTCCGCCGCAACGATCTGGCTCTGGTAGGACGCCGGGAGTTGAATCCCGTCGGAAATTCCGCGCGATTGATAGGTCATGGGTGGCTCCTGATGTGACGTTGGGCCTTTATTCGCGGAAAATTCGCGTGCTCGCCAGAGGCTGCGAAGAAAGCTTGTCAGGCTTTACAATATTCCATTGTAATGATGTAATATATTTACAATGGAACCTGACCGGTGAACCGCCGTGCCCACACAGACAGGCCGTTCAATCTTCATGGGTCCGCGATTGCGCCGGTTGCGGCGCGAGCGCGGCCTGACCCAGGCCGACATGGCCGCCGACCTCGATATCTCGGCGCCTTATGTGGCGCTTTTGGAGCGCAATCAGCGGCCGGTGACGGCGGACATGCTGCTGCGGCTGGCGCGCACCTACAAGATCGATCTGACCAATCTCGCCGGCGACGGCGGCGCCGACCATGCGGCGCGGATGCAGGCGGTGCTCAAGGAGCCGATGTTCGCCGACATCGACATGCCTTCGCTCGAAATCAGCGACATCGCCGTTGGCTATCCCGGCTTGGCGGAAGCGTTCCTGCGGCTCTACACCGCCTATCGCGAGGAGCAACTGGCGCTGGCGGATCGCAAGGGGCCGGGGCTGACGGGACCCGGATCGCGCGCGGGCGGCGACGGCATCGATGCCAGCGATCCGGTTGCGGAAGTGCGACGCTTTCTCGCCGCGCGGCGCAATAATTTCGCCGATCTTGACGATGCGGCCGAACGCATTTCACGCGAGCCCGCGACGGAGAGCTGGTTCATCGAGCGGTTGAAGAGCCGCCATAACCTCAACGTGCGGCAATTGCCGCCCGGTGTCATGCTCGGCGCGGTGCGGCGGTTGGATCGTCATCGCAAGCAGATACTGTTCGACGACTCGCTCGACAATGCGAGCTTCAATTTTCAACTGGCGCAGCAACTCGCTTATCTGGAATTCGAGGACGAAATTAGCGCCGCGCTGAAAGCGGGCCAGTTCACCACCACGAGTGCGCGCCTGCTGGCGCACCGTTCGCTGGCGAGCTACGCCGCCGCCGCGTTGATCATGCCGTATTCGGCCTTCGCGAAGGCAGCGGAGGCGCGGCGTTACGATGTCGAAGCCTTGGCGCGTCAGTTCGGAACCAGCTTCGAGCAGACAGCGCATCGCATCACGACGCTGCAAAAACCGGGTGCGGAGAAGGTTCCGTTCTTTCTGATCCGTGTCGATCCGGCCGGAAATATTTCCAAGCTGCTCGACGGCGCGGGCTTTCCCTTCGCCAAGCATGGCGGCGGATGTCCGCTGTGGTCGGTGCACGGCGTCTTCAAGACGCCGCGCCAGATCGTGACGCAATGGCTGGAATTGCCGGACGGCCAGCGATTTTTCTCAATTGCCCGTACTGTCACCGCCGGCGGCGGTTCGTTCGGTGCCGCGCGCGTTGAGCGCGCCATCGCCATCGGCTGTGCCGCCGAGTATGCCGGAAAACTGGTCTACACCAGCGATGAAACCGGGCCGCGCGCCGATGCGCCGACGCCGGTAGGCATCGCATGTCGTGTCTGTCATCGCCCGACATGCGCGGCGCGATCCGAACTTCCGATCGGTCGCGAATTGCTGCCCGACGATTATCGCCGGCTCAGCGTACCGTTCGGATTTTCATCGGACTGATACAGTTGCGCTCGGCAGTCCGTGTCGGAATTCGGTTACGGAATTTGCATGACAAAGCGCGCCAATGCGATTAGATCGCGACGGGACATCGCCTCGCTCATGAGGCGCGAGCGATTCGAGTAACAGGAGGCACCAATGTCGGACGGCTCTCTCTTCTGGGTGATCGGGGGCGAATTCGGCTCGATGAATTTCCACAAGCTGGTGGAAGGCTCGGCGCAGGTTAAGGGGCCGTTCAAGACCCGCCAGGAAGCCGAGGAATGCTGGAAGCAGGTCTCGGAAGAGAACCGCCACCGCGGCAGTGTCCGCTTTTCCATCGTCGAGGAACCGCGCCGCTAGTCCCCATCGGACCGCGCGATCGTCGAAATATGTTCGGGCCAGCGGCCCCATCCGAACCTCGGATGGGGCCGTCGCTTTTCGGGTGCAGGCCAACCCATTGATCGCAGACGGCCTTTTTTCCGCTTATGGTTACTGGTAGATTAATCGCGCGGAACGGATTCCGGGAACAAAGGCTGCCTGACCATGTCCGACATCCAGAGTATCGGCTCGCAGAGTATCGGCTCGACCGCCGCGACCGGCGCCAAGCCGATCAGGCTGCGCGATGCCTTGCGGCAGGCGCGCATCGAGGCCGCCGACCGCACCGGCGTGGTGGTCGATCTGCGCGACGCTGAAGTGGCGCGGCTTGAGATCCTCAACGAGCAACTCGATCCGCTGTTCGCGGAGATTCCCGATCGCATCGATCTGTTCGATCGCGGTATCAGCCAAGGCGACACGCCGCGGCTGTGGATCGACGTTGTCGCGCATGTCGCGATGGGACGCGACAAGCGGCTCTATCGTTTCGTGCAGGACACGCGTTTCGGCCGCAAGGTGCTGGCGGAATCGCACACGCCTTCGGTCATTGTGCAGGCGGTGACGGATTACGTTGCGCGCCGGATGGTCGAGCGCGAGCACGCGCTGGTGGCGACGCCGTTGCCGGAGGTGACGGAGCAGCCCGTAGCAAAACCGCGCCGCAGCGGCGTCTGGACCTTCGCGTTCGGTTTTCTCGCGGGCGTCGTCGCGCTGTTCGGTTTCGCGTTGTTTGCGGCGTTGCGCAGCTTCTGAATCAGCGTTGCGATGGAATGAGGGCGACGCGCCGGATGTCGCGGATGCCTTTGCTTTCGATCCAGCCGCGCGCGTGTTGCTCGCAGCGCCATTGCGCGCCGTCATGGTCGATCTTGAACAGATTGTAGGCCGCCGCCGGATGATGGCCGTGCGCGACCGCCGAAGCTGACGGCACGCCGATCGCGGGAATGCGCTCGCGCGGGCCGTCGAACCACATCGTCGAATGCACATGATCGTGGCCGTGCAGGATGAGATCGACGCCGTGCTGCTTCAGCAAGGCAAGCAGGGCGTCGGCGTCGGTCAGGCGTTTGTAACGGCCGTGATGTTCGGCGCGCAGCGGGTGATGAATCAGCAGCACGCGAAACGTCGGTTCGTTGGCGAGCGATGCCAATACGCGGTCAAGCGCCGCAAGCTGTGCGGCGCCGAGGCGGCCGGTCGCCATGAACGGCGCGGTCGGCACAGCCGTTGACGTTGCGATCAATGTTACTGGCCCACGACGTTGCACGAACGGATAGACGATGGCGTCGCTCGCATTTGCGCCGTCGCCGCGCAGGTAGTCGCCGAAGGCTTCGGCGAAGCGATGCTGCGTGGCGCGCACGTAAGCATCGTGATTGCCGGGGATGATCGTCACTTGCTCCGGCGTTCCGACGCCTTCCAGCCATTTGCGCGCAGGCGCGAACTCGGCGGGCAGGGCCAGGTTCACCAGATCGCCGGTGATGGCGATGTGGTCGGGCTGCTGAGTGTGGAGATCCGACACCAGCAGGTCGAGCAATTCGCGACGATGGATGGCGTGACGATTGCGCTGCCAGTTGAGATAACCGAGCGCGCGCTTGCCGATCAGTTCGTGCGGCCGAGCCGACGGTAGCGGCGGCAGGTGCGGATCGGAGAGGTGCGCCAACACATAGGCCGTCATCACGCGCTGCCTATCAGGATGCCTGCCAGAAACACCAACGCGCCGCCGACCGCGATCTGGAACGTCGCCTGCAACCACGGCGTATCCATGAAACGATGGCGAATCCAGGAGATCAACGCAAGCTCGACGACGACCACAGCAAACGCCAGCACCGTGGCGACATAAAAATCCGGGATCAGGTAGGGCAGGGTATGGCCGAGGCCGCCGAGCGTCGTCATCAGGCCGCACACCAGTCCGCGAATCCACGGCGAACCGCGCCCGCTCAACGCGCCGTCGTCGGAGAGCGCCTCGGCGAAGCCCATCGAGATGCCGGCGCCGACCGATGCAGCGAGACCGACGAGAAACGTCTCGAACGGCTTGTGGGTGGCGAAGGCGGCCGCGAACAGCGGCGCCAGCGTCGAGACCGAGCCGTCCATCAGCCCGACCAGACCCGGCTGCACATATTGCAGGATGAAAGCGCGGCGCTCGCTGTCGGCCTCGCTGGCGCGCGCCTCGGTGGTCAGGTGTTTTTCGGTGAGGCTTTCGGCGAGCGCCTCGTGGCGATCCTCATCCTCCGACAATTTCAGCAGCAACTCGCGGATCGATGCGTCGCGGGTGGATTCGGCCGCCTTGCGGTAGAAGCGTGCGGCATCCACCTCCATGGTGGCCGCGTATTTGCGCACCTCGTCGAGGCCGAGCGGCCGCATCAGCCATAGCGGTTTGCGTTTGATGAAGCCTTTGACGTCCTGCCGCCGGATCAGCGGCAGATGCTCGCCGAATTTTTCGCGATAGAGATCGAACAACGCTCCGCGGTGGCGGGCTTCCTCCTCGGCCATTCCGGAAAAGATTGCCGCCGATGCCGGAAACTGCTCCGCCAGCGCTTCCGCGAAGTCGCGATAGATGCGGCTGTCCTCGTCTTCGTTGGAGATGGCGAGCGCCAGGATCTCGCGCTCGGTGAGGTTGGAAAACTGCTTCACGATCGCTCTCGCCCGCTGTGACAACCGGGATGGTTCGGGCAAGATGACGGGAGAGCGGGAAGAATCAAGAGGGCGCCGCGTGGAAGATGTCGACAAGGGGAAGACGTTGCGGCGGCGGCTGGAGCCGGCGCTGCGCCGCGTCTTCCACCTTTACTGGCGGTTTGCGCGCGGCATGACCATGGGCGTGCGCGGCGTCGTGCTGGACGGCGGTAACCGCGTGTTTCTGGTGAAGCACAGCTATGTCGCGGGCTGGCACCTCCCGGGTGGCGGGGTCGAGGTCGGCGAGAGCATCGGCGATGCCTTGCGGCGCGAATTGATGGAGGAAGGGCGGATCGCGTTCGAGACGCCAGTGTTGCATGGCATGTTCTTCAACAGCCACGTCTCGCGCCGGGATCACGTCGCGGTCTATGTGATCCGCCGTTTCACCCAGGACCGGATGCCGGCGCCAAATCGCGAAATCGTCGCCTGCGGCTTCTTCGCCCCGGATGCCTTGCCGCCGGATACCACGAAAGGCACCCGACGGCGGATCGCCGAGGTGATCGAGGGGGTACCGCCGTCCCCGACCTGGATCTAGGACGGGAATTTCCGGTTGCCGCCATGGACCGCGTCCGTGCCAGATGCTATCCCGCGCATCGACATGAGCGATCTCTCCCTCACCATCCTGCCGGAAGCGGCCAACGACGCGCAGCCGATCGAGCGCCTGCTGGAACGGACGTTCGGGCCTGGACGTTTCGTGCTGAGCGCCTACCGGCTGCGCGAGCACGTCGACCACCGGCTGGACCTGTCATTCACCGCCCGCATCGGCACGCTGCTGGTCGGTTCGGTGCGGCAACTGCCGGTGTGCATCGGCGATACCCCGGCGCTGCTGCTCGGCCCGCTCACCGTCGAGCCGCCATTCCGCAGCCGTGGCGTCGGCCGTGTGCTGCTGGATCGCGCGCTCACCGATGCCAAGGCGAAGGGCCATACGCTGGTCGTGCTGGTGGGCGATGAAGCTTATTACAGCCGCGTCGGCTTCAAGATGATCCCGCTCGGCCGCGCCGACATGCCGGGGCCGGTCGACCGCCGCCGCCTGCTGGTGAAGGAATTGACCGACGGCGCCTTCGACAATGTTTCGGGCATGATCCGCCCGGACTGGCGTTTCGCGCGGGATGCGTCGGCGTAAAGCTGAGCGATATCGGATTTGTTTTGCGTCATGACCGGGCATAGCCGTTCAAAGAACGGCGTCGCTTCGCTCGCCCGTAGCCGTTCGAAGAACGGCGTCGCTTCGCTCGCCTATGTCCCGGCCATGACGAAAGAACAACTCAATACTTCACATTTGCAAAAATGCGCACGCCGAGGCCGGGCATCAGCACCTGATCCTTGTTGTAGGCGACCGCATTGCGGATATCCTCGTTGAGCAGGTTGTCGCCGACGACGCCGAAGGTGAATTGCTGTGCGCCCCACCAGTCGGTTTTGGTCAGCTTCGTGGTGTAGCTCAACTCGGCGCGCAGGCGATTGTAGCCCGGTGTCGGCGTCTCCACACCACTGACGTCGTTCTGTGCGAAGGCGTGCAACAGGTTGACGCGCGCGAACCAGTTGGCGTCGCGATAGTAGATGCCGCCGCCGACGCGCTGCGGCGGAATGCGTGGCACATTGCTGCCGTCGGAGAAGGTGGCGCGGACGATGTCGTACTGCCCCTCGATACCGAACATGCCGTTCCACACCGGCAGTGCGTCGTACTGGAACTGAAATTCGGCACCACGGAAGTTGGCGTCGCGTTGCGAATAGATCGCCTGATTGAGTTCGAGGCCGTCGCCGACGATGCAAGAGGTACCGTCGCAGGTGTTGCCGGTCAGCCTGCGATAGATGAAGCCGTTGAAGTGTGTGGCGTAGCCGGTCAGCTCGAACCGGAATGGCCCCCGCGCGCGGCGCAGGCCGACCTCGATCGACTTCGCGGTTTCGATTCCGAGATTCGGATTGCCGATATCGAAGGTCTCGGTGGCATCATGCGCGCCGCGCGAGAACAGCTCGGCGGGTTTCGGCGCGCGCTCGGTGTATTGCCCGGTGATGCTGGCGACGAGATCCCACGGCAGGTTCTGGATCAGGCCGATGCTGCCGCTTTTCGGCGTGTAGCTCAGGCTGCGCTGCACGGCAGGACCGACATCGGCCGGATTGGCCGCGACGTCGAACGCCTCGGGAATGAAGCTCGGCGTCGAGCCGTCGAGATTGACATGTTCGATGCGCGCGGCGACCTGCGCCTTGGTGCTGTCGCTGAACTTCAACTCGTTGAAGACGTAGCCCGCCAGCTTGGTGTTGCTGTTGGGGTCCCACAAGCCGTTCAACGGACTGCCGGGATCGTCGGGGCTCGGCGCGGTCAGTTCCTGATGTGATGCCTGCACGCCGATCGCGGTCGTCAGCGCGGCGAAGCGCAGGTCGAACGGCGCGAACTGTACTTCGAGGCGGCCTTCCTGCTCCTTGTTGGTAAAGGTCTGGCGCACGCCGTCGCTGGTCGGATCGGCGGCGTCGGCGAGGCCGAGTTCGTTGTGCTTGTAGTCAGTCGCACCTAACCAGAAGCGGATCGCGTCGACTGCCGCCGCATCGGGGCGGTATTCGCCCTTGGCGGTGAACTTTGTCTGGCGCGCATCGATCCGTGTGCCCAGCTCTTCGCCCTCCGTGCCGGGGATATGATAGAGGCTGTTGTTCTGCGTGATGGCCGCGCCGACATAGCCGCCGGTGAAGAAGTACGACGCGCCGACCGATCCGCCATTGGAATCGGTGGCGGTGTTCTTCTGCGTCCCGCCCGGAATGGCGTAGTCGGCTGTGCGCCGGGCGAAGGCATCGGCGTGAATTGCGACGTTGCTGCCGGCGGCATCGAGCAGCACCGCGCCTTCGCGGCCGAGATCGACGCTGGAGAGCGCGGTGCGCGTTTCAAGCGTCGCGCAGCCATCCGAAGCCGATAGTTGCTGCGGCGCCTTCACGTTGTAGCCGTAGGTCTGCGTCGCCAGCATCGGCGTGCATGGCATCGTCTCGGGGATACGATTATTACTGGCGCTCACCACGCCGCCGATCGAGGTCGAACCCCAGCGCAACGCCGCCGGGCCGCGAATAACTTCCACCTGATTGGTGGAGAGTGGATCGATCGGCACGAAATGGTCTTCGCCCAGATCGGACGCACCATTGCTGCCGACGCCGTTCTCGACGATGCCGACGCGGTTGACGTCGAGGCCGCGAATGATCGGTCGGCTCGATGCGCCGGGCGCGAAGCTCGATCCGGTGATGCCGGGCTTGCTGTTCAGGAGATCTCCGAGCGTCGCCACGCCGCTGCGGCGGATTTCCTCGTTCGGTACCACCGTTACCGTCGCGAACTGGTCGGTGACGATCGGCAGCACGCCCTGCTGCGGCGGCGCGTTGACGACGATGCGCGGCTGTTCGCTCGGCGTTTCCTCGCGCGCAGGCGTGGCGCGTGCGGCATGGGTCGAAGCCGTGCGCCGTGGCCGCTTCGCATGATGCGTGATCGGGCTTGGCGCGGTGACGGTGATGCTGGGCAGTTCCGATGTGCTGTCTTGCGCCGATGCGGAATGACTGAACGCGCTCAGCAAAAGCAGAGATGGAGCGCTCGACAGAAGCAGGGCCTGCTTCAGTGACAAAGACATGATGAATCCGATTCCTGAATCCGCGAGATGCATCGTTGATCGTTGATGCGGCTTTGCGGATGCCCGTCGTTGCGGGCGCATGAAGGAGGAGGGCGTCTCACGCGCCGCGTGCGAGATGCGGCGGCGAGAAGCGTGTCAGTCCGTCAGGCTCAGGAAGCGGGCGGCGCGCGCGGCTGCGAGATGCCGTGCGGTGAGGCGAGGTGAGAGAATTCGGCGTCGGTGGTTCGGCTGAGGACCTGATAGGCCTCGGGGACCATCAGGAGCACGGGGCCGCCGGTAATCAACGAGCCCGCCAGCGACATTACCGCGCAGATCGCGCAATAGCCGTCGTGATGATCGCCGTGGGATGGATCCGGCGCCTGCTGCGCCTCGCCAGCGGCGAGCGCATTGGTCGTGGACTTGGCCTGATCCGGAAGCAGGGCAGCGGATACCGGCGCGGTGACGGCATGAATGCCGGGCGCCGCGAGCGCGGCGGTGCCGTGGAAGTGGCCGAACGACAAGACGAACTGAACCGCCAGCGCCAACAGCGCCAGCCGCGTCCCCGCCTTTATCCTCGATCGAAACCACTTCATCGCGCGATCAGCCCACAATCGCGAAGCGGTCCACCCCGGCCGCTTCGGATGTTATAATGTAACATCGCAGCCAGAGGCGGCTGTTGTCAACCGTGGGACATCCTGGCCTGAGCGGAAAGTTGTTTTGTGTGGCGGTTCACAACACGAAAAGTGTCGTCCCTGCGCAGGCAGAGACCCATACGCCGTGTCGTTCGTGATGTGGCAAGCGCTTGTCGGTCGGTGATGGAAGGCCTCGCAAGCGCAATTGATGCAGGGGTTATGGGTCCCTGCCTGCGCAGGGACGACATGGTGGGTGGGGATATGTTTTGCGACGCCCGACTCAGCGCCCCTCGCGCAGCCAGGTCGCGGCGAAGGCGCCGAGCAGCAGCAACAGGCCGATGACGCCTGCGAACATCGGCAGCACGCCGACGCCGCGCACCACGCTGGCGTCGCGCATGTGCACGCCGAGCCAGCCGTCGCCGCGATAGACGCTGGAGGTGCGCACTGGCACGATGCGCGGCAGCGTGACGCTGCCGCTCTCGGCGATGCGGCGGGCGTCGCCGCCGGTCGCCTGTGACAGCGGCTTCAATGTATCCGGCGTCGAGGTGACCTCCGAGAATTCCTTCGGATTCGCCGGCCCGACATTGACCAACGCATTCAATTTGCCGTCGGTCGCCTGCCACAGGCCGAGTTCGTTGGCCTCGATGCTGGCGCTCCACAGGCCCGGTTCGCCGGCGTTCAATGTCAGTTCGCGTTTCGCGCCGGACGGCGCGGTGACGGTGACCGGCGCGACGGTGTCGGCCATGGTCTGCCGCTGCACCGTCAATTCCTTGCCGCGCACCTGAAGCCGCAGCGCCTCCTCGTCGAGTTCGGGCTCCTTCATCAGCCAGTGCGACATCCGCCGCAGCAGATCGAGATGCGGGCCGCCACCCTCGTAGCCGCGCGCCCACAGCCAGATGTGATCAGAGAGCAGCAGCGCCACGCGGCCTTCGCCATAGCGCGACAGCAGCAGCAGCGGCTGGCCGTCGGCGCCAGTCATCAGCGGGGGTGAATCGGCGTTGCGGGTGTTGACGGTGCGGAAGAAGCGGCTCCAGTGCGGCGGCTCAGAGGCGGAGCCTTCGAGGCCGCGCGTGACCGGATGGCGCTTACCGATTTCGCTTAAGTGCGCGAGATAGGGTTTTTCGGTCACGCCGACCGGCTCGGCTGGCAGCACCGAGTCGAGCGGCGTGCGCCAGATGCTTGTCACAGAGGCGTAATCCGGCCCCGCCGACACCAGCATCGCGCCGCCGGCGCGGACATAGCGCGCGATGTTATCGAAGTAAGCGGTCGGCAGCACACCCTGACGTGCGTAACGATCGAAGATGATCAACTGGAATTCGTTGATCTTCTGCTGGAACAGTTCGCGCGTCGGAAACGCGATCAGCGACAGTTCGTTGATCGGCGTACCGTCCTGCTTTTCCGGCGGCCGCAGGATGGTGAAATGCACCAGATCGACGCTGGCATCGGACTTGAGCAGGTTGCGCCAGGTGCGTTCGCCGGAATGCGGTTCACCGGACACCAGCAGCACACGCAGCTTGTCGCGGACGCCGTCGATCACGACGACGGCGCGGTTGTTCACCAGCGTCAGTTCGTTCTCGAGTGGCGAGGCTTCGATTTCGACGATGTTCGGCCCGGCGTGCTTGATATCGACGCTGACATTGACGGTCTGGCCGCTGCCGACCGTGCGCTCGTTGAGCACTTCGCCGTCGCGACGCACCACGACGCGGGCCTGCTGGCCGGTGACGCCGTGGTCCTCGAGACGATAGGTGATGGTCTGCTTTTGCCCGACGATGCCGAAGCGTGGCGCGGCACTGATGGCGATGCGGCGGTCGCGCTCGTCGCTGCGTCCGGTGATCAGTGCGTGGACCGGCGCCTTGAAGCCGAGCGCCGCCGCGTCAGTCGGAATGTCGTGGACGCGGCCGTCGGTGATCAGGAAAGCGCCGGCGACGCGGTCGGTCGGGACATCGGAGAGCGTGGTGGACAGCGCGCCGAACAGTTTGGTGCCGTCGGTTTCGCCGTCGGCTTGCCCGGCTTCGACGACGCGAACCTCAAGACCCTTGATCTGCTTGAGGCGATCGACCAGCGCCTGCCGTGCCTCTTCGGTCTCCTTCGCGCGCGTGCCGAAATCCTGGCTCGGGCTTTTGTCGACCACCACGGCCGCGACCGACGACAGCGGCTCGCGCTCCTCGCTGGTGAACGACGGATTGGCCAGCGCCAGGAGAATCAGCGCCAGCGCGCCGACGCGGATCAACGCGCCGCGCGTGCGGCCAAACAACAGCACCGCCGCGATGACGATGATGGCGGCAAGCCCGATCCACAGCACGAGCGCCGGAACGAGGGGGGTGAATGCGATGCCGTATTGCATGACGCTACTGCCCCAGCCGTTCGATCAGCGCCGGCGCGTGCACCTGATCGGCCTTGTAGTTGCCGGTGAGCGTATACATCACGACATTGACGCCGGCGCGGAAGGCGAATTCCCGCTGGCGGGGCTCGCCCGGCGTCAGCGGCAGCATCGGACGGCCATCGGGCCGCAGCGCCCATGCGCCGGCGAGATCGTTCGAGGTGATGATGATCGGTGAGACGCCGTCGCCGCCGCGTGCCGGGCGCGAGGCCGCATCGTCGCTCTCTTCCCGCGGCAGGGCTTCCACCCAGGTCTGGCCGGAATTGAAACGGCCGGGGAAGTCGTGCAGCAGATAGAACGTCTTGGTCAGCACGTGCTCCGGTGGAATCGGTTCGAGTTCAGGCACGTCGAGCGACGACAGGATGCCGCGCAAGGTCACCATGCCCGGTGTCTGCGATTCTCCACCGGGACCGCTCGGCGCCTCGATGGCATCGCGGGTATCGAACAGCACCGTGCCGCCTTGTTTCATGTAGGCGTCGATGCGGTTGAGCGCTTCCTGTGACGGTTTTGGCGCACCGGGCACGATGGCCCAGTAGATCAGGGGAAAGAACGCCAGTTCGTCGCGCGCCGGATCGACGCCGACAGGGTCGCCCGCTTCCAAAGCGGTGCGTTGCGACAGAAACAGCGTGAGCGCCTGCATGCCGGATTTGACGATGTCGTCGACGTCGGGATTGCCGGTGACGACATAGGCAAGGCGGGTCTGCGACACCGCTTTCACCGCGAAGTCGTCGGCGCTGTTTTGCGCGCGCGCCGGCGTCGGAATGATCGTCGCTGAACTCAGCGCGAAAGTGAGTAGCAATGCCGTCGCCACTGCCGCGCGACGCCGTAGCAACGCCGCAAGGCCGCCGCCGAGCAGGGCGACGATGATCGCGTCGATCAGGAACAGCGCCAGCGCCGCCGACAGCAACAGGCCGCGGAGGTCGCTGGGCTCGGTGTTGGTGTAGGTTGCGTGTCGCGCGTTGAGACCTGAGAGATCGAGCGCGGCGAGGTGGTCGGTGGCAGCCAGAGTATTCACGGCAAGCGGTCCGTCGGCCGGGCCGTAGAAGCCGGGCGGATGATCGAGCGTCGCGCGATCGCGATAGGTCGCGGCGAGCGGCTTGGCAGTGGAGGGTGGCGGGCCGAACGCGCCGAAGCCGTCGAGGATGCGTAGCGGAGCAACCGTTTCCACCTTGGCTTCGGCCGCAGGCCCTGCACCCGGCGTCGACGTGTAGCCGGACAGATCGACCAGCCGTCGCAACATCTCGACGAAGGTGCCGGACATCGGAAGGTCCGACCAGCGCATGTCGGCGCTGACATGGAACAGCGTGACGATACCTTTGCCGCGCCGTTCGCCGGTCACCAGCGGCGTGCCGTCGACCAGTGAGGCCCAGCTTCGCGTCGCCAATTTTCCGTCGGGCTCGGCCAGCACTTGCCGCGTCACGGTGACGTCGGCCGGTACGGCAAGGCCCGCGAATGGCCCATCCGAGGCGAAGGCGGCGAGGTGCTGCGGCTTCTCCCATGTCAGGCTGCCGCCAAGGCTGCGGTCGCCACGACGCAATTTCACCGGCACCAGATCGTCATCCGCCTGCGCCAGTCGCGGCCCGGCGAAGCGCACCAGCACGCCGCCTTGCTCGATCCATTTATCGAGCCGTTCGCGCAGGTCGGGTGGCAGCGCGCCGACATCGGCGAGCACGATCAGCGGCAATTTCTGGTCGAGGAATTGTGCGACCGCCTGCGCGGGAGCCATGCCACCGGCAGCGCGAACATCGGCGAAGGGCGCCAGCGCGCGGGTCAGATAGAACGTCGAAGCCAGCAACGGCTGCGCGGTGTCGGTGGATGCGCCGCTGACAAGGCCGACGGCGCGTCGCCGCCAGCGCTTGTCGAGCAATTGCACCGCGCCGGCCGAGCGTTCGCCCGCGACTTCGAGCCGCGCGATGTCGTTGCGCAGTTCGACCGGCAGATCGAACGATGCTTCGGTTTCGGTGTCGGCCGCGCCGAACTTGAACGGCGCTTCGCCGATCGGAGAATTCTTCTGGTCGAGCGCGCGAACAATGCCTGCGTCGATGCCGCCGGATGACGCGCGCAACACCTTCACCGTCATCTTGGCGGCGGCGTTCTCTGCGGCGGCGAGCGCATGGGCCGGCGGCGCGCCGCCATTGAAGATAGTCAGCGTGCGGCTTTCGACGATCTTGCCGAGCCCTTCGACGAATTCCGCGCCGCGCCCGGTGTCGATGCCATCCGACAGCCAGACGATATCGCAATCGCCGGTCGTCTTCAGGAAGCGCGCGATGATCGGCAGCGTATCCGCGCGCGCGATGGAATAGGGTTTCGGCGACAGTTGCCGCAGCGCTACCCGCGCGGTGCCGGCCGGCATCAGCGTAATGTCACGCGCTGGCTCCGACAGCGGGATCAGCGCGACGCCGCGCCGGTCGTTGTCGGCCCGCGCGATCAGTTCGTCAGCGGCCTTGATCCGTGTGTCCCAGCTCGACGCCGCGCTCCAGCCGTCATCTAGCAGGATCACCAGCGGCCCGCTGCTTTTCGTGGCGCCGGTTTGCGGATTCCATGTCGGGCCGGCGGCCGCGAAGATCACCAGCGCGGCGGCGAGCAGGCGCAGCGCGGTCAGCCACCACGGCGTGCGCGACGGCGTTTCTTCCTTGGGAGCGATCTCGAGCAGCAGGCGGGTCGGCGGAAAATCGATGCGCTTCGGGCGCGGCGGCATGACGCGCAACAGCCACCACAGCACCGGCAGCGCCAGCAGCCCTGTGAGCAGCAGCGGTTGAGCGAAGGCGAGCGGCAGTCCCATCATGCGCTGCGTCCCACCTTCACGGTCGCGCCACCGCCTTTGTGCGCCATCATGCCGGCGTGGAGGTAGAGCAGCAGTTCGGCGGCGGAGCGATCGGTGACGTGTGTAGAGAACAGCCAGTCCAGCTTGGCCGTCTCGGCGCGGATTTGATCGCGATGCAGGGCGACGCGGGCAACGTAATCGCGCGCCCAGGTTTCGGCACGGCCCGCCGTCACCACACCGCCGCCTTCCGGCTCGACGAATTCAATCCGTCCCGAATAGGGAAAGCTCTCCTCAGCGGGATCGACCACCTGCACCAGCGCGCCGCGCGCCCCCGACGCGGACAGGCCGGCGAGCATGGCTTTAATGTCACCGATCGGCGACCAGAAGTCCGATAGCACCACGACTTCCGACAGCGCCGTCGGCACGAAGGACGGCGGCAGGCTGTCGCGCGTCGCCGTGTCGTGCAGCATTGCCTGCGCCATCTTGTCGATGACATTGCGGCTCGCGGTCGGATTCATCAGGCCGGGCACGCCGACGCGTTCACCGCCGGCGACCAGCAGTTCGGCCAGCGCGAAGGTGACAATCAGCGCGCGTTCGAGCTTGCTGTCGCGCGCGCCTTTCGAGGCGAAGGCCATCGACGCCGAGCGATCCGGCCACAGCCACACGGTGTGTGCAGCCTCCCATTCGTGCTCGCGCACGTAAAGCAGATCGTCGCGTGCCGAGCGCCGCCAGTCGACATTTTGCGCCGGCTCGCCGGAGACGAAGCGGCGATATTGCCAGAAATTCTCGCCGGCGCCGGCGCGGCGGCGCCCGTGCAGGCCATGGATGACGTTGGCGGCGATGCGGCGCGCTTCCAGCACCAGACGCGGCAGCGAGGCTGCGAGCGTGCGGCTTTCGCCGTCCGCGCGCCGGATCGCGACCGTCTCTCCCGAAGCCTGCTGCGCGGCGGCCGCCATCAGCCGATCCGCGCCTTCAATTGGCTGATCACGTCGGAAATGGTGCGGCCTTCGGCGCGCGCCGCGAAAGTGAGTGCCATGCGGTGTTTCAGCACTGGCTCGGCGAGATCGAGCACGTCGTCGATCGAGGGCGCGAGGCGACCGTCGAGCAGCGCGCGGGCGCGCACCGCCAGCATCAACGCCTGGCTGGCGCGCGGGCCGGGACCCCAGGCGATCAGCGCGCCGAGGTCGCCGCTGTCCGGACCGGGCCGTGCCGAGCGGACGAGAGACAGGATCGCTTCGACCACGGAATCGCCGACTGGCAATCGGCGCACCAGCCGTTGCGCGGCGATCAGGTCGTCGACGCCCATCGCGGCCTTGGCGGCGGCTTCCTCCGCGCCGGTGGTTTCGAACAGGATGCGCCGCTCGGCGTCGCGATCCGGATAATCGACGTTGATCTCCATCAGGAAGCGGTCGAGCTGGGCTTCGGGGAGCGGATAGGTGCCTTCCTGCTCCAGCGGGTTTTGCGTCGCCAGCACGTGGAACGGCTTCGGCAGGTCGTGGCGCGCGCCCGCGACCGTGATGTGCTGCTCCTGCATCGCCTGCAACAGCGCCGATTGCGTGCGAGGGCTGGCGCGGTTGATTTCGTCCGCCATCAAGAGTTGCGCGAACACGGGACCCGCGATGAAACGGAACGAGCGTCGCCCGCCGCCGCTTTCGTCGAGCACTTCGGCGCCGAGGATGTCGGATGGCATCAGGTCTGGCGTGAACTGGATGCGTTTAGCGTCCAACCCGAGCGTGATGCCCAGCGTCTCCACCAACTTGGTCTTGGCGAGGCCGGGAACGCCGATCAGCAACGCATGGCCGCCGGCAAGAATGGTGACGAGCGTGTTGTCGACGACGCGCTCCTGGCCGAAGATCACGTTTGAGATCGCGGTCTTCGCGGCGCGAATGTTGCCGGCGAGTTGTTCCGCCGACCGCACGATCACGTCTTCGAGCTTTTCGACACCGTCTGCGCCAGCCATTCGTCTCTCCTTGCCGGAATGCGATTCCGGGTTGTCGCGGCCATCGCCCCGATGCCATTCAATACCATGCTAAACGTCAGGCCACGCCACGTATTTCTTGAATCGAACTATCCCCATATTATCGGGAGACAAGAATGGCGGCCGTATCACGTTCCGGCGAGCCGTGGCTTATGGTCCGGTATGCCACGGCGGATAAGACCAACCTCGGAGTAAACCATGGCGAAGCAAGGGCAGACCGCAAACCGTAGCCTCGAGGGGCTGACCTCTGCCGCGAACGCAGCCGTCGCCGGGACGACGCCGGCCAATGCCGGGGCCAAGGGATTGCCGCCGGTGCATCTGTGGAATCCGCCGTTCTGTGGGGACCTCGACATGCGCATCGCCCGCGACGGCACCTGGTTCTATCTCGGAACGCCGATCGGCCGCCCCGCGCTGGTTCGGCTGTTTTCCACCATTCTGAAGCGCGAAAACGGCAAGCACTTTCTCGTGACCCCGGTGGAGAAGGTCGGCATTCAGGTCGATGACGCGCCGTTCGTCGCGGTGGAGATGCGCGTCGAGACCGGCGAGGATGGACAACGGTTGCGTTTTCGCACCAATGTCGACGATTGGGTGATCTGTGACGACGCGCATCGGTTGCGTTTCGAGCGTGCACCCGACGATGGTCTGATACCGTATCTTCACGTGCGCGCCGATCTTTGGGCCAAGGTGACGCGGGCGCTTTATTACGACCTGGTCGAGCTTGGCGAGGAACGGATGATGGATGGCCGCCCGATGTTTGGGGTTGTCTCCGCCGGCGAGTTCTTCACAATGGCGGATGCGGACGAGGTGAGGGCGCCCATTTGACTGAATCGATACTGGCGGCGCAGCCGGCCGTGACCAGACTCGGCTCCGATGAATTTTTCCATCGGGCGCATGAGCGACTGAATTTCAATGTTCCGGCCGGACTGACCGATCCTAACATCATTCCCACCAGCGGCGACGCGGGCACCGACCGGATGTGGAAGATCATCGCCGAGGAGAATCCGGTTCGCCCGGCGGCGGTGCTGATTCCGGTGGTCGAACGCGACGAGCCGACGGTGCTGCTGACCCAGCGTTCGCCGCATCTTTCGAGCCATGCCGGACAGATTTCGTTTCCTGGCGGCAAGATCGACCCGACCGATCGTTCGCCGCTCGACGCTGCGTTGCGCGAGGCGCACGAGGAAGTGGGACTCGAACGCAATTTCATTGAGCCGATCGGCTACCTCGATCTTTATGCGACCGGGCTCGGCTTCCGCATTCTGCCGACGTTGGCGCGGGTGAAACCCGGCTTCGATCTGCACATCAATGCAGGTGAGGTCGATGACGCGTTCGAGGTGCCGCTGGCATTTTTGATGAACCCGGAGAACCATCAGATTCACAGCCGTGAATTTCGCGGAGCGGAGCGCTCGTTTTACGCGATGCCGTTTGCAGAACGTTATATCTGGGGCGCGACCGCGGGTATTCTACGGGTATTGTATGAGCGAATCTATTTGCCATGATCCGTCCGGTTCTGACTGAAGTCGGAATTTTCCTGATTCCGTTTGCGATCTATGCGGCCTATTTGCTTGCGACGCGGTCGGGTGTCTTCGCCCAAAATTCGTGGCCGCTGCGTATCGTGGTGCGGCTGGCGATCGGCGCGTTCCTGCTCACCATCCTCAGCCTCGTTCTGCTGGCGCATTTCTCCGGCGCGCCGCCGAATTCGACTTACGTTCCCGCGCATATGGAGAACGGCAAGCTGGTGCCCGGAACCGAAAAATGACCGAGACGGCAACGCTTCACGACGCACCATGGCTGACCTCCGGGCCCGCCGCGCGTGTGCTGGCGTTGCTCAATGCCGATGGTGAGGAAGCGCGCGTGGTCGGCGGCGCGGTGCGCAACGCACTGCTGCGTTTGCCGCCGGGCGACATCGATATCGCCACCACCGCCGTGCCGGACGAAGTTGTTCGGCGCGCGACGGCAGCGAGAATCAAGAGCGTGCCGACCGGCATCGCGCACGGCACCGTGACGCTGGTGGTCGATGGCCAGCCGTTCGAAGTGACAACGCTGCGTGAGGATGTGGAAACCTTCGGTCGCAAGGCAACCGTCGCGTTCGGTCGTGACTGGGTGCGCGATGCGGAGCGCCGCGATTTCACCATCAACGGGCTTTCGGTGGATGCGGCGGGCGTGATCCACGATCATGTCGGCGGTCTGGCCGATCTCACGGAGCGGCGTGTGCGCTTCGTCGGCGATCCGGACCGGCGCATCGCCGAAGATTACTTACGCATCCTGCGTTTCTTCCGTTTTTCGGCCGCGTATGGCGCCGGCACGCTCGACCGCGACGGCTATCTCGCCTGCATTCGCGGACGCGCGGGGTTGTCGCAACTCTCCGCCGAACGCATCGGCATGGAGATGCGCAAACTGCTGGTTGCCGAGAACGCGCTCGATGCGGTGGTGGCGATGCGCGATGGCGGCCTGCTGCTGCCGATTCTTGTCGGTGTCGCCTATCCGGCGACGCTGGCCGCGATGATCGAGATCGAGCGGATGCGTGGTCTCAAGTCCGATGCGATGCTGCGGCTTGGCGCGTTGGCGGTCGCGGTCACCGAGGACGCGCGGCGATTGGGCGCGCGGCTGCGACTGTCGAACAGCGACATCAAGATGCTGGATTCGATGGGGCACCGCTGGTGGCGGCTCGCCGGAATGGACGAGGCGACCGCGCAGAAGCGGCTCTATCGTCTCGGCGAGGCGCGGTTTCGCGATCGTGTGATGCTGGCCTGGGCCAGGGCCGGCCTTGGTGCCGATCCGACCTATTGGCAGCACCTCATTGCGTTGCCGAATCGTTGGCCGATTCCGGTGTTTCCGCTGAAGGCGGCGGATTTTATCGCGCGCGGGTTCGCGGAAGGGCCAGCGCTTGGTCATGTGCTGTCGCTGGCCGAAGATGCCTGGCTCGCGGCGGGCTTTCCGGACGATCCCGTGGCGCTGTCCGCGATCGCGGACCAGACGGCCGCGCGGTTCGCGCGCGACCACAAGCTCTAGCGCGAGATATTACGGCCACTTCACCTCGGGCGGCATCGACGACAGGATCGAATCGACGTTGCCGCCGGTCTTCAAGCCGAAGATGGTGCCGCGATCGTAGAGCAAGTTGAACTCGACATAGCGGCCGCGACGGATGAGCTGCTCCTCGCGGTCTGCCGGCGTCCATGCGTCGTTGAAGTTACGGCGCACCAGTTTGGGGTAGATGTTCAGGAAGGCACGGCCGACGTCCTGCGTGAAGGCGAAGTCGGCGTCCCAGTCGGTCGAGTCGTGCCAATCGTAGAAGATACCGCCGATGCCGCGCGCTTCCTTGCGATGCGGCAGATAGAAATATTCGTCGCACCAGGCCTTGTACTTGTCGTAGGGCGCGATCCTGGCGTGCGCATCGCATGCGTCCTTCATCGCGGCATGAAACGCCTGCGTGTCGGCATCCTCTTGCGTGCGCCGGCGATCGAGCACCGGCGTGAGATCGGCACCGCCGCCGAACCATGCTTTCGTCGTCACCACGAAGCGGGTGTTCATATGCACCGCCGGCACGTGCGGATTATGCATATGCGCGATGAGCGAAATGCCGGAGGCCCAGAAGCGCGGATCGTCGCTGGCGCCGGGAATCTGCGCGCGAAACTCCGGGGCGAATTCGCCATGCACCGTCGAGCAATGCACGCCGACTTTTTCGAACAGCCGGCCGCGCATCACCGACATCACGCCGCCGCCACCGGGCTGGCCGGTGTGATCGGTGCGATCCCACGGCGTGCGAACGAAACGCCCCGCGCTGCCGGGATAGAGCGACGCGGGCGCATCGTCTTCCAGTTTTTCAAAGGCCGCGCAGATCTGGTTGCGCAGGGATTCGAACCAGGCGCGGGCGGAGGACTTGTGCTGATCGATGAGGGAAACGTCCATGCGCGGCTCCTGGTCTTTGCTGTGTTCGTGGTCGCGTCATCCTGAGGTGCGAGCGCAGCGAGCCTCGAAGGATCGCTGCCGTCGCCCTTCGAGGCGCGCAAGTGCGCGCTCCTCAGGGGACGGCTTTCAGGTCTGCGGCCCGAAGTAAGTGCAGGATTCGTGGCAACTGTCGCGATAGACGCTGACGCGGGTGACGTGGCCCGCGTGCTGCACGCGTTCCCAGATGAAACGTGTGATGTTTTCCAGCGTCGGCGCGCCGAGCGCCTCGATGTTGTTGAGAAACTTGTGGTCGAGCGTCTTGCGGACGTCGCCGAGCGCGCGCTCCAGCAGGCCGAGATCGAGCAGCATACCGGTCGCGGGGTCGGGCGTGCCGCGGATCGCCACCTCGGCGCGGAAGGAGTGGCCGTGGATTTCCTGGCTGGCTTCTCCCAGCGTCGTTCCCGGCAGCGCATGCGCGGCCTCGAAATGAAACGACTTGGTCAATTCCCACATGGGTAGTTTCAACTCCTGATCAGTCCAATTCGGACTCATTCACAACTGCCGCGTCGTTGCCGGGCTTGACCCGCACATGACGCCTGTATTTGTGGCTGCCCTATCAACTACCTGATCCCCAGCGTCTTGTGCGTCTGGACGCTCAGCCGCCATTGCGGATGGCGCAGACAGTAGTCGATCGCCAGCGCGGTGTTCTCCACGACATCCGGACCATCGAGCGGCTGCAACGAGAAGCGCTCGAATGGCAGGCCCGCGAAATCTTCCGGCCGGTTCTCGGCCTGCGGATAGACCAGTTTGAGCTCGTGGCCTTTGCGAATCCGCAAATTCGCGCCAGCTTTCGGGCTGACACAAATCCAGTCGATGCCGTTCGGCGGATCGACGGTGCCGTTGGTCTCGATGGCGATGGTGAAGCCACGCGCGTGCAGTGCCGCCACCAGCGCCTCGTCCACCTGCAACAGCGGCTCGCCACCGGTCAATACCACGTAACGCTCGCTCGTGCCGGCCCATTGCGCGGCCACAGTGTCGGCCAAGTCGTCGGCGGTGCCATAGCGCCCGCCTAGCGTGCCGTCCATGCCGACGAAGTCTGTATCGCAAAACGTGCAGACCGCTGAGGCGCGATCTTCCTCCCGGCCGCTCCATAGGTTGCAGCCCGAGAACCGGCAGAACACCGCGGCGCGGCCGGCATGGGCGCCTTCGCCTTGTAAAGTCAGGAAGATTTCCTTGACGGCATAGCTCACCGGCTGGTCTCCAGCATGGTCGTGTCGGTCTGGCGAAGCGCCTCGCCCACCGCCATGGCCGCCGCCATGGCGACATTGAGCGAGCGCAGGCCGGGCGCGATCGGGATCAGGAGCCGGGCGTCGGCGACGTCCGCGACGGCCTCGGGGACGCCGGCGCTTTCCCGCCCGAAAAGGAGGATATCGGTCGGCTTATAGCTGTGATCAAGGTAGGAGCGGCTGCCTTTGGTGGTGAACAGCAGTAGCCGCGCCCCTGACGCCGCGCGCCATTGCTCGAATTTGGTCCAGGAATCGTGCCGGGTGATGCTGACCTGGTCGAGGTAATCCATGCCGGAACGGCGGAAGTGCCGGTCCGAAATCGGGAAGCCGGCGGGCTCGATGATATGGGCGTCAACCCGCAGGCAGGCACACAGCCGCAGAATCGTTCCGGTGTTCTGGGGAATGTCGGGCTGATAGAGCGCGATCTGCATGGACGCCGTCCTTTCGGGACCACTGAGACGACGGAAATCTTTCGCCGGATTCAGCGGTTTTCGTGCATTGCACGCGGCTCAGCCGATAGCGGGCTTGCGCTCCATCGGCAAGGGTGCCAATAGAACGATTCTGGACTGTCTGTTCTGCCCGTTCGGGCGGGATATGCGGTCACATTCTGCCGCCGCGGGGGTCGCGGGCGCCGGCAGTCCGTCCCGGCCGCTTTCGCGGCTCTTTCCGGGATTGGGGGCTGGTTGCAGGAGAGAAAGGGTTTGGAATCGTGACGACAGCGTCTTCGGCGGATCCGACACGCCGTGATTTCCTTTACGTGGCTACGGGAGCCGCTGCCGCAGTGGGGGCGGCAGCTTTCGTCTGGCCGCTGATTTCACAAATGAATCCTGACGCATCAACGGTTGCCGCTGGTGCTCCGATCGAGGTCGATCTGACCCCGATCGCGTCCGGTCAGGACATCAAGGTGTTCTGGCGCGGCAAGCCGATCTACATCATGAACCGCACCAAGAAGCAGATCGACGAGGCGCGCGCCGTTCCGGTCGCGAGCCTGCCGGACCCGGAAACGGACCAGGCCCGCGTCAAGGAAGGCCATGACAACTGGCTGGTTGTGATCGGCATCTGCACCCACCTTGGCTGCATTCCGATCGCTCATGAGGGCAATTATGACGGCTTCTTCTGCCCTTGCCATGGATCGCAGTACGACAGCTCCGGCCGCATCCGACAGGGGCCCGCGCCGGCCAACCTGCCGATTCCCCCCTACAAGTTTGTTTCCGACACCAAGGTTCAGATTGGTTGATGTTGGCTTTCGCACGTCTTCGCATAGCCTTCGTCAACAGCGCTGCCGCATAATTTCTAGGATCGCATCATGAGCGGACCCTCGACCTACCAGCCACAAAACGGCTTTCTGAAATGGCTGGAAACGCGCCTGCCGATCGGCGGCCTTATCCATTCCTCGTTCGTGGCCTATCCGACGCCGCGCAACCTGAACTACTGGTGGACCTTCGGCGGCATCCTCTCGATGATGCTGGCGCTTCAGATCGTCACCGGCATCATCCTGGCGATGCATTATACGCCGCACGTCGATATGGCCTTCAACTCGGTTGAGGCGATCGTCCGTGACGTCAACTACGGCTGGCTGCTGCGCAACATGCACGCCGCCGGTGCGTCGATGTTCTTCATTGCCGTCTACATCCACATGTTCCGCGGTCTCTACTACGGGTCATACAAGGCGCCGCGCGAAGTGCTCTGGATCCTCGGCGTCATCATCTATCTGCTGATGATGGCCACCGGCTTCATGGGCTACGTGCTGCCGTGGGGCCAGATGAGCTTCTGGGGCGCCACCGTCATCACCAACCTGTTCTCGGCAATTCCTTACGTCGGCGAGAGCATCGTGACGCTGCTGTGGGGTGGCTATTCGGTCGGCAATCCGACGCTGAATCGCTTCTTCTCGCTGCACTACCTGCTGCCGTTCGTGATTGCCGGCGTCGTCGTGCTGCACGTCTGGGCTCTGCACGTCGCCGGTCAGAACAACCCGGCCGGCGTCGAGCCGAAGACCGAGAAGGATACCGTGCCGTTCACGCCTTACGCGACCATCAAGGACGGGTTCGGCATGGCCTGCTTCCTGATCTTCTTCGCATGGTTCATCTTCTACATGCCGAACTACCTCGGCGATGCGGAGAACTACGTGCAGGCCAACCCGGGCGTCACCCCGGCGCACATCGTGCCCGAATGGTACTACCTGCCGTTCTACGCAATCCTGCGTTCGATCCCGAGCAAGCTCGGCGGTGTCATTGCGATGTTCAGCGCGATCCTCGTGCTGGCCTTCCTGCCGTGGCTCGACAGCGCCAAGACCCGTTCGCTGCGCTATCGTCCGCTTGCCAAGCAGTTCTTCTGGATCTTCGTCGTGATCTGCGTGCTGTTGGGTTGGCTCGGCGGCAAGCCGGCTGAGGGTATCTATGTCACCGTCGGTCGCATCCTGACGTTCTGCTACTTCGCTTACTTCCTGATCGTGCTGCCGATCCTCAGCCGCATCGAGACGCCGCGCGCGGTGCCGAACTCGATCGCTGACGACGTGCTGGCGAAGTCCGGCAAGAAGGCCGTTGCGTCGATCGCGGTGGCGCTGCTGGCTGGTGCCGCGTTGCTCACCGGCGGTGTGCAGCAGGCCAAGGCGGCGGATCACTCCGAGAACCCGCCGTCGCTGTCCTGGTCGTTCGCTGGTCCGTTCGGCAAGTTCGATCGTGGTGCCTTGCAGCGCGGCTACAAGGTCTACAAGGAAGTCTGCTCGACCTGTCACTCGATGAACCTGTTGCACTTCCGCAATCTGGCCGATGAGGGTGGCCCAGGCTTCACTCCGGCGCAGGCGGCGGCAGTTGCGGCCGACTACAAGGTGCAGGATGGTCCCAACGACGCCGGCGAGATGTTCGAGCGTCCGGGCCGCGTCGCCGACAAGTTCCCGGCGCCGTTCCCGAACGATAACGCTGCTCGCGCTTCCAACGGCGGGGCGCTGCCGCCGGACCTGTCCTTGATTGCCAAGGCGCGGTCCTATGCCCGCGGTTTCCCGCAGTTCATCTTCGACTTCTTCACCCAGTTCCAGGAGCAGGGTCCGAACTACGTCGATGCGATCCTGCAAGGGTATGCCGACAATCCGCCGGCTGGCATCACTGTCCCCGAGGGTTCGTACTACAACAAGTACTTCCCCGGTCACGCCATCAAGATGCCGAAGCCGCTGTCGAACGACCAGGTGACCTACGACGACGGCACGCCGCAGACCGTTTCGCAATATGCGCACGACGTGGCGACGTTCCTGATGTGGGCCGCGGAGCCGCATCTCGAAGCGCGCAAGCGCCTCGGCATGCAGGTGATGATCTTCCTCATCATCTTCGCGGGCCTGCTCTACTTCACCAAGAAAAAGGTCTGGGCCAACGCGCACTGATCGCACGGACCTGATCTAGAATGAAAAGCCCCCGCTTTGCGGGGGCTTTTTGTTTGTGCCGGTGATTTGAGATCGCGAGAACGACTAAGCGAACGACGTGAGCCGCCGATTGAAAACGAGTAGTCGTCCCCGCCTTCGCAGGGACGACGTTGTTGTGGAGAGGCCGTCCTCCGGACGCGCCGCTTCCGTTTATCGCTTGAACAGTCCCATCACGGCCGACTTCGCCAGCGTGTTGAAGTGAAGCTGGAAACCGACCACGGCGGCTGACGTCTCGGGGGTGGCGGAGATTTCGCCTTTCACGGCATGCACGGTGAAGAAATAGCGGTGCGGATGGTCGCCTTCCGGCGGGCAGGGGCCGCCATAGCCGGCCGCGCCGAAATCGGTGCGGGTCTGCAACGCGCCCGCCGGCAGTTTGCCGCTTGCGGGGTTACCCGCATCCAGCGCGAGCTCGGTAATGTTGGCTGGAATGTTGACCACCACCCAGTGCCAGAAGCCGCTCCCGGTCGGCGCGTCGGGATCGAAGCAGGTGACGGAGAAGCTCTTGGTGCCTTCCGGCACGCCGCTCCAGCGCAGATGCGGCGACCTGTTGCCGCCGGCACAGCCGAATCCGAAATCGGCGGACAGGATGTGGTCCTTGCCGAGGTAGTCGCCATCCTTGAAGCTGTCGCTTTCAACCTTGAACGTCATCATGTTCTCCCTGAGTTCGAAGAGTCTTTCGGATGGCCGGAATTTTAGAGCAGGCCGCGAGAGGATGGAAACGGCATTTGATGTCGGATTGACCGGCCACGAACCGTTGCCTATGCCAGACACATGACCATGGGCATCACCATTTCCAATCTGACGGATCGGCCGGAGTTTTTCGATTCCGTCGCCGACCGGATCTGGCGCGCGTGGTGGCAGCCGCATGGCGTGCCGCTCGATTACATCACCGAGCGGATGAAGGAGGGGCTGGCCTCGGGCGGTATGCCGCGTGCTTTCGTCGCCCACGAGGGAGCGGTGTTCGCGGGCACCGCGTCGGTGATCGCATCCGACCTCGACGAGCGGCCGCAATATACGCCATGGGTCGCGGCGGTTTGGATCGAGCCGGAATTCCGCTCGCGTCGCATCGGCAGGCAATTGATCGCTCACGCAGCCCGTTACGCGCTGGATCTGGGCGTGCCCAAGGTCTATCTCACCGCACGGCCATCACGGCGCTCACTCTACGAGGAACTCGGCTGGAGCGTGGTCGAAGAGGGCGTGGGTGACCTCGATTTTACCATCCTGACCTGGGACGCCGCTGCGGCGGGGTTGGCGTGACCAATACCGCAAGGCTTTGGCCACTCTTGACGCCGACGCGCCGGCGTGGTGATTTGCCGGCCATGAGCACCGTGTCCCAGAGCCGTCTGTGGTGGCGCACCTTCTGAAGGTGGCCAGTGCGATTTCGTTTTCCCAATCGTCAAGGTCGCCTCGCAGTACGGCGGCCTTTTTTCGTGATCTGGCATTCCTGTCCTGTGTGGCGCTCCTTCGGCAAGTTTCGTAAGAGAATGCCATGAACAGGACTGTCTTTCTGCTTCCCGCACAAGCGAGCTACCGGACTGCCGGTGGTCTTGAGGTTTCGCGTACCGTGGCGCACTTCACCGGCGGTGCGGCGCTCGATACCCTGATCGATCTGCTCGATCGCCGCCGTGGCGTGGTGTTATCCTCGGGTACCACGGTGCCGGGCCGCTACGAGAGCTTCGACATGGGTTTTGCCGATCCGCCGCTGGCGGTGGAGACGGTCGGCACCCGATTTGAAATCCGCGCGCTCAACAAGCGCGGCGAGGTGCTGGTTGCGTTTCTTGGCGCGACGTTGCGTGATCCCGCGTTCGAGATCACCGAAACCGCGCCCACGCAGCTTGCCGGAAACATCCTGCGCGGTGAAGCGCCGATCGATGAGGATCAGCGTACCCGCCGCGCCAGCGCGATGTCGCTGGTGCGAGCCATCGTCGCGGTGCTGGCATCGCCGATCGATCCGCTGCTCGGGCTTTACGGTGCGTTTGCCTACGATCTCGTATTCCAGATGGAAGATCTGGTGCAGCGGCGCGCGCGCGAGGCCGATCAGCGTGACATCGTCCTGTTCGTTCCGGACCGCCTGCTTGCTTATGACCGCGCGACCGGCCGCGGCGTTACCTTGAATTTCGAATTCGCCTACAACGGCCGATCCACCGAAGGCTTGCCTACCGATACCGGCGAAAGTGTTTACGCGAAGACCGGCCGGCAAGGCTTCACCGATCACGCGCCGGGCGAGTATCAGGCGACGGTCGAGACCGCGCGTGCATCCTTCGCGCGCGGCGATCTATTCGAGGCGGTGCCGGGACAACTATTCGGCGAACCGTGTGAGCGTACGCCGGCCGAAGTCTTTCAGCGGCTGTGCCGGATCAATCCGTCGCCCTATGGCGGTCTGGTCAATCTCGGCCATGGCGAGTTTCTGGTGTCGGCATCGCCGGAAATGTTCGTGCGCTCCGATGGCCGCCGTATCGAAACCTGTCCGATCTCCGGCACCATCGCTCGTGGCGCCGACGCCATCGGTGACGCCGAGAAAATTCGCGAGCTGCTGAATTCGCAGAAGGACGAATTCGAACTCAATATGTGCACCGACGTCGACCGTAACGACAAGGCGCGCATCTGTATGCCGGGAACGATCAAAGTGCTCGCGCGGCGGCAGATCGAAACCTATTCGAAACTGTTCCACACCGTCGATCACGTCGAGGGCATCCTGCGCCCCGGCTTCGATGCGCTCGATGCTTTCCTCACCCACGCCTGGGCGGTGACGGTGACCGGCGCGCCGAAGAAATGGGCGATGCAATTCGTCGAGGATAACGAGCGCTCGTCGCGACGGTGGTACGCGGGCGCGTTCGGCGTGGTCGGTTTCGACGGCTCGATCAATACCGGCCTCACCATCCGCACCATTCGCATGAAGGACGGCCTGGCCGAGGTGCGCGTCGGCGCTACCTGCCTGTTCGACAGCGATCCAGCGGCGGAAGATCGCGAGTGCCAGACCAAGGCGGCGGCGCTGTTTCAGGCGCTGCGCGGCGATCCGCCGAAGCCGCTCTCGAGCGTCGCGCCGGACGCCACCGGCTCCGGCAAGCGCGTGCTGCTGATCGACCACGATGACAGCTTTGTGCACATGCTGGCGGATTACTTCCGGCAGGTCGGCGCGGAGGTGAGCGTTACCCGCTACAAGCACGCGCAGGCGATGCTCAACGGCGGCAATTACGATCTGCTGGTATTGTCGCCGGGGCCGGGGCGGCCGGAGGATTTCGGCATCAGGCAGACCATCAACACCGCGCTCGCAAAGAAGCTGCCGGTGTTCGGCGTCTGCCTCGGCGTGCAGGCGATCGGCGAATACTTTGGCGGCCAGCTCGGGCAGTTGGCGCAACCGGCGCACGGGCGGCCGTCGCGGGTCGCGGTGCGTGGCGGCACCTTGATGCATGGCTTGCCGAACGAGATCACCATCGGCCGTTATCACTCGCTCTATGTCAAACGCGACAGCATGCCGGAGGTGTTGCAGGTCACCGCTTCAACGGACGACGGCGTAGCGATGGCGATCGAACACAAGACGTTGCCGGTCGGCGGCGTGCAGTTTCACCCCGAGTCGCTGATGTCGCTGGGCGGTGAGGTGGGTCTGCGCATCGTCGAGAACGCGTTCCGGCTGGGGCAGGGAAATGCGTAGCGTCTGAATTCGTCATTGCGAGGAGCGAAGCGACGAAGCACGTATTACTCCCCTCCCCCTTGTGGGGAGGGGACTGAGAGGCGATGCCAACACGATCGGATGTGAACACCCATGGTCCTTGAAGACGATCTGAAAGCCGCAGTCCGCACCATTCCGGATTATCCGAAGCCGGGCATCCTGTTTCGCGATATCACGACGCTGCTCGGCGATGCGCGGGCGTTCCGTCGCGCGGTCGATCAACTGGTGCATCCGTGGGCCGGCTCGAAGATCGACAAGGTCGCGGGCATCGAGGCGCGCGGCTTCATTCTCGGCGGCGCGGTGGCGCACCAGCTCTCGGCGGGCTTCGTGCCGATCCGCAAGAAGGGCAAGCTGCCGCACCAGACCGTGCGAATGGCCTATGCGCTTGAATACGGCACCGACGAAATGGAAATGCACGTCGACGCCATCGCACCCGGCGAGCGTGTCATTCTCGTGGATGATCTGATCGCCACCGGCGGCACCGCGGAAGGGGCGGTGAAGTTGTTGCGCCACATCGGTGCAGAGGTCTGCGCCGCCTGTTTCATCATTGATTTGCCGGCTCTCGGCGGCGCCGACAAGCTGCGCGGCATGAACGTGCCGGTGCGCACGCTGATGCAGTTCGACGGGCATTGAGAAGCAGGTCTCATCGCGAAGGATTGGGCTGTCCAATATTGCTGCGTCATCACCGGGCTTGTCCCGGCCATGACGAGATCGAGGGTCTCTTCAGCCGCCTTGTAGCAACAAACTCAGTTCAAGCTCGCGAAAACTGAAATAGGTGTCGCGAATCCATTGATGCAACTCGCTGGATCTGTCGCTCTGGCCGCGCAGGAAGCCGGTGAACGAGAACGACGTGCGGTCGATGTAAGTGTTGAGGAACGCCGGCAGCGCCGGCAACTGTAACTGTCGGCCCTGAGCGAAGATCGCCGGCATTTCCCCGCGCAGCACGTATTCGTTGTTAACGGTGATGAGGGCACGCGCCGGCACCGTCGTTTGCAGCGTCGCGTAGCTGCGGATCGATAGCCGGTCGCTGTCGGCGACGAACAGCACCATCGGCACGATGCCGCGCCGCGCGGCTTCCTTGAAGAAGCCGATCTCGCCGGTCATCTTGAAGAATTCATCGAAGGCATGAAAGCCGAGGTCGATGACCTTGGCGATGCCGTCGCTGAGGATCAGGCGATCCATCAGCGCCATCTTGCCAAAGGTGTCGTCGATTTCGGCGGTTTCCGTGGTCCGCGGCAGGAAATCGAGCAGTGTCGGCTCTTTCAGATTGACGTCGAAGCCGACCACGCCGCCCCGTTGCAGCAACAGAAATTCGCACAACAGCCGCGCGATCAGCGTTTTGCCGACCTGCGGCCGCGGCGAGCAGATGATATAAGCGGGCGTTCGGCGCATGGCGCTATATCAGGGATATTTCGCGCCCGATCCAGCCCCCTGCGCTCGGGGACCGGCTATTTTTCGCCGGCCGCCTTGGCCGCCGGTTTGTCGGTTGAGGTGGCGGCCTTGTCCTTGTCTTTGTCCTTGCCGACGATATCGGTCAGCTTGATGCGGTCGAACTCGCTCCAGACATTGGCGAGCCAGTGGCGGACGTAGCCGCGCAGCACGAAGGAGTAGTTCGCGGCTTCGTCCTTCGGCCCCTTGTTGGCGACGAATTGCAGGAACGGCACCGAGGCCACTTCCACCTGTTCGAATGCCATTTCGTTGAGCTTCGGGATTGTCAGTTCGGTGGCGCCCTTGATGCGGTGGAAGTAGGAATTGTAGGTCGCCTGATCCCATTCGAAGAAGCTGGTGTTGTTGATGAAGTTCTTCACCAGGAAATACTTCGCGCCGTCCATGAAGTTGGCGGTCTCCGCGATCTCGTCGAGCGAGGCGATCGAGGGCCCGAGAATATGGAACACGGCGAAGGTGATCTGACCGGACTTGGCGGCGTCGAGGAAGCCGATATCACGCAGCGAGGCCAGTGCGGGCGACAACAGGCCGGCACGGACGTCGATCACGGTCACCGACGGGGCGGCCGAATTCAGCGTATCGAAGATCTTCATCTGATCGGCGGTCGCCGTCATATCGACGATTTCGGTGATGTCGGGATGGAAACGCTTCAGCGTGCCGCGTGGTGATTCCGTATCGAACGCCCGGGTCGGGACATTGTTGGCGCTGAAATAATCGAGCACCGTGCGCGAGACGGTGGTTTTCCCGACGCCGCCCTTGTCCGCACCCACGACAATCACTGCTGGTTTCGCCATGACGTTCCTTTATGCGCTGTTTTTGAAGCGGGCATGAAGGTTCACGCCCCTGTCCCATTGCGGGCGGCTTCTGACGAAGCTGCCGCAGTCCCACATTGCGCCGACTTTGGCCGTGAAGATGGCAGAAACGAGGGAGATTTCAACGTTCGAGGTCGTCGATAACGTTAATCCCGCCAAAGTGGGTTAACAACCGCGGCCGGCCTTGATGCGCGCTCAGTGGCGGCCCCAGGGGCCCTGAAGTGGGCCCGGAATCGGCAGCGGGCCGGGCGGGGGATTGGAATGTCCGCCGGGCGCGGGCCGCGCGGGCTCGTCGCTCCACGGCCCATGCGTCGGCGCCTCAGTAGTGTCCGCTGCGGCGGTTTCGTCTTCCGGCAGCGCCAGCGGTCCGGGATCGTGGCCCCCGGCGAATTTCACCAGCGCCTTGATGCGTTCGTCGACGGAGGGATGCGTCGCGAACAGATCGGCAAATCCCTCGCGCGGATTGTCGACGCACATCTCCATCACCGCCGAGGTCGCACCCGGCAACTCGCCGCGATTTTCGATCTTGCGCAACGCGGAGATCATCGCGTCGGGATTTTTGGTCAATTCGACGGAGCCGGCATCGGCCAGGAATTCGCGCGAGCGCGATAAAGCAAACCGCACCACCTGCGACAATATCCATGCCAGCGCGATCAGCGCCACCGCGATCAGCACCGCGACGATCGCGCCGCCGCCACCGCCGCCCTTGCGATCGCTGTCCGAGGACGACGAGCGGCCGCTGCCGATGCGAAAGCCGTTGTTGAAGAAAATGCGGAAGAACAGTTCACCGAAGAAGCCGACGACGCCGGCGATGATCACCGCGACCACCATCAACTGCACGTCGCCGTTGCGAATGTGGGTCAGTTCGTGGCCGAGCACCGCCTCGACCTCGGCATCGTCGAGATTATTCAATAATCCGCTAGTGACGGTGATGGCATATTGCCGGGGATTGAGGCCGGTCGCGAAAGCGTTCAGCGCCGGGCTGTCCATGACCTTGAGCTTCGGCATCGGAATGCCGCGCGAGATGCAAAGGTTTTCCAGTTGATTGTAGAGGCGGGGCTGCTCGGCCCGCGTCACATCGCGGCCGCCGGTGACGAGATCGATGATCTTCTGATGGAAGAAATAGGCGATCACGATCCATGCCGCCGCGCCGACGGTCGCCACCGGGATCGCCGCGTACATGTCGCGCCACGCGGCACGGAGATAGTAGTCGACGGCACGGTTGTTATGCAGCAGCACCTCGGCGAGCAACGCACCGGCGAACACCATGACGTAGACGAGGACGAACAGCCCGACGAGCAGCAACATCGAACGCATCTTGTTCGAAGCGATGTGCGTATAGAGGCCGTAGGCTGCCATCGTCTGCGCCTGGTTACATTGTCTTGCGTGGAGTTTCTTTGTTCCCTCCCCCCTTGTGGAGGAGGGTCAGGGAGGGGGGTAAACCACGCATGATGATCGTGAGGCTTACCCCCCTCTCCACCTCTCCCCCACAAGGGGGGAGAGAGCCGGCCGTGCGCATGTTCGCGCGCTTGTGAGACATCAGAACTTCACCGAAGGCACCTGCTCGACCTGTGTGCGGGTTTCGCCGAGATCGAAGAAATCCTTCTTGGTGAAGCCGAACGTGCCGGCGAACAGCGCCGCCGGAAGCTGCTGGATGCCGGTGTTGTATTCCTGAACCGCGTTGTTGAAGAAGCGGCGGCTGGCGGCGATCTTGTTTTCGATGTCCGACAATTCGGTCTGCAACTGCTGGAAGTTGGTATTAGCCTTGAGGTCCGGATAGGCCTCCGACAGCGCGATCAGCCGGCCGAGCGCACCGCTCAACTGATTTTCCGCCGCCGAGACCTGCGCGGGGCCTTGCGCCGCCATCGCCGAATTGCGCGCCTTGATGACGTCGTCAAGCGTGCCGCGCTCGTGCTGGGCGTAACCCTTCACCGTTTCGACGAGGTTCGGAATCAGGTCGTGACGTTGCTTGAGCTGCACGTCGATGTCGGCGAATGCCTGATTGACGCGCTGGCTCAGCGCGACCAGCCGGTTGTAGGCGGCAAAGGCGATGAAGGCGAGGACGACGATGACGCCAAGGACAATCCAGCCGGTCGACATGGGGAGGCTCCTGAAGGGGACGACATAAAGACGCTCACCGTAGACGAAATTTTCCGCAAACGGCAGGGGCCACGCAAAGCGGCGCTTCTTGGTCGTGGTGGCCCTTGGAAATGTTCAATTTGCCTCTCGGATTTTTCTGTGTGAAGCAAAGTGGGACGTTAAGCGTGGTACGACAGGACGACAGACGCATGATCGCGGGCAGGCCGCCGTTCGCTGCCGGAGCAGAAGGTGAAGCGCCCGCGCGCCCGACCGTGCCACGGCTGATGCGCGGAGTTTTTCTGACGCTGGGCATTGGTTTCGTCGTATTGGGCTTCATCGGTGCGTTCCTGCCGGTGCTGCCGACCACGCCGTTCCTCATTCTTGCGGCGGCCTGTTTCGCGCGGTCTTCGCCCCGGCTGGAAAACTGGTTGTTGCAGCATCCGCAATTCGGGCCGTTGCTGCGCAACTGGCGGGCGCGCGGCGCCATTCCGGTCAAGGCCAAGCTGATGGCGCTGGGCGGCATGGCGATCGGTTTCGCGCTGTTCTGGTTCGGCGGCCATCCCGGGCCGTGGCTGACGGCGGCGGTGGCGCTGCTGATGCTGACCGGATTGATTTACGTGTTTTCCCGGCCGTCATAGGTCGGGCGAGGCGCTCTCCGCAGGCGGCATCCTGTCGCCCCAACCGAGTCGACGCATGCGTGCATAAGCGGCCTTGTCGCGGCGGGGTACGCTCGCAATGCTCACGCTGCCGTCAGGCTGGCAAAGCTTGAGGCGCATGTCGGCCTTGGTGACCAGCGGCGTTGCCAGTATTCGCGCCGGCTGTTGCGCGACGGCATCGCGCGTGAGCACGACATAGATGAATTTCTCGTCCTCGAACGGAAGCTCCGCGCCCTTGATCTGCTTGTGCGCGCGCGAGCGGGCGAGGCGTTGCGCGAAGTGGCACCAGTCCGGCTTATCGAGCGGACAGGCGAGATCGTGCGGGCAGGGTGCGATGACATGCGCGCCTTGCGTGATTAATTGGGAACGCAGCGCGACGATACGGGCATAGCCGGCCGGTGTTCCGGGTTCGACCACCAGCAGCGTGTCGCGTGTCTTGTGCCACAGCTCGGTCGCGAAAGCGGCGCGGGCTTCTTGCGTCAGTTCGCCGATCATGTAGCTGGCGATCACCAGATCGGCTTGCGGCATGGCCACGATCCCAGAGCGTGCATCGGCTTGCTGATAGTCGAGCGGAGTGTCCTGCATCTGTTCGGCGGCAAGCGTCAGCGCCAGCCGGCGCAATGCGGTGTTGGCATCGAGCAGGCTCGCTCGCTGTAGCGACGGATAGGCCTGCAATGCAGCCCATGTCGCGGTGCCCGGCCCTGCGCCGACGTCGAGCAGGCTTTCAGGACGAAAGTCCTCGCGCGCGTCCGTCAGTGCGTTGAGACAGGCGGCAACAGCGGCGTAAGTCGCCGGCATCCGCGCCAGCGCGTAAGCCAATGCATCGGCGTCGCTGCGGATTGTCCCGGAATTGCCGCCGTCGCGGTAGGTTCGCGAAATGGTCGCGGCGCGTGTGGCGGTATCGCCGCGCGACAGGCCATGTGCCTGCTGTTCGAGTACGGCGCGTAGCGACGCGGGAAGGTCGGGAGAGATCATGGTAGGACCGAAGCCACCTGCGGCACGAGACCGTCATGCCCGGACTTGATCCGGGCATCCACGTCTTCAAAGGCAACCGTAGCAAATCAGGGCGTGGATGGCCGGAATAAATCCGGCCATGACGACCTGAAGGTCACGCCACGTGCTGGTCGAGAATCTCCACCGCGGCATCGAGATCGACCGACATCAGCTGTGACACGCCGCGTTCCGCCATGGTGACACCGAACAGCCGGTTCATGCGTGCCATGGTAATCGGGTTGTGCGTGATGACGATGAAGCGGGTCTCGGTCACGCTGGTCATCTCGTTCAGGAGATTGCAGAACCGTTCGACGTTGTGGTCGTCGAGCGGTGCGTCGACTTCGTCCAGTACGCAGATCGGCGACGGGTTGGTGAGGAACACCGCGAAGATCAGAGCCATTGCGGTCAGCGCCTGCTCACCGCCCGACAGCAGCGACAGCGATTGCGGCTTCTTGCCTGGCGGCTTGGCGATGATCTCGAGCCCGGCTTCCAGCGGATCGTCGCTTTCGATCAGGTGCAGCGCGGCCTCGCCGCCACCGAAGAGTTGGGTGAACAGCCGCTTGAAGTGTTCGTTGACGGTCTGGAACGAGGTCAGCAGACGCTCGCGCGCTTCGCGGTTGAGGCTCTGGATGCCGGTACGCAGCTTCTTGATGGCCTCCACCAGATCATCGCGTTCAGTGGCGAGTCCCGTGTGCTGGGTTTCGACCTCGCGCAGCTCTTCCTCGGCGCGCAGGTTGACGGCGCCGAGCCGCTCGCGGTCACGGCGCAGTTTTTCCAGTTCGGCTTCGGTGTCGTCGAGCGGCGGCAACTCATCGCCGGGCTTGATCTCGGCGATGGCGGCGAGGCCGTTTGGCTCGATCTCCAGCACGTCATGGATTTCGCGCTCGACATCTTCCAGCCGCCGCTTGGTGGCTTCCATCCGCTCCTCGGCGCGGGCGGTGGCCTCGCGCGCGGCGGACAGCGCTTCCAGCGTCAGCTTGGCGACGCGGTCGGTCTCGGCCATCATGGCCTCAGCCTCGGCCAGTGCATCGGCGGCGGCGCGGCGGTCGGCCTCGGCGTGCTCGACTTCTGTGATGAGGGCGTCGCGCTTCTCGGCGAACAGTGCCGGCGCATCCTCAAGCTCGGCGCGTTCAGCGCGCACTTCGGTGACGCGCGCCTCGATGGTGGCGATCTGCGATGCCGCACTCTGCTTGCGGGACTGCCACTGGTCGCGCTCGGCGATGATCGCCTGCACGCGCCGATCGGCGAGTTCGGCCTCGCGGGCGAGAGCCTGCGCTTCGGCGCGGACCTGCGCGGCGAGGCGGCGATGGCCTTCGATCTCGCCGCGCACGGCTGCGAGCTGCGCTTCGGCTTCGTCGCTCGGCGCCAGTTCGGCCAGCATGTCCTGCGCGCTGGCGTGCGCGGCTTCGACTTCAGCGCGATCCGCGGCGAGACGGGTCTGTGCCTCGGTCAGCGCCGATTTGCGCGCGGCGTGGCGGTTGATCTCGCGTTCGGCATTGGCAAGGCGTTCGCGCGCGGCGTCAACCTCGCGGCGGGCGGCACGCAAGGCCTCGCGGCTCGCGGCTTCCTCGGCTGCGGCCGTCTTGAGTTCTGCGTCGGCGGTTTCCAAGGCGCCGCGCTTCAGCGCCGCGTCCTCGCGAGCCTGCTCCAGTTCGTTCTCGATATCGACCAGACGGGCCCGCTCGGCGAGGCGACGCGCGGCACCGGTCGGCGCGTGCGCGGCGGTGATGAAGCCGTCCCAGCGCCAGACGTCGCCTTCCAGCGACACCAGCCGTTGGCCGGTCTTGAGCTGCGATACCAGCTCCGCGCCGCGCTCCTTGGCAACGACGCCGATCTGCGCCAGCCGGCGCGCCAGTTCCGGCGGTGCCTGCACGTGAGCGGACAACGCTTCGACGCCTTCCGGCAGCGCCGGGTCGCCTTCGAGAACGCCGGTGTCGGTCCAGCGCATCGGCGCGGAGGGATCGACCGGCGCATCGAGATCGTCGCCGAGCACCGCGCCGATGGCTTTCTCATAGCCCTTGGTGACGGTGACGCCGTCGATGATCGGCGGCCACAGGTTCTTGGTTTCGCCGTTGAGAATCTTCGACAGCGTGCGCGCTTCGGTTTCGAGGCGCTGCACCCGCTTGTCGGCTTCGGTCAGCGGTGCACGGCTCGCTTCCAGCGCCTGCCGCGCCACGACATGCGTGGTTTCTGCGGTCTGCACCGTGTACTCGGCTTGGCCCAGCATCTCCTGCGCCGCCTCGACCGCGCCGGCGAGTGCATCGACATCGCCGAAGCCGCTGGTCTGCGCCGCGATCTGTTCGACGTCGGCATTGACGGTGGCGATCTCGTGGTCGAGCCGCGCCAGCCGGTCACGATGTGTCCGCACGTTGGCTTCGAACTGGTTGCGACGCGCGGTGAGGTCTGCCAGCGCCGTGGTCAGCTCCGTGAAGGTGCGTTCGGCGGCCGCCAGCGTCGCCTCGGCTTCCGAGACGCGTTCGTCGACGCCGCTGCGCAGTTCGACGCGGGTGCGAATCTCCTCCTTGAGTTCGGTGTCCTCGGTGTCAAGCCGCGCCAGTGCCGCGTCGGCATCGAGATTCTGCTGTTGCTCGCGCTCGACGTCGGCGGAGAACTGCGTCAGCCGGCGGTCGAGTTCGACCACGCGTTCCTTGGCGCGCTGTTCCTCGCGATCGAGCATCTCACGGGCGTTGTTGAGGCGTTGCAGCCCGGCGGCGGCGCGGGCTTCGGCGTCGCGTAGTGCCGGCAACTCGGTGGCGCGGATCGCCTGGATACGCGCGGCCTCGGCCTGATGCTGGGTCCGCTCGGCCATCTCGCGGACGCTGAGGTCATGGGTCTGGCCGGCGTCGTTGACATCGGCGTGGGCTTGCAGCCAGCGCAGATGGAACAGCGTGGCCTCCGCCTTGCGCACGCGGGCGGCGACCTCACGATAGCGGATCGCCTGTCGCGCCTGCTTCTTGAGGCCCTCGACCTGGCTCGACAGTTGGCCGATCACGTCCTCAACGCGGGTGAGGTTGGTTTCGGCCGCCTTCAGCCGCAACTCGGCCTCGTGGCGGCGGGCATGAAGGCCGGCGACGCCCGCGGCGTCTTCCAGTACGCGGCGGCGCTGCTCCGGCTTGGCCTGAATGATTTCGCCGATCTTGCCCTGGTGGACCAGCGCCGGCGACCGTGCGCCGGTCGCGGCATCGGCGAACAGGATTTGCACGTCGCGGGCGCGCACGTCGCCGCCGTTGATACGGTAGACCGAACCGGCCTCGCGCTCGATCCGGCGCGACACCTCAAGGATTTCCTGATCATTGAATGCCGCCGGCGCGGAGCGGTCGGCGTTGTCGATGGTCATCACCACTTCGGCGTGGTTGCGCGCCGGGCGGCCGCTGGTGCCGGCGAAGATCACCGCTTCCATGTCGGTGGCGCGCAGCGACTTGTAGGACGTTTCGCCCATTGCCCAGCGCAGCGCTTCGACCAGATTGGACTTGCCGCAGCCGTTCGGCCCGACCACGCCGGTCAGACCCGGCTCGATCAGAAAGTCGGTCGGCTCGACAAAGGATTTAAATCCGTGCAGGCGAAGGCGCGTAAGTTTCATGAATGACATGCCCTATTGGCAAGACGCGAATCAGCCCATGGCCACCATACCATATGTAGTATTGTGGGTAGCCCCTGAGTCGCGCATCTCGCGAAAAGGGACAATGGCGAGCCCCAGCCGGCAGGGCAACCGCGCAAACCGGCTTTTCCAATGGCTTTTGCGGGACTTAACCAGAACATCGCGGCGCGCGCATGACGGCACGCCAAAACTTCCCGCGGTTCTATGCACCGGCGGGAAGAGCTGCCAAAGGGCTGAAATTCGAATTTGGCGAGGGGGTGTGCCTGTCAGGGCCGCCGGTGCACTGGCTTCCGGATGATCAGGTCTTGAGGATCGCCTTGATCCGCTTATCGAATTCCTCGAACGAGGTTTCGCCCTTGATCATCTCGCCGTTGATGAAGAACGTCGGCGTCGAATTCACGCCGAGCTTCTCGTTGGCGAATTTCTGGTCGGCGGCGATCTTGTCGAGCAGCGCCTGATCCTTCAGGCACTTGTCGACATCGGCCTCGCTCAGGCCCGCCTGCTTGCCGATCAAGGTCAGTTGTTCGCTGGTCTTGCCCATCACCCAGGTCTCCTGCTGCTTGAACAGGGTGTGGATGGCGGCGAAGTACTTCTGCGGATCGTCCTTGGCGATGCAGCGCGCGAGCATCGAACCGGCGGCCGCCTTGATGTCGAGCGGAAACTCGCGGAACACGAAGCGGATCTTGTTGGTGTCGATGTAGGCTTCTTTCAGCTTCGGAAATACCTGCTCGGTGAAGGCGGCGCAGTGCGGACAGGTCATCGAGGCGTATTCGACGATGGTGACGGCGGCGTCCTTCGGGCCCAGTCCCATGTCGGGGAGGGACGGCGGCTTGGCGACGTCGGCGGCGAGTTGGCTCTGTGCCATTGCCTCGCTGATGAAGCGCCAGGGCGACAGGCCGGCGACGGCGGCAAGGCCGGTCAGCGACAGGGCAGCGGTGAAAGCGCGGCGCGTGATCATCAACGGAAGGCTCCTTAATCGGCGTTCGATGACGCCTGTGCAGGCTGTCTGGCTAGCTTGAAACTGTGATTGTGGCAATGGCGCGCCAAGGAGCCGGCTGCCAGCACTGGGTCACTAACCGTCAATTCCGCTTGATCGCAGCGCCGAGCCGCGCCAGCGCCGCGCGCAGATCGTCGTCCTCGATCGGGCCGAGCGTTTCGGCGACCCGCGCCACGGCGCTGGCGTCCGGCGCTTTCGGAGGCTTCCGTGCCAGAGGCTGCGACAGCGGCGCCTGTCGTAACGCCAGCTTGCCGACCGCGTTCCAGCCAAGGAAGCGGTTGACCCGCTGCAGAATGACGTCGGACATATGCTGGATTTCCAGCGCCATCGGCCCTTCGACCCGGAGCACCAGCGTTGCCGGCTCCTGCGGCTGGCCTTCCACTGGGCGCGGCCATTGCATCTTCAGCGGTTCGGAATGGCGCGCGATCTCGGGCCCTGCGATCTCGGCCCAGCGCGTGACCAGTTCGCGCGAGGCGAAACCCTGTTTGGCGAATACGTCGGAGAACACCCCGCCCAGCAATGTGGATAGCGGTTTCGCGGTGATCGGGCCGGGCTTGGACATGGGGATGAGCTTTGCGTAGATACGCCGATGACTCTAGCAGGCTCGGCAACCAGACGGAAGAAAGTAGACGCGTCGGATCGTCCCGCGCGGCTGCTGGCGTGGTACGACCGTCACCGCCGCCGCCTGCCGTGGCGGGCACTGCCGGGCGAAGCCGCAGATCCCTATCGCGTCTGGCTCTCTGAAATCATGTTGCAGCAGACCACCGTAAAAGCGGTGGGGCCGTATTTCGGAAAGTTCATCGCGCGCTGGCCGGATGTCGCGGCGATGGCGCGGGCTTCACTCGATGATGTTCTCAGGATGTGGGCAGGGCTCGGTTACTACTCGCGGGCGCGCAACCTTCATGCCTGTGCGGTGGCGGTGGCGCGCGATCACGGTGGCAGCTTTCCCGATACCGAGGTGGGACTGCGCACGCTGCCCGGTATCGGCCCCTATACGGCGGCGGCGATCGCGGCGATCGCGTTCGATCGTCGCACGATGCCGGTGGACGGCAATATCGAACGCGTGGTGTCGCGGCTCTTTGCGGTCGAAGAGCCTCTGCCGCAGGCCAAGCCACGCATTCAGGAACTGGCTGCGACGTTGCTGGGGCCGTCGCGCGCCGGCGATAGCGCGCAGGCGCTGATGGATTTGGGCGCCACCATCTGCACGCCGAAGAAGCCCGCCTGTTCACTGTGTCCCCTCGACGACGGTTGCGCGGCGCGGACGCGCGGCGATCAGGACACGTTTCCGCGCAAGACGCCGAAGAAGACCGGCGCGTTACGACGCGGCGCGGCTTTCGTGGTGACGCGTGGCGACCAGTTGCTGGTGCGGACCCGCGCGGCGAAAGGTTTGCTTGGCGGCATGACGGAGGTGCCGAACTCGGAATGGTTAGTGGGGCACGAGGATGTCGACGCACTCGCACAAGCGCCCGCCATTAAGGGCGTGACGCGATGGCATCGCAAGGTGGGTGTCGTCACCCACGTCTTCACGCATTTCCCGCTGGAGCTTGTGGTCTATATGGCGAAGGCGCCGGCGCGCACGCGTGCGCCGGACGGTATGCGATGGGTGCCGCTAGAAACACTTCACGATGAGGCGTTGCCCAATGTCATGCGCAAGGTGATCGCGCATGGGTTGGGTGCGTGACTTCTCCCTCTCCCCGCTTGCGGGGAGAGGGTTGGGGTGAGGGGCGCTGTCGGTGAGTGCGGGGATAACAGTAGGCATTGTGCCATGCCCCTCACCCGGCGCAGCGCGCCGACCTCTCCCCGCATAAGCGGGGAGAGGTAAGAACCGCGTCACCCCGCGTCAGAAATTTCCGATGGCTGTGCTTGCGGCACGATCGGCGGCTTGGCGTTGAGCGCTTCCACCTGAAAGCCGGCGACGCGCTTGTAGTTGGCGGCGATGTCTTCCAGCTCCTGCTGTGACAACACGTCGGTGACGACATTGAAGCCGTCCGGCGCGCGCTCCTCGACCAGTTGCATGACCTGCTCGGGGCCGTTCCGGCGGTTGAGCTTGACCAGTTCAGTCGTCGCGGGGCGGCGCTCCGCTTCATAGGCTTCCAGCGCCGCCGGGACTTCGCCCTGCGCGAGAATTTCGCGCGTCAACACCCGCGCGTCGAGGATCGCCTGCGACGCGCCGTTGGAGCCGATCGGGTACATCGGATGCGCGGCGTCACCGAGCAGCGTGACATGGCCGAAGGTCCAGCGGTCGAGTGGGTCGCGGTCGACCAGCGGATATTCATACGCGTGCGGGCAATTTCGGATCAGGCCGGGCACGTCGAGCCAGTCGAAATTCCAGTTCTCGAACCACGGCAGGAATTCGTCGAGCTTCGCCGTGCGGTTATAATCCTCGCGCCGCCACTGATAGGTCGGCGGCATATGACGCTCGGCGACCCAGTTGATCTGGTGTTTGCCGCGCGCGTTCGGCTCGCGCGAAATCGGATAGCAGACGAATTTCAGGATTTCGTGCCCGGCCATGATCATGGTGCGGCCGGAGAGGAACGCGTCCGCCTCGGTGATGCCGCGCCACAGGATGCGGCCGTTCCACAGCGGCGGGCCTTCCTTGGGATAGAGCTTTTCACGAATCGCGGAATGAATGCCGTCGGCGGCGATCAACAGCGTGCCGTCATAGCTGCCCACGCTCTGGCCGGTCGCTCTATCGATGAAATTTGCTCGCACGCCGTCCGGCGTCTCAGTCCAGTCGACCAGATGATGGCTGGTGAGGACGTTGTCGGCGCCGAGACGCTCGATCGCGGTATCGAGCAGGATCTGCTGCAATTGGCCGCGATGCACTGAGAACTGCGGCCACTTGTAGCCGGCCTCCAGCCCGCGCGGTTCGCTCCAGATCGGTTTGCCGTATTTGGAGAAGAATGCCAACTCCCGGGTGCGGACGCCGATGCCGTCGAGTTTGTCGAGCAGGCCAAGCTCGATCAATTCGCGCACCGCATGCGGCAGCACGTTGATGCCGACGCCGAGCGGTTTCAACTCGCTGACGCTTTCGAACACGCGGCACGGCACGCCGATCTGATGCAGACTGAGCGCCAGCGTCAGCCCGCCGATGCCGCCGCCCGCGATGAGAACCGTCATTCTTGCCTCCCGGATTACAGTCGCGTCATGGCATGAAGACGCAGGCTCGGGCAACCGGAAAGGCTTGTCGCGCGGGGGGGGGGCGGCGTACCAAGTCAATTCCGGCCGCGTCCGCGACCTCATCCGCACTGATTTCGGGCACCGATCATGTTCAAGCTCTACTACACGCCGGGCACCTGCGCGCTGGCTTCGCATATCGCGCTGGAGGATGCCGGCGCGCCGTATGAAGCGGTGCGCATCAGCTTCAAGACCAACCAGCAGAACAGCCCGGAATATCTGGCGATCAACCCGAAGGGGCGGGTGCCGTCGCTGATCACCGATCGCGGCATTCTGACCGAAACGCCGGCAATGCTGGCCTTCATCGCGCAAAGCTATCCCGCCGCACAACTCGCACCGCTCGACGATCCATTCGCATTCGCCGAGGTGCAGGCGTTCAACAGTTATCTGTGCTCGACGGTGCATATCGCGCACGCGCATCGGATGCGCGGCTATCGCTGGGCGACGGAAGAATCTTCGTTCGCCGACATGCAGCGTATGGTGCCGAAGACCATGAGCGCCTGCTACAGGATGATCGAACAGAACATGCTGCGTGGCCCTTGGGTGATGGGCGAGCAATACACGATTTGCGATCCGTACCTGTTCACACTGGTGCAGTGGATGGAAGGCGACAGCGTCAATCGCGCGGATTTCCCCCGGATCGGTGATCACTATGCGCGGATGATGGCGCGCGACAGCGTGCGCAAGGCGCTGGCGATCGAAACCGCGTCCTGAGGCGATGACAGATCTGGATTTTCGATTGAGCCGCCGCGCGGTGCTTGGCGCGGTTGTCGCTGGATTCATTCCAGTCCGCGCGCAGGCTACGCCTGTGTCCGAAATCCGCATCGGCAACACCAATGCCTATAGCGGACCCGCGAGCGCATACAGCGTGCTCGGAAAGCTGCCGGCGGCTTATTTCCGTATGATCAATGCGCACGGCGGCATCAACGGCCGCAGGGTCGTCTATCTCAGCTACGACGATGCCTACAGCCCGCCGAAAGCGGTGGAGCAGACGCGGCGGCTTGTCGAGAACGACGAAGTACTATTGATCTTCGGTTCGCTCGGCGCGCCGACCAATTCCGCGATCATGAAATACATGAACGCGAAGCAGGTGCCGCAACTGTTTGTTGCCTCGGGTGCGACCAAGTTCGGAGATCCCGCGCACTTTCCGTGGACCATGGGATTCATCCCGAGCTACCAGAGCGAGGGACGCGCCTTCGCCCGGCATATTATGGCGACGCGACCGCAGGCCAAAATCGGCGTGCTCTTTCAGAATGACGATTTCGGTCGCGACGTATTGACCGGATTGCGCGATGGTCTCGGTGACCGTGCCGCGATGATCGTGGCGCAGCGCTCCTACGAGACGGCCGATCCTGTGGTGGATAGCCAAGTAGTGACATTACATGCTGCCGGCTGCGATGTGGTGGTCAGTATGTCGACGCCGAAGTTCGCGGCGCAGACCATCCGCAAGATGGCGGAATTGGGCTGGAGCCCGGATCACTATCTTTGCAACAGCGCCAATTCCGTCGGCGCAGTGCTCAAGCCGGCCGGCTTCGAGAATTGCCGCAATGTGATTTCCAGCGCTTACCTCAAGGACGGCAACGACGACGCATGGAAAGACGATGTGGCCTTCAAGGCCTGGAATGAATTTCTCGATGTCTATTATCCCGAAGGCGATCGCAAGGACTCGCTGACCGTCTACAGCTACGTGGTGTCCGAACTGCTGGTCGAGATCCTGAAGCGTTGCGGCGATGATCTCTCCCGCGGCAACGTGATGAAGCAGGCCGCGAGCCAGCGCAACGTGGCGCACGGATTGCTGCTGCCGGGCATCACCATCAACACCAGCGCCACCGACTATTTTCCGGTCGAACAGTTGCAGATGATCCGCTTCAACGGCGAACGTTACGAGCGTTTTGGCGAGGTGATCGACGTCTCACGGGGGTGATGACGCGATATCCCGTCATGCCCGGGCACAGTCGTCCGAAGGACGGCGTCGCTTTGCTTGCCTATCTCCCGGGCATCCACGTCTTAAGCGGGAAAGACGTGGATGCCCGGAACGAATCCGGCCATGACGAGGAGAGGATATGTTGCCGACCCTCAAGCCACTTTCGTCGTCTGATGCTTGAACATGGCGGCGCGCGCGGCGTCGTCCATCTCGGTTTTGAATTTGAAGCTTTCCTTTAGCGCGATCGCCTTTGCCGCAGCGGGCCGGGCGTTGATCTCGTCGATCAGCCGCTTGAGATTCGGCAGCTTCGTGAAAACGTCGTCATTGGTGACGAAGGGCAGCATGCGGGCCCAACCCCAGACGTCCATGTCGACGATGGTGTAAGTCTCGCCCACCACGTATTTCCGGCTGGCGAGGCGTTCGTTGAGGATGCCGGCGTGGCGCAAGGCCTCGAACTGGTAACGGTTGTGAGCGTAATCGATCTTCTCCGGCGCAAAGTGCTTGAAGTGGACCGCCTGGCCGAAATACGGGCCGACACCGGTGGCGGCGAACATCAGCCACGACAGCAGTTCGCCGCGGTTGGCCGGCGTATCGGCGGGCAGGAATTTTCCGGTTTTCTCGGCGAGGTAGAGCAGGATGGCGTTGCTGTCGAACACTTTCACGCCATCGTCATCGATGGCCGGCACCTTGGCGTTCGGATTGACGGCGAGATAATCCGGCTTGAACTGGTCGCCGATGCGGGGGTCGATAGCGACCGGCTCGTAGGGAAGACCGGCTTCTTCAAGGAACAGCGCGACCTTGGTCGGGTTCGGCGAGCCGTTGAAATAGAATTTCAGCATGGAGATATCCTGTCCGGAGTGAAGGGCCGGCCGCGAATCGGCCAGGCCGGTTCCATGTGGCGATGAGCCGTCGCAGTACAAGCCACGGCGCTCTCACCGCGAAGACTTTCATCTGAATCGTGATGAAACAAATCGGTGGTGGCGGCGTTCTATGCGCGAGCCCAGTTGTGCCGAGGCTTGGCGCCCCGGCCGGACGAAAGGGAGAACGCGATGCTGGCCATGGAAGTTCGCGATTACGCTCGAAAACTGTTCGTGCAGCGTGGCGCGGTGGCGATTGCCGAGGCCGCGCAGAAGGCGGCTGATCTGGAGAAGGACGGGCAGGCGGAAGAAGCTGCCAAGTGGCGTCGAATCTCCGCGGCCATCAAGGAAATGCGCGGACCGCACCAAAGCTAGCCGCATCCTGCATGGCTCGAGCATCTGTTGAAACGATGCGGTCATGGCCGGAAGGTGTTCCTGGCCATGACCGTAAATATCTGCGCCGGATGCTTTCGGTCAGCTCGCCGCCGCCATGTCGCGGCGGACTTTCGCCCGCAACTCGTCGATCAGCTTGAGGCCCTTCTTGGTCTCGACATGCCAATAGGTCCAGCCGTTGCAGGCGCCGGAGCCCTGCGCCACCGCGCCCATGCGGTGGATCGAGCCCACTTTGTCACCCAGCATGATGGCGCCGTCGGCGCGCACCAGCGCGTTGTGCTTTTTCTTGGCGTCGAAGAGGGTTGCCCCCGGCATGATCATGCCGCGCTCGATCAGTTCCGCGAATGGCACGCGTGGTGCTTCCCGCGCCGTGACGAACGGTGCCAGCGTCGCGCCCGGCAGCGGCAGGATGGAGGCAATGCGCGCTTCGGCGGCGGCCGCATAGGTCTTGTCGCGTTCGAAGCCGATGTAACGGCGACCGAGCCGTTTCGCGACCGCGCCGGTGGTGCCGGTGCCGTTGAACGGATCGACGATCAGATCGCCGGGTCGCGACGACGACAGCAGTACGCGAGCCAGCAGGCCCTCCGGCTTCTGTGTCGGGTGAACTTTCTTGCCGTCCGCGCCCTTCAGCCGTTCTTCGCCGGTGCACAGCGGAATCAACCAGTCGGAGCGCGCCTGCACGTCTTCGTTGGCGGCCTTCAGCGCTTCGTAGTTGAACGTGTAGTTTTTGGCGTTTTCGTCGCGTGCCGCCCAGATCATGGTTTCGTGCGCGTTGGTGAAGCGGCGGCCGCGGAAATTCGGCATCGGGTTCGACTTGCGCCACACGATATCGTTGAGGACCCAGAAGCCGAGATCCTGCATGATGGCGCCGACGCGGAAGATGTTGTGATAGGAACCGATCACCCACAAGGTCGCGGACGGTTTCATGATACGGCGGCAGGCGAGCAGCCAGGCGCGCGTGAAATCGTCATAGGCGGCGAAGGAGGAGAACTTGTCCCAGTCGTTGTTGACGGCATCGACATGGGATTCGTCGGGGCGCTTGAGGTCGCCCTTGAGCTGCAGGTTGTACGGCGGATCGGCAAACACCAGATCCACCGAACCGGCGGGCAGCTTCGACATTTCGGCGACGCAATCGCCGACGATAACCTGGGTACTCGGGATGGAAATCTCGGTACGCGGTACAGACTCGAATTTGGTGCGGGGCGCCCTGACAGACGCCCCGCGACGCGACACAACCATGACTCAATGACTCTGACTCAGGCGACGCTGTCGGCGACGCGGGACTAAACAACCGACTGGCGCTACACTGACGTGGCAAAGTAAAAATCGGCTTAATTGGAAAATGATTCAAACTAGGCAATAATTGCCGGCCGGACTATTGATTGGCGGCCGGAGTAATCTACGTCTGTGCGGCCGTTGAGCGATGGCCGATGCCATCCGAACTGTGAGGACATGCACCATGCGCTACGATGACTTCCGCCGCAGCGACAACATCGATGATCGCCGCGACGATGGCGGCGGCGGTGGCGGCGGTTTCGGCCTGCCGATGGGCGGTGGTGGCCTCGGTATCGGCACCGTCATCGTGCTGGGTCTGCTCGGCTACGCCTTCGGTATCGATCCTCGAATCCTGATCGGCGGCGCGGAAATCCTCACCGGCGGCCAACAGGCACCGAGCTATCAAACCGATCGTCGTTCCGGTCCTGCCAAGACCGGTGCTCCCACTGACGAGATGGGTAGCATGATCGCCGGCGTGCTCGGCGAGATTGACGATCGCTGGGATGAAATCTTCAAGGCCAGCGGCCAGACCTACAAGGGGCCGCGCATCGTGCTGTTCAAGAACGCCACCAACGGCGGACGCTGCGGCATGGCGCAATCGGCGATGGGGCCGTTCTATTGCCCGCCCGATCAGCAGATATTTCTCGACACTGGTTTCTTCCGTCAGGTCGAAACGCGATTCCATGGTTGTTCGGGCAACGCCTGCAAGTTCACCGCCGCCTATATCATCGCGCACGAGGCGGGCCATCACATCCAGAACCTGCTCGGCATCCTGCCGCGTGTGACACGTCTGCAGCAACAGGCCGGCAGCAAGGCCGAAGCCAATGCGTTGCAGGTGAAGGTCGAGTTGCAGGCGGATTGTTTGTCGGGCGTCTGGGTCAATCGCGAATCGAAGAAGCGACCGGGCTTCCTGGAGGCCGGCGATATCGATGCCGCGCTGACGACGGCGTCGGCCATCGGCGACGACACCTTGCAGCGGCAGGCAACTGGCCGCGTGGTGCCGGACTCGTTTACCCATGGCTCCGCGGCGCAGCGCAAGCGCTGGTTCATGACCGGCTATCAGCAGGGCACCGTGCAGGCGTGCAATACGTTTGCGACGGATAATCTCTAGCGAAGGGCATGCGATGACCGTCTATATCGTTGCGCAACTGAAGTTCACCCGTCGCGAGCTTTATGATCGTTATCAATTACGGTTCGCGGATGTGTTTCGGAAGTTCAAGGGGCGATTGCTGGCGGCCGACGAGCGACCTGCGATTTTGGAAGGCGCATGGGAGCGCGACAAAGTCGTCATCCTGTCGTTTCCCGACGATCAAGCGGCTAAGGAATTTCACGACTCGCCCGAGTATCGTGAGATTGCCGCCGATCGGAAAGCCGGCGCCGACGCCGTCGTCCTTTCGGTTCGCGGCTTTCCCCCGTCTCTCTGACACGGGATTTGGCGATGACGGCCAACGATGAGACAAAGCAGTTCATCCCGCTCAACATCGCGGTGCTGACGGTGTCCGACACCCGTTCCCTCGCCGACGATAAGTCCGGCGCGACGTTGGCGGATCGGCTGACCGGCGCGGGGCATCGGCTGGCGGCACGCGAGATCGTCACCGACGATGTCGAGGCTATCCGCGCCATCGTGCGCCGATGGATTGCCGATCCCGGCATCGATGCCGTCATCACCACCGGCGGCACCGGCTTCACCGGCCGCGACGTGACGCCAGAAGCGATCGAGCCGTTGTTTGAGAAACGAATGGATGGCTTTTCCATCGCGTTCCATATGCTGAGCCACGCCAAGATCGGTGCGTCGACGATCCAGAGCCGCGCCACCGCCGGCGTCGCCGGCGCGACCTATGTCTTCTGCCTGCCGGGTTCGCCGGGCGCCTGCAAGGACGGCTGGGACGGCATCCTCGCGCACCAGCTCGATTATCGCTCGCGGCCGTGCAACTTCGTCGAGATCATGCCGCGGCTCGATGAACATCTGCGCCGCCCCAAGGCGAAGGGCGCGACGGCCTGATGGCGAGAGCATAACGCGATGTCGCGAGCGAAATTGCTATTCTATCAGGTGCTGGTGGCGGTGGTGCTGCTCGTGATGTGGCATCTTTTCACGACGGTGCCGGTGTTCGGTCGTCTGTTGCTGCCGCCGTTCTTCTTTTCCAATCCTGTCGATGTCGGCAGCCAGATCGTTGCGTGGTTTGCAACGGGTGTCATCTGGAAGCACCTCGCGATCACCTTGTGGGAATCAATCCTTGCCTTCGTGATCGGTTCGCTGGGAGGCGTGCTGTTCGGCTTCTGGTTCGCGCGGCAGCCGAGGGTGGCAGCCATATTCGATCCCTACGTCAAGATGGCGAACGCGTTGCCGCGTGTTGTGCTGGCGCCGATCTTCACATTGTGGCTGGGGCTCGGCATCTGGTCGAAGGTGGCGCTCGGCGTCACGCTGGTGTTCTTCATCGTCTTTTTCAACGTCTACCAGGGCGTCAAGGAAGTCAGCGGCACCGTGCTTGCCAACGGCCGTATGCTCGGCATGAACGAACGGCAGTTGATGCGCCACGTCTATTGGCCCTCGGCGTTGTCGTGGATGTTCTCGTCGTTGCATACGTCGGTCGGCTTCGCCGTGGTCGGCGCGGTGGTTGGTGAGTATCTCGGCTCGGCCGCGGGTCTTGGCTACCTGATCCAGCAGGCCGAGGGCATATTCGATGTTGCTGGCGTTTTTGCCGGCATGTTCGTGCTGTCTGCCTTCGTGATCCTGATCGATCTGGCGGTGACGCTGGTGGAGCGCCGGCTGTTGGTCTGGCGCCCGGAGGCGGCCGGAAGCAGAGGCTGACGCAGCGCCGTTACGCGGCAGGGATGGCGCGCTTCTCAAGACGCGAGCGGTCATCTATTCTGCCGTCAACAACAAACCGGAGGACATCATGAGGACGATTTTCGGCAGGCTTCTCGCGCCGCTACTGGCGTTGCTGATGATGTCCGGTTTCGCCGTGGCGCAGAGCAAGGTGACGATCGCGATCGGCGGCGGAGCTTGCCTCTGCTACCTGCCGACCGTGCTGGCGAAGCAACTCGGCGAGTACGACAAAGCGGGCATGAATGTCGAACTGGTCGATCTCAAGGGCGGCTCGGATGCGCTGAAGGCCGTGCTTGGCGGCAGCGCCGACGTTGTCTCCGGCTACTTCGATCATTGCGTCAATCTCGCCGCCAAGAAGCAGGAGATGCAGGCCTTCGTGGTTTATGACCGCTATCCCGGCCTTGTTCTGGTGGTGTCGCCGAAGCACACCGACGAAATCAAATCCATCAAGGATCTTGCCGGCAAGAAGGTCGGCGTCAGCGCGCCGGGCTCCTCGACCGATTTCTTTCTCAAGTACCTGTTGAAGAAGAACGGCCTCGATCCGACCAGCGCGGCGGTGATCGGCGTCGGGTTGGGCGCGACGGCGGTGGCGGCGATGGAGCAGGGGCAGATCGATGCGGCGGTGATGCTCGACCCGTCGGTCACGGTGCTTCAGGGACACTACAAGGATTTGCGCATTCTCAGCGATACCCGCACGCAGAAGGATACGCTGGCGGTGTTCGGCGGTGAATATCCAGGTGGAGCGCTATACAGCACGGCCGCGTGGGTCAAGTCGCACGAGAAGGAGGCGCAGGCCTTGACCAATGCGATCGTCAATACGCTGAAGTGGATTCACACCCACTCGCCTGAAGATGTCATGGCGAAAATGCCGCCGGAACTGGTCGGCAAGAACAAGGAACTGTACCTGGCGGCCCTCAAGAACACCATTCCGATGTATTCGGAAACCGGAGCGATGGACCCCAAGGGCGCCGCTGCGGTGCTGACGGTTTTCAGCGAGGGGTCGCCCGATGTCGCCAAGGCGAATATCGACGTCAGCAAAACCTACACCAACAGATTTGTCGAGCAGGCGGGCAAAGCGGTCGGGACGAGTGCGAAGTAGCGCGTGGCACCGTTTCCAATTCACCGGGTGACGCGGCTCGACCTTCGTGTGACGTCGTGGCATTGGCCGTTCGCGGAGATGCGGCGCGGTGAGATTGATACTCACTTTGCCAGCCTGCAACGCGAAACACCGCAGCTTTGGAACGGGCGCGTGTTGCTGGGGCGCGAGCCGCGCTTCACTGAAGACGCATTTTGCGCGGACTATTTCGAGACCGACTTCGCCAGTTTTCTGGCGTGGCGCGACTGGGGATTCCCCGATGCCGCGGTGTTCAACGGCTTCGGCATGGGAGCGCTCCGCAGCCGTGACGGCGCCTATGCGCTGGGTGAAATGGCGGCACATACCGCGAACGCCGGCAAGGTTTATTTCCCGGCGGGAACGCCCGATCTCAACGATATCAGGGACGGGAGGGTCGACATCGCGAGCAGCGTGATACGCGAGGTCGAAGAAGAAACCGGACTCACGGAGGCCGACTATCAGGTTGCCGGATATTGGGACTGTGTCGTCGCGGGGCCGTTGATCGCGTTGATGCGTGGCCTGCAATCCGATCTCGGCGGCGAAGCCTTGCGGCAGCGGATCGAGATGAATCTCGCCGAACAGGCAACGGCGGAACTCGCCGCCATCCATCTGATGCGTCACCGGGGCGACATCACCGCTGCGGTGCCGCCTTATATGGCGGCATTTTTGGCGGCGCGGCTGCCGGATGCGGTGTGAATGACCGGAGCGTTCGGATAGGCTTGAGCGCAACGTTCGCGAATAAGGGAATGCAAACGCCATGGCCGATAAAACCGTGCAGGCGACCAGCTCGCAACTCGAGTCTTATGTTCATCCGTTCCGGGTCGATGGCTCGAAGGAGTTTCACCTCAAGCTGTTTCGGCGCAAAGAGAACGGCGACCTCGAGAAAGACGAGGGAAAAGCGATCATCGAGGCCAATCGCAAGCGGCTCAGCGATTTGCAGGAGAAACTGTACGCGCAGGACTGCTGGTCGCTGCTGCTGATTTTCCAGGGAATGGATGCAGCCGGCAAGGACAGCGCCATCGAAAGCGTGTTCGAGGGCGTCAATCCGCAAGGTTGCGAAGTCTACTCCTTCAAGACGCCAACCTCGAAAGAGTTGGACCACGATTTCATGTGGCGTTCGGCGATTTGTCTGCCGGAGCGCGGCCGCATCGGCATCTTCAATCGCTCCTATTACGAGGAATGTCTGATCGTGCGGGTGCATCCGGAGATTCTCGCCAAGCAACGCATTCCGCAGAAGCTGATGACGAGAAATATCTGGCGCGAACGCTTCGAAGATATTTCAGCATTCGAACGCTATCTGTCCCGCAACGGCACCGTGGTTCTCAAATTCTTCCTCAATGTCTCGAAGGAGGAGCAGCGCAAGCGTTTCCTCGCCCGGCTCGACGAACCGGAAAAGAACTGGAAATTTTCGCTGGCTGATGTCGCCGAACGCAAGCACTGGGATCGCTACCAGGCGGCCTATCAGGACATGATTCGTCATACCGCGAGCCCCGTGGCGCCGTGGTACGTCGTGCCGGCGGATCGCAAGTGGTTTGCGCGCGTGGTAATCGGCTCGGTCATCGTCAACGCACTGGAAAAGCTCAACCTGCAATTTCCACAGGTCGACAAGGCCGCGTTGGCGCAGTTCGATCAGGCACGAGTGGCCCTCGAGAAGGAAGGCAAGGGCGGCACGGATGGGACCACAAAAGCCGTGCACCCGAAGAAATCGACGCGTTGATGCGCATCAGGCGGCATACAGCCGAGTAACTGTTGCGAGCCCCTTGAGTTGATAGTCCCGTGCCTGACTATCCGGAAGCTCGGAGTGCGCGCGTGCGTAGACCGCTTCGGTCAGCAGGATCTGACCGGAAGTCGCGGCAGCCTGTGCCCGCGCGGCGGTATTCACGACGTTGCCGATGGCGGTGATGTCGGTATGTGAGTGGCCGAATTCACCGAAACTCAACTGGCCGCAATCGATGCCAATTCCAACGCCGATATCCCGCCCCGAAGCCTCGGGCAGCGTCTTCCGGATTTCGCGCCATCGATCCTGGATCAGATGCGCCGTTCGCAATGCGTGGCGGGCGTGATCGTCATGACTGATCGGGAAGTTGAACAACGCCAGCAGGCCGTCGCCCATCGTCTTGTTGAGAATCCCGTCGTGTTCCCAGATCGCATTGGCGCATTCATCGTAGAAGATATCGAGCAACGTCGAGACCTCGTCGGCGGAGCGGGATTGCGACAGACTGGTATAGCCGCGCAGATCGGCGAACATGACCGTTGCGTCGATGGTCACGTGACGCGCCTTCATGATTTTGGTGAACATCATTTCGCAGATCGTGCAGGTATTGGGATTCATCCGGCTTGGCCGGATGCCGAACGCGCGGAACGGCACTGATGCCACGCCGCGCAGCGGCACCGGGAGGTGCATGTGCTCCCAGCAGCCCATGCAGATTTTTGCTTGATGCAGCGCCATGAGACCTCTCAAGCTCCCTGGACGCTTGGCGGACCTGATCCCGTTAGGCCGCTTGCCGCTATCGATGATGATATCAGAGGTGCGTGCCATCGACGAGGGCAGGGGGCGCGGCGGCTGGCAAAAAGGGGGGCCGGATTGGCTTCCCCGTCCGCCGGGTATTTTTGCATTGCGGGACCCGGCGTTTGTCGTCTAAAATCGCTGCAGGCAGGTATTTTGGCAACGATCCGTCAAGGGTTTGCGCCAAGACTACCGCCCAAAGGGACCAGCAATGCCGATTCGCAGCGATATCGATGGAATTCACGGGGGCGCCGCCGCTGGCCGACCCGTCGCGATTCCGGCTGCCTTTCAGGCTGTTCTGGCGTCGTCCCTGCTTATTGGCGGACTGCTTCTTATCGGCCCCTGAGGGCCGTCTGGGCGGTTGTGCCTGGGCACTCAGGGGTTTTGCGAGTTCATCCGCCACCCGAGCGCCCTTTTGACGCGGCGCACCTGACCAAAGGAATTTTCTAATGACGACCGCCAACAAGTCCGACAAGGACCGCGTTGTAATTTTCGACACCACCTTGCGTGACGGCGAGCAGTGCCCCGGCGCCACCATGACCTTCGAGGAAAAGCTCGAGGTCGCCGAGCTGCTCGACAATATGGGTGTCGATGTCATCGAGGCCGGCTTCCCGATCACATCGCAAGGCGACTTCGAGGCGGTGAGCGAGATCGCCCGCCGCTCCAAGAATGCGGTGATCGCCGGCCTGTCCCGTGCCCATCCGGCTGATATCGACCGCTGCGCCGAGGCGGTGAAGTTCGCCCGGCGAGGCCGCGTCCATACCGTGATCGCCACGTCGCCGCTGCATATGCGGGTGAAGCTGAACAAGACGCCCGAGCAGGTGATCGAAACCTCGGTGGCCATGGTCGAGCGCGCCCGCAATCAGATCGACGACGTCGAATGGTCGGCCGAGGACGGCACCCGCAGCGAGATGGATTTCCTCTGCCGCATCGTCGAGGCGGTGATCAAGGCCGGCGCCACCACGGTGAACATTCCCGACACCGTCGGCTACACCGTGCCGGAGGAATACACCCACTTCATGCGTACGCTGATCGAGCGCGTGCCGAACTCCGACAAGGCGGTGTTCTCGGTTCATTGTCATAACGACCTCGGTATGGCGGTCGCCAATTCGCTGGCCGGCATTGCCGGCGGCGCGCGTCAGGTCGAATGTACCATCAACGGCATCGGCGAGCGGGCAGGTAATGCCGCGCTCGAGGAAATCGTGATGGCGATCAACGTGCGTAACGACAAGTTCCCGTTCTGGAACAAGATCGACACCACGATGCTGACCCGTGCCTCGAAGGTGGTTTCGGCGGCGACCTCGTTCCCGGTGCAATACAACAAGGCGATCGTCGGCCGGAACGCCTTCGCGCACGAGAGCGGTATTCATCAGGACGGCGTGCTGAAGGATGCTTCGACCTACGAGATCATGCGGCCGGAAATGGTCGGCTTGAAGCAGTCGTCGCTGGTGCTCGGCAAGCATTCGGGTCGCCACGCCTTCGTCCACAAGCTGGAGGAGATGGGCTATAAGCTGGGTGACAACCAACTCGAGGATGCGTTCGCGCGGATGAAGGCTTTGGCCGACCGCAAGAAGGACATCTACGATGAGGATATCGAGGCGCTGGTCGATCAGGAAATGGCGGCGTCGCACGACCGCATCAAGCTGACCTCGCTGACGGTGATCGCCGGAACTCATGGGCCGCAGCGCGCCACCATGAAGCTCGATATCGACGGTCAGGTGAAGATCGAGGAAGCCGAGGGTAACGGCCCGGTGGATGCGGTGTTCAACTGCATCAAGGCGCTGGTGCCGCATGAGGCCAAGCTGGAACTGTATCAGGTGCATGCGGTCACCGAAGGCACCGATGCGCAGGCCGAGGTGTCGGTGCGGCTCGGGCATGAAGGTCGTTCGATGACGTCGCGTGCGGCGGACCCCGATACGCTGGTGGCATCGGCCAAGGCCTATCTCGGCGCACTCAACAAGATCGTCATGAAGCGTCAGCGCGACGTGCCGGCCGCCGCGGCAAGTTGATCTGGCGCAACGTCCCACGTCTTTTCCCTGCGGCATAAGAAACGCGGCGCTTCATCGGCGCCGCGTTTTGCATTGCAGCACAGGTTTGTTTTGCTCCAGACAAAGGGAGCATAGCCGCGACGGAGACAAACCGGTATTGACGGCCTTTATCCTTTTCAAGGATGGTATCGGCTCAGTCGAACGATCGATCCGACATCTCAATCGAGTCCGGGAGGAAGAATGCGTAAGATCATGTTTCTGGGAGCTGCGATCGCGGCGCTCGGCTTCATCGTGCCGGCTGCCGCGCAGCAGCCGATCATCATCAAATTCAGCCACGTTGTCGCGCCGAACACCCCGAAGGGGCTAGCTTCGCAGAAATTCGCCGAACTCGCGGCGAAATACACCGACAACAAGGTGAAGGTGGAGGTTTACCCGAACTCGCAGCTCTACAAGGACAAGGAAGAGCTCGAAGCGCTGCAACTCGGCGCGGTGCAGATGCTGGCGCCGTCGCTCTCCAAGTTCGGCCCTATCGGCGTCAAGGAATTCGAGGTTTTCGATCTGCCGTACATTCTGCCGGATCTCGCATCGCTCCGGAAAGTGACCGACGGTCCGCTAGGCAAGAAGCTCTTCGGTCTGCTCGACAAGAAGGGGATCACCGGACTGGCCTATTGGGACAACGGCTTCAAGGAAATGAGCGCCAACAAGAAGCTCATCGCGCCGGAAGACTACAAGGGCCTCAAATTCCGCATCCAGTCGTCCAAGGTGCTGGAAGCGCAGTTCCGCGCGCTTGGTGCGATCCCGCAGGTGATGGCGTTCTCTGAAGTCTATCAGGCGCTGCAGACAGGCGTGGTCGACGGTCAGGAAAACACGCCGTCGAATATGTACACCCAGAAGATGCACGAAGTGCAGAAGTACACGACGCTCACCAACCACGGCTACATCGGCTATGCGGTGATCGCCAACAAGAAGTTCTGGGACGGTCTGCCGGCCGATATCCGTGGCCAACTTGAAAAGGCGATGAAGGAAGCCACCGAGTACGGCAACGGTCAGTCGGCGAAGGAAAACAACGAAGCGCTCGATGAAATGCGTAAGTCCGGCAAGACCGAGCTGATCACGCTGACCAAGGAGCAGGATGAGGCGATGCGCAAGGCGATGCTGCCGGTCTACAAGGAAGTCGGCTCGCGCGTCGGCAAGGACCTCATCAATGAGTTCCTGAAGGAAGAGGGGCGTCCGCCGATCGATTGAGGGTTGTCCGGTGTTGCGAGCTATGGAAGAGGCCATGGCTCGCGGTGCCGGATCGTGACCTGCAATCGTTGTGCATAGAGACACGAGTCTGATTCGATGACTTTGAATCAGACTCGTTATTTGTCTCATCAACTGAGTACGACAAGATTCGGAAACAGCATTCGCTCTTCCGAATTTTCCATCAAGGGGAAGGCGCGGCCGTTCAGGCCACGTTGCGCGTAGGTCGCCGGTAACGGAAACCGTCCAACGCCACGGGGGGACATCCATGTTTCTTAAGATCCTCGATCGGCTCGAGGAGATCCTGATCGCGACGCTGATGGCGCTTGCGACCTTGATCATCTTCATCGCCGTCGCCCATCGCTATCTGCTGGGTGTGTCCTGGCTCTATCCGATCCTGTTCCCGATCAACCTGTCCTGGGCACAGGAACTTTGCATTTTCATGTTCGTGTGGGTGGCGAAGTTCGGCGCTGCTTATGGCGTGCGAACCGGCATTCACGTCGGCGTCGACGTCGTGGTCAACCAGCTCAAATCGCCGTGGCGCAACATCGTCATCACTTTTGGACTGCTGTGCGGCGCGTTCTTCACGTTCGTGATCGGCACGATGGGTGCGAAGTTCGTCTATGGCCTGATGGGTACTGACCAGGTCACGCCCGATCTCGAAATCCCGAGTTGGTTCGTCTATCTCTGCATTCCGCTGGGCTCATATCTGATGTGCTTCCGCTTCCTCCAGGTCGCCTATGCGTATTGGCGGACCGGCGAACTGCCGCATCACGATCACGCACAGGTCGAGGGCATTGAAGTCACTGAACCCGGCGTCGGCGCCGCGGAGGTCACGCGATGAGCAGCATGATTATCTTCGGGCTGCTCGTCGTCTTCATGCTGACGGGCATGCCGATCTCGATCGCGCTCGGCCTCACCGTGCTCACCTTCATCTTCACGATGACGCAAGTGCCGACGGAATCGGTGGCGCTGAAGCTGTTCACTGGCATCGATAATTTCGAGATCATGGCGATCCCGTTCTTCATCCTGGCGGGCAACTTCCTCACCCATGGCGGCGTGGCGAGACGCATGATCAACTTCGCCACATCGATGGTCGGGCACTGGTACGGCGGCCTTGGGCTCGCTGGCGTCATGGCCTGCGCGCTGTTCGCGGCGATCTCCGGCTCGTCGCCGGCGACCGTGATCGCGATCGGCGCGATCATGCTGCCGGCGATGGTCAATCAGGGTTTTCCGAAGCGGTTCGGCGCCGGCGTCATCACCACGTCGGGCGCGCTCGGCATCCTGATCCCGCCATCGATCGTGATGGTGATCTATTGCGTGGCGACCGGCGGCAGTATCGCGCTCGATCCCGCCGGGCATCGTGTCTCGTCGGCGTCGGTCGGCCAGATGTTCATGGCCGGCGTCATTCCCGGCCTGATGCTGGCGACCTTGCTCGGCGTCACGACTTTCTACCGTGCGTGGAAGAATGACTATCCACGTATGCCCAAGGCGACCTTTGCCGAGCGATTTCAAGCCTTCCGCAAATGCGTATGGGGCCTGTTACTGATCGTCATCGTGCTTGGCGGTATCTATGCGGGCCTGTTCACGCCGACGGAAGCGGCCGCCGTCAGCGCGGTTTATGCTTTCGTCATCGCGGTGTTTGTCTATCGCGATATGTCGCTCAAGGACGTGCCGCGCGTACTGCTCGGCTCGGCCAACATGAGCGCGATGATCCTCTACATCATCACCAATGCCGTGTTGTTCTCGTTCCTGATGGCGAACGAAAATATCCCGCAGCAGATCACCAACTGGATCACCTCGATCGGCGTCAATTGGGTGATGTTCCTGTTGATCGTCAACATCGTGCTGCTGGCGGCCGGCAACTTCATGGAAGCGTCCTCGATCGTCCTGATCATGGCGCCAATCCTGTTCCCGGTTGCCGTGAGTCTCGGCATTCATCCGGTGCATCTCGGCATCCTGATGGTGGTGAACATGGAGGTCGGCATGTGCCATCCACCGGTGGGCCTGAACCTCTATGTGGCGTCGGGCATCGCCAAGATGGGCATCACCGAACTGACCATCGCGGTGTGGCCGTGGCTGATGACGATGCTGATCTTCCTCGGCTTGGTGACTTACATTCCCGAGATATCGCTGTGGCTGCCGCGCATGCTGGGCATGCTGTAGCGGAGAACGATAGCGGACACGTTGATGAATGGTCCTTCATCAACGTGTCCGACCTTTAAGTTGATCGAACGCCGTCCTGAATTCATCCTCGCAGCACCTTATCAAGGAGGTTGCGATGAAGAAGCTTGTTCTTGCCGGTCTGGCAGCGCTGACGGTTGCCGGTTCCACTGCCGTTTATGCCCATCAGCGTCCGTGGTCGCATCACGAGACGCGCGTCAATCCAGAGGATCGCGCGGCCATGGCCGACGCGCGGATCGCCGCCGTCAAGGCGGGGCTGAAACTCACGCCCGACCAGGAGAAGCTGTGGCCGCCAGTGGAATCCGCGGTGCGCGATTTCACCAAGCTCAGGATCGATCGCGCCAATGCGCGGATGCAGGCGCGGCAAGGTGGTGAGGCGCAGGCTGCCAAGCCCGATCCGGTGGCGCGACTGAGCGAGCGGGCCGACCGCATGGCGGCCACCGCAGCGGCCCTGAAGAAGATCGCCGATGCCGCCGATCCGCTCTACAAGACGCTCGACGAGGGCCAGAAACGCCGCCTGGCGGTGCTGACCCGGATGGAGCGGCGGATGGGGCAGGAGGGCTGGCGACACCGCCGACGCGGTCAGGACCGCGATCGCATGCTCGAGCGGAATCGTGGCGACCGGCCTGGCATGGACCGCGGTGAGGAGGGTGGCCGTCTCTAGAGCGTTTTCGCGCGAAGGGAATACGGCCGTCGCCGGCTTCGGTCGGCGGCGGCCGGTCCGCGTAAAGAGCACGTGTCAAACCATGTCGCACGGGTACCCGCACAACACCGTTTGTTCACGTTCTGGATTTGCTAAGTTATTGATCCGAAATGGTGGGCGATGTAGGGCTCGAACCTACGACCCGCTGATTAAGAGTCAGCTGCTCTACCAACTGAGCTAATCGCCCAAGGTCCATCCGGACCCTCTCGGGTGGGCGTCGTTTAGCAAAGCGAACTGACGATGTCCAGCAAGGTTCGGACGATTTTCCGACGATAATCCGCCGTTTATCGACGAAAAATCTGACCTGTGGGGCGGCCTTTCGCGCTGGGACCGGAATTCCGCCGCTTTGAACCATTTCCATTCCGGTAAAAGTCGGGCGGGGCTCCGAATCCTGCGGTTTGCAACCACGCGTGGTATGTCGCGCGCGCTCGCCTTGGCGCACGGTGGTCCCTATGATGGTCGCCATCACACCGTGACCGCATTTTCCAGCAGGAGGACGTTCGCATGTTCATCGCGATGAACCGGTTTCAGGTCAAGCCGGGGTCCGAGCAGGCGTTCGAGACGCTGTGGGCCAACCGTGAATCCTATCTTGGCGATACCCCCGGCTTCGTTGAATTTCATCTCGTCAAGGGGCCGGTCGCCGAGGACCATACGCTCTACGCGTCACATACCATTTGGGCGGATCGCGCCGCCTTCGAGGCATGGACGAAGTCCGAGGCGTTCCGTCGAGCCCATGTCCGTGCCGGCAACAAGACCGGCGAGAGCCTCTATCTCGGACATCCCAAGTTCGAGGGATTCGAGGTGTTGCAAACCGAGCGGAAATCCGGCGCCTGACGCGAAGGTCCGACGCGCCGCGCTGACTGCAAGACGAGCGCATGCGATGAACTTCCCCGCATTCGAAACGCGGTGCTCGCTATTGCAGCGCATGATAATCTCGGATGCGGTTTTGGCGTAAACTGTTCTGGCATCCTTGCCGTGACGCGCTGTAGGTTTGCTGATTGCCACTGCTCCGCATTGGAAGACGCCTTTGAAAGCCGTTTACAGCGAATTTCACCGCAGCCACGATCCGCAGTTCTTTCTGGTGCGCGGCGTCGTCAAGCGCACCACCGAACAGCCAGAGCGCGCCGATCGTCTTCTCGTCGGCGTCAAGGCTGGCGGGCATACGCTGATCGCGCCGCAGGACTTTGGGCAGGGGCCACGGGCGCGGGTGCATAGCGCGGACTATCTCGCCTTTCTTGCCGAGGCCTGGGATGAATGGGTGGCGTTGGGCGACTCCGGTCCGGAAATGATCGCCAATATTCATCCCGTACGCCACGCGGCGAGCTACCCGACGCATATCACCGGCAGACTGGGCTGGCACACGGCGGATACCGCGTGCCCGATTGGCCCTGGCACCTGGAAAGGCGCTTGTGCGGCAACCGATGTCGCCGTCACAGCTGCGCAACTGGTGATGGACGGCGAGCGGGCGAGCTACGCGCTGTGCCGGCCGCCGGGCCATCATGCCTTTGCCGATATGGCCGGTGGTTTCTGCTTCCTCAACAACTCGGCGATCGCCGCCGCGCATTTACGACAGGCGCACGAGCGCGTGGCGATTCTCGATGTCGACGTGCATCATGGCAACGGCACGCAAGGTATTTTCTATGAGCGCGGCGATGTGCTGACCATCTCGATCCATGCCGATCCGGCGCGGTTCTATCCGTTCGTCTGGGGACACGCGCATGAGCGCGGCGCTGGCGCGGGGCTCGGCGCCAATCTCAACATTCCGTTGCCGCTCGGCACTGGTGACGATGGTTTCATCGCCGCACTGGCGCGCGCGAAAGCGACGCTGGCGGCGTTCGCGCCCGGCGCATTGGTGGTGGCGCTCGGGCTCGACGCGTCCGAACACGATCCGCTGGCAGGCCTTGCCGTGACCACCGATGGCTTTCATCGCATCGGCGCGGCGCTTGCATCAATCGGCCTGCCGACCGTCTTCGTCCAGGAAGGCGGCTATCTGTCGGATATCCTCGGTGCCAATCTCACTGCCGTATTAGGTGGTTTCGAGCAGAACTGCTGATCGGCCTTTAAAACTGAAACATGCGAACAGCGAGCGTGGAGTGCTGCAATGAGCCGTATTTCGATCAAGACCAAAGCCGATCTGCCGGCTGCCTTGCAGCCGCTGTGGGACCGTATGACAACCTATGGTCCGTTCGAGAATCAGGCCGGCGTGATGGCGCACCGGCCGCCGATCTTCGATCACACCTGGTCGATGCTGGTGGCATTGGCCGATGAAGGCGTGATCAAGAAACGTCACCTTGAACTGGCGCTGGTCACCGTTTCGTTGCTCAATCAGTGCACCTACTGCGTTTCCCATCACGCGCCGAAGCTGGCGGTGCAGGGCGTTTCCGAAGAGGGCGCGGCGCGGTTGCTCGACTACAAGGACCATCCTGAACTCGATGAGCTCGACAAGCTGATCGTCGAATATTCGATCGCGGTGACCACCAACTGGAATCGTACCCGTGATGAAATCTTCGATCGCCTCAAGCAGCATTTCAGCGAGGCACAGATCGTCGAGCTGACGTGGCGCATTGCGCTGTGCGGCGCGTTCAATCGCCTCAACGACATTCTGCAACTGGATATTGAGCAGGGCGTTACGGTGCGCGAGGCGGCGGAATAGCTATTTAAAGCGTGCGAAGGTCACGTCGTTCTCGCGCATGAAGTGGGCAAAACGCGCATCGCCGGCATAGGCGATGTTGACCCGCATCGCCGGAGACTTCGGTGTCGCTTCCGGATTGAAAGCGGAGCCCGGCGCCAACAGAATGCTCTGTGCGGCGGCGATCTTCGACAGATGCTTGTCGTCGATATGGGGCGGCAGTTCGCACCACATATAAAAACCGCCGCCGGGGTGGCCGAACACCGGCAGGCCAAGCTTCGCGAGGCTGTGGTGAGCTGCGGCGGTGGCAACTTCGACACGTCCGCCGAGGCGTTTCAGATGACCGCGATAACGCCCGCTGGTGATCAGGTCGTAGATGATCTGCTCGACGTAGCCGGAGCTATTGGCGCGGGTGATCATCTTGAGATCAGCGAGCGCGCCGATCGTGTCCGCATCGGCGGCGATGTAACCGGAACGCAGGCTGGCGGACAGCGTCTTGGCGAAGGTGCCGACGTAGATCACGCGGTCGAGTTGATCGAGCGCCGCCAGTCGTGGACTGCCAGGCGGCAGGATATCGGCGAAAGGATCGGTGTCGACGATCCGCAAGCGATGCTGGGTCGCGACCTGCATCAGCCGATACGCGACCGGCAACGTGATCGAGCAGCCGGTCGGATTGTGCGCCAGCGACTGGGTGAAAAACAGCTTGGCGCCGGTGGCGGCGGCGAGGTGCGCAAGATCCTCCGGATCGGGGCCGTCGGCATTGCGCCGCACGCCGATCAGTTTCGCCTTGGCCAGCCGCAGCTTGCCAAATAGCGGATAGTAGCCGGGATTATCGACGAGGACCGGATCGCCCGGTTCAATGAAATGCCGCACGATCATGTCGAGTGCGTCGTTGGCGCCTTGCGTCAGCAACACTTGCGTTGGATCGACGTTGATGGAGCGCTCCGCCAGCATCAGCGCGATGCGCTGGCGCAGAGGCAGCAGACCATAGGGGCTGCCGTAGCTTTCCGGCAGTTGGCGCTTGCCAGGCCGTGTCACCGGCCGCAGATGGGCGCCGACCTCGGAGCCCTCCATCCAGGCCGCCGGCGGCCTGCCGTCGCCGATCCGCACTTCGTAGCGTTTGTCGAGTTGTTCACGCAGCAGCCAGACGATGTCGACCGCTTCGATCTTGTCGGGTGACTTTTGTTCCGCATGTTTGGGCCGGTGCGGCGAGACGTAAAAGCCGGAGCCGGGCCGGCTCTCCACCTGCCCGGAGGCAACGAGGCGTTCATAGGCATCGACGGTGGTGTTTTTCGAGACACCGAAGGTCTTCGCAGCGACGCGGATCGACGGCAACCGCTCGCCCGGCCGGATCAGGCCGCGTTCGATCCGGCCGACGATGGCATCGAAGATGCCTTGGACGCGGGATCGCGAACCGCGGATATCTGCTGGTTGCTCAACTGTACCCATCGGTCTGCCGGTACGGGTGTCCCGCAAAATGCGCAAAGCGTTCCTTGCACTGTACCCATCCGTGCGTACGGTTCAACCAACAGAGGCCGACAGGCCTGACGACAGGGAAGGTGAGGAATGACGATCCCGGGACATGGCCGCAATCGCAGCGCGCGTATCGCCGGCTTTCATCGCAAGACCCCGGCCGAGCGGCTTGATCTGGTGGCGGCGTTCGCCGGGCTCGATCAGGCGACCGTCGATCATCTCGCCGACATGGGTAACCTCCCGGTGCAACTGGCCGACAAAATGATCGAGAACGTCATCGCTACGATGAACGTGCCGGTCGGTATCGCCACCAACCTGCGGATCGATGGCGAGGATGTTCTGGTGCCGATGGCGACCGAGGAATCCTCGGTAGTCGCGGCAGTCTGCAACGCCGCGCGACAGAATTACGCCAGCGGTTTCACCACATCGGTGTCCGGCACCTTGATGATTGCGCAGGTGCAGGCGGTCGGCGTGTCCGATCCGCACGCGGCGCGGCTACGGCTGCTGGAGAAGCGCGACGAGATCAAGCGCGTCTGCGATGACTGCGACCCGCTGCTGGTCAAGCTCGGCGGCGGCTTCCGTGACCTCGAGGTGCGGATTCTCGATACGCTCGGCGGCGTCATGCTGATCACGCATCTGATCGTCGATACCCGCGACGCGATGGGGGCCAATGCGGTCAACACCATGGCGGAAAAGATCGCGCCGCACATTGCGGCGTGGAGCGGCGGCAAGGTGTTTCTGCGCATCCTCTCCAATCTGGCGGACCGGCGGTTGGCGCGGGCCCATGCGACGTGGACGCTCGACGAGATCGGCGGTCCAAATGTGCGCGACGGCATCATCAGCGCCTATCAGTTCGCCGAGGCCGATCCCTATCGCGCCGCGACACATAACAAAGGTATCATGAACGGCATCAGCGCGGTGGTGCTGGCCACTGGCAACGATACCCGCGCGGTGGAAGCCGGCGCACATGCCTTCGCGGCGCGCAGTGGCCGCTATACCAGCCTGACGCGTTACGAAATCGACGCTGACGGCAATCTCTCAGGTTCGATTGAGCTGCCGCTGGCGATTGGCCTGATCGGCGGTGCCACCAAGATTCATCCGACCGCGCAGGCGTGCCTGAGAATCCTCGGCGTCACTACGGCGGAGCGGCTGGCCCGTATCATCGCGGCGGTCGGCCTCGCGCAGAATTTCTCGGCGCTGAAGGCGCTTGCCACCACCGGCATTCAGGCGGGGCACATGGGATTGCACGCGCAAAACATTGCGATGATGGCCGGTGCGGTTGGAGACGAGATCGATGCGGTGGCGAAGGCGCTGGTGGAGCGTGGCACCGTCCGTATCGATGTCGCGCAAGAGGTGTTGAGCGGTCTTCGTTGCTAGGCGAAGCCGTTCGTCCGACTGGAATTCAACAAGATCAAAAACGGGAGTGAGATGGAATGCTGAGATCGACGACTGGTTTTCTGGCGGGCGCTGCTGCCCTGATGCTGGCGATGGGGGCCGCGAATGCGGAGATCCCTAACAACACGCTGAAGCTCGGCGTGTTGACCGACCTGAGCGGCTTCGCGGCGGACTCGACCGGGCCGGGTTCGGTCGCCGCGGCCAAACTCGCGATCGAGGATTTCCATAAGGAAAAGCCGGATATCAAGATCGAGTTGATCCAGGGCGATCATCAGAACAAGGCCGATATCGGCGGCACGCTGGCGCGCCGCTGGGTCGACGTCGACAAGGTCGATGCGATCCTCGACGTTCCGTTCTCCTCTGTCGCGCTGGCCGTGCAGGAAGTGGTGCGCGGCAGCAAGGCGGCGTTCATCGCGTCCGGCCCGGGTACCTCGCTTCTCACCGGGGAGAAATGTTCGCCCAACACCGTGCAGTGGAGCTACGACACATGGTCGCTCGCGCATGGCACGGCCCTGGCGCTGCTGCGCGCCAAGAAGGACACCTGGTTCTTCGTCACGGCTGATTATGCATTCGGGCATTCGCTGGAGAATGACGCGGCCGCCGTGGTGAAGGCGGAAGGCGGCAAGGTGCTCGGCAGCGTGCGCCATCCGACTGGCACGGCGGACTTCTCCTCGTTCCTGTTGCAAGCACAGGCCAGTAAAGCGAAGGTGGTCGCGCTCGCCAACGCGGTCGGCGACACCATCAACTCGGTGAAGCAGGCGTCGGAGTTCGGATTGCAGGCTGGCGGTCAGGAATTGGCGGCGTTGCTGATGCAGGTGACCGACGTTAACGCCATCGGGCTCAATACAGCCAAGGGTCTTTATCTCACCGAGGCGTTCTACTGGGACATGAACGACGGCACCCGCAAGTTTTCCGATCGCTTCGCGGCGATCATGGGCGGCAAGCGGCCGACCATGATTCAGGCTGGCGTCTATGCGGGCACATTGCATTATCTGCGTGCGGCAGCGGCCGCCAATACGTCGGACGGTCCGACAGTCATCGCGAAGATGAAGGAGATGCCGTCGGACGACCCGCTATTCGGCAAGGGCACGGTGCGCGAGGACGGACGTCACATCCACAACATGTATCTGTTCCAGGTGAAGTCGCCGGCCGAGTCCAAGGGGCCGTGGGACTACTACAAGCTGGTGCAGACCATTCCTGCCGCCGAAGCGTTCCGTCCGCTCAAGGACGGCAACTGCCCGATGATCAAGAAATAAGACGCGATCGGTTTCTCGCGTTCGTGGTGGAAGCGGCTGGCCCGATTCGGTCAGCCGTTTTTTTGTCTCCTGCGTTCCCGTGTTGCGTGCAGAGCCGCGTCGTTCGGAACCGGTTTCGGTGGTGCGCGCAAGATTCCTGCTCTCTGCGCGTGCCGGATGAGAACAACTCGAACGTCGCATCGGCGATTGAGAAAATATCAATCTCATTGATTTTGCTCAGGAAAATTCCGATTTTAAGTGGCGGCCCATTCACGCGCGAAAACGGTGAATGCGGTCATTTCGTTTTCGATGGTGGTGCGCTTCCGATGATCCGCACCGCGTCAAAGCGGATCGAACAGCGCCGAACGGCACCGGGATTGAGTGCGATGACCAAGATGGAATTCTCGGGCCCTGGCCTGAGCAGCGATCAATGGGAACGGATTAACGACCTCGCGGTCTCGTTGCAGCCGGCGCAGGCGCTGTGGCTCAGCGGTTACTTCGCAGGTGTCGGGTCCGCCGCGCGTGCGCCGGGTGGCTTCGATCAGGTCGCGGTGCTCGAACGCGCGAAGCCGGACCAGCCGTTGGCTCCGGCAATCGAAACGCGAACGCTGACGGTTCTCTACGGCACCGAGACCGGCAACAGCCGCGGCCTTGCCAAGACCGTCGCCGAAGTCGCCAAGCAACAGGGCATCGTCGCGACCGTGTCGGACATGGCCGATTACAAGACGCGCAAGCTGAAGGACGAGCAGGATCTGCTGGTGATCACCAGCACGCACGGCGAGGGTGACCCGCCGCAATCCGCCGTCGCGTTTTTCGAGTTCCTCGAAGGCCGCAAGGCGCCGAAGCTGCCCGACCTGCGCTTCGCAGTGCTCGCTCTGGGTGATTCGACTTATGAAAAGTATTGCGAGGGCGGCAAGCGGATCGACCGTCGCCTCGAAGAACTTGGCGCGACCCGGCTTGAAGCGCGTGTCGATTGCGATGTCGATTTCGACGAAGCCGCGCCGGGATGGATCAAGGCCGTCGTCGCGAAACTCGCGCCGCAAGATTCGGCAGTCACGCTTGCGCCGGCGGCCGTGCGCGTATCCGCTATCGCGCCGGCTGCGACCTCCACATTTGACAAACAGAATCCGTTTGCGGCGACTGTCATTGACAACATCGTGTTGACCGGGCGGGGCTCCAGCAAGGAAACCCGCCACATCGAGCTGTCGCTGGAAGGCTCGGGATTGGTGTATGAGCCGGGTGATGCGCTCGGCGTTGTCCCACGCAACGACCCGGCGGTGGTCGAGACCGTGCTGAACTGCCTGGGGCTTGCGCCCGATGCATCGGTCAGCGTCAAGCAAAAGCAATTATCGCTTGGCGAGGCGTTGTCATCGGCGTTCGAGGTCAGCGCGGTGACGCCGCGCTTCATCGATCATTGGGCGGAATTGAGCGGTGCGGCGGCGTTGGCGCGTTTGCGCGGGCCGGAGCAGGCCGAGGCGCGTTCGGCATTCATGCGCGAGCACCACGTCCTCGATATTATTCGCCAGTTTCCGGTGAAGGGCATTGACGCCGATGCGCTGCTGCGCGGGCTGCGGCCGTTGCAGCCGCGTCTCTATTCAATTTCGTCGAGCCTCGCCGCTGTTCCTGATGAGGCACATCTCACGGTCGGAACGGTGCGCTACGATCTCGATGGGCAGCCGCGCGCCGGTGTTGCCTCCAGCTATCTGGCGCAGCACGCCGCCCCGGACGCCGTCGTTCCGGTCTACATCCAGAGCAATCCGCATTTCCGCCTGCCACAGGACGATGCGCCGATCTTGATGATCGGTGCCGGTACCGGCGTTGCGCCTTATCGCGCCTTCATGCAGGAGCGCGAGGTACGCGGTGCATCCGGGCGCTCGTGGCTGGTGTTCGGCGAGCGCAACTTCCGCAGCGACTTCCTCTATCAGACCGAATGGCAGGGCCTGCTGAAGGACAAGGTGCTGACGCGGATGGACGTGGCCTTCTCGCGCGACCGCACGCCGAAAGCCTATGTGCAGGACCGGTTGCGCCAGAACAGTCGCGATGTCTATGCGTGGCTGGAAGAAGGCGCACACATCTATGTCTGCGGCGATGCCGCGCATCTCGCGCCGGACGTGCATGCGACCTTGCTCGACATCATTGTGCAGGAAAGCGGCCGCGACGCCGCCGCTGCTGCCGATTATCTCGCGGCATTGCAGCGCGACCACCGCTACCAGCGCGACGTTTACTGAGGTTCCGATATGACCGACACACCGGCGTTGGATCGCAGCCGCGACCTCTCGCAACCATTGGACAAGCTCGGCCCGGACGAGACGCTGAAGGCGAACAGCCGGCAACTGCGCGGCACGATCAATGAAAGCCTGTTCGATCCGATCACCGGCGCGGTGACCACCAGCGATACTAAGCTGATGAAGTTTCACGGCATCTATCAGCAGGATGATCGCGACATTCGCGACGAGCGGCGGCGCCAGAAGCTGGAAGCCGCTTTCAGCTTCATGGCGCGGGTGCGGCTGCCGGGCGGCGTGCTGAGCGCGAGCCAATGGCTCAAGCTCGATGCGCTGGCGCGCGACTATGCCGGCAATACGCTGCGGCTGACGACGCGGCAGACCTTTCAATTCCATCATGTTCTGAAGACCGATCTGCGCGCTTTGATGCAGGGCTTGCGCGACGTGCTGCTGGATACGCGCGCGGCGTGCGGCGACGATACCCGTGGCGTGATGGCCTCGATCAATCCGCATCTGTCGGAAATTCACACGGAGGTCTATGCGCTGGCAAAGCAGGCCAGCGATCATGCGATCCCGAAGACCGGCGCCTACAACGAGATCTGGTATCAGCAGGAAGCCGGTGAGGTGAAGGAGCCCGAGGAGCCGTTCTACGGGCGTACCTACATGCCGCGCAAATTCAAGATCGGATTCGTGATTCCGCCGAGCAACGATATCGACGTCTATGCGCAGGATTTGGGCTTCATTGCCATCGTCTCGCGCGGCAAGCTGAAGGGCTTCAACGTCGCCATTGGCGGAGGTATGGGTCGCACCGATCAGGCGCCCGAAACCTATCCGCGCCTTGCCGACGTGATCGGTTTCATTCCGGTCGATCAGTTGATTCCGGCCATCGACGCGGTGATGTCGGTGCAGCGCGACTACGGCGATCGGGTCAGCCGGCCTCACGCCCGCTTCAAGTACACAATCGACGACAAGGGGCTGGACTGGATCAAGGCCGAGATCGAGCGCCGGCTGGGTCAGCCGTTCGCCGCCGCGAAGCCGTTCGAATTCACTTCGAATGGCGATGTATTGGGGTGGGTGCAGGGGGATGACGGACGTCATCACTACACGGTGTTCATCGAGAACGGCCGCGTCATCAACACGCCGGAGTTGCGATTGATGGATGGCCTGCGCGCCATTGCGCAGGTTCACAAGGGCACCTTCCGCGTCACCCCGAACCAGAGCCTGACCATCGCGGAGATCGCGCCGGAAGACCGGCTGACCATCGCCAAGCTGCTCGATGAGTATGGTCTGGCCGGCTTGAATGTCGGCAGTGCGCTGCGGCTCAACTCGATGGCCTGCGTGGCGTTGCCGACCTGCGGTCTCGCCATGGCGGAAAGCGAGCGCTACCTGCCGACGCTGCTGTCGAAGATCGAACCGATCCTCGACGCGCACGGCCTGCGTGACGAGCCGATCACCATCCGCATGACCGGATGCCCGAACGGCTGCGCACGGCCCTACATCGCGGAAATCGCGCTGACCGGCCGTGCGCCGGGCAAGTACAATCTCTATTTCGGCGGCGGCTTCCACGGCGAGCGGCTGAACAAGATGTACCTCGAAAATGTCGGCGAGCCGGTTATCCTCGAAGCGCTGGAGAAGGTGCTCGGCCACTACGCCAAGGCGCGGCGGCCCAAGGAGCATTTCGGCGATTTCGCCATCCGCGCCGGTTATGTCACGAGGGTGACGGAAGGCCGCCACTTCAACGACTGAGCGGAGCACCCGGAACCGGACAGAAAGCAGGTGGGGGCGGCCGGATTTCAATGTCCGTGCCGCCCGGTTTCTTTTGTCTCCGAAAGCCTTTACACAAGCGGCGCAAACGGCGCGGGCCGGGCCTCTGGATCGGCCGCTTTCGCGCTCGTGACGACACAATCAGGACCGAAGACGATGCCGAACCCCAGGGACCCTCACACCGTGGCTGTCGCTAACGGCATTGCGACCGACCCGGCGTTCCGGTCCGTGACGCCGCCGATCTACCTGTCGAGCACCTTCGCGTTCCCGGCCTACGAGAAGGCCGGCCCGTACGACTACACGCGCACCGCCAATCCGAGCCGCGACCTGCTGGCGGATACCATCGCCAAGCTAGAGGGCGGGGCGGGGGCCGTGGTGGTATGTTCCGGTATGGCGGCCATCGACGTGGTGCTGTCGCGCGCCCCCCGCGGCGGGCTGGTGATCGCGCCGCATGATTGCTACGGCGGCACTCATCGGTTGCTCGGGACCCGCCAGCAATGCGGGCAGATCGAACTGGCGCTGGTCGATCTTGGCGACCCGGCGGCACTGGCGGCGGCGATGGCTCGCCGCCCGGCGCTGATCCTGATCGAGACGCCGAGCAATCCCCTGATGCGGGTGACCGATATCAAGGCCATTGTGGCGCAGGCGCGGGCGGTCGGTGCCAAGGTGGTGGTCGACAACACCTTCCTGTCGCCGGCACTGCAACGGCCGATCGCGTTCGGCGCGGACTATGTCGTTCACTCCACCACCAAGTTCATCAACGGCCATTCCGACGTGGTTGGCGGTGCGGTGATCGCCGCTGCCAAGGAGGATGTCGAGGCGCTGGCGGAGTGGGTCAACATCGTCGGCGTTACTGGCGCGCCGTTCGATTCCTATCTGACCTTGCGCGGCGTGCGGACGCTGTTTGCGCGTGTCGAGCGGCAGCAGGCCAATGCGGGCGCCATCGCCGCGTTCCTGGACAACCATCCGCTGGTGCGCGCGGTATATTATCCGGGTCTGCCGTCGCACCCGGGGTATGCATTGGCGAAAGTGCAGCAAGCCGGTTTCGGCGCGATGCTGAGCTTCGAACTGACCGGCGGCACTGATGCAGTGCGGTCCTTCGTCGAGGCCATTGAGGTGTTCACGCTGGCGGAATCGCTGGGCGGCGTCGAAAGCCTGATCGCGCACCCCGCCACCATGACCCATGTGAAGATGGGTGCGGAGGCGCGGCGTATCGCCGGCATCAGCGATAGCCTGCTGCGGCTGTCGGTGGGCATGGAAGCCGAGGCCGATCTGATTGCCGGGCTGGAAGCAGGTTTCGCGGCGATCAAGGGATAACGACGGGGACCACCCATTCCGCTGCGGTGCTTGACGAGGGACGCATGTTCCCCGCAAAAACACTCACCATGACACATCTGCATTCCGATTTTCACGGCGTTTTCCCCTATCTCGTTTCGCCCATCGATGGGGCGGGCAGCATCCGTACCGATGTGCTCGGGCGGCTGTGCGACGACCTGATCAAGGCGGGCGTCCATGGGCTGACACCGCTCGGCTCGACCGGCGAATTCGCCTATCTCGACGGCAAGCAGCGCGCCACCGTGGCGCGGACCACCATTGAGGCCGCGCAGCGCCGGGTGCCGGTGATCGTCGGTGTCGCCTCGACAGCGATCGCGGATGCCGTGGCGCAAGCGCGTGCCTATCAGGCGATGGGTGCCGACGGCATCCTCGCCATTCTCGAAGCCTACTTTCCGCTCAAGGATGCGCAGGTCGAGGCCTATTTCCGCGCCATTGCCGACGCGGTCGATATTCCGGTGGTGATCTACACCAATCCGAATTTTCAGCGCTCCGATCTCACACTCGACGTCATCGCGCGCCTGGCCGAGCACCCGCGCATCGTCGGGATCAAGGATGCCTCCACGAACACTGGCCGCCTGTTGTCGATCATGAATCGTTGCGGCGACAAGATTCATGTGTTCGCCGCGTCGGCGCATATTCCGGCGGCGGTGATGCTGATCGGCGGGCATGGCTGGATGGCGGGGCCGGCGTGCGTCGCGCCGCGCGACAGCGTCAAGCTCTACGAGCTTTGCAAGGCCGAACGTTGGGACGAGGCGCTGGTGCTGCAACGGCGGATGTGGCGGCTGAATGAAGCGTTCGCGAAATACAATCTCGCTGCCTGCATCAAGGCTGGGTTGACCGTTCAGGGCTATGACGTCGGCGATCCCATCCCGCCGCAATCTCCGCTGACGGCGGACGAGCGCAAGGTCATCGAAGCCGTGCTGTCCGACATCGCATAGCCGTTGCAGCGAACCGGCCACGTATCGCGGTCGGTTCGTTGTCGCGAACCAGTCGCGCGTTCCGCGCTCTCATCGATAAGGTTTCTCGCATGAACATTCTGCCAGCCAACATGCGCTTCGGCGCGGGCCAGCCTGTCAAACGTCTGGAAGATCGCCGGCTGCTGACGGGGCACGGCAAGTATCTCGACGACAAGCCGGCCGACGGCGCGCTGTGGCTGGTGTTGCTTCGCTCGCCGCACGCCCATGCCCGCATCGTGTCGGTCGACAGCGCGACCGCGCGAACGATGCCGGGCGTTGAAGCTGTCTTCACCGGTGCGGACCTGGTCGCCGACAATGTCGGCAGTATTCCGACGTTGTCGATCTTCAAGCGGCCCGATGGCTCCGAGATGCTGCTGCCGCCGCGGCGCCTGCTGGCGCATGAGATGGTGCGCTTCACCGGCGAGCCGGTTGCTGCGGTGATCGCGACGACGCCGGATGCGGCGCGTCTCGCGATGGAAGCCATTGCGGTTGACTACGACGTGCTGCCGTCGGTGGTCGATCCGGTCGCGGCGATTGCGCCCGACGCACCGCGCGCGTGGCAGGAGGCGCCGGACAATATTGTTGCGGCAATGAGCTACGGCGATGCCGCCAAGGTCGAGAAGGTATTTGCAACGGCGAAGCACGTCGTGACGCTCGATGTCGCCAGCCAGCGCCTGGTGCCGGCCGCGATGGAACCGCGTGCCACCATTGCCGAGATTGAAAAATCATCCGGCCGCCTGATCGTCCACGTGCAATCGCAGACGCCGACCTCGACCCGCGATATTCTCGCGGACGCGATCCTGAAGCGGCCTAAGGAGAGCATTCACGTCAAGGTCGGCGACATGGGCGGTGGCTTCGGACAGAAGACCGGCCTTTACCCTGAAGACGGACTCGTCGCCTATGCGGCCGTGAAGCTCAATCGCAAGGTGCGCTGGCGCGGCGACCGCACCGACGAATTCGTCGGCGGCACCCACGGTCGCGATCTCACCTCGACGGCCGAGTTCGCACTGAACGCGAAAGGGCGCGTGCTGGCCTATCGCGTGCGCTCGCTTGGCGGCACCGGCGCGTATCTCGCCGGTGCCGGCGTGATCATTCCGCTGGTGTTGGGCCCGTTTGTCGCCACCGGTGTCTACGATCTTCCGCTGGTGCATTTCGACGTCAAGGCGGTGATGACGAACACCGCTCCGGTCGGCGCCTATCGTGGTGCGGGTCGCCCGGAAGCGGTGTTTGTGGTCGAGCGGTTGATGGACGCGGCCGCCCGGCAACTGAACATCGACCCGCGCCAGATCCGCAAGGTCAACTTCATCCAGCCGGATCAGTTGCCCTACACCAACGCCGCAGGCCAAGTGTACGACAGCGGCGCGTTCGCGCATATGCTCGAGCGTGCATCGGAGCAAGCGGATTGGGATGGCTTTGCCGCGCGCAAGAAAGCCGCGAAGAAGAAGGGGCTGCTCTATGGCCGTGGCCTGACCAGCTACATCGAATGGACCGGTGGGCGCGCGCACAGCGAGAAGGTCAGTCTGCATGCGACCGCCGAGGGGCGCGTCGTGCTGCATTCCGGTACGCAGGCGATGGGGCAGGGGTTGGAGACCAGTTACTCCCAGATGATCGCATCGTCGCTCGGCATTCCGATCGACAAGATTGACGTCGTGCAAGGCGACACCGATCTGGCGAACGGGATCGGCAGCGTCGGCTCGCGCTCATTGTTCGTTGGCGGCACTGCGGTCGCGGTGTCTTCCGCCGATCTCATCGCCAAGGCGCGCGAGAAGGCATCGCACCTGCTGGAAGCCGCGGTCGAGGACATCGAATACGGCGACGGCTGGCTCACCGTCGTGGGCACCGACCGTCGCATCGGATTGTTCGACATCGCGAAGGCGGAACAGAATGCGCGGCTCAGCGTCGACAGCACCGGCGAGGTTGACGGACCGAGCTGGCCCAATGGGGTGCACATCTGCGAAGTCGAGATCGATCCCGAAACCGGCATCACCCGCGTGGCGCGCTATTCGACGGTCGACGACGTCGGCGTCGCGGTGAACCCGATGCTGGTCGCCGGTCAGGTGCATGGCGGCGTGGCGCAGGGCATCGGACAGGCGCTGTATGAAACCGTGGCCTACGATGATGAGGGGCAGCTTCTCACCGCGAGCTATCAGGATTATTGCATCCCGCGTGCCAGCGATATTCCGGCGATCGAGGTGACGCTTGACGGTTCCGCGCCGTGCCGGACCAATCCGCTCGGCGCCAAGGGATGCGGCGAATCCGGCGCGATCGGGGGGCCGCCCTGCATCACCAATGGCGTGATGGATGCGCTGGCGCCGCTCGGCATCAAGACGCTCGACACGCCGCTGTCGCCGGTCAAGATCTGGCAGGCGATCCGGGATGCGGAGAAGCGTGCCAAGAACGCCTAAGAGAGCGGTAGAACTTCACCGCAATCCGCCAAGCGTGGCGTTCGCTGCCATTTCAGGTATGCTCGCGGTGCTTGCTGCGTGTCCCATGGACACGCCAGCTTGGCGCTTTTTTATGGCGACATGACAGGAGACATTGATGCGTCGGCTTCTCACCGTCCTGGCGGCTTTGGCGACCCTGAGCCTGACCAATTGCGGTTACAACGCGATCCAGAGTCAGGACGAGCAGATCAAATCGAGCTGGTCGGAGGTCGTGAATCAATATCAGCGCCGTGCCGATCTTGTTCCCAACCTCGTCAATTCGGTGAAGGGCTTCGCGCAACAGGAGAAGGACGTGCTTCTCGGCGTCACCAACGCGCGCGCCAAGGTCGGCAGCATTCAGGCGTCGCCTGAGACGCTCAACGATCCGGCCGCCTTCAACAAGTTCCAGCAGGCGCAGGGCGAGCTATCGAGCGCATTATCGCGCTTGCTGGTGGTGACGGAGAACTATCCGCAATTGAAATCGGATGCGCTGTTTCGCGATCTGATGTCGCAACTCGAGGGCACCGAGAACCGGATCACCGTAGCGCGCAATCGCTACATCAAGTCCGTACAGGAATATAACGTCACGGTCCGCTCGTTCCCGTCCAACCTGACGGCGATGATGTTCGGTTACAAGGAGAAGCCGAACTTCACGGTCGACAACGAGAAGGCGATCTCGACCGCGCCGAAAGTCGACTTCAACCCGGCGCCAGCGCCCGCTCCCGCACCGGCACCTGCGCCGGCCAAATAAGCCGGCGGATCGCGCATGACAGCGATCAAAACCGTCGCGGCGGCTTTGCTGGCATGGATGCTGTGCTGGGCCGTCGTCGCTGTGGCCGATGTCGCCGTTCCGCCACTTACCGGCCGCGTCGTGGATCAGACCGGCACGCTGACATCGGAGCAGATCGCGACGCTCGACGGCACGCTGCAATCGTTCGAGCAGCGCAAGGGCAGCCAGATCGCCGTGCTGATCGTGCCGACCACGGAGCCGGAAACCATCGAGCAGTTTTCGATCCGGGTCGCGGACGCGTGGAAGATCGGGCGCAAGAAGATCGACGACGGTGCGATCCTGGTGATCGCCAAGGACGATCGCCGGCTGCGCATCGAGGTCGGTTATGGTCTTGAGGGCGCGCTGACCGACGTAACATCGAAGCGCATCATCGATGAGATCATCACACCGAAGTTCCGGCAGGGCGACTTTGCCGGCGGTATTTCGGCGGGCGTCGACCGGATAATCGGCGTGATCAATGGCGAGCCGCTGCCGGAGCCGAAGCACCAGCAGAACAGTGCGGATTTTCTCGACAGTCTCGGATCGGTCGGGCCGGTAGCATTCTTTGCTGTGCTGGTATTTGGCGGCATCTTCCGCAGCATTTTCGGCCGATTGCTCGGGGCTGTCGTCACTGGTGGTCTGGTCGGTCTGGTGATCTGGTTTCTTGCGGGAACGCTGGCGATCGCGGCGATCATCGGCCTGATCGCCTTCGTCTTCACATTGGTCGGCGATAGCGTTGTATCGTCCGGCGGTGGCGGGCGTGGCGGCTGGTCAGGCGGCGGCGGCTGGTCCGGCGGATCGAGCGGCGGCGGCTTCAGCGGCGGAGGCGGCAGCTTCGGTGGCGGTGGTGCATCGGGGAGATGGTGACGATGGGCATCGCACGGATCAGCAAGCATCTCCTCGCCAATCGCTCGCGCGTCAACCGGGCATTTCCGAAGGCGTCTCTGGATGCGATCGAGCAGGCCATCAAGGCGAGCGAGGCGACCCACGCTGGCCAAATCCGATTTGTCGTCGAGGGCGCGCTGGATGGCCGTCCGTTGTTTCGCGATCAGTCACCACGCGAGCGGGCGCTCGATCTATTTTCGAGCCTGCGCATATGGGATACCGCGCACAACAGCGGCGTGTTGATCTACGTGCTGCTCGCGGACCGAAACGTCGAGATCGTCGCCGATCGTGGCATTGACGCGGTGGTGGGCCATGCCGTGTGGCAACAAATCTGCACGGCGATGGAGGTCGAATTCGGCAAAGGCCATTTCGAACAGGCCGTGGTCGCCGGCATTCAGGCAGTCACGAAGCATCTCGTGACGCATTTCCCAAAGGACCGCGGCGGCCGCAACGAACTGCCGGACACGCCGCTGGTGCTGTAGTGTTTCGTCGCGCGATCTCGCGCGGAATTCCCCCGCGCAAGATCACGTCGTGATGGTGCTACGCCTTGGTGGACGGCCGCTCGGCGACGCGCTTGAACCACGCGGCAATATTGGTGTTGGCCTCATCGAGAGGCTGGCCCACTTGCCCGCCGAAGTCGAGCCAGCAATACAGCATCATGTCCGCGAGCGTGAAGCGCGAGCCGCAGACATATTCCTTGCCTTTCATCTGGTCATCGAGCCAGCGGAGACGGTCGGCAGCGATCTTCTTCAGGCCCGGCGCGGCTTCCGGCACGCAGACGATGCGGTTCTGGAACAGCTTCAAGCCTTCGCTGAAGCGGAAGCCGTTGGTGAGCGGTTCGCAAATGTTGAGATCGATGCGCCGCGTCCACATCCGGCACTCGGCGCGCTCCTCGGCCGTGGTCCCGATCATCGCGGGAGCGGGATGCTTTTCCTCGAGGTATTCGCAGATCACGGTGACTTCCGCGAGGTAGCCGCCGTTGTCGAGTTCGAGCGTCGGCATCTGTCCGTGCGGGTTGCGCGCCAGATGCGGCGGTTGGCGATTCTCGCCGCCGCGCAGATCGACCGTCTGGATCGGAATGCTCAGACCCTTTTCGGCGATGAACATGCGCACGAGGCGCGGATTGGGTCCGATGGAATCGTAGAGTTTCATGCTCCCCCCTGACGGCCCGCCAGACGATGTCTGCGCCGATGCCGTGGCTCGTGATTTGGTTCGGCGGCCCCGTCCGGCCGGGCGCAATGGCAATTGCCTCCCGTTCATTCATGCCGCTTCCCGGGTCATGTTATAGCGTTTTCAGGCAATGAGGAAACAGGGTTGGGCAAAGAAAACCCGTCAAATGAATGGCTTAGTTGGTGGGGCGGATGCGGCGGGATGTAACGGACGGTTGTTCAGCTCGCAGTCAGGTGACGCCATTCATAATTACGGCACAGTCGTTCGTAACCATTTGGCAAGCAATCATGGTTACCAAATTGTCAATCTGTCGAGGATTTCAGACCCGTGAGCGAACATATGGCCGATCAGAATCGAGACGATCGCATTGAGCCCACCATCAATGACGTTACCGCCAATTCCGAGTCCGGCGATGCCAAGTCTGTCGATGCCAAGTCTGTCGAGCCCGTTGCGGGATCGTCGGACGTAACCACGGGACAGGACAAGTCGGTGGCTGCCGAAGGTCAAGCCAAGGGCGAGGCCAAGCATGCCGCTGCCGAGCAGCCTACGGCGAAAACGACCGGCAGCCACATCATGGTGCTGCCGCCGGTGCGCGATGGCGACTGGAATGCGCGTGGCGAGGAAGCCGCCGCCGCTCAGGGCGCGGCAAAGTCCGGCCTGTTCGGCAAGCGTCGGCTCGGCGCGATGGCTGCGGTGTTCGCGTTGGCGGCGATCGCGGGTGTGGTCGGTGGATCGCTGGCATCCGCTGCACTCGGGCACAAGTTCGGTGACAGGGCCAATTCAACCGCCGCGCAGCAGGTGCAGGCGCTGAACGAGACGATTACCAAGCTGAACGCGGAAGTCGCTGCGTTGAAGACGAGCGCCGAGCGCTCCGCCAAGGCGGATGCATCGCAACTCGCGAAAATCACGGATCGTGTTGAGAAGGTCGAGAAAGCGCAGGCCGAGCCCGCCGCGAAACTCGCCAGGCTGAGCGAAACGGTGGAAAAGCTGCGCGTGAGCGCCGCGACGCCGGCCGCGCCGGCTCCAGCCGCCAAAGAAACTGCGAAGGAGACCACGGCCTCGATTCCGACGCCGGTAGCCGCGCCCAACAGGGCTCCGGAAGGCAACCGGCTTCCGACCGTCGTCGGCTGGCGCATTCGCAACATCGGCAACGGCGGCGCGTTGATCGAAGGACGTGAAGGTCTCTACGAAGTGTATGCCGGCGATCCGCTACCGGGCCTGGGTCGTGTCGACGCCATTCGCAAGCAGGATGGGCGCTGGGTGGTGGTGACCAGCAAGGGCTTGATCGTCGCGCGCTGAGCTGGACGCGACGCATCCGATCAGAGGCGTAGTGGACCAGTTCCGATTCCATTGGAATTGGAAACGCTCTAGGATTTGCCTTCCGATGCTGTCGCCGAAGGCGCCGCGCGATGTGGTCACCGCGAAATCTGCTGAGTGGCATCAGGTTTGCCGCCGCGGCGCTTTGCCTGAGCGGCGCTCTGCAATCCGTCTCCGCGGACTCCCTGACTGGTGGCACCGCCATCACCGATCCCATTGCATTGCGTGAATTGGATGCGCCACATGCGGCTGGCGATCCGAGTGCCGCTCGTGGATTCGGCGTACGTCGAATGCTTGGTGCGGATGAAACGACCGAAGCTGTATTGCTGAACGACAAACTCTTTGTGTTGCCGGCAATGCTGCCGGTGCGGCAGGCCATCGGTCGCGACGTCGCTGCGTATGCCATGCATCATCGGGCAGAATTGTCGGATCGTCGGCACGATGACGATGATCGAACTCATTTGCGATTGTTCGATCTCGATCTGCTCTACTCAGGGCGAACGCGCTTCGCGTTAGTGGGAATCGCCAATCGGATGGATCGCGCCTTCGTCTCGCCGGCGACGTGCGGCGAGATAAGGTTGATCTATCGACTGGTGAGGGTCGCGCCGCGTGCCGACGAAGCGGTACGCCTTCCGATGACGATGAACGTCGTGCTGGCCGCGACGAATTCAGCTGATGCTGTTACATCGCGTGATGCCGCCTGTGCCGATATTGCGCGGCGATGGCTCGGGATGCGAAATGACACGCAGACCGGAGTTGCACTTGCCCGCCGCCTGACCGAACCAGGTGGGCCGCTCGCGTTGCTTCACCCGTCGCAACTGATCCGGGTCGAACTGAACTTGCAGGTCGGACATCAGCCGAAGTCGGAGACGCGGGCATTCCGAACCGATTATCTGATGAAGGTTTTCCGGTATGACCGGACTGCGCGAAGATTCGACGAGGCGCCACTTGAGAACCAGATCGATCGCGATCGTCTGGTCGCGGATGCTCATCTCAAGGCCGAATTGGCAGAATGGCTGTTGCAGCCAGAGCATCTGCGTGCATTCGATCGTGGCACGCTTCTTGTGCCGGAGAAATTCCTTGCCCGCTCGGTGATCACTTCGACCCCGGCGGGTTTTACGAAATCCAACATGCAGCCGGAATTCGGATTGGTTCGATCCTCGGAAGGCGACGAGCAGGAGGCTGCATTCAGTACCCGTGATATCGTCGCCGCGCTGAAGAAGGCGGCGGATAACGGTGTCGCGCTCGAGAACATTCGCTCGGTTGCCGGATTTGAGCGGCGATTGAATGATATCACTTGCGCGGGTTGCCATCAGACGCGCGGGATCGGCGGGTTTCATTTTCCTGGCGCCGATTGGATGTCACCCACGTCAGGTCACGTTGCGAATGTACCAGCTTCGCCGCACTTTATTGGCGACCAACCGCGCCGTCGCGATATTCTGGAGGCTTTCCGTCACGGGCGCGTACCGGATTTTTCGCGCGGCTTCTCCAGCCGGCCGCAACTGCGCGGCGACACGGCGTTACGGGGAACCGAGTACGATGACGGTTGGGGAGCGCATTGTTACGACGTTCGTGCCGATGGCTCCAATGACCGTAGTTTCATGTCATGGACGTGCGCGAAGGGGTTGTCGTGTCAGGTGACGGGCGAGGCTGGCCGCTCGGAACGCATGGGCATGTGCTTCGTTGGTTCATCCGCTGGGAGAAACAGTGATGAACGACGTCGAGCGGGACTCAAGGCGGCGCGACCGTCAGATCGCGCGCAATGAAGATGCGCGACAGACCCGGAGCAACATTCGCCTCAGCGTCTGGGCGATAATCGCGGCGGCCGTCGTCATCCTGCTGGGTTGGCTGTGGATGCGTCAGTAACAGACAGATCAGATCTGTCATCGCGAGCGAAGCAATCCAGTCTTGAAGACAATTCTGGATTCCTTCGTCGCCTACGCTCCTCGCAATGGCGGAGAATGTTCGCGCTTAAAAGCTCGATCCAGAACGATCTACCCGATGACGCCGGAGCCGCGAAGGTTGCGGATGTCGTCTTCTGCGTAGCCCGCCTGTCGCAGGACTTCATCGCTGTGCTCTCCGACTTTCGGAGGCAATTGAGGTTGTCGCTTGTTGCTGCCGTCGATCCAGATCGGGCTGTTGATGGTCAGCATGGTCTCGCCCGCGAACGGGATCAGCACGTCGTTCTCACGCATCTGCCGATCCTGCGGGATGTCATCGAGGATGCCGACCACGCCGAAGACCAAGCCGGTGCCGTCAAGCGCGGCGCGCCATTCGGCGAGGTCGCGCGTGGCGAAGATGCCGTCGAAAATCTTGATCAGTTCCAGCGAGCGGGCGTGGCGATCGGCTTTGGTCGCGAAGCGCGGATCGGTGACAAGATCCTCACGGCCGAGGCACCGGGCCAGCGCGGGCCATTGCTTGTCCTCGTTCAAGAGCGAGAGGATCAGCCAGCGGCCGTCGCGGCATCGGTAGTGATTGGTGACGGCGTTGAGCGCATGTTCGCGCGGGCGTCGCGGCTGGAACTGTGCGCCGCACAATTTGGCCTGCGCCAGCACGCCGCTGGCCCAGACGCCGTTGGCCATCAGGTTGGATTTGACGTGCGATCCCTTGCCGGTTCGCTCGCGCTTATAGAGCGCGGTGACGATGCCGCTGTACAGCGCCATGGCGCAGGGATGGTCGCCCATGCCCGCAACCGAGCGGGCCGGGGTCGTCTCCTCGTCGGCCCGTACCAGGTCCATCAGACCGGAGCGTGCCCACCATGCGTTGCTGTCGAAGCCGGGCTTGTTGGCCTCTTCGCCGATCTCGCCATAACCGGTGAAGGATGCATAGATCAGCCGTGAGTTCAGTGGCGCGATATCGTCATAGGTGACGCCGAGGCGTTTGCGGACCGCCGGGGGAAAGTTGGTGATGAAGACATCGGCTTCCTTCACCAGGCGATGCAGCACGGCGCGGCCGTCGGGCTTTGAGAGGTCAAGCGCGAGGCTCTTTTTGTTTCGTCCCTCCAGCATCCAGGCATAGTTGTGGTTGCTGATGGGATAGCCGGGGAGGTTCGGCAGGTTGCGATAGGGATCGCCAGCTCCGGGCGGTTCAATCTTGATGACGTCGGCACCGAAGTCCGACAGCACCGTTGCGGCCGCTGGCGCCGCGATGAAGCTTGCGCAATCCAGAACCTTGAGGCCGTCGAAAATACCGTTTTCCATGGTTGCGCTTCACCGTTGTTTTTATGCCGGATCAGATCCGGTGGCTCCGCTGATCGCGGCGGATTCGAAGTGGCATTTGATCCGCGTTGCGCCGCTCGTGCAACTATTCTGATGGAGGCGGTGACATTGTTCGCGTCCCGGAAATTGGGTTGCGATGCGCTGCGCGTGGTTGATCGAGATGATTGGCTATTGCAGTCCTGCCACGCTTTCGATCCGAGTGAAGCGCAATGATAGCGGCTGTATTGGCAGACGAGATGCCTTTCGCTAGCGTTCGATCATGAAAGCTATTCGAAAAATCGGTTCGAGCATGACGGCGGATCGTCAAGGCCATTGGCAGCTGCGATTGGCAGGGCTTGGCCGGTGGGTGCGATGCTGCGCGGTCGTTGTCGGTGTACCGGCATGTTTCGGCGCTCCGTCGCACGCCGCATCGCTCAGCGCGCCGGTGGCGCAGCTCTACAGTTCCGTGTCGATCTTCCCGCCGTCGGCCAATAGCATGACGGTGTGTTACGGTTTTGTCTGCCGCCGCCGCGAGACGTTCAGCTTCACGGCCGCCGACCGCGGGACGCTGACACGCATCCTGGCCGCCGGGCGTTCGTCGGCAACCGCGGAGCGAGCGGCGGTGCAACGGGCGGTCGTGTGGTTCGACCGTCGCGTCGGCCCCGTGCTCGGCACCGACAAGCGGGTTGCCCGCGCCGATTTTAGGGCGCGCGACGACGCCCACAATTTCGACTGCTGGGACACCACCCGCAATACCACCAGCCTTCTGCTGATCTTGCAGGGTTGGAATTTGTTGAAATTCCACACCGTTGGCGATCCACATTATCGCGGCAACGTGGTGGCATTGCAGACGCCGCACAACACGGCGGTGCTGGTCGACCGGGCGACCCGCGCCGAGTGGGTGGTCGATCTATGGCCGCGTGGCTACGGCCAGAAGCCGGATGTGATGCCGGTCGCGGTTTGGGTGAAGGACGACTGAACGCGAATTGTTTCGCGGCAAATCACTTACGTCGCGTGACGTGAGAAATTGATGCAGATGCAGAAAAGGGTCTGGTTCAACAGCAATTGAACCAGACCCTTTTCCGGATGGGAAAGAGCATCAGCTCCAGGTTGATTTGCGTCTCGCCTTGCGTTGCTTTGATCGGCGGCCATGAGGCGCGCGATGCAACACGGAGACGCGCGAGGATCAGACCTTCAGATTTTCCGCCGAGGTCTTGCCGCGATTGGCAACCTCTTCGTATTCGACAGTCTGGCCTTCATTGAGCGTCGACAGCCCAGCCTTCTCAACCGCCGAAATATGAACGAACACGTCCTTCCCGCCAGAGCTGGGCTGAATGAATCCGTAGCCCTTGGTCGGGTTGAACCACTTAACAGTGCCTTTAGCCATTACGTCGTCTCCGCAGGATAAAACGATCACAAACAGTCGGTCCCCGGAAACCGGCTTTTCCGACGGCGGGGAGGATACGCGGAATATCGCGATCTTGATAGCCCCAAACGCACCCGGGCCTTTTTGGTGGTTGGGGCCGGCCAAACCACAAGGCGCGTGCTGTTATCGGTGTGCGATCCGCCGATCGGCGCGGGTGACTGGTTGATAGGAAAGCCTCTCGGGGCCGAGGCTGAAGCCGTGGAATCTCTCGATCGGGCCTTTGCGCGACATTAGTTTCCATGGAGTACCAGATCGGGGAAACATCATGCTCGAACAAAAAGATAACCCTGATGTCACGTCCCAATCTCCGGTGTGGCCGGGGCTGCTTTGCCATCCAGGAGTCGCGCCAGCACTGCTGATTTGGTTACGGTGTGAATCCGCATCGTTTCGGCCCGGCCGCGAATGATGGCGTCCTGCGCCGGCAGGGCGGCGGGTGGCAGCGCGGCCCGCAGATAGACCTCCTCGGACAGGATGGTTTCGCAGCCGAGCACCTTGGTCATGTCCTGCAAGCGAGCGGCGACGTTCACCGCATCACCCAGCGCCGTAAAGACCATATGGTCGCTGTTCCCGATATCGCCGACGATCACCACACCGCCGTGGATACCGACGCCGAACCGGATCGGTTCGCGGCCGTCGTGCACCAGCACCTGGTTGAGGTCGTCGACATTGGCGGCGAGGCGCGCAGCCGCCCGCAGCGCCTGACGGCAAGCGGTCTGCGGGTCGGTTGTGAGTCCGAACAGCGCCAGCTGGCCGTCGCCATAGAGTTGATTGGGCTGCCCGCCGGAGACGGTCACCGCCTGCGACACCACGTTGAGAAACTGGTTGACAATGTACACCGTGTCGAACGGCAACAGCTTTTCGGCGAGCTTGGTCGAGCCGCGCATATCGATGAACATGCTGACGAGGTAACGCTCCTGACCGGTTCGCAGCGGATTGGCGCGACGCGGATCGGTCGCCGAGACGTGCGGGACGAACATGCGGACGAACGAGACATCCGAAGTCGGTCGCAACTGGCAGGCCAGGCGGATCGCCGGATCGTCGGCGGCGCCAACGCGGTCAAGCACGAACGCTTCGCGTTTCGAGGGCGGCGGGAGTACCTCGAGATCGTTGGTGATGCGAATGCGGCAGGTCGAGCAACGCGCGCGGCCGCCGCAGACGCTGGCGTGCGGCACCTTGTTACGGATGCTGGCTTCGAGAACGGTCAATCCCTTCGGCACGCGGATCGTCCTGCCGTCGTCATACGACAAGGCGATCAGGCCGCCGCGCCGCTCGTTCAGCCGCCGCGCGCCCCGGCCGACGATCATCAGGCCGAGCAGACCGAGATATCCGGCCAGGAAATAGGTAACGACCTGATCGAGGAATTCCTGGTGGGGAGCCGTATCGGCGTGTGGCGGCCTCAGGTTGTCGGCCCGCCATTGCTGCGACTGGCTTTGTTGCTCGACGGTGCGTCCGCCCTGATAGAAGCCGAGCATGGCGAGCGTCGGCAGCAGCACCGCGCAGGCGAACCAGACCGATTTGCTCGCTTTGAACAACGGTTTTGCCCGCAGCCAGAGATACAGGCCGATACAACCGTGAATCCAAGCGACGTTGAGAACTCCCAACATCAGCCAGAGCCGGCCCGACGAGGCAACCCAGTAACTGTACAGAACCTGCGGATAGAGCTTTTCGGTATCGAACAGGGTTTGGCTCAGGCGGATTCCGATGATGTGCGAAATGATCATCACTGGAATGCTCAGGCCCAACACCAGTTGCAATGGTTCGACGCTGCGCCAGCGGAATTCCCGCCGTTCGTAGAGAGACCAGATGCCGAGGCTCATGTGAAGGATGGCGGCGGAATAGAAGGCCAGCGTAACCGGCGGATATTGCCAGAAGGCGGTGTGATAGAGCACGCCGGCGGCGAGCGCTTCGGATGAGATGATGCCGAGCGCGTGATTGAGAAAGTGGCTCACGAGATAAGCGAACAGGATCACGCCGCAGGTCAGGCGGACCTGACGCACGCCGATGCCGCGGCCGAATTTTGCGAAAGGGGCGATGGCGGAGGTGGACATGCAATCCGAAGGTTGGCGGAAAATGCCGGAAGACGTCACGATATTAGTTGTCCTCGCGTTCATGCGCCATGGGGTGTTCCGCTGGGGACTACCGGCCCTGAGCAGGACCGACGCGGTGCGATTGACTCCGCTATCGGAGTCGGAAACAAAGCGGCCCAGGCTAGCTCTGAAAAGGCCGGACAGAATGTGTGCCGGAACAGCCCTCCGATGACCACCGCTTCCTCCGATCGGGATCGCCGATCTGCATCCGGCATCAGTGGCCGTCAGCTTGGCGGCGTGCTGCTGTTGATCGTGCTGATGACGGCGTTGCGGGTGATCTACGCCGGCACCATCGACCTGCGCACGGACGAGGCCTACTACTGGACATGGTCGAAAGAGAGCGTGCTGTCGTTCCTCGATCATCCGCCGATGATCGCGTGGTTCATTCGCTTCGGCACCGCGATCTTCGGCGACACCACGCTCGGCGTTCGCTTGGGCGGCATCGTCGCGATGTTTGCCACCCAGCTATTGCTCGCCGACATCGTGCGGCGGATCACGCGCGACTGGCGGGCCGTGGTGCTGGCGGTGTTGCTGCCAGAGGCCGCCGTCTATTACGGATTGTTGATGGCGAAGGTCGCGCCGGACACCGCGCTGATCGTATTCGCAATGGCGATGATATGGTCGCTGGTTCGCGTGGCGGAAACCGATGACGGGCGCTGGTGGCTGCTGGCTGGTGCGTTCGGCGGGCTGGCCCTGCTGTCGAAACTCACCGCGTTGATGCTGCTGCCTGCGGTCGCCGCCTTCGTCGTGGTGCCGGATTGGCGGCGACGCTGGTTGCTCAGTCCTTACCCGTGGCTCGCCATACTCATCGCGCTGGCGCTGTTCTCGCCGGTGCTGATCTGGAATGCCATGCATGACTGGGCATCGTTCAAGTTCCAGTTTGTTCGCGCCACCGTCGCGCCGCCACTGTCGCTGGCGCGGTTCGGTGAATTTCTCGGCTTGCAGTTCAGTCTGGTCGGTCCGGTATTGTTTCCGGTGGCGCTGTCCGGGGTCGGCTTCACGTTGTGGCGCGGCTATCGACGGCGCGACGGCGTGGCCATTCTGTTGTCGACCGCCGTGGCGTTGCCGTTCGGCTATTTCCTGTGGCGCTCGCTGACGCTGCGCATCGGCGATACCTGGCCGATGTTCATGTGGCCGATCGGATTCGCCGCGACAGCTATCAATGTCTGGTGGCTGCGTGTGCACAAATCGCGGCTGGCGAAATCTACCGCGGCATGGGCCACGGCTGCCGTGGTATCCGGCATCGCGATCGTAGTTGCGACGTTTTTCTACTACGTGGTCAGCGACAAGCCGTGGCTCGGCCGCCTCGATCCCGGTGGATCGGAAGCCGGTTACGAGCAGGTTGCCGTGCGTGTCGAGGCGGAGATGAAGACGGTTGGCGCGACGTGGATCGCGACCACCGATTATCGCACCTATGCGATGCTGCGCTGGGAATTGAAGGATCGCGTCCCGGTGATCGAAATCAACGAGCGCGCGCGTTTCATTGGTTTCAAGGACCCCGGCATGGATCGCATTCGGGGCCGCACTGGCTTGTACGTCGTACGCCAATCGGATGTGAACAATCCGCTATGGGCTTTGACTTCGGCCCGACGCGAACCGCTGGCGGATGTGGTCCGAAGCTGGCGCGGCATTGCGATGGAAACCTATGCCGTCGGCAAACTGAGCGGATGGACGCCTGAGCTGTCGCCGCCGCCGGATACGCCGTTCTACCGCTGGCATCTGCTGGCGGACGAAGGCGCTCGGCCGTCAGCCGTCAGGGACACCAACGAAAAATTCAACGCTCGCTGATCCGCGCAGGCTCGGTCGTCGGCGTGTCGCCCTCACGCTTCGACAGCAAATCCTTGGCGAGATCGCTGAGCGCCGGCCGCGGCAGTTCGTTGAACGGCAGTGGCCGCGTCACGTCGATGGCGGCAAGTCCGAGCCGCGCGGTGAGCAGGCCGTTGAGGATGCCTTCGCCCAATCGCTGCGAAAGCTTTGCCGCGACGCCGTGACCAAGCATCTGCTGGATCAGGCTGTCGCTCGCGGCCATGCCGCCAGTGATCGCGAGATGCGAGATTGTGTGGCGCATCAGGCGGATCATGCCGAGTGTACCCGGTCGCCCGCCGTAAAGCAGCGCCAGTTGACGCACCAGCCGTAGCGCGGCGGCGAGCACGAACGCGACGTCGATCAGTGCGCGAGGGCTGATCGCGGTGACGATGGACACGCGCTGCGCGGCCACCGAGACCAGCCTCCGCGCCTCGCGGTCGAGCGGCATCATCAACTCGCGCTCGGCGAGTTTCAGCATGTCGGCGCCGTCGATGATGTCTCCGCGATGGCTCGCCAGTGTGGCACGGGCGCGCGCCAGCGACGGATTGCTGTGCGTCAGCTTGAGCAGATCGCTGACAATGGCATCCGCCTCCGGACGGCTGTCGCTGACGATGGTGGCGGCGGCGCGCTCGTGCAGCTTCTCGATGGTCGCGAGCCGTGCCAGCCCGAACGCCTCGCGCGCGACAATGACGATCAACGCCAACAGTGCGGCAACGGCGAGCGCGGCGCCAAACCAGCCGAGCCCTTGGCTGCGAACGAACAGGTCCTCAATCAGATTGGTGACGCCGAGCCCGGTGCCGAGCAGTACCAGTCCGCCGACCGCGCTCCAGAACACGGTTCCCCACCACGAGCGGCGCTTCGGTGGCAAGGGGGGGGCGTCCAGCGCCACCGGCAGCAGGGAGGGGTCCGGGTCCGGCGTGATCTCGATTGCACCGCGCGTGAACAGGCCGCTGTCGCCGTCGCCGTCCTTGACGACGACGCGCGGGTCGTCGAGCCGGAACGCGGCGGGACGGCGTTGTGTTCGTTCGCTCATTGCAGCCTGTCTCCGATCAGGAATTGGAGGGCGCGGTCGAGGCGGATATGGGGCAGGGCGGGCGTTTCGCCAGAGGCATGTTGCAGGAACGGCGGCCGAAAGCGCAGGAAGCGATAGTCGGTTTCTTCGGGCGATGTGGCGGTGAGGCCGCGGAACGACGGCGCGTCCGTGAACAGGTTGTCGAGGTCGGTCGGCAGGTCACCGGGAAAAGTCGCGACTTCGGTTTCGCCATCAAAGATTTCGCCGCCGGCCTGCTCGCCCTTGATCGGTGTGCCGAGGATCGAGGGCAGCCTGTCGCGGCCGCGTTGCACTTCGGCCTCTCGCGTGGCGCGCACCGCCGCCAGCGCCACCACGTCGATGGTCGCGCCCGCGACTTGTGCGCGGGTTGCGGCGCGGTCCAGCATTCGCCGCAGGATGGCCTCCAGGCGGTCGTGGCTGGTGCGATGCAGGTGATCGGCCTTGGTGGCGGCGAACAGGATGCGGTCGATGCGCGGCCGGAACAGCGCGCTCCACAACGTGTCGCGACCGACGTTGAAACAATCGAGAATGCCGGCGAGTGCGGCTTCGAGATCGCGCAACGCGGCGGGGCCGGCGTTGAACGCGGCCAGTGCATCGACCAGCACGATCTGGCGATCCAGCCGCGCGAAGTGATCACGGAAGAACGGCCGCACCACGATGGATTTGTAGGCCTCGTAGCGCCGCCGCATCATCGCCCACAGCGAGCGATCCGGCGCGATGCCGTCCGCCGGCACGTCGAGTGGCGCGAAGGTCAGCGCCGGTGAGCCGGCGAGGCTACCCGGCATCAGGAAGCGGCCCGGCGGCAACAGGCTCATGGCGAAGCGTTCGTCGCGACAGGCACGCAAGTAGTCGGTGAATAGTTTCGCTGCGGTCAGGGTCGCCTGTTCGTCTTCGCGGCCGTTGGGATCGAGCGTGGCAAGATGTGCGTGCCACGCCGCCGCCAGCGTCGCACGCGGGCCTTGCCGTGACAGCGCGAGGCTTTCCGCCGACCATTGCTCGTAGCTTTTGTCGAGCAGCGGCAGATCCAACAGCCATTCGCCGGGATAATCGACGATGTCGATGGTGAGCTTTCGCTCCGCGCCGTTCTGTCGCTGATAAGAGAGCGCCAGCCGCAACTCGCTGATGTCGGAGGTCGACTCCGGCCAGCGCCGTTCGTCGATCAGGGTATGGACGTGGCCCTCGTAGTTGAAGCGCGGTACCGCGTCGTCGGGCTGCGGCTCGAGTTCGGTGCGGGCGATGCGCCCACCTGACAATGGCTCAAACACTGGAAAGCGCCCGCCGCGTAGCAGGCCGTGAATCAGCGCAGTGATGAAAACGGTCTTGCCGGCGCGTGACAGGCCGGTGACGCCGAGCCGGATTGTCGGATTGAACAGATTGCTGCCGTATTCCAGCAACGCCTGTGCGGACAGGCGGGCTTCCTCGATGATGTCGGAAAAACCGGAAGCCATAAAGCCGGAAGCCCTAAAACTTGAAGCCTTGCGCGGATCGAATGATCCGATCGGAGGTAGGCAGGGTTACTTCATAATCGCGGACGACGCTGCTTGCGAAGATGGCGATTGCAGCGGCAAAATCAAGCGTCGGTTGCAGGTCATGTTTGGTTGCGGGTCCATGTTTCTGACCCATTTTCCGGTCAAGCAGGGCGTCATCGTTGGTTAAGCTGCGACGGCTATGTTTGATTGTATCGAAGGCATTGTAGCGTCACGGATGTCGAGTTTCGGATGACGGTCTTTCAGTTGAAGCAATTCGCCTCGCACTCTGCTGCCGCCGCCGTGGGGGCCGTGCGCTGGAATTACGACCGCGCCGAAATCATCGCCGATGGGATCGTTCATGGTCTCGGTGTAGGCTTCGGTCTGATCGCGGCAACTGCCCTGATCGTGCTGACCGGCGTGTTCGCCTCAACGCCCGAAATCGTTTCGGTCTCGATCTATGCGGCGGGGCTGCTCACGATGCTGGGATTCTCCGCGGCCTACAACATGTGGCCGGTGTCGCCGCGCAAGTGGTGGCTGCGGCGGTTCGATCACTCGGCGATCTATGTGCTGATCGCCGCGACCTACACGCCATTCATGATGCAGATGAACGACCGCCTGCTGGCGATGCTGCTGCTCGGCGGCGTATGGGGCGTTGCCATCGTCGGCATCGCGCTCAAGCTGTTCCTGCCGGGTCGCTTCGACCGGTTGTCGATCATGCTGTATCTGGCGATGGGGTGGAGCGGGCTCGCGGCCTATGATGCCGTGTTCACGTCGTTGCCGAAATTTACTCTCTGGTTCGTGGTCGCCGGGGGGGCACTTTATACGCTCGGCGTGATTTTCCACACATGGCGGCGGTTGCGCTTCCAGAACGCGATCTGGCACGGCTTCGTCTTGCTTGGAGCGGCGTGTCACTATACGGCTGTGTTGGACCTTGTCCTGACCTGACCGTTGTAATGGAGCGCCGCCATGGATGTCGCCGGTAAAGTCGTTGTCGTGACGGGAGGAGCCAACGGCATCGGCCAGGCCCTCTGTGAAACCTTTCATCGCGCCGGTGCCGCCAAGGTGGTGGTGGCCGATCTCGATCACGCCCGCGCGGAGACTGTTGCCAAGGGCGTCGGCGGTGCGGCGTTCAAGTGCGACGTTGCGCAGGAGAAAGATATCCGTCACCTCATCGAGGAGACCGAGAAGTTGTTCGGGCCGATCGGCCTGTTCTGCTCCAACGCCGGTATCGGCGGCGGCTTCGATCCGATGATGGAGAATGTCGGGGGTAGCTCGGACGAGCCATGGGCGCGGAGTTGGGCGATCCATGTGATGGCACATGTCTACGCCGCCCGGCATCTGGTTCCGCGCATGCGTGCACGGGGCGGCGGTTATTTCCTCAACACCATCTCGGCGGCGGGATTGCTGTCGCAGGTGGGCAGCGCGCCGTATTCGACGACGAAGCACGCCGCGGTCGGTTTCGCAGAAAGCCTCGCCATCGCGCACAAGGCGCATGGCATCCGCGTCTCGATTCTCTGTCCGCAGGGCGTCGAGACCAACATGTTGCGCGGGCTGCCGAAGGGACCGCAATCCGGCGATGGCAACCTGAGCGCGGAGCAGGTGGCGCAGGACGCGCTGAACGGCATTCAGCAGGAAACGTTCCTGATCCTGCCGCACGCGCAGGTGCTGGGCTACATGCGCAAGAAGGCCGACAATTACGATCGCTGGATCGGCGGCATGGCGAAGATCCAGGCGAAGATGCGCGAGGATCTCGGGAAGTCCTGACGATTTCGGTTCTAACGTAACTTCGTCGCCAACCACATCGGCGGCTAACGCCGTACTGCTTCTCTATTCGTCATGGCCGGAATAAATCCGGCCATGACAGATCCTCTGTAGTGCCGACTATTTGCGCGGCCGTTCCGCCGCTATCGGCGGATCGAACGCCTGGATCGGCGGCAGATTGCCGGTGAAGCGTTCCACCTGCACCGTCGTCAGTTGTCCGCAGCAGCCTTGCGCCAGGCTTGAAGTGCCGACGTCGCGCGTCAGCACGTTGGGATTGCCGTGGACGCAGAGCGGCTTGTCGTCAGCCGCGTCCTGCGGGTCGTACCACGCGCCGGTCGGGAGTTGCACGACGCCCTCGCGGAGTTGATCGCTGAGCCGCACCGCCGCGAGGCAAGCACCGCGCTCGTTCGACAGCTTGATGATGTCACCATCCTCGATGCCGCGCGGCGCCGCGTCGTTCGGATGCATCCGCGCCACTTCGCGGCCGCGATGCTTCATCTCGGTCGAGTGACCGCCGAAATCGAACTGGCTGTGCAGCCGCGTCGAAGGCTGGTTGGCGACGAGTTGCAACGGGTGTTTGTCGTCGACGACATCGCGCGGCGGAATCCATGCGGGATGGCCGAGGCAGTCGGCGTAGTTGAAGCCGGCGATGGTCGCGGAGAAAATCTCGACCTTGCCGGATGGCGTCGGCAGCGGCTTGCCGTCGGGATCGTCGCGGAATGCGCGCAACGGGCCGCCGTCGTGGACGAGTTGCGGCAGCATCAGCTCGCCGCGCTCCCAGAACGTATCGAAGTCAGGCGCATCAAGTCCCTCCGCCGCCAGCGCATCCTGCGTGGTGCGATAGAGATGGCGCAGCCACTGATCGGGCGTGCGCCCTTCGGTGAAGGCTTCGCCGTGACCAGCGCGCTCGGCCAGCGCCGAGAAGATCGCGTAGTCGTCGCGTGCTTCGCCGTAGGGCTCGGCCGCCTGCTTCATCGCGACCATCAACGGATCGACTTGCGTTGCGCCGATGTCGTTGCGTTCCAGCGTCATCGTCGAAGGCAGCACGATATCGGCGTGGCGCGCGGTGGCAGTCCAGCCGATCTCGTGCACCACGAAGGTTTCGATGTTGGCGACGGCCTGCCGCAGCCGGTTGATATCCTGATGGTGATGGAACGGATTGCCGCCCGCCCAATAGACCAGCTTGATATCCGGATAGGTCAGGCGCTGGCCGTCATAGTCGAACGGCGCGCCGGGATTGAGCAGCATGTCGGAAATGCGCGCGACCGGGATGAATTCCTTCACCGGGTTGGTGCCTTGCGGGAAGGCGGCGACGGGCACCGCGTTGAAGGTGCGCCCGTAGTTGGCGATGGCGCCGAGCGCGTAGTTGTAGCCGCCGCCGGGCAGACCGAGCTGGCCGAGCATCGCGCCCAGCACCGCCGCCATCCACACCGGCTGCTCGCCGTGCTCCGCGCGTTGTAGCGAATGCGATACCACCACCAGCACACGCTTGCCCGGTAACAGCTTGGCTTGCTGTTCGATCTCGCTCGCCGGAATACCGCTGATCGCGGCGGCCCACGTCGCATCCTTGGGAACACCGTCGCTGCGTCCCAGCAGATAGTCTTCAAATTTCGACCAACCGGTACAGTGGCTCGCGAGAAACGCGCGATCGTGCCAGCCGTTGACCACCAGCGTGTGCGCGATGCCGAGCATCAGCGCGGTATCGGTGCCGGGACGCAGCGCCAGCCACTCCGCCTTGATCTCCTCGGGGAGATCGTCGTTGATCGGGCTGACGAGAACGAAACGTGCGCCGCGCGCATGCGCCGCCCGCATGTGGTCACGCTCGCTGTGGCGACTGACGCCACCGGAGGCAATGGCGGAATTCTTCAACGCCATGCCGCCGAAGGCGAGCAACACATCGGTGTGAGCGGCAATGTCTTCCCAACTCACGTTGCGACGGGACATGTCGTCGTAGCGGCCGAGCACGTGCGGCAGGATCACCGACGCCGCGCCGGAACTGTAGGTGTTCACCGAGCGGATGTAGCCGCCCATCGCGATATTGAGGAAACGATGCATCTGGCTCTGGGCGTGATGGAAACGCCCGGCGCTGGCCCAGCCGTAGGAGCCGCCGTAGATCGCCTTGGGGCCGTGGGTATCGCGCACCCGCACCAGTTCGGTGGCGAGGCGGTCCAGCACCTCGTCCCACGGCAGCGCCACGAACTCGTCGCGCCCGCGCCGCTTGTCCTTGCCGGGGCCGTTCTCCAGCCAGCCGCGACGGACCATCGGTCGTGCGACGCGCGCCTTGTGGCGCAGCGCATCGGAGAAATTCTGGATGATGCGATTGGGATGCGGGTCTTGCGGATGCGGCGTGATGACCAGCTTGTCGTCCACCCATTTGGTCGAGAACACGCCGTAATGCGAGCTGTGCGAACGCGGCGTCGCGGATTTCAAGGTGTTTGCCGTCATCATGTGCTCCCGGAATGGGGAGTCTTTGCCGTTTCATGAAAACGGCAAAAGTCTCCCGTCTTTAATTTGACGCGTTTTCTTCACGCGAACCGGTTCCCACTTCGCTCGAAAACGCTGCCGATCATCCAGTTGCATCATCCGGGCATCGATCCAATCGCGTCGGATCGGGCCCACGTCTGGCCTCGTCGATCACCTGTGATCTGCGCGGGGCGGAAGGCGCGGAACGGCAGGACGCCGTTCCGGACTGAGCATCAATGCTTCTGTCCATACAGGATCGGGACCGCGGAATCCACGATCACTTCGATCAGATTTGTTCCAGACTCCGTGAAGGCATGTTTGAGCGCCGGCATCAGTTCCGCGGATGTCTCGACGCGCACCGCCGCACAGCCCATGCCCTCGGCGAGCCTGACGAAATCGAGGCCGGGCAGGTCGAGTCCCGGCACCTTGCGCACCTGCATCACCTGGCTGAACGAGCGCATGGCGCCATAGCCTGCATTGTTGATGATGACGACGGTAAGCGGCAGCTTGCGTTGCGCCGCCGTCCATAGCGCCTGCAGCGAATACATCGCCGAGCCGTCGCCGATCAGGCAAACCGTGCGACGATCAGGCCGACCAAACGCCATGCCGACGGAGGCGGGCAATGCATGTCCCAGTCCGCCGCTCGACATCGTGTAGAAGCTGTCCTGTCCCGGCATCGGCAAAAACTTCTGCATCGTCGGTCGATGCGACGGCACTTCCTCGGCCAGGGCCGCGCCCTTTGGCATCGTCACCGACAGTGCATGCATCAGATACTCGACTGGGATCGGATCGGCGGTCTTGGGAGCAGGCGGCAGCACGCGGCCGGCGGGAAGCGTTCGCTTGCTGGTTGGCAAAGCATTGCGCAGCGCCGTCAGCGCGGGGCGCATCGTGGCGATGATGCTGGTGCCGAGCGGCGCGACCGAGGCCGCGGTCGGATCGTCGGTGATCTGGACAATCGTGGTATCGCCATCGAAGATCGCGGCGTGACCTTCGACGTGAAAGGTGAACACCGGCGCGCCGATCACCACGACGAGATCGTGATCGCGCAGCGCGTCGGAGAGTTGTGCCGGCGAGGCGTGCAGGAAACCCGCGAATTGCGGATGCCGCTCCGGAAAACTGCACCGCGCCGAGAACGGACTGACCCAGATCGCGGCCCGGCTTTTCTCCGCGACCTCAACCATCAGATCGACGGTGCCGGCGCGATCGACCGCAGGCCCGACCACCAACGCGGGACGTTTGCTCTTGGTCAGTGCATCCGCGAGCGACTGAATATCAGCCTTGTCCGGACCAATCTCGCGGGTGATGTGGCGCGCGGCGACAGGCTGTGTCGGCTGAGTCCAGTCGTCAATCGGAATTGAAACGAAAGTCGGTCCGCACGGCGGCTGCATCGCGACGTAATAAGCGCGGGCGATCGCCGCCGGCACATCCTCGGCGCGCGCCGGCTCGACGCTGTATTTCACGTAAGGACGCGGAAATTCCGAAGCGCGCTCGGCGTAGAGGAACGCGTGCAGTGGCAGGATGCTGCGGGCCTGCTGACCGGCGGTGATCACCATCGGCGTCTGGTTGCGATGCGCCGTGTAGATGTTGCCGAGTGCGTTGCCGACGCCGGCGGCCGAATGCAGGTTGACGAAGGCCGCGTTGCGCGTCGCTTGCGCATATCCGTCGGCCATGCCGACCACCGAGGCTTCCTGAAGGCCGAGCACGTAATCGATATCGTCGGGCCAATCGCTTAGGAACGGCAGTTCTGTGGAGCCGGGATTGCCGAACACGCGCTTGATGCCGAAGGCGCGGAGCAATTCGAAAGTGGCTTGCTTGACGGTCGTGGCGGCGCGGTTGTTGTCAGATTTCTTGTGGGGCACGTGACGATCCTTGACGGCATCGGGTCGATGGTCCGCCAATCTATCGCGTTTTCGCGCGCCGTGAATACCGCTTCGTGCTGATAACGCGCATCAAATCCGCAGCAATCGCTGCGAATTGATATGCGAACAAATTGCTTTCGCAATACGCGCCGTTAACGGCGCGCGAAAGTGCAATTTTTTCCGGCTAATTCACCAGCTTGCGGTGCCGCGCATGGTCGGTGCGCCGTCCGCGTTGGCGACCCAGATGTCGAGGCCTTCCGCGATTTCGTTGGCGTTGACGCTGAACTCACCGCCCTCGAACAACGGCTGCAAGCCGCGATAGTTGAATTTCTTCGGCGCGGTATCGCCACGCAGATGCGCGGCGAACTCCACCAGCAGCGCGGCCTGCATCGGGCCGTGGAAGACCAGGCCCGGATAGCCTTCGACCTTGGTGACGTAGTCGCGATCGTAGTGGATGCGGTGGCCGTTGAAGGTCAGCGCCGAGTAGCGGAACAGCAGCACCGGATCGGATACGTGGGTCTGGCGATGCTTCGCCATCGGCGGCGCGGCAGTAGGCTTCGCCGGCGCGGCGTTCTTGCCGCCGGTCGGCATGTCGCGATAGACGATGTCCTGGCGCTCGCGAATTGCGACGCCACGTGGTGTGCTGATGGTGTGCTCGACCGAGACGAAGCACAGTGTGCCGGTGCTGCCGCTCTTCACTGTGACGTCGGCGATGCGCGAGGCGCGCTTGGCTTCGTCGCCGACGCGTAGCGGCTCTATGAATTGCAGTTCGCCGCCGGCCCACATGCGGCGCGGCAACGGCACCGGCGGCAGGAAGCCGCCGCGCGTCGGGTGACCGTCCGGTCCCAGCATCGACATCGGATAGACCGGCTGCGCGAGGCACCAATGCGTGGTGAACGGCGCGGCATCGCCGGCCTTCGGTTCACCGATGTCGAGAAACAGCGTCGCGCGCAGGCCCTTCACCAGTTGCGTGGTGACGATGTCGCTGGCTTCCTCGGTGCGGCCGATCCATTGCCGCAGATGATCGAGATCGAGCGTACCGGTCATGCCTTTTTCTCCGCGCGGGCATTGGTGTGCTGGCCGATGGCGGGCACGACGCCATAGTGGCGCGGCTCCTCCATCACGATGGCGGCGGGGGCCGGGTAGGTGACCTTGCCGTTCGGCGTATCCACCTCGATCCGCCGCAGGTGCGGATGCTTGGCCAGATCGTCCATGGAGTTGACCTCGGCAAATGCGATATCCGCCTTGTCGAGCCGCTGCAGCAGCGTGTCGCGCGACATCGATGCGAAGGCGTCGCTGACGATACGGTCGGTCAGCGGGCGATTGCGAACGCGTTCCACCATGTTGGCGAGGCGCGGATCATCAGGCAGCGCCGGCTGCTCCATCACCTCGGCGCACAGCTTTTTCCACTCGCGCTCGTTCTGGATCGAGATCAGGATGTCCTTGCCGTCCTTCGAGGTGAAGACGCCGTAGGGCGCGATCGACGGATGCGCGAGGCCGATGCGCTGCGGCGGTTTGCCGGCCTCGGCCGCGAGCAGCGGCACTGTGAGCCAATCCGCCATCACATCGAACATCGAGATACGGATATCGGCGCCCTTGCCTGAAACAGAACGGCCGATCAACGCTTCGAGGATCGCGGCATGCGCGGTGGCGCCGGTGCCGATATCGACGATGGAGAGACCGACGCGCGAGGCGCTTTCCGGTCCGCCGGTGATCGAGGCGAGGCCGCTCTCCGCCTGGATCAGCAGATCGTAGGCCTTGCGATTGGCATAGGGACCATCGTCGCCGTAGCCTGAGATGGTGCAGATGATGAGGCGCGGATAATCCTTGCGCAGCCGCTCGCGTGCGAAACCGAGCTTGTCCATCGCGCCGGGCTTGAGGTTTTGCAACAGCACGTCGGCGCCGGCGATCAGCGCCTCCAGTTCCTTGCGTCCGGCTTCTGTCGCGAGATCAACGACGACGGACTCCTTGCCACGATTGAGCCAGACGAAGTAGCTGCTCTGGCCTTTGGCGAAGGCGTCGTAGCCACGTGCGAAGTCGCCTTCGGGGCGTTCGATCTTGATGACGTGCGCGCCGGCGTCGGCGAGGCGCGAGCTACAGAACGGCGCCGCCACCGCCTGTTCGACGGCGACGACGGTGATGCCTTCCAGCGGAAGCGTCATGACGCGACTCAATACGAACGCGGCATGCCGAGCACGTGCTCGGCGAGATGCGACAGGATCAGGTTGGTGGAGATCGGCGCAACCGAATAAAGCCGTGTCTCGCGGAATTTACGCTCGATATCGTATTCCTCGGCGAAGCCGAAGCCGCCGTGTGTCTGGATCGCGGCGTTGGCCGCTTCGAACGACGCGTCCGCCGCGAGCATCTTGGCCATGTTGGCCTCGGCGCCGCAGTCCATTCCTGCTTCGTAGCGGCGGGTGGCTTCGCGCACCATCAGTTCGGCAGCGCGCATTGATGCATAGGCCTTGGCGATCGGGAACTGGATGCCCTGGTTCTGGCCGATCGGGCGGCCGAACACCACACGGTCTTTGGCGTAGTTGGTGGCCTTGTTGATGAACCACTTGGCGTCGCCGATGCATTCGGCGGCGATCAGGATGCGTTCGGCGTTCATGCCGGACAAAATATAACGGAAGCCCTTGCCTTCCTCGCCGATGAGATTTTCCGCCGGCACTTTCATGTTGTCGAAGAACACTTCGGTGGTGGCGTGGTTCATCATGGTGCGGATCGGGCGGATGGTGAGGCCGTTGCCCTTGGCCGCGCGCATGTCGACAATGAAGACCGAAAGGCCCTCGGTGCGCTTCTTCACCTGATCCTTCGGCGTGGTGCGCGCGAGCAGGATCATCAGGTCGGAATGTTCGGCGCGGCTGGTCCAGATCTTCTGGCCGTTGACGACGTAATGGTCGCCCTCGCGACGCGCGGTGGTTTTTAGCGACGTGGTGTCGGTGCCGCTGGTCGGTTCGGTGACGCCGAAGGCCTGCAAGCGCAGCTCGCCGCTGGCGATCTTTGGTAGCCATTTGGCTTTCTGTTCGTCCGAGCCGTGACGCAGCACGGTACCCATAGTGTACATCTGGGCGTGGCAGCCGCCGCCGTTGCAGCCGGCGCGCTGGATTTCCTCGAGCACGGCAGCGGCCGCTGACAGCTTGAGGCCGGAGCCGCCGTATTCCTCAGGCACCAGTACCGAAAGATAACCGGCTTCCGTCAGCGCATCGACGAAGGCCTTGGGATAAGCCATCTCGCGGTCGAGTTTACGCCAGTATTCGCCAGGGAATTGTGCGCAAAGCTTGGCGACGGCCTCACGGATATCTGCGTAATCTTCGGTGCTCACGGTTTCCTCGATTGGCTAGTGGCCGCAATGTGCGGCATCCCCGGCGATAAATCCAGACTCCAAAAGTCCAGCCTCGGGCGCTTGTCGCGCGCTGTATGCAGCTAGCGGCTTTGGTGGTGGTGCGCCAATACATTTATGCTGGGGCGATAGATCGAAAAACGATGACCGGCGACGCTGGGGCGTCGCCGGTCATGTTGTCGTGCAATATCGAAGATCAGGACAGTCGGACGGGCAGGGACTCGTAGCCCTTCACGAAGCTCGAATAGATCCGCTTCGGTGCGCCGACCACTTCGACGTTGTCGAACCGTTGCAGCATCTCCTCCCAGAGGATGCGCAGTTGCAACTCCGCGAGCCGCATGCCGACGCAGCGATGGATGCCGAAGCCGAACGACATGTGCGTCTTCGGCCGCGCGCGGTCGATGATGAAATCGTTGGGCCGCTCGATCACTTCATCGTCGCGGTTGCCGGAGACGTACCACATCACCACACGGTCGCCCTTGCGGATGGCCTTGCCGCCGATCTCGGTGTCCTGGAGCGCGGTGCGCCGCATGTGCGCGAGCGGCGTCTGCCAGCGGATCACTTCCGGCACCATGGATTCGATCAAGGCCGGATTGGCGCGCAGCTTGGCATATTCGTCGGGGAATTCGTTGAGCGCCAGCACCGAGCCGCTCATCGAATTGCGCGTGGTGTCGTTGCCGCCGACGATCAGCAGGATAAGATTGCCCATCAGGTTGTCGGGGTCCATGTGGCGCGTCGCGTCGCTGTGCGCCATCATCGACAGCAGGTCGTTGCGCGGCTCGGAATTGACGCGCTCGTTCCAGAGCTTGCCGAAATAGGTCGCGCACTCGTTCAGTTCGTCGCGGCGCTGTTCCTCGGATTCGACGATCATACTCTTGGGCAGCGCGGTGGAGACGTCCGACCAGCGCGTCAGCTTGTGGCGATCTTCCCACGGGAAATCGAACAGCGTCGCCAGCATCTGCGTGGTGAGGTTGATGGAGACGCGCTCGACGAAGTCGAACGGTTCGTTGCGCGGCAATTCGTCGAGTACCTTCTGGGTGCGCTTGCGGATCAGCTTCGCCATCTCGTCGAGATGCGTCGGCGTGAACATCGGCATCACGGTTTTCCGCTGCGGCATGTGGCGCGGTTCATCCATGGCGATGAAACTCGGCCAGTCATAGCCTTCCGCGACGTCGCGGATGGAAATGCCGCCGTTCTTCACATCGGATGAGAAGATGCCGTGGGTGGTGTCAACGTGCATGATGTCGTTGTACTTGGTCACCGACCAATAGGGTTCGATCGGCGCCTTGGTGCAGTAGTGCACCGGCGCTTCGTTGCGCAGCCGTTCGAAGTAAGGCCACAGCGTATCGTTGCGGAACAGGCGCGGTGCGCCGGGGTGGAAGTCCTCGATCGGCATCGCGTAGGCTTCTTCGCGCGCGGCCTGTTGCAGCGCTGCCTTGCCCGGCTCGATGGTGCGATGGATGTTCATGGCCTGACGGCTCCCTGTGTGGTCATGACGACGGCGCCGTCACGACGAAGCGGCATCGGTCGAGACAAATCTTTCACAGTCTGGGCAAATTCCTAGAGGGATTCTTGCGTCCATACGCCGGCCGGATTGCGGCCGGTTTGCGCCGAGTCTCATGCGGTATTTAGGTATGGAGATCGGGAAATCTGCATATTTTACCTTACGCGTAATAGTTGATTAACTGACTTGAAACAATCTTTTCCAGTTTGCGGTTGCGGATTAGGGGATACAGAATGCATTTCCTTCGACGACCAAACGACCTGGCCAGCAAGTTTGCCGCTCTTGATAAGTCTCAGGCCATCATCGAGTTCGATCCGGAAGGGACGATCCTCGGTGCAAACGAAAACTTCCTCAGCGTGATCGGCTACCGCCTCGATGAAATCCGGGCCAAGCATCACAGCATGTTCGTCGATCCGGCCGAACGCGACAGTGGCGCGTATCGCGAATTCTGGGCGGCGTTGAAGCGCGGTGAGTTTCAGTCGCGCGAATTCAAACGCATCGCCAAGGGCGGACGCGAGGTCTGGATTCAGGCGTCCTACAATCCCTTGCTCAACAGCAAGGGCAAGCCGTTCAAGGTGGTGAAGTTCGCAACCGATATCACCGCGCAAAAACTCAACAACGTCGAGTACGAAGAGCAGATCAAGGCCATCGAGAAATCGCAGGCTGTCATCCGCTTCACGCCGGACGGGACCATTCTCGATGCCAACGAGAATTTCCTCAAGGCGCTCGGCTACGGGCTCGCGGAAATCCGTGGCAAGCACCACAGCATGTTCGTCGATCCCGCCGAGCGCGACCAGCCGAGCTATCGCGCGTTCTGGGAGTCGCTCCGGCGCGGCGAATATCAGGCCGACGAATACAAGCGATACGGCAAGGGCGGCAAAGCGGTTTGGATTCAGGCGACCTACAACCCGATCAGCGACGGCAACGGGCGCATCGTCAAGGTGGTGAAGTTCGCGACCGATATCACCGCGCAGGTCGAGGATCGCTTACGACGTGCCAAGGTACAGCAGGTGATCGACGCCGATCTCGGGCTCATCACCGAGGCGATGGCGAAAGCGACCGGTCAGGTGTCGTCGGCGGCGGGCGCATCGACGCAGACGTCATCCAACGTGCAGGCGGTGGCGGCCGGCGCCGAGGAACTGGCGGCCTCGGTGGGCGAAATCAGTCGGCAGGCGGCCGACGCCCTCAATATCTCGCGGCAGGCGGTGACACAGGCCAACGAGACCAGCACCATCGTCTCCGGTCTTGCCGAAGCGGCGGAGCGGATCGGCGACGTCGTCAAGTTGATCAACAACATTGCCGACCAGACAAACCTTCTGGCGCTCAACGCCACCATCGAGGCGGCGCGGGCCGGCGAGGCGGGACGCGGTTTCGCGGTGGTGGCCTCCGAGGTCAAGAGCCTCGCGGCGCAAACGGCGAAGGCAACCGACGACATCAGTTCCCAGATTGCCGAGGTTCAGGGCGCAACCGGCAACGCCGTCGGCGTCATCGAGGCGATCTCGCAAACGATTTCGCGCATCAACGAGATTTCCGCCGCGATCGCGGCATCGGTCGAGGAACAGGCGTCGGTGACGCAAAGCATCTCGTCCAACATGCAGGTGGCGGCGAAGGGGGTCAACGAAGTCAACGACAGCCTCAGCGACATCGCGGAATCCGCGCGGTCGGTCGACGAGGCTACCCGCAAGGTCAAGGAGGCCTCGCGCTCGCTGGCCTAGAGCCGTTTCCGTTCCGATTGAATCGGAACGGGGCTCCAGATTTTTGTTTTAACGCGTTTTCTTGACGCGAACCGGTGTCCACTTCGCTCGAAAACGCTCTGGTGGGCGCATACGACCTCAAGCCACTTCTCCGGCCGTGCGACCCGTGGCATGGTTGCCGGGACAGTGGGCCAGCGGTCGCGCGGTTGCGGCCTCGGCCCGGCGGAGGAGATGGTCGACGATGATACCGAATGCGCTACCGACGTTTAATTTCGATCTTGGCGAAACCGCAGACGCGATCCGCGAAACGGTTCGTGATTTTTCGGCCAACGAGATCGCGCCGCGCGCCGACGAGATCGACAAGACCAATCAGTTCCCGCGCGACCTGTGGCCGAAGATCGGCGGCCTCGGCCTGCTCGGCATCACGGTCGAGGAAGAATATGGCGGCGCCGGCCTCGGGTATCTTGAGCATTGCCTCGCGATGGAGGAAATTTCGCGCGCTTCCGCGTCGGTGGGCTTGTCTTACGGCGCGCATTCCAACCTTTGCGTCAACCAGATTCGGCGCAACGGCAACGAGGCGCAGAAGCGCAAGTACCTGCCGAAGCTGATCTCCGGCGAGCATGTCGGCGCGCTGGCGATGTCGGAGCCGGGCGCCGGTTCGGACGTGGTGTCGATGAAGACCCGCGCCGAGAAGAAGGGCGACCGCTATGTTCTCAACGGCAACAAGATGTGGATCACCAACGGCCCGATCGCCGAAACCTTGGTGGTCTATGCCAAGACCGATCCGAACGCGGGACCGCGCGGCATCACCGCGTTTCTCATCGAGAAAGGGATGAAAGGCTTTTCGACCGCGCAAAAACTCGACAAGCTCGGGATGCGGGGCTCCGACACCGGCGAGCTGGTGTTCGAGGATTGCGAGGTGCCGGAGGAGAATGTGCTCGGTACGGTCGGTCGTGGCGTCAACGTGCTGATGTCCGGCCTCGACTACGAGCGCACGGTGCTGGCGGCGGGGCCGCTCGGCATCATGCAGGCGTGCCTCGATGTCGCGGTGCCTTACGTGCACGAGCGCAAGCAGTTCGGCCAGCCCATCGGCACCTTCCAGCTCGTGCAGGGCAAGGTCGCGGATATGTACGTGACCATGAACGCCTGCCGCGCCTACGTCTATTCGGTGGCGAAGGCGTGCGATCGCGGCGAGACCACGCGCGAAGACGCCGCCGGCGCGATCCTCTACGCCGCCGAGAAAGCAACGCAATGCGCGCTCGATGCCATCCAGCTGTTGGGCGGCAATGGTTACATCAACGACTATCCCACCGGTCGCCTGCTGCGCGACGCCAAACTCTACGAGATCGGTGCCGGCACCAGCGAAATCCGCCGCATGCTGATCGGCCGTGAACTGTTTGAGAAGACAACGTAAGCGACGGCGTGAATAGTCCTCCCTGCGAAGGCGCCGGACGCTTGGTGGCGCTTACGAAAAAATAGGACGTTCTTCCGTCATGGCCGGGCTTGTCCCGGCCATCTACGTTTTTAGTGCGACAATCAGGAAGACGTGGATGGCCGGAATAAATCCGGCCATGACGGATGAGAGGTTGATGGTTGCCTCGACACTGTCATTGCGAGGAGCGTCAGCGACGAAGCAATCCAACTCTCGCTTTGTCACTTTCTGGATTGCTTCGCTTCGCTCGCAATGACGGTGGTGAGGCATGTCGGTTGTCTTCGTTCGCCTCGCGGGATGAGTCGTCCCCGCGCAGGCGGGGACCCATAACCCCTGGCATTGATTGTTGTCGTAAGAGCTGACAAGGGGACGACACAATTGATAAGTGATGACCTGGCGATAATCCGCATCACTCCGCCGGCAGTCCGTTGACCTTCGTCACCCACGCGCGCACGTCCGTCAGCACCTGCGGGAGTACCGCTTCCACCTCGGCCATGGTCATGCCCGCCTTGATGCGCGGGTCGTAGAGGATGTTGAGGACGTACTGATCGTAGATGTCGAAGTAACCCATCCGTACGTCGTCGTTGAACATGGTCCACGGCACTGCGTCGGTGTCGTTGATCGGTCCCAGCGATTGCAGCAGCTCCTCGTAGGCGCAATCGAGGAAGGTGAAGTCGCCGTTGTCGACGGTCAGGAACACATCGGAGTGTTGAATGGCGAATGCTTCGTTCTTGCGAAAGCCGGACAGGCATTGCGGGTCGAGCGAGGTGCGAATCTCCCGCGCCCGCTCCTCGCCGTAGAACGTCGCGAGCGTGCTGTCGAAGTCGCGATCATGGATCAGGTGAACGTTGACGCTGGCGGCTTCGACGTTCGTGGTCATCGCCAGGTCGAGATGGCGGATATGTTTTGCGATATCGGCGACGATGCCCGCGATCTGCTTCTGCCGCTTGCCGTGCGTGCCGTTGACGGCAACCCGCACCGGCGTCTCGTATTTGCGAATGCGGTCGACTCGGCCGGCGAGATGAAACTCCGCGCCGAATGTCGTCTTCAGAAAACCGTCGATGATTTCCTGATCGGAAAAGGTGGTGCGCTGCTGACGCTGGCGCGCGGCGATGGTGGCGCTGCTGGCGGCGAATGCGGGGAGCGGCACCGCAGATAGCGCGATCAGGACGATCAATCCAGCGCGAATGCTTGACGAATGTGCCATACGAAAACCGTCGTCCCCGCGCAGCCGGGGACCCATAACCCGCTAACCGCATAGTCAGCGGGAATATCAGTTAAAGGCCACAATCGCTCCCCGTATCATGAGCGATACGGCGTACGGGTCCCCGCCGAAGCCTGTCATCGGGCGGCGCCTTGCGCCGGCCCGTTGGCGGGGACGACCACTGAGACTGTTTGATGCTACGAGCCGCATTTCAATTCAATCTCTCAAGACGACGGCCTTCAATCCGGTCCACCTCGTGCCGGATCAGTTCTTCACCACTACCGTGGTGCCGACCGGGACGCGACTGTAGAGATCGGTGACATCGTCATTGGTCATGCGGAAGCAGCCGGATGATACCGCCTGGCCGATCGTCTCCGGCTCGTTGGAGCCGTGAATGCGATACAGCGTCGAGCCGAGATACATCGCGCGCGCGCCGAGTGGATTTTCGATGCCGCCCTTCATGTGACGCGGCAGATCGGGCCGACGTCGCAGCATCTGCGAGGGTGGTGTCCAATCTGGCCATTCCTTCTTGGCGGTGATGCGGTGGGTGCCGGACCAGCGGAAGCCGTCGCGGCCGACGCCGATGCCGTAGCGGAGCGCGGTGCCGTTGGACTGCACCAGATAAAGGCGGCGTTCCCTGGTGTTGATGACGATGGTGCCGGGGGCGTAGCTTTCGTTGAAATTGACCGTCGTGCGCGGGATCGGGCTCGCACCTCTGCCGAACGGAAATATGAAATTGGGATTCATTATCATCCGGCTGTCGACATCCTGTGCCGAGGCGTTTCCGGTCGTCATCAGTCCCAACGTCGCCGCAGCCAGCAGGACAGCAAACCCTCGTTTCATTTTCGCCCCTTCGATGTTCAATTTATTGCGATGAGGAAGGCCACACTTCGCGGCTTTTCGCAACCCACAGCCTTGTGAAAACGGGATTTCCGAATCCGGCGTGACCGAAAAGTCGCGCTGTCGGTGGCGGATGTCCGATCCGCTGTAACGGCGCCTTCCCGGATGGCTGCATTGCAGCCGCCCATAACCCTTTGACGCAACCCGCCAACAATGGTTCATCTTGAAGGAAACAAAATGCATGAAGGGAGTGCGACGATGAACGGTGCGGAAAGCCTGGTGCGAACGCTGGTGGCGGGCGGCGTCAATGTCTGCTTCACCAATCCAGGCACTTCGGAAATGCACTTCGTCGCGGCGCTGGATCGGGTCGAGGGCATGCGTTGCGTGCTCGGCCTGTTTGAAGGCGTGGTGACCGGCGCGGCGGACGGTTACTTCCGCATGAAGGGCACGCCGGCCTCGACCTTGCTGCATCTCGGGCCGGGTCTCGCCAACGGCCTCGCCAATCTGCACAACGCCAAAAAGGCGGCGTCGGGTATCGTCAACATCGTCGGCCAGCACGCCGGCTATCACATCGAATACAACGCGCCGCTTACTTCCGATATCGAGGGGCTGGCGCGGCCGATGTCGAGCTGGGTGCGCACCTCGCCGGATGCGAAGTCCGTGGCGCGGGACGGTGCCGCCGCGATCGCCGCCGCCGGCGGCGCGCCGCCGCAGATCGCGACGCTGATCCTGCCCGCCGATACCGCGTGGAACGAAGCCGATGGCATCGCGGAAGTGCCGGCATCGTCGCAGCGCGCCGGCTATTCCACCGAAGCCGTCGATGCCGCCGCGCGCGTGTTGCGGGGCGGCGAGCGGACGCTGCTGCTGATGACCGGCAATGCGCTCACCGAAAAGGGGCTGGCGCTGGCGGCGCAGATCGCCGGCAAGACCGGCTGCGCGGTGATGGGGCAGACCTACAACGCGCGGATGGCGCGCGGGCGTGGCCGCTACGCCATCGAGCGCGTGCCTTATGTGGTGGCGCAGGCGTTGCCGGTGCTGAAGGAGTTTCGCCACATCGTTCTGGTCGAGGCCAACGATCCGGTGGCGTTCTTCGCCTATCCGGACAAGCCCAGCCTGTTAAAACCCGAAGGCTGCGAGGTGCATCGCATGACCGAGGGAGGCGACAATTCCGTCGCGGCGCTGGAAGCCTTGGCGTCAGCGGTCGGCGCCAAGCCGGGCGATGCCAAGCCGCAGCGAACCGTCGAACTGGCGAAGCCGACCGGCGCGCTGACGCACGACGCGATCGCGATGGCCATCGCAATGGCTATTCCGGAGAACGCCATCGTGGTCGATGAATCGATCACCACCGGGCGCGGCTTCTTTCCACCGACGGCGGCGGCCGCGCCGCATGACTGGCTGCAGAACATGGGCGGCTCGATCGGCTTCTCGACGCCGGTGGCGACGGGCGCGGCGGTCGCCTGTCCCGACCGCAAGGTGATCTGCATGGTGGGCGACGGCAGCGCGATGTACACGCTGCAATCGCTGTGGACGCAGGCGCGCGAAAATCTCGACGTCGTCACCATCGTGTTCGCCAATCGCATGTATCAGATCCTGCGCGGCGAGTTCGACGGCGTCGGCGCCGGCGAACCCGGCCGCCGTGCGCAGGACATGCTGAGCATCGACCGCCCGACGCTGGACTGGGTGTCGCTGGCGAAAGGCATGGGCGTTCCCGGCCGCGCGGTGGAGACCGCCGACGAATTCAACAAGGCGCTTGCGGAAGCCAACGCGGAGAAGGGGCCAAGGCTGATCGAAGTGCGGATGTAAGGATGCACTGAATTTTCGTGTCGTCCCCGCGCAGGCGGGATCTATACGGCGTGTCGCTCATGATGAGGGTAGCGCTCATTTTTGGCGCACCATCGCTCTAACCATGACCACTAGGGATTCTGGGTCCCCGCCTGCGCGGGGACGACGATTTTTGTGTTGTGCGTTTGTGCGGAACACGACTGTCGATGACACACTCAGGATGATGCCATCGCGCAAGCGGGCCTGTCACATCCGAACCAATGTTGCGACACAAGGGCCCGATCGCGCGCGTGCTGGTTACGATTCATTAGCCTTAACAATTTCTTCAAGCGTGTCGGTGTTTCCTTACCCACGGGCGAATGTGTGGGTGAGGGTGCATGATGGCGTTGTCGACGCGTGCGGTTGCTGTTGCGGTGTTGATCGGGAGTGCGGCTGGTTCCGCTGTTGCAGCGGATCTTCCGGTGAAGACGAGGGCGGTGCCTGCGGCATTCGACTGGAGCGGCTTCTATCTCGGTGGTCATCTCGGCGGCGGGCTTGGTACCACGTCGATTGCGAGTCCGTATGGTCCTTCCATGTATGGCGATTCCATCCGCACGCCGGCGGTGTTCGCGGGTGTGCAGGCCGGCTACAACTGGCAGACCTCGCGCCATCTCGTGCTCGGTATCGAGGCCGATGTCAGCCTGATGGACGCGAACGGGGCCGACACCTGCCTCGCGCCGTCGGGCGCGCTCACCTCGTTCAATTGCCGTGCGCGTCATGACGCGTTCGGCAGCATCACCGGCCGCGTCGGCGTTGTCGGCGGTGTCGATGGCCGCTCGCTCGTTTATCTGAAGGGCGGCGCGGCGTGGTTGACCTCGCGTTCCGACGTGGCGCTGAACGCATTCGAGAACGTCGCGCCGGCGGAAACCTACGGCACCCGATGGGGCTGGACCGCGGGCGTCGGTTTCGAACAGGCGCTGACGCCGGCGTGGTCGCTGCGCTTCGAATACAATCACGCGCGCTTCGGTGGCGGCAGCGTGACGTCACCGATGGCGTTCGCGCAAGCCGCGCCGGGCTCCTTGATCTATCTCGATGTGCCCGGCGGACGCACCGGGATCGATCACAGCCTCAATCTTGTGCGCCTCGGTCTGAATTATCGCTTCGGCGCTGATTCGCGCGCGAACTGGCCCGAGCCGCGCCACGCGACGAAAGCGCCGGCGCTTGAGCCGGGCTGGCAGGTCGAGGTCGGCGGCCGCTACTGGTACTCCAGCGGCCGCTTCCAGAAGGATCTCGGCTTCACCAACAATCCCGCGCAGCAGAACGTGCTGGTGTCGCGCCTGACCTACGACACCACCGGTCACTCCGGCGAAATTTTTGGCCGCATCGACAGCCCGAGCCGTATCTTCGTCAAGGGCTTTGCCGGCGGCGGCGTGCTCGGCGACGGCAAGATGCACGACGAGGACTGGCTCTCGCACCACAAGGAGAACGTTCCGTATTCGAACACGCTGTCCGGTTACGTGCCCGGCCGCATCGGCTACGCCACGCTCGATGTCGGCTATGATGTGCTGCACACCGATAGCTACCGGTTCGGCGGCTTCATTGGCTATCACTACAACCGCGATGAGAAGATGGCGCGGGGCTGCATCCAGCTTGCGCATCCCTATGGGCCCTGCGGGGGTCCGTTCTCCGCGTCGTTGTCCACGAATGTCATCAGTGAGGACAACACGCTGCATGCGGTTCGCCTCGGCGTCGCCGGGCAGGTGGCGCTGGCGCCCAATCTCAAGCTGAGCGCGGAAGCGGCATATCTGCCTTATGTGCGGCTGACCGGCCTCGACGGTCACTTGCTGCGGACCGATACGAAGAACATTTGGTCGCCGGAGTTCGCCAACGGCCGCGGCGTGCAGCTGGAGGCGATCCTGTCCTACGCGCTGACGCCGAACTTCGATATCGGCGTCGGCGGCCGCTACTGGGCAGTCTGGGCAATCGACGACGCCTACACCAATGCGTTCGGCATGTCGTGCCCGTGTCCGACCCTGCCGATGCGGCAGGAGCGCTACGGCCTGTTCGTGCAGGCGTCCTACAAGTTCGAGCCGCGGCTTTAAGGCGATCCTTCATGATCGATGGCGGATCGGGAGTGGTGGTCTCCTTTCCCCGCCGAAGGCGAAATCATTAACGAAATGAAAAGGTTAATCGATTGTTGCGTTGCAGAAATGCCACGCTGTGGCGCGAATACAATAGTTAATGCAAATTAAGGTTGTATAGATCGAGTTCCATCGCCTATTGGGTTCCCCAGGAACTTCCAACCTGCTGGGACTTAAATCATGAAGAAAATTCTCCTCGCTTCCGTCGCTGTTGTTGCGATGAGCGCACCTTCCTTCGCCGCCGATCTCGCGGCGCGGCCCTACACCAAGGCGCCGGCTCCGGTCGTCACCCCGGCGACCAACTGGTCCGGTTTCTATGCCGGTGTCATGGGTGGCTACGGCTGGTCGAATTCGGTCAGCGCCAGCGTTCCGGGCGTCGGCGGCGGCACCGTCAACACCGACGCGCTGAAGGGCGGCTTCGGCGGCGGCACCATCGGCTACAACTGGCAGGCGCCGGGCAGCCAGTTCGTCTGGGGCCTCGAGGTGGATGCGGCCGGCGGCAGCATCGGTGCGTCGGCCTCCGGATTGGGCGTGACCGTGCGCGACCGCATCAACGCGATGGGCAGCGTCACCGGCCGCGCCGGCGTCGCGTTCGACAACGTGATGCTCTATGCCAAGGGCGGCTATGCCTGGGCGAACAACAAGCTCTCGGTCTCGGGCGGCGGGCTGTCGGGTTCGGAATCGAAGACGCATTCCGGCTGGACCGTAGGCGGCGGTGTCGAGTGGATGTTTGCACCGGCGTGGTCGGCCAAGGCCGAATATATGTATGCCGACTTCAGCAAGGAACGTTACGCCGGGGCTCTGGATCTCGGTGCGTCGGTGCACACCGTCAAGGTCGGCGTGAACTATCACTTCGGTTGGGGCGGTCCGGTCGCCCGTTACTGATCATCATTTACACCAAGAGCAAACTGCACAGGGTCAGCCGCAAGGCTGGCCCTTTTTCTTTGCGCGCGCGGTTGCATTCTTCAATTTTAATTAAATGCAACTCAGTAAGTCTCGTCGCGATCCCCCTACGCCCGGTCAGGCAGGCGTTGCTCCTCATCACATCCTGAATGCCAGAAAGGCATTTCCAATGCGTCTCGCGACGATCACCAAGCTATCCCTCGGCGCCACAGCAGTTCTGGCCGTTTTGACAGGCATATTCATCTGGCGCGAACAAGCCAATGTCGAAACGGAGCGTGTGGCCACCGCGCGGGCTGCTGAGTTCAAGCAACTCGGTCTGGATCTCGCCAAGGCTTCCGACTACCTCACCGACGAAGTCCGCTTCTATACGGTGACCGGCGACAAGGCGCATCTCGATAACTACTGGCGCGAGGTGAAGGAAACCAAGAGCCGCGATCGTGTGTTGTCGCGGTTGAAGGAATTAGGGGCGACGGCCGACGAACTCAGCCTGATCGATCAAGCCAAGGCGAGTTCGGATGCGCTGATCAAGCTTGAAGAAGCGGCGATGCAGGCCGTCACCGATGGCAAACTCGATCAGGCGCGCGCGCACGTCTACGGAAAAGACTACGCGACCGGCAAGGCGAAGATTTCGAACCTGATCCAATCCTTTCAGAACAAGATGAATAGCCGCGCGACCGCCGAAGTTACCGCCGCGCGCAATGCCGCTTCGACGTTGATGGTGTTGGTGGACATCATGCTGCTGCTGACCGCGGCGAGCTTCATCTCCATCCTCTATTTCGTTTTCAGTCGGCGCACCGTCGCTCCGATCGTCGAGATGCAGGGTGTGGTCACGCGCCTCGCCAATGCGGAATACGGCATCGAGGTTCCGCATCGGGAACGTCAGGACGAAATCGGCGACATGGCGCGCGCCGTTCTCGTCTTCAGGGAAAACGGCATCGCCAACGAGCGGATGCAGGCGGAGCGCAGCCAGACGCAGGCGGAGCGCGAGCGTCGCCAGCAGGAAGTCGATCGCCTGATCCACGAGTTCGAGCAACTGATCGGCGAACTGGTCGGTTCGCTGTCGTCGTCCTCGACCGAACTCGAGGCCTCCGCCAATACGCTGACCTTCACCGCCGAGAATACCGGCAAGACCTCGGCCGTTGCCGCCGGCGCGTCGCAGGACGTGTCCAACAACGTGCAGTCGACCGCAGCCGCTACCGAGGAAATCACCTCGTCGGTCAACGAGATCAGCCGTCAGGTGCAGGAGGCCAGCCGCGTCGCGCAGACAGCGGTAGCGCAGGCGCAGAAGACCGACGCCAGCATTCAGCAACTGTCGCAGGCGGCGGCGCGCATCGGCGATGTCGTCAAGTTGATCACCGCCGTGGCCGAGCAGACCAACCTCTTGGCGCTCAACGCCACCATCGAGGCCGCGCGCGCCGGCGAAGCCGGGCGCGGTTTCGCGGTGGTCGCTTCGGAGGTCAAGGCGCTGGCGTCGCAGACCGCCAAGGCGACCGACGAGATCGGCGCGCAGATCGTCGGCATGCAGGCGGCGACGCAGGATTCGGTCGCGACCATTCAGGAGATCAACGCGACCATCAACCTGATGTCGGAAATCTCCTCGACCATTGCGGCGGCCGTGGAAGAGCAGGGCGCGGCGACGCAGGAGATCGCGCGCAACGTCCAGCTCGCGGCCGAGCGTTCCGGCGAAGTGGCGCAAAGCATCAGCGACGTCAGCCGTGGCGCGGGCGAAACCGGCGCGGCGTCGGGGCAGGTTCTCTCTGCCGCCCAGATGCTGTCGAGCGACAGCACCCGCCTCAAGGTCGAAGTGCAGAAATTCCTCGCCGGCGTTCGCGCCGCGTAACGCGGGGCCAAGACCGCCAAGCCAAATTGTTGCAAGGGGTCAGCCGCGAGGCTGGCCCCTTTTCTGTCTGGCAACAAGGCAGACAAATCAGCTTCGTGTCGATGGAAGGTTCAGCTTGCGTGACGCGGCGATCGCATCGAGAAATGCTTCGTCATGGCTGACAATCAACAGCGCGCCGTCATAGGCGCGCAATCCTGCTTCGACAGCTTCGATCGAATCGATGTCCAGATGATTGGTCGGCTCGTCGAGAATCAGGAGCGAGGGCGGTGCCGGTCCGCCGAGCACGCAAGCCAGACCGGCCCGCAACAATTGTCCGCCGCTGAGACTGGAGACGAGTTGAAGCGCGGCATCGGCTCGGAACATGAAGCGGGCCAGCGCCGCCCGGCAGGCGTTCTCGTCGGTCGTCCGGTTGAGGCGTCGGAAGTTGTCTCGAACCGAGGCGGACGGATCGAGAAGACTGACCTGTTGGTCGAACATCGCAAAGTCGGTCATCGCGCGCACGGTCCCGCTCCACGGTTGCAACTGCCCGGTAACGAGCGCCAGAAACGTCGTCTTGCCGGAACCGTTCGGTCCGACAACAGCAACGCGCCCCGGTCCGGTGATGGCGAAGGAAAGATTCTTGATGATCGGACGATCCGGCTCGTAACCGACGCTCACGCTATCGATCGTCAGGACCGACTTGCTGGCCGGCAAGTGTGTCGGCGGCAGTACGACGGAAAGCGGTTGAAGGATCTCAACACGCTGGCGCGCGGAGGCGGCAGCCTCGAACGCCTGCGCGCGCCGTCGGTCCGCGAGGCGGGCCGTCGCACCGCCTGTGTCTTCGCTTCGGTCCTTGCGCGTTCCCGTGAGAATACGCGGCAGGTCGCCCTTGGCCCGCTTTCTTTGGCCTGCGCGATCTTTCCGTGCTTTCTTCTCGGTGGCGTCTTGCGCTTTTCGGTCGATCTCCGTGACGCGCCTCTCGGCGTCCGCCAGATCGCGTCGGGCGGCGGCAAGCTCAACGGCTTTGCGCTGACGGTATTGGCTCCAGCCGCCGCCGTAACGCGTGGCTCCCAGCGACGTCATCTCGACAATGGCGTCCATGGCCTCAAGCAGCTCTCGGTCATGGCTGACGATGATCGCTCCGCCGCGCCAGCCGGCGAGAAAATCGATCACCGCCGCGCGTCCATCGCGGTCGAGGTTGTTTGTCGGTTCGTCGAGCAGCAGGAAGTCGGGCTCTGTGAAGATGAGCGCGGCAAGGCGCGCTCGTGTGCTTTGTCCACCCGACAGTGTCGTGAGATGGGTGTCGGGGCTGGCATCCAGCCCGAGGCGAGCGAGTGCGGAAGCTACTCTCGTCCCGATCGTCCAATCGGCATCGGCAAGCTCCCCGGCGGTTGCTTCGCCATTCTCGGCGCGGCGCAGGAGAGCCAGCGCTTCCGTGATACCGAACAGATCAGCGACGGTCTCCCTGGCGGCGACCTGAACGGTCTGGCGAAGGAAGCCCAAGGTGCCATGGACGGTGACCGAGCCGGTGTAGGGGCGCAACCCGCCCGAGATCAGCTTGAGGAGTGTGGTTTTGCCGATGCCGTTGCGGCCGACAAGACCCGCTCGTTCGGGGCCGAACGTCAGTTCAAGATCGGAAAGAAGAGCCCGACCGTCAGGCGTGGACCACGAACATTTGGAGAGGGTGATTGAGGCAGGCATGGATATGACTTCTCCCGATGGCAAAGCAAACTGGCAGTGCTGTCGGGTTGATATCCATCGGTGCCTGTATCCTTTTCACTCGGACGAGAACGGAGCGTCGTGGCCGATATATAGCTGCATCCAGCTCGTCACAAGTTTCCTTGGGTAACTCGTGGCTCTTTACGCCGGTGCCCGGATGCATTCCGGCGGATGTTTCGAAGCTGCTAAAAACCAAAGTGATGGTGGGCGCACAAGGGATCGAACCTTGGACCTCTCCCGTGTGAAGGGAACGCTCTCCCGCTGAGCTATGCGCCCGGGATCGTCGACGGCGGGGCCGCCTCAAGGTGGCGGGGCCGGTTCGACGTCGCGATTTACGAAGTGCGGGGCTCCGGTGTCAAGCGTGGTGGGGCGAAAACTAGAGGCGGCTCCGTTTCGATCAAATCGGAACGGGGCTCTAGATGGTTGTTTTGACGCGTTTTCCTGATGTGGACTGGCCGCCGCCGGCCAAAGCCGGCTAGGCCGGTATCCACCTCGCTCGAGAACGTTCTAGTCCCGATGCCGGGTTGTCTGCGCTTGCAGCGCCCGAATCCGGTCCGCCAGCGTCTGCTGGAGCGCCACGGCGGGGCTGCCGTTGGACGGAGAATGCGCCGGCTCGGCCTCCAGAATGGCGTTGATCGGCGAATCCGGGCCTTCCAGCGTCATGGTCAGCCGCGCCACTTCGGCGGCGATGTCGTTGATCCGCTCCCGCAGCAGCGCATTCTCGGTGGGCTCCGCCTGCGAGGTCGCGAGCGCGGCCGATGGCTTGTTGTTGCCGAGCGCGAACACCTCGTCGCGCAATTGCTTGACGGCGGTTTCGGCTTCCTCGCGCGCTTGCCGCAGCCGCGCTGCTTCCGCGTCGCGTTCGGTGAGCATGGCCGCCTGCTTCGCCACCTGCTCCCGCAGCGTCTCGGCTTCCTTGCCGAGCGTCTCGGTTTCCTTGACCTGCGTGGTCAACTGGCCGTCGAGATCGCCGACGCGCCGGCTCAGGCTTTCGACCTGGCCGCGCGCTTCCGCCAGCTCGCTGGCGGCGGTCGCCGATTCGATGCGCTGTTGATCCAGCCGTTGCTGCGTGGCGGTGAATTCGCGTTGGGCCTCGTCGACGCGTTGCTTGAGCTGGTCGATCTGCTGATGCACCGAGGTCAATTCGACCTGACGGTTCTCGGCGGTCTGCGATCGCTCGGTGAGCTCGGTGTTCAGCCGCACCGCCTCGGCCTGCCGTTCGCCGAGGGTCTGCTGGGTGGCGTGCAGCGTGCCGGTGGTCGCGGTCAAATCGTCGGTGGCGGCGCGGAGCATGTTCGTCAGCGACTGTTCACGCGCCTGGAGGGAGAGGATTTCGGCGTTCCGCGCGCTCAGCTCCACCTTCAGGCGGTTGACGGCGTCGGCTTTCTTGCCGAGTTCCGCCGCCTGGCTTGTGGCTTTGCCCTTGAGCTGGTCGATGCTCATTTCCAGCTTGCGCGCTGACATCGCGAACTCGGCGCGCAACTGGTCCTTGTCGGCCTGAACCTCGGTCATCGACACCGGGGCGGAGGCTTCCAGCCGCTTGGTGGTGAGGCGGACGGCGCGGTTGTGGACCAGCGGCAGCAGCATCAGGCCCAGCAGGGCCGAGAGCAGGAAACCGATCGCCATGTAAATGATCGGCTCAACCATGGGAATTGCTCCGCGCCAGAAAGTTGCGGCCTTCCATGCCACGGCTGGCGGGGCGAACACCAGCCGTTTGCTGCAATAATGTGAATCCGGTCAGGGGCCGCCGGCCGCGATCAGAACGGATTCCAGGTCGCCTGCGGGGTGAACTTGAGATAGCCGATATTGGCCCCGAGCCGCAGCCCGAGCCCGGAGCGGATCGGCACCAGCACGATGTCGTTCGCGGTCAAGGCCGTCATGCCGAAGCCGCCGATGATGTAGGCGGAGCCGTCGATGCCGGCGAAGCGCTGATAGATCGCGTTGGTGGCTGGCAGATTATAGACCAGCGTCATGGTGCGGGCGCCGTCGCCGCCCCAGTCGAAGCCGACCGAGGGGCCTTGCCAATAGACCTTCAGGTCGCCGGCGTTCTTGGTGTAGAGGGTGCCTTCGCCGTAGCGCAGCCCGGCGACGAACGCGCCCGAGCCTTCCTCGCCGAGGATGTAGCCGTTGGGCAGGCCCCATTGGCTCACCGCGCGCTCGATCACCGAGGCGAGCCCGCGCGAGACGTTGCCGAAGAATTTGTGCCCCGCGCCGACCAGTTCGTCCGGCGAATAGGTGTGGCGGCCCTGACCCTGTTGCGCCGAGGCTGGCACCGCCCAGAGCGTCACCGCCGCGAGCAGGATCGCGGCCAAGCGTGAAGCGAACGTCATATAAGGACCCCTGAAGTGTAAAAACCCGGCCGCGACTTTAACCTGATGCACAGAAGCACCGGTCTAGGTTACGCCCATCGTTCCCCGACTCGTATCTTATTTACATCAACTATGACGGCACGGCGGCAGGAAAGAGACGGGTTTCGCCGTCGCGAGGTCACGATGGGCCTGTTGGCGGCGGTGACCGGCGTCGCGGCGACGGGCTGTCGTGCATGGGCGGCCACGACCGAGCGCGTGGTGGTCGACCGCTTCACCGGCTTGGCGGTCGGCGGCATGGACCCGGTGGCTTACTTTACCGAGGGCCGCGCGGTTCCAGGGCGGGCCGATCTCGAAGCCTCGGTGGCCGGTGCGGTCTGGCGTTTCCGCAACGACGACAATCGCGGATTTTTCCTGGCGCATCCGGAAATCTACGGACCACAGTTCGGCGGCTACGACCCGGTGGATGTCGCGCGGGGCGTCACCGTCGCGGGCCGGCCGCAGGTGTGGCTGGTTACGGGGCAGCGGCTCTATCTGTTCTCCCGCATCGAAAGCCGCGATGCCTTCGCGGCCGATCCGGTCACCGTCCTGCAAGAGGCCCGCGCGCGCTGGCCCCTTTTGCGTGATGCGCTGGCGCAATAAAATTCAGGGCGCCGCCGCCGGATCGCCCCAGGCGATGAACTCCGGCAGGATGAAATCGGACCGGCCGGTGCCGTAGCGCAGCGGTTGGCCCCGCGCGTCGGTGACCTTGCCGCCGGCGGCGACCACGACGGCATGCCCCGCCGCGACGTCCCATTCGCTGGTCGGCGATAGCCGCGGATAGATATCGACGCTGCCGTCCGCGACGCGGCCAAACTTCACCGCCGATCCGAGTGTTTTGCACGTTCCGCCCGGACGAGCCGCGATGAACGCCTCGGTTCGCGCATCGCCGTGCGAGCGGCTGGCGGCGGCAATCCACGGCGTCCCCGAAACAGGCAGCCGTCGCGTCTGGATCGGTTCGACAGCGGTGATGCCGGAGGCGTCGCAGATCACGCGGGCCGCGCCGTGGCCGACATGGCCGCGCCAGATCAGGTCCAGAGCGGGGGCGCCGACTACGCCGAGAATTGGCGTTCCGTTGGCCACCAGCGCCACATTGACGGTGAATTCGTCGCGGCCGGCGATGAATTCCTTGGTGCCATCGAGCGGATCGACCACGAAGAACAGGTCCGCGAACGGCAATTTCGCATCGCAGGCACGTTCCTCCGACAACGACGGAATGTCGGGCGCGAGCCGTGCGAGGCCCTCGGCAATGATGCGGTCGGCGGCGAGATCGGCCTCGGTTACCGGCGAGCCGTCGGTCTTTGTCTCGATACCGTGCGCGCGCTGGCGGATGGCGAGGATCGCCGCGCCGGCTTCGATCACCAGCGCGGTGAGCGGCTCCAGCAGCGCGGCCGCGCGCGAATCGATCGCGGCCGATGGTGGTGTTCCGGGAGGATGGTCTGGCGCGCTCATGCGTCGCGATGCGTCATGATCTGTCGAAAACCCGAAGGCGACCGCTCCGGTGGAGCGAACGTAATAGGCGTCGCAAGTTGGATCGCCAATGTCAAATCCGTTCCATTGGCAGCATGAGCACCCGCAGTGTATCAAATCATAGTTCGGGCTTGATTCGCTGGCCTTATCCGCGCGGTTTCGAGGAGACTTTCATGTCTGATACGCTGTCATCATCGACGCAAGGCGCCGCCAGCCCCGCGCCGGATACGCTCGAACTGGCCGCGCTGCTCTGCTCGCGGGTTTGCCACGATCTGATCAGCCCGGTCGGCGCCATCGTCAACGGGCTCGAGGTGATGGACGACAATCCCTCGTCGGAAGACCGCGAGTTCGCGCTCGACCTGATCCGAAAGAGCGCCAAGACCGCGTCGGCGCGCTTGCAGTTCTGCCGTCTCGCGTTCGGCGCGGCGGGATCGGCCGGCGCGCAGATCGATCTCGGCGACGCCGAGAACATGGCGCGCGGACACCTCGAGGACGCCAAGACCAAGCTGACATGGAATTTGCCGCGCCTGCTGCTGGCGAAAAATCGCGTCAAGCTTCTGCTCAACATGCTGGTGATCGCGCAGCAGACGATTCCGCGCGGCGGCGTGCTCAGCGTCGACCCGGTGGGCGAGGGCGATGCGATGACGTTCCGCGTCACCGCGACCGGCATGAATGCGCGCTTGCCGCAGGCGATCGTCGAGATGCTGGCGTCGGAGCAGGCCGCGATGGTCGATGCCCACGCGGTGCAGCCCTACTACACGCGGCTGCTGGCGCAATCCTGCGGCTGGAAGGTATCGCTGGCGATGGAAGGCGACGTCGTCGTGGTGACGGCGGGCTGACGATACGCGTCCGCATAGTTAATCAAACCTTGCCGAATTGAACGCGCCGGACTGAAGCAGTACGGTCGCGACAACTTTTATTTGGTGTTGGAGCACCGCCACAGCCGCATGCTCAACCAATATTAAACGCTTTGCCGAGAAACTGGCCGGACTCTGAAGTGGCGTGTGCGTACTGCCCTTCGTGCGTGAAGGCTGGTTTTCATGGATGATTTGTTAAAAGAGTTTCTGACCGAGACGAACGAAAGTCTCGATGTCGTCGACAATCAATTGGTTCGGTTCGAGCAGGAACCGAACAACGCAAAGATCCTCGATAATATCTTCCGGCTCGTTCATACCATCAAAGGCACGTGCGGATTTCTCGATCTGCCCCGGCTGGAAACGCTGGCGCATGCCGCTGAAACCCTGATGGGCAAATTTCGCGACGGCATGCCGGCGACCGGCGAGGCCGTCACGCTGATTCTCACCACCATCGACCGCATCAAGGAAATCCTGGCGCAGCTCGAGGCAACGCAGGCCGAGCCCAAGGGCGCCGATGAAGATCTGATCGATCGTCTTCATGCGATGGCGGAAGGGGCACACGCCGAACCCGCCGCTATTGAGGCGCCTGTTGTCGCGGCACCGGTCGCCGAAGCGCCCGTGTCGACGCAGGGCACGCTGGTGCATCAGGTGTTGGAGCGCCCGTTGCGTCCCGGCGAAGTTTCGCTGGACGAACTCGAACGCGCGTTCCGCGAAACCGAAGCGGAAGTGGTGCCGGCGCCTGCGCCGGTGCAACCGCCCGCGCCGGTGAAGGCAGCGGAGAAGCCCGCCGTGAGCAAGCCTGCCGCAAAAAAGACAGTCGTGGAAAACGATGCGGCGGAAGCCGAGCGCGTTTCCAATCAGTCGATCCGTGTCAACGTCGATACGCTCGAACACCTGATGACGATGGTGTCGGAGCTGGTGCTGACGCGCAATCAACTGCTCGAAATCAGCCGTCGCAACGAGGACACCGAATTCAAGGTGCCGCTGCAACGTCTCTCCAACGTCACCGCCGAGCTGCAGGAAGGCGTCATGAAGACGCGCATGCAGCCGATCGGCAACGCATGGCAGAAGCTGCCGCGCGTGGTGCGCGACCTCGCCGCCGAACTCGGCAAGCGCATCGAGCTTGAGATGCACGGCGCGGATACCGAACTCGACCGGCAGGTGCTTGATCTGATCAAGGACCCGCTGACGCACATGGTGCGCAACTCCGCCGATCACGGCCTTGAAGGGCCGGAGGAACGCGCACGCGCCGGCAAGCCCGAGCAGGGCACTATCCGGTTGTCCGCCTATCACGAAGGCGGCCACATCATCATCTGCATTGCTGATAACGGTCGCGGCCTTAATACCGAACGCATCAAGGCGAAGGCGATCGCCAATGGCCTTGCCACCGAGTCCGATCTCGAGCGCATGACCGAGGCGCAGATCCACAAGTTCATCTTCGCGCCGGGCTTCTCCACCGCCGCCGAAGTGACAAGTGTGTCCGGCCGTGGCGTCGGCATGGATGTGGTGCGCACGAACATCGATCAGATCGGCGGCACCATCGACGTCAAGTCGGTTGCGGGCGAGGGCGCTAGCGTCACCGTGAAGATTCCGCTGACGCTCGCCATCGTCTCCGCGCTGATCGTCGAGGCCGCCGGCGAACGCTTCGCGATCCCGCAACTCTCGGTGATCGAACTGGTGCGCGCGCGGGCCAACTCGGATCACCGCATCGAGCGCATCAAGGATACGCCGGTGCTGCGGCTGCGCAACAAGCTGCTGCCGCTGATCCATCTCAAGAAGCTCTTGAAGCTCGACGAGGATGCCGGCGCGATCGATCCGGAGAACGGGTTCATCGTCGTCACCCAGGTCGGCAACCAGACCTTCGGCATCGTGGTCGACGGCGTGTTCCACACCGAGGAAATCGTCGTCAAGCCGATGTCGACCAAGCTGCGTCACATCAACATGTTCTCCGGCAACACCATTCTCGGTGACGGCGCGGTGATCATGATCGTCGATCCCAACGGCATCGCGCAGGCGCTCGGCACTTCGGTCGCGGCGCAGCACGAGATCGTCGACGAGAATGCCGCGAACCGCGGCAGCGCGGCGGAGCAACTGACGTCGCTGCTGGTGTTCCGCGCCGGCTCGACACAGCCGAAGGCAGTGCCGCTCGCGCTGATCACCCGGCTCGAGGAAATCTCCAGCGACAAGATCGAACTGTCGAACGGTCGTTACATGGTGCAGTACCGCGAGCAGTTGATGCCGCTGGTGCAAATGGACGGCGTCGAGGTTGCAACCTCTGGCGTGCAGCCGATTCTGGTGTTCGCCGATGACGGCCGCACCATGGGCCTCGTGGTCGACGAGATCGTTGATATCGTCGAGGAGAGGCTGGCGATCGAAGTCGCCAGCGGCCGCGACGGCATTCTCGGCTCCGCGGTGATCAAGGGCCGCGCCACTGAAGTGATCGATGTCGGCCATTTCCTGCCGATGGCGTTCGCCGACTGGTTCAATCGTCGCGAGATGAAGCCTTCCGCGTCGGCGCAGTCGATTTTGCTGGTCGACGACTCGGCGTTCTTCCGCAACATGCTGGCGCCGGTGCTGAAGGCCGCGGGCTATCGGGTGCGGGTCGCCACCAATGCGCAGGAAGGACTCGTTGCGCTACGCTCCGGCGAGGAATTCGATGCGGTGCTGACCGACATCGAAATGCCGGACATGAACGGCTTCGAATTCGCCGAGACGATCCGCGCCGACCAGAAGCTCAACGACGTGCCGATCATCGCGCTGTCGTCGATGATCTCGCCGGCGGCGATCGAACGCGGGCGGCAGGCCGGCTTCCATGATTACGTCGCGAAGTTCGATCGGCCGGGCCTGATCGCGGCGCTCAAGGAACAAACCTCTGACCTCAACCGGGCGGCATGAGACGATGACAGTGAGCCAGGATAATTCCGCAAGCGGCGTGACCGAATACGTGACGATCATGATCGGCGAACAGCTGTTCGGCCTGCCGATCGCGCGCGTGCAGGATGTGTTCATGCCGGAGCGATTAACGCGGGTGCCGCTGGCCTCGCGCGAGGTCGCGGGCGTGCTCAATCTGCGTGGCCGCATCGTCACCGCCATCGATATGCGCGCGCGGCTCGGTCTGCCGAATGCCGCGTCGGATCGCCCGGCGATGGCGGTGGGCGTCGATCTGCGCGGCGAGTCCTACGGACTTCTGATCGACTCGATCGGCGAAGTGCTGAAGCTCGCCGACGACAGCCGCGAGGTGAATCCAGTCAATCTCGATCCGCGCATGACCAAGATGGCGGCGGGTGTGCATCGACTCGACGGACAGTTGATGGTGGTTCTCGACGTGGACCGCGTTCTGGAAATTTCGTCGGAGCTGAGGGCTGCGTGAGCGGCCCTCGGTTTTTCTCCGGGTGCTTTTCCGGATCGAACAATTGAGCAGGTGCTGAAATGAAAACATGTCTGGTCGTTGACGACTCGAGCGTCATCCGCAAGGTCGCGCGGCGCATTCTCGAAGGTCTGGATTTCCAGATCGTCGAAGCCGAGGACGGAGAGAAGGCTCTCGAAGTCTGCAAGCGCGGTTTGCCGGATGGCATCCTGCTCGACTGGAACATGCCGGTGATGGACGGTTACGAATTCCTACGCGCCCTGCGGCAGATGCATCGCGGCGATGAGCCGAAGGTGGTGTTCTGCACCACGGAGAACGACGTCGCGCATATCGCGCGCGCGCTGCACGCCGGCGCCAACGAGTACATCATGAAGCCGTTCGACAAGGATATCGTCACGGCGAAGTTTCATGAAGTCGGTTTGATCTAGTTTTGTTGCGCCGTCCGGCTCGTTCGGGCAGCATCTTTTCTTGTCGTCGGCGGCGACGCTACCGGGCTGTATTGGATCAAGTATGAGTGTTGCCGTCGCCAGGTCGACCACGGATGCGCTTCGCCCCGAACCTCTGCGCGTCATGGTGGTGGACGATTCCGCCGTCATTCGCGGCCTGATCACGCGCTGGCTTGATGCGGAAACCGACATCGAAGTCGTTGGCTCGCTGCGTACCGGGCGCGACGCCGTCAATCAGGTCGAAAAGATCGATCCGGACGTCGCGGTGCTCGATATCGAGATGCCGGACCTCGACGGCATTTCCGCCTTGCCGCTGCTGCTGGCGAAAAAGCGCAACCTCATCGTCATCATGGCGTCGACGCTGACGCTGCGGAACGCCGAGATCAGCCTGAAGGCGTTGTCGCTGGGCGCGGCCGACTACATTCCGAAGCCGGAGAGCACGCGCGAGCAGGGCGCGGCGGAAACCTTCCGGCATGATCTCGTCGAAAAGATCCGCCATCTCGGCCAACGCCGCCGCCGTTTCACCAGCGCCACCGCGAGCCCGTCGCTGGCGCCGGCGCAGGACGCCGGCCGTGAAGCGCTTCGTCGCCCTCTCATGCCGGCTTCGCCCGCGCATGCCGCGCCGACGCTGGTGCCGTTCAGTCTGCAGATGCCGCGCGTGCTGCTGATCGGCTCCTCGACCGGTGGTCCGCAGGCACTGATGTCCCTGATCGGCGAGATCGGACCGGTGATCGATCATGTGCCGGTGCTGATCACGCAGCACATGCCGCCGACCTTCACCACCATTCTCGCCGAGCATCTCGCGCGCACCGGACGCCGTCCGGCCGCCGAGGCGGTGGACGGCGAAGCGATTGCGGCGGGTCGCATCTATCTCGCGCCGGGTGGCAAGCACATGCGCGTCGCGCGCCGCAATGGCGGCGCGGTGATCGCGCTCGACGACGGGCCACCGATCAATTTCTGCAAGCCCGCGGTTGATCCTTTATTCGCTTCGGCGGTCGAGGTCTGGCAGGGGGCGATCCAGGCCGTCATCCTCACCGGCATGGGATCGGATGGGATGCGCGGCGGCAAGCAGGTCGTCGCCGCCGGCGGCAGCGTTATCGCGCAAGATGAAGCGACAAGCGTGGTCTGGGGTATGCCGGGAGCGGCCGCCAACGCCGGAATTTGCGCCGCCGTTCTGCCGCTCGGACAGATCGCACCGAAACTCATCAAGCTGTTCGCGGGAGACAGATCGTGACGCCTGCGGACTATCAATTCCTGCAAAAGCTGCTCAAGGACCGCTCCGGTCTCGATCTCTCCGCCGACAAGCAATATCTGGTTGAAAGCCGGCTGCTGCCTATCGCGCGCAAGCTCGGTCTTCCCGGGATCAGCGAACTGACGCAGAAGATCAGGGCCGGTGCCGAGGACCTCGCCAAGCAGGTGGTCGAGGCGATGACCACCAACGAGACATTCTTCTTCCGCGACAAGATTCCGTTCGATCATCTGCGCGAAACGATCCTGCCGACGCTGCTGCGCGAGCGCGCCAATCGCCGCTCACTGCGGATCTGGAGCGCGGCGTGCTCGACCGGGCAGGAGCCTTATTCGATCGCGATGTGCCTGAAGGAATACGGCGTCGACTTGAACAGTTGGCGCATCGAGATCGTCGCCACCGATCTGTCGCAAGGCGTGCTGGAGAAATCGAAGGCCGGCATCTTCAGCCAGTTCGAGGTGCAACGCGGGTTGCCGATCCAGTTGCTCGTCAAGCATTTCAAGCAGATCGGCGAGATGTGGCAGATCAACGCCGACATCCGTGGGATGGTGCAGTTCAGGCAACTGAACCTGTTGCAGGACATCTCGCATCTCGGCCAGTTCGACGTGGTGTTCTGCCGCAATGTGCTGATCTATTTCGATCAGGACACCAAGTCGGTGATCTTCGGGCGGCTCGCCAAGGTGACCGCGAACGACGGCTACCTGATGCTCGGCGCGGCGGAAACCGTGGTGGGGCTGACGGATACCTTCCGGCCGGTGGCCGACCGTCGCGGGCTCTACAGTCCCAACGCCACACGTGGCGCACCGTCCATCGTTCCCGATGACACGCCGACGATGGCGCGCAGCGCTACGCCGATGGGACGCTGAGGCTTTGGACGTCATCCCTAGCGTTTGACCAAACACCATTCGTCATGCCCGGACTTGATCCGGGCATCCATCTTTGAAGAAGCGGATGGATTGCCGGGCCTTCGCCGCGCCGAAGGGGCTTCGGCCCCGCAGGCGGGTCAAGCCCGGCAATGACGACTTCAGGCGGTTTCGTCATAAGCGGAGTCAGTTCAAAGTATCGCGTGCGGAATGAATCGGGACGTGTTGCCTGTGATCGGGTTCTCGTCCTCGCGGATCGAGAGTCCGCACGGCGTCTCGCCGATGATCCAGCTTCCGATCACCGGATACTGACCGGAAAAATTCGGCAGCGGCGCGAAGGCCTGGCGGATGAAACCTTCGCTGCCATAAGGTCCCGGCTGTTGCTCTAGCGGCGTTCCGGCGCTGACCAGTTCGATATTGGCGCCCTCGCGCGAATAGATCGGCTTGCGCACATAGGAGTTGCCGAGCTGCGCGGCCTTTTCATCGTCCTCGAAAAAGGCCGGCAGCAGGTTGGGGTGATTGGGAAACATCTCCCACAACAGCGGCAGGATGCCTTTGTTGGACAGCACGATCTTCCACGGCGGCTCGATCCAGCGGGTCGGCGCGCTCTGCACCTTGGCGCCGAACGCGTCGCGCAGCATCCATTCCCAGGGATAGAGCTTGAAGGCGAGATCGATCGGCCGGTCGTCGAGGTCGACGAATTGACCGGCGTTGAGTCCGATGCTCTCGATGTCGAGCGCGGTGGTGGCGAGGCCAGCCTGATGCGCGGTGTCTTCAAGGTAGTTCAGCGTCGTTGCGTCTTCGGGATTCTCGTAGCTGCCGGCGAGATGCAAGCGGCCACCGTGCGCGATGTCTTTCCAGCGTTCGATCAGGTGTTCGTGGATGGAATTGAACTGATCGGCGCGCTTGGGAACGATCCGGCGTTCGATCGCCTGCTCCAGCCAGGTCCATTGAAACACCGCCGCCTCGAACAGCGAGGTGGGCGTGTCGGCGTTGTATTCAAGAAGCTTGGCCGGGCCCTTGCCGTCAAAGCTGAAATCGAAGCGGCCGTAGAGCGTGACGTCGCCACGCTGCCAGCTTTCGCGGATGATCGGCCAGCACGCCGCTGGAATCTTCAGTCGGCGTAGAATGCTCTCGTCGGCCATCGCGTGCTTGACCAGTTCGAGACACATCGCATGGACTTCGCCGCTTGGGCCTTCGATCTGGCGTTCGATCTCGTCGAGCGTGAACGCGTAGTACGCACGTTCGTCCCAGTAGCGTTCGCCGTCCATGGTGTGGAAATCGAAGCCGGCGGCTTCCGCCGTGGCTTGCCAGTCGTCGCGTTCGGGGCAGGGGATGCGTTGCATGGGTTGCCTAACCGCCGCGCGACGACGCCGCGACCGCGTGGCCGTAACTGCCGAAGCCGCCGCGTGCCGTAGTGCTCTTCGATGGAATCGCCAAACCGCCGGACGACGACGAATGCGTTGACGACGAACTCGAACTGTCGAAGAAACTGCTGCCGGACGATCGGCCGTAGCTATAGCCGCCTGAGCGCGATGATGTCCGGCACGACTGGTTTTGTGTCGCGGCCGCGCCTGGTGGCACAGGCTGTCCGGCGGCGGGCGGCTTTGCTGGTTCGCATTTCTCGCTCGGCATCATCGCGTAGGCGCCGGCACCGACCGCCACCGTGCCCATCAAGAACAGCGCGACGTATCCGGAACGCTTGGCCGGCCGTGCGGCCTCATCGACCGGCGGCGGCCGCTTGCCGAACGACTTCTTGGAGGCCGGTGTCATGTCAGTAGATCATCGATGCGGCGTTGAGCGCGCCGGCGGCAAGCGACGACAGGCCGAGCCAGATCGCAGGCGCGAGTTCGCCGCCCGCGATGCGGCTGGAGAGGTTCGGCACCGGGATTTTCACGATGAAATAGACGGCGACCTGCACGATCAGCGCGATCACGCTCCAGATCAGGCAGTCAAGAATATTGGCGGCGTGGGTCATGGCGCTGATCACCGGCAGCGTGAAGCCGAGCAGGCTGAGGCCAAGCGAAATCGCCGCGCCCGGGACGTTGTCGCGGATCAACTGGAATTCGTCGTGCGGCGTGACGCGCGTGTAGACGAACAGGTAGAGGACGACCGCCACCAGCGCCGTGCAGAAATAAGCCAGGAAAGCCGGCAGTCCCGCCAGCGATTGCAAGATCATGTGGTGCCCCCGAAATTGATCTGCGCCCCAGGAGCGCGGATCGGCTGTCATCTGTCGGATCACGCCAGATTGCGGTTCAATATCGCAAACAAAAACCCGGGAAGCTGCGGCACTCACGGCAGTCGGGGAGGTTGTGTCCACATGTCCTTTGCAGAAAATGTCTTCCGTAATTCGAAACGCGGTCTGATGGGCCGATATGGCCGCGCGATCGGTTCTGGTTGGGCATTGCCGTGCTCCGAGGGCGCCCGATGCGTGTCTTGATCTCCGGAGCCGGCATCGCCGGACTGTCGCTTGCCCTGAGGCTTGCTCAACGCGGCCTGACGCCGATCCTTGTCGAGCGCTCCCCCACAGTTCGCGCCGGCGGCTACATGCTGGCCCTCGTCGACCCCGGATACGATGCCGCCGAGCGCATGGGGGTGATTGAGGACCTGCGGAAGGTCCGATACGCGCCGCAGCGGCTTGTCTATATCAAGCCTGACGGCACGGAAGACTTCCGGCTCGAGGGGCGCGCGCTAGCCAGCCTTGCCGGAGATCGCCAGTTGAGTTTGATGCGCGGCGATATCGAGCGCGTTCTTTACGCGAAGGTAAGAGACAGCGCCGAGTTTCATTTCGATCGATCCATCACGGCCATCGAGGCACGATCCGCCAGTGTCGCGGCGACCTTGAATGACGGCACGGCCCTTGAGGCCGACATCGTTGTCGGTGCCGACGGGCTTCATTCTCGCGTACGCGCACTCTGCTTCGGTTCGGAGGATAAGTTCATCCGGTTTCTCGGCGCGCGCGTGGCCGCCTTTGTCCTGAACCGCGACGACTTCCCCGACATCGGCCCCGGCGAGACTTACTCGATGACCGAAGTGGGGCGCGGGTCCGCCATTGCCTCGGTCGGAGATGGGCGGCTGGTGGCGTTCTTCGTCTATCGCGCCGAACTGGCGCACAAGTTCGATCACACAGATTTGGAGTTACGATATGCCTTTCGCGACGCGCGATGGCATGTCGACCGTCTCCTTGCGGGTCTCTCGAAGGCAACCAGCGTCTACTTCGATGACGTCGCGCAGGTCGTTTGTCCGCGATGGTCGAGCGGCCGTGTTGTTCTTCTGGGCGACGCCGGTTCCGCCGTCTCGCTCATCGCTGGTGGCGGCGCGTCGCTGGCCATGGGCGGCGCTTACATTCTTGCCGAGGCGCTCGCGGATATGCCGGGAGACATCGCTGGCGCGCTTGCCAACTACGAAAAGCGAATGAGGCCGCTGGTCGACAAGGGGCAAAAGACGGCACGGCGCAACGCCGCGCTCTTTCTGCCGAACAGCCGTTTCCATCTTGCTCTGCGCAATGCCGCGCTCCGTCTGGCATCCTCCTCGCCTCGCGTGGCAAGCATCGCGGGACGTTTGCTCAGCCGTGGCGGGGACAGGCTTTGACGGCGATGGCAGGCATGCCCGCAAATAAAAACCCCGCCGGTGAGGGCGGGGCTATAGTCGGGGAGGAGCCAGTAAATCGTTGTGACTCTCGGGATGGCGATCAAGCCGGGATGCGGACCTCGTCGTCGTGCGGCTCGCGCAGCACATAGCCGCGGCCCCAGACGGTTTCGATGAAGTTGCGGCCTTCGGAGGCGTTGGCGAGCTTCTTGCGCAGCTTGCAGATGAAGACGTCGATGATCTTCAGTTCCGGCTCGTCCATGCCGCCGTAGAGGTGGTTGAGGAACATTTCCTTGGTCAGCGTGGTGCCCTTGCGCAGCGAGAGCAGCTCCAGCATCTGATATTCCTTGCCGGTCAGATGCACGCGCTGGCCCGCCACCTCGACGGTCTTGGTGTCAAGATTGACGATCAGGTCGCCGGTCTGGATCACCGACTGGGCGTGACCCTTCGAGCGGCGCACGATCGCATGAATGCGGGCGACCAGCTCGTCCTTGTGGAAGGGTTTGGTCATGTAGTCGTCGGCACCGACGCCGAGACCCTTGACCTTGTCCTCGATGCCGGCGAGGCCGGAGAGGATCAGAATGGGTGTCTTGATCTTCGACACACGCAACTGCTTCAGCACGTCGTAACCGGACATGTCGGGCAGGTTGAGGTCGAGAAGGATAATGTCGTAATCGTAGAGCTTGCCGAGGTCGACACCCTCTTCGCCGAGATCCGTCGTGTAGACGTTGAAACTCTCGGATTTGAGCATCAGCTCAATCGACTGCGCGACGGCGCTGTCATCCTCAATCAGCAATACGCGCATGCCAGTCCCCTATCGTAGCCGCTCCGGGCGTCAGGTCGTCCGCACTACTTGCGGCACTGGAAACGCCTTTGAACAACTGATTCGAATCCTGACGGGATATGGTTAACAAAACCTGATTCCTCTCCGCAAGCTCTATCGTGCAATTTTTGTCGAATCGCCGTAAAACCTTGCCTTGAGGCAGCTTTTATTTCCGTTCTCACTCAAGCTTCGCATCAAGAGACGGGCCTAACCGCCTCTTAGGACTCGCACCTCATTCAGACGCGCGGGTCCCGTCAGTCACCAAAGACAGTGACGCAATGATTAACGATGCGGGTAAACACGAAGTTAAAGCCATTCCCGCAATACGCGGAAACTTAAGGTTTTCGCCATGAAAGCCCTCGCCAACCAGATCGACGACATCGACGGCGTCAATATTTATGGCCGAGTTGTCGGCGTGCGCGGGCTGATGGTGGAGATCGCCGGACCGATCCACGCCATGTCCGTGGGCGCGCGGATCGTGATCGAGACCGGCACCAACCGCTTCATTCCCTGCGAGGTGATCGGCTTCACCGGCAACAACGCCGTGGTGATGCCGTTCGCCGGGCTCGACGGCGTGCGGCGCGGTTGCCGCGCGGTGATCGCCAACGCCTCGAGCATGGTGCGGCCGTCGCCGTCCTGGCTGGGCCGCGTACTCAACGCCATGGGCGAGCCGATCGACGGCAAGGGGCCGCTGGAGCAGGGCGGGGTGCCGATGCCTTATCGCAATGCGCCGCCGCCGGCGCACTCACGCAAGCGGGTTGGAGTGCCGCTCGACCTCGGCGTGCGCGCGCTCAATACCTTCCTCACCTGCTGCCGGGGGCAGCGCATGGGCATCTTCGCCGGCTCCGGCGTCGGCAAGTCGGTGCTGCTGTCAATGCTGGCGCGTAACGTCGATGCGGATATCTCGGTTATCGGGCTGGTCGGCGAGCGCGGCCGCGAGGTGCAGGAATTCTTGCAGGACGACCTTGGTGAAGAAGGGCTGGCGCGCTCCGTCGTTGTGGTGGCGACCTCCGACGAGCCGGCGCTGATGCGGCGGCAGGCGGCCTACCTGACGCTGGCGATCGCGGAATACTTTCGCGACGAAGGCCGCTCGGTGATGTGCATGATGGACTCGGTGACGCGCTTCGCCATGGCGCAGCGTGAAATCGGTCTCTCCGCCGGCGAGCCGCCGACTGCCAAGGGCTATACGCCGACGGTGTTCACCGAATTGCCGAAACTGCTGGAGCGCGCCGGTCCGGGGTCCGGCGAGGGTTCGATCACCGGCATCTTCACCGTGCTGGTGGATGGTGACGATCATAACGAGCCGGTCGCCGACGCGGTGCGCGGCATTCTCGATGGACACATCGTTATGGAGCGTTCCATCGCCGAGCGCGGTCGCTATCCGGCTATCAACGTCCTGAAGTCGGTGTCGCGGACCATGCCGCGCAGCGCTGACCCCGCTTATCTGCCGGTGATCACGCGCGGCCGTCAGGTGATGGCAACCTATTCCGACATGGAGGAACTGATCCGGCTCGGCGCCTATCGCGCCGGTTCCAGCCCCGAGGTCGACGAGGCAATCCGCCTGCACGAACCGCTGGAAGACTTCCTGCGGCAGGCCAAGGACGAGGTCACCGGGATGGCGGAAGGTTATCAACGGCTTGGTCAAATCCTAGGAACTTTGGAAACGGAACGCTAACTTTGTCGGGCCATCATCCCAGCGTCTGTTGTCCGCCGGCGGGGCCTTTCACGAGGAGCCGGTGTCGTCCCGTTTTCATATCGGGACTTCTGGGGAGTACGAGTCGATGAAGTCACGTGAAACCCTCATTCGCCTGAAGAAGTTTCAGGTCGACGAGAAGCGCCGCAGGGTGGCTCAGATTGAGTCCATGATCGCGGATTTCGAGCGGATGTCGGTCGATCTAGAGCATGAGATCGCGACCGAGCAGGAGCGTGCGGGGATCAACGATCCCACCCATTTCGCCTATCCGACCTATGCCAAGGCGGCGATCCAGCGGCGCGAGAACCTGACGCGCTCCGCCGACGAACTGCGGATTCAGCTCGAGGATGCCAAGGCGCAACTCGGCGAAGCCTTCGAGGAATTGAAGAAGGTCGAATTGCTCGACGAACGCGACCAGGCGCGCGAGCGCGCCGAGGAAAACGCGCGCGAGCAGGCCGATCTGAACAGCATCGGCTTGATGCGGGCGCGGATCGGCGCCGTCGCCTGAGCGGCTACGAAGACCGGCGCAATTGCTGAATCAAAAAACCGGGCCGTGAGGCCCGGTTTTTTCGTTGGAACGAAGTGACTCGATGCCGTCGTCATGGCCGGATTTATTCCGGCCATCCACGTATTGGCGACTTGTCAGTGGGAGAAGACGTGGATGGCCGGGACGAGCCCGGCCATGACGAACGCGCTGAGAGATTGGGTTGGCAAGAGCTTAGATTAGCGCAGATCGTCAGAGTTATTCGAAGACGAAGTACCCTGCACAAACGAAAAACGCCCGCGGGGGGACGGGCGTTTCTCTATTGCCGCAGGTCAGCTTGGGGGGACTGACTTATGCGACATACTCACGCGGCGACTTTGGGGGGCAAGGTAAAGAGCCTCGTGAATCTCGTTATCCTCTAGACTTGACGTTCTCCTCTGGTCCTTCTGCTGATTGAGCCTTCCGTCTCGTCTCGTTCTCAGCGAACCACCATCGTCGTGTCCGAACTTGACATCGCGACCGGTGCGCCAGCCTTGATCACACGTGCGGTCTGCACGCCGCTGTCCGCATCGATGCGCGCCGAAATGCCGAAGCCCGCCACCGCGATGCCAGCCACCAACGCAACCACCACGATCTTGAGGTGGGTCATGCGGTCGGCGCTGTAAATCGAATGGTTCATGGAAGCCTCCTGCCGTTTTCGCTGCCATATGCGATGGGTCACCCCATCGTTGCGGCAGGTTCAACCCCTGCTTCGAACTTCACGCAAAAAGAACGTAAGACACCGGCCTTTCGTTCCGAAGGGGTCATCACAAAGCGGTGATAACAGTTGAAGGTCCGCGATCCGGAAATGTGAAATCGCTGAAGCCAATAATTACGCCATAAATATCAAATGTTTAATTGGAAATCCGGGGTAGCTCGAATTTGCGGTGGTATATCCATCCCCCGTCAACCATGCGGCAAAATGGTTGCCTGTTGTCAAAAAGTCGCAGGGGGCATCATCCCAGACCGGAAATGAAACATCATCGTCCGCGAAGGCGGATGATCCAAATAACAGGTCCCGGATGCTGCAATAGGTCTCAGATACTGCCGACGGTTTTCAGCCGGGCACGGGGATGGATTTCCGCCTGCGACAGTACGCTGGTCTGCGAGCGGAAGCGTTCCACCAGCGAGCGCACGAACGGGCGGATCGCGGCGGAGGTGACCAGCACCGGGGCCTCGCCCTCGCGCGCGGCCTGCTCGAAACGGTCGCGCACAGCCGTCATGAACTCGGAGAGTTTTGACGGCGCCATGGCCAGACTACGTTCCTCGCCCTGGCCGATGATCGATTCGGCGAACGCCTGCTCCCATTTCGCCGACAGCGCGATCAGCGGCAGGTAACCGTTCGGCGAGGTGTTCTGCGCGCAGATCTGCCGTGCCAGCCGCGCCCGCACATGCTCGACGATGGTGGCCGGATTGCGCGAGAACGCCAGTGCATCGGCGATGCCTTCGAGGATGGTGGAGAGATCGCGGATCGAGATGCGTTCGGAGAGCAGCAGTTGCAGCACGCGCTGGATGCCGGAGACATTGATCTGGCTCGGCACGATATCCTTGACCAGTTCGCCTTGCTCCTTGGGCAATTCCTTCAGGAGCTTCTGCACCTCGCCGTAGGACAACAGGTCCGACATGTTGTTCTTGAGCAGTTCGGTGAGATGCGTCGAGAGCACCGTAGCGGCGTCCACGACGGTGTAACCCTTCAGGGTTGCCTCTTCCTTCAATCCGGCATCGACCCATGTCGCCGGTAACCCGAAGGTGGGCTCGGTGGTGTGGATGCCGGGCACCGCGACCTGATCGCCGGCGGGGTCCATCACCATGTACTGGTTTGGCCAGACGCGGCCGGAGCCGGCGTCCACTTCCTTGATCTTGATGATGTAGCTGTTGGCCTCGAGCTGGACGTTGTCGAGGATACGAACCGACGGCATCACGAAGCCCATCTCGATGGCGAGCGAACGGCGCAGCGCCTTGATCTGCTCGGTGAGGCGGTCGGTGCCGTCGGGTGCGTTGACCAGCGGCAGCAGCGCATAGCCGAGTTCGATCTTGAGATCGTCGATCTTGAGCGCGGCGGAGATCGGCTCGTCGGCGGCGGCTGCCGCGGCAGCGCCGGCGGCAGGTGCCGCGGCCGCGCTTGCCTCGGCGGCGGCCGTCGCCTGATTGCGCTTGCGCGATGTCCAGGCCAGTGCGGCCGCGCCGCTGCCGAGTGCGAGGAACGGGATCATCGGAATGCCGGGTAGCGCCGCCAGCACCAGCATCACCGCCGCCGACATGCCGAGCGCCTGGGGATAGCCCGACAGTTGCTTCATCAGCGCCTTGTCCGCCGCGCCCGAGACGCCGGCCTTCGATACCAGCAGGCCCGCGGCGGTGGAGACGATCAGTGCCGGCACCTGCGTCACCAGACCGTCGCCGACGGTGAGCAGCGTATAGGACCGCGCGGCCTCGGCGAAGCCGAGCCCCTGTTGCGCGACGCCGATGATGATGCCGCCGATGATGTTGATGAACACCACCAGCAGGCCGGCGATGGCGTCGCCGCGCACGAACTTCGAGGCACCGTCCATGGCGCCGAAGAAGCCGCTTTCGTCTTCCAGCGCCTTGCGCCGTTCCTTCGCGGTCTTCTCGTCGATCAGGCCGGCGGAGAGATCGGCGTCGATCGCCATCTGCTTGCCGGGCATGGAGTCGAGGTGAAAGCGCGCCGCGACTTCGGCGATACGGCCCGAACCCTTGGTGATGACCACGAAGTTCACGATCACCAGGATCGCGAACACGATGATGCCGATGACGAAGTTGCCGCCCATCACGAAATTGCCGAACGCCTCGATAACGTGGCCGGCGGCCGCGGTGCCCTCGTGACCGTGGGTCAGGATCAGCCGCGTCGACGCCAGGTTCAGCGACAGCCGCAACATGGTCGAGATCAGCAGGATGGTCGGGAAGGCGGAGAATTCCAGCGGCGCCTGGATGAACAGCGCCGTCATCAGGATCAGGATCGACAGCGTGATCGAGATCGCGAGAAACAGGTCCAGCACCACCGATGGCAGCGGCAGGATCAGCACGACAAGGATGGTGAGGATGCCGAAGGCCAGCGCGAGATCGCCGCGCTTCAGCATGGAGACGAGGTCGCCGATGCCCGGCAGCCGCGTTGCCGGCTTTTCCGCGCCTTGTCCCAGGGTGGTGTCGGTCATCGTCGCGGCGTCCCCTCTCGTCTGCCGCCCGCGCGCGGCAAACGTCTGTGCGGTGGCCGCGAGGCCGCCGCTTCGAAAGTGAGGTACCGCACTGGCATCCACGGGCCGCCCCCGGTTGCGCAATCACGACACTCTGCTTGTACTCGGCAAAATTTGCCCGGTGTATGGTTAGCAAAGCGTTAACCGGCGACGTTTTGAGCGCGTCTTCGCTCGTGTCGTAATGTCGCCGCCCAAACGCGATCTGTCTGCGTTCCTGTTTTGTGCCGGCGAATGCGCATGTCTCGAATGCGCGCCGCGTCGCTTGACCCTGCGAGGTCGGCCGACGAAGTTGCGTCATGACACAAAGTTCCAATCCGGTGCTCGATTCGAGCAAATTCATCCCCGATTCCCGCAAGGCGTGGGTCCGGCTGGCCATCGCCGTGCTGATCGGCTCGATCGGCAGCGTCGGCATGTGGTCGGTGGTGGTAGCGCTCCCGGTGGTGCAGGTGGAATTCGGCGCCTCGCGGGGCGCGGCCTCGCTGGCCTTCACCATGGTGATGCTGGGCTTCGGATTGGGCGGCGTCGCCACCGGCAAGATGATGGACCGGTTCGGAATTGTCACCGCGATCGGCATCGGCATCGCCGCAATGGGACTGGGCTATGTCGGCATCGGTTATGCGACGGCACTGTGGCAGGTGATCGTGCTGCATCTGTTGATCGGACTTGGCTCGTCCGCCACGTTCGGGCCGTTGATGACCGAAGCCTCGCATTGGTTCGACCGCTATCGCGGTCTCGCCGTCACCATCGCCGCCAGTGGCAACTATATCGGCGGCGCCATTTGGCCGCCGGTTTTCAATTGGGGAATCCAGACGTTCGGCTGGCGGCCGACCCATATCGTGGTGGGGATCTGCGTGGCGATCGCGATGACGCTCGCAACGCTGGTGCTGCGCAGCCAGATGGGTGGCGCGGCGCGGCACGCGCATGTCGATGCACCGCCGCCGCGCATCGACTTGCGGCTCAGCAACAATGCGTTGACTGCTATTCTCGCCATCGCCAGCGTCGCCTGTTGTGTGGCGATGTCGATGCCGCAGGTGCACATCGTCGCTTATTGCGGCGATCTCGGTTATGGCGCGGCGCGCGGTGCGGAGATGCTGTCGCTGATGCTCGGCTTCGGCATCGTCAGCCGCATCGGCTCGGGCTTTCTCGCCGATCGCATCGGCGGCCTGCGCACGCTGCTGATCGGATCGATCGCGCAAGGCACCGCGCTGATGCTGTTCCTGTTCTTCGACAGCCTGAGCTCGTTGTTCGTGATCTCGGCGCTGTTCGGCCTGTTCCAGGGCGGCATCGTGCCGAGCTATGCCATCATCATCCGCGAGGCGATGCCGGCGCATGAAGCCGGAACGCGTGTCGGCATCGTCATCCTGGCCTCCGTCGTCGGCATGTCGCTTGGTGGCTGGATATCCGGTGTGATCTTCGACGCGACCGGCTCCTACGCCGCCGCATTCCTCAACGGGACCGCGTGGAATGCCATCAACGTCGTCATCGTGGTTGCGCTGCTGTGGCGGGCGCGGGGCCGCATCACGCTCGCGCCACGGATGGGGTGAACCGTCGCATCGCGCGGCATTCACACACTTGAAGATGTCGGTCGTGCCGCGGTCTTGCTGCTGCCGCGTAGCGGACTTTTGCATTTAGTTGAATGCGTTTTCTTCACGTTCTTCGCGCGAACCGGTATTCACTTCGCCCGAAAACGCCATGGCGTGTCATGATATCGCTATATCCGCGTCAATATGTCGCCGATATGCAGCTTCGAGCGCCGCGAGTCTCGATATATTAAAATATATATAACGAAACGCGGTGGGGCTGGCGTGAAAATATCATCAGGGTTCGTGGGCAGGAGTGCACTCCTGTCATCGGTGGCGTTTGTCGCTTTGACGGTCGGCGCGGGGGCGCAGGATCGCGGCGGAGTCTATCAACTCGGCGAAATCTATGTGGTCGGATCGCAGCAGGGCGAGGCTGGCATCGGCGGCGCGACCGTGACGCGCGAACAGGCCTGGACGTTCGAGAAGAAGACGCTCGATGAAGCGGTCAATCTGGTGCCCGGCGTCACCAGCACGCTCGATTCCAACGGCCGCCGCAACGAGAGCGATATCTTCGTGCGCGGTTTCGGCCGCTGGCAGGTGCCACTGACCATCGACGGTGTGCGCGTCTACCTGCCCGCCGACAATCGGCTCGACTACGGCCGCTTCCTCACCAATGACATCGCCGAGATTCAAATCCAGAAGGGCTACGCCTCGGTGTTGGACGGGCCGGGCGGCATGGGCGGCGCGATCAATCTGGTGACGCGCAAACCAGTGAAGCCTTACGAGGCCGAATTCATGAGCGGCGCGACGTTCGACAATCGCGGTACGTTCCAGGGCTGGAACAGCTACGCGATGCTCGGTTCGCGCCAGCAGGATTTCTACGTGCAGGGCAGCGCCAGCTATCTCAATCAGGATTTCTGGTCGCTGTCGCGCGACTATCAGCCGACGCCCGGCTCGCTGCAGCCGTCCGGCGAGCGGCTCAGCTCCGACACCCGCGACTGGCGCATCAACCTCAAGGCCGGCTACACGCCGAACGCCACCGACGAATACAGCATCAACTTCATCAAGCAGTCCGGCGAGAAGGGCGCGCCGCTGAACGTCTACAACAACCCGCCGGTGCCGCCGAACAGTTTCTGGCGTTGGCCGTGGTGGAACATCCAGAACCTGTCGTTCGCTTCCAATACCCGGCTGGGCGAGGCGTCGTATATCAAGACCAAACTCTATTACAATACGTTCGACAACGCGCTCGATGCGTTCGACAACATCTCCTACACCACGCAATCCGCCAACGGCCGCTTCCGCAGTATTTATGAAGATAACGCGCGCGGCGGTTCGGTGGAGGCGGGGACCGAACTCATTCCGCGCAACAGCCTCAAGGCCGCGTTGCACTATCGGCAGGATTTCCACACCGAATGGAATGATAATCGTCCGACCAGTCCGGCGTTCCGGTTCGTCGAGCCGAAACAGAACCAGAGCCAGACCACGTGGTCGGTGGCGCTGGAGGACACCTTCCATGTCACCAGAGATTTCGACCTGATCGGCGGCATCAGCTACGATCAGTACTGGATCGGCAAAGCGGAGGAGTTCAACAGCACGACGAACCGAATCTACGAATATCCGAAGGGCGGATCGGATGCGTTCAACTGGCAGACGGCCGCGGTCTGGCGTTACTCCGACACGGCGCAGCTTCACGCCAGCGTCTCGGATCGCGCGCGTTTTCCCACGATCTTCGAACTCTACAGCACGCGCTTCGGCACCGCGGTGCCGAATCCGAATCTCGGACCGGAGCGCGCCACCAACTACGAACTCGGCTGGAAGGGCCGCTTCGTGCGCGACACCAAGCTCGCCGCCGCGTTGTTCTACAGCGACGTGCGCGATCTCATTCAGACCGTGCAGGTCGGCCCCGGCCTGACGCAGACGCAGAACGTCGGCGACGGTCATTATTACGGCTTCGAAGTTTCGGCCGAAACCGCGCTGTCGCAGCAGGTCAGTGTCGGCGGCAACTACACGTACATCTATCGCACCATCAAGGACGCGTTGCAGCCGAACCTGCGGCCGACCGGCGTGCCGACCCACAAGGCATTTCTGTATATGTCATGGCGGCCGATCGAGCGGCTGACCATTACGCCGAGTCTCGAGATCGCCAGCGATCGCTGGAGCGACGTCTCGACCAATCCGGTGCAGGCGTTCCCTTATGTGCTGACCGGCGCCTACACGCTGGCCAACATTCAGGCATCCTACAAGGTGACCGACAATTTCGAGGTCGCGGGCGGCGTCAAGAACCTCCTGGACCAGAACTTCGAGCTTGCGTGGGGATTGCCGCAACCGGGACGCACCTTTTACGTGAAGGCGCGGGCGACGTTTTAGCGGCGCTCGATTTTGAGCGGGCGGCGGTGCCCCGCCGCTCGCGGTGTTGTCGCGAGAGGCGTACCGGGTCGAAAATCCACCACCCGCCGATTGCGGCGCGGCATTCGGCATTGTAAGGGATGCCTGCGCCGGCGCCGACGGCACACGCGACGTCCGGCCTGGGCCTGTAGCTCAATGGTTAGAGCCGGCCGCTCATAACGGTCTGGTTGCAGGTTCGAGTCCTGCCGGGCCCACCAACGATATCAATGGTTGCTCCGGCTACATCGGAAGTGAGGTCTTGCCGCCTCGGCGGCGCGTCCGTTAACTCGACCTTAACCATAAGGATATCACGGCGCGCTCGATCTGTCCGCAAAAAGGACGAAATATGGTTAACGCGCTTCAGCCAACGGTCTCTCCGGCACAGGTGAGGGCGGCGCGGGCGTGGCTCAATTGGAGTCAGGATCAACTGTCTGCGCGTTCCGGAATATCGAAACGTACGATCGCTCGTTACGAATCCGGGAAAACACTGGCGCATCCGGAAACGATTGATTTGATCAGGGACGTCCTCGAGGGTGAGGGGATTGTTTTTCAGTTTGTCGGCATGGTCCCTAAAGGGATCGGTGTCTCTTGAAGTCGGCTCTCCACTCCTCGAAGAATCTGGGAGGGCGCCACCAAGGTTGATACCCGGCTTTGGTGGCTTTCCGGTCGCCATACTTTAGTTTTCCTCGAGAGAGCGAGCGATTTTCAGATATCTGCCGAATGGAGCGAGTTCAAATCTCTCCAGGCGCGCCAGCATGCCCATCGTGCGGAACCAAACTGCGGACCTGAAATGGAATGGTATCTGTCCAGACTACGCCGACCAGCGCCTCCAAGAAGGCTGCTTTCGCTTTTGATGTGAATCGGATTGCCGGTACTTTGAACAGTTCGATCAACGCAGCCAAAGTTCGACCTTGGGCATTTGGTGGCACTTTCAGCTTGCCTCAGGATTGCCCTTTGCCGAAAGCGCCAGCTATGGCCCACGTCCAGGACATCCATTAATAGTTTAGGTTGCTGAGATCCGAAGGCTGAGAAATGGGCAAGAAAGCAGTTCAATTGCGGTCGCAAAAACTTGAGCCATCCCGGCGTGAGCAGAAGCGTGAGCAAACCCGTGAAGCTTTGATGGAAGCGGCTGCGGTCATCATTGCTGAACAAGGCTTTGCAGCCGCGACGCTAGTCCGCATTACGGAGCGGGCGAACATCGCGCTCGGAACATTCTATAATTACTTTGAAAGCACCGACGCCCTGTTCGCAGAACTCATGGATAGCTATGGCAGCCGTCTGCGAAGCAGCATCAAGGCATCCGTGCCCGCGAACGCAGGTTTTTTTGAGCGCGAGGAAGCTGCGTTTCGCGCATGGTTCAAATTCCTACACCAGCATCCGTTTTTTGTGAGGGTCTTGAACGAGGCGGAGATCTTTAGTCCCGACGCGTTCGAGCGGTATTTCGAATCGATCACCGGTGGCTATCGGCGAATTTTAAAGCATTCGGCATCCACGGGCGAAATACGCAAACTGAAAGGTCACGAGATTGAGGCTGTAGCCCTCATGCTGATGGCTCAGCGCTCCTTCTATGGCTTGAGGCTGAAATCTTATGTGTCGTCGAATGGCGAAATCGACGCGCGCATCGTTGCTATTTACAATGACATTTTGCACCGCACTCTCGCCGCAGAGTGATCTGCATTGTTAGAGCGCCCCTCCTAAAGCGTATTGTGCTTAACCCAGGTAGGGGAGCTCTCGTCAATCAAACCTCTTCAGAAATGTCGTGCGCTCCATCCGTTTCAGCCAGGCGGCTTTGGAAACGTCAATGACCTTTGCTTTTCAAGAGGTGTTCGACAGCCACCAATGCCTATCAGAAAAATAATGAAAGTAATTTCATAATTATTGACTCCCGGCGTTTTTCCCGGCAGGTTCGAAGCAACCCGGAGGAAATCATGCCGTTGACGATACGAATGTGTCTTGCCGTAGTTGCCTTGACGATTTTGAGCGCGGTGCCAGCCAAGGCTGCTGAAGATGTCCTGCGTATCGGTGTTCTCGCCGATATGAGCGGGATCTACTCGGATATGACCGGAGCAGGCTCCGTTCGCGCTGTTGAACTCGCGGTGCAGGATTTCGGCGGCAGCATCAACGGCAAGAAAATCGAGATCATTCAAGGCGATCATCAGAATAAACCTGATATCGCGAGCGCCTTGGTGCGCCGCTGGTTCGATAGCGAAGGTGTCGATGTTGTCGTTGATGCCGCGGGTTCTGCCGTCGCGCTTGCGGTGGTGGAAATTGCCAAGACTTACAACAAGTCCGCCTTGATCACCGGTGCGATCTCGGATCGCCTCACGAACGATGCTTGCTCACCCAATCACGTTCATTATGGCCTCAATTCACATGCGCTGGTGAACGGAACAGTTAAGGCGCTGATCGACCAGGGCAAGAAAACCTGGTTCTTCCTCGTGGCTGACTACGCCTTCGGGCATTCCTTGTTGGCGGAAGCGACGAAGTTCATCGAGTTGAATGGCGGGAAAGTCGTCGGATCGGTGAAGCACCCGCTTAACACCAGCGATTTCTCCTCGTTCCTGCTGCAAGCGCAGGCATCGAAGGCGCAGGTCATTGGACTTGCGAATGCAAGTACGGACATGTCCAACGCGATCGCGCAGGCGGGGGAATTCGGACTTCAGAAAGGCGGGCAGGATCTGGCGGCGATGCTGATCTTCCTGACCGACGTGAATGCCATGGGCCTGGATCGCGCGCAGAACACCGTTCTCACGACGGCGTCATACTGGGACAAGGACGACAGTTCCCGCGCATTCGCGGAACGCTATTTCCAGACGATGAAGCGTATGCCGACCTTCTATCAGCAGGCGGACTATTCGGCCACGCTGGCCTATCTCCAGGCCGCGAAATTGGTCGGATGGCGCGATGGCCGCGCGACCATAACTGCGATGAAGGACAAGCCGATCAACGATTTTTTTGCCCGCGGCGGTGCGATACGTCAGGATGGCCTGCTGGTTCACGACGTCTATCTTGCGCGTGTGAAGTCGCTAAGCGAATCCAAGAAGCCGTGGGATTACTACGATATCGTATCGACCGTCCCAGGCGCCCAGGCTTTCGGTGCGATGGCCGACTCTAAATGCCCGCTTATCAAGAAATGAGCGCCTAGATGGCATTCAGTGTCGGTAAACGGAGTCCTGCCGCGCATGATTGCGTGCTGCCATATATTCTGGCGCGGCGGGCGGAAGTCGAACCCGAGGGCATCTGCGCTGTTTTCGAGGACGGCAAGCATTGGACTTGTGCCGATGCCTTCACGGTCGCGCGCGAAGCCGGCAGCGGTCTGCGGCGCGCAGGCGTCAAGCGCGGCGATAAGGTTCTGGTGTGGATGCCCAATGGCGCTGTGGCGCTTGGAGCTTGGTTCGGCATCAACACCATCGGCGCGGTGTTTGTCGGAATCAACACCGCGTATCGTGGCGCGTTGCTGAAACACGTGATCGACAATTCCGACGCCGAGGTTCTGCTTTGCCATCCGGATCTGGCGGGACGGTTGCTGGATCTCGAGAACACCGGACGTTTGAAGGTTATCTTCACGGATCTTTCGCGGATCGAGAACAGGGACGAGTTCGAGCGCTGCGGAGTTCAGATGCGCGGGTTCGAGCAGCTAAAGGGACATTGCGACCAGGATTTGCCCGTTGAAGAGCTGATGCCGTGGGATGTGCAGGCGATCTGCTACACCTCCGGCACCACCGGGCCGTCCAAGGGCGTGCTGTCCAGTTATCTCCATCTTTACTCCATGGGTATGGAGTGCACTGACGGCACCGGCGCGCAAGATCGATGGATGATCAATCTGCCGCTTTTCCATGTCGGCGGCACGCTTTTCGTTTACGGTGCGATGGCCCGGAAAGGGTCGATCGCGGTACTCGACTCCTTCGCCACCGATACATTTCTCGATCGCTGTCGTATCCTCGAAGCCACCGCATGCGTTCTGCTGGCATCGATGGCGACATTTCTCGTGCGGCAACCGCCGTCAGCGCGCGATCGTGACCACATGCTGCGCCGGGTGATGGTCTTGCCGCTCAACGAGGATGCGCCGGCTATCGCGGAACGCTTCGGCTGCACGGTTTTTACCGTCTTCAACATGAGCGAAATTTCCTGTCCGATTCGCTCGGGAGACAATCCTTCCAGCCGCGGGTCGTGCGGCCAATTACGATCCGGCATGGATGCGCGGATCGTCGATAAAAATGATTGTGAGGTTGCCACGGGAGAGGTGGGTGAGTTGATCCTGCGCTCCGATATGCCGTGGTCGATGTCCCATGGATACTACAAGAACCCCGAGGCGACCGCCGTCGCGTGGCGGAATGGATGGTTTCATACCGGGGATGCGTTCCGGGTCGACGCCGACGGAAATTACTTCTTTGTCGATCGCATGAAGGACGCCATTCGCCGGCGAGGCGAGAACATATCCTCGTTCGAAGTCGAGGCGGAGATCCTTGCGTATCCCGGCATTCTCGAAGCTGCCGTAGTCGGGGTTCCAAGCGAGTATGGCGAGGAGGACGTTCTCGCAGCCGTCGTGCCAAAGCCGGATGTGGTATTGTCAGATGAGGAACTGATTGCGTTCCTGTCGCGCCGCATGCCTCATTTCATGGTCCCGCGTTACATTCGGCAGATGCAGGCGTTGCCTAAGACGCCGACCGCGAAAATTGAAAAGCACTTCCTGAGATCCGAAGGGATAACCCAGGACACATGGGATCGCGAGGCGGCCGGGATTCGCGTGACCCGCGATCGCCTCAAGACCTGAGCGGAGCTTCAACCGCGCGCTCTGCTGCAAGGCGATCACCAAGGACTTATGCAACCGCCAGGCAGACATTTATGGCGGGGCGCAATCCAATTCAATCATGATGGCTTGAGTACATGCTCCGGCCCTCGGAACGGAGATGTCGTTCGATGACCACCCCGGCATTCAAGAGAATTCTGATCGCGAACCGGGGCGAGATCGCCATCCGTATTTCGCGTGCGGCAGCCGATCTGGGGATCGAAGTTGTCGCGATTTATCCGGATGACGATGCGAACGCGCTGCATGTCAGGCGAGCGGATGTCTCCCGGCGAATCGGCGGCAAGGGGGCTGCCGCCTATCTTGATATCCAGGAAGTGATACGCGCGGCTGTTGAAACGAAGTCCGATGCGATCCATCCCGGATACGGCTTCCTCTCCGAAAGCGAGGCGTTTGCCAGGGCCTGCGCTTCAGCGGGGATTGTCTTTATCGGCCCGACGCCGGAGGCGCTTGCTCTGTTCGGCGACAAGGCTGCCGCGCGTGATCTTGCGCTGCGGACCGGTGTGCCGGTGGCGCGAGGCACCACGCGTGCCACTACGCTCGACGAAGCCAAGGTGTTCCTGGCGTCGCTCGGGGCCGGTCGCGGCTTGATCGTTAAGGCGCTTGCCGGTGGCGGTGGGCGCGGAATGCGGGTTGTGCGAAGTGAAGATCAACTGGCGGACGCTTACAGCCGTGCGGCCTCCGAGGCGAAGGCGGCATTTGGCTCCGATGATCTTTACGTGGAGGAACTGATTTCTCCGGCGCGTCACGTCGAGGTGCAGGTGATCGCAGATCGCGATGGTAACGCCGTGCATCTGTTCGAGCGCGAATGCAGCCTGCAACGCCGGTTTCAGAAGGTGGTTGAAATCGCGCCGTTTCCGGGCATGGACGAGAACCTTCGTGCCGAAATGACCGGAACGGCGTTGAAGCTCGCGCGTGCGGGAGCCATCCACACCGTTTGCACCTTCGAGTTTCTTGTCGGCAGTGATTCTCGTTTCGTCTTCATGGAAGCGAATCCCCGGATTCAAGTCGAGCATACGGTGACTGAAGAGGTGCTCGGTATCGATCTGGTCAGGACCCAGATTGAACTGGCGGCGGGGCGCACCCTGGCTGCGTTAGGCCTCACGCAAGCGGCGATCAGAAAGCCGCAAGGCATCGCCATCGAATTGCGGATCAACATGGAAAAAGTCGGCCCCGACGGCAGCGCATCGCCCACGGGGGGCGTCCTGACGGCGTTCGATGCCCCCGGCGGTCATGGCACCCGGGTCGAAACATCCGGATATGCCGGATATCTCACCAGTTCGCGATATGACTCGTTACTCGCCAAGCTGATCGTGCACGCGCCGTCAGATCGCCTGGATATCGCGCTTGAACGCGCGTATCGCGCGTTGTGCGAATTTCGTATCGAGGGCGTCGAGACCAATATTGGGTTCCTGCAAAGTCTCGTTCGGGATAGTCGCATAAGGGACAACACATTCGATACCGCGTTCATCGAGCAGAACGCCGCGAGGTTGTTGGAGATCAGCGATCATCCGAGGCGCTACGTCGCGGGAATAACCGCTGCCAAGGACATCGATGCCTCGGCGATCGACCAGCCGGACGATACCGTGGCCGTCAATTCGCCGCTGACAGGCCGGTTGGTGTCCTACGACGTCGCTGTCGGCGATCCGGTTCGCGCCGAAACTGTCGTGGCCATCGTCGAAGCCATGAAGATGGAACAGGTGGTTCATGCGAGGGTGGCAGGCACCGTGCGGGCCCTTACCGCGGAAGCGGATCAAACCGTTCTGTCCAATGCGCCGCTGTTGTTCATCGAGCCCGGCGATCACGAGGCCGGTGCTGGCGAGACGGTCGAGCAGGAAGACACCACAGCCGTTCGGGCTGATCTGTTCGATGTTCTTGAACGGCATCGCAACTTGACGGACGAACGGCGTCCGGATGCGGTCGCGCGCCGCCGCCGCACCGGCCAGCGCACTGCTCGCGAAAATATCGCGCATTTGTGCGACCCGGGCAGTTTCGTTGAATATGGCGCGCTCGCCGTTGCGGCGCAGCGTCGGCGACGCACCACTGAGGAGTTGATTGCGATAAGTCCAGCCGACGGGCTGGTGGCGGGCATTGGAACGGTGAATGCCGAGCTGTTCGGTGAAACCGGTGCGCGATGTATGGTGCTGTCGTATGACTATACGGTATTCGCCGGCACTCAGGGGTTCATGGGACACAAGAAGATGGATCGTCTGCTCCATCTCGCCGACGATTGGAGCCTGCCATTAATCGTCTTTGCAGAAGGCGGAGGAGGGCGGCCCGGAGAAACCGATTACATGGGTGTCGCCGGTCTCGATATGCCGTCGTTTAGGCTGCTCGCGCGGCTTAGTGGAAAAGCTCCGACGATCGCTATTGTCTCCGGACGCTGCTTCGCGGGCAACGCGGCGGTAGCCGGAAGCTGCGACCTGATCATCGCGACACGGAATGCAAATCTCGGAATGGGTGGCCCGGCGATGATCGAAGGTGGCGGTCTCGGACGCTTTTCACCGGAAGAAGTTGGCCCAGCGGACGTGCAGACGGCCAACGGCGTCATCGATATCCTGGTCGACGATGAGGCGGCGGCGGTCGAGGCCGCTCAACGCTATCTCTCGTATTTCCAGGGCCCGGTTTCCGACTGGTCTTGTGCGGACCAGCTCCCGCTGCGCAATGCCGTTCCCGAAAATCGCATGCGTGCCTACGATGTGCGCAAGGTTATCGAACGGCTTGCCGACAAAGATTCGGTCCTCGAACTGCGTTCGACCTACGGGATTGGCATCATCACCGCGCTTGTCAGGATCGAAGGGCAAGCGGTTGGCCTCTTCGCCAATAATCCGCGTCATCTTGGTGGAGCGATCGATGCCGAGGCCGCCGAGAAGGCTGCGCGCTTCGTCGAGTTGTGCGAAGCCTATGGCTTGCCAATTGTCTCGCTGTGCGACACGCCCGGATTTATGGTCGGGCCGGAGGCCGAGAAGACTGCGCTGGTTCGAAGAGTCGCGCGCATGTTTGTTGGCGCCGCCAATATCACGGTGCCGTTTCTGACGATCGTATTGCGAAAAGGCTACGGTCTCGGCGCTCAGGCCATGGCAGGCGGAAGCACCATTGCGCCGTTCTTCACGATCGCATGGCCAACCGGCGAATTCGGGGGAATGGGAATCGAAGGTGCCGTGAATCTGGCTTATCGGAAAGAGCTGGCGGCAATCGACGATCCGGTTGCTCGGCAGGCAATGTACGCTCGGCACGTCAAGGAACTCTATGACGAAGGTAAAGCCACCAACATGGCTTCCTTCCTCGAAATTGACGGTGTTATCGATCCTGCAGAATCGCGTCACTGGATTCGTCGCGCATTACGATCGGTCCCCACCTCAACCGAGAGCGGCTCCAAGCGTCGTCCTTTTATCCCTCCGAGATAACGGGAGCGACGAACAGGAAGACGGAATGCCGGTCGACGAAACGTCGGATCAGCCAGGGGCAGGCAATCCGATCGATCTTGGGACGCGAGCGCGTGACCCAGATCGTCCGCCTGCCCCTTCATCTCCTTGGTTGGTAATGGCAATCCATCGCCATTCCCGGTATAGAAGATGATGTCCTGTCCTTCGTGGGCGAACTCGATCGGATATCCCTGCGAGGCGACGACGGGGCCATGCGTTGCAGATAGCCTCATAGGGTGTGAGGCCGTGAGGGTCTTGAGGCGTCTGGCGAAGTTGTAGGCATCCAGGAAAGCGGCGAGATGATTTTCTAGTTGCCTCTGCGTCTCGTAGTGATATCGCCGAACAGTCGCTTCCTTGAGCGTGCGGTCCAATGTTAGTAAGACGCCGCCACTATGTCGATGAAACAAAGCAGGGCCGGGATGATCTTCGAGATCACGAATGCTGCGACTAATGATAGACTCTGGAACGCCAGTCTTTGCATCAGCTCAGTGGAAATTGCCATGCTTGGCGGCGGCCATCAAATAACGTAGATGGCGAAATTCTACGGAGGTAGACTACTTCGCCATCTCTTTTTCTCGAGCCATTGAGAAGCTGTCCGGTAGACGTATTACTAGCGGCTCCGCTTGATCTTACGTTCTTAAGCGCGCGTGTTCGAGAATTTCAAAGTGCCTTGAAGAGTTCGCTCCGCGTCGCTTTTGCGGATCACTCCGCTCCAGCCCCGATGGCTTCCCCAAAAACTTCCCAGCCAGTCCCGTTGAAACGCTGAAGCTTGAGTTGCGTGAAAGCTTGGCTGTTCTTTCCATTCGTATTGATCAAGATGCCCGGGAGGACCATCGGCAATGCCAAATTCTTGATGCTACGCGACTGCTTGAGAATATTGTCCCGCGACAGATCGTCTCCGCATTGCTTCAAGACCTGCTCCAGCAGCATCCCCTGAACGACGCCGGCGATGTAGTTGAAGTCAGAAATATCCGCCCCCGAGCCATACTTGCCGAGAAGCTCTCGATACGATTTGACGCCTGGATCGTCTTTCATCTTGGGGTCGGCGATATCCTTCAGATAGGCTGCCGAAACCACTCCGGTCGAGATGTCCAACCCGGCTGGCTTGAGCGTGGAGGAGATCGCGCTCGCCACCACATTGACAATCAGCAAAGGTTTCCAGCCCGTTTCATGGATCTTGCGGATTGCCTGTGCAGCGAATTTCGGTGTGCCCCCGAAAAGGAAAATGTCAGCGCCGGAATTCCTCAATTTGACGACCTGAGAATCGATCGTCGGATCGGTGAATTCATAGGGAAGGGCGATCACTTTATCTGCGAACCTATTCTTGAATTCGCCCTTCAAGGCATTCAAGAAATCCTTACCGAGATCGTCGTTCTGATAAAGAAGAGCGACCTTGGCATTCGGAAGTTTTTCGGCGATGTATTTTGCGTAGATCTTGCCCTCGGTTTCATAGCTGGGCACGCCTGTCGTCGTGTAAGGATATTCCGTGAAGTTCGTGAACTTCGATCCGCCTGATACGATAAACAGATCGGGAATCTTCATTCTGTTGAGATATTTTATGGTCGCTGCATTCGTTGCTGTTCCAAGTGGAGCAAAGACGAATGCGACCTCGTCATTTTCGACCAAACGACGCATCTGCTCGACTGCTTTCGGTGGACTATAGGCGTCGTCCAGCGCGATGAAATTGATTTGCCGTCCATTGATGCCGCCTTTGTCGTTCAGCGCCTTTACATAGGCCATAAGGCCATGACCGACGACGCCATATGCCGAAGCGGGGCCGCTAAAAGGATAGGTTGCGCCGATCTTGATTTCCGTTGCCGTCACACCGGGTGCATTTTCGGCTATGGCCGAGGAGATCGGTAACAGCGCAAGTGAAATCGTCGCTGCCAGTAGAATGCGCCTGTTCATGAATGAACTTCCTTCGCTGTGTTCAATGCCTGAGTGAGTTTAGATGACGTACTGATCGCGGAGGGCCGTCTTAAGAACCTTTCCGTTCGCATTTCGCGGCAGGGTATCGGAGAAAACAACGCCTTCCGGCCTCCACCATTTCGGCAATCGGGCTCCAACGAAATCAAGTAACTCGTCCTGTACGACCGTATGCCGTTCTCTGGGCACGACGATCAGGAGCGGGCGCTCTTGCCATTTGGGATCCGGAATCCCAATGACGGCGGCATCCGCGACCGCGGGATGCTCGCGGGCGACCGCCTCAATAGCGAGTGAGCTGATCCATTCGCCACCGGACTTGATGACATCCTTGGCTCGATCGGTGATCTCGAGAAACCCGTCGGCGTCGATGCGCGCGACGTCTCCGGTTCTGAACCAGCCATTCTCAAACGACGAATTGTCGTCGTTGCCGAAATACCCGCCGACGACCCATGGACCGCGAATCATCAGGTGGCCCGACGACGTGTTGTCCGCCGGAACTTCCTTCCCCGCGTCGTCGATCAGCCGGAGATCTGATCCCCAAAGCGCGTGCCCTTGCTTGAGCTTCAACTTGCGTTTGTCAGCATCGGCCAGTTGTGAACTGCCGTGATGCGCCGTGCCGATCGAGCCGGTCCCACCTATCTCCGTCATTCCCCAACCGTGGAGGATCGAAATTCCATGACGCAGTTCGAACCCGTCGATCATCTCGCTCGGAGGATTGGAGCCGCCCATAACCAGTCGCGACAGCACACGGGGCTTGCGGCCCGTTTCATCGAGATGGATCAGGAGATCCCGCCAGACGGTCGGGACGCCCACCGAGATGGTCACGGCCTCGTCGTCCATCAACGGGGTAAGTGCGCTCGCGGACAGGTTCGCACCGGGTAGAACCAATTTGGCGCCTGCCATTGCGCTTGCATGAACGACGCCCCACGCATTAACATGGAACATGGGGACGACCGGCAACACGGTTTCCGCGCCGCTGATAGCCATCGCGCCCGCGGCGCATGCCGCCATCGCGACAAGCACCGTCGAGCGATGCGAGTACAGCGCGCCCTTTGGCATTCCAGTGGTGCCCGACGTGTAGCAAAGCCCGGATGCCTCACGTTCTTCTATATCGACGAGAGCGAAGTCTTCCGATTCGTTGAGAAGCAGATCCTCATAGATCAATATTCCGGGATACTGTCCGGCGAGGGTGCGATCCCCGGTCAAAATCACCAATCTCTCGAGAGGAAAATCGGGTATCGCGCCATGCAGTGTTGCGAGCAGGGACGGATCGACGAAGATCAGTTTGTCGTCGGCGTGCTTGACGATATAGGACAACGCCTCCGCGCCGATGCGCGGATTGATCGTGTGGACGATCGCGCCGAGCGCGGGGATGGCAAAATACAGTTCGAAGTGCCGATGGTCGTTGAATGCAAATGTGCCGACCCTGTCGCCACGCTTGATTCCCAACCTGCGCAGAGCGTTGGACAATCGCCCAGCTCGGCGCTGCGCCTTCGCATAATTATAGCGAAATCGGCCAAGGTCGGACGTGCATGAGACGATCTCGGTCTCGCTATGGTAACGGGCCGCAAATGTGAGTAGTGATGGAATTGTCAACGGTACGTCCATCATCAATCCGTGGACGATCGGGTTCGTTTTGGTCATTGGTGCGTTCTCCCCTCACTATGTGTTTTTCGAGCTGGATTATTCGATCGCTCCAGCATTCAGATCGAAATAGCTGCCGTGAAAATAGAGAAGCGGAGATTTTGTGCGATATGCGCGCGCGGCACGCACCTCTCCTGCGAAGATCGAATGAGTGTCGAACTCATGCCTGCTTCGAAGCTGGCAATCGACGCTCATCATGGATTTCTCCAGGACCGGCGCTCCGGTGCTCAGCGTGATCCAGGCTCCTTCGCCGAACCGATCTTCGCCATGAAGCTCGCTCTTACCTGAGAAAATCTTTGCCAAATCGACTTGATCCGCGGAGAGAAAATTCAAGCTGAAGCATTCCTGTTTCAGGATCGCGTCATGTGCCCGCGCATTTCGATTTATGCATACCATCACGGTTGGCGGATTATCCGATAGTGAGCATGCCGCTGTCGCCGTGAGCCCGAGGCGCGATCCAGGACTACCGCATGCCACGATGGTCACTGTCGAAGCCTGATGCCGCATGACCGCGCGGTATTCTTCGGTCGAAATCAAAGTATTTTGGACATGGTGCTGGTTCATCGGTCTTCTCCGGTTCTCGCGTGCGTTTTGGAGAGAACCCAATCATTCGAGCCGGTCGAGGAGGGCCTTATCGAACGGGTGAAGCCGGTTGATTTCACCGCTCTTCACCCGGCTTGGCCAATCAGGGTTGGCGATCAGCGCGCGGCCGATCGCGACAAGGTCGAATTCACCGTTGTCGAGACGGACCAGCAGTTCGTCGATGTTTGCGACGTCGGCGGTCTTTCCACCCAGCGACCCCACGAAATCACTGCCGTTCAGGCCAACGCTACCAACCGTGATTGTTGGCCTGCCTGTGATGCGCTTTGTCCAGCCGGCAAGATTCATGTCGGAGCCGTCGAACTCAGGCTCCCAAAAGCGTCTGGTCGAACAATGAAAGATATCCACGCCGGCATCGACGAACGGCGTGATGAACTGCTCCCACTCGTTCGGTGTTTGCGCCAACCGCTGACTGAAATCCTGCTGCTTCCATTGCGAAATCCGGAGGATGATGGGGAAATCCGGCCCTACCGCTGATCGGACGGCTTTGACGGCCTCTATTCCGAACTTGGCCCTGTTGTAGCCCCATGCATCCTGTCGGATGTTGGTGCCTGCCCAAAAAAACTGATCGATAAGATAGCCATGCGCGCCATGAAGCTCGACCGCATCGAAACCGATCTGTTTGGCGGATGCCGCGCCTCTGGCAAAGGCGTCGATCACGTCCGCGATTTCGCGATCGGTCATCGGTTCCCCGACGACCCTCCCAGGAATGTTCATGCCGGAGGGACCGACAGCCGGCACGCGATCGCCTTTCGGGCGCCCCGCATTGCGCATCATGCCGACATGCCAGAGTTGGGGCGCGATCTTGCCGCCTGCCGCGTGAACCGCCTCTACCACACGCGACCATCCAGCTAACGCAGCCGTTCCATGAAATGCCGGGTGGGAGGACGATTGAGATGCGGCATGATGATCGATCGTGGTCCCCTCGGTGATGATGAGTCCCACGCCTCCTTCCGCGCGGCGTCGATAGTAATTCACGACGTTCTCGCCCGGCACGCCGTCGGGAGAAAAATCCCGAGTCATGGGGGCCATGACAATCCGGTTAGACAGATTTAGTCCCTTGGCCGAAAAGGGGTTGAAAAGTGCATCGGCTAAACTTGCCATCGATCCGTTCCCGAACAGAATGTTACTAAAAGGGCTCGCGCTTCCGTCAGCCGTAAGCGACCGGCAGCGTACAGGCTTTGCGGTATTCCTCTCGAAGCCGGCTGATGAGCTTGGCTGTGGACTCGACCTTCGCAACGGATCCAACTCCGTGACCGGCGGACCAAACCGTCTTCCAGCGCGCCTTCTGGAGTTCGGGAGACGAGACCCCGGTGAAGTCCACCTTGGGATTGGTCAGAAATGCTTCTGGATCGATCCCCGCGCGTATCAGGGTTGGTCGAAGCCAGTTCGCAAGCACGCTGGTAACCGTGTTGGTCAGCACAAGATCGGCCATCACGGAGTCCACCAATAGCTGCTTGTATTCAGGAACGGCGAGGCTCTCGTCGGTCGCGATAAAGGATGTGCCCATCACCGCGAGATCGGCACCGGCGGTTTCTACCGCCCGAATTTCCGCGCCATTGGACAATCCTCCGCCAAGGGCGACGGGGCCGTTGAAGAACTCCCGCACAGCCGCCAGGAACGAGAAACCGTTCATCCGCCCGGTATGGCCACCTGCGCCCGACGAAACGAGGACAAGTCCGTCAACCCCTGCGTCGACCGCCTTTTTTGCGTATTCAACGGAATTCACGTCCGCGAACACCAAGCCGCCCCACGACTGAACACGATCGATGATCGGCCTCGGACCGCCGAGGGCCGTGATGACCAGAGGCACTCTGGCGCGCTCCAGAATATCCAACTCGACGCTCAGGCGCGAATTCGTGGGATGCACCACGAGATTAATGGCGCAAGGTGCGACCCGCTCCTGATCCCGTTCGGGATTTGCAAGCGCGCTGGATATTGCCGATATCCACTCCTCCAATATTTCCGGCGACCGCGCATTGGCACACGGAAGGCTGCCGATTACGCCATTCAGGCAAGCGGCGATCACTAGATCAGGGCCCGATACCAGGAACATCGGCGCGGCGATAAGAGGCAGTCTCAGTTTGCTCTTGATGTCGTTGGCAAGGGGCACGTCGCGTAACTCTCTCTTTTGCCGACGAGCACACTCTCGGCGGGATTGAAGCCGGTCCGTCGCGAAAAACGCCGCCAAATAAGGGCTTCCGGGACGCGATCCGATTCAGCCGAAACGGATCGTGCTCTAAAGCTCGTCGATGTTGGTATGAAGCCCCAGCATCAGGCGACCGACGAGTTCGTAAGTCGCCTGACTGACCATCATGTGCTGGCCGGCGACCTGGACGTCACGAAAGCGTCGTTGGATAGGAGATGTGCGATAAACCGCGGTCCCTCCCGCCAGTTCGTAAATGATATCGATGCACTGCTTGGCTGAAGCGACGGCATGGGTCGTTGCCAGACGAACGTCTCGCCGGTGAGCCGTGGAAATATCGCCTTGATTGGCTCCGGCCCATGCCGCGTCGATGGCTTCATAGAAGAAGGCCCGGCCAGCCCGGAGCGCGGCTTCAGCCTTCGCGATATCCTTCTGAGTTGCAGGCTTTTCGGCCAGGGTTCGGCGATTGCCCTGCGGCACCTTCTTGCTGGCAAATGCAACAAGATCGTCGACTGCGGCGCGAGCAGCTCCTAGCGCGACTGACGCGATCCCGATCGCAAGCATCCCGAAGTTCGGAAACAGGAAGATGGGATGAGTGTTCTTGCGGACGCCATATCGGGATATTGTCCGATCCTCGGGCACGAAGACATTTTCAATCTGATAGTCGGTCGAGCCCGTACCCTGCAATCCCATAACGGTCCAGGTATCGAGCAGCTTAACATCCGACGCATTGACGACCAGAGACAACTGCTCGGGCTTGTCGTCGGCATTGAGGATGACGTGGCCGTGGTCGTCAACGACCATTCCGCCGCTACTGATCCACTCCGCATTTCTGCTTCCCGAGCCCCATTGCCAGCGGCCGTTCAGGATATACCCCGGGACTCCATCTCGTGTGGTCCTGACCGCACGGCCGTTCGGAGCGAGCACTCCCGAGGTGGTGACACCAGGCTTACGGAGGATTTCCTTCAGCGCCTCGGTTTGGCCGCTCGCCAGCAGGAACGACGAGGTAATGCCGATGAAAACACACCAGGCTGCGGAGGCATCCGCCTGAGCCAGTAACTCGACAACTTCGGCGTAAACGCGCGGAGAATGCTCGGATCCTCCATATTCGACGGGCGTGCAAATCTGATAAAGCCCGTCCCGCGCCATTCTGTCGGCGAGATCCTGGGGCATATGTCTTAAATTCTCGAACTCGTCACTTCGCCGCACGATTTCGTCCATGTAGCTTGCAGCTACTTGCATCAGATTGCTCGCATCGTCGGTTGACCGAGCGAATGAGACTTCTGACATCGTGACCTCCCGGGCGGAATTGTTTTGTAGGGGCGAGTTATAGGATGCCACTGTCATCCGCTCCTCAGACGCGGAAGAGGGCCGTTTTGGCCAAATAGGAGGCGCTTTCGGCCAAACTCTGTAGAGCGCCGTCAATTTTTATGTAAAAGGAAAAGCGACGGGACCGTTTCGGTCAGGGTGCCATGATGATGATTATAAAGCGGCTCGCATTTGAGCCGGTGCTGGTGCAGCACCTCGATGGTTTGGGCATCGATCATCGCTTCGTGACGGCATCGAAGGATTACCAGCGACTGGATCGACAGCTTAGGCTTTACCGCCTCGCGATATTCGCGTTCCGCGAAACTGGCGACGAACTGCTGGGCTTAAAGGTAGGCAGGAAAGTCCCATTGAATGGATATGGAGCACTCGCTCATGCCATTTTGGGCGCAACTACTATGCGGCATGCTCTGCAGATCATTGTCAAACACATGCGAATATTTCAAACCTACCCACGTGATGCTGCAAGTCTTGGCAACACCCGTGGCCACGTCCATCTGACTTACAACCATCCTGTGCGGCTGGATGGCTTTCCCAACTTTGTTCCAGATCTCTTCTTCGCGACGGATCTACAGATCCTGCGTCATCTGGGAGGCGATCTGAAGGGATTCAGACTGGAGCTTGCCTACTCGCCATCCGATCAACAGGCGTTCATCAAGGAAATCGGGATACCCGTCGAGTTCAATAGAAACCGCAATAGATTGTCGGCTCCAGCGGAAGTAATGAACAAGCCCCTGCCAGGCAAGTTCTTTACGCACTCGCTGGCCTACCGTCGATTGACCGACAACTTACTCGCCAACATCAAGGCGGACGAAAGACTCAATGATCGAATAGCCGAAATGATTGCTTTCGCCCGAAACAAAGATATTCGCGCGCCAGACGTTGCTCGGTTTTTGAATCTTTCGGAAAGATCGCTCCGGCGGAAATTGCAGCAAAGTGGTATGAACTTTACCGGGCTCGTCAGTGAACTACGAGCTGAGCTTGCGCGATCCTATCTTGCGGAAATGCCTGTGCGTGACGTGGCTGAGTTGCTTGGCTATCACGATCCGTCGACATTTCGCCGCGCTTTCCGTAGATGGACCGGCGTTAGTCCCCGCGATTACATGGGGGAATCCCAGGATGAGCAATCGGCGGCTCAGCGTAAAATTTCCAAACGAACTAAGACCTGATCTTGCGTTGATCTCCTGCGACAATCTCTGAGGAGTGCCAACTATATGATCGGAGGAGGTGAAAACGGAAAGCCCCGTCTCAGTCTTAGTACTGAGGCTTTCCGCTCGCTTCCACTAATTTGTCCTGTGTCTGCTCTGACGGTTGACATGTAAGCGCTGCTTCCAGGGTGTCGAGTATGTTCTCGATCGTAAACGGCTGACTCCAGAGCCGGCTGCTCTTGGCATGACGTTTCTCCTGTGCAGCTTCGTGTGCGGACAGGATCGCGTTGGCATAAATCATGAAGAAGGAAAGCCGCTGCTCGACAATGGCAGCAGGTAGCTGGAGCATCGTCTTCAAGTATTCGAAGCAATCAATGTATCCTGAATTCCAGCGGTTGTTGAGCGCGGCGCGCAAAGCCCAGGGTCAGACGCTTGCAAATTAGACGTGAAGCGGATGTAACCGCGCCACCGCTCGTCGTCGCCAAGCTCGATCACTGGCATCACGAGCACTAGCATTATGTCACGAATGCTTTTCGGTCCGCCGCGAGCCTTCATCCCGTCCAACAATTCGCGCCGACGGCCGTCGAGGACGGCTGCGCCATCAACGACCATCTGCCGGATCAAATCTTCCTTGGATCCAAAATGGTAGTGGAGCGCCGCATTGTTGCGCTGTCCGGCTGCGTTGACGATTTCCTGCACGGTTAACCTCATGGCAGAGCAATGCCCTCACGAATCCTGTCTGATCCATCCGCCGAACAATGGTTAATCGCGAGAACTGAGTGCAGTCGGTGGCTAGCGATATCAATCGGTTGCGAAAGCCGACTCGTTCTTAAACGCAAAGTGGCCTGATCGACTCGTTCTTAAAGGGCAGGTAGACTCGTTCTTAAGTCGCCTTGGTCGTAATTTCAGTGGGTTAGCGACCCCCAATCGACTCGTTCTTAATGTGGCGGCACAAATGGTAGTCTTGTACGAATAGTTGGATGATCTTGCGCGAAGATGTGGCCGCGTGACGACGCCTAACGCCGACGCGACCCTACCTGGCCGCGCCCGGACTGCATCCGAATCGCTTCTTGAAGCTGCGATTGAAATAGGAGATGTCGCTGAACCCGACCTCCATGGCGATGTCGCCGATGCGCTTGTCCTGATGACGCGCGTCGGTCAGCATCGTCTTGGCGTCCTGTAGGCGCAGTTCCAAAATGCGTTCCGAGAAGCTGCCCCCGGTCGAGGCGAGCAGGTCTTGCACGTAGCGGCCCGAAAGCCCGAGCTGCAAACCGACCACCGGCGCCGAGAGCGCCGGGTTGCGGTAATTGCTCTTGATCTGCCTCAACACCGCTTGCAAGCGTCCGGCCCGCAGGCCTCGCGTGCCGACCAGCTCGGCTTCGCCGCCCTTGGCCCCGGTCGCGAGACCGAACAGGTCGACGATGGTTTCGCTGACATGATCGAAGAGGACCGACCCCACCGGCAGGTCCGTCGATTCCAGCATCGCCAGATAGTTGCGCAGCAGTGTCAGCGCCTCATTATCCGACGGGACCAGCGCGCCTTGCCGCCCCTCCATGCCGGGGAATTTGTCGTCGACCAGCTTACGCGGCAGCGCGAGGTTCGCCCAGCTATTGCGGGTGTTGCCGACGAACTCCTGCGCCTGCGTCGCGTGGAGGATCGCGCTCCCCGTCGGCATCGTCATATCACTCTCGCCCGGATGGCCGGCGATCAGCGTCTTGCCGAGATTGATCGTGAACAGATACGTTTCGGTCCGGGCGACCCGGATATGGTGCGGCGTGCGCGCCGCCCGGTTGATCGTCGCCGACATCTTCGCGAAGGTCAGCGGCCCGATCGCGTTCGCCTCAAGGCTCGCCTCGAACGGCAGGTCGGATATGCCGACCTCCACCGACGCGACCTCGGCATAGTAGATATCGCGCCACAGACGGAAGCGCTCTTGATGGTTCAGATGCTCAGGCAGGCTTGCGGATGTGAATGTCTTTGCCGGCACCGCGAGCCCCCCTCACAACGGCCTGACCTGTCTTGCTGGGGATCGCTCGGCTCGGCTAGCCCGCCGGAACGGCGGCATCGGCCGGGCTCGAATCCCCGCGCTGCCAACCTATAATCATGCGCTCCAGTCCATGTCGTCACCGCAAAGTATGACGCGCCAGGAATTCGCGCTTGATCGCCTTTGCGCTATAGGGAGACAAGAACAACCGATTGACTTTTCATGAGATGGTGGAGTGCAGCGTGACGAGGCTTAATGCTGAACAACTGTCATCGATTATTGGCGACATCTATGATTGCGTTCTGAACCCCGATGGTTGGGTCAGCGTATTGAACCGAATAACGCAGGCGACCGACGCGGCCTATACGACCATCGCGCTCGCCAGCACGCAGGATAGTCACGGCCGCTTCGCCGCGCATTCCGATTGGAACGCTGAGCAGATGCGCGTGCTTCAGGTCGAATACGGCTTCGACGACATTCCGGGCCTGAAGCCCGCCATCGTCGGCGACATCGACACGCCGCTGACCACTCTGTCTTGCCTCAGCGAACCCGAGTTGCGCGCCACGAGATTCTATCGCGAATGGGCCGGACCGCAGGGCCTGCGCGAAGGCTGCATGGTCAAATTCGTCGACACGACCGATCGCATTGGGCTTCTCGGCACCTCCATCTATGCCGACCGCGACGTGATCTCCGGTGAGGAGCAACACTTCCTGACGCTGCTGTCGCCGCATCTGCGCCGCGCCGCGCTGATCGGCGATCTGCTCGACCAGGCGCGCGTCATGGCGCATTTCTATCACGAGACGCTGGGGGCACTCTCGACGCCCATCCTCTTCACAGACGCCGAGGGCGGTATCCTCTATGCCAACGCCAGCGCCGAACGGATGCTGTCGACCGAGGCGCCGATCCTGTCGCGCGGCGGCGTGCTGCAACCACAGAACCCGGCCATGGCAGGCGCGCTGCTGACCGCCATCTCCGCGGCGTCCAATGCCGATATCACGCTCGGCGCTCGCGGCATCGGCCTGCCGATCTCAGGCGTCGGAGAAGCCCCGGCCGTCGCCTATGTCCTGCCGCTCTCCGCCGGCACGGCGCGCGCGGCCTTTCGTCCGGCGCGGGCGGCCGTCTTCGTCTCGACCACGATCGCGGCGACGCCGATCCCCGAGGCGGTGCTGATAACACTCTTTGATCTGACACCCGCCGAGGCGCGCGTTCTCCTCAAGATCGGCAGCGGCGCGGGCGCGGCAGCGACGGCGCTGTCGCTCGGGATCGGCGAGAACACGCTGAAGACCCATCTCAATCGTATCTACGCAAAGACCGGCACGAGCCGTCAGCCCGATCTCGTCAGGCTCATCACCGACATTGGCGCTCCGCTGGCTATCACCGGCATCGATGCGCCCGCCCGTCTGCTGGGGGGCGGCGCGGTCGAATAGACCCGACCTCGCTGCTTATCCAAGACCCCCGCGTTGGCTGCGCCGGGAGATCCGGCGGGTGCCTTTCCGTTTGGACGAGACGACGAAGTCGCCGCAGGGCGAGGAAAACGCAAGAGTGCGTGCCCCTGTCCAAAAAACGCGTGTCCTTGTCCAAGACAAGCTGTAAGCCCGGTGCGATAGCTGAATCAAATGGAAGCCGCGACCGACGGCCTGACGCTCAAGGCAATGCGCGGGTTTCAAGCGGTCGAAGAACACCTGAAAATAGTCGCGGGCATGCAAGTCAAGGCGCGCGAAGCCGCGAACCATGACGGCAGGAAATGCGGCCGCTTCATTCCGGTCTCGGCAATCACCTCCAATTGATGCGCCCTGCTGCCAGCCCGGAATGGAATGAACGAATGCGATGATGACGCCGCCTGATTGAACCCCAACCGACGAAGTAACCACCAATGGCTTCCGGCCGTAGCGCATATAGCCGGAAGGCGAACGAATCGATCCAGTCCAGCCAACTCTGACGCAATGATTCTGATGTCCGATTTATCTAAGTACTCAGCCCTCGCAATCATGCTGCTGGCGATATCGCTCGCATACTATAAGGGACGACACGCGCACTCCGCGAATGCTCGTTCGCTCGCCTGGACTCAAATTCCCCTGCTTGCGTTCTTGACTGTTTCTGTCGGCCCAAGCGTCGTCGCCACACTTATCTATCTCGGTTATAGATCCGGTCTGTTGCAGGCTGGGCCATCCGGATATCGGTTTTTGACGTCCGTTTTTCAGATCCCTCTTGATTTCGCGGTCATGAACTGGGGATTTGTTGCTTTGTATGTGACTTGCCGATTGTCACAGAACTATCGACCGGCCCGGTCTGCGATGTGGTTTTCCGCAGTCGCGATGTGCTTGCTCAACGTGCCGCTGTTCCTGCTGGCTCCCGATATGGTTTCCAACGTCTTCGACGCGGGCCAGGGCATCGGCATGATTCAAGCGATGCTCAGCATGCCGCTCTGGTTCGGCCCATCCCCCGGTTTTCTTGATCCCGACTCTGGCATCGGGTTTTTAGTCTTTGCTCCGCTCGCTCCCATACCGCTCTCTGGTTTGGTCGGCTGGATCGTTGGGCAATTCATCGGATCGGCGATCAGTTCTCCAGAGGAGGAAATTGCGCGGATCGAGAATCACAAGTGAGATCGCCGCCGGGCTTTTGATGGTCTGGCCACTCGCGACGAAGGCTCTTTCCACGAAAGCCCTATGCTCGATCCATCGCCAAACTCGCTACTCAAAATCCTCTGTCGCATTTGCTGTGCGCGAAAACCATTAGCTCCAAGAGCAAGTCAGCTTCAACCAGTCGATTGGCCGGCGCTCTCCTGGGTCTTTGTGACGTCCTGGTCGGGGGGAGCGTGTGAGATAGCCTCTGGATTCGATATCGGCCGATTGGACTGGCGCCCCGTCATCGATCCGGACAGCGGACAACAGAGGGAGGCGGAAGGGATCGACGGTGTCTATGGCGACCGTCATAGCCTGCGCGTCTGGCGCCTGACAGAACGAGGCTCTGCTTGCTTGTTTGCTGCCGAGGAGGTGAGCAATGGCGTCTGGGTTATCTTTGTGCCCAAGACGTAGAAAGATGGATTGAACGACCGCCTTTTCCATCGTTGGCAGATGGCCGCTATTACGCTGATACGCCGGCTCGTTTCCGGGAGGCGATGTGGTCGAATAGGCCGTCTTCGCCGCCCATCCAAGGCCCCGTTGCGATCTCGCTCCGCGGGGACTTTTCGCGGCTAAACCGCCACACCGCAAAGAAAAAACAATAGCGCGTGTCACCGTCCAAGAAGCGCGTGTCCCTGTCCAAGATTCCCCGAATGCTCGGTGCGATAGGTCTTTCAATTGAGTCCAATTGTCTGGCCTGCCGGGAGTTTTTCGGAAATGCACTATAAGAATACGGGCCGCAAGGCCGCCGCGCTCAAACTTCTTGCGCTGACCTCGACTGCACTTGTCGGTCTCGCGCTGCCCATGTCCGCGCAGGCGCAGGACTGGACGGGCGCGACCTCGGGCGACTGGTTCAACGGGACGAACTGGAGCACCGGCAATGTCCCGACGGCCGCTGACAATGTGAAGATCGAAAATGGTCCCGGATCTATCCCTTACATCTCAGGACCCCTTCACAACGGAATCGCGAACAAGGTCACGGTTGGCGACACCAACACGGGCATTAACGGTGCGCAGCTCAATATTCAGGATGGCGGAACGCTGAGCAATGTTTCGGGCGTGATCGGCAACCTCGCCGGCTCGATCGGCGCCGTTGATGTCGGCGGCATCTCGAACGTTGGGAATTACGCATGGTGGAATATGAGCGGAACGCTCACCATCGGCAATGCCGGTGAGGGATACCTGGCAATCGGCCAGGGCGAAGTCAGCAACACCGACGGCACGATCGGCGCCCTGGCCGGATCAAAAGGAACCGTAGTTCTCAACGGCCCTTCGGCACTGTGGATCAATACCGGGACGCTGACCGTTGGCGACAAGGGCACGGGCACGCTGAACGTCTTCAATGGCGGCAATGTCAGCAGCAAGATTGGCCATATCGGCGACCTCGCCGGCTCCACGGGCGCGGTGACGGTCAACGGCGCAAATTCGACATGGACCAACAGCGCCAGCCTGGTGGTCGGCAGCGCCGGCACCGGCACGCTTAATATCCTGAATGGTGGCCTGGTCAGCAACACATTTGGCGTGATCGGTTACGCCAACGGTTCGAGTGGATATGTCACGGTCAAGGAGAGTGGTTCCAAATGGACCAACACCCTTCTCTATGTCGGTGCGGCCGGCACCGGCGCCATGGATGTCCTTAACGGCGGCGCGGTCAGCAACATCCAGGGTTTCGTCGGCCTCAACATAGGCGGCAGCGGGACGGCGACCGTGAGCGGCGTCGGCTCGACCTGGACCAACAGCGCAGACCTCAATGTCGGCTACAATGGATCGGGCGCGGTCAACATCAAGAACGGCGGCGTGGTCAGCAGCGCTGAAGGCGTGATCGGTCGTTTCGCCGGCTCCACCGGCGTGGTCATGGTCGATGGCACGGGTTCGAAATGGACCAGCACTGGCCTTCTCTTGGTCGGTGACGAGGGCGCCGGCACGCTCAACATCGGGCACGGCGGCAAGGTGCAGGATTTCGTCGGCGCTCTGGCAGTCGGCGCTTCCACCGCCACCGGCCATGTCACGGTCGACGGCATGGGCTCAAATTGGGTCAATGACGGCGGAACGATCATCGGCGTGACCGGCAAGGGTCGGCTCGACATCACGAACGGCGGCAAGGTGGACAGCGGCGTCAGCGTCGTCAACGCCGATGCCACCATCGGCTCGACGGCCGGCTCGACGGGCAACGTGTTCGTTGATGGCGCGGGTTCGACATGGAACGTCAACTACGGGCTGCTGGTCGGCTTCAGCGGCACTGGCACGCTGGACATTACACACGGCGGCGCCGTCATGAGTGGGAACGGCACGCTCGGCGTGAACGCCGGTTCTTCCGGTACTGTCACGGTCGACGGCGTGGGCTCGAGATGGATCAACACCGGGAACCTCGCCGTCGGCGGCAAGGGCGCCGGCGCGGTGACGATTCAGAACGGCGGCCAGGTCAGCAGCACTCACGGATATCTCGGGCAAGAGGTCGGATCGACCGGCTCGATGACCGTCAACGGCATGGGTTCGATATGGGCCAACATCAGCGACCTCACCGTCGGCGACAAGGGCATCGGTACTCTGACTCTCAGTTCCGGAGGCGCAGTTGATGTCGGCGGCGCGCTGACCATCGCGAAGACCGCAGGCTCGTTTGGCGATCTCAATATCGGCAACGGCAGTGCGGCCGGCATACTCATCGCCCCGAACATCCAGTTCGGCGCAGGCACGGGCACGATCACCTTCAATCACACCAATTCCAACTACGCCTTCAACTCAGCGATCAGCGGTCTCGGCAAGATCAATCAGACGCAGGGCGTCACCCGCCTGACGGCGAACTCCGGCGGCTTCACCGGCCCGACCAACATCACCGGCGGCACGCTGCTGGTGGACGGCAAGATCGGAACCGGCGCGGTCGATGTCCAGTCAAGCGGCACGCTCGGCGGCAAGGGCACGATCGGCGGCACCGTGACCGTTGACGCGGGCGGCATCCTCAGCGGCATCCAGGGCCAGACCCTAACGATGCAGAACCTCAATCTCGGCGGTGGCGCGAACGTTAATGTGACGCTCAGCTCGCCGGGTGGCGCAGAGCTGTTCCATATCGTCAACGACCTGACGCTCGACGGCACGCTCAACATCACCTCCGGCGGTGCGTTCGGCCCCGGCGTCTATGGCTTGATGGCCTATGGCGGTTCGCTGACCGATAACGGACTGCTCATCGGCACCACGCCGTTCGGCAGCACCGCCGCCGACTACGGCGTGCAGACCTCGGTGGCTGGTAAGGTCAATCTCGTCAACAACGCCTTGGCGAACCTGCCGTTCTGGGATGGCGATGCTCCGGGCAACGCCAACAACAACATCGTCGACGGGGGCACGGGGATCTGGACCGCGACCTCGACCAATTGGACCGGCATGAACGGTTCGACCAATGGCAAGCAGCACCCGCAGCCGATCTTCGCGATCTTCCAAGGCGCGGCCGGCACAGTGACGGTCGACGCAAGCGCCGGGCCGATCTCGGTCACGGGGATGCAGTTCGCGACCGATGGTTATCAGGTCACGGGGGATCCGATCACGCTGGCCGATTCCAATTCGATCATCCGCGTCGGCGACGGCTCGGCGGCTAGCGCGAACTACAAGGCGACCATCGGCTCGGTGCTGACCGGCTCGGGCGGCCTCAACAAGACCGACCTCGGCACGCTGATCCTCACCGCCGACAATACCTATACCGGCGGCACCACCATCACCGGCGGCACGCTTCAGCTCGGCAACGGCGGGACCAGCGGTTCGGTCCTCGGCAATATCGACAACAACGGCGTGCTGTTTTTCAATCGCTCCGACGTGACCACCTTCGCGGGCGCGATCTCCGGCAGCGGTAAAATCCGACAGGACGGCACGGGCACGATCAACTTGACCGGCCAGTCGAGCGGCTTCAGCGGCGACGTCTTCGCCAATTCCGGCACTCTTGGCGTCACGAGCGGCGGCGTGCTCAATTCGAGCGGCGTCTTTGCTGCCTGGAATCCCGGCTCGACGGCGGCAATCGCCGTGGGCGGCGCGAGCTCAACCCTTAACAGCGCAGGCTATGTCGCGATAGGCGTGGACGGTGACGCCACCCTCAGCATCACCAGTGGCGGCAAGGTCAGCGGCGATAACGGCTTCCTCGGCACCAATTCCGGTTCGACGGGCACGGCGACGATCTCCGGCGCGGGTTCCGCCTGGACCAACAGCTCGGGCCTGTTCGTCGGTGTAGACGGCACCGGCTGGCTGAACATCCAGAGCGCCGGCGTCGTCAGCGACGCCTTTGCGAACATCGCCAACGGCCTTGGCTCGAAGGGCGATGTCACCGTCACGGGCGCGGGCTCCAATTGGGTCAACACTGGCAACCTCTCGGTGGGGCTGAGCGGCACGGGCACGCTCGCGATCACCAATGGCGGCACGGTGAGCAACCAGATCGGCAATATCGGCGGATTTACCGGGGCCAACGGCTCGGTGACGGTCGACGGCGCGGGTTCGAAGTGGGTCAACGGTGGCAGCGTTGTCGTCGGCCACGGCGGCACGGGCACCCTGACGATCGCCAATGGCGGTGCGGTCAGCACCGCCGGCATCGTTCTCATTGCCGATCAGGCGGGTTCGACCGGCACACTCAACATCGGCAGTGCCGCGGGCTCGGCCGCGAAGGCGGCGGGCACACTCAATGCCGCAACGGTTGCGTTTGGCCAGGGAACTGGCACGCTCAACTTCAACCACACCGACACGAGTTACACCTTCGCCTCGAGCATGCTGGGCGCGGGCACGATCAATCAGTTCTCCGGCTCGACAAATCTGACAGACGATTCAAGTGGTTTCACCGGGGCGGTGAACGTCACGGGCGGTCGCTTGGTGGTGAACGGCCTGCTCGGCGGCGGGCAGATCACGGTATCAAACGGCGGTACGCTTGGCGGCAACGGGATGATCGGCAGCCTTGCGGCGAATACAGGCTCGATCATCGCGCCCGGCAATTCCATCGGTACGCTGAATGTCGCCGGCAACATCGCCTTCAACGCTGGTTCGATCTACCAGGTCGAAGTCAATGCAGCGGGCCAGTCCGACAAGATCGTCGCGGGCGGCACGGCTACCATCAATGGCAGTTCGGTGCAGGCTCTCGCAGGATCGGGCAATTACGCTTCGGCCACGACCTACACGATCCTCACTGCTAACGGTGGCAGGACGGGCACCTTCACCGAAGGCGTGACCTCGAACCTGGCCTTCCTCGATCCGTCACTCAGCTACGACCCCAACAACGTCTATCTGACGATGACCCGCAACAATATCGACTTCGCGGGCGTCGGGATCACGCCGAACCAGATCGCCACCGGCGGCGGCGTTGAAACCCTCGGCTTCGGCAACCCAATCTACAACGCGGTGTTGAACCTCTCGGCCCCGCAGGCGCAATATGCCTTCAATCAGCTCTCTGGCGAGATCCATGCTTCCGCGAAGACGGCGATGATCGAAGACAGCCGCTTCCTGCGCAGCGCGGTCAACGACCGTCTGCGCGCGGCCTTCGGCGACGTCGACGCTTCGGGCGGCAATGTCGTCACCTATGACGGTGGCAAGCCGCGCGCGGTCGCCGCGAACACGGACGGCGGAGCCGTCTGGGGGCAGGCATTCGGCTCCTTGGGCCATTGGAACAGCGACGGCAACGCCGCGAAGTTCGATCGCTCCATCGGCGGCTTCTTCATGGGTGCGGACGCGCCGGCCTTCGATACCTGGCGCTTCGGTGCGGTCGCCGGCTACAGCCGGACCAGCTTCAATGCGAAGGACCGCCATTCGTCGGGTACCAGCGACAACTACAGCGGCGGCCTCTACGGCGGCACGCAATGGGGCGATCTCGCGTTCCGTACCGGCGCGACCTATACGCTCTCCGACATCAACACGTCGCGCCGCGTGAATTTCGCGGGCTTCGGTGACAGCCTGTCGGGCTACTATCGTGCCGGTACGGCGCAGGTCTTTGGCGAACTCAGCTACAAGATGCAGGCCGGCAATGTCGCGCTCGAGCCCTTCGCCAATCTCGCTTACGTCAACCTGCATACGGACGGCTTCTCGGAAAAGGGCGGCGTCGCCGCGCTGATGAGCCAATCGACCAGCACCGATGCGACGTTCATAACGCTGGGCTTACGCCCCTCGACCGGCTTCGACCTGAACGGCATGGCCGTGACGGCCAAGGGCATGATCGGCTGGCGGCAGGTTTTCGGTGACACGACCCCGAACTCAGTCATGTCGTTTGCCGGCAGTGCGCTCTTCAGCATCGGCGGCGTGCCGATCGCCAAGAACGCGGCGGTGGTCGATCTCAGCCTCGACATGAGGCTCAGCACCAATACGACGCTCGGCGTCTCCTATGGCGGGCAGTTCGGGTCGGGCGTCACCGACCAGACGCTCCGCGCGAACTTCAACGTCAAGTTCTGAGGTCTTGCGATGAATCACGACACGATCACCCTGGTCCAGAAGAGCTTCAAGGACGTCGTCCCGGTCGCCGATCAGGTGGGCGCGAGTTTTTACGCCCGCCTGTTCGAGACCCATCCCGAAGTGCGGCCGATGTTTGCCAAGGACATCCGGCCGCAGGCCAAGAAGCTGGTGCAGATGCTGGCGATGGTGGTGAACGGCCTGCACCGGCTCCCCGCTATTCAGGCGGAGGTCGCGGCGCTCGCCCGGCGGCACAAGAATTACGGCGTCGCCGACGCCCATTATCCTGTCGTCGGCGAGACCCTGATCTGGACGCTGCAACATCATCTCGGCGACGCCTTCACCCCGCAGATCAAGGAAGCCTGGCTGACCGCTTTCGCTACGCTGTCAGGCGTAATGATCGACGCCATGCATGAGCCACCGCTTGCCGCTCGGAGCCGTGCGTGACGGCCGGGTTCTTCATCGGCAGCTTTGCGGCCCGTGAAACAGCGCGCCGCAAGGTCACCAAAGGCTGGCTCGATCCCGTTGCCTTGCATTTCGCATCGATACGGAATTTCCAAAACCTGCTCGATCTCAATGCGCAGCGCACCAACGAACGAAAGGCGCTCGCATGATGAGCGCGAAACAAGTCTTCGGCCTCTCAACCGTCGCGGCGCTTCTAATCAACGCCGGCGTCATATTCTATGCCACGCCGGGTGACGCGACCTCCGCTCCGATCGAGGCCAAGGCAACGAAGGGTGGCTTAACCGATCCGGCCCCGCAACGGCTCCAGCTCACGCAGGCGCAGCCCGCCACCGGCGGCTCGACGCTACCGGGCGGCGCGTCGTCGCTCAACGAGACTTATCGCGACTGGCGTGTCACCTGCGTCGTACAGGGTACAACGAAGCAATGCGCCATGTCACAGGCCCAGGCGCAGCAGAACCGCCAGCGCGTCCTTGCCATCGAACTCAGTCCGCCCGTCGGCAACACCGTTTCCGGCACGCTGGTCCTGCCGTTTGGCCTGGCGCTCGATGCCGGCGTCGCCTTCCAGATCGACGACAAGCCGGCGATGGCACCAATCCGTTTCCGGACTTGCGTTCCGGCTGGTTGCCTCGTCAATGTCAGCTTCGACGCGGCGTCGATCATGGCGCTTCGTGCAGGCTCTGTTCTGAAGGTCAAGGCGACGGCCGACGGCGGCGCAGCCGCGCCGTTCTCCATTACCCTTCAGGGCTTCGGCACGGCCCTCGATCGTGTGGCGACACTGTCGCGCTAGGCAACGGGTACGAACAATTTGGCCGACGGTGTAGGTAGCGCTGTTTCTGGTGCCTATCGTTTCGCGACAGGCCTTGATGATCGGATTGCTCCTTACCGCGATTGGCGCATGGTTGTGGCGGCGACGGCGCGCTATGACGACGATAGAGTCATAAACTAAATCGAAACCGACATAGAAGGAGCGGACAATGCGTGTGTCGATCAAAGTAGTTCTGGCGGCCGTCATCCTCAGTTCTCCGCTTGCATTTGCTCGAACGTCGATGGCGGCGACCGCATCACGTGCGGTGCAGGCAGAGTTCGACGGCTTTATTGCAAAGTTTCGAGCGGCTTTGAACGCCGATGATTCGGCGGCCGTCACGAGCATGACCAGATTGCCTTTCGAATACCGCACCTCGTATCCCGACGCCGCGGCATTCCGTGCAAAGGCCTATCCGGTCATCTTCCGAGCAAAGGTTCGGACCTGTATCGGGCGCGAGAAGGCCGTCTACGATCGCGACGGCGAAAACAACGACAGCTTCTTTATCTTTTGCGGCCAGGAGATCTTCATTTTTACAAAGACCGCATCAGGTTTCCTATTCAAGGAAATCGGCACAAACGATTAGGACGGGGTGACAAAACGAGTCCTCGGCGTAGTGACCCGCCCGGGCTTTTTTGGACCGAGCAATGTGGGAGAATTGGCCTGGCAAAGGAGCTTTTCAGATGCCGAAGAAACGATTTAGTGCGGAGTAGATCGTCGTGCTGCTGCGGCAGATTGAAGTATTGATGTCGCAGGGGAAGGCAGCGCCAGTGGCCTGTCGTGAAGCCGGGATTTCACAGCAGAGTTTTTATCGCTGGCGGAAAGAATACGGCGGGCTTGAGCTTGATCAGGCGAAGCGGATGAAGGATCTGGAGCGACGGCTATCGTCGGATCACATCGTTGTTGGTCGACGCTGGCAGGCACGTTGAATGTGACCGAGTCCAGCGCATCTGGCGCCGTGAGGGGCTGAAAGTACCCAGAAAGCAGAAGCCACGCGGACGACCATGGTTAAACGGCGGATCGTGTATTCGACTGCGGCCGCAGCATCGCAATCATGTCTGTAGCTACGACTTTGTCGAGGCTCCGACTCACGATGGGCGCAAGCTTCGGCTGATGACCTGATCGGCGAGTTTGCCCGGGAATGCCTTGCGATCCGGTGGCGCGACGGATCAACAGCTTCGGCGTCATCGACACCATGGCTAACGTGATGCTCACCCGCGGTGTCCCGGAGCACGTTCGGTCTGACAACGGCGCGGAAATGACTGCGAAAATCGTGCGCAACTGGTTCGCGACGTTGGTGCCAGAACGCTCTATACCGAACCCGGAAGCCCCTGGGAGAATGGCTATTGCGAGTCCTTCAACGGCAAGCTGCGTGACGAGCTTCTCAATGGCGAGATCTTCGACAGCCTGAAGGAGACCACCGTCGTCATCGAGCAATGGCGCAAACACTGCAACACGATCCGACCGCACTCATCACTGCATTATCGCCCGCCAGCGCCGCAAACATCGTTCCCGCAAATATCGCATCTGGATCGGAGCCCGGCGATGCAGTAGTCACTGTCCCGCTGGTCCAAATTATCCGTCAGGTCAGATGCCGGATTGTCAGCGAATAGCGCTGTGGTTGACGGACCACATCACCTCCACTGCAAAGGCAACATCATAATCCTTTACTTCTGTATAGTTGCGATATTTGTTTCATCTGTCAGTTACCGCCAATCTCAGACATCCATCCGCAGCGCTTGGTATCCCTAGCAATATCATTGCAGGTCTACCCGTTATTTCTCTCTCGCTCATCGAGAACGAACGCCATCAATATTGTGCGATCAACCAGTCGTGGAAGAGCTTGGCGTCCGGCGCAGCTAGCCGCTCGCGCAGACCGAGCAGATAATAGGCGCCCGCACTTCGTACATGACTCGCAAATGGCCGAACCAGCTTGTCGCTTAAGCCCCAAGGATCGATCTCGATACTCGATAAGCACGCGATACCCAGGCCTTCGCGCGCCGCCTTGGCTGCGATGAAGGAATGGCTGACTTCCAGGCGGCCAGAGCCGGTAACTGCGCAGGCATCATTGGCTTTCAGCCAGCCGGACCAGCAATCGGGGCGGCGTGAGTTGTAAATCAGACAATAGCGATTGAGATCCTCGGGAGTTTCGATCGGGCCGAACTTCTCCAGCAGCTTGGGGCTGCAAACCGGTGCGATGAAATCATCCCATAAGTGGATGGCACCGACGTCGGACCAGTCCTCAACCATCTTGAAGTCGATCTGGGGCAGTGAGGGGTTATAGGTCTGCCCCGGCAATTTCCCGAGACGAACCGCGAGGTCGATGTTGTGGCGTTTGAAATCGACGGGATCCATCGAACTCGAGATATGCATTTCAATTTCAGGATAAGCGCAAGCGAATCCTGTCATGCGCTCCATCAGCCACATCGAGCCGATGGACGGTAAAACGCTAACCGCTAGCGATCGGTGCTGCGTCAAAATCTCGCGGGTCGCTTGCTCCACCATATCCAACGCCGAGGTCGCCGCGGCCAGATAGGATTTCCCGAATGGCGTCAATTCGACTTGGCGGGTAAGGCGATTGAACAGCGAGTGATTGAGAAATGTCTCGAGTATCTTGATTTGTCGACTGACGGCGGCCTGCGTCACGTTCAGTTCGTCGCCTGCCTTGGAAAAACTCAAATGGCGTGCGGCGGCCTCGAAGGCGCGCAAGGCAAGCAGTGGTGGCAGGTTGCGTTTCATCTCTCGTGTCCTGATCGACCAATATCGGTCGAGCAACTGCGTGCCAATACCAAGATTTCCGCACGGTCATTGTGCGGAGCAAAACGGAAATCTGTGTGCGATGCAATAGACATCCGCCGCTCGTTCTCGCCTGTCGTCATGCATCATCTTTAGTGATGCATGACGGAAAAATAATCGTTTGTGACGGCCTCCGATAACACGCGATGTTTGGCCCGCGACGATCGCCGATCAGATCGCACCATTCGCAGCCCTCCTCGCAGGACGCCAAGACACCGATGACAAACCTGACACAAACAAGCTTCTACGACTACGTCCCGATGATCGACCGCAAGCCTTTGAAGTTACCGGGCGGCGCGCGAGTGGCTGTAATTCCATACGTTAACATCGAGCATTTCCCGGAACACCTGGCGGGCACGGCGCTGACGACGACCACGGCGGCATTGACGCCCGACACCATGAACTACGGCTGGCGCGACTACGGCAACCGCGTGGGCTTGTGGCGGATGATTGACATCATGGATCCGCTCGGCATGCGCGGCACCGTCTGTCTGAATTCAGATGCCATCCGCGAATACCCGCGCATCATCGAGGAAGGCTGCAAGCGTAACTGGGCGTGGATGGGGCATGGACTCAACAACTCTCCGGAAAGCTTTCTGACGCATCTCGACCCAGAGGGCGAGCGGCGGGTGATCTCCGAGGTGCTGACCACAATGGAGCAGGCGATCGGCCGCAAGACCAAGGGCTGGATCGGGCCGTTTCTGAGTGAGACGTTTGAAACGCCGCATATTCTCGCCGACCTCGGCGTGGAGTACCTGTGCGATTTCACGGCGGACGATCAGCCGTTCAAGATTCACACCCGTACCGGCAGCCTGATTTCGATGCCGTACACCATCGAGCTGAACGATGTGCCGGCCTTCCTCAATCTGGGTCAGCCCGCCAGTGTGTTTGGTGACATGATCATCGATCAGTTCGACGTGCTCTATGCCGAAGGAGCAACCAATGCTCGCATCATGCCGATCTGCTTGCATACCTTCCTGGTTGGTCAGCCGTTCCGCGCCAAGCATCTGAAGCGCGCACTGGAATATATCGCGGGTCACTCGGACATCTGGCTGACAACCGGAGACGAGATCAACGACTGGTATCGCAAGGAAGTCCTTGCCAAGGAGCAGGCATGAGTAACCTGCCGGGTCTGTCGTTTCCGCCGTTACTCGATCTCCGTAAGGCCGGATGGTCGGAAACGCGGATGACGACGGCAGCCTCGGTCGCCAACGTCAATAACCGAGCAGTCGAACGGGCGGCTCACGATCGCCTCGGCCTGACCGATCACGTCTACGGGTTCGGTCACTTCTGCGACATTCTCGCCGCAGGCAACCACGATGAGTGACTTTGAATATCTCGATCTTGTGGGCGTTGCTGAAGGTATTGCCGGCCGGCGGTTCAGTGCGCGGGAGGTAACACAATGGAGTCTACAGCGCGCCGCAACCATCGGCCGGCGGTTTAACGCGATCTTCCGTCTCGACGACGAACAAGCTCTGGCACGCGCGCATCAGCTCGACGAGCGGCAGGCACGCGGCGATAGCCTTGGCGCCTTGCATGGCGTGCCGCTGGCCCACAAGGACATGTTTCCTGTCGCCGGGTGCGAGATGCATGCCGGATCATTGATCCTCAAGGGGCACGTTCCGCAGCGCACGGCCTTTGCGGTGGCTCGGCTGGACGATGTTGGTCAAATCAATATCGGTTCGCTGCATATGGCGGAGTTCGCATTAAGCCCGACGGGTTTCAATCACCACTACGGCTCCGGCCTCAATCCCTGGAATCCGCTGCATGTCTGCGGCGGCTCATCGAGCGGCTCCGGCGTCGCGGTCGCGGCGCGCGTGGTGTTCGGTTCGCTTGGTGGCGACACCGCAGGATCGATCCGCATGCCGGCCGCCATGTGTGGCGTTACCGGTTTGAAAACGACGTATCGGCGCATGAGTTTGCAGGATTGCGTGCCGCTATCGTTCTCGCTGGACAGTCTTGGCCCCATCGCACAGAGCGCGCGGGACTGCGCACGTCTGCTGACGCATTGCGGCGCGAATAACCCCGCCGATGCCTTGAGCAGCAACAACCCTGTGCCGAATTACGAAGCGCTGCTGGACGGCAGGTTGCAGGGTCTCCGCATTGGCGTGCCCGACAAATATTTCGCCGACGACCTGGATGACGAGGTGGCTACCTGCCTGCAAACCAGCCTCGATGTTCTCGCGAGGTGCGGGGCACGGATTGTCCCGATCGATGTGCCGGATATGGACTCGATCAATTCCCACGCACAGCTGGTGATGGCTGTCGAAGCCGCGACGTTGCATCGCAAGTGGATCGAGGCGACGCCGGAGCAATATTCGGATCAAGTGCGCAACCGCATCGATCAGGGCTACACATATGCTGCGGTCAGATACGCGGAGGCCTTGTCGTTGCGCAGCCGTATCTTGCAGGACTTCCTGACGACGTCGTTGCTGGATTGTGATGTGCTGCACGTGCCGACTCTGGCCATGCAGACGCCGACGATCGAAGCCACCACGCGCGGCAACCCTGACGATGTTCTCAAACTGATCGGACGCATCACACGGACCACGCGCGGTTTTAACTATCTCGGTCTGCCTGCAGCTTCGGTGCCCGCGGGTTTTTCGAAGGCGGGACTGCCGATGTCCTTTCAACTGGTGGGTCGACCATTCGCCGAAGGCTTGTTGCTGCGCGTCGCCGACGCGTTTCAGCGCGAAACCGATTGGCATCGCCGCCGGCCGCCGCTTGATGTTTACGCACCGTCGCAGGCCGAAGCGACCGAAGTGTCGTGAAGTCATCAGAAGAAGTCGTCATTTCTGCATTCAGTGAACATCCGTCGCACTTATGAGGTAGCAGCATGAAATCGGGAAAATCGTATCTCCACCTAGCGTTGGGCTCGCTATTGTTGACGGCCGGTCCGGCGATGGCACAACAGGCTGCGATGTCGGATAACGTCGTGACGCTTGGCGTGCTCAGCGATATGTCCGGCGTCTATGCCGACTTCTCCGGTATGGGATCAACCACTGCCGTGCAGATGGCGGTCGAGGATTTCGGCGGCAATGTCAACGGGGTGCCGATCAAAGTCATTCATGCCGATCATCTGAATAAGGCTGACGTCGGCACAGCCATTGCTCGCGAATGGTACGATCGCGATAAGGTCGATGCCATTCTCGATGCAAGCAACTCGGCAGTATCGTTGGCGGTTGCCGGCCTCACCAAGGAGAAAGACCGCATCCTGATCATTGGCGGATCAAGCACGACGCGGCTGACCACCGACCAGTGTTCGCCCAACACCATCCAGTACATCTACGACGCCAACGCTCTGTCGAACGTCACCGCTAAGGCATTGATCGATCAGGGCAAGAAGAAGTGGTTTTTTCTGACGGTGGATTTTGCCTTTGGCCACGGTCTGGAAAAGACCACCTCGGAGGTTGTCAAAGCTGCGGGCGGCACGGTAGTCGGCTCGGTGCGTCACCCGCTGAACACTTCCGACTTTTCGTCCTATATTCTACAGGCGCAGAATTCCAATGCCGACATCATCGCGCTGGCCAATGGCGGCAGCGATACGGTCAACGCGATCAAGACCGCGAGCGAATTTGGCGTTTCCGGCAAGCAAAGTGTTGCCTCGCTGCTGACGTTCATTACCGACGTGCATAGTATGGGCCTGAAGCAGGCGCACGGCATCGTGCTGACCGATGCATTTTATTGGGATTTGAACGACGAGACGCGGGCGTGGTCGAAGCGCTTCTTCGAGCGCGTCAAGAAGATGCCGACCATGGTGCAAGCGGGCATGTATTCCGCCACGATACACTATCTCAACGCGGTCAAGGACAGCAAAACCGACAAGGCCTCAACGGTGATGGCCGCGATGAAGGCGACGCCGGTCAACGACTTCTTTTCACAGAACGGTGTGATCCGGCCGGATGGCTTGCACGTCCGTGACATGTACCTAATGCAGGTCAAGGAGCCTTCCGAGTCGAAGTACGACTGGGACTATTATCGCGTGTTGGCCAAGGTTCCAGCGGACAAGGCGTTCTCGCCGGCCACTCCGGGTGCTTGTAATTTTCTGAAATAGCGGTGATTGGCCACCGGTGGAGGCCGCGAAAGTGCTCGCGGCCTTCTAATCGCAACCACAATGATTACTGTCAGCACGGCGGCCAGGTGGCCCACCATGCATTCGAGGACTGTGCTTCTCAACACCGAGGCGGCGTCCGTTGACCGGGTAACATGCCAGTTTGCTTTTAGTCTCGGCCAATGCTTCGCCAACGAAACGACCACAATAAATAATAGTAAACGGAGTCGAAGATCGGCTAACTCGTTGATTTATCATAACCGTCTTGGTTAATAGGCTCGCTCATAACGGTCTGGTTGCAGGTTCGAGTCCTGCCCGCCCACCAACGATATCAATGGTTGTGCCGACCGGTTCTTCGCCTCAAGTGCAGCAGCAGTGGCGCCAGAAGTTCTCGACCAGCCCAACGAGATAATATCAGAAAAATTTCAGAAAATAACTCAGCATTATCAGGACAGCCGATCTCCAATCGTAGGAGGCTGAATGCCATCCGTTGGTTGGGCACCCTTCAGTCTGGGTGGGTACTTTCTTGATAGAATGTCCGGTCCCGCTGGTCTGGCAATTTGTAAGGCAGATCAGGCGGTCGGGGGCGTGTGTTTAGCTCGCGGAGAGGTTGGGTCGGCGCTCATTAACTTAATGAACAGAACGCACGTGTTTGCACTGGTCGTGGTCTCAGGTGCCGCAGCCTCGCAATCATTTTCGTCCTGTTCTGGGTGAAGAGACATTGCTGCCTGGCGGTGCAGATTGATGGCAATGCAATTGGTGCGAGTGCGGCGGGGGCGAACTTATGAGTAAGCATGAAGCCTCCGCGCGCAATGTTGCACCGCGTCTGGAGACACCGTCGCCGACCAATATCAAGTCGGGGTGCGCTCCGGCATCTGAGCGCCGGGCCAGGACGACGCTGCTCGGCACCACAGCGCTGGTCGGAATCGGGCTTTTTGCGTCATCCGCCTGGGCTGCCTCGATCGATGCCAACGATACGGCCACGCTTCAGGCCGCCATCGCCGGCGTCAATGCCGGCACCTACGACACCATCAATATCACCGGCAATATTACCCTGACGGCCGAACTGACCGCGATCACCAAGGCCGTCACCATTACCGGGAATGGCTACACCCTCAGCGGCAATAATACCTATCGGGTGTTTTTCATCGCTGCCCCCAGCGGCGCGCCAGTCAATATTTCAAATGTGACGATCGCCAACGGCAAGGCCAAAGGTGGTGACGGTGGTTTCAGCGGCGGCGGTGGGCTCGGCGCGGGCGGCGGCATTTTCGCGATGTCGGGGGCGCTCACGCTCACCAACGTCGGATTTTCCAGCAATGCCGCAGTGGGCGGGGCCGGTTCGTCGAGTGGCGGCGGGACCGGCGGTGGCGGCGGACTTGGCGGCAACGGCGGTGGCGGCCCCGGTAACTACAATGGCGGTGGTGGCGTAGGTTTGAGTGCGTCAGGAGGCACCCAGCCTTCACCCACGGGTGGCGCGGGCATTCTTGCTGGCGGCAGCGGTGGGAATGGCGTCGGCACCTCGGGCGGCGCCAACAGCGGCGGCGGCGGTAGCGGTAACGGCAATGGCAGCGGCGGCGGCGGTCTGGGCGGTGGCACTGGCAGTGGCGGCAGCGGCGGTAATGGTGGCTTCGGTGGCGGTGGCGGTGGCGGTTATGGCGGCGCGGCCGGCAACGGCGGCTTTGGAGGCGGCGGCGGCGGAGCATTTTACGGCAGCGGCGGCAACGGCGGCTTTGGTGGTGGCGGCGGCGGTAATTACAGCGCCGGCAACCCGTCCCCCGTAGGAGGTGGCGGCGCCTTCGGTGGTGGCGCCAGTTCCATTTATGGCGGCGGTGGCGCGGGCCTCGGCGGCGCGCTCTTTGTTTGCACGACGGCTATAGATTCCCATTGCGGTGCAACGGTCACGATTAGCAACACCGCTAACGCCGTGATCGACGGCACCGCAACGGGAGGCGCCAGCGGTGGCGGCGGCTCGGGGGCGGGGCAAGGCCAGGGCGGCTCGTTATTTCTGACCAATGGCGCCATCGGCAATTTCGGCGTCAACGCGGGCACGACGACCACGGTGTCCGGCTCGATTGTCGGCTATGGCGACAACGGCCTCGCGGTGTCCGGTGGCGGAACGCTGGCGCTGACCAATGCCGGCAACTCCTTCAATGGTATCGCCGTCAGTGGTACCGGCACCCGTCTCAGCGTGGCCAGCGATGCCGCGCTGGGTTACGGCACCATCGTGCTTAACGATGGCACCGGTATCAAGTTCACCGCGCCCGGTACCTATACGAAGAACGTCACGGTCAGCGGCGACCCGATTTTCGATACCGGCGGCGGCGCGATCAATTACACCGGTCTGATCGCCGATGGCAGCGGGTCCGGAGACGTCGAAGTCATCGGCGGCGGCACGCTGACGCTGACCAACGCCGCCAACAGCTATTCCGGCGGCACCGTGGTGAAAGCCGGCAGTACGCTGAGCGTCGCCGCCGACGGCGCGATGGGCGCGGCCGCCGGGGGCTTGACGCTGGGCGACGCCACCACCACCGGCACGCTGCAAACCACCGCGACATTCGCCAGCAATCGCGCGGTGACGATCAACGCCGGCGGCGGCACTTTCGCCCCGGCGAACGGCACCACGCTGACGGAAAACGGCGTGATCGGCGGCGCCGGCGCGCTGACCATGAACGGCCCCGGCACGCTGGTGCTCACTGCCGCGAACACGTATCTGGGCACCAACCTCAACGGCGGAATGCTGTCGATCGCCGCCGACGCCAACCTCGGCGCTGCGGCGGGCGGGCTGACGTTCAACGGCCCCGGCACGCTCCAGACCACGGCCAGCTTCGGCACCAGTCGCGGTGTAACTCTGATCTCGGACGGCACCTTCGCGCCCGCGCTCGGAACGACGCTGACAGCGAACGGCGTGATCTCCGGCGGCGGCGGTCTGGTGCTGAATGGTCCCGGCAAGCTGGAACTGACCAACAGCGGGAATAGCTACACGGGCGCGACGACTATTTCGGACGGCACGCTGGCTTTGTCGGGCTCCGGTTCGATCGCGGCGTCGAGCGGCGTGACGGCGAATAGCGCATTCGACATCTCGAATACCTCGAGCGGCGCGACGATCAAGTCATTGTCCGGCGCGTCCACCGGTTCGGTCGCGCTCGGTGCTCAGACGCTGACGCTGTCGAACGCCTCGGGCAGCTTCGCCGGCGTGATCGGCGGCAGCGGCGGCGGCTTGACGGTCAGCGGTGGCAGCCAGACCTTGTCCGGGATCAACACCTATACCGGCGCGACGACGATCGACGACGGCGCGGCGCTCTTGTTGTCGGGCTCCGGTTCGGTCGCGGCGTCGAGCGGCGTGACGGCGAACGGCGCGTTCGACGTCTCGAACACATCGAGCGGCGCGACGATCAAGTCATTGTCCGGCGCGTCCACCGGCTCGGTCGCGCTCGGTGCTCGGACGCTGATGCTGTCGAACGCCTCGGGCAGCTTCGCCGGCGTGATCGGCGGCAGCGGCGGCGGATTGACGGTCAGCGGTGGCAGCCAGACCTTGTCCGGGATCAACACCTATACCGGCGCGACGACGATCGACAACGGCGCGACGCTCTTGTTGTCGGGCTCCGGTTCGATCGCGGCGTCGAGCGGCGTGACGGCGAACGGCGCGTTCGACATCTCGAACACATCGAGCGGCGCGACGATCAAGTCACTGTCCGGCGCGTCCACCGGCTCGGTCGCGCTCGGTGCTCGGACGCTGACGCTGTCGAATGCCTCTGGCAGCTTCGCCGGCGTGATCGGTGGCAGCGGCGGCGGATTGACGGTCAGCGGTGGTAGCCAGACGTTGTCCGGGATCAACACCTATACCGGCGCGTCGATGATCGACAATGGCGCTACGCTGTTGTTGTCGGGCTCCGGTTCGATCGCGGCGTCGAGCGGCGTAACGGCGAATGGCGCGTTCGATATCTCGAACACATCGAGTGGC
>JAFKKN010000011.1 GCA_017305535.1 Hyphomicrobiales bacterium | reverse complement strand
TGCGATCCGCAACCGCCTCGATCAAATGAAAGCTTCTATCTCCAGGCATAGGCGTAGACATGGAAATTGACACCCCGCTCGTAACAACAGTGCCACCATCGCCTCTTCGTCACGCTCTACGCTAGATGGGATATCCTTGTCGCTTACTCATCAACAGCGGAATGATCCTCCCGTCGAACGAGATGCCCAAACGTTTTGTTAGTCTCTATCCGTTCGATCCGACGGTGTCACACCTCTTAAAATTTTCGTTATTCGATGTGTTCTTCAACTACGACAGCAATGAAACGTATGCTGGCCCTCTATGGACGATGTCTTTCGAGCTTATCGGCTCGTTTATGGTCGTTGCTTTGGCGTTCACCATCAAATGGAAGTATTATTGGCCTTTTGTATGTGTCCTGATCGGTTTGTTTCTGGTCATGAACCCATGGTACGCTTTGTTTGTTATAGGTTCGGCATTAGCACGTTGCTTCGATTTCATCGAGTGTCAGAGCAATGTTGGCGGCACCCTCATGATGATTTTGGGAGCCGCGCTGTCGCTTTATCTTCCAGGTAATACTGCACTGGTCGTAGGATCGTCATTGTTCTTTGCTGGCGTCATCCTATGCGAGCCAGCCACAAAATTCTTTTCAAACAGCTTTGGTAGATTTCTTGGTTGGATATCCTTCCCGCTCTATCTAGCACACGCGCCGATCATCTTTGCCGTCGGGATGCCCATCTATCTATGGGCGAATAACAGTCCCTGGTTGATGTTCCTTGCAGGCATGTGCACCGCAGCGGTAAGCGTCGGCCTAGCGATCGCCATGGTTCCCGTCAATGATTTGGCGATGGCATTGTCGAGAGCTTTCGGCAAGCACTTTGAAACCACCATTGTCAAACAATTTTCCGCCATTCATCGATGAGTGACCGCGCAAAGATTGATCTCTGGAAGTTTGAGTTTCGGTGATGATCAGACATTGAGACGGCTAATTCGAAAACGGAGCTACCAATACGATCGATACGACGAACTCTAACGTCGCATGAAATTGCATGCGGGAATGAGCACCGGACCGAACGCGGATCGACCGTTGTAACGTCCTCAAAACGCGAGTTGACTTGCTATTCGACGATCGCTCCTATATTTCGTACGGTGCAGCATTTATGCTGGTTTTCTCCATTTTCCGCTTGTGTTGGTTGCTGGGCGAGCGGCATTGGTGTGCGTTGACTGTCGCAATTGGAGCGTTCTCACGGCATGAGAGCCATCATTCTGGCGGGCGGTAGCGGTTCGCGCCTGTACCCACTGTCAAAGGTTTCGAGCAAGCAGCTTCAAGCCGTCTACGACAAGCCGATGATCTATTATCCCCTGACGGTCCTGATCGCGGCGGGCATCAGGGAATTTTGCATCATCACCACCCCTCATGACCGTCCCCGCTTCGAAGCTCTGCTTGGTGACGGGACGCAGTGGGGTATTGCGATCGAGTATCGCACCCAACCGAAGCCGGAAGGAATAGGCCAAGCTTTCCTGATCGCGGAGGACTTCGTTGCCGGCGAGCATGTCGTTCTCATGCTGGGCGACAACATCTTTTTCGGAGGCGATGCCTTTCCACGTGCCATTTCCGAGTTTCGGTCAGGTGCGGCGATCTTCGCCTACCAAGTCAAGCATCCGCAGCAGTATGGTGTCGTCGAATTCGACCGGGACGGCAAGGCAATTTCAATCGAGGAAAAACCGCAGGAGCCGCGTTCTAATTTTGCCGTCCCGGGCGTCTACATCTATGATGATCGGGTCGTCGATATCGCGAAAACCATTCGGCCGTCCACCCGCGGCGAACTGGAAATCACCGACATCAATCGAGCTTATCTCCAACTGGGAGACCTGCACGTCCGACGGTTGAACCGTGGTTTCGTATGGCTCGACGCCGGGACCAGCAGCACTTTGCAGGAGGCGTCCGCTTACATCGAAACGGTCGAACGCCGCCAAGGCGTCAAGCTCGGATGTCCTGAGGAGGCCGCACTCGTCAGAGGTTTTCTGAGTCTCGAACGGTTTCGTGAGGTGCTTGCGCACATTCCCGCCTGCGAGTATCGCGACTATCTCGTCGAAGTCGCGGCCGAAGCGGAAAGGCACCGTCGGTAGTCACTCGGCATCGTGGATCCAGTCAATGCCTCCAAAAATTCGCTTTAACGCGCCACGCCTGATCGGCAAGGAACTGAGCTACGTCGCCGAGGCCTGTAAAGAGCGCCTCTCGGGCGATGGCCGCTTCACCAAGCAATGTCATACGTGGCTTGAACGGCGCACTGGGACGAATCGGGCCCTTCTCACGCATTCCTGCACCGCCGCGCTGGAGATGGCAGCTCTCCTCCTGGATATCGCTCCGGGGGACGAAATCATCATGCCGTCATATACATTTGTATCGACGGCCAACGCCTTCGTGCTGCGAGGCGGCATTCCGGTGTTTGTCGATATCCGCGAAGATACCCTGAACCTCGACGAAAGACAGGTCGAAGCCGCCATCACCTCCCGCACGCGCGCGATCGTCCCGGTCCACTATGCAAGCGTAGCCTGCGAGATGGATGCAATCATGGAAATTGCCCGGCGGCACGAACTTGCCGTCGTCGAGGACGCCGCGCAGGCGCTCGGCGCGACCTACAAGGGGCGCGCACTCGGTAGCATCGGCACGCTCGGCGCTTACAGCTTCCACGAAACCAAGAATATCATCGCCGGCGAAGGTGGGGCGCTCCTGGTCAACGATGGCGCCCTGGCAATCCGCGCGGAAATCATCCGGGAAAAAGGCACGGATCGAAGTCGCTTTTTCCGCGGCGAGGTCGACAAATATACTTGGCAGGAGGTCGGCTCATCCTTCCTGCCTAGCGAAATCCTGGCGGCGTTTCTTTGGGCTCAGCTAGAGGAAGCGGAGACGATCAATACCAGGCGACTCCGGCTGTGGGAAAACTATCACGCCGGGTTGGCCGATCTTGAAGCTCAAGGTCGGCTGCGGAGGCCGATCGTCCCGATCGACTGCACCCACAACGGGCACATCTACTACGTTCTGCTGGCCGACGCACAGCAGCGCCAAGACGTCCTCGCCGCCTTCGCCAAGGATGGGATTCAGGCAACGTATCACTACGTTCCTCTTCATTCATCGCCTGGCGGCAAGCGTTATGGGCGGGCAAACAGCGATCTTCCAGTCACCGATCGATCATGGGAGAGGCTTGTAAGATTGCCGCTCTCGCCAGGTCTGTCGACTTCCGATCAGCAACAAGTACTGGATGCACTGAGAGCTGCATTGTAGCGATCTGCTATTGCGCAAGCTCGCCCGCTGACGCGGGCTCCGCCATCGAGGACCTGCAGCGCTAAAACCGAGGGCGCAGGCTATCTCTAGCCTGCGCCCTCGGGTCACCGATCGCGCGATCAGACTTCGACCACGCGCTCGTTGAAGACGCGGCGGCAATCCATTTCGTATTCCAGATCGACCACCGGCGGCCGGTTGAAATGCCAGGTCAGACCGTTGCGGAAGACGCCGCGCTTGGCCAACTCGCCTTCAAGGAACGGGAAAATGTCGTGCACGGTATAGAGCTGTACGCCGGTCAGCTTGCTCCAATTGCCGCCGAAGGCGGCCATGCGGCGCTCCATTTCGCCGAGGACCCATTTCGCCTTCTCCTGCATCGCGGCAGGGCTGGTATCGCCGAGACGGATCGTATGCTCGCGATAGTCACCCTTGCCTTCCGGCGCCTCGCCGCTGCCGGCGACGACGAACGAATCCGGCGCATTGGGCGCCGCGACCGTGAAGGAGAACGCGTGGAAACTCGGCACCGCCGGCGGATTGACCTGCGGGCAAACGTTGCTGCGCGCCACCGGATTGGCGCCACCCTTCAACAGGCCCCACTCTCCCAGAAACTGGGTGTATTCAGCGTTGAAGCTCTTGAAGCCACTCTCGGTGAACGGCGCCGGCGAGCGCAGCTCGCAGGCGGCAAAAGCGGTCAATGGCCGTCCCGCGGCCTTGATGATCTCGGCGGCGCGCGCAAAGCCTTCCTTGAGCGGCACCGGATTGGCGAACCGGACGCGCTCGATGGCAAAGCCCGGCAGGGCACCGACACCGGCGGAATACTGGCTGACGCCGGGGATGAACCTGTAGCCACCTTCACGCAGTTCAACAGTCTCGGTCATGATGACGCTTTACCTCTTTCAGTCGGGGGAAGAAGGGTGATGGGCGCGCAGATCTATTTGAGCACGCCCAGATAGGCTTCGCCGATGATCGGATCGGCGAGGAGATCCTGTCCGGAGCCAGATCGCACGACCCGGCCCATATCCATGACAAACGCGGAATGGCACAGATCGAGCGCGGTGATGACGTCCTGCTCCACCAGCAGGATCGACATGCCCTCGGCATTCAATGTTCGCAGCGCCGCGACAAGCTGTTCGACGAGCAGCGGCGACAGGCCGAGCGACAACTCGTCCACCATCAATAGCTTCGGCGCGCTCATCAGGCCGCGACCGATCGCGCACATCTGCTGTTCGCCACCGGAGAGCGTGGCTGACGCCTGGTTACGGCGTTCGAACAATTTCGGGAACGTGGTGTAAACGCGGTCGAGATCGCGCTTCAATTCGGATGAGGACACCTGACGCGAATAAGCGCCCATCAGCAGATTGTCTTCGACGCTCATGGCGCCGAACAGACGCCGGCCTTCCGGCACATGCACGATGCCGCGCGACAGAATCGTGGCCGCAGTCGCTTTCGAGAGATCCTCGCCGTCACAGAGATAGGCCCCGGACTGAACCGGGATCAATCCCGACAGCGCCCGCATCAAGGTGGTCTTGCCGGCGCCGTTGGAGCCGATCAACGCGGTGATCTCGCCTTTACGAACGGCAAGATCGATGCCCCACAGCACCTGAATCTCGCCGTAGCCGGCGCGCAAGCCTTTCAATTCGACGATCAAGGCGTCAGCCGCCGAAGGATCAACCATGGGCACCGACCCTCTGCGCGTATTGCTGACCGAGATAGGCTTCGATCACCGCGGGATTGGTCATCACATCGCGCGGCTGACCATCGGCGATCAACTGTCCGTTGTGCAGCACGACGATGCGCGAACAGACATTCAACACCACTTTCATCAGGTGCTCGATCATGACGATCGTGATGCCGTCCGCCGCAAGCTGGTGGATCAGTTCCGTCGCACGCTCGACCTCGGCGCTGTTGAGACCGGCATTGACCTCATCGAGAAACAGGAGCTTGGGCCGCATCGCCAGCGCTTTCGCCAACTCAAGCCGCTTGCGCATGGCCAGCGTCAAGGTTGCCGCCTGCTGCCCGGATTGCGCTTCGAGGCCGACAAACGCCAGATGCCGTCGTGCTTCTTCACGCGCCGCCTTCAGGCCCTCACCCGGCTGCGAAAACAGCGCGGCCGCCGCGACGTTATCAAGCGCGCTGAACTGGGCGAAAGGCTGAACGATCTGGAATGTACGCGACAGACCAAGACGCGCCGACCGATAGGTTTTCACCCTGGTAATGTCCTGACCATCGAACGTAACGGTGCCGGCCGTCGCGGGCGTCACACCCGTCACCACGTTGACCAGCGTGGTCTTGCCCGCGCCGTTCGGCCCGATCAAGCCGATCACCTCGCCCTTGTTCACCGTGAGCGAGACGTCGCGCAGCGCCTGAAGTCCGCCGAAGCGACGCGAGACCGATTGAAGGTGAAGAATCTCAGACATTCTTCGCCCTCCCCCACAACCGCCATCCGCGCAGCGATGTCAGCCCATGCGGCAGGAACAGCAACAGGAGAACGATCAGGACGCCGAGCACACCGCTGTGAATCTGGATGTAGTTGCGCCAGACCACTTCCTCGAGGCCAAGATAGACGAAGGCGCCGATGGTCACGCCCAGCGGCGATCCCAAGCCGCCGATCAACGCCATCACGATCGGCTTGACCGAATAAAGGATGTCGAACACGTCCGACGGATCGATGTAGTGCACCCACGCGGCATAAACGCCGCCGGCGGCACCGACGAAGCAGGCAGACAGGCCGAAGGCAATGCTCTTGTAAAGCGTGGTGTTGAGCCCGACCATATTGGCGGCCGTCTCGTTCTGCATGATGCAGGACAGGCCGAAGCCGAGCTTGGACATCGAGACCGCGATCACCATCGCGGCGGTGACAAGCAACACACCCCACATCAGGTAAAAGAAGAACGTCGCATCGGCCATCACGCCCGCGCTGGCCGCCAGCGGAATGTTGAGGCCCATGCCGCCACCAGTCAGATCGGTGGCGTTATTGACCAGTTCGCGGAACACCTCGATCAACGACAGGCTGGCGATCGCGAAATAGTGGCCGCGCAGGCGCAGCAGCGCCGCACCGAGCAAAGCTGCGATCAGGAACGATCCGATGCCCGCGATCGGGATTGCCATTGTCAGCGGTGCGCCGCGAGCCAGCAGGACGCCGCCAATATAGGCACCAAGCCCGAAGAAGGCCGCGGTCGCGAATGACGGGTAGCCGGCGAAGCCACCGACCACGTTCCACGACAGCGCCATGATCGCGTACATGCACGCGATGGTCCCCAGGCGCAGCGTATATGCGCCACCAAACAGCGGCAGCGCGGCAATGCAGGCGATCAACGCCAGCAGGATCAGATTCGCGCGGGTCATTCGAAGCCCTTCCGGCCAAGCAAGCCCTGGGGCCTCAGGATCAGGAACACGATCAGCAGCACAAACGACAGCGTCGTCGCGTGGGCCGGTCCGATCATGGTCGAGCCGACACCTTCGATCAAAGCCAGCAGAATTCCTCCAGCCAATGCGCCCGACACGCTGCCAAGACCGCCGAGCACGCAAACCACGAATGCCTTGCCGAGATAGGCTGTGGAGGTCAGCGGCGAGATCGGAAAGATCAGCGCCATGAGGACACCGGCACATCCCGCCAGCGCCGCGCCCAGCCCGAACGCGATGGCATAAATCGAATTGACGTTGACGCCCATCAGGACCGCGGCATCGCGATCAAGCCTGACCGCAACAATGGCGCGCCCGACACGCAGACGGCGCAGGATCAGATAGAGTACGCCGGTCAGCGCCAGCGCCGCGACGGTCGCGATCAGCCGATCCACCGGCACCACGACGTCAAAGATCGAAATCGATCCCATCGGTGGCGTCAGTGTCAGTTTCCGATAGTCGGCCTTGAAGTAATAGATCATCGCGTTGTTCAGAATCAGGTCGAGCCCGAACGTCAGCGTCAGCGTGACCAACACCGGCGCGGTGATCACCCTGTTCAGGATGAGACGCTGGATCACGTAGCCGAACACGAAGAACAGCGGCGCGGCCACCGCCAGCGAGTACCAGGGCGAAATGTGAAGGCCCTGGTACAGGCTCCATGCGAGGTAGGCTCCAAGCACGATGAAGGAGCCGTGGATCAGGTTGATGACGTTCAAGACGCCCCAGACCAACGAGAACCCGATGGCGATGCATGCATAGAGGCAGCCCAGCACCAAGGCATTGATCAGAATCTGGGCTGCAAGCATGTCGGGTTCTCGCGTTCGATCCGTTCGATGTCGTCAGTTGACGCCGAGCTTGAATTCGCCCTGCTTGATGATGTCGGGCGAGAGCACCACGGCCTTGCCGCCCTGCAACTGGAACACCGGCGGTTCGAGCGAATTGATCTGACCGGTTGCACCGAACTTCACCGGACCCCAGAACGTCATCACGTCGGTCGCGGCCAGCGCGTCGCGCACCTTCTCCTTGTCGAGCGTGCCGGCCTTTTCGATCGCCATCTGGAACAGCGCGCCCGACACCGACGCCGATGCCTGCGCGTAATCCGGATCGGACTTGAACTTCTCGCGGAACAATTTCACGTAGTTCGCCGTCGTGCCGAAAATATCCTTGCCGCTGTACTGCGCGGCCGGATGCCACCACGCTGCGCTGGTGATGTTCTCGCCGCCCGGCCCGGCCGCATCGATGAATTCCTGATAGGCGGGACCCGCGATCATCGACACCACATCGGCCTTGATCTGCTGATCGGTCATCTGCTTGCGCACCAGCAGCAGGTCGTTGATGTAGCCGGTGACGAAGATCCACTGCGGCGCCTGGGTCTTGATCTGCGACAGCGTCGCGGAATGATCGAGCGTACCGATGGCATACTTCTCGAAGTAAACGACCTCGAAGCCGTTCTCCTTCGCCGACTTCTCCATCTCCTGCGCGATCGCCAGCGGGAACAGGTCGTTGCGCGCGAGGATCGCGACCTTCTTCACGTTGGGGGCTTTCGCCTTGACGATCTTGGTCAACGGCGTCGTCAGCGTATCGTTCGGGGTGAAGGTGCCGAACAGATATTTGTAGCCCTGATCGTAAACCTGCGCCGAGGACGCGGTGGAGGCGATGGTCGGCATCTTGTAGCGCTCGGAGACGCTGCTCGCTGCCTTGGCCGCACCGGACCCGAACGGGCTGAACATGAAGTTCACGCCGCCCTGACTGATCATCTGCTCGGTGGTCTGCACCGCGCGGGGCGTGTTGGACTGATAGTCCGAATAGACGATCTCGACCTTGTACTTCTTATCGCCCACCGCAATGCCGCCGGCCTTGTTGACCTGCTCGGCCCACAAATCATAGCCCTGCTGCTGTTTGACGGCTTCGGGCGCAAGCGGCCCCGTCAGCGGCAACGGCGCACCGAACTTGATGACATCCTGCGCGAGCGCGGCGGATGCAGACAATGCCAAGCCCGCCGCCACAAGAAGCGAACTCGGCAGACGCGCATAGCGGAGCAGAAAACGAGCCATCATTCGGGATCCTCCATTGGTCGGGCGCATTGCTTGCCGGAAGCATGGCAAATCCAAATTTCGAATAAAAGCATTGAAATTCGAAGCGATCGATCTAAAAATTAGAACGTTGTGCATCGCAACGATCGCTTTTTGATCATACCTGAAAATACCGCCAAAGGACTGAAACGCATGATTGAATCGACGTCGATCCGGTATTTCCGGGAGGTCACGGAGCGCGGTTCGATCAAGCAAGCGGCAGAGTCGCTTCGCATCGCGCCAAGCGCCATCAGCCGGCAGATTCAGGGACTAGAGGACGAACTGTCGGCAAAACTGTTCGAGCGTGGCGCCCGCGGCATGAGCCTGACCGATGCCGGAAACCTGCTCTATCGCTACGCGATCGAGAATCAGACGCGGCTGGAGCGTATCCGCAACCAGGTCGAGGAATTCGACGCGCTTCAGCGCGGCCACGTCAAGATCGCGACCGTCGAGGGTTTGCTCGCCAGCTTCCTGTCGGAGTTCGTCGCCCATCTGGACCACGACCATCCCGGCATCTCAACGTCGGTCACGGCGGTCGGATCGCGGGCCGTCGCAGACATGATCAGCCGGCACGAGGTCGATCTCGGATTCGTTTTCGGCCGCGCCCCGCGTCGCGACCTGATCGAGCTGGCCCACATGCGCCAATCGCTCTGCGTGATGGTGGCGCCGGATCACAGCCTCGCAGGCAAGCGATCCTGCACGATCAAGGATTGCGCCGGACTACGTGTCGTTCTCCCGGACCCATCGTTCGGCATTCGACAGGAGATCGATCGGGCCTGCGCGCAGGCGAACATCCAGCTTGAACTCTGCAACGAAACCAATTCGCTGGCTTTCGCGCGCGCCACCGTCGCTCAAACCGGGCTGGCAACATTCCTGCCCCGGGAAGCCGCGGCGCCCGAACTGAACGCCGGAACGCTGATCGCCGTTCCGCTTCGGGACAAGCGTCTCGAAGCCACGCAGGTCACGCTTGTTCAACTGGCCTCGCGCAACGTCTCGCCTTCGGCGGCCTACATCGCTCAGAGGCTTGTTGCCAGCATGAAGGATCGCAGCGACTGACTTGCGATACTCACTTGCGATCAGGTCATTCGCCTTTCCAAACCGGCTTGCGCTTGGTGAGAAAGGCGTCCATGCCCTCGCGGAAATCGGCGCTCATATAGGCTTTGAGGATCAGGTCCTCGCCTTCGTCACGTGTGAGGTTCAGCCGCAACCGACGCACCGCTTCCTTGGTGACTTCCAGCGTCAACGGCGCATGGCCCGCCAGCAATTGCGCCAATTCGCCCGCGCGGTGCTGCAACGCATCGACATCCGGCACAACCTCATTGAGCAGACCAAGCGCCAGCGCTTCCGGCGCTTCGATCAACCTTGCCGTGAAGATGATATCCTTGGTGCGCGCGGCGCCGAGCAACGCCACCAGACGGCTGATATTCGACATCGACAGGCAATTGCCGAGCGTCCGCGCAATGGGAAAACCGATGCGCGCGGATGCGGTGCCGATCCGCATATCGCAGCAGGCCGCGAGACCAGCGCCACCGCCGGTGCAGGCGCCGGCGATGGCCGCGATGGTCGGCACACGGCAGGATTCCAGCGCGCCGAACACACGGTCGATCCGCGCTTCATAATCCAGGGAATCCTGCGGCGATTTGAAGGCACGAAATTGCGAGATGTCGGTGCCGGACGCGAATGCCCTGTCCCCGGCGCCGGTGAGGATCAGCACCTTGATCGAGCGGTCGGTGTTGGCGGCCTGACAGATTTCAGCGAGCCGCTCGTACATCGCGAACGTCATGGCGTTACGCGCTTGCGGCCGATTGAAGGTGATGCGACCGATGCCATCGGTCACGGTGTAAAGCAGATCGTCGTTGGAGGCGGTCGCAGTCATGGTACTATGCTTGGAATGGCGCGATGAAATGTCTCTGCTGGTTAGCACAGATCGCGATCGCTGTCCCCTCGACAATACATCCGCCAATTCGTAAATCACGGGGTTGGAAGGGGAATCACATCATGACCGATCTAACGCTCGACGCCGCCCGCAAGATTGTCGATGCCGCGCTCGCGAAGGGGCTTGAGAAAAAGCTGAACCCGCTGGCCGTCGCCGTGCTGGACGCACGCGGCTGCATGAAAGCCTTCGCGGCGCAGGACGGCACCAGCCTGAAGCGCGGCGAAATCGCGCACGGCAAAGCCTATGGCGCGCTGTCGCTCGGCATGGGTTCACGGGCCATCTTCAAACGAGCGCAGGAGCAGGCGTACTTCATCAGCGCGGTGAACACGCTGGTGCAGGGCGCGCTGGTGCCGGTGCCCGGCGGCGTACTGATCCTCGATGCGAGCGGCGCCCTGCTCGGCGCGGTCGGCATCAGCGGCGACACATCGGACAACGACGAAACCTGCGCCATCGCCGGCATCGATGCGGCGGGCTTCACGGCCAACGCCGGATAACGGAACCACCATCCCTTCCGCCTGACGCCTGAACAGAAGGGTTGCCGACCGCGCGGGCGGCGGATCGGCGTGCGATCGCCCCCGATTGCGGGTCCGACCTAGGACGACGCAGCTGCCCGCCGCACCGGCGCGGCAGCTCCCATCGCAAAGCCCTCATAGCCTTTTGCAGCCACGTCGTTGCAGATCTGGCGGTAGACGCCGACGCCTCCGATATAGGGCATGAAGATGCGCGGCTTGCCGGGAATGTTGGCGCCCATGTACCACGAGTTGGCCTGCGGAAAGAGCGTCCCATGTGCCACTTCATTGACGTGGGCAACCCAGTTATCCTCCGCGGCGCGTGTCGCCTCCATGCAATCGAGCCCGTTCGCACGCATGTAAACGAGGCAATCGGCGATCCAGTCGACGTGCTGCTCGATCGAGACGATCATGTTGCTCAACACCGATGGACTGCCCGGCCCGGTGATGACGAACAGATTGGGAAATCCTTCGCTCATCAGGCCGAGGTACGTGCGTGGACCGGCTTCCCACTTCTCGTTGAGCGTTTGCCCTGCCCGCCCCTTGATATCGATCCTGGCGACCGAACCGGTCATGGCATCGAAGCCGGTGGCGAGCACCAGCACGTCGAAGTCGTAAATCTTGCCGCCAGCCTCGAGTCCGTGCGGACGAATCTCCTCGATCGGATTGGCTCTGACGTCGACCAGTTTGACGTTGTCGCGGTTGTAGGTCGCAAAATAATCGGTATCGACGCAGATCCGCTTCGACCCGATCGGATGGTCATTGGGCTGTAGCAGCTTCGCGACCTCGGGGTCCTTGACGATCTCCGCGATCCTGTCGCGAACGAAATCGGCGGCGGTGTCGTTGGCGGCCTTGTCGAGTGCGATGTTGTTGTAGGTCGCGGTGAAGGTCAGGCCACCTTTGTCCCATCGCGCGCCATAGCGCGCATTTCGCTCATCGGCGCTCTCCTCCAGCGCACCTTTCTCGGGCAATTCCTGGTAAATGCCATTGCGCATTTCCTCACGCGCCTTGCGACGAATCTCCGCATAGTTGGCGCGGAAGAAATCGCGCTCCTCCCGCGACAACGGCGCATTGCGCGCCGGCACGCTGAAGTTGGGCGTGCGCTGAAAGACGGTGAGTTCGCTCGCCTGACCGGCAATGATCGGAATCGACTGAATGCCCGACGATCCGGTCCCGATCACCGCCACGCGCTTGCCGGTGAAATCCACCGGCTCGTGCGGCCAATGACCGGTATGATAAACTTCGCCCGCGAAGTCCGGGAGTCCCTTGAAATCGGGCATACGCGCATTGGAGAGACACCCCGTCGCAAGCACCACGAATTGCGCCCGGACGATCTTTCCGCCCGCGATGGTGACCGACCAATCGCGCGCGTCTTCATCGAACACCGCGCGCTCGACGCGGGTGTCGAATTGGATGTCGGACCTCAGATCGAACCGATCAGCAACGTGATTGGCGTAACGCAGGATTTCGGGTTGCGGCGCATACCGCTCGCTCCACTCCCATTCCTGCTGCAATTCCTCGGAGAAGGAATAGGAATACTGCATGCTTTCGACGTCGCAGCGCGCGCCGGGATAGCGATTCCAGTACCAGGTGCCGCCGACGCCGCTGCCCTGCTCGAAAACGCGCGCCGACAGCCCCAGCCCCCGCAACCGGTGCAGCATGTACATTCCGGCGAAGCCAGCACCGACGATCACGACGTCATAAACGTCAGCCTCGGACAGGCGACTTCTCACGGCATTTGCCTGGTTGGCGGGCATGAGGCGTTCCTTGCTTTTGTGGTTGGTCCCGACGGGACGATTTGCCACTCAGCATCATGTCCGCCGCCCGAAAGCGCAAGCCTCAAAACCGCTGCCCCGCCCCGCGCGGCGGCAGCCCATCATCGGCGAAATTCCGCGTCACGATACGGTGGTCGTTATTCGGCCTCCGTTGCACCGCCACCGCTCCTCCCATTTCGAGGAACAGATAGCGTTACGCATCAATGTTCCCGCACTCCGATGGTGTTTTTCGGAATCTCCCTCTCGTTCCGATGCCCCGCAGCCAATGAGCGCACCAAAGCCTCTCTGGATGTCGAATGACTCGCTGATCGGCGAACAGCCTCCAGACCAGGTCGATCGAGGGCACGATCGCTCAGGAACGTGCCCTCGATCATATCGAATGGTTGGAACCCGCCGTGGTCAGGCCGGCGTCGCCAGCAACTCATTCAAGTTCGCGTCGAGTTGCCCGAGCAATTCCGGATCGACACCGAACAATCCTAAGTGTCCGCACACGCTTTTCAGCGGCCGGAACTGGCTTCCGGGGATCAACCGCTGCTCGACCTCGCAATCGGTCGGCGGGAAGAACATGTCGTGGCTGATCGGCATCACGAACGTCTTCGCCTTGACGCGCCCCAGTGCCGCCGCGAGATCCCCGCCGGTGTTGCGGCTGACATCGCCGCGCTGCCATTTCCAGGCCATGGCCAACAGGTCGTTGGGGTCCATCGGCGCGAAATAGCCGGTCATGAAAGTATCAACGAAGCTTTGCATCGAGTCGAAGCCGAGCGCCTTGTGTCTTCCCTCGCGGAAAAACTCCGTGCTCCACCCCATCACGGTCCAGAGCTTGGCGTGACGCTTGAGCCCTGCGGCGACATCGGCGGGCGAACCATACTTGCCGCCGTTGTATCCGGGATCGGACGTAATGGCTTCCGAGAGCGTCTCGGCAAAAACGAAGTCATGCTCGGTGTTCTTCGCCGTACCGGCGATCGGCGCGGCACGCTTGACGAAATCGGGATAGCGCACGGCCCATTCATAGGTCTGTTGCGCACCCATCGAGCCGCCGACCACCAGCGCAAGGCTTTTCAGACCATACTTATCGGTCACCAGCTTGTGCTGGGCGCGCACGTCGTCGCCGATCCGCACCTTCGGGAAATTCGGGCCGTTGCTGTTGTGCGGCGAAGTCGATAGCCCGTTGCCGATCTGGTTGACGACGATGATGAAGTACTTTGCCGGGTCGAGCGCACGGCCGTTGCCGATATAGACCTGCTCCATGATCTTGCTCGTTCCCGAGTACCACGTGGGAATGAGGATCGCGTTGTCTTTCGCCGCGTTCAGCGTGCCGTGTGTCGCCACCGCGAGCTGAACGCCCGGAAGGCTGCCGCCCTCCTCGAGATCAAGGTTGCCGATATCGATCAATTCGTAAGGGCCGTGGCCTTCCTGGCCATAGTATGGATTGCTGCTCATGTGCCGTTTCCTTCCATCGTTGCTGTTGCAATCAGGTCATCGCGAAACCCTGGTAGCCATTGGCTGCCAGATCATCGCACTGTTGGTTGTAGTTGCCGACACCACCAATGTAGGACAACAGACGCCGCGGCTTGCCGTCGACATTCGAGCCCATGTACCAGGAGTCGGTTTTGACAACGAGAGTCGCGGCCGCGGTATCGTCGTGGTGCTTCACCCAGTTATCCTCGAACTCCTTCGTCGCCTCGACGACGTTCTTGCCGCTCTTTCGCGCATAGGCGATGCAATCGGTGATCCAGTCCACCTGCTGTTGCAGGCAGGTCGTCATGTTGCACAGTGCCGCCGATGGCGCGAGCGGTGCTCCGGTGGTGAACAGATTTGGATAGCCATGCACCTGTAAGCCCATCGCGGTGCGAATTTCCTCGCTCCAGCGCTCCTTCAACGAACGCCCATCGCGACCGCGAATATCGATGCGGCTGAGCGCGCCGGAGCCTGCATCGAAACCGACCGCCAGAACGATCACATCGACCTCATGCACCTTGCCGTCGGACGTCTGGATCCCTTCTGGAACGATGCGCTCGATCGGCGTCTCGCGGCAGTTCACCGCCTCGACGTTGTCCTGCAAATAGACTTCGAGATACTTGTTCTCAAGCGGCACCCGGTGCGTTCCGAACCCGTAATCGTTCTTCGCCGGAATCAGGATGTCGCACAGCTTCGGATCGTTGTTCAGGCGCGCCTTCAGCTTGCCACGAACGAACTCCGAAACGACATCGCTGACCGATTCATCGAAGAACATTTCCGGGAAGGTCGCCAGCCACATCGAGAGCGATCCGTCGTTCCAGAACTTCTCCAGCACCTCGGTGCGCTCGTCGGACGACAATTCGGCCCACGGCCTGTTCTCGAAATCGTAGTCAAAGCCGGCGAACGTCGTACGGACCCGCTTCTTGAGTTGGTGGAATTGTTCGCCGTAGCGATCCCAATCGGCCTGCGAGTATTTCGGATTTCTCATCGGCACGACATATTGCGGCGTGCGCACGAACACTTTCATTGAGCCGACATCCGGCGCGATGGTCTGGATCACCTGAATGCCGGTCGCCCCGGTGCCAACCACCGCGACGCGCTTGCCCTTGAGATCGACACCTTCCTTGGGCCAGAGGCCGGTGTGGGTGATGACGCCCTTGAATGTCGACTGCCCCGGAAAGCGATCGTTCAGCGGCGCCGACAGCATGCCGCAGCACGCCAGCAGGTACTGCGTATCGATGTGCTCGCCATCGGAGGTCACCACATCCCAGCGACCGTCTTTCTCGCGATAGGTCGCGGATTCGATCCGGGTATCGAACTGGATGTCTTTCTTGAGGTCGAGGCGATCGGCGACGAAGTTCAACCATCGCTCGGTTTCAGGCTGTGCCGGGAAGCGTTCGCTCGGCTTCCACGCCTTGTACAGATCTTCCGAGAACCAATACTGATACACCTCGACCTGCGAGTCGAAGCGCGCGCCGGGATAGCGATTCCAGTACCAGGTTCCACCGACGCCGGACCCCGCCTCGAAGGCACGTGCCTTCAGGCCGAGTTCCCGCATCCGATGCAATTGATACAATCCCGCGATACCAGCGCCGATCACGACCGCGTCGAGCTTCGTCGTGTTCTGTCCGTTCGATACCTCGGATTTGATGTCAGCTTGAGCCATGTTTCTCTCCGATATGCTGTGTTTTTAGGCCGCAACCACGCGATCCGATTTGGATCGGAGGTGCGGCGGATGTCGTTGACGATCCAACCGAATGCAGCGGAACCTAGCTGCCGCGACGATCCGCGGGCTTGGATGAAACAGACTTTGCTTTGAACGGAATGCGACCGGAGCGCGGAAAGCGGCCTAGTACCTAAGGACCGCTGGGCGGCGGCGGAAAGCGCCGTATGCTGCCTGACTAACGTGAACTGATCAGGAAAAGAGCCGTCGAACTGGCCGCCAACCATCGGGAGGCTACGCCATGACCAGTTGCATTACGGTCGATGAACTGCCGCAATATGCGCCGGGCGAACTGCGGCTGGACAGCACGCCGGTCGGCCGATCCGAATTCCGCATGAGAGTGTTTGGTTACAAACCCTCCGACATCTACGTTCCGCCGACCGACAATTTCCTCGTCGTCATTTATCGACATGGCGTCACCGCGATGAATCGCCGTGTCACCGGCGCATGGAAGCGGGAACATGTCGGTCACGGCATCACGACGCTATTGACCCGCGCCGAACCTTCGCACTGGCGCTGGGGGAACGACATCGAGGTCAGCCACTTCTACATCTCGCCGGCCTTCATGCTGAAGACCGCGAGCGAAACGTTCGACAATGACATTCAGGCGGTCGAGCTGCACGACCTGCTCGGCATCGACGATCCGGTTCTGAACTGGATCAATGACCAGATGGTGCACGAGGTTGCCGCCGGCGGTCCGGGCGGGCGGCTCTGCTACGATGCGCTATCGCTTCAGGCGAGCGTGCACATCCTGCGGAAGTATGCGTCGGTGCAATTCAAGATGCCGTCCGCGCATGGACGATTTCGGCCGACCCATGCCCGCTTGATCGAGGATTACATCGCGCAGAACATTACTCGCAACATCACGCTCGATGAACTTGCGACACTGTGCGGTTGCACGCCGGTCCAGTTCGCACGCAAGTTCAACGCGCATTACGGGATGCGCCCGCACGCCTTCGTCTTGACGCGAAAAGTCGAACAGGCCTGCCGGCATCTGCGGAAAGGTAATCTGGCGCTCAAGGAGATTGCGCTCGCCAGCGGCTTCGCCGACCAGAGCCACCTCAACCGGGTGTTCCGCCAACATCTCGACTGCACACCCGCGGAATATCGCAGACGCGCGAGTTAGGACGTCTCAATATTCCGATGACGGCTCGCTCAAGAGGCGCCCCGATTGCCTCCAGAGCCTCTCACCAGCGGACCGAATTGGCCGGACGCCATCGCTACCCGATCCGCCGGTCGCGGCCTTTCCAGAACGGATCACGCACCGCACGGCGCAGGAGCTTGCCGACCGGGCTCTTCGGCACTTCGTCGATGAAGTGCACCGACTTCGGCACCTTGTAGCCGGCCAAACGCTCGCGGGCGAATGCCATCAGCATGGCATCGTCGGCCTCTTGATCGGCACGTAGCGCCACGAAGGCGGCGACCGCCTCCCCCCACTTGTCGTCCGGAATGCCGACCACCACCACCTCCCGCACCGCCGGATGCGCGGCGAGCGCGTCCTCGACTTCGCGCGGATAAACGTTGTAGCCGCCGGTGACGATCATGTCGGAGGTGCGATCCACCAGATAGAGATAGCCGTCGTCGTCGAAGCGGCCGACGTCGCGGGTGCGGATGAAGCCGCCGGGCAGCGCCATCTGCGCGTTCAGTTCCGGCGCGTCGAAATAGCCGCGCATCATGAACGGCGCGCGCAGCGCGATCTCGCCGACCTCGCCTTGCGCGACTTCGTTGCCGTCCTCGTCGACAAGGCGGATTTCGCAATCGATGCTCGGTCGCCCGCAGGCCGCAAGGCGCTGCTCCGCGCCGGGGCCGACGTGATCTTGTTTGGTGAGATGGGTGATGAACACCGGCGCCTCGGTCTGCCCGTAATATTGCAGGAAGCGCGGGCCCCACAATTTCAGGGCGCGGTCGATGGTCGGGCGCGGCATCGGCGACGCGCCGTAAATGATCGAACGCACCGAACTGAAATCCGCTTCGGCGATGCCGGGCTGGTCCATCAGCATGCCGAGCATGGTCGGCACCATGTTGAGCGCGGTCGGCTTCCAACGCTCGACCGCGTCGATGTAGGACGCCGGCGTAAAGCCCGGCAGCACCGCTGCCGTGCCGCCCCTGATCCAGTATGGCAGCACAAAGCAGCCGCTGGCGTGGATCATCGAAGCGGCGTGCAACATGATGTCGCCTTCGCGCACGTCGTGATTTTCGAGGATGTTCAGCGTCATCGCGGCCCAGCTTGCCTGGGTATGCTCCACCGCCTTCAGCTTGCCTGTGGTGCCGGAGGTGAAGGTGGTGATGACGATGTCGTCGGCTTCCGGCTTGCGCGCCGGCGGCGACGCCGGCTGGGCCTTCGCCAGCGCCTGAAGATCGTTCGCGCTCGCGGCATCGCCGATGCTGATGGTACGAAGCCCCGCAACCGCCTGCGTCAACTCGCGCGCGCGGTCGGCAAGGTCCGCGCCGTGCAGTAGAACGTTGACGCCGGCGCTTTCCAGCATCTGCTGGTGCTCCGCCGCCGACAGCCGCGAATTGAGCGGCACGCGCGACAGCCGTGCCTTGGCAAATCCGAAGTCCACCGGGATGGTGAACACCGAATTGTTCAGCAGCAGCGCGACGCGGGTGCCGACCGCAAGCCCGAGGTCATTGATGAAGACATTGGCGATCTGGTTGGAAAGCTGGTCCACCTGCGTAAAGGTCAGCTTGTCGTTGCCGTACATCACCGCCGTTCGCGGCCCGTAATAGATCGCGCCGCGGCGCACCAGCTCCGTCATCAACATCGCAACCTCCCGCTGTATTTTTGTTCGTTGAGCTTTGATCACCCGTATCCGCTGCCCGTCACTGCAAGTGAGCGTAAGCGACGAGGCAATCCATATCTCAAGTCAAGAACTGGATTGCTTCGCTTTGCTCGCAATGACGATCCTAATTCATCTTATTTTACCGCCCCGGCCAGGAAGGCTTGCGCTTTTCGCCGAAGGCTTTCAGACCTTCCTTGGCGTCCTCGGTCATCGCCAACAGCGCGATCTGGCTTTCGGTATAGGCGATCGCCTCGTCGAACGACATCGCGGCGATGGCGCGCATGGCGTACTTGCCACGACGGATCGCGGTCGGCGACTTGTCGGTGAGGCGGCCGATCAGCCAGTCCACCTTCGCGTCGAGTTCACCGACCGGCGCGATGTGATTGACGAGGCCGGCCGCCTGCGCGGCGTGGACATCGAACGGCTCGCCGGTCAGCGACCATTCGTTGATCAGCCGACGCGGCGCCAGCGATTGCAGCAGACTCATCACCTGCATCGGGAATACACCGACCTTGACCTCCGGCAGGCCGAAGATCGCCGTCTCCGTCGCCACCGCCATGTCGGTCATGCACAAGAGGCCCATACCGCCAGCCATGCAGACCCCGTTGATGCGCGCGATCGACGGCTTGGTGGCGCTCTGCGTCAGCCGCAACAGGTCGGCGTAATCGACGTTGGGCTTGGCGAAATCCATTGCCGCGAAGGCGCCGCCGGTGTTCGCCAGATCGGCGCCGGCGCAGAATGCCTTGTCGCCCGCTCCGGTCAGCACGATGACGCGGATGGCGGGATCGTCATGCGCCTCGCGATAGCCGCGCGCGATACCGGCGATCACCTCGGCGTTGAGCGCGTTGCGCTTCTCAGGCCGATTGATGGTGATCCAGAGGGCCTGCCCGCGCTTTTCCTGTAGTACGCTCGAATTGTCCGCCATCGTCCGTTGTGTCCCTGGTTTTCGGTCAATCTTTCGCCGGATCGATCACCGCGACGATGTGGCCTGTGGTGACCTGTTCGCCCTCGGTGACGCCGAGTTCCGCGATGATGCCCGAAACCGGCGCGACATGCACGTGCTCCATCTTCATGGCCTCCAACGTCGCCACCGGCTGCCCGGCCTTGACCGCATCACCGGGCATGACCAGCACCGCCACCACGCGACCATTGAGCGCGGCGCGCAACTTGCCGTCGCCGCCGCCCGCCACCGCGCGCTCCGGCGCGGCGCGGGTGAGATCGCGAACCGCCAGCACCGCACCGTCGCGCAGAATATAAAGGTGGCCACCGTCACGGCGATAGCGCACGCTCTCGGTCAGGCCATCGGCCTTGACGCGGATGGTCCCGCCGTCGAGAGCGGCGATGGCGATGCGGCGGCCCTCCCCGTTCGAACCGATCGCGTAGTCGCCTTCGCGGGTTCGCGCGATCTCGATCTCACAGGCCTCGCTATCGATGGCGAAGCTCATCAGCATCGGAAAAGTTGTCGCCAGCGAACGGCCGGCGCGCCACGGCGCGGCGTGCGGATCGGTGACATAGAGCAGCAGCGCCGCCAACAGGTCATTGGCGATCCCGGCGGCAGGAGCCCGCGCCAGCAACTCGTCGCCGTGTTGCCCGATGAAGGCGGTGGTCGCACCGCCTTTGGCGAACACCTCATTGCGCAGGCACGAGGTCAAAAACTCCTGATTGGTGGTAACGCCGAACGCCACCGTCTGCTCGAGCCCGTGGATCAGCCGACGCCGCGCCTCGTCACGCGTTGCGCCGTGGGCGATCACCTTGGCGATCATGGAATCGTAGAACGGCGGGATCTCGATGCCCGAGTGCAGCGCATGCTCGACGCGCAGATGCGCCGCCGGCTGCCATTCCAGCATGCGGCCCGACTGCGGCATGAAGCCATGGCGGGCATCCTCCGAACACAGCCGTACCTCGATGGCATGGCCGGAGAAACGGACGTCCTCCTGTTTGAACGTCAGCGGCTCGCCGCCGGCGATGCGCAGTTGCAACTCGACCAGATCGAGGCCGGTGATGGCTTCGGTCACCGGGTGCTCGACTTGCAGTCGCGTGTTCATCTCCATGAAGTAGAAGTTGCCCGCGCTATCGAGCAGGAACTCCAGCGTGCCCGCGCCCTCGTAACCGATGGCTTTGACCGCCTTCACCGCGATATCGCCCATGCGCGCGCGCAACTCCGGTGTCACTGCCGGCGACGGCGCTTCCTCGATCACCTTCTGGTGGCGGCGCTGCACCGAGCAATCGCGTTCGCCGAGATGGATGCCGTTGCCGTAGCGGTCGCCGAACACCTGAATCTCGATGTGGCGTGGCTCGACGATGGCGCGCTCGAGAATAACGGTGGGATCGCCGAACGCCCCCTGCGCCTCGGAGCGCGCGCTGCGCAGATGATCCGGAAACGCCTCCACGCTTTCGACCAGCCGCATTCCGCGCCCGCCACCACCTGCGACCGCTTTGATCATCACCGGGAAGCCGATGCGCGCAGCCTCGGCCGCCATGGTGGCGTCGGACTGGTCCTCGCCCTGATAGCCGGGAACGCAAGGCACACCGGCCTTTTGCATGATCGCCTTGGCGCCGGCCTTGTTACCCATCGATTCGATGGCTTGCGGCGACGGCCCGATGAACACGAGGCCAGCGTCACGACATGCAGCGGCGAAATCCTCGTTCTCGGCGAGGAAACCATAACCCGGATGCACGGCATCGGCACCGGTCGCTTTCGCCGCCGCGATGATGGCATCGATGCGCAGATAGGATTGCGCCGGCAGCGGCTCACCGATCCGCACCGCCTGATCGGCGGCACGAACATGGGCTGCATCGGCGTCGGCATCGGAATAGACCGCAACCGTCGCGAAGCCGAGGCGGCGCGCGGTGCGCATCACGCGCAGCGCGATCTCGCCGCGATTGGCGACAAGGATTTTGCGGAACGGGGTGAGCTTCACGATTGCGTCTCCGATCATGGCCGCGCCACCGAGAACTGCATGCGATGCGGCGTTCGCGCATCACCCTCGCGGCAGATCGCCATCACCTCGGCCAGCACCGCGCGGGTGTCGCGCGGATCGATCACGCCGTCGTCGAGCACGCGGGCGCTGGTGGAGAACACATCCATCTGACCGTCGAACACCGCGGTGATCTTCGCCTTCATGGCATCGATCTTGTCGCGTTCCACCGGCGCGCCCTTGCGGGCAGCGGCGGCCTCGGTGACGATCGCCATGGTTTCCGCCGCCTGCTCGCCGCCCATCACCGCCGTCTTGGCGTTGGGCCACGAGAAGCAGAAACGCGGATGGAAGCCGCGCCCGCACATGCCGTAATTGCCGGCCCCGAACGACGCGCCGCAATAGATGGTGATCTGCGGCACGGTGGCGCTGGTCACCGCCTGAATCATCTTCGAGCCATGCTTGATCATGCCGGCTTCTTCATAGGCCTTGCCGACCATGTAGCCGGTGGTGTTGTTGAGATAGAGCAGCGGCGTCTGCGACTGGCAGCATGCCTGAATGAAGTGCGTCGCCTTGTTGGCGCCGGCCGGATCGAGCGGCCCGTTGTTGGTGATGATGCCGATCGCATGGCCTTCGATGCGCGCCTGCCCGCATATCGTTGCCGGGCCGTAGTCCGGGCCGAACTCGACGAAATCAGAATCGTCGACGAAGCGCGCGATGGCCTGCCGCATATCGACGGGACGCTTGTGATCCATCGGCATGATGCCGAGCAATTCCTCGGCATCGTAGCGCGGCGGCCGCGCCTCGATGCGTTTCGCGTCCGCCTGCGGTCGATCCCAGTCGAGCCCGGCCATGATGTCGCGCGCAATGCGCAAGGCGTCGCGATCGTCTTCCGCGAGATAATCGCCAAGACCGGAGACGCTGGTGTGCATCACCGCGCCGCCGAGCTCTTCTTCGGTCGCGATTTCCCCGGTCGCGGCCTTCAGCAACGGCGGCCCGGCGAGGAACGCGCGCGTGCGGCCGCGCACCATGACGATGTAGTCCGACAATCCGGTCTGGTACGCCCCGCCCGCGGTCGACGAGCCGTGCGTGACGGTGACCACCGGCAATCCCGCCGCCGACAGTCGCGCCAGATTGCGAAAAATGTTACCGCCGCGCACGAAATCCTCGACGCGGTAGCGCAGCAGATTCGCGCCGGCGCTCTCCACCAGTTGCACGTAGGGCAGCCGGTTCTCCAGCGCCAGTTCCTGCACTCGCAAGGTTTTGTCGAGGCCATAGGGTTGCAACGCACCGGCATCGATGCCGGCGTCGTTGGCGCTGACCATGCAGCGGATGCCGGAGACGAAGCCGATGCCGGCGACAAGCCCGCCGCCCGGCGCGCTCTTGTCGGGGTCCGGCACATCGAACATGTAGCCGGCGAGTGTCGAGAGTTCGAGAAACGGCGCGCCGGGATCGAGCACCAGCGCCACGCGCTCGCGCGGCAGCAATTGGTGGCGTTTGTGGAAACGCTCCTTGGCGGCGGCGGACTTGGCGCGGCTGCGCTCCTCCAGCATCCGCATCCGCGTGATCAGCGCCAACATGCCGTCGCGGTTGGCCTTGAAACCGGCGCTACCGGTCGCGATGGTCGATTCAATGACAGCCATGTTGGCGCTAATTCTCCAATTGAGCGGGGGCGATCACCCCTGCGCGAAATGATCGGTGTATTGCTGACGCAACTCGACCTTGCGCAGCTTGCCGGTGGCGGTCATCGGCATCTCGTCCAGCAGCTTGATGAACTTCGGCACCTGGAAGCCGCCGAGATGCTGGCGGCAATGCTCGATGATGGCCATCTCGTCCGCCTGCGCACCGGGCTTGAGCTTGATGAAGGCAGAAACGGCCTCGCCCCACTGTGGATGCGGCAGGCCGACCACGGCGGCGGCGAGCACCGCCGGATGCGCCATCAGCGTTTCCTCGATCTTGACCGAGGCGACATTCTCGCCGCCAGACTTGATCATGTCCTTCTTGCGATCGAGGAACAACACCTCGCCGTGATCGTCGATCAGGCCGAGATCGCCGGTGTGATGCCAGCCGAACTTGCGGGCGTCCTCGGTGGCCTTCGGGTCCTTGTAGTAGCCGAGCATCACATTGGGACCACGATGCACGATCTCGCCGACCTGGTTGCGCGGCAGCAGGTTGCCGTCGTCGTCCATGATCGCGGTTTCGTTGACGATCATCGACTCGCCCCAGTAGTTACCGAAACGCTTGAGCTGTCGATCCGGCTGCGACATCGTCGTCGCGGGATACATCTCGGTCTGGCCGCTCGGCTGCACGAAGTTCGGGCACAGTTCAGCAACGCAACGCTCCAGCAGTGGGCGTGGCATCGGTGCCATGGTGTAGATGCAGGTCCGCAGGGTGGAGAGATCGAACTCCTTGCGGCGCGGGTGATCGAGGATCGCCTGATACATCAGCGGCAGACCGATGAAGATCGACAGCTTGTCCCGCTGGATCGCCTCCATGCAGGCGACGGGATCGAAGCCGCGCATCAGCGCCATCTTGCCGCCGACCGCGAGATAGGTCAGCAGCAGCACATGCGCCGCGCAGTGGAACAGCGGGAACTGGCCCGTGATGCCGTCGTTGCGATCGAGATGCATCTCGATGGCGTTGCTCATCGCCGCCATCACCACCGCGAGGTGGCAATGCATCGCACCCTTCGGCCGCGACGTGGTGCCGCTGGTGTAGATGATCATCGCCAGATCGCGATCGTCGAAGGCGATCTCCGGCTCGATGTCGGATTGCCCTTCGAGCAGCGCATTGAATTCTTCAAGCCCCTGCTCTTTCGCCTTGCCGGCGAGATCGACCGCAATCAATCCTATGCCACGCTGCTCCAATGCCGCGCGGCGATCCGGCTGCGCATGCAGATTGTCGTCGATCAGCGCGAAGCGAACGCCGGCGTGATCGAGAATGTAGCTCATGTCGTTGGGGCCGAGCATGGTGTTGATCGGCACCCATACCAGTCCGGCGCGATGAATGCCGAACAGCGCTTTGACGAACTCGACCGAGTTGTTGCAGATGGTCGAAATCTTGTCGCCCGGCTTGAGCCCGCGCGACACGAGATAATTGGCGAAGCGATTGGCGTCACGCTCCAGCTCGGTGTAGCTGACGCGGCGCGCGCCTTCGGTCAACGCGATGCGGTCAGGAAAGCGGCGCGCGGCGCGCTTCAAAAGATCGCCGACCGCGACACGGCCGATGCGGCCCGGCCCCGGTACGCCGCCAGTGGCTTCCAGATTGCTCATGATGATCCTCCTCCCAATGATGTCAGGTCGCGACTCTGCGGCCGCTGACCCTGCTATTCCAAGCCTAGTTCCGAATTCCAAAAATCTGCCGCGCGTCCGCCGGACTTGCAATGCTGCGGCCGGCCTCGCGCGCATATGTCGCCATGGTTTCGATCAACTGCCCGTTTGACGTCACCTTGCTGCCGTCGGGTCGATAGAAGGTATCCTCGAGCCCGGTGCGCAAATGGCCACCCAGCTCGGCGCAACGCCGGTGCAGCGGCCAGATTTCAGCGCGGCCGATCGCAGTAACCTGCCAGTTGGCTTCGGGCAGCTTCAGCTTGAGCAGGATCGGCAGCAATTCGGGATCGGCCGGCATACCCGACGCGACGCCCATGACGAAGTTGTATTCCAGCGGCCCCGCATACATGCCGGCCTGGCGATACATGCCGACGCACCGGACAATGCCGACATCGAAGCATTCGAACTCCGGCACAGTGCCGGCGTCATTCATCGCGTCGAGAAAATCCTGCACCTTCTCCACCGAATTGTCGAACATCATCGGCGGCCACGCCCAGGTGTTGTCGGCCTTCACTTTCAGGTAATTCAGCGAGCCGGCGTTGCATGCCGCCATCTCCGGCTTCGTCTCGCGCACACAGGCGAGCGGCCCGGCATATTCGGGGCCGGAAGTGCCGGTAGTGTGATTGATGACGACGCCGGGGCAGGCTTCGCGGATCGCCTGCTGGATCTCGCGCGAAACGCTCACCTCCCACGACGGCAGATGCCCCTTGTTCGGCGCCTGCTGGCGCAGATGGATATGCATGACGCTGGCGCCGGCGTCATAGGCGGCCTTGGCCTCGCGCGCCATTTCCTCCGGCGTCACCGGCACATGATGCTGCTTGGGATCGGTCAGCACGCCGTTCAGCGCGCAGGTGATGACAACCTTGTCGCTCATGCCGGAAAAGCCCTCATTTGCCTGCCGATCGCGAACCGGCGGATGCGTGAGGACATGATGCGAAACCACCCGGGCGGCTTCTTGCGTCAACCGGCTATTGCGACGCCTTGCGTCTTGCCGCACGACCGAAGAGGGATTGGCACATTCGGGCCGTTTCATTACAGCCCGTCATGGCCGGATTTATTCCGGCCATCCACGTCTTGACCAACCGCTTACAACAATCGCGGATCACCGGGACAAGTCCGGTCATGACGAAATTATCAGCTCTCACGACCGACCGGAGCGAAGGCCGAGGCCGATCGACGCGTCGCTGCGATAGATCGCGAGGTCCCGCGAGCCGATGAAAATGGCGCGCGGCTTCAAACCGTAGAACCGGCGGATCGAATGGCTGAAATGGGTCGAATCCGGATAACCGATATCCTGCGCCAAATGCGCGAGATTGATGTTCTCGTTGACGTAATGCAGGAGATGCCGCGCCCGCTTCCAGGCGCGGAAGGCGCGGAACGACACGCCGGTCTGCTCCTTGAACAGGTGCAGGAAGCGCGACTGCGACAACCGCACCGCCGCCGCGCATTCGGCCGCGTTGACGTTCACGTTGGAGAATTCGCACAACTTGGCGATGGCATCGACGATCCGCGGATCGAGTACGCGCGCCGCGAGCGGCTCGCCGAAGAAGATGGTGTCGAACTCGCAGGTAGTGAACCCTTCGCGACGTCCGGTGATGCGCAACGCGTCATATGCTCCGCGGATCCGCTCGGCTATCGCCTTGCCGGCCGGCCCGCGCAGTCGCTGTTCGAGCTCCGACAGCGCCGACGGCAACACCGTTTCCGGCTCGATCACCATGCAGATCGTCGAGGGATAATCGCTCTCGACGCTGTGCACGGTATAAGGCGGCACTACGACGATCTCGCCACGGGTTACTGTCCCGCCCTGAGCGACGCTGAGTTCCCCATGCAATGCGACATAGATATCCAGGCCGCCGCTGGTCCGCTGCCGCGGCTTGCCGAGCAGCCCGGCGTAAAAAACCCGCTCCGGACTGATCAACATCAGATGTGCTGATGCCGGCCGCGCGCCGTTATCCATGCTGTTCGCTCCCGCGATTGCGATGCCTGTCACGCTGGGTCGTGGCCCGGCGCGGCCCTCTATGGGGCACATTGAGCATACAGCAACCGGACCGGAAGTCACCGCCGAACGATGCCGGTTCGGGCCTGCGGCGAAGCATCGCGACAAAGGGGGTCCGAAGGGTGGCCTGTCCAATCGCGCGGCTTCAGTTTTCCTCGTCATGGCCGGATTTATTCCGGCCATGACGCACAGTCGCGGCCTCACGTCCGCCGTGGAACCTTCTGCTCCTCGCTGGCACGGATTTCGGCGGCGACGGCGCGCTTGTAGCCTTCGCGCTGTTGCAGGCGCTGCCAGTAAGCAGCGACATTCGGCCCGAAATCCTTGGAGAGGCCAAGGTTTTCCGCAAGCCGCAGCGCATAACCGATAACGATGTCGGCGGCAGTGAAACGGCCGGCACACAGCGTCTCCGCCTGCCCGGCCGCCGCCTCGACGACCCGCAGCCGGCCCAGGAACCATTTCGCGTAATCCTGCGCGACCTGTGGATTGCGCCGTTCCTCCGGCTCGAGTTGCGTATAGCGGAGCACCAGTGTCTGCGGGAACGTCAGCGTCGCGTCGCTGAAATACATCCAGTTCAGAAATGCGCCGTAAGCCGGCTCGTCCGGCCCGACGATCAGCGGCGTCGGCCCATGACGGGTGCCGAGATAGTAACAGATGCCGGAGGATTCCGACATTTTGGTTTCGCCGTCGATCATAAACGGGATGGTGCCGAGCGGATTGATGGCGAGATACTCCTTCGCCAGCACACGCGGCGGAAACGGCAGCATCTTGAGGTCGTAGGACAGCCCCAGTTCTTCCAACATCCACAGCGGACGGAACGAGCGCGCGGCAAAGCAGTGATACAACGTGATCATTTCGCCTCCGAGGTCTTCGTCTTGGCCTTCGCACCCGGCAGCGTGCCCATCATCTTGCACAGGATCGACAGCATTACCTCATCGGCGCCGCCACCGATCGAGGTCAGGCGGCCGTCGCGGTAGGACCGGCTCACCAGCGTCTCGTTCATGAAGCCCATGCCGCCCCAATATTGCAGGCAGGCGTCAGGCACTTCGCGGTTAAGCCGACCGGCGCGCAATTTCGCCATGGTGGCGAGCTTGGTGACGTCCTCGCCGACAAGCATCGCCTCGGCGGCGCGATAGATCAGCGAGCGCAGCAATTCGACCTCGGTTTGCAGTTCGGCGAGGCGGAAATGCACCACCTGATTGTCGAGGATGCTCTGGCCGAACGCCATGCGGTTACGGGTATATTCGATGGTGTCGGCGATGGTGGCCTCATGGCGCTTCAGCCCGGCGGCCGCACCCCACAGCCGCTCCTCCTGAAACTGGACCATCTGATAGGTGAAGCCCTTGCCTTCCTCGCCGATGCGATTGCGTTTCGGCACCCGCACGTCCTCGAAGAATATCTGCGCGGTGTCGGATGACCGCATCCCCATCTTGTCGAGCTTGCGCGCGACGTTGACGCCCTTGCTCTTCATCGGCACGCAGATCAGCGACTTGTTGCGATGAACCGGACCATCCGATGTATTCGCCAGAAGGCAGATCCAGTCAGCCTGGGTGCCGTTGGTGATCCACAGCTTGCCGCCGTTGATGACGTAGTCGTCGCCGTCCGAGCGCGCATTGGTCTTGATCGAGGCGACGTCCGAACCCGCGCCGGGCTCTGACACGCCAATGCAAGCCACCATGTCTCCGGCGACCGCAGGGGCGAGAAATTCGCGCCGCACCTGATCGGAGCCGAACTTCGCCAGCGCCGGCGTCGCCATGTCGGTCTGCACGCCGATCGCCATCGGCACACCGCCGCAACGGATGTTGCCGAGCTCCTCGGCCATCATCAGCGCATAGCTATAGTCGAGCCCCTGCCCGCCGAATTCCACCGGCTTGTTGAGCCCGAGGAAGCCGAGGTCGCCCAGCTTCTTGAACAGCTCGTGCGCCGGGAAGATGCCATCCGCCTCCCATTGATCGACATGCGGATTGATCTCGTTGGCGATAAATTTTTGCAGAATGCGGCGCGGTTCGTCGTGATCGGCGGTGAAAAGCATCCTCGGTCGTCCCTCTCGTTTTATTATAATCCCATCTGGCGGCTGGCGAGATCCTTCATGATCTCCTCGGTGCCGCCACCAATCGCATTGACCTTGACCTCACGGTAGATGCGCTCGACCTTGACACCGCGCATGAAGCCGGCGCCGCCGAAGATCTGCACCGCTTCGGAAGCGCAGAACGCCATGGTCTGCGTCGCCTGATTTTTCAACATGCAGATTTCGGCCACCGGACTTTCGCCCTGATCGAGCCGCCACGCCAGCATTTCGAGCATGGCCTGCGAAGCCGCAACGCGCTGCGCCATGTCCACCAGCTTGTGACGGATCACCTGATGCTGGGTCAACGGTTTTCCGAAAGTGTGGCGCTGTTTCGCATACTCGATGGCCTCGTCGAGACAGACCCGCGCCGCCGCGGTGCAGCCCGCCGCCATGGTCAGGCGCTCGCTGTTGAAATTGTGCATGATGATCTTGAAGCCCGCGCTTTCCTCGCCGAGCAGGTTGCCGGCGGGCACGCGGCAGTTGTCGAAATGCAAGGTCGCGGTGTCGGAGGCCCACCAGCCCATTTTCTTCAACGGCGTGCGCGACAGGCCGGGCGTATCGCCGGGGATCACCAGCATGCTGACACCGGCCGGCCCCGGCCCACCGGTCCGCACCGCCGTGGTGATGTAATCGGCGCGCATCCCCGAGGTGATGAAGGTCTTCTCGCCGTTGACGACATAGACGTCGCCCTCGCGCCGCGCACTGGTGCGCAGGTTGGCGACGTCGGAGCCACCGCTCGGCTCGGTGATGGCGAGCGCTGAAATTTTCTCGCCGGAAAGAATTTCCGGCAGCACCTTCGCCTTGAATTCCGGCGTACCGGCGCGCGCGATCGGCGGCGCGCCGATCGAATTGCTCTTGAGGCTCGCACTGACGCCGCCAGCCCCGGCACGCGCCAGTTCCTGCACCGAGACGATCCACATAAAATTGTCGCACGGCGTGCCGCCGTATTCCTCCGGGAAGCCGAGCCCGAGCAGGCCGATCTCCGCCGCCTTGCGGTAGAGCTCGCGCGGGAAAGTCCCGGCCTCGTCCCATTCATGGGCGTAAGGTTCGATCTCCTTCTGGACGAAGCGGCGCACGACGTCGCGAAAGGCCTCATGATCGGCGTTGTAGAACGGGCTTTTCGCCACGGCAGCCACCTTTGTTGTGCAGTGCGGACTTCAGGTCCGGGACATTGCGTCAAGATGCCGCCAAACCCCGGATGCCACTTGCGTCGAGTCGCTGTTCGGCCGACGCGTGTTGCACTTGCGCAGTTGGAGAGGTTTCGGGACAAAGCATCCAACGGTAGCGCGCAGCGCGATTCTCGCTTAAACTTGGCTCATCATTCACTCATCCAATCCGATCACCTTTTAAACCGAGAAGCCGCAAAACATGGCCCCGAGGCGACGGACGACGCAAGATTCCAGCCGCCCCCTTCCCACGATGCCGCAAGCCAAATCGTCCAGTCGCGCAAAACCAGCACTCACAACACCCCGTCGGCGCCGGTCAACAACCGGTGGTGATGCTGTGCCGCGCGATGCGGCCGATACATCCACCGCTTCGAAATCACAGAAATCGCGCGAGGCGATTCTCGAATCGGCCGCGAAACTGTTCCGTCGTCAGGGCTACTCGGCAACGACGCTGCGCCAGATCGCCGATCTCGCCGAAATCCAGGCCGGCAGCATCTATTATTATTTCGACTCCAAGGATGCGATCCTCGACGAAGTGCTCGACGAGGGCCTGCGTCGCGTCTTCAACGGGGTGAAGCTGAAACTCAAACAAGCCGGCGACATCTCCCATCGCCAGAAGATCGCGCTCGCCATCGAGGCGCATCTCGTGGCGCTGCACGACGCCAGCGACTTCACATCGGCCAACATCCGCATCTACGGCCAGTTGCCGGAGCGCCTCAAGGGACCGCACCGCGCCATCCGCCGCGCCTATGCACGCTATTGGGACCGCCTGCTTTCAGACGCGCAAAAGGCTGGCGAAATCCGTTCCGACATCGAACTCATTCCGCTGCGCATCTTCGTGCTCGGTGCGCTGAACTGGACGGTGGAGTGGTTCGACCTCAGCAAGAAAGACGCCGTCCAAAAACTCGCGCGCCGTACCGAGTCGATCATTTTTGATGGCGTGAAACGGTAGGGAATTCCATCTCGAAGTACCTATATTTGTCGTCATGGCCGGGCTTGTCCCGGCCATCCACGTCTTAGGCTGTGGCAGGCAAAAAAAGTGGATGCCCGCGACAAGCGCGGGCATGACGGAGGTGAGCGCGGAGTGTAACTTTCACTGCGAGCATTCGGATCAGCGCTTTGCGCTGTTCGCGTACGGGCTCCACGAAGCAATCCAGAAAATCATAAAGCAAGATCTGCGTCGTCGCTTGCACTCTTCGCAATGACGATCGACAGTGCGCGATGCTGAAATGACGATCTGCCCTTCACTTCCCCTGCCAATTCGGCTTGCGCTTTTCGGCGAATGCCTTCGGTCCTTCGATGGCATCCTGACTGGCGTAGACCTCCTCATGAAGACGGCCGGCTTCGATCAGTCCGTTTTCAAGGCCGAGGTCCATCGCCGCCAGCACGCTTCCCTTGGCGGCCTTCACCGACAGCGGCGCCCCCTCGACGATCTTGCGCGCCAGTTGCAGCGCGCGGGCGCGCACGGCGTCCGGCGTATCCTCCAGATAGTTCAGGAAGCCGTAGCTCGCGAGTTGCTCGATCGGCACGGTTTCGCCGGTCAGCACCAGTTCCATCAACACCGGCTGCGGCAGCATCCAGAGCAGTGGCACCGCCCATGGCGAGCCGCGCCCCATCTTGACCTCGGTGATGCCGGCACGCGTGCCGCGCAGGCCGACGCGCAAGTCCGATTTGATCGCCAGCAGCATGCCGCCAGCCATCAGCGAGCCGGTCATCGCCGCGATGATCGGCTTCGTGACGTTGCGCATCGCCGTCTGCATCGGGTCACGCATCAGGGTGAGAATATCGACGCCGTCGCGCGCGCGGATTTCGGCGGCCTGCCGCAAATCGAGCCCCGCTGAAAACACGCCACAATCCGCCGACGTGAGGATCACGACACGCACCGCCTTGTCATCCTCGACGCGTGCCCACGCTTCCGTCAGACCGTTCATCGCCTCGACCGATAGCGCGTTCTTACGCTCGGGACGGTCGATGGTGACAGTGGCGATGCCGTCCTCGACGACATAGCGGATCGGCGCATTCTCCGGCATCGGGAAACCCTTTCGAAAATTCTAACATCTGTTAGATTATCTCGAATTGATCCTCGCTGCGACCCTTAATTGCCACCGCCAACTTCAGGACCGCCATGCAACTCACAGCTAAAATGCGTTTCGCTCCCGACCTGTTGAAGGATCAAGTTGCCCTTGTCACCGGCGGCGGCACAGGCATGGGTCGCGCCACCGCGCTGGAAATGGCGCAGTCGGGCGCCAAGGTGGTGGTGCTGGGCCGACGGCCGGAACCGATCGAGGATTGCGCCAAAACCATCCGCGACGCCGGCGGCGAGGCCATCGCGATTTCCGGCGACATCCGCCAGCCCGAACAGATCGAGGCGGCGATGCAACGCATCCGCAGCGAATTCGGCAAGCTCGATATTCTCGTCAACAATGCCGGCGGGCAATTCGTCACACCGGCGCGCGACTTGAACAACAAGGGTTTTGAGACCGTCATCCGCAACAACCTGGTCGGCTCGTGGCAGATGACGAAAGCCGCTGCCGATCACTTCATGTTCAAAAACGGCGGCTCTATCGTGTTCGTCACCGCCTGCGTGCGCTCGGGGCTCAGCGGCTTTGTTCATACCGCGGCAGCGCGCGGCGGCGTGCTGGCGATGATGAAAACGCTAGCGTTCGAATGGGCGGAGTTCGGCATCCGCCTCAATTGTGTCGCACCTGGCACGGTGAAGACCGAGGGCATGGGCCATTACCCGATCGATCCGGATCAATGGCTCAAGCTCAACCGTAACGTCATGGGCCACATGGGCGACGTCGAGGATATCGCGGCCGCGATCATCTTCCTCGCCTCGCCGCTCGGGAAATTCGTCACCGGCGAGGAATGGTACATCGACGGCGGCGAGACGCTGCACCTCGCCCATGACGCGCGGCAGATGATCGACATGATGAAGTTCGCCACGCGGGAACGCGGCGACGGCCAGCCGGGGAAGGGTTAGGATCGTCCTGCATTTGAGCGAGAGCGTTTAGGCTCGATAGCCTATTTTGCCGTCACTGCGAGGAGCGCCAGCGACGAAGCAATCCAGACTCCGGAAGAAAGACTGGATCGCTTCGCTCACAATGACGATACAATTTCAACTCATCCCGTCGTGATCGTCCAAACAGTGCAAGCTTACAGCGCCTGCCCGACCCTCACGCCGTCATCGATCGCGCGCATGGCATCGAGTTCGGCGGCCTCCTTCGCACCGCCGATTACATGCGCCTCGATGCCGCTGGCGCGCAACTCATCGTAAAGGCTGCGGTTAGAGTCCTGCCCGGCGCAAATCACGATGGTATCGACGGCGAGCACCTGCGGCTTTCCGTCGACGGTGATGTGGAGCCCCGCGTCGTCGATGCGGTCATAGCTGACGCCCGCCAACAGTTTCACGTCACGCTTGGCGAGGCTGCTGCGCAAAATCCAGCCGGTGGACACGCCGAGCCCCGCACCGGGGCGGGATGCCTTGCGTTGCAGGATGGTGATTTCGCGCGACGCCTCGCGCGGCGCCAGCGGATCGCCAGAGAGGCCGCCCGGCTGCGACAGAGTTGCGTCGATGTTCCACTCGCGCTGGAAATCGGCGAGATCGAGTGCGCGATGTTTCGGCGTCTCGCCCGGCTGTGAGTGGCAGAGATATTCGGCGACGTCAAAACCGATGCCACCCGCCCCGATGACGGCGACGCGTCGCCCCGCCTTGCGCTTGCCGCTGAGAAGATCGCTGTAGACGACGACGCTGGAATGATCGATGCCGGGAATCGCCGGCATACGCGGGTGCACGCCGGACGCCACCACCACCGCATCGAAACCTTCGTTGGCGAGGTCCGCCTTGGAGACGGGCGTATTCAGCCGCAAGCTCACCTGCCCTGCTTCGATACGTCCGCTGTAGTAGCGCAGCATTTCGTCGAACTCGACTTTGCCCGGCACCGCGCGCGCCAGATTGATCTGCCCGCCGAGGCGATCGGAGGCCTCGAATAGCGTCACCTTGTGACCACGCCGGCTGGCTTCCGCGGCCGCGGCGAGCCCGCCGGCGCCAGCGCCGACCACCGCCACCTTGCGCGAACGCGCCGCAGGCCCCTCCTCGAACAGCGTCTCGCGGCAGGCGCGCGGATTGACCAGACAGGTCGCGCTGCGTTCCGAGAAGATCAAATCCAGACATGCCTGATTGCAAGCGATGCAGGTGTTGATGGTTTCCGGCTTTCCTTCGCGCGCTTTCTGCGCGAAGAACGGATCGGCCAGCATCGGCCGTGCCATCGACACCAGATCGCTATCGCCGGAGCCGATCACGTCCTCAGCTAATTCCGGCGTGTTGATGCGGTTCGACGCCACCACCGGAATTTTCACCGCGCGCTTGATCCGCGCCGCGGCAAAGCGCCACGCTCCGCGCGGGATCGGATAGGCGATGGTCGGCACTCTGGCTTCGTGCCAGCCGATGCCGGTGTTGAGGATATCGGCACCCACGGCCTCGACCCGTTGCGCCAACCGGTCGATCTCATCGCCGGTAGCACCGCCCTCGACCAGATCGAGCGCGGAGATGCGATAGATGATGATGAAATCCTTGCCGGTCGCGGCGCGCACGCGCTTCACCAGTTCCACCGGAAGGCGATGGCGGTTCTCCTCGGAACCGCCCCATTCGTCGGTGCGGTCGTTGGTGCGCAGCACGGTGAATTCGTTGATGAGGTAGCCTTCCGAGCCCATGATCTCGACACCGTCGAACCCGGCTTCTTGCGCCAGCGTCGCGCAACGCACGTAATCCGCAATCGTTTGCTCGATCTCCTCGCCGGTCATCGCGCGCGGCGTGTAGCGGTTGATGCGCGAACGGATGCTGGACGGCCCGAGGCACTCCTCCTGCTTGGCGTAGCGGCCGGAATGCAGGATTTGCAGGCAGATCTTGCTGTCGTAGCGATGCACCGCGTCGGTGATCTGCCGCAGTTCCGGCACTTGCGCGCGGTCGGTGAGTATCGGTCCACCCGGCTCGATCAATCCGGCGGTATTCGGTGCGTAGCCACCGGTGATGATCAACCCGACCTCACCCCTGGCACGCTCGGCGAGAAAGGCGGCCATCTTTTCCACGCCGTTCTCTTCCATATCGAGCCGGGTGTGCATCGACCCCATGATCATCCGGTTACGCAAGGTCGTTCCGCCGACCTTGAGCGGCGCGAGAAGATGGGGATAGCGCGACAGACCGGGATCGGCTTGCATGACGTGGCTCTCGTTGGCATTGCGGACATTCTAACAGTTGTTAGAATGCTTCAAGAAATCAAGACATTTCGTGAGGGCCCCTTGGACACCACGCTGAACGAGCAGCAGGAAGCATTCCGCGAGGCCGCACAGCGCTTCGCCACCGAAAAGCTGGCGCCGCACTACCAGAGGCGCGCCACCGAGCACCGCCTCGACCGCGCAATGCTCACCGAGATGGGATCGCTCGGCCTGATCGGCGTCGACATCCCGGAAGCCTATGGCGGCCTCGGCGAAAGCAGCGTCACCGCCGGCGTCATCATCGAGCAGATCGCCTATGCCGACTTCAACGCCAGCTACGTGCAACTGCTCGCCTCGCTGATGGGGGGCATGGTGGCGCAGCATGCGACACCCGACGTCGCCAGGGAATGGCTCCCGAAGGTGACGCGTGGCGAAGCCATCATCGGCCTCGGCCTCACCGAGCCACGCGGCGGATCGGACGCCGCCAATCTCATTCTTCGCGCGGAGAAATCCGGCAACGGATACCGCCTTAATGGTGAAAAGACCTCGATGAGCTGCGCCGACCAGTGCGACGCCGCGGTGATCTTCGCTCGCACCGGCAAAGTGGAGGACGGCGCGCGCGGCGTCAGTGCGTTCTTCGTCGACCTCAATCAGAAGGGCATCACCCGCACCCATTTCGACGACATCGGCACCAAGCCGGTCGGGCGCGGCTCGGTGTTCTTCGACGACGTGTTCATTCCGGCGGAATGCCTGATGGCGGAGGAGAACAAGGGCTTCTCAAAAATCATGACCGGCTTCGACTACAGCCGCGCCCTGATCGGCCTCGAATGCATCGGCCCGGCGCAGGCGTCGGTGGACGAGGCCTGGCAATACTCGCGCGAGCGCACCGCGTTCGAACGACCGATCGCCCAGTTCCAGGGTGTCAGTTTCCCGCTGGCGGAAGCCGAGACGCAACTCACCATGATGCGCCAGCTTTGCTTCCACACGCTCTCATTGCGCGACCGCCGCCTGCCGCATACAGCCGAGGCTGCGATGTGCAAGTGGTACGTGCCGAAGACCACGTGCGAAATCATCCACCAATGCCTGCTCACGCATGGCCACTACGGTTACACCACCGACCTGCCGTTCCATCAGCGCTATCTCGACGTGATGGGCCTACAGATCGGCGACGGCACCGCGCAGATCCAGAAGCTGGTGATCGCGCGCGAGAAGGTCGGCCGCGTTGCGGTGCAGTATGCCAAGCAGGACGCGGGGAAGGCCTGACGCCTACCGGCACGGTCATTGCGAGCGAAGCAATCCACAAAGCCAAAAAGAAAGAACTGAATTGCTTCGTCGCCATGCTCCTCGCAATGACGGATGACTATCAGCGATCCGGCGCGAACTCGACCGGCGCGGTCTCAGTTGCGGATACGCCCTTTTCCCACAGCTTGGGATAAGTTGCGTGCATATCGCTCAGCAACTGATCGATCGGTGGATCGACGAACCAACCACGGTCGTTGACATATTCCATATGCCGCCGGTTCTTTGTATCGAACTCGTGGAACAGCGCGTCGCTCTTGCCGTCGAATATCAGTTCGCGCACGCCGAAGCGCTGGCATAGTTCGGTGTTGAACGCCGGCGTCACCTTGAACATCTTGCCGTCGAGCCATAGCGCGACATAGCCGTGATAGATGAAGAGGTCGGTCCCCATCAGGTCGGAAAGTTTGGCCGAGTTGAGGTGGTTCTTCACGTCCGCAAAACCGGGCGCCGCCGGAATGCCGGCGGCACGCAGCACCGCTGCCAGCAAAATCGCCTTGGGCACGCAGTAGTTCGAGGGCCGCTGCGCCACCGTGCTGGCGCGGTAATCGTGCGGCGTGACGCCGAGAGTGAACGGATCGTACTTGATCCGGTCGCGCACCGCGTCGAACAGCCGGATCGCCTTCTCGGTCGGCGACGCATTCTCGAAGCCGCGCAGCGCCGAGGCCGCGAACTCGCGCACCGGCGTGGAGTCGCTATCGACGAAGGATGTCGGTTTCAGAAAATCGGCATTCGGAGAAGCAGTCACGTCCACCATCCCGCTGGATCAGCCAGCCATTCGCAATGAATCTAACAAATGTTAGAAACAAGCTATTGTCAATCGTCGCGGCGCGGTATTGTAGTTTCGCACCTTCTATTCAAAGACCGTAGGACAGCCCATGAGCGACGCCAACCGTTATGTTTGGGAACCCTCCCCCGATCTCGTCGCGCAAAGCAATCTGACGGCATTCCTCCACGCTACCGGTCACGCTGACTACGACAGCCTCGCGGCCGCCGCCGAGACCGATCCGGCCTGGCTCATGGAGCAGGTGTTCAAGTTCTGCGACGTGCGCTTCTACAAACCTTACGACAAGATGCTGGATACCTCGCGCGGCGAACCATGGGCGCGCTGGTGCGTCGGCGGCACCACCAACATCGTCCTGAACTGCATCGACAAGCATCGCGATACGCCGGTGTGGGATCAGACCTTTCTGGTGTGGGAAGGCGAAGACAAAAAGGAGCAGCGCACGCTCAGCTACCGCGATCTCGATCGCGAAGTTTGCCATCTGGCACAGGGCCTGCGCGATCTCGGCATCGGGCAAGGCGACGTCGTCGCGCTTTACATGCCGAACCTGCCAGAAACGTTCGTGGCCTTCTTCGCGATCATGAAGCTCGGCGCGATCCTGCTGCCGCTGTTTTCCGGCTTCGGTCCTGCCCCGATCGTCTCCCGCCTCAACCATGGCGAAGCGAAAGCCGTGATCACCGCCAATGGCACCTGGCGGCGCGGCTCTCCGGGACCACTGAAATCCGTGCTCGACATCGCGCTGGAGCAGGCCCCAAGCGTGCGGCACGTGGTCGTGGTCGATCGCGGCGGATTGTCGATCGACACGCCGATGCGCGCCGGCCGCGATCATTGGTGGCACGACATCACGACGGACAAGAATGGCGATATCGCCACGGTCGAAATGCCGGCCGATGCACCGGCGATCCTGCTCTACACCTCGGGTACCACCGGCGAGCCGAAGGGCTGTGTCTGGACCCAGATCGGCTTCATCGGCTCGATGGTGACGCGCGACATCATCATCTGCTGCGACTTCAAGCCGACCGATCGCTTCTTCTTCATGAGCGACATGGGCTGGATGGTCGGCGCGATGACCGCCTGCATCCCGAGCTTCGCCGGCGCCAGCCTGCTGGTGGCCGAAGGCACGCCGGATTATCCGGACACGGGACGGTTCTGGCGGCTGATCCAGGACCATCGCGTCAGCTATCTCGGCGTCTCGCCCACCATCGTGCGCAGCCTGATGCGCTATGGCGAAGAAGTGGAGAACTACGATCTCTCCAGCCTGCGCATGACGACGTCCGGCGGCGAGGCATGGACCGCCGCGCCGTGGCAATGGTTCTTCGAGCATGTCTGCAAGCGGCGACTGCCGATCATCAATATTTCCGGCGGCACCGAGGTCGGCGGCTGCATCTTCCTCGGCACGCCGAACCACCCGATGAATCCCGGCTCGTTCTCAAGACGGGCGCTCGGCGTCGGCGCCGATATCGTCGATCTGGCCGGCAACAAGGTGCCGCCCGGCGAGGTCGGCGAACTGATCCTGCGCCACTCGTCGATCGGATTGACGAAAAGCCTTTGGAAGGCCGATGCGCGCTACATCGACAATTACTGGAGCACGTTGCCTGGCATTTGGGTGCACGGCGATTTCGCCATGCAGGGCACCGACGGCCTCTACTACATTCTCGGCCGCTCCGACGACACCATCAAGATTTCCGGCAAGCGCACCGGCCCGTCGGAACTTGAGGGCCTGCTGGTTGCGACCGGCAAGGTGGCGGAAGCCGCGGTATTCGGCATTCCGCATCCGGTGAAGGGATCGACGATCGTCTGCGCCTGCGTGCTGATGCCAGGCGTTGCGTCGGACGGCATCGCCGAGGAACTGTCCGGCGCGCTGGTGAAGGGCATGGGCGCGTCCTACCGTCCGGAGCGCATCGTCTTCGTCGACGACCTGCCGCGCACGCGCAACCTGAAAATCATGCGTCGCGTGCTGCGCGCGGTGTTCGAAAACAAGGACCCGGGCGACCTGTCGTCGCTCGCTAATCCGGAGACGGTGGACGCGTTGCGCAAGCAACTGGCGGTGGGCTGACGACCACACAAGCTCACCACCGTCATGGCCGGATTTATTCCGGCCATCCACGTCTTAACGGAGTTGCGGCAAGAAAGACGTGAATGGCCGGGACATAGGCGAGCGAAGCGACGCCGTTCTTCGAACGGCTATGCCCGGCCATGACGAAGTGTTTCCTTGGAAAATTGGAAGGCGCTCGAAGCATTGAGCACCTAACTCTTTCTTAGACCCTTAGACCGGGCACTCCGGCGGGAAGGACGGTTTGCGCTTTTCGAGATGCGAGGCGAGGCCTTCACGGGCTTCGTGTCCGGAGAACCCGAGGATTTCCAGTGCCGTCGAGGTGTCGAACAGCGGCCCGTTCACGCGCAGCCAGTTGTTCAGCGAATACTTGGTCCAGCGGATCGCGCTCTGCGCACCGGTGGCGAGGTCTTCCGCCGTTTCCAGTGCGATCTTCTGCAACTCGGCATCCTCGACGCAGAGCGACACCAGCCCGATGCGCTCGGCTTCCTCGCCGGACAGCGGCTTGCAGGTCAGGAGATAGTATTTTGCCTTGGCCAGACCGCAGAGCAGCGGCCAGATGATGCAGGCGACGTCGCCCGCCGCAACGCCGAGCCGCGTATGACCGTCGACGATCTTGGCGGATTTGCCGCAGATCGATACGTCCGCCAGAATGCCGACGACGAGGCCGGCGCCGACCGCGACGCCATTGATCGCGGAAATGATCGGCTTGTTGCAATTGATGACGTTGTAGACGAGGTCCTTGGCTTCCTTCCAGGTCGCCATGCGTGCGACCGGATTATCGAGAAGGCTCTTGATCAGTTCGAAATCACCGCCGGCGGAAAATGCCTTGCCCGCGCCAGTGACGATCACCGCGTTGATATCCGGATCGTCGTTGATATCGCGCCAGATGTTGGTGATCTGGGTGTGGGTTTCCGCATCAACCGAATTGTAGGTTTCCGGGCGATCGAAGGTAATCCGAAGGATTCGCTTCGACGGATAATCGAGCTTCAGTTTAGTGTAGGCAGCGTAGCGGTTCGACATCAGCGTCCTCGTCGGTCGATGGCCTGTTTCACGCAGAACGCACGCACCAGGCCGGTGAAATCGGTCCCTGCCTCGAAAAAGCGAACAACCCGCTATGGAAACTTTTTCGAACAGATGTTAGAATTTATGTGGGATCGCGCGGCGCCGCAAGCGCCGACTTGCCCCCGACACCTGCCAACTCATGATATTCCAAAACATGGATGGCGTTTTTGGACGGCCTTGCGGGCGCGCGGCAAAGCGCCTCTTATAGCGCGGTCCGGAACGGGGCGGATGCCGGACGCGGAGGAAGGCGGAAAATGGACCACGGGCAAAAGAGTTCGCCAATGATTGCCGCCGGCACCAGCTCGACGGTCGGCAGCCTGTTCCGCAGCCGCGCCGCGATCCAGCCGGACGCGCCCGCCATCGAACACGACGGCCGCATCATCGGTTACGGAGAATTGAACGGCCGGGTGAACCGCGCGACCGCGATGCTGGCCGCGCGTGGCCTCGCGCGCGGCGACCGCGTCGCCCTGCTGTCGCGCAACCGCCCCGAATATCTCGAGATTGAACTGGCGGCCGCGCAACTTGGCATCATCACGGCTTGCCTCAACTGGCGGCTGTCGAAGCGCGAACTGGTCTACTGCATCGAATTGGTCTCGCCAAAACTCCTGATCGCGGAAACGGAACTGGCGGCGCCGCTTGATGGCGCGCTATCGGTCCGCGATGTCGTGACGCTGGGTGCGAACTACGAACAAGCACTGCAAGCTGAGAGCGGCGCGCCATCACCGATCACTGCGGAGCCGGAGGATGGCCTCGTCATCCTCTATACCAGCGGCACCACCGGCCTGCCGAAAGGCGCAGTGATCTCGCATCGCGCAATGATGGCGCGCGCGCTGGTATTCTCGTCCGAACTTAACATCGCGCACGACGAATCCTTTGTCGCCTGGGCACCGTTGTTCCACATGGCCTCCACCGACCACGCCCTCGCCACCTTGCTGCGCGGCGGTACCGTGATTGTCGTTGATGGCTTTCAGGCCGCGCCACTCTTGTCCGCTGCCGCGCGTTACCGCATCGGCTGGTTCGTGCTGATTCCCGGCATGGTGGAGGCTCTCGTCGAAGGTTTTCGCGCCAACCCCGTCACCGTCAAGGGCGTACGCACCTGCGGCGCGATGGCGGACCTGGTGCCGCCGCAGGCCATCGCTGACATTACGCAACTCCTACAGGCACCTTACATCAACAGCTTTGGCTCGACCGAAACCGGACTGCCGCCGGCCAGCACCAATCTGATCCCGATCGGCCATGTGCCGACCCGGCTTTCGAAGCAGCAAAGCAGCTTTTGCGAGATCAAGCTGGTCGATCCCGATGACAACGAGGTCGCGATCGGTGAGCCCGGCGAACTCGCCATTCGCGGCCCGACGCTGTTCTCCGGCTATTGGCAGGCCGATGAAACCAACGCGCGCGATTTTCGTGGCGGCTGGTTCCACATGGGCGACGTGTTCCGCCGCAACGCCGACGGTACGCTCGATTTCGTCGATCGCGCCAAATACATGATCAAGTCCGGCGGCGAGAATGTCTACCCGGCCGAGATCGAGCGCGTACTGATGAGCGATGCCCGCATCACAGAGGCTGCCGTGGTGCGCACCAAGGATACCAAGTGGGGCGAGGTGCCGGTGGCGTTCATCGCGCGCCGCGACGACAGCCTCACCGAGGCCGAACTGACCGCGATGTGCCGGCGCGATCTCGCCAGCTACAAATGCCCGCGGCAATTCCACTTCATCGACTTCGCGGACTTCCCGCGCTCGACCAGCGGCAAGGTGCAGCGTCACGAGCTTGAGGCGCGATTGACGCAAACAGCTTCCGTCGCCGCGAAATAGGAGATTTCATGACCAAGGCTGCGGCCCTCGCGGGCCACAAGAATTCATTGCGCGGACAGGTCGCCATCGTCGGCATCGGGCTGTCGCCGGTCGGCAAGGTGCCGGGGCGCAGCCCGCTGTGGCTCGCCGCGGCTGCCGCCAAGCAGGCGCTGGCCGATGCCGGCATGCAGAAAAACGAGATCGACGGCGTGCTGGCGAGCCCGGCGATGGCCGCGCAGTTTCATCGCTTCAGCGTTGCCTTCAGCGAATATTTCGGCGTGCGGCCAACGTTCTCGAACACATTGCAGGTGTCGGGCGCGACCGCCGCCACCATGTTCAGCATCGCCGCCGCTGCGATCCACGGCGGCCTTGCCGAGACCGTGCTGGTGGTCGGCGGCGACAGCCTGCTGTCCGGCCTGACGCCGGAACTGGCATTGCGCTCGCTCACCGAAAGCCGCGACCAGCAATACGAGATGCCGTTCGGCATTCCGGTCGCCAATACCTTCGCGATGACGGCGCATCGGCACATGAAGGAATTCGGCACCACGCCGGAGCAACTGGCGCAAGTAGCGGTGACGCAGCGCCAGCACGCGGCGCGCACCCCCGGCGCCCAGCAGACCGAGCCGATCACCATCGAAGACGTGCTCAACTCGAAGATGGTGACGTCGCCCTATCGCAAGCTCGATTGCTCGCTGATTTCCGACGGCGGCGCGGCCTTCGTGCTGACATCGGCCGAACGCGCGAAAGCGCTCGGCATCGAAAAGCCGATCTACATTCTCGGCGGCGGCGAGTGCTACACCCACGAGCATATCTTCCTGATGCCCTCGCTCACCACCACCGGCGCGGTGCAATCGAGCCAGTGGGCCTACGACATGGCCGGCTACGGCCCGAAGGACATGCACACCGCCGGTGTTTACGACTGCTTCACCGGCACCGTCATCATGATGCTGGAAGACCTCGGCTTCTGCCCCAAGGGCGAAGGTGGCCGCTTTGTCGCCGACGGCCAGATGACCTATGGCGGACAGATTCCCTCCAATACCCATGGCGGACTCCTGTCCTTCGCACATTCCGGCATTCCCGGCTCGCTGTTCCACTTTCACGAAGTCGTCGCGCAATTGCGCGGCGAATGCGGCGCGCGGCAGGTCGCGGGCGCCGAACTCGGGCTGGTCCACAGCCTCGGCGCCGGCTTCGCTACCAACGCCACCACCATTCTCGGCACGGAGAACACGCTGTGATCTCGCTCGAAGACGCTGCCCGCAAACCGCTCCCCTCACCCGACGCAGATACCGCCGCACTGTGGCGCGGCCTGCGCGACGGCCAATTGTTGCTCCAGCACTGCGGCGATTGCGGCAACGTGCAGTTTTACCAGCAGGGGTTCTGCCGCCATTGTAGCGGCGAAAATCTGACGCATCGCCCGGCCAGCGGGCGCGGCAAGGTGCATTCCTTCAGTGTCGTCCATCGCGCGCCCGGCCCGGCTTTCAAAAACGACGTGCCCTATGCCGTGCTGCTGGTGGAACTGGCCGAAGGCCCGCGGATGATCTCGACCTATACCGGCGGTAGATCAGACGAGGTCACATTCGACATGGAGGTCGAACTGGTCTGCGAGCCGGTCTCGGACGACATCGCCCTGCCGCGCTTCAAACGCGCCTGAACCTTGATCGCAGCGACTTGACGCAAGCGAGCCATCAAGCTCTTTGGGCATAATTCTAACAGTTGTTAGATTTTGAACAGTTGTTAGATTGCAATGGTCGCGGCTTATCCCTAATCTCGCCCGGCATTCAGCGGAACGGATCCATGGATTTCGATCTCACCACCGAGCAGCAGCAGATTCTCGATTACGGCAACAGCGTCGCCAAGCAGTACGATCGCCGCTACTGGCTCGACTGCGCGGAGAAGCGCGAGTTTCCCGCCGCATTGTATCAAAAGGTCGCGGCGGACGGTTTCGTCGGCATGATGGTGCCGGAGCAATATGGCGGGGCCGGCCAGGGCATGACCGAAATGCACCTGTTCCTCGAGGGGCTCTCCAACAATGGCATCCCGCTTCTGAACCTGGTGGTCGGTGCCACCATGAGCCTCGGCCTGATCGCCAAGTACGGTACCGAAGCGCAGAAGCAGCGCTATCTGCCCGATGCTTGCGCCGGCAAGACCCGGTTCTGCTTCGCGATCACCGAACCCGATGCCGGCACCAATTCGATCCGCATCACGTCGGTCGCGAAACGCAACGGCGACCGCTTTTCACTGAACGGCCAGAAGACCTTCATCACCGACGCCGACGGCTCCGATTACGTACTGGTGGTCGCGCGCACCATTCCGCATACCGAAGTGAAGCGGAAGACCGACGGCTTCACGCTGTTCATCGTCGATCTCAAGGCCAAGGGCGTCAGCAAGCAATATATTCCGGTCAGCATTCCCGCCCCGGAAACCCAGTGGCAACTGTTCTTCGACGATGTCGATCTCGGTCCGGAAGATGCGGTCGGCGAGATCGATCGCGGCTTCGAAATCCTGTTCAACAGCCTCAATCCCGAACGCATCCTGGTCGGGTCGATCTGCTGCGGACTCGGCCGCTACGCGCTCAATCGCGCAGTAGACTACGCCAGCGGCCGCAAGGTGTTCAACAACACGCCGATCGGCGCCTATCAGGGCCTGCAACATCCGCTCGCCAGCGCCTATACCGACGTCGAGATGGCCTCGCTGATGACGCTCAAGGCCGCGTGGGTTTACGATCAGGGCCGCGAGGCCGGCGAATTCTCCAACATGGCGAAGCTCGCCGCCGCTGACGCCGGCACCAAGGCCGTGGACATCGCGCTGCAATGTTTCGGCGGCAACGGCTTCACCAAGGAATACGGCATCTTCGATATCTATCCGCTGGTGCGGCTGTTGAAGACCGCGCCGCTCAACCGCGAAATGCTTCTCAACTATATCGGCGAGCGCGTCATGGGCTTGCCGCGCAGCTATTAGGACCCTGCCGCAATGGCTGTGATGAAATCGGACATCTCGACGACCAGCGACGAATATCGCCGCAACGAAGGCGCCTACCGCGAGCGTATCGCCGACCTGCACCGACGGCGCGCAGCCGCGATGTTGGGCGGTCCGGAGCGTGCGCGCAGGCTGCACAAGGAGCGCAAGCAACTGTTGCCGCGCGAGCGCATTGCCGCGCTGATGGACCCCGGCTCGCCGTTCCTTGAATTCAGCCAGTTGGCCGGCGAAGGCATGCACGAGGGCGTGCCGCCCGGCGCCAGCATCATCACCGGCGTCGGCATCGTCTCCGGCCGTCCCTGCATGATCATCGCCAACGATGCCACCGTAAAGGGCGGCACCTACTACGGCATCACCTGCAAGAAGCACGTGCGCGCCCAGCACTTCGCCTGGAAGCATCGCCTGCCCTGCATCACGCTGGTGCAATCCGGCGGCGCCAACCTGCCGGACCAGCCCGGCATTTTCCCGGACGAGGGCCAGTTCGGTTCGATCTTCTACAACCAGATTCGCATGTCCGGCGAAGGCATTCCGCAGATCGCCATCGTGCACGGCCCCTCCACCGCCGGCGGCGCCTACATGCCGGCGCTGTGCGACGAGACCGTGATCGTGCGTAATCAGGGCGCGATGTTCCTCGGTGGACCGCAGCTCGTCTATGCCGCGACCAAGGAGGAAGTCGGCGTCGAGGAACTGGGCGGCGGCGAGATGCACAGCCGCATCAGCGGCGTCACCGATCACCTCGCGGAGAACGACAGCCACGCCATCGCCATCACCCGCGACATCGTCGCCAATCTCGGCGACATTCCACAGCAACGCTGGCAGGTGGCGAAGCCACGGCCGCCGCGTTTCGATCCGAAAGACATCTACGGCCTCATCAGCGCCGATCCGCGCGTTCCCACCAACAACCGCGATATCATCGCGCGGCTGGTGGATGGCAGCGAGTTTCACGAATTCAAGCCGCTTTACGGCGACACGGTGATCACCGGCTTCGCCCGCATCATGGGCTTCGAAATCGGCATCGTCTGCAACAACGGCGTGCTGTTTTCCGAAAGCGCGCTGAAGGCGACGCATTTCATCGATCTGTGCTGCAAACGCGGCATTCCGCTGCTGTTCATGGCGGACGTCACCGGCTTCATGGTCGGCCGCGAGGCCGAGGAAGGCGGCATCTCCAAGCACGGCGCCAAGATGATCACCGCGATGGCCAGCGCCGACGTACCGAAATACACGCTTATCATCGGCAATTCCTACGGTGCCGGCTACATGTCGATGTGCGGCCGCCCGATGAAACCCAACGCCATGATGATGTGGCCGAACGGCCGCTCCGCAATCATGGGTCCGGACCAGGCGGCGAACACGCTCGCCATGGTGCGGGACGAAGTGCACAAGCGCGAAGGGACGAGCTGGACCGAGGAGGAGCGCGAAGCCTATCGCGCGCCAGTACGCCAGCAGTTCGAGGATTTCGCTAATGCCTACAACTTCGCACGCAACATCTGGTGCGACATGGTGATCGATCCGCTGGAAACCCGCAACGTGATGGCGCTGCTGCTCGATCTCGCCGGCCGGTTGCCACCCAAGGAAACGCGCGTTGGCGTGCTTCGGATGTGATGACGGGAGAAGCGCGCCGTGTTCGATAAAATCCTGATCGCCAATCGCGGCGAAATCGCCTGCCGGATCGCCCGCACCTGCCAGCGGCTCGGCGTTGCCGTCGCCGGCGTTCATTCCTCCGCCGATGCCGATGCATTGCATGTGAGGGAGATCGGCGAATCCATCGCCATCGGCGGCGCGGCCGCATCCGATAGTTATCTGCGTATCGATGCGGTGATTGAGGCCGCGAAAGCCACCGGCGCGCAGGCAATCCACCCCGGCTTCGGCTTTCTGGCGGAAAATGCGGCATTCGCCCGCGCGGTTGAGGCCGCCGGCCTCACCTTCATTGGCCCGACGCCGGACGTGATCGAGCGGCTCGGGGACAAGGCGCTGGCCAAGCAGGAAGCGGACGCCGCCGGCGTGCCGATCATTCCCGGCAGCACGACGCCGAGCGAGGACAAGGCCGAGGTCGAGCGTATCGTGCGCGACACCGGCCTGCCGGTGATGTTGAAGGCCGCGGCCGGTGGCGGCGGCAAGGGCATGCGCGTCGTCTCGACATTCGATGGCCTCGCCGACGATATCGAATCCGCGATGCGTGAAGCCAAGAACGCGTTCGGCTCCGCCGGACTGATCGTGGAGAAGCTGATTCCGCGCGGCCGCCACATCGAAATCCAGATCCTCGGCGACGGCAAAGGCAACGTCATCCATCTGTTCGAGCGCGAATGCACCTTGCAGCGCCGGCATCAGAAGGTGATCGAGGAAGCACCGGCGGCGAACCTGCCGGCGGCACTGCGCGACCGCATGGCGGCGGATGCGGTGCGGCTCGGCAAGCGACTGAACTATCGCGGCGCCGGCACCGTCGAATTCATCCTGCAGGATGGCGCCTATTATTTCCTCGAGGTGAACCCGCGCTTGCAGGTCGAGCACCCGGTGACCGAGATGATTACCGGTCTCGACATTGTCGAACTGATGCTGCGCATCGCGTCCGGCGGGGGCCTGCCACTGACGCAAGCGCAGATCGCTTGCAATGGCCACGCCGTCGAAGCGCGCATCTGCGCCGAAGACCCCGCCAACAATTTCCTGCCGAGCACCGGCGACATTGTGCGCGTCAGTTTCCCGACCGGCGATATCCGCGTCGAGACCGGCGTGGAGAGCGGGTCGGTGGTGACACCCTACTACGACTCGATGCTGGCGAAGCTGATCGCCTTCGCGCCCTCCCGCAATGAGGCGCTGGACAAGCTCCGCGGGGCAGTAGACGCGACCTCGATCTTCGGCGTCACCACCAATCAGGCGTTTCTTGGTGGCTTGCTCGATTGGTCCGCAACACGCGAGGCGACGTTCCATACCCGATCCATCGACGAAAGCATCGACCAACTCATCGCGACGTCGTCAGAGTCTGACCGCGAAGCGCTGGCGCTCGGCGGCTGTTTCTGGATGCTTCGCCAGCGCGAGGCGGCGGCACGCGATCCGTGGCAATCGCGCGATCTCACCGGCTGGCACATGGCGGCAGGCGATGCCGGCCTCTCGCCTATACCGGAACTGCATCTGACGACGGCGGGCCACAGCGCCGAGATCCGCTTCGCACCGGTGCAGGCCGACGGCGCGATGACGATCGGCATCAACGATGATGAACTGACGGTGCGACTGGACCCGATCGGCGACGATCGCTTTACCGCCGTCGTCGGCACGCGTCGCGAAGTGGTTCGCATCCATCAGGAGCAGAACGCCGTCTTCGTCCACGACGGGCGCGGCGTTCACGCCATGCAGGCGGTGCCTTACCTCAGCTATATCAGCGCGGCGGCCGAGACGAGCGGCGACCTGCGCGCGCCGATGACCGGCATGATCCTCAAGGTCAACGTCGCGGTCGGCGACAAGGTGAAGACCGGCGACGTCGCTGCCGTGCTCGAATCCATGAAGATGGAATTGCGCATCGCAAGCGAGGTCGATGGCGTCGTCACGGCAGTCAACTGCCGCGCCGGCGAAACCGTCGAACGCAACGCCGTCGTCGTGGTGGTCGAACCCGAACCAACATCATAGCTGCGTCGGTCAACGGGACGAAACAAACAGGGAGGACACCATGCGATTGGGCAGCGTCAATTACGAGACCAAGGGCAAGATCGCAATCCTGACCCTCGATGAGCCGACCAAGCTCAATGCGCTGACCACAGGCATCCGCGAGGGCATTCTCGCCGGCCTCGCCCGCGCCGATGCCGACGAGGGCATTCGCGCTGTTGTCATCACCGGCGGTGGCGAGAAAGCATTCTGCGCCGGTGCCGATATCTCGGGCTTCGAACTGGAAGCCGAAAAGGGCCGCAAATTCCTCGCCGCCGCGCTCGACGTGCTGGCGGCGCCGGAGCGCTGCGGCAAGCCGGTGATCTCCGCCGTCAATGGCCTCGCCTACGGCGGCGGCTTCGAACTCGCGATGGCGTCGGATTTCATCATCGCATCCGACCGCGCCAAGTTTGCCGTGCCGGAAATCCAGCTCGGCCTGCTGCCGGGCTTCGCCATCGTCCGCCTGCACGAGATCGTCGGCAGGGCGAAGGCGAAAGAACTCAGCATTCTCGGCGATCCGATCAGTGCGACGGAAGCCGAGCGGATCGGACTCGTGCTGCGGGTCGTTCCGCACGACACGTTGATGACCGAGGTACTGACTTTTGCCGAACGGATCGCCGCCAAGCCGCGACTCGCGGTGGCGATGGCGAAATCGTTCTACAACCGCGGCCTCGGCGGTGACGAGATGCGCCACGCCATCGATGGCTTTCCGCTACTGATGATGCACGAGGACGCGCGCGAGGGAATCACCGCGTTTCACGAAAAGCGCAAGCCGAAGTTCAAGGACTAGGCACGCCATGCAGCAACGAACCTTCACCGGGGCGCACGGTCAGACCATCGCCGCCGAGGCTGTTGGCGAGGGATCGCCGGTATTGCTCGCACACGGCGGCGGACAGACGCGCGCAGCGTGGTCGAAGGTTTCCACGGCGCTGGCGCAGGCGGGCTATCAGGCCATCGCCATCGACATGCGTGGTCACGGCGAAAGCGAGTGGTCGCCCTCCGGCGCCTATCATTTCACCGACTTTGCCGCCGACCTCGTCGCGATTGCCGATACGTTGCAGGGCAAGCCCGCTGTCGTGGGCGCTTCGCTCGGCGGACTCGCCGGGCTGTTGGCCGAGGGCGAACTGCGGCCCGGCATCTTCGCATCGCTCACATTGGTTGACGTCACGCCGCAACTGGAACCGGAAGGCGTCGCTCATATCATCGGCTTCATGGCCGCGCACATCGACGAAGGCTTTGCGACCGCCGACGAAGCCGCCGCCGCCATCGGCGCCTATCTGCCGCATCGCAAGCAACGTGGTCCGTCGGAGACGCTGGAACGCTATCTGCGCAAGTGCGACGACGGACGACTGCGTTGGCACTGGGACCCGCAGTTCATCACTGCGGCAAACCGGCCCTCACCGGAGGATTCGGAAGTACGATTTGTCGCCGCCGCTCGCCGGTTGCACCTTCCCGTTCACCTGATCCGCGGCGCCTCCAGCAATCTGGTGACGACCGAGGCAGCTCAACAGTTTCTCCAGTTCGCGCCGCACGCGACCTATACCGATATCGCCGGCGCCGGGCACATGGTGGTCGGTGACCGCAACGACGCCTTTACCGAAGCGATCGTCCGATTCCTGCGCCAACAAGCGCCGCTCTCGCACGCGCATTCGTGATGCCTGTGAGCTTTAGGCCATTTCGGCGTCCGTGCCCAATATCGCGCTTGCGTGAAAATCTAACGCTGGTTAGCTTAACCATCAAAGCCTCCACAGAAAGGCTGTCACCTTCTCACGAGTGCCGCTCGCGCGGAGCCAAATTGTAGATGACGGACGGAGACGACAAGTTGAGGGGCGCTCAAGGCAGTGCCGGTCCTGTGTTGGAATGCAAGGCCGTTGAACGTCGGTTCGGCGGCATCGTTGCGTTGAACGGGATCGACCTTCAGATCAATCGCGGCGAGATCTTTGGTCTGGTCGGGCCGAACGGGTGCGGCAAAACAACCCTCACCAACGCCATCACCGGATTCTACCCGCCGCAGCGCGGCAATATCTTGCTGAACGGGCGCGACATCACCGGCCTCGCCCCGCATAAGGTCGCGCGCCTTGGCGTTGCGCGCACGTTCCAGAATCTCGCGCTGTTCAACGGCATGAGCGTGCTCGACAACATCCTGCTCGGCCGCCACGTCCACATGCATGCCAGTGTACTGCGCACCGCCGGCTACTGGTGGCTGGCGCGTGGCGACGAAACGGCGAATCGCGCGGCGGTTGAGGAGGTCATCGACTTTCTGCAACTTGAGAGCGTGCGCGACGAACTGGTGGACGGCATCCCGATCGGCCTGAAGAAGCGCGTCGAACTCGCGCGCGCGCTCGCCGCCGAACCGAGCCTCTTGATCCTCGACGAGCCAATGGCCGGTATGAATCAGGAGGAAAAGGAATATATGGCGCGCTTCATTCTCGATGCGCGGGACGAGCGTGACGTCACGGTGTTGCTGATCGAGCACCATATGGACGTCATCACCGGCATCTGCGACCGGATGCTGGCGCTGAACTACGGCGCGATGATCGGCTCCGGTATCCCGGCGGACGTCGTCGCCGACCCGCGCGTGGTGGAAGCCTATATCGGAGGCGCTCATGCAGCCCACTAAAGGCGGCACCTCCACCTCCTCGGCGAAGACAACGTGGGATTTCGGCGCCGACACGACCCTGAGCCGGCTACTCGCCAAGAACGCCGAGGTATTTCCCGGCGACATCGCGATGCGCGAGAAAAGCAAGGGCATCTGGCAGGAGATGACCTGGCAGCAGGTGCTCGACAGCATGCTGCAATTTGCGGCTGGTCTCGAAGGCCTCGGCTTCAGGGCCGGCGACGTCCTGCTCGTCGTCGGCGACAACCGGCCACGGCTCTACACCGGAATGATCTCGGCCGGCGCGCTTGGCGGCTATGCCATGCCGGCGTTCCCCGATGCCACACTCGATGAAGTGCGCCATTTCGTGCACGAGGCGGACGTTCGCTTCGTCCTCGCCGAGGATCAGGAACAGGTCGACAAGATGCTCGATCTGCGCGAGCAAGGCGCCAGCATTGCCCACATCATCTACGACGATCCTCGCGGCCTCGCGAGCTACCCGTTTCCGGGATTGATCTCGTGGGATGCGCTGTGTGCCCAGGGCGAAGCGCGGCTGAAGGCGGAATCCGGATTGCGCGAAGCCTTGATCCAGCGCGCCACGCCGGACGGTCCGGCGGTGTTCGTCCACTCCTCGGGCTCCACCGGCAAACCCAAGGGCATCGTACTGTCGCACCGCAACCTGCTGTCGGGTGTCCGCAACGCCCATCACGGCGGTGCGTTCGACTTCGGCGAAACCATCCTGGCCTATCTGCCGATGGCATGGGTCGGCGACTTTGCAGTCACCGTCGCGGCCGGCGTCGCGCTGCGCTTCACCATCAACATTCCGGAGAAGCAGGAAACGGTACTGCAAAACCTGCGCGAGGTCGCACCGACCTTCTACCTCGCCGCGCCGCGAAGCTGGGACAACATGCTCACCACCATTCAGGTGCGCATGGAGGATTCCACGCCGCTCAAGAAGGCAATCTACAAGTTCTTCATGGCCTCGGCGCTGGCAGCGGAACGCCGCAAGCTCGAAGGCGGACAACCGACGCTGAAGGAAATGCTGCTCGGCCCGCTCGGCGAGTGGCTGGTCTATGGTCCGATCAAGGATCAGTTTGGCATGTCGCGTCTGCGCGGCGCGTTCACCGGCGGCGAAGCGATGGGCGAGGACACCTTCGTGTTCTATCGTGCGCTCGGCATCAAGCTGCGGCAGCTCTACGGCCAGACCGAAAGCAGCGCCTACAACGCGCTGCAAAGCCCGGACGAAGTCAGGTTGCACACGGTCGGACGCCCCTTCCCCGGTGTCGACGTGCAGATCAGCGATGCCGGCGAAATCCTGATCCGCTCCGGCAGCGTGTTCAGCGGCTATTTCAAACAGGAGGCGGCCACGCGCGAGGCCCTGCGCGACGGCTGGCTGCATACCGGCGACGCCGGTTACCTCGAACCCAACGGCCACCTCGTGGTGCTGGGCCGATTGTCGGACGTCGTCCATACCGCCAAGGGCGAACGCTATATCCCGAACTACATCGAGAACCGCCTTAAGTTCAGCCCCTACATCAAGGAAGCCGCCGTCCTCGGGTCCGGCCGCGATACGCTCGCCGCGCTGGTCTGCATCGACAAGGAAGCGGTCGGCTTCTGGGCCGAGCTGCGCGGCATCTCCTACATGTCCTACGCCGATCTGTCGCAGAAGCCGGAAGTCGCCGCGCTCATTCTGGAGGCGGTGAAGCACGTCAACCGCACGCTGCCGGAAGCACTTCATCTCAAGCGCTTCGTCAACCTGCACAAGGAATTCGACGCCGACGACGGCGAAATCACCCGAACGCGCAAGATCCGCCGCAACGTCGTCGAGGATCGCTATGCGCCGATCATCCACGCCATCTACGACAATCAGAGAAGCGTCTTGATGAAAGCCCAGATCACTTATGAGACCGGCGAAGTCGGCGTGATCGAGCGCACGCTCTCGGTGCAGGAGGTCTGAGCCATGGATATCATGCTGCTCCTGGAATCTGCTCTCAACGGCGCGCTCGTCGGCCTGATGTATTCACTCGTCGCGATGGGCATCGTGCTGATCTACAAGTCCTCGTCGGTACCCAATCTCGCACAGGGCGCGATGGTGATGCTGGCCGGCTACGTCATTCTGGCCTTCGCCAATCAGCTCAACCTGCCGCTGTGGGTAGCGATTCCGCTCGGCATCGTGACCATGTTCATCATCGGCGTCGGCATCGAACGCGTGGCGCTGCGGCGGCTGGCCGGCCGTCCGATCATCATGATCCTGATGATGACGCTGGGCATCGAAATCTTCCTCCGCGCCGGTTCGATGACGATCTGGGGTGGCACCTCGCGGCCGCTGCCGATCGGCATCAGCGATGCGCCGCTGTTTCTCGGGCCGTTGCTGATCAACCGCGCTTACGCGGTCGGCGCTGGCGTCGCGGTTGCGATGTTCGTGCTGCTGGTGCTGTTTTTCCGCACCCGGATCGGCGTAGTGCTGCGCGCGATCTCGGACGACTACACCGCGGCATGGTCGGTCGGCATTTCCGTCGAGCGCGGCGTCGCGCTGTCGTGGGCGATCTCGGCGGTGGTGGCGACCATCGCCGCGGTATTATGGGGATCGGTGCAGGGCGTCGACCAATCGTTGGCGCTGTTGCTGCTCAAGGGCGTCACCGTCGCGGTGCTCGGCGGCCTCGACAGTATCGGCGGCGCGCTGCTCGCCGGCATCCTGCTCGGCATCGTCGAGGGGCTGGCCTCCATCGTGCTCGATCCGCTGCTCGGCGGCGCCAGCCGCGAACTGGTCGACGCGGCGATGCTCATCCTGACAATCATGCTGCGACCGCACGGCCTGTTTGGCCGCCACGACATCGAGCGGGTGTAAGATCATGCTGTTTCGTCAGGCCGGCATTCTTCACACCAACTACACCCAGGATCGGGCGCTATTCCCGATCCCCGCCGACCGCTGGATGATCGGCGGACTGCTGCTGCTGGCGGCGGCCGCGCCGTTCTACATGAACTCGCTGTATCTCAGCAGTTACATGCTGCCATGGCTGGTGTGGACTGCCGCCGCGCTCGGCCTCAACCTCATTCTCGGCTGGGCCGGACAGTTTCACCTTGGCTACGCGGCAGTGATGGGCATCGGCGCCTATGCCGCGGTTCACGCGCAACGCAACGGCGTGCCGTGGGAAATCGCCATCGTACTGGCGGGATTGACGGCGGCGGTGATCGGCAGCGTCTTCGCCTTCGCCGCGCTGCGCGTCAAAGGACTTTATCTCGCGCTCTCGACGCTCGCCCTGCAATTCGTGATGGACTGGACCATCTCGCACGTTCCCGCCATCTCCGGCGGCACCCAGGCAACCTTGCAAGCGCCGGACATCCGGGTTCTGGGTTGGGCGATTACCTCTGACGCCGGCCTCTATTACGTCGCGCTGGTGTGGTGCGTGCTGGTCACCACATTCATGCTGAACCTGCGTCGCACCGCGCTCGGCCGCGCGCTGGTCGCGGTGCGCGAGAAAGACTACGCCGCCGCCGTGATCGGCGTGAACAGCTTCTATTTCAAACTCGTCGCTTTCGCGACGTCATCTTTTATCGCCGGCGTCAGCGGCGCGGTGCTGATCGGCACCTTCTATCATGCGGTGACGCCCGAGCAGTTCTCCGTCGACGTCTCGATCCAGGCGCTGGCCATGGTGATCGTTGGCGGCCTCGGCAGTATCATCGGCAGCTATTTCGGCGCCGGATTCATCCTGCTGATGCCCGGCGTGATGAACGCGTTCATCTCATGGCTGACGGCCCAGTTCGGCTTCTCGCTCGGTATCGAGACGCTGGCCCACTTGCCTCACGCTCTCTACGGCGCGCTGATCATCGGCTTTCTGTTGATCGAGCCGCTGGGGCTCGGCAAGATCTACGGCAACATCCGCGATTATCTGCTCGTCTGGCCCTTCGGCTACGTCAAGAAATAGCGCAACCATGACAGCCATGACCGAAAATACGATCGAAGAGGTTTTGACGCTCAACAACGTCGAGGTGGTCTACGACTACGTTTCGCTGGCCATCAAGGGCGTGTCGCTGGTTGTTCCGAAAGGCGGCATGGTGGCGCTGCTCGGCGCGAACGGCGCCGGCAAGAGCACCACCCTGAAGTCGATCAGCGGCCTGCTCGCGGCCGAGCGCGGCGAAGTGCGCCGTGGCGAGGTGAAATTCCAGGACCAAAACATCAGCGGCCTGATGCCGCAGGATCGCGTCAAGCTTGGCATCGCGCATGTGCTGGAAGGCCGTCGCGTGTTCGAGCATCTCACGCCGGACGAAAACCTGATCGCGGCCTCGGCTGTGCGCAGCCGCCACGACGCCGCGCGCAACAAGGATCGCGTCTACAGCTACTTCCCGCGCCTGTTCGAACGCCGCGGCAGCGCCGCCGGCTACCTCTCCGGCGGCGAGCAGCAGATGCTGGCGATCGGCCGCGCACTGATGACACAACCGAAGCTGTTGATGCTGGACGAGCCCAGTCTCGGCCTGGCGCCGTTCCTGGTCGCCGAGATTTTCCAGATCCTCAGCCGCATCAACCGCGAGGAAGGCCTTTCGGTGCTGCTGGTCGAACAGAACGCCATCGCCGCGCTGGAAATCGTCTCGCACGGCTATCTGATCGAAAGCGGCCGTATCGTCATGCACGACACCGCCGAGGCGCTGAAGAAGAACCCTGACATTCAGGAGTTCTATCTCGGAGGCGCGGAAAACAAGAATTTCCGCGACATCAAGCACTATCGCCGGCGCAAACGCTGGTTGACGTGAGCCGGGCGCCTGCCAAACTCACCCCCAAGCCGAAACCAAGAAACGACCATTCCACCGTCCGAACAAGGGAGGACATTCATATGAAACTAAGATCGATCATCGGCGGCCTCGCGCTGATGCTGACCAGCAGCATGGCCGCGCACGCCGCCGATCCGGTGAAGTTCGCGCTGTGTTATGACCTGACAAAGGCCTACACCTTCGTCACCCCGCAGGTCGCGCAGGCCGCCAAGGACTATGCCGAACTGCTCAACGCCAAGGGCGGCCTCGAAGGTCATCCGATCGAGGTGATCGTGCAGGACCACGGCAACGAGCCGCAGCGCGGCATCGAATGCTACGAACGCCTGAAGCGCGAGGGCGTGATGGTGTTCGACATGCTGTCGACGCCGGTGTCGCGCGCGGTGCTTCCGCGCGTCATGAAGGACGGCAACATCCTGATGCAATCGCTGGCCGGCCGCGGCGACGCGGTGGACGGCGACGTCTTCAAGTGGGTGTTCCCGATCGGCCCGACCTATTGGGGCCAGGCCGCCAACGACATCGGCTACATCAAGCAGCAGTCCAAGGGCAGCCTGAAGGGCGTGAAGATCGCCTTCGTCTACGTCGACTATCCGTTCGGCCAGGAGCCGATCGGCATCCTGAAGACGCTGGCGCAGAAGGAAGGCTTCGACCTGCAACTGTTCCCCTACCCGCTGCCGGGCAACGACCAGGCCTCCGCCTGGACCCAGGTGCGCCGCTTCAATCCGGACTGGATCATCAGCTGGAGCCTGTCGAACATGCACGTGATTGCCTCGCGCGAGATGAAGCGCAACGGCATCTCGATCGACAAGTACATCGCGGTAAACTGGCTCAACGAAGTCGATATCAAGAACATCGGCGCCGACGCGGCCAAGGGCATCAAGCGTGGCACCAACGTCGCTGGTGGCTCGACCCAGCCGCTGGTTCAGGAGATCATCAAGGAGCTCTACGACAAGGGTAAGGGCAACGGCGACCGCAAGAACCTCGAGGACGTGTACTACAACACCGGCCTCGCGATCTGGTCGATCGGCTTCGAAGGCGCGCGCCTCGCCATCAAGAAGGACGGCTGGCCGCTCACCCCGCAAAAGCTCAAGGACGGCCTCGAGAGCATCAAGGGCTTCGACGCCAACGGCCTGATGGCGCCGGTGACGGTGACAGCGTCTGATCACGGCGGCGGCGGCAAGACCCGCATCGAAATGTGGGACGGCACCAAGTGGGTGCCGCAGACCGACTGGATCGCCTCGTTCCCGGAAGAAGTGTGGAGCGTCGTGAAGGAGCAGTCGGCCGCCTACGCCAAGTCCGACGCGAACAAGTAAGCGGCAAGGTGGACGTTGTGGCCGGGCTTTTCCCGACCACAACGATGATAGCCAAAAGTCTTCGTGAGCACCCTGAGAAGCCCCGCCCCCAATACGCTGGACGCGGGGCTTCTTATTTTCGCGAGAGCGTCTCACACTTTAACGAAGGCACTCAAATCCGTCATGCCTCGCCTTGTCCCGGCCATGACACATCGTTGATTCTATCCAAACAAGACCTGCTCTCGTCGCTGTTGCGCTACCGCTCCGGCCTACCGCCAACCTGCTCGAACACTGTCTCACAGGTCATCAGATCAAGATGACCACCGCCGGCATTTTTGAAAAACGTGATGTCGCCTGCGGCGACACGCCCGGTCACCGCGCCACCGGCAAGATCGTAAAGATCGCCAAGCACATCGGCCTCGGTCATCACGCCATCAGCGATCGGTTGAAGAATATCGCCGACACCGTGAAATGCGCTTTCGCGACGGTCGACGAAAACCCGCGCGCACCGCACGGCCTCGTCATCCGCCTCGCGGGTCTGCGGCGTATAGCCGCCCACCAGATCGAGATGGACGCCGGGTTTGAGGTTTGCGCCCTTGATCAGCGGCGTATGGGAGCGCGTGCAGGCCGATATCAAATCGGCCTCGCGCGTTGCCGCGTCGAGATCGGTGACAACCTCCGCCCGGATACCGTCCCGCGCCAAGCGATCCGCCAGTTCGGAGGCGCGCGTTTGATTGCGATTCCAAATCAGTACGCGCGCGAGCGAGGGCCGCACCACGCGATGTGCCTGCGCCAGCCACCACGACATCTTGCCGGCGCCGACCACCAGCATCGTCTCCGGTTCCGGATTGGCGAGCAGCTTGGCGCCCAGCGCCGAATCCGCTGCGGTGCGCCAATGGGTGATCGAAGTGCCGTCGATCACCGCCAGCGGCCGTCCGTTGGTGCCATCAAACAGCACGCAGACCGCCTGCACCGCCGGCGACGTGCCCGCGGCGAGATTGGATGGGAAGCTGGTGAACATCTTGCTGAGCATATAGCGGCCGGGATCGACCGCGCTGCGGATCACATATTGCGCCGCCTCGTTGCCCATGAATCCGTCGAGAATTTCGATCTTGGTCCGTCGATGTGCAGCCTCCATCGCCGCGATCAACACAGAAAAGGACAGCGCATTCGCTACCTCGACGTCGCTGACTATCCGCATCGTTTCTCCAAGGGTTTCATCTTATAGACAGCTATACGATCTCAAGTCCCACAGGCGGGACAACTTCTTCGCAGTCGCGGGCGTCGCCCGCTTCCCACATCAGCATCGATAGCGAAGCAGGGCCATCGAGCGCGATCAATGGCGAATGCCACACGCCCGCGCGATAGTGGATGATGGCATTATCACCGGTGACAAACGCTCGCGCCCGCGCGACATCCGGATGCCCGTTCGCATCGTCAGGCGCCACCGCCAGCAAAAGCTGCGCGCAGCGGATCGGAATGAACACCTGCGACGTCAGCACATGACGTTCGAAGCACGCCAGCGTGAACGGCAGCGACGATGGCTTAAGATGATAGGCATCGAGCACCGGTCGCGCGGCAGCGGCATCGTGCATCAGATCGCCGATGCCGGGAATGCGGCGGCCACGACCCTGATTAACAGCGCCCCCACCAGACGCGTCGATCGCCGCCAGCGAACCGAACGGCGCGAATCCTTCCGCCGTCAGCGGCGCGGCGCGGAGACGGAGAGGATTTTGCGTGCCCGTCATTTCAGAAATTGATGCCGAGCCATTGTTTGACCTGCTCATGCAGGTCGCCGGCGAAATCGGCGGGCTCTCCGGAGGCGGTGATCTCACCTAGACTCAACACGTAAATGCGATGCGACATCGCAATCACGCGCCGCACGTTGTGGTCGACCAGCAGAATCGCCATCTCTTCGGCGGCAAAGAGGCGTATCCACTCGAACACCTCTTCGACGATCTTCGGTGCGAGGCCGATCGAAGGTTCGTCGATCAGGCAAAGACGCGGCCGCATCAGCCACGCCTTGGCGAACTCCACCATCTTCTGCTGGCCGCCGGAGAGATCGCCGGCTTGGGCGCGCAGCTTCGGCCGCAGCGCCGGAAATTTTTCCAGCATCGCCTCGAAGCGTTGCTCGATTTCGTTTCGCGCCGGTGTGCCGGTCGCGCGCGACAGACTTTCCAGCGGCAGCCGCAGATTTTCTGTCACCGTCATGAACGGAAACAGGCTGGATTCCTGCGGGATGTACCAGATCCCGCGCGCGCTCAATTTATGCGGCTCAAGCCCGGTGATGTCGTTGCCCTCATAAACGACCTTGCCGGCCTTCGGCTTGAGGAACCCGCAGATCGCCTTCATCACCGTCGACTTACCGGCGCCGTTAAGCCCGATCAGGCCGGTGATGCGGCCGGCATCGACGTTGAGGCTGAGATCGCGCAGCACGTCAATATCAACGCTGTAGCCAGCGGTGACGTGATCGAGGGTCAGTACAGCGCTCATGCCGCCTGCCCTCCGAGATAGGCTTCGATGACGCGCGGATCGTTCAACACTTCGCGCGTAGTCGCGTCGATGACGACAGCGCCTGCGTTCATGCACACCGCACGCGGACAGAGCTCGACCACCACCGGCATGTCGTGACTGACCAAGATAAACGTCTGCCCTTTCTCGTGACGCGAACGAATGAAGTCGCCCATGATCTCCTTCATGGTCGGATGCACGGCGGCGAACGGTTCGTCCAGCAGCGCGATGCGTGGCGGCACCATGAAGCAGACGCCAAATTCCAGCAATTTCATCTGTCCGCCGGAGAGCTGCCCGGCATCGAGATGGCGGATCACGTCGAGCCGTAATTCGCTGATCAACGCGTTCGCACGCGTCAATGCCTCATCGGCGCCAAGCCCCAGCGCGCGGCCCGCCACCAGCAAGTTGTCGATGACGTTCATGCGGCGAAATACGCGGGTGAGCTGGAACATGCGCATCACGCCGCGATGCGCGAGCCGTTCCGGCGTCAGGCCCTGGCACGGCACATTGTCGAGCAGGATTTCGCCGCTGTCTGGATCCGCCAGACCGCTGAGAATATTGAGCAGCGTGGTCTTGCCTGAGCCGTTGGGGCCGATCAGCCCTACGAGTTCGCCCGCAGCGACATCGAACGAGACATCGTTCACGGCGGTGAGACCGCCGAACCGCTTGGTGACGCCTCGTACGGACAGAAGTGTCATGCCCGCCCCCAGCGTTGCACGGCCGCCCTAGCCAATCCCCACAGACCTTCGCGGAAGAAGCGCGCGAAGATGACGACCAGCGCGGCGAACACAACGAGCTGATAGCCGCCGACGTCGCGCAGCCATTCCGACAGCACGTAAACCAAAAACGCCGCGACCAGCGGGCCTGCCAGCGTGCCCATGCCGCCGATTACCGTCATGCTGACGATCAGACCGGTCTGGCCGATCAAACCGAGTTCGGGCGTCACCAGTTCGGCGAAGTGCGCGTAGAGCGCGCCGGCGAAACCAGACGCCGCCGCCGAGATGGCGAACGCCGCCGTCTTCCAGAACACGACGTTGACGCCGGCGCGACGCGCCGCGACCTCGTCATCGCGGATCGCCTGCAGGAACAACCCCGCCTTGGAGCGCAGCAGCATGTAGAACAAGACCAGCAGCGCCACCAGCGCGCCAAGGAACAGGTAGTACCAGCCGACCCGGCTATCGAGCAGCCCGGCGACGCCAAGCCCAAGATCGCCACGCGTGATATCGATCGAGTTCGAGGCGACGAGGCGCATGATCTCGGCAAAGCTCAACGTAGTGAGCGCGAGATACGGCCCGACAAGCCGCAGCACGGCGCGGCCGAGCAGCAGCCCCACCAGCCCCGATACCACCACGGCCGCGACAATGCCGAGCAGCGGCGGCACACCGAAATAATGATTGAGCAGGCCCGTGGTGTAAGCGCCGATCATGGCGAAGGTTGCCGGCGCCAGCGAGAACTGCCCGGTATAGCCCGCCAGCAGATTCCAGGCCCCCGCGAGGATCGCGAAATACATCGAGACGATCAGCACGCCGAGCCAATAGGGATTGCTGACGCCGAGCGGGATCAGCGCGACGATAGCCATCGCCACCAGCGCGGCGCGAAATTCCACCGTGGTTTTGGTGTTGGAGAGTTGCGCGCCGGAGCGATTGCCCGCGGGCGAAGTTGCAGATGACGGCGCCATCACACCTCCCGCCCTTTTTCACCAAACAAACCTTGCGGACGGAACAGCAGGAACAGCATCAGCAGGATCAGACCGAACGCATCGCGATATTGGAACGAGATGTAGACCGCACCGAAACTCTCGATCACGCCCAGGAACAGGCTGGCGATGATCGCGCCGGGCACCGAGCCCATGCCGCCCAGCACCACGATGATGTAGGACTTGATCGCCGGGAAGATGCCGACGTCAGGCGAGGCATTGATCACCGGCGACAACAGTGCGCCGGCGAAAGCCGCGAGACCGCCCGACAGCATGAAGACGATCACGCTCGCCTTGGCTGTATCGATGCCGGCAAGCGACGCGCCGAGCCGGTTCTGCGACACCGCGCGGATCTGCTGCCCCCAGAACGACCACTTGATCAGTGCGGCCGTGACGGCGATCACCGCGATGGCGATGCCGGCGGCGAGCAGCCGATGGCCGCTGATCAACACGGGGCCGAGCACGACGCGGCTGGTCTCCACCAGCGGCGGGCCCCGATAGGCATAAGGTCCAACGACCTTGTCGACCAGGTTGATGAGGAACAGCGAGAGGCCAAAGGTGACGATCACCGCGTATTCGTCACGCATCAGTCCCCATGAGGTGTAGCCGGCATAGAGCGGGCGCATCAGCGTCCGCTCCGTCAGCCAGCCGAGCAGCGCGCCGACCACGAAGGCCAGCGGCAACGCGATCCACACCGGCACACCGAGCGCCAGCGCGATCAACGTGTAGGCATAGGCGCCGACCATATAGAATTCGCCATGGGCAAAGTTCACGATCTTCAGGATGCCGAAGATCAGCGACAAGCCGATAGCCATCAATGCGTAGAACAGCCCCGTAATGAGGCCGTTCACCGCGAGATCGACGTCGATACCACTCATGTTTTTCAGCTCTGGGGATTTGTCAGCCCGCGCTTACTTCGCGGGCTTCCAGAGCTTGGCCGGGTCGAGCGGTTGCCCGGCCTGCGACACCAGCGCGGAATCGCCCACCTTCTGGTTCACCTCGGTGAGCTGGAACGTCACGTAAGGTACATCCAGCCACTGATTGAACGCGTAGCCCTTGTCCTTGGAGAAGGTGATCTCGCCGCGCGTACCAGTGTACTTGGTTTCACCCAATGCCTTGATCAGCGCTTCGGAATCGGTCGACTTGGCGCGCTTCACCGCGTCGGCGATCAGGAACAGCGAGTCGGCAGCCTGGAACAGCAGGCGGTTCGGCTCGTTCTTGGTCTTCGCGGTGTAGGCTTCGCCGACCTGCTTGCCGAGCGCCGGCTGCGCCATCTTCGGATGATAGAGGCCGAACACCAGCATTCCCTTGCCGGCTTCCTTCACATTCTGCCAGAAGTCCGGATAGTCGGCGAGGCCCGAACCGTCATAGAGCCAGGTCTTCGCCGACGGCGCAACGCCTTGCTCATAAAGCTGGTTCATCATGATGTAAGCGGCCGGCGGCAGCATCAGGTTGATGATGGCGTCGGGCGCATTGGCGCGCATCGGCAAAATCGCCGGCAAGAAATCCTTCGAAGCCCGATCCAGCGTCTCGTACTTGTATTGAACGTCGGGCGCGACCTTCTTCAGCGCTTCCCCGATCGCCTTCGCAAGGCCGATGCCGTAGTCGGTGTTCTCGGCGATGGAAACGACGCGCTTGACGCCAAGCTCCTTCATCGTTTGCGCGGCCGCGCTGCCGACACGGCTGTTATAATTGCCCGGATTGAAGACTTCCGGATAACCCTTCTCGCGAATGACGTCGGACCAACCGTTGGTGTTGATGTAGGGGATCTTGTAGCGGTGCGCGACCTCGATACCGGCCAAGGCGGCTGAGCTCTGGTGCTCGCCGGTGATCGCGACCACCTTGTCGCGCGTCGCCAGCTTCTCGACGGCCGAGCGCGCCTTTTCAGGCAGTCCTTGCGTATCTTCGATCACCAGCTCGATCTTGCGACCATCCACGCCACCGGCGTCATTGATGATCTTGGCGGCGACTTCGAGGCCGTCCTTGACCTGCGTGCCCTGCACCACCGAACCGGGAGGCGACTGCGTGATGGTGACGCCAACCTTGATCGGGTCGGCGGCCTGCGCTCCGACGACCGGAAGCATGATCGCCGCAACCGTCAGCGCGACACCCAGCATATCTCGACGCAGCAAACCTGCCATTTCGTGACCTCCCCCTTCGGATCAGCATCCCTCGATGCTTGTTGTTCAGATCATGTTACCGGGATTATGCGCAAGGGCTTCTCGATTTGAAGCATTATTTTCGTCTAAGGGCCGCGTGATTTTGCAGCGTATCTCGCGTTGCGGGATATGAGACCCGGCAACTCAGGCTGACGGCAGTGCCATCCGCAGGAAGGCGTCACGCAACGGCTGGCCTTGCAGTCCCGCACCAAGAAGCAGTGACAGCAGCAACCGTGCCTTCAGGCCGCCCAGCGCGCCGCCGGCAATAAGGCCCCGCCCGAGCAGATCGGTTTCCGAACCGGGAAAGCCGTAGGTCCTGGCGAACACCGGCCCCGAGGCTACGCGCGAGCTAAGCACGACGGGGAATATCTCCGTGAGACTTGCAAGTGCATCCACCATCGCGGCCGGGACATGGCCCACGCCCATCGCCTCAATGACCAGCCCACGATAGCCGAGCGCCGGCAGCCCTGCGAGCATCCGACCGTCGTCACCAAGAGCGGCCGTGATCAGCGCAACCGGCTGATCCGTCCCGGCGTCGCCGCCCGCAATGACGGCGCTGCGCGCGACGCGCAGGTTAATCCGCGCCGCGCCTTCGATGACACTGCCAAGCGGCCCACCTGAAAGGGACGCGAATGTGGAGGGCAAAAACGTGCTCGCCTTTTGCACGAAGCGGGCGGCGTGAATGGTTTCGTTCAAGACCACCAGCGTCCCGAGTTCACGCGCCGCCAGCGAAGTGGCCACGATGGCGCTGGCCAGCAGATTGGCCGGTCCGTCCGCCCCCGGCGCTTCCGCACCGCGCATCGCACCGGTGACGATCACCGGCTTGTCGCCGCCGACGAGGCAATCGAGCACGAACGCCGTTTCCTCGATGGTGTCGGTGCCCTGAACGACGATGGCACCGGTGATATCGCCGGCCAATCTCTCATTCAGAAGTCGCGCGACCTCACGCAGATGCGCGAAGGTGAGCGAGGGTCCGGGCAGACGAAACGGCGAAATCGCCTCGATCTCCGCTACCTCCGCCAGCGCGGGCACCGCGCGTACAAGATCCGCCCCGGTCAATGTCGGTACGATGCCGGGACCCGCGCCCGAGGTCATCGTGATCGTTCCGCCGAGCGAGACGAGCAAAATTTTGGGTTGTCGCGACGAGGCCGGCGCCATTTTCAGCAATTCCTGATGCGTGGCGTTACAACCAAACGCAGCGTCGGCCACCTCGACGCTCCGATGCGTTATAGCCTTTTCGCACCAACTGAATAGCTGCCGTTCCCGGACCCGACTAAATTGCGTTCCGATTTTCGGTCAGGCGTTCAGGACACCACTGGCAGCACGTTGATGTCGTAACCGTGCGTCAGCGAACGATTCAGCACCGGATCGTGTAATTCCATCTCGAAGCGCGCGGCAGGGCGGATGCCGCCGATGGCGCCGGGCGTGCCGCAGAACATCAGCGTGCCGGGCGGCAAAGTGTCGGCATTGGCATATTTGCGGATGAGATCGCGTGGCGTGCGCAGGCTCGACACCGCGCTCTCCTGATAGAGCGTGCGCTGCCCGTCGATGGTCGCCCACGATCGCAGCACCAGATTGTCCCAGTGGCCTTCAATCTCCGCATAGGACCAGAGCTGCCGCCCGACCGGCTTGCCGCAGAGTTGCTTCGATAGTGCGATGCCAAAGGTTTCGGCCTTGCGGTCGGTATGGTCGGAGCCGATGCCGATCCACAGGCCATCCGCCAGGGCGATCACCACCGGCTCGACCTCACCGGAGCTATCAGGTCCAAGCACGACCAGCTTGTCGGCCTGAGTGAGCGTCTGCGCCGCGACGCGATAATAGAGCGGCGTGGTCGAAGGACGCGGCACGCCGATGGCGGCCAGTTCCTCGATGTGATGCTCGATCGCCGCGACGTCGCGCCCCGCCCATCCGGCGATCACCAACGTATCGATTGAAAATCCGATCCGGTCAGTTCCACTCTTCGTGATGCGATCAAACTGCAACATCTTCGGTCCTCGGTGATCCTGCTTGTTCTGAAATCTCGCCGCGCTCGATCTGCAAGGTTCGGTCGGCGATCGCGTCGAGCAGCGCGGGCGTGGATTCGGTGATGAGCAGCGCCAGTTCGGGGCGATGCTTGCGCAACTCGCCCAGCGTGCGCGCATAATCCAGCGCCAGCGCTGGCGCAAGCCCCTGGAACGGCTCGTCAAGCAGTAGCACCTTGCGCGCGACCATCAGCGCGCGGCCGAGCGCCACCATCTTGCCCTGACCGCCGGAGACGCCGCCGCCTGGCCGCTTGCGCAGATCGCGCAGCTGCGGAAGGAAGGTGTAAATTTCCTCGAGTCGCCTGTTCAACTCGCTTTTGTCGAGATTGAGCGCGAGGCCCGGCAGCCTGATATTTTCCTCGATGGTCATCTCCGGCACCAGTCGACGATCTTCCGGCGCATAGCCAATGCCTGCCCGCGCGCGATAGTGCGCCGGATGCTTGCGAAGATCGTCGCCGTCGAGCCGGATATCGCCGCTGTCCAGCGCAAGAAGACCCATGATCGCCCGCAACGTGGTGGTCTTACCCGCGCCATTGCGACCAATCAGAATCGTGGTCTTGCGTTCGACAATCTCGCAATTCACACCGCGCAATACGCGAACACCCTCGATGGAGACTTGAACCTTGTCGAGAACGAGCGTCATGCGACACCTACGACATTCTTCAGAACGCGCTCGTCCTTGAATACCTCATCGGGATGGCCTTGCGCCATGACGGTCCCGGCATTCCAGACCAGCACACGATTGGCGTAGCGCGCCACCACGTCCATGTCGTGCTCCACGAACAGCGCGGTGATGTTGCGAGATCGCAGCGCGCTCATCAGCGCCTCCATCAGCGAGAAGCGCTCAAGCGTGCTGACGCCGCTGGTCGGCTCATCGAGCAGCAGGAGACGCGGCTTCAGCGCCAGTGCCACCGCGATGTCGAGCAGCTTGCGGTGTCCCTCGGGCAAGGTGCGGCTGACGCGGTTCTTGTCGTCGCGCAGTCCGACCAGATCGAGCAGCGCGGTCGCCTCCTCTCGCCGGGCGGGCTGCGCCAGCGGACGCACCATCGTCCAGAGCCCGTCCTTGGCCGCGAGCGCCAACATCATGTTGTCGAGCACGCTCTGATCGGAAAAGAGCTGCGGAATCTGGAAGGCGCGCGCCACACCACGGCGGGTGATCGCACGTGGGGTCAGGCCCGTGATGGCGCGACCATCGAGATGAATGCTGCCCGACTTCGGCCGCACGTAACCCGTGCACAGATTGAGCAAGGTGGTCTTGCCCGATCCGTTCGGACCGATCACCGCGAGAAACTCGCCTTCGTTGATATCGAGGCTGACGCCGTCCGCCGCCTTCACGCCGTTGAATTCGACGTGCAGATCTCTCACCTGCAAGATGGACGTGCTCATTTCGCCGAAACCTCGCTACGGGTGAGAAGGCCGTACAAGCCTTTCGGCAGGAACATGATGACGCCGATCAAGGCCGCGCCGACAATCAGATTCCACGCGTCGGTGAAGGCTGCCGCCTCGGTGTGAAGCAGTTCGAGGAAGAACGCGCCAATGAAGGCGCCCGGCACGCCGCCAATGCCGCCGAGCACGGCAACAAGAACGAGATGCCCCGACGCGGTCCAGAACGCGAAGTCCGGTACCACACGCCCGATGGCAAATCCCGCGATTGCGCCGCCCAATCCCGCCAGCACCGCCGAGACGATATAGGCGACCAGCAGCACCGCCCAGACCGGTACACCGAGATATTCGAGACGCACTTCATTGGTATGAACCGCCGACAATGCGTGGCCGAGCGGACTATCGAGATAACGGTGAACCGCGAGCCCGACCACCACCATCAGCGCGACGCTGCCGTAAAACAATATGGCCTTGAAAGTCGGCTCGCTCAGCACAATGCCGAACATGGTCGGAACGGGAATGGTCATGCCGTCGGTGCCGCCGGTGACGCCATAGAGCTTGGCGAACAGCGCATAGAACACCATCGACACCGCGAGATTAAGCATCGCGAAGAAGATCGCGCGATAGCGGATGAGAAACGCGCCGACCACCGCGCCTGCCAGTCCGGTGATGGCGACCGAAAGCACGAGCAGCAGTCCGAAATCAGAAACGCCGCCCCGCGCGAGAAAGGCGACGCCATAGGCGCTCGCCGCGAAGAACATCGCGTGTCCGATGGAAATCATGCCGGCGCGAAGAAGTACAGCGACGCCGAGTGCGGCCAGACCTTTGGCGATGGCCATGGTCAGCACGAACTGCAGCCATGGCGCGGCCATCGGGGCCACGACAATGGCGAAAATCGCACCAATCAGAAGTATTGCCCGCATCAGATCCTCCGCGTCGTGATCGCGCCGAACAGTCCGTAGGGACGCACCAGCAGGACGATCAGCATTGCCGCATAGGGCGCGACGGCATCGAGCGACGGCACGAAATAGATTGCCAACACGCGCGCTAACGCGACGATCAATGCCGCAAGCGCGGCACCCTCGATCTGCCCGAGCCCGCCAATGGCCGCGACCGCGAAGGCCAGCACCATCGTGTCTGCGCCGAGGCCCGGCGCTACGCCAGACGTCGGCACCGCCAGCGCGCCGCCGAGCGCGGCCAGAAACACGCCGAGCGAGAACGCGAGGATGAAAATCTTGTTGGTATCGACACCGATGGATTGCGCCATCTCGCGATCCGCGACGACGGCGGTGACAAGTCGTCCGAGCCGGCTGTGTTTGATCAGGAGCCGCAACCCGAACACGACAATGACGGCCATGGCGACCAGAAACATCTGATAGTTGAGATAGACCACGCCACCGATGCTGGAACTGCCCATCAGGCGCATGGGTGTGTCCTCGTAAAATGACTGCACACCGAAAACCATGCGTTGCAGGTCTTCAAGAATCAGGAAGAGGCCGAACGTGATCAGGATTTGCACCGCTTCGGACTTACCATAGGTCCAGCGGATCAGCGTGCTTTCGATCAGCGGGCCGAGCACCACCGCCACCAGCGCGGCGCTGAACAGCAGCGCAACGAAGGACAGGTATGGATTCAGGTGCCGGCTGACGATGAAGGCGCAGATCGATGCGGCGACATAGGCGCCGATCGAATAGAAGCTGCCATGCGCGACGTTCAACACGCGGAGCACATTGAAAACCAGCGTCAACCCCACCGCCGCGAAGAATATCAGTGCGGCGCTGGACAGCGTATCGAGCACCAGCGGAATGATGGCATTCATCGTCCGTCCCCCTGCCCGGCAACGCCTCCCGCAGACACTCTGCGGGAGGCACGCTGGACCTGTGGTCTTTCAGGTTATCGAGCTTACTTGTAGCTGCCCGGCTTCGGCAGCGACGCGGCAAACTCCGGCTTGAGCGTCGAAATCCAGGCGATCGGGTCCTGCCCTTCCTTCGGCATCAGCGCGTCGCCCTTGTAGCGGACCATATCGCCGATCACCGGGAAGCTCTGCGTCGGCGACTTCACCGTGACGCCGACGATCTGATCCACCACGCCGTCACCGTCAGGACGGGTCTGCATCTTGCCGGTCAAGGTGGTCACCGCACTGCCCTTCATCGCCTCGGCGATCTCCGCACGACTCGGCCACTTGCCGCCGTTTTTCTTCATCGCGCTCTCATAGGCCGCCTTCACGTAGAGAATGGTGTTGGCCATCTTGATCGACGGGAACACCGGATATTCGCCGAAACGCGCCTTGTAGGCTTCAGCGAACTTCTTGGTCTCCGGATTGGCTTCAGCATCCGGCGACATCCACCAGCCGTCGCCGAGCACGCCGACGATGACGCCGTCGGGCAGCGGCACGCGCTGAAGCACGGTTTCACCGAGGGCAAGGATCACCTGGCTTGAGGTGAACAGGCCGCGCGGCTGCGCCTGCCGCACGAAGTTCTCCAGGTCCGCGCCCCAGAGGTTGGAGAACACGACGTCAGGACGCGCCGTGGTCAGACGTGAAATTTCGGTCTGATAGTTCGGCGAGCCAAGCTTCGGAAACAGTTCGGCGACCACCTGAATATCCGGCTTCAGTGCGTGCAGCGCAGCCTTGAAGATTTTCGCTGCATCATGGCCGAACGCATAGTCCGGATTGATGATGGCGACCGTCTTCACGTCCGGCTTCTTCGCCAGCAGATAAACCGCATAAGCAACGAATTCAGGAACCGTGTTGCCGTTCGGGCGGAACACGTACTTGCTCTTGCCATCCTGCAAAAGCTGATGCGTATCGCAGTTCCAGCCGACGGTCGGCACTTCGAGCTGTTCGGCGATCGGCGCGAGCGCCAGACAGTTCGCGCTCGACAGCGCCGCCAGCATCACCTGATTCTTCGGATCGGCGGCGAGACGGCGATATTCGGTGATGACGCCCTGCGCGCCTTGCGCTTCGTCAACATAGGTCGGCGCAATCTTGACGCCGCCGATGCCACCAGCCGCGTTAATCTGGTCGATCATCAGGTCGGCTGCGTTCTTGCCGGGCATGCCGTAAGCCGCAGCCGGGCCCGACGTGAAGGTGAAGATGCCGAGGCCAAGCGACGCCGGCTTATCCTGGGCCGAAGCAGGCATCGTCGCGCCGAGGCAACCCGCAACCGCGAGCGCGGTGAAAATCGTCTTGAACTTCATCACATTTCCCCTCTCGAAGTGATTTCGATTATTTTTTGGAAGATGGCGTGACTTCGCCCGGCGACTAGACCGGATCGAAGTAGTGAATTTCCATCAGCAGGCAGCCGTTGACCGACTTGAACGGACCGTGCTGCGCATGCGGAGGACGACAGGCATAGGTGTTCGGCGGAAAGCTCTTGCCGCCCTCGCCGTTGGCGTCGTTGCCGACGATCAGATCGCCGGAGACGAGATACACTTCTTCCCAATATTCATGGGAGAACGGCGCGGTCGTATAAACGCCCGGTGCAAAGCGCAGCAGCCGCGTGCGGGTGCCGCGACGATTTTCCTCGTCAAGCGCGCCGGACAGAATCTTCTGTTGAATGCCCGCGGGATAACCCGCCGGGGTTTCCCAGCCGCTGTTCATGTCGAGCGTATAGAACTCGTCGTGCTTCTTGTTCACAGGCATCGGTTTGCTCCTTGAATTTGAAATCAGGCGGCCTTGCCCGGCGCAGCCGAGACGCCGTTCAGGTCGTACGAATCGAGCATCCGTTGAACCAGCGCGTCGGACGCGGCCCAGTCGTAGGTGCGGTAGGAGTGACCCTTGGTCACGAAGGTCGCACCGGCGTAGAACATCTCGTACTGCTGGTGACGCGAGCCGAATTCGGAGCCGACCGCATCCCAGGCGAGTTTGTAGAACTTCACGCGATCGTGGGAATTCGCCTTCGGCGACTGCTGGGTCTTGCCGATCAGCGCCGCGATTTCCGGATTACCGAAATCAGCGATGGAGGACGGCAACATGATCATGCCGCCGCCGGCCAGTTCGCGCAGCGTCGAAAGAATGTGCCCGTAGAGCTGCTGCGTCAGCACCTGCGCGGCGTACAGCGTGTGCCGATGCGGGACGAAGTAGGGCCCGACCTGCGAACCCTTGGCTTCCATCGCCGCGACCAGCGCATCCACCATGCCGGTTTCGGCGGCGAGCTGCCCCAGCATCTCGCGCACCTGCGGGAACTGGGTCACGCCGTTCATCTCGGCGGTACGATGCGCAAGCCCGGTCAGGAACTTCAGCTTGACGCTGAGGCGTACCATCGCCTGATAGTTCTGGTAGACGTGGCACGGCGTGGCGTGGAACTGCTTCTGGCACATCTCCACATTGCCTTCGATGAAGACGCGATCCCACGGCACCTTCACGTCGTCGAAGTACAGCACCGAGTCATTCTCGTCGAAGCGGCTGGAGAGCGGATTGTCGAACACCGATACCGCCGAATCCTCGTAGGATTTGCGCGACAGCATCTTGAGGCCCTTCGTATTCATCGGAATCGCGAAGGACATCGCGTAGCGTTCCTCGCCAGGGCGCATCGGCTGAATGGTGGTAACGAACACTTCGTCGGCAACGACGCCCCCGGTCGCCAGCATCTTGGCGCCACGCACCGTGATGCCTTCAGCGTCCTGGTCGACAACGCCTGCGGTCAGGAACGGGTCAGCCTGGTCGGCGGCTCCCTTCGAGCGATCCGCCTGCGGATTGATGATGACGTAGGTGAGATAGAGATCGTTGTCGCGCGCATAGCGATAGTAAGAGGCGAGCGCATCGGCGCGCTTCGGATCGTAGGCACTGAACACGTCGAGGCCCATATACATGCCTGCGATACAGGACGCGACGTGATCCGGCGCACGACCCATGAAGCCGGCATGAAGCGAAGCCCAGGCCTCCAGCGCCTTACGACGCTGAACCAACTCCGCATAAGACGCCGGCAACTGCCAGATGCGATTGGCGCGACCGCCGCCGTATTCGAACGTCATCAGTTCGCGATTGTCCGGCGCGCTGGCGAAGTCGAACAATGACGACATCGACGTCGCGACATTGCGAAACGCATGATGCTTGGTAACGTCATGCACCACTTCACCATTGATGTAGATGGAACGGCCATCGTCCAGGCTCGACAGGTATTGCTTGGCAGAGCGCATCAGGTGTTCTCCAGCGTGAAGGTTGAATGTCCGGAATTCGGTCAATAGTGGATCGGAAGCGGCCACTCCGGCTCACGCTCGGTCTCGTCGACCAGATCGCGATAGCGGCCACGAAAGAAAATCAGGGGCATCGGCGTGTTGGGATGAGTGGCGTGGCGTACGACGCGCACCACGAAGATCACATGGTCGCCGCCGTCGTAATTGGCGTAAGGCTCGCATTCGAAGTGAGCGAGTGATCCGGAGATCAGGGGCGCCTCGGCGTGTCCCACCGTGGTCTTCACCTGGTCCCACTTGTTTGCCAGCGCGCGCGCAAATTTGTTGGAGATGCCTTCCTGTTCCCGCGCCAGCACGTTGATGGCAAAACCCTTGGCTTCAAGCATCGCCGGCAGGCTGAGCGCCTTGCGATCGACGCTGAACAGCACCAGCGGCGGATCGACGGAAACGGAATTGAACGAACTCATCGTCATACCGACGAGATCGTCTCCCCTGCCGCGCGCGGTGACCACCGCAACGCCAGTGGCGAACTCTCCGAGTGAGCGCCTGAATTCGCGATCCTGCATGAACGATGTGTCCGCCGTTGACCTTCCCGGTGATTTCTTTATCTTTTTAGAATAGCTTTGTTGTAAAGCTAATTTGCGGAATGTCAACGACCGCTGGAGGAAATTATGTTTCGCGAACGCGCTTGCGACTCATGATAGACTGCAAAATCCGAGAAAAATGAGGGGCTTACGGTGACTTCCCCGTTGCTGACGACATCAAGGCCCGAACTCCTGGACGACAACGGCGACCAAACCTTCCGGGAGCTTCTCTATGCCTATTTCGCATTCGGGCGCAGCCTCGACGCAGCGCGGGCCAAGTTCGCGGGCTATGCCAACCTGTCGACGACGCAATATCTGATCCTGATCGCCGTCATGCATTCGCGACAGGATGAGCCGCTGGGAATCAACCAGCTTGCCGAGCGCCTGTATCTTAGTGGCGCTTTCGTCACCATCGAAGTGAACAAGCTGGTCTCCGACGGATTGATCGAAAAGACCACACATGCAGGCGATCGCCGTCGCGTCCAGCTCGCGGTGACGCCGGCCGGCATCGGGCGATTGACGCGGCTCGCGGCGTTCCAGCGCCCGGTGAACGATGCGTTGTTCGGAACGCTTTCACGCGCCGAGTTCAAGCAGTTGCTGCAACTCCTCAACCGCCTGGCCGCCCACGGCGATCAAGCGATCAAACTCGCCGAGCATATCGAGAGAACGCTGCGCCTCAGCGACAACGAGCCAACGTCCACGACGCCCCATAGCCGCAAGCGAACCGCAGGGCGATCACGCTGAATCACCGCCGCTGGCCTTATACCCGATGGCCACGCAATCAGCTCTGATTTGAAGATATCGCGGATCGACACCTATTCGCTACCCACTACGCGCCGGCGTGTCACCGACGGAACGCGTGGCGCTTTCCCGCGTTCATTGGAAATTGCGTTCATATTGACAGTGCCGACATTTAGAACAGGAATAAAACGTCAGCGTGTTTGATCTGTTTTGCTCAAGATGAGCATGGCAACGATCCGCTCGTGGACTGACTGGGCGCGACGCAATCGCCTTGGTGGAACCAAGACGTCATAGGGACGGGGAAACGACTTGAACGGGCACCTCGCTTGGGATGAGACCGCCGCGCGCGGCGTGATCGACGCGTTGAAAGCGAAGCCTGGCGCGTTGCTTCCAGTGCTGCACGGGCTTCAGGAAACGTTTGGTTACATCGCTCCCGAAGTGGAACCCCTGATCGCCGACGCCTTGAATATCTCGCGCGCGGAAGTTCACGGCGTCGTGACGTTCTATGCCGACTTCCGCACCACTCCGCCCCCCACTCACCAGCTCAAACTGTGCCGAGCCGAAGCCTGCCAAGCCATGGGCGCGGATCGACTGGCAGAACGCGCCACGACGCGACTTGGCATCGGCATGGGCGAGTCTACATCTGACCATCGCGTCCACCTCGAACCGGTTTACTGTCTCGGGCTGTGTTCCGTCGCGCCATCGGCGATGCTCGATGGCCGCATCGTCGGTCGACTTGACGAACGCAAGCTCGACGCCTTGCTCGCCGAGGTGGAACGATGAGCCTGCACCTCTATATTCCCGCGGATGCCGCCGCTGTCGCGCTCGATGCGGATAGTGTCACTGCGGCATTGCAAGTCGCCGCTTCGCAGCGCGGCATCGATATCACGATCACGCGCACCGGATCGCGTGGCCTGCATTGGCTGGAACCACTGCTCGAAGTTGCGACCGAAAAAGGACGTATCGGCTACGGTCCCGTCGGCGTTGCCGACGTCGAAGCGATCCTCACGGCCGCGCTCGACGGCAGCGCTCACCCACTCGGCGTCGGCATTGTCGACGATCTGCCCTTCCTCAAACGGCAGACCCGCCTCACCTTCGCACGCTGCGGCATCGTCGATCCACGCTCGCTGGACGACTACATTGCGCACGACGGTTATAAGGGTCTCGCACGTATGCTGGAGATCGGCTCGGCCGCGACCATTGCGGCGGTGACGACATCCGGTCTGCGCGGTCGCGGCGGCGCGGGATTCCCCACCGGAATCAAATGGGACACGGTCGCGAAAACCGACGCCACGCAGAAATATATTGTCTGCAACGCCGACGAAGGCGACAGCGGCACCTTCGCGGACCGCATGATCATGGAAGGCGATCCTTTCGTTCTGATCGAAGGCATGACGATTGCCGGCATCGCGACCGGCGCGACGCAAGGCTACATCTACGTCCGCTCCGAATATCCGCATGCCATCGCCACGCTGAACGCCGCGATCAGCGCCGCGCGGCGCGGCAACAGGCTCGGCCGCAATGTGATGGGCTCGCCGCATCACTTCGATCTCGAAGTACGGATGGGTGCCGGCGCCTACGTTTGCGGCGAGGAAACAGCACTGCTCGACAGCCTCGAAGGCAAGCGCGGCACGGTGCGCGCCAAGCCTCCGCTGCCCGCGCATAAGGGGCTGTTCGGTTGCCCGACCGTAATCAACAACGTGCTGTCGCTGGCGACTGTGCCGATCATTCTCAACAAGGGCGCCGAGTTCTATCGCGATTTCGGCATGGGACGTTCACGCGGCACCATGCCGATCCAGCTTGCCGGCAACATCAAGCATAGTGGGCTGTTCGAGATTGCCTTCGGCATCACGCTGGGCGAACTGGTGGACGACATCGGCGGCGGCACAATGAGCGGCCGCCCGGTGCGCGCGGTGCAGGTCGGCGGCCCGCTCGGCGCATATTTCCCGCGCGAATTGTTCGATACGCCATTCGATTATGAAGCCTTCGCCGCGCGCGACGGGCTGATCGGCCACGGCGGCATTGTGGTGTTCGACGACACCGTCGACATGGCGAAGCAGGCGCGTTTCGCGATGGAGTTCTGCGCCGTCGAATCCTGCGGCAAGTGCACGCCCTGCCGGGTTGGTTCGACGCGCGGCGTCGAGGTGATCGATCGCATCATCAAGGACGACAGCCGGGTCGCCAATATCGAACTGCTGAAAGACCTCTGCAACACGCTGAAGTTCGGCTCACTCTGCGCACTCGGCGGCTTCACGCCCTATCCGGTGATGAGCGCCATCACGCATTTCCCGGAAGACTTCGGTATCACGCCGCCGAGCCGACAGGCCGCGGAATAAGGAAACGATTATGTCGCTGGTCAACGAGATCGACTACGGCACGCCCGCCTCGCCATCCACGGAAATGGTGACGCTGACCATCGACGGCCGCGCAGTCACGGTCCCCGCCGGCACTTCGATCATGCGCGCGGCGATGGACGCCGGCGTGGAAATTCCGAAGCTGTGCGCCACCGACATGCTCGACGCGTTCGGCTCCTGCCGGCTCTGCCTGATCGAGATCGAAGGCCGCGCCGGCACACCGGCCTCCTGCACCACGCCGGTCGCCGAAGGGCTCGTGGTCGCGACCACGTCGGAGCGGCTCGACCGGCTGCGCAAGGGCGTGATGGAGCTTTACGTTTCCGATCACCCGGTCGCCTCGCTCGATCCCTGCCAGCAGGATGACCTCGAACTGCTCGACGTCGCGGCGCAGGTGGGCCTGACCGAGAACCGCTACGGGTTCGACAGCACGCGCCATCGCAACACCGGGCTCGACGTCTCCAATCCGTACTTCATGTACGATCCGGAAAAATGCATCGTCTGCTCGCGCTGCGTGCGCGCCTGCAACGATGTGCAAGGCACGTTCGCGCTGACCATCACCGGACGCGGCTTCGATTCGGTGATGGCGGCCGGTTCCGATCAATCGTTCCTCGAATCCGACTGCGTTTCCTGCGGCGCCTGCGTGCAAGCCTGCCCCACCGGTTCGCTGATCGAGAAGGCTGTGGTCGAACAAGGCAAGCCCGATCACTCGGTCATTACCACCTGCGCTTATTGCGGCGTCGGCTGCTCGTTCAAGGCCGAAATGAAAGGCGACCAATTGGTACGCATGGTGCCCTACAAGGGCGGCGCGGCCAATCATGGCCATTCCTGTGTGAAGGGCCGCTTCGCCTGGGGCTATGCCAACCACAAGGAACGCATCCTCAACCCGATGATACGCAAATCCACCAGCGACCCGTGGCAGGAAGTGAGCTGGGACGAAGCGATCACTTACACGGCGTCGGAATTCAAGCGCATTCAGGCGAAGTATGGCGTCCGCGCCATCGGCGGCCTGACCTCCTCCCGCTGCACCGACGAGGAAACCTTTCTGGTACAGAAGCTGGTACGCGCCGGCTTCGGCAACAACAACGTCGATACTTGTGCACGGGTCTGCCACTCACCCACCGGCTACGGCCTCGGCCTGACTTTCGGAACTTCGGCCGGCACGCAGGATTTCGACTCGGTCGAGCAGACCGACGTAATGCTGCTCGTTGGCGCCAATCCGAGCGACGCGCATCCGGTGTTCGCCTCGCGCATGAAGCAACGGCTGCGTCAGGGCGCGAAGATTATCGTCATCGATCCGCGCAAGACGCAACTGGTGCGCACGCCGCATATCGAGGCGGCTTACCACCTGCCCACCCTGCCCGGCACCAATGTCGCGATCCTCACCGCGCTCGCGCATGTGATCGTTACCGAGGGACTGTGCGACGAGGAGTTCGTTCGTACCCGCTGCGACTGGGATGCCTTCCAGGACTGGGCGGCATTCGTCGCCGAGCCGCGCAACAGCCCCGAGGCGCTGGCAGAGGCGATCGGCGTGCCCGCTGCCGACATTCGCGGCGCGGCGCGGCTCTACGCCACCGGCGGCAACGGCGCGATCTATTACGGCCTCGGCGTCACCGAACACAGCCAGGGTTCGACCGCGGTGATGGCGATCGCCAACCTTGCAATGGCCACCGGCAACATTGGCAAGCCCGGCGTCGGCGTCAATCCGCTACGCGGCCAGAACAACGTGCAAGGCTCGTGCGACATGGGTTCGTTCCCGCACGAATTCTCCGGCTATCGCCACGTCTCGAACGACGCCGTGCGCGAGATCTTCGTCAAGGATTGGGGTGTGCCGCTGGAGAAGGAGCCGGGACTACGCATCAACAACATGCTGGATGCGGCGGTCGACGGCTCATTCAAGGGGCTTTACGTCCAGGGCGAGGACATCATGCAGTCCGATCCCGACGTGCAGCACGTCGCCGCCGGCTTGCAGGCGATGGAATGCGTCGTGATGCAGGACCTGTTCCTGAACGAAACTGCCAACTACGCCCACGTCTTCCTGCCCGGTTCGACCTTCCTCGAGAAGGACGGCACCTTCATCAACGCCGAGCGCCGCATCCAGCTGGTGCGCAAGGTGATGGAGCCGAGGAACGGCATGGCCGATTGGGAAATCACCTGTGCGCTGTCGAACGCGCTGGGCTATCCCATGCATTACAACCATCCTTCAGAAATCATGGACGAGATCGCGCGGCTGACGCCGACCTTTGCCGGCGTCTCGTTCGAGAAGCTGGACGAACTCGGTTCGATCCAGTGGCCATGCAACGAAACCGCGCCGACCGGCACGCCGGTCATGCACATCGGCAGCTTCGTCCGCGGCAAGGGCAACTTCGTTATCACCGAATATCTGCCGACCGCCGAACGGGTCGGCCCGCGCTATCCGCTGCTGCTCACCACCGGCCGCATTCTGTCGCAATACAATGTCGGCGCGCAGACGCGACGCACCGACAATGTCGTCTGGCATGATGAGGATCTGCTGGAAATTCATCCGCACGACGCGGAAGAGCGCGGCATTGCCGATGGATCATGGGTCAAGCTGGCGAGCCGCGCCGGCGAAACCACGTTGCGCGCACAGATCACCGACCGCGTCGCGCCGGGTGTGGTCTACACCACGTTCCATCATCCCGACACGCAGGCCAACGTGGTGACCACCGACTATTCGGATTGGGCGACTAATTGTCCCGAATACAAGTGCACGGCGGTACAGGTGTCGCCCTCCAACGGGCGCACTGACTGGCAGGAAGACTACAGCGCGTTCTCCAAACAGAGTCGCCGCATCGCGACCAGCGAAGCGGCGGAATAACTGCTTGCAGGATACCATGCTCGCAACATCGGAACCGTAACGGATGGGACACTCATCAAACGCTCCCAATAAACTGGTCGCCATGGCGAACCAGATCGGGACGTTCTTCGCTACACAGCCCAAGATCAACGTGCCGGAGGCGGTCGCCGATCATCTGCGTAAATTCTGGGATCCCCGGATGCGTAACCAGATCACATCTTACCTGAAAAGCGGCGGAACGGGGTTTGATCCGCCGATACGCGAAGCAGTGCAACTGCTCGTGACGCAAGACAATCAATAACTGTCGCGACGAAAAACAAACTGAAAAAAGGGGAGGAGACCTGATGGAATTCACGGAACCGAAGGCCTACACGCGATCGCTGATCCCGTTTCTCGATCGCTCCCACTCGATTGCAAAACCCGGCTTCTCGCGCTGGCTGGTGCCGCCGGCTGCGCTGTGCGTGCATCTGTGCATCGGACAGGCTTACGCCTTCAGCGTGTTCAACCTGCCGATGACCAAGCTGGTCGGCATTTCAGCATCTACGCCGGACGACTGGAAGCTCACCCAACTCGGCTGGATTTTTTCGCTGGCCATCTTCTAGGCGTATCATCCGCCGTGTTTGGCCGGTGGGTCGAGGAAGGCGGCCCGCGCAAGGCAATGTTTGCCGCGGCCCTGTGCTGGGCGGGTGGTTTCTTCATCTCCGCTATCGGCGTCAAGATTCACAATCTGTGGCTGATCTATCTGGGTTATGGCGTGCTGGGCGGCATCGCGCTCGGAATCGGCTACATCTCGCCAGTCTCGACGCTGATCAAATGGTTTCCGGATCGGCCAGGCATGGCCACCGGCATGGCGATCATGGGCTTCGGCGGCGGCGCCTTCATCGCTTCGCCGCTCTCAGTCTGGCTTATGAGCAAATTCTCGACACCGACCCATATCGGCGTGATGGAAACATTCATCGTGCTCGGCGTCGTCTATCTGTTCTTCATGTTGGTCGGCGCGATGCTCGTTCGCGTTCCACCTGCGGGCTGGGCTCCGGCAGGTTACGTGGCGCCGGCGCAGTCGAAGAAACTCATCAGCAAGAACGACGTCTTCGTCTATGACGCGCTCAAGACCCCACAATTTTGGCTGATCTGGTGGGTGCTGTGTCTCAACGTGACCGCCGGCATCGGTGTGCTCGGACAGGCCTCCGCCATGAGCCAGGAAATGTTCCCGGGTCATATCACTCCTATAGCAGCCGCCGGCTTTGTCGGCCTGATGAGTCTGTTCAACATGGGCGGCCGCTTCGCTTGGGCGACAACATCGGACTACATCGGCCGTCGGAACACCTACTTCGTGTTCATGGTGCTGGGCTTTATCCTGTATTGCACGGTGCCTCATGCCGGATCGACCGGGAACGTGGCGTTGTTCGTCATCTGCTTCCTGATCATCATCAGCATGTATGGCGGCGGCTTTTCGACCGTGCCGGCCTATCTCAAGGACATGTTCGGCGTTCGCTATGTCGGCGCGATTCACGGCCTCCTTCTTACTGCATGGTCGGCGGCAGGCATCTTCGGTCCGGTCATCGTCAACTATCTTCGTGAGTACAATATCACTCACGGCGTGCCGAAAGCGCAGGCTTACAACAACACCATGTACATCATGGCGGGCCTGCTGGTGATCGGCTTCATCTGCAATCTGCTGATCAAGGCCGTCGATGCACGCTTCCATATGAAGGACAGCAATGAAGTTGGAGGCGCGACGGCAGCCGCCGCCGCGGCAGCGAAAGCTTGAGGGGAGCGAGAATATGTCAAATGCAACTCAGGACAGTTCGACCGCATTGAAGCTGATCCTCGCATGGGGGTTCGTCGGCATCCCGCTCGTCTGGGGTGTGCTGCAGACCCTCTCCAACGCGATGAAGCTGTTTCAGTAGGTTTGCGGGCCACTGGGAGGAATGCCTCACCTCTCCCCACCGGGGAGAGGTGAGGCAGCCAGCGGGGCAATTCAACCTCGTTCGAAAATACTCTAGGAAACAATCGCCTTGGCTTCGACGCTGTCGAGGAAACGCGGAACGGTGCTGACCGTGCCGGTATTGGCGGCGATATAACCCGGCAATGTCGCGACAGCCTGGTGAAATTCGCTGCCCTTCATGATCTCAAGCACGCGTTGCATCGGCTCGGTCGCGAGGAAGGCACGGCGGCAAACGAAGAAGTAATCCTCCGTCAATAGCCGTATGAAATCCAGCCCGAACTGCCGCGCGGCCGCCTCAACACCGAAACTGGCATCGGCCATGTCGCTCGCCACATAAGCAGCGACGGCGGCATGAGTGAACTCGATCCGCTGCGCGCCGTCGATCGCCGCCTCGTCGACCTTGTGCAGCGCCAGCAACTGATTGAAGAGAAGTCGCGTTCCTGAATCCGGATCGCGATTGACGAAGCGAACCTTGCGTTCAACCAGGTCTTGAAGCGAGTTCACACCCAGCGGATTGCCGGGCTTGACCATGAGCCCCAGTTCGCGCGTGACGAAATTGATCACGCGATACTCGCGCGGATCAAGCCACTCCTTGCAAGCATCGACGCTTTGCTGGCGCAACACGCCGCGCGGCAAGTGCACTCCTGACAGATCGCAGGCGCCCTGTGCCAGCGACACCAGCGAATTCTGATTGCTGACGTAACGCAGATCGATGCCGATCCCCGGCGTACGATCAAGCAGTTCGCGCAACTTCGGAACGGCAAAGCCGTGGCTGGCGTGAACGCGGATCACCGAAGGGCCGCTGTGCAGGAACGGCTTGATCTCGGTCGAAAGCTCCTGCGCGAGATTTTCAAGCTGCGGGCCGAGCCGTGCCTGCAACCGTTGCCCGGCCCATACAAGCTTTTCGCCGAAGCTGGTCAACGTGGTGCCCTTGCCACGATGGGTTTCCACCAGCGGCACGCCGAAGAAATCCGACCACTGCTCGATCAGGCTCCAGACGTGTCGATACGATAATCGGGCGTAACTGGCGGCGCTGGTCAGCTTGCCGGTTTTCCTGATCTCGTTGAGAACGCCGAGCATCACCACAGCCGTCTGCGGACTGCCCTCCTTATGGAAGCGCCAGATGGTCTCGATTTCAATTTGCATCCGTAGCGCCTATTATGAAATGAAGATCATATATGGGCTTGGACACCAGCATTTCATATTCGCGGGAAATGCTTCAATAGCTAATATTGAAGAGCACTTCATAAGTTTGGATATGATCTGAATTTCATATATTCGTGCTGCGATGCACGATACCGCGCCGGACCAGCGCAGATCGGCGCTTGTGCCTGGCGCGCAACACCATCAGATCGCGAGTTCCGACCGCGAGGCCTGATCCGGGTTGACCTTTTCGCCGCCAGTCGCATTGCGGTCGCGCTCAGTCGAAGACACCGTCATCGCCCGCTCGTAGCCGCGTGGATCGACGCGCCAATACAGCACCGTGACCACGGCGACGCAGACGAGGTGCAGCACCCAGCCGGCTAGGAAGTTGCCGGTGAAGTCATGTAGGACAGCGACGATCCAGGGCGGAATCGCCGCGATCAGGAAGCCACCGCCTTGCATCAGTGCGGATAGTGCACCAGCCTGCGCCGGATCCGGCAAGTGATCGAGCGCCACGATCATCGAGAGCGCGAAGCAGCCGCCCAATCCCGCGCCCAACAGAATAGCCCAGACGATCGGCACGGCTTCCGGCCACAACGCAAGCCCGGCAAAACCAACAGCCTGCATCGCCAGCGTCAGCCAAAGCCACGGCCGAAGATCATTGCTCCCGCGCGCCAGTATCGGCAGCAACAACGCCGCGACTGCTTGGCAGAGCGCCATGATCGCAAGCAGGCTGCCGCTGGCGGCGCCAGTCCAGCCATGCTCCTGATAGGACGGCGCGAGCCACGCCACGACGGTCGAATAACCGCCATTGACGAGGCCAAAGCACGCCATCAGCAGCCATGTCCGCGGCCGCCCGAGGAAACCCGCCGCGGCATTGCCCCCCTGCACTCCCACGCTGTCGCGTGGCAGATAGCATGCCGCAAGTATCATCGCGGCGAGCGCCGGCACAGCCATCCAGCCCAAACCGGCGCGCCAGTTTCCAAACAGATCGGCGACGATCGGCGACGCCTGCGCGCCTACCGCACCACCGCCCATCAACATCGCCGAATAGAGTCCCATCACCATGCCGACATGGCGGGGAAACTGTTGCTTGATGATGCCGGGAAACACCGCCTGCACGATCGCGGCACCAACCCCGAGCAAGGCCGCCGTCGCCACGATCTGCGGGCCGGTCGCAACAAACAACCGCAACAACGAGGCGATACCGAGAACGGCCAGCGCGACAATCACCGCGCGCCGCGCGCCCACCCGCGCTTGCAGAAAGGGGCCGGCAAAGGCGAAACAGCCCATCAGCAGCATCGGTACCAGCGTCAGCAACGCCATGCCCTGAAGGCCGAGGCCGGTTTGCGCGCTCAAATCCGCCGCCAGTGGACCGACGCCGGTAATGAACGGCCGCAGATTGAGGCCGACCAGAGCAACCACCGCAAGCTGAAGCATGCGGTCGAACGCCGATGGAGCGCGAGACGCCATATCGCTAACCTTGCCCGCTCTGGTTCCGCTTCCAGTCAGCGTAAATGTCCGGATGCTGCTCAAGCCGAACCGGCTGGTAGCGGATCGCCATCGACTGTTCGGCAAAGGGCTTGGCCAGATCGGCACAGATCGCCGCGGTCGACAGGCCATAGGGCGCGCCGTCGTCGTTGGAATAGGCGTAGGTCACACTGCCGACGCCCGCCATCCGCATCGCCGCCATGCACATCGGGCACGGATGACCGCTGGCGTAAACCGCACATCCCTGAAGGCTTGGCGAACCAAGCTTACGGCTCGCGGCCCGTATCGCGGTCAATTCGGCATGCGCTGTCGGATCGTTGGTGCTGTGAATCTCGTTGACGCCGGACGCGATCACCTCGCCGTTCTTGACCACAACCGCGCCGAACGGGCGGCCGCCCCTGGCGATATTGGCGTGCGCCAATTCGATGGCCTCGCAAAGAAAGTGATTTTCATCCGAAAAGTGATTTTCATCCGACATGTCATCTCCTTCCTTTTATCGCGCACCCGCGGCGACAAGGATTTTTTCAATTGCCGCGTAGCCGCGGCTGCGCGCATGTTGCAGCGGCGTCTCACCCTTGCCGTCAGCAAGATTGATGTCGGCTCCCGCCTTCACCAGCAATTCAACGATCCGCTGATGCTGTTCGCCACCATTGCCGAGAATGATGGCCTCCAGCAGCGCCGTCCAATCGAGCCTGTTGATGTGATCGACATCGACGCCCGCTTCGATCAGAGTGCGGACGGTTTCGACATGGCCACGCTCCGCCGCAGGAATGAGAGCTGTGCCGCCATAGCGATTGGTGCTCTTGAGATCGGCGCCATGCGATAGCATCATCTTCAGGATTTCCAGATGACCGCGTGCGCCTGCATAAAGGTATGCGCTGTCGTTGATGTTGTCCTTGGCATTGACGTCGGCGCCGGCGTCAATCAACGCCTTGGCGGCGGCAATCTGATTGCCGTGGGTCGCGACAAGCAGTGCTGTCGCTCCCGTGTGATCGCGCGCATCGATCAATACCCCTTCGGACAGCAGCTTTTCGATGCGGACAACATCGCCTCTGGCGGCCGCCGCGTGCAAGGAGGTTTCGTTCATGGCCAATCCTGACGTACCGGAGGAAATCCACGCCAGCATCAGGGACACGGCGCCTGTGACGATCGAACGACGAAGCATTTTCTAGTCCCCGTTCCGGCTCTGGCCGATCGTGAGCGTGGACGCTTTCCGCCCGCATCAGCCACAGCATTCAAATAAGGATCGATAATTATATTTGAAAATTAAATATATTGATCAATAATATCATGAAATTGAATATTGACCGACAGATCGAGCGGGCGCGCGCCGCCCTCTCGATACATTCAATAATGGCAGGCACCATGCTCGACCCACGCCTCTTGCGGTCCCTGATCGCCATCGCCGATGCGAAAAGTTTCGTTCATGCCGCAGAGCGCCTGAACATGACCCAATCCACCATCAGCCAGCAGCTTGCCCGACTTGAGGACGCTGTGGGGCAAACGCTGATCGACCGCGCCGCGCGCCCCGTTGCGCCGACAGCCGCGGGCGAGCGGCTGCTCGGCTACGCCCGGCGGATCCTGGCGCTTCAGCAAGAGGCGGAAACGATGCTCGGCGATCCCGCCGGCACGACGGCCATCCGCATCGGCGTCCCCGAGGACATCGTCAGCACCACCATGGCAAAAGTGTTTGGCGACTTCGCCAAACGCCATCGTGAGATCAGGCTGGACGTCACCGCCGGACTGAGCCGTGATCTGACCAGACGCTATCGCGGCGGCGAATTCGACATCGTCATCGTCAAGGAAGCCGAGGCCAGTCCCGATTGTCGCGCGACGTTTCCAGAGGCGATGGCCTGGTTTGAAAGCGTCAGGACATCAGGCAAGTGGCCGGATCCGATTCCACTGGTCGCCTTTCCGCCCAGCGGCCTTTATCGCGAGGCGATGTTCGAACGCATCGAGCGCGAGCAGCAGCGCTGGTACATCGCCTTTTCGGGTAGCAGCCTTCACAATGTGCTTGTCGGGGTGGAGGCCGGGCTTGGCCTGTCACTCCTGCCCAAGAGCGTAACCGCCGGCTATCGCGTCCGACAGTCAGCGCTCTTTGGTACGGAGCCGGCGATGGTGATTTCGCTCTACGCCTGGGAAAACACCGGCGCGGTGTCGGAACTGGTCGAACGGATGAGCACCGTCCTTGCCGCAAGGCTTGACAAACCGGAACCCTCACGACGCGCCCGACGTTGATCCGTGGTTGTCGGCACTCCCGATTGCACAATCGCGGCATGCTTTCCACCGGAGGCAGCAAACAGGTTCAAGCCGCAATCGTTTTCAGAAGTTCTTCCCTTGCATCCTTTGCTCCAGCTCGTTCGCGAGCACTTTCGCGTCATACCCATCATAACGCTTTGGAGAATATGACGGAGCAAGATCGGAACGAGCCACGACATCAGCAGTGGGGTATTGTTCGCGCGACGTCATCAGACCGGCGCTCAGTCGCCTCTCCCAATTGTAGGCATGTTCGATCATCGTCGGCAGATCATCCAGTTCAGGCGCCCATCCAAACCGCATGAGTTGATCACTATCAGCGATAATCGAGACTGGATCCCCGGCCCGGCGCGGCGCTTGACGCGCTTCAAAATCAACCTTCGTGACCATTCTCACGGCGTCGACGACTTCTTTCACCGAATAGCCGCGTCCATAGCCGCAATTGAAGATCCGGGATTCACCGCCGTTCCGCAAATAATCGAGCGCGACAAGATGCGCGCGTGCCAGATCCGAAACATGGATGTAATCTCGCACGCACGTTCCATCCGGCGTGGGATAATCGTTGCCATAGATTTCCATGTAAGCACGCCGACGAAGCGCGGTCTCGAGCGCCACTTTAATGAGATGGGTCGCGCCTGGGGTCGATTGACCAAACCGCCCGGCCGGATCGGCGCCTGCGACGTTGAAGTAACGCAGGATCACATGCCGCAGACTGCATGCCGCGCTTGTATCGATCAGCATATGTTCCGACATCAGCTTTGAGCGTCCATACGGCGAAAGTGGCGCCGGATATGCGGTCTCACTTACGGGCGTCTCGCTGGGGTTGCCATAAACCGCGGCGGACGACGAGAATACAAAGTGCCTGACGTTTTCCCTTGTCGCGGCTCGCAACAGCGCATGTGTTTTGACCGTGTTGTTGAGATAGTAGCTCAGCGGATTCGCGACTGATTCCGGAACGATGATCTTTGCCGCAAAATGCAGGATCGCATCGACGTTGTGGCGGCGTATGAGACGCGACACCAATTCGATATCACCGACATCGCCTACGACCAGAGGAACGTTTGGTGGAACCGTATCCCGACGGCCGGTCGATAAATCGTCGAGTACAATCGGAATTTCTCCGCGATCGACAAAGGCCAGAACCGTATGGCCGCCAATGAAACCTGCACCTCCGGTAATCAACGTGGTCACGTCGCGGCTCCTTTCCCAAGTCGGCTCGTGTCATGACACAGCCTTCGTTAGCAGGTTGTCGATGCTGCACGTGGGGTAGCCAGAACGGAGTAGCTGCTCGCGTGACGATACCCGCGACAAAATCGCGTTAATGGCTCCACGAACGTAGCCTCCTCGGTTGCCGTCATGCTCCTCCACTGCGCCCCCATGAGAACAGGTATCTGGAGCGCATTTCGGCGGCACCGCTGAGGCGGGTTCGAGCATAGGCAAACGCAGTAAGGGCAAACCCGGCCACAATTGCGCCGGCCCGCCGCGCGGCACCCGCCTGACCACGCAGCGCCGCGCGAAGATCGTTCATGACGGCACGCGGCAACACCTCGCGAACGTAACGTCCTTCCGAGCCAAGACCGTCTCTCGCTCCGGCGAGACCCGACAATACGGCTTTGGCGTTGCCCTCGATGAGACAGCGGTGAACAAAGTAGCTCCAGGTCATGCGCTGAGCCGGAACGGCATGATGCACACGTGCTTCCGGCCGATATGCAAAATAGCCGCCGGGATGCAGGCGCGATGCCCGAATGCAAAACTCGGTCTCCTCACAACTCTCGGCCTTGCCACCAAAAGTGGCGCGCCCGCTCACAGAGAAACCCAGTTTGCGACGCCCGAGATCCGAGGTGAAGCCGCCCGCACGGCGCAGCACGTCGGCGCGCACCGACATATTGGCCCCGATGGGATTGCGAATACGCCCGTTACGCACATGCATGCCCGCATAGGTGCAGCCGACGACCCAGCGGAATTCATCAGGGAACCATGAAGGAGGCGGTGCCCGCCAGAGCGGCTCGACCGGACCGCCGGCTCCCAGCACCGCTGGATCATGATACGCTTCGAGCAACTCATCCAGCCAACGTGGATCGGCGGCGGCATCGTCATCAAGAAAACAGATGACCGGCGCCGTCGCGCGTTCCGCGCCCGTCATCCGACCGCCCGAGAGGCCGGCTTCCTTCGCATTGGCGAGAACCGTCACGCCTTCGATCTCGCGCACGGCGCGTTCGCGCAAGGGTTCGTTGTTATCGATGATCACAAGGATTTCCCGCGCAGCGCGCGTTTGACCGCGAACAGACGCGACCGCGCGATTCAGATCATCCCAGCGGTCCAGCGTGTGCGCGCAGATCACGACGGAAGCTTCGATCATGGGCTCTCCTTGGCGTTGGTAAGTGGAGCCAGACTGGAATCGCGGAGCTGCACGGCCCGGGCGGTGGCAGCCTTGAGAACATTCCAGATCGGGCTTCCATCATTGCGGACATCGAATTGATCATGCTTGTCGGAGGGATAACCTCCGTGTTCCTGCCGCGAGACCAAGCGCCAAACGAGCCAGCCGCCACAGTTCGGATCGCGAGCAAGCGTATCGAGCCACTCGGTATAGGCTTCGGCGGAATCCCGGTTGGATCGGGCATAACCGAACTCCTCCAGAAGGACCGGCTTGCGAACGCGGCCCGCGATCTCACAGAACTCGGTGATCGTCTTGTTGAACTGGCGAACGGTGAGTCCGTAGTAGAGCGGGTAGCCGTGCCAGGTACCGAAATCGAGAGTTGAAATCGTCAGGTCGGCCAATTTGGGCTCGACGTTGGCGTGCCCGGAACTCACCAGGTGGTGTGGGTCAAGCGACTTGACGTAAGCTGACATCTCCGCCGTCCAGTCCAGCCTTAACGACTCCGGATGCGCGTTCCCCTCGTTCATCAGTTCCCAGGCCATGATGGTCGGGTCGTCGCGGTAGGCAAGCCCCGTGAGCGGGTTGACCCGCTGAATGACATGCTCGACCCAGGTTTTGTAATCTCGCTTCGTGCGCGGATCGCTGAAGAAGAAATTCGATTTGTCAGCGCTTCCATACCACGCACGCATCTGCTGGGCGCCACCGGTGTAACTCCAGAAATCCAGAAACGCGACGATGAGTTTCAAATGGCGCTTACCCGCCTCGGCAATCAGGAAGTCGATTTTCTGCATTCCATTGGGGCCATCGTTGATCCCCATCGCATTCTTCATCGCGTCCCAATAAAGCAGATCCGCTTTGCCAGTCCCAAGGTTGCTGGAGTCTGCGGTCGGATTCGGCCAATTCCAGATCGTTGGAATGCTTCCATCGCGCGAGCCGATCACCGGCTGGAGAATGATACGAACGACATTGGCGCCCATCGCGACCGAGTCATCAAGAACGCGCGTAACTTCATGCGGCGATGCAAAGGTCAGATAATGATTGTTAACGCCCGTCACGAAGAATGGCCTGCCGTCTAGGGTGAACATCGTCCCGGAGGTCTTGACGAAGGACGTTTCGGATCGATGATCGGCCGCTGCCGTCGAAGTGAACAAGAGCGCAAGCAGCAAGATGCAAACACCGCGCAGTTCGCCCCTCACCCATTGCCAACATATATTCATCAAAGCAAAAGACCGCCTGCGAGGGCTGAGCGCAACAGCACGGAAGGCTTACCCCTTCCGGCTTCACATATCGGTCCTTCACCTCTTCAGAGTGATTGGCGCGCCTTTCTCACTCCAGTATCAGCAGAAGTCGGCCGTTCGAAATTGTTGATTGGCTCTGGCCGAGGATTCTGCTCATGAAGCGCACCACTACGGATACCGACGTCGCGATCATCGGCGGCGGTCTGGCCGGATCGACAGCCGCTGCCATGCTGGGTCGCGCAGGTATCAGCGCCATGCTGATCGACCCTCACCTGATCTATCCGCCGGATTTACGCTGCGAGAAGCTCGATGACGAACAGGTTTCCATCCTGCGCAAGACCGGCCTCGCCGACGCAATTCTGCCAACGGCGACCTTCGACGGGGACACACGCGACGGCAAGGCCTGGATCGCGCGCTTTGGCCACCTGCTCGATAAATGCCCCGGAGGCCAGCACGGCATCCTCTACGACGATCTCGTTAATGCGATGCGTGCCGCCATTCCTTCAGATGTCCCGCTCGCAATTGCAAAGGTGACCGGAATCAACGCCGGGAATGATTGTCAGGAAGTTTCCCTTTCGAACGGTGCCCGCGTCTCCGCACGCCTCATCGTGCTTGCCCACGGACTGAGCGTTGCACTGAAGGATCAAATCGGCATCGAGCGGATCATCACCAGCCCTTGTCATTCGATCACCATCGCCTTCGACGTCAAACCTCGCCACGCCGGATCGTTCGAGTTCTCGGCGCTGACCTACTATCCTGAGCGCACGGCCGATCGGACGGCATACCTCACCCTGTTTCCCATCCGGACATCGATGCGAGCAAACTTGATGGTCTACCGGAACATGGACGACCCTTGGTTATACGAGATGCGCCACGACCCGGAGCGAAGCCTGTTTGCGCTAATGCCCAATTTGCGCCGCCTTACGGGAGATATCGAGATTGTCGGCCCGATCAAAATCCGACCAGCCGATCTCTATATCAGCGAAGGCCACCGGCGGGCCGGCGTCGTCCTGGTCGGCGACACGTTCGCGACCTCCTGCCCCGCTGCCGGAACTGGAACAGGAAAAGTCTTCACGGATGTGGAGCGGCTTTGCAACGTTCACATCCCGAATTGGCTCACGAGCGCGGGCATGGGGGCAGACAAGATCGCTCAATTCTACGACGATCCGTTCAAGTGCAGCTACGATGATGCCTCAACCTCGTTTGCCTATCAATTGCGATCGCTATCGATCGATGAGAGCTTCAGCTGGAGCCTGAAGCGCAACTTACGCTTTGTGGCCCGGGGCGCAATCGGCACCGCTCGCCGACTCGGCATGGTCACCCTCGCTGATCAGGTCGCGTCCGAGGCATGGGCGCAGCGCCTTCGCAGTCTCGCAGACCGCGCCTAGGCACTCGAAAACGAGCGACTTTTCTTACCCGCGTAATCGCCTAGGTTTTCCCGGAGGTTGACGGTACCATACTCGTCACTCCCTTCCATCGTGCGAGCATCTGCCGCATTCTGCTCTTTACATGCGCCACCAAATGGCGCCCCCGATGCTGGGCCACCTCTACCGCAAAAGCCAGTGAACCACGCGGACGAACGTCGATCACAGCATCGACAAAAGCTCTTCGGCCAGCCAATACATGCGCCATGTAGCCATCAGGGGATGAACACGAATCGATCGTTACGATCTGACCGGATTCAACCAGACTTCGAGTCACGTTATCAGCGACCATGAATCCCGGCGAAAATCGCGCGAAGGATGTCTTGAACGCCGTTTTCCATGTATAAGCGCGCTGACCGCTATAGAGCAGAACCTGCGCCGCAATCGCATCACCATCGACGCACAGCAACGCAACGGAAGCCAGACCAAGAACAGCAAGGTTATGAATCAACCGCCGGCTGAACTGCGCATCGCCACTATCGCATAGTAACGCCGTCCCCTCCTCTCCTTTCCAACTTTCTGCTTCCAACTTCAGAAAGACCTCGAACGCCGCTTCCGCGCCAGCTGGGGAGCGCTCGTTGGTGACCTCGACGGCACCAACTGAAGAGAGTTGACGGAGTTTCTTTCGGATCGAGGACGATTTCTTGATTCCAGACAAACGATCTGAAAACGGCCGCTCAAAACGGAAAAGTTCGCAATACCTTCCGCTATTTGCCAAATGTCGGAGCATCGCGGGATAGACAAGCGGATCGGCTTCGAAGGACGGTAAACTTATGATCTTCGGCAAGCGCTCATCCCGCCGAATCGCATCGAAGAAGGCGGCCACGATGTCGTCGACGAAATCACCGTCGATCACAGCGTTCGAGGTAAAAGCATAGTCATAGGGAAGAGCTTCCAAGAATGCCGGCATCAACGGCAAATCGCGCCGTTCACGCAAGGCCCAGAAGCCTACGGGGCGACGGGGCGACGTCTCCTCGTCCCATGCCAGGAGAACATGGATTTCAGCGAAATTCGTCTCTGCCGCCGCAAGCAACGCTGCTGGATGCATGAACACATTGCCATCGGTCCGTCCGATGAGATCATTCCAGAGATCGATAAGATCAGGTCCCGGCGGACAAATGCTCGCCGAAATCACACCGCATTTTTTCCGCTGCCAGCTCACATTCATTGGCTCAGCAGACTATGGGGAACGCCGAATGAAAACGGTACAGAAGGATTACTCCGTCTGGCTTTCCATTCCGACCGTTCGTTGCCTTTAGAGTAGTGGTGAGTTGAATCTGGCTGCTGCAATATCACCGGGTTCATATCGTCAAAAACTGTTTCAAGTAAATTGTTCGTCACCGGAGCAGCCAGCCCCAAAGCGCAGCAATTCGTCCAACGCACAGTGACCTCAACAAGGCCGACGGTCGGCGATACCGGCCGGCGGGAAGATGGCAACCGATCATGCGCATCTGCCTGAATCTTGATCCATCCCGACTTTTGCGCTGGCATTTGTGGTTGGCGCAGGAGATCGCCAAACTTCCCGATGGCCAGATTTTTCGCTCGTTTTCAGCGAGTCACGTCCCCCTTCCCTCCGGAAGCCGGCTCCTGCTGGACGTCGAGAAGTTGATCTATGGCTGTCGCGGATACGGCGCCATGGATCGAGCGGAGCCCGCGTTACTATCCCTGCCACCGCAACAGGGCAGCCCGGCCGACGTGATCATTAATGTGAGCGGAGAGGAAACTTTGCCCCGCGCACAACGCGTGCTGACACCTCATTTCAACGGGGTGCCGGGTGAAATCGGCATTATGGCGGCCGTAGCGAACGATCAGGATATTGTTGTCGAGCTGCATGACACGGCTCGCGTTGCACCACTGTGGACGGCTCGCCCAGCCAGCGAGGATCGCGAAGTGTTCTCGGCAAGTCTCGACGCCGCGCTTTCATGCGCGACTGCTCTTATTCTCAAGGCATTACACCATCAAGGGGAGCCCTCGAAGGCCGACGGCGGCCTGCACGTAAAATCGCTACCGCAATCATTCGGCCAAATGTCAATTCTTGGATTTGCAACAAGCACCTTTGCCGCTAAAACAGCGCGGCTGCTCAACAAGGCAACGCATGGCGGCAAGGCCTGGGCGATCGGCTGGCGGTTCGATCAATCGGCCAGCCTGCTCGACAAGCACGAGGCGCCCTTTCAGGTCATTTCCGGCGGCTCCTCCGGTTATCTCGCCGATCCCTTTCCATTCCGACACGGCGAACAGGACTTCATATTCGTCGAGCAGTATCTCTATTCGAAGAATCGCGGCTGCATCGCAGTTGTCGCGCTGGATCGAAACGGAATAGCAAGCGCTCCTCGCATCGTGCTGGAGGAGCCGCATCATCTTTCCTATCCATTCGTGTTCGCACATGCGGGGCAAATCTGGATGATCCCCGAGTCGGGTGCCGCTCGCAATGTCGCGCTCTACCGTGCTGTCGAATTTCCATATCGGTGGAAACGCGAAGCCTACCTGATCGAGGACATCGAAGGTTACGATGTGACTCCCCTGCGTCATCAGGAGGGTTTCTGGTTCTTTGTATCGCCGAGGCTATGGAAGTCATCTTCCTGGGATATTCTCGATCTCTATCATGCCGACAGCCTGACAGCAGACTGGACCCGTCATACTTCAGATCCAGCGCTGATCGATGCCAGATTCAGCCGCCCCGCCGGTGCCGTGATCGAGCGAAAAGGAGGTTACCTCCGTCCCGCACAAGATTGTTCGCGCGGTTACGGCGGCGCGGTGACCTTCTGTCGGATCGACACGATCAGTGCCTCAGAGTTCAGTCAAACTCCGGTCGGCCGCATCGAATCCGGATCGTTCGGCTGCCATACCTACAATCGTCAGGCAGGTCTCGAAGTGATCGACATATTCGGTCAGGTTCGTGGATTGCAGGAAGCCACGGTCTCCTATGTCCCGCAGGCGCTGGACGCGCGGAGCGCCACGGCAATTGAGAAGCCTGCTCGCCCGGCGGGGCTGGGCATCGGGCTGGCAGCCCGATCTTAACGGTTGGATTTTTTCACCGGCATCCGGGTTCGGTGAACTCCTTCGCTAAGATCGAAGCGCGCACGGCCATCGGCACATCGTCAGTGCGCCACCATGGATCTGATCTTTTGCCGCGTCCACCGGACCTTGGATTCGATTCGACGCTCCAGATTGTTCTTGCCGATCGCAATCCAAGTCATGGCCCGCTCGGCATTGGCGAGATGGGATTTGTGCCCGGCAGGTCCTGCTCCGAAATCATAGCTGTGTTCGCCCCGCGAAAGACTGTCCTCGATCGACAGCACGTGACTGACAAGTCCGGGTTTAAGGCGGGCGTCGTCCTCATAGAGGAAGCCGCTTTGATAGTTGAGTACGTGACCTCGATGCACGAAGTTATACAGGACCCCGATTGTTCGGTCGCCAACCATCGTCCGTGAGATGCGCACCGCGCCAACGGGAACCCCACGCGTGATGACGTCCTCGTGAAACGGACGAAAGCCGGGATTTGCAAAGGGCCCTTTACGACCCCATCGCGACCAATGAAGGCCAATGAGTTCATCGAATGCAGCGAGGGCTTCCGATGTCGTTCCCATGATCCGGTGCTCGATGGAGCCCCGCTCCGCATAGAGCCGCATGGCACGGCTTACAGCTTGCCGCGTATTTCGGCCCAGCACGACGCGATAGCTCCCGCCCCTGCGACGAACTTCGGCAAAATCGACCCACGGCGCGACATCCGCAACGTTAACCTCCGCAACGAATCCCGCCAAGCCGGCTGCATAACGGGCAGTGGCCTCGACTTCCAAGTCTATTCCCGAGAGAACCAATTCATCGGACAACCGCAAGCGGCAGATCAACGCTTCAAGACATGCTGTCGCGACGGCGCCCGAGGACGATCGTTCAGCGAGAACACCATTATGCTCAATGAACAGCCGGTCGAAGCGCGCATCTCCGGTTTCGTTGAGCAGCCACCGCACTCGTCCACGCGGCCGGAGATGCCACATCCTGCGCCGGCAGACGATCGCAAGGCCGACAATCGAACCCGATACGCGAGCAGTGACGACGTGCGGATCGACTCCCGTCGGAAGATACCGCAGCCAGGTTCCGATCCAGAGCCAGGACAAATAGAATGAATGAGCGGCCCGTGTTTCCAAGTCCGTCCACATCGCTTCTAAGCTTTCGATGTCGTGAAGCTTCTCCACGTCGACATCGATAACGACATCGTGTTGCATCGATGACCCGATCGATGCCGCGCGCAACGATGCTGGCTGCAAATAGTGGATCGTAGCGCCGCTCACCGCCATTGACGACATCGGGGATTCCCTGCGTTCGATCGATCAAAGCTCTTACGATCCGCGGACCGAGAAGACGGCCGTCATCACGCAGGCATAGCCTCGCGCCGATTGAGCTTCGACTGCCCATAACTAAAAGTGAAGTCTCTAGAAGGATTACCTCGTGCGCCCCCACACGAAATCGTCAGCGAGGTCTTCCACATCGAGCCGATCGTTCGACTTCACCGCCTGATGCTTGCGCGCTTTGTCTCAGGCGATCGACGCCACTCAGCGTGACGCACGAATGTCTACTCCCAAGGAGCTACTCACCCATCGCGCTTTCAATGCCAGGCCGCATCCGGGATGCTCTCGCTGCAAAAACAAGAAAAGCACGAGACACGGCGAGAGGCATTCCGGCGATATCCCTGCAAAGCGGACCATTCTCTCCAATCCTTTCATCTGCATGTAAGAGCATGCGGGAGTTTGTGTATGGCAAGACTAAGCGACGCATTGGATGTAGCAATTATTGGAGCTGGACCTTATGGCCTGTCGCTGGCCGCGCATTTGCGCGCACGCGGCATCGAACACCGTATTTTTGGTGACCCGATGGGTCCGTGGAAAAGCAACATGCCTCCCGGGATGCTGCTCAAATCCTATCCATGGGCATCAAATCTGTCCGATCCGGAATCGCGGTTCACGACGAAGAATTTCTGCGTCGAACGCGCCTTGCCTTATCATGACGAACTGATACCGCTGCCTCTCGAGCGGTTCGTTGAATACGGCGAGGCGTTCCAGGTACGCTACGTGCCAAACGTGGAACGAAAGATGCTGATGGCGCTGGAGCCTGGCCCGGCAGGTTTCCACGCCAGTTTCAATGACGGCGAAACGCTTCATGCACGCCGTGTTGTGATCGCGGTCGGCCTGTCCTCCTTCAGGCGTATGCCACCGGAGGCCGCGCATCTTCCTACCGATCTCTACTCGCATAGTGCCGCGTATGGCCCCACCGGATCGCTTCGAGGCAAGAATGTGGTCGTGGTCGGAGCCGGATCTTCGGCGACAGACCTGGCGGCGCTGCTTTCCGAACAGGGAATATCGGTTTCGCTGGTCGCCCGCGCAGCGCACCTGGATTTCGCCTGCCGCCCGCGAACACGCAGCTTGTTCGAACGCGTCACCGCGCCCATGAGTGGCATCGGCAATGGCTGGAATATGGCGCTCTGCGCCAAATACCCGACGCTGATCCGACTGCTGAGGCAAGACTCGCGGATCCAGCTCGCGAACTCAAAGGCGCATGGCCCACTAGGTGGCGCGTTCATGAAAGACCGGGTGATCGGAAAGGTACCTCTGGCACTTGGCTATCGTCTTGAGGGAGCGGAGACACGCAACGGCCAGGTTATGCTTAATCTGGTGGACATCAATCATTCGCGACAGTCACTGCGAGCCGATCACGTCGTTTTCGCGACTGGATACAGCATCGACATTGCTCGCCTCGGTTTTCTCGACGGGACACTCGCGCAACGCATCGGCCGGATTGCGCAAGCGCCGCGGCTTTCGGCGCATTACGAGAGTTCGGTGCCCGGCCTGTATTTCATCGGTCCTGTCGCCGCGAACAGTTTTGGGCCGGTATCCCGGTTCGTGTATGGCGCTTATCACCCGGCTCAAAATCTCGCCCGCCACTTGTCGGCCATTCTGCCGCGCGCGCGATCCGCGACCAAACTTCAACCAGTCGAAAGCACGGTGTTGTCATGAACGCTCCCGTACCCAATATCCTTGCGCACGTTGGCACCACGCCGACTTCGATCCAGATTCCGATCAAGCTACCGGAGCGGTCCCTACCTCTGCCAAAGGTCAGCTTCGTTATCCCGACCCTCAACGAGGCCAAGAACCTGCCCTGGCTTCTGCCACGGATTCCCGATTGGGTTCATGAGATCATCATCGTCGACGGTCGCTCGACCGATGACACAATCGCCGTTGCCCGCCGCCTGCGCAAGGATGTCAAGATCGTGCTTGAATCCAGACGCGGCAAAGGCGCGGCCCTGCAAGCAGGCTTCAATGCCGTAACCGGCGACATCATTGTGATGCTGGATGCCGATGGGTCCATGGACCCGGACGAAGCCATCGTCTTTGTCGGCGCGTTGATGGCCGGCGCGGACATGGTCAAGGGTTCGCGCTTCCTTCAGGGCGCCGGGACCGATGACATGTCGTTGTTCCGGATGCTCGGCAACTGGGGCCTGACCGTGGGCGTACGGCTGCTCTATGGCGGCTCGTTCTCCGATCTCTGCTACGGCTACGTGGCGTTCTGGACCAAACACGTCGCGACGCTTCATTGCGATTGCGACGGCTTCGAGATCGAAACGCTGATCAACGTCCGCGCCCTCAAGAACAGGCTCAAGATTGTCGAAGTAGCCAGCTTCGAGGCTTCACGCATCAGCGGCCTGAGCAATCTGCACGCTCTTCCGGACGGCTGGCGCGTTCTCAAGACCATCTTGCGCGAGCGAATTTTCTCGCCGGTTTCGCTGGTGTCTTACGGTTTCCCGTAGACCTCGTAATCGGGAATCGGCGCGGACATAATTCACGAATGCTGTGGTGGCGATGGGTAGCAGGAAGGGATGGATGGACCGATGCGCATCCTGATGGTTGCTGCGCGCTGCCACCCCTTCATGGGCGGCATCGAAACCCATATCCAGGAGGTCGGTCCCCGCCTGGCGGCACGCGGCTATACTGTCGATGTCCTCACCACCGATCCTTCAGGCGAATGGCCTGCGGAGGAAACCGTGCGCGGCATGCACGTGCGGCGTGTGCCGGCATGGCCGAAGAAGAGCGACCTCTACATAGCCCCCGGCATTTTCGCCACGATTCACGGCGGGTCCTGGGATCTGATTCATTTTCAGGGTTACGGCACGTTCGTGGTGCCGATCGGACTTTTGACGTTGGCGACGCTGCGCCGCGATCTGCCATTTATTCTCACCTTTCATAGCGGCGGGCATTCTTCGCGGCTGCGGAACGCGGTGCGCCGCACCCAGCACGCAATGCTGCGGCCCCTGATCTCGAGGGCGGAGCGACTGATCGGCGTCTCCGATTTCGAAGCCGATTTCTTCAGTGCGCGAATGGGCGTTCCGCGCGAGAACTTCATCGTCATTCCCAATGGTGCCGCGATGCCCGCTCCCAGTCCGGGCGTTGCCGTCGATCCAAACCTGATTGTCTCGAGCGGGCGGCTCGAGCGCTACAAGGGTCATCATCGTGTCATCGCTGCGATGCCCGATCTGATCCGGCAGATACCGAAGGCGAAGCTGCAGATCGTTGGCGCGGGCCCTTATGAGGAGGCCTTACGTGCCCTTGTCGCTTCGCTCGGGCTTGAGAAGCGCGTCACCATTACCGCTATTCCCGGATTCGAACGGCAGAAACTGGCGGACCTGCTGGCGAGTGCGGGGCTGTTCGTGCTGTTCAGTGAATACGAAGCCCATCCCGTCGCTGTCATGGAAGCGTTGTCGCTTCGCCGACCGGTCATTGTCAGTAACACGTCGGGCCTCGGAGAACTGGCCGCGAAGGGCCTCTGCCGCGCGATTCCGCTCGATGCAAACTCGCAAGATATCGCGAACGCGATAGCGGAAGAGTTGAGAGCCCACCGACGGGTTCCGGATCTGGCGTTGCCGGATTGGGAAGACTGCGCCCAAGCGCTGAGCGAGGTCTACGACGATGTCTTCAACAGTCGGCTTATAAGCCATCCTTCGCCGCGCGGCAGGCCGCAGCGGTTTCCCGAGACGGGGACACAATGGCGTTGATGCCAGCCGATTCCGTCGCCGAGGCTCGCCTTGGATCGCTTCAAGGCTGGGTTCAACCCGTTCTGGCTGTGATCGGCCCCGATCTTTATGGCGACAGCATCGAGACCCGGCAGCGCTCGACGAGCTTCGGATTCGTCGCCGTTCTGTGCATGGTCGCGGCCATCGCTCTGCTCCTCGTGGTGGAAGGGCATGGCGCCGGACGGCGTGGCGACGCAGCAATGGCGATGCTGTGGTTCTGGTCCGGCGTCGTTCTGCTTGTCGTTCCCATCAGCCTTCGGGTCGCATGGCCACAGGTGGCCAGGGGCGAGCGCTTCTTCCTCTTGTTCCTGCTCGTTGAGGCACTGTTCTACTACAAGGTGGTCCACTCGCCGACCAGCTTCGTCGGACACGACGAATTTCTGCATTGGATCGCCGCGGCCGATCTGATGACGGCGCATAAATTGTTTCTGTCCAATCCATTGCTTCAGGTCGGCCCGTCATATCTTGCGCTGGAGATCGTAACCGCTGCAATCGCCGACCTGAGCGGATTGTCGATTTTCGCGGCGGGGACGCTGTTGCTGGCCGTCCTGAAAGGAACGTTCATCACCGCGCTCTTTCTATTCTACGAAAAGATCTCGGGATCGGCGCGCATCGCGGCCATTGGCTGTCTCGTCTACATGAGCTGCTCGACTTTCGTGCTGTTCGAATCGATGTTCTCTTATGAGAGCCTCGGCCTTGTCTTCTGCGCATTGATTTTTTCGATTGAAGCGGCGTCACAACATCTCGTCGGAGCGCCAAGGCTGCGCGCCGTCGGATTGATCGTCCTGCTGCTGTCCGCGCTCGCGCTGACGCATCATCTCTCGGCCGCTTATGCCGTCATCTATCTCGGGGCAGTGGCGGTTTTCGAGGCTCTGCGCCGCGACAATCCATTGCGATCCGAAACAAAGTACACCGCCTTCGTCGCGATATTCGCCATCGCCTTGCCGCTCATCTGGATGGAAATCCGGGGCACGCATATCGTCAATTACCTTGGCCCGGTCGTCGAGGAAGGCGTCAAAAACCTGCTCGGCAAGTTTCACCACCTGTTCGCGGACCGGCCCGTGATCAGCGATGCCTCGGCGCCGGCACAGCCCTTCGGTATGCGCGCGATTACCCTGTTCGCGATCCTGTTCACGGCGGTCGGTTTGGCAACAGGATTTTTCCGATCATTGGCCTTGGCGGCACCGCGCGGCGACCGCACCGGGCGGCTTGCGATCAAGGATGTTCTGGGGCGTCGCTGGCGCGAGAGCCGCCTGGTGTTTCTCGCATTGCTGGCCTTCGGATTTCCGATCTCGGTCGCTTTTCGATTGAGCATCGGCGGCTGGGAAATCGGAAACCGCATGGGAACGCTGGCGTTCTTCGGCGTTGGCGTGGTGGTCGCGGTCGGCGTCGTCCACTATTGGCAACGCCGATCGCCGCAAAGCTGGCGCAATATCGTGCCGGCCTTGGCGTTGTCGATCATTGTCCTCGGCGGCGTGACCAGTGCTTCGCTCAATCCGATTCAGGGACGCTACAAGGTCGGAGCCGACGAGCAATCAATCGAACCGATGGGAATCGAAACCGCGTTATGGACCAAGAGGTGGCTCGGTCCGGGCAACCGCTTTACCTCCGATCGCATCAATCGCCTGCTGCTTGCCGGCTATGGGCGTCAGGACGCGAGGGTCGCCGTCGCAGACGGCGTCGATGCCGGACGCATCTTCAGGGCCGAGCAACTGGATTCCGATGCGTATTGGGCACTCGCGAACGGTCCCATCGACTTCCTGCTGATCGACTTGCGCCTCTCGACGGCTCTACCGGTGCTCGGCTTCTACTTCGAGCCGTGGGAGCCAAGAAGCGCGGCACCGCTGTCGGCCGAGGCTTTGCTCAAGTTCGACGGCATCGAAGGCATCACCCGCATCTACGACAACGGCTTCATCGTCATCTACGACGTGAGGGGGTTGCATGGGCATTCATAGTAATAAGGATCTTTCGGCAGCGTGCGCATGGGCAACCGCAATGGTAGCGGTCGTTGCCGTCACCGACAGTACGCTGCTACGTACCATTCTTGGCGGGCCCATGGTTCTCCTGATTTCGGGCCATGTGGTACTGCGGGCTTTCGGCGTGAGAAGCACGTCGTTGCCGGAGCACCTAGCTTACGCGGTGGGGGCAAGTCTTGCCACCGGGATCGCCGGTGGCCTCGTACTGAACGCCCTGGATATTCTGACGCCGCTTGGTTGGGCGGCCTGGTTCTGGATCGTGACGGTCGGCGCATCGCTGCTGACCACTATTCGCCACGAAGATTCCGATCTGCCGTCATGGCCACGACCGACAGGACTCCGGCTCTGGCACGGGATCACGTTCGCCATCGCCGTCCTGATCACGACCGGCGCATATGCGCTGGCTGTCCGGGACGAAGCGGATCAACAACAATTCAAGTATGTCGAATTCTGGATGCTGCCCCCCGTGAATGCCGGCACCGATCGACTGACCATCGGAGTTCGAAACGCCGAACCGAAGACCGAGCGCTTCAATCTTGAAGTCACGCTCAGCGGGCGGCCGTTCGCTATCTTCCGCTCGCTCACACTCGCGCCGGGCGACACCTGGACGCGGGAAATCCCCGTGCCCGTTCAGAGTACCGCGCAAAAGGCCGAGGCAAGGCTTTATCGGCAGGACGATAATCGTCTCTATCGCAGCGTTTCGGCCCTGGTGCCTGGCACCTGAAGACAAAGGAGACGCGATCATGCGCATTCTGCTGCTGTCTCAATTCTATCCTCCGGTGATCGGTGGAGAGGAGCGGCACGTGCGCAATCTCGGTGCCACGCTGGCACAACGCGGACACGACGTCATTGTCGGAACCACGATGCATCCCGGATCGCCGGATATCGAGATGGACGGCACTGTCCGCGTGCATCGCCTGCGGGGCACGCTTCAGCGCCTGCCGGCCATTCACGCCGATTCCGAACGACGACATGCACCGCCATTCCCCGACCCTGAACTGACACTGGCCCTGAAGCGACTGGTCACGCAGGAGAAGCCGGATGTCGTCCATGCCCACAACTGGATCTACGCCTCCTTCCTGCCGGTAAAGCCCTTCAGTGGAGCGCCGCTCGTCGTGACACTTCACGATTACGGCCTCGTCTGCGCCAAGAAGAACTTTATGCATCTGGGCGAGCATCTGTGTGGCGGCCCCACACTGTCGAAGTGCCTGCGTTGCGCCACGCGTCATTACGGCGCGGCGAAGGCGGGCGTGACTACATTGGGCAACATGGCATCGAGTTTCGCCGCCCGTCGCATGGTGGATCGCTTCATTCCGGTGAGCCACGCGGTGGCGCGCCACACCGGATTGAGCGGAAGCGACACGCCTTACGAAGTTATTCCCAATTTCGTGCCCGACAATGTCGGCGAGCCTGACCCGCAGGACTCCCAGCTCGACCTGATGCCTGCGGACGGATTCATTCTGTTCGTGGGTGATATGATGCGCCTCAAGGGCATCGACGTTCTCTTGAACGCCTACGCAGGCCTGAAACGAGCCCCGCCGCTCGTTCTGATTGGACGCCGCGCCCCCGATACGCCGACCGATCTTCCAGCGAACGTGCGTGCCCTCGGCACGTTACCGCATTCCACGATCATGCATGCATGGCGACATTCGCTATTCGGCGTTTTGCCGTCGGTCGGACCCGAGGCTTGCGCCACCGTGATCATGGAGGCGATGGCGTGCGGCAAGGCGATTGTCGCGTCCGACATCGGCGGGATGCCGGACCTCGTCGACGCCGGAGAAACCGGCCTTCTCGTCCCCGCTGGCGACACGCAAGCCCTGCGCCGGGCGATGCAGCGACTTCTCGATAACCCTGCCCTGCTGACCCAACTGGGAACGGCAAGCCTTGCCCGCGTTGAAAGTCTCAAGGCGAGCGCCGTCGTTAGCCGGATCGAGCAAGTCTACCGGGAAGTCCTGCGCCCCGCTGCCGACCGTGCCGTGGTGCCAGTGCATCAGATATCGGGAGGCCCGCCGTGCCGATAGCAACCGCGAGGGCGGCTTTCGTTCGTATGCGTACCGCGCTTCAGGACAGCGCGACCCTCGCTATGAATTCGGGCGCGCTGGCGATTGGAACGATCGCGACCGCCGGCCTTGGCTTTGCCTACTGGTGGCTTGCCGCCCGGACTTTCCCGCCGGAAGCAATCGGCAGCGCCTCCGCTCTTTTGTCCGTCGTCGGCCTCATAGGCTTACTCGGCGAAGCAGGGCTTGGGACCCTGATGATAGGCGAGATCGTCCGGTATCCCAGCAAAACCCCCAGCCTTGTCGGCGCGGCAGCAACGGTCGGGGTCGCGCTGGCTTTCGGCTTGGCATTGTCGTTCGTTTTCGTGGCACATTTCGTCGCGTCCACCAATCTGATCGAGGGATGGTTCGCGGGCGTCCTGTTCGTGCTCGGTTGCAGCCTGACGGCCTTTACCATGGTCGTCAGTCAAGCATTCGTAGGCAGCTTGAACAGCGCCACCCGGATGACCCAACAGGTTCTGTTTTCCGTCTTCAAACTGATGTTGATCGCTGCCATCCCCGTCGTCGGCCAGACTTCCAGCACAGCGATCCTTCTCACCTGGGTGGCCGGAATCCTGACGTCCTGGATCGCGGTCGATCTTTTGACCAGGGGCGGCGCGCGCCGTCTTGTCGGAGCCCCCGACTTCCGCCTGCTTCATACGCTCCGGCACAAGGTGTTCGATCACTACGCCCTCGATGTCACATTGCAGGCGCCCGGCATTATTGTGCCCTACCTCGTGCTCGTGCTGCTGTCGCCGGCAGCCACAGCCGCCTTCGCTGCACTTTGGATGCTCGTCTCCACGGCTGCCGTGATCCCGGCGGTCCTGGCCACAGTTTTGTTTCCAGTCGTCAGAGCGGGACCGAGCAAGTCACGGCATCATTTCATCGTGTCGATCACTATATCGCTCGGGTTCTCGTTGGCCGGTGCCCTCTTTATTCTCGTCTATTCGGAACAGATCCTGGAGATATTCAATCCAACCTACCGGGAAATCGCCGGCTCAAGCCTGCGCCTCCTCGGCTTCAGTTTGCTTGGATCGACGCTGAAGTTTCATGCCTGCACGCTGGCGCGACTGGGCGACACCATGCGTCGGGCCTCCGTTCCATTCGCACTTGGCGGATTGCTGGAACTGGGCCTTCTGGTTCTCGGCGCCAAGCTCGGCGGACTGGAAGGCCTTGTGATCGGCTGGACCGTCGCCGTCAGCATCGAAGGCATATGCGCGGTGCTGGTCTGGGCTTTTGGAACAAACCTGGGTTTTCCGATCAGCCGCTCGCGTGAACTCGCGGCCCCGCCGCTTCAGATTTGAGGAGCCGCAGTCATGACATACGACTATCGACTGCGTTTGAAGCACCGCGAAGCATCCCCATCGAAAAGGAAGGAAGCAACACATGGCCGCGAATGAATTGTCTCTGTCGCGCGCGCGGACCGCACCGCGTTATCCTCACCCCGGCAGTTCGACCGCAATCGGCAGCAATGTCGCTTACCGGCTCGGGAAGCTGAAAGATCTGGGACTTCTGCACGGCGTCTGGCTCGATTGCGGCTGCGCCGATGGTGGCTACACGGAAGCTCTGGTCGCGTGGGGCGCGGAGAAGGCGATCGGTGTCGATCCAGAGCAATCCCGGATTGACGCAGCGATCGCGCGCAAGGAAGCGAACGCCGAGAATGGCGTTGGACCGCAAGATACGGTTGAATACTACTGCTGCACCGACGACTTCCCGTTGCCGACTGCGTCCGTCGACGCGGCGTTGCTGAACGAAGTTCTTGAGCATGTCGTCGACGAGGCGGCAACCCTGCGGGAAATCCGACGGGTTCTGAAGCCCGGCGGTCATCTGGTGGTGATGAGCCCAAATCGCTGGTTTCCGTTCGAGGGGCATGGGATGCGGCTGTTTAACCACGACTTCGGCTTCCCTATTCCGCTGCTTCCCTGGCTGCCGAGTTCGTGGTCCGCGCGAGCCATGGCGGCGCGAAATTACTGGCCTCATGAATTGCGCGATATCGTCGCCTCCGCGGGCTTCGAGATCAGCAAAGTCGATTACGTTCTGCCTGTGTTCGAGCTCTATCAATGGCTACCGGCGAGCGTGATATCGGCATACCGGCAGATGATGCCACAGATCGAAAAGACGCCCTTGCGCAAGTTCGGCGTTTCGACCTTGATCGTGGCAACCCGACCATTCGATTCCTGAGCGGCCGCTTCCCAAAGCACCAGCTGGTTCGCGAAACCAGAAGAAGTACGCCTGTCTTGTCACCACGACTGAAGCCGTCCAACCCGCCCGATCGGGATAACGCAAACGAATGCCCGCCGACATCGCTCTCGATGTCGGCGGGCATAGCGGCTTCGCGATCGATCAGTTCCTCGTTCGGCGGTGGGCGGAGCGCCTTACCGAGTACCGAGGGAGGCGTGGGGTGACATGTTCCCGGGCACACCTTGTTGAGAACACGTCTTTGTACAAGTCTTGGGGACAATCCCCGTCCTCACTCCTGTGCGACCGTGCGGCCGATCTCGCGATTATCGACGTTACGTAATGTCAGCCCATTATCAGGTACTGTAACCGGCGTTGTCTGAGGTGACGACGTCGCTGCGGATCCGGTTGTATCGCCTGCTGCTACGGTGATGTTGACGAGATCACCCGGCCGCAACAGCGTCATGCCGTCGGCTGCAATGTTGATTGGTCCGGTCATGGTCCGCCGCACGATCTGATAGGTTACGCCACCCGACTTCTGCTTCGAGGGCGAGAACGAAACGTTCGTCGTAACCGGCAAGTTCTGCAAAATTCCCTCGCTCGTGTTCATCTCACGCTGGTTATCAGCGATTTGACGTTCGACCGCGTCAATCTCAATCGCCAGATCGTTCTCGAGATCGGCCTGAACCTTGAGCTTCTCGGCCACCAGCGATGCAAGCCGCTGTTTGGCTATTCCATACTGATTAACGGCGTCCTGCCGTCGCTGCTCGGCATCGGACAATTCGCCTTCAACCTGGCTCAACATCGACTTTGAGACAATGTTACGCTCCACCAGCGCGCGTGTGTTGTCGACACGCTCCTGGCGCATCTTGATGAGCTTGTCGAGCGATGTGGTGTGCCCGTACATCTGCAGGTCTTGCCTTGCGGATTCGACCGAACTTGCCATCGCCTGCTCGCGATCCTTGCGTGCCTGAACGATGGCCTTGCGTCGGTCGCTCTGCTCATTGACGAGACGGGTCGCCTCACCCGCGCCGATCATATCGATCAACTGAAGCGGAACTCTGGGTGGCTTTCCGTCGCGTTCGGCTTTCAGGACTGCGTCACGCGCGATCAATTTCACCACGGTCCCGGCTGCGCCGCTCCGCTTCTGAATTTCCCGAACGGTTTCCACCTTGGTCCATGGATCGTTCGGCCCTCGGTCAAGGCCGCCAGCCATCGCGATGGCGTGCAACACCGTCGCGCCGGGTACGTATTTGAACGAGCCGGGGTTCTTGACCGGCCCTAGAACATAGATCGGCGCACGCTCCAGCAGCACCACATTGACCATTCCCTTGCGACCCAGCAGATGCGCGAAGGCCTCATCCAGGGCAGTATGCACCTGCTGTTCAGAGCGATTGACGATTGAGATGGAGCCAAGCAAGGGGATGGAAACCGTGCCATCCTCCTGAACGGTGTATTCGCCACTCAATTCCGGACGTTGCTGAATGCTGCGCAGCGCGGAAGACGGACGCCCCCATTTGTCCGCCTCGACATCCAGGCGCTCATAAAAGGCGATCTTGAGTTTGTCACCGACGCCGAATGACATCGTTGTCGCTGACGACGGGTCCCGCGCGGTATTGACCGTCGGATTAATGGTCTTCGGAGGCTCGCTGTTTGTCTTGGTGCTGGACTCTATCATAGCGTTGCCTGTCGAGGCACGGATCAGCGCATTCGATGAAGCCATCGTCGGAAGCGAGTATTCAGCCAAAACCTGAACCGGCTGGGGGTTTCGGCTCGAATCGGCAGCGAGAGCCTTCTGCACCACGGTAACCGAGGTGTCGCCCGTCGAGGCCCTGTTGTTGAATATTCCGTCGACAGAAACGCCATCCACCAGGACAATGACGAATCCGGACAATCCGATGGTCAGCAAGATCGGCTTGACGAATTTTCTCTTTCGCGACGACAGGGAAGATAGACCGTGCGCCGAGGAAGAACTCGGCATTGTCGAAGACGATGGGCTGTTGGCTCGGAAAAAACGGCGCTGGGTGCTCATGGCACGTCACTTTCTATCGCTACTTTCCGTCGATGAGCGCCGTGCCGTTGCCAGAAACCGACGCAGCAAGGCGCTTGTATGCCCCATGCTGACCCTTCGCGACCGGAGGCACAAATTCCCTTCGTGGGCACCCCTTTCGGGTTAAGCGCCGAGCGGCGCAGAACAGCATTATCGGCCGGACTCGATTATCCGTCACACCCGTTCAATCGCGCGAGCGCGACACGTAAATACAACCGATCGCACTTCGCACATGCCGCGCCAACGCCACTGTAAATTGCAGCGAATGAGCGGCTTCATCCTATGGTAAGGCCCCCCGCAGATCCGAGCGCAACCAGGAGGGACGCAGTCTATTCTTCGCGGCGATGCCGACCGAAAAACCGAAGGGAGCGGCAACCGCAGGCCCGCAAACCACCGATCGGTATTATAGCTTCCGGAAATCGGTCCCACAAAATCACTTGCGGCAAGTGGCTCCGGCCATCACCGGTTGAAGCTGACGCTCGTTACCAAAGACATCGTTCGATCGATGCAACCTGAGCGAAGTAATAAACCGATCAGGAAATGTCTCGCCGATTGATTCGGCGCTGAGGATTTCTCCATGATCATCGCCCTCGATCTATTACTTAGCCCGCTGACATCAAAGTTGATGAGGGAAAACTGGATAATCAGCTCCGGCGAATAACGCGTTAAAATAGCAAGAACCATAGCAGCAAGATCGGGCCGCAAGCTTCTCTCACGTCACGAAAAATCGACAAGTGCTCACACGCTGTATGATAGCAGCACGACGACTCCCACACGAAGTACAACCGCGAGCACCAGCCCTTGCGCGAACCTCATGCCATCATCGACAATTTTCTCGCCATCATTCGTGGTCAGAGCAGCTTGGGGATTTGGGGGTACTCATCTATCAAAGAGGATGGCGGATGGCTCTTTCTACACCTACAGGTTACAGCGCGAACGATCTCGTTTTCCAGGAAGACTTCTCCGGGACGACGCTCAACAGCACGTGGCACAATTACATTACGAGTAATGCGGCCAAGGGCGCGCCGTGGAATAGCAATGGATCGGGTGGAAATGGGCCAGGAGGCCAGTACGACGCCGACTACAACATGCCGAGTCAGGTCACGGTCAACAACGGCACGTTGAATCTCACGGCGATTCAAGCGCCCGTCCGCGGTAACAATCAGGGGACTGCGCAGACGTTCCCCATCACGTCTGGCGCTGTCAGCAGTTACGGCAATTTCGAATTCACTGGCGGATATCTTCAGATCAGCATGAAGGCGCCGGCGGGAGACGGCGCATGGCCGGGCCTCTGGCTGATGCCGGGGAAAGGCGCTGGCAACAGCGGCGACAATTTCGAGATTGATATGCAGGAGGGCGGGTACACCGGCTCCGGTCCGGCAAACCAGGCGTTCTCGGCACACCTTCACACACCGAACGGCAAGTTCGACAAGGTGGTCAACACCGGCGTCGATCTCACGGCCGACTTCCACACCTACGCCATCGACTGGGTGCCCGGCAAATCCATCACCTGGTATCTCGACGGAAAGCAGATGGCGCAAGTCACCAGCGCGCAGATGCCGATTCCGAACCAGCCGATGGAATTGATCATGGATAACCAGGTCGCCAATTCCAACACGGCCGGATGGCATACCGTTCTGGGCAGTTCGACACCGTCGTCGATGCAGATGCAGGTCGATTCAATCCAGCTCTATCAACCAACGGGTAGCGGCTACACCGTCACGGGCGCCAACGTTAGTCCGTCCGCATCGACCTCCCCACCCGTCACGACCCCGCCCGTGACATCGCCGCCGGTCGTTACTACTCCGGTGACTCCGCCTGCCGATACGCAGCAAGTGACGACCGCTCCGGGAAGCGGCAGCGGCGTCGTCCAGACCGATCCGCCGCCGGTGACTTCTTCAGGCAGCGGCGCGGGAAGCACAACAACAACGCTTCCGACGATTGGATCGGCCTACGGGCAGGTTTCAACGGGCGGCAACAATCCGTCCACGCCAAGCCAGAGCGGCAGTAGCGGACCGACGTCGTATTCCATGTACGGAGGCTGGGGAGGCTGGGGCTCGTCAAGCTCAACACTCGCAGGAGGGGGAACCACACAGGGTTCTGTGACCGGTAGCACTTCGCCGACACAGGCGACGACCGGGACGTCTTTCTCGGGCACATACGGCGGAGGATCGTCGCACAACGCCAATCAGAGTTTTTCGCTGCTGAGTCAGTATTTGGCCGGCGGCGGATCGTATGGTCAGGCAAATAACGGACAGATCACCACCGCTTCACCCAAGCCCCCGACGCTGCTGAGCGGAGCGTACTTCACCCGACCTCAGCATTAAGCCAACTGACGTGCCCAGGCGTTTCGCTGCTGCGGCCGCTTGATAGCGTTCGCGCGCCTGGGCACGTCGCCCCGTTCCGATGCTGGAAAGATGTTTCACGTGATCGTAGAGAGCTGAGCTGGAATGGCGATGCAAAATGATAACGTTCAGACGGAAGACGCAGGGCTCCTTGCCTTATGGCTGTTCCTTCGTCTTCAGGGCGTGAATGCCGCACTCGATCAGATCCGCGAACGTTGCGGAACGACGACGATCGGCATCCGCTCCATGCTTCGCTGCGCCGGACAGCTCGGTGTCGCTGTCGGCTCGCACACAACTCATTGGAAGCACCTGGTTCGCATGCGGCTGCCCGGAATAGCGGCGTTGCGCGATGGGGGATTTCTACTTCTTGGACGAGCTGACGATAACGGAGCGCTGGTGCTGTATCCCAGTTCGTCGCAGCCGAAATTGATTACACGCGCTGAATTCGAAGCGATTTGGGATGGCCGCGTGATTTCAGCGGGATCGTCCGGTTTCATGCAACGCATTCAACATGTTCTCGACAGCGCGTCTGCCGGTGGGCGTACCTTCGCTGGACGCGCTCGTCATCTTTTCGAGGGCAATACCGACAAGGACGGCCTGATCGTCCGCCTCCGCCGCACCTTGACCGAGGTCTTCGCCCGCGCGCGAGAACTCGTGCAAGGTCCGCGCCGAGACGATAGAAGCGAAACCTTCGCTTTCGCACCAGACACGGAAATCGCGAAGGCCGATGATTCCGGCTTGCTCGCCTTAGTGACATTGCTGCGATGTCATGGCATCGGAGCTGATCCGGAACAAATCCGACATCGGCTCGGCACTCCACGGGTCGGTGTCACCGATATGTTGCGTTGCGCGAGAGATTTCAAACTCAAGGCGCGGCTACAGAAAACCGGCTGGGATCGACTCGCCGTCACTCCATTGCCGGGAATTGCCGTTCTGCGCGATGGCCGTTTTCTGATCCTCGGCAAGCTTGTCGATGAGACGTTGCTGATTCAATGGCCAACGGTTCCGCAACCCGAAACGATCACACGGGCTGAACTCGAAGCCATTTGGGACGGCGACGTGGTCCTGATGGCACGCCGCGCCTCTCTGACCGACCTCTCACGCCGATTCGACATCAGTTGGTTTCTGGGGGCGATTCACAAGTACCGGCGCCTCCTGGGTGAGGTGCTGCTCGCGTCGTTCTTCCTTCAGTTGTTTGGCGTGATATCGCCACTGTTCTTTCAGGTCGTGATCGACAAAGTTCTCGTGCATCAGAGTATGAGCACGCTTGATGTTCTGGTTATCGGTCTGGTCGCGCTGACAATCTTCGAGGCTATTCTCGGCACGCTGCGAGTCTATGTATTCGCGCATACGACAAACCGAATCGACGTCGAGCTCGGCGCCCGACTGTTCCGGCACCTGATGGCATTGCCAATCGCTTACTTTCAGGCACGGCGGGTCGGGGACTCGGTGGCGAGAGTACGCGAACTCGAGAATATCCGCGAATTTCTGACCAGTTCGGCTCTGACGCTCGTAATCGACTTTCTGTTTACGTTCGTTTTCCTCGCCGTGATGTTCTACTACTCTCCGCTGTTGACGTTCGTGGTTCTGGCGTCGTTCCCATTCTATATCGGGATCTCCGCCGGAGCAGCGCCGCTGTTTCGCCGGCGCCTCAACGAAAAATTCAATCGCGGTGCCGAAAATCAGGCTTTTCTCGTGGAGAGCGTCACGGGCGTGGAAACGCTCAAATCCATGGCGGTCGAACCGCAAATGCAACGTCGCTGGGAAGAACAACTTGCCGCTTATGTCACTGCAAGCTTCCGCGTCCTCAGCTTGAACAACACCGCTAGTCAGGCGGTGCAGACCATCAACAAGCTGGTGATCGCCGCGATATTGTACTTCGGCGCCAAGCTGGTGATCGGCGGCGAGATGAGCGTCGGCGAGCTTGTCGCATTCAACATGTTGGCCACGCGTGTGAACCAGCCGGTGCTGCGGCTGGCGCAGCTCTGGCAGGATTTTCATCAGGCACGTCTATCGATCGATCGGCTTGGCGATATTCTCAACACCATCCCGGAAGCAAGCTTTAGTCCCGGTCGCGCCGCGCTCCCGGCAATTCGCGGACAGATCACGTTCGACCATGTGAACTTCCGCTACCGCATTGACGGTCCGGAGATTCTGCACGACGTATCTTTCGCCGTCGAGCCGGGTCAGGTCGTTGGCGTGGTCGGCTCGTCGGGCTCCGGCAAGAGCACCATCGCCAAGCTGATTCAACGCCTTTACGTGCCGGAAAGCGGACGTGTCCTGATCGACGGCGTCGATCTGGCCATGGTGGATCTCGCCTGGCTTCGCCGGCAGACCGGCGTGGTGTTGCAGGAGAACGTCCTGTTCAACAGCTCAATTCGCGAGAACATCGCGTTGGCGGACCCTGCGGTCTCCATGGAGCGCATCATAGCCGCGGCCGAACTCGCCGGTGCCCATGATTTCATCCTGGAGCTTCCCGAAGGCTACGACACCATCGTCGGTGAACGCGGGAGCAGTCTTTCAGGCGGACAACGGCAGCGCATTGCGATCGCGCGCGCCCTTATCACGGACCCGCGCATTCTGATCCTTGACGAAGCGACCAGCGCTCTCGACTACGAAAGCGAGCGCGCGATCCAACAGAATATGAAGCGCATTGCCGCCGGGCGAACGGTGTTCGTCGTCGCCCATCGTCTTTCGACGGTGCGCCACGCCGACCGCATCATTACCATCGAGCGAGGCCGCATCGTCGAAGACGGCCACCACGACGAGTTGATCCGCTCGAACGGACGCTATGCGAAGCTCCACTATCTGCAAGCGGGTATCCATGACTCCCGGTAACAAGAACATCATCGCTTTTCCGAGAACCGAGGTCCGTCGCCGTGAGGCCGAGATCGCGTTTCTGCCCGCGGCCCTCGAAATCGCGGAGACACCGCCCTCACCGGTCGGACGCGCGATCGGAGCGAGCATCATCGCTGTCTTTTGCGTTGCGCTGGCGTGGGCTTCGCTCGGAAGCGTGGACATCGTCGCAACGTCGACGGGCAAGATCGTGCCCGGCGGGCGAACCAAGCTGATCCAGCCGTTCGAGACTGGCGTGGTTCGTGCGGTCCATGTGCGGGATGGTCAAACCGTCAAGGCCGGCGACACCCTGATCGAACTCGACTCCACCATGACCGAGGCGGATCAGGAACGCCAGAAGAGCGATATGATCGGCGCCGAACTCGATGCCGCACGCTTGCGCGCGGCGCTTGCCGACGATCCTCTCGTCGCGTTCCGTCCGCCTCAGGACGCAAGCCAGGCTCAGATCGAGACCCAGCGTCAACTTTTGCTCAGCGAGCGCGCCGAACAGGACGCCAAGATCGCGGCAATCGGACGCCAGTTAACTCAGCGGGAAGCCGAAAGGGCCACGACATCCGCCAATATCGCGAAGATTCAAGCCACCATACCGGTGCTGCGCGAGCGCGTCGATATTCATAAGGGTCTGCTTGATAAGGGATTGGCATCGAAGGTCGTCTATCTCACCGAATTACAGGATCTCGTTGGTCTCCAGCAGGAAGTCGTCGTGCAGCAGAGCAAGCTTCGTGAGGCCGACGCTGCCGTCGCTCTACTGAAGGAGACGAACGAAAAGGCCGTCGCGGAAAATCGGCGCACCGTCTATGATGCGCTGTCGAAGGCAGAGCAAAGGGTTTCCGGCCTCAAGCAAGACGTTATCAAAGCGGAACAGCGGACCAAACTCCAGCGCCTGACCGCGCCAGTCGATGGTGTCGTTCAACAGCTTGCGGTTCATACCGTTGGCGGTGTGGTAACCCCTGCTCAAGCACTCGCGGTAGTGGTTCCGACCCAAGCGCCGCTTGAAATCGAAGCCATGGTATCTAACCGCGACATCGGATTCGTCCATGCCGGTCAGAAGGTGGAAATCAAAGTCGATACTTTCAACTTCACACGCTATGGGCTCCTTCATGGCGACGTGATCAGCTTGTCGTCGGACGCCATAACGCGCGACAAGCAGCCGACCCGGTCGAATGGTCGAAACGCAGACACGGGAAGCACCAGCGAGCCGCGAGGTCAGGAGCTTGAATATGCTGCGCGTATTTCGCTTGATCGCACGGACATGCAGATTGACGAAAAGCTCGTCAAACTGAGCCCCGGAATGGCCGTGACGGTCGAGATCAAGACCGGTTCGCGCAGAATTATCAGCTATCTGCTCTCGCCGCTGGCAAAATACCGACGCGACGCTCTACGGGAGCGATAGACGTCACAGCTCCGCCCGACGAATGCTTGGAGGCGTGACCATCGCTTGATGTGACGATGCCAACGTTACCGGATCATACTCCGAGACGGCGCACCAGACCTCTGGCTCGCTGTCACGGAGATACGATTCATTTGACCGCTGAAACCAATGCAATCGAAGTTGAAAGCGATTCGTTCGCATCGACGGCCGGAAGAAGGGAATTACTATTCGCGGGTTGCACCGGCAACACGTTGTTCAACCCCCAGATCGCCGCTTGCGTTCGGTTCTGAACTCGAATCTTCCGTAAGATCGCCTTGACATGAACCTTTACGGTTGCTTCGGCTATGTCGATCTTTCGGGCAATCCCCTTGTTGGAGCTGCCTTCAATCAGACAACGCAAGATCGCCAACTCTCTCGGGGAGAGCTGCGGTGCTGCGGTATCTTCGGTGGCAACGATAATCGCCCGCTCGCTCTCGCCGGAGAGCACCGTTTTGTGTTGAGATTCACTTCCGACAACAGAAGGCGATGACAAAAACGTCGGCGGAAAGACCGTTTCACCCATCATCACCAGTTCGATGGATTTGATGAATGCGTCGCAAGACATGGCGCTGACGAAATAACCGGCGGCACCTGCTTGAAATGCCATATCGGGTTCTGCCTGCCGATAGTGATCGGCCACAACCGCGATCCGTCCACTCGAATATTGATTTCTCACGAGCTCGATCTGCTCGATAGCGAGATTGAAATCATCATTGGTGTGAACGATCAGAAACAGCAATTGCTGCGATCTGGCCGCCGCGGGCAATTCATCGAGACAGGAGACCGAAGCCAGGATGCGAAAATTCTTCGCTCGCAGGATTCGGACGATGCCCTCTCGTATGAGTACGCTTTTCCCAATCAGAATCGTTCCAAAAGATTCATGCCGCCTCATTCGACCCTCCTGGTCTCTAGGCAAACCACAGCCTTTAGGGAAATCGCCCGATCACCCCTGGAGCAAATTGGCAAATATCTTTGGTGTGTCCTTGGTCTTAGACTCGTATCCTGTCTCGAGGTTCATCCGCGGCGAGCGTCAGGTCGAGAACTGGGTGTTCTCTATCCAGCCACGACCTCTTTTCCGTATTGCATGGGAGTCGGTTAGAAGTTCCCTTGGCGGAACTTTTAGACAGGCGATTGAGGTAGCAAGGGATGCAGAGTGCGTATCAACGAGGGATGCAATCCGTTGGCGAGGGCTCATTGAAATTCTCACGGAACTGGAACTCAACATGAGGAAACAGCCGTCATTACACTCAAGAAGAGCCGCAATATGCCCCGTATTTAAGGAAGTTACTGTTCAATATTGCTCACGATTCGGTGTGGACTATCTTACCTTCAACCGAGCTCGTTTTGGAGGTGACAGGTTTCAACCTAGAGGGACCATTCGATCAAAAGCAGTCGAATTCATTGAATCGGAACAGTCAGTAGCCCCGTCGAGATGACGTATGGAGTTCCGTGGTTCGACGATCACGGCATTTCAACCCTGCTCACAAATTGATTATCGCCCCCTCCCCTACTCGATCTGTCGTTGGGCATCGCTCATCGGCAGCGGCTTGACTGGCATCGCGGAAGAACACGCCATCAGGGCTGACCGATGCGCCTCAGATCTGAGATACGAAGAATTGTCCGCCATGGAATATTCAATCAACAGCTTATTGGAGTGAACGACCGGCTCGCGCCATGGCGGGTTAGCATTTTGCCACTCGTCACTCTGTCCTGATGATCATTTCGACAGCACTCAGTCCCGCCCGTCAGTCACTGACTTGTCGTGGAGAATGGCATTCAGAAGCGAAGCGTGAACCTTGATTGTTCCGTTATAGCTGATGAAACCAAGCTTTCTGAACTTGTTCATGAAGAAGCTGACCCGCGATCGGGTCGAGCCGATCATTTCGGCCAACGTTTCCTGGTTGATATCAATTTCAATAGGCTGCGGATTCGTCTCCTTGCCGATATTCGCGAGTAGAAGCAGCAAGCGAGCCAAACGCTTCTCGCTTGGGTTGAAAAGCTGGTCGACAAGATCCTCCTCGATCCTGCTGTTGCGCGAAATCAAATGCATCATGAACAACTGGGAGAATTTCGGCTCGACTTCGAGCATTTTGATCATCGCATCCCGCGATATTCGTGTAACGACGCAAGCGTCCAGCGCTGTTGTCGTGGCTACCCGAAGCGGCCGACCGTTAAGGCAGCCTTCGCCAAAGAACTGCCCGGGCTCCAAAATGCCGACAACGGCTTCCTTTCCCTCTTCAGAAATAACGGTAAGTTTGATCCTCCCTTTTTGAATATAGAAGACCGCATCCGCGACATCCCCCTGCGCGAATACGATCTCACCCTTGTTCAGTTCAGATATCGACTTGCCGGCTCCAACTTTCGCGAGAAAGGCGCCGGGATCAAACAGGTCCTTCGCCGACTTGATCAAGACGATGCCCTCATTCGCTGGGTACCGCGTCGCGCATAATAATAATTATAGTCATCAAGTTCGCGAGGAAGTTCATCCGTCATAAAAAGCCGGCGAACAACCCGCGCCGATATACAGGGAATGACGATCCGAGCCTGTCCTCCTTTGCGCAAATCAATTGTCGGCGATGTCGTGTCTTGCCGCCGGAGTTCCGAGGGGCCGCCGGGCTTGCGCCCCGGCACCAGCCCAAACGGATGAACGCAGCGTCCATTGGTTTCGATGGATGATGCATTGGCGGCATGGCGATCGCGAGAGGTTGGAGGCCGGTCGCCGGTCCACAAAAGAATCCTGATTGAAGCCCACCAGAGGCATTGACAGTGAGCCGCGAATATCACCAGATGTAGCCGTTACGGTTCCCCTATTTCGCAAGATTTAGTGGCTAAGAGGGAAGCCGGTGAACCACTTTCGGGTGGAATTCCGGCGCTGCCCCCGCAACTGTCAGCAGCGAGCTGCCTCCGACAAACCACTGGCGTATCCGCGCCGGGAAGGCTGGAGGCGCGACGACCTGCGAGCCAGGAGACCTGCCGTGACACACTGAACGTCCACGGGCGGGGTGTCCCGGCGGTCGCTTGCATGGCGTCCGGCCTCCTCTCGCCGGATTTTTGCAGCGCTCGTCCTTTGCCCCGTTCATCACCACGCATCACGGGGCTCTCTGATGTCTTTGAACCTGCACAATGCGGAAGCCGCTTCCGCCCCCCTCATCCAGTTGCGTACCGAGCAGCTCGCACCCGTTCCCAGCGAGCCGGCCATGCAGATCATTCGCCGCAACGGGAAGGTTACGCCGTTCGACGCCGGCAAGATCAGCGTGGCAATGACCAAAGCGTTCCTGGCGGTCGAGGGCAGTACCGCAGTCGCCTCCCGCAGGGTGCACGAGATCGTCGATGAGTTGACCTCGGAAGTGGTTGCCGCGCTCACCCGGCGCGTCGGCGAGGGCCGCACCTTCCACATCGAGGACGTGCAGGACCAGGTCGAACTCGCGTTGATGCGCAGCGAACACCACAAGGTGGCGCGCGCCTATGTACTCTATCGTGAGGAACGTGCCCGCAAGCGCGCCGAAGAGATCGCCGCTCAGAAGATTGCCACCGATCAGCCCCCCGCCCTGCATGTGCGCCTGAACGACGGCTCGCAGATCCGCCTCGACACCGCACGCCTCGAGTTCATCATCAACGAGGCTTGCGCCGGGCTGGATGGTGTTTCCGCCGCTCCGGTACTCGCCGAGACCACACGCAACCTCTACGACGGCATCAGCCAGGACGAACTGGCGCTCGCCTCGATCATGGCGGCGCGCACGCTGGTGGAACACGAGCCGAACTATACCTACGTCAGTGCGCGCTTGCTCCTCGACAAGCTGCGCACCGAGGTTCTGTCGTTCGTCGGCGGCTCGCCCGCGACCGCGACACAAGCCGACATGGCGACGCGCTACGCCGAGTATTTCCCGGCTTACGTGAAAAGCGGCATCACCGCAGAGCTCCTCGATCCGGAACTGGCGCGCTTCGATCTCGCGCGCATCGCCGCCGCGCTGAAGCCGGAACGCGATCTGCAATTTCAGTTTCTGGGGCTACAGACGCTCTATGATCGCTACTTCCTGCACGTTCACGGCGACCGCATCGAGTTGCCGCAGACCTTCTTCATGCGCGTCGCCATGGGACTCGCCGCACGCGAGATCGACCGCGAGGCCAAGGCGATCGAGTTCTACGATCTGCTATCGTCGTTCGATTTCATGACCTCGACGCCGACGCTGTTCAATTCCGGCACGCTGCGGCCGCAACTGTCGTCGTGCTTCCTCACCACCGTGTCCGACGATCTCGACGGCATCTTCAAGGCGGTCAAGGACAATGCCTTGCTCGCGAAATACTCCGGCGGTCTCGGCAACGACTGGACGCCGGTGCGCGGCCTCGGCGCTCATATCAAGGGCACCAACGGGGAAAGCCAGGGCATCATTCCGTTTCTGAAGGTGGCGAACGACACCGCCATCGCCGTCAATCAGGGCGGCAAGCGCAAGGGCGCAGTCTGCGCCTATTTAGAGACTTGGCACGTCGACATCGAGGAATTCCTCGATTTGCGCAAGAACACCGGCGACGACCGCCGCCGCACCCACGACATGAACACCGCCAACTGGGTGCCGGACCTGTTCATGCAGCGCGTCGTGCAGGACGGCGAATGGACGCTGCTGTCGCCGGACGAGGCGTCCGACTTGCACGACCTCACTGGCATCGCCTTCGCCGAGCGCTATCGCGCTTACGAGGAAAAAGCCGCGCGCGGCGAACTGCGCGTCTTCAAGACAATCCGGGCCGTCGATCTGTGGCGCAAGATGCTGACCATGCTGTTCGAGACCGGACATCCGTGGATCACATTCAAAGACCCCTGCAACCTGCGCTCGCCGCAGCAGCATGTGGGCGTGGTGCATTCGTCCAACCTCTGTACCGAAATCACGCTCAACACCTCCTCCGACGAGGTTGCCGTCTGCAATCTCGGCTCGGTCAATCTGCTCAATCACGTCGGGCCGCATGGCCTCGACAGCGAGAAGCTGAAGCGGACGGTGACGACCGCGGTGCGGATGCTCGACAATGTGGTCGACATCAATTTCTACACCATTCCGGAAGCGCGCCGTTCGAATCTGCGCCATCGCCCGGTCGGGCTTGGACTGATGGGTTTCCAGGATGCGCTGCACATCCAGCGCATCCCTCTGGAATCGGACGAAGCCGTTCGCTTTGCCGATAACAGCATGGAGACGCTCAGCTACCATGCCATTGCCGCGTCGGCGGCGCTGGCGGTCGAGCGGGGACGCTATCCTTCGTTCGAAGGCTCGCTGTGGTCGAAGGGTATTCTCCCGATCGATTCGATCGACCTTCTTGCGACGACGCGAGCCAAGGGCCAGATTGAAGTCGATCGCTCCGCGACGCTGGATTGGGACACCCTGCGCCAGAAGGTGACGTCATCCGGCATGCGCAATTCCAACGTGATGGCGATCGCACCGACCGCAACGATCTCCAATATCTGCGGCGTCGCGCAATCCATCGAACCGAACTATCAGAACCTCTACGTCAAATCCAACATGTCTGGCGACTTTACCGTCGTGAACGATTTTCTGGTTCGCGACCTCAAGGAACGCGGGCTGTGGGACGAAGTGATGGTGTCCGACCTGAAATACTTCGACGGCAGCGTCGGCCAGATCGACCGCATCCCCGCCGATCTGAAGGCACTCTATGCCACCGCATTCGAGATCGACAGCGCCTGGCTGATCGAGATGGCGGCGCGGCGGCAGAAGTGGATCGATCAGGCGCAGTCGCTCAATCTCTACATTGCCAATCCATCCGGCAAGAAACTCGATACGCTGTATCGCCTGGCGTGGCTGCGCGGGCTGAAGACCACCTACTACCTACGCTCGCGTTCAGCGACGCACGTCGAGAAATCGACGCTGCGCGGCACCGATGGCAAGCTCAACGCCGTTGCGGCAACCCCAATCATCAATACTGCGCCTGAACTTGAGGGTGTAAAGGCCTGCCGGATCGACGATCCGGATTGCGAAGCCTGCCAGTAGCCGCCTCGCGATGGCCGAGCATAGCCGTTCGAAGAACGGCGGCGCTATGCTCGCTTATGTCCCGGCCATCCAGGTCCTCTCTGTCGGCTTAAGGCGCGAATGCCCGGCACCACGCCGGGCATGACAGACAATGAATTCAGGAGACAATCCATGCTTGACTGGTCCGAAACCAACGCCGCTGCCGGCCCTGCCCGCAACATCACGGCGATACAGCCCGATATTGAGTTACAGCTTGCGCCGGCCGATGCCACAGGCCTTGGCGACATCGACCGCTCGGGCGGCCGCGTCTCCGTCGACGAGAAGCGGATGATCAACTGCCGCGCCGACGTCAATCAGCTGCTGCCGCTAAAGTATCGCTGGGCGTGGGAAAAGTATCTCTCGGGTTGCAACAATCACTGGATGCCGACCGAAGTCTCGATGCAGGCCGATATCGCATTATGGAAATCCCGCGATGGCCTGACCGAGGACGAGCGCCGCGCCATCAAGCGCAACCTCGGCTTCTTCGCTGCTTCCGAGAGCCTCGTCGCCAACAACATCGTTCTGGCCATCTACCGTCATCTAACCAATCCCGAATGCCGGCAGTATCTGCTGCGGCAAGCCTTTGAGGAAGCGGTGCACACGCACACCTTCCAGTACATCGTCGAAAGTCTCGGTCTCGACGAGGGCGAGCTATTCAACATGTATCGGGAAGTACCTTCCATCACCGACAAGGCGGCGTGGGCACTCAAGCACACGCAGAACCTCGACGATCCCGACTTCAAGACCGGCACGATCGCCGCCGATCAGGCGTTTCTGCGTGATCTCGTCGCGTTTTATGTCGTGTTCGAGGGAATGTGGTTCTATACCGGCTTCGCGCAGATCCTGTCGCTCGGTCGCCGCAACAAGATGGTCGGCATTGCCGAACAGTATCAGTACATCCTGCGCGACGAGTCGATCCATCTCAACTTTGGCATCGACGTCATCAACCAGATCAAGATCGAGAACCCGCATCTGTGGACGAAAGCGTTCCAGGAAGAGGTGCGCGGCATGCTGCGCGAAGCGGCGGAGCTGGAAGCTGCCTACGGCCGCGATACGATGCCGCGCGGATTCCTCGGCCTCAACGCAGCGCTATGCGAGCAATATATGCATTTCATCGCCAACCGTCGCTGCGCGCAGATCGGCCTTGCCCCTGTGTTTCCAGAGGCCGACAACCCGTTCCCCTGGATGTCGGAAGCGATGGATCTCAGGAAGGAGAAGAACTTCTTCGAAACCCGGGTGATCGAATATCAAAACGGCGGCGCGTTGAGTTGGGAGTAGGCCGCGCTACGAATTCATTCGGAGACGAAAATCAGGCTGGCAACCCTCCCTCGTGCGAGATCGATGCCCTCGTTTCCGGCTTGGAAATTCAGATAACGGCCAAGCCAGCTACTACGACCACCGCCGCCTTCCCCGGTGTCAATTGGTCTGGTCGTGTTAATCCGTTCATCTGAAGAGGACCAGAGCTCGGGAGTACACCCTTGCTTGAAACATGGCCGTCACTGACGGGACTCAAACGATGTGTGGGTGCGGCTGTCCGTCAGCCAGACCGGCACCTGGCATTAGTGATTCGAATCATTGGCGGGCTCCGCTGAATTCGCCCACGATTATAAAATCAGCACGTTGGAGATAAGTGCCCTGGATGATGCCGAATTATCTAGTCATTCCGAGGGTCTACGCACTTCATCTCAATCCAACGTTGACGGCTGATCCTCGATCCGTCCGCTTTTCCAACCAAATCGAAACCGACAACCGGCAAATAGCAACCTCATACAGAGCGACTTTGCATACGATCCTATGAGATAGCGAGGGACCCTTTATTGCGTCTGTTAAACTTGGAAAGCCATGTCCGTGACTTGACCCAGCCAATCAGACCATTCGGCATCAGTCGTATAACAGCGACGAGCGTGACACCGAATATGACAAGATGCAGGCCAGGCAAATTGTTTGCGAGAACACCGCGCAAAATTTCGCCGAACGGAAACAAAATCGCTACGCCCAATACCGGACCCCAGATCGTTCCTATTCCTCCAATGGCAGTGAACAGAATGATCGATATGATCAGGATTGGCGAGGCAACGACTTCCGGATCGACAAACCCGTTGTATTGAGCAAACACTGATCCACCGAGGGAGCTCAAGATCGCGCTGATGACCATTGCCGCCGTCTTCGAGCGTAGCAGGTCAATTCCGATCGCTTGCGCGGCATCCTCGTTACCTTTGAGTGCGCGCAAGCGATATCCCAACTTCGATTGCAATAGACAGTAAGTCACAGTGATCGTGAGTGCTGCGAAAACAAGTGAAAAAATCAGACTCTGTGTCGCGACCGACAGCTCAAATCCAAGGACGTGCGACGGTTTATACTGAACGAGCAGACCCGAAGCACCACCCAAAAATTCAGTACCGATAACGATGATGCGCCCCAGTTCGCCGACCGCGAGTGTGACCAGAGCAAAATAGAGATGCCCTAATCTGAAGCGAAAGGTCAGCCAGGACAACCCCGCGCCAATCAACGACGAGACGATCGCGGCGCAAACAATCCCTACCCAGAGCGGAACCGAGAGCTTTAAAAGCATTGCCGCGGGCAAAAGAGCGCCCAGACCAATAAACACACTGTGCCCAAGCGAGAGCTGACCGCCGATTCCGCCGACGATATTCCAGGCCATCGCAAGGCCGATAAAGATCAGCGTTTTGGTCGCGATGCCGGAATAGTACTCCGGTAGCATGGAAACAATAATACCAGTCGCCAGCACCGCAATCAGACCACTCGTGGCCACGTGAAACGTCTCTTTGTTCATGAACGAGCCCCGAAAAGGCCTTGAGGCCTGAAGATCAGAATCAGTATGAAAACGATGTACGGCACGGCGAAGCCCAGCGGGCCGTTCAGGTAAACATTTCCAACGGTTTCGGCCACGCCAATGATGGTCCCGCTGATCAGAATGCTCAGGAGATTGCTCATTCCGCCGAGCACGAATGGCATCAGTGCGACGACGGTATAGTGCAGCCCTTCGGATGGGTGGATGGCTCGACCTGACACCAGCAGAGACGCCGACACAGCCAGGATCACCGCGCTGAGCGAAACAACAATCAACTGGGTACGCCGAACATTAACGCCCACCAACGCCGCCGCGCGCGCATTCTGATGTACTGCCCGCACGCTGCGGCCGAAGTCGGTGCGCCCCAAAAGCCAAAACAGGACGGCAGCGAGTGCCCATGTCGTGACGAAAGAGACGAACAGCGAACTTTGGATCACGGCAAAATCGCCGACGATCATGACGTCCCCGTCAAGAACCGACGGCACGCGTTGAAAATTTCCGCCGTAAGCCATCAACAGCAGATTCTGGATGACGAACATCAGCCCAAGCGTAAGCTGAATCACCATGAGTTGCTGCGAGCTGATGGGCTGGATCAGGTATTTGTACAGCACGAATGTCGCGATGGCGATCGTCGGCGCAACCAGGAGAATCGAAATGTACGGATCGAGCCCGAGAATCGCAAACAGCGCATAAGCACCGAACATGCACAGCACCATCAGATCGCCGTGCGCGAAATTGGTGATGCCGCTCACGCTGTAGATCAGCCCCATGCTCAATGCGATGAGGCCATAGGTACTGCCGATCAACACGCCCTGGATGATGGCTTGAAACAGAATATCCACGTCAATTCCCCAAATAGGCTTTTCGGACCGCCGGATCGTGGCGCATATCCTCGGCACGCCCGGAGATGGCGACTTCACCCCGCTCCAGCACATAACAGCGTTGAACGCTCTTGAGGGCCACGTTGAGATTCTGCTCGACAAGCAGAATGGTCAAACCTTCGCGATGCAGAGCCGCCATCGCCTCGAAGATCGTCTGCACGAAGCGCGGCGACAGCCCGAGCGACGGCTCATCAAGTACCAGCAACCGTGGTCCAGACATCAGCGCCCGCCCGATGGCAAGCATCTGCTGCTCACCACCCGACAATGTTCCGGCCAATTGCGTGCGTCGCTCCAACAGCCGAGGAAACAATCCGAAGACATACTCAATCGTCTTTGCGCGCTGCGTGCGCGCCTTTCCCGGGAATCCCCCCATCATAAGGTTTTCCCAAACCGTCATCGCGGGGAAAAGCTGTCGCCCCTCCGGCACCTGGCTGATTCCGCATTCGGTTACTTCATGAGGTGCCAGTCGCGAGATGTCTCGACCTTCGAACTTGCAGACGCCGCGCTGCCACGGGATGATGCGGCTGATGCAGTTGACCAACGTGGTCTTGCCTGCATTGTTAGCACCGAGAAGTCCGACGATCTCGCCCTGTCCGATGGTCAACGAGACATCGCGCAGGACCTCCAGGTCGCCGTAACCGGCGTACAATCCGGTGAGTTCAAGCATCGAGCGACTCCCCGAGATAAGCCTCTTGCACATCCGGATGCGCCATCACCTGAGACGGCGTGCCCTCCATGATCATCTCACCGAAATTCAGAACCAGCATGCGATCGGCGAGCTGCAACACCACCGGCATGACGTGCTCGACCATCAGGAAGGTGATCCCCCGGTCGCGCAGCTTTCGGATCGCGGCAATCGGAATTTCCGCTTCGGCCAATGTAAGCCCCGCCATCACCTCGTCGAGAATGATCAGCTTCGGCTGGGTGGCGACGCACTTCGCCAGCTCGAGCCGCTTCCGGCTCTGGATCGGCAGCGAGGTCGCAAGGTCGTCACGCTTGGCGGCCAGATCGAGCTCCACAAGCAACTCGTCGGCGATACGGCGCGCAGCCGGCAACGGATGATGAAGCATGGCTGCCGCAACCACCGTTTCGTGTACGGTGAGATCGGGGAATATCTGGACGATCTGAAAGCTGCGGACCAGCCCGCGTTTCGCGATGACGTGCGGTGCAAGACGCGAGACGTCTTCACCGTCGAAGCGCACCGTACCGCTGTCCTGCTCGATAAATCCGCAGATCAGGCCGAACAATGTGGTCTTGCCCGCGCCATTGGGCCCCACCACGGCTAGAATCTCACCGCGACGAACGTCAAACGAGACATCGTTGACGGCCGTAACTCCGCCGAAACGCTTGGAGAGATTCCTGATCGCGAGCAGCGGGGCGCCCTCCCCCTTTGTCACGGGCGACGCGTCAACGGATGAGAGGGACGCATTCATTTGCTAAACGACCTTGGCTCTCCGCGCGAAAAACGCGCCGGCCACAACGCCTGCTGACTGCCGTCCGGCTGCCACTGCAATGCGAGTGCGGTTTGATCCGTCAGGCAATTGTCACTGCCGAAGGCCAGTTCCTTGCGCGGCAGGTACAGCACAGGGCTACCCTCCGCGATCTTGACCTTACTGAATGCGGCCGTCAGCGCGTCGCGATCGTCGCTTCCCGCCAGTTCGAGCCCGGCCTGAAGCAGTCGCGCGCCCTGCGCACCCCAGATTTGATAATGCCCGATCGGGCCGTGCATCTTCTTCGCGTCGATCTCATGCTGCAACTCGGCAAGGACTTGCTTCGCGGCTGGAAGATCGATTCCAGAAACGAACCCGCTGGTTGCGAAAAGATTGCGGGTCAACACCTGCTCCGCCGCCTTCGGTCCCAGTTCATGCCAGAGCGTGACGTCAGCATAGCCGGCGCCACATCCAACAAAAGTTGTGTCGTTGTAACGCAGGTTCGCTCGCGCCTGATGCATCAGAACACCCTCGCGAGTCAGCAGAAGGCCGGTAACGGCATCGGGCTTGGCCGATTTGATCCGCAAAATCGTCGAAGTCTGGTCCTGCGCTGTGCGGTCCACCGGAATGCGCGCGGCAACGGTCATGCCCGCGGCGGTGATGAGCTTTTCCTGGAAGTTCGCAATCTGCTGGCCGGCTTCGTAATTCGAATAAACCAGCGCCACCGAGCGAATATTCCGCCCCTTCTCCTTCACAAGGTACGACAGGAAATCGACCGGCGGAGCCGCGTAGCCTTTCTCGTAGTGAAATCCGATGGTGAAGAGATATTTCGACCGACTGTCGCCACTGGTAAACGAAAGCGCCGGGACCTTGTATTCATCCAGCACCGGAACGAGGGCGAGCATTTCGCTCGTCACCAGCGGGCCGGCGATGAACGAGACCTTTTCCTGGGTAACCAGCCGCCGCGCCTCGCTTGCAGTGCCGGCACTTCCGCTCGCGTTGTCGGCAACGACTAGCTCGATCTTGGCGCCGTTCATGCTCTTGATGCCACCCTCGGCGTTGATCTTGTCAACGATGAACTTGAAGGGCGGGAACATATTGGCGGCATACTGCGCCAGATTTCCACTGATCGGCAGGAGCATGCCGATCCGGATTGTTTTTGCGCTCTGAGCGCGTGCCTTTCCGAGGCCCAGCCCGACAGCTCCGGCTCCGATCACAAACGAACGACGCGATACAGTTCCCATGACGTTCCTCCCCCTTTCAGATCATTGATTTGGCAATGACGTTGCGAAGAATTTCGCTGGTGCCGCCGCCGATGGTGCCGATTCGCGAATCGCGGAAATACATCTGCATCTCCGAACTCATCATCAGGCCCGCGCCGCCCATCACCTGAATACCGGTATCGGCGCAGCGTGAATTGCCCTCGGTCGCATAGATCTTGGTGATTGCCGCGGCCGTACTGGGAGCGATGCCCTTGTCCATCAGCGTCGCCAGGCGATACGTCATCACACGAGAAATTTCGGCGCTAATGCGCATATCAGCGAGCTTGTGGCTGATCGCCTGATATTCGGTGATCGGTTTGCCGAACTGGACGCGCTGCCGCGCAAATCCCAGCGCCGTGTCGATAATGCGGTGCGAGTTACCGCTGGCCGCCGCCGAAAGGCAGAGACGCTCAACGTTGAGGCCGCGCATGATGTTCTGCCAGCCGTTATTCAATCCGCCGAGAATATGCGTCGCCGGCACTCTCACCTGATCGAAGAACACCTCATTGGTATGGATCATCTTCCGACCGAGGCCGCGCAGGGGACGAATGGTCACCCCTCTTGCCTTGGCATCGACCAGAAAAATCGTGATGCCCCGGTGCCGCTGGTCGGGCGCGGTCTTGGTTGCGACCACAAGATAGTCCGCCACGTGCGCGCACGTGATGTAAACCTTCTGGCCATCGATTATGTAGTCGTCGCCGTCGGCGACGGCACGCGTTCGAATAGCACTTGCATCGGAGCCGGTATCGGGCTCAGTCAGGCAAAAGGCGAGACGCAGGTCTCCTGAAATCAATTTCGGCATCAGCGCGGCCTTCAAGCTCTCACTGGCGCCGAACCTGAGCTGCATTCCGCCATAGACAACCGTGGTCAGATAGGCGGATGCCATCTGGGCGTTGTGATATGCAATCGCCTCGATGAGAACAGCCAGGTCCATGTAGCTGCCGTTGGCGCCGCCATAGGCCTCGTCATGCGGCAATCCGAGCCAGCCGGCTTTGGCGAGCGCTGCATAGGCATCGAACGGAAATTCGCTCGCGTCATCCAACTCAGCTACTTTTGTCGCGGGTAACGTCTCGCGAAGCAGGTGCAGCACGCTATCGCGCATCCGCACCTGATCCTCGCTGAGATCGAACTCAGCGTTGTTTTGAAAAGCAGTCATCAACAAATCCCAGAGTTATGCTTAAAGACGCATGCAACACCTTATCGACGATGCCGCTCAGACCGGCCGACGTCGGTAGAGCAGCGTGGCCTGCATCTCCTGGACAACTTTGCCGTCGTGACGAACGCACTCTCGCTTGAACGTGACCACACCGCGATCCGGCTTACTGCTTTCCTTCTTGTCCATGACCTTGGAACGCAGGCGAATGGTGTCACCATGCTTGACCGCGTCGAGCAGGCGCCACTTGTCGATCTGCAACAAAGCGAGCAGCGTGCCGTCGTTGATGCCGCTCGCATATTGCAAGCCGCCCATGATCGCGTAGACCAATGGCCCGTGCGCGATCGGCTCTCCGAATTGCGTCGTTTTGCAATATTCGAAGTTGGTGTGAACCTCATTGAAGTCGCCGGACAGGCAGGCAAAGTTGATGATGTCGGTCTGCGTGACAGTACGCGCCGGGCTTTCGAACTCCTGGCCCACTTCGAAATCGTCGAAATAACGGCCGCGCGGTTGTTGATTGCTCATTTTCTTCTCTCGTCAGTTTGGTTGATTGCCAAGGATGAGTGTGCAGTGGGATGACAGAATGCCGCCCTCGTTGTGAACCAGTGCAAGTTCGGCGCCTTCGACCTGGCGCGGGCCAAGCCCGCCGCGAAGTTGCCGCACGCCTTCCACGATGCCGAACAGACCGCCCGCCGCACCTGCGTGTGCGTGCGACAGCATTCCGCCATGGGTGTTGATAGGCAGCTTTCCGCCGATCGAGGCCCGGCCATCGGCGAAGAAGGCGCCGCCCTCGCCCGGCTCGCAGAAACCGAGCTCTTCCAGCTCGATCAGCGGCACGATGGAAAAGCAGTCGTATAGCTGCGCGACGTCGATATCGGACGGCTTGACGCCGGCCATCTCGTAGGCACGCCTACCGGATTCCTTCGCGCCGAACTCCGTCAGGCTCGGTGCGCACATGATGTGTTCGTGGGTGTGATGCTCCCCGATGCCCAGCAGATAGGCCGGCTTGGATTTGAGATCCTTGGCGCGCTCGGCCGACGTCACGATGAACGCGCCGCCTGCGTCGGAAATCAGGCAGCAATCCAGCATCCCCAACGGATCGGCAATCGGCTTCGCCGACAGCACGTCCTGCAAGGTGATCGGCGTCTTCATATGTGCGTTAGGATGCAGAAGTGCGTGGCGACGGGTATTCACGGCGATATGCGCGAGGTGATCGCGCGTCGTGCCATACACATGCATATGCCGCTGCGCGATCATGGCGTAGAAACCGGGGATCGATCCGCCATAAGGCTGCTCGAAGTACGGATGGCCCACCGCCAGTAACGCCGACACGGCGGAATCACGCGATTGACCCGTCGCTCTGTTCTCGCCGGCGCAGACCAGGATGGTCTCCGCGCTACCAGCCAGGATCGCTTCGGTGGCGTGCTTCAGCATCACCGCCGGCGATCCGCCGCCGACAACGACTGACGCATTGTAACGGGGCTTGAGACCAAGATACTCACACAACACCGATCCGAGCATGAAGTACGGCTCGGTGAAGGAATACGCGGTCAGGACCCCGTCAATGTCCGACACCTTAAGACCGGCGTCGTCAAGCGCGCGCTTGGCGGCCTGCGCATTCAATCCGAGGCCGGTCATGTGGGGGACCTTGCCGATGTCGGATTCGCCGACACCCACGATCGCGACCCGGCCTGAAGCTGACTTGTTCATAACTTATCCTCTTTCTCACGCAGCACGATCAGTGCATCGACTGCGGTTGCGTTGACGGCCGATACCTTCACCGGGTTGATGTCCAGCTCGGCGACATGGTCATGCAGGTCGTGGATCAGTTCGGAAGCGCGGCACACGACCTGCGCAAACGCCTCCACATTCACGGGGGCAGCGTTGCGGTAACCGAACAGCAGTTTTGCTCCACGTAGCGCCTGGATCATCTCCAGCGCCTCGGCCTCACTCACCGGCGCGCGCCGGGTTTGAACGTCGCGAACGATTTCAACGGCGGTCCCGCCGAAGCCGCATGTGATCATCGGCCCAAACTGAATATCGACTGACGCGCCGATCATCATTTCGATGGGAGCCTTGACCATTTCCTGCACGACGATCCCATTGACCTTGACCGTCGAGGGTTGGCGCTGCAACGCGGCTTCGATCTCGGCATAGCTGCGCCGCACCGCATCGGCGTTCGTCAGATCGAGCTGCACCACCCCGGCTTCAGTCTTGTGTGGAATGTCAGACGAGTCCGCCTTAAGCACGACCGGAAATCCGATCCGCTCCGCTGCGGACACCGCCGCATCTTCCGATTGCACGAGAATCTCGCGGTTCACCGCGATGCCGTAGATGCCCAGCAACTTTTTCGACTGGCCTTCACTCAGGACGCGACGTGCGCCCGGGGCGGCCAGTTCAGCGAGAGCCCGCTGCTTGCAATCGAGAGAGGTCAGACGCTTTTGATCCGAGGCAAGAAGCTCCGTGCGCCTGTCATGGTAGTCGAACCAAGCGCGAATGGCCTTCATGCAACGCGCCATCGAGCGGAACATCGAAATCCGACGGCTCTTGTCGTAGACCTCGCTCCCCGGCCCTTCCAGCCACTCGTTGAACCACACCAGACAAATCGGCTTGCCGAGATCTTCGGCAAGGCGATCGAGATGCAGCGCACGTTCGGTCGTGATGGGCTTCTGCGCCGACAGCATCGGCACGACCACAACGCCGTAACCGGGATCATCGGCAAAAGCGCGAATGCAGGCACTGTACAGATCGAAGCTCTTCAGCGTTTCCGCTGTCATGTCCGTGGGGTTCGCGACCGAGCCGAAATCCGGCACCAGCTTCATCAGCTTGGCGATGGTTTCCGGCTGTGGTGCCGGCATTGCGACGTCGAATTCCTCGGCTTTGTCGCCGGAGATGACGGCCGCCCCGCCGGAACTCGCCATCACACCTGCACCGGAGCCTTTCGGCACGCCAGCCCGCGCGAACAGGCAGGCCGTTTCCAGCACCTCCTCCCAATTGTCGACGACGACCGCGCCGATCTCTTGGAACGCCGCTTCGTAAGCTGCGTTGGAGCCAGCCAAGGTGCCGGTATGGGACAAAGCCGCCTGTTTGCTGATGTCGCTGCGTCCCATCTTGTAGATGATGAGCGGCTTGTTCGCCGCCAGCGCGCGGCGTCCCGCTTCGATCAGGCGCTCGCCGTCGCGAATGCCCTCGAACAGGCAGGCAATCACCTTGGTGGCGTCGTCATCGACCAGGTAGTTGATGAGATCACAGATATCGACGTCGCAGGAATTTCCCGCCGAAAGAAAGTGCGAGAAGCCGATTCCGCGTTGCAGGCTCTGGATGATGGTGTATCCGAGACCGCCACTCTGACTGACCAGACCGACATTTCCGGAGACAATCGGCATCTCGTTGAACTTCGGCATGAAATGCATGCCGATGGTCGACGCAAAATTGATGATACCGACGCAGTTCGGACCGATGATCCGCATTCCGGTCGATGCCGCGATGTCCGCGAGTTGACGCTGCGCGGCAATTCTCGCCGCGATCCCGAGTTCGGCGAAACCGGATGAATAGACGATGGCGCCGCCAATCCCCTTGTCGGCGCAGCGCTTCACCAGATCGATCACCTGCTCCTGCGGCACCGAGATAATGGCAGCGTCGGGCACATCGGGTATCGCTTCGATGGATCGATAGGCCGTGTGTCCGAAAATCTGGTCGCGTTTCGGATTGACGGGAAACAGCTTGCCGCGAAAGCTGGCAAGGTTTTCCATCGTCCGCGCCCCGAACGAACCGGCGGTTTCCGAGGCGCCGATGATCGCGATACTCGATGGATTGATCAACCGATCGAGCTCTTTGCGGCCGAACAGTTGCGTTCGGTTCTCGATATAGCCCTTCAGTTCCGTCACAGCCCGAGCTCCCGCGCAATCAACCCACGCTGAATTTGTGACGTCCCGCCGCCGATGGTCGCATTGCGCGCATCGCGCCAGTAGCGCTGCATATCGTGATCGTAGGTGTAGGCAGCGCCGCCAAGCACCTGCATGCCGAGCGTAGTGACGCGGATCAGCATTTCGGAAACAAACAGCTTGGCCATACAGGCCTGCTGCACGCACGGGAGACCTTGATCGTAACGCCAGGCCGTCGATGCGGTCATCCAGCGCCCGGCCTCGAGATCGGTCGCCATGTCAGCGAGGATGTGTGCGATGGCCTGAAATTTTCCGATCGGCTTGCCAAACTGCTTGCGTTCACCCGCATAACGAATGGCATCCTCGACCGCCGCGCGCGCATTGCCGAGATAATTTGCCGCGAGCATGATGCGCTCGCGCTCCAGATGCCGGGTGATGTATTTCCAGCCGGCGTTTTCCTCGCCGATCAGCATCCGGTGCGGGATCCGCACCTCGTCGAAAAACACCTCGCACAAGCCGAGAATTCGCCGTCCGACCACATCCAGCCGATTGATGGTGATGCCCGGTAGATCATTCGGCACCAGGAACAGCGAAATGCCTGCGTGTTTCTCCGCATCCGGATTGGTTCGCGCAGCCAGTACGATCATGTTCTTGGGCGCATGCGCGCCGGAGGAATAGAGCTTCTGCCCCGAAATGACGTAGTCGTCGCCATCCCGCCGCGCGCGGGTTTGAAGCGACGCGGCGTCCGATCCGGAGCCGGGCTCGGTGAGGCTGAACGACAACTTGATCTCGCCGCGGACGACTTTCGGCAGGACTTCGGACTTGATCTCCTCGCTGGCGAAATCTCCGAGGATCATCGATCCCCAACCGATCAGCGCCAGACGCGTCGCGAAATCGACGCTCGGACGCGCGATCTCCTCAAGCACGACCGCGCAATCCGCGATTGGAGAGCCGATGCCGCCATAGGCCGCCGGCACCATCATGGCCAGCAGTCCGGCCTCCGCCATCGCTGCATAGACCTCTTCCGGAAGCTCGCCGGCGCGATCCCAGGCCCGCACGCTCGCCGACGGGCAATGACGTCTGACGAACGCAATCGTCGTCTCGCGCAGCAGCTTCTGCTGCTCGTTCTCCTCGAAATTCATGACTAACCTCGCGCCCGCGCGAACTGCGGCAGTTTCGCGTCGCCGCGTTCCTCGAACTCGAGAGTCACAGCATCTCCGATCGCAATATCGAGCGCGTCGGGGCCAACGATGTTGCTCATCATGCGCGGTCCTTCGTCGAGATCGATCAGCGCCACCACGTAAGGAACCCGGGTCGCGTAAGCCGCCGACGAGGCACGACGAATGATCGAGAAGCTATGGACCTTGCCTTTGCCCCTGGCTTCGAACCACTCGAGATCCTCGGACCAGCAGGTCGGACAGAGATAGCGCGGCATGAAATGCACCTCGCCGCAGGCGTTGCACCGGCGCAGCATCAGCTTGTTGTTCTTGGCGGCCTGCCAGTAGGCGGCCGAGTCTGCATTCGTAACGGGAATGGGAAGTTCTTTGGTCAACGTTCTGCTCCAGTGCTATTTCTCGGAGACGTATTTGAGCCAGCGGCCGCCATCGACGATCAGGTTTTCGCCGGTGACGAAGCTGGCGAGATCGGATGCAAGAAACGCGGCGGCATTTGCCACTTCCTGCTTCTTGCCGAATCGACCCAGTGCAACGCGGCTTCGCTCCTGCTCCGCGCGCCCACGCTCCTCGTAAATCCGCCGCGCCCCCTCGGTATCTCCGATCGGACCGGGCGAAATCGCGTTCACGCGAATGTTGTCCGGCCCCCATTCGACAGCCAGCGTTCGCGTCAGCGACAGGATGCCAGCCTTGGCGGCGGCGGCGTGCGCGGCGCCAGGCCATCCAGAGAGCGCCTGCATGGTAATGATGTTGATGATGCAGCCGCCGGCGCTCGAAGCATCAAGATGCTCGTAGGCAGCGCGGCAGCCGTGGAACGTCCCATTCAGATCGATATCAACGACCGTCTTCCATGCGTTTGAAGACATCGCGGCCGTCGGACAGAAGAAATTTCCCGCCGCGTTGTTCACCAGAATGTCCAGCGATCCGAATCGATGGACCACCGCGCGCACGGCTTCAGAAACCTGTTCGTAGTTTCGGACATCGGCCTGGACGCCCATGACGTTGTCAAACCCGCGCTCTTTCAACGCGGCGGTCGCTTCAGCGAGCCGCTCCGGATTCCGGCTCACCATCGCGACCTTGGCGCCGAGTGCCAAATATTGTTCAACGATGGAAAGGCCAATGCCGCTACCTCCCCCTGTCACCAGTGCGACACGATCTCTCAATAGGTCCGACGCAAACATTTTACTTTGCCTTGCTGTGCTTGGATTTTGCGGCGGCGAGCGCCGCCTTGTGACTTTCGGATGCTGTGGCGAGACCGAACGAATCCGCTTCCTGCCGCAACGAGCTGGCCATCCGGTCCGCCCACGACTGCGCGCACAGTGACTTGGTCAGTTGCAACGCCTCGAACGGCAATGCGGCGATGCTTTCGGCGAGTTTGATCGTCTCTTGTCCTAACTGGGCGTCGGCAATCACACGCCGCGTCAATCCCAATGCACAAGCTTCGCCGGCCGTAATGGCCCCGCCAGTCAGCAGCACGTCGAGCGCGACGGCCGGACCCGCCTTCGCCTGCAACAGAAAGCTGGCGCCGCCATCCGGAACAACACCGAGATGCACAAACGGAAATCCGAGACGCGCGCTCTCGCCAAGAACAAGAATATCTGCCGCCAACGCCAGCGATGCACCGCCGCCGAACGCCGCGCCTTGAACCGAGGCGATGACGATCTGCTTCATGTTGACCAAGCGCAGGTGATGAGCTTGCGCGGTAAGGATGCGGTCACGCCATCCCATCGGAGTGTCGGGCACATCGCCAAGATCGGCACCGGCGCAGAACGCACCTCCAGCGGCCTGGATCACCACCACGCTGATGGAGTCGTCGATCTTATCAAGCTGGCGAGCCAGTTCGGCGCGCATTTCGATCGAAAGTGCGTTACGCTGCTGCGGCCGGTTGAGCGTGACGATCGCGATGCGACCTCGCGTCTCGAATTGAACGATATCCTGCGACAAGGAACGTTTCCCGTGCGCGGCCCACTTGATTGTGATTCCGCATTGCGCGAACTAGACAGCAAAAGCCATGCCAACACTTCAATTCGCGCCACGACACGGCTTTGGCAGCGCGTGTCGGCCCGAACGTATTCGCGTGAGACACACGACAACGCTGCGGTGTCGTCAGTACGGACACCTAGCCACACTCTTCCGTGGTGATCGCGCAAAGAAGCCTGCTTCATGGGCGCGGCACGGGGCTTGCTCCTTCACTCTCCGGTTTTCAAAGCAAAGGGCAAATACATGGCAAGCCAACAGATCGAACTTGAACGCGACGGCGCGGTCCTCATCGTCACGCTCAACAATCCGAAGACGCGAAACTCACTGACTTCGGACCTTCGGGACGAACTGGGTGAGGCAATCAAGAAGGCCTCGAAAGATCGCGATGTCCGCGCAGTCCTGCTCGCCGCCAACGGTCCGAGTTTCTGCGCCGGCGGCGACTTCAAGATGCTTGAGGTCGCATCCGATCCGTGGTCCGTCCACCGCCGCTTCTCCGCCTTGAAGGACTGGCTCATTCCGCTGATTACGCTCGAAAAACCGATGGTTGTTGCCGTCAATGGCCACGCCGCCGGTGGCGGCATGGGCCTCGCGCTCTGCGGGGACATTTTATTTGCGTCGGAAGATGCGAAGTTCATGGCGGCTTTCTTCCGCCTCGGCGCCGTTCCGGATATCGGCATCATGTATCATCTGCCGCGATTGATCGGCATGGCGCGCGCCAAGGCATTCCTGTTCGGCAACCAGACCTGGACCGCCGAGGAAGCATTCGCACAGGGACTGGTGACCAAAGTGTGCGCCAACGACAAATTGAAAGAGCAAGCACTGGCCGAAGCCCATCGGCTGGCCAAGGGCCCCTCCGAAGTCATGGGACTTGCCAAGCTGCTGATGGCGCGCAGTTTCGAGACTGGCCTTCACGACATGTTTGCCTTCGAAGGCCTCGGTCAGGCACTGGCGATGTCGAGCTGCGAATTCAAGGAAGGGCTGAGCGCCGCGATCGAGCGTCGCGATGCGGACTTCATCGCATCAGCCAATCGTAAATAGCGGAATTTAGCTCGCACCAGCCGAAAAGAAAGGAGAGCCAGCGCAATGTCTGGCTCTCCCGCACCACGGCTTCAAAATTAAGGCGCGATCGTTAGTCCCCGGATATGACGTGCCCGACGTGGTCCCAGCCGTTGCCGTTGAAGCGCGCCATTTGCAGGTTCTTCATCGGAGCGTATTCGGTCGCACTTGTCTTGAGCGGGATTCCATCCAGAACCATAGGAAGCTGCATGTTCAGACTCTGAGCCTGCTTCATGACATTCTCCCGTGACAGATCGTTGCCGCACTGCTTGAGAACTTGCACCAGCGTCTGGGCATTCGAGTAGCCGAGCACATTGAATTCGTCGGTGACGTCACCCGATGGATAATACTTTTTCATCCAGGCAAGCCATTCCTTGAAGGCGGGATCGTCCGCCAGATGCGGATCGGCGGGATCCTTCATGTAGTGCAGAGCCAGAACGCCGGTGCTGGCTTCCGGGCCCACTGTCTTCAAGACGGCAGCGGAGGCCGATACGGTTGCCAGCATCTGCACCGGTTTCCAGCCGAGTTCGTGCGCTTTCCGCATGGCTTGCGCGGCGAACTTTGTCGTCGAGAAGTTCATGAAGACATCGGCGCCTGTCGATTGCAGCGTCACGACCTGGGAATCGATGGTGGGATCGGAGATGCTGTAGCTCAGTTCCTTGACGATCAGGGAATCGGCTTTCGCACCCAGACGGTCGCGCAGGCCTTTGATGTAATCGCGCCCGAGATCATCGTTCTGGTACAGAATGGCGATCTTTGCATTCGGATGATTTTCCAGAATGTAGGAGCCGAAAGCATGGCCCTCGAGCTGGTAGTTCGGCTGCCATCCCATGGTCCACGGGAAGTTTTTGGGATCCGCGAAGCGCGTCGCGCCCGTTGTCGGGAAGAGGTGCGGTACTTTTTTGGTATTCAAATATTTTTGAATCGCAGCGTTCGTCGCTGTTCCCAACGTATCGAAGATCAGCAGCACATCTTCCTGCTCCACCAGCTTGCGCGTCTGCTCGAAGGTTTTGGGAGGACTGTAGGCGTCGTCAAGGCTGATCAGCTTGATCTTGCGACCGTTGATGCCGCCGGCATCGTTGATCATCTGGAAATAGGCTTCGTTCGCTCTCGCGATAGTGGAGTAGTGCGAACCCGGCCCGCTATAGGGCATGGATTGACCGATTTTGATTTCGGTCGCGGTGACGCCATGCAGCTCTTGAGCATCGGCCTGGGTCAGACCGGCCAGCAGCAGCAAGCCCAGCATCCAGTGGTTGTATGATCTCAACGCAAATCCTCCCTTTCGAACACGCTTTCTTCGACGCGCCTTCGCAAGGCTCGTGCCAAACCGAACTCATGCCCGATTGGGGTTCGTTCGCGGCATTTTCGGGAGGTGGTGTCGTTACCCGCAACAGTTTCGCAGCCAGATGTTTTCCGCGTGGACAACTCTCGGCGACAATTCTTCGCAAACCACACCTGTTGTAACGGCACGAGAAATGCAAGATCGCGGAGCATCGCAATTGAGATTCAGGGAGAACTACCGCACATGCGAAGAGCGTTCGAGGGATTCAGGGTCATCGATGCCAGTCAAGGCGTGGCCGGGCCACATACTGCAATGCTCCTCGCGCTGCACGGCGCCGACGTCATCAAGATCGAACCTCCGGAGGGCGACTGGGGCCGCGTGCTCGGCCGCACCCTTAAGGATAACACCATTCATTTCGCGGCGTTCAATCGCGGTAAACGTTCGATCGGTATCGATCTGGCGACGATGGAAGGACGCCAGATCGCCGGTGACCTGATGGCGTCCGCGGATGTCGTGATCGAAAGTTTCCGGCCCGGCGTGGCGGCACGGCTCGGTCTCGGCTATGCCACCGCGACAAGAAACAATCCCAACGTCGTTTACATGTCCGTGTCCGGCTATGGCCAGAACGGCCCCAATCGCGAGCGCCCCACCGTTGACGGCGTCATTCAGGCATATTCCGGAATGATGGTGATGAATGGATCGGTGGACAAACCGCATCGGCAGAACATGGTCGTCATCGACACGGTGACGGGCCTTTACGGTTTTCAGGCTGTCAGCGCGGCCCTGATGCGCAAGGTCCGCTTCGGTGAAGGCGCTTTCATCGACATCAGCTTGATGCAGAGCGCCGCCGCCATGCAGGCCGCCAAGCTGATGGAAGCGGTCGCGGAAGGGCCAACGCCCGGACCGCTGTACTCGCCTTCCGGCGTCTATGAGACATCCGACGGGCATATCCTTCTCAGCGCGATGCGCGCGCGCAACTTCGAGACGCTGTGCGACGTGCTCGGGTGTCCGGAGCTTGCGACCGATCCGCACTTCGGTTCGATCGATCTGCGCAACGCCAACCGTAAGGCAATGAACGATGTGCTCCAGCAGAAGCTGCGTGAGCGAACCACCGATACGTGGGTGAAGTTGATGCTGGCGCGCGGCGTCATGGCAAGCCCGATCAATACCTATGCCGACTGGCTCGCAGATGACCACGTCAAGGCCGTTGATGGCTACCAGACCGTGGAGTTCGCCGGGCTTGGTTCGCTGCCGGTCGCAGCAATTCCCGGCTGCCCCGGCCCACACGACATTCCTGCCAACGGCATGGTCCCCGGCCTGGGTGAACACTCTCACGCGATCGTATCTTCTCTCGGGCGAACCGAGGGAGAGATCAAATCGCTCTACGCGAGCAACGTTCTGTTCTAGGCTTTGCTCAAACTTGGCCGAATGGGAGATCGTATGGGACCACTGCACGGCTTGAACGTGATCGAATTTCCAGCCATCGGACCGGCGCCCTTTTGCGCAATGCTGTTGGCGGATCTCGGCGCAAACGTCCTGCGTCTCGACAGGGAGGAGGATGCGAAGCTCGGTATCGAGCGCCCGCGAAAATTCCAGATTGCCAATCGCGGGCGCAAGGTTCTCAAGGTCGACCTCAAGAACACCGAAGCTCTGAAGCTGGTCCGGACGTTGGTCGACAAGGCCGACGTTCTGATCGAAGGCTTTCGTCCGGGTGTCATGGAGCGACTGGGTCTCGGCCCGGATGATTGCTTCGCGCGCAATCCAGCGCTGGTCTACGGCCGCATGACCGGCTGGGGACAGACCGGCCCGCTCTCGGCAGCGGCGGGGCACGACATCAACTACATCGCGCTGACTGGCGCGCTGGATGCGATCGGTCGAAAAGACGCGCCACCAACGCCACCGCTCAACCTGCTTGGTGATTACGGCGGCGGCTCGCTCTATCTGGCGCTGGGAGTGCTCAGCGCGCTGTGGGAACGGCAATCATCCGGCCGTGGTCAGGTGGTGGACGCCGCCATCGTTGACGGAGCGTTGTCCCTGCTCGGCAGCCACATCGGAATGGTCGCGGCGGGCGTCTCCAGTGGAACGCGCGGAACCAATCTCCTCGACAGCGGCGCACCGTTTTATGACGTCTATGCCTGCGCCGATGGACGCTGGATCGCCGTCGGCGCGATCGAGGACAAGTTCTTCCATCAGTTGGCATCACGGCTCGGCCTCGATCCCGAGGCGGCTCTAAAGCAGAAGCGCTCGGATTGGACGGCTTTGCGGAAAACACTCGCGGAGAAGTTCGCGACGAGAAGCGCGCGCGATTGGGAGACAGAATTCAACGGAACGGATTGCTGCGTCACCATCGCCAACACTCTCGAGGATGCGCGTAACGATCCTCATCTTTCAGCGCGCCAAGCGTTCGTCGAACTGGACGGCGTTGCGCAGCCTGCTCCCGCGCCACGTTTTAGCCGTAGCGTTCCGGGAATTCCGCGCGCGCCGGCCGCGCTCAATACCGCCGAAGACGCGCTTGCTGATTGGCTCGATCCCAATGTGATCGAAGATTTCAAATCCGCTGGAGCGTGGAAGAGCTGACGCCGGGGACCGACGGGAGCACGCAATATGTGTTGTCTCCCCTGCATACACCGAGTGGCTCGCCTGCTTGAGCAAACCGAATGTCTCGTGCTTAACTGTCTTCAGCAGATACAATTTTTAAGAACAAAAAAGGAACAATATGCCCGATCACCGGCTTCCGGACTTTCACGGGCTATTGCTGTCGGACGGCGCCTCAAGGGTCATTTTTGCCTCCGGAATCGCGAACGATCCGCGATTAAAGGCTCTCGCACTCGACCCTGTCTGGATGCGCGAAGCCCGGCTCCGACGGGTCAACCAGCTCACGCTCGATCGTCATGCCTATGTCGTCGTCGTGATTCCGATGAACGATTGCGACGTCATCATCGTGAGCGATCCACCCGGAGAGGCGATCATCAATTTCCTCACCAGCGTCGACTTCGCCTGGGACATGCTGGAACAGCTGCTGACGAACCCGTTCGAAGGCATGATCATCGTCGATGATGCCGCACGCATTTCCTACATGTCACCGATCCACGAAAAGTATTTCGGCCTCAAGGCGGGCGAAGCCCGCGCAAGACCGATCGAGGACATTGTCGAGGGAACGCGGCTCCATAAGGTAGTGAAGAGCGGCAAGGCCGAAGTCGGCACCATGCCCGACTCGGATCGTATCGTGTCCCGCATTCCGATCCGGCGTAACGGCAAGATACTCGGCGCTTACGGCCGCGCGATGTTCAAGGGACCCGAGCAACTCGCCATTCTCAATGCACGAATTCGCGCCCTTGAAGGACAGGTCGCGTTCTACAAGCGAGAGACCGAGAGCCTCAAATCCCAGAAGTACGGCCTCGACAGCATCATCGGCGAAAGCCCCGCCGTCCAGCGGCTTCGCGCCGAGATCATCAAAGTCGCGCCGCTTGAAATTCCGGTGCTCATTCGTGGGGAAAGCGGGACCGGCAAGGAGCTGGTCGCCCACGCCCTCCATCGCTTGAGCCCGCGGCGGGATGGCCCGATGGTGGCCGTCAACGCCGCAGCGATGCCTCCGACACTCGTCGAGACAGAATTGTTCGGCTACGAGCCGGGAGCCTTCACCGGCGCCGACAAACGCGGCCGCAAGGGAAAGTTCGAACAGGCCGACGACGGCACGATCTTTCTCGACGAGATCGGAGATATGCCCCTTGAGGTGCAGGCCAAGCTGCTGCGTGTGCTGCAAGATCGCATCGTCGAGCGCGTCGGCGGCGACAAGGCACGTCAACTGAACTTCCGACTGGTCTCCGCCACCAATCGCGATCTTCAGTCCCTCGTCGAGGAAGGGAAATTTCGGCTCGATCTGTTCTACAGGATATCGCCTATCGTCATTCAATTGCCTGCACTACGTGAGCGGCTCGAGGACATTCCCCTTCTTGCTTCCAAATTCCTCGAAAATATTGCCTATCGCCACGCGAGGCCCGTGCCTCGAATCGAGAACGAAGCCCTGTCGATCCTGATGGAACGGCCATGGCCGGGCAATATCCGCCAGCTTCAACACGAAATCGAGCGTGCGTTCGTTTTCTGCAACGGCACCACGATCACCGCGCGGGACCTGACGGAGACGGCAATGACCGCACGGGAAGACAAACCCAACGCGACGCAGGCTGCCGCTGCGGAATCTTCCGATGCAGCCTTGCCGACTCTCGACGAAGTCGAGAGTCGGGGTATCCGGGATGCATTGACCCGGTTCAACGGCAACAAGAAACGTGCAGCCGAAAGCCTTGGGATCTCACGATCGTACCTTTATAAAAGGCTTTCCGAAATGAACCATGGCTGAGGATTGCCACGTCAGCCCTTCGGCGTATCCGTCTTGGCCATGGCCTGCTTGAATGCGATCCGTGCGCGCCGCGGCGGCGCGAAAGCGGGCGCGCCGAATGCATCGAACAGGTCCTTGCTGACCTGATAGTAGGATGCCAAACCACCGCGAACGACCCGTTCGATCGGGCCATCCGGATAGCCAAGGCCCAACTTACATGTCAGGTCCATATCGGTTTGCGTCGCCAATCCTTCGTCGAGGAAGCGCAGCGCCGCATTGTACTTGGGAACGACCAGCCGACTGATGATGCGCCCGGCCTGATCGTTGCACAGCGAAACCTCCAGTCCCGCCGCAGCAAAAAGATCGCGCGCCGCCGCGATCGCGGCTTCGCCTGCCTTCGGATGCCGAACCAGTTCGATCAGCCGCGAGGGAGAATCGTCACCGTTGCGATAGCGTGCGAAGCCCAGCACGTTCGCGTGGCTAGGCTCATCCTCATTGATATGATCCCCGAGGCAGTCCATGCCGAGTTCGATCAGGATCGCCGTCTTGCGCGGGTCCGGCGTGAACCGTGCCCCGCTATAGATGACGACATCAGCTTGATCGGGACCGACCGCGCCGTTCAGGAAATCGTCTCCAGCGGGAAATGAACGGCTCTCTCCGGCTTTCTCGAACGCATATTTCATGATGCTTAGGCTCCGAACATCGCATTGCCTTGGTAGTCGAAGAAGCCTCGCCCGGATTTACGCCCCAGCAGGCCGGCGGCCACCATTCGCCGCAGCAGCGGCGGCGTCGCCGCACGCGGATCGAGTGTGATCGGATAGAACGCTTCACATAGACGTATCTGGGTATCGAGGCCAATCAGGTCGAGCAGCTCCAACGGCCCCATCTTGTAACCAAGGCCGGCCTTGATGGCGCGATCGATATCGGCGGGCTCGGCGACACCCGCTTCAACCGCGCGGATAGCATCGTTGTTGAACGGCACGAGCAGGGCGTTGAGAATGAAGCCCGGCTTGTCCTGTGTCTTCACCGGCATCTGACCGCAAGCCTCGGTCCATTGCCATGCCGTCCTGAATGTCTCTTCCGAGGTCAGGATTCCAGGTGACATCTCGATCAGTTTCATCAGTTGCGCCGGCAGGCAGAAGTGCATGCCGACCACGCGCTCCGGGTGCTTTGAGCCCGACGCGATTTCAGTAATCGACAGCGTCGAGGTATTCGACGCGAAGATTGCATCCTCGGCGCACGCGCCATCGAGACGGCCCAGCAGATCGCGTTTGATCGACAGATCCTCGAACACGGCCTCGATCACCAGATCACAATCCCGAAGCCCATCGATGCTGGTGGTGCGCGACATCGCGGCGACGATCGCGTCGCGCTTGTCGCCGTTCAGTTTGCCGCGCGTGACCGACTTGTCGAGAAAATCAACGGATTGCTTGGCGGCTTTGTCGAGCGCACCTTCCGACATATCGAAGGAGATGGTCTTGAACCCGGCGCGCGCCGCGACCAGCGCGATGCCCGCCCCCATGGTGCCCCCCGCGCCGCAGACGCCGACAGTTCTGATTGCTCTTGTCATTTGGTCGCGAAGCTCCGTCCGATGAGTTGACGATGGACCTGGTTCGTCCCTTCCCAGATCTGGGTGATTTTGGCATCGCGCATCAGCCGCTCCACCCGGAAATCGCTGCAATAGCCGTAGCCGCCATGCATCTGCACCGCCTCGGTGACGATGCGGTTGGCGATGTCGGACGCGCGCATCTTGGCCATCGACGCCTCAATGCCAAAGTCCTGCGCGCCGGCGTCGATCCGGCCGGCGAGATGGTCGAGCCAGAGTTCGGCCATCGCGAGATCGGTGGCGAGGTCCGCCAACATGAACTGGTTGGCCTGAAAATCGATGATGCGGCGACCGGATTGCTTGCGCTCGTTCATGTACGCCGTCATGTCCTTGAACGCGGCCGTCGCAATTCCGATGGCGTGGGCGGCGATGCTCGGGCGCGACCGATTGAGCGACGCAAGCAGAATGGCAAGGCCGTCGCCCGGACGTCCGATCAGATTTGCGGCAGGGACGCGGCAACCGTCGAACCGCAGCGCCGCCGTCGACGACCCGCGATGTCCCATCTTTTTCTCCAGGCCGAGCGTCTCGAGCCCGGGCGCGCCTTTCTCGACGACGAGCACGGAAATCGCTTGACGCGGATCGTCGATCCCGGCGTGCTTGCCAAAAAGCAGAATGCGATCGGCGACATCGCCGTTGGTGATGAAGATTTTCGCGCCATCGATCACGATCTCGTCGCCGTCCGGCTGAAACCGGGTTTTCATCCCCGTCGCATCCGAACCCGCGCTTTCCTCAGTAATCGCCAACGCCGCCAATCCACCTTCGGCGATGCGCGGCAGAAGCCGCGTCTTCTGCTCCTCCGAACCGAATTCGATCAACGGTTTCATCGCATGGAAGTTGGTCGCATAAATGATGCCGGTGGACGCGCAGGCCTCAGCAATGCGGCGAACGACGGCCAGATACAGCCGGAACGACATCGGCGCACCGCCATAGGCCTCCGGAACGAAGATCGCGTTGAGGCCGAGGCGATTGATGGCTTCGACATTATCCCATGGAAACGCACCAGCCTCGTCGATCCTGGCGGCATTGGGCGCGATAATCTCGGCCGTCAGCCGATCGACCTGATCGAGCAGAAGCCGCTCCTCTTCGCTCCAGCTCCGCTCGTGTTCCAGTGCCTCAAATATCTTCATCAGAGGTTCGCCCCCTGCCCGCCGTCGATGTAGATCGTCTCCCCCGTGAGGAAGGCGATGTTCTCGGAGAATAATGCACCAACAAGGCGCGCGACTTCTTCCGTCTGACCCGCGCGGCCGACCGGAACGCGGCGCTTGAGCCAGCTTCTGGTTTTCTCACTGGCGAGGAAGTCGCGATTGAGATCGGTTTCGATGTAGCCCGGCGCCACATCGAGGACACGGATGCCGTCTCGCGCCCATTCGGATGCAAGGCAGCGCGTGATCGCGGCAACTGCTGCCTTGGATGCGCAGTAGGACAGGTTGCCAGCGACGGCCAACCGGTCGAAAAACGAACCGATATTGACGATCAGCCCCTCCCCCGACTGTCGCAGATAGGGATAAGCCTCCCTGCTCGTCACCAGCACCGCGGATGCATTCAAGCGCATCGCCGCCTCGAACTCCGCAAGCGAAAGTTCGGCGCTCGGCTTTGCTTCATGCGCGCCGGCATTGTTGACGAGGCCGACGATCGGCCCTCGCGCGCCAACATTGGCGATCGCCTCGGCGATCGAACGCTCGTCGGTCATGTCGCAGACCATGCCAAGACCGGCGGACGCTTGCCCGCTGCGCGACAGCGCAACGATATCGAAGCCGCGTCGATCAAGCTCCAGCACGATGGCGTCGCCTATACCCCGGCTTCCGCCGGTAACGATGACCTGTCCCTTACTCATCGGTGAAAGCCGCCTTACGCTTTTCGGAGAATGCCGCCATGCCTTCAGCGGCGTCAGACGTGCCGAATGCCAAGGTCGAAAGATCGGCCTCGATCTTCAGCCCCTCATGAATCGGAACGTCGAGCGCCCGCGTCACGGCATCGCGGGCGAAACCAAGTGCAAGCAGACTGTAGGACGAGAACTCACGCACCAGCGCCACTGCCCCCTCCACCGCGCTGCCAGTGACGATGCGGTGAATAAGGCCGATACGCTCGGCTTCCTCAGCGCCGACGGTTCGCCCGAGAAGAATCATATCGAGCGCTCTCGCCTCGCCGATCACGCGCGGCAGACGCTGCGTTCCGCCATACCCGGGAATGAGGCCGAGCTTGATTTCCGGCAGCCCGAGTTTCGCATTGGGGGTCGCCACGCGGAAAGTACAGGCCAGCGCCAATTCGAGGCCGCCACCGAACGCAAAGCCATTGATGGCCGCGACCGATGGAAACGGAAGCCGCTCCAGCTTGGTGAATACGGCCTGCCCGAACTCGGCGCCGCGCTTGCATTCGATCATCGGCCGGCCGCGCAACTCCTTGATGTCGGCACCGGCGCAGAATGCCTTTTCACCTGCGCCGGTGACGACAAGCGCGCGCACTTTCCAGGTCGCAACCTCGTCAAGCGCTGCTTCGATGTCGCGCAGGATCGCGAACGACAATGCGTTCAATGCCTCGGGACGATTGAGCCGCAGCAAGGCATAGTCGTCGACCTTGGAAAGTTCGACCACCATGGCGCTACTTCCCGAACTTCGAGCTATCCGGCCGACGCTTGGCGGCAAAGGACGCGGACAATTCGTGGCTTTCATCGGTGTCAAGATAGGGCCGCAGCAAGAGATCGTGCGCCACCCGCGCGAGACCGGATACGCCGCCATGTCGTGCATTGAACGCCGCCTTGATCGAGGCCAGTGCGAACGGGCCGCGGTCCGCGATCTCGAGCGCAAACTTGCGCGTCTCCTCTTTCAGCTTGTCGTCGGGGACGACCTTGTTGATCAGTCCCATCTCCAACGCTTCGTGTGACGAGATCTTCGGATTGCGGTACCACATCTCCTTGGCGCGCTTCTTGCCGATCAGGTCTTCGAGATACCAGGTGCCGTAACCGGCGTCGAACGAGCCCATCATCGGGCCGACCTGCCGGAACACCGCGCTTTCCTTGGCGATCGTCAGGTCGCACACGACATGCAACACGTGACCGCCGCCGACAGCATAGCCGTTGACGCTGGCGACCACCGGCTTTTGCAGCCGATCGATGGACTCATACATTTCGAGAGTCGGCAGAACGCCGGCATAGAGCGTCGTTTTCTCCATGCCTTCCTTGCGACCGCCGATGCAAAAGAATTTCTCGCCGACACCGGTGATGACGATCACACGCGTGCGCGTTTCGCGCCGGATCGCATTGATGCAATCCCGGATTTCATGACACATCTCGACTGTGAACATATTGCCGTCGTCCGGCCGATTCAGGGTGATGGTTCCGATCGGCCCATCCTCTTCGTAGATGATCGTGTTGAAGCTCATGTCATGTCCTTTCATGTGAATTTGGATCAATGAGGTCGTGGCGGTCGCGATGGCTCAGCCCGAGCCAACCGGCAAGTACCTCGTCGGTATGCTCACCGAGTCTGGGCGGCGCGCTCCGCGCCAATCCATGCTCGCCATCGACGACGATGCCGGGTCCGACCTGCGGTACGATGCGCCCATCCGAGGATGAAAGCCGGTAGAACATTCCCCGCGCCAACATCGCGTCATCAGCAACAACCTGTTCGAGATTGTTGATGGGTCCCACTGGAATTCGAGCCGCGCGCAGCACATCAAGCCAATGGTTTCGCGACTTGGCGCGCAACAACTCCGCGATCCGATCGACGATTTCGGATCGGCGCTGGCGACGCTCCGCGTTGCTTTGCATCCCGGAAATTCGCGCGTAATCCGGATCGCCGACCGCTGCCCAGAAACGCTGCCAGAGATTATCGTTGCCGAGCGCCAGCACGATCGGATCGTCGGCGGTCTCGAACGCCTGATAGATCGCGATCACGCTGTCGGTGCCGCCGGAACGTGTCGGCAGTTCACCCGAGCCGAGATAGGACATCAGACGGCACGACAGGAGCCGCGTCATAGAATCGACCAGCGCAACGTCGATCACGTGACCCTTGCCCGTCGTGCGGCGATCATATAGCGCGGCGACGGCGGCAAACGCGGCATCCTGTCCGGCAAGCATGTCTGCGGCAGGCGCGCCAATTTTCTGCGGATCGCCGCCAGCCGCACCGGTCACGTCCATGATCCCGGAGTAGCCTTCGGCTATCAAGTCGTAACAGGTCCAATCGGCGCGCTCGCCGGTCAGACCGAAACCAGTGATCGACACGTAGATGAGATCCGGGCGTACCTTCCGTAAGGTATCCGCATCCACCTTCAGCTTGCGCGCGATTCGCGGCGGCAGATTGACGAAGACCATGTCGGCCTGCCGGACCAGATCGTAAAGCAGCTTCAGCCCGGCCGCGTCGGTGAAATCCAGCGCGACGCTTTTCTTGCTGCGGTTCACCGCCGCGAACCACAGCGATTCACCGGCGAGGAACGGCGGCCCCCACGAGCGCGCATCGTCGCCGCCCGACGGGCGTTCGATCTTCACGACCTCGGCGCCCATGTCGGCCAGCAGCATGGTGCCGGACGGGCCCGCAACCGACGTGGTGAGATCGACCACACGAACACCGGCCAGCAGTTGAAACCCGGCACCGGGCGTCTTCAACGGCAACGCATCGCACGGCAGCGTCGACTGCGCGGTATCCAAAGAAAGCGTTTTGGATTGCGAAGCCATCTATGAGGCATCCCCGACAATGATTGCGGCCTTGCCCCGGATACGCCCCTTCTCGATGAGTTCGAGCGCCGCAGGGAGTTCTTCCAAAGCGAACGTCTGTGTCACCGGAGGACGCACCGCGCCGTTGCGCCAAAGACGGAAGATGTCCGCCTGCGCCTCGGCCATCCGCTCCGGCAGCCGCTCGCGATAGTCACTCCACTGGAGACCGCTGACGCTGATGTTCTTCACCAGCAGGTAGTTGGCCTTGACCGAGGGAATGTCGCCACCGGCAAAGCCGACGACGACCAATCGCCCGCACCACGCCAGCCCGCGCAACGCCGCGTTGAAGAACTCGCCGCCGACCGGATCGATGATCACATCGACTCCACGGCCGTCTGTCGCGGCGAGCACCTGCGCACGCAGATCGTCACGCAGATTGGCACCGCCAACGTCGATCACCGCATCGGCACCATTCGCGCGAACGAATTCGACCTGGTCGGGCTTGCGAACAGCGGCCAACACGCGCGCGCCAAACGCCTTCGCCAACTGCATCGATGCGATTCCGACGCCGCCGGCCGCACCACCGACAAGCACGGTTTTGCCGGGACGCAGCCCCGCGCGGTCAAGCAACGCGAAATAGGCCGTCTGGTAGACCAGACCGAGCGCGGTCGCATCGGCAAATCCCAGTCCGTCGGGCAAATGAAACGCGTCTGCGGCGTTCACCACTGCCTGCTCGGCAAACGCGCCGTGTTCGAGCTGGCCCAGCACCCGGTCGCCCGGCGCAAATGCAGTCACGCCCGCGCCAATCGCACGCACCGTACCCGCCAATTCCTTGCCGGGCACGAACGGGCGCGGCGGCAGAATCTGGTAGCGTCCGGACACCACCAGCGTATCGGGAAAATTGATGCCGGCTGCCGCGACATCGACGACGATCTGGCCTTCGCCCGGCACGAGATCGTCGACCTCGTTCAACCGTAAAGCGGACGGCGGGCCAAACTCGACGACGTGATACGCGCGCATCAGCGAGCCTCCTCGTTCAGCCAAGCAGCCGTTTGCGCGCCAAGTCGCGGCGCGGCCGGAGCGGTCTGGCTACGGAAGCAAGCGGCGATCGCTGTCGGCAGCGCAGGCATCGACGCGCCTTCGACATCGATCTTGCGCGAGAACACGCCCCGCGCGGCGAAATGCGGATCAGCGACCGCTTCCTGCAAACTGGCAACGATGGAGCAACAGACATCGTGCCCCTTGAATGTTTCCATCCAAGCATCCGCGGAACGCCCCGCGATGATGACCGCGATCGCGCGTGTCGCCTCGCCTGGATCGGCTTTCGGATCGCGCAACCCAGGAGCCAGATCGATCAACTCGCAGAAGTTCTGCCAGAAGCGATCCTCGATCGGCGCTGCGGCGAGATAGCGGCCGTCCGACGTGCGATAGATCTGATAACGGGGACTCCCGCCGGTCACCAACGCATCCCCGCCACGCGGCCATTGCCCGGCGACGAATCCGTTTCCGAGCCCCCAATAGGCCAGCGGCAGTAGATTCTCTCCCATCGCAATATCGAGATAAGCACCTTCGCCGGTGCGATCGCGATGAAGAAGGGCGAGAAGAATATTGACCACGGCAGGATACGCGCCGCCTGCCAAATCCGCGACCAGCACTGGCGGCACCACCGGTGCGCCGTCGCTGCCGCGACTGAGGCCTAACAGGCCGGCATCCGCCATGTAGTTGAGATCGTGCGCGGCAACGGTCGATTTGGGGCCGCTCTGGCCCCATCCGGTAATCGCGCAATAGATCAACTTCGGATTGATCGCACGCAAGGCTTCATATCCGAATCCCAGACGGTCCATGACGCCCGGGCGAAACTGTTCGACGACGACATCGGCCCGCGCCACCAACGGCTTCAATCGCTCGAACGCATCTTTTGCCTTCAGATCGACAACGATGCTGTCCTTGCCGACGTTCAGAAGCTGGAAATTCGTACTGTCGGCGCCGAGCTTGGGTTCGTAGCCACGCATTTCGTCGCCGCTTCCGGCGCGCTCGATCTTGATTACCGTGGCGCCGGCCTCCGCCAGCATCAGTGTGGCGAACGGCCCCGGCAGCAGAGTGCTGAAATCCAGAACGAGGGTGTCTGTTAAAGGCAGCCGTGTCATTTGCGTCGCCACTAAGTCGCAGCCGCGACTGGCCCGCGAATGGGCGACGGCAGCAGCTCTCCGCGGCGCACCCACAACGTCAACTCGCGCTTGAGAATTTTCCCACTCGCCGTGAGTGGAAAGTCATCCACGCGAGCGAAGTACTCCGGCATGTCGTATTTCGAGATTCCCTGCTCCCGCAAATGCCGCAGTAGTTCATCCGGCTCGATCGTTCCGGACACCGCGATACAAACCCGTTCGCCGAGACGATCGTCCGGCACCGGGAATGCGGCAACGCGTCCGACATCCTTGTGACGCACCGCCGCCGCTTCGATATGCGACGGATAGATATTGTGACCGCCACGGATGATCAGATCCTTCAGACGGCCCTCGATGCGCAGATTTCCAGCCTGATCCAGGATGCCGAGGTCGCCGGACAGGAACCAGCCGTCCTTGTTGAAACTGGATTCCGTCGCGCGCTGATTATCAAAGTAGCCCAACATCAACGCAGCGCCACGGCCGGCGATTTGCCCGACTTCGCCGGGCTTGACCTCCTTGTCGGAATCCGCCGGGTCGAACAAACGCACCTCATAGGCGCGTCCGCCACGCCCGCAGGTCTGGACGATAACTTCGGCGGAGTCGTCCGGATGGGTGTATTGATGCGACGAATTCTCGGTCATGCCGTAGATGTTCTGCGGCTTGACGCCCTGCTCGAGAAAAGCAGCGGCGGTGACCGGCGGAATCGGCGATCCGGCCATGTAAAAGACCGAGACGTCGCCAAGCCGTTGGCCCGTTCTCTGCTGCTCGGCAAGAACGTCCATCGCATGCGTCGGAACGCCGAGAACGTAGGTTGCTCCCGTCGCCTGAATCCAGTCGATGCGGCTCATATTCGGCGGCGGATCATCGGTGACAAAGCGTCCCCCGATGACCAGCCATTGCGCGATCCCGACCCAGGCAATGTGATGCGACAGCGGCGATAGCGACAGCAGCACGGTTTCCGGCCCGTGCCGCCAGTCGGCAACCAGATCGCGGGCGTTCGCAAGCAGCGTGTTATCCGAATGCATGACGCACTTGGGCGAACCGGTGGTCCCTGACGTGAACGCCAGATACACAATCTTATCCGGATCGCTACATGGCGGCGCGGCGTTGATGGCGGGGCCGGGCAAGGTTTCCGGCGTATACACCATCTTCAGATGCGGCAGCTTCACCAGCATCGCATCGAGATCGACGCGGGAGCGATCCGCGCCCCAACCTGCCTCGGTCAGCAGCGCGCGAGCCGACAGTGACGACAACAGTTCGACGATCTCGGCACAGGTAAAGGTCTTGTGAAGCGAAGGATTGCAGGCAATGCCTTCGCGCGCGCAAGCCAGGAACATCACGATCGCTTCGACGCGATTGGACATCCAGATCGAAACCCGATCTCCTCCGGTCAGGCCGAACTCGCGCAGGTTGCCGGCAACGCCGTTCACCCATCCGCGCAAGTCGGACCATGTCACGGAGCGACGCCCATCCTGAAGCGCGATATCGCCGGGACGCTCATCGGCATGTTTACTCAGGAGGCCGTAGAGGGTTTCGTCCTTCCACAGTCCCTGTTGATAATAACGCCGCGCATCTGCTGGAGAGTGAAGCGTGAGGAATGGTCGCATGTCGATCTCGTCAGGTATCGCATCGCACCGCGATGCTTGGATCCGGAATACGCAACTTGCGTGCCAGCCGCCGTCGTCATGCTCCCCGGCACAAATCGCGAGGTTTCATGCGACATCAAAACACATGCGCTGGCGTGAAGTGTATTTTGGCAACGATTGATGTCCTTGCATCCAACACAAGGTCATGTTGAAGTGTCCTCAACGTGGACACAAGAAAAATGCTGAACGAAATCCAGATTGCCGGAGTGGCTTTCCTTAACAGCGAAGGACAGGCCGTTTTCTCGACCGGCCTTGGCTCTGATCCCCGGATCAGGGCGCTGACCACCGACCGGGTATGGATGGGCGAACTTCGGGAAGTTCGCCTGACGACACTCAATCTGGACCGTCACGCTTACGCAATTTTGCTGGCGGCGACGGAATCGGGAGAACTGCTGGTTATCAGCCGCGCACCCGGGGACGCCTTGCTACATTTCATCGGAAGCGTCAGCTTCGCATGGGACATCATCCAGTATCTGCTGACGGACCCCTTCGACGCCATGACGATCGTGGATGACGAAGCGCGTCTCGTCTACATCTCGCCGATCCACGAGGCGTTCTTCGGCCTCAAACTAGGCGAGGGAAACGGCCGGCCGGTCGAACAAGTCATCGAGAACACCCGTCTTCACGAAGTTGTCGCGACCGGGAAAGCCGAGGTCGGTGCGATTCAGCGAATGCAGGGCGCCGAACGTGTTGTCTCCCGGGTGCCGATCAAGCGTAACGGGCATGTGCTCGGAGCCATCGGGCGCGTGATGTTCAAGGGGCCGCAACAGCTCGAATCGCTAAGCCAACGCATCAAGGCGCTTGAAGGCGAACTGGAGTTCTACAAGCGCGAGACAGCCACGCTTCGCGCGCGCGACTACGGGCTCGAACAGATCATCGGACAAAGCCCCGCCGTCCAGCGGCTCCGCGCGCAGATCGTCAAGGTTGCTCCGCTCGAGATCCCGGTTTTGATCCGTGGCGAGAGCGGCACGGGCAAGGAACTGGTCGCGCACGCGCTACATCAACTCAGCCCGCGCCGCGATCGGCCGATGATCAATGTCAACGCGGCAGCGCTCCCACCCAACCTCGTGGAATCGGAACTGTTCGGCTATGAGCCCGGCGCCTTCACCGGCGCCGACAAGAAAGGGCGGAAGGGCAAGTTCGAACAGGCCGAAGGCGGCACGATCTTCCTCGACGAGATCGGCGACATGCCGCTCGACGTTCAGGCCAAGCTGTTGCGCGTGGTGCAGGACAAGATCATCGAGCGGATCGGCGGCGATCGTTCCCGGCCGGTCGATTTTCGTCTGGTGTCCGCCACCAACAAGGATTTGCAGTTGATGGTGGAGAGCGGTGGCTTTCGTCTCGATCTGTTCTATCGCCTCTCGCCGATCGTCATCGAGGTTCCTCCGCTCCGCGAACGGATTGACGATATCCCGCTGCTGGTCGACAAATTTCTTCAGGAAATTGCCTACCGGCACGCCCGACCGACGCCTCGGATCAGCAGCGACGCGTTAACTGAGCTCACCGAGCGCGCATGGCCCGGCAACATCCGGCAACTGCAACACGAGATCGAACGCGCATTCGTATTTTCAGACGGGATAATGATTGGCGTTCAGGATCTGTCGGAAACGCCGAGACGGATTCAGAAACCACTCGGGCCGCCGGTCAATGAAGCTCCGGCAAGCAGTTCGCGCGGCTTAAAGAAAGTCATCTCCGACGTTCAGAACGAACAGATCAAGGAAGCCATCGCAGCCTGCGGCGGCAACAAGAAGAAGGCCGCCGCAAGCCTCGGCATCTCGCGCTCGTTCCTCTACAAGAAACTGGCCGCGATCGAGAGCGCCGAACAAACTTGATCGCGGCGGAAGACCCCCTCGATCTTCCGCCGCGATCCCCGCCTCTACTTCTTGATCAGCGGGCACTCGCTTTCAGAGAGCGGCCGGAACGCATCCTCGGCAGGAATGGTCGCGACCACCTTCATCAGATCCCATTCTCCCTTCGATTCCGAAGGCTTCTTGGCCTGAAGCAGGTACATGTCCCGCATCATTCGTCCGTCGTCCCGGATGCTGCCGTTCTTGGTCATGAAGTCGTTGACCGGAATCTTCTTCATCTCCGCGATGACAGTTTTGGCTTCATCGGAGCCGGCTGCCTTGATGGCCTTCAGGTAATGCGTGACGGCGCTATAGATCCCGGCCTGGAACATCGTCGGCGGCTTTCCGCCATGGCGTTCAGCGAACCGCTTGGCAAAGGCGCGGGTTTCATCGTTCTGGTCCCAGTAATAGGCTTCGGTGAACATCAAGCCCTGCGCCGTTTTCAAGCCGAGGGCATGAATGTCGGTGATCAGGACCAGCAGCCCAGCCATCTTCTGACCACCGGCGATCAAACCGAAATCGGCGGCCGTCTTGATCGAGTTGATGGTATCGGCACCCGCGACGGCAAGCCCGATGACTTGAGCTTTCGACGATTGGGCCTGTAGCATGAAGGACGAGAAGTCAGCGCTGTTGACCGGAGCCCGGACGCTGCCGAAGACCTTGCCGCCGTTTCGTTTGACAATATTCGCGGTGTCCTGCTCCAGCGAATGACCGAAAGCGTAGTCCGCCGTCACGAAGAACCAGCTATCCGCGCCGCCCTGCTTCATCATCGCGGTCGCGGTCCCTTTGGCGAGGGCGTAGGTGTCGTACACCCAATGAATTCCGTTGGGAGAACAGGACTTCCCCGTCAACGCCGTCGATCCTACCGACGTCGCGATCGAAACCTTGTTCTTCTCTTGCGCGATGGCCTGGACGGCGAGAGCGACGGCCGATGTTCCGAGACCAAAGATCGCATCCACCTTCTCGGTATCGTACCAGCGACGCGCGATGGCGCCGCCGACATCGGCCTTCAACTGGACGTCAGCAGAAACGACCTCGATGGGCTTGCCGTTGACCTTCCCGCCAAAATCTTCAACGGCCATCTTGGTCGCGACAACGTCCCCTGGCCCCTGGATGTCGGCATAAGGCCCTGACATGTCGTCGAGGACGCCAATCTTGACAACATCGTCGGATACTTGGGCGTGAACAGTGGCAGCCGAACCGAGCAGGGCTGCGATGGCGAGTACGGCGGTGAGATGTCTTGGCATGCGTGCCTCCCTCATTTGCACTGGAGGCTGCATAGCAACTTGAATGCCAACGCCGTTTGCGACCGATTTCGGGTCGATTCAGTCTCCATTCGACGTCTGGTTGATCTCGCGGAGGACACTTTGTCCTCGAAACCAACATGGACGCATGTTGTGGGCTTTCGCCCGAGGCCTATCCGCAGCCGATAGACCAACCCTCCGGGATTCCCGCAGCGAAGGCTCAAAAAGGGATCAGCTTTCGTGTCACGGGTCGGCTTTTCTTAACTCGATGATTCCCTTGCCAAATGCCGGATGCATCATCCGGGATTCACTGTGGAGGGCGAGCTTTCCATCAACAAGAAAGCTCGCCCTCATTTACAATCCGGCTGGACGACACAATGGTTGAGGCCGGTGGCGTTCGTTGGCTATTGGCCTGAACGCAACTCCCTCGCCGCGGCGACCATGTTCACGAGCGCGGGCCGCACCTCGTCCCACTTGCGGGTTTTCAGGCCACAATCCGGATTGATCCAGAGCTGCGCGTCCGACAAGCGCTGTCGGGCCAGGCTCAGCAGTTGCGTCATCTCTTCGGGCGCCGGAACGCGCGGCGAGTGGATGTCATAGACACCGGGACCAATCTCATTCGGATACCTGTAGCTCTTGAAGGCGTCGAGCAGCTCCATCTTCGAGCGCGACGTCTCGATCGAAATGACATCGGCATCCATCGCGGCGATGGCATCGATAATGTCATTGAACTCCGAGTAACACATATGGGTATGGATCTGTGTCGCATCGACAACGCCGGATGAGCAGAGGCGAAAACTCTCGACAGCCCAGTCAAGATAGGTTTCCCACTCGGACCGACGCAACGGCAGGCCTTCGCGGAGCGCAGCCTCGTCGATCTGGATCATCCTCGCGCCGGCCTTCTCAAGATCGATCACCTCGTCGCGGATCGCCAGCGCGATCTGGCGGCAGGCCTCGCTGCGCGGAACGTCGTCACGTACGAACGACCAATTCAGGATCGTGACCGGACCGGTGAGCATGGCCTTCATCGGCTTCGTCGTGAGCGATTGCGCATAACGCCACCATCCGACCGTCATGGGCTCGGGCCGCGCGACATCACCGAACAGGATCGGCGGGCGAACATAACGCGAGCCGTAGGACTGCACCCAGCCGTGCTTGGTGAAGGTGAAGCCCGACAGTTGTTCGCCGAAATACTGCACCATGTCGTTGCGCTCGAACTCGCCGTGCACGAGCACGTCGAGCCCGATCTCTTCCTGCCAGCGCACCGTGCGCGCAGTCTCGTCCTTCAGGAACTGCTCATACTGCACATAGCTCATCGCACCGCGCGCATGAGCGGCACGCGCACTGCGCACTTCCGCGGTCTGGGGAAACGAGCCGATCGTCGTGGTCGGAAACCGGGGCAACCTGAACTGCGATCGCTGCACCTCGGCACGCTTGACAAACGCGCTGGCACGGCGACGCATGCCATCGTCGATTGCCTCGACGCGCTGAGCCACCGCCCGGCTGTGAATCTTCGGCGATGTTTTCCTCAGGTTCGCCGCCTTTGCGGAGTCCGCAAGGCTGGTGGCAACGGCGGCATGATTACCCGCGAGCGCACTCGCCAGCGTCGTCAGCTCCTTGATCTTCTGTACCGAGAACGCCAGCCAGCTTTCCACGTCCGTATCAAGCGCATCTTCAAGTTCGAGATCGATTGGAACGTGCAGCATCGAGCACGATGGCGCGATCTGCACCCGATCCTTGCCCACCCTGGCAATCACGGGCTCAAGACGCTCCAGGATTTGGGCGAGGTTCGCGCGCCAGACATTGCGGCCGTCGATCACACCCAGCGACAACACGAGACCGGCTGGAACCTTGGCCAGCACGGCGTCGAGTTGTTCCGGCGCACGCTTCAGGTCGACATGAAGGCCAGCGACAGGCAGCGACAGCGCGGTCTCGAGATTGTCGCCGAGTGCGCCAAAGTAGGTTGCCAGCATCACCTTAAGATCAGGGACGTTGGCCACGATCTCCGCATAGGTGTGTCTCAAAGCCGCCCGCGCAGCATCATCGAGATCAAGCACGAGACACGGTTCATCGATTTGCACCCATTCGGCACCGCGTTTCGCCAGTTCACGCAACACCTCGACATAGACCGGGATCAATCGATCCAGCAACAAAATCGGATCAAATGCCGGATCAATACTCTTGCCGAGCTTGAGGAATGTGACCGGACCGACCAGCACCGGGCGCGTCTGATAGCCGAGGCTTTTGGCTTCTTGATATTCATCGATCGGCTTGCGCGACGCGAGCTTGAAAACCTGATCCTTGTGAAATTCCGGGACCATGTAGTGATAGTTGGTGTCGAACCACTTGGTCATCTCCTGCGCCGGAGCGCCGTGTTCGTGTCCATCGCCGTGATGAGCATGCCCGCATGACGCGTCATGCGCTTCGCCTTGCGCACCGCGCGCCATGGCGAAGTAGGTCGCGAGCGAAACCGGACCATTCTTCCAGCCATAAATGTCGGGAATAGCGCCGACCATGACGCTGGTGTCGAGCACTTGATCGTAGAGCGAGAAATCGTTTGACGGGATCACCGTAACCCCGAGCGATTTCTGGCGCGCCCAATTGGCCGCGCGCAACGCCGCCGCCGTTTCGAGCAGAGCCCTCTCGCTCGAGGTTCCGGCCCAGAAACTCTCAAGCGCGAATTTCAGTTCGCGGCGCGGCCCGATGCGGGGCGTACCAAGCGTGGCAACAGGAAGGGACGTAACAGACATCGCGAAACCTCTTTGCTGAAGCGAGATTGGCGACGCGACATGACGTTCCATGCGACCGACGTCGCAGGACTCCAGGCGCACCACCGGGACACCCCGCCCGTGGACGATTATGTTGTCGGGGCAGGTCTCCTGGCTCGCGGGTCACCACTCACATCTGGCCTTCCCAAAGCACACGCCTCAGTGACCGTCTCAACGTGAATTTACCGCTTACAGTTGCGGGGGCAGCGCCGGCTTGGCTTGGTCCAGTGTGAACCTCAGCGCACCGGCTTCCCTCTTAGCTCCGGATCAATTTCAACCGGAGAACCTCGACATTTTGTATACTGACTCAGCATCAGTTCGGATGACAGAGCAGACACCGTGGAATCTTGCCCACGACGGACGACAAGATCGAATGCGATCAAGCCGGCCCATCGGGAGTGGGCAGCTCGTCATTTCACGATTGCGGCATCGCCTCCGGAATGATGGTCTCCACGATCGAAGCATCGAGCGCTTCATAATCGTGCAGGCCGATCGTCGCATAGAGTTCGGCGCGAGTTTGCATTCGTTCGATCATGTTGTGGGTGCCGCCGTCGCTCGCGATCGCCTTGTACAAGTCAGCCTGCGCTTTATTTGCCACCCGGAGGGACGACACCGGCCAGATGACCATGCGGTATCCCATCTCTTCAAATTCACTAGCGGTGAAGAACGGCGTACGGCCAAACTCCGTCATATTTGCTAGAAGCGGCACACCTGGCATCCGTCGCGCGAACTCGCGAAACATCTCCGCTGAGGTCAGCGCCTCGGGAAAGATCGCATCGGCCCCCGCTTCCATGAAAAGCTTCGCACGAGCAACCGCGCCGTCGAGACCTTCGCTGGCGGCGGCATCGGTGCGGGCGATCAGATAGAGATGACGGCGGGCTTTGGCAGCGGCCGCGACCTTGGCCGCCATGTCGTGGGCGTCGGCCAGCTTCTTGTCGTTGAGATGGCCGCATTTCTTCGGCAGTAGTTGATCCTCGATATGCACCGCCGCCGCCCCTGCATCCTCGAAGGTGCGGACCATATGCATGACGTTGAGCGCCTCGCCGTATCCCGTGTCGCCATCGACCAGCACCGGCAATCCGCTCGCGCGCGCTACCTGCCGGATGAAGAAGGCGACCTCATCGACGGTGATAATGCCGAGATCAGGCAACCCCATCGATGCGGTCATCGCCGCGCCGGAAAGGTAAGTCCCCTCGAATCCGGCCGCCTTGGCTTGAAGCGCCGCCATGCCGTTGTGGCTCCCCGGCAGCTGCAAAATCCCGCCCCGCTCCACCAGAGCGCGGAAACGTTCCCCGGCAGGCGCGGACGGAAGGTCGGAGGCGACGAGATAAGGCATCGGGATATCCTTTATGCGGCGCGTTTCGCCAGTTTTGCCGCACGCTTTCCGATCGGGACGAACGTCAGGTTCTCCGGACCGACGTAGTTCGCGGTCGGACGAATGATCTTGTTGTCCTGGCGTTGTTCGATGACATGCGCGGCCCAACCGGAGGTCCGCGAGATCACGAACAGCGGCGTGAACATCGCGGTCGGCACGCCCATCAAGTGATACGATACGGCGCTGAACCAGTCGAGGTTGGCGAACATTTTCTTGGTTTCCGCCATCACCGTCTCGATGCGGTCGGCGATGTCGTACATCTTCATCGATCCGACCTCAGCGGAAAGGCGCTTGGCCACGTCCTTGATGATGCGATTGCGTGGGTCGGCCACTGTATAAACCGGGTGCCCGAAGCCGATCACAACCTCCTTGGCTTCGACGCGACGGCGGATATCCCCCTCCGCTTCATCCGGATTGCCGTAGCGCTTCTGGATTTCAAACGCGACCTCATTGGCGCCGCCATGCTTCGGCCCGCGCAGCGCGCCAATGGCCCCTGCAATCGACGAATACATGTCCGAACCGGTGCCGGCGATGCAGCGTGCGGTGAAGGTCGATGCGTTGAACTCATGCTCTGCATAGAGATTGAGCGAGGTGTGCATCGCACGAACATGGGACGCCTTCGGCGCAACGCCATGAAGCAGGTGCAGGAAGTGTCCGCCGATGCTGTCGTCGTCGGTTTCCACTTCAATGCGCCGGCCGTTGTGGGCGAAATGATGCCAGTACAACAGCATCGAGCCGTGCGAGGCCATCAGCCGGTCGGCGATGTCCCGTGCACCAGGGTGATTGTGATCGTGCGCCTCCGGAAGCACGCACCCGAGCGTCGAAACGCCCGAACGCATGACGTCCATCGGATGCGCGGCCGCGGGCAGCGTCTCCAGCGTCGCACGCACCGCCGAAGGCAGGCCGCGCAAACCCTTCAGTTTAGCTTTGTAAGCTGCCAGTTCGGCTGATGTCGGCAGGACACCGTGCACGAGCAGATGCGCAATCTCCTCGAACTCACAGGTCTCGGCGATGTCGAGAATATCGTAGCCGCGATAGTGCAGATCGTTGCCGGTGCGTCCCACGGTGCACAACGCGGTGTTTCCGGCAGTAATGCCGGAGAGCGCCACGGATTTCTTCGGAGCCGGCTTTGACGGCGTGCGAGATTCAGCGGTCATCGTGTCCTCCCTGTTATTCGGCAGCATCGGAACGGCGCGCACCGGCGCCGTGCCAGTCGAAAATGCCCGACGACCTGTGCCCGCCAAGGCGCGCGGTATCGACGGTGAACGTCAGTCCACCCAGTTCGTCAGCCCGCAGTTCCGGCAATCGCGCAACCAGCGCAAGGAAACGATCCTGCTCGGCAGGCACGATGATGCCGTCCGCCAGCGAGCGGAATTTGGCGACATATTGCTCGCGGGCGAACGGGCGCGCGCCGAGCGGATGCGCGTCGGCCACCGCGATTTCGTCGGTGATGACCGAGCCGCCCTTCAAGTGCACGACGACCTTGCCGCCGAACGCTTTCTCCCTCGGATCACGGCTGTGATAGCGCCGCGTCCATTCCGGATCCTCGACCGTGGAGATCTTGCGCCACAGCGCGACGGTTTCCGGTCGTCCCGCGCGCTCGGGCGCATAGGAGCGCTCGTGGTGCCAGCCGCCGTCTTCCAGCGCGACGGCGAAGATGTACATGATCGAATGGTCGAGCGTTTCGCGGCTCGCCTTCGGGTCCATCTTCTGCGGATCGTTGGCGCCGGTGCCGATCACGTAGTGCGTGTGATGACTGGTGTGGATGACGATGCTTTCGACCTTGGAAAGATCGCCGATCTTTTTACCTAGCCTGCGCGCGAGATCGATCAACGCCTGGCTTTGATACTCGGCCGAGTGCTCCTTGGTGTAGGTATCGAGAATGGCGCGCTTGGCTTCGCCTTTTTCCGGGAGTGGCACGACGTATTCCGCTTTCGGTCCCGACAGCAGATAGGCGATGAATCCATCCTCGCCTTCCCACGCGGGCGACGGCGCGCCCTCACCGCGCATCACGCGATCGACTGCCTCTATCGCCATTTTGCCGGCGAACGCCGGCGCATAGGCCTTCCAGCTTGAAATCTCGCCCTTGCGCGATTGCCGCGTCGTGGTCGTCACATGCAGCGCCTGCTGCACGGCCTGATAGATGCTCTCCACCGGAAGGCCGAGCGCAGTGCCGATACCTGCCGCGGCAGACGGACCGAGATGCGCGATGTGATCGATCTTGTGCTCGTGCAGGCAGATGCCGGTGACTAGATCGACCTGAATCTCGTAACCGGTGGCAAGGCCGCGCACCAGCGCGTTGCCGTCAAGGCCGCAATGCTGCGCGACTGCGAGAATCGGCGGAATGTTGTCGCCGGGATGCGAATAGTCGGCGGCGAGATAGGTATCGTGGAAGTCGAGTTCGCGCACCGCGACGCCGTTGGCCCACGCCGCCCATTCCGGCGAGATACGCTGCCGCTGCGGCAGACCGAACACCGTGGCGCCGGGCTGGAATGGATGCGCTTCTGCCTGCGCCCGCGCGCTCGCCACTGGTCGTCGCGCCAGCGAGGCGGCGGCAACCGACGCATTGTCGATGATGCGGTTGCCGATCATCTCCATGACGTCGGGCGCGACGGTCACCGGATCGGCCGCGACCTCCGCGATCTTCCACGCAAGCTGGTCCTTGCGTTGCAGGTCTTCGGCGGATCTATGGGTACGAACGATATGTTGCTTCACGATACGATTTCCTTGCCCGGTTGACGCGAGTTCGTGGTCCTGGGGATAGCGACGGGACGACCGCTGTCGTTGACGGCGACCATTTCGAACGTCCCGCGCACGACCGATTTGCGCAGTCCATTGACAACGTCTTCACGGATCATCTCGACGGCGACAGTCATTGAGCTGCGACCAACTCGCTCGACGCGAGCAACCAGCTCGATCAGTTCGCCGACGCGTATCGGTTCGTGGAATTCGATTTTCTCCGACGTCGCCATGACCACGTTGCGACGGGCATGACGCGTCGCGGCAATGAATGCGGCCTTGCCCATCAGGCTCAGCGCATTTCCTCCGAAAAGAGTGCCGTAGTGATTGGCGAGATCGGGAAAAATCATCTCCATGAACCGCGTCTCGTCCGGCGGATTGGCTGCGACATGGTTCGCCAGCATTTAGTGCTCCCGACGTCTTGCTATTTGGCCTTAACTTCGCAATATCTGCAAAGACTGAAACAGGAAATGGCTGATATTGTGTAGTTTTGCGAAGGAAATAGGAGCGGATTGCAAAGCTTGCAAAGTCAAAGGTGCTACATGAAAAAGACCTTCATGGGTGTCAGGCTCAAGCGACTCCGCGAACAGCGGAAGCTGACCCAGGCCGCATTGGCGGCCAAACTTGGCATTTCACTGAGCTATCTCAACCAGCTTGAGAACAATCAGCGCCCGCTGACGCTGCCCGTGCTGCTGGCGCTGAACTCGGCCTTCGGCCTCGACGTGCAATCCTTCGCCGAAGACGAGGAGGCGCGGCTGATCTCGGATCTCCGCGACGTGCTGACAAATCCCGCGCTGGGCGAAACCATCGCCAAGGCCGAACTGCGCGAAGTTGCAGCCAACATGCCCGCTGTCGGCCGCGCCCTCGTCAACCTCAATCGCAAGTATCGTCAGGCGGTCGAACAAAGCGCCGCTCTGTCAGCGCGGTTGGGGGAAGATCGTCAGGCAGTGATGGCGACGGTGCCGTCAACCCCTTTTGAGGAAGTCAGGGATTTCTTTTACCTGCATCACAATTATATCGGGGAGCTCGATGAAGCCGCCGAAACTATCGCGAGACGGATGCAATTCCCCGTCGGCCGCACGGCGTCAGCACTCTCCACTTATCTCGAGGAGCGTCACCGGATCAACGTCCTGACGGATAACGTCGACGATGCCGGACTGGCGGTTCAGCGAATCTATGATCCCGCCGCGCGGACACTCCGTCTCGCGCCCAATCTCCAACCGGGTCAGCAAGCATTCCAGATCGCCACACAGATCGCGATTCTGGAGCAGGATGATATCCTGCGTTCGATCGTCGACAAGGGCGCGTTCACCAGCGACGCATCCCGCCGGTTGGCGCGCATCGGCCTAGCCAATTATTTTGCCGGAGCGCTCATACTCCCCTACGCGACGTTCCTCGAGGCCGCCGAACGGAGGCGCTACGACATCGAATTGCTGGGCCATCAGTTCGGCGTCGGCTTCGAAACCGTTTGTCATCGCTTGAGCACGTTGCAGCGTCACAACGCGCGCGGTGTTCCATTTTTCTTCATCCGCGTCGATCGCGCCGGAAATATTTCGAAACGTCAATCCGCTACGGATTTTCACTTCTCACGCGTCGGCGGTACGTGCCCGTTGTGGAACGTTTACGAGGCGTTCGCCAGCCCCGGACGTGTTCTCACCCAATTGGCACGAATGCCGGACGAACGCACCTACTTATGGATCGCCCGGACCGTATCGCAGAGTCGAGGCGGGTACGGCGCGCCCACCAAAACCTTTGCAATCGCGCTGGGATGCGACGTTCGCTATGCCGACCGCATCATTTATGCCCAAGGCCTGAACATCGATCCGTCGTTGGCAACACCGATCGGCATGGGATGCAAGGTCTGCGAACGCTCGGGTTGTCCGCAGCGCGCCTTCCCACCGATCGGTCGAGACCTCAACGTCGATGAAACGCGATCGTACTTCGAACCCTATGCGACGCCATCCTGACGAAAGCCGACGACATTTCCGCAGAGAATCTCGAGCCGCTTTCTCGACACATCGCTCATGATCGCGAACTGGCGCACGATGCATCGTTCAAAAACGTTGGTGGGCTCAGCACAACATCTGTTGCCATTGCGGCAAAGATACCGTAATAAATTAAAAAATACTAATCGGTATCAATGTGGAAACGGAGGGTTTCATGCGCCAATCTATCGGTGGGCTCCTGCTGGCCTGCGCCATTTTGCTATCGCCGGGCATCGCCTGGTCGGAGCAACCGTCATTGAAGATCGGCGTCCTCGAAGACATGTCGGGCCCCTATGCGGACCTGTCCGGGCAAGGCTCGGTGATCGCCGCCCGACTGGCGGTCGAGGATTTCGGTCCGGTGCTGGGCCGCAAGGTGGAAGTCGTCGCGGCGGACCATTCGAACAAGGCGGATACCGCTGTGGGCATCGCGAAGCGCTGGTTCGAGGCTGATGGCGTCGAGATGATCACCGGCCTGGGCAATTCAGCGGTCAGTCTGGCGGTCCACGGCCTCGCGGCATCGAGCAACAAGATCGATATCGTGACAGCTGGCGGCGCTGGCGATCTCACCGGCAAGGCTTGCTCACCCACCGGCTTCCACTGGGTCTGGGACACCTATGCGCTGGCGAAAACGGTCGGCACGGCGACCATTCGGTCCGGCGCCGACACTTATTTCACCGTCGCGGTCGATTACGCTTTCGGCGCCGCCATGAGCCGCGATGCATCGCGCTTCGCCGATGCCGCCGGCGGCAAGGCCGTGGGCAGCGTTCGCACGCCGCTGAACACCGCCGACTACAGCTCATTCATCCTGCAGGCCCAAGGCTCCAAAGCTAAGGCGATCTTCATTGCCATGGCCGGACAGGACGTCATCAACTTCATCAAGCAGGCACATGAATTTCAAATCACCGAGCAAGGGCAGAAACTCGCTTCGCTGGTGGCCTTCGTGAACGACGTCCATGCCCTCGGGTTGAACGTGGCACAGGGACTGCTGCTGTCGGAAGCGTTCTATTGGGATATCGACGAGAATACCCGCGCTTTTTCTAAACGGTTCTATACCGCTGCGAAGAAGATGCCGAACAGCATGCAGGCCGGCGTCTATAGCGCCGTCAAACACTACCTGACCGCGGTCAAGGCTGCTGGGACGACCGATGCCAAGCAGGTCGCGGCCAAGATGCGGGAACTGCCTGTCAACGACTTCATGACAACGAACGGCCGCGTGCGTGAAGACGGCCGCCTGCTGCGGGATTTCTATCTCTTTCAGGTCAAGTCGCGCGCGGAATCCAAAGATGAATGGGATCTCATGAAGCCGATCCAGAAGCTGACCGGCGACGAAGCCTTCCGACCGCTCTCCGAAAGCGAATGCCCGCTGATCACCAACGCGAAGAAATAGGCGATTTTCAATCTTGATCGGGTGCGCTCAGTTTTGAGTGCACCCGACGAGGTTGAGAGCAAGAGTGCTGAGATTCTTCGTCAGTTCCGACACCGAGAGCCGCCCCTGCGGGGAGTACCAGCGATGGGTCCATCGCACCATACCGCTGATCGCGAGAGACGCGATCATCGGATCGCTCACATGAAATACCCCGGTTGAGACGCCCTCTTCGATCAGGCGCGCAAGCTTGGCATCAAACTCACGTTGCTTGCGCCGGATATCGGCAACTTTCTTGGCGTTAAGGTTCTTTTCTTCCTCGAGCATGATCGCCGTGATCTTTTGCCGCTCAATGTTCTTCTCGACATAAACGGTGACAAATCGCTGCAGGCGATCCTGTGGCTTGCCTTCCTTGTTGTTCAGAACCTTGATGACGTCCGCATAGAGATCATGAAAGGCTTGATCGAACAGGTGCTCGAGGATCGAGTACTTGTTTTCGAAATAGGTGTAGATAAAGGGCTTGGTCACACCGAGCGCCGCGCCGATATCGTCGATCGTCGTCTTCTGAAAGCCTTTCTCGTAGAAGAGCTTGGAAGCCGCGTCCAAAATCAGTTCGCGCTTGTATTCCTTGATGTGCTCCTTGACGCTCATGTCTGCCTTTCATGACGATAGCCGCGCGTGATCTCCGGGCGTACCGTCAAGTCTTTCATCCCGCCCTGCCAGCACGATCAATGCCGATGTCGCTCGGGACTCCCGGAATCACCGTGATTGGCGAAACCGCCCCTTCTTCATAGCATAATTGCGGTTCAGGCAAATGTACCGGGTGGTAGATCGGAGCGATCTTCCGAAATGACTCGGATCGATCAGTCCCGGCAATCAGATGTGAAAGCCGCCGTCTACCGGAAGCACGTGCCCTGTGATGGAGGCTGCGCCCGAAGATGCCAGAAAGGCCGCGGCTTCCGCGCAATCCCGGGCGGTGCAAAGGCGTCGCGTCGGCGTGCCGGCGCGAATGCCTTCGAGCACTCGCGCATCGGCGAACTCGTTGATGATGACCTGCCCGATGCCGCCCTCGATCAGACCGGGGGCGACGCAGTTGGCACGTATCCCGAAACGTCCCTCCTCGCGCGCAATGGCGCGCACAAGCATCTCGGCCGCGGCTTTCGGAGCGCCCGACAAACCGTCGCGAGGCGGATAGCGCAACGTCGCAATCGTGGTCATCGCGACAAGCGCGCCGCCGCCGTTCGCTTTCAGGATGCGCACGGCCGCATGCGCGACACGAAAGAAGCCGTTGACCTCGAAGTTGACCGCCTGTTCCCATTCGGTCCATGACACCGCGCTGACGGATCGCTGCGGGACAGGGATGCCGGCGGCAAAGAACACGGAGTGGACGTCCCTCTCCACGTTAAGCCGTTCAAACAGACGTTCGGCCGCGCCGTCCTCGGTAATGTCGAGTGGATGCGCCTCGACCGCCGACGGGCCTTCGCTCACTTCATCGCGCAATGCCGCCGCACGATGATCCAGCTTGCGGGTGGTGAAAGCGACATCTACCTGCCGCTCTGCCAGAACGCGCACCAGATCGGAGCCGATCGCGCCCGTTCCGCCGACAACGATTGCACGCCCGGCCGGGTAGTCCCGTGGCAAAGGCGATGCAAGCAGTTTGACCGGAGCGCGAACTGTTGCCATCGCCTGCGCATCCAGCCACGAGGCCACGTCCCGCCCGCCTCCAGTGCCATCACTCGCGACGATCTCCCGCAGCCTGACAACATCGATGCGCACAGCCGAAAAATCGCCCTCGATCTCTCCAAAAATTTCGAGGCGACGACGCAGATCGGATAAATCATCGCTCCGCTCGGCGATAATCGTAACCTCATCCGTGCGATCCGGCCGATGCAGACTGACGCGGCCCTTGCGAGACAATCGAAGATACATTCGTTTCTCAAATCATGTTCAAAAGCGCAGATGCCATGGCGACCTGAAACGCCGTCATGGAACCGGATAATGTCAGCCGTGGTCGGCCCGCTCGGTGCGGAAACCGTTGGCTGAGAGATCGATGTCTTCGTAACCGAACGAGATCATGCATACTATAAAGTATACTTTAAATCCAATAAGTATATAGTCTCTGACGGTGAAGTGTTCGGCCGTCCAACGGCGACAACGGCAACGATCCGTGAGAAGATATCAATCGAAGCGAGCTTCGAGGGAGAAAATGCAATGTCCACATCAGCATTGAGATTTGGTGATCTGCCAGGGATCGCGGCCCGACGCTGGGGAAGCGAGATCGCGGTCACCTTTCGCGATGCGCGATTGACCTTCGGCGAACTCGACGACGCCATCGACCGCGCCGCGCGGGCGCTGCTGGCGCGCGGCGTGCGCAGAGGCGACGTCGTCGGCCTCTGGGTGACAAATCGCATCGAGTTCACCATCGCGCTGTACGCGGTACTGCGGATCGGCGCCATCGGCGCACCGATGAACACCCGCTATCGTGAACACGACCTCGCCTACGCGCTTCAATTGGCGGAGTGCAAGCTGCTGTTCGTCGTCGAACGTTCCGGCCCGATCGAGTATGTCGAAATCCTGAAGGCCGTGATTCCGGGTTTTGACGGCGTGCGCGTGCCGCGTACCGAAACTTTCCCCCATCTTGCCGATATCGTCATCATGAGCGACACGCCCGACAACGGCCCCTTGTCATGGGAGCGGTTCCTCGCGGACGCCGACAAGGTTTCGCCGGACGAACTGGCGAAGGCCGCAGCGGAGGTGAAGCTCGACGACATCGCGCTGATCGTCTTCACGTCGGGCACCACCGGCAACCCCAAAGCCGCCATGCACGATCACACGCTGCTGCGGAGCATCTGCGAGCGGCACGACATCTGGCCGCTGAAGGAAGGCAGCGTCGTTCTCAACTTCCTGCCGATGTTCCACGTCTTCGGCATGTCGGAAATGATGTTCGGCAGCATGTATACCGGCGCGCGGCAGATTCTCATGGAGAACTGGGATGCCGATGCGGCGATCCGGCTGATCGAGAACGAGCGCGTCACCGGGCTCTTCGGTTTCGAGGTTCATTACGCCGACATCATGCGCGCGCAGGCGCGCCTGAACGGCGACCTGTCAAGCCTGCGCTTCGGCGGGCTGCCGGCAGGCATGGAGAACTCCAACGCTGTCGCGGCGCAGGTGCAAAAAACGTTGTGCCCGACGGCGACCGGTTGGGGCATGTCGGAGGCGGGATGTTACGTCTGCATCAGTGCGATGGACGACACCGAGGAGCAACGCACGACCACATCGGGCCGCCCACTGAGCGGCCTCGAATTCAAGATCTTCGATCCCGCCACCGGCGCGGAGCAGCCTCCCAATGTCGAGGGTGAAATCGCGCTGCGCGGCTATACCGTCATGCGCGGATATTTTCGCAACCCCGAAGCGACGGCGGCCACATTCAACGCTGACGGCTGGCTGCTCACCGGCGACCGCGGTTACTTGCGGCCCGACGGCTTTCTCCAGTTCCTCGGACGCTACAAGGAAATGCTCAAGGTCGGTGGCGAGAACGTCTCCCCGGCGGCGCTCGAACAGGAATTGATGGCGCTGGTACCGGAAATCGAGCAGGTCGCGGTGGTGGGCGTGCCCCATCCGCGGCTTGCGGAAGTGCCATGTGCCTATGTGATCCTGAAGCCGGGCGCGACGTGTTCGCTCGAACACGTGAAGGCACGGTGCAAAGGCAAGATCGCCAGCTTCAAGATTCCGCATCATGTGGTGCCGGTCGAGGTCCTGCCGATGACGGCATCCGGCAAGGTCCAGCGCGTTTTCCTGCGCGACCGCGCCTTACGGGAACTGGATCTGAATCTCGAGAACGCATAGCGCGTTCGAAACGGCTCAGCGACGACTGCCGATCGAAAACAAAACGGCCCCGCCTTTGATCTCAAAGGCGGGGCTGTTTTATGGATATCTCAAGCTGCGTCATATCTACGCCCGCAGGTGGATTCGCGCAACGTCTCACGCCTGACGATTACTTCGCATCGGCGGCCTTGACGAGCGGACACTCGCTTTCGGACAGCGGCCGCGTCGCCTCGTCCGCGGAGAGTGTCTGAACCGGCTTCATGATATCCCACTCGCCCTTGGACTCGGCCGGCGTCTTGGCCTGGAACAGATACATCGGGCGCGGCAGCCGACCGTCGACGCGGATCTTGCCGTTGTCCGTCATGAAATCATTGACGGGAATTTCCCGCATCTTGGCGGCCACGATCTTGGCATCGGTGGTTCCCGCCGCCTTCACCGCTTTGAGATAGTGCGTCACCGAGCCGTAGACGCCGGCCTGCATGCTGTTTGGCATCTTCTTGGCCACGGCATAGAACCGGTTTGAGAAGGCGCGGGTCTTGTCGTTCAGATCCCAGTAGAACGATTCCGACAGCAGCAACCCCTGCGCCACCTTCAGGCCGAGCGCATGAATGTCGTTGCTGTAGGCGATGTAGGACGCGATCTTCTGTCCGCCACTGTCGAGACCGAACTCGCGCGCCTGCTTGACGAAATTGATGAAGTCCGCGCCCGCGAGCGCCAGTATGAATGCTTTCGCCTTCGAGGACTGCGCCTGAAGAATGAAGGAGCTGTAGTCCGCCGTGTTCAATGGAACGCGAACGCTGCCGACCGACTTTCCGCCCGCGGCTTCCGCGAAGCGGGTGCCGTCGCGGGACATCGCCGTCGAGAATGCGTAGTCGACCAGAACCATGTAAAACGAATCGCCGCCAGCGCGTACCGTCGCCACGCTGATCGTCTTGGCGAGACCGTAGCTGTCGTAGACCCAGTGGAACGAGGTCGGCGTACAGGCCTTGCCGCTCAGGTCGCTCGAACCGGCACCATTGACGATATCGATCTTGCCGCTCGCCGACGCCACGTTGCGCACTGCCAGCGCGACAGCGGAGTTGCTGAGGCCGGTGATCATCTCGACGTTATCGACGTCGATCCAGCGCTTCGCGAGTCCGACCCCGATATCGGCCTTGTTCATATGATCGCCGGTCACGAGTTCGACCTTGCGTCCCAGCACAGGGCCGAAATCCTCGACCGCCATTTGCGCGGCGATGACCGAGCCCTTGCCCGACAGATCGGCATATGGCCCCGCCATATCCTCAAGCACACCAATCTTGAGGGGAGGACCATCCGCCCGCGCGGGTCCGGGCAAGGACAGGCCGGAGAGCGATAAACCACAGACCAAGGCAACCACAGCGAAGGGACGCATCAATTTCCTCCATCGAGAATGTCAGCGGGGACTCTCGTTTATACCAAATAGTATTTTTTTATCTTCAATAGTATAATTTTGGGCCGACAAGATATCAAGCGTTCCGACGCTGTCGAAGCGTCGGGATGCGCGTCTTGGTCACAGCGTCGCCCCGCCATACGGTTCGCGCGAACGCGTTCGAGTGCACCCGACCGCGTTACTGCCAGACATTATGCCCGACCCGCTCGGCGCTTAACGCAACAGCCTCACCGCGCGGATCATGGGATCGCCTCCTGTCACGCTTCCGCCGGAAGTGGCAGAAACTTCGCGATGGACCATCCGCCGTCGACCGGCAGAATGGCGCCGTTGATGAAGCTCGCGGCCCTCGACGCCAGGAACGCGCACGCCTCGCCGATTTCCTCCGGCTGGCCGACGCGACCGAGCGGACACTCCTCGATCATCATGCGATGCCACCAAGCGTTGGTCCTGATCCGCTCGTCGGTGCCGGGACTCCAGATCAGACCGGGAGCCACCGCGTTAACGCGAATCCCGTCACGGCCGAACTCGGTCGCCAGCATTTTGGTGATCCCGACAACCGCGAATTTGGTCGGAACATAGGCGGCGCTTCCCGCGGCGCCGATGAGCCCGAATGCCGAAGCGATGTTGACGATCGAGCCTTGCGATTGCTTCAGTGCTGGCAACGCCAGGCGACACAGCCGGATAACCGGACGGACATTGATGTCGTAGTAGCGGTCATAGTCCTCGTCGCTCGTCTCCAAAAAACCGCGCGCATTACCGAGCCCCGCATTGTTGACCAGCGCATCGAGCTTTCCGCTTCCGGCAAGACAACTTTCCATCACTGTCTCGCACGCCTTGACGTCGCGAAGATCGGCGACAGCGTGTTGATAATCCTCGTGGGACTGAAGGCTCGCCTCGGCGGGCTTCTGGTCGACACCGAAAACCCGCCATCCGTGATTGAGGAAAACCCTGGCGATCCCAAGGCCGACACCTTGCGACGATCCCGTCACCATTACCGTGCGCTTCATCTGCTTTCACTCCCTCGGTCGTTGAACTCCGATGTCATTCCGCTTGCGAGTTTTTTGCACTTGACCCGAATGTTCGCACTTCGGCCTGGAGCCATTTTTGTTCCAATGAAATCGGAACGGGACTCCAGCCTGTTGCCTTGATGCGTTGTCTTCATGCGAACCGGTACCCATTTCGCTCAAAAGCGCTTTAGGCGACCTTGAACTCTTCCATGCGTGGCTGCTCGAGATCAGCCTTGAACCGTCCGTAGGACCATGGCCAGGACACGACCTTCCCTCGCTTGTCGAAGTACCAGCTCGTGCATCCGCCGGTGACCCAGACCGTGCGCGTGATAGCCTGCTCGACTTCGGCATTGAACGCATCGGTTGCCTCCTGCGTCGGCTCCACCTCGCGATAGTTTCCGTCGGCGAGCCGCCTGATCAGCTCCATCACGTAACCGATCTGAACTTCGGCCGTTCGCAGGTACGAGAAATTTCCGATCGGACTGTTCGGTCCACCGACAAAAAACAGGTTTGGAAACTCCGGCACCGCCACCGAGCGATAGGCCTGACAGGATTCCCTCCAACGCTCGTTCAGCGAGACGCCGTCGCGACCGATGATCACCGCCGGACGGAAGAACGCGAAAGGATCAAAGCCGGTCGCATAGACGATCACATCGAGTTCGTGCAGAACGCCGTCCTCGGTCCGAATGCCGGTCGGCTCGATGCGCGTGATCGGCGTATCGACCAGGTGCGCGTTCTCGCGCTGGATCGCGGGATAGAACTTGTCCGAAACGATCAGGCGCTTGCAGCCGGTCTGATAGGACGGCGTCAAACGATCGCGAAGTTCGGGATCGTGGACGTTCTGCTCAAGGTTCTCCCGACACATGCGCGCCATCTCGGCCAGTCCTTCATCATTCTCGCCGACCAGGGCTGCCGCGAAGCGTTCGTTGAAGACGAAGTTGAGATGGTTGTAGAGATCCGCCATCTTGCCCGGTTCCGTCCGGAAAGCCTGTTTCTTCTCCTCGGCGAACCGGTTGTTCGGAACATTGAGAATCCACTGCGGCGTCCGCTGGAACAGCGAGACGGATGCGACGTCATCGACGATCGCCGGCAGGATCTGCGTGGCGGTCGAGCCCGTCCCGATGATGCCGACCCGCTTTCCGGCGAGCGAAAGATCGCGATCCCAGCGCGAACTGTGAAACGCCGTTCCGGCGAAGCTGTCACGCCCCTCGATGCTGGGTAGAACGGCTTTGTGCAGAATCCCGGTGGCGAGCACGATCGCATTGAACAGACCACCATCGCCCTTCGTGGTGCTGATCTGCCATTGTCCCTCGCCGATGAAGCGGGCTTCCGTCACTTCGCTGGAAAATCGGACATGCTCCATGATGCCGCGCTGTTTCGCGACATCACGAAAATAGGCGTGGATCTCACCTCCCGGAGAATATTCGTGGCTCCACTCGGCATTGGGGGCGAACGAGAACCGGTACAGGTGCGAGGGCACGTCACAGGCCAGGCCGGGATAGGCGTTATCGCGCCACGTCCCGCCCACATCGTCGGCCCGCTCGAAGATCACGAATGGAATGCCCATGCGCTTCAGATTGACCGCCGTGGCGATACCGGAGGCGCCCGCGCCGATGATTGCGACCTTGAAGGAAGCCTGCTCCATTTTCAGTCCTCGTTGACGGTTCCGCGGTCGGCGGCGTTTATATTCTTGTGGATATAAAAATATACTAAACAGTATATGTCAAGCGACGCCAATGCGCGGGCGTCGGAGACGCACCCTCTGCTTCAATCGGTTCCGGATTTATCTGCCTTTGGAATCGGGAATCCGCCGCTTCTCGGTGATCCGGATTCCCTCTTGATGATCTTCGGTCGCACGAAGTCAGGCCTGCTCCGCACGCTCATGAACGGATTGCCCGCCCGCCGTCGCGTTGGTGGCGTTGATGCCGATGCGCTGAAGTCGAGAGAATGAGCCGGCGATTTAACGCTCGTCTGGAAACGTCAGATCAATCGCAAATTGTCTGACGACGGATAGGCTGCATCCGGCACATCTCGCGCTCGATGCCGGCGGCCACCAGCGGCGCCTCGTCAGGAGCGACAGGCCGGGAAAAGACGAAGCCCTGCACCAGATCGCAATCGAGTTCGCCGAGCACGTCCGCCTCGGCCGGCAGTTCGGCCCCCTCCGCTACCACCGTCATGCCCAGTCCGCGCGACAGAGCGATGATGCCGCCGAGCAGCTTGCGCTTCTCCGGCGCCGTGGAAATGCCGTCCACGAAGGCGCGATCCACCTTCAACCGGTCGAAGGGCAGACGCGTGAGATAGCCGAGCGAGGAATAGCCCGACCCAAAATCGTCCAGCGCGAGCCGGACGCCGAGCCGTGATAGCGCCGTCAGCGTGTGGCTGATCCGCTGCTCGGTATGGTCCACGAACAGGCTCTCGGTCAGTTCCAGACAGAGCAGTTCCGCCGGAAAGCCGGTCTCCCCCAGCACGGCCGAAACCGCCGTTTCAAAATCCATGCTCCAGATCTGGGCCGGCGAGACATTGACCGAGACGGAGCGCGGTGGCAGCCCGGCATCCAGCCACGTGCGCCCCTGCCGGCAGGCCTCGCGCAGCACCCACAGGCCGAGATCGACGATGAGCCCGGAGCTTTCGGCGATGGGGATGAATTCCGCCGGCGAGATTGGCCCACGCTCGGGATGGGTCCAACGCAGCAGCGCCTCAAAACCGGTGACTTGCCCCGTCCTCAAATCCACCTGCGGCTGGTAATGGGCCTGAAGCGTGCCGGTCTCCACGGCGCGACGCAAATGCCGCCCGAGATCAAGCCTCTGCTCGACCGTCTGGGCATAGATCGGCTCGAACAGTTGCGCCCGGCCGCGGCCGGCCTCCTTGGCCATGTAGAGCGCCAAATCCGCGTTGCGCATGGCAGTCTCTGCCGTAGTCCCATGCTCCGGCAGACGGGCAATGCCGATGGTGGCGCCGATAAAGGCCTCACCCTCGGTGAGATCGACGGGGCCGGACAGCCTAGCAATGAGCCGGTCGGCAAGTCCGGTCAGCGCGGCGTCGGACATGCCGCATTCTTCTGCCAGCACAGCGAATTCGTCGCCTCCGAGCCGGGCAATGAAGGCCCGCGGCCCCAGTTCCAACCGTAGCGCAGCCGCCACCCGGATCAACAATTCGTCGCCGGCGGCATGGCCAAGGGAATCGTTGACCTCTTTGAAGCGATCGAGGTCGATGAGGAGCAGCGCACCGCCTTGGCTCCCCACCGCGCGCCCCTCGATCAGAGCGGCAAGTTGGCGTTTGAACAACGCGCGGTTGGCAAGGCCGGTCAACGGATCGCTGTAGGCCAGCAGTTCGAGCTGGCGCTCGGCCTTCTTGCGCTCGGTGACGTCCTGCACCGTGCCTATGATGCCAATGACCCGATCATGGGCGATATCCGCCTTGCAGATAACCGCCAGATCTTGGAGCGTGCCATCCGGATGCTGGATACGCAGATCGATAGCCTCGGTCCCATGGGTGCGGAGGACCCGTTTCTGCAATTCCAGGAAACGCGCGGCATCGTCACCGAGGAAGTAGGGTTTGGTGCTGTCGTGACTCGGCTCGAACGTGTTGGGGTCGAGACCGAGAAGCTGGTAAAGCTCGAGCGCCCACACCGAACGGCCGGTGTCCAGCCGGTAGCTCCACGTGCCGATCTTGCCGAGCCGATGCGCCTCTTGCAGAGCCCGAGTGCGCTCGTCGAGCTTGGCTTCCGCCGCCCTCAACTCGGTGATGTCGCTGGAGGTGCCACGATAGCCGAGGAACGTGCCGTCCTCAGCGAAGATAGGCTTGCCGTTGGTGCGGATGCTGATCCGCGATCCGTCCTGACCGATCAGCGTATAAGTGAAGTCACGGAAAGGACGGTGAGCTTCCATGTCGGCCCGATGCCGTGCCATGGCGTCGGCGTCCTCGGGCGCATAGGCGAGCTCCCAACGCGCCCGCCCGCCGGCCGCCACTGACTGAAAGGCTGCATTGCCCACAAGCGACTGGCGATAAGGCAGCAGCCGATGAGTAGCGTCGCTCTCCCAACACCAGTCCGAGGCAGTGCTGACGAAATCGGCCAGCCGCTGCTCGCTCTCCGCCAGGCGCCGCAACGCGGAGGTCTCCTCCGTGACGTCGCGAACAATGCCGGACACGCGCTGGACCCGACCGTGCGTATCGAATTCCGGCTCGCCATGCACCACGCAGTCGAGCAGGCTGCCATCGAACCTGCGGAGCCGCGTGTTCACTGCATAAGGCCGCCCCCCGGCCCAACAGGCCGCGTAATGCGCCGCCAGAACCTCTCGGCTTTCGGGCAGGTAACATTCGCGTACCGTGGCGATTGGAATGAAACCGTCGGCGGTCTCGAATTCGTAGAAGGCGGCGAGTTCAGGCGATATCCAGAAACTGGTCGCGTCAGGACTCTCCGATTCCCAATAACCCATGCGGGCCAGCCTGATGGCGCGCCGCAGCAAGCGTTCCTCGTGCCAGCGGAGACGTGCTACTCGCGTGGCGACCTGCTCTTGCGACAGTCTGCGAACGGCCATCGATCCCCGACCAAAACGCTAATATGCGATCATGCAGCCAACCCGTTAGCATATGGCGCAGCGATCTAGGAGGGACGAACGTCACAATTCGGGGGTCTTCCGAATATCTGGTATAGTTTCAGTGAATCCGGCCCGTTGCTGAGTCTCATCTTGGTACCGTTCAGCACGAAACGAAGTCGCCCGAATCCTGACATAGCCAGCGCACCGACAGGCTCTCCCGATATCCACTTCGGCAGGTCTCGACGCGTTGCGCCTCCGTCCTGTTCCGATGAGTTTGATTAACACAAAAATTCAAATACGCGCCGCAGGACATTCCCACGGGTCCGAGCAGGAGTACCTGTTCGAGCAATTCGACGTAATGCTGCCCCGCCTCGCGGCCGATGTCGATGCCGGTTCCGAGCTGCGAAAGGCTAACCAACCGGCTGGAGTGTCCGGCCAGCAATGGCACGAATTCTGACGCCCGGTCGGTTTCCTGATGTCCGCGATGTCCCGCACATCGTGCATGAGGATCACAGCAAGACCAGTGAAACAGACGTGTCACTGCAATCGCTCGCCCCGTTGACGGGCCAAACATTCACTTCAGCGAACGAGCCATTGCTGCATCGCGATGTCGTCATTGGCGCCCCGCGAAATGGTGCCCGCGTTTGCTCAGGATACCTTGGTTGTTGATATGAATTTCGTTGCCGATGGTGACACCGGCATTGATCTGTAGCGCGGCATTAAGATTCGCGCTGTTGTCGACAATGACGGAATCACCACCGGGCTGCGCATCAGAACTCACTACCAAGGTCCCCTGACCGACGATGGTTTGCCCATGGCCGCTTACGGTCGGAATTGCAAACACAAACCCGGTCAGCATGGTTGTAGACAACAGCCATGCAATGCGGGCACGCTCACCCAATCCAACGACATTGATCAACGTCATGAGCAATCCCCCACGCGCAAAAATGCTGCCGCACAAAGCGGCTATCGCTGCCAGTTGAATAAGTTTGCGTGGGGTACCGGAGCGTTATTGTAACGTTATCTGATCGTCAATTCCGCGCGTTGGCGGAAGAATCCCGAGTCATATTTCAAGGAACTGGCCATCGCTTCAGCTTTCATCAACGAAAACCTCATCCCATCTCATAAAATAGTGTGACCGCCGCCTCGAGATGCCACCGGCCGATCAAATCGACCTGCATGCGGATGCAGGTTTGCCAGGTCGTGATGGCATTGCGCGACGCTCGACAAGTTCGCGATTGGGATGATCCCGAGATAGACACAGCTTCAGCACGCCAGAGCAATCTTGGCATTGCAATCAAGGACAGAGGATCGGCTCGGACCGCCCGAAAAGCTCTCGGACTCGCGATGCAGGGCAAACCACCTGCTCGACGAAGGCGAACATGCAATCCTGCACTATTTAATTGCGGTCTCGCCTTACAACACCGACTGACCGCGCTCGACTGTCGACGGCGCCCCCTGAAAAGGTCTATGCCATGGAAGTCGAGACACCTCCCGATATCGCCTGTCCAACCTGGGAACGCTTGCTCGCACTACAGTCTGGCGACGGCTTCTACGGCCAGTTGAAGGTTCTTTTCGATACGGCTGCGCATCACGCCAAGATCGACACCTTCCGCGCTCTTCTTGCCGGCTGCGTAACGTGCATAAACCCCATGGAGAATCGCTGCGGTCTTCCAGCGATTGAAGCCGATATAATAGTCGAGATTTGACAAATCTCGACCAGTTCGAGCCGCATAGCGCGCTGCCAGTTCATGGCGCGTCGGAAATCCAGGTACGGAGGTCGCGGCTTTGGGATCGGGCTTCACCTGATCGGTGGGATCGGACCACCAGTTGAGCGCATATGCGAGATCGGCCAGTGGGTCGCCGAGAGTGGAAATCTCCCAATCGACTACCGCGACGATTGTGCAGTCTGGTCCGATAAGGGTGTTGTGAAGACCATAGTCACCGTGAACAATCCGCGCCGAACTCTGAACCGGCAGATTCTCCAGGAAGAATTTCTGCAATGTGTGGGATCGGGCGTCATCAAATTTGGCGGAATCGATCGAAGACGTCCACGACTGGTACCAGGTCCGTAACTGTCGGCCGATGTAGCTATCCCTCTTGCCCAAATCACCCAGACCCACGACGTCGGGATCGACAGCATGGATATCGGCCAATACATCAATGAAAGAATGCGCCAACCTGATACGTTGATGCTCGGGTATCCAACGCAGGGTTTGATCGGATGTATAGAGGGGGTTACCGTGGACGTAGCCCATGACATAAAACCAAGCTCCGGTGACGCTCTTGTCCCCACAAAAGCCAAGCGCTTCCGGTACAGGCACCGAGGTCGGGCCAAGCGCGCTGATTATCTTCCACTCGCGGCTCATATCGTGTGCTTTGGGCAGGAGCTCCCCGAGCGGTGGGCGGCGAATTACCGCCTTGTTACCCCGTGCATCATCGATCATGCAGGTCAAATTCGAGTGGCCACCCTCAAGGCGCTTCCAGGTCAGAGGGCATTTCAAACTCTTGATATTGTGTTCAATCCAGTTTTCGACATTCGGGATGTCATAACCTGAAAACCGTTCGATATCGATCATGATGAGTTTTCCTGGCATCACTAGCTGGCGGTGGCATCGACCGGCAGATGAGATTCCGGGGGCTGCGGTCAGAGACCGCAACTCCAGGCAATCTTCAACCGAGTGAGGGTTGTCGTTTCTGGAAGAATAGCCCGAATCGATGCCTTTGCCCTGTCGGTATGTTCGAAATTTATCGAAGCATCATAGATTCAGAAACTGAACGGAATAGCGGCAAGTGCGCGCAACCTTACGTTCTGCGACGTTAAGGAGTTTCTTCCGTCATCCCACCGTCAACGCGAATTATTGCGGCTGTGGTGAACGAAGAAGCTGGGCTGGCAAGATAAAGGGCCGTGGTGATTATTTCTTCCGGTCGGGCCGGTCGGCCGAGCGCATTATTGGATCGTTCGCGAGCCTCCGGCGTCCATCCCTTGGCGATATCGGTAAGAAACGGTCCGACCGAAATCGCGTTGACCCGCACCTTGGGCCCGTACTCGTGTGCAAAGCTGACAGTCATGGCGTTCAGTGCCGCTTTAGCTCCGCTATAAGGAACCACCTCCGGCAAGGGCACGAGGGCACCGCTCGAGGAAATGTTGATAATGACGCCACCGTCGCCGTCCATCATGCGTTTGGCAACCTGTGCGCTCAGATAGAAAGGTCCCTTGAAGTTCAGGTTCATTACGCTGTCGAAAAGCGTCTCCGGCATCTCATGCGATGGAATACGCGGCGACATACCTGCGTTGTTGACGAGAATGTCGATTCGACCGAATGTTTCGTAGGCGGCGTCAATCAGACCGTCGATCTCAGACCATTTTCCAATGTGAGCGGAATGGGCCAGCGCGCGCCGTCCAAGCCCACGAACTTCCCTGGCAGCTTCTTCACAAGCATCCAGCTTACGACTGGCAATAATCATATCCGCGCCGTTCTTGGCGAAAGCACGAACCATTTGCAGACCGAGGCCCCGGCTACCACCGGTGACGAGTGCCACCTTTCCATCAAGGTCGAACAAACTCGTTCTCATCGAATAACCTCATTCCATCCTGTTGCTACCGACCGGACCTGCGGAACATTTCAGCGTTGGAGCTCCCGTCGCTGAACACGATGACATTGACTCGATCCCGCTCTTTCAAAGCACCGGTAATTCCAGCGGTCTGTAGAGCTGCTCGCAGGGCGTCTCGACCCGGTTTCTCCAAACGATTGGTCACCGCCACGAAATCAATGCGATCGGTTCGCCGGCACAACCGTCCGCGATTCACATCATTGACGAATTGCCTCGGATCGAGTGCGATCCTCGCGCTCCTGCAACAGGCGCCACAGTACTTTTCCGCTCGCGGTTTTCGGCAAGACGTCCAAGAACTCGATCGATGACGGCGCCTTGTAAACCGCCATATTCTCGCGGCACCAGCCTATGATGTCTTTCTCTGTCACCTCTCCTGAGTGAGATGACCGCAGGACGACGAACGCCTTTACGGATTCTCCCCTGTAATCGTCGTGGCGACTAACAACGCACGCCTCCTGAATAGCGGGGTGACGGAACATGAGGGTTTCGACTTCCGCCGGCCACACCTTGAACCCGGACGCATTGATCATACGCTTGAGACGATCCGTCAGGTAAAAATACCCGTCTTCGTCCACGTAACCGAGGTCACCAGTTCGGAGGAACGAACGACCATCAATGTCGATCAGGATATCGCTCGTGGCATCGGCCTGACCCCAGTATCCCTGAAACAGGAATGGCCCGTGGATCACAATCTCGCCCTGTTCTCCTGCGGGAAGTTCGTCACGCCGCTCCGGATCGATAATTCTAGCGTCGCAACCGATATAAGGGATGCCCATACATTGCTGCTTGGGACGATCTAATGGATTGAAGTGCGTTGCAGCCGCAGCCTCGGTAAGACCATAACCCTCGCAATACTTGAGACCGAATTGCTCCAGCAGCTTCTGTGCTACGGCTTGCGGCATTGCCGCGCCTCCGCCACCAATAAACCGCAGGCTGCTCAGATCCATCGATGCGATATCCGGACAAGACAGCAAATCAACCACCATGGTGGGGACGTTTATCCAATGCGTCACCCGGAATTGCGAAATCAGAGCACCCGCGGCCTGCCTATCCCACCTCGGCATCAGCACCATCGATGCACCCGCAAAGATGCTCGCCTGCATCACGGAGATCATTCCAGTGACATGGAACATGGGCGCCGCAACCAGGCATACGGACTCCGCGGCGACACGGGTCCAGATGGCCATTCCCATAGCATTGAAATTGACAGTGCGATGAGGGTGCATGCATCCCTTCGGCGCGCCCGTCGTACCGCTAGTGTAGGGAAGTATCGCGAGATCGTTCGCTGCGATTCTGATTTCCGGCAACGGTAGTTGGTTGTCGACGGCTTCCGACCAGGACATCACGTCGCCTGCGGTCAAACGTGGCAGCTCCGGCTCAGCATAGAGCCAGCTTTTCCAGGCTGGAGGCGTTACAGGCACATCTTTCCCATCTGGATCAAAGGCGTCGGTATATCGCGTCACGATCATCGATCGCAGTTTATTGGGATGCCCTAGTTTCTCGTCTGCCGCCGCCACCTGCTCGGCTACATCCGCGGATGCAATCACCACCCTGGAACCCGAGTCTACGATGTAGTGCAAAAGCTCATCGGCTCGACTCATCGGATTGACAGGCACGACAATCGCGTTCGCCCTGAAGACAGCAAAATGTGCAATGATGAGCTGCGGACAATTCTGCATATTAACGACGACGCGGTCTCCAGGCTGAACGCCCAGTTTCCACAGGCGCGCAGCCATTCGCTCGGCTGCCTGAAGAAGTTCTCCGTAGGAGTATGTTCGGCCCATGAAGTACAGCGCCGCCTTATCCGGCTGGCGATTAGCACTGTTCACAAGGTTTGAAAAAAGCGAACTTCCCGGCGGCTCTATCGTTTCCGGAACACCGTCTGGCCAAAAGCTATTCTGAGGGCGGCTCATATCGAATCCTGCACAACGACTTTTCAAGGCCGCCCTATCCGAGGTTCGGGTCCGGCCCTTCTCCTCATGCTAGCTTTGGCAAAGTGCGAAACCGCCCCTCGCCTCCGCAGCGCAAGCCAGGTGGAGTGCAGGTCGCGTTGGGTCGCCAATTACGCAACCGCCCGCGGGCTCCTGACAATCTCCACCCTAACAGCTCACTCTCCCTATTCGGTAATGACGCCGCCAAATAATGCCCAGCTTTCACCTTCGAATTTCAGAAGGTGCAATCCATGGAACACACTGACATCATCATCAGTCGTCTTCGCGGTAATTCCCGGCAGAAGCATAGGCAGCGTCTTCTCATCGATACTTTTAACCTTGCTCATAATATTCTCTCTGGTCAGATTGTCTCCGGCCGCCTCCAGAACCTTGTGCATCAGGTACGCGGAGATGTATCCGCCAACGGCATTGTTATCGGTTGAGCGCGCCTCCAAACCGTTATCCTTCATGAAGGCGAAATAGTCCTTCATTGCCTGATCGTCCTTCCAGAGCGGGTCGCTTGGCGCCTTACTATACTGCGCCGTTATAAGACCCTGCGACGCCTCAAGACCTGCCGGTTTTAGCGTGCCATCGATGGAACTTGCGACGCTCGCGAGAATTGTAAGTGGCTTCCAACCCAGTTCATGCACTCTCTTGATTGCTTGAGCTCCGAACTTGGGAGTCGATACGTTGAACAGAAGATCGGCACCCGATGCTTTGAGCTTGATGATTTGCGAATCCACGGTGGGCTCAGTCGTGTCATAGGTCGCTTCCGCGACAATCATCGACTTGGCCTTGTTACCCAAACCCGCTTTAAATCCCTTTAGATAGTCGCGTCCCAGATCATCATTCTGCGAGAAAATTGCGATCTTCGCGTCAGGCTTATTTTCAAGGACGTATTTTGCGTAGATGCGAGCCTCCATCTCGTACGGAGGATAGAAGGCCATGGTCCACGGAAAATTCTTCAGATCATTCCACTTGCTTCCGCCAGAAGATATCAGAACCTGAGGGACCTTCTTGCCATTCAGGTACTTATGGACTGCTGTATTTGTGGGAGTGCCAATGCTGCCATAGATCAGCAAAACCTCGTCGCTTTCGACAAGCTTGCGTGTTTGCTCGACGGTCTTGGGCGGACTATAGGCGTCATCGAGGGAGATCAAGTTGATTTTGCGGCCGTTGATGCCGCCCTTGGCGTTCAAGTTATTGAAATACGCCCGCTCAACAAGACCCAAGATGCTATAGGCGGATGCAGGTCCGCTGTACGGCATAGTCTGCCCGATCTTGACCTCGGTATCTGTAACGCCGGGGCCGTATTTTTTTTCAGGCATTTGGGCCACGGCAACGCCTATGCTCGCAACGTAGCAGGCACCCAACATCAACAGCTTCTTCATCTGGCGTTTCTCTCCACTCTCTTTGCGTGCTCGTGCACGACTAGTTACCGATGTTCAATCGGGGATTGGTTCTTGCCCGCGAATTCCAGAAATTGTCAGCATGCCGCAATTCGCGAAAGCGCCAGCCCGCAAACATAAGGGAGAGTCATCTCGGATGAAGGCGCGCCGTTCTAACGGATCAAGAACAGCGCGGCCTGCATTGCACCCAAACTTTCTCGCTCGAAGCACACACCTATCGTCAGGGGAAGCACTTAGCGGCTTAAGTAAATCTCATTCATTTTGCGGTGTCAACGTCCTGTTCGCCATCAGGCTCAAGCCTGATTCCAAAGGTTATTCGGCCCTCGCCCCGAAGATTTCGCGACAACTATCCAGCCAGGATAATGGCCAATTCAGCCGCCAAACCTGTCGTTTGGAAAAACGAATCTTGCGACGTTGCCAAGTTCAAACTTCACGCCGAAGCCTTGGTCTTTTGCCTGTGGTTCTTCAGCTCACAAACAACGGCGGTGCGACGTCGGCCAGAACGCCATGCGCCTGTTTGACGTTATCGAGGAACTGCCGAACGCTTTCGCGCCAGGTGTAGGTCAAGGCGTAAACTCGGCATTTTTCACGCGGCACCTGCAAGGCGCCGAGCGCGGCGCGGCGCAGATCAGGATCGAGACAACCACAGCCGGACTTGCCGATCACATCGAGCGGACCCATCACCGGAAAGGCCGCTACCGGCAGACCGCATGCCAGCGCTTCCAGGATCACCATCCCGAACGTGTCGGTCAGGCTTGGAAAGACGAAGACATCGGCCGACGCGTAGGCATCGGCGAGCGCGGGTCCAGTCCGCGTGCCGAGAAAGTGAACTTGCGGAAAACGCGCTCGCAGTCTGACGCGCAACGGCCCGTCGCCGACGACGACCTTCGAGCCCGGGAGATCGAGATCGAGAAACGCCTCAAGGTTCTTCTCGACCGCGATGCGACCGACATAGAGGAACACCGGCCCGGGGAAAATCAACGGCCGCACACTGCGCGGACGAAACAACTCGGCATCGACGCCGCGCGACCACCGCATCAGGTTGCGGAAGCCATGCGCCTTCAGTGCCTGCTCGAGCATCGGCGAACCAACCATGATGCCGTCGCCACTATTGTGAAAGCGGCGCAACGCGGCATAACTCCACTTCAACGGCACTGGCAGCCGAGCCGCCAGATATTCCGGAAAGCGAGTGTGATAGCTCGTCGTGAACGGATAGCCGCGGGTCTGGCAGACATGGCGCGTGACCCACCCGATCGGCCCTTCGGTGGCGATATGCACGGAGTTCGGACGCAAACTCTTGAGAGCGTGTTCTATCCGCCTCACCGTGGCAAGCGCCAGGCGTATCTCGCGATAGCCCGGCAGCGGCACGGTGCGGAAATCGTCCGGCGTGAGGAAGCTGATATTGGCGCCGAACGAAGGCGCTTCGCTCATGAGATATTCCAGCGAGCGAACCACGCCGTTGACTTGCGGATGCCATGCGTCGGTTGCCACCAGCACACGCATCAGGCGATCACCCGCGCGAACGGCACCACGCTTGCCTCGCCCGACGTCTGCCGGGACCGCATCTCCGCCCAGCGAATGATCTCGAACCGCCCATCATGGTGTTCGACGACACCGGTGCAGGATTCGACCCAGTCGCCAGTGTTGATGTAGCGGATGCCGAAGTCGTCATGCATTGCCGCATGGTGGATGTGGCCACAAATCACGCCCTGCGCATTGTGGCGCCCCGCTTCTGACGACAACACCTCTTCGAACCGGCCGATGTGGTTGACCGCGTTTTTAACCCGCAGCTTCGCCCAGGACGAGAACGACCAATAGGCAAGCCCGAACCGGCCGCGGATCCGGTTGAGCCAGACATTGGCGGCAAGCGCCGTGCGGTAGCCGAAATCGCCAAGCAGCGCGAGCCAACGAGCGTGACGCACCACGAGATCAAAATGATCACCGTGGACGACGAGGTAATCGCGGCCATCGACACCACGATGGATCGCATGCGCGACCACCTCGAGCCCACCAAAGGTCGAGCCGACATAGTCGCGGACGAACTCGTCGTGATTACCGGCCACATAAACCAGCCGCTTGCCGCGCCGCGCGAGCTCGACGAATTCCTGCACGACCCCATTGTGCGCGCTCGGCCAGTACCAGTTCGACCGCAGATACCAACCATCGACAATGTCTCCGACCAGGAACACGGTGTCCGCATCATGGTGACGGAGAAAATCGATCAGCCGTTCGGCTTGGCATCCCCTTGTCCCAAGATGGACGTCGGAGATGAACAAGCTCCTGATCTTGACGACATCCTGTTGCGAAGCCGACGCTTTGTCCCGGCGCTGCGCCGTCGGCTCGCCACCATTGCCCTCGCGGAGGAAGGCCATCGCTGTGGCTTCTGCCAATCCCGCGACGGCTTTCGTCACGTCACGGTTGGCGCGGCGCCGGAAGATCGAGCGATGCCAGTAGATGCCGACGGCGAAAGCCAATAGCGCGAGCTGCGCGCCGCGATGCCTGCCATCGGACACCGCGACGCCGTACTGAAGGCCTGCGAGCAGGGATACCAGCGCGGCCGTGAAGTGCTCGAGCGTGTGGGAACTGGGCCGCAGGCGGGATAACAGGGTTCTCATGCGGTCTCCTCGACAGGTTTGGAGGCAGCGATGGCGGACGACGGTACAAGGCGAGGTCCCACCGTCACGCGGTTGTAGAAGCGAAGCCCGAGGACGATCGCGGCCTCCACGGCGATCAGGATGGCGACCACCCAGAAACCGATGCTGACGGAGTCCTGCCCACTGTCGCGCAGCGCATAGCCGAGACTCAGGAACGGCATATTCCAGAGCACGGTGCCGATCGAAGTGGCAGCCAAGAACGCATATGGCTCAAGTCGCAACACGCCGGCCGGCAACGCCAGATAGATGCGCACCGTTGGCAGCGTTTGGCCGATCAGCGTCACCCAGAAACAGTTACCGCGATAAGCATTGGTGAGCTGCTGATAGAACGAGGGCCGCAGCAGCACGTATTTTCCGTAGGTCGCCACCAGTTGCTCGATGCGCCGCGAGCCGAGCGCACGGCCAAGCCCGTACCAGCCGATCGCGCCGACAACGGACCCGATACTCGTCGCCACGATGGTCATCGCGAGCATCGCGCCATCGGACACCGTGAGGCCGAGCAGCATCAGCAAGGCGTAGGACGGAAACAGTGGAATGAATTTCTCGGCCACCGCCAGGCAAGCGATGCCCAGCAAGCCGAAGTGCAGAAACATCGCGATTGCGCTCGACGTATCCATGATTGCCTCGATCACACATAGGGAGGGCGGCGGCTGATCCGGTACACCGAGGCCGGGGGCAGGTTGCGATAGGTCTGTCCGATACAGCTTGCCTGTAGGTCGAGGCGGTCGAGGATCGCGTCAGGGACAGGGCAGCGCAGACCGTACGTAATCTGAAAGAACGCACCCTCGGCGCGGAGATAGGCGAACGCACCGCCGAGGATCGCCAATACTTTCTCCGGCGGCATTGTGAGCAGCCCGAGGCCGGAGACGACGGCGCCGACCGGCGCGCCCTCGAATAGCTTTTCCTTCACGAGCCAGGCTGCATCCATCCACAGCACGCGCGCACCGGGGAAACGCTGCTGCAGCAACGGAATGAAATCGGAGCCGTACTCCACCAGTGTCAGGTCCTGTTGCCTGATGCCGCGACGAAGCAGCTCACGCGTAAACACGCCGGTGCCGGGACCGAGCTCGATGATCGGACCGGTGCTCTCCGTGATCTCCTGCGCGATCAGTGACGCCGCTGCCGGACCCGACGGCGCGACGGCGGCAATACGCAACGGATTACGAACCCATGCGCGAAAGAACGGTAGGATGTCAGCAGCTGACATGCCGGCCCTCCCTCGCGATGCAGTCGGTCTCGTGGGTCGGGTTTGGTAGCAAAGCCATTTAGATGTCTTTCTGCTTGCTTGCGACCGCCATCGAAAGGCGGAAGCACTCGCCAGGTGAGCCATGTCAGGCACGGCAGGGTGATCAAGCCGGCCCCAATGATGACTTCAGTCTCACTCGAAGCTTGCGAGAATCTGTCGCGAATGCGCATTTGTCGAAAAAACGTCCGCGACGTTTTCGCCTGGCGAGGCCGCAAGGTTGCCGCAATGAATTGGACATAAAGTCGGTGGCGACGGGGGCGAAGGAGAGACATCTCGATGCGGGTACTGCTGGTGGAAGACGAGCCGGAAATGGTTACAGCGCTGCGCGCTGCGCTCGCGCGCCACGACATGCTCGTCGATCACGCATCGCACCTGCATGAGGCCGAGGCGATCGCCGCCGAGGGCAATTACGATGCGATCGTGCTCGATCGCCAGTTGCCTGACGGCGATGGCCTGTCATTGATCCCGAAACTGCGCGAGCGCGGCAACGCCGTTCCGGTGCTGGTGCTCACCGCGCGCGGTGAGCTCGCCGACCGCGTGAGTGGTCTCGACAAGGGCGCGGACGATTACCTCGGCAAACCCTTTGCATTCGAGGAATTGCTGGCGCGACTGCGAGCGCTGCTGCGCCGCCCCGCCAATGTGCAGAGCGACATTGCACGGATCGGCCGCCTGGCGTTCGATTCCGGCCACCGCGAGGCCAGCATCGACGGCCGGCCACTCGATATGCCGCGGCGCGAACTGCTGCTCCTGGAAGCACTGCTGCATCGCATGGGACGCATGGTGCAACGCTCGGTGCTGATGGAGGCGGTCTACGGTCTCGATGACGCCGTTCAACCCAACGCGCTCGATACGCATGTGTCGCGCCTGCGACGCAAGCTCGCCGAATCGGACGCCGGCGTGACGATCAACGGCGTCCGCGGCCTTGGCTATGTCCTGCGGGAGACGACGTGAGCGCGCTGCGACCGCGTTCCCTGACCTGGCGCCTGGTCGGGCGCCTGGCAGGCTTGCAGGCGATCATGTTGACGATCCTGATCCTCCTGGTCGGGCTCGCTGCGATCGTGCTCCTGCGCGCGGGACTGCTGCTCAACGACTATGAAGGCAATACGGTCGATACGCTGAAGGACGCGATCACGCGCGACGCGACCAACGAACTGATGCTGCGCCAGACACCCGAATTATCGGCCCTTCGATCCGAGCATTCCGACCTCTGGTTTGTGATCCGCGATGCACATGGCCATCAACTCTCGGAAGGTACGGTCCCATCGGAATTCGCACCAATCGCATCCGCGCTCGATCATGTGAGCGAAGCGCGGCTGCGCTGGAATGCAGCAGAGCCGTCGCCGCCAGCGGGGCTCGTCAAATGGGTCGACACAGCCGCCGGGCGCATCCAGATCATGACCGGGACATACGGTCACCTCTCCATCTGGCGGGCTCTGGCCAGCACGCCAGTGCTGTTCGTCAACGTGATTCTCCCGATCGTCGTCCTGATGACGCTGGCGACGCTGGTCGCGACGCCGTTCGTGGTACGCCACGCCATCAAGGGACTGGGACAGGCCGCGACGCAGGCGGAGCGGATCGACATCGATAAGCGCGGCGTGCAGTTGCCGCTCGACGAGGTGCCGATCGAGATTGCTCCGCTGGTCAAGGCCGTCAACGACGCACTCGGTCGTCTCGACAAGGGTTATGAGCGTCACCGGCGCTTCCTCGCCGATGCCGCGCATGAGCTCAGGACCCCGATCGCGATCCTTTCAACGCGTGTGTCCTCGCTCGAGGCAAGTCCCGAGAAGATTCGCCTTCTCGAGGATGTCACCCGCCTCAACGTCTTGGCCGGCCAGCTTCTCGATCTCCAACGTCTCGATCAGGGTACGGACGCGTTCGTCGCCGTCGATCTGGTGGGCGTTGCCCGACGGGTTGTACTGGAACTGGCACCGCTCGCCTTCGCCGCAGGCTACGAGATGTCCTTCGAGCATGACGACGAGGCGGTCGTCGTGACCGGCGACCAGACCTCGCTCGAACGCGCGGTTACCAATCTGGTGCAGAACGCCATCGACCATGGTCGGCGCCGCGGCACCATCCTGGTGCGCGTAGCGGGCGACCGCCGTATTGAGGTTTCCGACGACGGCGACGGCATCCCGCCCGCCGAGCGCGATCAGGTCTTCGAGCCGTTCCACCGACTGAATCAGGGCGGCCGTGGCGCAGGTCTCGGCCTCGACCTCGTGCAATCCATCATGCGCCTGCACGGCGGCCACGTCGAAGTCGACCAGTCGCCCTCCGGCGGCGCCTGCATGCGCATGGCATTTCCGACAGCCGAAGTGAGTGAGAACGGGGCCAGCGCGGGCTAATGGACTTCCACCCTCTAAGTGACTCACAAGCTCCGAAACGGATCGCGCCGAGCCCTGATCTGAAATCGCCATACCGAAAAAACCGCCCTCAACATGGACCAGTTTGCCAGGTCACGGTACCACCGACATAGACGGTAGAACTCGAGACATAGACCGCTTGAATGCCGGGGTCTGAAGCGTCAATGGCGGGATTTCAGGAAGTGGCACTACGGACGAATGATCGAGCGCCGCCCAAACGGAAGCGTGGTTTCCCTCCAATGCGGGCAAAGAGACCAGCCGCGTACAAGATAAAGCCTGACAAAAGGATGCCATACACTGCGACACTGGCATTCGGATTCCAAGTGTCGACGGCAGCACTCGCGGCATAAACCTTGGCGATGCCTCCCGACATCACCATGAGATCCATCCGCCAACACTCTCGCAACAAATTTAAGGGGTGCTGAGCCTAATTTGGCAAAGCTCTTTCGCAAATCCGCGCGAGAATTGCTCCTTCCGCCGGTAGCGTTCCGAGTTCGCTGCTTCCGCCTTGAATGCGCGAAGCCACGAAGAGATCCGCGATGTCGGACGGCGCATGTCGGACCATCAGACTGGCCTGCAGGCCGAGGGCCGCCTTGCCCAGCAGACGCCGTGCATGCGGCTCCATGTCGTTATTGGTCCGATCGAGGTCGTTCGCGAAATCGTCGGCAAAGCGCCGTAAAACGTTGTTGCCACTCGATCCTTCGCGGATCTCGCCGAGCAAAACATCCCGGATTCCCGAGTTGTGCCTGACGGCCCTGATGAAGTCCAAACCCATCATCGCCGAGGTGCCTTCCCATATCGAATTCAGCGGAGCTTCGCGCAGCACGCGTGCGATCGGTTGTTCCTCGACGTATCCCATACCGCCATGGCATTCGACGGCCTCGACCACGACCTGATTGGTGCGCCGGCAATTCCAATACTTCGCGATGGGAACGCCGACCCGCAGCAGCAGCTTTTCGTGCTCGGATTTATTCTCTTCGTCATACGCCCCGGCCATCCGCATGCTGAGCAGGAGCGCGGCCTCCCATTCGAGCGCCATGTCGGCGAGTGCATTGCGCATCTGTGGAAGATCGGCAATCGGGGATCCGAATGCGCGCCTGTTGCGGACGTGCTGGTACGCCAGCGTCACCGCACGGCGCATGATGCCCACCGAGGCGATGCTGAGATCGAGCCGGATGTAGTGCGTCATGTGCTTGATGAATTCGCGGATACCGTGACCTTCCTCGCCAAGGATGTACGCCAGCGCTCCGTCGATCTCGATCTCCGACGACGCGTTCGACCAGTTGCCAACCTTCTCCTTCAGCCTCTGAATGAAGACGCGGTTGTGACGCCCATCCGGAAGCAGGCGGGGAGCAAGAAACAGGGAGACACCGGACTTCGTGCGCGCCGTGAACAGATAGACATCGCCCATTGGGGCCGAACAAAAGAATTTGTGGCCGCGAAGCACGTACTCGCCCGGTACACCCGTCGGCTCCGCCTGCGTCTCGTTGAGACGGATATCGGAGCCTCCCTGCTTTTCGGTCATCGACATGGCCACCGTCAGTCCGCGTTTCTGCCGCGCGGGGATGTGACGGGGATCGTAGTGCGAAGACAGCACACCAGCCTCCCAGGCCGCGCCCGCCGAGGGGTTCGCACGCAGGAGCGGAGGGATCGAATACGACATCGTGTTCGGGCAGTTGATGCCATTCTCAGCCTGATTCCACAGATAAGAAATGGCAGCCCGCGCCACCTGCCGGCCCTCACCGGTTTCAGTCCAGGGCAGCGAATGCACTCTCGACTGGTAGGCCAGGCGCATCAATTCATGATAGGCGGGGTGGTACTCGACGCGGTCGAGCCTGCGCCCAAACCTGTCGTGCGTATGCAGAACTGGCTTATGGGTGTTCGCGAGCCGCGCCAACTCGGTAAGTTCGGCGCTTCCGATCCGCCTTCCCAAAGCACTCAGATCGGCCTCGACCCACTGCGCGCCAGCGCGTCCAACGATTCCCTTCAGGACTGCGTCAGACTCATAAGCATCGTAGTCCGGCAGATCGAATGGCATGTTTCCAACGCCATGCGTCGTTGAAGAGAGAGGCGCGGTCGGCGCGGTCATGACGTCGGCATGAATGGATTGGTCGTTCATTGGCGCCTTCCTGTGTACCATTGACCACAATGTTACCCATGAGTATACAACTTACGCAATAGTAAATAGACCGGGGCTTTTTGAGAATGGCGGCCAATTCAGCCTTGCGACGAAAATCGCCCTGGGCTGGGCGCGAGGCACGGACACGCGAGCGCGAAGTGAAGCGTGAAGCCGTTCTGCGGACCGCGGTTACACTGTTCAACGAACGCGGATTCCATGCGACGTCGATCGACGACGTGGCAACAGCACTGAACATCACAAAGCCTACGATCTATCATTACTTCGCGAACAAGGATGAAATCCTGTTCGAGTGTGTCCGGCGCGGCATCGACAGCATTCAACAGGCGGGCCTCGCCGCCGAGAAAAAGGGCGGCAGTGCGATGGAGCGCCTCTGTGCGTACATGCGCGAGTACGCCATCGTAGTGACGACAGATTTCGGAATCTGCGTTACGCGCACGGCCGATCACGAATTGTCGGCCGCGGCGAGGAAGCGTTTCCGCGCGAGCAAACGCGAAATCGACCGCGCGATCAGTCGCGTCGTTGAGGAAGGGATGATCGACGGTTCGATAGCAACTGGCGATCCCCGCCTGATGACCTTCACCTTGACCGGCTCTCTCAACTGGATCGCACAGTGGTTCGATCCCAAAGGAGCGCTCTCACCGGAAGACGTGGCTGATGGCTGCGTGGCCACGCTCGTTCAGGGCTTGGCCCCACGCAGATGATCTTCGGGCAGCGCGGCGGTAGATCGCGCGCGACTAAGCTGCCGCCGGTTTGATGGACGCCGAGATTGGGCGTTTCATGAAGCCGGAAGTCGTCATGCAGCGACAGGGATTTAGCCGAGCTGAAACGTTCGCTCAGTGCCGGATCCCTTGGCGACGAAGCGATCGGCCAGCGTATGAGGGCCGGCTTCACCAGCAGCGATTGGACCTATTGTCCCGCCGGGTCTGGCGGGACCTGATTACTAATGGCATTGATTGCGGTCTTCATCGGTTGAGCGTCAAATGCGCCAGCAACCCCTGCAGGCCAGGCCGTGACGACGGCGCCTGGCGAGGGACGAAGGCGATCGCCAGATCGCAACCCTGCCATCAAATTTACCGGACCGGAAAATTGCGGCCGAGCGACCGAACCAGAGTGGATTTTCGACTACATCGAGCGGTTCTACAATGCGGCCCGACGTCATCCGATAATCGGATACGCCAGCCCGGTTCAGCTCGAACGAAAGCTGAAGTTAGCTTAACCGGCTGTCCGTGAGACCGGCAGCAGCTCAAATCGCCGGGACGTCGGAATTTCGATAAGAGTGGCTGAATGCCACCTCATACTGTGATTTGAGCGATCGTCGGCGGGTAGGCAGGAGCAGGTCTCCTCGGAGGATCCTCACCTTCTCGAGAAAGCCGTCGGGTCAGTCTGGACAAACATGCGGTCAAATCACTCGTATTCGCTCAGCGTTGCGAGCAATGCCTCGGCTTCCCGTCGGGCATGCGTCGGTTGCTCGATCTGGCAAGGACGATCGTGGCTGACGGCCCAATACCCGATCGGCTTCGCGAGATGGTCGCGCATGTGGCGCAGGTGACCGGGGAAACCGCGGCGCTCGCCGCGTTGTCGGGACAAAACGCTATATTCCTGGAGGTCGTCGAGTCACGCTCGCCCATTCGATATTTTACCCACGTCGGCGAACGTGTGCCGCTTCACGCCACATCGAGCGGGCGTGCGATCCTGTCGATCATTCCACCGAAAGAACGCGCGAGCCTCCTGCGAAAAGTAGACTACGTTCGGTTCGCCCCCGACAGCCTGATGTCTCCTGAGGAGGTCGAAGCCGACATTCAAAAATCGATCAAGCGCGGTTGGTTTCTCAACGTCAACGGCTTCGTACCAGATCTGCTCGGTGTCGCGATGCCTCTGCCGCTTGCGGATCGCCAACTCTGCCTGCTGGTGGCAGGACCGGTCTTTCGCGTTGGGGATCGCTTGGACGAAATGGTCTCCGCGCTACGGTCAGAAATTGATCGCGGCATGGCCGATATCAGAGCCGCCAGCGGCGAAGAACTAAAGTAGCGAAAGCGCGTCTCTAAACTTCAATACTCGCTCGCCGGGCGTCATCCATCACCGATGGAGCATCCTAACGTCACGTCGTCAGCCCAAGACTCCGGTCAGCGCCCCGTATATCTTGGCGGGCGCTTTTCAACGAAAGCGTCGAGCCCCTCTTGGCAATCCTGTGTGCTCGCGACAAGAGCGAAACTATCCGCGGCATGCTCGATCGCGCGGCGATAGTCCGCGTCGACCGCACGCATGAATGCATCACGCCCAATCTTCATGATAGCAGGTGATTTTTCGGCGAACCGTCGCGCAATGGTTCGCGCGCGATCAAGAGCCGATCCTTTCGGAACGATTTCGCTGACCAAGCCCATGCGAAACGCAGTGGACGCATCAAACGGATCGCCTAAAAACAGCGGGCCGAACGCTTGATGCTTTCCAACCAGCCGCGGCAGTTGCACAAAATGCAAAGCCGGAATCAAACCAACGTCGATTTCCGGATATCCGAATGTTGCCGCGTCCCCTGCAATAATCATGTCACAAGACACGGCGATCGTCATGCCGCCGGCACGCGCCGCGCCATCCACAGCGGCAATGGTCGGCTTACCCATTCGATATTGCACATCGTTTAACGCGAAATAGAGGCGCTCGAGAAACGCCTTGGCATCGAGCCCGCGTTTGCCACGTACGATATCAAGATCGAGCCCGGCACAAAAAACCTTGTGAGCGCTGGCGATGACAACCGCTCGTACGGATGAATCGTCCTTTGCTTTGCCCAGGGCGTCCAGCAATCCATCGATCAAAGGCATGCTCAGCGCATTGACGGGCGCACGATCAAGCGTGATTTCCGCAATTGCATTCGAAACGGCGTAGTGAACGAGCGCGGCACACATGGGCGTTTACTCTCCGGTCGATCTGGCCAAGCGTACAGACATGCGCATGGCTCGATATCCAATCGAACTGTCGATAACATTTCGCTCATTCGCGTGCCAGTCGCCGCTCAACCTAGCAAGAAACACTGCACCTTGCTGACGTTGGGGCGCCGGATTAAGCGGCGTTGCCGTAAGCAACACCAACTCTCCTGCCCTCCGAAGTGAGATCAGCTTAGCTTGGCTAAATCCTCGCGATATCGATCCACAAGCCAAACAGGAGGCGTCGTGCAGTCTCGAATTGCGCGAAAGTATCGGCACTTTCTCCACGATCAGAATTGCGCCGATCGCAACGCGCATGCCCAACGTCTGCTAGTGCATCGAGCGGGGTCTGCCGTGCCATGCGATTCTGAAGGACATCCCAATCCGCCTAGCTGCTCCCGTGCTCGGCCTAGTCAGTCCGGCTTCCGCGCAAGCCACGGCAAAACCGATCCGGTTTTGCGCCGCTAATGAACCAACGTGATTTCGCCTAAACATTAAGCGCTGACGCCAAGAACTGGACAGTGGTTTTGCTCAATTACTAGCCTTGCACAAAAATTAAGCAAACGAGATAATCTGAAATTTCCCTTCTATTTCAAATTCTTATATGCGTCAGCGGTCATGGCATGCTTCTTGCGATCCTTCGGCTTGGGCGACCCGACAAATATCTGTCGTGTCCACGAGCCGAGGAGAGTTTGCCACATGACGCGTTCAACGATGTCTCTTTCTTCAGGATTGTTAAGCCGCCGCAGTTGGCTCGCGGCGGTAGCTGGCCTTTGCCTTGGTCTATCGGCGTTCACACCTGCGAACGCTGCGGATGACACCATCAAGATCGGCATTCTGCACTCGCTCTCGGGCACGATGGCCATCAGCGAAACGACGCTGAAGGACGTCATGCTGATGCTCATCGACGAGCAGAACAAGAAGGGTGGCGTTCTTGGCAAGAAGCTCGAAGCCGTGGTGGTCGATCCGGCTTCGAACTGGCCTTTGTTCGCGGAAAAGGCGCGCGAGCTGATTACCAAGGACAAGGTCAGCGTCGTGTTCGGTTGCTGGACCTCCGTATCGCGCAAGTCCGTGCTGCCGGTGTTCAAGGAACTGGATTCGATCCTGTTCTATCCGGTGCAATACGAAGGCGAGGAAAGCGAGCGCAACGTATTCTACACCGGCGCCGCGCCCAACCAGCAGGCAATTCCCGCGGTTGATTACCTGATGAAGGAGGAGAAGGTGAAGCGCTGGGTGCTCGCTGGCACCGACTATGTCTATCCCCGCACCACCAACAAGATTCTGGAAGCCTACCTGAAGTCCAAAGGCGTCTCCCAGGACGATATCATGATCAACTACACGCCGTTCGGTCATAGCGATTGGCAGACCATCGTGTCGGACATCAAGAAGTTCGGCTCGGCCGGCAAGAAAACCGCCGTCGTTTCCACCATCAACGGCGACGCCAACGTGCCGTTCTACAAGGAGCTGGGCAATCAGGGCATCAAGGCAACGGACATTCCCGTCGTCGCGTTCTCGGTGGGTGAGGAAGAATTGGCTGGTATCGACACCAAGCCGCTCGTCGGTCATCTCGCGGCGTGGAACTACTTCGAATCGATCAAGACACCCGCGAACACGGCCTTCATCAAGGAATGGCACGCCTTCACCAAGAACCCGAAGCGCACCACCAATGATCCGATGGAGGCTCACTACATCGGCTTCCATATGTGGGTGAAGGCGGTCGAGAAGGCCAAGTCATTCGATCCTGACAAGGTGATCGAAGCATTGCCCGGCATCAAGCAGGCGAACCTGACCGGCGGCGTCTCGGAAATGCTGCCCAACCACCACATCACCAAGCCGGTGTTCATCGGCGAAATCCAGGGCGACGGACAGTTCAACGTCGTCTCTCCCGACGATCCGACGAAAGCCAGGCTGGTCCCTGGCGACGCATGGTCGGACTACCTCGAGGGCTCCAAGGATCTCGAGGCCGACTGGGTGACCTTGAAGTGCGGCAACTACAACAAGATCACCAAGAAGTGCGGTGGTCAGGGATCGTAGCGATCGCGACCTGACACCGGAAGGCGGCTGCGCGCCGCCTTCCTTTCTTGCCGGAGTATTGCCGTGTTTTTCAATTCGGACGTTTCACGCCGCATCGTCGGCCGCATCAAACGCGCGGGTGCGATTCTCGCTCTTTCGGTCACGATATGCTCCGGATGGTCCGGCGTTCCCGCTCACGCGGCCTCGTTCGAAGACGACGTCGCCCTGTTCGCCGCACGATCCTTCGCGGATTCAGAAACCGCCGTCTCGCATCTGCAAGTCAGCGGCAATCCGCTGGCCTATCCCATCATCAGCGCGCTGAAAGATGGCAGGCTGTATGCGGACGAAGACAGCAAGAAGGTTTTCATCAAGGGTACAGACAGCAAGATCGTCGACGCCGCGAACGGCCAGTCCGTCGCAACGCTTCCCGACAGCGCCAGCCCTGTTCGTCTCAACAATCGCTTGCGCCGGACCATCGATGCCGCGTTGGGCAGCCTGACGCTGCTTTCACCCGATGTCGCTGTTCGGATTCAGGCCGCACAGTCCGTTTTCAAGAACCATGAGGAAAGTTCGCTGGCGCCGCTCGACGCCGCCCTGAGGAACGAGACCAACGACACGGCGCGAAAGGCCCTTGCCGCGGCCCGCGCCGCTGTCGTCCTGTTCAAGACCGATGCCAGCGAGGCCGACAAGCTTGATGCCGTCGCCACTATCAAGGCGCGCGGCGATCAGGACGCCCTGGCGCTGCTGTCCGGCTTGCCGGGAGACGCATCACCAGCCGTTACGCGCGCCGCGACCGCCGCGATGACATCCATCAAAGGCAATCTCGCATTGTGGTCGACCGTGCAGAACGCCTGGTACGGCCTGTCGCTCGGTTCGGTTCTGCTGCTCGCCGCCATCGGCCTCGCCATCACCTTCGGTGTGATGGGGGTCATCAACATGGCGCACGGCGAAATGGTGATGGTCGGCGCCTATACCACCTTCGTCGTGCAGGAGACGATCCGCACCAGCTATCCCGCGGCCTTCGACTATTCGCTACTGATCGCCGTGCCGCTCGCCTTCGTCGTCGCCGGCGCGATCGGCGTTTCGATCGAGCGCACCATCATCCGTTTCCTCTACGGCCGTCCGCTGGAAACGTTGCTGGCCACGTGGGGTCTTTCGCTGATCCTGCAGCAGGCCGTCCGCACCATCTTCGGTCCAAACAACCGCGAAGTCGGAAATCCGTCATGGATGAGCGGCGCCTTCGACCTCGGGCAGATCACCATCACCTATAACCGGCTGTGGATTCTCTGCTTCGCGCTGACGGTGTTCGTCATCCTGCTCGCCATGTTGCGCTTCACACGCCTTGGCCTGGAAATGCGGGCGGTGACGCAGAACCGCAGGATGGCGGCTTCGATGGGCATCGCGACGTCGCGGGTCGACGCGCTGACCTTCGGTCTTGGCTCCGGCATTGCCGGAGTTGCCGGGGTCGCGCTGTCGCAGATCGATAACGTTAGTCCCAATCTTGGGCAAAGCTACATCATCGATTCCTTCATGGTGGTGGTGTTTGGCGGCGTCGGCAATTTGTGGGGAACGTTGATCGGCGCCTTCACGCTCGGCATCGCCAACAAGTTCCTGGAACCGGTGGCGGGCGCGGTGCTCGGCAAGATCGCGATCCTCGTTCTCATCATCCTGTTCATTCAGAAACGTCCGCGCGGCCTGTTCGCGCTCAAGGGCCGGGCGGTGGACGCATGATGCCGCATATCCTCACCCGTTCGCTCGATCGCCGGGCGACCATCTTTCTTGCGATCGTCGCGACGGTCGGCGTGCTGCTGCCGCTGTCCAATCTGCTGCTGCCGGACACATCGATGCTTCATGTGCCGACCTATCTGATGACGTTGTTCGGCAAATATGTCTGTTACGCCGTGCTGGCGCTCTCAATCGATCTGATCTGGGGCTATTGCGGCATTCTCTCGCTCGGTCATGGCGCATTCTTCGCGCTGGGCGGATACGCCATGGGCATGTACCTGATGCGCCAGATCGGCACGCGCGGCGTCTATGCCGATCCGGTGCTGCCGGATTTCATGGTGTTCCTGAACTGGAAATCGCTGCCGTGGTATTGGCAGGGCTTCGACATGTTCTGGTTCGCGGCGCTGATGGTGGTGCTGGTGCCGGGCCTGCTCGCGTTCTGCTTCGGCTGGCTGGCTTTCCGCTCGCGTGTCACCGGCGTCTACCTCTCCATCATCACACAGGCGATGACCTATGCCTTGCTGCTGGGCTTCTTTCGCAACGATTTCGGTTTCGGCGGCAACAACGGCCTCACCGACTTCAAGGATATCCTCGGCTTCAATGTGCAAGCGGAAGGCACGCGCGCGGCGCTGTTCGCGCTCAGTTGCCTCGCGCTTGCGATCAGTTTCCTGATCTGCCGCGCCGTGGTCGGCTCCAAGCTCGGCAAGGTGCTGATCGCCATTCGCGATGCGGAGTCCCGCACCCGGTTTCTCGGCTATCGCGTGGAATCCTATAAGCTGTTCGTGTTCACACTGTCCGCCTGCATCGCGGGTATAGCGGGCGCGCTTTATGTCCCGCAGGTCGGCATCATCAATCCCGGCGAATTCGCGCCGGGCAATTCCATCGAGGCGGTGATCTGGGTCGCGGTCGGCGGACGCGGCACTCTGATCGGCGCGGCGCTCGGCGCCGTCGCGGTCAACTACGCCAAGACGGTTTTCACGTCGGGCGTGCTGGCGCCGTACTGGCTGTTCATGCTCGGCGCACTGTTCGTTCTGGTCACCCTGCTGCTGCCGAAGGGAATTGTCGGCACCTGGAATGCATGGCGCGACGCGCGACAGGCAACCAGTCTATCGGAAGATGCCCGCAGCGCCGCATTCGAAGACGGCGCAGTCAAACCTCACATGGCGGAGTGAGCGGATGAACGCACTGGATACCCGCAAGACCTCGGCGATGCTCTATCTCGACGGCGTGCATGTCTCGTTCGACGGCTTCCATGCCATTAACAATCTGTCGATGACGATCGCCCCCGGCGAGATGCGCGCGATCATCGGCCCCAACGGCGCCGGCAAGACGACGATGATGGACATCATCACCGGCAAAACCAGACCCGACAGCGGCGACGTCCTGTTCGACGGCGTCACCGACCTGACGCGGTTGGACGAAACGCAGATCGCCGAGCTTGGTATCGGCCGCAAGTTTCAGAAGCCGACCGTGTTCGAAAGCCAGACCGTCGAAGACAATCTGCTGCTGGCCTTGAACGTTGATCATCGTGTTCGCTCCACCTTGTTCTGGCAGGACTCCAGGGCCGATGCCGATCGGATCGATCAGGTCCTCGAAATCATCCGCCTGACCGGCGCGCGCCGCCGATTGGCGGGGAACCTGTCGCACGGCCAGAAGCAATGGCTCGAGATCGGAATGCTGCTGGCGCAAGACCCGAAACTGCTGCTGGTCGACGAGCCGGTCGCCGGCATGACCGACGTTGAAACCCACCAGACCGCCGAGTTGCTCAAGACCATCAACCGCGACAAGACCGTCGTGGTTGTCGAACACGACATGACGTTCATTCGCGAACTCGGCGTGCGGGTCACCTGCCTGCATGAAGGATCGGTGCTCGCGGAAGGCACCATCGATCAGGTCTCCGCGAACGAGCGCGTGATCGACGTCTATTTGGGACGATAGCGCATGATCCCGAAAGATCGCGCGCGGAAGGAATGACCATGCTGGAGATCAAGGACATCAATCTTTTCTATGGCGCGGCGCAGGCCCTGCGTGGCATCTCGCTGACCGCCGAACCCGGCAAGGTCACCTGCGTGCTGGGCCGCAACGGCGTCGGCAAGACCAGCCTGTTGCGCGCCCTCGTCGGCCAGCAAGCGATCGCAAGCGGTTCGATCTGCCTCGATGGCGCCAGCATCTCGTCGCTCAAGCCTTACGAGCGCGCCCGGCGCGGCATATCGCTGGTGCCGCAAGGCCGCGAGATTTTCCCGCTGCTGACCGTCGAGGAGAATCTCAAGACCGGCTATGCTCCGCTGAGGCGGCGCGACCGGAGCATCCCCGATGACGTGTTCTCTCTGTTTCCCGTGCTGAAATCGATGCTGCCCCGCCGTGGCGGCGACCTGTCGGGCGGACAACAGCAGCAACTCGCGATTGGACGCGCGCTGGTGATGCGACCGAAATTGCTGTTGCTGGACGAGCCGACGGAGGGCATTCAGCCCTCGATCATCAAGGATATCGGCCGCGCTATTTCCTATCTGCGCAATCTCGGCAACATCGCGATCGTGCTGGTCGAGCAATATCTCGATTTCGCCTGCGAACTGGGCGACGATTTCATCGTCATGGATCGTGGCGCTGTGAAATATCGCTGCGACCGAGCGGCACTCGATCCTACCGAGATCGGCCGACAGATGGCCCTATGAGGTGTATCGCCGTCTTATTTCCGGTCGGGAACGCATTGCAGTCACGAACCGAGGCGAGATAATCTATTTTGACCAAGCCGTTGTCCTGGACGATCCGGATGTACGTCGACACCCCATGTTCTGACGCACCGGGCAGATTGCAGCGCGCCGAGGGGCGCGCGCGTATCGCCTTTGGCATGCGCGACGGAGCGTGCCGGCTACAGACGCTGTTTCAGGAAGGCTGCGCTAAAATCAGGTTGCCGACGCCGCTGCCGGGTCAGTGCCCCGAAGCCATCGTCATCAACACCGCAGGCGGGCTGACCGGCGGCGACCGGTTTCGGGTCGAGGCGGAGCTTGGTGTCGGCGCGGCGGCGGTTCTCACCACACAGGCTTGTGAGCGTGTTTACCGTTCCATCGGCAACGACGCCGTCATTGAGAATAGCTTGCGTGCGGCCCGCGGCGCCCGTCTCGCCTGGCTGCCACAGGAAACCATCCTGTTCGACGGCGGGCGGCTGTCGCGCCGTCTCGACCTGGGCCTGGAGGGCGACGCCGAACTCGTCGCGGTGGAGGCGGTGTTGCTCGGGCGCACGGCAATGGGCGAGCGCGTGCGCGCCGGCTCTCTGCGTGACCGCTGGCGCGTTCGCCGCGACGGCAAGCTCATCTTCGCCGACGATTTGCGGTTAAACGGCGATATTGCCGGGATGACGGCGAGCGCTGCGACATTGGGCGGCCGCTCCGCCTTCGCGACCGTGTTCTATGCCGGGAGCGAATTCGAGCGTTTGCTGGCCCCCGTGCGCGCCGCGCTTGGCGAGGACGGCGGTGCCAGCGCTTGGAACGGCAAGCTCGTCGTTCGGCTCGCGGCGATCAGCGGCCTGATGCTCCGACGAAGGCTCGAGCCCATTCTGACGCTTCTGTTGGGCGGGCAGCCGCTCCCCAAAGCCTGGCAACTCTAGGGATTCCGCATGAACCTCACGCCGCGCGAAAAAGACAAGTTGCTTGTCGCGATGGCCGCCATCGTCGCTCGAAAGCGCATGGAGCGCGGCGTCAAGCTGAACCATCCGGAGGCCATCGCCCTGATTACCGATTTCGTCGTGGAGGGTGCGCGCGACGGTCGCTCGGTCGCCGACCTGATGGAAGCCGGCGCGCATGTGGTGCGCCGCCAGCAGGTGATGGAAGGCGTCGCGGAGATGATCCACGACGTGCAGGTGGAAGCAACTTTTCCGGACGGAACCAAGCTGGTCACCGTGCATGAGCCGATACGGTAGAGGGAAAAGAACATGACTCGTCGCCTCGTCATTACAACCACCGCCCTGATGCTTCTGGCATCAACCCCCGCTTTCGCGCACCTGAACCCCGCCGAGCATGGCTCCCTCTCCGCCGGGTTGTCGCATCCGTTTTCCGGCGCTGATCACATCCTGGCGATGGTCGGCGTCGGCTTGTGGGCGGCGCTTCTCGGCGGACGCGCCATCTGGGCGGTTCCGGCGGCATTTTTGATCGCGATGATGATCGGCTTCGCGGCAGCGCTGGCAGGCACCCCACTGCCTTTCGTCGAGCCCACCATTGCAGCGTCGGTTGTGATTCTTGGACTGCTGGCATTGGTTGCCCTGCAGGTGCCGACATATGTGGGCATGGCGGTGGTCGGCTTCTTCGCGCTGTTTCATGGCTATGCGCATGGCGGCGAGCTGGGTGGGGCCGGTGCGCTGCCCTTCATGGCCGGTTTCGTACTCGCGACCGCGATGCTGCATGGGATCGGCGTTGCCATCGGCCTCGGTGCGGCGCGGTTTGGTGGCGCCTTCGTGACGCGCCTTGCCGGTGGGCTGACGGCGCTCGGAGGACTCTGGCTGTTTGCGGGGATGTGACGATGATACCCGGAGAATTCCTGCCCGCTGGAGGCGACATCGTGCTCAACGCGGGCGCGGCGCAAATCACATTGCTGATCGCCAATACCGGCGACCGGCCGATCCAGGTCGGCTCGCACTATCATTTCTTCGAAGCCAACGCGGCGCTCGAGTTCGATCGCCCGGCTGCGCGCGGCATGCGGCTTGATATTCCCGCAGGCACCGCGGTGCGCTTCGAGCCCGGCCAAAGCCGCGAGGTGCGCCTCGTGCCCTTGAGCGGAAACCGTGCGGTTTACGGCTTCCGTCAACAGGTGATGGGACAACTCTGATGCCGGTCACGCTGTCACGCGCCGCTTATGCCCGGATGTATGGCCCGACAATCGGCGACAAGGTTCGCCTTGCCGACACGGAGTTGTTCATCGAGGTGGAGAAGGACTTCACGACCTACGGCGAGGAAGTGAAATTCGGTGGCGGCAAGGTGATCCGCGACGGCATGGGCCAAAGCCAGATGTCGCGCGCCGAGGGCGCGGTCGATACCGTCGTCACCAACGCGCTGATCGTCGACCATTGGGGCATCGTCAAAGCCGATGTCGGGTTGACGGACGGGCGCATCGCCGCGATCGGCAAGGCCGGCAATCCGGATACACAGCCCGGTGTCGACATCGTTATCGGCCCCGGCACGGAGGTCATCGCAGGCGAAGGCAAAATCCTCACCGCCGGCGGCATCGATGCGCATATCCATTTCATCTGCCCGCAGCAGATCGAGGAGGCATTAATGTCTGGCATCACCACCATGCTCGGTGGCGGTACGGGGCCAGCGCATGGCACGTTGGCGACCACCTGCACGCCCGGCCCCTGGCATCTTGGGCGCATGATGCAGAGCTTCGACGCGTTTCCGATCAATCTCGGCCTGTCGGGTAAGGGCAATGCCTCGAAGCCGACCGCGCTCGTCGAAATGATCGAAGGCGGCGCCTGCGCGCTGAAACTGCACGAGGACTGGGGCACCACGCCGGCCGCGATCGACAATTGCCTCTCGGTGGCCGACGACCATGACGTGCAGGTGATGATCCACACCGACACGCTGAATGAGAGCGGCTTTGTCGAGGACACCGTCGCGGCCTTCAAGGGTCGCACCATTCACGCGTTCCATACCGAAGGCGCCGGCGGCGGGCACGCGCCGGATATCATCAAGGTATGTGGGCTGCAAAATGTGATCCCGTCGTCCACCAACCCGACACGACCCTATACGCAGAACACCATCGCCGAGCATCTCGACATGCTGATGGTGTGCCATCACCTGTCGCCGTCGATCCCGGAAGACATCGCATTCGCCGAAAGCCGTATCCGCAAGGAGACCATCGCGGCGGAGGACATTCTTCACGACATCGGCGCGTTCTCGATCATCTCGTCCGACAGCCAGGCAATGGGCCGCGTCGGCGAGGTACCGATCCGGACCTGGCAAACCGCGCACAAGATGAAGGTGCAGCGCGGGCGGCTGCCCGGCGAAACGGGAGACAACGATAATCTGCGCGTGCGTCGCTACATCGCCAAGTACACCATCAATCCCGCGATCGCACAGGGCATGTCAAAACATGTCGGCTCGATTGAAGTCGGCAAGCGCGCCGATCTCGTCTTGTGGAGTCCCGCCTTTTTCGGCGTAAAGCCGGACATGGTTCTGGTGGGCGGCATGATCGCCGCAGCGCCGATGGGCGACCCCAACGCCTCGATCCCGACGCCGCAGCCTGTGCACTACCGCCCGATGTTCGGCAGTTTCGGCCGCGCGCCGGCGATATCGTCCGTGACGTTCGTCAGTCAAGCGGCACTTGCCACCGGCCTGCAAGGCAAGCTGGGCGTCGCGAAGGAAATGGTCGCGGTGGACAACACGCGCGGCGGCATCTCCAAGGCATCGATGATCCTGAACGACGCGACGCCGCATATGGAAGTCGATCCGGAAACCTATGAAGTGCGCGCCGACGGTGAACTCCTGACCTGCGAACCGGCCACGGTGTTGCCGATGGCGCAGCGATATTTTCTGTTCTGAGGCAATCATGCTCCGCGCCATTTCTCACGCTCATCACACTGCTGCCGAGCCCTTCGGCACCGTCGTGCTCGATTCCCACGACCGCCATCTGCGCCGAAAAGTGATCACCACCGATCGGGGCGACAAGGTGATGGTCGATCTGCCCGAAGCCGTACTGTTGTCCGATGGCGACGTGCTGGTGCTGGAGGATGGCCGCACGATCGCAATCATTGCCGCACGCGAAAAACTCTACGAAATACGGCCGAGCGCGAATGTACCGCTCAGCCACCTTGCCTGGCATCTCGGCAACCGGCACCTGGCCGCGCAGATCGAGGCGGGACGCATCCTGATCCGGCGCGATCATGTTATCCGCGACATGCTCCTGGGCCTCGGCGCGATCGTGACCGAAGTGATCGAACGTTTTCAGCCGGTGCACGGGGCCTACCATCATCACGACCATGACCATGCTCACGTGCATGGCCATGACCACAAGCACGGCCATAACCACGAGCACGATCATCACCATGATCATGACTGAGAATACTGCCTCCCTCCTGCGGCTGATGAGCTGGCTGTCGCCGGCCTTTCCAGTCGGTGCCTTTGCCTACAGTCACGGGCTGGAACGCGCGATCCATGACGGACTGATTTCCGACCGGTCCTCGCTTGTCGGCTGGTTGGATGATCTCGTTGAGCGTGGCTCCGGCTGGAACGACGCGGTGCTGCTGGCCGAAGGGTGGCGAGAAGCATCCGCAGGAGGCGATTGCGACGACGTGATCGAACTGGCCGAAGCCATGGCCGGATCGAAGGAACGGCATATGGAGACAACATTGCAAGGCTCCGCATTCGTCGAAGCCGCAGCGGCATGGATCATCCCGGAAGGGCGTCAGTCTTTCCTGAAAGGTCGCCCGGTTCCGTATCCTGTTGCCGTCGGCATGACCGCCGCACGACACTCACTCTCGTTACCTGAAACGCTGACCGCCTATCTCCACGCTTTCACATCGAACCTGATCCAGTCCGCCGTTCGTCTGGTCCCGCTCGGCCAGCGTGATGGCGTCGCGGCGCTGGCGGCGCTGGAGTCCGTAATCGTGCGGGCGGCGTCGCGAGCCGCCCGCTCCTCGCTCGACGATCTCGGCTCGGCGACGTTTTTCTCTGATCTCTTGTCGATGCGGCACGAAACGCAATATTCGCGAGTATTCCGTTCATGAAATCACCCAATGGCCCACTACGCGTCGGCATCGGTGGCCCGGTCGGCGCCGGCAAAACAACGCTGACCGAAATGCTCTGCAAGGCGATGCGCGAACGCTATTCGGTCGGCGTCATCACCAACGACATCTTTACAAAGGAGGACGAACTCATTCTCAACCGCGTACAGGCGCTGCCGGAAGAACGCATCATCGGCGTCGAGACCGGCGGCTGCCCGCACACCGCAATTCGCGAAGACGCATCGATCAATCTGGCGGCGATCGCCGAGATGCGCCGGCGTTTCCCCGACCTCGACGTGGTGTTCATCGAATCCGGTGGCGACAATCTCGCCGCAACATTTTCGCCCGACCTTGCCGACATCACGCTCTATGTCATCGACGTCGCGGCGGGCGAGAAAATCCCGCGCAAGGGCGGGCCAGGCATCACGCGCTCGGATTTGCTGATCATCAACAAGATGGACCTCGCGCCGTATGTCGGCGCGAACCTCGACATCATGCGCGTGGATGCGCTCGCGCAGCGCGGAACACGGCCATTCGTATTCACAGACATGCGCCGACGCATCGGGCTGGACGATGTGATTTCCTTCATCGAGGTGTTCTTTCCCGCGGAATAGGAGCCGGTTTCGATTTCGCAGGTGAAGTATTATTAGATGGCCCCACGGGGCGCTTCGTGGCAGGTTTCGGTGTTATTACTAACTCTGCCCTCGCGCTGTCTGTACGGTGCGAATTGCCGGAAGGTTCGGTCGAGAGCATGACGGGAGACCCCCGGTGGTGACGTCGGTCATTTCCAACTTGCTGAGTGACCTTGTCAGGAAGGTCCGGTTCGGACCTGCCACGCGACTACCGATGCTTTTCATCGCGGCGGTAGTTTCGTTGGTCACTGATGTGCCGGTGTGCATGGCAGGCACAGCAGGGCCATCGCCGACCAAATTCGAGCATCTGGCCGAGACGTTCAATAGCGAAGCCAACGCTGGAATCATTCCGGGTGCGATCGTTCTGATCGAGCAGCATGGACAACCGGTCTATTTCAAATGCTTCGGTGTTCGCGACGCCGCCACGAAGACGCCGATGACGCCGGACACGTTGTTCGCGCTGCATTCGATGACCAAGCCGATCACCAGCGTCGCGGCGATGATGCTGATCGACGACGGAAAACTCTCGCTCGACGATCCGGTGGCCAGCTACATTCCCGCCTTCGCGGCGATGAAGGTAGGAGTCGATGCCGTGGCCGCAGACGGTAAGCCTGTCCTCAAGCTCGTTCCTGCCAACAGGCCTGTCACTATCCGTGATCTGTTACGCCACACATCGGGGATCACTTACGAATATATCGGCAGCGATCTGATCACGACGGCTTACACGGACGCCAACCTGTTCACCGGCAATTTCGACAACAAGGTGTTTGCCGAGCGGATTGCGGGGCTTCCGTTGTCAAGTCAGCCGGGAACGCTGTGGCGCTATGGTCACTCCACTGACATACTCGGCCGTGTCATCGAAGTGGTCTCCGGCAAGTCGCTGTTTGAATTCGAACGCGCACGGATATTTGAACCCCTCGGTATGATGGACACCAGTTACGGGATTGCGACCGCCGCCGATCGCGCCCGCATGGCAAAACCGATGCCCGACGATTCCGAACTGCGCGATTCCGAACAGGCGCGCCTGGCGCATCCGCAATGGCAATCCGGTGGTGGCGGGCTGGTGTCGACCGCTGCCGATTATGCGCGGTTCTCGCAGATGATCCTTCATCGCGGGGAACTGGACGGCAAGCGTTACCTCAGCCCGAAATCCTACGAACAAATGACGACCGATCAAATCGGGTCGGGCTCTGGCGTTGCACGCGACGACGACTATTTTCCCGGCGCGGCGTTTGGCTTCGGTTTTGGCTTCGCGGTTCGGATCGATACCGGCAAGACGGAGCCTCCGGAGCGGGGCGCGGTCGGCAATCTGGAATGGGATAGCGGCAGCGGACCCGCATTCGTCGTTGATCCCGAGCACGACATCGTCGCCGTCATGATGGTGCAAGTTGGCGCAAAGCGCGGTCAGGTCCAGCACGCATTCAAGAAGCTGGTGTACGAGGCGCTCCAGAAGTGATCTTCAGCACGAGACTTGCTGCAGCAATTCCTTCAGCGCAGCGCTTGCGAAAGCATGCATGTTGGCGACCCGATCGGCTTTGCCGGTCTCCAGCGTGATTGCCGTCGACTGGGCGCCGGCAACGCCGATGCAGGTATGACCCGCGGCGTCGCCATAGCGATTGCCTGTGGGGCCGGTCGCACCGGTTTCGGATAAGCCCCAATCGGACGAGAAGCGTTGTCGAATCTGGCTGGCCAGCAGCTTCGCGTAAGTCTCGGAGGCCGAGCGAATGCCCTTCATTTCGGCATCCGGAATATCCATCAGGATGCGCCGCGCCTCGCGCGTATAGACCACCGCCGATCCAAGAAAATAGGCAGATGCGCCAGGCACCGCGAGCAGCGACGCCGAGATCAATCCGCCGGTCGACGATTCCGCCACCGCGATGGTTTGCTTGCGCGCGATCAGCTTGCCTGCGATCTGTTCCGCGATCCCGATCAGTTCCTGCATCGCACTCGGCTCCCTTGCATGTCAGCCTCGTCGCATTGCAGGCTGGTGGTGGTGCAGTATGATATGGCACGATCCGATGCGGCAATACCATCAATTGTCGGCGAATGCCGGGCTGAGATGAGAGGAAACTGAGCGTCATGACGTCACCGATCGCAGGCGGTGTGGATTGCGATCTGCATCCCGCGCTGCCTCATCTCACCAGCCTGCTGCCGTATCTCAACGACTACTGGCGCGATCAGGTGACGACGCGCGGCATGACCGATCTCGAGTCGCAATCCTATCCGCCGAACTCGCCGATCTCGGCGCGGCCCGACTGGCGCCCCGCAAAAGGCAAGCCAGGTGCGAACCTGCACGATCTCACAACGCAGGCGCTCGATCCGTTCGGCACCAGCATCGGCATCTGCAATCCCCTCTACGGTTTGCAGATGGTGTTCAGCGAAGATATGGCCGATGCATTCTGTCGTGCGCTGAACGACTGGCTGGTGAAGGAATGGCTCGACAAGGACGCACGGCTGCGCGGCTCCATCGTCATCCCGGTGCAGAGCGTCGAGAAGTCCGTCGCCGAGATCGAGCGCTGTGCGCGCGACAGCCGTTTCGTGCAGGTGCTGATGCTGGTGATGGGCGACATGCCGCTCGGCAAGCGCGCTTATTGGCCGATCTATGCTGCCGCGGAGCGCCATGGCCTACCGATCGGTGTGCATGCCGGCAGCAACTATCACAATCCGCCGAGCTCGGTCGGCTGGGGTTCGTATCACATCGAGGATTATGTCGCGCAGGCGCAGGCGTTCCAGACTCAGCTCACCAGTCTGATCGTCGAAGGCGTGTTTGCCAAATATCCGCGGCTGAAAATGGTGATGCTGGAATCCGGCTTCACCTGGCTGCCGTCCTATGTCTGGCGGTTGCACAAGTTCTGGCGCGGGGTGCGGATGGAGACGCCGTGGGTCGACCGCGCGCCGATGGAGATTGTGCGCAGCAATATCCGCTTCTCGCTGCAGCCCGTAGATGCCCCACCCGATCCGGGAACATTAAATCGGCTGTTTGATCATATGCAGTCGGACGAATTGCTCCTATTCTCAACGGATTATCCGCACTGGCAATTCGACGGTAACGCGGTGCTGCCGGATGGATTGTCGCCCGAATTGGTGCGCAAGATCATGATCGACAATCCCTACGCGACTTATACGCGCCTCGGCGGCGCGGGATCGAAGGAGAGCGCGGCATGAATGTGCAGTTCCGTTCCTCTGCCGACGCATCGGTCGTGGCCAAGACCGCGATTGCCGATTGCGACATCCATCCCGCCCGCCGCTCGATGAAAGATCTCTATCCGTATCTGGCGAAGCGCTGGCACGATCATCTCGAAACCTACGGTGGCCATGCCTATCAAGGCATGATGGTGGGACCGCCCTATCCGAAGGCGCAGCCCAACGCCTCGCGCCGCGACGCCTATCCGCCGGAAGGCGGCGTGCAAGGGTCGTCGCTGTCGTTCATGCAGCAGCAGCATCTCGATCCGAACAACGTGGCGCTCGGGGTGCTGAATCCGCTCAACACCGGGCAAGGTCTGCGCAATCAGGAACTCAGCGCCGCACTGGCGACGGCGATCAACGACTGGCAGATCGCGGAGTGGACCAGCAAGGATTCGCGCCTCAAGGGCTCGGTCGTCGTCGCCAATGAAGATGGCGAGGCGTCCGCCGCCGAAATCCGCAAGCGCGCCGGCGACAAGAACTTCGTGCAGGTGCTGCTGCTCAGCCGCAACGTCGAGCCGCTCGGGCAGCGTCGCTACTGGCCGATCTACGAAGCAGCGCAGGAGGCCGGCTTGCCGATCGGCGTGCATGCGTTCGGCTTCGGCGGCAATCCGATCACCGCGTCGGGTTGGCCGAGTTATTACATCGAGGAGATGGTCGGGCATTCGCAATGCCAGCAGACCGCGCTTGCCAGCATCGTGCTCGAAGGTGTGCTGGAACGCTTTCCGAAGCTGAAGATGATCATGATCGAAGCCGGCTTCGGCTGGGCGCCGTCGCTGGCGTGGCGGCTCGATCGTGTGTGGCAACGGTTGCGCAGCGAGGTGCCGCATGTGAGGCGCCCGCCGTCGGAATACATCAAGGATCACATCTGGTGGACGACGCAACCGATGGAAGATCCAGAGCGGCGCGATCATCTGTTCCAGACCATCGACTGGATCGGCTGGGACAAGCTGCTGTTCGCGACCGACTATCCGCATTGGGATTACGATGAGCCGTCACGGGTGCTGCCCGCCGGCGTCAGCGATGCCAACCGCGCGGCTTTCTATCTCGGCAACGCGCGAGAACTGTACGGAATAACTTGATGGCGCGTCACGTTGTTGCCCCGGTGGACGAACTGCCGCCGGGCTCCCGCAAATTCCTCACCATCGACGAGCGGCCGATCGCGGTCTTCAACGTCAAGGGCGAATTCTTTGGCTTGCTCAATCGCTGCCCGCATCAGGGCGCGGCGCTGTGCGAAGGTCCGCTGATCGGCCTCGCCCAGTCCTCCGAGCCCGGCGAGATCGAATACACCAAGCTCGGCGAAATCATCCGCTGCCCCTGGCACGGCTGGGAATTCGATATCCGCACCGGGCAATCCTACTGCGATCCGAGGCGTTTTCGAGTGAAAGCCTATGCGGTGAACGTCGAGCCGGGAGCGAGCGTGGTGAAAGGGCCGTACATCGCCGAGACCCTGAAGGTCTCGGTGGAGAACGACTACGTCGTGGTCGATTTGTGAGGCGCTTGCGCGCCGTCAGCTCATTTTGACGACGGCCCCGCCCCCTCACGTGCCCGTTCCCAACATAGGCAAGGGCCTCGCCGATCTCCGCAAGCGGATAGGCGTGATCGACGATGACCTTCAGTTGTCGTTGTTCGATCACCCGAGAAAGTTCGGCAAGATTGCTTCCGCTCGGATGCATGAAAAGGTGGCGATAGCCGCCCCGCTTTGGTCGCGCGTTGACGCGCCTCATCTGCGGTGAACGCGGGCGGTTCGTCCGCTAAATTTGCAGCCAGCGCTTCAGCACGCATCCTCCAGGAACCAGGCAAGAACGACGGCCTCCTCCAGAGTCTCGCCGGCCGTCACCGAGCCGCCTCCGCGCAACAGCACCTCTGGTCGCACACCATGGTGGCGGCAACGCCTTCCGCCTTGCGCTCATCGCGCACCAATTGCGGATCGAGCCAGAGCGGCGTATCCGGCGCAACGTAAGCGCCAAAGGCGTATCGGGCCTTCGGCGCTCTGGCGAACGCACCAAGCGTCACCCCCTTCGGCGAGACGAAGCGCACGATACCGCCGACCTCCGGGCGGTTACGATAGATCTGCTGATGATTGCGAACCTCACCCAATACACCACCAGGCAAAGCTTCCATCACCGACACGACAACACAAGGCTCCGCAACTTTCACCAGTCCCATCGGCCGGGCTGGGCAGACTAGAAATGAATCAGCATCGATCCGCGCAGAATAATGGCCATAAGCGTGCGCGAGGCCATGACGTCCCAGAGCACGCGCGGCGATGCGAACAGTCCGCTCCAGGTTCCGATCGATGTCCTGCACGATCGTCATCTCCTTCGATTGCGCGACGCGATCGTCAATGGACGTCGTCGCCAACTCCGGATGGCGACTCGACTTGGCGTATCCGCGCAATCGTCCCCACGATCAGCATCTCCGACCACCACAAAGCAGGCAGCGCAACAGCCAACCCATAGGGGCGCAATTTTTGACACCGATCCCCTGGCTTACAGGGTCAATTTTTCATTGCCAGATGACAGCTCGCTTTACCAATCAACGGTACAACTCCAGCTCCGGACGGCTATCCGGAATGAACCCATCCCGATTCGGCATCACAACCTTCGGCAGGGTGTCTGCATTCATCACGTCCGTCGGCTTTACGATCTTGGCCTCGGAGAGAATGTACGCAACGAGACTGTAGACCTGATCGTCGGTCAGGGAGCCCGGGGCATTGAATGGCATCGCTCGTTTGACATAATCAAACAGCGTCGTCGAATAGGGCCAATAGCTTTCTACGGTCTTGATCGGTGTTTTCGACGCCAGCGATCCCCGCCCTCCGATCAATCGGTCTCCACCGAGACCTACGGCCGGGTTGCCCTGCAACTTGTCCCCATGACAAGCTGCACAGTTTTCCGCGAAAATATCCGCTCCTGCTTTTCCTGTCCCGCTGCCCGGCGGCAATCCAGCACCTGAGGGAGGGATCGCAAAGTACTTTGCCATATCTTGTGGTGCTGGTGTCTTGCCAAATCCAAAGTGATCCACGATCGATTGAGCGTTTACACCCGTAGAAACACACAAGCCGATCATGCAGCTAAAAATCGTTCTAAGCATGGACATTGCTGACCTCCCCGGCTTCGTTGATCGCCCAGCTTTGGATCGCGTTAAGGTGATAAACGGACCCGAACGGTCCGTTGTCACCGCGAATGGCAATCAGTTGCTTGAGCGTCGGCTGAACGTAACCGGTCTCGTCCATGCACCGGCTCTGCAACACCGCGACCTTTCCGTCCCACATCCAGGGAAAGCTGAAGCGTACTGTGCACATGGGCTCCGGCGTTGATTCCAGTCGAGCCGGGTACCATGTCTTCCCGGCATCGGTGGAGACATCAACTGATTGAATGCGCCCGCGTCCACTCCATGCTAGGCCTCCGATATTGTAGAAGCCGGGGCCAGGCAGCTTCATATCTCCCGATGGGAATGTGATCACCGATTTCGCGTCCATATCCAGACTAAACATCCGCGCCTTCCCGTTTCCGAGAAGGTCGGTGTATTTGGACGTCTCCTCGCGAGTCATAAATGGCTTGTCGCTAACCTGTAACCTTCGTAGCCATTTGATATGCGTATTGCCTTCATATCCCGGCAGCAGAAGGCGCAAGGGATAACCTTGCTCCGGACGAATAGCCTCGCCGTTCTGTCCATAAACGATTAGTGCATCCTTCAACATTTTCTCGAGAGGAATACTGCGCGTCATCACCGCGGCGTCCGCCCCCTCTGCAAGAACCCAGGCCGCTCCATCCGAAAGACCCGTCTCCCGGGCGAACGTGGAGAATTGAACACCCGTCCATTCCGACGTACTGAGCAGTCCGTGCGTCGCCTGCACCGTCTTCAGGGTCGGCTTGTTCCACTCGGTCAGACCATTTCCAGAGCACTCGATGAAATGTTTCCGGGTAACGCTCGGCATTCGCTTGATGTCAGCCACCGAAAACGTCAACGGGTTCTTGACCATCCCATGGATGAGCAGATTGTGGCGGGCGGGATCGATGGTTGGAATACCAGCATGATGCCGCTCGAAATGAAGCCCGGAAGGCGTTGTATTGCCAAGCATCGCACTGAGCGGAGTAAAGCTCCAGGAGGTATTCTCGTTTGGAGTAGGATAACGAACGCGAACCTCAGTCTCGAATTGAGAGCGTGTCCCGTATCCACCGTCGCCAGCTACCGGGCGCCCCTGCTCCTTCGTCGGATCTTCCGCGACGTCATAGAAGGTGGCACCAGGCGGAGCCTTGCGCGGTTCAGCCCTCGCGATACTTGCGGCGCCAATAACCCCGACAACCGAGCCAGCTGCAAACAAAAGACCGCGGCGACTCGGAGTTGGTTGGCTCGGGAACATCCCATCCTTGCAGTCGCAATCTTCCTCGGATTGTCGCGCCAGTTGACGCTTCTCCGCCAGAATCATCTGTTCGGCCATTTGACGAGACTTCGCGTCATACACGGCCTTCCCATTTTGCTTCATGCTTCTCTCCATTAGAGATGTGACATCATTGGACCGGGAGACAGTTCCGCTACGCCTAGCGGGCCTCCCACCGTGCTCGTATTCGCTTCGTGTTCCTCTCTGTTGATTAGTTACACAAACGCTCTCAATGAAGCTTGGACAACGCCCAACTTCTGGCCTCCCGCCGATCCGCTTTTCCGGTGCGTCCAACGGGTAACGCCTCAACGATATGAATCTGGTCTGGGATCTTAAATTTTTCGATTTTAGTCAGAGCCCAAGCTCGCAGCTCCTGTTCAGTGATGGCGACGGAAGGCTGTGGCACAACCATCATGTGCAATGCTTCGCCCAAATTCGGGTGTGGGATACTGAAGCACATCGCAGCAGCAATCGACGGGTGCCTGGCAAACACATTGTCAATTTCAAGCGGGGCAATCTTATTTCCGCCTCTTGATATAATGTCCTTGGATCGCCCAACGAGTTCTACCAGCCCGTCCTCGCGTATTCTTGCCAAGTCTCCCGTCTTGAAGAACGCGCCATCAAATGAAGCATCCGTCAGCGCCGGATCGTCGAGATAGCCGAGCATACGGGAGGGCGTCTTGATCTGGAGCTCCCCCTCATTCTCCGATTGGGAAAACTCCGTCTGCACAAGCTTGAATTCCACACCGGCGAGCGGATGGCCAATAGTTCCCAAGCCCGCGGACTGATGCGACGGCGCCAGACAGAAATCGCACGATCCTGTTTCGGTCAGCCCAAACAGATCGAAGTACTGGACGAGCGGAAAATGCTCTTTGAGCTTGCCTGGAAGCGTATGTCCGAGTGACTCGCCGCCCGTAAAAATGGTGCGCAGTCGAGAGAGGGCTGGCTTGGGGCTTGCAGTGATCATCTTGAGCATCGTCGGCACAGCAGCAAGGACCGTGCAATCACGAAGCAATCCGCCGACGGCATCCATGGAAAACTTTGCCAACAGCATGACGCGGGCGCCACGCGCGAGACCCAAAAAGGTCACCCACATTCCGAAGATGAATGTGAGTTGCAGCGGGCAGAGTACGACATCCTCGCTCGTCAATGGCAAAAACTCGGAGAGCATCTCAAGCTTCGCGATAAAGCCTTCGTGCCCAATCACCACGCCCTTGGGCACACCCGTGCTGCCCGACGTGAATACGATAACCGCAGCATCCTTGAGCAACGGCCGATCGGGTGGAGCGTCTAGCGCAATTGTGAGCACCGCCCCCGCGGCCACCGAGAAGCGAGATCCCGTTCGGCTCGCAACCATCTCGCGGGTTGATGCGGCGGCGCCGGCGTGCAGCGGCACGGCGACTGCACCAGCCATCCAGATAGCCAGAAAGCCGAATACATCCGATGGCTCATTGTTTATTTGAAGGACAATCGGTTCTGATCTGACGACTCCGGCATCCCGGAGTTTAGCGGCCAGAAGCTCGGCCTCACGAGAGAGAGCCGCACGCGAGTATATCGCGCCGGCTCCCTCGAGTGCCGCCTCATCACCTGCCCGCGTCAATATCCAATCATGGAGGCGGGCCGTCATTAGCCGCGTCCCGGAAAGCGACTGTCGCGCCAACTCAAAGCGGCCTTTAGTCCTTGCGAGCGCGCAATCTCCATGAACTGGATCTTGTCGGGAGAGCCTCCACCCTCAATTTGAAGATCGATGTCGAGTGCCGCATCAAGCGCTTCCGTGAGACCACGCATTTCAAAAGCTTTGTTGAGCGCTCGCTTTGTCTGCTTGACCAAATCCGGATCGATCGCGGCGATGTGTTTCGCAAATCCACTCACAGTCTCTTCAAGCTTCGCATCCGGCACAATTCGGTTGACCAACCCAAGCTGATACGCGCGATCGCATGAGATTCGATCTTCTCCCGTGAGAATGATTTCTTTTGCCACTTTCGGACCGACCAGCCATGGCAGGATCATCACTACAATTCCTGCGCCAAACTTGAGTTCCGGCTCTCCGAAAAAGGCCGTTTCGCTGGCAATCGTGACGTCGCACGCCATCATCAACTCAAACGCTCCGGCAAGACACGCGCCTCTCACGCTGGCAATGGTCGGTTTTGGACTTCGCCAAAAGCGCATCACGACGTCGAAGTCCTTTTGCAGCAAGGGCCGCCACTGCGTTACACCAGTCGGGCGCTTCTCCATCTGCTCCTTGAGATCGAAGCCGGATGAGAAAGCCGTTCCGCTGCCGCTCACCACGATCACACGCACCTCGGCATCGGCTTCGGCCGCATCCATCGTCGTCATGATTTCCGACAGCATTTGGCCATTGAGCGCATTGGTTCGCTCGGGGCGAGTGAGAATAATATGCGCCGTCGCGCCGACCTTCTTATACTGGACGTATTCGAGCTTCATTGACCGTCTCCGTTTATCGGCGTCCCTGGGCAAGCTTGCATGATTCAGGCATCTGACGCAGCCGTAACATTGCGATTGTGCCGAGAAACGGTCCAATCGCAAGGATAGAAAAGGCCAGATGCCACCCGACGATTTTAACAACAAAAGGCATGGCCTGAATGCTCACAAGTGTGATCAGAAAGCCGATACTCGTTTGAAGCGTGAGCATCGTGCCGCGCAGCGGCGCATCGCTCAGTTCAGCAACTGATGCTGAAAATTGGGCTGAGTCTGCAATCACAGATATGCCCCAGATCATGCCGACCAGAACGGTGACGATCGGCGCGGCACCAAATGTAAATCCGATCAGGATCGCACAGCAGCCACTCACCAACATCGAGAGACTGGTTACGGCCGTTCTCCCCCATCGGTCCGCCGCCCAACCACCAAGCAGCGCGCCCACCGCTCCCGACCCGATGATCGCGAACGTCACCAAGCTCGCGCTCACGGGCGGCTTTTGTTGGGTGCTTGCGAAGCTGGCGAGGATAAAGGTACCAATCCACGCCCACATGGCGTAGAGCTCCCACATGTGGCCGAAATAGCCGAGATTTGCAGCTCGGACGGCGCGGTTTTTCCACCCTTGCAGAATGAGCGAGGCTTCAAACTTGGGCGCCGCCCAGACGTTGGGACCGAGTCTCACAAAGCAGATCGAGAGGGCCGCGATCAACGCACCGCTTCCGGCCATCACGCAGGGGACTTTCCAATCCGCTGCGGCGACCATGTGCGGGGCAGCAGAGCCCAACGTGAGACCCCCAACGAGAAGGCCAATGAGCAAACCGAGATCCCCGGCGGCCCAGGTGGATGCGATTGCCATTCCCACGGGGTAAACACCGGCCATGCACGCGCCCGTGATGAACCGGAGTAGGAGTACGACGGGTGATGTCGGCTCGAAGAATACGATCGAAAAGGTCGCTACGGCGGCGACCAGTGCAGACCCGGCAAACAGCTTTCGCAAATCCACTCGGTCCGGAAGCGCAAGGACCGCACTGACCAACGTTCCGACAACGAAGCCAGCTTGTACGGCGTTGGTCAACATGGCCTCGTGGGTCAAGGAAAGATGCCACGAGGCCTTTATTGCGTTGATCGACGCGCTCGTCGCGAACCAGGTGGACATAGCCGCAATCTCTGCGATCAGCAGTATCGCGAACGAGACTGTCTTCGACTGCGCAGAAATCACGGGACGCTCCTACTTGACGAGCGGGCAACCACCTTGGTCCATCGGACGGAAAGCCTGGTCTCCGGGAATCGTCGCAACGAGCTTGTAGAAGTCATAGTCCATCTTGGACTCGCTCGGCTTTTTCACTTCGAACAAATACATGTCGTGAATGGTGCGGCCGTCTTTCCTGATCGATCCCTTGCCGAAAAGATCGTCTTCGGTCGGCATCTGCTTCATCTTTTCGACGACAGCCGTTCCGGATCGCGCCTTGTCTTTGTCCATGGCCTCGATGGCCTTCATCCAATGCAACATCGACGCGTAGACGCCCGCTTGGTTCATGGTTGGAAATCGCCCCTCATTGCGGGCAGCGAAACGCTTGGACCACGCGCGCGTCTTGTCATTGAGATCCCAATAGAACGCCTCGGTCAGCAGCAACCCCTGAGCAACTTGCAACCCCATGGCCTTGACGTCGGAGAGGAACACCAAGAGACCCGCGAGTTTCTGACCACCGGCGGTCAACCCGAATTCCTGTGCCTGCTTCACCGAGGTCACGGTGTCGCCGCCGGAGTTCGCGAGAGCAACGATCTGGGCCTTGCTGCTTTGAGCTTGGAGAAGAAACGAGGAAAAGTCCGATGTCTGGAACGGAGCGGATACCTGCCCGACGACCGTGCCACCCTCCGCTTTCACGATGTCTGATGCATCACGCGCGAGTGCGTGACCGAAAGCATAGTCCGCCGTCAGGAAGAACCAGCTCTTGCCTCCCTTGCCGATAACAGCTTTTGCGGTACCGTTCGCAAGAGCCCAGGTATCGTAGGTCCAGTGAACGTTGTTAGGGGTACAGGCCTTGCCGGTGAGATCTGAAGAGCCGGCGGCATCGATCAAGAACGTCTTGTCTTTCTCCTTGACGAGCTGCGATATCGCGAGAGCCACCGAAGACGTGGGAACGTCCACGACCGCATCCACTTTATCTATGTCGAACCATTTTCGGGTGATGTTGACGCCGATATCCGCCTTGTTTTGATGATCTGCCGCAAGCACCTCTACTTTGAAGCCATGCTTCTCTGGCTTGAAATCTTCGACTGCCATCTTTGCAGCGAGGACGGCGCCGGGCCCGTCTATGTCCGCATACAGACCTGCCTGGTCGTTAAGGACGCCAGCCTTAAAGGTTGGCATTGTCTGCGCATTGACACACGTCGGAAGCAACGCGAGAGCCAGCACACACGCGGTAACCTTCATCTCTTCCTCCCTTGATATTATTTCAGCGACAGAGAGCCGCATTTCTCTTTCGTGGAGTGAGCCGGCTCAGCCTCGATAGAGGCGGCGCACTTCGCACCATCCAATCAGGCTGACGCCCCGAGGCCTGGCTTCGGAGCTCCCACCAAAATGGTCGTGTTGCCGTGAGCGAGCTTGCCGTTCATCATGTCTTGGTGGGCTTGGCCGACTTGATCGAAGGAGCGCACCTCTCCCATGCAAGGATCTATTCGGTTAGCTATCACGAGCTCGTTGTAAGCTCTGGCTTGATCGGTGTTGGTGCCGTGGGAACCTTGCAATCGCTTTTGGCGAACCCAGTGGTATCGGAGGTCCACGACCGCCGAATAGCCGGTTGTCCCGGCGCAAATCACCACCATGCCGCCGGCGTCGCACACAAAGATCGAGGTAGGGATCGTGTCTTCCCCAGGGTGTTCGAGCACGATTTGCGGGCTGCGCTTTTCACCAAGGATATCCCAGATTTTCTTGCCGAAGGCGCGCGCTTGCGCCGTCCATGCCTTCTGCCCTTTTTCGTCGGTCCAATGTGGGGGCTGACCCCAATGGTTGAATTCGCGGCGGTCGATGAAGCCGACGGCACCGAGCGATTTGCAGTACTCACCCTTCTTCGCGTCAGAGACGACAGCGATTGGCAAAGCACCTGCTTCTTTGGCGATCTGAATTGCTTGAGATCCAACGCCGCCGGAGCCGCCCCATACCAAGACCACGTCGCCCTTTTGCACCGTGTGCCCTCTCCAACCGTGGAGCATTCGGTAAGCCGTGGTGCCTACCAAGGTCGGAGCAGCAGCTTGCTCCCAAGTGAGACGTTTGGCCTTGGGGAGAATTTGGTGATCGTAAGCGATGCAGAACTGCGCAAACGATCCGAAGTTTGTGTTGTATCCCCAGATCTGCGCGCTGCCGGCGAGCATGGGATCGCGGCCGGCAAGAACGTGCGGATCGTTCGGATCCCAAAAACCTGGATGGATAACGACCTCGTCACCGACCTTGACGTTCGCCACCCCTTCTCCCACCGCGTAGACTATGCCGGAGGCATCGCTTCCCCCGATGTGGAAATCGTGAAGAGACCCCTGCGCCTTGCGGGCTGCGATCACGTCGATCGGAACGCCGCGAGCGGCCCAAACGTTATTGAAGTTGAGGCCCGCGGCCATAACCGCGACCAAGACCTCCTTCTTTTTCGGCTTCGGCGTTTCGATTTCCTCGATTTGAAATGCCTTGGCAGGATCTCCTAGTCGAGAACTGCGGATGACCTGCGCCTGCATTCGCACAGGCACAACTCCCACCGGCGGGAGTTCGCCAATTGGAACGATGTCGACCATATCTGTCTCCTCCCACGCAGCCGCGCACCGTCGAGACACGGCGCCGCAATAGCCGGACATTTCATTGAAGTTAGATTTTGTGAGAGGAACCTATCGTCAAATTACTATTTGTCAAACAAATATTCTTAAGTGAGTTATACGCTTGTCGAATGAACTGCTTACCGGTACTCGTAAAGTCAAATTCAGTGGAGAATCAGCGAAGTGACGAACGCGAAGAAGCCCGATCTCGACTTGGGCGACGTCGTAACTGCGAGCGCGGCCAAGCAAATTGCGGAAAATATTCGATCCGCCATCCTGCAAGGCAAACTCAAAGTTGATGTCCGGCTGCCGTCAGAGGACGAGTTGGCTGCGAAATTCAACGTTTCGCGCCCGACGATACGCGAAGCTTTGAAGCGCTTGGCGGCTCAACATCTGATCAGATCCCGTCGTGGCCCGACGGGTGGCAACTTCGTCACTACCCCGGGCCTTCCTGAAGCGGGGCGTTCACTTGCCAACTCCACTACGCTTATGGTCGCCGTCGGCGATATCAACGTCGACCAGATCGTTACCGCGCGGCTGGAGCTCGAGTCGGTTTGCGTGAAGCTGGCATGCGAACACCGGACCAACGATCAGTTGGAAATCATGCGGGCCGAGCTTGAGTTGCAGAAGAAGGTGAACCTTACGGACGAGGAGTTTTGTGATTCCGATGTTCGCTTTCATCGCGCCATTGTGGATGCGAGCGCAAATACCCTGATGCGATTTCTCATGCATTCAGTCATCGAGGGACTCCAGCCGATTAGCAACATGATCATATTCCGCGTCCGCGAACGGCAAGAGATCGTTTCGTTTCATAAACGAATCTTCACCGCGATTTCGGATCGCAAGAAGACCATCGCCATCGATGCATTGAATGAGTTAGCGGCCTATACTCGAGGCCGTCTTGCGGCCGCGATCAATCTTCGTGGCTGAGGAGTTTCATGTCAGGGCTCATTGATTGAGTTAGAATGCGACAGCGGCAGAGACGCAGATAATTGAGAAGAAGGTGTGGGTGCATCGGTCGTGGCGTGTAGCGATCCGTCCCCAATCCTTGAGCTTGGCGAACAAATTTGGATCTTGTGACGCGAACGATAGAGGCCCTTGTGTCGTAAGGACGCGACTGCTTTCGGCTTCTGGTGAGCGGTCTGCAGACTTCCATGCCCTTGGCTTTCAGGACAGCGCGGACTCCAATTGGAGTCGTAGCCGTGATCTGCGATCAGTGCAGAAGCGGGCGGCAGAGCGTCAAGCACCAGACGCGCCCCTTGTGGTCGCTCAATGGTGTGAGAGGCTGCATCGACCGCTCAAAAGCCAGACGGCAAAGGCACTTGAGCGGTTGGCCTGACGCGCCAGCGCCGGCCGGTGCTCACGTCATCAGATATTTCGCTCTTCTCACCACGCGTATCTGAGCGTCCCCTTTCCGGTGTAGGTGGTGACGTTGTTGGAGAACTCGCCCTCGAAAGACGCAGCGAGCGCGAAGCCGTTGCGCCAGGCGACCTCGGCGCCGGCGGTGACGAGCGCGGCGTCGGGCGCCGTCGCCGCGCCGTTGACGAGGAAGCCGGAGCCCGGCAGCGCCTGGAACGTCGCGGCGGCGTTACGCGCGGTGTCGAAGTTGTGCGCCCACGCGGCACGGCCGCGCAACGTCAACAGCGTGTCGCCCAGCACCGTGGTGCGGTCGAGCCGCAGGCCGAGTTCGCTACGCGTCGCGGTGACGTCATGTCCCGCATAGCCGAGCGCAAAACTGTCGGCCGCGCCGTTGCCCTGCTCCAGATA
>JAFKKN010000013.1 GCA_017305535.1 Hyphomicrobiales bacterium | reverse complement strand
CGCAGCGAAGCCGATCGGGTGAGGGGGCGTCTCGATAGGATTTGCCCTCACCCCAATCCGCTGCGCCTCACCCCAACCCTCTCCCCGCAAGAGCGGGGCGAGGGAGCGGGTTGTGCTTCGGCGCGGTTTACCAGCCGAGCCATTCCGCCTTGCGCGGCAGGTCGATGGTCTTGACCTTCTCGAGCTTGATGGTGCCCTTGGCCATCAGGTCGTTGAGGTCGCCTTCGGTCGAGCCGGAAACCTTGGCGCGATAGAGGTCAACCTTCAGGGTCGGCCGATGATCCTTCTCGGTCCAGGTCGACGGATTGCAGACGCCTTCCATGCCGGCCGGCACCCAGTCGGCCTTCTGGTAGAAGCCCTTCTTCACGTTCGGGCCGCTGACGCCGCCGTTCTTGGCCGCCCATTCGATGGCTTCCTTCATGTAGAGCGCCGTGCAGACGCCGGCGACGTAGTGCACCGGGCGATAGACCTTGCCGGTCGGGTCGGACATCTTGGAGATTGCCTCCACCGTCTTCATGCCGGGCGCGTTGCCGCCCCAGCCGACCGCCGTGCGCAGCGGGAACACGACGCCGTCAGCCGCGTCACCCGCGGCTTTGGCGGCGTTCTCGTCCATGCCCCAGACGTTGCTGAGGAACTGGACGTCCACGCCGGCCGTCTTGCAGGCCTTCATCACCGAGATGTTGGAAGCCGCGGTGTTGCCCAGATAAGCGTAGTTGGCGCCGGAGCTTTTCAGGCTCAGGCACTGGGCGCTGTAGTCGCCCGGCGTCAAAGCGAACACCAGCGGCGGCAGCACTTCGAAGCCAAGCTCCTTGGCGATGGCTTCACCTGCGGCCTTCGGCGCGTTCGGATAGGGATGGTTGGCGCCCATGTGAACGAACTTCGGCGCGCCGCTCTTGCCCTTGGCCTTCCAGTCCTCGGCGGCCCAGGTCAGTTCGGCGCGCAGAGCGTCGGAGTAGCTCGGGCCATAGAAGAAGTTGTACGGCGCGGCCTTGGCCTTGCCGCCGGCACCGGTCGGGTCCGCAAGCGCGGCCGCGTACGAGCCGGAGATATCGGGGATCTGGTCCTGCGCGACGAAGCCGGTCAGCGCCTCGGTATCGGCGGTGCCCCAGCCCATGATGGCGGAGACCTTGTCGGCGCCCGACCACTTCTTGTACTGCGCGATGGCGCGCGGCACCTGATAGCCATAGTCGACGCTGTCGAGATCGACCTTCACGCCGTTGATGCCGCCGTTCTTGTTGATCCAGGCGAAAGTGTCGACCACGGCATGGCCGTAAGGCGTGCCGACGTCGGACGTGCCGCCGGAATAGTCGGCGAGGTGGCCGATCTTGATGGACGATTGCGCCAGCGCGCCGCTGGCGCCGAGCACGACCGCGAGCGCGGCGCTGCCGAGCAGGGTGGTGATCTTCATGGGTCTTCCTCCTGTTGCTTTTTGCAGTGGTTCGAATGGTGCCCGGACCGCGCTCAGTGCGAGAACGGGTAGAGTTTCCAGTAAGCCTTGATCTGGTGCCAGCGATGCGCGAGCCCATCCGGCTCGAACACCAGGAACACGATGATGATGGTGCCGATGGCGATCTCGCGCAGGAAGGTGATGTTGGTCTTCAGGCCAAGCGCATGATCGATCGGACCGCCGGCGAGGATCGCGGTGATCCATTCCATCGCTTCCGGCAGCAGCACGACGAACGCGGTGCCCATCAGGGTGCCCATGACGGAGCCGAGCCCGCCGATGATGACCATGGCGAGAAACAGGATCGAGCGCTCGATGCCGAATCCTTCATAGGACACCACGAGCTGATAGTGGGCGTAGAGCGCGCCGCCGATACCAGCGAAAAACGCCGCGATGCCGAACGACAGCGTGCGGTATTTGGTCAGGTTGATGCCCATGATCTCGGCCGAGAGATAGTGATCGCGCACCGCCACCAGCGCGCGGCCATCGCGCGAGCGCATCATGTTGGTCACCAGCAGGAAGCAGACGACCACATAGGCCAGCACGACGTAGAAGAACTGCCGGTCGCCCTGCAATGCGTAGCCGAAGATCGAGAACGGTTCCGCCATCGCCGGCACCGAGCCGCCGGAAAACCATTCGGCGCGGGCGAAGAAGTCGAGCAGGATATATTGCGCGGCGAGCGTTGCGATGGCGAGATAAAGTCCCTTCAGGCGTGCGGCTGGCAGGCCGAAAACCAGACCGACGACGGCTGTGACCAGACCCGCAAGCGGGATCGCAAAGAAGGCCGGGATGCCGATCTTGGTCGACAGGTACGCCGATGAGAATGCGCCGAACAGGAAGAACGCCGCGTGACCGATCGAAATCTGTCCGGTGAAGCCAACCAGCACGTTGAGCCCGAGCGCGGCGATGCCGTAGATGCCGATCTGGATCAGCAGGCTTAGCCAATATTCATTGAAGAGAAACGGAGCGGCGCAGGTCAGCAAGACCCCGGCGATGGCGAAGTTCCGACTCGTCACCGTCGGGAAGATGGTGGTGTCCGCCGCGTAGGAGGTGCGGAAATCACCGGCGGGAATCATTGAATTTGCCATGATCGATTAAACCCGCTCGATGTCCTTGGTGCCGAACAGTCCGTAGGGCTTGATCATCAAAATGATGATCAGCACGTAGAACGGTGCGACTTCGTAAAGATTGCCCCAGTGCAGATACTGGCCGTCGACGAACTGCGCGAAGTTCTCCAGCAGGCCGATGATGATGCCGCCGAGCACCGCGCCGGCGATGGAATCGAGGCCGCCGAGAATGACCGCGGGGAACACCTTGATGCCATAGACCGACAGGCCCGACGACACGCCGTTCACCACCGCAACGACGACACCCGCGACCGCCGATACGGTGGCCGAAATCGCCCAGGACATTGCGAAGACGTTCTTGACGGAAATACCGAGCGATTGCGCCACCTGTTGATCGAAGGCGGTGGCGCGCATCGCGAGGCCGTGTTTGGACTTCTGGAAGAACCACGCCATCGCCGCCATCATCGCCAGCGAGACGATCAGGCTCATGACATAGACGGTCTGGATCTGAAGGCCGAGCAGGCTGACGGACTGACTGGTGAAGATCGGCGGGAACGGCTGCGGATTGACGCCGAAGATCCACTTCATCGCCGCCTGCAACACGGTCGACAGCGCGATGGTCACCATGATGACCGAGATGATCGGCTCGCCGATCATCGGCCGCAGGAACACCATCTGGATCAGGATGCCGAAGACGAACATGAAGATCATGGTGATCGGCATCGCGGCGTAGAACGGCACCTGATACTTCACCATCAGTGCCCAGCACACCCAGGCGCCGACGAGCAGCAATTCGCCCTGCGCGAAGTTCACCACCTGCGTCGCCTTGTAGATCAGCACGAACGACATCGCCACCACGCCATACAGCGTGCCGACCACAAGGCCGTTGACCAGAAGCTGGATGAGGAGTTGCGTGTTCATGGCAGGTCGTCCACCATCGAGAATGCAGCTTGTGATAACCTCTCCCCGCCTGCGGGGAGAGGTCGGCGGGCATCGCGCGCCGGGTGAGGGGATGGGGGCTGCAACACCATCACTCCGCCGCCTCCCTTATGGTGCCGCCCATCAGATCGATCACCTTCAACGTCGTACGGATGCGTTGCGTGGTGCCGTCCTGGAAGCGGATCACGGTGTCGACCTTGATCTCGCTCTGGCCGCCGTAGATGCCGTTGATGATGTCGGCGTACTTTTCGTTGATGACATTGCGGCGCACCTTGCGGGTGCGGGTCAGTTCGCCGTCATCGGCATCGAGTTCTTTGTAGAGCAGCAGGAATTTCGAAATGCGCTGCGCCGGCGGCAGCGTGGCGTTCACCGCCTCGACTTCCTTGTGCAGCAGCTTGTAGACCTCGGGACGCGACGAAAGATCGGTGTAGGTGGTGAAGGCGATGCGGTTCTTCTCCGCCCACTTCGAGACGATGGAGTAGCGGATGCAGATGATCGCGGCGAGACTGTTGCGGCCGTCGCCGAGCACCACGGCTTCGGCGACGTAGGGCGAAAACTTCAGCTTGTTCTCGATGTATTGCGGCGAGAAGCGGTCGCCGCCGAGTGTTTGCGCCATGTCCTTGATGCGGTCGATGACGACGAGTTCGCGGCTCTTGTTGAAATAACCGGCGTCGCCCGAGCGCATCCAGCCGTTGTCCATGTCGGCAACGGAGGCTTCCGGGTTCTTGTAATAGCCGAGGAACATATTGGGATGGCGGACGAGGATTTCGCCGACGCCGTTGGCGTCCGCTTTCTCGATCCGCAATTCGATATCGTCGGCCATCGCGACACCGGTGGTGTCGGGATCGACGCTGTCCTCGCGGTGCAAGGTATAGGCGCCGAGCGTTTCGGTCTGGCCGTAGAGCGTGCGCAGCGGCACGCCCATGGCGCGGAAGAACTTGAATGTATCCGGGCCGAGTGCCGCGCCACCTGTAGCGGCCGACGTCAAGCGGGAGAAGCCGAGCCGGTCGCGCAGCGCGCGAAACAACAGCCCATCGGCGACGGCCGAGTGCTTGCCTTGCTCCAATGCGGCGAGCCCGGTCTTCATGCCGATGTCGTAGAGTTTTTGCTTCAGCGGCGAGGCGTCCATCACCCGTGCGCGGACTTCGGCGGCGAGCGATTCCCAGACGCGCGGCGCGAACAGCACGAAGGTCGGCGCGATCTCGCGAAAATCGTTCATCATCGTCTCGGGCTCTTCGACGAAGTTGACCTTCATCCGCGACAGAAGCCCCATGCCGAGCGCGTAGATCTGTTCCATGATCCAAGGCAGCGGCAGCACCGAGACGTATTCGTCGTCGGGTCCCTTGGGATCGAAGGTGAGATAGGTGGCGCAATGGCGCAGCACTGAGCCGCCCGACAGCATCGCCAGCTTCGGATTGGCGGTGGTGCCCGAGGTGGTGCAAAGAATCGCGGTGGTGTCGGCGTCGGTGGCATCGACCAGCCGGTCGTAGAGATCCGGTTCGCGCGCGGCGCGGGCGCGGCCCATCTCCGCCAGCTTGTCGGCGGTCATCAGCCTTGGATCGTCGTATTTCCGCATGCCGCGCGGATCGCAATAGACGATGTGGCGAATGCTCGGCACGCGGTCGCCGAGGCTGAGCAGTTTGTCGATCTGCTCCTCGTCCTCGGCGAACACCACCTTGGCTTCGCCGTAGCTGATGAGATACGCGGCTTCGTCTTCCAGCACGTCGCGATAGAGTCCAAGGCTGAAGCCGCCGATGGCGTGGGTGGCGATCTCGGCGGCAACCCAGTCCGGCCGGTTGTCGCCGATGATGCCGACGACGTCATCCTTGCCGAGCCCCAGTTCGATCAGGCCCAGCGCGAAGTCGCGGGTGCGGGTATGGTACTGCTCCCAGGTGACCAGCTTCCACAGCCCGAAATCCTTCTCGCGCAACGCAACCTCGTTGCCATGCTCACGGGCGTTGAGCCGCAGCATCTTCGGGAAAGTCGCCGCCTGCGCGGTGCGGGCGTGATAGTCGAACGCCGGTTGCCTGCTCATGCGTTGGTCTCCAGCGGCCGCGGCGCGTCGTCGGGATCGGACAACGTCTCGTCTTCCTCGCCGAGATAGGCGCTGCGCACATGCGGATCGGCCAGCACGGCACCGGGATCGCCCTCGGCGATCTTCTTGCCGAAATCCAGCACGACGACGCGATGCGAGATGTCCATCACCACGCCCATGTCGTGCTCGATCATCACCACCGTCATGCCGAACTCTTCGTTGAGATCGACGATGTAGCGGGCCATGTCCTCCTTCTCTTCGAAGTTCATGCCGGCCATCGGCTCGTCGAGCAGGATCAGTTTCGGCTCCAGTGCCATGGCGCGCGCGAGTTCGACGCGCTTGCGCAGGCCGTAGGAGAGGGTGCCGGCGGTGGCCTTGCGCACTGATTGCAGATCGAGGAAGTCGATAATCTCCTCGACCTTGTTGCGGTGACTGAGCTCCTCGCGGCGCGCGCCGCTGAGCCAGTAGAGCGAGCCGGTGACGAAATTGTTCTTCAGCAGGTGATGGCGGCCGACCATGATGTTGTCGAGCACGCTCATATGATGGAACAGCGCGAGGTTCTGAAAAGTGCGGCCGATGCCGAGCGACGGGCGGGCATTGGTGTTGAGGCCGGTGATGTCCTGTCCGCGATAGAACAGCTTGCCTTCGGTGGGGCGATAGCGGCCGGAGATGCAGTTGACGATGGAGGTCTTGCCGGCGCCGTTGGGGCCGATAATGGAGAACAGCTCGCCTTCGCGCACGCCGAAGCTGACGTCGGTGAGGGCGCGCACGCCGCCGAACCGCAGCGAAACGCCACGCACGTCCAACGCATAATCTGCCGTCGCGTTCACCGCTTCCCCTCCCTCGCTCGGCGTCTTCGACGCTCTTGTGGGCCATGCCCAGACCGCAACCGTGTCCCGGCGCCGGTGAAGATCGCTCAAGTCACGGATTTTGCCTGCGATTTTGCAGGACACGAAGTCGCGTCCGGGCCTCGCCGGACGATATTGCAAGTTGTCGCACCAAACCGGCCGCACTAAAGTACGACCTTAGTCGCGTGTCTTGTCGTTGTTCTTGTTTTCCGCCAGCCATGCCGTCAAGAGATGGCCGCCCAACGATTTTTATGATGTCTATGGCAAAGCCCACCGCCGGAATGTCTTGCCACCGACAATTCCTTCCGCATTGTGAACAATTGGCCGTCGCGGCGCGCTGCCGCGGTCACATCGAGCCGCTTCCAACATGATCGCCGCCGATCACCTCAAACGCATCGCGCTGTGGGCATCCGGGCTGAAGGATCATGAGGTCGAGGTCGCGCGCGCCGGGATGAGCGAGCGGGCCTTTGCCGCCAACGAATTCATCTGCATGCGCGGCGACAAGTTCGAGTATTGGACGGGCGTGGTCACCGGCCTCGTCAGGATCGGAACGATCTCGCATTCGGGCAAGGCGGTCACCTTCACCGGTCTCACGTCGGGGGCCTGGTTCGGCGAAGGCTCGGTGTTGAAGAACGAAACGCGGCGATACGACGCGGTGGCGCTGCGCGACAGCCGGATCGCGTTGATGGAGCGCGCGACATTCCAATGGCTGTTCGAGAACAGCGTCGGGTTCAACCGTTTCCTGGTCTCGCAGCTCAACGAGCGTATCGGTCATTTCATGGGGCTGTTGGAATACGGCCGCATGCTCGATCCCACGGCGCGACTGGCGCGCTGCATCGCCTCGCTGTTCAATCCGATCCTGTATCCGGACGGCACGCGTCAGCTCGACATCACCCAGGAGGAAATCGGCGCGCTCTCCGGCATGTCGCGGCAGAACGCCAATCGCTGCCTCAAGGCGCTGGAGAAGGAAGGCGCGCTGCGGCTCGAATATGGCGGGCTCACCATTCTCGATCTGGAGCGGCTGCGGCGCTACGGGGAGTGACGGTTGAGCGTGGTGGGTTTGCTGCTCTTCAGAGCGTCTAGCTTCAACGCCATTTGCAAAGGCCTCAGTGTCGTCCCCGCGCAGGCGGGGACCCATTACCCCTGGCATTGGTTGTTATAAAATAATCTCGCCCGAAGTGATGGAACCGAACTGCTGCGGAGTCTGGGTCCCCGCCTGCGCGGGGACGACACTTTCGTGTTACGCGCTCATCTGAAACAAATTCCGGTCAGACTTTCACAACGCCACAGCTCGCAGCTTAGGCCGCCTTCGTCTTGCTCTTCTTCGATGTCGCCGTTGTGCCGATGACTTCGTCGGCCTCCAGCCTTGCGATTTCGTCGGCGCTCAGCCCGAGCACTTCGCCGAGCACCTCGTGATTGTGCTGGCCCAGCGTCGGGGCAAGGCGGGCGATGGGATAGGGCAGGTGCGCGTCGCCTTCGCGGTAGGAGACCGACGGCAACAGATGCGGGCCCATGTAGGGCCGTACCGCCGGTTGCCAGTGCCGGATCGCCATCAGGTGCGGATCGGCGGCGAGATCGGCCGGCAATCGCGCCACGCCAGCCGCGATCCCGGCGGCCTGCAACGTTACCATCGCGAGGTCGGGACGAACGGTCGTGGTCCACTGCCGGATGGCGATCTCGATGCGGTCTTCCTCGTGGCGGCGGCCGGCGGTGGTTTTGAGTGCTGGATCGGCGGCGAGATCAGGCCGGTGCATGATCGCGCACAGCTTTGGCCACTCGTCGTCGGAACGGATCGCCAGCGTGATCCACTGATCCTCGCCGAGGCACGGAAAGCAGCCGTTCGGAACGAACTGCGGATGGCGGTTGCCGATGCGGGGCGAGGTTTTTCCGGTCGCTGCCTGCTCGATGATCGAGGGCGCGGTGAATTGCATGCTGCACTCGACCTGCGACAGGTCGATATGCTGGCCTTCGCCGGTGTTGCGCTGCTGCATGAAGCCGAGCATCAGGGCCGCCCCGGCGCTGACGCCGCCGAGCGGATCGCCCAACGCGGCGTGCAGCATGGTCGGCGGGTCTTCCTCGCGGCCGGTCACGGAGGGCAATCCGGACGCCTGTTCCAGCGTCGAGCCGTAGGCACGGCAATCCTTCCACGCGCCGGTGGTGCCGAAGGCCGGCATCGTGACGACAACGAGACGCGGATTGATCGCGAGCATCGCCGCCGGATCAAGCCCCATGCGCGGCAGTACGTCGGCGGCGTAGTTGTCGATCACGGCGTCGGCGGTCTTGAGCAGGCGCTTGAGCAGGTCGAGGCCGGCTTCCGAAGTGAGATCGAGCGTGATGCCGCGCTTGTTGCGGTTCATCATCTGGAACCAGTAGGTCTTCTCGTAGGTGCGCTCCGGATGATACGGCCCGCGCGGATCGGTGCCGCGAAACCAGTCGGGATACTGGCACGACTCCACCTTGATGACGTCGGCGCCGAGGTCACCCATCTGCCGCGTCGCGGTCGGTCCGGCCCAACCCATGGTCAGGTCGATGACGCGCAGCCCCTTGAGCGGCTGGGGATCGTCGGGCGTTGCCGCGCGTGTCGCCAGGCGCGCTCGCGAAGCGAGGGGCGTATCGTTGTGGGCGCCGGCGAGCGGCGCCACGCCGTTGGCCTTGGGGCGCGAGCGCGTCAGGTGTTGCGGCAGCACCGGCGCGTCGAACGAGGCCTCGCCGATCGTGACCGGTGCGAAGGCCCCGCGCTCGCGATGCACCTGCTGCGCCAGCAGTTCGGCCATGTCCGGCACGATCGCGAGCGGCAGCCGCAGTTCGATGCCTTGCTCGAACCACTCGCGCGCGGTTTTCTGCATCAGCACCGGATGGATGATGTGGCTCAGTTCGTCGGCGTGAAGATAACGGTCGGCGGTCGCCGAGTAGCGCGGATCGGGGCCAAGCTCCGGCAATCCGATCATCGCACAGAAGCTGTTCCATTGCGCCGGCGTCACCACGGTGACACCGAGCCAGCCATGCTTGGTGGCAAAATTGCCGACCGGAAAGCCGCGCCCGAAACGATTGATAGCGAGACGCGGCCGTGTGAAACCGGACTCCAGCGCGAGCCCGGTATCGAACTCGCTGATCTGTAACATCGCTTCAAAGGCGCTGACGGCAAACCGGCGCGCGCCGTGCGCGCGGCCGTAAAGCCCGGCGAGGCTCGGAATGAAGGCGGTCAATCCGGCCATCACCGCGATCTGGCCGTCGCGCGGCAACACCGGTGGGCCTTCCGCCGCGCCGACCAGTTTCACCAACCCGGCAAGGCTGCGGCACACCGAATCCGTGGTGGCGTAGTCGCGATAAGGGCCGTATTCGCCGAACCATGAGATCGCGGTGATGGCCAGCGCGGGATCGGTGGCGCGAAGATCGCTGTGTTTCAGCAGCGAGCTTTCGATGATGTCCGGCGCGCGTGCATCAAGCAGCAGGTCGGCGCTGCTCAGCATTGCGCGGACGCGTGCGACATCGGCCTGGCTGCCGAGATCGGCGGTGACGCTTTGCTTGTTGGTATTGAGCCAGGCGAAGCAGGCGCTTTCCTCGCGGCCAGTGCCAGCCTTCACCACCGGCGCGATATGCCGCGCCGGATCGCCGCCGGACGGCTCGATCTTGATGACCTCGGCGCCGAAGTCCGAGAATAATTTGCCGCAATAAGCGAGCGCGTCACCCGAGCCGATTTCCACCACACGCAAATTCGTCAACGGCAATAACGGCATCGGTTTCCGCCTTTGTTTTTCATTGCTCGTATAATGTCCGCGTGGTCGGAGCCGTCAAGTCGCGCGGCCGCATGGACGATTGGCGCGCGCCTTTGTCGGTGATAGAGCAGGGCCAATTTTCGCCGACCTTGTGCGGCCTTGCTCTATGGACAGACCATGCCCGACCCTCAGTTCGTTCTGACCCTGTCTTGCCCGGATCGTCCGGGGATCGTCTCGGCGGTGTCGACTTTTCTGGCTCACAACGGGCAGAACATTCTCGACGCGCAGCAGTTCAACGATGTCGAGTCCGATCTCTTCTTCATGCGGGTGGTGTTCAATGCGGCCGACCTCGCGGTGAGTTTGTCATCGTTGCAAACCGGTTTCGGCGCCATTGCCGAACGCTTCGCGATGCGTTGGCTGATGCGGGATCGCGCGGCGCTGCGTCGAGTCATGCTGCTGGTGTCGCAATCCGATCACTGTCTCGCGGATATCCTGTATCGCTGGCGCACCGGCGAACTGCCGATGATCCCGACCGCCATCGTCTCCAATCATCCGCGCGAAACCTATAATGGGCTCGATCTCGGCGATATCCCGTTTCATTATTTGCCGGTGACCAGCGCAACCCGGCCGGCGCAGGAAGCCGCCATCTCCGATCTGGTCAAGACGACGCAAACCGATCTGGTGGTGCTCGCCCGCTACATGCAGATCCTGTCGGACAGGCTGACGGAAGAATTGTCGGGGCGCTGCATCAACATTCACCACTCGTTTCTGCCGGGCTTCAAGGGCGCACGGCCGTATCATCAGGCGCATGCGCGCGGTGTCAAACTGATCGGCGCGACCGCGCACTACGTCACCAGCGCATTGGACGAGGGGCCGATCATCGATCAGGACGTCGAGCGCATCAGCCATCGCGATGCGCCGGAGGATCTGGTGCGCAAGGGTCGCGATATCGAACGGCGGGTGCTGGCGCGCGCCGTCCGCCATCACTTGCAGGATCGCGTGATCCTCAATGGCAACAAGACCGTCGTGTTCATGGACTGATCGGATTATCGCGCCGGCAGGCTGGCGGCGATCTCGCGCAGTATTTTCCGCGGAAGATCGATCCCCGCCAGCTTCCAGGTCAGCGAACTGCGATGCAGCACGATGGCGGTTGCGTCTTCGGGGTCTTTGGATTTGCTGACGCGGATGCTCAGCTTTACCGGGTTGATGTAGTGGATCCGGCCAAACTGCGTGAGAAGATTGATCTTCTGAAGATCGGTCAGGGACGGCAATCCCTTCAGCGCGGGTGATGTCTTCGTCTCGGCAAGCTGGCCTGCCTTGAGCAATTCAGTGAGATTATCAGGGGTCAGCAATTTCGCGACCAGAACGTCCGCGACCGTGGCGCCATAGCCGCCGACCAGCATCCGTTCCATCGCGCCGACGTGCCGGGTCGCGCCCACGCGCTCAAGATAGGCTTTTACGATCTGCTCGCTCAGGGAACTGCTCAGCCGGGGAAGATCGGTGCGCGCGACAATCGCGGCGCCGTCGCCGTCGCGGGTGGCGGCCGCCAGATGGGAGAGGCCATAAAGCGCCGACCCATAGTACACTGCGACGGTTACAGCGGCCGCAATAACGATGCCAAGAAACCAGCGCATCTCGTGTCTGTTCGCTCCAAATCAGGTTGGTCAGGCGTACCCGAAGCGACAACCCATGGGAAATCGTATTGTTCGCGGATGCACCCGAACATTCGTTTTATCCAATTTTTTGTGGCTAAAATCCTGTTGATCGGCCGCCGCTTTTGTGTGCCCCTTTGGGAAAGGGCCGGGTCAGACGTGGCCAATCCGCGCTGATCTAAAAACTGGCCTAAAAAGGTTTCGATTGTACCCGGCGAAAATCGCCGGAAGATCGGTGCAATCGCGGACGCTCAGGGGAGGAATGCTGATGTTCATCCGTCGAAACACGTTGCTTCAAACGGCTGCCGCCGGCCTGCTGCTGGGCGCATCCGCCTTCGCCGTGCAGGCGCAGGACACCGTCAAGATCGGCCTGATCGTGCCGATGACTGGCGGTCAGGCCTCCACCGGCAAGCAGATCGACAATGCCGTCAAGCTCTACATGCAGCAGCATGGCGACACCGTCGCGGGCAAGAAAATCGAGGTCATCCTGAAGGACGACGCCGCGGTGCCGGACAACACCAAGCGCCTGGCGCAGGAACTGATCGTCAACGACAAGGTCAACATCATCGCGGGGTTCGGCGTGACGCCGGCGGCTTTCGCCGCCGCGCCTCTGGCGACGCAGGCCAAGGTGCCGGAAGTCGTGATGGCGGCGGGCACCTCGGTCATCACCGAGAAGTCGCCCTACATCGTTCGCACCAGCTTCACGCTCGGCCAGTCATCCACCATCATCGGCGACTGGGCCGTGAAAAACGGCATCAAGAAAGTCGCGACGCTGACCTCGGATTACGCGCCGGGCCATGACGCGCTGAAATTCTTCAAGGATCATTTCACTGCAGGCGGCGGACAGATCGTCGAGGAGGTCAAGGTGCCGCTGGCCAATCCGGACTTCGCGCCGTTCCTGCAGCGCATGAAGGACGCCAAGCCGGACGCGATGTTCGTGTTCGTGCCGGCCGGACAGGGCGGCAACTTCATGAAGCAATATGCCGAGCGCGGCCTCGACAAGAGCGGCATCAAGGTGATCGGGCCGGGCGACGTGATGGACGACGACCTGCTCAACGGCATGGGCGATTCCGCGCTCGGCGCGGTGACGGCGCACATCTATTCGGCGGCGCATCCCTCGCAGGTGAACAAGGATTTCGTCGCCGCCTACAAGAAGGCCTACAACCAGCGGCCCGGCTTCATGGCGGTCGGCGGCTATGACGGCATTCACCTGATCTACGCGGCGTTGCAGAAGACCGGCGGCAAGGCCGACGGCGACTCGCTGATCGCGGCGATGAAGGGCATGGCCTGGGAAAGCCCGCGCGGCCCGATCTCGATCGATCCCGAGACCCGCGACATCGTGCAGAACGTCTATATCCGCAAGGTCGAGAAGGTGGACGGCGAGCTCTACAACGTCGAGTTCGAGACCTTCAAGGACGTGAAAGACCCCGGCAAGACGAAGAAGTGATGATTTGCAGCATCACCCCATCATCGGCGTCGTCCCCGCGCAGGCGGGGACCCATACGCCGTGTCGGTGGTTGGGCGGAAGCCGGCTATCGTCTGTGATGAAAGGCTGTGCAGACATCGCTGGCGTCAGGGGTTATGGGTCCCCGCCTGCGCGGGGACGACCACCGATGGCGGCTTGCGCAATTCCGCATAACGCGACGAGCCAATTGATATGACCACGCTTCTCACCATCCTGTTCGACGGCGTCGCCTACGGCATGTTGCTGTTCGTGCTGTCGAGCGGGCTGGCGGTCACGCTCGGGCTGATGAATTTCGTCAACCTCGCGCATGGCGCGTTCGCCATGGCCGGCGGCTACATCTGCGCGGTATTGGTCAACAAGTCCGGTGTGCCGTTCTTCGTCGCCCTGCCGATGGCCTTCATCGCCAGCGCGTTGATCGGCATCGTGATGGAGCAGACGCTCTACAAGCATCTCTATCACCGCAGCCCGCTTGATCAGGTGCTGTTCACCATCGGGCTGGTGTTCATGGCGGTGACGGTGGTGGATTACATGATGGGATCGTCGCAGATCTTCATCCATCTGCCGGCGATGCTGGAAGGCCAGTTCAACATCTTCGGCGTCGGCGTCGGCCGCTATCGCCTGATGATCATCGTGATCTGCGGCCTGCTGACGCTCGGCATTCAACTGACGCTGGCGAACACCCGCTTCGGCAGTCGCCTGCGCGCGGCGGTGGACGATCCGCGCGCCGCAAGCGGCCTCGGCATCAACGTGCCGCAGGTGTTCGCGCTGACGTTTGCGTTCGGTTCCGGGCTTGCGGGGCTCGGCGGCGCGCTGGGTGCGGAAATCCTCGGGCTCGATCCGTATTTTCCGCTCAAGTTCATGATCTACTTTCTGATCGTGGTGACGGTCGGCGGCTCGCAAACCATCACCGGCCCGTTCCTGGCCTCGCTGTTGCTCGGCATCGCGGATGTCGCCGGCAAATACTACGTGCCGAAGCTCGGCGCCTTCGTCATCTACACCGTGATGATCGTGATCCTGATCTGGCGTCCGAACGGTCTGTTCGGCCGCGTGGCGCAGCGGTGAGCGGGTCATGAGCGCGGATCATGGCGTCGGCGAGATTTCGTTGCGGCGGGCCCGTTGGGGGCACGGCGAAACCGCATTCTGGCTGATCGCGGTCGCCGCCATTTTCGTGTTCTCCGATCGCTACCTGATCCTTACCGAAATGGCGTGGCTCGGGCTGTTCGCGCTGTCGCTCGACCTGATCCTCGGCTATGCCGGCATCGTCTCGCTGGGCCATGCCGCGTTCTTCGGCGTCGGCGCCTATTGCGCGGGACTGCTGGCGGTGCACGGCCTCGTCAAGGAGCCGGTGCTGGCGCTGGTGGTGGCGGGTGGTGCGGCGATGGTGCTGGGCTTCGCCACCAGCTTTCTGGTGATCCGCGGTTCTGAGTTGAGCCAGTTGATGGTGACGCTCGGCATCGCGCTGTTGCTGCGCGAACTCGCCAACAAGTTCTCCGATATCACCGGCGGTTTCGACGGCCTGCAAGGGATCGTCATCGATCCGATCCTTGGCCTGTTTGCCTTCGATATCTTCGGCAAGGTCGGCTTCATCTACTGCCTTGTGGTGCTGTTCGTACTGTTCCTGCTGGCGCGGCTGATCGTGCATTCGCCGTTCGGCCTGTCGCTGCGCGCGATCCGCAATAACCCGCTGCGTGCAGCCGCCATCGGCATTCCGGTGAACCGCCGCCTGATCGCGATCTACACGCTCTCGGCGTTCTATGCCGGGATCGCCGGCGCGCTGTTCACGCAGACCACGGCGCTGGCGTCGCTCGATGTGTTTTCGTTCGAACGCTCCGCCGATCTGCTGCTGGTGCTGGTGATCGGCGGCGCCGGTTATCTCTACGGCGGCCTGATCGGGGCCGTGGTATTCCGGGTCTTGCAGGACGTATTCTCGTCGTGGACGCCGCAATTCTGGCAGTTCTGGATCGGCCTCGTGCTGGTGTTGATCGTGCTGATCGGCCGCGAACGGATGTATCGCGGCGTGCTGTGGCTGCCGCGTCTGGTGATGCGGCGCATGGCGTTTCCCGGCCGGAGCGCGTCATGACCTTCGCGCTGGAAACCATCGGTCTCGACAAGCAGTTCGGTGGCCTGCATGTCACCCGCGACCTGTCGATGAAGATCGCGGCCGGCGCGCGTCACGCGCTGATCGGTCCCAACGGCGCCGGTAAGACCACGGTGATCAATCTTCTCACCGGCGTGATCAAGCCGAACGGCGGCAAGATTTTGCTGGAAGGCGCGGACATTACCGGCCTCTCGGTGCAGGCGCGTGTGTTGCGCGGGCTGTCGCGGACGTTTCAGATCAATCAGCTCTACGCCGACCTGACGCCGTTGGAGACCATCGGCCTCGCGGTGTCGGAGCGGCTCGGCCATGGCGGCGACTGGTGGCGGCGCATGGGAACGCGCTCCGACGTCAACGCGGAGATCGCTGAGAACCTTGCGCGCTTCCATCTGCTCGACGTCATGAACGAGCCGACCGGCACGTTGCCTTATGGCAAGCAGCGGCTGTTGGAGATCGCGCTCGCCATCGCCACCAAGCCGCGTGTGCTGCTGCTGGACGAGCCCGCCGCTGGCGTGCCGCAGAGCGAGCGTCACGACATTCTCGCCGCCGTCGCGAGCCTGCCGCGCGACGTGACGGTGCTGCTGATCGAGCACGACATGGACCTCGTATTCTCCTTCGCCGATCGCTTTTCGGTGCTGGTCAACGGTGCGTTGCTGGTGGAAGGCACGCCGGACGAGGTGGCGCACGATCCTCGCGTGAAGGCGGTCTATCTCGGCGAGGGCGCCGATGCGTGAGCTGCTGAGCATCGAGAATCTGCGCGCCGGTTACGGCGAGGCCGTGGTGCTGCCGGACATGACGCTGCGGCTCGCGGATGGCGAGGTGCTGGCGCTGCTCGGCCGCAACGGCACCGGCAAGACCACCCTGATCAATTCCATCGTCGGTGCCACGCGACGCTTCAGCGGCACCATTCAGCTCGGCGACACCGATCTGACGCCGCTGCGCTCCGACCAGCGCGCCCGCGCCGGCATTGGCTGGGTGCCGCAGGAGCGCAATATCTTTCGTTCGCTCACCGTCGAGGAAAACATGACGGCGGTGGCGCAGCCCGGCCCGTGGGACGTGGAGCGGGTCTACACCATGTTTCCGCGCCTCAGGGAGCGTCGCAGGAATTTCGGCAACCAACTCTCCGGCGGCGAACAGCAGATGCTGGCGATCGGCCGCGCGCTGACGCTCAATCCCAAGGTGCTGCTGCTCGACGAGCCGACCGAAGGGCTGGCGCCGATCATCGTCGATGAGTTACTGGCGGCGCTCGGCGAAATCACCCGCGCCGGTGGCATCTGTTCGATCATCGTCGAGCAGAACGCGCATAAAATTCTTCGGCTCGCCGACCGTGTCGTGATCCTCGATCGCGGAACCATCGTGCATGAGGCCACCAGCGCGGCGTTGCAGGCGGACGCCGCGCCGCTGGAGCGCTTCCTCGGTGTCGGCGGAAAGGCTTGAAAATGCGAATGAGGCGTCATTGCGAGAAGCGAGGCGACGAAGCAATCCAGTTCTTCCTTGTCGCCTCTGGATTGCTTCGCTACGCTCGCAATGACGGTTGAAACTTAAAGTATCGCGAGGAAAAAATGCAAAGAACAAAACCGCCGTTTCGCGCCGATGAAGTCGGCAGCCTGTTGCGCCCGGCGCGCATCAAGGACGCGCGCGCCAAGCTCGAGAAGGGCGAGATTTCGGCGGACGATCTGCGCAAGATCGAGGACAGCGAGATCGAGAAGGTCGTCCACAAGCAAGCGTCGATCGGCCTGAAACTCGCGACCGACGGCGAGTTTCGCCGCTCGTGGTGGCACTTCGATTTCCTCAAGGATCTGGTCGGCTGCGAACTGTTCCATCCGGACCTGGGCATTCAGTTCGCCGGCGTGCAGACCCGTCACGACGCGGTGCGCGTGATCGGCAAGGTCGACTTCCCCGACAACCATCCGATGCTCGATCACTTTCGCTTCCTGAAGAAGCACGCCGATATTGCCGGCGTCACCGCGAAGATGACGATCCCGTCGCCCGCGGTGCTGCATTTCCGCGGCGGTCGCAACCTGATCTCGAAGGAAGTCTATCCGGATCTCGAGCCGTTCTTCGAAGACCTCGGCAAGACCTATCGCAAGGCGGTGAAGGCGTTCTACGACGCGGGTTGCCGTTACCTGCAATTCGACGACACCGTGTGGGCCTACCTCTGTTCGGAGGAGGAGCTGAAGAAGTCGCGCGAGCGCGGCGATAACCCGGACGGCTTGCAGGACATTTACGCCCGCGTCATCAACTACGCCATCGCCGAGCGTCCGGCCGACATGACCATTACCACGCATGTCTGTCGCGGCAATTTCCGCTCAACCTGGATTTCGTCCGGCGGCTACGAGCCGGTGGCGGAAACGCTGCTCGGCAAGATCAACTATGACGGCTACTTCCTTGAATATGATTCCGACCGTGCCGGTGGCTTCGAGCCGTTGCGCTTCCTGCCCAAGGGCAACAAGGTGGTGGTGGTTGGCGTCATCACCTCGAAGTTCGGTGAACTGGAAAACAAAGCCGACATCGAGCGCCGCTTGCGGGAAGCCGCCAAGTTCGCGCCGCTGGAGCAGCTTGCGGTGTCGCCGCAATGCGGCTTCGCCTCGACGGAGGAGGGCAACGTGCTCTCGGAAGACGAGCAGTGGGCCAAGCTGACGCTGGCCGTCAACGTCGCGAAGGACGTGTGGGGCTGATCCTCACTGTGGCGTCGAGGGCGCTGCATCGAGCAGCGCCCTGATGCGCTTGAGCTTGTCCGGATTGCGCGTGATGTAGATGCGCGTGATCAAGCCGTCCTCGATTTCGAGCGCGGTAGTTTGCATCACATCGCGCTCGTGGCTGATGTAGCCTGGCAGGCCATCGATCCGCAGCGGCCGGAACGATGATATCGGCAGGACACCATATTTACGCATCAGCCCGCGATACAGCCGCAGCACGCGCGCGAGGCCGAAAATCGGATTGCGGAATGCGAGCACCTTGCCGCCACCGTCCGATTGCAGGACGACGTCCTTGGCCAACAATCGGCTGAGCGCCTGCACATCGCCCTGGCGGGCGGCGTCATAGAAGGCGGCGGCGATCCGTTCGCCCTCGTCGCTCGCCACCGGAAAGCGCGGCCGTGCCTCCTGCACATGCTTGCGTGCGCGCACCGCCAGTTGCCGCACCGCCGGCGCTTCGCGGCCCAGCGTGCCGGCGACTTCGTCGAGTGCGACGCCGAACACGTCGTGCAGCAGGAACGCCGCGCGCTCCAGCGGCGACAGTCGTTCCAGAGCCATCATCAGTGTGAGCGTCAGGTCGTCATGCTCCGGCTCGTCGGGTGCTTCAGTGATCGGATCAGGCAGCCAGGTGCCGAAATAGGTTTCGCGCCGCGCACGGGCGGATTTCATGGCGTCGAGGCAGAGCCGCGTCACCACCCGCGACAGGAACGCGGGCGGCGACTGGATATCCGTGCGATCGTCGCGCTGCCAGCGCAACCATGCGTCCTGCACGACATCCTCGGCTTCGCTGATCGAGCCGAGCATCCGATAGGCGAGGCGCAGCAGCCGTGGCCGCTGCGCCTCGAAAATCGCCGTCGCGTCGTCAGGCGGCCGCGACACGCGCCGTTTCCTTCGGGTGCGCCGCACGCAAGCCGATGGCGAACCTGTTCCAGGCGTTGATGGTGCCGATCAGCATCGTGAGGTTGACCTGCTCGGCCTCAGTGAACTCGCGTTTCACTGCCGCATAGTCTTCGTCCGGCGCGCCGGTTTCGGAAATCAGCGTCAGCGCTTCGGTCCAGCCCAGCGCGGCGCGCTCGCGCGGGCTGTAGAGTGAGGACTCGCGCCAGGCGCTCAGCAGATAGATGCGCATCTCGGTCTCGCCGGCCTTGCGGGCATCGGTGGCGTGCATGTGGATGCAATAGGCGCATTGGTTGATCTGCGAGGCGCGCAGCTTCACCAGTTCGATCAGGCTGTGCTCGAGGCCGCTGGCCTTGATCGCGGTCTCGACGGCGGCGAGGGCCTTGATCGGCTCCGGGGCGGTCTTGAACGGGTCCTGAATACGCTGGGTCATGAGGGGCTCCTGAGTTTGCAAGAAGGGAATCACGGTCATGACGAGGTGGCCCGCCCGGATGTGACATGGCCGGCGTCCCGTCATCGTCTTTTTTCAACGATGCGCCCGGCGCTGCGGTTTTCAAGGCCGCTATGGCCGTGGAATCCGGGTTTTCATTGTGGGAAGATAGTGGTAGTGGTGTTTCATAAAACTATTTCTGCCCACGATTTCTGCCCACTCACATCCGTCCCACCGCGCCCCGCATGAAACACGATCAGCTGCTCGGCCAGATCACCGACTTCTGCCGTCAGGTGGAGATGGCGGAATCGACCTTCGGTCGCCGCGCGGTGAACGACGGCAAGCTGGTGGCGCGGCTGCGCGAGGGCAAGCGCATTACCATCGATACGCTGGAGCGGATCCAGCTCTACATCGCCACCAACACGCCGGGCGGCGTGGTGCCGCCGCGCGAGCTGGATGCGCCGATCGAGCGGCGCGACCCGCGCGCCAATTTCCGCTTCTTCGAGAACCGGCAGAAGTACCTGCTGTTCGTCCACACCTGTAGCGAGAAGCGAGTGATCGCCGACCGCATCGCGATGGAGCTCGGCAGCATCCATCCGCGGCCGCCGGCGCTGCGGTTGTTCGATGCCGGTTGCGGCGACGGCACCGTGCTGGCGCGGGTGCTGCGATCGATGCATGGCCGTTTCCCGCATATGCCGTTCTATGTCGCCGGCAAGGAACTGAGCCTCGAGGACGTCAAATTGACCCTCGACAAGTTGCCGGACCGGCTGTTCGAGCATCCTTCGACCGTGTTCGTGCTGACCAACATGCACTACGCCGAGGCCCCGTGGCTGGCGCCGCGCGCCGCCGCGGCCGCCGCCGGCATGGTGTGGCGCGAGGTGCCGCTGCGCGGCCAATCGGCCGGCGAGTTCGAGGCGCAGATCGCCGAATTGCAGCCGTTCCTGCAGGAGAACTGGCGCGCCAGTGTCAGCGAGCGCTCCGGCATGCCGATCTACGAGCGCCCGGTGGCGTTGATCCTCTATCGCGAGGATCACCAGTTCCTGCTCGATTCGGTGATCCCGCGCGCCGGCCGTGCCGAGGCCAATTTCGACCTCATCATCGCCTCGCAACCCTACCGCGCGAAATCGTCGGAAGCGTTCCGGGCCAAGCGCATCGTCGCGCCGCTGGCCCGCGCGCTGCGCCCGGGCGGTCGCATGATAGGAATTCATTCGCACGGAAGCGACCCGGGGATGGAAATTGTCCGGGCGGTGTGGCCGGGGGAAAATCCGTTTCCGGTCAACCGTCACGAGCTGCTGCGCGCCGTTAAATATGAGCTGGGGGCGGCGGCGCGCGACCTCAACTTTAATGCCTATTCTGATAGCCGTTCGATCTTCCGATATGATATGGAAGCGCTGCCGCACGAGGTCACCGGACCGATCGGGACCTCCACGGCATTCGCAGCCTGGAATGCGGCGGTTTATGTCGCCCAGATCGAAGATGACCGCCTGACGGAGATTACCCAAAGCGGCGGTTATCTCGACGCCACGCGTGACGTTCTGCGCAAGCATAACGGGTTGTGGTTTTACGATGAATCCTACGTCATCTCGCGCCGTCGCGACTGACACTTCAGGACAACATGGAAAGAGCCGCTCATGGGGAGCGGATGACAAGAGGTTGGTTTGATGCGCGCGTCTTATCTGTTCACCAGTGAATCCGTTTCCGAAGGTCACCCCGACAAGGTGTGCGACCGGATCTCCGACGAGATCGTCGATCTGTTCTTCCGCGAGGGACCGAAAGCGGGCATCGACCCGTGGGCGATCCGCGCCGCGTGTGAAACGCTGACCACCACCAACAAGGTGGTTGTTGCCGGCGAAACCCGTGGACCCGCGAGCGTCACCAACGATCACATCGAGCAGGTGATCCGCGACGCCATCAAGGATATCGGCTACGAGCAGGATGGCTTCCACTGGAAGACCGCGGATATCGAAATTCTGCTGCACCCGCAGTCCGCCGACATCGCGCAGGGCGTCGATGCGTTGCAGCCCGGCACCAACAAGGAAGAGGGCGCGGGCGATCAGGGCATCATGTTCGGCTACGCCACCAACGAGACGCCGGAACTGATGCCGGCGCCGATCCACTACGCCCACAAGATTCTGCGCCTGATTTCCGAAGCGCGTCACTCTGGCAAGGAGAAGGTGCTCGGCCCCGACTCCAAGAGCCAGGTGACCGTGCAATACGAGAACGGCAAGCCGGTCGGCGTGCGCGAGATCGTCGTCTCGCACCAGCATCTGATCGAGGACATGACCTCGAACCAGGTGCGCGAACGCGTCGAGCCCTACGTGCGCGCGGCGCTGCCGGAAGGCTGGATCAACGGCAAGACCATCTGGCACATCAACCCGACCGGAAAGTTCTTCATCGGCGGTCCCGATGGCGATAGCGGTCTCACCGGCCGCAAGATCATCGTCGATACCTACGGCGGCGCGGCTCCGCACGGCGGCGGCGCGTTCTCCGGCAAGGACCCGACCAAGGTGGATCGCTCGGCGGCTTATGCGGCGCGTTATCTCGCCAAGAACATCGTTGCCGCCGGTCTCGCCGACAAGGCGACCTTGCAGCTCTCCTATGCCATCGGCGTGGCGCGGCCGCTGTCGATCTACATCGACACCCACGGCACCGGCAAAGTCAGCGAAGACAAGCTGGAGAAGGCTGTCGCGGAATCGATGGACCTCACCCCGCGCGGCATCCGCAAGCATCTCGATCTCAACAAGCCGATCTACGCGCGCACCTCGTCGTATGGCCATTTCGGCCGTACGCCGGATGCCGATGGCGGCTTCTCGTGGGAGAAGACCGACCTCGCCGAGACGCTGAAGAAGGCGGTGTAAGCGAAGCCTTTCACCTCTCCCCGTTTGCGGGGAGAGGTCGCCGCGCCTTTGCGCGGCGGGTGAGGGGGTAACTGAATCGATTGAATTGCAGTGAGCGTGGTTTCGGCAATGCCGTTGCCCCTCACCATAGCCGATGCGAAGCATCGGCGTTCTTGAATTTGAAGAGGTGGCCGGAGGCCACCGTTGCCCTCTCCCCGCAGGCGGGGAGAGGGAGCAGACCGCAACACGAAGGAATATCACTATGACCACCGCTACCGCGAAAGCACCTTCCGCCGGCACCGATTACATCGTCGCCGACATCGGGCTCGCCGACTTCGGCCGCAAGGAACTGTCGCTGGCCGAAACCGAAATGCCCGGCCTGATGGCGACGCGCGAGGAGTACGGCCCGAAGCAACCGCTGAAGGGCGCACGCATCGCCGGCTCGTTGCACATGACGATTCAGACCGGCGTGCTGATCGAGACGCTGGCGGCACTCGGCGCCGATATCCGCTGGGTGTCGTGTAACATCTATTCGACGCAGGATCATGCCGCTGCCGCGATTGCCGCCGCCGGCATTCCGGTATTCGCGGTGAAGGGCGAGAGCCTGAAGGACTATTGGGACTACACCGCGAAGCTGTTCGACTGGCATGGCGGTGGCCATCCGAACATGATCCTGGACGATGGCGGCGACGCCACGATGTACGTCCACCTTGGCCTCCGCGCCGAGAACGGCGACACGGCGTTCCTCGACAAGCCGGGCTCCGAGGAGGAGGAAGTGTTTTTCGCGTTGCTCAAGAAGCAGCTCAAGGACAAGCCGAAGGGCTACTTCAAGGCGATTGCCGACAGCATCAAGGGTGTCTCGGAAGAGACCACCACGGGCGTGCATCGCTTGTACGAGATGCAGAAGGCCGGCACGCTGCTGTGGCCCGCCATCAACGTCAACGACAGCGTTACCAAGTCGAAGTTCGACAACCTCTACGGTTGCCGTGAATCGCTGGTCGACGGCATCCGCCGCGGCACCGACGTGATGATGTCGGGCAAGGTGGCGATGGTCGCGGGCTTCGGCGACGTCGGCAAGGGTTCGGCGGCGTCGCTGCGCCAGGCCGGCTGCCGGGTGATGGTCTCCGAGATCGACCCGATCTGCGCGTTGCAGGCGGCGATGGAAGGCTATCAGGTCGTGACGATGGAGGAGGCGGCCCCGCAGGCCGATATCTTCGTCACCGCGACCGGCAACAAGGACATCATCACCATCGAGCATATGCGCGCGATGAAGGATCGTGCCATCGTCTGCAACATTGGCCACTTCGACAACGAGATTCAGATCGCGTCGCTGAAGAACCTGAAGTGGACCAACATCAAGCCGCAGGTCGACGAGATCGAATTCCCCGACAAGCATCGCATCATCATGCTGTCGGAAGGTCGCCTGGTAAACCTCGGCAACGCCATGGGCCATCCGTCGTTCGTGATGTCGGCATCGTTCACCAACCAGACGCTGGCGCAGATCGAGCTGTTCGCCAACAACAAGGACGGCAAGTACAAGAAGGAAGTCTACGTGCTGCCGAAGTCGCTCGACGAAAAGGTCGCACGCTTGCATCTCGCCAAGATCGGCGTGAAGCTGACCGAATTGCGCAAGGATCAGGCCGACTACATCGGCGTCAAGCAGGAAGGCCCGTACAAGGCGGATCACTACCGGTATTGATAGTGTCGTCGACCGTCATGGCGCGTGAGCAATCCAGTAGACCGACCTGAACCGGATTGCTTCGGCGTTTCATGCGTCGTCACGACAACCAATCGAGCAAAAGGCCCGGCAGCGCTGTCGGGCCTTTTGTTTTGGATCGCGCATTACACCACGACGTCATCACCGGGCTTGTCCCGCCTGCGGGGCCGTAGCCCCTCGGTGCGGCCAAGGCCCGGTGATCCACGTTCTTTCTTCGTGCGACCGTTCAAGACGTGGATGGCCGGGACAAGCCCGGCCATGACGCATGGGGAAATGCGATCTTCAGGTGCGAGACGCTACCCATCTTGACAAAATCCCCGATCTAGGATTTAATTCCTTTGTCTCGTCCCGATGAGAGGGGCGTTTCGCGATCGTCACGAATCGCGGGGCGGGATGCGGTGGACGCGGCAGCGTTCGGCGCGAGATTTTGGCGGCAGGGCGGTCACCTCCATGGCGAGGGCGCCGTGAGCCGTCATCCTCGCGCGGACGACGACGCTGCGCGGTGCGGACCGGGGTAACGAAACGCCCCATTTGCATCGCCTTGGCGCGCCGGCCCAAGTCGTGTGGTCCCGATGCCCGTCGCTGGCATCAAGGCGATGCGTCGCCGTCCGCTTCAACCGAAGCGGCGATGTAAGCATCGACCGACGGTGACGAACCCAAGCGGATGAATCGCCGCCGGGGAGAGCACGAAGCAAGCCGGAAGCCCACCGCGCGCGGAACGCCGGACGATGTCCGGTGCGACCGTGGTGACTACACTCGTGCGCTTTCTCACTTTGCGCATGAGGCT
>JAFKKN010000010.1 GCA_017305535.1 Hyphomicrobiales bacterium | reverse complement strand
ATGTAGGCTTCCGCCTTGAACTTGGTGTGCGGCTTCACCGAGCCCGGCTTGCACAGCACCTGGCCGCGCTCGACGTCCTCGCGCTTGGTGCCGCGCAGCAGCGCGCCGATGTTGTCGCCCGCCTGGCCCTGATCCAGGAGCTTGCGGAACATTTCAACGCCGGTCACCGTGGTCTTCTGCGTCGGGCGGATGCCGACGATCTCGATTTCCTCGCCGACCTTGACGATGCCGCGCTCGACGCGACCCGTCACCACCGTGCCGCGGCCCGAGATCGAGAACACGTCTTCAACCGGCATCAGGAACGGCTGGTCGACCGGACGATCCGGCTGCGGGATGTAGGCGTCGACCGCCTTCATCAGTTCGATCACCGCGTCGTGGCCGAGCTTCTGGTCCGAGTTCTCAAGCGCCGCCAGCGCCGAGCCCTTCACGATCGGCACGTCGTCGCCCGGGAAGTCGTACTTCGACAGCAGCTCGCGCACTTCCATCTCGACCAGTTCGAGCAGTTCCGGATCGTCGACCATGTCGCACTTGTTCAGGAACACCACCAGCGCCGGCACGCCGACCTGACGCGCCAGCAGGATGTGCTCGCGGGTCTGCGGCATCGGGCCGTCGGCCGCCGACACCACCAGGATCGCGCCGTCCATCTGCGCCGCACCGGTGATCATGTTCTTGACGTAGTCGGCGTGGCCCGGGCAGTCGACGTGGGCATAGTGCCGGTTCGGCGTCTCGTACTCGACGTGCGAGGTCGAGATCGTGATGCCGCGCGCCTTCTCTTCCGGCGCCTTGTCGATCTGGTCGTACGCCGTGAACGTCGCGCCGCCAGCTTCCGCCAAAACCTTCGTAATCGCCGCCGTCAGCGACGTCTTGCCATGGTCAACGTGACCAATCGTGCCAATGTTACAATGCGGCTTCGTGCGTTCAAACTTCTCTTTGGCCATCTATGTCCACCTCTTACGGCCGGGCATCTGCACGGCTCCAAACCGGCGGCTGGTTACTCAAAAAAACGGCCCTGTTCAAGTCGTAGGTTCTGGGCCACTCTTGCCAACCGTCCCGGAAGAAGCCCTATCTAGTAAGTCAAACAACAAGATCAATCGGGAGATATCGATGAACCCGCCAGCGAATGCGCAAGCTGCCACCACCACCCCCGCCAGCCGTCCGGTCACCCCACCACTGCCGCAGGCGAAGCCCGAGACCTTGGGCCTGTCCCGCTCCCGCCTTCAGCGCATGTCCGACGCATTCAAGCGCGACATCGACAAGGGAACGACCCCCGGCGTGACGGTCATGGTTGGCCGGCGCGGCCAGATCGGCTGGTTCGACGCGCTGGGCCGGCAAAGCCCCAACTCAGACGCCCCGATGCGCCACGACAGCATCTTCCGCATCTTCTCGATGACCAAGCCGATCGTCTCGATCGCGATCATGACGCTGTTCGAGGAAGGCCGGCTGCTGCTCGACGACCCGCTGACCAAATTCATCCCGGAATTCGCCGACCAGAAGGTGGCAGTCGAGAAGAACGGCAAGCTGGAGCTGATCCCCCTCGCCCGCGCGATCACCGTTCAGGACCTGCTGCGCCACACCTCCGGCATCACCTACGAGCACACCGGCAACGGGCCGGTGCACAAGATGTATCAGGAGTCGCGGCTGCGCAGCCGCAAGATCGACAACGCCGAGCACGCCCGCATCGTCGCCAGTCTGCCGCTGATCTGCCAGCCGGGCGCGGAGTGGAACTACAGCCGCTCCACCGACATCCTCGGCCGCATCGTCGAGGTGGTCTCCGGCCAGACGCTCGGCGCCTACCTCACCGAGCGCATCCTCGCGCCGCTGCGGATGACCGAAACCGGCTTCCACACCAGCGCCGACAACAAGGATCGCCTCGCCGAGCCGTTCGCGAAGGATCCGTGGACCGGCGACGCCGTCAAACTGTTCGACATGACCGAGAAGCCCGCGATGGAATCCGGCGGTGGCGGTCTGGTGTCGACGACGATGGACTATGCGCGGTTCTGCCAGATGCTGCTGAACGGCGGCACGCTCGACGGCGAACGCATCATCGGCCGCAAGACGCTCGCCTTCATGGCGTCGGATCACCTCGGGCCGACGCTGCCGCGCAACGGCACGCTGCTGACGCCGGGACACAGCTTCGGCCTTGGCTTCTGCGTGCGAACCGACGAAGGCATGGCGTCCGTCACGAGTTCAGCCGGTCAATTCTTCTGGAGCGGCATTGCCGGAACGTTCTTCTGGATCGACCCGACAGAAAACCTGTTCGCGGTATTCATGTCGCAGGGACCCGGCCAGCGCGAATATTTCCGCAACGTCATCCGTAATCTGGTCTACGCGGCGGTGGAGTAAACGACCCGGCGACCGAGGCGTCGATGAAGAAACCGGACCTGCCTCTGACCGGCGGCTGCTCGTGCGGTGCCGTCCGCTATCGAATCGACGCCTTTCCGCTGCTGCTCTACGCATGCCATTGCACCGATTGCCAGCGACAGAGTGGCAGCGCTTTCGCAATGTCGATGCCGGTCACAACCGATGCCTTTCATATCACGGAAGGCGCTCCACAACCGTGGCGGCGAACATCGCGCGAAGCAGAGGTGACGTCCTGGTTTTGCGGCAATTGCGGCGGACGTATTTACGGCGAGCGCGGCAGCCGCAGGCAAAGCATCAACGTCCGCGCCGGCACGCTTGACGATACAACGTGGCTGCGTCCCGTTGCGCACTTGTTCATGCGCAGCGCCCAGCCATGGGAACAGATTGCCGATGCCTCGATCTGTTACGAAGCCATGCCCGACGACTTCAAGGAAGTCGCCGAGCTATGGCATCGTCTTTGGACGTCCTAAAGCCAGTGAAGATCAGCTGATCGTCGCGCCGCCGTCGATCACGACCGTCTGCCCGGTCATGAAGTCGCCCGCGGCCGAGCCCATGAACACCGCGGCGCCCGCGATTTCATCCGGCGTGCCGATGCGCAGCAGCGGCGAGCGCGCGGTCGAGGCCTTGAGGTTGTCCGGATTGTCCCACAACGCCTTGGCGAAGTCGGTCTTGATCAGGCCGGGCGCGATGCAGTTTACGCGGACGTTGTGTTTGCCGTATTCGCAGGCGAGATTGCGTGCGAGCTGCATGTCGGCGGCTTTTGAGATCGCGTAAGCGCCGAGGATGGTCGAGCCCTTGAGGCCGCCGATCGACGACACGATGATGATCGAACCATCCTTGCGCTCGATCATCTGCGGCACCACCATGCTGATGAGCCAGTTGTTGGCGACGATGTTGTTGCTGAGGATCTTGTTGAACTGATCGTCGGAGATGCCGGCGAGCGGACCGTAATACGGATTCGACGCCGCGTTGCAGACCAGCACGTCGATCTTGCCGAACGCCTTGTTGGATTCGTCGACGAGGTTTTGCAAGTTTTCCTTGCTGGAAATGTTCGCGGCGATCGCGACCGCGGTACCCTTGCCGAATTTGTCGTTGACCTCTTTGGCGACCTGATCGCAAACGTCCTGTTTGCGCGACGAGATCACCACCTTGGCGCCGTGCTCCGCCATCCGCTCGGCGATGGCGCGGCCGATGCCGCGCGTCGAGCCAGTGATTACGGCGACTTTTCCCTTCATGTCGAACAAGGTCATGCCTGTCTCCTTTGATGTTTCGGTGCGTTGTCGTGATCGAGGTTGTTCGTCACGCCAATTTGGTGGCGCTCGCGGGCTCCGCACCTGACGGCTGATGCATCGCGGCGTGGGATGGATCGGCGATCCACGGCTGCTGATTGACCATCGGAATGCGCCAACCACTGTGACCGTCGCTTGAGAGATGATCGAGCCGCGTCACCGACACGTTGTCGATGGTGAAAGCGAGCCCGCGCTCCGGCTGATCGTTCAGCGCAACGCCGAGGGCCGCCTTGATGGTGCCGCCGTGCGCGACGACGACGACGTCACCGCCGGCATGCGCGGCATTGATGCGCTGGATCGCGCCTTTGACGCGGTTGTAGAGATCCATGAAACTTTCGCCGCCCGGCGACGGCTCGTCGATCGGTGCGAACCAGTACGTGCCGACGGCTATCGGACGGCTGGCGAAAAATTCCGCGCGGTTGAGCCCCTGCCATTGACCGAGATGCTGCTCGGCGAATGCGGCGTCCTGTGTCATCGCGGCTGGCTTCGGATAGCCGGCCTGCCATAATGCGTTCGCGGTTTGATGCGTGCGCTTGAGGTTGCTCGAAAACCACGTCGCCTGACGCGGCAGGATTTTTGCAACCGCATCGAAGACAACACCATCGCTGCAATCGCAGCCGATGTCTGTCTGGCCATAGATGCAGCCGCCATCCTCGCGCACCGGCGCATGACGCACCCACCACCATCGCGTCGCCACGACGCCGGCGGGAACGCTGTGCTGAGCCACGAATGGCGATTGCGGAGGATTCGACATGGCAAGAGCCCTTCAATACTGTTTCGCGCGGCTGTAAGTGAGATATAGCGGGATCATAAGTCAACGCCATGTCCAACATGGCCGTCTGCGCCGCAGGTTGCTTCAAACATTGTATGAATTCCATCGCGCGGCAAACAGCAAACAACGGAGAGTTTCATGGGTCGCCTCGAAGGCAAATCGGTCATCATCACCGGCGCAGGCAGCGGCATCGGCCGCGCGGCCTCGCTGCTGTTCACCAAGGAAGGCGCCAAGCTGATCGCCGTTGACCGCACCGAGGGCGTCAAGGAAACCGTCGATCAGGTTCGCAAGGCCGGCGGCACTGCCGAGGCCGTGATGGCCGACGCGGGCTCCGAGAAGGATGTGATCGCGTACATCGACAAGGCGCTGTCGACCTACGGCAAGCTCGACGCGATCTGGGCGAATGCCGGCATCAGCGGCGGCCTCATCCCGCTCAGCGAGCAGACGGTGGATCATTGGCAGGAAATCCTGCGTATCAATCTGATCGGTCCATTCCTCGCGGTGAAATACGCGATCCCGCACATGACCAAGCAGGGTCATGGCTCGATCGTCTGCACCGCATCGGTAGCGGGCCTGAAATCCGGCGCCAGCGGTCATCCTTACGCCGCGTCGAAAGCCGGCGTCATCAGCCTGGTGCAGACCACCGCCTATTCGCTCTCCGGTACCGGCGTGCGCATCAACGCGGTTTGTCCCGGCCTGATCGAAACCGGTATGACCAAGCCGGTGTTCGATCGCGCCAAGGAGCGCGGCACGCAGGACAAGATCGGTCAGCTCAATCCGCTGAAGCGCCCCGGTCAGCCGCACGAACTCGCAGCGATGGGCCTGTTCCTCGCCAGCGATGAGGCCTCCTACGTCAACGGACAGGCGTTCCCGGTCGACGGCGGCTTGACCGCATCGATGCCCTACACTGGCAAGCCGATCTGAACGCGATCAGTCCGGCGGCTGGCTCGATGCGCTGGCCGCCGGGCGATCGCTGTCGCGGATGCGTTCGCGATAGAGCGCGTAGAGGCCCGAGCCGACGATGATCGCGGCGCCGACGATCATCGCGGTGTCGGGCACTTCGCCGAACACCGCGTAGCCGATCAGGGTCGCCCAGATCAGCGCGGCATAACGGAACGGCGCGACCGCAGAGATGTCGCCGATGCGCAGCGACAGGATGATGCAATTGTAGCCGATCGGCAGCAGGATCGCCGCGACCATCAGCAACGCCATCGTCCGTGGCGACATCGGCGTCCAGCCGCCGAGCGGATGCAGCAGCACGGCGCCTGCGGTGCCGACCGAAACCGTCGTCAAAAGCGTGATGAACAGTGACGGGATTTCCTTCGGAATGCGCTTGGTCGCGAGATCGCGTACAGCGCAGAACATCACCGAGCACAACGCCAGCAGCGAAAACTGGTTGAAGCCCGCGACACCGGGGCGAACGATGATGAGCACGCCGATGAATCCCGCGGTGATCGCGAGCCACCGCCGCCAACCGACCTGCTCGCCGAACACCATCACGGCGCCAAGCGTCACCGCCAACGGCAAGGCCTGAAAGATCGAATAGATATTGGCCAACGGCAGATGCGTGATCGCCGCAAGAAAACAGACGGCGCCGCCGATCTCGCCGATCACGCGCAACGCCACCGGCGCGATGAAGAGCGTACGGACCGGCCGTATCGCGCCGTTGCGCACCGCAAGCATCCCGATCAACACCATCGCGATCATGCCGCGCACGAAAATCACCTGTCCGAAATTGATTTCGGACGACACGAATTTGGTGATCGCATCGTTCATGGCGAAACACGCCGTGGCGATGACCATGAACAGATTGCCGCGAAGATTGGGGGAAAGGGCCACGATGAGGTTCGGGTCCGGCGCGTGGAGCTGCGCGCCAACGGGCACATCAGAAAACGGAAGTGGATAAAATCGAGGTGCGATCCAGATCGGACCGCACCTCGAAAAATTGCGTTACTTCGCGCCGGCCTTTTGCGCGTATTCCCAGGCTGCCTTGGCGAGGGGGACGGTCCGCTTGGCGGATTCCATCGCCTTGGCGCTGGCCGCGGTGCCGTCGCGAATCCGGCCGGCAATCCCCTGCGTGATGCCCGCGAGGCGGAACAGGTTGTAGGAGAAGTACCAGTTGAACTCCGGCACCTCGTCGCCCGTCACCTTGCAATAGATCGACGCCGCTTCATCCATGGTCGGAATGTTGAGCGCCTTGAGATCGATATTGGCGAGACCCGGCATGGTCCACTGCATCAGGAGATACGTGAAATCCGCCATCGGATCGCCGAGTGTCGACAACTCCCAATCCAGCACCGCCTGCACGCGCGGCTCGGTAGCGTGAAAGATCATGTTGTCGAGGCGGTAGTCGCCATGCACGATCGAGACGCGGCGCTGCTCCGGCATGGTGCTCGGCAGCCATTCGATCAGCCGCTCGACTTCCGGAATGTGCTGCGTCTCCGAGGCGCGATACTGCTTGGTCCAGCGATCAACCTGACGCGCGAAATAATTGCCCGGCTTGCCGAAGTCGCCGAGACCGATGGCCTCGGGATTATATTGATGCAGCTTCGCCAGCGTCTCGATCTTGCTGGTGAAGATCGCGCGACGCGATTCCGGCGACTGGCTCGGCAGTGCCGGGTCCCAGAACACACGCCCCTCTTCCATCGACATGATGTAGAACGCCGCGCCGATCACCGAATCGTCGGTGCACAGCGCGTAAGCGCGCGCGACGGGAAAGCCTTGCTTGCTGAGCGCCGCGATCACGCGGAACTCGCGATCCACCGCATGCGCCGACGGCAATAGCTTGCCGAACGGCTTGCGCCGCATCACGTAGGAACGGCCCGGCGTATCGAGCCGATACGTCGGATTGGATTGCCCGCCCTTGAATTGCAGGACCGTCAGCGGCCCCGCGTAACCTTCGACGTGCTCCTTCATCCAGTTGTCGAGGCGGATCTCATCTATCCGATGCCGCTCCTCGACAGGCTTGGTGCCGGAGAACTCTTCGTCTTTTCTAACGCCGTCTGCCAAAGTGGCGCTCCGTTTGGTTTCGCCCGACCTGGTTTCGTCTGACTTGATTTCGTCGGACGGGATTTCGTCCAGCGGGAGCGCCACGATGGCTGACCCGCTACTTCGAAGTCGCCTGATTGGCATACTTCCGAAGTTCAAGTCTGGCAATGGCGCGATTGTGCACCTCGTCCGGACCGTCCGCCAACCGCAGCGTGCGAACATGGGCGTAGGAGTTGGCGAGACCTGCATCGTCCGACACGCCGGCGGCACCGTAAGACTGGATCGCATGATCGATGATCTTCAACGCCATGTTCGGCGCGGCGACCTTGATCATCGCAATCTCGAGCTGCGCGGTCTTGTTGCCGACCTTGTCCATCATGTCGGCGGCCTTGAGGCAGAGCAGCCGGTTCATCTCGATGTCGGTGCGCGCTTCCGCGATGCGCTGTTCCCACACCGATTGCTCGATGATCTTCTTGCCGAAGGCGGTGCGCGACGACAGCCGCTTGACCATCTTCTCCAGCGCTTCCTCGGCCTTGCCGATGGTGCGCATGCAGTGATGGATGCGGCCCGGACCAAGACGCCCCTGCGCGATCTCGAAGCCACGACCTTCGCCGAGCAGCAGGTTGCTCGCCGGAACGCGAACGTTTTCGAATAGCACTTGCGCGTGACCGTGCGGCGCGTCGTCATAGCCGAACACCGGCAGCATCTTCTCGATGGTGATGCCCTTGGTGTCCATCGGCACCAGGATTTGCGACTGCTGCTGGTGACGCGCGGCATTGAAATCGGTCTTGCCCATCAGGATGCCGATCTTGCAGCGTGGATCGCCGGCGCCCGACGACCACCACTTGCGGCCGTTGATGACGTAGTGATCGCCATCGCGCTTGATGCTGGTTTCGATGTTGGTCGCGTCGCTTGAGGCTACCGCCGGCTCCGTCATCAGGAACACCGAACGAATCTTGCCGTCCATCAGCGGACGCAGCCACTGACGCTTGTGCTCCTTGGTGCCGTAACGCATCAGCACTTCCATGTTGCCGGTGTCCGGCGCGGAGCAGTTGAACACTTCCGAGGACCAGCTCACGCGGCCCATCTCCTCGGCGAGCGAGGCGTATTCGAGATTGGTCAGTCCGGCGCCGCGGAATTCGTCGTCCTCATGCTCGGACGGCGGCATGAACATGTTCCACAGCCCTTCCGCGCGGGCCTTCTCCTTCAACTCCTCGAGAATGGGAATGACCTTCCAGCGGTCGCCGGTCTCGTCCTGCTTCCGATAAATCGGTTCGGCCGGGCGCACATGCTTGGTCATGAACGAGCGCACGCGGTCGAGCCATTCGCGCTGGCGATCAGACATATTGAAGTCCATCGGAGGATCCTCGCGGTTGTCTTGAAAAATGAGGGATCACGCTACCGCCCCACTCTCGACGTGCACACGCGCGGCATGGCCACGAATGCATCGGAAGATTGCGCGATGGCAGCGACCGCGAAACGCCCGATGCGGATACGCATTGACAATTCGCGACTATGAAACGATAGTTTCATACAACTGTTTGAATTGCAATCGCCAGATCGCACCGGGGCATGCTCACCCCGCATGGCGCATCTGACAAAGCGCACCCGACAAAGCAAAGCACGGCGCCGATGGCGACAGATCGAACCCGAGCGGCGATCCTCAATGCCGCCGAACAACTCTATGCCGAACGGGGTTTTTCCGAAGTGACGCTGCGTGACATCGTCGCGGCGGCCGGCGTCAATCTCGCCGCGGTCAACTATCACTTCGGCTCCAAGGACGAATTGATCGCCGAATTGTTCGTGACGCGGAGTATCGCCACCAATCGCGAGCGATTGAATGAATTGAAGGCCGCCGAGGAAAACGGCGGCGGCCGGGCGCCCATCGAGGCGGTGATCCGCGCACTGGTGGGGCCGACCTTGCGCGGCTGCCTTGGGCCGGATCGCGAAGGCGCAACCGCCGCGCGCTTCATGATCCGCGCCTCGATCGAGGCGGTGCCGCCGATCCGAAAAATCCGCAATCGCGAGATCAGCCATCTACGGCGGTTCGCAGTCGCGATGCAGCGCTCCCTGCCCGATATTCCCGAGGTGGATATCTATTGGGGCCTGCACTTCGCACTGGCGATGGCACACCAAACTATCCGCGACAGCGAACGGCTCGATAAACTCTCCAACGGCTTATGCGACCTCGACGATGTCGAAGGAATCATCGCCCGTGTCGTGACTGCCGCAAGTCTTGCACTGACGACGAAACGCCCCACGACGGCAACAGCCAAGGCGCAACGGGCCTGAGCACCCGTGGACGGTTTCTTGACGTTGGGAGGGCCAAAGACGGCTGGAGCGGGTGAAGGGAATCGAACCCTCGTATTCAGCTTGGAAGGCTGCTGCTCTACCATTGAGCTACACCCGCGCTGGTGCGATGCACTATCATGCTCGCCGCGAAGGCTCAACCGGCAACACCGATTTCCCATCGCCGCCGAGCCACTTGTAAGTGGTTTATCAGCTCAATCGTCGGCGAATTCGGAGAACATCGCCCGCGTCAGCCGCCAGCCGCGCGGCTTGGCGCGCTTCGGGACCTCGCCCGGCTGATGCTTCATGATGACGGGCTTGCTTTCCTTGGCGCGATAAGGCGGCGGCCAATTGGCCAGGCGCGTCTGCCCGGTCTCGGCCGGTCGCAGATAGCTGCGCGCGGATCGCTGTCCGATGCCGACGTTGGAATCGCGGGTTTTGGCCACGGCGCAACCTCCTGTCGCGACAGGCTTCCGCAAAGACCTTGACGGGACGTTAAATACTTCCGGCAAATTCGCCGGTTGCGACGTCCGGGCGCACCGGTGTGCTGCCACATGCTGGAAATGCCGGCCACCAGTGGCGGCGGGTCAAAGCAATCTCAAACGAGAAATTCAGGCGCGGCCGTTATGGCCCGACCGATAGCCATCGATGGCGTGAGCCAGAAAAATACCAGCACTCAGAAAACCAAAAATCGCGGTCACAGTCTCAAACATCGTCGTCGTCCTTGGCCCAGCGATCTCAGGTAACGGCATGCAACCCCGCACAGTCAAAAGGAAAACCCGAACGATCACGATTCAGCGAGGCGCTGGTGACTTTCGGCAACAGGTTTGTGGCGGGACGGTGCGGAAACATGGCCCTGACGGTGGCGGAGCGTCCGTGCTGTCTTATCCGCGACTCGATCGGCGACCCGAATGTGAACTTCGTCACAGTCAGAATGTCTGGTCGCGTCTATCAAGCACGGGCCTCCGCAAATCGCGGAGGCATTTTCAGAACCAATGTATTTCATGACGGTGTGGGCCGCCGCGACCCGGCGGCCCACTTTTCAACCCGGCACCAACTCAGTCGAGTTGATCGACCAGTCCAATGTTCGATGAATCACGTCGCAACGAACAGTCCGGCCGACAGCTCCGGAAGTGCGTTGGCGGCGGGCATGCCCAAGAAGTCGTCTTATTTGATCAATTCGCGGCAGCATCCACAGCCAGGCGATTCACGCGGGTCTCGCCCTTGATATTGTCGACCGTGACGTGGGTATCGTACCAGGTCAGGCGCGGCCTGACGCCGAAACGCTCCGTCAACTCCGCAATCCGCGCGTCAGTGAACCACGCTTCAGCGGCCGCCCGGTTTTCCCACAGATATACGCCACCCCCGCCCTCATCGCCGTTCAGGTAGTCCTTTCGAACCAGCCCCTTTGTCGCGAGCGCGCGATAGGTCGGAGCAGAGGCTGTTCCTCCCTTGATGGCTTGTTCCTCGGTTCGTTTCGGAAGATCGAACTGAACGATGACGATGCACGTTGCCATAGCACTCTCCTGTTTCACCAACAGCGACCCGATATCCAGGCAGTCGTGCGTAGCTTCGCACAACTGCAGTGATCGCGCTGGGAAAAGAACCATGGTTTTGAGAAGTGTCCGCGCGAAGCGTGCAACTTCGAATGGCCACCGGGGAGGACATTTGAAATTGCGTGCTGCACGGTGTCGTTCAGTGCCGCATATGCGACATTTCCGGCACCTTCGGAACGGCTCCGCGATGTAAAATTAAGCAGCAAAAACAGGATGGTGGGGGAAGAAGGACTCGAACCTTCGAAGCCATACGGCGGCTGATTTACAGTCAGCTCCCTTTGCCACTCGGGACACTCCCCCGTTCCTCGCCAACACGCAACGCCTCCACCCGAGTGGTGGCTAGCGGACGGTCGCTGGCGATAAAACGAGCACCCTGTCGAAGGGCGTTCGGCTGGGCGGGTTTATGACGGAAACGCCATGGCAAAGTCAACCAAGGGCGGCGAGAATATATTGGTGGCCGCCATGGGCCCCAAATTGCCATTGAGCAGCCTCCGTGAGAGAAGGCCGCATGACCGATCATGATCGAAAGCCGCGCTTCCAGCGCTCGTCCGGCAAACCCTCACGCTCCGGGCCGCCGCGCGGGAACTGGCGGGAGCGCAATCACCACGACGACGACGTGGTGATTCTTTATGGCTGGCACACCGTGACCGCGGCGCTGGCCAATCCCCGCCGCCGCATCCGCAAGTTGCTGCTGACCGAAAACGCGGCGCGCCGGCTGGCGGAGGAGACGATCGAAACCCGCGTCACGCCCGAGATCGTCCGCCCGCAGCAGATCGACCATCTCCTCGGCCCGGACGCCGTCCATCAAGGGCTGCTGGCGGAGGCCGATGCCCTCCCCACCCCGAGCATCGAAACCTTGCCGCAGGAGGGAATCGTGCTGGTGCTGGACCAGATCACCGATCCGCACAACGTCGGCGCCATCATGCGCTCGGCGGCGGCCTTCGCGGTCAAGGCGATCGTCACCACCGCACGGCACAGCCCGGAAGCCACAGGCGTTCTCGCCAAGTCCGCGTCCGGCGCGCTCGAACTGGTGCCGCTGGTGCTGGTGCAGAACCTCGCTCGCGCCCTCACCACGCTCAACCAACGTGGCTTTCTCACCGTCGGTCTTGATAGTGCCGGCGGCGAGAACCTCGCGGCCGTTCCATTGCAACAACCATTGGCGCTGGTGCTTGGAGCCGAAGGCAAGGGCTTGCGACAGCTCACCCGCGAAACTTGCAGCGTGATGACCCGGCTCGACATGCCGGGCGACATCAAGAGCCTGAACGTCTCGAACGCCGCCGCGCTCTCGCTCTACATCTGCGCCAGCCGGCTCGGCCTGATGGGCTGAGCGATATCGCCAAAATAAAACCCGCCCGCGGCGAACCGCGAGCGGGTTGTTTTTCCCGATCTGGAATTCAGTAGCGGCGCGCGCGCGGCCCGTGTTGGAAACCGCTGCGATACGAATAGCTGCCGCTGTCCCGGAAGCGCGGCGCATGACTGACATGCGGGTTCATGACGCGCTGAGCGCTACGCTGGATCGCATAGCCGTGACGCGGCACATAGCCATAGCGAACGTTTGACCGAACGCCGTAGCTGTGGCCGTGACGGTAGCGGATGCTCGGGCGGGCACCATAGCCGTAGCGAACACTCGGGCGAGCCGCGTAACGATAGGAATACGGACGGTAGCCGTAGCGCAGATGCGCCGGACGCGCGCGATGGTGCCAGCGATAGCTGTTGATCGCCGGACCGCGCCACGCGACGCCGCCATAAGGATAATGGTTGATCGGATTGGCATAGGGTCCACCGGTGTAGCCGTAGTGACGCGGCCAACCAACAACGGTACGCTCCTGATAGTACGGGCGCGGCGCGAACTGGCCGGGACCATCGTAAACCGGTCCCTGATCGACCCAGTAATATTGCGGCGACGGAACAGCCAGCCGCTGATAGTGGCTGTAGCCGGCATAACCATAACCCCCGCCATAGCTTTGGCCACACGGGCTGACATAGGCCTGACCGCACGGCGAGCACGGGCTGGAAAATAATCCACCCCCGTTGCCACACGCCATCGCCGGCGCGGCACCGAGGGTGACCACGGCGAACGCGGCCACCAATCCTGAAAACGTTTGACGCATAACTCTCTCCTGTTGGTCTTTTTGAGTGCTTGTTGATCTGTTGTTGTCTGATCGTTCACGGGCGAGGAAGCAGTCCACGGCGATGCCAGCGTGGCGTTCGGTAGTCCGGGGGTGCCTCGATTACCGTCGGCGGGTAGAATGGAACGGCGGCGGCAGCGGCCGGAGGCGCCGATCGCGCCGACCATGACCGGCTGTAGCTCTCGGCCTGCGGCGGCAGCTTGCGGTTGACGGGTGGCTCGCGCTCAAGACGGCCGTACCCCGGCATCTTGCCTGCGCTCGGATAATAGTGCCCGACTTCGGGCTCCGCTTCGATCCTGCGACCGCCATAGACGGTCGGTTGAATATGGACGTTCTTCGCGAGGCCCCAGTCGCTCTCGACGACAGCATAGGATGCATCAATGCCGTTAATGACGATCGGGACGCCCGCGCGCCCCGGAATCACGACAGAAAAGCCGTCATTGGCCGAAGCCGCCAACGGCATCCCGACCAGCATCATTAGTGCGCAAACCGCACGCATCGCGAATGTCCTTAAATGATGGATCACCGTAACCGAACGGCGTGCGTCAGGGGTTAAGAGCCGGTGGCATTTTGCCAGTAAGCCTAACGCGTAAGGTTTCCACACCACCCAATTGCAACCAATCGGGCGAGAAATCCTTAACGCGGCAAACGGCGCGCCGGTGCAAACACACCGGCGAAGAGCCGCGTTCGGACTTGTCGCGACGGAATTGCGCTGCTAGCTGTCACCCGGGCAGCCGGTTTAGCTCAGCGGTAGAGCAGCGGTTTTGTAAACCGAAGGTCGGGAGTTCAATCCTCTCAACCGGCACCACCTCGCCTCGGTCCGTGCGACGTCAAGACAGCGCTGACAATTCACCTCGCGTCACGTTATGATCGGTGCCGGCCGCCAGCCAACGCGGCCGATCGGCACAACAGGTCGGGATACCCGGCCCTCACGGAGTCATCGCCGTGACACAAGTTTGCGCACGAAAGATCGCATGGCGGGAGGTCGGTCAGGTCGCGGAGCCCGGCCGTTACCTTTTCAGATTCGGCTGGCTGACGATCACGGCTGATGACATCGCCATCTGGCAAGATCATCCCCATGCATCGTTCACTCTGGTCGCCGTGGCGCCGCTCGGTGAAACGCCGGATGAGTTCCGGCTCGGCGCCTTCGATCTTGGCGACACCTGAGGCCATTTCGACGAAATGAAGCTGTCTAACATCCTTCAAGCAAAAGGCCGGCTCAACCGGCCGGCCTTTCGTCGATGATCGCGAGGAGATACTGTCTCGAGGCAGTTAGTAGTTCGTTGCAGCCGGTCCGCCCCAACCGAAGCGGTAGTTCAAGCCGGCTTTGACCGTATGTTCGTCGTTACGGAAGCTCGTGCCGATGATATCGGCCGGACCACCCGTGAATGTGGTGTTGCCGAAGTTGTAATACTGATACTCGACCTTGGCCGACCAGTTCGGCGCGAACATGTATTCGAGACCGGCACCGACAGTGTAGCCATCCTTACGGTTTCCGTCCGCACTGAACGGTTGTGAAACGCCGGCGACACTCACGTCGAGATTGCTATCCCTGAATGCATAGCCACCTTTGGCATAAAGCAGCACCGGCCCCGTGGTGAAACCAAGTCGGCCAGTGACCGAGCCGAGCCCGCGATTGTCCAGCGCGCCCACCGTTCCACCGGGAAACACCACGCCGCTGCCGGCCGAAGCCAGCCAGCTATAATTCGCCTCGATGCCCAGGACCCAATTGTTCGCGAACTGGTAGTCGTAACCGCCCTGCACGCCGCCCATGAACCGTGCATCGCTGCCTTGCAGGCTGTTGTCGCCGGAGAATGCCCCGCCGAGATGGCCGCCGATATAAAATCCGGTCCAATTGTAGACAATTGCCGGCGCGGTGACCGGTGGCGGCGCCTTTGTGTAAGGCCGCGGCGGCAGGTCAGCAGCATTCGCTACCCCACTTACGGCCGATACAGCTAACGCGAACGATGCAGCCGTCGCGAACACGAATGTCTTCATGGCAGGTCCCCTTGTTGTGGCGAAGACCCTCTTGAAACAACGTGGCATCAATTTGGTTGCGTGATGGCATTCAAATAGCAACGTTCGTACGTAACTGTGTCAGAGCGCCGCCCCGGGTTCCATCGGAACCAATGTGTCTCTACACTATAAACGCAGCCATCCGACGCTTGCAGATGCGTCATCGTGTGCCACGGCGGCCCAGGGAGACAACATGATCGCCAAAGACCTGATGAACGATTATCCCCCCTCGCCTGACAGGCAAGTAACCCTGGCAAATTGGCGTCAGTCGCCATTCAACAGCTGGAGCTACCGCAACGTGCGCCGCCTGTTGCCGACCGCGAACATCGCGGCCACGCATCCTGGCAAACCATTTGAAACGGGCTTGGAGAGCATCGAGGACATCGAATTCGTCGGCATCGGTGGCGAGCCCACGACTTTGGCGAAGGCGTTGCGCGCCACCCACACTGACGCGCTGGTCATGCTGCGGCGCGGACGCATCGCCGCCGAATGGTACGCCAACGGTATGGATGCGCGGACACCGCATATCGTGTTCTCCGTCAGCAAATCGATCTGCGGTTCGCTCGGGGGCATTCTGACCGATCGCAACCTGCTCGATCCCGACGATCTCATCACCGACTACGTGCCCGAACTCGAACGCTCGGTCTATGGCAACGCCACCGTGCGTCACCTGCTCGACATGACGGTCGGCATCAAATTCGTCGAGGATTATAACGATCCCGACGGCGATGTGACCCGCTATCGTTATGCCATGGGCTGGGACATTCCCCCGCCCGGCCGCGAGGTGACGGACGTGCGACGCTTTCTCGCAACGATGCGTCCGGACGGCAAGCCGCATGGCGACACGTTCCATTACGTCTCGACCAACACCGACGTGCTCGGCTGGGTCTTTGAGCGCGCCTGCGACCAACCGCTCTCGGACATTCTCAGTGAGTATCTCTGGGGACCGCTCGGCGCGGAACACGATGGCTACGTCACCGTGGATTCCCACGGCGCGATGCGCGCCGCCGGCGGCATCTGCGTTACACCGCGCGACCTCGCCCGCTTCGGTGAAATGATGCGCCGGCGCGGTGTCGGCGCCGATGGCCGTCAGGTGGTGCCGGGCTGGTGGATCGACGACATCAACGAGCACGACAGCAGCGCGGCCTGGGCACGCGGCGATTTCGCCGAACTGTTTCCCGGCGCCAGCTATCGCAGCAAGTGGTATCAGATCGACCGCACCGAAGGCGTGCTCTGCGCGCTCGGCATTCATGGCCAATGGATCTACATCCATCCCGAGGCCGAACTGGTGATCGTACGCCTGGCTTCGGAGGCGATCCCGCTCGATCCCGACCACGCACTGTCATGGCGGCGCGGGCTCGACGCCATCGCCGACGCATTCCTGTAGGATGACGTAACAAACCCGGGCTTCACGTCGAGACAACGTGAAACCCGGGCTTGAGATGTAGCGCGCCTTAGTGGCGATGGCCGCGATGCATCACGATCGGCTTGTGGGCGTGATGCCCACGCAGGTGGCGATGATGGCGCACCGTGCGATGCTTGTGCATCCGCGCCTGCGCATTCAATACCTTCGCGCTGACATGGGAGCCGCTGACGGCGACCGACTTGGCGGGGGTCGCGGCATGCGACGGGCCGGCAGCCATGGCAGGCGCGGCAAGCATGGACACGGCGAGCAACGCGGCGGAAATAGTCTTGATCATGGTCATCTCCTGTTCGATCACGAAGTTGACCGGTCGAATGGCCGGGCTCGTCGATCATGGACACGAGCCTAGCGATCCGCGACTGAACCCTGTCTGAAGCCCGCCGGTGGACTTCGTTCATCTGGATGAATTGTTTGTCATGTCGGATGACGGAAGCTCCCCGTCCCTGTCCGCAAAACGGATGACAAGAATGCCCGACCGTGATGGAATATTTCGGTTGCCGGGAGGTTTGATCAGAAGCCTATTCGCATCAACCCGGACGAACAGGAGCAACCATGAGCCACTCTGTGATGAAATGGATGGCCGCAGCGGTTCTGTCAACAACACTGGCCATGCCATCGGTCTTCTCGCCCGCCTTGGCCGCCGGATCTGACGAGCCTTCGGCACCGCCGGCCACCAAATCGGCGCCGAAAGACTCCAAGAAGGCTAAGACGAAAAAATCCAGCGCCGATGATCCCGCCTTTCTTCGGGGTTATCGCCACGCCTACACGACGATCTATGATAGCCATGACTACGCCAGCGCTATCGAGCAGTTGAAGGCGCTCCGCCACGATGATCGCGCCGACGTCGCCAACCTGATCGGCTATTCCTATCGCAAGCTCGGCAATTACCAACTCGCCCAGACCTGGTACGAACGCGCCTTGAAGGCCGATCCGAGCCACGTCCGCACCTGGCAGTATTACGGCCTGTGGCAGATCGAACAGGGCAATCGCGAACAAGCCGAATACCACCTCCATCGCATCGCCGAGTTGTGTGGCACCACGTGCGCCGAATACCGGTCGCTCGCCGCCGCGCTCGACAAGACATCGGCCGGCGGCCTGGTGTATTGAAGCTGTATCGAGATTGTCACGAGGGCCGATGCAATGCTCGTTGCACCGGCCCCTCGCTGATCAACCTGTATCCGCCCGCACGCGAATTCACCGATAAATATTGATCCGCTCGACAAATGCGGCAAAGGTCGTATAGACGACTCGAGCGGCGCTCTTCCTTGCGCCGCGCGCCTCACATAGGCCCACAGTTGATGACGACACCCAAGCGATACGAGCGGATCGCCTTTGTCGCCGGAACGAGCGCGGAAGCCCAGCAGGCCCTCGCCGGTCTGGTCAAGACTTATGGAAATCATCCGCCTTCGAAGGCCGACGTTGTCGTGGCACTCGGCGGCGACGGCTTGATGTTGCAGACATTGCATCAACTGATGCGCTCGGGAAAACCGATCTACGGCATGCATCGCGGCACCGTCGGCTTCCTCATGAACGAATATCGTTCGGAAGATCTGTATGCGCGGCTTGCCGCTGCGCGCGACACCGTGATCCATCCCCTGCTGATGCGCGCGACCGACATCAACGGCAGCGTGCATCTGCATCACGCCATCAATGAAGTCTCGGTCTTCCGGCAGACCCACCAGGCCGCGCGGCTGCGTATTCTGATCGATGAGCGCGAGCGGATGGCCGAACTGGTCGCCGACGGCATCATGGTGGCGACGCCCGCCGGCTCCACTGCCTATAACCTCTCGGCGCAAGGCCCGATCCTGCCGATCAACGCGGCGCTGTTGGCGCTGACGCCGATCAGTCCATTCCGCCCCCGGCGCTGGCGTGGCGCCCTGCTTCCGGACTCGGCGTTCGTGGTGATCGAAGTGCTGGAAAGCGACAAACGGCCGGTGGCGGCCGTCGCCGATCACGACGAAGCGCGCAATGCGGTGCGAGTCGAGATCTTGTCGGACAAGACAATCTCGATGCGGATGCTGTTCGATCCAGGTCACAGTCTCGAAGAACGCATTCTCAGTGAGCAGTTCGGCTACTGATCTGCATCGCGCCCCAGAGAAAAGCGGCAACCATTCCTTAACGGCCCCGGCGTATAGTTAACGCGGCGTATAGTGACTTCGCCGGCGCCACGTCCAGAGCCGTTTGATGTACCGGATCGATTTCAATAAGCTCCGCTTTCTCGTTTGCGACGATAATCCGCATATGCGGCGGATTTTGCGCACGCTGCTGCATTCCTTCGGCGCGCGCGAAGTGTACGAAGCCGAGGACGGCGCGACCGCGCTGGAAATGTTCAGCCACTATGTGCCCGATATCGTCATCACCGACTGGGCGATGCCGATTTTCGATGGTCTCGAACTGGCGCAGATGATCCGGCAGCCGGATGCCAACGGCAATCCCTATGCACCAATTCTCATGCTGACAGGACACTCGGAAAAGCGACGTGTCACAATGGCGCGCGATGCCGGAGTCACGGAGTTCCTAGCCAAGCCGATCTCGGCAAAAGGTCTCTATCAGCGCATCATGAACGTCGTCACCAATCCGCGCCCCTTCATCAAGACCAAGAATTATTTCGGGCCGGACCGGCGGCGTAACGTCAACAGCTCATACGTCGGCCCCGAGCGCCGAACCGGTACCAAAGCCGACATCGTGCAACAGCCATCGTTGATGGATAAAGCGCGGATGCCGGGATAACCCCCGCTCAAGGGATCGAATGATGGCCAAATCGAAGACGCCCGCGCCGCAGATCAAAGCGTATGCCGACCATCATGTCATCACGCAGCCCAATCCGCTGCGCCACGCGGTGCAATATGCCGACGACAAGGACTTGGATGATCCTGTGGCGCGCGCCGAACAAGCGTTGGCTGATCTCTCTGGCGAATTCGACAACTGGATGCAGGAGGAGTGCAATCGGCTCGCTGCCGCTTACGGCACGGTCCTCAAGAACGGCTTTACGGCATCGGCGCGCGACGAACTGTTTCGTGCTGCGCACGATATCAAGGGTGACGCGGCCACCTTCGGATATGCCGCCGCCGGCGCCGCGGCCGACAGTCTGTGCCGCATCATTGAGCACGCACCCGATATCACGGCGGTACCGGCCGATCTGATCGCGCATCATGTGCAAGCCATTCAGGCGATCGTCCGCGAGCAAACCAGCATCGAGCGGATCGGGGTGGCCGAAACGCTGAGCACCCACCTGCGCAGCGTTGCCGATGACTATCTGACGGCCGTCAATCACGACCGTCCGGAACACCTCGAAGCCATTCTTGCGCCGAGCATCGTGCCGGTCGACTAGAATCTTTCCGCCTTAGACGGAACGACCTGTCGTCACGAACCTGATCCGCGCTTTCGTCAAAACAATGAAATGCTACGATAGTCGCCGACTGAAGTCGCGACTTATGCCGCAATCCGCTGATGCTCTGGCGCGATATCGATGACGTCCGCCACCAGTTGATCGCAGAACACGCGTGCTTCCTCGCGTGCGGACTCGGTAGCGAAGCGGCGCAACAGGATCAGCAGCGGCTCGGAGACGTCCGGATCGGACTCGCATCGCGTCAATACGCGCTCCACCATGCGGCGGCGCAGCCGCGCCGCGCCGTCGACCGTGCCGACAAAGCCGATCTCATTGGTCGCGTCCAACGCGGCGCGGAACGCCGGGAACGTCGACGGTGGCAGGCCAGCACGCGTCAGCAGCGCATCGAGACTGGAACCGCCGCGATCGTAAAGCAGTGCCGCAACACGGCTTGACGGCAGCCCTGACAGTTCAACCAGCGCATGATCGAACAGTTCGAGATTGCCCGACAGCAGGGCGCGCAGGATCAATCCCGCCGTGAGTTGCCCTGTGGCCCGCAGGTGCAACACCAGTTGCCCGGTCTCGTTGCCACGCGAACGCGTCGCGAGGTTGATGGCCGAACGGTCGCGGGCTTCGAACACGATCTGTTCAGCACGATCAGAGCTCAACCATCGGCGTGCGACCACGAACTGCGCCAACGTATCGGAGAGCTTTGCGATCAACGCCAGCCGCGTCGCAAGCGGCAGGTCGTCCAGTCCCAGCATGGACTCGCGGATCGCAGCGAGATGGCCATGGCGTTCGACAATGCGATCCCACGAGAACGGCGCCAGCACCGCGTGCGGATTCTCGATCAGTTCGAGTGCCGCTGCCGGTGATCCGACCTCGGCGATGGCTGCGCAAACCGACGCCGGCAGATTGATGCGGCGCGCAATCGCGCACTGCGTCTCGGAATTTCCGGTGGCGACGAGATCAACCAGATCCGCGTCGATAAGCAATGGCGAGTGTTCGAGGATCGGCAATGCCACTGAAGATTGGTCGAGCGACAGCGCTCGCACGATGGTGGCCGGCGCGAGTGCGCTGCCGGCAAATACATCGGCCATCGCTTGACGCACCAGCGGCGATGGATCGTCGAGCAGCATCAGCAGTGCGCCTTCCGCTGCGGCGCGATCATCTTCGGAGAGATTGGAAATCAGCCAGGCCCGCGCCAGAGATCGTGTGGCCTCCGCGCGCTCACCGGCAGGCGCGGTACGAACCCAGGAAATAAACTGCCGAACGATCATGCTTGTTCAGGCCTACGCAACATCAAGACACCGGACGCGATGCCACTGTCAGACAAAATAAACCATGACGCTTAACAAAGGGTTCACCATAACCCGCTGCATCGATTGAGGATTTGTTAAGGATCGCAAGCCTGCGCATATGCGCGAGGGGCTACGATGGCGATTTCTAACTGCTGAAGGTGCCGGCGCGGTCGCTGAACAGATCGAACGGCCGTGGCGCACGAACTTCCGGCGTCGCGCGCAATGCGTCCGATACCGCCGCCGACTGCGATTGGCCATTAGCCCAAAGCTGCTGAACCGCTGGCGATACTGGCTGCGTGCGGTCGCCGGTTTGGAATAGCGTGTGAAACGACAGGTCCTGCGACGGCTCCCCGGCAGACACCGGTTTCACCGCGCGAGCATCCGGAAAGCTGGACAGATAAGCCGCATTGTCGACGGGAGCGGACGCCATTCGAACCGCAGGCACTGCATTTGCAGAAGCGACGGCAGTGCCCGGCACACTTGAACGCGCGGCGCTGGCGTAGCGCGACGACAGCACGGAATAGACTTCAGAGACGCTACGCGCGCGTCCGCTCCGATCATAGAAAATCGGACGATTGGCGGCGGCTGCGCTTGGAAACAACTGCGCACCGCTCGCATTGGGATTGTTCTCGGCACTGGTAATCAGTTTGGCCGCGCCGCCGACGCCCATGAAGTGCGCCATGTAAAGTTCGCTGTCGGTCGGTCGGCGACCGATCGCCCCGATCAGCTTGAAGCCATTCGAATGGGTCAGCACCCCGGCCATCGCGGCGCTGGCGGCCGGATCGTCGCGCAGATCGAGAATGGCCTTCCGCATCGCCGGATCGCTTACGGAATAGCCGCCGGACGACGAACGCGTGATGGAATCGGCATACTGGCCGTAGCCCAGCGCCGAGCCGGCTTCCTTGACGGTACCGAGCCAGGTCTGGTCGATGAATTGAAACAGCCCCCGCGCCGACGAGGTCGTCGCTACCGCGCTCGGATTGAAGTTGGATTCCATCTTCGCGGTGGCAAGCAGATATTCGAAGCTGGTGCCGGTGGTGGCCGCCGCCTGCTGGATCGCACCCGTCACGCGGTTTCGCGAGGCATTCGCGGCCGTCGCAATGGCGCTCGCGGCATCGACCGACATGACCCGTGCCCTGCTCCCCGCAACATGGTCGCCCCGGCGGCGAAGGATCCGCCGCACCGGATAGCCTCATCTGCAAAAGCGGCCACTCTCCCAAGCGGCATGCCATTGCTCATCAAGCTCAACCCTGGGCGATTATGGTTAATGACGGGTTAAAGAGGGTCGGCAGGCCGTCAGGTCGACTTGCCGTAGACCTGAGCCGGATCGAACACCTTGTCGGCATCGACCAACGTCAGCTTGCCGTCGCCGCCGCGAATGGCGGCGCGATAGAAACATGAGTGTCGGCCGGTATGGCAGGCGGCGCCGCCAGCCTGTTCCACGCGAATCCAGACAGCATCCTGATCGCAATCGACCCGGAGTTCGACAACGCGCTGGATATTGCCGGAGCTTTCGCCCTTGCGCCACAAGGCGCCCCGCGAGCGGCTGTAGTACCACGCCTCGCCGCTGGCGATGGTCCGACGCAATGCTTCTTCGTTCATATGCGCGACCATAAGGACGTCGCCGGTAGCGGCATCGGTAGCCACACACGTGACCAACCCGGCCGCGTCGAACTTCGGACGCAGCAGGAGTCCTTCTTCAAGATCATGCGTATCAGAGGACGTGGACACGGCGGAACCTCAACGATGCAGCGCCTCGGAACACCTCAAATAGAGGTTATTCCAAATAGATCTGCGAAAATCATTATGTTTCAGGTGATTCAGGGCTCGATCGTCGCACCCCAGCATCGATATCCTGATCCGGCGCATGAAGATCAGCCCCATGCGCCTTGATTTCAGATCGCTTCTGCGCGAACGCGAAACGATCCGACGCGCTATCGCTGCGGACCGCGCACCACAGACATGAATCGCGCCTGCTCGGCGTGATTGTCGCGGAAGATACCGGTAAAGCGCGTGGTCAGGGTCGAGGCGCCATGCTTGCGCACGCCACGCACCGACATGCAGGTATGCTCGGCCTCGATCATTACCGCGACACCGCGCGGCTTCAGCACTTCGTCGATCGCCGCGGCCAACTGGGCGGTGAGATGTTCCTGGGTCTGGAGCCGATGGCCGAAGATATCGACCAGCCGGGCCAGCTTCGACAGCCCGACCACCCGCTCCACCGGCACATAGGCGATGTGGGCATGTCCGTAGAACGGCATCATGTGATGCTCGCAATGCGAAGTGAACGGGATATCCCGCACCAGCACGAAATCGTCATAACCCGCCGTCTCGCCGAAAGTCCGGTTCAGGACTTCGGCCGGGCACTGTTGATAGCCCTGGAACAGTTCGTCGAAGGCTTCCACCACCCGACGCGGCGTATCCATCAGACCTTCACGCCCGGTATTCTCGCCGATGTAGGAGAGTAAGGTCTTCACCGCCTGCTCGGCCTCGTCGCGCGACGGGCGCGGCTGGTCGGGGCGAATCGCCGCCTCCAGATAGTCCGATGGGTCCAACTGCGCGGGCCGACCCTCGGGCATGCGCAAATCCGTGGCCCTCAAATCCGCAGCCTTGGCCTCACCGGACCCGGGTGTTGAAGATTTGTCGTCGGCGGCCTTGCCCGCGCGCAGCGGCTTGATCAATGCGTCCATCCTCACTCCGTTCGACCGGCCCAGCGGGCCGGAGTGTCACCGGGCAGACGGGGCAACCTAAGGGCCACCAGACGCCTGAGTCCGACCATGCTAACATCGCCGTCGCCGGCCTTGATCATTCGATTTTCCGGCTGAAGGCTGACGAGACTGTATTTTCTCGTCCTGCCACTTATATAGGGTAGTGAACCGGACCGCCAAGGGCGGATACCGGAGCGACCGACCCGATCGGCGCAAGTCCGGGCCCCAATTGCCATGCTCAACGACGTCTATAATCAGCGCATCATCGCCCTGGCCGGAAATATTCCAAGATTGGGGCGCCTGGCCTCCCCCGACGCCACCGCCACCGCCCATTCCAAGCTCTGCGGCTCCACCGTCAAGGTCGACCTCAAGATGGATGGTCCGGTGGTGACCGATTTCGCCCACGATGTGAAAGCCTGCGCTCTTGGGCAGGCTTCCTCCTCGATCATGGCCCAGCACGTGGTCGGCTCGACGGCGGACGAATTGCGGGAATTGCGCGAAACCGTCCGCCGGATGCTGAAGGAAAACGGTCCGCCACCGGAGGGCAAGTGGGCCGACATCGCGTTCCTGGAACCGGTGCGGGACTACAAAGCACGGCACGCCTCGACGATGCTGACGTTCGATGCCGTCGTCGACGCCATTGGCCAGATCGAGGCCAAGGCCGCGTAGCTCAGCGACGCGGAAAGCTAACCAGTAATCGGCGCGGCGCGGCTATTGAACGTGCGCTTGCGCTGGAACTGCGGCCCCGCTGACTGGTGATACCGCCTCAGCCGTTTTCGTGGCTTTGACGACCGGCAGCGCTGGCGGCGTCACGTCCGCGACGCTGCTTGAAAACCGATCCTGAATCGGCTTGCTGCCCCCCGCCGCGACTGGCGTTCCAGGGTCCATCGTTCGTGGTGGCAGCACGTCGGCGACGGCATCCGTGGTGGCGATGTTGGTCCGCCGCAGCTCGGCCGGCGACAATTGGTGCAGGGCTTCCCACGGCGGAATGCTCAGCGCCAATTCCAGAAGGTCGCCCGAGCCGCCCATATCGAACGTATACTTGGCAAGGCGGCCGATGTCGCGCTCAACGATCATCAGATCCTGCGCGGTGTAGTTCGCGGCACGCGCATCATTGGCCCGATCACCCATCCAGATCTGATGGACGCGCACCCGTGCGCCCGGCGGCACGTAACGCACCTTGCCGGACAGCAGCAGGAAAACACACATCGACTCGCAGGACGCATCCGGAATCACCGCAGCCGCACCGGTCGCGGACCGGGGACTATCGATCGTCGCCCCCACCGTCGTCAGCAGGCCGAGCCCACGCCAAACGCGGCCCAGCGCGATCGCGTCATTCACCGAACCGCCGCTCGAATCGAGCACCATGGTGGCACCCGTGAGATCGTGATCGCGCGCGAAATCCTCAAAGGCTTTCGGCGTTTCAGACGTGATAACTCCGGTCGCGCTAATCCAGCCGCGGCAATGTTCCTGACAGGGAACCCATTCGAAGCGCATCGGCAGTTTACGAATGTCGACGACATCGCGAGCACGGGCCGGCCATGCCGCGATCGCAATCACGCCCAGCGAAATCGCCGCGAGCGCGATCATCAGCGTCGTCGAGATACGAGCCTTCAGCGAAACAGCGGCGCTCACAAAATCTCCTCCCCGACCGCAATCGATTCGGTCGGACGGTTCAGCGCAATTCAGTTGTCACAAACGAGCCTAGTCGTGCTCGCAAAACACGCCAACTGTCTTTTGCTGCCTTGCGGTACCAAACGTGCGATATTTCACTAAGTGTGTCGCAAATGCCAACCCGGATGGTTCCACGCACGCGGCCTAGTGGATCAGGAATATCGAGACGCCGATGACTTCGCCCTGCCCCCATTGCGCGTCAACGCTGCAAAATCTCCCGCGCCGAACCGGGCAAGCGGCGATCTGGTGCTATCGCCACACGCTCTCGCCGCTGGTCGGCTACAATTGCCGGCACCTTCCGACCTGTTCGGTTTACGCCGACGAGGCCATTGGTCGTTTCGGTTTATGGGCCGGCGGCTGGATGACGCTGGCGCGGCTACTGCGCTGCCAACCGTGGGGGACGTCGGGGATCGACAATGTCCCGGCCACCCGGCCGTCTAAGGCGAGATGGTTTTTGCCATGGCGCTACGGACGCTGGCGCGGCGTCAACGACACGGAAGGCTAGATTCGGCTTGTGGCTTCGGTTCATGCCAGGCCGGCGTGCCGATTGATCTGGTTGAAATTTGTCGCACTTGAAAACATCGCGTTTTGCAACTTCCGGATTGTTCCTCGACCTCGCTAGTCATAGGATCGGATCGGGCATCATGACGATCGCGGCGGGCTGGCGTGCGCAACGGACTTTATTCGGTCGAGTTCCATACGGTTCACGGAACAGGCTGCGGCATCGTTTATGTCATCGACGGCAAGGTTCGCGGCGGTAATTCGGCTTTTGCATTTATTGGAAGCTACAGCGGGACCGACGACGATATCGTGGTCAAGGTTTCGACCCAGCGGCACAATCAGGATCTGAACTTCAAGCCATTGTTCGGTGTCGACAGAGTGACGTTGACGCTGAAGGGAGCAATGACCGGCGACATCGTCGAACTGGAGGGCGCCGCGATGCAGCTTCCGGGAGTCAATTTCCGAGCGATGCTGACCCGCCTCTGCGACTGATGCGACAGCGCGTCAAGCGCCCTCTTCCGCCACACCCGCCGTCTCGAAACGCCTGGTCATCAACACCACCAGCAACGCCACCATGACAAAGGCGGCCGCCACATAGCCGGCGGTGTGAAGCATGTCACGCACAAACAGCATCCCGCCAATCGCAGATCCGATGGCCTGACCGACATACAATACCGAAGTGTTGAGAGATACCGACGCGCCGGCGAATGGTGGTGCCGCCCCGACCAGGCGGACTTGCTGCATCGAATTGCTCGATGCAAACCCCAATCCCCAAATGCTGACGCCAACCGCCATCGCCGCGAGTATCCCAGCTCCGATCGCCCAGATCGACATGCCGATCAGCAGCACCGCGACGAACACCAGCGAAGTCCGGTAACCACCCCAACGATCAACCAGTTGCGTCGCCGCGACGTTGCCGATGAAGCCAAAGATACCGTAGAGCGAAAACACCAGCGCAACAGCGGCCGGCGTTGCGCCCGCAAGACGCGTCAAAAGCGGCGCCATGAACGTGAAGATGATAAACTGACCGGACATTTGAAGGACGGTGATCAACAACAGCATGATCACCAACGGATTGCGCCCCAGCGCAACCCACGTCTTGAGTTCGACCGCAACGCCACTCACCCGCGCTGGTAACCGCCAGACCAGCAACAGAAAGCCGATGCAGGACAGACCCGAGATGCACAAGAATGCTGTTCGCCACCCGGCATAACTAGCGATGATCGTCACCATCGGCAGACCGGCTGCCGCCGCCAGGGACCAGCCAAGGAAGACGTAGGCAATCGTACTGCCGCGTTTCTCGACAGGAACGATCAGGCTCACCGTACCGGCGGCTTGCGGGGTGAATGGCGCCGCCACCACCATCATCAACAGCCGGATCACCATCAACGTCCCATAGTCGGGCGCGAAAGCCGATGCCAGATTACACAGCGCCAGCAACAACACGAGGCCGCTGAGGAATTTGCGTCGATCGAAACCGCCGGTCAGCCAAGCGCTCAATGGCGAGCAGATAAACAATGCCGCCGCGCCGAAAGTGATCAATAACCCTGCGTCGCGGATCGACACACCAAGATCGGACGACAATTCGTTCAGCATGCCGCTCGGCCCCATGATCGAGGTGCCGATGACAAAATTGCCGAGCAACAGAGCGGTGGGGGCAAACGAGGATTTCACGCGATCCTCATATCATGGTTTTGATGCAATTGCATGAAATTATCGGAGAGGCGTCCACAACAACCTTCGCGGCCGCCCGATCGCGTTGGGCCGGCCCTGCCGGGGTTGCGGAGGTGCTTTTCAAGCGTTGCAAGTCGCCGGGCGACTGCTATACCGCTGCTTTCCGCTTACCTGCGCCCGTTCGCAGGAGTGAGCCAGAGGAGATCAGAATGTCAGACGACAAGAGCAAGCCCGCCTCCGGATTCCAGTTTGGCCTCGCCAATCTCAAACCCGCCGAATCCCTGAGTGTCACCCTCACCTTTCCCGATGGCGCCCGCCGCGATGTCACCAGAGGCGTGACCGGCCTTGAGATCGTCAAAGGTATCTCGCCGTCGCTTGCCAAGCGGACTGTCGCCATGGCGCTGGACGGCGTGCTCACCGACCTCGCCGATCCGATCGAGGAGAGCGCGCGCATCGAATTCATCAACCGCGACGATCCCCGTGCGCTGGAACTGATCCGCCACGATTGCGCGCACGTGCTGGCCGAAGCTGTGCAAACGTTGTGGCCGGGCACGCAGGTCACCATCGGCCCGGTGATCGAAAACGGATTCTATTACGACTTCTTCCGCAACGAGCCTTTCACGCTGGACGACTTCGCCGCCATCGAGAAGAAGATGCGCGAGATCATCGGACGCGATCAGCCCTTCACCAAGGACGTCTGGGATCGCGAAAAGACCAAGCAGGTGTTCCGCGACAAGGGCGAGGCCTTCAAGGTCGAACTGGTCGACGCCATTCCCGGCGACGAACCGATCAAGATTTACTATCAGGGCGACTGGTTCGATCTGTGCCGCGGCCCCCATATGACCTCGACCGGCAAGATCGGCAACGCCTTCAAACTGATGAAGGTGGCCGGCGCGTACTGGCGCGGTGACAGCAACAATCCGATGCTGACGCGCATCTACGGCACCGCCTTCGCCAAGCAGGACGAACTCGACGCCTACCTCAAGCAGATCGAGGAAGCCGAGAAGCGCGACCACCGCAAGCTTGGCCGCGAACTGGACCTGTTTCATTTCCAGGAGGAAGGGCCCGGCGTCGTATTCTGGCACGCCAAGGGCTGGACTTTGTTCCAGTCGCTGGTGGCCTATATGCGTCGCCGCCTCGCCGGCGACTACGACGAGGTCAATGCGCCGCAGATTCTCGACAAGGTGCTTTGGGAAACCTCCGGTCACTGGAATTGGTATCGCGAGAACATGTTCGCGGCGCAGTCAGCGGGCGACGAGGCCGAGGACAAGCGCTGGTTCGTGCTCAAGCCGATGAACTGCCCCGGCCACGTCCAGATTTTCAAGCATGGCCTGAAAAGCTATCGCGACCTGCCGCTGCGACTGGCGGAGTTCGGCATCGTGCATCGCTACGAGCCATCGGGCGCCATGCACGGCCTGATGCGCGTGCGCGGCTTCACGCAGGACGACGCGCACGTCTTCTGCACCGAGGAGCAACTTGCCGAGGAATGCCTGAAGATCAACGAACTGATCCTCTCGACCTATTCCGATTTCGGCTTCGGCGATATCGTGGTGAAGCTGTCGACACGGCCCGAGAAACGCGTCGGCAGCGACGAAAGCTGGGATCACGCCGAGCGCGTGATGGCGACCGTGCTGCGCGAAATCGAAAGCAAATCCGGCGGGCGCATCAAGACCGCGATCAATCCGGGCGAAGGCGCGTTCTACGGGCCGAAGTTCGAATACGTGCTGCGCGACGCCATTGGCCGCGACTGGCAATGCGGCACCACGCAGGTCGACCTCAACCTGCCGGGCCTATTCGGCGCGTTTTACATCGATGCCGACGGGTCGAAGAAAATTCCGATCATGGTCCATCGCGCGATCTGCGGTTCGATGGAGCGCTTCACCGGCATCCTGATCGAGCACTTCGCCGGCCACTTCCCGCTCTGGCTCGCGCCGGTGCAGGCGATCGTCACCACGATCACCTCGGAAGGCGACGAATACGCCAAGCAGGTCGCCGCCGCGGCGAAGCGCGCGGGGCTGCGCGTCGAACTCGATCTGCGTAACGAGAAGATCAACTACAAGGTGCGCGAACATTCGCTCGCGAAGATTCCCGCCCTCCTCGTGGTCGGCAAGAAGGAAGCCGAAACCCATTCGGTGTCGATCCGCCGCCTCGGCCACGAAGGCCAGACAGTGTTGCCACTCGCCGATGCACTGGCATCGCTGGTCGAGGAGGCGACGCCGCCTGACGTCAAGCGCGCCCGCGCGGAAACTGCCGCGCACGGCATTTAGATTGTCTCGAAGTGGCAGCGCCCGGCCTTGCGCCGGGCGTTTGCGGAGTTACATCGATTGCAGCTCCAGCAATGGCCGGCACTATCGGCCACTTCCAGCCTGAAGCATCATCCTTACGAAACGCAGCCCGAATAAATGTCCGACATCATCAACTTCCTGAAGACGCGCCGCTCGGTGAAGCCCCGCGATATGAACGGCAACGGCCCGACCGAGACCGAACTCGAAACCATTTTGGCTATCGGTTCGCGCGTCCCCGATCATGGCAAGCTCGCACCGTGGCGCTTCATCGTCTTCCGGGGCGATGCGCGCAACCGCGCCGGTGACATTATCGCGAGTGTCTTCACCAGGCGAAATCCCGACGCCCCTGCTGAAGACGTGGCGCGTGCACGCGCCAGTCTGACCGAGGCGCCGCTGGTGATCGCGGTGGTCAGTTCGCCGAAGGCGCATCCGAAGGTGCCGCCGTGGGAGCAGCAGCTCTCCGCAGGCGCGAGCGCGCTCAACATCGTCACCGCCGCGACGGCGCTCGGCTACGGCGCCAACTGGCTGACGGGATGGTTCGCCTACGATCGCGACGTGCTGACGGGACTCGGCCTTAAAGCCGACGAACAACTCGCCGGCTTCATCCACATCGGCAAGTCGGAGAAGGCGAACGAGGATCGCCCGCGGCCGGCGCTGGCGGACATCGTAACAACGTTCTGATCCGCATTGCGTCGCACGCGCTATCGCGCGACGACTTCAACTTCCCGATCGACGCCGTTGACGACGTTGAAGGACTGTTCGAACACCTTGCCTTCGTTCTTGGCGATGGCGCGGTATTCACCCTCGGCCAGGATCACGCGCGGGAACGCACCGATCGATTCCTTCACGACGTCACCGCCAGGCGTGATGACCGACCAAGCCGTATTGGCCAGCGCTTCGCCGCCCTTCTCGCCGACCAGCTTGAGCGTGATCACCGCCGCGCGATGGGTAATCGTCGCATCGGTGAGTTTACCGGCCTGCACGCGAATATCGGAACGCACCACTGAATTGGCGTCGCCGTAATTCGAAATGATGTTGTAGGTACCTTCGGGCAGGATTACGACATCGCCGGGCGTTGCGTTGGGCACCAGCGCCGGACTTTCGCCACCGGAATCGAACTGGCTGCCTTTGTGGACGCTAAAAGAAATCTGGTTCGCCGGAATTTTCGATGTGCCGACCCGCCCCTCAATGCGAAGGCCGCCCGCCGGCAACAGAAAGGATTCGCGATCGGTTTCGGAATGGACGCTGACGGAGCGCGCCGCTGTTACAAGGCCGAGCGCGACATGCACGATGTAGTTGCCTGGCGGTAGAACAATATTTGGTGTCGCGCCTTTGTCCTCGCGGATCAGTTTGAACGCGCCAGTCTCGTCGGGCTTGTCGGAGAATACACGCCAGACCAACCCGCCATTGATGACTGGGAGATCCTTGCCGTAACGCGCGGTCAGCGCCAGCACCGCGTGGTTCGGCGCGGGAGCTACAGGCGCAACAGCGGCAGCGGGCGGCGGCGCAACGGCCGTCACCGGAGGTTGCGTCAACGCGGCGGGCAATGGCGGCCCGGAGGCCGGACCCGATGGCGGCGCAAGGCTGATGGCAGGCGTGGACGGAGCTTCCGGAACCGACGCCGGCGGAACAGGCGGCGGACGATCGCTGAACAGTTGCGCCGCGACAGGCGTTGCCCCCGCGAGCATCCACAGACATGCGAGAACGCACGCCCATCCCGCGCCCGCTCCGGACCTTCCGCTGCTGCCGCCCAAGAACATCATCCGGCTGCTTTTTGACTTAAAACGCGGCGAATTCAAGCCTCAAGGTCGAATGTAACGCTTGAGCCATGAGCCGACGGCGCATCAGTCAATCGCAGGCTCGGATCGCTGGCATTTTTGGCCCATTGGGACTATCCCCGACGCACAACATTGAGAGTCCGATGGGGAAAACACCGAACAACGGCAACGGCCGCGTCAAAGTCGGCCTGGGCCCGACCCGGAGGCCGATCGTCGGCCTCGCGCTTGGCGGCGGCGCGGCACGCGGATTCGCTCACATCGGCATCCTGCGCACGCTGATCTCGCACGGCATCGTACCCGACGTCGTGGTCGGTACATCGATTGGCGCGGTGGTTGGCGGCACATATGCGTCCGGACATCTCGATAAATTGGAAGAATGGGCGCGCGGACTACAACCGCGCAATATCTTCGGTTATCTCGACATCAAATTGAACGGCTCCGGCCTGATCGGCGGCGACAAACTCGCTGCTCAACTGGAGGCCGCGCTCGGTGAAACGTTGATCGAAGATCTGCCGGTGAAATTCGCGTCGGTGGCAACCGAGGTTCGCACCGGTCACGAAATCTGGCTCACCCATGGCCGCGTTGTCGACGCGATGCGTGCGTCATTCGCACTGCCGGGCATCTTCGCGCCGTTTCTGGTCGGCGACCGCTGGCTGGTCGATGGCGCGCTGGTCAATCCGGTACCGGTTTCGACGGCCCGCGCACTCGGCGCTGAAATCGTCATCGCGGCCAATCTCAGCACCGACGTCTTCGGTCACGCGACGACAATCTTCTCGCATGGCACGGCACCCGATCCGTTGCCACCGATGGTCGAGGAAACCCCGCCACCCAAACGCGGCATCGGCAAGTTTTTCTCCTCGCCCGAACGCACCATGAAGCGCGAATTCTTCGGTGGCGGCGGCCGCCCCGGCATTTCCACCGTGATGATCGACGCTTTCAACATCATGCAGGATCGCATCACGCGCGCCCGACTGGCCGGCGATCCACCCGATCTCTTGATCGCGCCGCGCGTCGGTCGGATCGGCTGGTTCGAATTTCATCGAGCCGACGAAGCCATCGCTCACGGCGCGCGCGCCGCCGAACGAGCTATCGAGGCAATTCAGGAAGCGATCGACATTCTCGCGCCCGGCGTGGCTACGGGCGCAACCGATGTGGACCGCAAAGTCAACGACAACAGCGAATAGCCGTTACCGTCAACGGATCGGATATCCGCCAACGGTGACGGCAACTTCACGACACCGCGTCAGGCGGTCTTGATATAGTCCTGCAGCGCTTCCTGCTCGCGCTCGAACTCCATGACTCGCCATTTCACGACGTCGCCGATTGAAATCAGGCCGACGATCCTGTCGCCTTCCAAGACCGGCAAATGCCGGAACTTGCCGGCAGTCATGCGTTCCATGATTTCGGCGACGGTGTCTTTCTCTCGGCAACCGACCACTTTGCGGGTCATGACCTCACGCACCGGCTCGTCGAGTACGCCGGCACCGCGTTGGCCCAACACCCGCACGATGTCCCGCTCCGATAGAATCCCCTCGATCCGCTGATCCTTGATCACCAGCACGGCACCGATGCGCCGTTCCGCCAAAAGCTTGACCGCGTCCGACAGTTTGAGATCGGGCTCGATGCTAACGATGTGATGACCCTTGGTATCAAGAATAGAGCGCACGGTCATAGTCGCCTCCCAAAAAGCGATCGCGCGGTACGAGACAACGCGATCTCGACCTTCTTCGCCTTCAGGCAACCCTTCAGCGCCAACTTGGTTCACGCGCATGTGACGAACAGACGCGTCTCGTTCACGCGATTGGGTGGGTAACGCCATCGAAGGCCGCGCCCCGCACCTCGCCTGAATGCAACAGGATGATGGATGAAATCACGCGCCCTCGCAAGCGAAGGAACTTTGCGTCGCGATCGGATCAATCCGATACCGGCGGGACGGAAATTCGACTGCCACGCCGCGGGACGGGATCGAACAACGAAAATAACAACAGCCCGGCGAAGAAGCCGCCGATATGCGCCTGCCAGGCCACCGAGACGCCTTCGGTCCCGATGCCGATCGAACCGACCCCGAAGACAATGTTGATGCCGAACCAGACCGCGAGAAATCCCAGTACGCGTGGATCGCGCAACGCGCGCCACAAAGGTTGTGCCGGGACTGTTGCCGCTGCGTCGGCATCGCCACGGCGGAACGAGAGAAATCCGCCGCGTACGAAGGCAAAGCGGATTGCCGCGGCCATTGCGCCGGACACCGATGCCGAAGCGCCGATCATCGGTGCGATCGCATGTTCATGGGTCAGGAGATGGGCCGCCGCACCCGCAGCCGCCGTCACCGCCATAAAAACGAAAAATCGGATTGCGCCGAACCGCCGAGCGACGGCGCTCCCAAACGGCAGCAGCCACAGGATGTTGAAGACGATATGCGTCAGGTTGGCGTGCAGCAGTGAATAGGTGAAAAAGGTCCAGACCTTCGCACCCGCTCCGCCGGCGATGGGAACCGCAAGGAGCGAGGTGTCGTATCTTTTGGGGATGAAGCTGAATACCTCCAGCACCCAATAATCCCATTCCGGCGGCAACAGCAGTTCCCGTACCGCATGGATCGCAATCAGCAACCCGACATAGGCCGTCAGCGCCCCAGGGAGCGTGAGAATCGGTTCGCGTTGAGGGGGGCGGGGGTCCAACGTCGGGTGCCTAAGGAACTGGGCTCACGAGAGCAATGGGCCCCAATAGGCGGCTTGAGCAGCCAGCGCAAGCCCGCGCAGCACTTGCTCGCGCTTCAGTGAGGACACCCGACGGGCCAGGATCAAGACGGGCTCGCAAAAGAAAAAGGCAGCGCCTGAGAAACGCTGCCTTTCTTCCTGCGTCGGTCTTGTTACGCGAGGTCCCCCACCCCTCCCCGCATCACTGCCGATCGTCTGTTCTCAACCACCCTGCCGGTGTTCGCCTTCGCCGACCCTTGGAGAAGCCCGCGACAGTCCAAACCCGGAGTTTCCTGCACGTCTTGGAGCAAGCTGATACTACCGCAATCGCGCCAAATCCCAAGCCGATCCTTAACTTAGCGTTAACGCGCACAATCGGTGGCCCTGCACGCCGGTTACCGACGCGTTAAGATTCATGCTTAATTTAACCTTAACAGCACAAAGTCGGGTGAAACCCTTATCCGGGCATGGACCCTGCACAGCCTCCCCTGCGACAACAAGGAAGGGTCCGCGATGCATGAGAACAGGACAACTCTGTCCCATCAGGGTCGATCGCGGGTCAGGTTCGGGTCATGAAACATCCAGCAAGCCGAGAATTTTTCGCCTATTGGGACGAAAAGCGCGGCCTAAATCCGGCTCCGGATCGGAGCGAACTGGAGCCGGGCCCGGTGCGCGAACTACTCGGCGATATCTTCGTGCTGTCCTATGATCCCGCTGCCGGATACCCATTCCGGGTGGCCGGAACGCGTGTCTGCGCGCTGCTCGGCAAGGACCTCAAGGGCGAGGAATTCTCAGCCCTGTTTCAACCAGCCAGCCGTATCGAGATCGAGGACATCCTCGACGCCGTCATCGCCGACAAGCTCGCCGCCGTGATTGGTGTCACTGCACGCACCTCCGAGGGACGCCCGATCCCGCTCGAACTGCTGCTGTTGCCATTCAATACCCGCGCCCACATGCCGATCAGCCTGACCGGGCTGTTGGTCCCGTTCGTGGATGGCGTCCACACCCTCACCGATCTGACATTGACCTCCTGGCGGTACATGGGGCATCCGCCGCAACGCTTCGCTCCACGCGTTCTCAGGAAGTTGGCGCTGGCGCGCGGCCTGATGGTCTATGAGGGTCTGGTCTGATCTCTGGGACGTTCGTGAACGTCATCTTTCGGCACCGACGCTAACGTAACGCAGCGTTAACCCTGAGCAACGTAGGGTTTATCCATACTCACGACCCGGCCCACCCGGTGCATTCCAGTATGGCTTTCGCGCAAAAACAGTCCGAACATCCGGTTGCTCAAGAGCGACGGCGTTTCCAGCGGGTGAAAGTCCACCTGCTCGGACGTTACATGCTGCCGGACCGGCGCGAATATCCATGTCAGGTGATCAACATGTCGCCGGGCGGCGTGGCAATGCTGGCGCCAGGTATCGGCAATGTCGGCGATCGTGTCATCGCCTATCTCGATCATATCGGCCGCGTCGAAGGCAAGATTACACGCATCATCGACAATGGCTTCGCGATGAGCGTCGGCGCGACGCCGCGCAAACGCGACAAGCTCGCGGCGCAACTGACCTGGCTTGCCAATCGCGACATCCTCAATCTTCCCGAGGATCGCAGGCACGATCGTCTCATCCCGCGCAATCCCATCGCGATCCTGACGCTGGAGGATGGCCAGCGCATGACCTGCCGGATCATCGACCTGTCGCTGTCCGGCGCGGCCATCGCGGCGGAATATCACCCGCCGATCAAGTCGCTGGTGTCGCTCGGCCAGGTCCAGGCACGGGTGGTCCGTCATCTCGACGACGGCTTCGCGCTTGAATTCCTTCACGAGCAACTTGCCGAGACTCTGGAAAACAGCGTCACCGCCCGGTAAACGCGCAAGCCGCTGCAAGTCCCCATTAATTGCCGAATCGAGGCAGGCCCCGCCGCGGGCAGCGTCTCTGTTACCCTGCCTTGGCGCGTTAACGCGCAGGGCAACAGATCGCGCATGTCCCCGATTTGCAGCGATTTACCAGTTAATGCGTAAAATTTGAATCAAACGCTGATCTGTAAAACTTTAAGCAAATTCAATTCAAGTAAAGACCGATTTTTCTGAAGTATTGATCTGCATTCATCTCAATTGTACTTCAGCGACTTAGCCGCGCTGCAAATCCTTTGTGCGAATAGTGGTCCCAACAAGAAACGGGGGCCACAATGTTTAAACGGGGACAGGGGAAAGGATTGGCGATCATCGCCATCCTGTTCGGACTAACGACAGCCGCGCACGCCGGCAACGAGCGGGTGCAATATGCCAGCCTCGGTGATGTCACGCGCTCGCCGATCGGCTGGGTTGAATTCTGCGCCGAGAATCCGGGCGAGTGCCGGGGCGGTGCGACACAGGCCCGCGATATCGTGATGTCGCAGACCGCGTGGAAAGATCTGCTGCGCGTCAATCGTTGGGTCAACGACAACATCAAGCCGATGACCGACATGGAGCATTGGGGCGTCGTCGAGAAGTGGTCGCTGCCGACCGATGGCTATGGCGACTGCGAAGACTATGTCCTGCTCAAGCGCAAGATGCTGATCGATGCCGGCTGGCCGCGCGAGGCACTGCTGATCACGGTAGTGCGCGACAAGAAGGGCGAAGGTCACGCCGTCCTGACGGTGAAGTCGAACAAGGGCGAGTTCATCCTCGACAACCAGAACGAGGAAGTCGTCGCATGGACCGAGACCGGCTACCGCTTCATCAAGCGGCAGTCACAGACCAACCCCAACGTTTGGGTTTCGCTCGGTCAACCGAACTCCGCTGTCGCCACCGCCAGCGCACGCTAACAGAAGGAGATACGCGACCCGGTCGTCCCCCACCCCTCCCCGTCCAAGACCGGATCGCGCGCGGCCAGCCTTCCCCCAAAGGCTGGCCGCACCTTTTTTTTTGCGATGGACTTGTCGCGATAAGGTTCGTCGACGCGGCGTGAGATGGTGGCAATCAGCCGATCTTCTTCAGGCCCTTCTTGAAACGCGCGCCGTTGGCGACGTAGAAGCCGGCGCCGCGCGTCATGGCTTCCACCTGCTCAGGCTCGAGCGTGCGGATCACGCGCGCGGGCGCGCCGATGATCAGCGAACGCTCCGGAAATTCCTTGCCTTCGGTGATCACAGCGCCGGCGCCGACAACGCAGCCGCGCCGAATGCGCGCGCCATTCATCACAATCGCGCCCATCCCGATCAGCGCGCCATCCTCGATGGTGCAGCCGTGCAGGATCACGTTATGGCCGATGGTGCAGTTCTTACCGATGGTCAGCGGAAATCCAGGATCGGTGTGGCAGGTGCAATTGTCCTGAATGTTGGAATTCTCGCCGAGCTCGATCCACTCGTTGTCGCCACGTAGGACGGCCCCGAACCAGATGCTCGATCCCTTATGCATCCGGATCTTGCCGACCGCCGCAGCGGTGTCGGCAACAAAACAGTCGCCATCGGCGGGGAGTTCGGGCGCCTGTCCATCGAGTTCGTAAATCGCCATGAGGTATCCTGGTTTCTGAAATGCGGGATGCGGCCGATGCTACGCTAACGCGGTGCCGATGCAAAATTGCGCCCTGAAGCCGCGCCGCCTCAGGCAAACAAACCCATCGCACGCAACGTCATCACAATGAAGGTACCCGACATCAGGCTCCAGAACCCGGACAGCACTGTCGCCATCATCACGAATTCGACACGACGGCGCTCGAGCTGGCGGCCGCGCAGCGTGTTGCGCATGATGATGAAGGGCGCGGCGAAGACGAGGAAAGGTACCGCCGCGAACGAGCGTGTCATCGCCTCCTGCTGCAACAACCCGAACCCGGCCGGACGTTGCACCAACGCCTGATAGCCGCTCACCAGCGCGCCGGCGAGCGCGAACCCGATGAGCAGTGAGAACAGCGAATTCAATGCATCCGGAGACATGGGCGCCCCTTCCCGACAATTGGCGCGTCATGCTTGGCAGGATCGGGCTTGGGCCGCCACTTTATCCTTAAGAAAAGGTTAACGATCGCGCCGGAACCGCGATCGCCCAAAACGCAAATTTGTGTTTCGACGTCGCTGTCGCGGCGCGCACGCCGGCGCATCGCCATGGCATATTGGCGAGTGATTCGGTCAATGGCCGAGCACGGAACGCGTTTTCGAACCACCGCGCGAGACAAGGTCCCGGTTGTCCATGACAACACTCACGTCGTCTTCCAACCCGCCGCAGCGCCGTCGACGGCCGCAACGCCGCTATTACGGCATGGCCTTGTTGTCGGGCCTGCTCAGCATCAGCGCTGTCGCCCTGATTACTTACCTGCTATGGCCGACCTGGCGGCCGGCACCGCCCGAACAACCCATACCGCTCCCCATCAGCATCGGCGGCACACTGTTCAACATTCCGGCGAAGGCCATCCGCGAGAAAGTCCAGCGCCATTCCGGACCGCAGGAACGCGTGGACCTCGGCTTCGACTATCCGTCGCTTGAGCCGCCCGGCACGCCGCGCCATGTCAGCGCCGATACCGTCGAGGAAGCGCAGGATGCCATCAAGCGGATTTTTCTATCGATCGCCGAACATCACGGCGCGATGTCTCCGGAAACGCGGCTGCAAACCATTTACCCGCGCTATCTCGAACCGACGCAGTCAGTGGTCGCGGAGGGTCTGATGCTTCAGGCATTCCGTGACGGCACGCCTTACGAGCAAGAGGATTTGCTATTGGCGCAGGCACAGGACAAACAGTTTGTCGCCCGCTGCACACGTGATCGCGAAACACCCGGAACATGTTTGTCTGAACGTCGCATCAACGGCGCGGACCTGACGTTCCGCTTTCCACGCCAATGGCTGGGCCATTGGCGTGATGTCGTTGTCGCGATGGATGCTTTAACAGAGCGATTGCGCAGCACGCGCGACTAACGTCGCCGCGCGCAAAAGTCCGAACCGTGCAGGACGTAGGCTCGAATACCTACTCTTCGTCGACGAGATCGTCTTCCAGAATCGCCATCTGGAACTGGAACGAACGGTCATCGTCCTCGTCGTCCACGAACAGCACGCCGATAAACTCTTCGCCAATATAAACCTCGGCGGAGTCATCCTTCTTAGGACGCGGCACCACGCGAATTTTTGGATTGCCGAACAGCCGCTTCAAATAGGCGTCGAGCTTCCTGACTTCCTGAACGTTCACAAGCGTCTCCAATACAACAAAGTCCGGCGGCGTTTTAACCTGAGAAACCGCCGACTGCTATGGCTCTGTCTATACGAATTCGCGTGTCAAACAACCAGCGGACTTCAAAGCCCCGTGGCGTGCAGCATCTGATCCATCGTGCGTGACGGCTCGGCGCAACCGGCTTCGCCCACCACCTTCGCGGGAACGCCTGCGACCGTCACATTGTGCGGTACCGGCTTCACGACAACGGAGCCTGCGGCGATCCGCGCGCAATGCCCGATCTCGATATTACCGAGAATTTTCGCGCCGGCACCGATCAAAACACCGCGGCGAATTTTCGGATGGCGGTCTTCGTTCTCCTTGCCGGTGCCGCCCAGCGTCACACCATGCAGGATGGAGACGTCGTCTTCGATGACGGCCGTTTCACCGACGACGAAGCCGGTGGCATGATCGAGGAATATCCCGCGGCCGATTTTCGCCGCCGGGTTGATGTCGGTCTGAAACACCGCGGACGATCGGCTTTGCAGATAGTAAGCAAAATCCTTGCGTCCCTTGAGATAAAGCCAGTGCGCCAAACGATGGGTTTGGATGGCGTGAAATCCCTTGAAGTAAAGCAACGGATCGATGAACCGCGATGTCGCGGGATCGCGATCATAGACCGCCACCAGATCAGCGCGAAAGGCATTGCCGATATCAGGATCGTCCCGCAAGGCTTCATCGAAGGTCTGCCGGATCAGGTCGCCCGACAATGCCGAATGGTCGAGCCGTTCGGCGACCCGATGCACAACCGCCGCCTCGAGGCGGGAGTGATGAAGCACCGAGCTGAAAATGAAAGCAGCCAGTTCGGGTTCGCGGCGAACGATATCTTCCGCCTCCGTCCGCACGCGATCCCAGATCGGATCGAGGGCTGCCAATTTGACGTTCTGCGGATTGACGTGATGCACTACCATGCGGCTCTCATGCTGTCCGAGTGACCCGATCTATAACACACCTCGGTCGCTTCTGTCCGCTGCCCGAGATATGCGCCAAAATACGAAATTTGCCGGCAAATTGCCTGAAAGGGCGAGAAACAACTCCGAATTGCCCGCAAATTCACTCCAATTCACCAAGATTGACGGGACATAGGTTCGCGGATCGGCCAACGCAATCGACCGGACCGCAAGAGTTGCAACTATTTATCGACTAGGAAACCGGTTGGATTTAAGCATCCTATCCATCGGGATCAGAGGGGACACGTCCATTAGCACGCAGATCTTGCCCGCAGGCGCACCCGCAGCCTCGCGCTGGGCTATGTCCGGTTTCCTCGCGGTCGCAACCGTCGCCGTCCTGCTGATCGCGCCGGCGATCTGGAACGGTTACCCATTGCTCCAATACGATACTGGCGGCTATCTGGCCCGCTGGTATGAAGGCTATCTTGTTCCCAGCCGTTCCACGGTCTACGGCCTCTACCTTCATTTCGGCGAGAGCTCGTATTTCTGGCTCAATCTGGCGTTCCAGTCGGTCGTGACACTCTGGGTGCTTCATCTCACCCTTCGGGTATTGGGACTGGCCCGCCCGCTCCGCCTTGCCGGAATCACGTTGATCCTCATCCTGACCACGGCTTTGCCGTGGCTCGCGTCAATGCTGATCACCGACATCTTCGCCGGGCTCGCGGTGCTGACGCTGTTCCTGCTTGCGGCCCATGGCGATCGTCTTTCGCGGGCGGAGAAGATCGCGCTGTTCGCGTTCACGGCCTTCGCCGCCGCAACCCACAGCGCGACATTCGGTGTGCTGTTCGGGCTTTGCGTTGCTGGCTGGGTGTTGCTGCCGTGGCTCCGCCCGCGCCTCACTATGGGTGGGCTGACCCAGGGAACCGTTGCCGTGGCCGTCAGCGCCATACTGCTGGTTGCCGCCAACTATGCGCTGTCAGGTCAGTTGGCATGGACTCCCGGTGGCCCCGGCGTGACGTTCGGCCGAATGATGCAGGACGGCATTGTCGCCCGCTACCTCAACGACCATTGCGACACCATCAAGCTCAAGCTCTGCCCGTATCGCAACCAACTCCCCGCGACCGCGGATGAATTTCTTTGGGCCAACGACAGCATTTTCAACAAGCTCGGCCGCTTCGAAGGCATGGACGACGAGATGGGATTCATCGCCGCGAAATCACTGACCGCCTATCCCCTATGGCAGATCGAAGCCGCCCTCATGGCCACCGCGACACAACTCCATATGGTCGGCACCGGCGAAGGAACCAACGGCTGGATACCGCACACCTACGGCATCATCGAGCGTTACCTTCCAACGCAGACGGCCGCGATGCGCGCGGCTCATCAGCAGCACTGGGATATCAACTTCACCTCGATCAATTGGATTCACGTCCCGGTCGCGCTGCTTGCCATGCTGCTGTTGGTCGCGCTGCTTGGCCGAGCACTGTGGCGACGGCGGCTGGACAATCTCGGCCTGCTCGCCGCGACGGTCGCGCTGGCGCTGCTCGGCAATGCCTTTCTCTGCGGCGTCATTTCGGGACCGCATGATCGCTACGGCGCACGCATGGTGTGGATCGCGGTGCTGGTTGTCCTGATCGCTGCCGAATTATTCCGTTCAAAGCGTCCTCATCCGACGGACCAGGACCATATTGCCAACCCCTGAGGCGCGTCTCAGGGACGCCGCGACAGAAAATCCAGCACACCGGCTTTGTAAACACGATCGCCGACGGCGCGCATGTGGTCGCGCCCCGGGATGTCCAACACCTCGGAATTAGGAATAATCGCGGCGAGCGCGTGCGCCGAGCCGGCAATCAGATCCGTGGTGCCCACCGCAATCAGCGACGGAACGACGATGCTGGCCGCCTCCTCGCGGGTCGCCAACCGCCGCGATCCGCGCAGGCATGCCGCGAGCGCTCTGCGATCCGACCGCGTCTGGTCAGCGAAAGCGCGAAACATCCGCCCCATCGGATCGGTCACGTCCTCGAGGGATTCAGCCTCGAGCGCCTTGGCGACATTCTCACCGGGGCCGCCGCCCTCGATCATGCCGATCCCGAGGCCACCGAAGATCGCCGAACGCAGACGTTGCGGCTGGCTTTGCGCGAGATAACCTGTTAGCCGCGCGCCGAGCGAGTAACCCATCATGTCGGCCCGCTCCAGCCCGAGATGATTCATCAGGGCCAGCACATCGCCCGCCATGATGCCGAGGTGATAATCTTCCTGATCGTAAAGTTTGGTCGAGTCTCCATGGCCGCGATTATCCAGCGCAATCACCCGCCGCCCGTGCTTCTTCAGCTCGGAAACCCAGGTCGGATAAACCCAGTTGACGTTTTTGCTGGATGCGAAACCGTGAACCAGGATGATCGGCTCGCCCTCGCCCTCATCGAGATAGGCGATTTCGACGGCGCCGTTGTGAAAGCTCGGCATCTTTGATTCCATTGAGTGGGACAGGAGGAAGGTTCGAAGGCCAACAGTTTGCTCTGTTTAAGCAACTGTCACAGACGAGGCCAGAGGCCGGCTATGCGATCACGGGCGATGCAGATATCGCCGTCTGACATAGCTTTCCGCGCACCGCTTTCCGACGCCGCAACCAGGACAAAGTGAGATGCTCAGTCGTCGTCTTGATCGACACGACAAAACCGAGCAACGCGGCAAGCGCCCAGAACACCCAGAGTGCGAGATCGAATGCGCCCGCCGCCAGCACCAGTGCGCCGCGCCCAAACATTTTCAGAATTGCCCGGGTCTGACCACCCTTGGCTTCGGCGAGCCGGGCCGCCCTGGCGATATCCTTTGGCCCATCGGCTAATTTCATTGCATCGAAAGCGCCGCGCGTTCCGGCGCGTTTTCCAATGCGGCTAACATCCTTTGCCACACGGACGAGTGCGCCAGCCTTCTCGGCACGGAATGCAGCCTTGATCGCTGGCACCAACTGACCGGGATGGGCGAACGAACCGCTCGCCAGCGCCTTCTGCAATACCGGAGTATCCACCAGATCACGCGCCGAACGACCCGCCCACCGTGACAATCCCTCGCCCATTCGTCCGGCCTTACGGGCATCTTTCACCATCGTCAGCCCGGCACGCACCGGCGCCGCGCCGCCGACCGATACATAGGTCGCTGCGGTGACCACGAGCCCGGCCGCCGCGAGGCCAAGAATGACGCGATCACCATCCTCGCCCATCACCACATTCTTGCCTTCGCGCACGACATCGCGAATGTCGCCAAACGCGAACAAGTCGCCGGTCATTGCACCGGTCAGGCCCACCGCGTCCTCCGCATTTCCCGTCACAAGCCCGGTAGCAAATCGCTCCGCCAGTCCTCCAACGGAATTTTCTCGGCTGACCGCTTCGGCAATCCGTGTTCGCAACCCCTCGGGAAACGCCGCATTCCGAGCAGCAGCGACGTCAAGAAAACTACCCGCGAGATCAATATCGCCGGCAGCCAGCGCGGCCTCGGCCTCTCGTTCCAGTAGACCGGGATCGTTCCATAGCGCGGAATCAAGCTGGATATCAGACAGGGTCACGGGATCGTTGCTGGCTGCGAGAACCACCGCTGCCCGTTCGGCATGGGGCCACAGCGCGACGCAGGCCGCGGCACAGGCCGCTACCCCCATCAGACCAGCCGCTGTCCATCGCCGTTTCATCAAAATACCTCGTGGCCGGCCCGGTATTTGCGCCACATTTCCGACGCAACTGGCCAGACGAAAGGAGGGCTTCTCCAAGACGTCAGGATTGTGTCGAATTTAGACCTGCCAGCCGGCACAATGTCGCTCTAGGAATCAGCTTCACCTCCCCCTATGGTGCGCCGCGTTCCGGGACCGGCGCCAAGACAGGTTCTGAGCCCGGCGACCAAGCGGCTGTCCGCGATTAAAGGTGAGAAAGATGTCCGATCACGTTGTTCCCCACTTTCACAATGACGCAGGCGTGGCGGTCATCGAGATCGGGTCGAAAGAATTCATGTGCGTGGGCTCCAACCCGCCATTCGATCACCCGCACGTATTCCTTGATCTGGGCAACGACACCGAAATCATCTGCCCGTACTGCTCAACGCTGTATCGCTTCGCCAGCGATCTCGCCCCCGGCGCGGCGCGACCGCCCGAATGCGTGGTAATGGACAAGGTACCCTGATCCCTCTGTGAGCGGCAGACGCGCCACGGTTCTCGTTGCCGGCGCCGGCATTGGAGGTTTGACCGCGGCGCTTGCGCTTGCCGGCCAGGGCTTCAAGGTGATCGTGGCCGAGAGGGCCGCGCGCCTCGAGGAAGCCGGCGCCGGCTTGCAGCTATCCCCCAACGCCAGCAGCATCCTCATCGGCCTCGGATTGAAGTCGAGCCTCTCTACCCGCGCCATCGCGCCCGATGCCGTCAGCGTCATGAGCGGACCGCACGGAGGCGAACTGGTCCGTCTGCCTTTCGACAAGTCGAACCCGGCGGCACCTTATTGGGTGATCCACCGCGCGGATTTGCAGGCCGCGCTCGCCGCACACGCCAATACAAATCCGCTCATCGAACTTCGGCTTGGCTACGAGCTCGAAAATTTCGTGACGGATGCCGACGGCGTTGTAGCCGACCTTCGACAGGGAGAAGCGCGACATCGTCAAACAGCGACGGCGTTAATTGGCGCGGACGGCCTCTGGTCGGCAGTGCGCCGACAAATTGACTCAACAACACAACCACGCTTCACGGGTCTCATCGCGTGGCGCGGCACCATCGAAAACCGCCGACCTCCCGATCAAGCAGCACCACCCTGCGTCCAACTGTGGATGGGAAGCAACGCGCATCTCGTCACTTACCCCATGGCAAACGGGCAGCAAACAAACGTCGTCGCAATCAGTTCGGGACAATGGCGGGATCAGGGATGGAGCGTACCGGCCACCGCCACCGAGGCCGGAGCCGCCTTCACCGCATCACGCTGGTCCGAGCCGGCGCGCGCGATCATCGCTTCCGTCGCGAACTGGCGGAAATGGGCGTTGTTCACACTTCCAGCGTCCACCAGATGGGTCGATGGTCGTGTCGCCCTTCTCGGCGATGCCGCGCATGCGATGTTGCCCTTCGCCGCGCAGGGCGCGGGAATGGCTATCGAGGACGCCGCGGTGCTCGCCAGATGCGTGAGCGAAAAAGAAGATGACTTCCCCGCGGCATTGAAGCGCTACGTCGATTTACGCCGAGAGCGTGTTGTACGGGTCCAAAATCTTGCGCGGCAGAACGGGCGCATCTATCATCTCGCCGGGCCCGCCGCGACCGCGCGCGACCTTGCGATGAGGCTCGTGGGCGGCCATCGTCTCCTGACCCGCCAAAACTGGATTTACGATTGGCGGGCCTGACGCCCAATCAATGCATCAGTGGCCGGCGCGGCCCTTGCCTTTGCTTGCCGGCGTCGTCGCAGGCGGCGGAGCTGCAGTCGCGACGCATTTGCCTCGCTCCCAGGCCTCGTTAGCGAGCTTCAACGATGCGCGGGTAGAAATGTAGTCGTTGCGATAGGCCACTTCGCCAACCACCGTTCCGGCGGTACCCGTTCGCGCCTTGTCGATGTAACCTTGCAGCTCCGTGCTGCGAGCCTCGAGCGATTTGCGTTCCGCTTCCAACTGCTTGCAATCATAGAGTTCGTACTTCGCGGGATCGACAAATGCTCCCGACAAGGCACCGTCGCCCACGCCCGCGCATCCGGCGAGGCTTATGCTCGACCCCGCCAATACGACCATGGAAACTGTTCGAAGGCCGGATTTCCAGTCAGAATATACAGGCGGCATGACGACATCGCTCTACTGTGTTCGGTGGCTTGGAGCATCAGGACATGACCGCAATATGGCCACGGCCTTGCATTGGCTGACTAAGCTTCGTTCTCTTTCTATAACCTTTGCGCGCAAACCGGAAATCATTCAGCGCCGGTAAATCGTCCGCGCGGTACGTCGCCGGTCATCGTAACCGCGCCGACAGCGAAACAGGACCATGGCGATGCGGATATGCACGGCAGCCATTCGCCGCTTCGGGCCGCTGCGCGTTGATTCACCCTGCTCATTGTGTTGAGTTTGGATCAGGCCGCAACCAAAGCGGTACAGACAGGGAGAAATGCGCGATGAAGTCTTCAATTCTCAACCTGACGGTCGGGCCTCGCACCAGATCGCTGACTGTTGCGGCGGCATTCCTGGCGGGGGCGGTTGTTTCCGGCTCAAGTACGATCGCGCTCGCACAAACCGATGGCCCGATCAAGATCGGGGTTATCGCGGAAGTACAGTCGATCGCTGGCGCGGCGACACCGGGCGGCGCGCAAATCGCAGCGGACGAGATCAATGCCAAGGGTGGCATCAACGGTCGCAAAATCGAGATCGTCACCTACGACAACAAGAGTTCATCCGCCGATTCCGTACGCGCATTCCAGCGCGCCGTATCCGAGGACAAGGTGAGCGCGGTGATCGCGAGCTACATCAGCGAGGTGGTGCTCGCTCTTGAACCATGGGCGGCGCGGCTGAAAGTGCCGCTGATCACACCCGGCGCAGCGAGCAACGAAATCACCCGCCCCGTCCATGACGACTACGACAAGAACAAGTATACCTTCCACGGTTACCTGACCTCGGCGGCGCAGGCGCAGGCGGTCTGCGACGCGGCGAAGGAGTTGCTGGTCGACGGCCTGAAAATGAAGACCGCCGCGATCATGAGCGAGGATGCAGCCTGGACCAAACCGCTCGACGTCGGCTACGAGGAATGCCTGCCGAAGGTCGGCCTGAAGGTCACCGATCACATCCGCTTTTCGCCGGACACCACCGACTTCACGCCGATCTTCAACAAGATCGAAGCACAAAAGCCGGACGTCATCATCACCGGCATCTCTCATGTCGGCGTGCAACCGACCGTACAGTGGAAGAATCAGCAGGTGCCGATTCCGATGTTCGGTATCAGCGCGCAAGCGCTGAGCCCAACCTTCTGGGCCGATACCAACGGCGCCGCCGACGGCATTCCGTCACTGGCGGTCGCCACCGAGAACGTCGCGGTGACGCCGAAGACCAAGCCGTTCGCCGAGGCCTTCAAGAAGAAGTTCGGCAAGGCCCCGGCCTATACCGGCTATACCGCTTACGATGAGGTCTACATCATCGCCGAAGCAATCCAGCGCGCCGGTTCGACCGATCCCGACAAAATGGTCGCCGAGATGGAGAAGACCAACTACGAGGGCACTATCGGCACGGTCAAATTCTACGGCCGCACCGACAAGTTCACCCACGGGCTGGTCTATGGCCCCGATGCCGTCAACGGGCTGGTCTTCCAGTGGCAGGACGGCAAGCAAGTCACGGTCTGGCCGAAGAAGATCGCGGAAGGCAAGCTGAAGTATCCGAAGTTCATCAAGCTCCCGAACTGATCGTCTGTTGACCGACTGCGGCCGGCGCCGGACGCCGGCCGTAGCACTATGGACTTACCCATCCCGGAGCGGACAGGATGTCGCGCCGGGCCAGTGATGCATATGCCGATTGCGCCACCGCATAGGTCGCAGGCGGGCCGATGGCTAGGCGGCTGTCGGGGGCTGGGCTATAAGCTCCCCTCATGGCTGTCACAGATATCGCGACACGAACCTACGATCACGGCTGGCGACTGGATCCGATCATCCGTAGCCTGCTCGACACCGATTTTTATAAACTGCTGATGATGCAGATGATCCGGGAATTCTACCCGGACGAGCGCGTCACCTTCTCGGTGATCAATCGAAGCCGCCATGTCCGCCTCGCCGAGGTCATCGACGAAGGCGAGTTGCGCGCGCAACTCGACCATGCCCGCAGCATCCAGTTCAGCAAGAAGGAACTGATCTGGCTCGCCGGTAATACGTTCTACGGCAAGACCCAGATGTTCTCGCCGGAGTTCATCCGCTGGCTCGGCGAGTTTCGGCTGCCGGAGTACGAACTGCGCAAGGTCGACGGCCAATACGAACTGCATTTCCATGGACCCTGGGCCTACACCACGATGTGGGAGATTCCCGCGCTCGCCATTCTCAACGAATTGCGCTCGCGCCAGGCCATGAAGGGGCAAGGCCGCTTCGCTCTCGACGTGCTCTACGCGCGCGCCAAAGCCAAACTCTGGACCAAGGTTGAAAGGCTGAGAAAGCTGGAAGGTCTGCGATTGTCCGACTTCGGCACGCGACGACGCCACGGCTTCCTGTGGCAACGCTGGTGCGTCGAAGCCGTCAAGGAGGGCCTCGGAAAGGCTTTCACCGGGACATCCAACGTCCTGCTGGCGATGGACAGCGATCTGGAGGCGATCGGCACCAACGCGCACGAATTGCCGATGGTCGCCGCCGCTCTCGCCAATGATGATACCGAACTGCGCTGGGCGCCCTACCGCATTCTCGATCAGTGGCGGCATACCTACGGTGGCAACCTGCTGATCGCCCTGCCCGATGCATTCGGCACCAAGGCCTTCTTGCGCGACGCTCCGGACTGGGTTGCCGACTGGACCGGCTTTCGCCCCGACAGCGCGCCGCCGATTCAGGCGGGCGAGGAAATCATCGCATGGTGGAAAGCGAAGGGACGAGATCCCCGCGACAAGCTGCTGGTGTTCTCCGATGGCATGGATACCGAGTCTATCGAAGAGGCGTATCACCACTTCGCCGGCCGTGTCCGTGTCAGCTTCGGCTGGGGCACCAATCTGACTAACGATTTTGTCGGTTGCGCACCTGATCCGACCACGGACCTCGATCCAATTTCAATCGTGTGCAAGGTGACGTCGGTGAATGGACGTCCCGCCGTCAAGCTGTCGGACAATCCCGAAAAAGCTACCGGCGATGCTGCCGAGACCGCCCGTTATCTTCGCGTTTTCGGCGACACCGGCCGCGTGCGCAATCCAGTCCGCGTTTGAGCCTTCCATCTGCGCTCGCTTGCGCAAAGCATCACGTGATTGCGAATGATCCGCTGCACCGGAACAAGGTGCGCGCGATGCAAGGCTATTGCAGCGCGCCCCGGCGCGATCTCCCGAGCAACGATTTTCAGCACGCATTCGACTAAAAATGCCACAATTCAGAATGCTCGCATCGATTCTCCGTATATAACATTGATTGTGAATCAATCTTTCTGTCGCTGCTGTCATCTTTAGGGTGCTTGTTTCATCAACTGCTTGGTTGAAAAATGGCCGAATTCAGCTTGAACGAGCCTTGCGCCGTGCCTCGACGCCGTGATCCCGCGAGCACGCGCCGGAAGTTGCTCGTCGCGGCCAGACGGGAGTTTGCTCGCAACGGGCTGGCCGGCGCACGCGTCGACGAGATCGCTGCGCAAGCCGGCGTCAACAAACAGCTGGTCTATCACTATTTCGGCGACAAGAACGCGATCTACTTTGCCGTTCTCAAATGGATGTACGACGAGATCGTGCAGCACGAGCACACCTTCAACGTCGACGGGCTCAGCCCCGACAAGGCACTCCGCAAACTCGTCCAAAGCTCGTTCGATTATCTCGAACTGCATCCCGATTTCGTTGTGATCCTCAACGACGAAAACCGCAACGATGCCGCTCACGTGCGCAATCTGGCACATTTTGCGGATATCCGGACGCCGCTGCTCCGCATCTTCTCAAGAACGCTGTCACAGGGCGTTCGCGAAGGACTATTCCGCAAGGGAGTGAGCCCGGAACAGCTCTATATCTCGATCACCGCGCTGAGCTATTTTTATTTTTCCGGAATGCCGACGCTCTCGGCGATCCTCGGCAAGGATTTGAGAAGCAAGAGCGCGTTGCGTGCCAGGCGCAAGCACGTGGTCGATTTCGTCATGCAATCGTTGCGGCCCTGAACGCTGCATCGAACCGTACGCAGGAATCGCCGTCTGGCGATACACCTATTTTGATGTCGCCGCCTTCGGCCGCATGCGCGAAAACCACTTCTCGAATAACGGCAGCAGTCCGCGCGGCGACATCAGAATGACCGCGATCACGACCACGCCATAGATGAAGTAGTGCAATCCCGGCAACGTCCCGCCCAGCTTGCCGCGCAGGATCTCACCGAGCGGAACCAGCAGTAGCGCGCCGAATGCTGGCCCATAGGCCCGCCCCAATCCGCCGACCGTTGCAAACAACACAACCTCGATAATGATGATCGGAGACACCAGCAAATAGGGATCGGCGAAAGTCAGATAACGAACGTAGGCTGTTCCGATCACCGAGCTCAGCATCGCCGAGATCACCATGGCCGCGATCTTGTAACGCAGAATGTTGACGCCGATGGCGCGCGCCGCGTTCTCGTTGTCGCGAATGGTGCGCAGATAGTAGCCCAGCGGGGCATTCAGGATCGCGACATTGATCAAAATACTGACGATGGCCAGCACCAGCATAACCCAGAATGCGCCGATGCCGCCTCCGAACTGAAACGCAAGGAAATCCCCCTTATCCTGCGGCAGCAGCAGCCCCGATGCGCCCCCCAGGAAATCCCATCCCTCCACGATCACCGTTCCCATTTCGGCGAACGCCATCGTAATCAGCACGAACGACAGATGGCCGAGTTGAAAGCGAAAATCGATCCAGGCGATCATCGCCCCCATCACGCCCGAAATGATCGCGGAGATCACCAGGCCGAGCCACATGTTGACGCCCAGCTTGAGCAGCAACGCGGTCGACAACATCGCGCCGGTGCCGATGAACAGACTGTGTGCCAGAGAAATCTGCCCGGCCATGCCGCCGACGATATTCCACGCCGACGCCAGCGCGACATAGACCAGCGCCAGAATGACGATGTGCAGATAGTACGACGGCAATAACGGCGGCAGGACAACGGCCAGTACGAGAATCACGAGCCACACCGGCGACGTCAACGTCTTGTAAAATTCCTGCCTCATCGCGATGAACTCCAGGTGAGCCCTTGAGGCCGGAACAGCATGATCAGCACGAAGATGCCGTATGGCAGCAACATGCCCAACGTATCGGAGAGATAGATGGTGCCGTACGCCTCCGAGAGGCCGATGATCAAACCGCCGAGCATGATGCCGACGAAATTCGTCATGCCGCCGAGCGCCACCACGATCAGCGTGATTACCGTATAACGCAGCCCCTGCGCCGGCTGGATCGGCGTCCCCGGCAGCAGCAGCGCCGCCGCGATTGCCAAAATTCCGATGCCGAGCGCGAAGGTCAGCGTCTGCACGCGGCTGACGTCGATTCCCATCAGCGCCGCGGAGTGCGCATTCTGGTGCACCGCGCGGATCGAACGTCCGAAGTCGGTCGAGCGCAACATGATGTAGAGGCCGATCGCCATCGCAAACGACACCACGAAGGCAATGACATGTGGAACGCGGACGACAACATCGCCGAGAATGAGCAGTTTGGATTCGACCACCGACGGTGTGCGCGCGGGCTGTCCGCCGAACACCATCAGGATGCCGTTCTGCAACACGAGGCTAAGACCCAGGGTGAGTTGAACGACCATCAGGAACTGATGGCCGACCATCGGCCGGAGCAGATACCAATAAACGAGACCACCGATCACCGTCATCAGCGGCACGGTAATGACCAGCGAGATATAGGGATCGAGCGCGAATGCCGAATAAAGCGCCAGACATAAAAACATGCCGAGCGAGATGAAATCGCCATGCGAGAAATTGACGACGCCGCTGACGCCGTAAACCAGCCCCATCCCGAGCGCCAACAGCCCGTAGGTGCTTCCGATCAGCAGGCCTTGCGCCAGCGCTTGCAGAAATTCGGCCACGTCGGTCTCCGCTCAATTGCCGCCGGTCAAATCATTCATTTCAAAGCCCGAGATAAGCACGGCGCGTCCGCGGATCATCCTTGACAACATCAGACGCTCCCTCGATGGCCACCTTGCCGCGCTCAAGCACATAGCATCGCTGCGCGTGACGCAGCGTCAGATTGAGATTCTGTTCGATCAGCAGGATCGACAGACCTTCGGCATGCAGACGATCGATGATGCCGAAAATGTATTGCACGAACAGCGGCGACAGGCCGAGCGACGGCTCGTCCAGCATCAGCAACTTGGCTTCAGCCATCAGCGCCCGGCCGATCGCCAGCATTTGCTGCTCGCCGCCGGACAGCGTGCCGGCGTTCTGCCCAAGGCGTTCCTTCAAGCGGGGGAACAGTTCGAGCACATGATCCATCGTGCGCGGTCGATGCGCCCGTGCCCGCGCGTTGATGCCGCCGAGCAGGAGATTCTCCCGTACGCTCATGTCCGGAAACACCAGCCGGCCTTCCGGCACCTGGATAATGCCAATCTCCACGCGCTGCTTCGGCGTCATCGCGGTGACGTCGTGGCCTTCGAAGCGAATGCGACCCGACATCGGCGCATACATGCCCGAAAGGCTGTTGATCAATGTGGTCTTGCCGGCATTGTTGGCGCCGAGCAATCCAACGATCTCGCCGGCATTCAACGTCAATGAAACGTCGTGCAGAACAGGGACGCCGCCGTAACCCGTCACCAGATGATCGACCTCAAGCATCGAGATGCTCTCCAAAATAGGCGTCGATGACTCGTTGATCCTTGATGATCTCTTCCGGCGCGGCTTCCGCGATCTTCTCCCCGAAATTGATGACAACGATGCGCGTCGCCAGCCGCATGATCACTGGCATGACGTGCTCCACCATGACGATGGTAACGCCCTGGCTGTTCAACTCCCGAACGATGGCCATCGGCGCTTCGGTTTCGGCGATGGTCAATCCCGCCATCACCTCGTCAAGCAGGATGCAGCGCGGATCGGTGGCGAGACATTTGGCGAGTTCGAGCAGCTTCTTGTCTTGCAGTGACAACGTCGCCGGCGTGAGCAACTCCTTTCCGGCCATCCCGACGCGTTGAAGCACATGCGCCGCGTAGTCGATCGCCTCGCGGATCGGCCGCCGTGTCAGCGCGGCCGTCGTCACGACATCGAGCGTCGTCATATCGGCGAAGGTCTGCACCACCTGAAAACTGCGAACCAGCCCCCTCCGGACCAGCCGATCCGGTGACACGCCGACGATGCTTTCGCCAGCGAAACGGATTTCGCCGTCGCTCGGTGGAATGAAGCCGGAGATCACGCTGAACAGTGTGGTCTTGCCCGCACCATTGGGGCCAATGATGCCGAGGATTTCACCCTCGGGCACCGCGAAGCTCACATTATTGACGGCAACGAGGCCGCCAAACCGTCTGGTGACCTTGTCAACCTCGAGCAGCGCCACGGCCCGATCTCACGCGCGCGGACGCGGAGCGGATTGGGCAAACTCCTTGGGAAACACCACCTGCTGTTGCTGATCCGGCAACCACTGAATGAACATGGCACTGCCATCGACCAGCAGACGATCCTCCGCGAACTGCAATCCCTTCGGCTTGGCGACATAGAGATTGGGATCGCCGAACGGAATGTTCACTTTCTTGAAGGCATCGAGCAGCGCGTCGCGCTCCAACGAAGCCGAGGTTTCGAGCACCTGCTGCAACACGCGTCCGGCTTGTGCGTACTGGATCGCCCCCTGCCCGATGCGGTCGAGCTTCGCGACATCGCGCAGCTCGGTGATGATTTTCTGCATCGAATCGATCTTGGCGCCGGCGCTGAACCCGGTCATGCCGAACAGGTTCTTGGTCAGCACGGCCTTGCCGATTTCTGGGCCCAGATCCTTCCACAGCGACAGGTCGGAATAGCCGCCGGTGCCGCCGCAGAAGATGCTGCCGTGATAGTTGAGGTTGTAGCGCGCCTGATGCAACAGGATGCCGTCGCGCGGCGTCACCAGCCCGACCACGACGTCCGGCTTCAGCGAGCGAATGCGCACCATCGCGGAGGTTTGGTCCTGCGCCTTGATGTCGAGCGGGGCCTCGCCGATGATCTCAATGCCACTGGCCTTGAGCTTCTCGTGCAGGAACTTGTTGACCTGCTGACCGGCCTCGTAATTCGAATAGCCCATCACCGCGGTCTTGATGTTGAACTTCTCGGCATCCCGCAGGAACACGACGAAATCGTGCATCGTCTGCGCGTAGCCGCGATCATAGGGATAGCCGAGCGTGAACATGTAGTTGGAGCGCGCGCCGCCGGCCCACACCGACAACGTCGGCATTTTCAGTTCATCCAGCACCGGGGTCAGCGCCAGCATCTGGGCGCTGAGGATGGTGCCGGTCAGCAGCTGCACCTTTTCCTCGGTGATCAGGCGCCGCGCTTCGGTCGCTGTGCGTGCGGGCTGACTGGTGTCGTCAGCCTGGACCAGCTCGATCTTCGCGCCGCCCTTGCTCTTGATGCCGCCCTCGGCATTGATCTTCTTGATGATGTACTCGAAGGCCGGCTGCCCTTCCTGGGCATAGGCAGCAAGACCACCGCTCATCGAATTGACGACGCCGATGCGGATGGTCGAATCGGCCGCTCCCGCGCGACGCACGAACGGCGCGGCGACCGAGCCAAGCAACACGCCAGACGCGCCGATGGCAAATTCACGACGGGTAATCGTCATCCAGATTTCCTCCCTCTTGCTCCGACATGGCGCTGCCACGTCGGCAATTTTCTTGGTTTATGTGCCCGCGTCGATATGGCGGCCACGCGAGGTGAATCATCGATCCATTCGCGGCGGCGCCTTCGCGCGTTTGGCAAAATTTAGACATCTTTGACCGGCGGCGTCAAATAACCTCTCAACCATGACGATCCGACGCACGAAGGGCGGAAACGGTTTGATACCGACGCACCGACTGCATATTCCGCAAGCCGACATAATCGCCGATGTCATCTAGTTGAGCACGCCGCCTGGAAGAATCGCACGGATCGCGTTTCGACGATCGACCGCAAGCTGCGTCATCACCAGCGAAAACAGTTCGTTCTGCGACGTAATGCCGAGCCGCTGGTAAGCGCGCCGTCGATAGGTCAACACGCTGTTGAGGCTGATCGCGAGTTTGAACGCAATCGCCTCCGAACTTAGCCCCTGAAGAATGTTCATGCAGACATCGCGCTCCCGGGATGTCAGGGCACCGAGCGGCGGTCCGGCAAACGCCTGCGCCAGAAGCCCCGCGCCATCGGATCGATGACGCGGCTGGGCTTCGAGGATCAGCTGGCAATGTCGGGTGATCGCCGCCACCACTTGCGGACTGGCACGATTGAGCGCGGCCACCTGTTGCTCGGTGTACCTTCCACCGGTCTCGAGACGATAGAAATTGGCATAGATGCAAACGCCTTCATGCCAGAGCGCCGTCGCGAATTTGTCGACAATCCCGGAGTCATCGAAGAAAAGCTTGCAGTAGTCGCGACGATACATCCGGCGCGCGACGAAAGGCATCAGGACAGCGCTGTCGCCGCACGGTCGCTGGAAAATGATATCCTTGTTGGGATCGCTGGCATGGAAATGACCGGCATAGGCTGAACCGAGATCCTCGCCGATCGTGATGTCGCCGGCGGTCAACAGGCATTGCGCGTCGTGATCGTTGGCGAAGGCAAAGACCATGCAGTGATCGACCGCGGCGACATGACGAAGGTGCGCCATCAACGCGTCAGGAAACGCCGGACGACCGACGTGCAGCACGGCCTGTTCGAAGCCGTCCATCACGGTCTTCGTCCGTCGCTCCGGCCAAGGTCCGGAACTGTCACGCGAACCGCCGGGCATGCCGGTTTCCTCCGCAGAATTTTCTTCAATCTAGGCTAATCGCTACCCGGATGAAAGTTACACTGCGGGACTATCCCGGCCGTCCCGTCACAATCGCTTGCGACAGACAGCGGGACGCAACCCACTTAAGCATGGTGATTTAAGAAGGCAGCTCCGGCTCCGTTCTGGAACTCATCGCAGCGGTTCATCGCCATGACACAACCGATTCATTCGGCCCAACTCCCGGCATGTCCGGTGACGAATATCGATCCGTTCTCCGACACGTTTCTCGGGAATCCCTATGATTTTCACGAGGAACTGCGCGAAATCGCCCCGGTGTTCTGGCTCGACCGCTACGGTGTCTACGGCATGGCCCGGCACGCCGAGGTACAGGCATCCTTGATGGATTGGGAGACGTTCTGTTCCGGACGCGGCGCCGGCATCGAGGATTTCGCCAAGGTCAAATCATGGCGGCCACCGAGCAAACTGCTGGAAGTCGACCCGCCGATCCATACCCGGACGCGGTCGGTGATGAGCCGAATTCTGTCGCCGGCGGCGATGCGGCAGGTCCGAGAAACCTTCACGGCGCGCGCCGAAGCTCTCGCGGAGACAGTGGTCGCGAAAGGCGAGATCGACGCCATCAAGGATCTCGCGGAGGTCTTCCCGTTACATGTGTTTCCCGACGCCGTCGGGTTGCGTCCCGAGGGTCGCGAGAACCTGCTGCCGTTCGGCAATATGGTGTTCAACTCCTTCGGTCCGCCCAACGCGATCTTCCAGGAATCCGTCGCCAACGCCAAACCGGTGGTGCAATGGATCTACGATCAATGCTCGCGCGATATGCTGCGCCCGGGCGGCTTCGGATCGCAGGTCTGGGACGCATTCGATGCCGGCGAGATCGATGCCGAGGAAGCAGCAACGCTGGTGCGCTCGATGCTGACCGCCGGGCTCGACACCACCGTCAACGGCATTGCCAATGCCATCTACGCCTTCGCAACCCATCCCGAGCAGTGGCGCGCGCTGCGTAACGATCCTTCGCTGATCCGGCAGTCCTTTGACGAAGTGCTGCGCTGGGAATCGCCGGTGCAGACCTTCTTCCGCACCACGACGCGCGAGGTGGAGGTTGCCGGCACGACGATTCCCGAAGGTCAGAAGGTCTTGCTGTTTCTCGGCGCGGCCAACCGCGACCATCGCAAATTCCCGGAGCCGGAACGCTTCGACATCCGCCGTCGCCCGATCGGCCATGTCGCATTCGGCGCCGGCATTCATAGCTGCGTCGGCCAATTGGTCGCACGGCTGGAGGTGGAGTTGATCCTTACCGCGCTGTTGAAACGGGTCGATGTGATCGAACTCACAAGCGAGCCAATCCGCAAGCTCAACAATACGTTACGTTGCATCGGCTCGCTGCCGGTCCGCTTCAAAGCGCTTGCGCACTAACAGTCCCTCAGGCCAACCTTGGCGCGGGGTTGGGAATTCGACCAATTAAGCTCTTGAATTAAACGAGCGGTTGGTGAATTTTAGCCGGCAACAAGATCAAGCTCGGGCGTTGGGGATCGCCCCGGGCCACGATCCAGGGGGACGAACGCGGGTGGACACGACGATATTCCTGTTCCTGCTTCAGGACGGCGTCATCAACGGCGCGGTCTATGCGCTGGTGGCCATCGCGCTGGTGCTGGTGTTCGCGGTGACGCGCGTGATCTTCGTGCCGCAGGGCGAGTTCGTGGCGTTTGCCGCGCTCACGGTCGCGGCGCTCGAACACGGCATCGCGCCGTCGACGCCGTGGCTGCTTTTGGCGCTCGGGATTCTTGCGGCGATTTCCGACATCGTGTGGCATTTCCGTGACCTGACCTGGAAACGCATTCTCCGCATCGCGGTGTTCGACCTCGCCCTTCCCGTCGCGCTCCTATTGCTGACGCAGGCGCTGGCGCCGATGAAGCTCGGCCAGGTCGTCAACATCCTGCTCGCCATCGCGCTGATCACGCCGATGGGACCGATGATCTATCGCATCGCCTTCGAGCCGCTGGCGCATTCCACAGTGCTGGTGTTGTTAATGGCGGCGTTCGGCGTGCACTTCTCGCTGATCGGATTGGGGTTGGTGTTCTTCGGACCGGAAGGGAGCGGCACTACGCCACTGTCGTCGGCGTCGTTCTCTCTCGGCGATCTCGTCGTCACCGGCCAAAGCGTGGCGGTGCTGATCGTGACCGCCGTGCTGCTGGTGCTGTTCGCGCTGTTCTTCGGCCGCACCCTGCTCGGCAAGGCGTTGCGCGCCTGTTCGTCGAACCGGATCGGCGCACGGCTGGTCGGCATCCCGACATCGGTGGCCGGACAATTCTCGTTCGCCATCGCCGCGCTGCTCGGCGCGGTGTCCGGCATTCTGGTCGGCCCATTGATGACGGTGTTCTACGACTCGGGCTTCCTGATCGGCCTGAAAGCGTTCGTCGCCGCCATCATCGGCGGACTGGTGAGCTATCCGCTGACGGTGATTGCGGCCCTCGGCGTCGGCTTCGCCGAAGCGCTGTTCTCGTTCTGGGCCAGCAACTTCAAGGAAGTGCTGGTCTTCACCCTGATCATTCCGGTGCTGGCGTGGCGTTCGATCTACGCGCCCTATCATGAGGAATCGGAATGATGACCGCGCTCCGGTCCTTCGCACCGCCGATCGTCGCGGCGGTCCTGCTGATCGCGCCGTTCACCGGCTGGCTGCCGGACTATTGGGTAACGCTGTTTAACTATATCGGCATCTCGAGCTTGGTCGCCATCGGCCTCGTGCTGCTCACCGGCGTCGGCGGCATGACATCGTTCGGCCAATCCGCCTTCGTCGGTTTCGGGGCCTACACCACCGGCGTGCTGACGGTGCACTTCGGTATCTCGCCGTGGCTGACGTTGCCGGTCGCGCTGCTGGTGACAATGGCGATTGCCGCCGCGGTCGGCGCGGTGACGGTACGGCTGTCGGGCCACTACCTGCCGCTGGCAACCATCGCCTGGGGCATCGCGTTCTTCTATCTGTTCGGCAACATCAGTTGGCTCGGCGCGCATGACGGCCTGCCCGGCATTCCGGCGCTGCGCGTCGGTAGCCATCAACTGATCGACCCGAAGGAATACTTTGTCGTGGTGTGGGTCGCCGTCGTCCTCGCGGTGATCGCAACGCAGAACCTGCTGAACGGCCGCGTCGGCCGCGCCGTTCGCGCGCTTCGCCGCAGCACGCGCGCGGCTGAAGCCTTCGGCGTCAACACCGCCGGCGCCAAGCTGATGGTGTTCGTCTACGCCGCGATGCTCGCCGGCCTCGCCGGCTGGCTCTACGCGCATTTCCAGCGCTCGGTGTCGCCCGGCCCATTCGGCGTGGTCGCCGGCACCGAATATCTGCTGATGGCGGTGCTCGGCGGCGCGGGCCGCGTCTATGGCGCGATCCTCGGCGCGGCCGGCATCACCGTCCTGCGCGACCAGTTACAGAACCTGCTGCCCTGGCTGTTCGGCCACACCGGTAATTTCGAGTCCATCGCCTATGGCGCGGTGCTCGTATTGGTTTTGCAGACCGCCAGCAACGGACTTTGGCCGATCCTGTTCGGCCCGCCGCCACCACCCAAGCCACCGACGCCGCGCGATGGCAACCAGCTTCCGACCAAGGTGCTGCCCGCGCCCGGCGTTCGCCTGTTGCAAGTTCAGGACGCGCGAAAAACCTTCGGCGGTCTCGTTGCGGTCAACGACGTGAACTTCGAGGTGGAGAGCAGCCGCATCATCGGCCTGATCGGCCCCAACGGCGCGGGGAAAAGCACGACCTTCAACCTCATCACCGGCGCTCTGCCGCTGACATCGGGCGCAATCGCCTTCGAAGGTCATCCGCTACAGACACAGACGCCACAGCGCGCGGCGGCGCTCGGGCTCGGTCGCACCTTCCAGCATGTCGAGATCGTCCCCGACATGAGCGTGATCGAGAACGTCGCGCTCGGCGCCAACCTGCTCGGCCACGCCGGCGTCTTTCGCGCCATGCTCAAGCTCGATCGCGCCGAGGAAGCGATGCTGTTCGCCACCGCGCGGCGGCAGTTGGAGCGCGTCGGCCTCGCCGATGTCGCGATGCAGCCGGCCGGAACGCTGGCGCTCGGCCAGTTGCGCCTTGTCGAGGTGGCGCGCGCGCTCTGTCTCAACCCGATCCTGCTGCTGCTGGATGAGCCGGCCGCAGGCTTGCGCGTCGGCGAGAAGAAAGCGCTCGCCAAACTGCTACGTGAAGTGCGCAGCGAAGGCGTCAGCGTGCTCTTGGTCGAGCACGACATGGATTTCGTCATGAGCCTCGCCGACCATCTCGTGGTGCTCGACTTCGGCACCAAGATCGCGGAAGGCGTCCCCGCCGATATCCGGAAAAACCCGGCGGTGCTGGAAGCCTATCTCGGAGGCGTGTCATGACCGCGCCGCTGCTCGACGTTCGCGACCTGTGCGTCGCCTATGGCCGCGCCGAAGTCGTGCACAACGTCTCGATCAAGGTGACGGAAGGCGCGCTGGTGACGGTGATCGGTGCCAACGGCGCCGGCAAAACCACGCTGCTCAACGCGCTGATGGGCCTACTCAACGCGCGCGGCACGATCGCGTTTCGCGACAAGCCGATCACGACGGTCTCGCTCGAAGCCCGCGTGCAGCAAGGCCTGTGTCTCGTGCCAGAGCGGCGCGAACTGTTCGCCGACATGCCGGTGGAGGACAATCTCCTGCTCGGCGGCATCCGTCGCTCACGCGCCGAGCGCAACCAGACGCTGGAGCAGGTATTCGCGCAATTCCCCCGCCTCAAGGAGCGTCGCCAGCAACTGGCCGGCACTCTCTCCGGCGGCGAACGCCAAATGCTGGCGATGGGCCGCGCGCTGATGGCGCGGCCGCGACTTCTGATGCTCGATGAGCCGAGCCTTGGGCTCGCGCCGCGCATCGTCCGCGACATCTTCCAGATTCTCACCGAGTTGCGCGCGAGCGGCGTGTCCATCCTGCTGGTCGAACAGAACGCGCGCGCGGCATTGCAGGTCGCGGATTACGCTTACGTCATGGAACTCGGCGCGATCACCACGCAGGGCTCGCCCGCCGAGATCGCCCAGGATGCCAGATTGGTCGAAAGTTATCTCGGCCTCGGCGGCAACGACTACTAAACTCGCAAAAACCAAGGGAGGACGTCATGCTACGAACGAAAACCTGGCTCATCGCATTGGCGGCGGCCGCGCTCACCGCCGGCAGCGCGCATGCACAGCTTAAAGTCGGCATCACCATGAGCGCATCCGGCCCCGGCGCCGCGCTCGGACAGCCACAGAGCAAGACCGTGCCGATCCTGCCGAAGGAAATCGCCGGGCAGAAAGTCACCTACATCGCACTCGACGACGAATCCGATCCGACCAAGGCGGCGCAGAACGCCCGCAAGATGATCTCGGAGGAAAAGGTCGACGTGCTGGTCGGCTCCTCGTTGACGCCGGTATCGCTGCCGCTAATCGACATCGCCGCCGAAGCCAAGACTCCGCTGCTGACGCTCGCCGCCGCCGCCGTGCTGGTGCAGCCGATGGACGACAAGAAGAAGTGGGTCTTCAAGGTGGTGCCGAACGACGACATCATGGCGACCGCGATCCTCAAGCACATCGCCAAGACCGGCGTGAAGAAGCTCGGCTATATCGGCTTCTCGGACGGCTATGGCGAGGGCTACTACAACGTGCTGAAGGCGGAAGCGCCGAAGGCCGGCATCGAACTGACAACGCATGAGGTCTACGCGCGTAACGACGCCAGCGTCACCGGACAGGTGCTGAAGATCATCGCCTCCAAGCCGGACGCAGTGTTCATCGCGGCGGCGGGCACGCCGGCGGTGCTGCCGCAGAAGGCGCTCCGCGAGCGCGGCTACAAAGGTCCGATCTACCAGACCCATGGCGTCGCCACCAACGAGTTCATCAAACTCGGCGGCAAGGATGTCGAAGGCGCGGAATACACCGGCGAAGCCTTCACCATCGTCGACGACCTGCCGAAGGACAGCCCGTTCCGTCCCGCGCCGGAGAAGTTCATCGCCGCTTACAAGGCGCTGCACAAGGAAGATCCCGCCGCGTTCGGCGCACACCTTTGGGACTCGATGGTGCTGGTGGAGAACGCAATGCCGGCCGCGCTCAAGGCCGGCAAGCCGGGCACGCCGGAATTCCGCGCCGCGCTGCGCGATGCACTGGAAAACGGCAAGCAGATCTATCTCAATAACGGCCTGTCAAACATGAGCCCAACCGACCACAACGGCTATGACGAGCGCTCGGCGTTCCTGATCAAGGTCGAAGGCGGCAAATTCCGGCTCGCCAAGTAAGGCCGCCGTTCTTAACAATCGCAAACGCAAAGACGTCCGCCCCTCGGGGCGGACGTCTTCTTTTTGAGGCGCCCCTTTGACGGATAAAGCGGCGTTGGCGCGCCGTTATCTGGTATACGATACTCCAATACCTACGTTATTCAACATGTCCACTATCCGACCCTTTTTATAAGCGCCTGTTATTTCATAATGTTTATTGCGTTGACATTTTGGTATCTGGCATGCCAAGAACGAAATGCAGATCGAACTGCATGATGGGAACACCCCAATGCCTGCCACCAGTCAAACAAAAGCCCGCCCCGCGACTGAGACCGAAATGGAAATCGTTCGCCTCGCCCCCGAAACCAGCTTCAAGACCAAGGCCTACGACGCGCTCAAGGAAGCCATCCTCAAGATGGACATCTACACCACGCCCGAACCGGTCATGCTCGACGAGAGGGCGCTGTCGGAAAAGCTCGGGGTCAGTCGCACGCCGATCCGCGAAGCCATTGCGATGCTCGAACAGGATGGGCTGGTGAAGTCGGTGCCGCGCCGCGGCATTGTGGTGGTGCGGCGGACCAAGACCGAGATCGTCGACATGATCCGGGCCTGGGCGGCGCTGGAAAGCATGGCGGCCCGCCTGATCACCCAGACCGCCCGCAAGCGCGACATCACAGCGCTGCGCGACTTCTTCAAGGATTTTCACAAGGACCGGCTGCCGCAGGACCATGTCGAGGAATACTCGAGGGCCAATATCGCCTTCCATCAGGCGCTGATCTCGCTTAGCGAGTCTCAGGTGCTGATCAACATGACCAACGGCATCCTGCTGCACGTGCGCGGCTATCGGCAACTGACCATCGGCCGGGCCGAGCGCCTCGCCGCCTCGCTGCCCGAACATCTCGCCATCATCGGCGCGCTCGAGGAACGCAAGACCGAGCTCGCGGAAAAATTCGCGCGCGATCACACCCTTGGTCTCGCCGCCTATGTCGAGACCCATGGCGACGAGTTGTTCGGCTAGGGCTTGCCGGGCTGCCGCCGCCGGCGCTTCTGATGCAGGAGACGATCATGGACCAAGCGCTGAAAGGCGTTCGCATCCTCGATTTCACCCACGTTCAGTCCGGCCCGACCTGCACGCAACTTCTGGCCTGGTTCGGCGCCGACGTGATCAAGGTCGAGCGGCCCGGCGCGGGCGACATCACCCGCGGGCAATTGCAGGATATCCCGAACGTGGACAGCCTGTATTTCACTATGCTCAATCACAACAAGCGCTCCATCACGCTCGACACCAAAAACGCCCAAGGCAAGGAGGTGCTGACCGAGCTGATGAAAAAGTGCGACGTGCTGGTGGAGAATTTCGGACCCGGCGTGCTCGACCGCATGGGCTTTCCCTGGGAGACCATTCGCGACATCAACCCAAAGCTGATCGTCGCCTCCATCAAGGGATTTGGTCCCGGCCCCTATGAAGACTGCAAGGTGTACGAGAACGTCGCGCAATGCACCGGCGGCGCGGCGTCCACCACCGGCTTCCGCGATGGCCTGCCGCTCGTCACCGGCGCGCAGATCGGTGACAGCGGCACCGGATTGCACCTCGCGCTTGGCATCGTCGCCGCGCTTTATCACCGCACCCATTCCGGAAAGGGCCAGCGCGTCACCGTGGCGATGCAGGACGGCGTGCTCAATCTGTCGCGGGTGAAGCTGCGCGATCAGCAGCGCCTCGCCCACGGCCCGCTCAAGGAATACAGCCAGTACGGAGAAGGCATTCCATTCGGCGAGGCGACGCCACGCGCCGGCAACGACTCCGGCGGAGGTCAACCCGGCCGCATCTTGAAATGCAAAGGCTGGGAGAACGATCCCAACGCTTACATCTATTTCATCACGCAGGCTCAGGTCTGGGACAAGATTTGCGACGCCATCGGCGAACCGGACTGGAAGACGCATCCGGATTACGCCAAGCCCGCGGCGCGGCTGCCGCGATTGAACGAGATCTTCGCGCGCATCGAGCGATGGACAATGACCCGGACCAAGTTCGAGGCGATGGAGATTCTCAACCGCGACAACATTCCGTGCGGACCGATCCTGTCGATGAAGGAATTGGCGGAAGACCCCTCGCTGCGCGCCACCGGCACCGTGGTCGAGGTGGATCATCCGACGCGCGGCAAATATCTGTCGGTCGGCAATCCGATCAAGCTGTCAGACAGCCTCGTGGACGTGAAGCGCTCGCCGCTGCTCGGCGAGCACACCGACGAAATCCTGCGCGAGGTTTTGGGCTTCAGCAATCGTCAGATTGCTGACATTCATGATTCCGGCGCGCTCGACGCCCCGCGCAAGCAGGCCGCCGAATAGCGATCCCCTCGCCTCGCTTTGCCGCGCGGCTTCAACGCCAGCCTGTTTTGAGCATGGACATCCTATGAAAGTCTGCATCTACGGCGCCGGCGCGATCGGCGGCTACCTTGGCGCACAACTCACCGGCACCAAGGCCGACGTCAGCCTGATCGCGCGTGGCCCGCACCTCGCGGCGATGCAGGCCAACGGACTGACATTGCTGAGCGACGATGAGACCCGCGTGGTGCGTCCGCGTTGCACCGACAATCCCGCCGAGCTCGGTCCGCAGGATTTCGTTATTGTTTGCCTGAAGGCGCATTCGGTACCCGGCGTGATCGACGCCATGAAACCGCTGCTCGGATCGCATACGCGTATCGTCACCGCCGTGAACGGCATTCCCTACTGGTATTTCTACAAGCATGGCGGTCCGTTCGAAGGCACGGCGCTGGAAAGCATCGATCCCGGCGGCCGGCAATGGCGCGAGTTCGGCCCGGAGCGCGGCATCGGCTGCGTGGTCTATCCCGCGACCGAGATCGAAGCGCCGGGCGTCATTCGCCATGTCTACGGCGATCGGTTTCCGATCGGCGAGCCATCGGGAGAAAAATCAGCCGACGTCGAGCGGCTGTCCGCGCTTCTCACGGAAGCCGGGCTAAAAGCGCCGGTGCTGGATCGCATCCGCGACGAGATCTGGCTCAAGCTGTGGGGCAACGTCTGCTTCAATCCGATCAGCGCGCTGACCCATGCGACGCTGGACGTGATCTGCACTGATCCGGCAACGCGTGCATTATCGAAAGCCGTGATGCTGGAAGCGCAGACGATCGCGGAAACCTTCGGCATTCAATTCCGCGTCGACGTCGAACGGCGCATCGAGGGCGCGCGCAAGGTCGGCGCGCACAAGACCTCGATGCTGCAAGACCTCGAGCGCGGCCGCCCGATGGAAATCGATCCGCTGGTGACGGTGGTGCAGGAAATGGGCCGCCTGACGAAAATTCCAACCCCGGCGCTGGACGCGGTGCTGGCGCTCGTCGCGCAGCGCGCTAAGATCGCGGGCCTGTACTGATCGTTGGACCACATCAACGACAACAACCGCAACGCTGACATCAGACGCGAGACAGTTTTCATGAAAGCATTCGTCTACGGCACCGATAGCGCGAGCATCAGCGAGGTGGCGAAGCCGAGCCCGAAAGGACCGCAGGTCTTGATACGCGTGCGTGCCTGCGGCCTCAATCGCGCCGACCTCGGCATGACCAAGGGCCACGCGCACGGTAGCGCCGGCGGCGCAGGCACCGTGCTCGGGATGGAATGGGCCGGTGAAGTCGCCGAGATCGGTCCCGATTCGAAGGGCCTCAAGGTCGGCGACCGTGTCATGGGCTCAGGCGCTGCAGCTTTCGCCGAGTATACGCTCGCGGACCATGGCCGATTGTTTCATATTCCCGACGGCATGAACTTCGATGAGGCCGCGACGCTGCCGATCGCGCTGACAACCATGCACAATGCGCTCATCACCAACGGCCGTTTGCAGCCAGGACAAACAGTGCTGATTCAAGGAGCCAGTTCAGGCGTCGGTTTGATGGCGTTGCAGATCGCAAAGCTGAAAGGTGCAAGGACTGTGATCGGCTCCTCGACCAACCCGGAACGACGTGCGCGACTGAAGGACCACGGTGCGGATATCGCCATCGACTCGCGCGATCCGGCATGGGTCGACGAGGTGCTGCGCGCGACCGGCGGCGCCGGCGTCGACCTGATCATCGATCAGATATCCGGCCCGGTCGCCAATCAAAATCTGGCGGCAACGCGCGTGCTCGGCCGCATCGTCAATGTCGGCCGACTGGGCGGCAGCCATGGCGACTTCAACTTCGATCTGCACGCCGCGCGGCGCATTCACTATATCGGCGTCACGTTCCGTACCCGCTCGATCGAGGAAATCCGCGATATCTTCACGCAAGTGAAAAACGATATCTGGCCCGCGGTTGAATCCCGAAAGCTCAAGTTGCCAATCGATCGCACCTTCGCGTTCGCCGACATCGGCAAGGCCTTCGACCACATGGAAGCCAACCAGCATCTCGGCAAGATTGTCGTTACGCTGTAACGATCGGCATGACGCCGTTTGAAGTCGGAATAATTCGCATCTGCAAGTAGCGAAAAAATAGCGGGTGTGGCGCTGTCACCGCTTTGATGTCGGCTATCGGGGCTGCTAAACCCGGCCCCATGAGCCAGCACATCGACACCACGAAAACCCGCGTCGCCGCGATCTCCGTCGTCGCGAGCGCGACCATGGCGACGGTGAAGTTCGTAGTCGGCGTCGCGATCGGCAGCCTCGCCTTGATTTCTGAAGCGCTGCACAGTTCCGTCGATCTGGTCGCCACGATCATCACCTGGATCGTGGTGCGATTTTCCGACCGGCCCGCCGATGACGAACATCACTATGGCCACGGCAAGTTCGAGAGCCTGTCCGCGCTCGGCGTCATTGCCCTTCTCTATATTCTGGCCGGCGGCATCCTGGTCACCGCTGTTGGACATCTGCGAGAAGGCGCCGCGCCGCCGACGATTTCGCTGATCCCGTTCGCGGTTCTGCTGGCCGACATCGGTGTCAACCTGTGGCGGGCTTATGCGCTGCATCGCGCCGCGGACGCCACCAAGAGTCAGGCGCTTGCCGCCGATGCCCTTCACTTCGCCTCCGACGTCCTCGGCTCGGTCGCGGTGATCATCGGACTCGGGCTCGCCGCGCTGGGCTATCCCTGGGGCGATGCCGCCGCCGCCATCGCCATTGCGGCGGTGATCTCGGTGCTGGGTCTGCGGCTCGGGCGCTCCACCATCGAGACGTTGCTCGATCGCGCTCCTGAAGGCGCCACCGACAAGGTCCGCGCCGCCATCCTTGCCGTACCGGGCGTAATCGGCGTCGGCCGACTGCGCGCGCGCATGGTCGGCGCGAAATACTTCATCGATGCCGATGTGCAGGTACCGCGAACCTATCCGCTCGACCGCATCGATGCGATCAAGCGCAAGGCACAGGACGCGGTGACCGCCGCATTGGGCGACGCCGACCTGACGTTCACCGCCTTGCCGGTGGCACGCGACAACGAAACGGTTCGCGAGCGAATCATGGTCATCGCGCGTAACGCCGCACTCGCCATCCATCATGTCACGGTTCACGACCTGGGCGGGCGGCTGACCGTCAGCATCGACCTCGAGGTCGATAGCCAACTCGACCTCAGCAAGGCGCACGACATCGCGCAGGGCCTCGAGCAGAGCATCCGCGATGAATTCGGCGCCGACGTCGAGGTTGATACTCATATCGAACCGCTTGAACCGGACGCGCCGACCGGCATCGACGCTTCCCCGGCCCGCGTCGCGGAAATCACCGCGGCACTATCCGGCTTTGCGACGGAGCGCGGCATCCACGACATTCACAATGTGCGCGTGCGCGACACCGAAGCCGGGCAGATCGTCAACTTCCACTGCCGGGCGGCACCGACCATGAGCGTCATGCTGGTGCACGAGGCCGTCGACGAAATCGAACGCGCGTTGCGCCGCGCTTTCCCGACAGTGAAGCGCGTCATCAGTCACGCTGAACCCATGCGGACGAACGTCACACAACCTGCGACGTGAAGCGCGTTCCTGTTTCGGACTCGCGCTTGCACGATCGTCGGCAGAAAAATCATCGTTGGATAAAGATTTTTCGCGTTAACGATTCGTTGACTCTCGACACGCCGCGAAATCTGGATTCAAATTGCACATGATTCGAAGCGGCCTGGGGGCCGGTTCGTTTCGGCAGAAACCGCGCCAGTTCGCGAAGTCCAAATCATCGGATTTCAACCGGAGCGCGGGACTGACCAAGTAGCAGTGCGTTGTCGCCCCCCGGATCGGACAGCTTCGGCAGGGTGGCATTTCAGAGGAATTCCGAGGGGGCAAAGGCATGATGCGCGCGCGCACGCAAAGCGCATGCGTCCAATCCGATTCGATCAAAGGATTGGCGCAGTCGATCGCGAAACCAGCCTATCACCGGCTGCTGAATGCCGAGCCGGTGCTGCGCCGCGCGGTCCCAACGCTCATCATCGCATTTCTTGTCACCATCTGTTTCGGTGCTTTTGTCCAGGTCACCGACCATGGCCGGCAGATGCAAGCCTCCGCACAGCGCGACCTGACCGCTCTGGCCGATCTGCTCGCCGAACGCCTCGATCGCAATCTCTCCGAGCGGCAATCCTCGATAACGTCATCGCGTCTTCAGGAACTGCTGTCCGGGCTGATCCCGACGTGGGGTCTCACGACCAGCAGGTCCATCCTGATCGTGGGGGCAGATCAACGCCTCGTCGCCGGCCTTTCGGCTGAGGGGCTTGACGATGCAGGTCGCGAGTTGCTGACGAGGTTCGCGTCAACGGCGCGACTTTTGATGGCCGACAAAGCGGAATCGGGGATCGAGAAGATCAACGACGTCATCGTCACCACGCGCCCGCTCAAATCGCTCCCCGGCCATCACCTTGTGGTCGCGCAAAAACACGGCTCCCCGCTGTGGCAGTCGGATGCGGCGCTCTCGATCACGCTCTCGGCAACCACCGGTTTTGTCGTCCTCATCCTCGGCTTTGCCTTTCACTGGCAATCGACCCGGGCTCGAGAAGGCGATCTCATCAACGACGCCGTGCGTGGTCGGATCGATACCGCCCTCAATCGCGGGCGGTGCGGCCTCTGGGACTGGGACCTTTCACGCGGCCGGATCTTCTGGTCACACTCGATGTTCTCCATCCTCGGCCTCGATGGCCGCAGCGATCTATTGACGTTCGGGGAAGTCAACGCATTGGTCCGCTCGGATGATATCGATCTGTTCGAGATCGCCGATCTTCTCATTTCTGGAAAGATCAATCACATCGACCAGAGTTTTCGGATGCAGCACAGCAACGGCCACTGGATCTGGCTGCGGGTACGTTGCGAATTGAGCCATGGCGCGCGCGACGGCGGCCTGCACCTCATCGGGATTGCCGTGGATATCACCGAACAGAAGAGCCTGGCCGAGCGCACCGTCGAAGCCGACCTCCGCCTGCGCGATGCCATCGAAACCATCCCGGAATCGTTCGTCCTCTGGGATGCGGACGACCGCCTCATCCTCTGCAATTCGCATTTCCAGCGCTTGCACAAGCTGCCCGATAGCGCCGTCGCGCCGGGAACGTCGTATGAAACGGTCTGTGAGGTCGGCAAAATGCCTCGCATCCGCGCCCGCCTGCCGGCGAGCGACGGGATCGCCATGGGCGCCCGCACCTTCGAGGCGCAACTTGACGACGGCCGCTGGCTAAACGTCAGCGAGCGCCGGACCAAGGACGGCGGCTATGTTTCGGTCGGCACCGACATCACGCGGATCAAGGAACACGAACAGAAGCTGGTCGACAACGACCTGTGCCTGCGCGCCACCGTGATCGATTTGAAACGGTCGCAAACAACGCTGGAACATCAGGCGCTCGAACTCGCCGATCTCGCGCAAAAGTATGCAGACGAGAAAGACCGCGCCGAGGAAGCCAATCAGGCGAAATCGAAATTCCTGGCCAACATGAGCCACGAGCTGCGCACACCGCTCAACGCGATCATCGGATTCTCCGAAATCATGGGCAGCGGCATGTTCGGATCGCTCGGCTGCGACAAGTATCAGGAATACTGCCACGACATCCTGACCTCCGGGCACTATCTCTTGGAAGTCATCAACGATATCCTCGATATGTCGAAGATCGAGGCAGGGCGGATGCAGCTCGACCTCGAGCCGCTCAATCTCGCGCAAACGCTGACGGAGTCGCTCCGTGTTGTATCCGGCAGGGCGCAGGAAAAGTCCCTGGTGCTTGACGCCGACTTCGACGACCAGGTGCCTTTGGTCGCTGATCGGCGCGCCATCAAACAGATCGTCGTCAATCTTCTGTCCAACGCAGTCAAGTTCACGCCCGATGGCGGCAGGGTGATCGTCCGCAGCCGATTGGTCGATAATTCTATCGTGCTTATGATCGCGGATACCGGTATCGGAATCGCGCGGCAGTCCATGGTCAAGCTCGGCCAACCGTTCGAGCAGGTCGAGGGCCAATTGACCAAGACCTATCAGGGCTCGGGGCTGGGGCTGGCGATCGCGAAGTCCCTGACCGGTTTGCATGGCGGCTCGATGCGGATGAAGTCCAAACCCGGCGCTGGCACGGTGATTGGTGTAACGCTGCCGTGCGACGGGCGTACCCGGCCGCTTTCCGTTGCCGCTTAGACTCGTTTCCGCCGCACTCGCGGATAATCCAAAGCACCGTCGTCATTCCGGGATGCGCGTTCTTGACGCGCAGACCCAAATCCATACGCCGCGGCGGTGGTTGTAGATTCCGGGCTAATTCGCAAAGGATGATCGCCCCGGAATGACCAAGTTAGAGCGATCCAACGCGATAATGCTCTAATTTGTCTCGTCGACCAGCGCGAGAAACACGTTTCTCACTTCGGATTGCGTATCACGGACCCGCGCTTCGAGCGCCGAGAAATCCGGCGCATCCCCTGCCCGCGTCATGATCCGCAGCAAATCTTCACCGGCGGTCGACGGATCGAACTTGCTGCTGACGCAAAGCCGCAAAATCTGTGTCAGATCGTGATACAGCCGCGCCGCTGGCCGCAAGACCTCCATGGTCGATTGCGGCAGGATACCGAGGCGCGCAGCATTCTCCAGCACCTGCACGGTACTGACGTTGAGAATCTCCGGCGTCTCCGCCGCGTGAACCAGTTGCAGATACTGAGCGATGAACTCGATATCGACCATGCCGCCGGCGGCATATTTGAGGTCCCAGATATCGTCCTCGCCCTTCTCAAGTGCGATCGCGCGGCGCATTTCGGCGACGTCGCTGGCGATGATGCGACGATCGCGCGGGCGCGTCAGCACCTCGCGAATGATCGCTTCAATTCGCTCGCGGAATTCCGGTGACGCCGAGATCACGCGCGCGCGCGTGAGCGCCATGTGCTCCCAGGTCCACGCTTCGTGATCCTGATAATCGGCGAATGAATCCAGCCGCGAGGCGACAGGACCGGCGCGGCCGGATGGGCGCAGCCGCATGTCGACATCGTACAGCACGCCGTAATTGGTGCGCGTGGTGAAGGCACTGATCAGCCGCTGGGTGAAGCGCGCGAAATACTGGCTGCCGTTCAGCGACCGTGCGCCGTCGGACTCGGGATGCTCGTGATCGAAATCGTAGATCAGAATGAGATCGAGATCGGACGACGCCGTCATCTCGCGGCTGCCGAGTTTCCCCATCGCCAGGATGGCGGTTTCCTGATTTTGAACCCGGCCATACTGCTCGACAAATTGCTTCGTCACCAGTTGATGGACTGTCTGCACGATACCCTCGGCGACATCGGCAAACGCCGTGCTGGCATGCTGCGCCGATACCGTCCCGGACAGAATGCGCGCGCCGATCAGGAACAGGCTTTCCTGACCGAACAGCCGCAGCCTATCGAGAAATTCCTCGTAGGAATCCGCATCCGCAAGCGTCGCGGCCAGCCGCTCCGACAACTCCTTGCGGTCCGGCATCGCGCCGAAGAAACGCGGATCAATCAGACCGTCCATCAATTGCGGCTGCCGCGCCAGCATCGCTCCGAGACGTGGCGCCGCGCCGAGAATGAGCGCGACCAGCGCGACCAGATCGCTGTTCTGACCGAGCAGCGAAATCAGCCGCCCGCCGCGCTGCAAGGCTTGTAGAAAACTGTCGAACGCAGCCACCGCGTCGTCGGGTTCTTCCGCGTGCGCCAGTCCCTCGATTAGCGCCGGGACGAATTCCTCGAACGCCTTCCGCGTCGCCTCGACCTTGAGCACGCGATATTCGCCAGACATCCACTGCTGCACCGTGGACGCCACCATCAGCGGCTTGGCGAAGCCGAGATCGGACAGCCGCTTGACCACGCGAGGATCGTCGGGGCCGGCGCGATAATCAACATCCGGAAGTTTCGCGGTGCCGGTCGGATCGCCCTCGAACAGCTTACTATAGTGCCCCTGCACGCAGTTCAGATGATGCAGCAGGTCCTTGGCAAACGCATCGCGGCTGTCGTAGCCGAAGAAGAACGCAAAGCGCTCGACCGCGTCACGGTCTTCCGGCAGCGCATGGGTCTGCTCGTCGGCGATCATCTGCAGGCGATGTTCGACACGGCGAAGGAACTGATAGGCCTCGCTCAATTCGTCACGCGCCACCGGCGTGATCCAGTTGTTCGCCGCCAGAATGTTCAAAGTCTCCAGCGTCGGCCGCGACCGCAATTCGGGATGCCGGCCGCCGGCGATCAGCTGCTGGGTCTGCGCGAAGAACTCGATCTCGCGAATGCCGCCACGCCCGACCTTGACGTTATGCCCTTCGACCGAAATGTCGTTCTGGCCACGAAACGATTGCATCTGTCGTTTCATGTCGTGGACATCGGACAGCGCGGCGAAATCGAGATGCTTGCGCCAGACGAACGGCGCGATCTCTGCGACCAGTGCCTCGCCCGCGACGATATCGCCGGCACAAGGTCGCGCCTTGATCATCGCGGCGCGCTCCCACGTGCGGCCTTCGCGTTCGTAGTAGTCGAGAGCGGCGGCAGTCGAAATCGCCACCGGTGTCGATGCCGGATCGGGCCGCAGACGCAGATCGACGCGAAACACGTAGCCATCGCCGGTGCGTTGCTGCAACATCCGCGACAGCCCCTGCGTGACGCGCACGAAGAATGGCTGCGGCTCGATATCCGACGCCAGTGTCGGCGCGGCGAGATCGAAGAAAACGATGAGATCGACGTCGCTGGAGTAATTCAGTTCGCCCGCGCCCATCTTGCCCATGGCGAGCACGACGAGGCCGCTGCCCTCTTCCGGCCGCTCGGGAACGGGCGGCGAGAGCTTGCCCCGCGCCGCCTCCTGCAACAGCAGGAAGCGCAGCGCGCATTGCACCGAGGTGACCGCGAGATCGGTCAGCGCCTGGGTCACCTGCATCACCGGCCACACGCCACCGATGTCGCACAACGCGATCATCAATGCCGCTTCTGCCTTCAGCCGGCGCAGCAGTAGCATCGCCTCGGCCTGATCGGCGGCAGTGGGAACATCAGCGATGGCCTTCGCGATCAATGTCGCAAAGTGCGTCTCCGGTTCGGATTGTAACAATCGGATGAAGCGGCCGGCGTCGGCCCGGATCAGATCGAACAGGTAAGACGATGCTTCCGCGATGCCTTCCAGCAGCGTGCGATTTCTTGGAAATTGCGCCGTGATAGCCTCGATCGCAGCGGCCTGCGGCGCGGGCAGGTCGGCGAGCCAGTCGGCGAGGCGTCGCGTCGCTTCCGGCGGCGCGAATACCACCGGACCGGCAACGACCTGCGCGGCCAGGGAAGACAGATCCGCGTCATCCGTCGCGGAGGCGTTCATGCAGGATGCGTTTCCGGTTGCGAGGATTGCTCCCCTAGTCCCTCGCCCGAAAGCGCCGGAAATGCAAGCGTCGCGCGCAATCCGGGGCCGGCATCGTCCAGCCGCAATTCGCCACGATGCAGTTTCGCCACCGCCGAGGCAAGGCTGAGGCCCAGACCGGAGCCCGGCAGGGTGCGGCTGGCCTCCAGGCGGACAAAACGCTCGGTGGAACGCTTGCGGTCGGCCTCCGGAATGCCGGGGCCGTGATCGGTCACGCTCAGAAGGACGGAATTGCCGTCCCGACGCGCCTCGATGAGGATCGACGGCGGAGCGGCATCCGGCGTGGCCTGCGTCGGTTTGCCGTATTTGATGGCATTCTCGACCAGATTGGCCAGCGCCTGGCTGACCAACTCGCGATTGCCCCGAAGTGGCGCCGAAGCCGTCTCGACACGCAACGCAAGGCCATTGTCTTCGGCAAGCGGCTCATAGAGCTCGTGGATGCCGTTGGCGACATCGGCGGCATCGAAATCCTCGGTCGTGCCCCCCTGTCCCGACTCCGCCCGTGCAATCATCAGAAGCGCGTTGAAGGTGCGGATCAGACCATCGGATTCTTCGATGGTGCGCTCCAGCGCGGCACGATAATCCGTCTCATCGCGCGACATCGCCAGCGCTTCCTCGGCGCGGTTGCGCATCCGCGTCAGCGGGGTCTTGAGATCGTGCGCGATGTTGTCCGACACTTCCTTCAGACCCATCATCAACGCCTCGATGCGATCCAGCATGAGGTTGAGATTGTCCGCCAGACGATCCAATTCGTCGCCGCTGCGCCCCACCGGCAATCGCTCGCTGAGGTCGCCTTCCATGATACGGCGGGTCGTTCCGGTCATGGCATCGATCCGGCGCAAGACGCGCCGCCCGACGAAAACGCCTGCTGCGAGCCCCAGCACGATCACCACCAGCATCGACCACTGCGCCGCCTTGGCGACAATGCCGAAGATGCGCCGTCGCTCATCGAGATCGCGGCCGATCAGCAGCCGGAAGCCGTTGCTGAGTTCAGAGATACGCACCAATGCGCGATGCGGCGCCTTGTCCTGCTCCTCAAGCCGCTGATAGGCGGTCTCCAGCCAACCGGACCCGGCCATCGTCCCCGGCGGCAACGCGCCGACATTGCCGGCCACCGCCTGCCCCGCAGGCGTGACGAGAAGATAAAGATTGGCACCGGGGCGCAGCGCCCGGTTCTCGATCGCGAACGACACACCGCGCAGGCCGCGCCGGTTGAATAGGCCAGTGAGGTCATCGAATTCGGCATTCACCGTGGTGGTAATCTGTTCGGTGATCATGCGTCGCGTGTTCCAGGCAAAGAAACCCAGCAGCGACGCGGCGAACAGCGCGAACAGCAGCAGATAAACCAGCGTCAGCCGGAACGCGGTGGTGCGGATCAGTTTACCGAATGCCGTCACGGATCATGTACCCGGCACCGCGGATGGTGTGCAGCAACGGCCGCTCGAAGCCTTTGTCGATCTTGGCGCGCAGCCGGGAGATATGCACATCGATCACATTGGTCTGCGGATCGAAATGATAGTCCCAGACGTTTTCCAGCAGCATGGTTCGCGTCACCACCTGCCCGGCGTGCTTCATCAGATATTCAAGCAGACGAAATTCGCGTGGTTGCAAGGTGAGTTCTTCCTTGCCGCGCGCCACGCGATGCGAAAGTCGGTCGAGTTCGAGATCACCGACGCGATAGACGGTTTCCTCGGCCGGGCCGCCGTGGCGGCGCGACAGCACCTCGACACGCGCCAGCAATTCCGCAAAGGCATATGGCTTCGGCAGATAGTCGTCACCGCCGGCGCGCAGGCCCTTGATGCGATCGTCAACCTGGCCTAGTGCCGAAAGAATCAATGCAGGCGTGCGGTTGCCCTTGTCGCGCAACGTGCCGATGACGGACAGCCCGTCGCGCTTCGGCAACATTCGGTCGATCACCAGCACGTCGTAATCACCGCCGTCGGCCATGGAGAGACCTTCCTCGCCATCGCCGGCGAGATCAGCGACATGGCCGACTTCGCGGAAAGCTTTCGCGAGATAATCCGCCGATTCGCGATCATCCTCGATAATCAGCAAGCGCATCTGATTGTCTGTCTCACCTGACGTCACGGTACGTTTCCTCCAACATGGCCTGATCGCATCCTCGACGCAAGGCAAGGAGATATTACAAGGCGACATCACCCGGAAACAAAGAACGGCGGACGACGAAGCTGGGGGACTTCATCGCCCGCCAAGCCTTCCAACGGAGGGGGCTGATCCATTGGAAGCAGTTCTTGAAGAACCTTTCGCTGGAGACGTGACGGCGAGAGCACCAGCCGCCACGTCCCCTCGCGAACGGATCAGCCCTTGGCGAGCGGCACCGCGACGAAGCGTAGCGAGCCGCCGGAGCGGATCCGCATCAACACGCTGTTCTTGTTGTCCGCCTGGGCCGACTTGATGGCATCGCGCACATCGCCGGGATCGCCGACACTCTTGCCGGCGACTTCGAGGATGACATCGCCTTCCTTGAAACCGCGCTCGGCGGCCGCGCTGTTGGGATCGACATCGGTGACGACCACACCTTCCTTGCCGGCACCCGCAACCGAGGCGGCTGGCGCGACGGTGAGGCCGAGGCGAGGAACTTCGGCACCGCGCCCCATACGGCCACGATCCTGGCCGTGCTCAAAGTCGGCGCGCGCCTGCTTCTCGTTCGGCATCTTGTCGAGCGTCAGCGTCACGGTCTTGTCCTGGCCCTTGTGCAGCAGATCGATCTTGATCGAGTTGCCGGGCGAATAGCCGCCGATGGTGCGGGCGAGTTCGCGCGCATCCTTCACCGGCTGGCCGTTGACGCCCTTGATGACGTCGCCGGACTGGATACCTGCCTTGTCGGCCGGTCCATTCGGCTGCGGCTCAGCGACTAGCGCGCCCTCCGCCTTCTTCAGGCCGAGACTGTCGGCGATATCCTGCGTCACAGGCTGAATCTGCACACCGATCCAGCCACGGCTGACGGTGCCCTTGTCCTTCAACTGCGCGACAACGCTCTGCACGGTCGACGCCGGGATCGAGAACGCGATGCCGACGCTGCCGCCGGATGGCGAATAGATCGCGGTGTTCACACCGATGACGTTGCCCTGCATGTCGAAGGCCGGGCCACCGGAATTGCCTTTGTTGACCGGCGCGTCGATCTGGATGAAGTCGTCATAGGGACCATTGCCGATGTCGCGGCCATTGGCCGAGACGATACCGGCAGTCACCGTACCGCCAAGGCCGAACGGATTGCCGACCGCAAGCACCCAGTCACCGATGCGCGCCTTGCCGGTGGAGAGTTTCGCGAACGGGAAGTCCGAACCGCCCTCGACCTTGATCAAGGCGAGATCGGTGCGCGGATCGGTGCCGATCACCTTCGCCGTATAGGTCTTGCCGGCATCGGTCGTCACCTCGACCTTGTCGGCGCCTTCGACGACATGGTTGTTGGTCACCGCATAGCCGTCAGCGGAAATGAAGAAGCCGGAGCCCTGTCCCATCTGCGGACCATGATGGCCACGCAGGCCCGGCGGCAAACCATCCGGACCGCCAAAGCGGCGGAAAAAGCGCTCCATGGGCGAACCGGGCTGGAACGGCGAGGAATCGTCATCTGAGCTCGACTGCTGTTCCTTGATGCGAACCTTGACCGAGATCACGGACGGCTTCACGCGCTCGACAATATCGGCGAAGCCGATCGGCGTCTGAACCTTGCTAACTTCGTTGTTGACCTGCGCGTGGGCGGGCGTCGAGAACAAATCGAAGCTACCGGACGACGGCGTGAGGCCGTAAACGGCGGCGCCAAGGCCCGCGACCACCGAAGCCATCAGCGCGAACTTGCGCAGGGACAGCACCGAACGGCGCGGTTGATAGATCGGAGCGGAGGTGAGGTCGGTCGGACGGTCGATCATGAAAATCTCCAGGGCCAGAATCACATCGCGAAGATGCATCGCATGGCCTTGAAGATGGGATCTGTCGCCTTACAGCATGCTGGCGGCGGAATTAATCTTTCGTAATCTTGAGAAAGAACACAGCGGAACGCCTATTCCGGCGTCTCGGAGGCTTGAGACGCAAACAATTTTTGCAGCCTGACCTCTTCCTCGGGTGTCAATGCCCCCCGCTCGTCGCGGTCATTCGTCGCAAGGCGGGAACGACGGCGATGTTGCCACCACAAACCGAACGCGCCACCACCGAGCGCCAGCGGCGTCAACAGCCACAACAGTAGCGTCTGTCCTTCGAAGCGCGGCTTGAGCAGCACATATTCGCCGTAACGCGACACAAGAAAATCGATCACCTGTGTGTTGCTGTCGCCGGCGGCGATGCGCTCGCGCACCAGAAGCCGCAGATCGCGCGCCAACGGCGCTTCGGAATCGTCGATCGACTGATTCTGGCAAACCATGCAACGCAGTTCGCGCGACAACTCCCGCGCCCGCGCTTCCTTGGCAGGATCCTTCATCACCTCGTCGGGCTGCACGGCGAAGGCGGGCTGGGCCAGCGCGAGTGCAAGACAAAGAATGACGCTAACGGCGTGCACAAACTTTCCCATCACGCGAAGTCGTCCCCGCGCAGGCGGGGACCCAGACTCCCGGCGATTCAATTGTAAATCAAACGTAGTGCCACGAGCCGCGCCGTCAGGGGTTATGGGTCCCCGCCTGCGCGGGGACGACGACAATCTATGCGCCGCGTTACACATCACAACCCTACTCCGCCGGCTGCAAGCTACGCGAAGCCTTCGCCGGCTTCGGCGCGCCGACGCGTAAGCGGCGATCCGACAGCGACAGCAGGCCGCCGAAGGCCATCAGCAGCGGGCCGAACCAGATCAGGAGCACCATCGGCTTGTGATAGATGCGAACGGCAATGGCGCCGCTCGCAGCTGTGTCGCCGAGCGAAATATAAAGCTGGCTGACGCCGCGCGACATCAACGCGGCTTCGGTGGTCGACATCGCGCGCGTCGAGAAACTGCGCTTCGACGGCGTCATGACGCCGATCATCTTGCCGCCCTCGCTGACGGTGAAATGCGCCAGCATCTCACCGAAGTTCGGCCCCTGCCGTTGGCTGATGTCGTCGAGTTTCAACTCATAGCCCGCGACCTTGGCGACGTCGCCCGGCTTCAGCGTCGAAATCAATTCGGTGTTCCAGGTGGTTTCGCAGACGATGCCGATCAGCGCGACGCCGACGCCGACATGCGCGAACATCGTTCCCCAGCTTGCGCGCGGCAGACCGCGCGCGCGGCGCAAGGCAATCGAGAGCGGCATCCGGAACAGCATGCTGCGCTCGGCGATATCGGTCAGTGCGCCGATAATCACAAACACCGCAAGCCCGATCGCCAGCGGCGCGAAGGCGCTGCCGCCGCGCACCCACGCCCAAAGCACCGCGATCGACACCAGCGCCACGATACCCGCCGCGTAGAGCCGTTGTGCCGCGCCGGCGATATCGCCGCGCTTCCATGCCAGCAGCGGGCCGAACGGCAACGCCAGCAGCAGCGGCACGAACAACGGCGCGAAGGTGAGATTAAAGAACGGCGCACCTACCGAAATACGCTCGCCGGTGAGCACCTCAAGCCCGAGCGGATACAGCGTGCCGATGAACACGGTGGCGCAAGCTGTCGTCAGCAGCAGGTTGTTGAGCACCAGCGCGCCCTCGCGCGAGATCGGCGCGAACAACCCGCCCTGCTTCAGCGATGACGCACGCCACGCATACAGCGACAGACTGCCGCCGATGAAGACGCAGAGGATCAGCAGGATGAAGACGCCGCGCGTCGGATCGGTGGCGAAGGCGTGCACCGATGTCAGCACGCCGGAACGCACCAGGAAGGTGCCGAGCAGCGACAGCGAAAACGTGAGGATCGCCAGCAGCACGGTCCACACCTTCAGCGCGTTGCGCTTCTCCATCACCACGGCGGAATGCAACAACGCAGTGCCGGCGAGCCACGGCATCAGCGAGGCGTTCTCCACCGGGTCCCAGAACCACCACCCGCCCCAGCCGAGTTCGTAATAGGCCCAGTACGAACCCATCGCGATGCCAAGCGTCAGGAACATCCACGCCATCAAGGTCCACGGCCGCACCCAGCGCGCCCATGCCGCATCGATGCGGCCTTCGATCAGCGCGGCGATGGCGAACGAGAACGAGATCGAGAAGCCGACATAGCCGAGGTAGAGCATCGGCGGATGAATCGCGAGGCCGGGGTCCTGCAATACCGGATTGAGGTCGCGGCCTTCGAGCGGCGGATTGACCAGCCGCAGAAACGGATTCGAGGTGAGCAGGATGAACAGATAAAATGCCGTCGACACCCATCCCTGCACGCCGAGCGCGTTGGCGCGCAGCGACAGCGGCAGGTTATTGCCGAACAGCGCGACCAGTCCGCCGAACAGCGCCAGGATCGAGACCCACAACAGCATGGAGCCTTCGTGATTACCCCATACGCCGGTGATCTTGTAGATCAGCGGCTTCAGCGAATGCGAATTCTCATAGACGTTGGCGACAGAGAAATCCGAGATCACGTGCAGCAACACCAGCGCGCCGAACGACAGCCCCACGAACAACAGTTGCGCCAACGCGGTCGAGCGCGCGACGTTCATCAGCACCGGGTCGCGCAGCCGCGCGCCGATCATCGGCACCGTGGACTGGATCAGCGCCAGCGCGAGCGCCAGCACCAGGGCATAGTGACCTGCCTCGGCGATCATCGCGAGGCCCCCTGCATCGGCTTGGCGTCGCCGTCTGGCTTCTTCCCGGCTTTCTCGTAGTCGTCCTTCCAGTGTCCCTGTTTCTTCAGGGCATCGGCGACATCCTTCGGCATATAGGTTTCGTCGTGCTTGGCGAGCACGGTGTCGGCCTTGAACACCCCGCTGCTGTCCAGCGCGCCCTCGGCGACGACGCCCTGTCCTTCGCGGAACAGGTCCGGCAGAATCCCTTTGTAAGCCACCGACAGCGCATTGCTGCCGTCGGCGATCTTGAATGTCACCGCCATATGATCGCCGCGCACCAGTGATCCGGGTTCCACCAGACCACCGAGACGGAAGCGCTTGCCGGCGGGGATATGTTTCTCGGCCACCATCTGCGGCGTCGAGAAGAACACGATGGAATCGCGCAAGGCATTGAGCACCAGCGCAATAGCAATGCCCAGTACAACCAGCGCACCGCCAATCATCGTCAATCGCCGTTGCTTGCGTGTCATTCCGCCCTATCCGCCGAAACGCTGTTCCCGTCGTGCAGGATCATGTGTCATCCATCTATCCCGAGCGCCTTGAGACCTTCGTTGAGCTTGCGCAAACCGTCCTCATTGGCCGCAAGTGCACGCCGTGCGTCATCCCGTGCCGCGCGCGCGTTGTCGGGTTCCTTGAGCACCATATAGGCCCGTGCCAGCCGCAACCATCCCTCGACGTCGTCGCCGTTCTGCTTCAGCCGCGCGGCCAGACGATCGACCATGCCACGGATCATGGCACCGCGATCCCCTTCGCTCATGCCCTGCACCGACGCGATGGTATCGTTGGACAACGCCGGTATCTTTGCAGAAGCGCTATCCGACGGAGCTGGAACAGCCGCGCCCACGCGCGCTAGCGCGGCCTCAAGCACCGGCCGCCACGGCGCATCCGGCGGCGCCTTGCTCAGCATATCCTGCCAGAGCGCGGCCGCTTCCTTCGGCCGTCCGTCCTGTTCGGCGGCAACGCCGAGAAAGTAACGCGCCTTGGGCTCGTCGGCATCGAGCGCCACGGCGCGCTCGAATTCCGCTTTCGCCTCGGCTGTGACGACGCCATTGGCGGCTCCCGCCAACGCCTCACCGAGGCCGGCGCGGCGGGCGGCGTTGTCGCCGTCATACCGGATGGCATTACGGAATGCCTGCGCGGCATCGTCAAAACGGCCAAGCCGTCCGAGCACCGGCGCCAGTACGCTCCAGCCCCGGCCGTCAGTGGGATTTTTCTCCAGATGCGTCTGTACCTGCGCGACCAGTTGATCGAGCGATTGCCCGGGCACCGGCGCGCGGGCGCGGCTGGTAAGCGGAAAGTCCGGCAAGGCGGGCGAGCCGAGATGCAGATAAAGCGCGCCGGCGAGAACCGGCACGCCGATCAGCGCAACCATCGCCACCGCGCGCCGCAACCGCAGGCGCGACGACACCGTGCTTCCTTCTTCGGCATCGGCGGCGGCAAGCAGGCGACGGCTGATTTCGACGCGCGCCGCAGCGCCCTCGGTCTCACCGATCAGACCGTTGGCGATATCGCGGTCGATTTCCGCCAGTTGATCCTGATAGACGGCCGATTCACGCCCCTCGCGCTTGACGTCAGTGCGACGGCTCAGCGGCCAGAGCACAGCGAAAATCGCTCCGACAGTCATCAATGCGAGCAGAAACCACAACGACATTCAGCACTAATCCGATGGCGGCGGCGCGGCGCGAACGGCACGCGCGAACGAGCGGGGTTACACCATGCCTGCGGCAGCGGCGCAATTGACAATTACGACACTGGAACCGGCGGAAAAATGCTGTGAAATCAGGATAATTAGCCCGCGCGGGCGGATTTGCGCTCGCCGCTCAGGGCCGACTCGGCGGCCCGCTCCATGAGTGCGGCATAATCGCGGCCGAACAGCACCTCGCAGAAGCGGATCGCGGCCCTGGCCTGCATCTGGCGAAACGGAAGCGTCCGGTTGTCCGCGCCGCGCAGCGATTCCACCAGCGCCTCGGTTGTGGGCTCCAGATAATGCTGCAAATCGGAGAAGGTGCGCAGCGTCACCTCGTTGATGGCGAGTTCGCTGGCATAGGTGCGGCACACCGCCACGAAGTCGATCAGCGCGGCGGTTTCGTCGATGTCGATCGGGTCGAGCCGGCTGGTGGCGGAAATGTCCTTGTCGGGGCGCTGGCGCAGCAGGCGACGGACGCGGCCCGGTACGCTGTCAATCTCGGTTTGAAGCGTATTGGAGATATCGACGCGGATGGCGGCAAGTTGCCTGCCCCATGCGGAGTCGTTGCGGATATCCAGTTCGGTTCGCAATCCGCGTACGCCGTCATGGACGGTCTTGAGGCAATCGGGAACGTCGGCAAAATTGCCGCGCTTGATATCGGCGCGCAAGCCGCCGGCGATCTGAACCAGATCGTGGATCGCCATCGTCACCGCCACACCGAACGGCGTCGCTGCCACGCGGATTTCGTCGTCGGAAGCAGCGGCTGCGATCGCCAGACGGATCACCTGCCATGGCGCGACCAGACGCGCGATCACCAGCGAGAGCGCGAACGGCAGTACCTGCCGGCTGTGCAAGACAGGATTGTTCAGCGCACCGTTGACCGAAGCGATCTGGGAATCACCGAACCCCCGCAAGGTCGCCGGCAGCCGGCCGTTGAGCGCATCCAGCGCTTCGCGCGCCTTGAGGACGGCGCCAATCGCCGGCAGATCCTCGATGGCTTGAGGCGATCCGAGGCGAGACAGTGTGCGGCGACTATCGGCCCCGCCGGCGAGCACGCCATCGATCGCGTCCACGGCGGCGGCCTGAAAGGCATTCGCCGCGCGATTGCATTCGGAGGACGAAGACGCCGCACCCGGTTGCGCCAGCGCGGCCTCGAACGCACGCGCCGCATCAGGGGCGCCTTCCCGGCACAGCCATTGCCAGACCGGCAGCAGCGATCCGCGCCGAATTTGCCCCGGGCGGATCGCGGCATTGCCATCAACCAGAAACGGCTCCAGCGGACGGAATGCCAGCCGCGCCGGATCCTCGACCCGCGCGGTCAGGTCGTCACTGGGGCTACGCGCCACCCGGCGCAGTTCCTCCAGCACCAGCGTCGCCACGGCCGCGTCCTCGCCGCGCTCGATGGCGCGCTCGAACTCGCGCATCAGCAAAGCCTGCGCCTTGGGCGGAAGCTGCGCCAGATACTCTCTCAGCCGCTCGGTCGTGGTCTTGGCCATACATACGGGTCCGCGGGCGGCAAGGACGCCCATCGGCTGTCATAGCCGATGCCTCGTTAAGAACCCGTTGAGGATAAAGGGTTACCGGCGTCCAAGGGCATGCCTTCATGCCGACGGCAGGATCAGCTCAGCCCGCAGCCCGCCGAGCGGCGCGGCATCTAGCGTCAGGCGGCCGCCATAGAGCGCCGCAAGGTCGACCACGATGGAGAGGCCCAGGCCCGAACCAGGCTTGGATTCATCGAGCCGCTTGCCGCGCCGCGACACCTGCGCGCGCTCGTCCGGCGACAACCCCTTGCCGTCGTCGTCGACGACGATATGCAGCATGGCCTGTCGCTCTGTGTCGATAGCCGGCCGCAGGTCCACCTTGATCGAGACCTGCGCCCGCGCCCACTTGCAGGCGTTGTCGACCAGATTGCCGACCATCTCCTCAAAATCCTGCCGCTCACCGCGAAATTTCGCCTTTGCCGGCGCTGAGACTTCGATGTCGATGCCGCGATGGATTTTCTCCATGGTGCGGCCGAGCGCCTCGATCACCGGTTCGACCTCGGTGACGGTGGCGACGATGGTGGGCCGCGCCGCGATACGGGCGCGCTCCAGATGATGCGCCACCTGATCGCGCATTACCGACGCCTGTTCGAGAATTTTCGTCGCGAACGGATCGGCGCCGCGTGCCGTCGCCTCGTTGACAATCACCGACAGCGGCGTCTTCACCGCATGCGCCAGATTGCCGACATGGGTGCGCGCGCGTTCGACGATCTCGCGGTTGGCCTCGATCAGCGCATTTGTCTCGCGCGCGAGAGGCGCGATCTCCACCGGGAAGCTCCCCTCCAGCCGCTCCGCGCGTCCGGAGCGGATGTCGGCGATGGCGTCGGAAATCCGTTTCAGCGGCGCGAGGCCGAAGCGCACCTGAAACACCGTCGTCAACAACAGTCCGATGGTCAGCGCCGCAAAGGTGCCGAACAGGTAGTAATCGAAGGCGCGGGTTTCCTCGTAGATCTCGGTGGCGTCGCCCGCCACCGTCACCAAAAACCTGCCGTCGGCGCCGAGATCGACCGGCCGCTCGACCATCCGCAAATCCTGCCCCTCCGGCCCGCTGACATAACCCTGACGCACGCCGGAGGCGCTCAGCGGAATGTGTTCATCCTCAAGCTTGGGCAGTTTCTTGTCCCACAGCGAACGCGAGGCGCGGACCTCGGGCTTGGGCGTATCCTCGCGAATAATCTGCCAGTACCAGCCCGACAGCGGCAGGTCGAACAGCGGCTCGCCGAGCGACTGGAACTGATGATCGTTGCCCTCCTCCGGCGTCGCGACTTCCGCCACCAGCGTGCGCAGATACAGATTGAGGCGGCGGTCGAAAGCACGTTCGGTGGCACTGCGGTAGACCGACGACAGCACGACGCCGGTGATCAACAGCACCACCACGACCCAGACGGTTGCCGACACAAACAGGCGGGTGGCAAGCGAACTGGGGCGCGGTTCTTTGGTGCTGCTATCTGACATCGATCGGCGGCGTCAGCAGATAGCCAAGCCCCCGCACGGTCTGGATGATATCGACCTCGAGCTTCTTGCGGATGCGGCCGACGAACACTTCGATGGTGTTGGAGTCGCGGTCGAAGTCCTGATCGTACAGATGCTCCACCAGTTCAGTGCGCGACACCACGCGCCCCGCGTGATGCATCAGATAAGCCAGCAGGCGGTATTCATGCGAAGTCATCTTGATCGCGTTGCCGTTGACGCTGACCCGCCCGGTGCGGGTATCGAGCACCACCGGACCACAGGTGAGTTCGCTCTGGGCGTGGCCGGTGGAGCGGCGCAGCAGCGCGCGCAGCCGCGCCAGCACTTCTTCCATGTGGAACGGCTTGGCGACATAGTCGTCGGCGCCGGCGTCGAACCCCTGCACCTTGTCGCTCCAGCGATCCCGCGCGGTCAGGATCAGCACCGGCATGATGCGATTGTTGCGCCGCCAGGCTTCCAGCACGGAAATACCGTCCATCTTCGGCAGACCGATATCGAGCACCACGGCGTCGTAGGGCTCGCTGTCGCCGAGGAAGTGCCCCTCCTCGCCGTCGAAGGCGCGATCCACCACGTAACCGGCATCCGATAGCGCGGCAGTCAGTTGCCGATTGAGGTCCGGATCATCTTCAACAACAAGCAGGCGCAACTTGCTCTCCGCATAAAGGCTTGCAGACACCACACCGGTGCCTCATTCAGAAAAGGCCTTTCGCGGTGAATGCCGCATGAACAAGGCGTTCCCGCGACCTACTTTTTCGCAGCCCTACTTTTTCCTCGTCGCCGCCTTGGCCAGCTTTTCCAGAAGGCTAGGTGCATCCTGCCCGGTCGCCGCGCAGACCTTCTCGCGGGTGCGGCCGCTGATGTAAACGCCTAGCACGCCGAATCGAAAGCCCCAATAGGTGACGAACAGCGCCGTCGCTCCGATCATGGCGTTGATGGTCTGAACATCACCGGTCCAGAACTCGTGGACCAGCACGATCCATAATGCGGCACATTCGAGCGTGAGTTCGAATGCATAGAGCGGCCGCCACCAACGCTGCACCACATCGTCGCTGGCGATCTCGGCGCGGATCGTCGCCTGGGTCTCGGCGATCGCGGTGCGCTGCGTTTCGGCTTCCGTGCGGATCGTTTCGATCCAGCGCGCCTCGGCCTCCGCGAGCTTGTTCGGATCGGCGCCGGGCAACGCCGCCTGCACTGCGCCCGGCGTCGGCGCGCCGGTGCCGAGCACCGTTGCAAGAATTTGCCCGGCGGCTCCGCCCAGCGGTCCACCGAGCGCGGTGCCGAGCATCGGCGCGCCAAGCCCGATCACCTGTTTGGCAAGATCGCTCCAATCCATCTCATGCCCTCCGGAACAGTTTCGCAATCGCCATGAAAAAAGCCGCCCAGGCGGGCGGCGGTGATACAGGTTGAGATACCGGCGACGGCTCCGGCGGCGGCTTCGCCGGCGCCGCGGGCACGCCGCCCCACTCAGCCCCTTGCAAGATCGGCAGAATGCGCGCGAGTTGTGCTTGCCGTTCCGCAAGCCCGTTGGTGCCACCGTTCCACGCTTTGACGCAGCCGAGAAAATCGCCGGCGTCGGCGAACCGGTTCATGCCCTTCCAGTCCCAGAACGCCGCCGCGATGTCGGGCTGCAACGCAGATGATCCGGCAAGGTCCGGGCTGCCGACGAGATCGACACCGATGCGTTTACCGATTTCTGTGTAACCATCTCGCCCGGTGATCTGCGGCCCGCCACGCCCGATAAAGCGCGAGCCATCCGAAGTGCCCGGACGATTGCCCATCCGGTTGCCGTAGATGTCGTCGAAGGCTTTCATCTGCCATCCGGGCGCGGTGCCATATCTTGCCTGCACGGCAATGGCCGACACAAACCGGTTCGGCCACACCCGTGCCATCCGCGCCGCCGTGTAGTTGATGTTCTCGGTCAAATCCCTGATCGAGAACCCGCCCGTCTCGGCATGCAGATTGGCAAAGCAATAAGCCAACCGCTGCCGTGTCCGGTCGAGCCCAACGGCCGACAGCACGCCTTGCTTCTCAACGAAGGCGTTGACGATCGGACTCGGCGCGCTGGGAAAAACCGCGCGCATGATCGCAAGCGAAAGGCGGACGCCATCGGCCATGGTTTCTCGTCCTCTGAATGGATGTCGGGTGGATTTTCCAGCTAGCGGAAGGGGATACCCCTCAAATGGGGGACGCGCCTGTTTTGGATCAGTTTAAAATCAGGCTTTGGAGAATTATCGTGATTGAAGCATTCGAGTTGTTGGTAATCGCCGCCGCCGTTTATTTCATCGTGTCGGAGGGCATCAGGCGTTGGCGGGCCGGATTCCCATAGGCCGCGCGATCTTAATTGCAATCCTGCCGCATCAGCCGGGAACGCCGCGATCTGCTCGACCGATCATCCGCAAGTATGGCCAATCAGAAGCATCAGCGGATGGTCGCGCGCGAATACGATCAGCCGCTGCAGAACTCCGTGATGATGACAAATCCGGATGCGCCGTTGCCGCCGGCCGCGGTCAGCGTTCCGCCGGCGCCGTTGTTCGATCCGCCGGAGCCGCCGCCGCCATAACCGGAAGCCGAACCGCCGGCCACCGCGCCTGAACCAGCGACACCGAGCGCGCCGCCGCCGAACGATGAAGACCCGCCGTTGCCCGAACTGAATGCGATGGTGGCGCTCACCGCGTTATACAGACCGCTGCCGCCGGGCGAACCGGGCGTTGCGAGATCGCCACTGCCGCCCGTGCCGCCAGCGCCGCCGATACCGACCTGGCTGCTCGAACCGTACTTTCCGCCGAAGCCGCCGAACGCTGAACACAAGCTGCCGACGGATGTCGTGCCGCCCTGGCCTCCGTTGTTCGCGCCCGCCGAACCACCGCTGCCGCCGCTACCGATCGTAACGGCCTTCGACGCGCCCACCTGCGCAGCAGTCACATACGCGCGCGCATATTCTCCCGCGCCGCCGCCGCCGCCCTGGTAAACTTGCCCGCTCGTGCCGAGAGCACCGCCGCCGCCACCGCCGCCGCCGACCATCTCGATCATCGCGCAGGTCATCTTCGGATCGGGGGTGTAAGTACCCGACGACGTAAATTTCTGAACGCGGACAATTCCGAATGCGCCCAGTTGGCGGCGCGTTCCGGCGGGATCGGTGAAGCCGTTGAACGAGACATTCGCCGTCGTCTTGTCGATGATGAATGCATTCTGCCAGCTCGCGCCATCGGGCGAAACCTTGAGGCGGAAATGATCGTCGCCGGCAAGGCCGAACTCGGCGCGGCCCGAGTAGTTGTCCGAGAAGAACACCGACGCGGTGTTGCCCGCCGCCTGCTTCGAAATCTGCATGCGCGCATCGCCGCTGCCGCCATCGGCCGTGGCGATCGCAGCAAACAGAGCCGCGTTGGATTTGACGCTGAGCAGATTGGGCGCGCTTGCCGTGGTATTGACGCCGAGTAGACCGACGCCGTTGGTCGACGGCGCAAGCGCCCGCCACGCGCTGCCGTCGAAAATGAAAATCGACGTATCGGTCACCGACCACAGACGCCAGCCGCTCTTCGGCGCAAGGAACACCCACGCGCCATCCTGCCAGGTCGCGATCGCTGCAATATGGCCTGCCCAGGCTCCGCTCGCGTCGCTCGCCACGACATGGCGCTGACCTTCGGTAGGCGAAGCCGGCGGCGTGGCGCGCGTCATATCCTGCACGACGATCTGGATCACCGCGTCGAGAATGCGCAGCGCTTCGTTGTGGGTGACGTGCTTCTGCGCCTGGCTGTCTTCGATGAAAGGCAACCCCAAATGCGTGGTGTCGGTCATGATCCCTCAAAGGGTGAGAGTGAGTTCGGTCGGGAAACCCGCGCCGATCGCGGTTGAAAACTGCGTCACGCGCACGCGCAGGCTCGTTTGCGGCGCGCCGAAATCCGCCAATTCATTCACATTGGCATAGAGCGCGGCGGGGCTCGTGCAGGTCATGCTGCGCACGATCGTCGTGCCTGACAGAATGTCGAGCGTGTAGGCTTCGGTATCCTCGCCGAGCGGCACCTCGGCTGCCCAGGCATCGCCATCGATGCGCGTGCGACGAATCCACGACAGATGAATGCCGTCGCCTTTCCGCACGGCCGCGACATGCACCGGCGACAGCGGCCGCAATGCAGTCGGAGCCGGCGTGACAGTCAAGGCCGTGGCGGCGACGTCATCGTGACCGCGATTGCTGGCGACGATGCGCAGATCGAGCGGCCGCTCCAGCGCATCGCGGCCGCGCGCCAGCGGCAACAGATGCTCGTCGAGCACGACGAACGGCGCACCGGCGGGAAGCGCATCGACAATGGCGTATTCGCTTCCGCCCTGCCCGCGCAGCAGGCGCGACAGCCGATAGGTATTGGCATCGATCAGATCGGCGCCGGCGAATTGAATGACCTCCCATGCACCGGACGGATTGCGGATCGCGGCCGCGTTCGCGCCTTCAAGCACACGCGCATCGGTCTTCGAGGTCAGCGCGCCGCCATAGAGCCGCACACGAAAACTCGCGCCCGCGTTCCAGCACGCGGCTACGCCGCGCGGCAACGGATCGAGCGTTTCGCCCATCGTCGCCGGCGCTGCCGCCACCAGCAACGGCTGATAACCCGCGCCATCCGCCGAGCGCCACACCGTCACCGAGCCGGGCCACGGATTAGCGAATACCGCGAGCCGCGTCAGGACCGGCGGCTCCGTGGCATCGAGCGTCGGCAAATCGAGCGCAAGCGCATGAACCGGACCGAGCGCGCGCGGCATCGTGAGCGCGGCCCGGCGCGGCAATGCCATCGGCGTCGCGAACACGTCGGGATCGACGCTGCGCGCGGTGACGCGGCGCGACTGTGTATCGATAAAGCCGTCGATCTCAAACAGGCGGCGGCGACCGTCCACCGTCACCGCCACCACATCGCCTGGCGCCAGCGCCAGTTGATCCATCCCGAGGCCGAACTCGATGCTTTCGCGCCCGGCCCACAGATCCTGCAACCAGATTTCGGCGCGCCGTGTCGCGGCGGCATCGTTGCTCACGATGGCCAGATCGGAACGCACGATGCGGTTGGCGCCGCCGACCAGCCGCCGCGAAGTGACGGCGGAACGGCGATAGTCCACCGAGGCATCGGTGAAGCCGAACGACACCTCGCGCGGCAGCTCGGTTTCCTGCGCCCGCGTCAGCCGCGCCGGGGCGGCATCGTTCGGTAGCACCAGGGCGTCCTCATCGAACTCGGCCACCGGCGCGCCGCCGCGCTGAATGAAGCGCAACGTACCATCCGCCGCCGACGCGTCGAAGGCATAGGCCATCGCTAGCGGATCGATCATCGCGCGCGGCGCCATCGGTCGATCGACGACATAACCTTCGCAAATCTCGCGCAGTGCCGAACTGTCGGCGTCCGCGACATCGGCATCGTCGAGAATTGTCGCCACCAGCGCATCGAGTGGCGCAGCACCGAGCCGTCCGGTGAGCCAGTGCCCGGTCTGCCAGTTCGGCCCGTCGCTCCACACCTCCTCCGCGGCGGGAAACAACGGATAAGGTCGCGCGTCCCAGGTCCACAGATGAATGGCGGACGCGTCGATCATCCGTCCGCCATAGATCGACGACACCGGGTTGCGGACAACGTCCGCTCCGAATGCCGGATCGAACGCGCCGAGAAAGGCTTCGAGATAACGCCGCTGCATCAGATCGTCGCGCGCGCCGTTGGAGAAATGTGGTGCGAAATTCTCCGACGATTTCGGATCGGGAAACACGCTCGGCTGGTTGGCGCCCTTGTCCACTGCCGGGCAACCGACCTCGGTGATCCAGATCGGCTTGCCTTGCGGTACCCATCCCGTCGGCGTCGTCAGTTCGACGCCGCCGACGCGTTCGTGATGCGGTTGACTCCACCAGTTCCAGATATCCTTGACGCGAAAGGTCCACGGCTTGCCGAACCCGTCGGTGATCGGCAGACGCGTTTGCGCCACGCGGGCGGCATCGTCGGCGTAGTACCAGTCAAACCCCTCACCCGCGCCGACGTTGCCCGCGAGATAAGCGAGATCGTAGGTCGATGCGGCGATTTGCGAATCCAGATGCTGCGCCTCGTCGCGCCAGTCGGCCAGCGGGGCATAGTAATCGATGCCCACGACATCAATCGCCGGCGACGCCCACAACGCATCGAGCGGAAAGCGCACCTCGCTCGCGCCGGCGTCGATCACGTCGGCCCCGTATTCAGTCCAGTCCGCGCCGTAGGTCACTTTCGTCGCGCTACCGACGATGGCCTTTACATCGGCCGCCAACGCCACCAGCGCATCCACCGCCGGATAGACGCCAACGCCCGAGCGCACGCGCGTCAGCGCCTTCAATTCGGAGCCGATCAGAAACGCGTCGACGCCACCGCATGTCTGCACCAGGTTGGCGTAGTGCAGCACCATGCGGCGATAATTCCAGTCGCCGCCGCTGAAGAAATTCGCGACCTGCGCAGCCGTCGTCGCCGTCCCCTGCGGCGAGCCCGGCTGTCCCGGCGCGGGATCGCAGGTGATCCGGCCGCGCCACGGATATGGCTGTTGCGACGCCGCGCCGGTCCAAGGATTTGGCAACGTGTTATCGGCTGCGATATCCATCATCACGAACGGATAGAACGTCACCTTGAGGCCGCGCGCCTTCAACTCCGTGATCAGATGCACGACGCTGTCGTCGGACGGCGTGCCGCCGTAAGCCGGACGACCATCAACTTGCGACACCACATAGGCCGCGTCGCGCGCGAGGCCGTCGACCGACCAGGTGGCGCCGTTGGTGGTCTTGTCGGCCGTTTCGACGCCCGGCTGCACGGCGCAGTGCCCGGCGCGCAGATCGTTGCCGAACCACGCCACCACCACCGCGACGCGTTCGAGGTTGGGGCAGATACCTTGCAGATCATCGAGCGCCGCCTCGACATCGGAGGCGGCGTGCGCGACATGGCGGTTCTCGTTGGCAGACTGCCCCGGCCCCAGCACCGCAACGACAGGCGATGGTTCGTAACCGAACTCGGTAGTGCCGGGGATCAGCGTCACCGCACGCACCATGTGCTCCAGCCGCCCAACCGGCCGCACGATCTCGAACGACAGTTGCGGAATGCGGTTGCCGAAGTCCACCAGCGGCAAGCGCTCGAACACGATGTAGGCGGTGCCGCGATAGGCCGGCGCGTTGCCCGTACCTTCGCGCGCGACGATCAGATCATCGGCCGCCTGATCCTCACCGCCGCGATGCACGCGGATCGCAAGCCCCGTGGTGTCGAGCAGCTTGCCATCGGCCCAGATACGGCCGACGCGCGCGACCTCGCCGTCGCACAGGCCGACGGCGAAGTTCGCGAAGTAAGTATACGTCGTGGTCGTGGTGCGCGGGCCGCCAAACATCCCGCCCTTGCCGCCGGATGATGTGGTGTCGGTCGAGACAACTTCTTCCAGCGGCGTCGCCCAGATCACCTGGCCCGACAGCCGCGCGCGACTGTAGATGCGCGGCATCGGCGCGCCTTCGGTCGAGGCCATCACGTCGAGATCGGCCAGGCGCGGCCCGGTGGCGGTGCGGTCGCCGGGGCCGAACACGGTGCGATCGATGACGTTGCCGACCAGCGCGCCGGCGATGCGCCCGGCAATCGCGCCGACCGGCCCGAACGCCGCGCCGAGCGCGCCGCCGGCGATGGAAAGGACGAGCGCGGCCATCAGTCGGTCACTCCGGGAAAGGCGAAAGCGTAAGCGAGACGGCGGCGCCACCACGGCGCGAGTGCCACCTCGCACACCGCCGCGCCGTCATGGGCATGGATCATGGTGCCGTCGCGCGCGGCGATGGCGACATGCTTGGCAACGTAGCCCGCGCGCCAGCGGAACAGCAGCACGTCGCCGACCTTGAATCGATCGACAGCAACGGGACGAAGATGCCGCAGCGCTGCGTCCGCCAGCGCTTCCTCGCCGCGCGCTTCCGCCCAGTCGGCAGCGTAAGGCGGCGGCAATTCCGGCTCGTCGCCGATGCACGCACGCCAGACGCCGCGCACCAGGCCGAGGCAATCGCAGCCGATGCCTTTCACCGACGCCTGATGGCGATACGGCGTGCCGATCCATGCGCGCGCCTCGGTAACGAGGGCGTCGCGGGTGATGGGAGACATTGGCGCTTGTCCTTGATTGTAACGATGGCTGCACCGCGGTCGCATCAGCCGTATGCGGTGCCGGTGGTGTCTCCGCCCCCGCCCGGCTTCGGATAGCTCATGACGAAGTCGTTGCCGGGAATGTGCGGGAAGCCGCGGAAGTTGAGCGAGTTGGCGAAGCGGTTGCGGCAGGTCGCGAATGCCTTGTCGCAACCGGCCGTTACCGTGAAGGCGTTGCCGACGCCAACCGGTTCCGGCATCGCCTGCCACAACGACAGCACCGCGTGACTATTTTCGACGCGGTGCTGCTTGATCTCGACCGAGAGCCCGGTATTGGCGCCGGTGGTCCATGTCAATCGTCCAGCGCGGAACCATGTCGCGGCAAAACCATCGAGCCCGGAGGCAACGAATTGCGACGTACCCGTCACCATACTCACCGCGCCCGTGCCGCGATACGCTGGATCAGTCAGATCGATCCCGCAACGCGTATCGCCGAGATCGGCGCCGCATGTCGCGGTGTAGAAGCGGCCGCTCTCCTGCGCCAGCAGATCGGCAAGGCCGCGCAATTCGGCGGTGAACGCCGCGCCCTCGCGCTTGACCTCGCCGAGCGAACCGCGCGCGGTCAACACGCGCAACGCGGGCTCGCTCCAGTCGACCAGCCAGGTTTCCACCTTCGCCGCGTCGTAACGGCCGGCGGCAAGATCGGCTTCAGTGAGCGAGGCATCCGACAGCGCACCGGAAATTTCCGTGTCAGGCACCGAGAGATCAAACCGGCTGGTGGCTTCCGACGCGGTGAAGCCGGTGCCGGCGCGGCAGACGACAGCATCGATCATGATATCCGTGTCGTGATCGGTGAAGCCCTGCACCACGCCGTCCCGGCGCGCCAGCACCCAGCAACGCGCCAACGTGGTGACGCCGCTGTCGAGCTTCGCCTGGAGTGCGGAAGAAATGGAGCGCATGACGAGCCCTTCCAATATGATGAGACGTCATCACCGGGCTTGACCCGGTGATCCATCATGCAAAGAAAATAATATAAAATATCGATGGATGCCCGGATCAAAGTCCGGGCATGACGTTCAACTTATTTGCGACTCCGGGGCATCCCGAACGTCGAAAAGGGTCACATCTTGATTTCCACCAGCGGAATTTTTGGAATCACGCCCGCGGCGAAAGCCGACAGGTCGACCTCAAGATAGTCAGTGTCGAAGCGCACCGGCACGTCGAACTGAAAGCCGGCGGTGATTGCCGCGCCCGCCGCCGGAATATGTCCGGGCAAGAACGTCACCACGCCGGTAGTCGCATCGCAGGTGAACGCCACGCCGCTCGTCATCTCAACATGATCGACCGCGACGCGGACGCTACCCGCGACCGGCTTGATGATCGGTCGCTGATATGGCGCGTAGTTCGCACCATAGGTCTTCATCAATTGAAATGACGCGATCGTGCCGTCGCCGATGCCGATGCCCTGGTCGAGCGGCGACACCGCCTCGCCGTTCGAAGCCGAGTTGCAATCCAGCCGGTCGCGCCAGCGGAAACCGTAGAGCTGTCCGCGCCGCTCCTCGAAGAACGCCACCACACCCCGCAACGCATCGAGCGTCTTGACGCCGTAGCCGGCATCGTAACGTCGCCGCGAATGCGCCCAGCGCGCGTTGCGCTGCTCGCGCCCGGAGCCGAACGAGACAATATCGGTGCGCCGCTCCGGCCCGCCCGCGCTTTTCAACGCAACATCGAGCGGAAACAGGACTTCGTGAAAAGCGGTCATGGCATCCCCAATCCGTCAATCACAAGCTCCGCTGCCCACGCGCCACGGCGCGGGCGATCTGGCCGGTGATGTAGCTTTCCGAGCGGCGAAAACTCTCCACGTCCGGCGTTGCGATCTGCACCGTGATGGTATTGCCGCCGCCCGCGCCGCTGACGCCGAGGCGTCCGTCCGGCCCGCGCTTCAGCGGCATGATCGCTTCCGGCCCCGCCTCGCCCGCGAGGCCGACGCCGCCACCCAGCATCGGAAAGTAAGTCGGCGTGCCGATGACACCGCCGGTCGCGAAAGGCTTGACCGCGCCGGATGCCGCGACCATCGAGGCCGTCGACGTACTGCCGCCGATTCCGGTGAGCCCCGACAACAAACTGTTGATGCCGCTGCCGAGCGCGTTGGTCAGCGGCTTGAACGCGAGCCGCACCGACAAGTCGGAGAGCCGCAACGCGAGCGACTTCAGCACATCGTCGAACTGCTTGCCGGCGGTCCCCGAAGTCGCGAAGGCCGAGGTCATGGCGCGGGCGAAGCTGTTGGCGCCGGATGACAGATCGCGCGTCTTCAGCGTGAGACTGTCCAGCGTGCTTGCGGTGTCGAGCAGGTCGGTGTCATTGGCCATGTGCTGTCTCCGTGACACGATCGGGAAATCTCTGCATCAGGTCGTCAAGATCGGTGCGCGCGAGCGGCGCGGCGATCGGCCCGCGCACGGCGGCGATGGCGGCGGCCAGTTCGCGTGGCGTCATGCGCCAGAACGCATCGGACGACAGCCGCAGCACGCCAAAACCAAAGCCCATCGCCGCGCGCCAGGGAAATGGCGATGAAAGCGATGTCATGGCGCCGCCTCGCCAAAGGTGGCCGCGATCAGATCGGCGGCAATGCGAACATAGGCGGTGACGCCGCCCGGCGTTACCATTGCCGCGACCTCGTCGTCGCTCACCGTCTCGCCAGCACCGCGCAATCCGGCCGCGATGATGCGCACCAGATCGCGCGCCTTCATGCGGCCGGTGCCGAAGCACTCGGCCAGCGCCGCAAGATCGTCGGCGCCGAAAGCGGCTTCGAGTTCAGCCAGCGCGCCAAGCGTCAGCACCAGCACGCGGCGACGGCCGCCGAGTTCAGCATCGATCTCGCCGCGATATCGATTGGGCATCGTGCTCTCCGGAAACGGGAATGAATTGGATGCCTTCACCCTGAAGTGCATTACGGAGCAGTGCCTCGACGGGTGACGGCGATCTCTCGAGGCTCCACGCTATGCGTGGAACACCTCAGGATGACGCCACATCTGCTCAAACTATCGAGCGCTACAACGCCGCGAAGGTCAGTGCACCGGCGGATTCCAGCGAAATATCGAACGTCACCTCGCCGTTGTGCTCGCCGGAAAATTCCAGGCCGGAGATCTGGAACGCGCCTTGAATGGCGCCGAAGTCCGGCACGATCACCTGACAGTTGTTGATCGCGCCGTCGAAGAACGCTTGCCGCACCAGCGCATCGGAAGCGGCATCCTTGAACAGCCCGCGTCCGGAAATCGACGCACGCTTGACGCCCGCGCCGGCGAGCAGTTCGCGCCAGCGATCGACCGACTCGGCGTGAGTCACGTCGACCAGTTCGGCGTTGAACGCGATCTTGCGGCTGCGCAGCCCCGCGACGGTGACGTAACTCACCCCGTCATACATCTTCACCAGCAGATCCTTGCCTTTTTGCGCGCCCATGGGCTCATCTCCTCTAAACAGCGGGTTCGGTGACGGCGCGGAAGCGCACGACGGCGTGATAGGTGCGCCCGTCATTCTCGCGACGAATATCGGCGACGGCGAAGCGCAGGTTGACGAGCCGATGACCGACGGGCGCCAGAGGCGCATCGTCGAGCGCCTGCAACAGCGCGCCGGCGATACCGTGCGCCTCCTTGTGGCCGCCCTGACGCGACCATGCATGCAACGTCAAGAGATGCTCCTGCGTCGGCCCGTCATCGGCGGACGCGTCGGTCACGCGCGCCTCGCCGAGCGTAACGTAGGGAAATGCCGCATCGCGCGGCGGGGCATCATAGACGCGCGCGCCGCCGAGCACCGCGGTGAGGCCGCTGTCCGCCGACAGCGCATGATGAATCGCGGCGCGCAACGCCAGATTGGCTGATGTCATTGTTGGTATCCGGTGAATGTAAGCGAGGCCAGAACTGCGCTATCAACGCGTCATTGCGAACGAAGCAAAGCAACCCCGCCCTTTCTTCAAGAGGCTGGATCGCTTCGTCGCTTCGCGCCCGCAATGACGTCTGGGATGAGGCGCCTCATCCCAGACGCGACTCGGCGTCGATCTCGATGAAGCGCCCGTTGTCGCGTTCGTGGAACGAGAGAATGCGATAGACGCGCGCGCCATCGACGAAGCGATGCTGCAAGGTCAACACGTAGCCGCAGCGAACGATGATGCGCATTCGTAGCGCCACATCGTCGGCATCGGCCGCGACGTCGTGGCGCGCGCCGAGCGGCGTGAGTTGCGCCCACACTTTCGCGAAGGTCGCGTAGCCGCGCGTCACGCCGCCCTGCCCGTCGTCGGTTTCCACCGGCGCCTCCAGGGTGAGGCGCGTCCTCAATGCACCCGGATCGATCATAGCGACAGCACCCGATAGGACGCGATCATGGCGCTGACGCTGCCGGGCAGCATCGCGACGCTCGCGCCGATCGCGGCGAGCCCGCGATTGTCGTACCAGTGGGCCACCAGGGTGCGCACCGCATGGCGCAATACGTCCGGCACGTCCGCCGCGTCGTCACCGAAACCGACCGTCACATCCAGCTCGATGCCCGCGACATCGCGCCCCGGCGTCGGCAGCGACCACGCCGGCGCGGCGATCGTATTCGTTGCCGCATCGACGATGAAACGTTCCACGTCGATCGCAACGGTGTTTCCCGCCGCGTCATAGACGCGAGCCGCCGTCACCGTGCGCAACGGCGCGAGCCGTGGCGCGATGCGGCCGTCGCGCGGCCAGCCGTCCAACACCAGCCGCCAGGTCTGCGTGATCAGTCCGCGCCGGATGAGCGCCTCGACCTGACCGCGCGCCGACGCGATCAGTGCGGCGATCAGCGCATCGTCATCGTCATGCTCCACACGCAAAAAACTTTTCGCGTCGGCCACCGTCCACGGCTCCGTGGCCGGCGGCACCAGCAGGGTTGCAGCCATGCGTCGATCCTTTCGAGTCTCTGAAGTTGACAGGCGCGGCGCGGCAATGCTTTCTCGCGCGCATGAAACAGGTTTTCGCTTACGTGCTGTGCGCCGCTCTGCTCGGCTGGCTGCCGTCCGTGCAGGCCATGGTCGGCGGCGCACCGTCGGCCGAGACCGGGCTCGGCCGCGCCGTCGTCACCGTGGTCGGCTCGCGCGGCAATTTCTGTTCGGGCGTGCTGATCGCGCCGGACGTCGTGCTCACCGCAGCGCATTGCGTTCCGGCTGAAGCCACCACCAAGATCGTCGCCTACGACGCGCAACGGCAGCCGCAATTGCTCGACGTCCGCCGCGTCGCGGCGCATCCGGACTACAACAGCGGCGGCATCGCCAATCACCGCGCCAGCGCGGATGTCGCGTTGCTACAACTCGCGGCACCGATGACCGGCAAATCGTCCACACTGCTCGGCAGCCCCCGCGCGCCGATCGCAGCCGGCGCACGCTTTACCGTAGCCGGCATCGGCGTCACCCGGCGTGGCGACGGCAAGAGCGGCGGCACGGTGCGTACCGCGACACTGATTGCCACCGGCCGTCCCGGCACCCTGCAAATTCGTCTGGTCGATCCCGCCACCAACAACGCGCGCGAAGGGCTTGGCGCCTGCACCGGCGATTCCGGCGGCCCGGTGTTCGAGGCGCAAGACGGCCGCGACGTCGTCATCGGCGTCATCAGCTGGTCCACGGGCGCCAACAACGCCGCCGGCTGCGGCGGCCTCACCGGCGTGACGCCGCTGACGCTTTATCGCGACTGGATCGAGCGCACCGCGCAAAGCTGGCGCGGACGCTGATACCGCGTGCGACATTCGCGCGCGCCGCGAAGGCTGACATGCGTGACGATATTTCGTAGCTTCGAACTCACTCGTTCATGTTGGGAAGATCGCCATGCTCCTCACTCGCCGTCACCTCGTCGCGACCATGGCCGCGTCGCTGCTGCCAATCTTGCCAGCGAGGGCCGACACCACCATTCTGCGCGGAACCGTGAATTACGTCGAACGCATGGCGCTGCCCGCGAATGCCGTCGTCATCGTGCAACTCGCCGACGTTTCGCGCGCCGATGCGCCCGCCGAGATCCTCGCCGAGGACCGTATCAACGGCGCGACCGGCAGCCCGATCCCGTATCGGCTCTCTTTCGACCACGCCAGGATCGACCTGCGGCATCGCTATGCGCTGCAAGCCCGTATCCTCGACGGCGACCGCCTGCTGTTCATCACGACCCAACATCACGCGGTGTTCGCCGGCGGCCGCAACAACACCCGCCTGCTGGTGCAACGCGTTGCGGAGCACGCGCCGACCGGAACATCGCCGGCCGGCAAGTGGCTGGCGGAGGACATTCTCGGCGGCGGCGTCATCGACCGGTTGCAGACCACGCTGGAGATCGCGCCTGACGGCACCGTCTCCGGTCACGGCGGCTGCAATCGCTATCGCGGCCGGGTCAGCATCACCGGCGAAACCATCAGCTTCAGCCCGCTCGCCTCGACCAAGATGGCCTGCACGCCCGCCGCGATGGCGCAGGAACAGAAATTTCACCAGGCGCTGGAGAAGGCGCGCAGCTTCCGCATCAACGCGCGCGAACGCAAGCTGATCCTGCGCGACGGCGCCGGCGCGACCGTGGCGCGGCTCACCGCGATGTAGCGGCGCGACGGCACGGCGTTAAGCTTTCTTAAAGACACCGCGCTACCTTACGCGAATCATCGGAGCGTTCCATGTTTCGCCTGCTTGCTCTGCCGTTCGCATTGATCGGCCTCGCCGCTGCGGCTCAAGCCGCGGATCTTCCGGTCAACAGCCGCCTCGGCGCGATCTTCGCCGAGCCGCCGCCGGTGCGCGCGGCCGCGCCACGCGTTGTCGTCGAGGAAGAATACGAGACGGTGTTCGCACCGGAGGTCGATATCCCGCCGCTGGTCAACGGCTACTACGGCAAGCCGAAATCCTTCCGCTACCGTTCCTACTACGGCACCTCGCCGGACATCATCTTCAGCCGTTTGCCCTATGCCTGCGGCGAATACGGTTATTGCTGACGATCGCCGATCAAGAAAAAGCCCCGCCGAAGCAGGGCCATTCGTCACCAGGTCTGACCGCCATACCAGTCGTCGATCTCCTTCTTCGTCTGGTCTTTCTGATAGCCGTAGCGTTCCTGGATCTTGCCTTCGAGCTGATCGCGCTTGCCGTTGATGACGTCGAGATCATCATCGGTCAGCTTGCCCCACTGCTCCTTGATCTTGCCCTTGACCTGCTTCCAATTACCTTCAACGCGATTCCAGTCCATCACGGTCTCCTCCTGTTGAGCCCATTCAACACGCGAAGAAGACAAGTCGTTCCTGTGTACCATTTCGTACACAGGAACGAACAACGCTGCCGCGTGTTTTCAAGTCCCAACCATGGAGGTTACCTTGAGAACACTTATCACTGCCGCGACGCTGCTCATGATCTCGACAGCGTCGTTCGCCCAGACCACGGCGAACACACCGTCGCAGGCGGCCGCACCGATCGCCGCCGCGGGCGACTGGAGCGCATCCAAATTATCGGGCGTCAACGTCTACAACGAGGCGAACGACAAGGTCGGCGAGATCTCGGACGTCATCATTGAATCCAACGGCAAGGTCCGGGGCGTGGTGATCGAAGCCGGCGGCTTCCTCGGCATCGGCAAGCATTATGTCCTCGTGTCGATGGACAGCCTGAAGTTCGCGAATAAGGCAGGAAAAACCAGCGCCGGACAGACCTCCGACACCAAGCGCGAATGGTTTCCCGATCGCGCGGTGCTGAACGTCACCAAGGATCAGCTCAAGGCGATGCCCGAATTCAAGTACTGACGATCGAAAAGAGCCTCGAGGTTTTTGCCTCGGGGCTTACCCTTTGCGCCGCCTACCAACTGTGACGCGAGGACGTCGCGCGTTACGGACGCATGAAGGCGAAATCGGTATCGGGATCGCAGTTCTCCGCCAGGAAGCGCAACTCGGATTGCACATCGGCGACGGATCTCGTCTGGAGATACTGACCGACGACAAGCCCCAGCAGCGAACGGCACAGCGTATCGGCGTCGACGCCCTCCGCGCCGGCCTGCTCAAGAGCCGCCTTGAAATGACGCTCCGCGATGGTGGCAGATGACATACTGACCTCTCCGGCTCCGAGGCGTTATCGAAACGCCCCGCGTGATCCACATCCGCATATCATAGCCCGTCAGCATGAGTTTGTCGCAGATCAAGCAAAGGAGTTATAAGCCGGATGTAACATCTCCATGAACTCGATATTTGTCGTGGTCCAAGAGTGCGGAATAGTTTTCATTAACTCGGAATAAAAGAACCGTCGTCCAGTGCGCAGATCATGCCGGACGCATCCCCACATTGGGGCTGGATGCCCGAACCCCTCACGTCCTCAATCGCTCTCTGGTCAGATATTGAAGCAATGCCCAACAAAGTGTTGGCTGCCGTCTCGTTCGAGTGAGCCAGTCAAAGGCAGCAGGGCTCGGCGCTGGTCGCCAGGCTTCGCCTTAAGCTCGGCCCTCACACGCTGCATCGCCTTGTACGATCGATTATATCGCGCGGTGTCGATGACATAGGCCGCAAGATATTGCGCGATGCAAATCTCGGTGAATTTCGCAACGAGATCCCTCACGCGGGCATCGTTCGGCTGGACAGGCATCATCACTCAAGGACTCGCGCAACCATAGACAGTCTACTTGCGTAAAATTCCAGCCGCTTCCCCATCATGCATAACCTTGCTGGATGCTCCATTCGATATAGGGCACGAGCAATGCACTCACATCGAATTTCGATAGATCGAATTTTGTCATTTCAGCACACCATAGCGCCTGAGCGCCTCCAATCTGCCTTTCCGCCTCGATCGAAATATCGATCCGTCAGACCATATCTTGGCGAGCTTTTAACCGCCTTCTAGGTTGGCTTGTATGTGCCTCGATCGAGACTGTCTAATGACATGCCCGCAGTTAGCGCTTGCGGAAACTCCTTCCGGTCGACAATCAACTGAAGAACCCCTCTCGCTGATTGATACGCGATAGCAAGCGTCATGTAAGCCACCATCATTCTGACTTCAGCGTGCGGATGTTCATACAGCACCATCAAAGCACGACGTTGGTCGCCCGCACGCTGCTTCAGTTCGTCGGCAACCTCCATCATCTGTACGTAGAGACGATTATACGTTCGATTATCGAAATGATCAGCGGCCCGCCCCTGCTTGACCGCAATATCAGTAAATCGCGCGACCAGTTGATCGACGGACATCGCATCAAGTCGAATTCTCCTGAAAATCATCGTTAGGGGCTCACTTCGGGATGTAAACTCCTTCATCAAGGTGTCGAATCGACGTCGCAGCATCTCCATTCTGCGGAACGATGCCGGAATCGCGGATATCTTCAAGAACCTTGCGCGCCAGATCGGGATAAAGCGCAAGAACGGAATGGGCCGCCTTCAATCGAACCTGTACGTTCGGATGAGACAGGAGCGGCAACAAAGCCCTCCGTTGATCGCCGGGCATCGCCTTGAGATCGGCCCTCACACGTTCCATCGCCCTGTACAAACGATTATATTTCGCGTTGTCGATGACATAGACCGCACGATATTGCGCGATGGCAATCTCAACGAATTTTGCAACGAGATCCTTCACGCGAGCATCGTTCGGCTAGACAGGCATCATCACTCAAGGACTCGCGCAACCATAGACATTCTACTTGCGTAAAATTCTAGCCGCCTCCCCATCATGCATACTCAAGTACATTCCCGCGTGACCTGGTAACGGAAACACGCCAGAATCCGCGATGACTTGAATCGCTTGCCGCGCTTCAATCGGCAGTATCCAGATCAAGTTTTGCACTGCATTGAAGCGCACCTGAGCATTGGGATGCAACAGAAGCGGCGCGAGGGCGCCTCGCTGATCGCCAGACCGGCTCTTCAACTCCTTGTTAATTTGATTGATTCGGCCACCAAGTTCGTTGAACTTCGAGATGCTGGCCCGCTCGAGGGCCACGCCTTGCTGGATGCTCCATTCGACATAGGGCACGAGCAATGCACTCACATCGAATTTCGATAGATCGATTTTTTTCATTTCAGCACACCATATCGCCTGAGCATGTCCAACTCGACGCTCATCTCCTGGTCCGAAGCACGCTCAAACCGACACGCCCTTTACCGGTGCGATACAAAAAACGTTCACTCCATCATCCCTCACTTCGGAATGTAAACTCCCTCCTCAAGACGCCGGATTGCCGATGCAGCCTCTCCATTCTGCGGAACGATGCCGGAATCGCGGATATCTTCAAGAGTCTTGCGCGCCTGATCGGGATAAAGCGCGAGAACGGAATGCGCCGCCTTCAAGCGAACCTGTACATTCGGATGAGACAGGAGCGGCAACAACGCCCTTCGTTGATCGCCGGGCATCGCCTTAAGCTCGGCCCTCACATGCTCCATCGCTTTGTACAACCGATTATAGCTCGAGTTGTCGATGACATAGACTGCACGGTATTGTGCAGTACCAATCTCGATGAATTTCGCAACTAGCTCTTTCACACGCGCAGCGTTCAGCTGGACTGACGTCATCACTTGAGGACTCTCTTATCGCGCATGATCTTCAGTCCTTCACGCATCTGTTCATCCCAACCCTTGCCGCGAAGATAGTCTCTCGGCGAGAGACCACCGTATTCGTCGTTTGGTCGGGAATACCATGCATTGATATCCCGATGCCTCACGGTCGGAAGCCTCACCTTATTTTCCGGGCTGTCAATCAAGTCATCACCGAATTGCAGTCTGTTTTAGGCGAATTGGCCTACGATATGGTGATCTTCGTAGCCGGCCTCGCTGGGGCGTTGTGCTCTCGCCTGCAATTCCTCCAATGCCGCCGGCGGATCATTGGCGGTCTTGACCGCATCCGTCAAAGCCTTGAGATCCTTGGCCTCATCGAGTGCCGCCAAGAATGTACCGACGATCGGAGTATAACGACCGGCGAGACGTATCCACGAAACGGCATCGCGGACAAAATCCATTCGCTCGCTTCGCGTTGCGGGTAGTTGCTGTGGAATTTCCGGGGGCTCATCCAGCGGTGGTCCCTGGTTGTGGCCGATCCCTTCCGGCGGATCGCCGGCGAGTTGCACGCCATCGAGGTCGGTCTCGCTTGGCGTGATCTGAAACAGGTCGGAAAAGTCGCCGAATTCGGAAAGATTGCCGAACCCGATATCTCCCATCGGCGCGGCGGAGCCGCTGCCGCCGTCGGTCCATTGGCCGCCATCGGGATTGCCGGCCGGCACGCGCGGCTGGTTCGGATTGTACTTGCGCGACAGCGCCGGAAAGGCGTCGGCGACGTTGCTGCCGGGCGCGATGAAGCGCGCGGCGTCGGGCCGCACCCATCGGTATGCGTCAGGCCGCAGCCAGCGCGCCTGCTGATAACGTAGCCAGGCGTTCTCGCGGTGGTGATCCATGCGAAGCGTCTCGAATGGCAATGGCTGGAAGGAATGAGCAGCGGCGTGCACCTTCACCTCGCTCCACTTGCGGGGAGAGGTCGACCGGCGAAGCGCAGCGAAGACGGTCGGGTTAGGGGTAGCCTCTCAGAAGCGAATGAGTGACACGGTGGCCCCTCACCCCACCCCTCTCCCCGTAAGAACGGGGAGAGGGAGAAAATCGAACCGTCATTGCGAGGAGTACCCCGATCAGTGCTTCGCACTGTCCGGGCACAGGCTTAGCGACGAAGCAATCCAGTTTTTCTTCTCCCTCTCCCGCTTGCGGGGGAGGGTCGGGGTGGGGGCCCTGGATTGCTTCGCGGAGCCTGTGCTCGGACGGCGTGAAACGCCGACCCGAGTGCTCGCAATGACGGAAATCGCCGATCGCACTCAACTCGCGGCGAACTTCATCAGCTTGATGGCGTCAAAATCCTGTACGCCGCCGCCGACGCGTTTGGTGGTGTAGAACAGCACGTAAGGTTTCGCGGAATACGGATCGCGCAGCACGCGGACGCCGAGACGATCGACGATCAGATAGCCGCGACGGAAATCGCCGAACGCGATCGACAGCGAATTGGCGCCGACGTCCGGCATGTCCTCGGCCTCGATCAACGGGAAGGTCATCAACGAGGCGCGGCCGCCCGCCTGCGCCGGCGGCTGCCACAGATACGCGCCGCCGGTGTCCTTGAACTTGCGGATCAGCGCCTGCGTCTTGCGGTTCATCACGAACACGCCGTTCTGGCGGTAACCCGCTTTCAGCGCGTAGATCAGATCGACCAGCGCATCCGACGGATTGCTGGCAGCGAAGGCCCCCGCCGCGCCGCTGGCGACAGTGCCGAGATTGCCCCAGCTCCACGAACCGTTGGCGACCGTGGTGTATTGCAGAAAGCCTTTCGGCTTGTTGCTTCCGTCGCCGTTGACGAAAGCGGCGCCCTCCTGCACCGCGAAGGTCAGCTCCACTTCGGAGGCGATCCATTCGTCGATGTTCACCGCCGCGTCGTCGAGCAAGGTCGCGGTCGCCGCCGGCATGGCGTACAGCTCCATCGCCGGAAACGACAGCGCGTCGAGCGTCGGCGACGTCGTCTGCGTGCGCGAGTCCGTCTCGCCGACCCAGCCGGTCGCCGGTCCCGCGGTCATGAACGGCTTCTTGTAGACGCCGCCGGAAATCTCGCGCACCGAGGCCAACGCGCGGATCGGCGAGATCGCCGCGAGCCGCTCGCCGATCTCGCGCTCGAGTTCGGTCGGCACCAGATAGCCGCCGTCGGCATTGGAGCCGGCCGACATCGCCTTGGTTTCCAGCGCACGCAGCGCACCCGCCTCGCCCGAGCGCACATAAGCGTCGAACGCGCTCTTGTGTTCGCGCGCGGCGGCGTCGGACAGAAGCTTGCCGCGCCCTTCCAGCGCCGGGCGCGCGTGACGCAGCGCCAGCTCGTCCATGCGCTTGGTTTGCAGATCGAGCTCGGCGTTGATGCGGTCGACCTTCTCTTCCAGCAGCACGTCGCCGCGCTTGCGCTCCAGCGCGCCGAGCCGCTCGTCGTTGGCGGACTTGAAGTCCTCGAAGGTGGCGCGCAACTCATCAAAGCCGTCGCGCGGCGTGTAGGCGATGCCGGACTTATGCTCCGGCGCAGACTGGATGATGTCGAAGTCCATGTGGTTCTCCTGGTGGGTGATGAATCGAGGCAACGCGCCGCTTCATCTCGGTCGCGTCATCGGCTAGAAGGAGACGCATCGAGGCCAGCATCCGGGTGCCGCCATGCGCTTTCTCATTATCGTCTGGGTTCTGCTCGCGGTGTCGGGCGCGGGCGCGGCATGGATCGCCATGCGTCCCGGCAAACGAACCGCTGCCTGGCTCGGCATCGCGCTTGCGGTCGTGCTGCTCGGCGCCTTCGCGGCGTCGTTCATCCTGTTCGGCAGCAGCGTCGACAAATCCTTCGTCGCGGTGGCGGGCTATTTCTTCAACTGGGGCATGGCGGCCGGCGGCGGCGCGATCTGCATCGGCGCCATCATCGGCCTCACGCTGGCGCTGGCGTACAAGCGTTGAGCCGCGCGACAAGCGATCCGGATATCAACAGTACCGACGCCATCGTCATTCATCCTGCCCCGACGTGATCAGGGCATCCACAATCTGAATGAAGATGGAATGCCGGAGCAGAGCCCGGCCAACAGCGCGGCCCAGCCCGAGGTTTCAGTCGGGCCGCTTCACGCCCTGCGCGCGTCGAAATTGCATCAGGGCCTCGAATTGATCCTCAGTCTCAAGATAAAACAGTCCGGTTCGCCTTGCCTCTCGCGGCGCACTGGAGCACCGACCATCCCAAACAGAAACGACGCACCCGTCTTGAGCTGCTCCTCATTCCACCATGGAAGCTCCATACGCATACCATTGTGGGCACAATAAGTTTCGACAAGATGCCGCGAAGTCGTAGCCTTATCACCTACGATTCAAATATAGCGTCCATACGCAGAAATCCGCTCCTCGATTTCGTGCTCTAGCTCGGGAAAGGCTTTGATAGTTCTGCTGAGCAATGCCACATTGACGGCATCGATCGCTTTGGCAATATCGAGCGCATACTCCCTGTATTCAATAGCATCACAATGCTGCTTAAGGAACGGAAGCAGCGCCTGTAAGTCGCTGGAAACCCGAAATGCATTCCGAATGGCAAAACGTGTGGCATCGATATCTATGTTGTAGATTCCGTTTAGCGATTACGACCAAGGCACGCATTCATGCACTTATGAAAATCCCATGTATTGCGGTCGCTCCACCGTGGAGAAGCTCGTTCCAGAATTGAATAGCAAAGATTCAGGCATATTCGACAATCGCCCGAGCTACCAGTTCATCGAAGCTTTTTCGCCTTCGCAAGAATATCTTGCACCAGATCATTCCCGTCTCCCTCACTTCCTCCGCCGTCATCCGTCCACTGCCTGCCGTCGGGGCTGCCGGCGGGGACGCGCGGCCGGTTCGGATTGAACTTGCGGTCGAGCTCGGGATAGACGCTGGCGGGATCAACGCCGGGAGCGAGGAAGCGCATCGCATCGGGACGCAGCCACCGATACGCATCCGGCCGCATCCAGCGTGTGCGCTGATCGGCGTCATAAGCGTTCATCGCATTCAACATCACGCCCTCGCCTGCGTTCGCGTGGCTATGCTCGCCGCCATGCATCGCCGTTCGACGCGCGCACGTCCGGACGGCGCCGGTACATCCGCGGCGCCGTCCGGATTGCGCCACGCCCACTCGGCCGCGGCGCGCCGCCGCGACAGGCGCGACGTATCATTCGCCTTCACGGCGTCGATGCGCGCGCCGACGAGCAGCGGGAACGTGACGATGGAGATTTCCCACAGATCCACCTGGTAGAGCTTGCGGATGCGCGTCTTCGGATCGATGCGGCCGCGCACGGTGCGATAGCCGATCGACAAGCCGTCGATCGCGCCGGAGCGCAGCAACGCCAGCAACTCACGGCCGCGCGCGACATCGGGAATGAGTTTTCCGCGCGCCCACAATCCGCGAAAGTCCTCGCGCAGTTCGAGCCAGATGCCGACCGGCTCGCACGGGTCGTGCTGAAACAGCATCGGGATCTTGCGCAAGCCGCGCTGCCGCAGCGTCTGCGTGAACGCACCCGGCATCATCATGTCGCGCGCCTGATCGATCTCGCCGAACAGGCTGGCGTAACCTTCGACGATGCCGTCCTGCGACAGCGCCACGCGTGACGTCGATGGCATGGGGGCGTGCATGAGCGTCCTCGCAAGCTGCGGGTGATAACGGAGCGGCCGATTTCAGATGGAAGCGATCAGCTTCCCCGCGTGCGCTTCGCCGGTTTGCGGCGCGGTTGCGGCTTTGCGCGCGCGGGCTTCACCGGCGCCTTGCGCTGGATGCTGTCGAGGTGCCGCAAGAATTCGCGAAAGACGTTGAGATGGCCGGTGCCGGACTTGGTTTCGGGCCGCAGCGTCCGCATCATGCTGTGCAAGGTGTCCATCAGTCGTAATCCTCGAAATGCTGGCCGCTGGCGCGGCGGTTGAAACGCGACAGTTCACGGATGAAATCGTCGAAGCGGCGCGAGGCGGCGGCGAGTTCGCGCAACACGAACAGCAGCCCGCCGCTCGCCGCCATCGCCCACAGAAACAGCGCCAAATGCGCAAGATCGCCCCGCGCGATGAAGGTGTCGATCAGGTCGGACATGGATATTCCAGCGGTCGATTGCGGATCACCTCTCCCCACGCGAGGAGCGGAAGAAGGAGGCGACGGATCGCGCGGCAAATTCACTCGAACCGGTCGCCGCCCTCGAGCGGCGCGTAGCCCACGGCTTCGCGCTTTTCGTTGAGCGTCAGGAACGGTGCGTTGGTGACGCGCTCCCACAGCGCGTTGCGATCGCTCGCCAACGCCTCAATGCGGTCGGTGTCGATGACGAGACGAATGCCTTCGCCGAATTGCGGCGACAGCCATTGCGCCAGCGACGTACCGATCCGCGCTGCGAGTGGCAGCACGGTCTGCCGCCAGAACACGCGGTTGGCTTCCTGGAAATTCGCGTAGGTGTTGTCGCCGGGAATGCCGAGCAGCATCGGCGGCACACCGAAAGCCAGCGCGATTTCGCGCGCGGCGGTGTGCTTCGCTTCGAGAAAATCCATGTCCTTCGGCGTCAACGACATCGCCTTCCAGTCGAGCCCGCCCTCCAGCAACAGCGGGCGCCCGGCATTCGCCGCGCCCTGATAGGTGTCGGTGAGTTCGCGCTTCAGCCGCTCGAACTGCGCGTCGTTCAGCACCGCGCCTTCCGGTCCGGAATAGACCAGCGCGCCGGAGGGCCGCGCCGCGTTGTCGAGCAACGCCTTGTTCCAGCGTGCGGCCGCGTTGTGCGTATCGACGGCGACCGCGGCCGCTTCCAGCGGCGCAAGGCCGTAGTGATCGTCGAGCGGGTGAAAGAACGTAAGATGCAGGATCGGCGGCACGCGCAACGCCAATTGATCGAAGCGCACGCTGCGCCCGCCGGCGCTATATTCATAGGCTTCCGCCCAGCCGTCGGCGCCGGGCACCGCCTTCATGCGGTCCGGACGCAACGCGTAGAGTTCGCGCACCTCGTCGTCGAGCGCCACAGCTTCGACATAAGCGTTGCCCGCGAGCAGCAGGTGCGACACCAGCGCCTCAAGAAACGCCGCGCCATCCTGACGTGGATTGGGCCGCGCCAGCAGCGCAGCAAGCGGATGCGTCTCGCGTTCTTGCGCGCCTTCGAACACGAGGTAACAACACGACGCCGCGTTCTCGGCCACCAGCCGCACCGCGCGATGCACGATGGCGTTGCCGAGATAACCTTCGCGCGCCAGCGCCGCGTAATCACGCGGCGTCCACCGCGCCCGCCCGCCGCTCTCGAACGCCAGTACCTGCGCGGTACGACTCGCCTTCGCTTCAGGCGCGCGGAGATAGGCTTTCAGGCGTTGCAGCATGAGACGTCCTCGAAATCATGATTTATTGTGTCGTCCCCGCGGAGGCGGGGACCCCAGACTCCGCAGCATTCGCGTGTGATGCGAAGTGTCACCACGTTCACGTTTCAACCGCCAATGCAGGGGTTATGGGTCCCCGCCTGCGCGGGGACGACGCCGAAGATGGATCGAACGCTCACAACTCCCGCACGCGCGGCATCGTGCGCGGAGTGGCGGTGAGTGCGGTGATGGCCCAGACCAGTGCGTCGAGACGGTCGGGGGAGCGGCCGGATGACAAGCCGCCGCTGGCGAAATCACACATCTCGTCTTCCAGTGCCGGAAAATGGCCCACGTGTTTCACGCGGCCCTGCTCGTAGAGCGTCGCAACCGGCTCGGCGCGCAACCACTTGCCGCGCGTGGCGCGCACCGGCGTCACCGGCACGGCATCGTCAACCTGATTGATCACCGCGCGCACCATCTCGCCGCCCTGATTGACTTCCGCCACCAGCGCGTCCGCCTCCAGCCGCTGCCACAGTGCGATCGCCCTCAAAGCCCAGGCCGACGGCGTCGCCGCGCTGACGGTGTCATCCGCCAGCACGAACACGAGGCCCCCCTCGCCGATGCCGGCCGCGACAATGCCACAGGCGTCAGCGCGCTTGCTGGATGAGGCCGGCGGATCGACCGCGACCACGATACGCGCGAGCGGCGGTGCGGCGTCGACGTGACAGGATTCGATCAACGCGCGCGACCACAATGCGTCGGGCCGATCCTCGATGATTTCACCGTCAAGTTCCTGCCGCCCCAGCCGCGAGTTCTGGTATCGCGCCATCACGCTTTTCAGAAATGTCGGCGCCAGATTGAGCGCGTTGGCCTGCGTCGGCGCCCGCGTCACCGCGCTCGATGGATCGATCATCAATCGCTTGAGCAACGCGGTCGGGCGCGGCGTCGTGGTAATCAGTTGTTTCGGCTGCGATCCCAACCGCAACCCGAATTGCAGCATGTCGAAGGTCGCTTCCGCATAGCGCCACTTCGCCATCTCGTCGGACCATGCGCAGCCGAATTGCGGGCCGCGCAAACTTTCCGGATCTTCCGCCGAGAACGCGTAGGCGACCGCGCCGTTCGCCCATTCCAGCCGCTTGCGCGACGGCGACCACATCGGCCGGTCGCGACGCGGATGTACCGCGAGCAGGCCGGAAATGCCTTCGATCATCACTTCGCGCACGTCGTGTTCGGTTTCCCCGACCAGCGCGATTCGGGTCACCGGCTCGCTGGCGAACGGCGCGAGCCCGAGCGCCTGCGCGCGGATCCATTCCGCGCCGGCGCGCGTCTTGCCCGCGCCGCGCCCGCCGACCAGCAGCCACGTCAGCCACGGCACGCCGTTGGGCGCAAGTGGCGGCGGGCATTGATGCGGATGCGCGAAAATCTCCCACGTGGTGGCAAGCGTTTCCAGCTCCGCTTCATTCAGTTGCGTCAGGATGTGCAGTCTTTGCGCCGGCGACAAGCTGGTCCAGGCGTCGCGCGAGCGCCAGTCGAAGCTCGCTGAGGTCACGGGGCACGGCGTCGTCATCCTCGCGCTTCTCTTTCTTTTCGCTCAGCCGCAGCGTCGTCACTTCGCGCAAGGTACGCGCCAGCGACGCCAGCGTGCGGGCGCGGCGCTCCGCCTCGGTCCGCTGGCGCGGCGCGACGTAGTGGCCGCCGACAATCGCTTCGATCTGGGTCAGCTCGCGTTCGATGGCATGGCTCACGCGTGCAATCAGCGCCTGCCCCGCGGCGGGCGGCGGATCGTTGGCCCGCTCAACCGCGCTCCGTCTGGCGCGCCCCTGATGATCCGAGGCTCTTGCTTTCGCCTCGCGCAGCGCGGCGATTTTAACTTTCGCGAGGCCGTCGCCGTCATCGACGACGAGCGGTGTCTCGTCGACCAGCCGCTGCGTCCTGGCGACGGTGGCCTTGCGAGCCGCGCTGGCATGCGTCGTCCGTGCCGCGATGACCTTTGCCGTCGCCGCGTTCGCCGCAGTCCTCGCCGAAGTCTTGATTGATGTTTTGGCCGATGTCTTCTTGACCGCCGTCTTCGCGGCAAGACCTGTTTTCTTGACCACTGTTTTCTTGGCAGTTCTCTTGGCAGCCACCTTTTTCGTGGCAACCTTCTTCTTCGCCGACGTTTTTTTCGCGACGCGTTTCTTGACACCGGCGCGTGCGGTTTCGACCGGCGACGTCACCGGTTTCTTCGTCCGCTTCACCGCCATGTGAAATTTGCTCCCGCGCCGCGCAATGCGCGCCGCATCAGTATCTGCGCTACGAAGCCGGTCATCCGGCCTCAACGTCGACCCTGCAAAGGCAGGGGCCCTAACCCCTGGCAACGTTATTGAACCGAACCGTTGCGGCCTATGGGTTCCAGCCTTCGCAGGGACGACACTTCTCGAGCGGGAAGTTTGCCTGCAAAACGAATTCCCGGCCGGGCTCCAACTCGGGACGATGCCGGACGACTTCGCCGCAAAGCGTGTTCCCGGACAAGGGGGCACTGACACGAGTGCTTCTGACAACGAAGTGAGGTCAATCAATCGACCCGCTAGCCGCGAATGAAGACGAACCAGATAACGCCGAGGATAACGACGGCCAACCCGGTACTGATCACCAGCAAAGCGAGTACCGATGGTCCGCGTTCACCCTGGCGCGCCTCGGTCGGTGTCTCGACGATCTGTCCGTGTTGCTTGGTTGCCATGTGTCCTCGCTCCTCTTCCGCCGGCCATTGGACCGACGACGTCGAGGCAACGCACAGCAAAGAATGATTGTTCCTGCTCAACGAGTTGAAGGCCGCGTGGACATGCCGCACGGCCTTCATGGAACGTCTCGATCGCACCCGACACCAGCGCCGCGATGCCTCGCACAGCCGTCCGCGAAACCCAATTGTGGAGTATGGCGTAACCTTACCCGAGCAGCGTCACGCTGTCAAGGTATAAATTCCTATAGCCAAAAATCGAAGGCAGCGCGTTCACGGCCCGGTCTGCTGGAACGCGTCCTGGACAGACTGATATTTGCCAGCCGTCGTAGTGCCGAGCGCTTGGATGACGGACACAATCGCCACGGCAATTCCCATGGCGATCAACGCGTATTCGATCGCGGTCGCGCCGGATCGGTCGTTGAGAAATCGTATCAGCAACGGCCGCACGGGAGTCTCCTGTGGTCGGGCCAGCGCATCCGTCGCAGCGACATGGCTGCACGAGCGCAACGCAGACTAATGGGAAAAGATTGCGCAGCCGCTAACGCGAATGAGGAGCGATCGATCAAATGCAATCTATTTTGACGCGGGACCGGCCAAAGCAGCCGCATCCCTACTCGGCCATTTCCACCGCCGGAGGCGTGGCGGGGCCGGCCAGCGGCCGCTCCTCCATCAGCAACATGCACGTGAACGAAACACCGAGCAGCGCCACCGCCGCACCGAACACATAGCGGAACGCTCCGATCATCTGCGTGGCGGTCGCGTTGTGGAAGGCATCGGCGGCGATGCCATGCCCGGCGGCGTCCGGCGGCGTCATGCCCTGCCCCAGCGCCATCAACAGCAGCGCGGTCATTGCCGCCACCGCGAACGACGCCATCAACGCGCGGAAGAAATTCATCGCGCCGGTGACGGTGCCGACCTGCGGCCGCGCTACCGCGTTCTGGATCGAGACCACGCTGACCGGGAACGTGGTGCCGAGCCCGAAGGCGAACACGGACAGCACACTCAACATTGCCCATAGCGGCAAGGTGACGAACATCATCACCAGTCCGGTGACGACCGCCGTGCCGGTGCCGAGGATCGCCACGTACTTATAGCGCGGCAGCGTCGCCATCGCGCGACCAGCGGTCCACGCACCCAGCACCGAGACCGCCACCAGCGGAATCAGCGCAAGGCCGGCTTCGCTGGCGCTGAGGCCATAGACGACGAGGTAGTAGATCGGCAGATGCACCGTCAACCCGACGATGGCGCCGACCGCGCAGCCGCCGGCGAGAATGCCGAACGGCACCACGCTGCCGCCGAGCAGCGGCAGCGGCACGAACGGTTCGTTGACGCGTCCGGCGTGCCAGACGAATCCCGTCGCGCACAGCACCGTGGCGCCGATCATCAGCAGCGCCTCGGGCGACGACCACGCCAGCCGCGTGCCGCCCCAGGTGAGCAGCAGCGTGAAGATCACCGCACCGGCCATCAGCAGCACGCCGCCGAGCCAATCCACCTTGCGGCGACGGTGAAACACCGGAATGCGCTTCATACGCGGCAGCAGCAGGCCAAGTCCCGCCAGCGCCAGCGGCACGTTGATCCAGAAGATCAGCGACCAGTGCAGGTGTTCAGCGAACACGCCGCCGAGCACCGGCCCGCCGATGCCGGCCGCCACCCAGACGCCGCTGAAATAGGACTGATAGCGACCACGCTCGCGCGGCGTCACCACATCGGAAATAATGGTCTGCACGATCGGCATGATGCCGCCGCCGCCGAGCCCCTGCACACCGCGCGCGATGATTAGCACCGTCATGTTCGGGGCCAGCGCGCACATCACCGAGCCGGCGATGAACAGGCTGAGCGCCAGCACGATCATCGCCTTGCGGCCGTAGATATCGCTGAGCGTGCCGAACACGGGGGCCACCGCGGTCGAGGCCAGCAGATAGGCGGTGATGACCCACGACAGGTTGGCCGCGTCGCGGAATTGCCCGCCGATCGTCGGCAGCGCCGTCGCCACGATGGTCTGGTCCAGCGCGGCCAGGAACATCGTCAGCATGAGGCTCATCAGAATGGTGCGAACCTCGCCTTGCGTCAGGGCATCGCCGGGCGCGAGCGGCGGCGCGCCGTCGAGCTCGATCACCTCGTCGGTCAGCCGCCTTGCATCAGCCGCCGACAAGGATCGCACCTCGCCCGCTCCGCTGTTATGGGGTTCGAACTTGCTCATTCCGGTCGCTGGAAATAGAGAGCGGTGCTACCGTCGCCGCGCATCACACCGCGACTCATTAACGTGTTAAAGTTCATTCGCCCAGCCACAGCGGCGCATGGGTGCAGCGCGGCGCTGCATACGCGATGACGTCCGCGTGAGCATCGCGCGCGTGAGTATCGTCAAGAGCGGCCGAGGGGATGGATCAGTCCGGCCGCTTCTTCAGCCGCGCACGCTTGGGCAACAGCGCCGGCCAGCGCACGATGTGATCCTCCAGTTCCGAGTCCGGAACGTCGTCCTCGGTACCGAACACCCGTCCGCGCACCGATACGCCAGCTTCATGCACGGTATTCGGATCGCCGGAAATCAGCGGATGCCACCAGTAGAGATCCCGCCCCTCCGCCACCAGCTTGTAGGCGCAGCTCGGCGGCAGCCAGTTCAAGGTCCGAACGTTCTCCGGGGTCAGCCGCACGCAGTCCGCGACCTTGGCGGAGCGATTCGCATAATCCTTGCAGCCGCAGGTCCCGGCATCGAGCAATTTGCAGGAGACATGGGTGAAATAGATCTTCCCGGTGTCCTCGTCCTCGAGCTTTTCCAGGCAGCAACGGGCGCAGCCATCGCACAGGCTTTCCCATTCGGCGCTGGACATTTCTTCCAACGTCTTGGTTTTCCAGAAGAAACCCTCCTGGGCGGAAGGCTGTGGCGGGCGACGCGTCATCGGGTCGAGATATCCGAGCGAGGAATTTAGCGACGATGTAGGGGCAGCCGCCCCCGTCGCGCAAGCAAGCATCCGCCGTGGAGCCCTCCTATCCCCGCCGCGGTGCGTTCGGGCCGTTATCCGTACCGGCGGAAAAGCCAACGACGCCATTGGTTTATGGCCCGGCCTCGGTTAGAAGATGGCCCGGCCAATCCGGACGCAAAAGCGCCATGGGATTGCCGCAAGATTCCCGGACGACGTTTTGAGAGCGCTCGGGCTTGTTCGAACGCCGCAAGTGATCAAGGGTCCTGGTGCGCCAACTGTTGCCAAGCGATTGGAAGCAACAACTCCGGCATTTCCTGCTGGACTTCGACGCGCGCATCGACTCCACCGTGTTTTCCTCCGGCGCGGCCACGCGCGAACTCTACGAGCGCTACTCCGCCTTCATGGACCGGTTCTATGTCGGCCGCTGGAAGCGCTGGATTTTCATCGAGCCGTTATCGGAAGCCGCGACAATCGGCCTTGCCGGTTTCGTGTTGTTACTTGCGCTCGCGGTGCCGGCGTTTCGCGAGACCGCCGACGACAACTGGCTGAAGAAATCCGATCTCGCGGTGACGTTCCTCGATCGCTACGGCAATCCGATCGGCAGCCGCGGCATCAAGCACAACGACGCGATCCCGCTCGAAGACTTTCCCGACAACCTGATCAAGGCAACGCTCTCGACCGAAGACCGCCGCTTCTACGATCACTTCGGCATCGATGTCGCCGGCACTTTCCGCGCGCTCGTCACCAACGCGCAAGCCGGCGGCGTGCGGCAAGGCGGATCGTCGATCACGCAGCAGCTCGCGAAAAACCTCTTCCTCAGCAACGAACGCACCATCGAGCGCAAGGTCAACGAAGCGTTCCTCGCGATCTGGCTCGAGACGCGGCTGACCAAGAACGAAATCCTCAAACTCTATCTCGATCGCGCCTACATGGGCGGCGGCACCTTCGGCGTCGACGGCGCGGCACACTTCTATTTCAACAAGTCGGTGCGCGATATCAATCTCGCTGAAGCCGCGATGCTCGCGGGCCTGTTCAAGGCGCCGACGAAATACGCGCCGCACATCAACCTGCCCGCTGCGCGCGCGCGCGCCAACGTCGTGCTCGACAACATGGTCGAAGCAGGTTTCATGACCGAAGGCCAGGTGTTCGGCGCGCGGCGCAATCCCGCCACCGCCGTCGATCGTCGCGATGAGAATTCGCCGAACTACTATCTCGACTGGGCTTTCGACGAGATGCGCAAGGTGGTCGACACCTTCCCGAAGTCCTACACCGAGCGCGTTTTCGTGGTCCGCACCGCGATCGACATGAACGTGCAGCACGCCGCAGAAGCCGCGATCGAAAACCAGTTGCGACAGTTCGGCCGCGATTATCATGCGACGCAGGCGGCCACCGTCGTCTCCGATCTCGATGGCGGCGTGCGCGCGATGGTCGGCGGCCGCGACTACGGTGCGAGCCAGTTCAATCGCGCGGTGGACGCGATGCGCCAGCCCGGCTCGTCGTTCAAGCCGTATGTCTATACGACCGCATTGCTCAACGGCTTCAAGCCCACCTCGACAATCGTGGACGGGCCGGTGTGCATCGGCAACTGGTGCCCGCAGAATTACGGCCACTCTTATTCAGGCACAGTGACGCTGACACAGGCATTGACGCGATCGATCAATGTCGTGCCGGTGAAACTCTCCATCGCGCTCGGCGGTAAATCCGGACCCAAGGCGGGTCGCGCCAAGATCATCGAAGTGGCACGCAGGTTCGGCATCGTGACACCGCTGCCGGATACGCCATCGCTGCCGATCGGCGCCGATGAAGTCAACGTGCTCGAGCACGCCGTCGCCTATGTCGCCTTCCCCAACAAGGGCAAGGCGGTGACGCCGCACGCGATCCTCGAAGTACGCACTGGCGCCGGCGATCTGGTGTGGCGGTGGGATCGCGACGGACCGCAGCCGCGGCAGATCATTCCGGCGTCGGTCGCCGCCGATATGGCGGGCATGATGAGTCATGTCGTCAGCGAAGGCACGGCACGCCGCGCCGCGCTCGACGGCATTCCGACCGCGGGCAAAACCGGCACCACCAACAACTATCGCGATGCGTGGTTCGTCGGCTACACCGGCAACTTCACGTGCGCGGTGTGGTATGGCAACGACGATTACTCGCCGACCAACCGCATGACCGGCGGCTCACTGCCGGCACAAACATGGCACGACATCATGGTCGCCGCGCATCAGGGCGTCGAGATCAAGCCCATTCCCGGCGTTGAAGTGCTGGCAAAACCGGCGGCGGCAAATGCGGCCGCACTCGCGGCGCAGGACGACGATGCCAGGGTCGCCCCCCCGCCGGTCCTGACGCGACGTGGCGCGGAAATTCTGGTCCGCATCGAGAAGATGCTGGATGATGCCGGCAAAACAGTCGGCAAGACATCGTCACTGGATTCAGCCAATCCGGTCACCACCGGATCGGTATCGCCGGCAAACAGCATTGCTTCGGCGACATCGCCGGCAGATCAAACTCCGACCCCGGCGCGCAAGAACTGATGGCATCGTTTGGCGCGACAACAATGATAACGGTCCAGACGTGCGCCTGATTTTTATGGCATTGTTGATCCTGGTTATCGCCACCGTCGTCGGCCTCGGCGCGACGTGGATGACGGCAACACGCGGCACCGATCTCGGCACGCTGACCATCGGGGCATGGACCGCGCGGCCGCGCATCGGCACCACCGAAATCAATCCTTACGCGCGCGCGACCGTGGTTCGCAGCGGTGAACTCCCACTCGGCACCGGCGACGGCATTGCCTTCATCGCGACCGCCGATGACGCCAAGCGCCCGCTCGACGGCCGCTGCGACGTCACCGTCAGCGGCATCACGCCGCCTGCGCGTTTCTGGACACTGACCTTGTACGATACCAAGGGTCATCTGGTCGCCAACGCGTTGCAGCGTTACGGCTTCACCAGCGAAGAGATCGTGCGCAACGCTGACGGTTCATTCGTCATTCGCTTGGCGTCGCGCGCACGCTCCGGCAACTGGCTGCCGACCGGCGGTATCGAACGCTATCAATTGATGTTGCGCCTTTACGATACGCCGGTGGGCATCGCCACGCGAACGCAACGCGACGCCCCGATGCCAACCATCGCCACGGCGGGCTGCTCATGATCCGGTGGCTGGCAACACTTCTCGCGGGCCTGCTGCTCGGCGGCCTCGTGCATCTGGTGAGCGTTCTGGCACTGCCGCGCATCGCTTCCCAAGATGCTTATTCGAGGCTTGAACGGATCACACCGGTCAACGCGGTGAAAGCACTTCCGCTTGCTGACCCAAATAACGCGCCGATCCCGTTCATGGACCCGGCATTCGCCACCGCGATCTGCCGTTATGATCTGTCGAACGGCCCCATCAAGCTCGCCGTGCCGGTCAGTCAGGCTTACACGTCGGTGTCGTTCTATACCGATGGCGACGTCGCCTACTACGCGATCAACGATCGCTCGGCGGGACGCAAGGTGATCGAGCTCGATCTGATGACCGAGTCGCAACACACGGCACTGCCGGAAGACGAAGATATCACCGCGGCGGACCGGCTGATTGTCGACTCGCCGACATCGACGGGCCTCATCGTCCTCAAGGCGCTGGCGGCGGATACTGGCCTGATGGCGCAGGCACAGGCCTCGCTCGCAGCAGCGACCTGCAAGGTGCAGACCGAACCGCCGCAGAAACCCGGCGCAACACCGCGCGCGGGGCGTTAAGACATCATCCACGCGTGCTGAGCACGCGGCCCGGCACCGGCGGTGTGGCGATGGCGACATTGGAGGCTTGCGCCGCGAGCTGCTTGATCAGGCGATCCGCATCGGCCGCCATGCCATCGGGAGCGTGGATCACCAGCCGCTCCAGCGCCCAGCGATAGGACGACACCCGCTGCTGCAAGCACTGCTGCACCCACTGCACGATCAGCGCATTCTCTTCCATCCGCGCTGTCGCATCGGCGCGTTCCGCCGGTGACAGTTCGGAAATGTATTTCAGGCTGGCGTGCCGCTTGCGATCGAGGCTGATGACGCGATCCGCCACCGGGAAGAAGGAATCGAAGCGCGTAATGTCGTTACGCACATCGTCCATCAACTGCGCGTAGCGCGACGCATGCGAGCGATGCGGCTCGTCGATCAGCAGCTTTCCATAAGCGGTGCGGTCGAACACGACCTTCTCGCGCCACGGCGACGGCATCGGCTTGTAGTCGCCGACCACGGTTCTTTTCGCCGGACGCGAATGCGGCGGCTCGATCAGCGGATAAGCCAGATCGCGCAATTGCCGCTCGTTGTCGGTGAGCTGGAATTGCGATGCCGGTAAGCCGACGCTTCCCGTCGCCTCGACGCCGATCCAGCGATGCATGTCGTCGCTGCGCACGTCGGGACGCGCGCGGCCGAAATCGCCGCCGCTGCAACCACCCAATCCGATCGCAAGACATAGCAGCGATAACGCTGTTGCCCGCACGCGCGACAACGATGCTGTCATGGAAACGAATCCGGCGCTGTTCAGGACCGCGCGCGACGACGGCGGCGGCGTCCCGCCGCGGTTCCCTCGTCCGGACTGTTGCCGCTGGTTTCATCCGTCGCGCGTTCGATTCGAACCACGGGAAGGATCAGCACATCGCCCGTCGTCCCGCATCGGGCGCTATCCGTAGCCGAACCAGGCCGGCGCGCCGCCGTTTCGACCGGAAATTGAATAACAATGCCCATCTCGCTCTCCTGCCGCCCACCAGAACAGGCTGGCCGCGTCAAGTTATTAAGATCGGTCATGGTTAACCGCTCGTTAAAGCCCACACGCTAGAGTCGGGATCAGGTTCCCCGGTCAGCGTACACGCGAATATGACAACACCTCCCCTGCTCTCCGGCCTCGATGGTCTGATGTCGCTGTCGCGCCGCGAAGGCGTCGATATTCGACCGACCTTGCTGCGGGTGCTGACCGATCTTTATGTACAGGCGCCGTCGCACACCGACGATGAAGAGCGGCAATTCGTCGAACTCGCGTCACGTCTGATCGATCAGGTCGATGACGCAACGCGTGCCGCGGTTCGAGCCCGACTCGCGATCTATCCGCAGACGCCCGCTGTCATCGCCAGCCAACTCGAAATTCAGTCGCGGGATCAGTCGCCGATCGCGCGACCCGTTGCAAAGCCAAATCCTGAACCCGCCCGCCAGATCGAGACCAGCGCCGGCGACAGCGCGCCTTCCGCCACGCCGTTGCCGATGCTGCCGAACGACGCGGCGCAACTCAGCGAGATGTTCTTCGCGGCCGACTCCAGCAAACGCGCGGCAATCCTGTTCCATCTGGCCGACGTGCCCTTGAAGACCGCATCCCGCATTCCGGCCCCGCGCGCGGCGCAAGCGATCCAGATTCTGGAGATGGCGGCGTTCGCGGTGGATACCGAGAATTTTTCGCGCGAACTGGCCGACGCACTGATCCTTCCCACACGCGTTGCCGCGCAAGTGATCGACGATCCCGGCGGCGAGCCATTGGCCTGCGCGCTGAAAGCGCTGGGCATGAACAGCGCCGCGTTCCAGCGCGTATTGCTGTTTCTCAATCCCGAGGTTGGCGCTTCCGTCACCACGGTCTATCGCTTGTCGCGGCTCTACGACCAGATGAGTGAGCACGCCGCACTTGCCCTGCTTGCTGCATGGCGCGGCGCAACCATGCCGGTCGCCCGTGCGAAATACCGCCCGCTGTTGCACGACGATGAACGTCATCGCGCACGCGCAAGCTCGTCCCATCCGCGCACCGAACCTGCGCACAAGAGCAACAACGATGCGCCCTCGCGGATGAATGCTCGTCGCTCATCCGACGATTGATCAGGCCTTCGCCAAATCCAGAAAGTGACGACCGGCCTTGTCCTCGATCTCGACGATCCAGGCATCGGGATCGAACCGGACTTCCTTGACGATCCGTTCCTCGACGGCCTGCTCTGCGATCGCATCCGGCGACGTCGGAGCGAAAACGCGCTCGACCGGATGGCTATCGTCATAGGCACTTTGCGGCGCCGGCGTAAACAACCACGCCCGACCATCCAGCAGCGCCAGCTTGACAAACACCGCCCCCGCTTCCTCGGCGCCACGCCGGCGCACCGCGCCAAAAATTCCTTCGGTCTGGCAGCGTCGCAGATAGGCGGCGACCCAGATGGCTGATTTCAATCTCATGGGATTACGATAGAGGGGCAGCGCCACCAATGCCAGTGGTGCATTGGTGATTGCCCTGGTCGTTGCCTTAGTCGCTGCCTTGGGCTCTTCGTTTTTGAATCGCCGTCAGTCGATCGCCTGGCCGGTCACCGCACTCAGTTCACGCACCAACCGGTCGGAGATCTTGCCGGTCACCGGCAACTTACGCTCGCGCTCGAATTTCTGTATCGCGGCCTGCGTATCCGATCCGACATTGCCGGTCGGCTTCAACTGGCCGTAACCGTATTTGGTGAGCGCGCGTTGCACACTCGCGGTGCGGCGCGTCGACGTGATCAGATCGCCGAGCGGATCGTTGTGCGTGGCGGCCGGATGCGCCGCCGCCTGCTTGACCGCAGGGGCGCGCGGCGGCGACGCGACGGGCTTGGCCGGCTGCGGCATGTCGATGCTTTTCGTCTCCGTCGGGCCGGAATCCGCCGCCGCGGCTTCGGCACGGCTGATCGCGGCTTCGCTCGGCCGGGGCCGAGGCAGCGGGCTGGTGGACAGAAGCGCGGCGGTTTCCGACGGCGCGGCCAACGGAACGGCCACCGACTTGCCGAACATCGGCGACGGATGATGCCCGGCCTGCAAGAACAGCGCGTTGATGAGAATGGCGATAACCGCGGCGATCGCAAGCGCCGCCGCGAACGTGTCCTTCGGACTATGCAGCAAGATCCGCATCACCATTCCACGTTCCGCCTTCGGCTTCTGCTTCGCATCAACCTCGACCGATCGACGACGGCGCCGGCTCGCGCCGCCATCGGCTGTCATCGCTTTAGGCACGTTTCCTCACTCGATCTGTCGTCATCACTTGCCGCGACACTGGCGTTAGCGTCGCGATATTATCAGTCGCCGGCGCCACCGCCGGCTGCAACGGCAATACGACGGTGACCGTGGTGCCCTCGTCCAGTTTGCTGTCCAGCGACATCTCACCGCCGTGCAGGATCACCAGACTTTTGACGATCGACAGACCAAGGCCCGTCCCTTCGTAACGCCGCTGATAGGTCTTGCCGGCCTGGAAAAACGGATCGCCGATCCGCTTGAGATCGTCGGCCGCGATACCGACGCCGGTATCGCGAACGCGCAGCACCAGATTCTCGCGCTCCATCCTGGCCGAAACCGTGACGCTGCCGCCGTGCTCCGTGAATTTGATGGCGTTCGATACCAGATTCAACACAATCTGTTTGAACGCGCGCGGATCGGCGACGATCCGCGGCAGGTCATCCGGAGCGATGGTCACCAGATCGATACCGTTATCGCGCGCCTTCAATGCCAGAAGGTTGCAGCAGTTGATCAGAGCCGGCTGCGGATCGAACGGCTCCGGCGCGATCTCGAACGTCCCCGATTCCATTTTCGACATATCGAGAATGCCGTTGACGACGGCCAACAGATGCTGACCGGAATCGTTGATGAGCTGGGCATATTCCTTGCGGCGCGCGGCGTCGATCTGCATCGTGTCTTCATGCACGATCATCTCGGAAAAGCCGATGATCGCGTTAAGCGGCGTGCGTAGTTCGTGGCTCATGGTGGCGAGGAACTGGCTTTTCGATGCATCGGCGCGTTCGGCAGCGGCGCGCGCGGCTTCGAGCGCGTATTCCTGATGCTTCCGATCCGTCACATCGCGCATCACAGCGACAACATCGGCATCCGACCGTGTCGTACCGTCAGACGTGGTTTCCAGCGGCCGGCACCGCATCTCGATCCAGATGAATTCCGATGCGTTCGGACGATCATCTTCCGTCGTGCGCGCGACGTCGCGCCGGACACGAAACTCGACGTCGCGTGACAGCCCGCCACGCGCGGCATCGGAGAGAGCCGTCAGATAAGCGGGCCGATCGGCAACGTGAACGCGTTCGAACAACCCGTGTCCAACCAGTCCGGATGTCGAAACACCGAAAAGCCCCTCCGCGGCCGGAGATATGAATTCCACCGCACCGTCGCGGCGATGGCGGGAAATCACGTCGCTCATGTGACGCGCCAGCAGGTGATATCGGTCTTCTTCAACATTGAGCAGGGACGCGCTGGTTTGCGTCAGCGACTGCGCGCCCACCGCCAGTCCGGCCGCGTAAAGCGCGGCCGACCCGATACCGAATCCGACGAGAGCATGGCTCGACGCAACGCCGGCATATGCAGTTGGCGACACCTCGAAATAGCTCACACCGATCAGCGCCGCCACGGCCGCCAGCGTCAGGAGCGAAGCAAAACCGACGACGCGCCGCGATGCCGACAGCGCGGCCTCCAGTGGCACCACGATCAACCAGACCGCGGCGAAGGATTGGATTCCGCCAGTCGCCGTCGCCAGCATCATCACCAGTCCCACCAACGCGACCGACGACAGGATATGCGCCGTTTCATAGCGTCCGGTGCGAGACAGAAAATAGGACAGCAAAATAGGGGCGATCAGCCACGCGACCGCAACCACTTCCATGGCGCTGGGAGCGCCGCGAAATGCGAGATAGACCGGAAAGGCGGCAAAGGCTGCGAAGCTGCCCAACAGACGCGGCGCCATGAATGCACGATGCCGCGCGCCGGCCAGTACGTCGTGACGCACGGACGGATGCAACAATTCGTCAAGGCAGCCTTTAAGAACGGTCGATGCTGTCACAATCTTGCGCTTCGGCTTGGTCGTCTGGGCAGACGGACCGGAACGCCCCCTTTATCGTTGGGGCACCGTGTCAGACCGAACTTAAGCGAACGCTAAGGCCGCGCGCCGCGAGCGCAAACTCGACCTCAAGACGGGACATTCACCCGCGATCCGGGCGGCATTCGGCCCGAATGGTGAACGCACGGTTTCCAATCCGTACCCGTTATGGTTTCGAAAGTGTGGATGCGCGAATTTCGATCCCACATCCCCGCATACTCGCCTCAATCGAAAATTTACGGCAAATCCAATCGTTCAAATTTTCCGCAAATTTTCCGACAACTGCGCCGACCGCGAACACGGAGGATTTATTCGAGGCTGTTATGAGGAAAGCAGATTGCGAAACTGAATCGCAACGAGTGAACGAGACGACGGGGACGCGAGATGTTTTTCCTGCTTCGAATGGCCTTCTGGCTCGGGCTTGTGCTCGTGCTGCTGCCGCGAGACGCCACACCGGAATCGAACAAGCTGCCACAGGTCGGCGCAAGCGAGGCGATTTCAGCGGCGACGGCTGCCGTCTCCGATATGACGCAGTTCTGCACGCGCCAACCGGCGGCCTGCGAGGTGGGCGGCCAGGCGGCCACCGTGATCGGTCATCGCGCCCAGGACGGCGCCCGCAAGCTCTATAGGATCATCACCGATCGGCATTCGGACCAAACCGGGTCGATCGCCGGCGGTGCGGATAGTTCCGCCACGGCCGGTTCGTCGGCGAACACCTTGACGGCGGAGGATACCCGCACCGAATGGCGGCTGAATGGCACCTCCGCAACCAATTGATCGGACAGATTTATCGTATTTTCATACGAATTATCGCTTTAAGTCCGCCGCATCCCTATGTAATGCCATAGGCAACAATGCAGGCGACCATGACGATCGACGAGATTCGCGACAATTTTGAATTGCTGGAGGAGTGGGACGACCGTTACCGGTACGTTATCGAACTCGGCCGCACGCTCGAGCCGATGCCGGAAGCGGAGCACTCGGCACAGAACAAGGTCAATGGCTGTACCAGCCAAGTCTGGCTGTCGCGCCGCATTGACCGCAATGCCAACGGCGAAATCGTTCTTCGCTATCTCGGCGACAGCGATGCTCATATCGTCCGCGGCCTGATCGCGATCCTGCTGACCCTCTATGGCAACCATACGCCACAACAAATTCTCGCGACCGACGCCCTCTCTGTGTTCGACGAATTGGGATTCCGCGAGCACTTGACGCCGCAACGCTCGAACGGTTTGCGCTCCATGGTGGAGCGCATCCGCAGCGACGCGCAGGAAAATATCGCGGCTGCATCCTGATCTGCCCCATACCCGGCATGGGATGCGCGCGGAAAACCAGACCACACTTTGCCCAACCCGTCCCGCGTCAGCCGCCGGTGAATCTGGCATCGTCCGCGAGCCAGGTGCGCAGGCGCCCGCCGTCACAACTCGCATCACCGCGCTCCAGGCCGTAGTGCCGGGCGAGACGACTGAGCGCCAGTTGCAGCACCACCTTGGCGGATCGTGACGGCCAGCCACGTTCGTGTTCGAGGTCTTCCAACCCGCGCAGGAAGCAGCAAACATCCAGCAGCACGCCGGCGAATTCAGGCCCGCACGCTTCCAGCGCCAGCCGCACCCGTTGGCGTGACGCAACAATCAGATCGGTCATCTCCCCCGTGCCGTTTCCGCACGATCTTCCGCCGGTGGGTGTCATCCAGTTTGACGTGACACGCGGCGTCAGTTGCGCACGCGTGAAATCCGCGCGCAGTTTTTCGCCGGCGACGAACTGCATCGGCTCGATCATGGCGCGACCATCGCGGCCCTTGCGCCGCGCCAACCATGCCAGCGGACTTTCGCCGTCGTTCATCAGAACGCGGGCGATACCTTCGTCCGTCATGATCTCCCGCGCGGCAAGATCGAGATGCTGTGCCCTGAACGCACCGATGTCGGGGGCCGACGCGGCCGCGGAATCGCGGTGTGCGCTTCGCTTGCGACGACGTGCTTGACTGGCCATCGTCATCGCCCTGCCTCCACCACGGGACGCGAATGCTGCAGTTCTCCACGGAAACCATCCGTTCCCTCTGACGATCGCCGGCACGCACGCTCCAGTGCCGCCAGGCGGCGATCGAGTTCGCGATCATCGCGGCGATCCTCGATCACCCGGCAGGCATGTGCCACCGTCGTGCGATCACGATGGAACATGCGGCCGACCGCCGCGAAACTCAGGCCGAAACAGACGTGCGTGAGATAAAGGGCGACCTGCCGGGCGAACGCGACTTGCGGCGTACCTCGGGTCGGCCTGAGCAAGGCGCCCTGATCAAGCCCGAAGTCACGCGCCACGCGCAACGTGACGAACCGCAGAACCTGTTCGGGCGGTGATGTGCGCGTGGGAGATAGAGAATTCGCGGAGGCGGAGGACAGAGATCGGTTCATCAGATACTTTTCCTAGGATTATTTTCTTATATCCTAGTCCAAGTTCCAAGACCGGGGATAGCGAAATGGGAAAAATTTCGCGAGGCTACGGCCGGTCGCTATTTCCGCCGTCGCTGTTGTTGCCCAAGTCCCATCTTCTTCGCGAGCTGCGAGCGCGCCACCGCGTAGTTCGGCGCCACCATAGGGTATTCCGGCGGGAGGCCCCATTTGTCGCGATATTGCTCCGGCGTCATGTTGTACTGGGTACGAAGATGGCGCTTGAGCGACTTGAAGCGCTTGCCATCCTCCAGACAGACCAGATACTCGGCCGTCACCGATTTCTTGACCGCCACGGCGGGCTTCGCCGGTTCGAGCGGCGTCTCGACCCGTCCCGTCGCGACGCGGACCAATGCAGCATGGATCTGGCCGATCAAGGCTGGAATCTCGGATGCCGAGGTCGGATTGTTGCTGACATAGGCGGACACGATATTCGCGGTCAGGTCGATGAAACTCTTGCCCGGCGTATCAACCATCAATGTGATCTTTCGTTGAGAAGGGCTGGCGAAACAAATGCGGAGACCGAACCATCATCGGGGACGGTCAAGATGAGTGCGCAGTTGGTCAATAGAGGCAAACCGCATCATGCCTTCCGGCATCTGAGCTTCGATCGAACCGTCGGAATAGAGCGAATAGGCCATGCCATCGACGGTGCCGGATTTCACGACAGTTGCGGCCGGCGCGCCCTCCCCTGACACGGATGCCCTATCCGCGCGCAACGGCGGCGGAAGCGACGCATCGCGGCGCGGCGCGGCCAGGCCAGCACCCGGGGGGCGTTCGACGCGCGGCCACGTGTTGGTGAAGCTTGGGTGGGGCTCGACCCCTCCCTCGGCTTCAACTCCGGTTGCCGGGGATGTCATAGGCAAATTGACGGAGTGCCCCGCTGGCCGTTCCGACTGGCCAGATCGCGCGTTTTCGCGTTCCTTGCGGGAGGATGAAAACAGGAGATTGCGCCGCCCTTTGACCGGCGGCGTCTGCGGCGCGACTTCGGGCTCGGATTTGCCGTCGTCCGTCTCGGAACGCATAGCATCCTGCCCCGATACATCGCTCCCGTTGGGCTGGAGCGCGGTCGGTCGCCGGGGTCCCGCAGGGGCAAGGCTTTCCGACGCGACATGACGGACATCGAATTCGTCGCGATCAGATCGGTCACGTCGTCCGGCAATCGACCCGGCGGGAAGGAGCGGCCCACTCGCCTCACGAGGATCGGCGTCCAGCACACGCTCCCGCAGGCTCTGCTTGATGGCCTTGAGTTCGCGAATCACAAGGCCCAGGCCGATCAGCAACAGCCCGCTACAGATCGCCATCGCTCCGGCAAGGATCATGGTGTTGCCGAAGCTGAATTCCTTCACGGGGATACCGAACCAGATTGCCACGCCGCCCGCCACGACAGCGGCGACACCGGCAATCACCAGCAACAGCATATCGAACTCCACCCCCTCTGCGTCGCTTCGGCGACCGTCCCATCCAATGGATACGATAGCGTCTTATCGTCACAATCGACAACCGCAATCGCGCCGGTTCCGGGATAAACCCATGCAGGATGAAACGTCGGCCCTCCCAGCTTCGTGGCTTGCTGGTCACCAACCACAGGTCTACGGTTCAGTGATCGCAACGGCCTGACGGAGGAAACATTATGTCGCCAGCGGAAGCACGCCTGAAGGACGTTTCGGCAACGATGACGGAGGCGGAATGGGACCAGCGCGTCAATCTCGCGGCGGCCTATCGTCTCATCGCCCACTACGGCTGGGACGATCTGGTCGATACCCACATTTCGGCGCGGGTGCCGGGACCGGAGCATCACTTCCTCATCAATCCTTATGGATTGATGTTCGATGAAATCACGGCATCGAGCCTGGTGAAGGTCGATCTCGACGGCAACCAGCTCACCGAAAGCGAATACAGCATCAACCCCGCCGGCTTCACCATCCATTCCGCGATCCATGAAGTGCGCGAGGATGCCGGCTGCGTGCTGCATCTTCACACCCCGGATGGGACCGCCGTGGCAAGCTGCATGGAAGGACTGCTGCCACTGAACCAGACCGCGCAGCTCGTCACCCACGACCTCGCCTATCACGACTACGAGGGCATCGCACTCGATCACGATGAGCGCCCGCGCCTGCAAAAGGACCTCGGCGACAAGAACCATATGCTGTTGCGCAATCACGGCACGCTGACGGTCGGCCGCTCGGTGGCCTCCGCATTCGAGCGCATGTTCCATCTGGAGCGAGCCTGCACCATGCAGGTGCGTACGCGGATGCTCGGCCCGACCGCCTATCCCGTCGAACAGGCGGTGATCGACAAGAATGCGCGGCTGGTGGAGAACCGCGACCGGGCCGAACTACGCGCCACCAAGCTGGTATGGCCGCCGCTGCTGCGGAAGCTCGACCGGCTCGACCCCAGTTACAAGACCTGAGGTTTACTGTAGACTATCGCCATAAACCTCTACACGTCTTCAAACGCCGCCCAATTCCGGGCGGCGTTTTTACGTCACGCCTTCTTGACGTGAGCATGATTTGCCGAGGCTGAATCTGAGGTCGTCACCCTGAGATGCTCGCGCGCAGCGACAGCCTCGAAGGGCGACGGCTGCGATTCTTCGGGGCTCGCTTTGCTCGCACCTCAGGATAACGGCACGCGCTTCAATTCAAGCCGATCACACTCTAGCGCCCAGACTCACGCCTTCGGCGCTTCCGCCAGCGCGGCAAGGATGCGCGCCCAGGAGCGGATGCCTTTCTGGAAGCTCTTGAGATCGTACTTCTCGTTCGGCGAATGGATATTGTCGTCGTCGAGACCGAAACCGACCAGCACGCTGTCCAGTCCCAGCACCCGCTTGAAGTCGCCGACCACCGGGATCGAGCCGCCTGAGCCGATCAGTTGCGCCTCGCGGCCCCACTCCTCGGTCAGCGCGCGCTTCGCGGCCGCAAGTGGCTTCATGTTCCAGTCGAGCGACACCGCCGGCGCGCCGGAATGATCGATGAAGTCGGCGCGGCAGTCCTGCGGTACGCGCGCCCGGACGAAATCCCTGAACGCGGCGCGGATCTTGTCCGGGTCCTGACCGCCGACCAGCCGGAACGATATCTTGGCGGTGGCGTGCGAGGGGATCACCGTCTTGGAGCCCTCGGCGGTATAGCCGCCGAAGATGCCATTGATGTCGCATGTCGGCCGTGAGAACACCTGCTCGATCAGCAGCCGGTCTTTCTCGCCGGCGGGAAGCGACAGGCCGATCGGCTTGAGAAAGGAGTCTGGCGTGAAGTCGAGCGCCTTCCACTGCGCCAGGATATCCGGCGGCAGATCTTTCACGCCGTCGTAAAAGCCGGGAATGGTGACGCGGCCGTTGTCGTCGTGCAGTCCACCGAGAATGCGCGTCAGCACGCGGATCGGATTCTGCGCGGCACCGCCGAACAACCCGGAATGCAGGTCACGATTGGCGGCGGTGATCCGCACCTCGTCATAGACCAGCCCACGCAAAGCGGTGGTAATGGCCGGCGTGTTCGGGTCCCACATGCTGGTATCGCAGACCAGCGCGAAGTCGGCCTTGAGGTCGCTCCGGTTATTTTCAAGAAAACTGACAAGGTGCTTCGAGCCGACTTCCTCCTCGCCCTCGATCAGAAAGGTGACATCGAGCGGCAGCGAGCCCGTGACCGCGACCCAGGCCCGGCAGGCTTCAACGAAGGTCATCAATTGGCCTTTGTCGTCCTGCGCGCCGCGCGCGACGATGATCTTGCGGCCATCGGCATGATCGGTGACCACCGGCTCGAACGGCGGCGAGTGCCACAACTCCACCGGATCGACCGGCTGCACATCATAGTGTCCGTAGAACAGGACATGCGGCCGCGAACCATTAGCGTTTCCGTTCGGCTTGGCGACGATGGCCGGATGCCCGCCGGTCGACCGCACCTCTGCCTTGAAGCCAAGCGAGGCGATGTCGCCGGCGAGATAATCGGCCGCCGTCTTGCAGTCGCCAGCGAAGGCCGGGTCCGCCGAGATCGACTTGATGCGCAAGAGCTTGAACAGTCGCTCAAGACTATGATCGAAATCCGCATCGATATGGTCGAGCACCGCGGCGAGGTTGTTCGTCGACATCATTTATCCTTTTCGAAACGCTATCCGCCCGACCCTAGCGCCGCAGCAGGCCGCCAAGCGCGCCGCGCACGATCGAACGGCCGATCGAGCCGCCCAGCGAGCCGCCGACTGATTTTCCGAGATCGGCAACAACACCACCGACGACCTTATTGGTCACCGAGCGGGTAACATCGCGGGCGATCACCTGCCCGGTCGAGAGTTTTCCGCGCGGCGTATTGGTGCCGAAAATACTGCCGACGATCGAACCAATCTGGCCAAGCACACCGCCTCCCGAACCATCCGCGGGCGCAGCGCCGCCGGCGACGCGCTTCTGCAAAACCTCATACGCCGATTCAGAATCGATCGCGGTGTCGTATTTGCCCTTCACCGGGCTGTTGGCCAGAATGGCTTTGCGCTCTTCCGGAGTCACCGGCCCGATCCGCGCCGATGGCGGCCGGATCAACACCCGCTCGACGATCGAAGGCATCCCCTTCTGCTCCAGGAACGACACCAGCGCCTCGCCGGTGCCGAGTTCGGTGATGACCTGCGCGGTGTTCAGTTTGGGGTTGGGGCGGAATGTCTGCGCCGCGGCCGCGACGGCCTTCTGATCGCGCGGGGTGAAAGCGCGGAGCGCATGCTGCACGCGGTTGCCGAGCTGCGCCAGCACCTTGTCCGGAACGTCGACCGGGTTTTGGGTGACGAAATAGACGCCGACGCCCTTGGAGCGGATCAGCCGCACCACTTGCTCGATCTTCTCCATCAAGGCCTTTGGCGCGTCGTTGAATAACAAATGCGCCTCGTCGAAGAAGAAAACCAATTTCGGTTTGGGCGGGTCGCCGACCTCCGGAAGCTCCTGAAACAATTCCGACAACATCCAGAGCAGGAACGTGGCGTAAAGCCGCGGATTTTCCATCAGCTTGTCGGCGACGAGAATATTGACCATCCCGCGGCCGTCACGATCGGTGCGCATGAAATCCTTCAATTGCAACGCCGGCTCGCCGAAGAACTTGTCACCTCCTTGATTTTCCAGCACCAGAAGCTGACGCAGGATGCTGCCCACCGACTGCTTGGAGACGTTGCCGTATTGCGTGGTGAGTTGCGCCGCGTTCTCGCCAACGAAGCTGAGAATGGCGCGCAGGTCCTTCATGTCGAGTAGCAACAGGCCCTGCTCGTCGGCGACGCGGAAGGCAATATTGAGGACGCCTTCCTGCACGTCGTTGAGGTCCATCATCCGCGACAGCAAGAGCGGCCCCATCTCCGACACCGTGGCGCGAACCGGATGCCCCTGCTCGCCGAACACATCCCAGAACACGGTCGAGAATTGATCCGGCTGAAAGTTCAGCCCGATCTCCTTGGCGCGCTTGAGGATGAAATCCTTGCTCTCGCCGACTTCGGCAATGCCGGACAAGTCCCCTTTGATATCGGCGGCGAATACCGGAACGCCTGCGCGCGCAAAACCTTCGGCCATCACCTGCAAGGAAACAGTCTTGCCGGTTCCCGTCGCGCCGGTGACGAGGCCGTGGCGATTGGCGAGCGCCAGCGTCAGCCACGCAGGCTGTTCGCCTTTGCCGATGAAGATTGCTTCGCTTGTGTCAGTCGTGGTGTCGGTCGTCGGCATCGCTCAGCCTCTATCGCGCGCTCGGGTTGAGGGTTGCACCATTCTAACGCATGTTGCAGCTCAGGTGGAACAGGTTGCAATTCGAAAGACGACAAATCGACGCTGCGAATTATAGAGGCCGGAAAAACGCAATTCGTTGCAATGCAAATCCAAAATCTCTCCCGAGGATGGAATTTTGAACTTGCGTTGGCATTTGCTCTTGCATTACTGCAACAGTCCTTGTGCGATTGTCACGGGACGAAAGCAGAAGCGCCTGCGCTGCTTGTGTTTCCCGTTGCAAAAGCCCACAATGGACCGACACAACAACGTGCCGATAATCAATCGGCTGGGGCGGGGCGTATGAGTCAAGATTGTCTGAGCGTGACGGCAGGGGCCGAACGCGATATTGGAAGCGCGGGTCAGATCTTTCCGCCTCATTGCTTCCGGTCAACAACAAGCCAGCATAGTCGCTGCATCCGCATCACGGTTTCACGAAAAGCAATGCAAAGGAACGCGGGAACCCGCGGCGCGATTGTTTTTACCGGTGAACTTTCCGGGTCCTTCCGCGACAGAGTTGAAGCGGATCGCATGGGCGCGATCCGCGCAGGGACATCCAGACACGCTTCGTTCGGCTTTACACCGTTCGCCTAAGCACCTTCTTACCGCCGAGCACCATGACATATCCTATCTCTAAAATTGACGGCATGACGGCCTTTGCTGCGTCGAAACTCAAAGCGGCGGGCATTCGTACGACGGAAGGACTGCTGGAAGCCGCACGCACAGCCAAGGGGCGGAAGACGTTGGCCGCGAAGACCAACTTCACCGAACAACAACTGCTGGAATGGGCCAACATCGCCGATTGCATGCGCATCCCCGGCATGGGCAAGGCGAAGGCCGAACTGCTGCGCGCCGCCGGCGTCACCACCGTGCGCGAGTTCACGCATCGCAACCCTGCGCGGCTGGCGCAGGCGATGAAGGATGCCAATGGCAAGCGGAAGCTGGTGCGCGTGCTGCCATCGGAAAAATCAATCGGACAGTTGATCGAACAAGCCCGCAAGCTGCCGCTCAAGATCAGCTACTGAGGTGGCCCCCAACGGGGTGATCACGCCGCCATCCCTTCGTCCAACATACAATATATTGAATATTGACTCGGAAGCCGGAACCGCGCAAAGCGAGCGCATGATTTCGACGGCTTCCCGAGCAGCGCCAATGACCGGACATAAGCTCCTGGATGCGTTGCTGTCTCGCCCCTACCCGGCCGTCATGGGGGTGCTCAACATCACCCCGGATTCATTTTCCGACGCCGGACAATTTCTCGAACCGCAGCACGCCTTCAGACAGGCCCGGCGCATGATCGCCGAGGGCGCCGACATCATCGATGTCGGTGCGGAATCCACCCGCCCCTACGGCTCGACGGCGATCTCGGCGGACGAGGAAATGCGGCGGCTGAAGCCGGTGCTGCCCGAGATCATCGCGCTGGGCGTCCCCATCTCAATCGACAGTATGAAGGCGGACGTTGTCGATTGGGCGCTGCGGACGGGCGCGGTGATCGCCAACGACGTCTGGGGCCTGCAACGCGATCCGGACATGGCCCGCGTCGTCGCCGCGCACCGCGCGCCGGTCGTCATCATGCATAATCGCGAGCGTGCCGACGCCAACATCGATATCATGCAGGATATCGCGGCGTTCTTTACCCGCTCGCTGAACATCGCCGAGCACGCAGGCATCGCCAGGGACAATATCATTCTCGATCCCGGCATCGGCTTCGGCAAAACCCACGACCAGAGCATGACGGTGCTGGCGCGCCAGTATGAATTGTCCGCTTTCGGATTGCCGCTGCTGATCGGCGCCTCGCGGAAGCGTTTCATCGACACCATCACGCCCTCGAAACCGCAGGAGCGGCTCGGCGGCTCGATCGCCGCGCATCTGCTGGCGGTGGAAGGCGGCGCGCGCATCGTTCGCGCCCACGATGTCGCGGAAACCGTTCAGGCGCTGCGGGTCACGGCAGCCATCAAGGACAAACGATGAGCGACACCATCTTCATCCGCGGTCTGGTGATGCACGCGCGGCACGGCGTCATGGCGCACGAGACCGAAGTGGGCCAACGCTTCGTCATCGACCTCGAACTCGCGGCCGACCTCTCGGAATCCTCGCGCACTGATCGCCTCGCGGACACGGTCTCCTATTCCGACGTCGTGGCCTGTGCCAGCGCGGCGTTCAAGGATACGAATTACAAGTTGCTCGAACGCGCCGCCGGTGCGGTCGCGGAAGCCATTCTCGCGACCTTCCCGCGTATTAGTACAGTGAAGGTAACGGTCCACAAGCCGCACGCGCCCATCGCCGCAATCTTCGACGACGTCGGCATCATTCTGACCCGCAGCCGGTAAACGACCATGGGCAATGTCTTGATTGCGCTAGGCGGCAATATCGGTGACGTTCGCGCGACCTTCCCGAAAGCGATCAGCAACATCCTCGGCATGGCGCAGGCTACGCTGTTGGCGCGCTCGTCCGACTATCGTACGCCGCCATGGGGCGAAGAGGCGCAGGACCCCTTCATCAATGCCTGCGTTGAAGTCGAAACCAGCCTCGATCCTCATGCGCTGCTGTTCACGCTACAGAAGATCGAGAAGCGGTTCGGTCGCGTGCGCGATCAGCGTTGGGGGCCGCGCACGCTGGACCTCGACCTGCTGGCCTATGACGACGCCGTCATCAACCAGCCGGATCTGACGCTGCCGCATCCGCGGCTGTTCGAACGCGCCTTCGTACTGGTGCCGCTCGCGGAAATCGCGCCGGACCGGGTGATCGCAGGCCGATCGGTCGCCGCCGCGCTGGCGCAACTCTCGACCGAGGGGATCGAGCGGCTGCCGGACCTCCACTGACTGGATTTTTGCAAAGCCGATTTGCCTCGGGATTCTTGCGGCAATCCCGTGGCCAACCTGTGGCAGGTTGCGGCTGGCCATCCGGCATGGCAATTTCACCCCGAAACAGGACAATATACCTCCAGAGAGTATCTGCCGAATGTCTGCGACCACCGACGATCTGAAACTGGCGGCTGATTTCGCGCCGGCGAACTACGACAACTGGCGACAACTCGTCGATGGTGTGCTGAAGGGCGCTCCGTTCGAGAAGCTGGTCGGCAAGACCGCCGACGGACTGCGCATCGATCCGATCTATCAGCGCGCGCAGGGGCACGCGCCGGTGGTCGGCCGCGCGCTGGCGGCGCCGTGGCAGATCATGCAACGGATCGATCATGCCGATCCGGCGAACGCGAACAAGCAGGCGCTGGAAGATCTCGTCAACGGCGCCAGCGGACTGACGCTGGTGTTCGCGGACAGCAATGCCGCGCATGGTTTCGGCCTGCCGCCGACCAAGGAAGCACTGGCGCGTGCGCTCGAGGGTGTCTATCTCGATGCCGACATCGCGCTCGAACTGGAGATCAGTCCGCAGGGCCGCGACATCGGCGATCACCTTGCCGCGCTGCTCGAAGCGCGCAAGATCGCGCCGAGCGCTGTCGACGTGCGGTTCGGCTTCGATCCGATCGGCGGCGCGGCGGTGCGCGGCGGCTTCGCCGGCGACTGGGCATCGATGGCTCCGCGCTTCGGAGCGAAGATCGCAAAGCTGAAAGCGCTCGGCTTCCGTGGCCCCTTCGCCGCTGCCGACGGGCGGGTGATCCACGATGCCGGCGGTTCGGAGGCGCAGGAGCTGGCCTTCGTGCTTGCGACCGGCGTTGCCTATCTGCGCGCACTGGAAGCGGCCGGGCTGTCGCTGGAAGACGCACGCGACGCCATTCAGGCGCGGCTTGCGGCCGATGCCGACCAGTTCCTCACCATGGCGAAATTCCGCGCGCTGCGGCTGCTGTGGGCGCGCGTCGAGCAGGCATGCGGCCTTGCGCCGAAGCCGTTGTTCGTCACCGCGGAGACCGCATGGCGGATGCTGACGCGCCGCGACAGCGACGTGAACATGCTGCGCGCCACCATCGCGACTTTCTCAGCCGGGCTCGGCGGCGCCAACGCCATCAGCGTGCTGCCGCATTCGCTGGCGGTGGGATTGCCGGACGCTTTCGCGCGCCGTGTCGCGCGCAACACGCAGTTGATCCTGCTTGAAGAGTCCAATCTCGCCAAGGTCGCCGATCCGGCCGCGGGCGCGGGCGGCATCGAGACGCTGACGCAGCAACTCTGCGACAGCGCATGGGCACTGTTCCAGGACATCGAGAAGGCCGGCGGCGCGTTCGCGGCACTGCAAGCGGGTCTGATCCAGAGCAAGATCGCTTCGGTGCGCGCGGCGCGCGACGCCGACATCGCCAGGCGCAAGAACGTCGTCACCGGCGTCAGCGAATTCCCGAACCTCAAGGAAGCGACGCCGGACGTGCTGGCGCCCGCCGCCGCGCCGACACCGCACGCCAAGGAAGCCATCGCCTTCGAGGCGCTGGCACCGATCCGCCTCGCCGCCTCGTTCGAAGCATTGCGCGACCGCTCCGACGCCATCCTCAAGAAGACCGGCAAGCGGCCGCAGGTCTTCCTCGCCAATCTCGGCAAGCCATCGGACTTCACCGCGCGTGCCACGTTCGCCAAGAGCCTGTTCGAGGCCGGAGGCATCGAGGCGCTGGACAGCGACGGCACCATCGACCCCGCCGCCCTCGCGGACGCCTTCAAGGCCTCGGGCGCGCGGCTCGCCTGCCTCTGCTCGTCGGATGCGCTCTATGCCGATCATGCCGCAGCGGCCGCCAAGGCCCTTCAACAGGCCGGCACAGCCCATATCTATCTGGCAGGGCGTCCCGGCGAGAAGGAAGCCGAGTTCCGCGCCGCCGGGATCGGCGATTTTGCCTTCGCCGGCGGCAATGCGCTGGCGATGCTGACCGCGGCTTACGACCGGATGGCCTGAGCGATGCCGGGAACCACGCAACCCGTCCTGACCGGAGGATGCCAATGCGGCGCGATCCGCTTTGCGGTGTCCACGCAACCGACCCGGATCGGGATCTGCCATTGCAGGATGTGCCAGAAGGCGACCGGTGCGCCGTTCGCCTCGCTCGCGGACATTCCCGAGGAGCACGTCACCTGGACGCGCGGCAAACCGGCGACGTTTCAGTCGTCGTCGATTGCGATGCGCGATTTCTGCGCCGCCTGCGGTACGCCCGTCGCTTATCGCATGATCGGCAGGCCGCGGGTCGAGATCATGACGGGCGCCTTCGACCGGCCGCAGGACGTGATCCCGAACAGGCAGTTTGGAACGGAATCCCGGCTCGATTGGGCGATGTCCATCGCCAATCTGCCGGGCGCGACTACATCGGACAATTTCGGAGCGGAGAAGACGGCACAGATCGTCAGCTACCAGCATCCGGACCACGATTGAGATGGCCAGTGCGACGTCACGGCCCGTTTATGCTAGAATGGTGACACCATGAGCCGCATACCCAATTTCGCAGATGTTGCTTTCGAAGCCGTCGCGCCGGCCGCCGCTACCGGCGAGGCCAAGCCGTGGCTGACGCCGGAGGAAATTCCGGTCAACGCCAGCTATGCCGAGAGCGATCTCAAAGGCATCGACTTCCTCGACACCTGGCCGGGCATCGCGCCGTTCCTGCGCGGCCCCTACCCGACCATGTATGTCAACCAGCCGTGGACGGTGCGCCAATACGCCGGCTTCTCGACGGCGGAGGATTCCAACGCCTTCTATCGCCGCAACCTCGCGGCCGGACAGAAGGGCCTGTCGGTGGCGTTCGACCTCGCCACCCATCGCGGCTACGACTCGGATCATCCGCGCGTCTCGGGTGACGTCGGCATGGCCGGCGTGGCGATCGACTCGATCTACGACATGCGCACGCTGTTCGCCGGCATCCCGCTCGACAAGATGAGCGTGTCGATGACCATGAACGGCGCGGTGCTGCCGATCCTCGCGCTGTTCGTGGTCGCCGCCGAGGAACAGGGCGTGCCACCGGAGAAACTGTCGGGCACCATTCAGAATGACATTCTGAAAGAGTTCATGGTGCGCAACACCTATATCTATCCGCCGACGCCCTCGATGCGGATCATCTCCGACATCTTCGCCTACACATCGCAGCGGATGCCGAAGTTCAATTCGATTTCCATTTCCGGCTACCACATGCAGGAAGCCGGCGCGACGCAGGATCTCGAACTGGCCTATACGCTGGCCGACGGCGTCGAATATCTGCGCGCCGGCATCAAGGCCGGGCTCGACGTGGATCGTTTTGCACCACGGCTGTCGTTCTTCTGGGCGATCGGCATGAACTTCTTCATGGAAGTCGCCAAGATGCGCGCGGCGCGGCTGTTGTGGGCCAAGCTGCTGACGCAGTTCAATCCGCAGAATCCGAAGTCGCTGTCGCTGCGCACCCATTGCCAGACCTCCGGCTGGTCGCTGACGGCGCAGGACGTGTTCAACAACGTGATGCGCACCGCGATCGAGGCGATGGCGGCGACGCAGGGCCACACCCAGTCACTGCACACCAACGCGCTCGACGAAGCCCTGGCGCTGCCGACCGATTTCTCCGCGCGCATCGCCCGCAACACGCAGCTGTTCCTGCAACAGGAAAGCGGCACCTCGCGCATCATCGATCCGTGGGGCGGCTCCTACTACGTCGAACGGCTGACGCACGATCTCGCCGCCAAGGCGTGGGGCCACATTCAGGAAGTCGAAGAACTCGGCGGCATGGCCAAGGCCATCGAGGCCGGCGTTCCGAAGCTGCGCATCGAGGAAGCCTCCGCGAAGACGCAGGCGCGGATCGACTCCGGCTATCAATCGGTGATCGGCGTCAACAAGTTCAAGCCGACCAGCGAAGCCGCCATCGACGTGCTCAAGGTGGACAACACCACGGTGCGCCGCTTGCAGATCGACAAGCTGAAGCGCCTGCGCGGCGAGCGCAAGGAAGCCGAGGTAACGGCGGCGCTCGACGCCATCACCAAGAGCGCCGAGACCGGCGAAGGCAACCTGCTGGCGCTGGCCATCGACGCCGCGCGCGCGAAAGCCACCGTCGGCGAAATTTCCGATGCCATGGAGAAGGTGTTCGGCCGCCATCGCGCCGAAATCCGCTCCATCACCGGCGTCTACAAGCGCGAGGTCTCCGCCATGTCGAACCGCGTCGAGAGGGTGCAGGAACTGATCGACGCCTTCGAGGACGCCGAAGGACGCCGCCCGCGCATCCTCGTCGCCAAGATCGGCCAGGACGGCCACGACCGCGGCCAGAAGGTGATCGCGTCCGCGTTTGCCGATATCGGCTTCGACGTCGACATTGGGCCGCTGTTCGCCACCGCCGACGAGGCGGCGCGGCAGGCCGTGGAAAACGACGTGCATATTCTCGGCGTGTCGTCGCTTGCCGCCGCGCATCTCACCGCCGTGCCGGAATTGAAGGCCGCGCTGAAGAAGCAGGGCCGCGAGGACATCATGATCATCGTCGGCGGCGTGGTGCCGCCGCAGGATTACGATGCGCTCTACAAATCCGGCGCCGAAGCCATCTTCCCACCTGGCACCGTCATCGCCGACGCCGCCGAGGAGCTGATCCACAAGCTCAACGCGCGGCTCGGGCATAGCGAGGCGGCGGAGTAACTGATAGGCTGCATTGGACCGTGAACAAGGCGGCTTCGATGACACGCGACGAGATCATCCAGACGATCCGTGAAAATGCTCACGCCATCAAGGCGGAGGGCGTGAACAAACTTGCCCTCTTCGGGTCACGTGTGCGGGGAGACAATAGCCCGGACAGCGATCTGGACGTGCTTGTCGAGGTCCCCTCCGACGTATCGTTTTCGATTCTCAATCTGATCGGCGTCGAACATATCATCAACGATGCGACGGGTTTGCATACCCAAGCGACGATGCGCCGATCAATTCCACCGCGTTTCGCCGAAAGAATCGCTGACGATATCGTTGAGGTTTTCTGACGTGCGGCCAACCGTTGCCGAACGCCTTACCCATATCGATGAGGCGATCGATAATATTCGACAGATGTTGGCAGGTCGCACGCGCGCTGCTTTCGCCGAAGACATGATCCTACGATTGGCTGTCGAACGATCGCTCGAAATCATTAGCGAGGCATCGCGGCACATCCCCCCGGACTTGAAAGCCGGCGAGCAAACCATCAACTGGCGCAGGCTGGCCGACCTCGGCAATTGGCTTCGGCATGCCTATCATCGAACCGATGCCGGAATTTTGTGGGACATGGTTCAAAACGATCTTGAGCCTCTCAAGACGTTCGTTGGACAAATGATCAAAGGATCGAATCATTGATCGCTTCACATCGCGGCTCGGCGATATCCCTTACACTGTTGCTTGGCTTGTTGTTGCTTTCACCCGTCCTCGCCGCTGCGCCGAAGCCAAAGCCCGACACCACGGTGAAGACTCAGTACGTCGATGCCAGCGCGACGCTCGACGCCGCGATCCGCAGCGATGCGCCGCTTGCGGCCAATCTGCTCGCCGAGGGCAAGCGCTGGATCGAGAAAAACCGCGCCGAGGCCGCTGCGGAATTCAAGTCCGATCCGGAACTGTTCCGCGACGGACGCGCGTGGACGTTCGAACGCAATTACAGCCAGGCCTCGAAGGTCGGCGGCCGTTACGTCAGCATCGTGCGCACCGACTACGTCTACACCGGTGGCGCGCATCCCAACACCGAGATCAACACCATCCTGTGGGACATTGACGCCAAAAAGCAGATCAGCGTGCGGCCGTTCTTCACGGAAACAGCTGATGACGGCCCGACAATGAAAGCGTTGCAGGCCGCCGCCATCGACGCGGTCAGGGCCGAGAAGAAGGCGCGCGAGGTCGAGGACGACGGCAACTGGCAGCGCGGCATCGAGCCGAAACTGTTGAATGTCGGCGCGGTGTCGCTGGCGCCATCGACCGTCGCGGGCAAGAGCGCGGGGCTCGAGTTCCATTACTCGCCCTATGCGGTCGGGGCCTATGCCGAAGGCAGCTACATCGTGTTCGTGCCGTGGGAGGCGTTCAAGGCGCATCTCTCGCCGCAGGGCGCGGCGATCTTTGCGGGCCACAAGCCGCACGAAACCAAGACCGACAGCAAATGAACCGCCCCGCCGTTTCCTCCTCGCTCGCCGCAGACATTCGCGCCGGCAACCGCGCCGCGCTGGCGCGCGCCATCACGCTGGTGGAAAGCCGTCGCGAGGATCATCAGGCAGCCGCGCGCGAACTGGTGCAGGCGCTGCTGCCCTCGACCGGCAAGGCCTATCGCGTCGGCATCACCGGATCGCCCGGCGTCGGCAAATCGACCACCATCGATACGCTCGGCATGTATCTGATCGAGCAAGGCCATCGCGTCGCCGTGCTGGCGGTCGATCCATCGTCGGCGCGCACCGGCGGCTCGATCCTCGGCGACAAGACGCGGATGGCGCTACTCTCCAACGACGAGCGCGCTTTCATCCGTCCCTCGCCGTCCTCCGGCACGCTCGGCGGCGTCGCCGCCAAGACGCGCGAGGCGATGCTGTTGTGCGAGGCGGCGGGCTTCGACGTCGTGCTGGTGGAAACCGTCGGCGTCGGCCAGTCGGAAACCGCGGTCTGCGACATGACCGACATCTTCCTCGCCTTGATGCTGCCCGGCGGCGGCGACGAATTGCAGGGCATCAAGAAGGGCCTGATCGAACTCGCCGACATGATCGCCATCAACAAGGCGGACGGCGACAACGTCAAGCGCGCCAATCGCACCGCCGCCGACTATCGCGGCGCGATGAAAATCCTGACGCCGCGCTCAAAACACTGGTTTCCGCCGGTGCTGACCTATTCCGGCCTCACCGGCGCGGGCGTGCCGGAGCTGTGGCAAAAGATCGTCGAGCATCGCACCGCGATGAATGCGTCGGGCGAATTCGCCGAGCGACGGAGTCAACAGCAGGTGAAGTGGATGTGGTCGATGTTCGAGGACCGCATGAAGGCGCGGCTGCGCAGCGATGTCACGATCCGCGCTAAGGTGAAACAGATCGAGGCGCGTGTCGGCAACGGCAGCACCTCGCCGGCGCTCGCGGCCGAGCAGATCGCGGATTTGTTGCGGTAGTGCATGCGGACTTGTCGCGGTGATGGGTATCGCCGCGCTCTCAAAAATTCGCAGCGTTGTCCCCGCGCAGGCGGGGACCCAGAATGCCATTGTTTCCGTCATGGCCGGGCTTGTCCCGGCCATCCACGTTCTTCATGTTGGATCTCTGCAAAGACGTGAATGGCCGAAATATATCCGGCCATGACGACGGGGAGGTCCCCGCCTGCGCGGGGACGACAACAAGTGGAAGCGCTTCGCTTGAGTGACAGACCGCTCCGCATCCTCGTCACCGGCTTCGGGCCGTTCCCCGGCGCGCCGCGTAACCCGACGCAGGCGCTGGTCACGGCGCTGACGCGGTTGCGCCGCCCGGCGCTCGCCGATGTGACGGTGATCGGCCACGTCTTTGAAGTGTCGTACAGTGCCGTCGATCGCGAATTGCCGGAGCTGTTGTCACGCCACCAACCGCACGCGCTCCTGATGTTCGGCCTCGCCGCACGCACGCCGCACCTTCGCATCGAGACCCGCGCGCGCAACACGATTACCACCCGCTGGCCGGATCGCGACGGCCGTTACAACAGGCTTGGCGCGATCGTCGCCGGTGTGGGCACAATGGCGTTCGGCTCGCACACAAGCCGCCTGCTGCGCGCGGTGCAGACGAGCGGCGTCGATGCGAAACTGTCACGCGATGCCGGCAGCTATCTGTGCAACTACCTGTGCTGGCGGGCGCTTGAAGCCGCCCGCGACGGCAGCGGTCCTCGCCTCGCCGCCTTCATCCACGTGCCGCCGGTCGCACCCGGCCCCGCGACCGCCGGCGAGCTGGCCAGAGCCGGCGAAGCGCTGCTGCTGCAAATGGCGGCACTCGCGAAAGTGTCGCCCGCACGCCGCAAATAAGGGCAACCCGTGGCGGCGTCTGCGGTTTTCGGCGGACCAGCCATTCCCGAATGGCGGGTTGTGCATCGCAGCATCCACCCCCATCATGGCACCACAAAGCCTTGAGAGATTCCCTTGACCGATACGAATACCGCCGCGTGGGTTTCCGCGACCCACCGCCCGATGCGATTCCCTGAATTCGTCGCGATCGTCGCCTCGATCATCGCGCTGAATCCGCTTGCCATGGACATGATGCTGCCGGCGCTGCCGAACATCGGCGCGAGCTTCGGCATCAGCAATGGCAACTACCTGCAAAGCGTGCTGTCGACATTCATGCTCGGCTTCGGCATCGGCCAATTCGTGATCGGCCCGTTGTCGGACCGTTTTGGCCGCCGCCCGATTCTGCTCGGCGGCATGGTGCTGTATGGCCTCGCCAGCGCGCTGGCGCTGTTCACGCGCTCGTTCGAGATGCTGCTGGTGGCGCGCGCGCTGCAAGGGCTCGGCACCGCCGCCACCCGCGTCATCGCCACCTCCGTCGTGCGCGATTGTTACGCCGGCCGCCGCATGGCCAGTGTGATGTCGCTGGTGATGATGATCTTCGTCGCGGTGCCGATCATCGCGCCGTCGTTCGGACAGGCGGTGATGGCCGTCGCGCAATGGCGCGGCATCTTCATCGTGCTGATGGCCTACGGCGTGCTGGCGCTGGCATGGAGCGCGCTTCGCCTGCCGGAAACATTACCGGCGAGCGGCCGCAAGCCGCTGACGGTGCGGCAGGTACTGGATAGTTTCCGCCAGACGCTGACCAACCGGCAGACGCTCGGCTACGCGCTCGCCGCCGGCGGCGTGCAGGGGACGCTGCTCGGCTACGTGTTCTCATCGGAGCAGGTGTTCACCGAAATCTATCACCTCGGTCACCACTTCCCGCTGGCCTTCGCCACCATCGCGATCGGCATCGCGCTCGCCGGATTCCTCAACTCGCGCCTCGTCATCCGGCTCGGGATGCGGGTGATCTCGCATACCGCGCTGGTGATCTATGCGCTGGTCGCCGCGGTGATGCTGGTTGCGGCCGCGACCCACATGCTGCCGCTGGCGCTCTACATGGTGCTGTCATCGGTCGCGCTGTTCACCTTCGGCCTGATGATGTCGAACTTCACCGCGCTGGCGATGGAGCCGCAGGGTCACATCGCCGGCACCGCCTCGTCGCTTTACGGCTCGATCACGACGCTGATCGGCATCGCCGTCGGCGTCACGCTGGGTCAGGTTTACGACGGCACGCTATTGCCGTTCGCCATCGGCTCGCTGATCTGCACCCTGGCATCGGTGGTGATCGTGCTGATCACCGAGCGCGGCCGCATGTTCACGCCGAGCAAGCAGGCGCATTAGGCGAAAGCGGCTGTTTTAATTAACCCTACCGACAGGAAGGCGCGTAGCTCGCTCGGTGTTGAGCCGCGCGCCTTCATGTTTTCGCGTTATCTCCACAGTGTCCGTTGTCAGGGGACCGGCCGGAGTAACGCATGGAAATCAACCGTCGTGATGCTATCGGGATCGCCGCGACCGCTTTGCTCGCCGGTGCGACACCGGCATGGGCGCAACGCGCGCCGAAAGCCGCGCCGCTAACATCGACGCTCGGCCACGACGCCACGCATTATGGCGTGCGGCCTGGCAGTCCCGACGATCAGACCCGCGTACTGCAACGCGCGCTCGATGAAGCGGCACGCGCGGGAGCACCGCTGGCGCTGCCGCCGGGGGTCTATCGCACCGGCGCACTCAATCTTTCCAATGGCGCGCAGCTTGTCGGCGTGCGCGGCGCAACGAAATTCGTCTTCACCGGCGGCCCGTCGTTGCTGACGGCGGCAGGCGCGAACAGTATCGGCCTGCGCGATATCACCTTCGACGGCAGCGGCATCGCGCTGCCGCAGCGGCGCGGCCTGATCCATTGCGGCGCGGGGCGCGACGTCCGCATCACCGATTGCGAGATCGTGCGCAGCGGCGGCAACGGCGTCTGGCTTGAGAACGTCGCCGGTGAGGTGCGCGGCAATATCATTCGTCATATCGCCACCACGGCGGTCGTCTCGTTCGACGCGCAGGGCCTGCTGGTGGCACAGAACACCATCGCCGACACCAACGACAACGGCATCGAAATCCTGCGCACCGCGATCGGCGACGACGGCACGCAGGTGATCGACAACCGCATCGAGGACATCAAGGCCGGCCCCGGCGGCTCGGGCCAGTACGGCAACGCCATCAACGCGTTTCGCGCCGGCAACGTCATCGTGCGCGGCAACCGCATCCGCAATTGCGATTACTCGGCGGTCCGCGGCAACTCTTCATCGAACATCCAGATCACCGGCAACAGCGTCAGCGACGTGCGCGAGGTGGCGCTGTATTCCGAATTCGCCTTCGAAGGTGCGGTGATCGCCAACAACACCGTGGACCGCGCGGCCGTCGGCGTCTCGGTGGCGAACTTCAACGAAGGCGGCCGCATCGCCGTCGTGCAGGGCAACATCATCCGCAATCTGCTGCCGAAGCGCCCGATTGCCACCGCGCCGGAAGACGACGCCGGCATCGGCATCTACATCGAGGCCGACAGCGCGGTGTCCGGCAACGTGATCGAGAACGCGCCGGCCTTCGGCATCGTCGCCGGCTGGGGCAAGTATCTACGCGACGTCGCGATCACCGGCAACGTGATCCGCAAGGCCTTCATCGGTATCGGCGTCTCGGTGGCGGATGGCGCAGGCACGGCGCTGGTCAACGGCAACCTGATTTCGGATGCGCCGCGCGGCGCGGTGGTCGGCCTCGATCACGCCAAGCCGGTGACGCCGGATCTCACCCGCGACGGTGCCGCGCGCTTCAAGCAGATCGCGCTCGGCGTCAACACGGTGCGGTAGCGTAAAGCCTTTCGCGCTACAGCGCGTTGCGGAGCAGCGGATAGCGGTTCTGCATCGTCGCGAGATCGAGGCTCGCGGCTTGCCCCGGCAACGGTAAAGCAACGGCCACGCTTGGTACGTCGATCGCCGGCGCGACCGGCGGACTCGCGATCGGTGCAGCGGCCGTCGCGCAATCGGCGCGCTTGACGATATCGCGCTGCGCCAGCGGCACCGTCCCCTGCCCCAGCCAGGCGAAGTCGATCGGCCGGTTGTCCAGCGACGCTTCGCGCGAGGCTAGCAGACGCCATGTTTCGACGGCGGCTTGAGCTTCGCGGAGATTGTCGAGAAAGTCCGGCTCGCTGTGAAAGCGCTGCCAGCGCCCGCTTTCCTGCAATGCGACGAGATAATCCAGTCTTTGCTCGGCGAGAGCACACCAGCGTTCGATAATCGCGCGGCCACGTTCGACATCGGTTCGTTGTGCCATGAAAAAGTCCGCAAGGAGGAAAACGGACACGGACGCAACGCGACGAATCACTATGGAACTATCTTCATATACTGTGGAAAACTCCAGCGGTGTCCAGTCCGTCGTGCGCATTTGCTCGGGATGCCCGCTTTTTCATGCGCGATCCGCGTCAAGCGGCCGCCATGCATGACAGGGACGACGGAGCAAAACATCATGCGGCATCCACAAACGAAGAGACCCGCCCGGGGGGACAACCGGGCGGGTCAAGCCATATGGGCGCAGGGGTGGATGGGCGCTCGCGCCAAATACGGCCTTAGGTGGGGGATGTTGCGCTCCCACGGTTATAGGTCGTCACGGCACCGGAAACGTTCAAACGCATCCGCATTTTTTTGAACGGCGGCGGGTCGCGGTCACAATGCAAAAACCGTCATCTCTGCCGGGGCGGAGACGACGGTTTTCGTATCTCAGGTCAGTCTGGAAATGACTTTGCACGCGCCCTCAGGGCACGGCGACGGCTTCCTCGACGATCCGCTCCTTGCGCAGCGCGGCAAGGATCACGTTCAGATCGGGTGCCGTCGTCATGCCTTCGAACTGCAATCGCAATACGCCGCCCTCGCTCCCGATCACCGAGGCCCGGTAGCTGCTAAGCAGCGCCGAAACGTCGGAGATCTTGGCGTCGGGACGGAACGTCACGGCGGCAACCACCTCCTTGGTGGCGGCCGCGCCGGTCATGGACCGCTTGGTGTTCTGCGGCTGCGCCGGTCGGGCGGCAGCGACCGAACTGTTCGAACGCGCCTGATCGGCTTGCAGTGACGGCGACAACGACGGCTCTTGCTGGACCGGTGCCGGCACGCTCTGGATGGCCCGTTCGCGACTGGCCAGATCCGCCGAGGATTGAACCTTTTGTTCTTGCTGGGGGACCGCGGCGGGGCTTGCCGGCGCCGGACGCGCGGACCTCTGCTCGACATGCTGTTGATAGGCCGGGCTCTGGAAGGCCTCGAGCCCGCTCCGCATCAGGATGGTGCCGATCAAGCCGGCCTGCACCACCACCGCCAGCGCTCCGAACGATGCCGACCACGCAAGCGTCCGCGGCGAGAGGCTGGCGAAAAAGCCGGCGAAGCGACCGGGCCGCGACGACGCCGAGGACGCGCGCGCCGGTTCGTCGTCAATCGCCGCTATCAATTTTTGCAAGGCGCGCGACGACGGCGCGCCGAGCTCTTCATTGAGCGCGACGGTTTCGGCGTATTCTTCCCGGATGACCGCATACTGTTTCTGAAGCGCGGCGTCCTGCTTGAGCGCGTCCTCCACGCGGCGTGCATCACGCGCACTGAGAGTGCCCGCGGCATACCACGGCAACAGCGCCTCGATCTCTTCCGGTTCGTCCATGATCTTGTTGCTCGTTGCTCTCATGGCCAGCCTCGTTCGATACCGGCGGCTTGGAGCAAGACGGCCAGCTTCTTCCGCGCATAAAACAATCGCGTCTTGACCGTGTTCTCCGGTATTCCGACGATCTCGGCGACCTCTTCCACCGACTTCTCGTGGTAGTAGACCAGATCGATGATCTCCCGGTGCTCTGGAGAGAGAGAGGTCAAGCACGCGCGCAAGGCATCGCCGGTGTCCTTCTTCTGTACCGTCACTTCCGGGTCGTCGGCGGTGTCGGCAATCGATCCCGCCGTCTCGTCGTCCAGTTCCGCATCCGTCCTGCGCCGCAGGGCCGAGAGCGCCTTGAATCTCATAATCCCGAGCAGCCACGTCGAAACCGCCGACCGGCCCTCGAACCGGCCTGCCTGGCGCCAGACGTCAAGGAATACCTCGCTGATAAGATCCTCCGCGAGCTGTTCGTTCCGCACCAGGCGAAGTCCGAAGCGGAATACCCGGACGTGATGGCGGCCGTACAGGACCCGCATGGCGGCCTTGTCGCCTTGGGCAATTCGGGCAATCAGGGCTTCGTCCGTGGTCTCCGACGTCGAACTCAATGGCCATCTCGCGAAGTGGGTCGGCCTGAGCCGAGAGAAGGTTCGAGGCGCAGGATCAAAACTTTCAGACGAAAGGGAACCGACGCGCGTGGTCGCCGCCAAAATGCCCCAAATCGGCGATTTGGCGCAAGTCGGCTGGTGAAATGTCTGTAAAAGCGTAGGGGGCAAAGGGAATACAGGTGTTCGTCACCCTGCCCGCCTGGCACCACGCGGTGGGGCTGGCCGAAAAGGACCCGGCTTGCGGAAATGGCCCCCGGTCGTGAGGCGGGGAAAAGCCCTCCCGGGCCGGTCAAGTCCCTGATTGGCGGCCGAAGGATACCAAACCTAAAGGCTTTCACCGGTAAAGTTCCAGCCGCTGATTTAGCAGACAATTCATATTTGACGGCCAGGCCATGCAGACCGCCGCGACATCCCTGTCGAGCCTATTCGCCGCGAAGCCCGTGGATCAGGAAAGGCGTTCGAGTCTGGGAGCCCGTCGCCGGAACGCCAAGATCCGCCGGATCATGCTCGGCTATGTCTGCATCAGCTACTTCGTCGACGCGATTCTCCTGAGCGTTTACGCGGAAACCGGCGCCATCCCCTGGGAAATCCCGCCGGCGTATCTCGCCTGCGGGGTCGGATCGATATTCGGCTTCGGCATCCTCTACGAAACCCGGCTCGGCAAACACTTCACCGATGCGTTTCTGGTGATCCCGCAGGCCATTGTCGGCCTTCTGTTGATGCTGGCCTTTACCTGGGTCGCGCCGCAGGCTGGCTTCCTGTTTCTCTGCAACCTCTTCATCGTGTTCAGTTTCAGTTCGCTCCGGGCCTCCGCGCGGGAAACCGCAGTGGTGTGGACGGCGATGGCCATCGGCCTGATTTTGCTGTTTCTCGGCACGGACAAGCCGATCGGACTGCCGCTTGCGACCTTCCCCGATCGTGTCGCTTCCATGCTGGCCTTCGCACTGACCATCGGTCGCTGCATGTTCATCGGCATCTTCGCCAACTCACTGCGAGAATCCCTTTACAACAAGAGCGTCCAGCTCAAGGAAGCCTACCGGCGGATCGAGGAACTGGCGGAGCTTGACGAACTGACCGGCTCCTTCAACCGCCGCTGCATCATGCGGATGCTGGATGACGAAGTCGCCCGCGCGCAGCGCAACAACAAACCCTGCTCGGTCGCGCTGATCGACCTCGACTGGTTCAAGCGCATCAACGACACCCACGGCCACCCGATCGGCGACGAGGTGCTGCGCACCTTTGCCATCACGGTCTTCGCCAACATTCGCAACATCGACCGGTTCGGCCGCTACGGTGGCGAAGAATTTCTGCTGATCATGCCGGAAACGTCGTCGACCGCGGCCGCCCAGATCCTCGACCGTCTGCGATTGATCGTCGCCGAACTGGACTGGAGCGCGTTCTCGGCCGGCATGGCCGTAACGATTTCCGCCGGCGTCTCCGAACTCAAACCCACCGAAACCCCCGACGCGTTGCTGGCACGCGCCGACGAAGCCCTCTATGCGGCCAAGAAGGCCGGACGCAACCAGGTCGCCCGCGCCTGACGACTTACCAAACCGCGCATCTGCCGGAGACACAGAAGCTGTCTCCTCACGATAAGACCACTCCAGAATAGAGTTCCGAATGAGTACGGCGCCTGCCCCGAAGATCAATCTGCTGGACGAACTGCAAACCGCCCTGGCCCACGGCACCGTGGCACGCCGGGTGGAAACGCTGCGCCGGGTCACCGATCTCTTTCTTCATGCCGTCGATGACTATTCCGACGAACAGATCGATCTGTTCGACGACGTCTTTCATTGCCTGATGCGTCACATCGAGACCTCCGCGAAGGTCATGCTGTCCAATCGGCTGGCTCCGGTCGCCAAGGCGCCGCCGCAGACGGCGCGAACGCTGGCGTTCGACGACCTGATCGAAGTCGCCGCGCCGATGCTGGCGCAATCCGAGCGCCTCACTGACGACATGTTGATCGCCAGCGCGCGGAGCAAGAGCCAGGCGCATCTGCTCGCCATCTCGGGCCGCCGCAATCTCAGCGGCGCGGTCACCGACGCGCTGATCGCGCACGGCAACGGCGAAGTGCTCCAGCGAACCGCCAGCAATCCGGGCGCGAGCTTTACCGAGGACGGCTACCGCGATCTCCTCACCCACGCGGAGCGCGACGAGGGCATCGCGGTCTGCCTCGGCTCGCGACCGTCGATCCCGCGCCATCATTTCCTGAAACTGATCGCCAGGGCCTCGGCCTCGGTCCGCGCGCGACTTGCCGAAGCTCACCCGGAACGCGCGGCCGACATTGCCGCGGCGGTGACGGCGGTTACCAAGCAGGCGGCCACGGCGCCGGAAGCTATCAGCGCCGCGACCGAAATCGCGCATGGATTGGTGCAGCTGCTCCACGATGACGGTCGACTCGACGAGCAGGAAATCCACAAATTCGCCTCCGCCGGCAAGTTCGACGAGACCAACGCGGCGATCGCCTGCCTCGCCAAGGTGCCGGTGTCGCTCGCCGAAACCATGATGGTCGAGTCCCATACCGAGGGCATTCTGATCCTCGCCAAGGTGTCCGAGCTGTCATGGCCGACGGTGAAATTGATCATCGAGATGCGCGACAAAGTGACGGGCAGACCGGTGGCCGATCTCGATGAAACCCGTCAGACCTACGAACGGCTTCGCCTGTCCACCGCCCAACAGGTGCTCCGTTTCCACAAAATGCAGGAAGCCACGGCGCCGAAGCCGAAACTCTGATCGCGTGCTTCAGTAGCGCAGCATGCGGCGACCGGCGAAGACGCCGACGGCAGCGACGAACGCCGTCGCGATCGAGTACCACACCACCACGAACAGCGGAGAATCGTCGGTGCAATGCGACGCATAGAGCGTCGCGCCGAGCCCCGCCGCGAGAAGTCCCGCCGTCATGCCCGCAAGCCCCGGATTCGCCGGCGCGCCGCGCCGCAAGGCCAGCAGCGCAGCCGCGAGAAACGGCAGCGCGAACAGCGGAATCGATGCCATGCAGGCCATTGCGTTGTTGCCGATCAATCGCGCGAGCCACGGCCGCTGGTGCGGCATCATCATCTCGGCCGCGAGACTTGAGACGATGACAACGACCGGAAGCAACAGTAGCCACCCCCATCTGCCGAATGATGCCTCCGGGCGCGTGAGATGAAGACTGACGACGATGGCCGCGAAAGCCAGCGTCAGCGTCACCACGAACTTCAGATCGAAAAACGGATTATGCATCGCGGTCCGCACATCAGAGCGCATCCCGAGGATCGCCATGAACAACGCGACGGCCACCGGCAGCGCGGCCAACAGCGCCAGCGCCAGCACCGGGCCGATGCGGCGCGGCGCGGTGCGAGTGTCAGTGGCAAGCGCGGCGATCAGGCGATCGGTCTGCATGGTCATGGCTCCCGCAGTTTCGCCGCGAGGCTGGCGAGGCCGCGATGCAACGCAACGCGGACCGCGCCTTCGGTCATCGCGAGGCGTGTCGCGGTCTCCTTGATCGATGCACTCTCCACCGCGATCGATTTCAACACGTCGCGCTGACGTGACGGCAATCCATCGAGATGCGTGGCGACCTCACCTGCCGACAGCGTTTCGCTCGGTGCCGGCGCCGCCATCGTCTCGGAGAAGTCGTCGATATTGACGAACACCCGCCGGCCGCGCCGGCGCAGCGCATCGATCAGCTTGTTGCGCGCGATCGCGAACAGCCACGGCGCGAACGGCGCGGTCGCGTCCCAGGTCTGTCGCTTCAGATGCACCGCCAGCAAAATCTCCTGCACGATATCCTCGGATTGATCGACCGGTTGACCGGCGCGCGCAAGGCCACGATGGGTCGCCGCGCGCAGCACCGGCGCGACGGCCTCCAGCAGACGCCGGTAAGCCGTGGCATCGCCCGCGTTCGCCGCGCGCATCAGGCCAGTCCATTCATCGTCACGTCCGCGCACACGCGCTCCTGCAAAACCATTCGGCAGCCGCGAGAGGTTATTACGCTCATACATCCATGATCACGAAATCGTGAACATGACGCAGGCACCCAGATGCCTACACCGCTACGGCATCCCGGAAATTCCTTTCGGTGGAGCCGCTTCGCCGGCCACGCTCATCCATAGCATTGATCCAGTCGGCTGACACGATCGGCGCACGCGCGCGGGTTCCCGCGTTTGTCGAAAGATTCCCTTATTTTGCCGCGGTGTGGTCACGCCGGGAGTCTCTCTGCGCACAGGGACCAACGCGGCGGTTCGGAAGTTCGCGCGAAGGCCGCTGTCGAAGTGAGCGAACTTCGGATTCGGGACACGAGTGAAAACGGGGAGACTGCCATGAATATCAAGGCCAGCGGGCGCTCGGCATTGATGGTTGCAGCAGGAATTTGGCTCTGGTGCGCTGGGCCGCTTCAGGCACAGGAGGCGACGCAGGCCGCGCCGCCGGCCGCCGCGCAACCGGCGACGCAGCCCAATCCGCTGCAACAATTATTTGGAATCAAACCGGCTCCGGCGGCCGCGCCGACCACGGAAGAACCCGCTGCCGCCGCGGAATCCGGCCAACCGGTTTCACTCAGCAAATATCGCAAGACATCCTCGCGTCACAGCCGACGGCACAGAGCATCGCGGTCGCATCGACATTCGCGCAAGGCTGTTGCCGAGGACAAGGCAGCATCGGAATCCAAGGCGGAAGCGAAGACGGAGTCCGCAACGGACGGCCGCGTCGCAGATGCCGACAATGCCACCGTTCCGGAGAAAGCGACGCCGGCGCCGGCAAAGGACGCCGCAGCCCCACTCGCATCGTCGATCGCCAACGCCAAGGCGCAGTTGCTCGACAATCACCCGACGACCGGCAACGCCGCGCCGCTCACACCTGCCCCTGCTTCGATTGCGGATCGGTCGTCGCCCGCGGCGCTGAACGACGCCTCCCCGGCGCGACAACCTGGAATCGCAGCCGCCACCGAGGCCCCCAAGGCTGATGCCAATACGGAGGCCAAGAACGAAGCGGGCGTTGTTTCCTCCGATGAAGTCAACGACGTCGATCGCGCGATGGCCGCACAGAGCGAGCCGACACCGACGCTGGCGCTCGCATCCGTCAACACACCCGGATCGGTCACCACCGGACAGGCCGCCTCCGCCGGCGACGACAATTCGAGCTGGGCGCAGGCCTCGCTGATCGGCAAAATCTTCATCGGCTTCGGGGGATTGCTGACCTTGGCTTCGGCCGTGCGCATGCTCATCGCGTAACGTCGAAGCCGTCCTGCCGCGCCTTCGTCGTTTTTCCTCCCGCGACGAAGGCGCGGCATTTTTCCATCCGCCCTTGTGCATTTCTGCGCATGGCGCGCCCTTGCGGCATCGCCCGGCAGCGGGCAAATTGCGCGCGTCCCGAGAGGGCTTCAACAGCGCAAGCAAGGGTGGATCATGAGCACGTTCGAACACATCATCGTCGAGAAAAAAGGCGCTGTCGGCCTTCTTCGCCTGAACCGTCCGAAGATGCTCAACGCGCTGTCGTTCGGAGTGTTCAAGGAAATCGCGACCGCCATCGACGACCTCGAGGCCGATGACGCCATCGGCTGCATCGTCATCACCGGCAACGAAAAAGCCTTCGCCGCCGGCGCCGACATCAAGGAGATGCAGCCGAAAGGCTTCATCGACATGTTCAACGAAGACTTCAAGCAGATCGGCGGCGACCGCGTCGCAACCTGCCGCAAGCCGACCATCGCGGCAGTGAGCGGCTACGCGCTCGGCGGCGGTTGCGAACTGGCGATGATGTGCGACTTCATCATCGCCTCCGACACCGCGAAGTTCGGCCAGCCGGAAATCACGCTCGGCACCATTCCCGGCATCGGCGGCACACAACGCCTCACCCGCGCCATCGGCAAGGCCAAGGCGATGGACCTCTGCCTCACCGGCCGCATGATGGACGTCAACGAAGCCGAGCGCTCCGGCCTTGTCAGCCGCATCGTGCCCGTCGACAAGCTGATGGACGAAGCACTCGCCGCCGCCGAGAAGATCGCCACCATGTCGCGCCCCGCCGCCGAGATGGCAAAGCTCGCAGTGAACCGCGCCTTCGAGACGCCGCTGACCGAAGGCATGAACGTCGAGCGCGACCTGTTCCGCGCCACCTTCGCGCTGGAAGACCGCTCCGAAGGCATGGCCGCCTTCATCGAGAAGCGCAAGCCGAACAACAGGAACCGCTGAGCGATCCCTCCTTCGTCATTGCGCAAGGCAGACTCAATGTCGTCATGCCCGGGCTTGTCCCGGGCATCCACGTCTTTGAGGCAGGCTATCAGGAAGAACGTGGATGGCCGGGACAAGCCCGGCCATGACGAGTCATCCGTCGGTCCCTCACCCGCGCGGCGGCCACTCGGGGGCGTCGTGACCGAGCGGCACGGACGGACGAGACCACATCGCCGGCGTGCGTGACAGGATCGCGGAATGCCGCACCGCGCGGAGTCGGCCGAAGCCGGAATCGCTCTCCTCGATGAAGGACGCCACCGCGTCCGCCGCGATATCCGGCGTCTCCAGCCCCTTCGGCAACCGTCCGAGATTCCACAGCCATTGGCCGGTCTGCGCCAATGACACGCGGACGTGCCAGCTTCCGCCCTCGCGCGCCTGCCGCGCCCGCGCCATCATCGCGCCGAATGCCATCAGATAACCGGTGACATGATCGAGGATCTGCATCGGCAGTTCCTTCGGTCCGTCGACGCCGGCAGCATGCGCTTCGGCATGATTGAAGCCGGTCGAGGTCTGCACCAGCGAGTCGAAACCACGCCGCTCCGCCCACGGCCCGACATGGCCATAAGCGCAGAGCGAGACGTAGACGATGCCGGGGTTGAGCAGCGCCGCATCCTGCGGCGAGAAGCCGAGCGCCGCCAGTGCTTGCGGTCGATAGCCTTGCACCATGATATCGGCGCTGCTCATCAGCTTACGCAGCGACGCACGGCCCTCCTCGCTCTTGAGATCGAGCGAGCACGACAGCTTGCCGCGCCCGGTATCGATGACGAGCCATGGGATCGACGGCAATGTCGGCCCGGTCACCAGCATCACGTCGGCGCCATGCGCGGCGAGTGCCCGCCCCGCCACCGGCCCCGCGATCACCCGCGACAGATCGAGCACGCGCAATCCCGACAACGGCCGGTCTCCGTTCGGCCATGCGCGCGGCGCGGCCTCGCCGATGCGCTCGATGGTGATCAGCGGCAACGCCTTCAACGCCTTCGCCTGCGGATGCGCCAGCCACGCCTCGCGCGAGCGCATCAGCGACACCACGCAACCGCCGGCATAGGCGGCGGTCTCGAACGCCTCGCCTTTCCATGTCATCAGCGCGGCCTGCACCGCGTCGCGCTCCGGCGCGCAATCGAGCAGCTTGCAGATGTTGTCGCGATGATGCGGAAAGTTGGTGTGGAGCCGGACAAAGCGGCCGTCGCCGGTCTTGTAGACGCCGGCGATGGCATCCCACGCCGGTGGCGGCGGCTTGTCGTCGACACGCAGATAACGCTCGCTACGGCACTCGATGGCGGCGTGCAGCATATCCACCGATACGGTTTGCGCGGGACCGCCACGCAGCCGCGCGATCTCGGCGGCCGCGAGGCCCGTTGCCGCGATGCTGGCCTGCGCCGCCGCCGCGACACGAAACGACGATGGCAGCGTCGGCTCATCACCGGTGAGTTTGACCGCTTCGAGCGAGGTGGGTTTACCTCCGGCTTGCGCCCAGAGATCGGCGAGAATGTCGTGGGTCGATTGCATCGATGATTCCCGAATAACTGTCGGCGTATTTTTGATAAAACTGTCGCGCGCGGGAGCTTATCGCGTTTTTGCACGAAGTGGATATCGCGCCGCTCCGACCAGCCATGAGGAAGCCGCAATGGCCGCCATCGATCCCCTGACCGCCGCCGGCGTGTTGCTGGCAACCGCCGCAACCGACGCCGTCTACGTCATGTTCACATCCGCGGTGGTAGCGCGACGGCGCGTACCCGCCGCGACATGGAGCAGCGTCTGGTACCTGCTCTCGTCCTACGCCGTGATCAGCTACACCGAGAACTGGGTCTATGTCGCCTTCGCCGCGATCGGCTCGTGGATCGGCGCTTATGCGACGATCACCTTCCTGCATCGCCCGCCCGGCGGCCCGCCGGTCGGGGCTTCACCGGATTAGACACGCATCCACGCCTCGTCATTGCGAGCGAAACGAAGCAGTCCAGAAAGCCGCAAGAAAAAACTGGATTGCTTCGTTGCCTGCGCTCCTCGCAATGACGATGAAGCAACTCATTTCAATGGAAATCCCGCGACGGCGGAAGAATGCGCACGTTGCGCGGATGACGGTGCTTCTGCGCGGGAATATCCGGTTGCGCGTGGCGATCATCGTTGATCGGCTCGACCAGCATCGCGCCCGTCGGCAAAGCGCGCTTGCGGACCAGCGCATCATTGGCAAGTCCGACCAGATCGTAGGAGCGGTCGATCAGGCGGTCGGCGACGAGATGCACAACCTTTTCGGGGCTGCTCTGGATGCGGCCTTCCACCAGCACCAGCCGCGAGCCCATCACCTCTTTCCGGAATTGCGCCATCACCTTCGGCCACACCACGACATTGGCGATGCCGGTTTCGTCTTCCAGCGTCATGAAAACCACGCCCTTGGCGCTGCCCGGCCGCTGCCGCACCAGCACCACGCCGGCGCAGCGGATCGGCTGCCCATCGCGCGCGTCGGACACCTCGCGGCAGGCGGCGACGCCTTCCGCTGTAAAGCCATCGCGCAGGAACTGCATCGGATGGCCTTTCAGCGACAGCCGCGCGGTCTGATAATCCGCCATCACCTGCTCCGGCAGCGGCATCCGTGGCAACGGTTGCGCGCCTTCGTCCGGCTGCTCCCGCGCGATGGCCGCCTCGAACAACGGCAGCGGCGCGTCGTCCGGCAAACGGCGCACTGCCCACAGCGCGGCGCGACGGTCGAGCCCGAGCGAACGGAATGCATCGGCATCCGCCAAGAGGATCAGCGCGCGCTTCGGCAGCTTCGTATCGCGGGCGAAGTCCTCCAGCGACGTGAACGGCCGCCGTTCACGCGCGGCGACGATGCGTTCGCCCCAGTCGTCTTTATTGACCGGGGACGGTTCTGATTGTTTACACGTCAGCGAATTTGACGAGGTCTCGATCCACCCACGACCTGCTCTCTCCCCCCTTGTGGGGGAGAGGTGGAGAGGGGGATAAATTTCAGGCTCAGCATCCGCGATACCCCCCTCCCTAGCCCTCCCCCACAAGGGGGGAGGGAACGACTCGCCATTGACCGTTTGCTGCTTGATCCGTTCCTCATCCGGATCGATCCACTTGAACCCGTCGATCTGGCGGAAGCCGAGCCGCACCGCGTGATATTTGCCGCCGCATGCTTCCAGCGTGTTCTGACTGAAGCTGAACGACACATCGATCTCGCACACCTCAACGCCGTTCTTGCGCGCATCACCGACGATCTGCGCCGGTGCGTAAAATCCCATCGGCTGCGAATTCAACAACCCGCAACAGAATGCATCGGGATGGAATTTCTTCAACCACGATGAAACATAGACAAGCTGCGCGAAGGCGGCGGCGTGGCTTTCCGGGAAACCATAGCTGCCGAAACCCTTGATCTGCTCGAAACAGTTTTTCGCGAACTCCGGATCGTAACCGCGTGCGATCATGTTGCCGACCATCTTGGTTCCGAACGTGCCGATGGTGCCGAGATTGCGGAATGTCGCCATCGACCGGCGCAGGCCGTTGGCTTCTTCCGACGTGAACTTCGCGGCTTCGATGGCGATGCGCATCGCCTGTTCCTGAAACAGCGGGACACCTTTGGTTCGGCCCAGCACTTTCTTCAATTCGTCAGGTGGACCATGTTCCGGTGATGGCGCCGGATAATAAATTTTTTCGATCCCGTTCCGACGTTTAAGATACGGATGCACCATGTTGCCCTGGATCGGCCCCGGCCGCACGATGGCGACCTCGATGACGAGATCGTAGAATTCTCGCGGTCTCAGGCGCGGCAGCATGTTCATCTGGGCTCGGCTTTCGACCTGAAACACGCCGAGAGATTCGCCCTCGCACAACATGTCGTAGACCTCGGGAAGTTCGCGCGGGATCGTCGCCAACTCCCAGCATTCGCCCTTATGCTGCGCGATCATGTCAAAACATTTGCGGATGCAGGTCAACATGCCGAGCGCCAGCACGTCGACCTTCATCATCCGCATCGCGTCGACGTCGTCCTTGTCCCATTCGATGAAGGTGCGGTCCGCCATCGCGGCGTTGCCGATCGGCACATAGGTGTCGAGGCGGTCCTGCGTCAGCACATAGCCGCCGACATGCTGCGACAGATGACGCGGAAAGCCGATCAGTTGCGTCGCCAGCCGCACCGCGCGCGCCACCGTGGGATTATTTGGCTCCAGTCCGGCCTGCCGCACCTGCTTGTCGTCGAGGTCGTCGCCATGGTGACCCCACACCGTATCGGCCAGCGCGGCGGTGACATCCTCGGTCAGGCCCAGCGCCTTGCCGACATCGCGGATGGCGCTGCGCGGCCGATAATGAATGACGGTGGCAATGATCGCCGCACGGTGGCGCCCATAGCGGCGATAGACATACTGCATCACCTCCTCGCGGCGGGTGTGCTCGAAGTCGACGTCGATATCCGGCGGCTCCAGCCGCTCCTTGGAAATGAAACGCTCGAACAGCACGTCGATCTCGGCCGGATTCACCGACGTGATGCCGAGGACATAACAGACCGCGGAATTGGCCGCCGAGCCACGCCCTTGACAGAGAATGTTCTGCGCCCTCGCCCAGTGCACGATGTCGTGCACGGTGAGGAAGTAATGCGCGTATTTCAGCTCCGCGATCAGCGCGAGTTCCTTGTCCAGCGTCGCGCGCAATTTGTCGTCGATACCTTCCGGGAAATATTTTTTGACGCCCGCCGATGTCAGGTCTTCGAGATGCTGTTGCGCGGTCTTGCCCGGCGGCACCGGCTCATCGGGATACTGATATTGCAGTTGATCGAGCGTGAAGGTGATGCGGTCGGCGAAACGCACCGTTTCAGCCAGCGCATCCGGCCATGGCCGGAACAGCCGCGCCATATCGTTCGCCGAACGCAGATGGCGTTCGACGTGGGCTTGCAGCTTGCGACCCGCAGCCGTGATCGCCACTTTCTCACGAATGCAGCACAAGACGTCCTGCAACGGTCGGCGCTGATGCACATGATAGAGCACGTCGTTGGTGGCGATCAGCGGCACGCGTGCCGTCGTCGCGATCCGTTCGAGCCGCGCCATGCGCCGCTCATCGTCGCCGTGATGATGCAACGATGCCGCGAGCCACACGCCCTCGGCGGGAAGACGCGAAAGCGCATCGAGTGTCGTCAGCGTGATCTTGATGCGGATGCGATACTCCGGCATTACCACCAGCAGCAGACCATCGCTGAACTCCGCCAGATCGGCGAAGCGCAGATGACACTCGCCCTTCTCCGCCGCGAGCTTGCCTTTGCTGAGCAATTGGCAGAGCCGCCCATAGGCGGCGCGGTCGCGCGGATAGGCCAGGATATCCGGCGTACCGTCGGTGAATACCAGCCGCGTGCCGACCAACAGCTTCGGCTTGTAACGCACGCGCTTCCGGTTGCCGTATTCGCTGTAAGCACGCACCACCCCCGCCAGCGTGTTGTGATCGGCGATGCCGATGGCATAGAGGCCGTATTTGCTGGCGCGCCGCACATATTCCTGCGGATGCGACGCGCCGCGCAGGAACGAGAAATTGCTGGTGACGCCGATTTCAGCATAGGCGGTCATGCGAACAGTCCATGCAGAAACCAGCGAAAGCTGACGACCTCGCGACGATGAATGCCTTCGCGATAGAGCCAGAATCGCGCGCCGTCGGAATCCTCAGCGCGAAAATAATCGCGCGTGAGATCGTCGCGGTCGCCGAGCCGCCACCATTCCATGGCGATGCGCTCCGGGCCCTCGATCAGCGCGAGGCGATGGAACGCGCGGCGCCAGCGGAACGCCGCCGGTGGGCCGTGCGGAAAATCCGCCAACACCTCCACCGGCTCCGGCTGCGCGAACAGCCGCAGCGGACGCAGCGGCGGTTCGGCCTCAGTGCGCGCGGGCCATGCGGCCACCGTCGCCGCCGCGACATGATGCTGCGCCGGCACCGCGAGCATGGCGCGCTCGGGGATGTGCGTGTCCTGCGGCAGGTGCACGACGATGCGGCTGCCGCCGATCCGCGCCGCGATGCGGTCGATCAGCGCCGCCACCTCGTCGCTATCATGGACATGCGCGTCGAGATCGCGTTGCGCCGCGACCACGTCGTCGGTGCGGCTTGCGGCAAGCCGGATCAGGTCGAAGCCGAAACCTGGATCGAGCGGATCGGCCAGCGCGTCGAGCCGCTCGCGGAACAGACGATCGATGATGTCGCCACGCGTCACCGGCAATCCGGTTTCGACGCCGATCGTGCGCACCGCGCCGTCGGTGCGGAAGAAACTCGCCTCCAGCCGCCGCGCGCCCTTGCCGTCGCGGTTCATGCTGGCGATCAGTGTTTGTGCCAGACGGGATAGCGTCGCGACGATCACCGTGTCGGTCGCGACCGGATCGGCGAACCGCCGCTCCGCGATATAGTCCGGCAACGGCTTGCGCGGCGAGATTGGCGCATCGCGCGCGCCCAGCGCCTGCTCCAGCAACGCGACGAACTCGGCGCCGAACCGCGCGGCGATCTCGTGACGGCCGCGCGCGGCGACGTCGCCGATGGTCTTCAATCCGGCACGACGCAAGCCGCGCGTGATCGCATCGTCGGCCCCCAGCGTGAACACCGGCAGCGCCGTGACCGCCGCCGCCTCCTGCCCCTCGGCAACGACGCAACCGGAACGCCCGCGCGTCAGCGTCCGCGCGCAGATGGCGGTGCCGGCGATGGCGGCGCTAACGACAAAGCCTTGCCGGCGCAAGGCGTCGCAGATGGTCTTCAACATCGCTGCTTCGCCGCCGAACAGGTGCGCGCAACCGCTGATGTCGAGCAGCAGGCCATGCGGTGGATCGAGCGCCACCAGCGGCGTGAAGCGGTCGCACCAGTCGGCGATAGCGTTCAACGTCTGTGCATCGGCCACGTCGTCGGCATCGAACACCGCGATGTCCGGGCAGATCGCGCGCGCGTTGGCCAGCGGCAGTCCGGGTTCGAACCCTAGCCGCGTTGCAGCATCGTTGAGCGCCGAGATCACCAGCGCGTTGTGATCCTTGGCGACGACGATGCAAGGCGTCTCATCAACCTGCGCGCCGCTGGTACATGACATTTGCCGCTTGATGCGATCGGTCGGCAGGCGCGGCAGCCACAGGCTGAGGATGCGTCGCCGGACCTCCGAAGAGGGCGTCACGGAAAAGGCACTCATCACAATTCCATTCCATGATCCACTGGCCGGTCTGGCCATGACGATTGCGAACCAGTTGAGCGTCGAACACGGGTGCGCCCCACCCCTGCCACGACGAACGCGGCGGCGAGCGTGCCGCGCGCACCACCCATCGCGTCTCCGCCGTGCTCGGCGACGGCGACGCCGCGATCCGCAACATCAGGCTGGCGACGCCGGAACCACGCGCCGCCAATGTCAGCTTGCGGCTGGCGACCAGATCGACATAGCGGGTCTCGCCCCAGATCTCGGTGACGACGGCGCCAAGCGCATCGCAGGCCAAAGCATCCGCCGTGATCTGCAACGCAGCTTCGATATCGGGCGCGCGCACCGTCACCACCGCGCGCGGATCGAGGCCGAGTTCACACCAGCCGCTCATCGCGAGCTGACCGTTCTCGCGCTCGGAAAAATCCTGCCGGACCCATATCAGCGGCCGCCGCGCCGCGACGCGCGACGCCAGCCCGGCGATAAAACCGGTGGCGTTCGCCGCCTGCGCGCCGCTCGCGAACACTTCGTGCAACGCGCCGCGCAGCAGGCCGCCTTGCAGCGTCGCATCGGCTTCATCATGGCCGAGCGCTACGCGCGGCGGTCCCTCGCCGCCGAAGGAGAGACCATCGCCTTCCAGGCGCCCGATGTCCCTGCGCAGACGCGCGAGGGTGGAACCGTGCTGAGATGCATGGTCGTTATGCGACCCGACCGTCGCCGGGCCGAAGCCGGCCATGACCCGGCGACGACCGGCCTCCTCGTCGCGCGAAAATACGCTGCGCGCGCTCTCCATGCGCCGCTCCCGGTGGTTCGATGGCTTTCAAAAACCGTGACTGCGGACTGACGCGAGAACGCGTATCCAGCCCTATTGTTCACGTTATGTTCTAGTAAAGACCAACCTGGCCCTGTGAGTCAACAAAACTCGATCGACGACGGTCGGAAAAGTTTTTCATAAGCAAAATCAAATCATTGCTCCTGCCTCTATGGCCGACACCAGCCACGCGAGGAACGATCGATATCATTTCCGGTTAACGCCCCACGGTCCATGAAAGCGAACCGTCAGCATGATGTCATCCCTGTTTGCCGCCACCGACCTGAAGACGCTGCGCGTTGAGGCGGCGGACTGCCGCGCCTGCCCGCTCTGGGAGAATGCGACGCAGACGGTATTCGGCGAAGGCCCCTCCCATGCCCCACTGATGTTGGTTGGCGAACAGCCCGGCGACAAGGAAGACCTCGCCGGCAAGCCGTTCGTCGGTCCTGCCGGCCAGATGCTCGACCGTGCCTTGGACGAGGCCGGCATCGATCGGAAGAAAGTCTACGTCACCAATGCGGTGAAGCATTTCAAGTTCGTGCCGCGCGGCAAGATCCGCCTGCACCAGAAGCCGAACACCGCCGAGATCAAGGCGTGCCGCCCCTGGTACGAACGAGAGCGCGCGGCGGTGAAGCCGGCGCTGGTGGTGGCGATGGGCGCGACAGCGGCGCAAAGCGTGTTCGGCAAGATCACGCCGATCAACAAGAACCGCGGCCACCTGCTCGCCCTCGACGACGGCGCGCAGGCATTGGTGACGGTGCATCCGTCCTACCTGCTGCGGCTGCCGGATCAGGAAACCCGCGCGCGCGAGTATCAGCGTTTTGTCGATGACTTGAAAATGGCTGGCACACAGTTACGCAAGATTGCGCGCGCAGCTTGAGAGACCAAACGATCTGCAAGCAGGCTTCAGGCTGTTTAGTTCGTAAACGCTCTTCGTCATGCCCGGGCTTGTCCCGGGCATCCACGTCTTCTCTTTCGCTCTACAATTTGCACGAAAGGCGTGGATGGCCGGGACAAGCCCGGCCATGACGGCGGTTGATACCGTCAAAAGCCAAAGACTCTAGCAACTACGCCGCGAGCGTGTGCTCGACCAGCTTCACCCAATACGAGGTGCCGTAGACGATGGCCTCGTCGTTGAAGTTGTAGGCCGGGTGATGCAGGCCCGCGCTGTCGCCGTTGCCGACGAAGATAAACGCGCCGGGCCGCGCTTCCAGCATGTAGGCGAAATCCTCGGCGCCCATCATCGGCGGCACCGCGTGGACATTGGCCGCGCCGGCAACATCGCTGGCGATACGCGTGGCGATATCGGTCTGCTCGGGGTGATTGACCGTCACCGGATAACCGCGCTCGTAGATCAGATCGATTGTCGCGCCGGTCTGTTGCGCCACGCCGGCGACCACTTCACGCACGCGACGCTCCACCAGATCGCGCACCTCCGGCGTCAGCGTGCGCACGGTGCCTTTCAGTTCCGCGATCTGCGGGATGACATTGCGCGCATTGCCGGCGTGGAATTCGCACATCGAGAGCACTGCCGAATCCAGCGGATCGACAGTGCGCGACACGATCGATTGCAACGCGGTGACGAGTTGCGCGCCGACCAATACGGAATCGATGCACTTGTGCGGCCGCGCCGCGTGGCCGCCGAGGCCCTCGATGCGGATATCGATGGCATCGGTCGCCGCCATGATCGGACCCGGCCGCAGCGCGAACGAGCCGACCGGCAGGCCGGGGCCGTTGTGCATGCCGTAGACCTGCTCGATCCTGAAGCGCTCCATCAGGCCGTCCTTGATCATGGCGTCGGCGCCGGCACCGCCCTCCTCCGCCGGCTGGAAGATCACCACCGCGTCGCCTGCGAAATTGCGCGTCTCCGCCAGATATCGCGCCGCGCCCAGCAACATCGCGGTGTGGCCGTCATGGCCGCAGGCATGCATCTTGCCCGGCATCTTCGACGCGTACGGCAGATTGGTTTCCTCCTCGATCGGCAGCGCATCCATGTCGGCGCGCAGGCCGATCACCTTGAGGTCGCCGGAAGCCGGCTTGCGGCCCTTGATGACGCCGACGACGCCGGTGCGGCCGAGCCCGGTCGCCACCTCGTCGCAGCCGAATTCGCGCAACCGTTCCGCCACGAACGCCGCGGTGCCGTGCACGTCGTACATCAGCTCGGGATGGGCATGCAGATGCCGCCGCCAGGCCATGATGTCCGGTTGCAGATCGGCGACACGATTGATGACGGGCATGACGAACCTCGAAGGCGCGGGACGCGCGGGTGAAAATTCGGGAACAGTCAGGCTAGCACGGCGGGACATTTCGCCCAAGGGAATCGCCCAACAGAACCGTCCGTGAGAAGCCGCGCAAAGCCGAGGAGGCAAAAATTCCGCCAGATAGCCAATGTACAGCCCCCCGACGCGGCGTTATGCCATTCAAGGCAAGACCGGTTCCGAAGCCTTCGCGCAGAAGGACCTGACATAGAAGAAACGACGGTGGGCCATGGTGAAACGGATCGAGGGCGAATTTGATTACATCGTCGTGGGCGCGGGCACGGCGGGCTGCGTCACCGCCAACCGCCTCACCGAAAGCGGCAAGCATCGCGTGCTGTTGCTGGAAGCTGGCGGCCGCGACAACTGGATCTGGTTTCACATTCCGGTCGGCTACCTGTTCGCCATCGGCAATCCGCGTGCCGACTGGCTGTTCAAGACCGAAGCGGAGCCGGGCCTCAACGGCCGCGCGCTGAACTATCCGCGCGGCAAGGTGATCGGCGGCTGCTCGGCGATCAACGGCATGATCTCGATGCGCGGCCAGGCGGCGGATTACGATCACTGGCGCCAACTCGGCCTCACCGGCTGGGGCTGGGACGATGTCGTGCCGGAGTTCAAGCGGCTGGAGGATCATTTCCTCGGCGCCACCGAGCATCACGCGAGCGGCGGCGGCTGGCGCATCGAACAGCAGCGCCTGACCTGGAGCATCCTCGACGCGATCCGCAACGCGGCCGTGGAAATGAACATTCCGCGCAGCGACGATTTCAACACCGGCGACAACGAAGGTGTCGGCTATTTCCACGTCAACCAGAAGCGCGGACGGCGCTGGTCGGCGGCGCGCGGCTTCCTCAAGCCGGCGTTGAACCGATCCAACCTGCGGTTGGAGACCGACGTGCTGGTCGATCGGCTGGTAATCGAAAACGGCCGCGCGGTCGGCGTGCGCTTCTCGCGCGGCGGCGAGGTTTTCGAAGCACGCACCAAGGGCGAGATGATCCTGTGCTCCGGCGCGGTCGGCTCGCCCGCGATCCTGCAACGCTCCGGCATCGGTCCCGCCGACTGGCTGAGCACGATGGGCATCGATGTCGTCGCCGACCGGCCCGGCGTCGGCCGCAACTTGCAGGACCATTTGCAGCAGCGGGCGATCTACAAGGTCTCCGGCGTCAAGACGCTCAATGAAACCTATGCCTCGCTGATCGGGCGCGGCCTGATGGGTGCGGAATATCTGTTGCGGCGACGCGGCCCGATGACAATGGCGCCGTCGCAACTCGGCATCTTCACCCGCTCCGATCCGAAGCGCGAACGCGCGAACATTCAATTTCACGTGCAGCCGCTGTCGCTGGAGAAATTCGGCGATCCGCTGCATCGCTTCCCGGCGGTGACGGTGAGCGCCTGCAATCTGCAACCGACCTCGCGCGGCACCATTCGCCTGCGCTCCACCGCGCCCGACGCCGCACCTCTGATCGCGCCGAATTATCTCGGCACCGAGGAAGACAAGCAGGTCGCAGCCGACGCCATTCGCGTGACGCGACGGCTGATGAAGCAGAAGGCGCTCGCGCCGTATCATCCGGACGAATATCTGCCCGGCCCGAAGGTTGGCGACGACGACGCCTCGCTGGCGAAAGCCGCCGGCGACATCGGCACCACGATCTTCCATCCGGTCGGTACCGCGAAGATGGGACTGTCGAGCGATCCGGCCGCCGTGGTGGACGAGCGGCTGCGGCTCTACGGCGTCGAAGGCCTGCGTGTGGTCGATGCTTCGGTGATGCCGACGATCACCTCGGGCAACACCAACACGCCGACCGCCATGATCGCATCGAAGGCATCGGCGATGATTTTGGCGGACGCGCGGTAGCGCGGGCCGTCATTGCCGGGCATAGCTGTTCGAAGAACGGCGTCGCTTCGCTCGCCTACGCCCCGGCAATCCATCCTTTCAAGAAGATGGATGCGCGGATCAAGTCCGCGCATGACGATGGCGGATTGCATCGAGCCCAGCAATACGACCGTGGGCAAAAAAAGGGCGCGGAGTTTCCTCCGCGCCCTTTCGCATTCGCAACGAGCGACGCTTACGCGCGGCCGAGTTCGAACGCCTTGATCTCCTTGGTCCGCTGCGACGTCAGCTCCGCCTGGTGATCGGTGGCGATGGCGACATACACCGCCGGCAGCACGAACAGCGTGAACAGCGTACCGATGGTCATGCCGGCCACCACGACAAGGCCGATCGAGAAACGGCTCGCCGCGCCCGCTCCGGTCGCCGTGAGCAACGGCAGCAAACCCGTGACCATCGCGGCGGTCGTCATCAGGATCGGCCGAAGCCGGACCCGCGCCGCCTTCTCGATCGCGGCGCGCTTGTTCAGGTTCTCGTTAAGCTGCAATTCGTTGGCGAACTCCACCATCAGGATGCCGTGCTTGCTGATCAGGCCGATCAGCGTCAGCAGGCCGACCTGGGTATAGATGTTGATGGTCGCGACACCGAAGAACAGCGGGATCAACGCACCCGAGATCGCCATCGGCACACTGATCAGAATAACCAGCGGGTCGCGCAAGCTCTCGAATTGCGCCGCCAGCACCAGGAAGATGATGATCAGCGCGAAGCCGAACGCGATCGCCAACTGGTTGCCTTCCGTCACGTACTGCCGCGCATCCGCGAGGTAGTCGTGGCTGAAGCCGGCCGGGAAATTCTTCGCCTGGCTTTCGAGGAAGTCGACCGCCTGCCCCACCGTGACGCCGGGCATCGGCACCGCCTGGAAAGTCGCGGCGTTGAGCTGGTTATAATGCGAGAGCGCGTTGGGATCGGTCCCGTTCTGGATCGATACCAGTGTGGACAGCGGAATCTGCTGGCCGCTTGAACTCGGCACGTAATAACCGTCGAGCGATTCCGGCGACAGCCGCAACGCACGCGGCACCTGCGGGATCACCTGATAGGAACGTCCTTCCAGATTGAAGCGGTTGACGTAGTTGCCGCCGAGCAGGGTCGCCAGCGTCGCGCCGAGCTGTTGCATCGTCACACCGAGATCGTTGGCCTTGGTGCGATCGATGGCGACACGCACCACCGGCTGGTTGAAGTCGAGATCGCTGTCGGTCACGATGAACAGGCCGCTCTTCTGCGCAGCCGCCTTCAGCTTGCTCATCTCCTCGTAGACCGCCTGGAAACCGGCGGTGGAATAGAGCGCCATCTGAACCGGCAGACCGCCCGGCCCGCCCGGTAGCGGCGGCAGGTTGAAGGCGAAAGCCTGGACGCCCTCGACCTTGCTGATCTCCGCCTGCACCAGCGGCTTCAGCACGATCGACGAGCGCTTGCGCTCCTCCCACGGCTTCAGCAGCATGCCGGCGATGCCGTTGTTGATGCCGGCGATGCCATTGATCATGAAGCGCAGGTCGGTTTCGGGGAAGCTCGCGAAAGCCTTGTCGAGCTTGTCGCCGTAGAAGTCCATGTAATCGATGTTGGCGTATTTCGGTCCCTTGAGCACCGCGAACACGATGCCCTGATCTTCTTCAGGCGCCAGTTCCTTGGACGTGTGCATGTACATGAAACCGACCAGCCCAAGGATGGTGACCGCGAACAGCGCGGTGATGGGCCGATAGTCCAGCGAACGATCGAGCTGGCGGCCGTACCAGTTGGTGACCGCCGTAAAGACGGTGTCGACCTTCCGCGCGAACCAGCTTTGTGACTCGTGCTTGAGCAGCACCGAGCACATCATCGGTGACAGCGTCAACGCCACGATACCGGAGACGATCACCGCGCCGGCCAGCGTGAAGGCGAATTCACGGAACAGCGCACCGGTGAGACCGCCGAGGAAGCCGATCGGCGCGTACACCGCCGCCAGCGTAATGGTCATCGAAATGACCGGGCCGACGATTTCGCGCGCGCCTTGCAGCGACGCCTGAACTGGCGTCTTCCCTTCCTCGAGATGGCGGTGGATGTTTTCCACCACGACGATGGCGTCGTCGACCACGAGGCCGATCGCCAGCACCATCGCCAGCAGCGTCAGCAGGTTGAAGCTGAAACCCGCGGCGATCATCAGCGCACAGACGCCGACCAGCGACAGCGGGATCGTCACCACCGGGATGATGACCGAGCGCAGCGACGCCAGGAACAGGAAGATCACCACGATGACGATGGCGACCGCCTCGACCAGCGTGTTCCGCACTTCTTCGATCGACGAGGTGATGAACTTGGTCGAGTCGTAGGCGACCTTCATCTTCATCGACGGCGGCAGATTGCGCTGGATGTCGGGGAATAGCTTGCGCACACCCTGCACGATGTTCAGCGGATTGCCTTGCGGCGTCGCCTGCACGCCGATGAAGATGGCCCGCTGGCCGCTGAAGGCGACGCTGGCGTCGGTGCTTTGCGCCGCCAGTTCGACGTCGGCAACGTCCTCCATGCGCACGAAGCCGCCGTCCTTGGCCTTCACCGTCATACGCTTGAACTGCTCGACGCTTTGCAGGTCGGTGTTGGTGGAGACGTTGGAGATCGTATAGTAGCCCTTGGTCTGGCCGGCAGCCGCCTGGAAGTTGTTGGCGGCGATCGCGGCGGTGACCTCGGTGGTGGTCACGTTGCGGCCCGCCATCTTCACCGGGTCGAGCCACACCCTCATGGCAAAGGTCTGGCCGCCGAGAATATCGGCCGACGCCACGCCATCGACCGTCGACAGGATCGGCTGCACCACGCGAGTCAGATAGTCGGAGATCGCCGAGCCCGAGAGTTCGTCGCTGGAGAAGCCGAGATACATCACCGCCGTGGTTTCGCCGGTGGACTTCAGAATCACCGGGTCATTGGCTTCCTTCGGGATCAGGTACTTCACCGAATTGACCTTCGACAGCACTTCGGTCAGCGCCGCGTTCGGGTCGAAGTTCAGCTTGACGAAAACCTTGATCTGACTCTGGCTCTGGGTCGAATTCGACGTGATGTAGTCGACGCCTTCGGCCGAGGCCACCGCTTGCTCGATCGGCGTGGTGATGAAGCCCTGCATCAGTTCCGGCGACGCACCCGGATAGGCCGTCGTCACGGTGATCACCGTGTTCGACAGCTTCGGATATTGCCGGATCGGCAGTTTGAAGGCGGCAGCGGCGCCAATCAGCAGGATCAGCAGGCTGACGACAACCGACAAGATCGGCCGTTTGATGAAGATATCGGTGAATGCCATTTGCAGGCGCTCCATGAACGGTCGACGCCCTCTCGGGTTCGACCGGGAAACGTTGGATCGGACCGGGGCCGCGCGACGCGGCCCCAGGTATCAGTTCCGTGAATCAGTTCCGTGGCGGCGGATTCTTGATCGGCGGCAGCGGGTCCTTCGAGATCTCCACGGCGGCGCCCGATTGCAGCTTCAATTGTCCGACGGCGACGACCTTGTCGCCCGCCTGCAAGCCCTTGGTGATCACCGCGCGACCGTTGACCCGGTCGCCGGTGCGCACGAAGGTCCGCTCGGCGGTGAGGCTGGTCTTGCCGTCGTCCGCCTTCTTCTCCTTGATGAGATAAACGGAGTCGCCATACAGCGTGTACTCGACCGCGGTTTCCGGAACGGTGACCACCGCGGGCTTCTCGGGCAGCACCACCGTGGTGGTGGCGAACATGCCCGGTTTCAGGATGCCTTCCTGATTCTGGATGGTCGCCTGCACGCGGATGTTGCGGGTATCGGTCGAGATCTGCGGTTCGATGGTGGTGATCTTGCCGTCGAAGGTCTTGCCGGGATAGGCGTCAACCTCGACGCGCACCACCTGCCCGACCGCAAGCTTGCCGCTGTCCTTTTCCGTCACGGTGAAGTTCGCGAACAGCGTCGACAGATCCGTCAGCGAGACGATCTGCGTGCCTGCCGTGAGAAATTGGCCGACCTCGACGTGACGCACACCGAGCACGCCGTCGAATGGCGCACGCACCAGCTTTTGCGAGATGATCGCTTCGGTCTTGGCGATGCCGGCATTGGCCTGATCGAACGCCGCCTGCGCCTGATCGACGGTTGCCTGCGGCCCGAACTGACGCGAAGCCAGTTGCTTGGCGCGATCGAGCGACAGTTCCGCCACCTTGGCTTGCGCCTTGTAGCTGGCGAGATCGCCCTGATCCGGTTTGTCGAACAGTTGCACCAGCGGCGTGCCCTTGGTCACATGCGCACCCGCCGTGAACAGGATGTCGGTGATGCGGCCCGAAACGTCCGACGTCACGTTGACCTGATGCACCGCGGCGAGTTCGCCGACCGCGCGAAGCAGGTTCGGAATCACTTCCGATTTGGCCTCGGCGGCGCTCACCGTCACCGGCGGCGGTTTATTGTTGGCAAAGAACTGCGCGATCATGTGGCTGCGGAAGGCGTTGAAGCCAACCAGTCCGCCGACGAGGACCGCCAGCAAAATGCCAACGATGATGAACCAGCGCACGCGGCGCACCGGTTTGCTGCCGCGCGGCTGCTCGCCCGGGCCACGTGCACTTGTCTCGTGTTGTTGAATCTTCTCGGCGTTGGCCGGCATGTTCGATTCCGTCGCTAGTGTCATGTCATGCACTTTCCGCGGCTCTCTGCGGCATCAGGTCCGGCGGAAGGTCGCGGTCCAGATGCGCGGCGATCGCTTTTTCGTTCAATCCAATTCCGCGAAGAATAAATTCGCAGACTTGCCGCTCGAACTGAGCGGTCTCCCCGTAAGACAAACAATCCGTCGGCGGCAGCCTCGTCAGCACCAGTTGCAGCACCATGTGGTGAGCGAACCAGAACAGATTGATCGGCCGTTGCCCGACTTCCGATGCATCTCCCGTCTCGACAGCCCGCCTGAGCGATGCGGTAAAGACGGGGCCGATGAGCTCTCCTATCTTTTCATAAAGAACGCGCGCGAACTCGCCGTCATCCAGTTGGCTCGTGATCATGAGCCGCAACTGCTGGGCCTCTTCCTCGTCCGGTTCATCGGACGTCTGAAGAAAGTGCCCGACCATGCCACGGATCAGTACAACGAGTGTCTCGGTCGACGGCGCCAATCCGAGCAACGTCACCAGCTTCGGATCGGCCTCGCAGGCTTCTGCCAGAATCGCGGCGTAGAGGGCGGATTTAGTCGGAAAATGCTTGAACAGCAATCCTTCTGAAATCGAAGCCGTCGCGGCAATGCTTTTTGTCGTCGTGCCTGCAAACCCCGTCCGCGCGAAGCAACGCTTCGCCGCCGACAGAATCAGCTCTCGCCGCAGGTCGCTGGTCATGCGGATGGTGCTCATTCGACGTGAGTAAACACTCACTTATTCAAAGTCAAGCCGAATATTGCAACGCACCATAACAGGCTGATCAAGCACAGGTTCCGTCCCTGGCTTCGCACGGTCGCCAAAAACGTATATCCCTCGGGAAACGAGACAAAACATGACGGAAACCCCACAGGACCTCGCGGCGAAATTCGACATCGAGAAGCTGACGCCGGAATTTTACGCCGATCCCTACCCGACCTATCGCGCGCTGCGGGAGCTTGCACCGCTGAAGCGGCTGCCGAACGGCGGCTATTTCCTGACGCGCTACGACGACCTCGTCACCGCCTACAAAACGACGCGGGCTTACAGCTCGGACAAGAAACGCGAATTCGCGCCGAAATACGGCACGTCGCTGCTTTACGAGCATCACACCACCAGCCTCGTCTTCAACGATCCGCCGGCCCATACACGGGTGCGCCGCCTGATCATGGGCGCATTGTCGCCGCGCGCCATCGCCGAGATGGAGCCGGGCCTGATCGCGCTGGTCGACCGCCTGCTCGACGCGATGGAAGCGAAGGGCCACGCCGAACTGATCGAGGATTTCGCTGCCGCCATTCCGGTGCAGGTGATCGGCAACCTGCTCGACGTTCCGCATGATGAGCGCGGCCCGCTGCGCGACTGGTCGCTGGCGATTCTCGGCGCGCTCGAGCCGGTCATCAGCGCGGAAGCCTTCAAGCGCGGCAACGATGCCGTGCGCGACTTCCTCGCCTACCTCGACGTGTTGGTCGAGCGCCGCCGCGCCAAACCGGGCAATCCGGAACGCGACGTGCTGACGAAACTGATTCAGGGTGAAACCGACGGCGAGCGACTGACCGCGAAGGAACTGCTGCACAACTGCATCTTCCTGCTCAACGCCGGCCACGAGACCACCACCAACCTGATCGGCAACGGGCTGGTCGCGCTGCTGCACTATCCCGAGCAGAAGGCGCGCCTGATTGCGCAACCCGACCTGATCAAAACCGCCGTCGAGGAAATCCTGCGGTTCGAAAGTTCGAACCAGCTCGGCAATCGCATGACCACCGAAACCGTCGAACTCGGCGGCGTGACTTTACCGCCGCAAACATCGGTGACGCTGTGCATCGGCGCCGCCAATCGCGACCCGGCGCAGTTTCCCGATCCCGAGCGCTTTGACATCGCACGGACGCCGAACCGTCACCTCGCCTTCGGCACCGGCGTGCATCAATGCGCCGGCATGGCGCTGGCGCGGCTCGAAGGCGCCATTGCCATCTCGCATTTCCTCGCACGCTTCCCGCGCTACGAACTGGCCGGCGAACCGGTGCGGGGCGGACGCGCCCGCTTCCGCGGCTTCACCAGCGTGCCATGCAAGCTCGGCGCGTGATGCATCTCGAAAGTCACCGTGCCGCCTCTCATCACTGAACCGTTTTTTTACGCGGTCGCGATTCCAGCGGTGATCCTGCTCGGGCTGTCGAAAGGCGGGTTTGCCGGCATCGGCACTGCGGCGACGCCGCTGGTCGCGCTTTATCTGCCGCCGTTAGAGGCCGCCGCGCTGATCCTGCCGGTGCTGATCACACAGGATCTGATTTCGCTCTACGTCTATCGCCGCGACTGGGATGCAACCAACCTCAAGATCATGCTGCCCGGTGCACTCACCGGTATGGCGCTGGCGTGGCTGACGGCGTCCTACGTCTCCGACGACACCATCCGCATCATCGTGGGATTGGTCGGCGTCGCCTTCGTCGCCAACATGTGGCTGCAACGCAAGGCCGAAGCGCCAACAAGAGGGCACGTCGCCGGCGGGATATTCTGGGGCGGCGTGTCCGGCTTCACCTCGTTCATGATGCAAGGCGGCGGGCCGCCGTTCCAGGTTTACGTGCTGCCGCAACGGCTGCCAAAGCTCACGCTGGTCGGCACCACCACGATCTTCTTCGCCGTGATCAACGCGCTGAAGATCGGGCCGTACCTCACGCTCGGCCAGTTCACGACGGCCAACTTCACCACGTCGCTGATATTGCTTCCCATCGCCGCTGCCGCGAACCTTGCTGGCGTCTGGCTGGTGCGGAAGACGCCGACGGGATTGTTCTACCAGATCGCTTACGTGCTGCTGTTCATCATCTCCGCCGCGCTGCTGTGGCAAGGCGCGCGCGGTTTGATGCAGTAGAATTGGCTTTGTACGCAGACCTGCAACACGCAAAGCGTCGTCCCCGCGCAGGCGGGGACGACACCGAGAGCATATGATTTGCCGCGTTACACTCGCGCCGGCGGCTGAAGCAAAATCGTCGGCACGCCACAAGTGCCGCTGCGCACTGTCGCCACTTGTGTGCCCGGCTTGCGCCCCGCGCGCGGCTCCGACACATCGATGCCGGACGCCAGCATTCGCTTCCGCGCCGCCGCAATATCGTCGACACGAAAACTCAACCCCCACAGCCGGTCCCGGCCATCGGAATAATCCTTGCCTGCGCGTTTCACCGTCTCGACGATAAGATCGCCGCAGCGGAAGAACATCAGGTGTCCCCAGTCCGCGTGCGAACGATCGAGCCGCATATCGAGCCTGAGCCGCGCACCGTACAGCGCCGCGGCGCGCTCGGGATCGGCGGTCTCGACCACCACATGATCGAGCCCGGTGATCGGCGCATCTGTGCTGACCTCCGAAACCGGGCGTTGACCATTCATGTCGAGAAAAAACAACCGCACGCCATGCGCCGCGTCGGTCGCCGCGCGGGTGCGCTTCCACGACAGCGATGCACCGTCGAGCAGATTGCGGCTGCTACCGTCGCTGACCGCTTCCGGCTTCAGATTGAGGCGATCCAGCCGCCGGTGCCAGTCGGCGATACCCTCGACGCGCAGGCAGAGGCTCGCCAGTCCCTCGCCGTTCGCGTCGATGGTGCTGCGGATATGATCGCCTGCCGCGCCCGCCGCTGGCGCCAGCAGTTCCACCGACATGTTGTCGAGCGTGAAAAATGCCGACGCGGACGTTTCGTCAGCGCTGCGCCACGCCGGCTTGCGGCCGAGCAGCACGGCATAGGCCGATGTCGCCGCCTCGATGTCGCGGACGAGAACGACGACGTGATCCAATCCGATAATCATCTGAAGGCTCCCAAAGGCTATCGCCGAAACCCGAGCGCGCCGCGTCCGGCGAACACTGTGTCGCGTCCGAGCGTTTCCTCGATGCGCAAGCACTCATTCCACTTCGCCATCCGCTCCGAGCGCGAGAACGAACCCACCTTGAGCTGCCCCGCATCCCAGCCGATCGACAAATGCACGATGGTGACGTCCTCGGTCTCGCCGGAGCGTGCCGAGACAATGGTACCGAAGCCCGCCGCCTTGCCGGCGTCCAGCGCAGCCCGTGTTTCGGTGATGGTGCCAGCTTGATTGGGCTTGATCAGCACCGCCGTCGTTGCACCGTCGGCCGCCGCCTTGCCCACACGCGCGGCATTGGTGACGAGAAAATCGTCGCCGATCACCTGACAACGATCGCCATAAGCGCGCGTGAATGCGGCAAAGCCCTCGGCATCGTCTTCCGCGACCGGGTCCTCGATCGAGATGATCGGATAGGCTTCACACCAGCGGCCGAGCATGTCGATCATTGCGCCTGTGTCGAGCTTCCGGTCATCGAGCGCCAGCGTATAGGTGCCGTTCTTGCCAAACTCCGATGCCGCGACGTCGAGCGAGATCGCGACATCGTCGCCGCCCTTGAAACCCGCCTTGAGGATCGACGCCACAAGCGTATCGAGTGCCTCCTCGTTGCTGCGAAATGCCGGCCAGTAACCGCCCTCGTCGGCGACGCCTTGCAATTTGCCGGCCTGCTTCATGATGTGGCCCGCGGCAAGATAGACCTCGGCCGTCCATTCCAGCGCCTGAGCGAAGGACGCAGCACCGGGACACATCACCATGAAATCCTGGATATCGACGCGTCGCGCCGCGTGTGCGCCGCCGCCGAAAATCTGAATCTCCGGCAGCGGAATCCGCACTTTGCGATCCTGCGCGAGATGCTGCCACAACGGCACGCCGCTGGCGGCGGCTGCCGCGTGCAACACGGCCATCGAGGTGGCGACGATGGCATTTCCGCCGAGCCGTCCTTTATTGGCGGTACCATCCAGCGCGATCATCGCTTGGTCGATCGCCGCTTGATCCGCAGCATCCATGCTCGCAAGCGCTACCGCGATCTCGCTATTGACCGCGTTCACTGCACGGCCGACATCGTAGCCGCCGAGCTTTGCGCCACCATCGCGCAGGTCCACCGCCTCGCCGCTGCCCATCGACGCGCCGGCAGGCGCGATCGCACGACCCGACGCCCCGCTTTTCAATCGGACATCGACTTCCACGGTGGGGCGGCCTCGCGAATCCCACACCCGTCGCCCCTTGATGTCCGCAATCCGCGTATCGCTCATTCGGCAAGCTCCCTGGTCCAGGCATCGCGCACATCGGCCAATCGCGACGGCGGTGACGCGATCAACGGCGCCGCGACACGACGCACGCGCGCCTTGTCGTTTTCATCCGTGATGTATTCCACCGGCGATTTGCCGTCGACGCGCGCGAGAAACAGTGCCGGCAACAGCCGCGCCGCGCGGCGTTCAAGTTCGGCGACGGGCTCCCAGTCAACCCGCGCGAGATAGGCGGCCGCCAGCGCATCGAAACAGGCAAGGAACGCTGCCCGCGCGCGCGGCGTCCACAGGCATTTCAGCAGCATGTGATTGAGACAGAACGCGAGATCGAACGCCGGGTCGCCGTACCAGGCGCATTCGGCATCGAGAAACACCGGACCGTTCGGGCCGACCAGAATGTTTTTCGGGCTGACGTCGCCATGCACCAGCGCGATCTTCGTCGCCAGCGTCTCGCGCGACATTCGCATCAGCGCATCGGCAATGTCGGGATGCGCCGGGGCTGTGGCTTCGAGATAGGGTTCGAGCCGGATCGCGTGAAACAGCGCGTCGTTGGCGAACTGCTTTGCCAGCTCAGCGGAATGCGCGGTGGCGGCGTGGATCGCCGCGACAGTGTCGCCGACACGCGCGGCGAAGGCCGGGTCCGCGCGCCCCGCCGCAAGCTCCGCCTTCCACACCGGATGATGCCCCGGATCGAGATAGGCCATCGCGAAGGCGCCGATCTCCGGATCGTGCGCCAGCACCTGCGGCACCGCATCCGGCACCACCTTCGCCGCCGCGCGCAGCCAATCGACCTCGCTGACATTGCGCGTCACCGGCACCTGCCAGTCGCGCGCGACGCGCAGCTTCTGCAACGCGCGCTTCACGGCGAAAGTGCGATCTCCCGCCGCGACCATCCAGATGTCGGACGCCACGCCGCCAGTCAGCGGCGTGAAACGCGGCGTGAGGCTCGATGGCACTAGGCCGGCTTCGCGTAAAAACGCAATGACGGCATCGGGCACGGCATTGTCGGAGAGGTCGGGCGAGGACGATGTCAAACGATTGCTCCTGTGCCGCCAGTCTTTGCAGAATGGTAGCCAGGCCGCAACCTTATGGAAACAGCCCCCGCGTCTGCTTGGCGGCGCGCACCCTTTCGACGCCGATCGCCATCGCGGCGGTGCGATGGGAGATTCCGTCCTTGCCGGCGCGCGTCACCATCTGATCGAAAGCGCGATCCAGGATGTGATATTCGCGCCGGGTCACTTCCTCCTCCTCCCAGAACAATTGCTGAAGGTCCTGCACCCATTCGAAATAGCTCACCACCACGCCGCCGGAGTTACACAGGATGTCGGGCAGGACGAAAATCTCGTCCTGCCGTTGGGCCAGCACGAGGTCGGCCTCCGGCGTGGTCGGGCCGTTGGCGCCTTCCGCCAGCACGCGGCATTTCAGCTTCGAGGCGATGTCGGCATCGATCACCTGCTCCATCGCCGCCGGCACCAGCACATCGCACGGCAGCGTCAGCACCTCGGCGGGATCGCATTGCAGCTCGCGGGAGAAGCCGGCAATGCTGCCATGCGCGGCCGCATGGCGGACCAGCGCCGGAATATCCAGCCCGGCGGCGCTGTGCAGCCCTCCGGTGTGATCGCTCACCGCGATCACCTTCACGCCGAAGCGGTGTAGTTCGGCGGCGGCATGGGAGCCGACATTGCCGAACCCCTGCACCACAGCTGTCGCTTTCGCCGGCGCGATCTGCAAATCGCCCAGCACGCGCTTGGCGAGATAGGCGACGCCGCGCCCGGTCGCCTCACGCCGCCCGAGTGTGCCGCCCGAACTCACCGGCTTGCCGGTGACGATCTCGGTGACGGTGCGGCCCTGATACATCGAATAGGTGTCCATGAACCACGCCATCACCTGCTCGTTGGTGCCCATATCCGGCGCCATCACGTCGGTATGCGGACCGACGAACGGGATCATCTCCTGCATGTAGCGGCGCGACAGCCCCTCCAGCTCGCGCTTCGAGATCGACGACGGATCGACGCGGATGCCACCTTTCGCGCCACCATAGGGCAAGCCGACCAGCGCGCATTTCCAGCTCATCCAGATTGCCAGCGCCGCGACCTCGCCGATATCCACGCTGGGCGCGAAGCGCGTGCCGCCCTTGGTCGGTCCCATCGTCAGGTGATGCTGCACGCGATAGCCCTCGAACACCGCGATGGTGCCGTCGTCGCAATGGATCGGACAGGACACGGTGATGGCGCGCTTCGGCAACAGCAGTCGATCTCGCTCGTCATGCGGAATAGCCAGATGATCGGCAATCACGGCGAACTGCCGCGCCGCCATATCGAAGACCGCACCGGAATAGACCGACATGATAGACCTCCATCGCTCGATCGCGGGAACCCGACGCTGCCGAAGATCGTTCAACACAAGCGCGGATCATCGCCGCAATGATGCAACAGTTGTAACGCAGGGTTGCGGTCGACTGCGAATTAATAGTTGCAATGGAGCGTGATAAGCGGCGCTAATGGACGCAAGATTCCGCCCCCATAAACGATGGACCGAACGATGCAGGCGCTTTTCATCGGACAAACCTACATCGACGTGACGTTTCTCACCGATCACATGCCGACCGGCGACGAGAAGCACGTCGCTTCCGCTTACGCGGTATCATTCGGCGGCAATGCGGTGACGGCGGCGTTCTGTTGCGCACGGCTCGGTATCGTGCCGGACCTTCTCACCACCGTCGCCGACGACTGGCTCGGCCGCATGTTTCAGGACATGGCGGTGAAGTACGGCATTCCGCTGCACGCGCGGAAAGTGAGAACGTCGTCGCTGTCGTTCATCATGCCGAAGGACGGCAAGCGCGCCATCGTACGTTGCCGCGACGACGATCATCTGCATCCGTTCCCGATGCTGAACCTGACCGGCTGCCGCGCATTGCATGTCGACGGCCATCAGCCCGAGGCCGCGCTGCATTATGCAAAGCTCTGTCGCGAGGCCGGCATCCTCACCTCGCTCGACGGTGGCGGCCTGCGCGACAATACGCATGAGTTGCTGGAATTCATCGACGTGGCGATGGTCGCCGAGCGACTCTGCGAACAGATGGAGTTGAGCCCACGCGCGATGCTGGATTACCTGAAGTCGCGCGGCTGCCGCATCGGCGGGGTGACGCTCGGCGAGCGCGGGCTGGTCTGGTATGACGAAACCGGCGTGGTGCGCGAGGTGCCGGCGCTGAAGGTGCCGGCACCGCGCGTCATCGATACCAACGGCGCCGGCGACGTTTTCCACGGCGCCTACGTTTATTCCTATCTCAGCGACCCATCGAAAAGCTGGCAGGAGCATTTTGCTTTCGCGCAGGCGGCGTCCACGCACAAAATCCAGCATCTCGGCAACGAAGCCGGCCTGCCGACGCTCGCCGATATCGCCGTGGTGCGCGAGGAGTTTCAGAAACCTGCGGGTAAACTGCGCGCTGTGCGGCCGTGAGAATGGCGTGCCAAGAGCTGCCGTCAGCCCATAATCTCACTCAAGATGCAATTTATCGCGAAGCCCCAACAATTTCCGCGTCGTCCCCGCGCAGGCGGGGACGACGCTGATCGTGTTGCAAATCGACGCGCAAATAAACTTCGATGAGGTTTCAACACCGCGCCGTCGCTCAATCATCTATCTCACGCCATCGCCTGCTTCAGATCGAAACTCATATCGGCCGCCTGCTGCGGCGTAATCGAACGGCCGGCGGCGAGCATGCGGCGGCCGAAGACGTGGTCGCCGGCGCGATTGACCGACTCGACCCCGATCATGCGATCCGCCTTGTAGCAAAACACCGAGAACGCACCCTGTTCGGGATCGCCGCGCAACACCGCATGATCGAAACCGGCCGTGAGCCCCGCCATCTGCAATTTGTCGGTGCCCTGATCGCTCCAGAACCACGGCAGCCCGTCATAGGTTTCCGGTTTGCCGGTGAGGCGCGCGGCGACGCAGCGCGCATGATCGGTGGCGTTCTGCACCGACTCCAGCCGCAGCGGCGCCCCAAAGCGCGGGCTCTCGAACAGCGCACAATCGCCGATGGCGGAGATATCCGGATCGGCAGTGAGGAGCTGCGCGTCAACGACAATGCCGGCGGAAACGGGCAAGCCAGCCTCGGCGGCGAGTTCGACGTTCGGCAGCACGCCGACGCCGACCACCACGAGGTCCGCCGGCATCTGCCGTCCGTCGCTGAGAGACACGCCGGTCACCTTGCCATGTGCGCCTTCGATCTCCGTCGCCCGCACCCCGAAGTGAATGCGAATGCCGGCCTCGCGATGCTTGCGCTCGAAATAAGCCGAGATGTCCTGCGTTACCGCGCGCGCCATCACACGTGGCGCGAGTTCGAGCACGTCGACTTCAAGCCCTTTGGCGCGCGCCGTGGAGGCAAATTCCAATCCGATGAATCCGGCACCGATCACCACCAGCCGCTGCCCGGCTTTGATATGAGTGCGCAGTGTCTCGCTCTCGGCGAAGTTGCGCAGATACATCACGCCGTCGAGGTTGGCGTTCGGCACATCGAGCAGGCGATTGCGCGCGCCGGTCGCCAGCACCAGATGGCCGTAGGACAATTCCGCGCCGGAGCCGAGCCGCACGCTATGCCGCGCGCGATCGATGGCGACGACGTGCCCCTCGAACAGTTCGATGGCCTGATCGGCGTAAAACTTCGCCGGCCGAAACAGCACGCTCTCCGCGCCGCCCGCCCCCTTGAGATATGTCTTCGACAACGGCGGGCGTTGATAAGGCAGGAGCGCTTCGTCGTTGATCAGACGCACGGGACCGGTATAGCCGGCTTGCCGCAGCGACACCGCGACCTGAAATCCGGCATGTCCCGCACCGACGATCAGAACCGTTTCTTTCGTCATCACCTTGTGTCCCGCCAATTATTGACCCAACACCTCGTGGGCGACCAAGTCGGCGGGCATGATGCACGATCCGGCCCGCTTGTCATCAACGGCGTGAATGGCGTTTAATGCACGCCTGCTTTCACGCGAAAGGTTTTACCGCATGTCCACTCCGGATTCCGATCAGCCTGCCCTGCTTGCCATCGACGGCCCCGTTGCAACCCTGACGCTCAACCGGCCGAATGCCTTCAACTCGATCAATCTCGCGATCGCGCAACGGCTGGAGCAGCTCGCCGTGCAGGTCGAAGCCGACGACAAGATCCGCGTGCTGGTGATCGAGGGCGCGGGGCGCGCGTTCTGCGGCGGCGGCGACATTCAGGTGTTCGGCGCCTCGATGGATAATCTCGAGCCGGTGATCCGCGAGTTGCTGAAGCATTTCCACGCCTTCACCACCGCGCTGCGGCGGATGCCCAAGGTGGTCCTTTCCAGCGTGCACGGCTCGGCCGCCGGTGCCGGTCTGTCGCTCGCCTTCATGGCGGACATGTGCATTGCGGCGGATGATGCGAAATTCACCGCGGCCTATCATAAGCTCGGTATTTCACCGGACGGCGGCGGCACCATCGGCGTCACCGAGATCGTCGGCGCGCGGCGCGCGATGCAGATTTTCCTCGCCGACGGCAGCTTCTCGGCGCAACAAGGCTACGATTGGGGGATGATCGCCAAGCTGGTGCCTGCGGCCGACCTGAAGGCGGCGACGCGCGAACTGGCGCAGCGCATCGCCCAGAACGCGCCGGCCGCGATCGCCGCCACTAAGGCGCTGATCCATCAGTCGCGGTTTACGTCAGTCGCGCAACAACTCGATGCGGAAGTCGAAAACATCACCGGCTGCATGCGGCACGATGAATTCCGCAAGGCCGTGGACAAATTTCTCACCAAGTCGAAGTGACGCGAAATAAAACCAGCCGTCACTCTGAGGTGTGAGCCGCGCTTGCGGCGAACCTCGAAGGGTGGCCCACAACGACCATCCCTCGAGGCTCGGGCTTTCGCCCGAGCACCTCAGGATGACGCCGTCGCCAAAAACAAAAACGCCGGGGCGGGATCATCTCCCGCCCCGGCGCTGTTGTGAGTCAGTGTCGCTTACGCGGCGTTGAAGCCGGCGATGGCCTTCACCTCGAGGAAGTCCTCGAGGCCGAACTTGCCCCACTCGCGGCCGTTGCCGGACTGCTTGTAGCCACCGAACGGCGCGGTGCGGTCGTTCGGCATGCCTTGCAGATTGACGTTGCCGGCGCGGATCTGGCGACCAACCTTGCGCGCGCGCTCGACGGTGCCGGCCGACACATAACCGGCCAGACCATACGGTGTGTCGTTGGCGAGCCGCACGGCGTCGGCTTCATCCTTCGCACCCATGATCGCGAGCACCGGCCCGAAGATTTCCTCGCGCGCGATGGTCATGTTCTCAGTGACGTCGGCGAACACGGTCGGGCGCACGTAGAAGCCCTTGTTGACGCCTTCCGGCAGACCGGGACCACCGGCGACCAGGGTCGCGCCTTCGTCGATGCCCTTCTGGATCAGATCCTGGATCTTGTTCCACTGGTTGCGGTTGACGACGGGGCCGATGGTGGTGCCTTCGGCGCGTGGATCGCCCGCCTTGGTCTTGTCGGCGACGCCCTTGGCGATGGCGGCGACTTCTTTCATCTTCGACAGCGGCACGATCATGCGCGACGGCGCGTTGCACGACTGGCCCGAGTTGTTGAACATATGGGCCACGCCGCCGCCCACCGCCTTCACCAGATCAGCGTCTTCCAGAATGACGTTCGGCGACTTGCCGCCAAGTTCCTGGCTGACGCGCTTCACCGTCGGTGCGGCGCGTTTGGCGACGTCGATGCCGGCGCGGGTCGAACCGGTGAACGAAATCATGTCGATATCCGGATGCTCGCTCATCGCGGCGCCGACATCCGGGCCAAGACCGTTGACGAGGTTGAAGACACCCTTCGGCACGCCCGCTTCATGGAGGATTTCCGCGAAAATGAGCGCCGAGGTCGGCGTGTATTCCGACGGCTTCAGGATCATGGTGCAGCCCGCGGCGAGCGCAGGAGCCACCTTGCAGGCGATCTGGTTCAGCGGCCAGTTCCAGGGAGTGATCATGCCGACCACACCGATCGGCTCGCGCACCACCACCGCGGAGCCGACCGACTCCTCGAACTGATAGTTCTTCAGCACGTCGAGCGTGGTCATCAGATGACCGAGGCCCGCGCCCGCTTGCAGCTTCTCTGCCATCGGCAGCGGCGCGCCCATCTCGTCGGATACCGACGCGCCGATATCCTTCAGGCGCGTCTTGTAGACGGCGATGATCTTTTCCAGCAGCGCCACGCGCTCCTCGCGGGTGGTTTGCGAGAACGTCTCGAAGGCGCGCTTCGCGGCAGCGGCCGCCTTGTCCACGTCGGCCTTGGAGCCCAGCGCGATCTCGTACATGGCCTCCTCGGTGGCCGGATTCACCACCGGCGTCGACTTCTTGACGACGGGATCGACCCAAGCGCCGTCGATGTAAAACTGCATGCGATTGACCATGACGAAACCTCACAAACCTGCGGGATTGGAAAGAACGGGAAACGTTCGGTCGCCATTCTTGCACGAAACCGGGCCGAAATGAACCCGCCCGACGCGACCCGCCATTGCAAGCAGCGCATCTGGTCACATCAGCGTGTTAACGCAAGAAATGAACTACACCGCCATCTTCCGATGCCGCACCGGGCGGCCGGTGGTGAGACCTTCCGCCGCATCGAGAATAGCGTTGGCGTCGATGCCGTAGTGCCGATAGAGATCATCTATCGAACCGGTCTGGCCGAAGTGCTCGACGCCGAGCGCTTCCATGCGGTGGCCGCAGACCGCGCCGATCCAGCCCAGCGTCGCCGGGTGGCCGTCCAGCACCGTGACGATGCCGCAATCGCGCGGCAGCGGCGCCAGCAGTGTCTCGATATGGCTCATGTAGGCCGCGCCTCGCCGCTCGCGGCGCATCCGGCGCGCGGCGGTCCAACCGGCGTGAAGACGATCCGCCGAGGTGATCGCCAATAGCCCGATGTCGCGGCGGCTCTCGCCCAACAGTCCGACCGCCTCGATGGCCTCCGGCGCCACCGCGCCGGTATAGGCCACCACCACTTCGGCGTTGGGCCCCGGCTTGCGCAGCCAATAGGCGCCGTCGGCGATGTCGCGTTGCAGTTCGGGCGTCATGATCCGCTTCGGCTGCTCAATGGTACGCGTCGACAATCGCAGATAGACGGAGCCACCGCTGCGGGTGCCATCGCGCGCACTGCCCTTGTCGTCGAGATCGCGCTGCATGTGGTCGAAACCCCAGCGCATGATCGTCGCGAGTTCGTCGACGAAGGCCGGCTCGAACGACGCCAGCCCATCCTGCGCCATGCCGATCAAAGGCGTCGCGATCGACTGATGCGCGCCACCTTCCGGCGCCAGCGTGATGCCGGACGGCGTCGCCGCCACCATGAAACGCGCGTCCTGATAGCAGGCGTAGTTCAGCGCATCGAGGCCGCGCTCGATGAAGGGATCGTACAATGTCGCGACCGGCAGCAATCGCGCGCCGTTGATGGAATGCGACAGGCCGAGCGCCGACATCAGGATGAAAAGATTCATCTCGGCGATACCGAGTTCGATGTGCTGGCCCTTCGGTGAATAATCCCATGTAAATGTCGAAGGAATCTTCTCCTTCTTGAACACGTCCGCCATCGCCGCCTTGGCGAACAGCCCGCGCCGGTTCACCCACGCGCCGAGATTGGTCGACACCGTGACGTCAGGCGACGCGGTGACGATGCGTGCGGCAAGCTCGCTGTCGCCGCGCGCGAGTTCGTTGAGGACCAGCCCGAAACCCTGCTGCGTCGACATCTGCGCGGAAGCAGGAAACGCCAGTTGCTCCGGCACGTCGATGGTCGGCGTTTCCAGCCGCCGCCGGCCATCGCGAATGAAGGACGCGCCTTTGACGAAGGCTTCCAGTTCGGCGGACGACTGCGCCAGCCCTTCGAACTTGTCCCACTCGTGCCCCGGCCGGATATTCTGCGCGGCGCGGAAGGCGTCCATCTGCGCCGGCGTCATCAGCCCGGCATGGTTATCCTTGTGGCCCTGGAACGGCAGACCGACGCCCTTGATGGTATAGGCGATGAAGCACACCGGGCGATCGTGATCGATGGCCTCGAACGCCTCCAGCATGCTCGCCATGTCGTGGCCGCCGAGATTCGACATCAGTGCCAGCAACTCGGCATCGTTGCGCCGCTCGATTAGCGCGCTGACCTCGCCCTGATCGCCGATCTCGTCCTGCAAGCGCTTGCGGAACGCCGCGCCGCCCTGAAAGCACAGCGCCGCGTAGACCTGATTGGGACAGTTATCGATCCAGCGCCGCAGCGCCTCGCCGCCCGGCTCCGCGAACGCCGCCTGCATCAGTTTGCCGTACTTCACAATCACCACATCCCAACCGAAGTTGCGGAACATGGTCTCGAATTTTTCCCACAGTCCTTCGCGCACCACCGCGTCGAGACTCTGGCGATTGTAATCGACGATCCACCACGTATTGCGCAGGCCGTGCTTCCAGCCTTCCAAGAGTGCCTCGAAGATGTTGCCCTCGTCCATCTCCGCATCGCCGACCAGCGCGATCATGCGGCCTTCGCGGCGCTCCTTCATGAAACCGTGGGCGCTGACGTAGTCCTGCACCAGCGACGAGAACAGCGTCTGCGCCACACCCAGCCCGACCGAGCCGGTGGAGAAATCGACATCGTCGATATCCTTGGTGCGCGAAGGATAGGATTGCGCGCCCTTGTAGCCGCGAAAATTCTCCAGCTTCTCGCGGGTCTGATGCCCGAACAGATACTGGATCGCGTGGAAGATCGGGCTGGCATGCGGCTTCACCGCGACGCGATCCTCAGGTTTGAGCACCGAGAAATACAACGCCGACATGATGGTCGCGAGCGAGGCGGACGACGCCTGATGGCCGCCGACTTTCAGGCCGTCGGCATTGGGGCGAATGTGGTTGGCGTGATGGATGGTCCAGGACGACAGCCACAACACTTTGCGCGACAGGGCTGACAGGAGTTCGAGGCGGCGCGGTTCGATCGGCATGGGTGTGGACTCACAGTTTGAGCGGGTCCGATGGTAGCGCGGCGCGGAGCGTCAAATTTCTCAATTTTCGCATCACGCGGGGAAATATTGGGATAATATCCCAGAATTCCCGAAATTTTCGATGATCGCATTCCAATGACAACCCTCGACGCCATCGACCGCAAGATCATCTCCCTGTTGCAGCGGGACAGCCGCATCACCATGCAGGAGCTGGCCGACAAGGTCGGGCTCTCGGTGTCGCCGTGCCATCGCCGCGTGAAACTGCTGGAGGAGCGCGGCGTCATCACCCGCTATGTCGCGACCGTCGATCAGCAATCGCTCGGACTGCATGTCAGCGTTTTCATCTCGATCAAACTGGCGCGGCAGAAAGAGGAAGATCTCGACCGCTTCGCCAAAGCGATTTCAGGCTGGGAGGAAGTGCTGGAATGCTACCTGATGACCGGCAACCGCGACTACCTGCTGCGCGTCGTGGTGGCCGACCTCGCCTCCTACGAGACGTTCCTGAAAACCAAGCTGACCCGGCTCGACGGCATCGCCTCCATCGAGTCCAGCTTCGCGCTCAGTCAGGTGAAGTATTCGATTGCGCTGCCGGTGTGAGGATGTGAGCTATGTGCATCCGTCGACGAGAACGAGCTTGCTGGTCGTGGTGTCATGGCGAACTTTAAAAAGACTTTGAATTTCGGGATCGCTCAGAAATGCTTCCGCTCTCTCGCGCTCAGGAAATTCGAGGATGACCATGCGTTCCGGTTTCCAATCACCCTCAATGGTCGTTGGCTCAGCCCCCTGAACCAAGTATCTGCCCGAATGCTTTGCGATGAAAGCCGGAATTTCGGCGATGTATTTTTTGAAGCCACCGAAGTCATTCACCGCCAAATCCAGCACCAGATAGGATTTCATGGCTTACATCCTAAATCCGCACCGAGTTGATCGTGACTTGTCGAAGCGACGCATTCACGCCCCCGGCGCACGCTCCAGCGTATCGCGCATCTGCGTTTTGCGGATGCGCTCGCGATGCGCGATGTAGAGGCCGCTGCAGATGATGATGCACGCGCCGAGCACGGTGAAGCGATCCGGAATTTCCGCGAACATCAAGAAGCCCAGCACGCTCACCCACACCAACTGGCTGTAGGTGAACGGCGCCAGCACCGACGCGTCGGCGTGGCGATAGGCCAGCACCACGATCCAGTGGCCGAGCGTCGACGAGATGCCGATCAAAACCGCGATGCCGACCTGCTGCCAGGTCGGCGTCACCCAGAAGAACGGCACCAGCAGCGACAGCACGACGAAACCGACGATGGCGGAATAAGCCATGGTCGTCACCGGACGATCGACGCCCGCGATCTGCCGCGTCAGCACCAGCGCGAAGGCCCAGCCCAACGCCGAAACGATCGGGAAGAACGCCGCGACATGGAATGCCGCAGTGCCGGGCCGCACCACGATCAAGACGCCGACCAGACCAACGAGGGTGGCGATCCAGCGCCGCACGCCGACCTTTTCAGACAACATCACGATCGACAGGCAGGTGACGAACATCGGCGCGATGAAGGCAGTGGCGGAGGCTTCCGCGATCGGCAGATAACCGAGGCCCCAGATGAAGAACAGCGACGACGACACCAGCCCGATGCCGCGCAGCACCTGGATCACCGGGCGCTTCGTGGCGAGCACGTTGCCGCCGCGCCGCATCAGCACCGCCGGCATCATGATGATGAGAAACACAAAGAAGCGAATCCAGGCGATCTCGACCGCCGGCAGGCCGCGCGTGAGATATTTCGCCAGCGCGTCCGAACACGCGAGGAACACGGTAGAGGCGATCACCAGCGCGATGCCGCGGAACGGCCGGTCGGTCCGTTGCGGGGCGCGCTCGGCGGCACGGCGCGGCGCGGCAGGGCTTGCGGGAATCTGATCGGCGAAAGCCGTAACCGGCGCGGTGGGCGGAGACAAAGCGGTGGCTCGAGTCACAGGGCCAAAGGAAAACCGGACCAAACGCGAATCGCGCCCGAACGACAAGACACGAAAACAGGATGCCGATATGCGTCTGGCGAATCGAACGCTGGCTAAAGCATCGGCAGCGAACGCGGTGCCTCGCCGCGCGGAAACGCCTTCTCGATGCGGGCGACATCGGCCGCCGACAATTTCAGGTGGAGTGCGTCGGCATTGTCGGCGGCGTGGGCGACTGTCGCCGCCTTCGGGATCGCGAACACCGAGGGACGGCGGACGAGGAAACTCAGCGCCACCTGACGTGGCGTCGCGCCATGCGCGGATGCGATCTCCGCAAGCACGCGGCCCTGCACCGAATTCGCTGTCGGAAAATCATCATGGCCGAACGGCGAGTAAGCCACCACCGCAATGCCATGCGCCTCGCACCACGGGATCACCGCATGCTCGATGGCGCGCTCGCGCAGATGATAGAGCACCTGATTGCAGGCGATGCGGCCCTCGCCCGCGACTTCCAGCAGCTCATCGAGATCATCGGCATCGAAATTGCTGACGCCCCAGCTTTTGATCTTGCCCTCAGTGACAAGCTGCTCAAATGCCGCCACCGTGTCCGCCAGCGGATACGACCCACGCCAATGCAGCAGATAGCAATCGAGCCGGTCGGTCTTGAGCCGTTTCAGAGATCGCTCGCAGGCGGTGATGGTGCCGCGCCGCGAGGCGTTGCTCGGCAAGACCTTGGAGACGAGGAACACCTCGTCGCGTCGCCCGGCGATGGCCTCCGCCACCACCGGTTCGGCGTCGCCATACATTTCGGCGGTGTCGATATGGGTCATGCCGAGATCGAGACCGCGTCGCAGCGCGTCGACTGCCTTCTTGCGGTCGCCGTGATCGATGTACCAGGTGCCCTGCCCGATCGCCGGCACATTCACACGCGTCGCACCAAAGGGGTGTGCACTGGATCGCTTCGCCATCACGAAATTCCGTTGGTTCCGGTGTCCGCTTTGGACCGGCTTGTGCCGCGCGCGCGGACGTTGTGAAATAGCCGCCATCCATGCCGAAACTGCGGCCGTCCCAGGAGAAAATCAATGCTCGACCACACCAAGTCCGCGTCCAGCCTGACGCCGTCAACCGCCGCGCCCGAAAGTCTCGGCATGTCGGGCGCGCGGCTCGGCCGCATCGAGGATCACCTCAAGCGCCTCTACATCGACGGCGGCCGCTTCCCCGGCACCCGGACCCTGGTCTACCGGCGCGGCGCCATCGCCCACTCCGGCGTGCAAGGCTATGCCGATCTCGAACGCAAGGTGCCGGTGAAGGACGACACCATCTTCCGCATCTACTCGATGACCAAGCCGATCACCTCGGTCGCCTTCATGATGCTGGTGGAGGAAGGCCGCGTCGCGCTCGACGAGCCGGTGCACAAATATATCCCGCAATGGAAGGACCTGCGGGTGTTCGTCGCCGGCGTCGCGCCAGGGTTCCTGACGCGGCCCGTGAGCCGGCCGATGCAGATCGTCGACCTGCTGCGACACACCTCGGGGCTGACTTACGGCTTCCAGCAGCGCGGCAATGTCGACGCCGCCTATCGCGAAAAGAAGATCGGCGAGGTCGAGAAGGCCGGCACCATGCAGTCGATGATCGACGATCTCGCGCAGATCCCGCTGGAATTCTCGCCGGGCGAGGCCTGGAATTATTCCGTCTCCACCGACGTGCTCGGCTACCTGATCGAGAAAATTTCAGGCAAGCCGTTCCAGCAATTCCTCAAGGAACGCATCTTCGATCCGCTCGGCATGGTGGACACCGACTTCTTCGTTCCCAAGGACAAGGCGCACCGCTTCGCCGCCTGCTACAACGCCAGCCCCGGCGGCTTCGCGTCGATCACCTCGCCCGGCACCGGTGGCGCCGCGCTGTACCTTCAGGACGACCCGACCACCTCAAGTTTCCTCGAACCGCCCTCGTTCATCTCCGGCGGCGGCGGGCTGTGCTCCACGGCGGCGGACTATCTCGCCTTCTGCCGGATGCTGCTCAATCGCGGCGAACTCGGCGGCACCCGGTTCATCGGCCCGAAGACACTGGCGCTGATGACCACCAATCACCTGCCCGGCAACAAGGACCTGACGCAACTGTCCCGCTCGCTGTTCAGCGAGGCGACCTATGCCGGCGTCGGCTTCGGCCTCGGCTTCTCGGTGACCATGGACCCGGCGCAGACGCTGCTTCCGGGCAGCCCCGGCGAGTACGCCTGGGGCGGCGCGGCCACCACCTCGTTCTGGGTCGATCCGGCGGAGGATCTGGTCGCCATCTTCATGACCCAGGTGCTGCCGTCGAACGCCTATCCGGTGCGCCGCGAACTGCGCTCGCTGGTCTATTCGGCGATCACCGACAGCAACCTGTAGGGCCCGGCAGACGGCCTCGTGCTCGGAAGCGACCGGCGCATGGACATATCCGCCATGCGCCGGCGTTCACGGAAATGACACTGGTTCGCCCGCAAGGTCTGCGATAAGCAGGCCGCGTCAATTCGCTGCGCCTCCCAAGCACGAGAGACTTCGCAAAGCCCGGCCACGGTCGGCTTGATGTCCGCCTGCCGCCGGTTCCGCATGAGCTACGCCGAACAACCGATTGTCGTGCAGAAGCCGCAAACAAGCGGCCGCCTGCTGCCGCAAGCGGTACGGAACTACGTCCGCAATCATGATCTCGGCGTCATGCTGGTGGCCATCGTCATCGGCCTGCTGAGCGGGCTGTTGGTGGCGATCATCGCGTCGCTCAGCGAAACCATCCACGCAATCCTGTTCGACATCCCCTTCGATGCACGGCTGAGCGCCACGGGAACGATCCCGTGGCGGCGAACCCTGTTCGTTCCGATCTGCGGCGGCGTGGCCCTGGCGCTGATCGCATGGCTCGTCGGCAACCGGCTGAAGAGCCAGATGGCGGACGCCATCGAAGCCAACGCTTTGCTCGGCGGCCGCGTCTCGATGCGCGGCAGTCTGTTGATCTCGTTTCAGACCTTGGTGTCGAATGGCTTCGGCGGCTCGGTCGGCCTCGAAGCCGGCTATACGCAGATCTGCGCCGCGTTCAGTTCCTATTTCGGCCGCAAACTATCGGCGCGGCGCAGCGACATGCGGCTGCTGGTGGCGTGCGGCGCGGCGGGCGCGATCAGTGCCGCCTTCAACGCGCCGCTCGCCGGCTCGTTCTATGCGTTCGAAGTGGTACTCGGCGCCTACACCGCCGCCAATCTGGTGCCGGTGGTCGGCAGCGCAGTGGCGGCGTGGCTGGTGGCACGGCAACTCAACCAGCAATCCTTTCTGCAAATCGCCGGATATCCGACGCCGGTGTCGATCGAGATGATCGGCCAGGCGGTGCTGATCGGGCTGATCTGCGCCATGGCCAGCATCGCCCTGATGCTGATGATCGCGACCTCCGAGCGGGCGTTCCATCGGCTGCGATGGTTCAAGGGCGCGCTGCGGCCGATCATCGGCGGTGCCCTGCTCGGCGGTATGGCATTGCTGACACCGACAGTGCTCGGCGCCGGCCATGGCGCGATGCAAATGATGCTGGTCAGCCAGCCGCCGTGGTTGCTGTTGACAACCACCATTATTCTCAAGTCGCTGGCGTCATCGGTGTCGCTCGGCTCCGGTTTTCGCGGCGGCCTGTTCTTCGCCTCGCTGATGCTCGGCGCGCTGATCGGGATGCTCTACAGCACGCTCGCGACGATGGTGTCTCCCACACTCGCACTCCAGCCGGGCACCGCCGCCATCGCGGCGATGGCGGCGCTCGGCACCGGCATTCTCGGCGCGCCGTTTGCAATGATCTGTCTGGCGCTGGAAGTGACCGGCCAGTTTTCATTGACGGTCGGTGCGATCGTCGCCTCATCAGTTTCCGCGCTGATCGTGCGCGAACTGTTCGGCTACAGCTTCGCGACCTGGCGCTTCCATCTGCGCGGCGAGGTCATCCGCGGCCCGCAGGATGTCGGCTGGATCAAGCAGTTCAACGCGGCGACCTTGATGCGATCCGATTTCGAAACCACGCCCGGCCAGATGTCGATCGCCGAAGCACAGAAGCTGTTTCCGCCAGGGCGCCTGAAGCAGGTGGTGCTGCGCGCGCCGGACGGCCGCTATGGGGGCATCGCGCACCTCTCGGAGCTGCACTCGACGGAGATCGCCGGCGATCATCCGATCGCGGAACTGGCGCGACAACGCGACGTCTTCCTGCAACCGCAGATGTCGATCCGCGACATCATGGCGGCATTCGAGTCCACCGAGGCCGACGTGCTGGTGGTGGTCGACAACGCCGACGACCGCACGCCGATCGGCACCGTCAGCGAAACCCACGCGCTCCGCGTGTTCGGCGAGGAACTGGAACGCCGCAATCAGGAAATGTATTTCCGGTGAATGGCAGAGCGACGCCAGCCTAACCCAGAACAAGTCTCGTTCAGATAGAACCAACAACTCGTCATGGCCGGATATAGCCGTTCGAAGAACGGCGTCGCTTTGCTCGCCTATGTCCCGGCCATCCACGTCTTTGATCTTGCACGGCCCGTAAGACGTGCATGCCCGGCACAAGGCCGGGCATGACGGAAGAGATCGGTTATGACCAAGAATATCAGGGCGTCAGCACCGCACGACCGACCAGCTTGCCTTCCTTGAGGCTGCGCAGCGCGGCGTCGGCTTTCTCGAGCGGCATCGTGGTGACCGGGATCGGCGGGATTTTCTTGGTGCGCACCAGATCGAGCAGTTCTTCGGTTTCGCGCAGGTTACCAACATAGCTACCCTGAATGGTCACCGCCTTCATCGCGATCAACGGCAACGCCCACGGCGCGCCGCCACCGAACAGGCCGACCATCACCAGCTTGCCGCCCTTGGTCAAACAATCGAAGCCGAGTTGCGCGGTCTGCTCATTGCCGACCAGATCGATCGCGCCATAAACTGGACCACCCGCTTTTGCTGCGATCTGCTCGACGGCGTCGGCAGCAGCGCCATCAACGGCGCCAATCGCGCCAGCCGCGATGGCGGCTTCGCGCTTGCGCGGATCGATATCGACCACGATCGCGCCCTTCCCGCCCATCGCCTTGAGCAGCGACAAGGCCATCAAGCCAAGGCCGCCCGCGCCGAAAATAACGATCGGATGATGCAGCACCGATTCCACCTTCTTCAGCGCGCTGTAGGTGGTGACGCCGGAGCAGGCGTAAGGCGCGGCGGTGACCGGATCGAGGCCCTTCAGGTTGATGAGATACTTCGCGTTCGGCACCGTCATGTAGTCGGCATACCCGCCGTCGCAGAACACACCGAGCGAATTGCCTTTCAGGCACATGTTCTCCTGATCCGCGAGGCAGAGTTCGCACTTGCCACAGCCGAGCCACGGATAGACCAGACAGATATCGCCGACCTTGAGATTACCTTTGGCATCAGGCCCGATCGCCACCACTTCGCCGACCGTCTCATGACCCATGGTGCGCGGCAGCGACACGCCGCGATCCTTCAGCGACAGCGGCTTGCGGCCGTGACCGAGATCGTAACCACCTTCCCAGATGTGCAGATCGCTGTGGCAGACGCCGGCGGCCTTCACCTTGATCAGCACCTGCGTTCCGGTCGGTTGCGGCGTCGGCTCATTCACCTCCGTCAAGGGTGCGTTGAAATCGGTGACCTTGAAACTCTTCATGGCGTCCAGTCCTCAGGCTCGTTTGTTGTTCGTTACAGTCCGGCGATGACGGCGCGGGCGATCTCCGCCGTGCCGTCGCGGCCACCGAACTCCATCGGTTTGATGCCATCTGCATAGGCCTTGTCAACCGCGCGCTCGATGCGCACGGCGGCTGTGGCTGCTTCGGGAAGTCGATGCTTGTCGGCCAGCCAGTCCAGCAGCAGCGCGACCGACAGGATCATCGCGGTGGGGTTGGCCTTGCCCTGCCCCATGATGTCCGGCGCGGTGCCATGACAGGGCTGGAATACCGCATGGCGGTCGCCGATGTCGGCGGAAGGCGCCATGCCGAGCCCGCCGATCAACCCGGCGGTGAGATCGGAGAGGATATCGCCGAACATGTTCTCGGTTACCAGCACGTCGAAATCCCACGGCCGCTTCACCAGCATCGCCGAGCAGGCATCGACATAGACGCGGGACGTTTCGACATCAGGATGGCGCGCCGCCGCTTCATCGAACAGGCCGCGAAAGTAGGCAAATGCCTTGAACACATTCGCCTTGTCGACGCAGGCCAGTTGCCCCTTCCTGCCGCGCGCCTTGCGGCGTTCCGCGAGACGGAAGGAAAACTCGAACAGCCGCTGCGACGTCTTGCGCGTGATCACCATGGTCTCGCGCGCCTCGTCGGCGGTGACGACGCCCTTGCCCATCGAGGCGAACAGGCCTTCGGTGGACTCACGGATCAGCACCAGGTCGATGCCATGCTCCGCCGCGCCGACGATCGGACTCGGCACGCCGGGAATGAGCCGCGCGGGCCGCACGCCGGCATAGAGATCGAAGATCATCCGCAATTCGATCTGCGGCGCGATCTCGGTATTGTCGGGGTAGCGGATATGCGGCAGCCCGCAGGCGCCGAGCAGAATGGCGTCGGCCTCGTCGCAGAGCTTGATGGTCGACTCCGGCATCGATTTGCCGGTCTGCTGATAGTGGGTTGCGCCGGCAGGTGCGTCCGTGAAGCGGAATTTAAGTGTAGTTGTCGCCTCGATCCGTCGCAGCACCCCCAGCGCCGGTGCCATCACCTCGGGGCCGATGCCGTCGCCCGCAAGCACCGCGATGTGAAATGCTTCGAGCGCCGCCATCAGCGCGACAATCCCGCAGCCGCCTTGCGCACCCACACCTTGTTGTCGTGGAACGCCGCGCCGCCATAGGGCGCGACCGCTTCCGCGCCGGTCAGCATGTTGATGCCGCGATTGCCGACATGAGCGTGGTTCGGGTGCACCGATTCCGCGATCAGCACGCCGCGCCGCACGCCGGGAAACAGCCGCGCGGTGAGATGCGTCTCGCCGCGCGTGTTGCCGAGCGTCACCAGATCGCCATCGACGATATCGAGGCCGCGCGCATCATCGGGATGGATCATCACCGACGGCACGCCCTCGCGCGCCTTCGATGACGGCGTTTCGTTGAACGTGGTATTGAGGAAACTCCGCGACGGACTGGTGGCGAGCCGGAACGGATGCACCTCGTCCGCAGCCTCAATCACCGCCCAATGATCCGGCAGAGCCGGCATCTTGTCCCACGCGCCGTTGCGCTCGTTGACCGGCACCGGCACGTTCGGCCAATCCGCCTTGAAGTGGAACTTGCCGTCGCTGTGGCCGAAGCCGTCGAGAAAATGCGAGGCGCGGAAATCCGGCTGCAAGTCGCGCCACAGATCGGCCAGCAGGCCTTCGACGCTGCCATGGCCGCTGGCCTGCAACGTCCCATCGATCACTTCGCGCGCGGTCATCTCGAACGCCGGATGCTTCGCGCCGACGCGCTTCGCGATCCCCTGCAACACTTCATGATTGGAGCGGCATTCGCCGGGCGGTTCGACCAGCTTGGCGCCGACCGAAATATGCTGATGGCCACCGCCGTAATAGAGGTCGTCGTGCTCAAGAAACATCGTCGCGGGCAGCACGATATCGGCCATCTGCGCGGTCTCGGTCATGAACTGCTCATGCACCGCGACGAACAGATCTTCACGCGCAAAACCCTGCCGCACAAGCGCCTGCTCCGGCGCCACCGTCACCGGATTGGTGTTCTGGATCAGCATCGCCTTCACCGGACCGCCGCCCTTCAGCGCCTCGGAATCGCCGGTGAGGATGCGACCGATCTTGGACTGATCGAGCCGCCGCGTGCTCTTGTCGACGACGTCGAGCCCTTCGATCAGCGTCTTGTCGAACTTCCAGATCGCACCGTTGTTGAAGAACGCGCCACCGCCTTCGTACTGCCACGCGCCGGTGACGGCGGGAATGCACAACGCCGCATGCATCTGTGCCGCGCCGTTGCGGCTGCGGGTAAAGCCGTAACCGAGGCGGAAGTACGAGCGTTTCGTCTCACCCACCGCCCGCGCGAAAGCTTCGATCTCCGCGACCGGCACGCCGCAAATCGCCGACGCCCATTCCGGCGTGCGGCTTGCGAGATGCGCCTCAAGCTCGTCGGGACAGTCGGTATATTTCGCAAGATAGGCGCGATCGGCAAAGCCTTCGCGAAACAGCACATGCATCACACCACAGGCGAACGCGCCATCGGTGCCCGGCCGCAGCAGGATCTTGATGTCGGCCTGCTTCATCGTCTCGTTGTCGTAGACGTCGACGGCCGCGATACGCGCGCCGCGCTCCTTGCGCGCGCGGGTGGCGTGGGTCATCACGTTGACCTGCGTGGAGACGGGATTGGTGCCCCAGATCACCACGAGATCGGACTTCGCCATCTCGCGCGGATCGACGCCCATCACCTTGCCGGTGCCCGCGCCGTAACCGGCCCACGCGATGGTCGAGCAGATGGTGCTGTAGAAACGCGAATACTTCTTGACGTGCGACAGGCGGTTGATGCCGTCGCGCATCACAAGCCCCATGGTGCCGGCATAGTAATAGGGCCAGACTGACTCTCCGCCGAATTCACGTTCCGCCGCATTGAAACGCGCGGCGATCTCGTCCAGCGCCTCATCCCACGAGATGCGTTCGAAACGGCCCTCACCTTTCGCGCCGACCCGACGCAGCGGATACCTGACGCGATCCGGATGATTGATGCGCTCACTGTAGCGCCCGACCTTGGCGCAGACGACGCCGGCGGTATAGGTCTGCAACTTCGAGCCGCGCACCCGGCCGATGGTCGAGCCGTCGATCACCTCGACATCGAGCGCACAGGCGGACGGACAATCGTGCGGACAGGTGGAGTGGCCGATTTCGATTTTGACGTTGGCGTTCATGGCAGTATCATTAACACAATTATCGGCCCCGGGGCAGCAGGGTTACGACCGTCGGGCCCGCTGATCCTTCACATAACCGAGCGGAACACCGAGGCGCTTGACCGTCACCACCACCTTGCCCTGGCTGTCGCGGTCGCAATTCATGTGGGTCGGGGCGATGAAGAAATCAGCGGTCTCCCAGACTTCGGCCCAGTGAAAATGCGGCCTGGCCTTTTTCAGGAACGCCGCACGCTCACCGCAGATCGCCACTGAATAGCTGTGCCTGGGATCGCGGCTTGCCCCCGGCTCGGTGCGGTCGAGATAGGCTTCCAACCCGTCCACCGCCTCCGGCATGATGGTGAACCAGTAGTCCATGGCGTAGCGGCGCGACGCACCTTCGAGGCCACCGACCAGCGGATTGAACACCAGATATTCGTAAGGGTGCAGACGAACCAGCGTCACCGCATTCCAGCCGAAGCCGACGACCACAATCGCCAGCGCCGCGATGCCGAGTTGGCGACGCATCGCGGACAGCCGCGCCACGATGCGGTCCAAACCGATCCCGGCCAGAATGGCGATCGGCGGCAGCACGAACAGGAAATGGCGCAGCCCGCAAAACGCCGGGCCATGCGCCACCACCTCGCACAACACCGGGAAGATCGCGGCGAAACTCACCATCGCCACCTCGTTGCGCGCGCGCCGGTCCAGCCCGACTCTCGCGATGACCGCGGACGCGGCAAACGCCATCGCCAGCATCGCGCCAGCCAGCACCAGCAATGGCAGCTTGATCAGAATGTAGATCGGCACGTAGAGACGCGGGATCGTCGCCATCCGATACACGGTGCCGTCGAGCACGGTGCGGATGTTGTAGTGAAACTCCGCGAAGCTGAACAAGCCACGGATCGGATTGAGCGGCGACAGCGCCGACCACGGCCATGTCACGATCATGATGACATAGGCGATCGCCAGCGCCGGGACGAACCGGATGAACGAGGCCCAGACGAAGCGCCGCGCCTCGCGGGAAGTCAGCGGCATCGAAGCCGGGATGCTGAGCAGGATCATCACGCCGACATAGCCGACCAGCAACAGGCCAAGCACCTTGATGCCGAGCGCCGCACCGGTCATCAGCCCGAAGCCGACGATATGGCGCGGCTTCGGATTCGGCAGATCGCGCGCCGCGCGCATCAGGAAATACAGCGCGCCGGCCATCGCGGCCGCGAGCGGAATGTCCTTGCTGTGATGAAACATGGTGCCGTACCACGAGCCGCACACCGCGAGCGCCAGTCCGGTCAGCCATCCGGCCCGCGCGCCTGCGATCATCCGCGCGGTTGCCATCGCGGCCGCCAAACCGCCGACGCCGATCAGCCCGCACAGCAGATGACGCAGATCGTAAATATCCATCGGCACGATGCGACCGAGCAGGATCGCCGCGCTATCGAACAACCCGCCGTAAAGATACAGGTTGTCGAGTTCAAACACCGCGCGGTCCGTGAAGCCGCTCTTATAGTAAGCGACGATCAATTCGCCATAGCGATGCTGAATCCATTCGTCATTGGTGATGGCATAGTCTCGGAACGTCGCGATCACCAGTCCGACCAGCACCGCGAGCAATACCAGCGACGCCAGATCGTAAGGATCGCGCGACAACACCGCGCGCACCATCCGCCAAATGAAAAAATTGTCCGCCTTGCCAGGCAATCCCGCGCCGTAGTCGTCCACCGCTTCGCGCGCGAGATCCGTCATGATCTATCTGCCTGTCACAACGGCTGCGGGCAACGCCTCCGCTGCATCGCAACATCGTCTGACTGGCGAGATACGTAAAGCTGACGTCCGGACCGGCATGCGTATCCAATAGCGTGGATGAGACCGACGCCTCTATAGACGATCCCGCAATTTTTACCATTGCGTCGTTGGAATAACGCCAGTGTCGCACCTCGCCGTCCCGTCTTGCCAGCCGCCTTGGCGGCGATATTCTGTCCGTCCTTCACCAACGACCGGGCCAACCCGGCGGGACCATCCATCAGGGAGTCGACACAGAATGTATCCGGGCACCCACGTTGCGGCGCGCGCCAATCAACCCGCTTTCATCATGGCGAGCACCGGCGAGACCGTCAGCTATGCCGAACTGGAAGCACGCACCAACCGGCTGGCGCACTTCCTGCGCTCGCGCGGGCTGAACCGCCTCGATCACTATTCCATCTTCATGGAAAACAATTCGCGCTATCTCGAAAGCTGCGGTGCTGGCGAGCGCGCGGGGCTGTACTTCACCTGCATCAACTCGTTTCTGAAGGCCGACGAACTCGCCTACATCCTCATCAACAGCGAATCCCGCGTACTGATCTTCTCCGAGGAGAAGCGCGCCGTGGCCGAGGAAGCACTGCGCCAATGTCCCAAGGTCGAAGTCAGCCTCGTCGTCGACGGGCCGGGCAACGGCAGCACCATCCTCAATCTGGACGAAGCCACCGCGGGCTTCCCCGCCACGCCGATCGCGGACGAAAGCCTCGGCACCGCGATGCTGTATTCGTCCGGCACCACCGGACGGCCGAAAGGCATCGTGCGACCGCTGCCTGAGCAGCCTCCGGCGCAGGGCTTGCCGCTGTTCGGTTTTCTCAACCAGCTATGGCATTACCGCGAAGGGCTCAACTACCTGTCACCGGCGCCGCTGTATCACTCCGCGCCGCAGGCAGCGGTCAACCTGGTAATCCGCAACGGTGGCACCGCCATCATCATGGAGAAGTTCGACCCCGAGCATTACCTGCAACTGGTCGAAAAATATCGTCCCACGCATACCCAACTCGTGCCGACGATGTTCTCGCGCATGCTGAAACTGCCGGACGATGTGCGCAAGCGTTACGACACCTCTTCACTGGAGATCGCGATCCACGCCGCCGCGCCCTGCGCGCCGCAGGTGAAGGAGCAGATGATCGCATGGTGGGGACCGATCATCCATGAATATTATGGCGCCACCGAAGGGCTCGGCTTTACCGCCTGCGACACGCCGCAATGGCAGGCGCATCGCGGCACTGTCGGCAAGGTGCTGCTGGGCGAATTGCATGTACTCGACGAGAACATGCAGCCGTGCCCGAAGGAAACCCCCGGCACGCTGTGGTTCAAGACCGCGACCCCGTTCGAATATTTCAACGATCCGAAGCGCACCGCCGAAACGCGCTCCGCCGACGGCAGCATGAGCACGGTCGGCGACATTGGTTACGTCGACGATGACGGCTTCCTCTATCTCACCGACCGCGCGACCTTCATGATCGTGTCCGGCGGCGTCAACATCTATCCGCAGGAATGCGAGAACCTGCTGATCACACATCCGAAGGTCGCCGACGCCGCAGTGTTCGGCGTGCCGAACGAGGATCTGGGTGAGGAGGTGAAAGCCGTGGTACAGGCGATGCCGGGCATCGCAGCGGACAAGGCGCTTGCCGACGAACTGACGGAGTTCTGCCTGAAGAATTTATCGAGACAGAAATGCCCGCGCTCGATCGATTTCATCGAGGAGATGCCGCGCCTGCCGACCGGCAAACTTTACAAGAGGCTGCTGCGCGACCGTTATTGGGGCGACCGCAAGAGCCGCATAGTTTGAGAGACTTCTCTGACTCGCATAGAATTCGCCCGCAAAACGTGTCCCCACCCACCGCGTCGTCCCCGCGCAGGCGGGGACCCATAACCACCGGCATTGGTTGTTATAAAAGAAACTCGCCTTGATGATGGAGCCGAGCCGCTGCGGCGTCTGGGTCCCCGCCTGCGCGGGGACGACGGTTTTCGTGTTGCAAATCTACCGGCAAAACAAATTCCGATTAAGTTCTGAAATTATTCCACCGAACGCACCTCACGATGCGACGCATGGTCCGTTTGCATCGGCGGCGCGTTCCGGCCTATGTTTGCTGATCTGAATTGTCTCTCTGCTCCGCGCGGCGCGCGGAATGCCGATGAGCCTGCCGCGGCGCGGCGCGATCGGGAGATTTGACAATGAACGCCCCCATCGTCCGCCTCACGAGCCTCGCCCATGGCGGCGGCTGCGGATGCAAGCTTGCGCCATCGGTGTTGCAGGAACTGCTGGCCGGTCAGCCCGCCGCCGCACCGTTCCGGCAATTGCTGGTCGGCGCCGACACCGGCGATGACGCCGCGGTCTGGCAGGTCGACGACAACACCTGCATCGTCGCCACCACCGATTTCTTCATGCCGGTGGTCGACGATCCGTTCGACTTCGGCCGCATCGCCGCCACCAACGCCATCTCCGACATCTACGCCATGGGCGCCAAGCCGATCCTGGCGCTGGCGATCCTCGGCATGCCGCTCGACAAGATTTCCGTCGAGGTGGTGCGCGAGATTTTGCGCGGCGGCGCGTCGGTCTGCGCCGATGCCGGCTTCCCGATCGGCGGCGGCCATTCCATCGATGCGCCGGAGCCGATCTACGGCCTCGCGGTGATCGGCATCTGCCGGCCCGAACAGGTGCGCCGCAACGCCGACGCCAAGCCGGGCGATGCGCTGATCCTGACCAAGGGCCTCGGCGTCGGGGTTTATTCCGCCGCCATCAAGAAAGGCCAGCTCGACGGCGACGGCTATGCCGAGATGGTCGCCTCGACCACACAGCTCAATCGCGTCGGCGGCGACCTGTCGGCCGACCGGGCCGTTCATGCCATCACCGACGTCACCGGTTTCGGCCTGCTCGGCCACGCGTTCGAGATGGCGCGAGAATCGAAACTGTCGCTGGTGATCGACGCCAAGGCAGTACCGCTATTCTCCCGCGCCAACGAATTGGCCAAGGGCGGCTTCATCACCGGCGCGTCGAAACGGAACTGGGCAAGCTACGGCGCCTCCATCGTACTGCCGCCCGGCATGCCGGAATGGCAACGCGATCTGCTGGCCGATCCTCAAACTTCGGGTGGACTTCTAGTCGCTTGCGCGCCGGATCACGCCGAAGCGGTTTTGAAGAAAGTGGCTGATTCCGGCTTCACGTCGGCAAAGATCATCGGCCACGCCGAAACCGGTTCCGCGCAAGTGCGGATCGAGAGCTAGAGAGTTTTCGATTTTGACGGAAGTGTCCAAATTCGTCATGGCCGGACTCGTCCCGGCCATGACGAGCCTTCGATTCCAGCCTTTACGCGTGAGCTGAATTTCTTCGCTTCGCTCGCTATGACGGGAAAGAATCCTCAGTTCGCCTGCGCTGGCTCGACCTTCATGCGGCGGCCCCAGGTGTCGAAGAAGTGGCCTTCGTTGACCACCATGCGGTCGGCGTTGACGCGGTCTTCCAACTCGCGCAGCGCATCAGCGGCCCTGGCGTCCTCCACCGGGCCGCCGTCGTCATCAACGATCGGCATCAAGAGCACGCCATCCCACGGCACGTTGGCGCCGCGCATCAACAGTGTGAAGTGATGCCAGTCGAGTTCGTCGCCGACCACATGCGTGAAGGTCGAGCGCAGCGGCAGCACGCCGAGATTGGCGGTCGACACCAGAATGATCAGCGCGGTGAAACCACCGGTACGCTGGAATTCGCGCACCACCCAATCGTCAAACAGGAAGTCGTCGAGCTTCTTGCGCCTAGCAGGTTTCGACAAGCGGCAGCTCCACGATTTCCCGCTCCATGATGCTGAGGAACGGGCCGTTGCGATGCTCGGCGAACCACGCCTCGAACGCGCGCAGCTTCTCGATGATGGCCGTCGAATCCGCTGGCGTCTGCGCCTCGGGTGAAACCGGCTGCGTCGCTCGCCAGCACGCGGCGATTACCGGCGAAAAATTCGTCAGTGTCTCCTGCTGCGTCTCGCTGGTGCCACTCCACCCGAGTTCATGCAGGAAGGCCGTGGAGCCGCGCAGGATCGCATCTTCCTCTGTCTCGCAACCATCAAGCGCGGCGGTCACGGTGCGCATCAGGTTGAGCCGCCGGAAACCGAAGGCGCGATCCTGCTCCAACTCGCGAAAGCGAACTGCCGCTTCCTTGCGATAATTCTCTTCGTTGATGGAGGCGTCGTGCGCGATCCGATCGAGATCGTCGAGCAACGCCGTCAAGGGCTGAGCCGTCATCGCGCGCTCCCGTGCTTGTTGAGGGTTGGCGGAAGAGAATGGGAGTCGAACCCACCAAGAACCGACTCGCGGCCCTTCCCGGATTTGAAGTCCGGACGCCCCACCGGGAACGATGCTCTTCCAATCGATTCAATCTTCGGCGCCGTACTTGTCTCCGAGTTATTCGGCCCCGTTTCATCGGCCGGCCTGCGAAACAGGTCAAGCCGATGCTTGTTGACACGGCGCAGATCGCCTCTGCGAATTGTAACACCATGCCGGTCGAAAAATTCAAGTATCTGAATCGCGACTTTGCGACCGTTGTCGAATTTGTCGCGGAATTGCGCGGCGGTGAATTGATGATCGGCCGCCTGTTCCGACAAGGTCGCCATCACGCCGACCATTTCCGCAACCGTCGCGCGCAGGAAGAAGTGATCGTGCGCAACCTCGTCGACGCGCCCCATGCGCCCGACCAGCTTGAACAGCCGTCGCACTTCGGGCTCGGCGACGCCAGTGTAACCCGCGATGTCGCGCACGCGCGGTGGGCGGAAACGCCCCTCGCCGCCGATAAAAATCCGCACCTTGTTCCACAACGCTTCGTCGCCCGGCGTCAACCGCACCTCGTGGCTCGGCAGGCGGATCCACGCGCCGTCGAGCGCGATGTCCCGCGTGCGCGCCAGCCCTTGCAGCAGCGCCGCGAAGGCCGGCGTCGGCAAACGCGGTTCGAGTTGTAGCCGCAGGCGCTCGAGGCCGATGCCGGAGAGGTTCGGATTCTCGGCGTGGAATTTTGCCAGGGTCGTCAGGATGTCGTTCTTCATCCGCAGCCAGACCGCTGGCGCGATAACGAACTCGGTTTTCGCGGTGACGAGCCGCAGCAGGCTCATGCGTTGCACCAGCGCCTCGCGCTCGGTTTCCGAGATCGCGCGGTCGCGAATGAAGGCGGAGAAATCGGTATAGCCGGCAGCGCAATTCAACAGCGCCGTAAGCGCACCTTCCGGATCGCTGATGGCGTTGGCCTCGAGCTGCGCGATGCGCTCCGGCGCGCGGCGCTTGCGCGCGGCGGCGCGCAGATCGAGGAACATTCCGCCACCAATGGTCCGTTGCGCCGTAGTGTCGCGCAGCACGAAGCGGTCGCCGACCGCCGCCGCAATTGGCTGGTCCAGCACCAGTTGCACGAAGGCGTAGCCGCCGGGCGGAATCGGATCGTCGCTGAGCAGCACGATCCGCGCGCCGACCTCGGCAGCGGCGTGGTGCAGCCGCACCGGCATCCATTGCGTGATCGGTTTGCTCTCGCCCGCCAGCACCTCGACGCGGGCGTCGATGCGATTCGCCGGCGCATGCAGTTCGGGATCGAGCACGACATTGCCGCGCAAGATCGCATCCTTGGTGACGCTGTCGCCGGCAAGATTGAGCGCACAGCGGTCGCCGGCACGACCTGTCTCGGCCACGGTGTTCTGCGCGTGAATGCCGCGCACACGCGCCTGCAGCCCCGACGGACTGACGATCACCTGATCGCCGACGCTGACGCTGCCGGACAGCACCGTGCCGGTGACAACGGTGCCAGTGCCGGACAGCGTGAAGGAGCGATCGACCGCGAGCCGGAAACGCCCTTTGTCGGAGCGCGCCTGCCATTCGCGCGCCGCCGCGAACAGCCGCGCGCGCAGATCGTCGATGCCCTGCCCGCTCTGGCTCGACACCGCGAACATTTCGACGTCGCTCAGCGGCGTCAGCGCCAGTGCGTTGGCGATCTCGGTGCGCACCTCGGCGAGGCGATCCTCGCTGACGAGATCGGCCTTGGTGATGGCGACCGCGCCGCGCGTGATGCCGAGCAGATTGACGATCGCCAGATGCTCGAGCGTCTGCGGCATGATGCCGTCGTCGGCGGCGATCACCAGCAACACGAAATCGATGCCGCTTGCACCAGCCAGCATATTGTGGACGAAACGCTCGTGGCCCGGTACGTCGACGAAGCCGAGCACGCCGCCGTCCGGCGTCGGCAGATAGGCGAAGCCGAGATCGACCGAGATGCCGCGCGCTTTCTCTTCCTTGAGGCGATCGGTATCGACGCCGGTGAGCGCCCGCACCAGCGAGGTCTTGCCGTGATCGATGTGGCCCGCGGTGCCGACGATCATGACGCGGGCTCCCCGAGCGGCAATTTCGCCAGCTTGCGCGCGCGCTCGATTTCGGCTTCCGACATCGCGGCGTAAGTCGGCTGCAGGAACGATTCCGCCAATGCGCTACCGCCGGCCTGCGCGCGCAACAGCCACATCAGCGCCGCCACCGCGTCGCGTGGCACGCCGGCGCCGAGTTGATAGGCCGCGCCCAGCATCGCCTGTGCGTCGGCATCGCCGCGCGCCGCCGCCATGTCCCACCAGCGTGCGGCTTCCGCCGCGTCGCGCTCAACGCCGATGGCGTTGTGATAGATCATGCCGAGCCGGGTCATGGACGGCACCACGCCTTGCGCGGCCGCAGCCTCCGCCCAGCTCTTGGCCTCGGCGAGATCGCCGGGGATCATCTGCTGCTCGTAAAGCATCCACGACAGCATGTCCTGCGCCGGGCCGTCGCCCGCTTTCGCCGCCGCGCGATAGAGTTCGGCGGCTTTCACCGCGTTGGATTCGACGCCCTCGCCCTTGAAATACAGATCCGCGAGATTGCGCTGGCCGATGATATCGCTGCTCTCGGCGGCGAGCGTCAACCACTTGAACGCCAGCGCAGTGTCGCGCGCGACGCCCATGCCTTCGCTGAAGCAGACGCCGACGTTGTTCTGCGCCCTTGCCACGCCCTGCTGCGCCAGTGGGCCCCAGATCGCCAGAGCCGACTCGTAGTCGTTACCAGCGGCGGCATCGAGCGCATCCGACATCAGTTGGGCCGTGGTTTTCTCGGCCGGTTTGCTGCGGAAGGCTTTGAGTGACGCATCGAGCCAGCCCATCATGCGCGCTCCGCCAATTGGAGGCTCGCAAGATTGCGAACGAAGCCGGCGTCGTCTTCGAGGCAGCGCAGATCGAGCACGAAGGCCTGCTCCTCGATGCGGCCGATCACCGGCTTGTCGAGACCACGGAACGCCGCCGCCAACGCGATCAACGCGCGGCCGCTCGCACGTGCGCCTGCTGCGCGAATGGCGATGCCGGCGCTCGGCAAGGTCTCCTGCGGCAACGCGCCGGAGCCGATTTGGCTGGCGCAATCGATGACGCGCGCGACATAGCGCGCACCGATCGCAGCGGAGACTGCGGACAGCAGCCGCGCCGCCTGCGCGGCGATCTCATCGCGCTTGCGCGCTAGGAGGCGGATGGTCGGCAGGCGCTCCGCCAGACGATCGGGATCGCGGTAGAGTTGCAGCGTCGCCTCGATGGCGGCGAGCCGCACCTTGTCGATGCGCAGCGCGCGCTTCATCGGATTCTTGTTGAGGCGCGCGATCAGGTCGCGGCGGCCGACGATGAAGCCGGCCTGCGGCCCGCCGAGCAGCTTGTCGCCCGAGAACGTCACCAGATCGGCGCCCTCGGCCACTGCCTCGCGCACGGTCTGCTCATGCGACAGCCCGTAGCGCGTGAGATCGACCAGCGTACCGGAGCCGAGATCGTTCAGCAGCGGCACGTTGTGCGCGCGCGTGATGTCGGCCAGCGCCTTGCCGGACACGCTCTTGGTGAAACCTTCGACACGATAGTTAGACGTATGCACCTTGAGCACGAGACCTGTCTTGGCGCCGAGCGCGGCCGCATAGTCCTTCTCATGGGTGCGGTTGGTGGTGCCGACCTCGACCAGTTTGGTGCCGGCGCGCGCCATGATGTCGGGCATCCGGAACGCACCGCCGATCTCGATCAACTCGCCGCGCGAGATCACCGCTTCCTTGCCACGCCCGAGCGTGTTCAGGGCGAGCAGCACCGCACCGGCATTGTTGTTGACGACGGTGGCATCCTCGGCACCGGTCAGTTCGCACAGGAGGTCGCGGACGAGATCGTCGCGCTCGCCGCGCTTGCCGGTGGCGAGGTCGAATTCCAGCGCGAGTGCGTCGCGCATCGCTGCCGTCGCCGCTTCAATAGCCGCTTCCGCGATCTGCGCGCGGCCGAGGTTGGTATGCAGCACCGTGCCAGTGAGATTGAAGACCGGCCGCACCTTCGGCTGCGAAGCGCGTTCCAGCGATGCGACCGCTGATGCAACGATCGTCTCCGCGCTCGGCACCGCCATCTGCCCCTCAGCCGCTGCGCCGCGCACGTCCTCGACGCGATGCCGGAGCGCGTCCAGCAAGGCGGGACGGCCGAAACGGTCAATGGCTTCAGCGGCGAGCGGCGTCTTCAGCAGCTCGTCGATGGACGGAATACGCCTGAATGCGGGCCCGGGATCGCGCACCGCAACCTCCTAATAGCCGATCAGGAACGGATTGATGCCGCCGCGTCGGAAACCGAGTTCGCGCACAAGGAGATCGAGGCCGAGCGAGGCGACGTCATCGGCCACCGGATCGAGCCGATCGTCCTTCTGCTGGTTGAAGATCTTCATGTAACCGTGGCAGTCGTCGCAGGTTTCCGCCTTGATATTGCCAACGCCCTCGATTTCCTGGAACAGGATTTTCCGGGTCGATCCGCACAGCGTGCACTTGGAGCGAACGTAGTTCCACATCGTGCCGCACAGCGAGCAGGCGCAGAACCGCGTGCCCGGTGCCCGACGCCAGTTGACGATAGCGGTCGAGGTCGGCGCGCTGCCGCAACACGGGCAGACGCCGTCGCCGACCGATTGCAGCGACTTGTCGTCGAGCCGCGCCGCGAGCCGCGCGAAATGCACCTGCAACGCGGCCGCGACAAAGATGTGTTCGGCCACCGCTTCGAACGGAATGGCTTCCGCCAGCACATTCTGCAACATCGCCTCGCGCCCGGCGGCATCGGCGGCGGTCACGCGCAGCAGCGCCGCGCGGGCCGGCGACGGCATCTCCAACCCGACGGCAGCATCGAGCAGCCGCTGGAACGCAGCCTCGAACGCGCTGTCGGCCTTGAAGGCGACGCGGTCGAGCGGCGGCATCCTGTGTTCCCTGGCGCGCGCCAGCGTTTCGGCATCGATCGGCGCGGGGTCCGGCAAGCCGTCCTGAATGGACGCCTGCACACCGCAAAGACCGGAAAGGAAATTCAGGTAGGGCGCCAGATCATGCCCTTCGGCCAAAGCGGCGAACCGTGCGCTGCGATCGGTGAAGATTTGCACCGGATCGGGCAACCGCGCGAACGGCGGGATCGGAATATTGCCAATAACGGAAGGATCAGGCTGGGTGGTATCTACGCGCGACATCATTGCACCTCACGAACCCCACGGGCCACGTGGATTCATACGCTGGAGCCGCTTCCGTTCCGATCAAATCGGAACGGCGCTCCAGATTCGTTTTGACGCGTTTTCTTGACGCGAACCGGTATCCACTTCGCTTGAAAACGCTCTGTTGGTGCGTCGGCGCCGGCTTACGACCGGCGCCGAGGCAGGTCTTCAGTTCTTGCCGGTCACCAGATCCTTGAGCCAGCGGCGGTGATGCCGCCAGGCCCAGCCGCCGGTGACCTTGCCACGGGTCATGGCGCCGATCGTACCTCGCACCCAGATCGCGGCGTAAACGTGAACGATCCAGACGCAGATCGCCACGATAGCCGTCGCCGAATGGATCAGAACCGCGATCCGCTTCTGCTCGATGGTGAAGTAGTTGCCGAAGTACTGGTCCCAGATCACCACGCCGCTGGTGATGAGCACCAGGATGAACAGCGACATCGACCAGAACACCATCTTCTGACCGGCATTGTACTTGCCGACTTCCGGCAGCTTGTTCTCCTCGTTGGCCAGCACGTCGCGCATGCGGCTCATCCAGACGCTGTCGGTCCTCTCCCAGAGATTGAGCCGGAAGAAGCGGAAGAACAGCCCCATGAACGAGAGGAACAGCACCACGCCAATCCACGGATGGATGATCCGGGTCAACTGGCCGCCGCCGAACAGGCCGGTGAGGAAGTACAAAGCGGGCGTGAACAACGCCAGCCCGGAGAGTGCGAGCAGCACGAGGCTGACCGCGGTGATCCAGTGGTTGATGCGGGCCGCCACGGTATACCGGTCAACGATGACCGGTTTGCCGGGGTGCACGCTGTCTCCAGCGTCGACTTCCGATTTGCTCATCGTTGTCCCTCCGTCAGCCGCTCGGCGTTCTTCTCATCTTCCGCTGTCACCCGGTTCGCACCGGCAACGGCATGATGCAGGAACCCGAACGCCGCAAAGGCGCCGATCGCCGCCAGGCCGACATACTTGGTGACGCCCTTCCACACTTCGACCAGCGGACTGATCGACGGGTTGTTGGGCAGTCCCGCGTAGATCTGCGGCTTGTCCGCGTGTTGCAGCACGTACATGACATGCGTGCCGCCGACACCCGGAGGATCGTAGAGGCCGGCGTTCTTGAAGCCGCGCGACTTGAGATCCTTGATGCGGTGGTCGGCCCACTGCTTCATCTCGTCCTTGGTGCCGAACACGATGGCCTGTGTCGGGCAAGCCTTGGCGCAAGCGGGTCCCTGACCGACCGCGAGACGGTCGGAGCATAGCGAGCACTTGTAGGCCTTTTGATCGACCTGCGAGATGCGCGGAATGTTGAAGGGACAGCCCTTGATGCAGTAGCCGCAGCCGATGCACTTGTCGTGGTCGAAGTCCACGATGCCGTTGGAATACTGCACGATGGCGCCGGGCGCCGGGCACGCCTTGAGGCAGCCCGGGTCCTCGCAATGCATGCAGCCGTCCTTGCGGATCAGCCACTCGAGATTGCCGGACTCGGCATTCTCGTACTCGGTGTAGCGCATCAGCGTCCAGGTATTCGCCGTCAGATCGTGCGGGTTGTCGTAGACCCCGACGTTGACGCCGACTTCCTCGGTGAGGTTGTTCCACTCAAGGCACGCTACCTGACATGCCTTGCAGCCGATGCACTTCGATACGTCGATCAGCTTCGCCACCTCCGTCTGCCGCTTGGCAGGCGCAGTGACGGACGAAGCCGAACGGCGGATCAGATCCTGTTGGCCGAACTTGGCGGCAACCGGATTGGTGGTGGGGTTAGGAACCGGTGTAAACATCTGTTGCCCTCCCCCTTAAGCCACCGGGCCCGCAATGGGCTCGACGTTGACAAGGAACGCCTTGAACTCAGGCGTCTGCGAGTTCGAGTCACCGATCGCCGAGGTCAGCGAGTTGATCGGTGACGCTTTCTTGGTTTCGCCGATGAAGCCGAAGTTGAGCGGCAGGCCCACCTCGTGCACCGTCTTGCCGTCGATCTTGAACGGCTTCAGGCGCTTGGTGACGACGGCCTTGCCCTTGACCTCGCCGCGCTTGGACCAGATCCGGACGCGCTGCCCGTGCTTGATGCCCTTCTCCTTGGCGAGCTCCTCCGACATCTCCACGAAGAACTCGGGCTGCATCACCGCGTTGGCGTGAACAGTCTTGGTCCAGTAGTGGAAATGCTCGGTGAGGCGGTAGGTGGTGCCAACGATCGGGAAGTCCTTGGACGTGCCAAGCGCCTCCATATCGTACTTGAACACCCGCGCTACCGGGTTGCCCTTGAGTTTCGGGAACACCAGGTTGCCGACCGGAGATTCGAACGGCTCCATGTGCACCGGGAACGGACCGTCGGCCATCAGGCCACGAACCCAGAGGCGCGACACGCCTTCCGCGTTCATGATGAAGGGGCCCACCGCCCGATCCGGCGGAATGGTCGGCACGTAGTCCGGAACGTCCGGACCGCTCCAGCGCTGACCATCCCAGTACATGTACTTCTTGCGCTCGCTCCACGGCTTGCCGTCAGGATCGGCCGAGGCGCGATTGTACTGGATGCGGCGGTTGGCCGGCCAGGAGAAGCCCCAGCTCGGATAGACACCGAGCCCTGACGGGTCGGCATTATCGCGCCGCTGCGCCATGTTGCCGGTCGGACCGTAGAAGCCTGTGTAGATCCACATGCAGCCGTCGGTCGAACCGTCGTCACGCATTTCGCCGAAGGTGGCGAGCCGCTGGCCGGCGGCGCGAACCACCTTGCCTTCCGCGTCCTTGAGGTCGGTCAAGGCCTTGCCGTTGAGCTCGATCTGAAGCTCGTCGACAGTCGGATGCAGCGGGTCCTTGTAGCTCCAGTCCACCGCAAGCAGCGCTTCCTTACCCTTGCCGCCGTCCTTTTCGTACATCTTGCGCATACGCACGAACAGGTCGGCGAGAATCTCCGTGTCGGTCTTCGACTCGAAGTAGGGATCGGCAGCCTTCCACTTCCACTGGATGAGGCGGCTGGAGTTGGTCACACTGCCTTCTTCCTCGGCGAACGAGGTGACCGGCAGCATGAAGACTTCAGTCTGAACCTTGGCGGGATCGATGTTGTTGAACTCGCCATGGTTCTCCCAGAACCGAGCCGTATCGGTCTCGATCGGGTCCATGCTGACCAGGAACTTCAGCTTCGACAGCGCTTCCCGGCTCTTGTTCGTGTTCGGAATCGCCATCAGGGGGTTGAAGCCCTGACAGAGGAGACCGGTGGTCTTGCCCTGATGCATCAGGTCGAACATCTTGATGCAGTCATAGATGCCATCAAGCTTCGGCAGGTAGTTGTAGCCGAACTCGTTCTCCTTGGTGGCATTGGCGCCGAACTGCGTCTTCAGGAAGCTGACGTAGAACTTGTGATAGTTCTGCCAATAGCTGGTCTGGTTTGGCGTCAGCGGCTTGAAGGTACGCTTGCCGAGGTGCGACTCCAGCGTCGGTTCCTGTTCGGTCGGCAGGGCCAGATAGCCCGGGATCGCCGCCGTCAGGGTGCCGACGTCGGTGATGCCCTGCACGTTGGAGTGACCGCGCAATGCGTTCACGCCGCCGCCGGGAATACCGATATTGCCGCACAGAAGCTGGATCATCGCCGCGCAACGGATGTTCTGCGCACCATGGGAGTGCTGTGTCCATCCGAGCGCGTACATGATTGTCATCGCGCGCTCGCCGTTGGCGGTGGACGCGACCCAGTCGGCAACCTTCAGGAACTTGTCCTTCGGGGTGCCCGAGACGCGCTCGACCAGTTCCGGCGTGTATTGCGCGAAGTGCTTCTTCATCAACTGGAAGACACAGCGCGGATCCTGCAACGTCATATCGCGAATGGCGAAGCCGTCGTCACCGAACTTGTATTCCCAGGTGCTGCGATCATAGGAGCGCTTCGACTCGTCGTATCCCGAGAACAGACCCTCGTTAAACTCGAAGTCATCGCGCACGATGAACGCGGCGTTGGTGAAGTTGCGCACGTACTCCTTGTGAATCTTGTCGTTGGTGAGCAGGTAGTTGATCACACCCGACAGGAACGCGATGTCCGATCCGGAGCGGATCGGCGCATAGTGATCCGCGACCGAAGCCGAGCGGTTGAACCGCGGGTCGACCACCATCAGCTTGGCGCCACGCTCGGCTTTCGCCTCGGTGACCCATTTGAATCCGCAGGGATGCGCTTCCGCTGCGTTACCACCCATGATCCAGATGACATCGGCGTTCTTGATGTCAGTCCAGCTGTTCGTCATTGCACCGCGACCAAATGTGGGGCCCAAACTGGCCACCGTCGGTCCGTGTCAAATCCTGGCTTGGTTTTCGATCTGTAACAGCCCAAGGCCACGCGAGACCTTGAACGTCGCCCATCCGCCTTCGTTGGCGACCGAGGAGCCGGCGAGGAACGCGGTGGTCAACCAACGGTTGACGGTCACGCCATCGCGGTTCTTCTCGACCCAGTTGGCGTCGCGATCTTCCTTCATCAGCTTCGCGATGCGCTCCATCGCGAAATCCCAGCTCACACGCTCGAAGCTGTTCGTGCCGGGCTTGCGATACATCGGATACTTAACGCGCGACTTCGACTTGATGTAGTCGATCGCGCCGGCGCCCTTCGGGCACAACGTTCCGCGATTGACCGGATGGTCCACGTCACCCTCGATATGGGTGACTTCCATCTTGCCCTTCTCGACCTTGCTTTCGGCCGCGAAAATCATCATGCCGCAGCAGACCGCACAATAAGGACACTGGCTGCGAACTTCCTTGGTCTGCGCGAGCTTGAAAGGCCGGATCGATAGTGCGTGAGCGGCTTCGATTTCACCAAATCCAAGCGCCCCAAGACTCGTTCCCGCCAAACCCGCGCCGGCCCCGAGCATAAACGAGCGCCGCGAGAGTTCCATGTTCATGGAACATTCCTCCCAAATTCCGGCCCCCAACGGGGGACGTCCCAAACTTTAGAGTTTGTCAAAATAAAAAGTACGGCGATATCAATGCACTGTCAAAGCAGCAAAACCGGCAACAACATTTCACACGACAATATACCGCGTCGCGATACCGCAGTCGCAACAACGCGTTATCTCTTTGCATTTGCTGAATTATTCCTCAAGAATACATCTTTGCGAAGAACTTCGCTGCGAAACGGCAAGAACCGCCCTCTCGATGGGCATTTCGCCGCACTTCGACTTATTGACGAGATTGTCGAGCGACCTCAAACTGGGCAGCGTGGCGGCAAGCACCGCTCCCGCGGGTCGGGGCCGAATATCTTCCAGATCGAATCAGGACGCGGACGGTTTTCCACGCAAGCTCCTTGTGTGGACTGCGCTGGCGGCTGCCGTCTTCGCAGGCTTCACCCCCTTTCCCGCCGCATCGGAAACGCCTGCTCTCCGGCCATGGACTGAAGCAGCGCCGAGGTCCTTCAGTCTGGATGACCTGCGCGGCACGCCGCGCGACCTGCAAGACTTCAAGGGCAACGTCGTACTGCTGCACTTCTTCGCGACGTGGTGCGAGCCCTGTGTCCGCGAAATCACCTCGCTGCAACGGCTGACGGAGATCGCTCGCGGCAAACCGTTGAAGATCGTCGCCATTGATGTCGCCGAAGTCGATCTGCGGGTGCGTGCCTTCTTCGAAAAGCTGCCGGTGAATTTTCCCGTCCTGCTCGACCGCGACCGCGCCGTCACCAAGGCATGGCAAGTGAGCGCGCTGCCGTCGACTGTCGTGCTCGCGCCCGATCTCACGCCGCGGCTTTTCATCGAAGGCGACCTCGACTGGTCGCGGCCCGACGTGCTGACGACCATCGAAACGCTGTATCCGGCGGCGGTATCCCGCACCCAACCCATCACCATCCAAATAATCAACAATCCACGTGAGGAGACGACACGATGAACCGACGCGAATTCATTCAAGGCACCACCGCGCTATCGCTCGCCGCGGCGCTGCCGGGCACGGCGTGGGCGCAGGCCGTTTTTGCGCCGAATCCCGGCGCATGGCGCAGCGTCGATCTCGTCACCAAGCTCGAGATCGCCAAGCCGGACGGAAAAATGCAGGCCTGGATTCCGCTGCCCTCCGTGAACGAAACCGAGTGGAGCCGTCCGGGCGAAACCAAGTGGACAGGCAACGCCGCCAAGGTGGAACGCGTGCGCGATCCGAAATACGGCGCGGACATGCTGCACGTGATCTGGAAGGACGACGAGTTCATGCCGACGATCGAAGTCACCAGTCGCGTGGCGACGCGCGACCGCGCCATTGATCTTAGTAAACCGGGCAAAGCTCCCCCGCTCAGCGATGCCGAGCGCAAGCTCAACCTTCAAGGTACCGAATTGATTCCGGTCGACGGCATCGTCAAGCAGACCTCGGACAAGATCGTCACTGAAGCGAAAGCCTCAACCGACATCGAGAAGGCGCGCGCGATCTACGAATGGGTGGTGGAGAATACGGTGCGCACCGCTTCCACGCGAGGTTGCGGCATCGGCGATGTCGCCTCCATGCTCAAAAGCGGCAATCTCGGCGGCAAGTGCGCCGATCTCAACGCGCTTTATGTCGGACTCGCCCGCGCCGCCGGTGTGCCGGCGCGCGACGTCTACGGCCTTCGCGTGTTGCCCTCGCAATTCGGTTACAAGAGCCTCGGCGCCGGTTCGGCCAACGTCACCAAGGCACAGCACTGCCGTGCCGAAGTCTTTCTCGACGGCTTCGGTTGGGTACCAGTCGATCCCGCCGACGTGCGCAAGGTGATGCTGGAAGAACCGCCAACCAATCTTCCGATCACCGACGCCAAAGTTGTCGCGGCGCGCAAGGCGCTGTTCGGGGCGTGGGAAGGCAACTGGATCGCCTACAACACTGCGCATGATGTAGCGCTGCCGAACGGCAAGCATCCGAAACTCGGCTTCCTGATGTATCCGCAGGCCGAGCGCGCGTCGCTGCTGCTCGATTGCCTCGACCCCGACAACTTCCGCTACGCGCTGATGGCGAAGGAAGCCACCGCAACCTGATCGCGCTGACATGACGGGCGCGGCCTCGGTCGCGCCCGTTGTCATTTTCGGACACGCCGATGCCGATCTATCTTGACCACAACGCCACCACGCCGATCGCGCCTCGCGTACTCGATGCCATGCTGCCGTTCCTGCGCGAGCAATACGGCAACCCGTCATCGAGCTACGCGCTCGGCCACGCTGCGAAAGATGCAATCGCTGTCGCACGCGGTCATGTCGCTGCACTCATCGGCGCCGAACCCGAGGAGATCATCTTCACCAGCGGCGGCACGGAGGCGAACAACATCGCCATTCGCGGCAGCATCGGACCGAACGGCGGCAAGCGCGCCATCGTTACCAGCACGGTCGAGCATCCGGCAACCGACGAACCGTGCGATCAACTGGCGCGAGACGGTTACGCCGTTCATCGCATCGGGGTCGGAGCTGACGGCCGCATCGATCCCGACGATGCACGTCGTGCCATCCGCGACGGCGCGGGGCTCGTCACGCTGATCCACGCCCAGAACGAAACCGGCGTCCTGCAACCGGTCGCCGAGATCGTCGCCTCCGCGCACGAGCACGGTGCGCTGATCCATGTCGATGCCGCGCAAGCCGTCGGCAAAATCGCCGTCGATGTGAAAACGCTCGACATCGATCTGCTGTCGATCGCCGGTCACAAGCTCTATGCGCCGAAGGGGATCGGCGTGCTTTACGTCAGGCGCGGTGTGCGCACGCAATCGGTACTGCGCGGCGCGGGCCAGGAATCCGGCCGCCGCCCCGGCACCGAGAACGTCGCCTCCATCGTCGGCCTCGGGGAAGCCTGCCGTCTCGCCGCCGAGCGGCTGCGTGAGGGTAGCACCGCGCAAATGGTGGTGCTGACCCGCGATCTGTTCGCGCGGTTGCAACACACCATTCCGGACATCGTTCTCACGGGACACCCGACCGCACGACTACCGAATACGCTCAACGTCCTGTTTCCTGGCGCCTCCGGCCGCGCGGTACTGGAGGCATGTCAGCAGGTGATGGCCTCCACCGGCTCGGCGTGTCACGCCGACCGCGAGGAAGCCTCCGCCATTCTGCGCGCCATGGGCGTTCCCGAGCGCAAGGCGCTCGGCGCGGTGCGGCTGTCGTTGGGTGCGACCACCACGACACGCGAGGTCGAGGATGCGGCGGAAGCGCTTGCCGAGGCGTGGCGCAAGTGTATGGCTGGAACGGCCTCCGCGTCGTAGAGTGCAGGTCGAAATCGTCACGACCTTCAGAGGCCGGTCCTGGCTGACCGCGTCCGGGATACGGCATGAATCTATTCATCTTCGGCCTCGGCTATAGCTGCCGTCACTTTCTCGATCGCTTTGCCGGCGACTACGCAAACATCACCGCTACTGTCCGCGACACGTCGCGCCACGCGGCGAGAGGCGATTGCGAGACACTGAATTTTGGTCCCGACCGCGCCGATCCCATCATCGCCAAGACTCTCGCGAAGGCGGACTTGCTGCTGATCTCGGTGCCGCCGTCCGGTAACGGCGATCCGGTGCTCCGAGCGTTCGGCCCCATCATCGCGGCAAGCGGCATTCGGCGCATCGTCTATCTCTCGACGGTCGGCGTTTATGGCGATCACAACGGCCAATGGATCGACGAGACAGCACCAGTCGCGCCGAGCGCCGGACGCCGCACGGCCCGTGCGACGGCGGAGAGCGAATGGATGACCCTTGCCGGCGAACGCACCAGCATCCTGCGACTTGCGGGAATTTATGGTCCGCGACGCAACGCGCTGACAAATCTGCGGGCCGGCACGGCGCGTCGCATTGTCAAGCCGGGACAGGTCTTCAATCGCATCCACGTCACGGACATCGCGCAGTCCATCGCGGCCGCCTTCGCGCACGAAACGACTGATATCTGGAATGTCTGCGACGATGAGCCCGCGCCGCCGCAGGATGTGGTGACGTTCGCCGCCTCATTAATGGGCATCGCACCGCCGCCGGAGATCGATTTCGCGGACGCCGGGCTCAGCGACATGGCGCGCAGCTTCTACGCGACCAACAATCGCATCTCCAACGCGCGGCTGAAACGCGACCTGAACGTCGACCTCGCGTATCCAACCTATCGCGACGGGCTTAAGGCGTTATGGACGGCGGGTGAAGGTGCGGGAGCGACGTCGAAGTAGAGCACTATGGAAACTCCCAGAACTCCACCTCTCCGTCATGGCCGGGCATAGCCGTTCGAAGAACGGCGTCGCTTCGCTCGCCCATAGCCGTTCGAAGAACGGCGTCGCTTCGCTCGCCTATGGTCCCGGCCATCCACGTCTTTCTCGTTGCAGCTAACTCGTGGATGGCCGGAATAAATCCGGCCATGACGACGGATAGTTTCATGACGATGGATGGGTTCTCAACACATCCTCAATTTATCCAAGCAGATCGCGTGCTCATGCCCCCTTCAACGCCCGCGCGCCTTGCCAGCGGCCGGTGGCGGCGAGATCGAGCAATGTGGCGCGGCACAGCGCTTCGATCTTGGTCGCCGCGTGCGTCAACGGCCGCGCCACCGAATGCACCAGATGGACGTCGCGCCGCAATGCCGGCTTCGTCACCCGCCACGCACGCAAAGTACCGGCCCCAACCTCCTGCGCGATCGAGTGAAACGGCAGGATCGAATAGCCCAATCCGACGCCGACCAGCCCTTTGATATTGGCGTAGGAATCCGCCTCGATCACCGTGTTGAGTGACAGCGAATGGCTCGCCGCTTCTCTTTCCAGCAGCGCGCGCAGCCCGTGATGACTGCTGGGCAGGATCAGCGGCAACTCCGCCGCGCGCTTGTAGGTGCAACTCTCCGATGCCGGTGCCTTGATGCCCTCCATCGGCGCGGCGGGGCCGAGCAACCACAGATCTTCCGTCAACAGCGGCGACGACACCAGCGAGCGATCCGGCGCCGGTCCGTACAACACCGCGAGATCGATCCGCGCTTCGCGAATCCATTCCAGCACGAAACCGCTCATCGCTTCCGCGATCCGCAGCTTGACCTTGGGATAAAGCCGGCGCGCTTCGACGATCAGCGGCACCGAGAGAAACTGGCTGATGGTTCCCGGCAGCCCGAGACGCACCTCGCCGACCGGCTCCGCCTCGTGCCCCTTGATCTCATGCTGCGCGATGGCGAACTGATCGGTGATGATGCGTGCGTTGCGCAGCAGGATCTGCCCCGCCTCGGTCGCCACCACGCCCTGCGGACTGCGCACCAGCAGAGGCGTGCCGAGTTCGGCTTCCATATGGCGAACGTGAAGACTCAGCGCCGGCTGTGCGACGTTGAGCATCTCGGCCGCGCGGGAAAATGATCCTTGTTCGACGATCGCCATAAAATAGCGGAGCTGGCGCAGGTCCATGGCCACCCATCATTTCGTTATGGCACCACGGCCAAATACGAAATTATGTATAGCCGATCGCGGACACAGGCTGTCAAGCCGATGGCGCACCACGATCGTCGTTGCGAGGGCGTTGGTGACAAAGCAATCCAGCGTTAAGGAAAGAACTGAATTGCTTCGCTCGCAATGACGCAGGATGCGCCGGACAGGTTTGTCCTCGACGTCCTCCTTACCCGCCCTTCGCGGCCATCTTCTCCATCTCAGTAATTGCCAGCAGCGAATGGGCGTAGGCACCGCCAGCGCGCATTTCGGCGGCGACCCAGATCGCTTCCATCAGTTCCTCCTGCGACGCGCCATGACGCAGCGCCGCCTTGGTGTGGCCGGAAATGCAGTAAGGACATTGCGTGGTATGCGCGACCGCCACCGCGATCAGTTGTTTGACCTTCACCGGCAATGCGCCTTCCGCGAACACCTTCTGGCTGAAGGCCTGAAACGCCGCTTCGGCCTCGGGTGCGAGCGACCGCCGCTTCTCGGCCAGTTCGCGCGTGGCTGCGGGATATAATCCGTCCGACATTCTCGTTCTCCTGATCTGCAAAGTCGCGCAGACCGAGACACGAGATGCAATCGCCGCCACACAGATGACGGCTCCGTCATCGCAGCAACCCGGACGCTGCGCCTAGCGGTTCGATTGAACGCCCGCGCCGCGCACGTTGCAAGCGCGCGGCATTGCATCTTTCGGCTGATACGAACGACGTTATGTCGCTTGCAGCACCAGGCGATTGAGCCGCGCGGTGAAGGCCGCCGGATCTTCCGGCAATTCGCCTTCGAGGATTTGCGCCTGCTCCAGCAGCAATAACGAGAGATCGTCGCGCCGCGTCGTGTCATCGGTCGCGGTGACGGCCGCGACCAGCGGATGGCGCGGATTGATCTCAAGGATCGGCTTGGTCCGGCCACCACGCTGCTGCTGCGCCAACAGCCGCTCGAGTTCGCGATCCGGTCCAAAACTGCCGGCGACAATGCACGATGCGCTGGTGGTGAGGCGGCGCGACACCTTCACGTCGGCGACGCGGTCGCCGAGGCTCGCCTTGATCGCGGCGACGACAGCGGATTCATCCACCGCCGTCTCATCCTTCGCCTTGTCCTTGTCGTCGAGCAGCGGGATCAGGTCGAAATCGATATCGCCCTGACTCAGCGACTTCAGCGGCTTGCCTTCAAAATCAAGCTGCGCCGAGGTCCAGAACGCATCGACCGGATCGGTAAGCAGCAGCACCTCGATGCCGCGCGCGGAGGCCGCCTCCAGCATCGGATTGGATTTCAGGCGCTCGATGCTGTCGCCGACCAGGAAATAGATCTCGGTCTGGTTCGGCTTGAAATCCGCGACGTATTGTTTCAACGAACGGCGGTTGCCCGTCGTGATGTTGAAACGCGCCAACGCCAGCAGCTTTTCGCGACGCTCGAAATCCTCATAGAGCCCTTCCTTGATAACCGGGCCGAACGCATCCCAGATCTTGTCGAACTGCTCCGGCTCCTTCTCGCTCAAGGTCTCCAGTTCGGAGATCACGCGGCCGGTCACCGCCTTGCGGATTTGCGCGAGTTGCGGATTGTTCTGCAACATCTCGCGCGAGATGTTCAGCGGCAGGTCCTCGCTGTCGACCACGCCGCGAATGAACCGCAGATGGGGCGGCAGCAGGTCGGCGTCATCGGTGATGAACACGCGACGGACGTAGAGCTTCACCCGCCCCTTGCGCGACGGCTCGAACAGATCGAACGGCTTCGACGACGGCGCGAACAGCAGCACGGCGTAAGCCTGCCGGCCTTCGGCGCGGTAATGCAGCGTCATCGCCGGCTCGTCGAACGCGCCCGCGATGGATTTGTAGGCGGCCGCGTAGTCTTCCGGCTTCAGCTCGGATTTCGGACGCTGCCACAGCGCGCTGGCCGAATTGATCTGCTTCGGTTCGCCGCCATCAGCCACCAGTTCGATGGGAAACTGGATGTTGTCGGAATAGGCATGGACAATGCGCTCGATCCGCGCGGGTTCGAGATAATCCTTCGCCTCGGGCTTGAGATGCAGCACGATCTCGGTGCCGCGCGCGACACGCTCGACATCCTCCGCCGTGCCCGGCGTCACCGTGAAGCCGCTCCCACCGGACGAGGACCACACCCAGGCTTCATTGGTGCCCGCGCGACGGCTGGTGACCACGACACGTTCCGCCACCATGAAGGCCGCGTAGAAGCCGACGCCGAACTGGCCGATCAAACTGGCGCCGTCCTTCGCCTCTTTCAGCCGCGCCACGAACGACTTGGTTCCGGAACGCGCGATGGTACCGAGGTTGTCGATCAGTTCCTGACGATCCATGCCGATGCCGCTGTCGATCACCGCCAACGTGTTGACAGCCTTATCGGGGACGATACGAATCGCGAGCGGGCCGCCCTGCTCCATCAATTCCGGCCTGGCGATCGCCTCGTAGCGCAGTTTGTCACAGGCGTCGGAGCCGTTGGAGATCAGTTCGCGCAGGAAGATGTCGGTCTCGGAATAGACCGAATGCACCATGAGCTGCAAAAGCTCGGCCACCTCGGCCTGAAACGGTTGGGCTTCGCTGCTGGCATCAATCGTCGACATCACCAAAATCCTGGCTTGCTCATTCAAATAGGACGGGAGGATTTTGATATAGCGCGCCTCGGGCGCGGATCAAGCGCCGGGGATACTATCGCCGCAAGTGTCCTCAACGCTTCCCCACTTACAGCGTCGTCCCCGCGCAGGCGGGGACCCAGACGCCGTGTCGTTGAGATTAGAAAGAGCGTTTGTTGTTGCTTCTTTGACTACAACGAAGTTCAGGGGTTATGGGTCCCCGCCTGCGCGGGGACGACGTTTTTCGTGTTGAGAATTCGCATGCAAAACGAATTGCCGGATGACGAACTCTCAATCCGGCCCTCAGCGCTGATGGCCGAGGCCGATTCCGAGCTTCATGGCCTTCTGGCGCAGCGAGCCGACAGTCCGCTTGGTTAGCTTCGCGATTTTCTCGACCGGCGTGCGCGCCTTCGAATGCGCGCGCAGTTCCTTGATGTCCGCCTTCGAATAAGGACGGCGCGCGATCTTCTTCGCCTTCGGTGCCGTTTTCTTCACCGTCTTCTTCGCTGGTTTCGCCGACTTGGTTTTCCGCGCGACTGTCTTAGCTTTGCGAGCCACTGATTTCTCCTTGTTGACACAAGCGCGCCGAGAATGGAGCGGATCAGATATCACGGCCCGGCGTAAGCGGGTTCGTCGGGCGCGTATCGAACCGATAACTCCATCAGCAGCATTTGCTTGCTCATGGTTCTCTTCAATCCAGCCTTTGCGGATATTCCCATACCTCGGGATGCAAATGCCGGGAACGAACCACTATCACACATCGCCGCATCCGCAACTCACACGATTAGCGTGATTCAATTTGTACCGATGAGATGACAACACGATGTGATCATCACATCATGACGGAATGATCACTTCGAATTGCAAACGTCAGTGCAATACAACCGTAATGCGATCACGCAACACACCGCGAAGTAATCATCTCGCTTCGCCGAATCGCATTCGAGGCGCTGCTCCCGCAAACACACAACGCAGTTATTCGCCTTCGCGGAACCGGCACGAGAGTCCAATCGCAGATCATTTCGGGAACATCGCTCCGTTAATTTCATATTGACAAACGATTTCGCCATTATCAAACTTGACCCCAATAAAACTGTATGGGCTGATGCGCCATTCCGCCGCCGCCAGAGCGGACAACCATGGGGAGTGAACATATGAAGAAGCCTTTGCTGATCTGCGCCCTGCTCGCCGCAATGACGACGACGGCATCAGCGCAAATCTCGGACGACGTCGTCCGCATCGGCGTGCTGACCGACCTGTCGAGCTGGGGACGCGACAACAGCGGCCCGGGTTCCGTGGTCGCAGCCCAGATGGCGGTCGAGGAGTTCGGCCCCACCGTGCTCGGCAAGAAGATCGAGATCATCAGCGCCGACCATCAGATGAAAACCGACGTCGGCGTGCAGATCGCACGCGAATGGTTCGATAACGGCAAGGTCGATGCCGTCGCCGATATTCCGAATTCCGGAATCGCCATCGCGGTCCACAACATGGCCAAGGAGCGCAACAAGATCGCGCTGCTGTCCGGCCCCGGCGCCAGTTCGTTGACCAACGAATTGTGCAGTCCCAACACCGTGCACTTTGCCTACGACACCTATGCGCTGTCGAAGGTGACGGCCTCCGCCGTGCTCGCGGAAGGTGGCAAGTCCTGGTACTTCATCACCGCCGACTATGCCTTCGGCCATCAGCTCGAGAAGGATGCAACCGACTTCATCAAGCAGTTGGGCGGCACCGTGATCGGCGGCGTCAAGCATCCGACCAACACCGCCGACTTCTCCTCCTTCGTGCTGCAAGCGCAGAATTCGAAAGCCAACGTCGTCGCCTTCGCCAATGCCGGTCAGGACACCGACAACGCCATCAAGCAGGCCGGCGAATTCGGCCTCGTGAAGGGCGGGCAGAAACTGGTCGGCCTGTTGATGTTCGATACCGACGTGCACGCCATCGGCCTTCAGGGCGCGCAAGGCACCTACATGACCACCGCCTCCTACTGGAACATGGACGACAAGACCCGTGCCTGGTCGAAGAAATTCTTCGCCAAGACCAACGTGATGCCGACCATGATCCACACCGGCGTCTATGGCTCGGTGCTGCACTATCTCAAGGCGATCAAGGCCGCCGGCACTGACGATCCGGCCAAGGTGATGGCCAAGATGCGCGAACTGCCGATCGAGGACACCTTCGTGCACGGCGGCAAGCTGCGCGAAGACGGCCGTGTCATCCGCGACATGTATCTCGCGCGGGTGAAGAAGCCGTCGGAATCCAAGGAGCCGTGGGACTATCTGGAGATCGTCAAGACCATCAAGGGCGACGATGCTTATCGCCCGGTCTCGGAATCCAAGTGCCCACTGCTCAAGAAGTAAGAGCCATTCTGATCAAAATGAGTTCGTCACAAGACGCTCAAACAATCTCGGCGTCGTCCCCGCGCAGGCGGGGACCCATAACCCCTGGCGTTGGTTGTTATCAACAATCTCACCTCGGTTGATGGAACCGAATCGCTGCGGCGTATGGGTCCCCGCCTTCGCGGGGACGACGATCTTCGTGTTGGAAATCTGCGAACAAAACAGATTTCGAGTCAGTTTCTAGGGTGATGACGATGGCAAACGGGACTCTTGGGGCAAACACTTACGATTGCGACGTGCTCGTGGTTGGCTCCGGCGCCGCCGGCATGTCGGCGGCGGTCACCGCCGCGCATCGCGGCCTTAAGGTCCTCATCGTCGAGAAGGAGCCGCGCTTCGGCGGCACCACAGCCCGCTCCGGCGGCTGGCTGTGGATTCCGGGCACCTCGCTGGCGCGCGCCTGGGGCATTGAAGAAGCCCCGGACGCCGCCCGCACCTATCTGCGCCACGAGGCCGGCAACAATTTTGACGCCGCGCGCGTCGATGCGTTTCTGTCAGCCGGCCCCGAGGCGGTGGATTTCTTCACCACGCAGACCGCGCTGCGCTTCGACATGCCGCTGACCTTCCCCGATTATCACGCGGAAGCGCCGGGCGGCACGCAAGGCGGCCGCTCGATGGTGACGCGTCCATTCGACGGCCGCGAACTCGGCGATGCCATCAGGCATCTCGGCGCGCCGCTGCCGGAACTGACGGTGTTTGGCATGATGCTGGGCTCCGGCAAGGAGATCATCCACTTCATGCGCGCAACGAAATCGCTGACATCGGCGTTCTACGTTGCCAAGCGATTGTCGAAGCATTTCCGCGACGTGATGAAGCACGGCCGCGGCATGACGCTGACCAACGGCAACGCCCTCGCCGGCCGTCTCGCCAAGTCGGCGTTCGATCTCAAGGTGCCGCTGTGGCTGTCGTCGCCGGTGCGCGAGCTAACCGTCGAGAACGGCGCGGTGCGCGGCGCGATCGTGCAGCACGAGGGCAAGGACGTGCGCGTCAATGCGCGGCGCGGTGTCGTTCTCGCCTGCGGCGGCTTCCCGCATGACGTGGAACGGCGCAAGGCGATGTTCCCGCACGCGCCGACTGGGGCGGAACATTACTCCCCCGGCCCCACCGGCAACACCGGCGACGGCTTGCGGCTGGCGGAAACCGCTGGCGGCAGCGTCGAGGATCGTCTGCCGAACGCGGCCGCATGGGTGCCGGTGTCGGTGACGACGCGCAAGGACGGCAGCAAGGGCGTGATGCCGCACTTCATCGATCGCGCCAAACCCGGCGTCATCGCCGTGATGCGCGATGGCCGCCGCTTTGCCAACGAAGGCAATTCGTACCACGACTTCGTGCAGGCCATGGTGAAGGCAACGAAGCCCGGTGAGGAGATCGCCGCGTACCTGATCTGCGATCATCATGCGCTGCGCAAATACGGGCTCGGTTGCGTGCCACCGTTCCCGATGCCGCTCGGCCATCATCTCAAGACCGGCTACCTGATGCGCGGCGCGACGCTCAGTGAACTGGCGAAGACCGCCGGCATCGACGCCAAGACTTTCGAGACGACAGTGAAGGAGTTCAACGCGGAAGCCGCCAACGGCAGCGACTCGCGCTTCGGCAAGGGCACGCGCGCCTACAACCGCTATCAGGGCGATGCGCTGCATGGCCCCAACCCCTGCATCGCGCCGATCGAACAAGGCCCGTTCTACGCCATCAAGATGGTGATCGGCGATCTCGGCACCTATGCCGGCATCAAGACCGACGAGAACGCGCGCGCGCTCGACGCCAACGGCCAGCCGATCCCCGGCCTCTATGCGGCGGGCAACGACATGGCGAGCATCATGGGCGGCAACTATCCGGGCGCGGGCATCACGCTCGGCCCGGCGCTGACGTTCGGTTACATCGCCGGCCGCCACCTCGCGTCCACCGCAGCACATGGGGCCTGAGCCATGAGCACATCGCAACCGCAATTGCTCGACGGACGGCTGGCGCTGGTGACCGGCGCGGGACAAGGCAACGGCCGCGCCATCGCGCTCGGCCTCGCCGCGCACGGCGCCGATGTGGTGGTCACCGATATCGATGCGGCAATGGCGAAGGACACGGCGACGGCAATCGCTGCGCGCGGCCGGAGCAGTTGGTCATTTCACCTCGACGTCACCGACACGGACGCCTGCGCGGCGCTCGCGAAAACTATCGGTGCGGAAATCGGCCCGATTGCGATCCTCGTCAACAATGCCGGGATCATCATCCGCGAAACCATCGACTCGCCCCGCGCGCATGACAACTGGCGGCGCGTGCTCGATGTCAATCTCAACGGCGTCTTCAATGTCACCCATGCCTTTCTGCCGGCGTTACGACAAACGCACGGCAGCATCATCAACATCGGCTCCATCGCGTCCTTCGTCGGCGTCGCCGATACGCTTGGCTATTCGCCGTCGAAAGGCGGCGTGAAGTTATTGACGCAATCGCTGGCGCGCGAACTTGCCCGCGACGGCATTCGCGTCAACGCCATCGCACCGGGCGTGATCGAGACCGCGATGACCAAGGCCACGCGCGAGGATCCCGCGCGGCTCGCCGGCTTCGTCGGTCGCACCCCGCTCGGCCGCGTCGGCCAGCCGGATGAATTGGTCGGCCCCGTGGTGTTTCTCGCTTCCGACATGGCGTCCTATGTCAGCGGCGTGACGCTGCCGGTCGATGGCGGCTTCCTTGCGGTCTAACGCGCCGCAGGTATAGAGCACACGATATGGGCAAAGAGTCTCGCGGCATTCAATCGATCGAGGTCGGCGGGCAACTGCTGCGGGCGCTGGCGCGAAGCCTCGAGCCGATGATGCTGCGCGATCTGGCGCGCGAAGCCGGCATGACGCCGGCCAAGGCGCATCCCTATCTCGTCAGTTTCCAGCGTCTCGGCCTGATCGAACAGAACGAAGCCACCGGCCACTATGAGTTCGGCGCCTTCGCGCTCGAACTCGGCCTCATCAGCCTGCATCGCCTGTCCGCCGTTCGCATCGCCACGCCGAGGATCGCGGCGCTGGCGCGCGAGATCAATCACGCCGTTTCGCTATCGGTGTGGGGCACCTACGGCCCGACCGTGGTGCGGCTCGAAGAGTCGAGTCACCCGGTTCACATTGTCATGCGCGTCGGCTCGGTGATGGGCATGCTGGAGACGGCGACGGGGCGCATCTTCGCCGCGTTCCTTCCGTCCAATGTCGTGAAAGCCGCGCTGGACACGAAGCTCGACCGCCTCGGCGTCGGTTATTCCGGCAAAAAATCGCTGCACAGCGCCGAGACCGAAGCCATGCTGGCCGATGTCCGCAAGCGCGGCATCACCCGCGCGATCAGCGATCCGCTACCCGGCGTCAATGCGTTCGCTGCGCCGGTGTTCGATCATACCGGCGCGGTGGTGCTGTCGATCACCGCGATGGGTCCGGCGGGCACTTTCAATACCGACTGGCACAGCCCGATTGCAAAAGCCCTGCTCGATTGCACGCACGATATCTCGTTGCGGCTGGGCTACGCGAGCCATCGGCCGTCGCGCGGCTAGGCCGGCAGAATAAAACGCACCAGCAACAGACCAGCACCGACCAGAAACACCAGCGACAGCGACACCGCCGCCGTCACCTTGCCGCCGACCTCGCGGATCACCCGCAGATCGACGCCGAGGCCGAGTGCCGCCATCGACAGCACGGTGAGCACGCTGGCGATCGTCTGGATCACCGGCAGCGCCGCATCGGGAATCAGCGCGAACGAACGGCACGCCGCCAACACGAAGAACGCGACGATGAACCAGGGCACCGCCTTGAAGAAGCCGAGCTGCGCCGCGTGGCCCTCTCCGCCGCGCGCGAACCGGCGCGCGCCGAGCGCGATGCAGGCCACCACCGGCCCCAGCATCATCACTCGCACCAGTTTCACCAGCGTTCCGATCTGCACGCTGACCAGCCCCACCGGCACCGTCGCCGCCAGCACCTGCGGCACCGCGTAAACCGTAAGCCCGGCGAGAATGCCGTACTGGGTTTCGGACAGCGTCATCAACGGCACCAGGATCGGCAATCCCAACACGATGATTACGCCGAGAATGGCGGTGAACGAGATCGACGAGGCGATATCGTCGGAATTGGCGTTGATCACCGGCGCTACCGCGGCAATCGCCGAGTTGCCGCAGATCGAATTGCCGCAGGCGACCAGGATCGCCATCCGCGTCGACAGTCCGAGCGCGCGGCTGATGCCGTAGCTCACCAGCAGCGTCAGCACCACGATGATGACAATCGCCGCCAGCAGCAGCACACCCGACGACGCGATCACCGCGAAGGTCACCGACGCACCGAGCAGCGCGACGGCGACCTCGAGCAGTTGCTTGGCGCTGTAGGCGATGCCGGAACGCCATTTCACGCCCGGCGTCCACGCCGAGCGCAACGCCATGCCGAGCAGGATCGCGATCACGATGGCTTCGAGATAGGGATGGCCCAGCGTGCGTTCCTGCACGGCCTGAACGCCAACCGCAAGCGCGGTGACGACGCCACACAACGCGATGCCGGGCAGCAGCGTCGCGATCCTGGTCACAAGGGTGGATGGGCTGGCGGGCTGGCCGGCGGAGCGGAGTTGATCTGACACGGAAAAGAATATCCTTCGATGCAGAAGGAATATGCGTTGCAGCGCCAATAATTGGAAATATTATTCTCTCATACTCCGATAGAGATAGGTTATGTCGCTCAACCTCCATTTGTTTCGCATGTTCGCGGCGGTCGTCCGCACCGGCAGCTTCTCGCGCGCCGCCGAGGCGCTGAACATCAGCCAGCCGGCTATCTCGAAAGGCGTCCGCGACTTCGAATTGCAGGTCGGCTGCCGCCTGCTCAATCGCACGCCGAAGGGCGTGGTGCCGACCGACGAGGGCCTCGCGCTGTCGCGCCATGCGGAGGCGCTGTTCGCGGTCGAGCGCGCCGCCGAGGACGAACTCTCCGCGCTGCGCGGCCTGCACAACGGCTCGCTGCGGATCGGCGCCAGCACCACCATCGCGACCTATATGCTCGCGCGCTACCTTGGCGCATTTCATCGCGCGCATCCCGACGTCGATCTGTTTCTGGTCAGCGCCAACACCCGCGATATCGCCGAGCAGATGGCCAATCAGGATATCGACATCGGCCTCGTCGAAGGCCCGGTCGAGGTGCGCGGGCTGACAGCGGTGCCGTGGCAAACCGATGTCATGGCGCTGATCGTCGCGCCGGATCATCCCTTCGCACGCGACACTCAGCCGATCGATCCGAAGCGGCTTGCCGATGAAATCATGATCGTCCGCGAGCCCGGCTCCGGCACTCGCGAGGTGGTGGCGCAGGCACTCGCCGCGCACGGCATCGAACCGACGCGCACGCTCGAAATCGGCAGTACCGAAGCAATCAAGCAGGTGGTCGCCGCCGGCGTCGGCGTCTCGATCGTGTCGGAAGCCGCGGTCGCCGATCAGGCCGAACAAGGCCGGCTGAAACTGATTCCGATGCGGGACGTGACCATTGCACGCAGCCTGTGGCGGCTGGCGTCGCCAGGGCGCGTTGTCATGCCCGCGGCGCGCATTTTCGAGAAGATGCTCGGCGACCGGAAGACTTTCCCAAATCAAGCTGCGTTGACGATCATCTGACGTCGGCCTGTCGGGCGTTCTCGACATTGGCAAATCCGGACGCCTGCTCCGTCGAGAAGCAAGCGACGCGGGCCAGCAGGATCAGCGCGACGGCCAGCCAGAACAAGCCCGGCCCCACCCGTCCGCGTCGGCGCGCGCCGGAGCCGCTTTCAGCGCGCTGGCGACCACTCCTCACATGCGGAACAACGCCACCGTAAGCATCAAATTGCTGCGCCAACATTCTGGCTCCACCCGTCACCCATCCGGCAAACATGGTGTTGCGCGCGGGCCTTCCTGACAATGGTTGGGAATTTCGAATTTCGCGGCGACCGGAGATACTTTGCCGCGTCCTCCGCGCCCCGCCGATCAAACCGTTCTGTCGCGGTCGATAACGGTACCAAATGACCGGAGGTGACGGTTGAACTCCGCCACGTCTCTCTATAGACAGACCTCCACCGGACAGGGATTCCGTGACCAAGATGGCCACCGCCCGACCGGCCTGTTGGGGCGTAGCCAAGCGGTAAGGCAGGGGATTTTGATTCCCCCATACGGAGGTTCGATCCCTCCCGCCCCAGCCAGAAGCCCCGCTGCTCTGAAATTGTTGACGGAACCGGTCTGACCGGGAAGCCGATGTACAGCTCTGCTACACATTGCGGCTGCACGGGGGTGTCCGAAATTGGCTTTCCACATCTCTCGCCGGCAAGCGGTCTATTGTTGGCGCCGCCGTACCCCTCATGCACTGGCCAAGATATTCGGCCGCCCGCATCTCTCCATGAGCCTGCAAACGACCAATCGCGCGGCGGCTTGTCGTCCGGTTGCCCAAGTCAACCCGTTCTTGAACGAGGTTGCCGCGCTTGCGGATGGTGCCGACGAAATACCATGTCCTTCGGCAAATGACCGAAGGCGTCCAGGCCGCGCCGATCGCCACGAACATGGACGTGGCACAAGGAACGTACTTCCGTGGAATGGGACTTGCGCTGGCCCAGTCCGAGCGCCGCTATGGCGGGGGTGAGGATGGACGACGAAGCGCTGGTGGATCGCCTGCTGCTTGCGAGGAGCGACCCACCGGGACGATGATTCAGACGAGCCGCCGCCGGTTTGACGGACAGCCAGTTAGGCGAAACCCAGCGTTCGTTCGAACTCAACCGGCTGACGTATCCAATTATCGAATGACGTCGGGTCGTATTGTAGAAGCGCCCGATGTAGTCAAACATATCCGCCTTGGCCACGTTTCTCGTTCGGTAGTTCTTGCGCGTTGTGCGTTCGGTTTTGAGCGACGAAAAGAAGCTCTCCATCACCGCGTCGTCCCAACATTGCGAGCGCGACTCATGCCGCACGCGATGCCGCCGTCAACCAAATGAGCCGTCATGCCGGCGCTCATCGACCAGCCGACCACTCGTCGGGAGAACAGATCGATCACTGCCTGAGTCGCATATTCCAGCCCGAAGCGGTCTGGCGGAGTCGGATGACTTCCCCAACATCATAAGATTAATGCGTTGGAGAATAACAAGACTGACTGCTCACTTCGGCGCCAGCACGAAATCAAATTTCACCTCCCAGAACGGATTATCAAAGTCCAGTTGTTGGGCTCGCGCTGAATCGTCCACCCGGACGAACTTCGCGAGCAGGCTTTTCTTCACGCCGAACACCGCGTCTGAATCGATGTAGGGGTCGTCCGGATCGAAGATATGGGTCGTGAGCGTTTCGAAACCGTCGGCCGAGATGATGAAATGCAAATGCGCCGGCCGGTACGGGTGCCGGCCGAGTTTTGCCAGAAGCTGGCCGACCGGGCCGTCATCGGGGATCGGATAGAAGCGAGGTTTTACAGCGCGGAACCAATAGTTTCCGGTGTTGTCCGTCCGGAAAACGCCGCGCAGATTGAAATCCGGCTGCAAGCCCTTCTGCTGGACGTCGTAAAATCCATCGTCGTTGGTTTGCCAGACGTCGAGTTTCACATTCGGTATGGGTCGTCCGGATGTGTCGCGCACGACGCCGGAGATCACCATGTCCTGGCCCTTGCGGTCGAGACAGATGTTGGTGCCGAGCGGCAATTCGGGAGCATCCTCGACATAGAATGGGCCGAGCACCGTACTCTCGGAGGCTGCGTCCGGCTTTCGGTGATTGATCGCGTCGACCAGCATCGAGACGCCGAGCGTATCCGACAGCAGAATAAACTCCTGCCGCCAGTCGGTGCACATCTGGCCGGTTCGCGTCAGAAACATGATGGCATCCAACCATTCCTTCTGTGTCGGCTCGATTTCCTTCACGGCCTCGTGCAATTTCCGGATGATGACCGCCATCACCTCCTTCAGGCGTTCATCCTTGGCGTTCTTGTTGCGCCCGATCACAACGTCGGCCGAATCTTTCTCGGTGAAATAGCCCTTCTCGTGGTCTTCCATGATCCGCTCCTGTCGTCGCTTCAGTTCGCCAAGATCTGCTTGAACACCCGGCGGAGTTCGGCCGCGGGGTCATCAGCCACCGTCTCGCGGCGCCAGCAGACGTGCTGATCCGGACGCGTCAGCACGACGCCGCTATCCCTGACGTCCCGCGCACGCGCCCAGTCCCCCGTAAAATCCTGCCAGGTCTGGCGCGGTCCGATGACATGGGCATCGATCTCGATGCCCAGTTCCTTGCCGACCTTCTTCGCCGCGGCAACCCAGGCCTCGCCGCCAATTCCGGTCAACACCGTAAACCTGCCGTGTCCCGCGAGATCGAGCGTCGAGATTTTCTCACCGTCCTTGGCGAACAGCCATGCGTGCGGCAGACGTGCGCCCGGCCATGTCGTCTGCTGGAAGTGCAGCTCGGGGTCCTTCGCGAAGGCGGGCTCTTTCTGCCCGTCGGTGACTACCGCGTCGGACTTGTAGCGATGGTTCATTTCGACGCCATGCGCGTCGAACTCGTAGACCTTATTGGCAATCGTCTCGCGAATCTTCGCCCGCTGCCGTTCAGCATCCTCGGTCCTTTCGCAGCGCGCATCCATGTTCTGCTGCATCTTCACCGGATCGATGGAATCCAGCAGGCCGAGCGCCTGGAAGATCGGGCCGAATTCGTCGATCGATTTGTTGGCGCGCGTGACGATCTGCTTGGCGATCGGCGCACGTTCGCGCGTATAGCTGTCCAACAGCTTCGATCCGGCATGTCCCTTAATGACGTAGGCGATCTTCCAGGCAAGATTGAAAGCGTCCTGGATCGACGTGTTCGATCCCAATCCGTTGGACGGCGGGTGACGGTGAATCGCGTCACCCATGCAAAAGACCCGGCCGTTCGACGTCTTGGTCGCGTACATGTTGTTGACCGTCCAGGTCGAGACCGACATCAGATCGATCTTGAGCTCCGGGTCGCCGACCAGATCGCGCGCGACCTTGGTGGCAAAAGCCTCGTCGACCTTGGGAGGCGGCTGCTCGATGTCGTAGCCCCACACGATGAGCCATTCGTTCCACGGGCGAACCATGCGGACGAGACCCATGCCGATTCCGCCGACGTCCGCCCCCGGCTGCACGACCCAGTAGAGCACCGACGGACGATGTGCGACGTGGCGCGACAGGTCGGCCCGGAACAGGATGTTCATCGAGCCACCGACTCCCATTTTGCCCTCAAAGGGCAGATCGGCATGCTGCGCGACAAGGGAGTTTCCGCCGTCGGCGCCGAGCAGATACTTCGAGCGTACCGTGAGCTTCTTGCCGGTCAGCCGATCGAGCAACGTCGTGGTGACGCCCTCTTCATCCTGAACGTGGCTTTCGTATTCCGTCGACATGCGCGCCTGAGCCCCGCGCGAACATGCGGTCTTGAACAGCAGCGGCTCCATGAAGGTCTGCGGCAAATCGTTCATCTTAGTTGGCGATGACAGCAGATGCTCGGCGCGCGACAACGGATGAGTCCCCCACGTCTTCAGGCGGCCGATTTCCTCTCCGACGAGCGACGTACAGAACACGTTCTCGCCCATGAGGTCCTGATGCGAAGCGAACATGTACGCTTCGTCCTCGACGTCGCGACCAAGGTCGCGCAACACCTCCATCGTGCGCTGATTGGTGATATGGGCTCGCGGCGTATTAGCCAGCCATCGGTAACGATTGACCACCATGGTCTCAACGCCGTAGGTGGACAACAACGCGGCGGCGGCGGACCCCGCGGGGCCTGTGCCGATAACGAGAACGTCGGTCGTGATGTCGGCCATCGGGCCCTCCTCTCAGATGTCAGTTCTTGATGGGACCGCCGCGCAGAAAACGTCGGACGGGTAGAAGTTGAATGCCGGTGCGGCTTGCGAACAGGCCCCATAACCCCTGCGGCGCGAACAGCATGATGACAATGCCGATCAGGCCGAGCACCATCAGGTAGATCGAGCCGAAGTCGGCCAATAGTTTCTGCAAGGCGAAGAACACCAGCACGCCCACGATCGGCCCTTCGATCGTGCCGATACCGCCGATCACCACGATGAAGATGACGTAGGCGGTCCAGTCGGTGACGGAGAAAGCCGCGTCCGGCGAGATGCGCGCTTTCTGCACATAGATCAGCGCGCCGACGAGACCGGTCACGAATGCGCTTGCCAGATAGACCAGCGCTTTCAGGCGGCGCGCATCGACGCCGACCGCGCGCGCGGCCTCCTGATTGTCACGCACCGAGGCGAGCGCGAGACCGTGACGCGACCGAAGCAGCCGGTAGACCATGAAAATGGTGGCGACCGCGAGCAGAAGCGCGAGCCAGTAGCAGATCACATCGACCGCCTGCGCGGGGCGGAAACCAAACAGGCGATGCACCAGATCGACGCCCTGCATATGGCGCGTGGCCGATGCGGGTAGCGACGTGCCCGTGCCGCCGCCCAGCATCTTCCATTGCGCCACGAGCAGCCGCACGATTTCGGCGATCACCCAGGTGCCGATCGCGAAGTAAGCGCCTTGAAGCCGGAAGGCGAAGATGCCGGCAGGAATGGCGAGCAGCGCGGCCGCGATGCCGCCGAGCAGGATCGCAATCAGCGGATCGAGCTTCAGAAAAACGACGCCGGCGAACATGACATACGCGCCGAGACCGACGAAGGCCTGTTGGCCGACCGACACCAGCCCCGCATATCCGGCCAGAAGATTCCAGCTTTGCGCGAGCGCCAGCATCGTCAGAATGAAGAACAGATCCTGCAGCATGGCGCGCGGAAGATAGATCGGCGCCGCGAGGCCGGTGATGATCGCCAGCACGGCGAGGATCGCGAACGCGGTCGAGGCGCTGGTTTTCGTTTCGACGCGCCAGATCGTGGTTTGCCCGTCCATGTCCGCCCCTAATCCACTGCGCGCGGGAAGAAGCCGCGCGGACGAAACAACAGGACCAGCACGAAGGCGATGTGTCCGGCGAGGATCTGCCATTCAGGGTTGATGGCGCCGCCGATGGTCTGCGCCATCCCGAGAATGATGCCGCCGATCAAGGTGCCCCACAGAGATCCCAGGCCGCCCATGATCACCGCCTCGAACGCGTAGATCAGACGCGCCGGCCCGATGGTCGGATCGAAGTTCGACCGCGTGCCGAGATAGAGCGCGGCAACGGCGACAATCGTCATCGCGATTCCGGTCGCGATCGCGAAGGTGCGATGCGGCTGGATGCCCATGAGGCCTGCGGTGACGGCGTCGTCCGATGTCGCCCGGAAGGCGCGGCCGAGTTCGGTCGCGTACAACAGGCGATTCAGGATCAGGATCACCGCCACCGCCGACACGAAGGTGAGCAGTGGCATGACGCCGGCGTGCAAGGAGCCGATCGAGATCGACGCCGTATCGAGATATCCGGAAGGGATGCGGCGACTGTCCGCCGAATAGGCCTGCAACAGACCGTTCTGAAGAACAACCGATAAGCCGAATGTCACGAGCAGCGGCGGCAGGATATCCGGCCCGAGGGTGCGATTGAGGACGTAAGCCTGCAACAGCCATCCGACGCCGAACATGATCGGCATCGCGATCACCAATGCGACGAACGGATTCAGGTGGAGCGTATCGACGAGCACGAGGATCAGGTAGGCCGCGAGCACAATCAGGTCGCCGTGCGCCAGATTGACCAGCCGCATGATGCCGAAGACGAGCGACAGTCCGGCGGCAAACAGCGCGTAGAGCCCGCCGAGCAGGATGCCCTGAAGAATGGTATCCGCCCAATTCATGAGTCTGCCCCGAAGTAAGCGGCGTGGATCGCGGCCCGGTTCAACTCGCTCGGTCGGCCGCTCAGGGTGACGCGGCCCTCCATCATGCAGTAGAGCCGATCGGCGATCTTCATCGCCTGTCCGATGTCCTGCTCGACGACGACAATCGAAGCGCCGCTTTCGCGGATTGCCGGGAAGGCGGCGTAGATGTCGCGAATGACGACGGGGGCTAGACCGAGACTAAGCTCGTCGCACAGCAGAACGCGCGGGTTCGACATCAGCGCGCGCCCGATCGCCACCATCTGCTGCTGGCCGCCGGAGAGCGCGGTGCCGGGATTGTTGCGCCGCTCTTTCAGGATCGGGAATAGCCGATAGACCGTTTCGAGCGACCACGGCCCTTTCGTCGTCCGACCATAGCGGCCGATCAAAAGATTTTCCTCGACGGACAGCGATGGAAATAGCTTGCGGCCTTCCGGCACCATCGCGATCCCGAGCGCCATCACTTGCGGAGCAGCCAAGGCGCCGATCGGCCGGCCCTCGAACAGAATCTGACGTGCGCCGTTGATCAGGACTCCGGAGATCGAGCGCATCAGCGTCGACTTGCCGGCGCCGTTGGCGCCGACGATCGCAAGCGTCTCGCCGGCGTCGAGCGACACGTCCACACCGAACAAGGCCTGGAAGTCGCGATAGAAGGCGGTCAGTCCGTGTGTTTCGAGGAGCGCCATCAGACTTCGATCCCCAGATAGATCTCACGCACGGCGCTGGAGGCCATCATGTCCTCGGGCGTACCGATATCGACGACCTTGCCGAAGTTGAGGACGAGCAACCGCTGCACCACCGCATTCAGTGCGTGAAGCACGTGCTCGATCCAGACAATCGTGATGCCCGAAGCGTGGATGGCGCGGATCGTCTCGATCAGCGACTTGCATTCCGCCTCGGTCAGTCCTCCGGCGATTTCGTCGAGCAGCAGCAGTTTCGGATCGGTGGCGAGCGCGCGGGCCAGTTCGAGCCGCTTCCGCTGCAAAAGGCCGAGGCCGCCGGCGAGCGCATTGGCGCGTTCGATCAGGCCGGTGTTGACGAGAATCTCCGCGCAGCGGTCGGTGACTTCGGATTCGGCTTTCCGGGATCCCATGGATGCGGCCACCACGAGATTCTCGAAGACGGTGAGCTTCTCGAATGGCTGCGGAATCTGGAATGTGCGTCCGACGCCGGCGTAACAGCGATTCATGGGCTGCATTCGCGTCACGTCGGCTCCGTCGAAAGAGACGCGGCCGGCATCGACTCGGACATTTCCGGTAATCAGATTGAAGAGCGTGGATTTGCCGGCCCCGTTCGGACCGATGATGCCAAGCGCCTCGCCCGGCTCGACGCTGAAGGTCACATCATCAGTGACCTTCAGCGAGCCGAAACTTTTCACGACATGGTCCAGTTCAAGGATGGGCACGTGAAATGCTCCGCCAGATCGGCGTGGATGGATGAAGCGCGAATCGTTTGTCGGTTCAGGCGATCAGACGATCGGCTCCATCTTTCCTCCCGCCGGAATGTTGGGCGCCGTCTTGTTGTCGGTGATGACGAGATCGTAGCCGCCGCTATCCTTCAGCCGCCACTGACCGCCAACCAGCGGAGTCTTGCAGATATTCTTCGCGGCAAACGGCGGCAGCTTGGCGCCGTTCCAGGCGATCGGGCCGACGATGGTGTCGAGCTTGGTGGCCGCGACAGCGGCCGTCACCTTGTCGGCATCGGTCGGATCGTCGACGCGTTTCAGGACATCCGCTGCGATCTCGAATAGTGCGTGCACGAAACCGATCGGCTGCGTCCACGGCCGTTTCGTTGCCGCCGTGAATCCGTCGGCGAGTTCCTTGGAGGATGCGCCGGTCAGCGAAGACTTGAAGGGATGGCTCGGTGTCCACCAGACTTCGGAAGACAGGTTATGTCCCTGCTTGCCGAGCGCTTCCACCGCCTGCGGAAACAAGAGCGCCTTGCCGATGGAGGCGATCTTCGGCGTAAAGCCCTTCTGCTTGGCCTGATTCCAGAAAGTGGTGAAATCCGGCGGGATCATCACGCCGGTGATGATTTCGACGTTGCCTGATTTGAATGCGTTAATCTGCGCGGAGAAGTCATCCGACAGATTCTGATAGCGGCCGGGATCGATGAGCTTGTAACCCTTTTCCGACAGCACCGGAGGGAAGCCGACCTTGCCGTCGCCCCACGCATTGCCATCGCCATCGTTGGGGAAGAGGCCACCGACCTGCTTGTTGGTCGACAACTGGGCCCACATGTTGGTGTAGACGCTGATGACGTCTTCGAGCCCCCAGAAGAAATGATAAGCGTAACCGAACGGTTTCCATGACTTAGGATCGCCTGGATTGCCCTGCTGGCCGATGAACCAGGGCTGCCAAGGTGCAACGGTCGAGATGCAAGGCAGGCCTTCGGACTCGCAGGTGGTCGATACCGGATTGGTCGTCTCCGGCGTCGACGCGACGAGCATCAGGTTCACCTTGTCACTGACGATCAATTCCTTCGCCACTTCGGCCGCGCGATTGGGATTGGACTGGCTGTCCTTCACAACGACCTGCACCTGCAGCCCCGCTGCTTTCGCCGCGTTGAGGAATCCGTCGATGATGAACTTGTCTGCCTCCGCGAAGGCCGCGAGCGGTCCGCTCTGCGGGCTGACGTAGCCGATCTTCGCGACCTTGCCCGCGGCCAAAGCGGGTTTGAAGAGTCCATCGGTCGCGGCGAGCAGACCGCCCGCGGCGGTCGACTTCAGTAACGTGCGTCTGGTGATCATTTTTCACTCCCTCCCTGCCTGCGCCGGTTTAGACCGGCGGTTCTCGTCCCATCCATGCGTCCTGCAGCAACGCGCGGATCGCCGCTTGATCGAATGGACGCGGATTGAAATACGGGCTCCTGACGGCGATCGCCGCCGCTTTGTCCAAGTCGGCTTCGCTCAGGCCGATGTCCTGAAGCCTGGTCGGCGCATCGAGTCGCGCAGCGAAGCGATGAAGCGCCTTGCCGGGCGTCGCGCCGCCGAGCGCATCCGAGATCGGTTGAAGGAGTTCGCCGACCGCTTCCGCGTTGAAGCCGATCGTATGCGGCAACAGGATCGCGTGGGTCTCGGCGTGCGGCGTGTCGAAGCTACCGCCCAGCGTGTGGCAGAGCTTGTGATGCAGCGCCATCGAGGTTCCGCCGAGCGTCGCGCCGCTCAGCCACGCACCGTACAGCGCGTCCGCGCGTCCCTGCCGATCGGCTGGATTTGCTACGATCGCAGGCAGTGCGGCGGCAAAGGACTTGATGGCCTCCGCCGCCATCATCGACAGGATCGGATTGCGATCCGAGGCGTAGAGAGCTTCCGCGGCGTGGGCGATCGAATTCATGCTGGACGAGACGGTCATGCCCTTCGGCAAGGTCATCGACAGATCGACGTCATAGATCACCGTCTCGGGCAGGATCGCCGGATCGCGCCGCGTGGTCTTTTCGCCGTTCTCGGTCTCGCCGAGAATGTCGGTCATCTCGGAGCCGGCATAGGTCGTCGGAATTGCGATTTGATCGGCACCGGTTCGCACCGCGATCGCCTTGCCCAGTCCGATTGACGAGCCACCTCCGAGCGCGATCACGCAATCGGCGTCAGTATCGTTGAAAGCGTCAACCGCCCGACGCGTGACGTCCACCGGCGTGTGCATGGTCGCGCCAGCAAAGATCGTCGCCTTCGCGGCTCCGCCGATGCGAGCAGCTAACGCTTCACCTTGCGCGTGCTGCTGCGGCGTGGTCAGCACGAGCGCCTTCCGGCGTCCCAGACGCTCCATTTCGGACGCAACCTGTGCGAGCGTCCCGGATCCAAACACGACCCGCGAGCGGATGCCCGGGAAGACGAAGGAGCGAGATCCGATCATGATACGCCTTTCGAAAACTTCGGAGCACGAGCCATCACGAAGGTGAACGTCAGGCTCCACGGCACAGCCTTGCGGCGCGTTCGCTTGAAATCGCCGAGAAGATTCGGTCGCACGGAATAGAGCGCATCCTCAATCAGCGCGGCATCGGCTCGGTCGAACACCTGCGTCGTGATTGGCTCAAAACCATCGGCGGAGACGATGAAATGGATATTCGCGGGTCGTCGCAACGAGCAATCGAGAGCATCGAGCAGCTTTCCCGCAGGACCATCCGCCGGGACCGAGTAGCTTGCAGGCTTCACGGTGAGGTAGTCGAATTCACCCTTGGCGTCGGTCGTGAAGACGCCGCGAAGGTTGCAGTCCGGCTGATCGTCCGGCTGCTGGTTCTCGAAAAAACCCTCCCCGTTTGCCTGCCAGGTTTCAACCACCGCGCCGGCAATCGGGCGCGCGTCCAGATCGACAACTTTGCCTTTGACGGACAGTGGCTCACCGCGTCCGTCCAACGAGATATTCGCTCCGTTCGCCAAATGCGGCGCATCCGGTCGGTAGAACGGTCCACGGGGCGCATTCGGCGTGGCGCCATCGGGACGGCGACTATTTATCGCCTCAACAAGTGCGGTCGCTCCGATCAGATCGGCCAACAAGACCCATTCCTGACGGTTGTCGGTCGTGGCGTCGCCAATCGCCGTCAGATACGCAATCGCCTCGCGCCACTCGGCGCGGGTCGGGCGAAGTTCGAGAATGATCCGGTGAATGTGCTCGACGACCGCGATCATGCTGGTCGCCAGACGTCCGGAGCCGGCCCGCGCGATGCGCTCGGCGACAGCTCCGCTTGCGGTCTCGTCACCACGATCGATGGGCAGTGCTTGCCGCATCGGCCCTCCCACGGCGTTTCCCTGTTTCAAAAAACGCTATCAGGTCCGGGAAGGGTCATTGATGATTTATTTGCCATATAATATAGCAAATTGCTATGAAACTTGACGAGCGTCACCTGATCCAGCTTGCGGCGGTCATCAATGCCGGCGGTGTCACCGAGGGTGCGGAGCTGCTGGGAATGACGCAGCCGGCTGTCTCCCGCACGCTGGCACTATTAGAGAAACGACTGGGTGAGCCTCTGTTCGTAAAGGGCCGGCGGCCATTGCGTCCGACGCCGTTCGGCCGCGCGCTCGCCGATCACGGCCAGGCGATGCTGCTGTCGTCACGCAAGGCATCCGAACTCGTCGACAACTTCAGATACGGCCGCGCGGGCACAGTGCGGGTGGCCGGCACGCAGTTCTTCATGGATGCGCTGATCTCTGGCCTGATCGCGGATTTTCACAACGAGCGGCCCGACGTGCGCATCGTCCAGAGCTACGGCTATATGCCCGATCTGCAGGACGCCATTCGCGCGGACAGGGTCGATCTAGCGATCTGCCCGGTGGATGTCCTCGATGGCGACGACATGGAATTCCAGAGCATCTTGCCCGGTCGCAATGTCGTAGCCTGCCGCGTGACTCATCCGCTCTTGTTGAAACGCAAGCTGAAGGGGCCGGAGGTTCTGGACTATCCATGGATCGCGCCGCCCCCGAACAGTCCGCTTCAAGCCGATATGCGCGCGCTTCTTCTCTCGTTCGGCTCGACCGGCGTCAGCGTCCCCTATATCGGCGGCTCACTGGCCAGCGCGATCAACTATCTCACACGCACCGACGCGCTGACGATCCTGCCGCACGGCGTGGTCTTTGCCTATCGCAAGGTCGGTGACATCACAGCGCTTCCGTTACGCGTCCCGCACCCGCAACGCGCGCTTGGAATCTTGCGGCTTGCCGGCAGTCCTCAATCGCCGGCGGTCACCGCATTTACGAACCACATCGCGACGAGCTTCGGGAAACTGTCCGAGCTCATCAAACGTCACGAACAATCGGTCGTCTGGAAAGCCTAACCGACCTCTCGTCTCCGAAGCGACAATGGTGTTCGCCGCCGCGATCATTTTATTCAGCCGTGATAGGCAAACAACTCGACCGGGTCGCTGAAGCCGCGAATTAGGTGTTCTCCAACGTCTTCGAGATCGAACTCGTTTCGGACAAACTCGGCGAACACGGAGGACAACAGCACCCTCCTCCCCAATTGCTTGGTGAGCGCTTCAAGACGCGAGGCCATGTTGACGGCCGGACCAATAACGGTGAAGTCGAGCCGGCTGCGCGACCCGATATTGCCGTACATGACATCACCGACGTGAACGCCGATGCCATAATTCAGCGGAGCGAGCCCATTGAGGCTGTTGCGCTCGTTGAGCGCGGCCATCGCCTGGCGGGATTCGGACACGGCGCGCAGAAGATTTGCGCAGGCCGACGGCTGGCTCAACGGAAAAATGGCAAGCAGACCGTCGCCCATGAATTTCAGTATTTCGCCGCCGTACCGCGCGATCGGCTCGGACATCGCATCGAAATATCCGTTCAGAAGATCGATGACGTTATCGCGCGGCCAGTTGTCAGAGATCCTGGTAAAATCGCGCAGATCGCAGATCATGATGGCGGCGCTGACAGTCGCGCCGGTCCCGCGCCTTGTCGCGCCAGCGAGAATGACTTCGCTGGCGTGCGGACCCACATAGGTTTCGAGCAAGGTGCGCGCCAGCCGGTTCTTGACACGAATTTCACTGACCAATGCGAGCAGCGGCAACAGCTTTCGCAGGCTGGCGATGTGCGCGGCCTCGAAACCTCCCGGCCGATCGGTTGCGAAGGTGACAAGGTGCCGTTTTCCGAGCGTATGATACAGCGGCCACGCAACGTAATCGGTCAGGCCGTCGGCACGCAGATCGTCGTAGATCGCGTGCTTGCGCCCCAACGATGGGTCGCGTTCAAGATTTTCGCGCACCTCGGCAGCACCGTCATGAACTTCGTTTGTCGGACTGCCGATATATTGCGACCGCTCTCTGACGTCGTACTCCACTCTGTCAATTTCGGCACCCGGCTTTCCGTCAACCCACATCATCCGGGCGCCAAGCCATTGCGGATGCTGAATGATGATATGAAGCGTCCCCCGCTTGACGGGGACGCCCGCTTGCCGGAGGCGAACACACAACTCGGCGAAAATGTCGTCGATGAAGCGCTCGTCGCGCGTGCCGTTTATCAACCAATGCGCAACATCGTCATCGGAATACGCAGTTCCGGAAACGACATTTGGCTGCGAACCCATGACCTGCTCCTCGGCGGCTACCTGCATCGACGCACCACCATATGTGGAGCGTCACGCGATAGTGCCACTGGCAATGAGTCGGTATTCGAACAGCGAAAACGCTGCGCCGAGCCGGTCGGGGCGACCAGCGGCAGCAAATCCGGAGACCACCGGCCGACCATCGAAGACAAATCGCCGGTATCGGCCGAAAACTCCCGCCATCAAAAGAATGTGCGGAGCCGGCTCATTGAACCGGCGGATCGGCGAAGTCGCAGCAGACCATGTCGGTGAGATGAGAGGGTCGCCATGCAACACGAGGAGAGAGAGGCTTTGATGCCACGCCTGCCAGGTACGCCGATTGCATGTCGCGCGCGGCATGTATTTTCGCTGCGCCCGATCGTTCTGCTGGCCTCGTCCGTTCTTGCTGTTTTAATTGTCATCGGTCCAGCTCGGGCAGAGGATGAGCCCGGAACCAAGGACCCTCCGGCCGTCGGCCGCTATGCGGGCTCTCGCATCGGATATCAGAGCGTGTGACTTTAAGTCTGGCTCAGAGGTCGTCAGGCGATGCTGGTCGAGGTTTTAAGCGCGCTGGAGCGACGTCGCTGCTTGTCGCAGGATGACAAGGCGCGGATCATTGAGGAGATGTTGGCGTCGCGCCGGACGGTAACTGAGTTTGCGCGTCGCAACGGTATTGCGGCCAGCCTGGCGTTTACTTGGCTACACGCGTCGTCAGTGTTGCCTGATTTCGTCAGGTTCTGACGATCGTTCGTCCGAGGCGGTTTCCGGCTGCCTGCCCTCTCGGCCCAGCCAGTTGAAATCAAATTATAATGCGCGGCCCTCGACTTACCGTTCTGAACGCGATCTCCTGCTATTCCGAACAGATGTACCGCCGCGCTCATGCTTGAAGGCGGCGTGACGGGTCCCTTGGTTGCACGTTTTTCTTGCGGAGCAACTTTGCTTAACGCGGCAGTCGATCCGGTTGATCTGCCATGAGAAGCAAGACCGGAAAACCAGCCGACAAGATCACTCCTGCGCCGGGCGAATGCGACGCGGAGACTTCTTATCTCGCCCGGCATCGCGCGCGATCGCTTTTTCCAACGGCTCATGCGGAATGTCCGCAACGGCGGGAGCAGCTTGTTGTCCCTCGACGGTCACGAGACTTCGCAAATGAGCCGCGGCATCGGGCCCCTTGATCGCGCCGCGCCACATCTCGTTGACGACTTTTTCGTGAAGGCTGATGGCTTCCGGCGCCGAGGTAATCATCGCCACGCCCAGCCGGATGTTGGGCTGCTCGCCAAGACGGAACGGGCTCAGCGTCAGCATCTTGGTATCGGCCATCCTGAAAATCTGGAAATGCGTATGCGGCAATGATTCCGTGACGAGACCGATCTGAACGCCGATCGCCTGTTCTTCAACGACGTTCGCGAAATGCTCGACCTCCGCGCGCGCCAGGGCGCGGCGCTCCTCGAGCAGATCGCCCGTGATGGACGGATTGCCGATGAAGCCGCTCTGCACGAAACGGCGAATTTCGCGCGCCGAAATCAGGTTGAGAATGCCCGGCCTGCGGCGGCGATAGGTGACTTTTCGCTGTTGAAGAATTTCGAGAATCCTGTCGACCTGCGCCACGAACTTTTCCCGATCTGGCAAGTCCGGCGGCAGGCTCTCTTTCAGGACGGTATTGAGCAGATCGAGGAAGCGATCCGACGCGAGCAGGAATGAAATCGGCCCGGACAGCGCAATGATGTGCTCGGCGGTTTCCTCGAACTGACGCATCCGCTCGAAGTAACTGACGGCCGACGGCATGAACTCGATGCCAACACCCAAGAGGGTCGGCATCGAGACTCCCAGCAACTCCGAAAGTTTCTCGAGTGTCTCAATTTTGGCAAGCTCGCCTTTTTCAAAGCGATAAAGCGCCGTCCGGGAGATGCCGACGCGTTTCGCGATCTCATCCGCGCTCAGTCCTGAGCCGAGCCGGAATGCGCGCAACCGGTCTGCAATCTCTTTATAACGGACGGTCAATTCAGCACCTGTCGACCTTTCCTGGAGTCGTCTTTGACGCCTCACGCGGTCCGGAAGCAACGGCGCGCGAAGACACCCTTGAGTTGCTTCGGACATCTCCCTCTATCTATGCCAATCCTGTACCGATTTTGGAATAGCCGGTTTTCAAAACCGCCCAATTTTTGCTCCCCCTCCCCGCGAAGGACCGCGCGAGCCTTAGGGCGTAAGGACAATACGGTCCTTGGACTTGCGGTCGCGAATTTCCGCGAGCGCCTGTGCAAAACCGTCCAGCGGCCGAACCGACGTGTTTGGTGGCCGGACCGCTCCCTGCTCGTAAAGGGAGAAGATCTGCTCGAAACATTCCCGCATGCGGGCTGGCATACGCTTGCGGTAGTCGCTCACTTGCAGCCCGCTGACCTCGATGTTCTTGACCATGAGGTAGTTCACCTTCACGGAGGGGATTTCGCCGGCGGCAAAGCCGACCACGACGAGACGACCGGACCACGCCATGGCCCGCAAGGCCGCAGCAAAAAAGCGATCGCCCAGCGAGTCCACGACCACGTCCGCGCCGCGCCCGTCCGTGAGAGCATGGACCTGCTCGCGCAGTCCGTCGCGGAGGTTCTCCACCGACAGATCGACTACGCCATCGGCGCCTGCCGTCGTGACGATGTCCGCTTTGTTCATCGACGAAACACCGGCAATGACGCGCGCGCCAAAAGCCTTGGCCAACTGAATCGCGGCAAGCCCCACCGCGCCGGTGGCACCGAGCACCAGCACCGTCTCGCCGGCGCGCAGACGTCCGCGTTCATGAAGCGCGAACCAGGCGGTGTCGAACGCCAGTGCCATCGCGGCAGCTTCGGTGAACGACATGCTGTCCGGAATACGATAGCAATGTTCGGCTAAAGCGACGGCCTGCTCCGCATAGCCTCCCTGCTCTGCGGTGGTCAGCACCCGGTCGCCGACAGAGAACCTCTTGACGTTATCGCCGATCGCGATGACGCGGCCGGCGGGCAGCTTGCCCGGCGCGAACGGGCGCGGCGGCAGGAACTGATAAGTGCCGCCGATCACCAGCAGATCGACGAAATTGACGCCGACCGCCTCGACCTCGACGAGAACTTCGTCCGGTCCGGGACGCGGAGCCGCAACCTGCTCGATCGACAGACTCTCCGGCGCACCGAACTCGCGCACGACCACTGCTCGCATGCTGAAATCCCTTCACTCACTTTCGCGCGTGCTGAATGTGCCTCGCGCCACTGCCAGAATTTTCCCGCTTGTCCCCGTGATCTCGACGTCGGCTCGTCCGATCGACCTGCCGACGATCAGGATTCGTCCGGTCGCGGTGAGATCGCCTTCCGGCGCAGCGCGGAGATAGTCGATACGCAGATCGATCGTCGGCACCATCCGCTGAACCTGAACCGCTACCGCGGCATGCGCGGTCAAATCGGCCAGCGAGGCAATGACACCGCCGTGGATAAAAGGACTGTCGCCGCGACGGCGGAATTCCGGCCGGAACGGCAGCCGCACCGTGACAGTCCCGTTGCTTTCGACATCGACGGCCTGTGGCCGGAGAAAATCGTGAAACGGCGGCTCCGCCATTTCCCTTTGCAACTGCGCGAGCGCGGCGACACGATCGAACGCCTTCCGCGCGTCCTTGCCCGCGACCGCCGGCGTCATGCGAGCACCGCATTCCCGCGCGGCACGAACCGGACCGGCACCGGTGCGAGCTTGCCTTCGGCGACCTGAGACGCGATATCGCGCTTGAGAATCTTGCCGCTGGCGGTCAACGGGATCGCATCGAGATGCAGATAGTATTCCGGCATGTCGTAGCGCGACAGGCCGGAGCGATCGAGATGATCGAGAACGTCGTCGGACGTCAACGACGAGCCGGGCTTCAGCATCACGGCGAGGCAGACCTTCTCACCCAGCCGCTGATCCGGCACCGGCAGCGCCGCCGCGCGCGAAATCTCCGGGTGCTGCATGGCAAGGTTCTCGATTCGCGCCGGATAGATGTTGTGTCCACCGCGAATGATCAGATCCTTCTTCCGGCCGGTGATCTGTAGATATCCGTCCTGATCGAGCCGGCCGATATCGCCGGTCATGAACCAGCCTTCGGCATTGAAGGCTTCGTCGTTGGCATGCTGATCGTCGAAGTATCCGATCATCAGGCTCGCGCCGCGTCCGCCGATCTGGCCGATCTCTCCGATCGCGACTTCGCGATTGGCGTCGTCCTGCGAGAAGATCTTCACTTCATAGCCATCGCATGCGCGACCGGAGGTCTGCACCACACGATCGGCGCTGTCGTCCATCCGCGTATAGTGATGCGATCCGGCCTCCGTCATGCCGTAGCCGCTTTGCGGCATCACACCGGTTTCGATCAGTTGCGCGATCACCTCGCGCGGCGCCGACGCGCCCGAGATTCTGAATCCCCTGACACGCCCGGGCGAAGCCATCTTCCGCGCTTTCATCTCGGTCAGCAGGTCCATCGCATGGGTCGGCACGCCGACGATGAAGGTGGCGCCGACCTCGATGATGCGATCGAGCGTGCTGGCCCCGCGACGCAGATCGTGAACGACAAGTTCGCCACCGACGGCGAGCGCCATGATCAGCGAGCCGAGCCCGAGATTGTGACTGAGCGGGCTCATCGTGTAGATCACCGAATGCTGGCCAAATTGCCAATCGGCGATCATGGCCCGCGCGTTGGCGAGCAGCGTGTTGTCGCTGTGCATCACGCCTTTCGGGCGCCCGGTGGTACCCGAGGTGAATGCGAGATAGACAACGATATTGGGGTCGGAATTGAACGCGTCACCCGTGGTCGCGCCGGCGGCTGGCAGCGGCAGTTCATCGTGCCCGCCGACCGGTCCCAGCTTGAAGATCGTCTTCAGTGTCGATACCCGATCGAGATCGGCGAAAATATCGCGGCGCGCGGCGTCGGCGCCGTAACCGGCTTCACCGATGAAGGCCGCGGCCCGCATGCGCTCCATCAGTTCGATCACCTCGGACGAGGTATGGTCGCGATGCAGCGACGGGCAGCACACGTAACCGCCGTGCGAGCAGGCAACGAGCGCGATCGCAACTTCGATCCGGCTGGAGAGCCAGACGGCAACACGATTGCCGGGCTGAAGTCCGGCCGCCTTGAGCGCGGCCGACAACGCCTCCGCGCGTGACGCAAGCTCGCGATAAGTGATCTCACACGAGCGGTCGCGAACCGCGACCTTGTCCGGAATGGCAGCCGCATGATGCCTGACCAGCGAGAAAATGGTGTCGTCCCGCCAATATCCCAGAGCGTAGTTTTGCTCCAGTTTCCGGCGCGACAGTAACGTCAACATCGTGCTGATCATGCGTCTCTTTCATCTTCATTCTTGGCGCCGAACGGGCGCTTCACGGTGGTCCACATCGCACCCGCGACCAGGGAAATCGCTCCGATCGGCTTCGCCGCGGAGGCTTGCGCCGGCGCCGCGGCGTCGCCCCCCGGGGCGTCGGCCGACGCCGCGATCTGCTTCTCGATCGATTTCGCGAACTGATTGATGAGTTGCGCGGCGATGGTCTGAATCATGCCCGCGCTGCGGCCATACTGCGCCACGGACCCCGACAGATTGAGATCGGTATCGATCAGCACCTTGCTGCCGGCCCCGTTCGGCTCGAGCCGAAAGCTGGCGGTGGCGCTGGCGCCGCCGCGCCCCTTGGAATCCGTTCCCTGCGCCTTGACGCGCGCGGTGTGTGCGGTGTCGTCGCGCTCCTCGAATTTGGCAATGCCCGCGAAGGCAAGCACCACCGGCCCCATGCGAACCGCGACCTTGCCCTTGTAGGTTTCCGGGTCGACAACTTCCGTTAATTCCGCGCCCGGCATGCAGGGCGCGATCGCGGGAATGTTCATCAGCATCCGCCACGCGTCGGCGGGCGGCAACGACACATTGAAACTGTTTGAAAACTGCATCAGGAACTCCCGGTGTCAGTGGATTCGAATGGAGACGGCGGCGTGCAGGTGTCGAGCGCCCACTTCGCCAATTGAAGAAGCCGGGCGTCGTCAAGATATCGTCCGACCAACTGCACGCCGACGGGCAGTCCGGACGGCCCCGTCGCCAACGGCAAGGTGATGGCGGGCAGATGCAGCAGGCTCCAGATTTCCTGAAATGACGCATCGCCGGTGGAGGCGAACCCCACCGGGGCCTCGCCGTTGACCGCCGCGGTCAGGATCGCATCGTGGGCGCCGACGATATCGGCAATGCGGGCACGCCAGCTTTGCGCCACTTTCACCGCGGCGACATAGTCGCCGTATGAGTAGGTCCAGCCATTATTGACGACACGCAACATCGCCTCGCTGAGTTGCCCCGCGTGATGCTGCAACTCCCACGCCAGCGCACGGGCGCGCTCGTAACCGTTGATAATCACCCGCGCCTTGCTCAATTCGGCAAAGCCGTCCGGCACCGGCAACTCCTCGATGCGCGCGCCGCGATCCCGCAGACGACGCACGGTCTGGGCAACCGCTGACACGGTTTCGGGCGCAGCGCGATTCCAATGATGGCTACGAAATACCAACAGGCGCGGCGGACTCTCGAGCGCGCCGGGCGCCGCGGCATCGGCTCCCGCCAACACACGCCAGACCAGCGCGATGTCGTCGACGTCGCGCGCCATCATCCCGATGGTATCGAAACTCTCGGCGGCCAACTTCAGGCCGGCGCGATTGATCGTACCGAAGCTCGGCTTGAATCCGACGACACCGCAGAACGCCGCCGGCCGAATGATCGAGCCGCCGGTTTGTGTCCCAAGCGCAAGCGGGACCATGTGATCGGCGACCGCCGCCGCCGACCCGCTCGATGAGCCGCCCGGCGTGCGATTCGGCGCGGCCGGATGCGTGGTCGGACCGGGAGAAACGCCCGCGAATTCCGCGGTGACGGTCTTGCCGAGAATCACCGCGCCGGCGGATCGGAGCGTCGCGACACAGGCGGCATCGGCGAGCGGACTATAGCCGTCATAGATCGGCGACCCCATTCCGGTCGGCGAACCCGCGACATCGATCACGTCCTTTACCGCGACGGGAATCCCGTGCAGCGGCCCGCTTGAGGCGGCCGCGTCGCGCCCGCGCGCCTGATCCATCGCCGCCGCCGGATCGATATTCGCCCAGGCACGAACCGCCCGCTCGCGCATCGCGATACGGTCCAGACACGACTGAACCAGCGCGGAGGGCGACAGCCTCCCCGCCGAGATCAACGCTGCTGCTTCGGTCGCAGTCAGACGGTTCGGAGCACGCGACGCATCCGGCTCGATCATCGCCTCATCAATCCTTCTCGTTCTAAAAACAGTGATCGTCGCATTTTTGGTACAAGGCAAGCATAATTTTCTCAGCGAACTCAGAAATACCCCAGAAAGATCAGTTATGGAACGGAACGCCAGCGGATATTTCGCACATCTCAAATACACTAATCGACTAAATATCCTCGACATTTTGGCACTTCATAGGAATATTCACCGCCCGGAACACGCGCCTGCGATCGTCATCCGCGCAATATGTACCATTTTTTGTATTTTTGCTTTACAGACAAGCCGACAGCGGTCTAAAGCGAACGAACAGCACGTTCCATTGCAGCGAAGACGGGTGATGTCGGGGGGAGTCAAACCTTGAAGAACGGGGAGATTGCCGGGCACGTCGCGAGCCGGAGGGATGAAACCGCGGGACGTCGGCATGACGTGCTGGTGATCGGCGGCGGTAACGCCGCCCTGTGCGCGGCCATCAGCGCACGCCGCGCCGGCGCAAGCGTGCTGGTGCTCGAAGCGGCGCCGCAATTCTATCGCGGCGGCAACACCCGACACACCCGCAACATGCGTTGCGCGCACGACAGCGCCACCGAAACCCTCAGCGGCCCCTACACCGAAGACGAGTTCTGGGAAGACCTGAAGCGCGTCACGCAAGGCCGGACCGACGAAGAACTGGCGCGCCACATGATCGCGCAATCCAAGGAAATGCTGACCTGGATCGTCGATCAGGGCGTCCGCTTTCAGCCGTCGCTGGGCGGAACGCTTTCTCTGGGGCGCACCAACTCATTCTTCCTCGGCGGCGGCCGCGCCATGCTGAACGCGCTTTACGCCACCGCCGAGCAACTCGGCGTCGAGATTCGCTATGACGCCGAAGTCGTCGGGCTCGAGATCGAGAACGGCATGTTTCTGTCGGCGACCGTGAAGGAACAGACCGGCACCTCGCAAGTCCGCGCCGGCGCGCTGGTCGCGGCATCCGGCGGCTTCGAGGCCAATATCGATTGGCTCAAGCAAGGCTGGGGCGAGATCGCCGGCAACTTCCTCATTCGCGGCACCCCGTACAATCGCGGCACCATCCTGCGCATCCTGATCGACAACGATATCCAGCAGATCGGCGATGTCACGCAATGCCACGCGGTCGCGATCGACGCGCGCGCGCCGAAGTTCGACGGCGGAATCATCACGCGACTGGATTGCGTCATTTACGGCATTGTCGTGAACAAGAATTGCGAGCGCTTCTACGACGAGGGCGAAGACATCTGGCCGAAACGCTACGCCATCTGGGGACGGCTAGTGGCGGCACAGCCTGACCAGATCGCCTACATCATCTTCGATGCGCGCTCACTGGAACTGTTCATGCCGTCGCTGTTCCCGCCGATCAAAGGCGACAGCATCGCCGAACTGGCCGGACAGCTCGGTCTCGATCCCGAAAAGCTCACCAAGACGGTCGCGACGTTCAACAACGCCGTGCAGCCCGGCACCTTCGATCCGGACAACTATGACGATTGCGCCACCGCCGGCCTGACGCCGCCCAAGACACACTGGGCGCGCAAGATCGAGCAAGGGCCGTTCTACGCCTATCCGGTGCGCCCCGGCATCACCTTCACCTATCTCGGCGTCAAGGTGAACAAGGAAGCGCGGATGATCATGAGCGACGGAAAGCCCGCCGCGAACATGTTCGCGGCCGGGGAAATCATGGCGGGAAACGTGCTGGGGCAAGGCTACGCGGCCGGAATCGGCATGACCATCGGCAGCGTCTTCGGGCGCGCGGCAGGACAGGGAGCGGCGAAACATGCACGCAACTAGCGCACTCGCGGAAGCCGACCGCCTGATGACGGTCTGCAATTCCTGCCGCTACTGCGAAGGCATTTGCGCGGTCTTCCCGGCCATGGAAATGCGCCGCGCCTTCAGCGACGGCGATCTCAACTATCTCGCCAATCTCTGTCACGGCTGTAGCGCCTGCTACTACGACTGCCAGTTTTCGCCGCCGCACGAATTCAACGTCAACGTCCCCGCGACAATGGCGAAAGTCCGCACCGAATCCTATGAGGCCTATGCGTGGCCTGGGTTTCTCGCTCCGACGTTTCGGCGCAACGGCCTCGTCATCAGCATTGCGGCCTGCGTGAGCGTGTTCGCCTTCATCGTCGGATTCGTCGCCTTGCGCGATCCGAGCGTGCTGTTCGGCACGCATACCGGCCCCGGCGCCTTCTACAAGCTGATGCCGCACAACACGATGGCAGTGCTGTTCGGCGCGGCATTCCTCTACGCGATGATCGCCATCGCCATGGGCATCCGCAATTTCTGGCGCGACATCGGCGAACCGGCCAATACGCTGACGAAAGCAACCCCGCTCTGGCAGGCGATCAAGGATGCCTCCAGCCTGCGCTACCTCGACGGTGGCGGCGTCGGCTGCATGAACGATGAAGATAAGCCGACGGATACGCGGCGCATCTATCATCACCTCACCTTCTACGGCTTCCTGCTGTGCTTCGCCGCGACGACAACCGCCACCGGCTATCATTATCTGCTGGGGCTGGAGGCGCCCTACCCCTGGTACGACCTGCCTGTGTTGTTGGGCACGCTCGGCGGCCTCGGCCTCGTCATCGGGCCGATCGGCCTGCTGCGCGCCAAATTCCAACGGGACCGCGAACTCGTCGAGGCGCGTTCATACGGCATGGACGTCGGCTTCCTCGTCATGCTGCTGCTGACCAGCATCACCGGCCTGCTGCTTCTGGTGCTGCGCGCGACACCTGCGATGGGCATGCTGCTCGCGCTTCACATCGGCATCGTGTTCGCGCTGTTCATCACCATGCCTTACGGCAAGTTCGTTCACGGGTTCTACCGGTTTCTCGCGCTGGTCCGCTACGCGAAAGAGCGCAGCGACGCTCACTAACCGGCCCGTGCCTTCCGCCGCCAACAGCAAGGAATCGTCGGATGCGTCTCAAACATCATGATCGCTATGACTACTCGCCGATCCACCAGCGGCCGCAGTTCCGGTGGCCAGACGGCAAGAAGCTCGCGTTCTACGTGGCGTTGAATGTCGAGAACTTCAGCTTCGGCGAAGGCCTCGGTCATACGCCCACCGCGCTCGGTCCGCCGCCGGACACCCGCAATTTCGGTTGGCGCGACTACGGCCTGCGCGTCGGCATCTGGCGGATCTTCGACATGATGGACAGCTTCGGCCTGCCGATGTCGCACCTCATCAATGCCTCGGTCTGCGAAACCATGCCACAGATTCCGGAGCGCATCCGCCTGCGCAAGGACGAAGTCATCGGGCACGGCTACACCAATTCGGAGCGGCAATCCGACATGGACGAGCCGACCGAAACCGCGATGATCCGTCACGCGACCGACACGCTGGCAAAGCATTGCGGCCAGCGCCCCTACGGATGGATGGGTCCGTGGATCGCGGAGACGCTGGCCACTCCGGATATCCTGAAGGAAGCGGGCTATACCTTCGTGATGGATTGGCCTGCGGACGATCAGCCGTTCTGGATGCGGACGCGCTCGGGGCCGATCCTGTCGGTGCCCTACCCGATCGAGATCAACGACAGTCCGACGATGCTGAGCCGCCAGCAACCCGCGACCGATTTCCATCGGATGATCATCGATCAGTTCGAGGAAATGCTGACGCTATCGGATCAGCAGTCGCTGGTGTTCGGCATCTCGATGCACACCTTCGTCGCCGGACAGCCATTCCGGCTGCGGCAGATCCGCAACGCAATCTCGGAAATCCTGAATCATCCTCGGTTTTCCGAGGTCTGGGTGACGACGCCGGGCGGCATCGCATCCTATGCGGCGACGCTGCCGGATGGCATCGTGCCCTGACACCATCCGCGCCAACACCTCCGACCAAAACATGAGGCCTCTCACTTTCACGGTGAGAGGCCTCAGTTCGAAAGCGAAGCGTCAAAGCTCTATTTTAGACCTTCGGCAAAATTGCTGAAGAACTGGTCCGCCGTCTTGCTGGCGACGCCGTTGATCAGGCGGCTGCCGAGTTGCGCGATCTTGCCACCGACCTCCGCCTCGACTTCGTATTCAAGCTTGCAACTCTCCGGAGAGTCCGGGATGTCGTGCAGGCGCACACGCGCCCCGCCCTTGGCGAAGCCCGCGATTCCGCCCTCGCCCTGGCCGACGATGCGATAGCCGTTCGGCGGATCGATATCCGTCAATTCGACCGATCCCTTGAACGTCGCGCTGACCGGGCCGACCTTCAGCTTCACCGTCGCGCGGAAGGCCGTCTCGCCGATTTTCTCAAGATCCTGGCATCCGGGAATAGCCGCCTTCAACACTTCCGGATCGTTCAACTTCGCCCACACCGTATTGCGATCGGCGTGCAGGGTGACCTCACCCTTCATGGTCATCGCCATATTAATCGTCTCTCTGTCTGTCGGGAATGTCTTATGCCGGTCGCGCGACGGGAGCGCCGGACGTTTCAGCGAAGCGCTGCGCGAACTTGTTGCCGAGATAGGCCTCGATCACCTTGGGGTCGCGCATCACCTCATCGGTCGGGCCCTCGCTCGCCACCGCGCCATGGTGCAGCACCACAGTCCGTTCGGCGAGCGCTGTAACCACGCGCATCAGGTGCTCGATCACGACGATGGTGATTCCAGTCGCGGCGATCGACCGGATCATCCGGATCGCTTCGTCGATCTCGGACGAATTCAGGCCCGCGTTCACCTCGTCGAGCATCAGCACGCGCGGATTCATCGCCAGACTCTTGGCCAGTTCCAGCCGCTTGCGATTGGCCAGCGCCAGTTCGGACGCCGGCATATCCTTGAGATGAGCCAGCTTGGTGAACTCGAGGCATTCGATCGCCTTGTCGCGCGCCTGCACCATCCCGCGATGGCCGGCATAGATCGCGCCCGCCATCACATTCTCAAGCACGGTCATCTTGGCAAACGGTTGCACGATCTGAAACGTTCGTGCGATTCCGCTCTGCGCGATCACATGCGGCTTCTTGTGAGTAATGCTCGCGCCATCGAAGATGACATCGCCGCTACTGACCGACAGGAAGCCGGAGATCAAGTTGACCAGCGTGGTCTTGCCCGCACCGTTCGGACCGATCAGGCCGACGATTTCGCCGGCGTACAGCTTGAGGCTGACATTGTCGACGGCGCGAATGCCTTCGAACAACCGCGAGACCGATTTCAATTCGAGAACGGGCGTCGTCGCTTTCGTCATGATGTTGACCTCGCGATGTCGGACGTTGCGGGTCTTGTCGACTTCGACGCTCCGAGCTTCTTGAAGATGTCGCGCCAGGTCAGGCCGAGCACGCCGACCGGCAGGAAATAGATGACGGTGACCACGATGAGACCCAAGATTCCGCTGTGCCAGTTGATGAAGTAGGCCCAGACGAACTCCTTGAGGATCACGTAGGAAACCCCTCCGATCAACGGCCCGAAGATCGTTCCCATGCCGCCCAGCATCACCATCACCGGGATCTCGATGGTCATGATAAGATTGAACGCGTCCTTCGGCTCGAGGAACGCGACCATCGAAGCATAGATGGCGCCCGTTGCCGCACCCAACACGCCGGTCAGCACGAAAGCGCCCACCTTGTACTTGAAGACGTCGATACCGACCATCGAGGCCGCCTGCTCGTTCTGACGAATGCAGCGCAGGCCGAACCCGAACTTGGTGCGGTCCACCAACGCCGTGATGAGAAAAGCAAGAAACGCAAGCCCCAGCATGGCGAGGTAGAAGAACCGGCCAACTTCATCCGGGGAACCGGCGTGAATCGGAAGATTCAATCCGACCGCGCCTCCGGTCAGTTGCTCCCAGTTGTTGGCGACTTCGCGCAGCACCTCAACGCTCGCGATCGTGCCAACGGCGAAGTAATGCCCCTTGAGCCGAAGCAGCGGCACGCCCAACAGCAGCGCGAACAACGCGCCGACACCCGCCGCAATCAGCCACGCGAGGCTTTCAGACACTCCCGCGGCTTGCGCGATCCCGCCGGCATAAGCACCGATGCCGAAGAAGGAAATCATGCACAGCGCGGGGTACCCCATATAGCCGCCCACGATATTCCATGCCCAGCACAGCGCGCACAGCATCGCCAGCGTGGTTCCGACTTGCAGGTAGTAGTTATCAAGAACGGCCGACAGCCCCGCCCCGCATGCGAACAGCAGGACGCCGAAGGCGATCTTGAGCGCGAAAGCTCGGTCGATAATCATTCGTAGCCCTTCTTTCCCATAATGCCGGTGGGAAACAGCACAATCACGGCCATCATCATGATGAAGCCAACCGACGTCGCCCATTGCTGGCCAAGCGTCAGCGTGCCGAGACCTTCGACGACACCGAGCACCAGACCGCCGATGATCGCGCCCGGCACGCTGCCGAGACCGCCCAGCACGCAGATGACGAACGCCTTTCCGAGGAACACGCCGGACATCATCGGCGTCACCGGATAGATCAGTGCCATCGCACATCCGGCCGCGCCGGCCATGAAGGCGCCGATGCCGAATGTCAGCGCATAGATATGCGGAATGCGGATCCCCATCAGGGCCGCCGCATGGCGGTCCATGCGCACGGCGATGATGGCGCGGCCGATCTTCGAATGCCGAAGCAGCCAATAGAGCACCAGCGTCAGCACCACCGCGACCAGCATGCCGCCCACCCGCACCACCGGCACCCGAACGCCGGCGAATTCGATGGTTCCGAAATTCGTCACCAGCGACTGCGGCGTCGCGCTGAAAACGTGAATGATCAGATTGTTGACGATCAGATCGAGACCGAACGTCAATGTCAGCGTGATCAAGATCGGCTGCGTGATCACCCGATTGAGCAGACCACGCTGAATCGCGTAGCCGAACACGAACAGGATCACGCAGGCAACCGGGGCCACCGCATAAAGCGGAAGTCCCAGTTGCTGGACACCGTAGAGGCAGAAGTACGCGCCCAGCACGACCATCGAGCCGTGCAGCATGTTGACGACGTTCAACACGCCCCAGACCAGAGAGAACCCGACCGCGAGGCAGGCATAGAGGCCCCCAGTCAGAAGTCCGTTGACAATATATTGACTTATCATGACGCCCGCGTCGGTTCTCGAGTTGTGGGAGTTACTTCTTCGGCACGCCGATCTGAAGTTCGCCCTGCTTCAGGTTTTCCGGCGCGAGAACGAGCAGCTTGTCGTTCTGGATCTGCATCACGAGCGCCGCATTGACTTCGTTCTGGCCCAGCTGGCCATAGTGGATCGGGCCATAGAACGTATTGAAGGTCTTCTCGTGCAGAACCTTGCGAACGGCATCGGCCGAGGTCGACTTGGCCTCCTCGATCGCCATCGCCAGTGTCTGACACGCAGCGGTCGCAGCGGCTTCCAGATAGGTGGCGTCACGCTTGAATTTGGCGTTGAACGCTTCGTTGTACTTCAGCGACGAACCGAACAGATAGTTGTCGCTGTAGTTCGCGTTCTGGTGCCACCAGGAATTCGTCGTCACGTTCTCGGCGAGGCTCTTCACGTTCTCCTTGAATTCCGGATAGGACGGTCCCGCCGTCATCGTGAGCACCTTCACCTCGAGGCCAAGGTCGGCCATCTGGCGGCGGATCAGGATCAGGTCCTGGGTGTAGCCCGTCGCATAGATCCAGTCCGGATTGAGGCCCTTGATCTGGGTCAGCACGTTCGAGAAGTCGGACGTATCCGGCGAATAGGTGGTGTTGAAGACGACATCGAGGCCCGCGCCGGTCGCCGACTTCACCATCTCGCCCGCGATCGCCTTCGGGAACAGGCTGTTCAGCGCCAGCACCGCGACCCGCTTCACGGACGGCACGTGCTTCTTGTAGTAGGCAACCTCGGCTTCGGTGATCATGTCGTTCGGGAACAGCACGCCGAACAGATTCTGGAATTTCTGGTCGAACACGCTCTTGGTCGCGGCCGCCGCGGCAACCATCGGCACGCCGTAACGCTCGGCCACCACGGCCGTCGCCTTGGTGTCGCCAGAGCCGTAAGGCGACAGTAGGAACGGCACCTTGTCGACGTTGATCAGCCGCTGCACGATCTGCACGGCGCGGTTGGTTTCGCTCTGATAGTCGTATTCGACCAGCTCGAGCTTCATCTTCTTGCCGCCGACATCGACACCGCCCTTGTCGTTCACGGCGGATACGCAGATGTCGTAGCCCTGCTTCGATTTCGCGCCGGCATCCGCGAGCGGGCCGGTGAGCGCGAGCGGCGCACCGAGCTTGATGGTCTCCTGCGCAAGCACGGGAGCGGCGCTGAGCGCCGCGAACGAAAGTGCAGCTATGATCGACGTCGTTGTCTTCACGTTGTTTCCCCTCTCACTGTATTGGGACTGACAAGCCATGCGCTTTCAGCCAATTCCTCTGTCGCAATTAGTTCAGTCGCGGCGCGCGAGTTGCGCCGCCGCATGCTGAACCGCCTTCACGATTCCGGCGTATCCCGTGCATCGGCAGATGTTGCCGGCCAGCGCCTCGCGCAAAAATTTCTCGTCGGGCTCGCCATAACGTGCGATGATGTCCCGCGCGGTAATCAGCATGCCGGGCGTGCAATAGCCGCATTGCAGGCCGTGGCACTCGTGAAAACTCTGCCGGAGCTGAACGATCGCCGGATCGTCCTTCAAACCTTCCAGCGTCCAGATCTCGGCGCCATCCATCGTCGCGGCGAGCGCGATACAGGATCGCGCCATCTTGCCGTTGATGACGATGGTGCAGCCACCGCACACGCCGTGCTCGCAGCCAAGATGAATCGAGCGCGCATCGACGTGCTGGCGCAGAAAATCGGCAAGCGTCGTGCGTGGATCGATCGCCGTCTCGACCTCTTCGCCGTTGACGCGCAGTTTGATGATCTGCATCACACGCCCTCCGGTTTGATCGGCTGGAATCCGAGGCTCATCTGAATGGAGCGCAGCAGGCAGGTCCGCGATTGCCACAATTGGATATCGGTGAATTCGCGACCGCTATCGGCGATATCGGCTTCCAGGGCTTGCGACACCAGCGCGGTGTGGCCGCTCTCCCAATTGCGGAAGTCCGCGACCAGCGTTTCCGTATGCATCAGGCGGATCGGCGCGCCATCGGTGGCGCCGAGGAACGCACGCGACCGCGCGCCGGCGGAGATCACCATCGCCATCGCGTGCGCGAATTCCCCTGCCTTGCGGCACAGCTTATAGGTCCCCCATGTCGCATCCGGCGGCAGGCGCGGAATGCGCACGCCGGTCAACACATCGGAGATGTCGAGCTGGGTCGTATAGGCGGCGAAGACGAACTCGTCCGCGGGGCAGCTCTTCTTGCCGTCAGGACCTTCCCATTCGATGGTCGCGCCAAGCGCCGCCGTCGTGGTCAGCCAATCCGCCGCAGGGTCCGCCAGCGAGAGGCTGCCGCCGATGGTGCCGCGATTGCGCACGGCCTGATAGGCGATCTTCGATGCGACCTTCGGCATCAAGCCGTTGGACGGATCGGCAACCTCGCCGATCTGAATCTGATCGTGCGTCACGCAGGCGCCGATCCAGACCTCGCGATCATCCGCCGACCATTGCTTCATCTCGGCAATGCCGCCGACATCGACCAGCCGCTCGGCCGCCACCATGCGCAGATTGAGCATCGGCACCAGCGACTGACCGCCGGCGATCACCTTGGCGTCCATGCCGCCATCGACCAGCAGACCGATTGCCTCGGTCACCGTCGTCGGCTTGAAGTAAGCGAGCGCTCCCGGTTTCATGCGGTAGCACTCCCGGCTTGCGCGTCGAGCAGAGCGCGCAGCACGCGGTCCGGCGTCATCGGCGTTTCGTTGATCGACGCGCCGAGCGAACGAATCGCGTCATTGACCGCGTTGCAGAGCGAGGCAGGCGGCGGGATCGCGCCACCCTCGCCCATCCCCTTGATGCCGTAACGCGTGATCGGCGACGGCGAGCAGAGATGCTCGATGGTGGTGTGAGGCATTTCGGATGCCCCGGGCACCAGATAATCCATGAAGGTCGAAGCCAGCGGCTGGCCCTCGGCGCTGTACGGCATCTCCTCGTAAAGCGCGGTACCGATGCCCTGCGCCAGTCCGCCCATCATCTGACCGTCGACGATCATCGGATTGACGATGGTGCCGCAATCATGCGCGATCACATAGTCGAGGATGTGCACCATGCCGGTGCCGCGATCGACCGCCACGATCGCGGCGTGAGTGCCGTACGACCAGGCGCCGGTATCGCGCGAGGTTCTGTACGATGCGACCACCGAAAGACCGGGATCGACGTCGTCGGGCAATCGCTCAGGACGCAGGAACGCCGCGACGGCGATTTCCTTCAACGAGATCTTCGCGCCGCCAGATGCGTTGGCGACCACGAAGCCGTCCTCCAGACGGACATCGCTGTCCTGCACCTGCAACAGATGCGCGCCGATCTTGCGCAGCTTGTCGGCCAGAAGCGCGCTGGCGCAGCCGACAGCGCCTCCAGACATCACCATGGAGCGCGAGGCAAAGGTGCCCATGCCGTAGGGCGCCATGCTGGTGTCGCCATGGCGCACCACCACCTGCGCCGGATCAATGCCGAGTTCCTCGTTGGCGACCTGCGCCAGCGTGGTCTCGAGTCCCTGCCCGTGATTCTGGATCGGCACGTCGATGATCAGCATGCCGTCCGGCGTCATCTGCAACGCGGCCTGCTCGTAGCCGAACACCACCGGAAGGCCGCGCTGAACCCACTCCGCCGTGCCGTGCGCGGTCTGTTCGAGATAGGTCGCATAGCCGAGACCAATCAGGTAATCGCTGTCCGCGTAGCGCTGCCTCAGCTCAGTGAGCCGCTCCGGCTTGATCAGATCGCGCGCGGCGATCGCGCTCTCGGCGTAGTTGCCGTTGTCGTAAGTCTTGCCGCCGGCCGACTTCCACGGGAACTGATCGGGCCGAACGTAGTTGCGCAATCGCACCTCGACCGGATCGAGGCCGAGATGCACCGCCAGTTCCTCGATGGTCCGCTCGATGGCGAAGCATGCGCCCGGCCGGCCGACGCCGCGATACGGCCCCATCGGCGACTTGTTGCTGGCGCAGGTTCGCGCGGTCGCGCGGTAATTCGAAATGGTGTAGGTGCCCGGAAGGAAGCCGATCGCCATTCCGGATTCCATCGGCGACGTCCACGGCCACACCGAATACGCCCCGGCGTCGACATCGATCGATGCTTCCAGCCCCAGGATCAGTCCGTCCTTGTCGGCATGCACCGTGACTTCGTAGCGATGCTCGCGTGCGTGCGGAGCCGCGATCAGATGCTCGCGACGATCCTCGACCCAGCGGATCGGCTTGCGGATTTTTTTCGTCAGCGCGGCGATCGCGATCTCTTCCGGATTGAGATTGTTCTTCACCCCGAAACTGCCGCCGACTTCGGGGGCGACGACGCGCAGTTCACGCTCCTGCATGTTCAGGCAATGCGCGAGCGCGGTCCGGATCACATGCGGAAACTGCGTGGACGAGTAGACGACGAGTTCGCCGGTCCGCTCGTCGATGTAGCTCATCACCCCGCGGCCCTCGAGCGAAACGATCGCTTGCCGGTTCATGCGATACTGGCGGGTGAGCGAAACGGCGGCCTTGGCACGCGCGGCATCGACATCGCCGACATCGATATGCGTCTCAAGGAAAAGATTGTCGTTCCAGCCAGGATGGATCGGCGGATAAGCGGGATCGCGGCACTGCGACAGATCGCTGACCGCAGGCAGTTCCTCGAACTCAACGAACACCGCCTGCGCGAGGTCTTCGGCTTCCGCGCGGGTGCGTCCGAGACAGATCGCAATCGGCTCGCCGACAAAGCGCACCCGGTCGTTGGCGAGCGCCGGATAATCGGAACGCCGAAAACCCTTGGCCTGCGAGTCCGCTTGAATCGGGCGAATGTCGCCGAGGTCCGACAGCAGGAAGACGCGCTGTTCGAAACCTTCCGGCTTGGTCACGCTCAGGATGTTGGCATGCGCCACGGGGCTGCGCAGGAAGGCAATCTCCCACATCCCCGGCTGGCTGATATCGGCAATGAAGGTGCTGCGCCCGGAGAGCAGCCGCTCGTCCTCGTTACGCAGGATCGAACCGCCGATCCCCTTCTTGCCGTTTGGAACCGTAAGCGCATCCATCGCTAGAGGCCCATATACGCGGCTTGAACCGACGGGTCCTGACTCAACACGCGGGTTTCGCCATGCATGCGGACCCGGCCGGACTCCAGCACGTAACCGATGCTGGCGAGTTCGAACGCCGTCATCACGTCCTGCTCGACCAGCAGAATCGAGATGTCCTGCTTGTTGATCTCGATCAGGCTTTCCGCAAGCAACTCGACCGCCTTCGGCGCAAGACCGAGCGACAGTTCGTCGATCAGGAGAAGTTTCGGCCGTGCCATGATGCCGCGTCCGATCGCGCACATCTGCTGCTGACCACCGGACATCGTCGTCGCGCCCTGATTGGCGCGCTCTGCCAGGATCGGGAAGATGGTGAAAACCAGATCGAGATCGCGGGCGATCTCCGCTGCGCTGTCGGTGCGCGCATAGGCGCCGAGCATCAGATTGTCGCGTACGCTGAGAGTCGGAAACAGCCGGCGTCCCTCGGGAACGTGAATCAATCGCTTGCCGACGATGCGATCCGCGCCTTGATTGGTGATGTCCTCGCCTTCGAACTGAATGCTGCCGCTGCGCGCGCGAACCATTCCGGAGATCGCGAGCAGAAGCGTGGTCTTGCCGGTGCCGTTCGGACCGACGATGGAGACGATCTCGCCCTTGGGCACCACCAGGTCGACGCCCCACAGCACCTGCACGTCGCCATAGCCGGCGGTCAGGTTGGACACGGAGAGAATTGGCGGCTTCGATGCCGCACCGGAAATTTCAGCAACGGCCGCGGTCATGCCGACAACTCCTGAGCGAGGGCTGGTGCGGTTCCCGCCGCGCGCCGTCGCGCCGCGAGCTTCACGGCTTCGACGATTTCCGGATAAGCCGAACAGCGACAGAGATTGCCGATCAGATAGTGACGGATTTCATCGTCGGTGGGGTTTGGATGAACGTCGAGCAGTTCGCGCGCCATCATGATGAAGCCCGGCGTGCAGAAGCCGCACTGGAAGGCGCCGACCTCGATGAAGGCTTCCTGCACCGGATCGAGCCTGGCGCCGTCGTTGATCCCCTCGATCGTCACGACATTCGCGCCATCGACCAGTTGCGCCAGATAGAGGCACGACGAGACGGACTTGCCGTTGACATAAACGGTGCAGCAGCCGCACAGGCCCTGGCCGCAGCTTTCGCGCGCGCCCTTCAATTCGAGGCGCAACGACAGCATCTCGATCAGTGTTTCGTGCGGCATGACGCTGACGGAGACCGGCGCACCGTTGAGCGTGAAGCGGATGGTGCGGGCGTCAGTCATTGTCGTCCTCCGGCAGCGGCGTGCCGTTCTTCTTCTGGATCGCGCGGAAGATCGATTCCTGCGTCAACGGCAGGTCGGTGAGGTGGACACCGATCGCATCGGCGATCGCGTTTCCGATGGCGGGCGACAGCGCGATCGTGGAGCTTTCGCCGGTGCCCTTGGCACCGAACGGCCCGGACTGCTGGCGCGATTCCACGTACTCGTTGACGAATTGCTCGGGCATATCGAGCAGCGACGGAATCTTGTAGTCCGCCAGCGAGCCGTTGGTGAGTTGCCCGTCACGGAACACCATGTTCTCGGTCATGGTGAAGCCCATCTGCATGATCGCGGCGCCAGAGACCTGCTGCCTGACGGCGCGCGGATTGATGGCAACGCCAGCATCGACGACGTTCACGAGCTTGACGATCTTGACCTCACCGGTCTCGGTGTCGATCTCGACCTCCGCGCCGTTGGCACCGACGCCCCAGAACGGCGTCGCCTTCGGCGTCTGCCCCGTCTCCGGATCGGGTTTTTTGTAGTCGGGAATGAAGCTGCCGGTGCCGATGATGTTGCCGGCCTGCATGCCGTATTTCTTCCGCAGCATCTCGCTGACCGGAAGATTGCTGTTGGGCGGCAGGCCAAGCTCCTTGGCAAGATCGTCGATCTTGCGGAGCACGTCCTCCGCCGCAAGGCGGACAGCCGTTCCCATGTGGAACGTCGATCGCGATCCCAGCGTGCCCATGTCGTAGGGCGTGACATCGGTGTCGGGATGAATGACGTGCACCGCTTCGGCATCGAGACCGAGCACCTCGGCCACGATCTGCGCCATCACGGTGTCGGAGCCCTGCCCCATATCGACCGTGCCGATATAGAGACCGCAGCTGCCGTCGCCATAGAGATTGACGATCGCAACTGAGGTTGTCGGCGAGGTGATGCCCTTGATACCAACGGCGAGGCCGCGCCCCCGCAGAATCCGCCCGTTCCCGCGGTTGAAAGGTTTGTGCCAATCGAGTCTGTCGGCGACCTGATCCATCACCTTTTCGAACGCGGCATCGTGCACCGGCGTTCCGGACGCTTGCGGCCGCCCTTCCTTCAACAGGTTCTGGCGACGGAATTCGATCTTGTCGAAATTGAGCGCCTCGGCGATCAAATCGGTGTGGCACTCATAGGCCCACGCTGCCTGCGGCGCACCGAAGCCGCGCAACGCGCCCGCCGGCGGCCGGTTGGTGTAAACGGCGAGCGATTCGATTTCGACGTTATCGATGTCGTAAGGACCGGCGGAGGTGAAACCGGCCTTCTGGGTGACGCGCGGCCCGATATCGGCATAGGCGCCGCCGTTCCAGAGAATCCTGCACTTCCGCGCGACGACCTTGCCGTCGTTGTTGACGCCGCTCTTGATGGTGAACGTGCATGCGTGCTTCGTCACCATGAAGAATTGCTCTTCCATGGTCAGAGAGATTTTGACCGGGCGCTGCACCAATAGCGACAGCGACGTCACCAGCGCTTCGAGCTTGATATACAGCTTGCCGCCGAAACCACCACCGAGATGCGGAACCTTGACGCGAACGCGGTTCTCCGGCCAGCCGAGCAGCCGCGCCATCTCGATCCGGACGAACGACGGCCCCTGCGACGCAGTATGCAGCGTCATTCGTCCGTCGCGAACATCGGCGATGGAGACGAATGGCTCCATCGGCGTGTGCATCGCCTGCTGACACCGGAACGTATGCTCGAAGACATGATCCGCCGCGGCGAACCCCGCCTCGACATCGCCGCGCACCAGACGGTAATCCAGCGCGACGTTGGTGCCGCGCCGTCCCTTCAGATGCTGAAGGTCGGGAAAGGTCGCGGCCGGTTTCAGTTCGTCGTGGACGCAGATGTCCGACGCCGCCGCTTCGACCTCGTCGAGAACGGCAGGCAGTTCTTCATATTCGGCGGTGATCAGGCTCGCCGCATATTCGGCGACGCGCGGATCGGAGGCGAGAACGACGGCCACCGGCTCGCCCGCGAAACGCACCTTTCCATCGGCCAGCACGGGCTGATCGTGAAAGGCCGGACCATAGTACGGATGCGGGATCACCGTGCGAATGTCGTCGATGGTGACGACGCGGAACACGCCTTCGACCGCCTTGGCCGCCGACGTATCCACGCTCTTGATGAGAGCATGCGGCAGCGTGCTGCGGAATATCTTGCCGTACAGCATTCCCGGCAAACGAAGGTGGTGGGTGTACTCCGCCTGCCCCATGACCTTGTCGCGCCCCTCCAGACGCGGGACCGAACGACCGATATTGCCCACCGGCATCAACGCCACCATGACTTACACTCCCACCAGCGAGTGCATCGCGCGCGACAGATGCACGCGCAGAAGATGTTGCTTGTAGGCAGCCGAGCCTCGGCTGTCGGAATGGATATCGACTTCCGCGACCGCGGCCTCGCCGGCGCGCTTCAGCGCCGCCTCATCGAGATCGGAGCCGCGCAATTCGTTCTCGGCCGCGACCAACCGCGTCGGCCGATCGAGCGCTGCGCTGAGAACGAGACGCAGGTCGTTGACGCGTCGCCCCTGAAGATTGGCGGAGACCGCAATGCCAAGCGCGGGCCAGTCGTGCGCGGAACGCGTCGTGACCTTCACATAGGTCGACGTCCATTCCGGTCGCACGGGCACGATGACTTCAGCAATCAGCTCGCCGCCTTCAAGCGTCGTCTCGTAATAGCCCGCGAACAGATCCTCGACGGGGATGACGCGCTCACCGGTCTTGCTGACGATGCGAATGCTGGCGGCGTGGGTCATCCACACTGGCGGAAGATCGAGATGGGGATCGGCATGCGCGAGATTGCCGCCGACCGACGCCACATGACGGACCCGGATATTGGCCAGCGTCTTCATGGTGCGCACGACCGCCGGCAGATGCTGCAACACCATCGGCGAACATTCGATCTCGGCGAACGTCGTCATGCCGCCGATACGGATGTGCGACCGATCCGCGTCGATGCGCAGTCCATCGAAACAACCACCGACATTCCGCAGACTGACAAGACGTTCCGGCTTGAAGATCTGCGCCTTCATCATCAGCATCAGCGCCGTGCCGCCACCCATCGGGCGCACGCCGGGATCACCGTCGGCAAGCAGATCGAACGCTTCATCGAGCGTTGCGGGTTCTGAAAGTTCGAAGCCCAGCATCCCTCACATCCCAATTCGAGAATGGTGGGACGAAATCCGGCCAGCGCCCTGGACCGAGAGAGTGCGCGCGCCCCCGCGGCACAACGAAGAACAGTCGATCATGATGGATCCACAAACCTGTGACGTTCAAAGGTTCGCAGAGATAACTCGCAATGTCAAATTTTTGATACGACTCAAGCAACAGGAGAGGTATTTTAGATCAAAACATTGATTTGACGAGATTTTTTTAGAAAAAAACGGATGCTAATTCTGGAACTAACGCACACAAATTCAGCTTTATGACCAGTTTTTATCCGAAAGTTTCACAAGATTGACCACTAACGCGCCATTGTCCCAAATTTAGTACGATGATGAGGCGGGCTACCGGGAAGCGGCGCGGGTCGACGTGACAAGCATCGCAAATGGCGGGTTCCGCGCTCCAATCCCGATTCACGGATTCGCGTTGCAGCCGAGTTATTCCGGATGTCGCCCGAGACCAAGATGGCCTGCACGGAAACAGGACCGGACGTGGCGATTTGTCGCCTCGGATGTCGCCAGCGATCTGGACTGAACCGCGTTACGCGATGGCTTCGAGCGCAGCCGTGCGGCTAATGCCTTCATCGCTGAATAGATAGACCCGGTTGCGGCCGGCTGTCTTGGCATCATACAGCGCGCTGTCGGCCTCGGCGAACAGTTCGGCGATCCGCCGGCGATGCGGGCGGCCGACGAGGGAGGCCCCGATCGAGGCTCCGATTTCGAGGCGCAGGCCGTTCCAGAACAGCGGCCGGCACAGCATGACGACGGTTTCCTGAAGCACGCGGGCAATTTGAGCCGGGGCCACCGGCGCGCGCAGGATCAGCGCGAATTCATCGCCGCCGATGCGCGCGACCAAACCTGCGTTATGAAATGCCCGCCTCAATCGCATCGCGACCTCGCACAGGCACGCGTCACCAGCCGCGTGGCCGAACGTATCGTTCATCTCTTTGAAGCGATCGAGATCGATCAGCACGAGTGCCGAAGCGAAACCATGGTTCAGGCTGTCACAAACGATTTCGCGATAGCGCGCCTGAAAAACCGAACGGTTCGCGAGCCCGGTGAGCGCATCGGTCTCGGCGCGCCGCCGCAGGCTCTCCAGCGCTTTCCGGTCGGCGGTGATGTCCTGCTTCGCGCCGAAGATACGAACGGTCCGCCCGCCCTCCCCGATCGCATTGATGGAAAGCCGCATCCAGCGCCGCTCGCCACGCCAGGTGATAATTTCAGCATCTAGCGACACTGTGCGACCGGTGCGGATCACCTCGGCCCGCGCGAGCTCCATGTTGCGGCGGGATTCCTCGACATAGAGATCGACGATGGAGGCGCGTCGCAACGGATTGCCCATCGGGTAGCCGAAGATGCCGTAGACGCCCGGCGTCCAGGTCAGGCGCTCGGTCGCAAGTTCGCATTCCCATGCGCCGATGCCCGCGAACCCGAGGGCCTGATCATAAAGGCGCGCGCGAACGTCGACCGGCGGAAGCGCGGGAACGGGGTCTGCCTCATCTCTCATGCGCGATCCAGCCGCCTAACGAGGTTTCCAGTCCTCCTTTTCACTAGAGCGGTAGCGTTAACGAACTCTCTACTCCTGTGGCAGACTGACGCCGCAAAGCTCCTGTGGCCTGATGCAAAGGAAAGGAGGCTCTATCGTGACTACATCAAAGGTTGATTGTTCAAGGCGCGGCTATACCAAGGCAGACCTCAAGACCGTCTCTGACAATCCGGAATGGACGAAAGAGGATTTCGCTCGGGCAAGACCGTTCAGTGAAGTCTTCCCCGACCTTCACGCCAGCATCAAGCGGTCGCGAGGCCGTCCGAAAGTCGAGAACCCGAAGGAAGCCGTCACCCTTGGATTGTCGCCGGACACAATTGAGAAGTTCAAGGCCACCGGCGACGGCTGGCGCGCCAGAATGGCCAAGACGCTTGAGCGGGCGAAAGTGTGATTGGCGACAAGAGCCGATCATATCCGCGACGGCAGCAGTTACCGAAAGCTTTCGGCAAACCAGCGTTCAACAATTCGAATAACTTCCGCCGATCGAATAACTTCCGCCGATGCTTGGTACGCTAAAGCAATGGGCTCGGGCCCTCAAACGCGACGTGGTCGCGCTCTGGCTCGCGGCGCGCGATCCTCGGGTGCCATGGTATGCCAAAGCCATCGCAGGTGCGGTCGCCGCCTACGCGCTCAGTCCGATCGATCTGATTCCCGATTTCATTCCGATCCTGGGATATCTCGATGACCTCATTATCGTGCCGCTGGGAATCTGGCTCGCGATACGGCTGATACCGTCAGATATCATGCGCGACCTTCGCGCCGAGGCCGCGACGCGATCAAAGCCGCGAACATGGGTTGGCCTCGTACCGGTCCTCGCGATCTGGGTTATCGCCGTGCTGATTTTGATCCGGTGGTGATTATGATTCCGACTTCAGGGGCGAACCCGGCCTGCCGAACGGCTTGACTCATCAATCGTCCTCGCCAACGCTATGGGCCCTGTCGTCAATGACTGAGGAAACACCATGGCTTATAAGTTCGAACTCTATACCGACAAGGCCGGAGAAACCCGATTCCGTTTCAAGGCGCCGAACGGGGAGATCATGTTCGGCTCTGAGGGCTACAAGCAAAAGAAATCCGCTCAGGACGCGATTGCGTCGATCCAGAAGCACGCAGGCGGATCGACCGTCGAAGACAACACCGGGAAGTAACATCACCCCGCCAGCCAAAAGGTTAAGGCGGCATGCGCCCTGCTGCGAGTTTGCCGCCCTGCCTTTATCCTCCGGACATTGACGGATAAGACTGCCTTCTCTTACACGTGAGTAAAGGAGGTCGCGCAGCCGCGATCGTCTCCCGGCACGGCCGCACGATTGACCCCAAAATCGAGACTATTCGTTAAACGGTTTGATTACCTTACCGGCCAAACGAAACCAGCTTATTCCATTCAAGTAATGATCGCTGACGTATAAGGCGGACGGCTTTCATCAGCGGCGCCTCACCAATGCTTCTCGACCAATTGTCCATCCTTATCGCCATCGGCTTCTCCGGCGCGTCGCTCGGATTGACGATGTTCATGATGTGGATCGTCGGGCGCGGCGAAGCGCATCTGCTGAGCTGGTCGCTCGCTCTTGCTTTCATTCTGGTCGGGGTCGCCTTCTTCGGAAGCGTGGTCGAGGACTACAACGCCCTATTTCTTCTCGCGTCTTTCCTGCTTCTGATTGTCGGCTTCGGCCTGCTCTATATCGGCTCCGCGAAATTCTGCTCCGCCAAAGCCGATTGGCCGCTGGCGTCCGCGCTTGTCATTCTCGGTGGACTGCCGACGACCATTGCTTTCGCACTCGGTTATTCCGGAATCGGCACGATGGCCGGAAATATCCTGCTCGGCGTCCTGATGTTCGCGTCCGCGCGTCAGTATTGGATCGCCCGCGCGGAATCGCGCCTTCTGATGACGGCCAATGCCGCGCTCTATCTCGTCGTATCGGTCTCGTTCGTGCTGTGCGGCTATGCGCTCGCCCACGAGGGGCAATACATTCTGACCGCGAAGCCGTCGAACTGGGCGGAAGACATCAACTCCATCGTCGTGATCGCCGGCCTGACCGGCATCGGCACGCTGTCGCTGACGCTCAACCAGGCGCGCATCGCCAATCGGCACAAGCGCGAGGCGATGACCGACGCCCTGACCGGACTCCTGAACCGCAGGGCGTTGTTGCAAAATCCCTCCGACCACCTGCCTCCGGGGACTGCCCTCGTCGCGATGGATCTCGACTACTTCAAGAAAATCAACGACCGGTACGGCCACGACTGCGGCGATCAGGCCCTGAAAGCCTTTGCCGAACTGATCCGCGCCAATATTCGACCGACTGACCTTGCCGCGCGCATGGGCGGCGAGGAATTTTGCATCGTGGTCTCCGATCCAAACCCGCGGGCGCCCATGGCCATCGCGGAGCGCATCAGGGCGCAGGTCGAAGCGATGGCGATTCCGACGTCGGCCGGCCCCATCCGCACCACCGTCAGTGCAGGAATCTCGTATTCCTCCGGCGATGAAACGCTTCAGTCGCTGCTGATCCGCGCCGACGAGGCACTTTACGAAGCCAAATCCGAAGGGCGCAATCGCATCAGAGCGTCGGACTTCAAAAGCGTCGCGGCTTAAATTTCGATCGGAAACTCGTTTCGTAGGCGGACTTGCACCACGAAAACTTGCAGCGCGAAAACTTGCAGCGCGAAAAGCATCGTCCCCGCGCAGGCCGGGACCCATAACCCCTGACCTTCGTTGTGAGACGATGACTCGTTACGGGTCACGAGCGCTGCCTAGATCATAAGCGACACGGCGTCTGGGTCCCCGCCTGCGCGGGGACGACGCTGAGGTTCTTTGCCCCTGTGACCTCCATTTCGAGGCAAGCTCCAACAATTTCGCCCTTCCCTCCGCTCACTGGATGGCTCCGGTTACCACTCCTCCATCTCGCAATTTCCCCTTGGGGGTGTTGAGAAGGGTGTGGTTTCATGGGAAGACGACAGCCTGTTCCCAACCTCACCCGTGAGTGCCAGTCATGACCTATCGCGCGCCCATCAACGACATTCTGCTGGCCCTCAACCACGGCGCCGGCTTGCAGGCCGCCGTCGACGCCGGCCACATGGGCGAATATGACGCCGACATCGCCGCCGCCGTGCTCGACGAAGCCGGCAAGTTCGCGAGCGACGTGCTGGCGCCACTCAACCGCGTCGGCGATCAGAACGGCATCAAACTCAGCGACAACAAGGTGACCACCGCACCGGGCTGGCCCGACGCCTATCAGCGCTGGACCGCGGCCGGCTGGAACGCGGTCGCCGGCAGTGAGGAATTCGGCGGACAGGGATTGCCGGGCGCGATCAATGCCGCCTGCACCGAGATCTGGAGCGCGGCCAACATCGCGTTCGAACTCTGCCCGCTGCTCACCGCCAGCGCCATCGAGGCGCTCGATGCCCATGGCAGCGACGAGTTGAAGAACATCTATCTCGCCAAGCTGATCTCCGGCGAGTGGCCCGGCACCATGCAACTGACCGAGCCGCACGCAGGCTCCGACGTTGGCCTGCTGCGCTCGCGCGCCGAACGCGCCGGCGACGGCACCTACCGCATCAGCGGCACCAAGATCTTCATCACCTACGGCGACCACGACATGACTGATAACATCATTCATTTCGTACTGGCGCGCCTGCCGGACGCCCCCGCCGGCACCAAGGGCATTTCGCTGTTTCTGATTCCGAAATTCCTCGTCAACGCCGACGGCACGCTAGGTGCGCGCAACGACGTCTATCCGTCCGGCGTCGAGCACAAGCTCGGCATCCACGCTTCCCCCACCTGCACCATGACCATGGGCGACAATGGCGGCGCGGTCGGCTACCTGATCGGCGAGGAAAATCGCGGCATGCAGTGCATGTTCACGATGATGAATCAGGCCCGCCTCGGCGTCGGCCTGCAAGGCGTCGGCCTTGCCGACCGTGCCTATCAGCAGGCGCTCGCCTATGCGCAAGAGCGCAAGCAAGGCAAGGGCATCGGCTCGACCGGCACCGGTCCCGATCCGATCATCGTGCATCCCGATATCAAGCGCATGCTGATGCAGATGCGGTCGATGACTGCGGCCGCGCGCACCATCTGCTATGCCACCGCCGTCGCGCTCGACGTCGCAGCCCGCGCCGAGGACCCGCAGGTCCGCGCCGCCGCCGCCGCGCGCGGCGCGCTTTTGACACCGATTGCGAAAGCCTTCTCCACCGACATCGGCAACGAAGTCGCCTCCCTCGGCGTGCAAATTCACGGCGGCATGGGCTTCATCGAGGAGACCGGCGCGGCTCAACACCTGCGCGATGCACGCATCACGCCGATCTATGAAGGCACCAACGGCATCCAGTCGATCGACCTCGTCACCCGCAAGCTCGGCGTCAAGGGCGGCGAGTCGGTGTGGGCGTTGCTCGGCGAACTGTCCGACATCGTCAAGCGCGTCGAGACCTCGAACGATCCGGCGTTCGGCTCGACCGGCGCGAAGCTGCGCGAAGCGCTGGAGTCGCTCGAGCGCACCAGCCGCTGGTTGCTCGAACGGCTCGGCACTGCGCCGAACGAAGCGCTCGCGGGTGCTACGCCCTATCTCCGCCTGTTCGGCTCGACGCTCGGCGGCTGCATGCTCGCCAACGAAGCGATGGCGGCGCGCGACAGCGGCGACCAGTTCGGCGACCCGAAGCGCTACGTCACCCTGGCGCGATACTTCGCCGAGAACGTCGCGGTGCAGGCGCCGTCGCTGGAGCGCACCGTGGTGGAAAGCGCCGATACCGTGCTCGGCGCCGACGCGATTCTGCTGGCCTGAGGCCGGCGGCAAGCCGCACATTTTCGTCACCGTTTCGCCGCAAGAATCCCGAGCGGGAAAGGACGCCCAAAGGATGCCAACGACCGACCACCTGACCGTGACCGACAACGAGGCCACGCGCGTCATCGCCTTCAATCGGCCCGACAAGAAAAACGCCCTGACGCAGGACATGTATCGGGCCACCACCGATGCGATCAACGGCGCGCAGGACAACGCCGCGATCCGTTGCCTCGTCCTCACCGGCGGCAAAGGCGTCTTCACCGCCGGCAACGACCTCGAGGATTTTCTCAAGGGCGGCACCGCCAGCGCCGACAAGCCGCGTCCTTCCGCTGCGCTCGGCTTCCTGCACGCGCTAGCACGCAACACCAAGCCGCTTGTTGCAGCCGTTGACGGCATCGCCATCGGCGTCGGCACCACGATGCTGTTTCAGTGCGACTACGTCGTTGCCAGCAGCGGCGCACGATTCTCGACGCCCTTCATCCATCTTGGACTGGTGCCGGAGGGCGCATCGAGTCTTCTGATGCCGCGTGCCATCGGTCATCAACGCGCATTCGCAACGCTGGTGATGGGCCGTTCGCTCAATGCCGAAGAAGGGCGTGAAGCCGGTTTCGTCAACACCGTGGTTCCGGCCGGCGAAGCCGACACCGAAGCGCTCAAGGTCGCACGCGAAATTTCCGCGCTGCCGGCGGAAGCCGTCGCGATTTCACGCAAGCTGCTGAAACCTTCGCCGGAGGAATTGATCGAGCGGATCAATCACGAGAGTGCACTATTCGGCGAACGGATGCGCTCGGAGGAAGCGGTTAATGCCTTCAAGGCGTTCTTCGCACGCAAGAAAGCTTAAACAGACCGAAGCCGCGATGAGGACCTGATGCGGCGTACCCTGCCGATACTTGTCGCTCTCCTCGCCTGCCTTGCATCGATACATGCGCAGGCGAGCGACCGAGTGGCGTTGCGCATTCTCGCGATCAACGATCTGCACGGCAATCTCGAGCCGCCACCCGGTGGCATCCGCATCGACGACCCAACTGACAAGGACCGCAAGATTCGCGTCGATGCCGGCGGCGTCGAACGCATGGCGACGCTGGTGAAGCAGTTGCGCGCCGATCACGAGAATTCGATTTTCGTAGCCGCCGGCGATCTGATCGGCGCGAGTCCGTTCCTCTCCGCGATGTTTCATGACGAACCGACCATCGAGTCGCTGTCATTGATGGGCATGGCGGTTGCGTCGGTCGGCAATCACGAGTTCGACGAAGGCAAGACCGAACTGCTGCGCATGCAGAACGGCGGCTGCCATCCGATCGACGGATGTCAGGGACCGCATCCGTTTACAGGCGCGAAATTTCGCTATCTCGCCGCTTCGACCTTCGACAAAACCACCGGCGCGACGTTGTTTCCGCCCTATGCGATCAAGACGTTCGATGGAATTCCGGTCGCCTTCATTGGCCTGACGCTCAAGAACACCCCGCGCCTTGTCTCGCCGGTTGGCGTCTCCGATCTCGAATTTCGCGACGAAGCCGACACCGTCAACGCGCTGGTGCCGGAGTTGAAGGCAAAAGGCGTCGAGGCCATCGTCGTGCTGATCCACGAAGGTGGATTCCCGACCGGCGATTACAACGAGTGCCCCGGCATCTCTGGCCCCATCGTCGACATCGTCAAGAAGTTCGACAAAGCGGTCGATATCGTCGTCAGCGGCCACACGCATCAGGCCTACACCTGCAACATCGACGGACGACTCGTCACCAGCGGCGACAAGTACGGCACACTGGTCACGGCCATCGACGTCGAACTCGATCGCAACACGCGCGATGTTGTCAGCGCGAAAGCGAACAACGTGATCGTCCGCACCGATACGCTTACGAAGGACGCGGAGCAGACGCGGCTGATCGCGGACTATCAGCGGCTCGCCGGTCCCATCGCGGCACGTTCGGCAGGCCACATCACGGCGTCGCTGTCGCGTATTCCCACCGACGCCGGGGAGAGCGTGCTCGGCGACATCGTCGCCGACGCGCAACTTGCCGCGACGCAAGCCGCCGACAAGGGCGGCGCGGCGATCGCTCTCACCAATCCCGGCGGCGTGCGCAGTCCGATTATCCGACGTGATGATGGCAGCATCACCTACGGCGATGTGTTCGCGGCGCAACCGTTCCGCAACCAGCTTGTGACGATGACACTTACCGGCGCGCAAATCAAAGCCGCGCTGGAGCAGCAGTGGCTCGACCCGGCACGACCGCGCGTCCTGCAAATTTCAAAAGGCTTCAGCTACACCTGGGACAATGCGAAGCCGCTCGGTGATCGCATTGCGGCTGCAAGCATGACCTTGAATGGCGCTCCAATCGACCCGGCGGCAAGCTACCGCGTCACCGTCAATAACTTTCTCGCGGTCGGCGGCGACGGCTTCACCGTGCTCAAGGAAGGGACGTCGCAGATTTTCGGTGTCTACGACGTCGATGCGCTCTATGCTTATTTCCAAGCAAACAGCCCGGTCGCGCCACCGACAACCGGCCGAATCGTCCGTCTCAACTAGGTGGCCTCTCCGACCAGCGGTCGTGCCGGCCCGCCCTTTCACAATCCGTCGCGAGCCACTACACTTGGCGAACGACGCTTGCCGCATCATCCCTCACGCGCCCCGGCGCGGTGGACTTTTGAATGACCACGCTTCTTGTGACCCATCCCGCATGCCTCGATCATGTGATGCCGCCCGGACATCCGGAATCTCCGGATCGGCTGCGCGCCATCGATGCGACGCTCAGCGAGGAGCGCTTCAACACCCTCGCCCGCGCGCTGGCGCCGGAGGGATCGCTTGATGCGGCCGCGCTGTGCCACACCGATCACCTGATCGACGAATTGCGCCATATTGCGCCAAGTCAGGGGTTTGCTTTCATCGATGGCGACACCTCGATGTCGCCCGGCACCTGGGAAGCCATCCTCCGCGGCATGGGCGGCGCGATTGCCGCCACTGAATCCGTGTTGTCGCGCGCGCACGACAACGCTTTCGTCGCGATCCGGCCACCCGGCCATCACGCCGAGATCGGCAAGCCGATGGGCTTCTGCTTCTTCGACAACGCCGCCATCGCGGCACGCCATGCGCAGCGCAAGCATGGCATCGGCCGCGTCGCGGTGGTGGATTTCGACGTGCATCACGGCAACGGCACGCAGGATATTTTCTGGGCCGATCCCACGGTGATGTATTGCTCGACGCATCAGATGCCGCTGTTTCCCGGCACCGGCTCGCGCTCCGAACGCGGCGAGCACGACACCATCGTCAATGCGCCATTGATGTCGGGCGACGGTGGCGTGCAATTCCGTGCCGCTTTCGAGGACCTGATCCTGCCGCGGCTCACCGCCTTTGCACCGGAGCTGATCGTGATCTCCGCCGGCTTCGACGCGCATCGTCGCGATCCGCTCGCCACTCTCGAGCTCGACGCTGAGGATTTTGGCTGGGTGACGCACCGGCTGATGGACGTTGCCGACACCAGTGCCGGCGGCCGCGTCGTCTCAGTGCTGGAAGGCGGCTACGACCTGCGGGGCTTGCAGGAATCCGTCGCGGCCCATGTCACGGCGCTGATGGGAAAATGACGTCCCGCCACATTCCGTCCTCACCCGTGCTTATCATCTCGCGCGACCGACATTCAGCAGGAACCTGACCATGGCCGACACCAACCATGCCGACATCAAAAAGCTGAGCTTCGAGCGCGCCCTGGAGGAACTCGAATCGATCGTCACGCGTCTCGAGGGCGGTCAGGTTGCGCTGGAGGAATCGGTTGCAATCTACGAGCGTGGCGAAGCGCTGAAGCGGCGCTGCGAGGATCTGCTGCGTCAGGCCGAGGCGCGCGTCGATAAAATTACCACCGATGCCAAAGGCCAGCCCAACGGCACGGAGCCACTCGACGTTCCGTCATGACGCCCCTCTCGGGAATTGAAACGACCATCATCGGTCCGGGACCTTTGATTTAACGCCCGATGTCAGCTTTACTGCCTGCCGGTGTGGGGCGAATGCTCCGTGTCGACGTCCCGTTTCGAATTGAGATGAGCGCCAGATTGCCGAACGCGTTTCTTTTACAAAGCAACAGGAATTGCCTTCCGTCGGCTGCGCTCGTTCAGGACGGGTTCTGAGCGTGCGCGTCCAACGCCGGCACGTCATTTACGTTCAGGGTTACGATCCGCGTGGGCTCGCGCAATACTATCGCTTGTTCCGTACCGAACTGCGAAAATCTGCCACCCTCTACGGCTTGCAGACCAACGTCAGCCGACCGCAAACCACTGGCGACAACACCATGGCGTCGTGGTCGATTGAGACGCGAGGCCACGATTGGCAAACCCAGGTCACTTACGATTTTTTACGCTGGGAAGATCTGATCAAGGGCGATTTCGGCGTTCCGATCTGGCGCACTGTCCTGTACGGGGTCGCGATCTACTGCCGCGCATTTCTCTCGGGCGCCATCCCGCGCATCTGGAAAGCGCACTGGCGTTTCGGAATGTTTATCACCTACCCGCATTTCGTACTGCTGAATCTTGCGATCTGGTCGGCTCTCCTGGCATGGGCTGTCGCCACCACCATGGGTTATCTCGGCGTAGCGACGCCTTTCAAATGGGTTGCAGCCGTTGTCGTATTTCTGACCGCGCTATGGGCGCTGTTGAAATACACGGAGAAGCGCACTTACGCGCTCTATCTGATGTCCGATACCATCTTCACGTGGCAGTTCGCACACCGCGCGCGGCCGAAATGGGATCGACGCATCGACCACTTCGCGCAGCATCTGGTCGATGTCGCGCGTACGAGCGACGCCGAGGAACTCATCGTCGTCGGTCATAGCTCCGGGTCGTTCCTCGGCGTCGAGATCATGGCGCGAGCACTGGCGATCGATCCCGATCTCGGACGCCATGGCCCGCGCGTCGTGCTGCTGACGCTGGGCGGCAACCTGCCGATCGTCGGCTTCCTCCCGGTCTCCAAGCCGTTCCGCGAGCATCTGAGACAACTTGCGACCGTCCCCGCGATCGACTGGATCGACGGCCAGTCACGTAAGGACGTAATGAACTTCTATCCGTTCGATCCCATCGCCGGCCACGGCATCGACGCCGGCGCTGCACGGCGTAATCCAACCGTGGTACCGATCCGATTTCGCGACATGATCGATCCAGCGCACTATAATCGATTCCGCTGGCAGTTCTTCCGTGTGCACTTCCAGTTCGTCATGGCCAGCGAGCGACCGCACCCCTTCGACTTCTATATGATCGTAACCGGCCCGGTCGCTTTGTCCGGCCGCGTCGCCGATCCGGTTGCCGCCCTGGCCACCGCCACGGGAACAGGCCAACCGGTTGGCCGCACTGCACCCCTTCCCCCGGCCTCCGTCGCACGCTAGAAGGGAACATTGGCCCCCTACCGGTCGTTAAGTTCGAGGCGCATTTGAACCAATGCGCCGCGCGGCCTGACCAATAGCAACGCCGAAAGTTGGCTTTGGGGAGGAGGCTTGGTATAAGATTGGAAACACTATACATTTGCACGCTCGTCTCGGCCGACCGAATTTTCGGCCAAGGGATTGAAACTGCTTGTGTAAATTCCGCAAATGAGACCGCGCAGCAGACGTGACCTGCATCACAGTTCTCGGAAGCAGCGTGCGATAGGCTCGAAACCGTTTTCCCTGTTCAGGGGCTACAAGATGCCGGGTGCCCGATGCGCAAGGGTTGCGCAGCACCCATATTCATCCTTGTCGCCATGCCTGACATGCAAATTGGAACTCTGCCGTGACCAGCTTCAGTAAGACACCGCTCCTTGACACGATCCGCACTCCTGACGACCTCCGCAAGCTCAAGGTAGAGCAGGTTCGCCAGGTCGCCGACGAGTTGCGGCAGGAAACGATTGATGCCGTGTCCGTCACCGGCGGACATTTCGGCGCCGGCCTCGGCGTGGTCGAACTGACCACGGCGATCCATTACATCTTCGACACGCCACGCGACCGGCTGATTTGGGACGTCGGCCACCAAGCCTACCCGCACAAGATCCTCACCGGCCGCCGCGACCGCATTCGCACCCTGCGCACGGCGGGCGGCCTCTCCGGCTTCACCAAGCGTTCCGAGAGCGATTACGATCCGTTCGGCGCAGCCCACTCGTCGACTTCGATCTCTGCCGGCCTCGGCATGGCCGTGGCCCGCGACCTCTCCGGCGGCAAGAACAACGTGATCGCAGTGATTGGCGACGGTTCGATGTCAGCTGGCATGGCTTATGAGGCCATGAACAACGCCGGCGCGATGAATTCGCGGCTGATCGTCATCCTCAACGACAACGACATGTCGATTGCCCCGCCGGTCGGCGCAATGTCCGCCTATCTGTCGCGGCTCTATTCCGGCAAAACCTATCGCACACTCCGTGAGGCCGCCAAACAGCTCGGCAAGCATCTGCCGAAGGTGATCTCCGACCGCGCCGAAAAGGTCGAGGAATATTCGCGCGGCTTCATGACCAATAACGGTACGCTGTTCGAGGAGCTGGGCTTCTATTATGTCGGCCCGATCGACGGTCACAACCTCGACCATCTGCTGCCGGTGCTAAAGAACGTCCGCGACATGGAAACCGGCCCGGTGCTGATCCACGTCGTCACGCAGAAGGGCAAAGGCTACGGCCCGGCGGAAGCCGCTGCCGACAAGTATCACGCGGTGGTCAAATTCGATGTCGCCACCGGTGCACAATCGAAGTCCAAGCCCAACGCGCCCGCCTATCAGAACGTGTTCGGCCAGTCGCTGGTCAAGGAAGCCGAAAAGGACGACAAGATCGTCGCCATCACGGCGGCGATGCCGTCCGGCACCGGCGTCGATATCTTCAACAAGGCATTTCCGAAGCGCACGTTCGATGTCGGCATCGCCGAACAGCACGCGGTGACCTTCGCCGCCGGTCTTGCGACCGAAGGCTACAAGCCGTTCTGCGCGATTTATTCGACCTTCCTGCAACGCGGTTACGATCAGGTGGTGCACGACGTCGCCATTCAGAACTTGCCTGTGCGCTTCGCCATCGATCGCGCCGGACTCGTGGGCGCCGACGGCGCAACCCATGCCGGATCGTTCGATAACGCCTATCTCGGCTGCCTGCCGAACTTCGTCATCATGGCCGCGTCGGATGAAGCCGAACTGGTGCACATGGTCGCCACGCAGGTCGCCATCAACGACCGCCCGAGCGCGGTGCGCTATCCGCGCGGCGAAGGTCGCGGCGTCGAGATGCCGGAAGTCGGCGTGCCGCTGCCGATCGGCAAGGGCCGCATCGTCCGTCAGGGTAACAAAGTGGCGCTGCTGTCCTTCGGCACCCGCCTCGCCGATTGCGAGAAGGCTGCCGACGAACTCGCCGCTCATGGTCTGTCCACCACGATCGCCGACGCACGCTTCATGAAGCCGCTCGACGTCGAGCTGGTGCTCAAGCTCGCGCGTGAACATGAAATCCTGATCACCGTCGAGGAAGGCTCGATCGGCGGCTTCGGTTCGCACGTGATGCAAACCCTGGCCGAACACGGCATGCTCGACAGCGGCCTGCTGCGCTTCCGCTCGATGGTATTGCCGGACGAGTTCATCGATCACAATACGCCGGCCGCGATGTATGCCTATGCCGGCCTCGACGCCAAAGGCATCGTTGCCAAGGTCTTCGAGACCATCGGCAAGGACAAGGCTGGAACCATCAAGCTCGCCGGCGCATAAACCTCGAGCCGGACGGTATCGAAAGCCCCGCTTCCGGCGCACTGGGAGCGGGGTTTTTCATTTGCCGCGGAACCGCGATAGATCGTTCGCCGTATGACACAAACACGCAAACGGGCCGACATGCTGCTGGTCGAACGCGGCCTATTCGAAAGCCGCGCACGCGCGCAGGATGCGATCGCGGCCGGCCTGGTAACCGCCAACGGCAAGGTCGTCATCAAACCCTCCGAGACACTCGCCAATAGCGCCGTCATCGAAGCTGCTCCCGCGCATCCGTGGGTCTCGCGGGGCGGCGTCAAGCTCGCCGGTGCGCTGGCGCAGTATCCCATCGAGATCGAGGATCACGTCTGTCTCGACGTTGGCGCTTCCACCGGCGGCTTCACTGAGGTCTTGTTGAGCGAAGGCGCCGCACTGGTGTTCGCCATCGACGTCGGCACCAACCAGTTGCACGACAGTCTGCGCGGCCACCCTCGCATCGTCTCAATGGAGCAGACCGATATCCGCAACTACGACGGCAAGCGGCTGCCGCAACGGCCCGATGTGGTGGTCATCGACGCGAGCTTCATCTCGCTGAAGCTGATCCTGCCGGTGGCCCTGCAACTGGCCGCCGCGCCGATGAGCTTGCTGGCGCTGATCAAGCCGCAATTCGAGGCGCCGCGCGCAGCGATCAAGAAAGGCATCGTTCGCGACGCGGCCGTACATCAGGCGGTTTGCGACGACATCGCGGCTTTCGCCGCCGAGCAGGGCTGTACCGATATCAAGGTCTTTCCATCCAGCATCGCCGGCGGCGACGGCAACGTCGAATTTTTCCTCGGCGCGCGTCGTGGCTGAAACCCTTCTCATCGATCACGTCGGTCAACGTGGCGACGGCGTCGCGCGCGTCGACGGCGCTGCGCGCTATGTTTCGTACACCCTGCCCGGCGAAACGGTGGACGCGGCCCCGTTGGCGGCGTCGGACCGTATGCAACTCATCGCGATCCGGACGCCAAGCCCGCAGCGGATCGACCCGCTCTGTGCCCATTTCGGCGTATGCGGCGGTTGCGCGACCCAGCACTGGCGGGCCGAGGCCTACCGCAAATGGAAACGCCAGCTTGTCGTCGACACGCTTGTGCGCGCTGGTATCGACGTTGAGGTCGCCGACCTGATTGATGCCCACGGTGCGGGCCGCCGCCGTGTCACGCTGCACGCGCGCCGCGCCGCTGACGGCAGCTTCCCGGTCGGTTTCGCCGCGCCGAACAGCCATGCGGTGATCGCGATCGACGCCTGCCCGATTCTCGATCCGGCGCTCGGCGGAGCTCTTGACGCCGCCCGCGCCCTCGCCGCGCTGCTGAAGCCCGTGGCCAAACCGCTCGATATCCAGATCACCGCCGCCGATAACGGCCTCGACGTTGATGTCCGTGGCTCGGGACCCTTGCCACCCAGGATCGTCGCGACGCTGTCGCAGCTTGCCGAGCAGTACAAGCTGGCGCGGCTGACGCGCCACGGCGAACTGGTGCTCATGCGGACGCCACCGCTCGTCATCATGGGAGCCGCATCGGTGCCATTGCCGCCCGGCTCGTTTCTGCAAGCAACCGTTGCCGGCGAGGAAACACTGGCGACACTCGCGGTCACGCATTGCGGCAAGGCCAAACGCATTGCCGATCTGTTCTGCGGCGTTGGCCCCTTTGCCCTGCGGCTGGCCGCAAAAGCACGCGTTACCGCCTTCGACAGCGACGCTGGCGCGATTGCATCCCTGCAGAAAGCCGCCGCCTCTGCCCACGGCCTGAAGCCGATCGCTGCCGAAGCGCGCGATTTGTTTCGGAGACCGTTGGTGCCGCAGGAATTACGGGATGTCGATGCCGTGGTCTTCGATCCGCCGCGTCAGGGCGCGGAGGCACAGAGCAAGCAACTTGCCGCCAGCAAGGTGCCGGTGATTGTTGCTGTGTCCTGCAATGTCACCACCTTCGCTCGCGATGCGCGCATCCTGATCGACGGTGGCTACAGAATCGAAACCGTCACACCCGTCGATCAATTCCGCCACACACCGCATGTCGAATTGGTGGCGCGCTTCGTGCGATGATCGAGGCGTCAACAGCTATCGCCCCCACCGCTCCTGCCAGATTTTCTCGCCGATCAGGCAACTGACGCGTGGCTCCTTGCCTGCCGCGGGCACAAGGCGCGGCTCCGGAACGCGCCCCGCCACTTCCATCACCAGCTTGGTATGGATCGCTTCGCGAAACTTCTCGCGATTCTTGATCGGCACCACGAACGAGCCCGCCCCACCAATCACGCAGTCCTCGTAATAATAATCGAGGTTCTCGATATCCATGGTGGAATAGCTCGGCTCCTTCACCATGATCGGTAGGCCGTTGATGACGATGCCCTTCTCCAGCGCCGCATCACGCGCCACTGTTACCGGCATCCCGTTATTGTTAGGGCCATCACCGGAGATATCGATAACGCGGCGGATACCGTGATATTGATTCTGCTCGAACAGTGGCATCGCGAAGTTGATCGCGCCAGAAATCGAGGTGCGGGATGCACGACGCACCGGCGTCTTCAGGATTTCGGCGGCGACCGCATCGGCGGATTCCGGCCCGTCGATGATACGCCACGGAATGATGACCTTCTGATCGGTCGATGCCGCCCACTCGAAGTAAGTCACCGCGACTTTCCCGGTGGGACCCGCCTTCAACGCCTGAAGGAACTCCTTCGAGACGATGGCCTGCGCGTACCCCTCACGCTGCACTGTCAGTTCGTCGATATCCATCGAGTAGGAGACGTCCACCGCGAGGACCAGTTCGACATCGACAGTGATATCGGCGGGCTTCGCTTGAACCAAAAGAGGCGGCGCCTGCGGCGCGGCGTTGACAGCCACATCCCCGGCCACGGTGCCCATCGCCAACAGCACTCCGATCGAGACGTACCAGCGCATCGCGGCCTCCCGTCGCCCCTCAGCGATGGTGACACAGCGGCATAAATCCGCAAGGCGGATGGTCGCCCATGAACACGTAACGCGCATGGGATCGGTGCCTGGCGCCGTCCGGAAACTCATTTACCAAGACTTTACCGCGATACTCTACAACCAAGGGTAAGCCCGTCCCCGTGACCGATAGGGATCGGTCCCCGACTGGAAAAAGCCCAACAGCGCCAAGCCGGTTCTAACGCCATGCGTTCTGGCGACGCACCGTCATGCGCCGATTTCGACCATCGCGGGATTTCCTCCGCGGTCACCCAGAAGGATGACGAAATGCTTTCGCGACTTTCCATCAAGGCCAAGTTGATTTCCCTCGTTGCGGTTTTGTTGCTCGCGTTGATTGCAACCGGGGCCTTTGCCGTGATCGAAATGCGTGCGATCAACACGGCAACTCAGGACATCAAGACCAACTGGCTGCCGAGTGTTCGTCTCGTCGGTGAGTTGCGTACCCAGTCGGCACGTTATCGGGCCGTGCTGCGCGATTACCTGACTGAGCCGGACGAGGCCTTCATGGCCGACATTCAACGCAACCTCGACGCCCGCTCGAAAGACTATGAGACCGCTAACAAGGCCTATGCTCCGCACATTACCTCGCCCGAGGAAGCGGCGCTGTATCAGGAACTATCACAGACCTGGAAGACCTTCCGCACCGCGGCCGATGAGGTGATCGCCCACGCCCGCAAGCACGAGGTCGCTCAAGCACGTGCTGTCAACGCCTCCCGCGCCACGCCGGCGGGCCGCAAGATGGACGCCGTGATGACCAAGCTCGTGGCGCTCAACGACAACGGCGCCACCGCTTCCGGCCAGAATGCCGAAAGCGCCTATGCCACCGCGTTTGGCGTGCTGCTCGCGGTGCTATCCTGCATGGTGCTTCTCGGCCTCGCCGCCGCCGTTCTGGTGGTGCGCGACATCTCGCGCGGCATCGGCTCCGTGCTGTCGCCGATGCACGCACTGTCCGCCGGAAATCTCGACGTCAAGATTCCGCATCAGGGAGAGCACAGCGAGATCGGCCAGATCGCCGATACGCTTCAGCATTTCAAGGCGGCCCTGATCGCCAAGAAGCAGGCCGACGAGGCTGCGGCCGGCGAGGCCAATGCCAAGCTGCGCCGCGCCGAGACCATGGACAAGGTGACCCGGAATTTCGAGACCATGGTCAGCGAGATGATCGGTTCATTGTCCTCGGCTTCGAACGAAATGGAGGCCACCGCCACGGCGCTGACCGGAACCGCCGACACGACGCGGCGACTGTCCAACTCAACTGCCAATGCCTCTCACGAAGTCTCCGAGAGCATCCAGTCCACCGCCGCCGCCACCGAGGAGATCACCTCCTCGGTCAATGAGATCAGCCGTCAGGTGCAAGAGTCGAGCCGCGTCGCGCAGACCGCGGTGGTACAGGCGCAGAAGACCAACTCCAGCATCCAGCAACTGTCGCAAGCCGCAGCTCGCATCGGCGACGTCGTCAAGCTGATCACCGCTGTCGCCGAGCAGACCAACCTGCTCGCCCTCAACGCCACCATCGAGGCCGCCCGCGCCGGCGAGGCCGGGCGCGGCTTTGCGGTGGTCGCTTCGGAGGTCAAGGCGCTGGCATCGCAGACCGCCAAGGCGACCGACGAAATCGGCACGCAGATCGCCGGAATGCAGGCCGCCACGCAGGATTCAGTGGCCACCATCCAAGAGATCAGCACCACCATCAATCTGATATCGGAAATCTCCTCCACCATCGCCGCGGCAGTCGAAGAACAGGGCGCGGCAACGCAAGAAATTGCCCGTAACGTTCAGCAGGCCGCCGATCTTTGCGGCAACGTCGCCAGCAATATCACCGAGGTCGATCGCAGCGCCGGCGAAGCAGGCGCGGCATCCTCGCAGGTGCTTGCAGCGGCGCAGTCTCTCTCGATGGAGAGCCACCGGTTGCAGACCGAAGTGCAGCATTTCCTCGAGACTATCCGCGCGGCGTAAACTGCATCGGAGACAGATGATACCAACCGGCGGGCAATAGCCCGCCGGTTCGCTTTTGGGGTCACGAAGCTCCGCGAAATTCGCCATCGCATCGCCCGAAAAATGCGGTAGTCTTCAGCTTCCCGGTCATATGGCGACGCGAATGAGCGATACCGTCATCAAGCCACGCACCAAGACGCGGACCAAAACCGCGCCGAAAACCGATCGACCGCGCCTGCACAAGGTGATCCTCGTCAACGACGATTACACGCCGCGCGATTTCGTGGTGAGTGTACTCAAGGCCGAGTTCCGCATGACGGAAGATCAGGCCTACAAGGTGATGCTGACGGCGCACCAGCGCGGCGTTTGCGTCGTTGCGGTCTTCACCAAGGACGTCGCGGAGACGAAAGCGACACGCGCCACCGACGCCGGCCGCGCCAAGGACTATCCGCTGCTGTTCACTACCGAGCCGGAGGAATAGCACCGCAGCCGATGCCACGCGCAATCATCCGCGCGGTGGCAGTGTCTCGTCGGTGAGGCCGTAGACGCGCTCTGCACGACGAAAGCCGGCGATGGGAAATTCACCGAGATTGATCCAGCTTTCCGGTGCGGCGGCGGCGAAACCTTCAGACGCGACAATCGTGCGGTTGAGATCGCTGGCAATCTTCTCAAGCCGCGCGGCAAGATTGACCGCCGGTCCGATGCACGTGAAGTCGAGGCGATGACCGCCACCGATATTGCCGTACAGAACCTCACCGAGATGCAACGCAAGCCCGAAGCGGAACTTATCGAGATTGACGCCACCATGGCGAAATGCCATCGCCGCGACGCGCTCCCGGCTGGCGCGCGCCGCCGCCAGGACACGCCCGCAAACCTCCGCCGTGTCGGCTTTGCCCTCCGCGATGGGAAACACCGCGAGCAGGCCATCACCCATGAACTTCAGCACCTCGCCGCCATGCTCGACGATCGGATCGACCTGGCAATCGAAATAGAGATTGAGCACCTCGACGACCGCGCTTGGCGGCAGCATGTCCGACAGCCGTGTGAAGCCGCGCAGATCCGACAGCCAGATCGCCGCCGACATGGTTTCGGTGTGGCCGCGCCGGATCTGCCCGGCGAGAATGCGTTGACCGGCGCGGGTGCCGACATAAGTGTCAAGCAGCGCGGTCGCGGTTCGCTCCAGGCGAATGATCTCGATCACACGCGCGACCGGCGCCATCAGTGCCCGCAAGGCTTCGATGTCGGCTTCGGAAAAGCCACCGGGCGCCGTCGTGGTCCAGCTCACCGCGTGAATCTCACCGCTGAGGAAACGCAGCGGCATCGCGATATAGTCGGTCATCCGCTCGGCGCGCGCATCGACGAAAAAACTTGACCGCGTGTCGGCCTGGATGTCGGCCTCGCGGTAGCGCATCTCGCGACCCTCGGCATGGACGACCGCAAGCGGGCTGTTGAGAAAATCCTCATCCTCTTCGATGCCGAAAGGTGCGGCATAGACGGTGACGCCCTCGCCGCGCCGCCACGTAAAGCTTTGGCCGAACATCTGCGGATGCAGCGTGCGGACGAACACACCGACACGCCACAGCGCGACGCCCGCCTCGACGAGACGCTCGCACAATTGCTGCATCATCACTTCCGGCGTTACGCCGTTGCGCTCGCCGGCGGATACCCAGGTGGCAATGTCTTTCAGATTCTCAATCTGCATCTCATCCATCCGCGAGGGTGGCGTATCCATCGATCGGTCTGCGCGAATCCGTTTCCACTCTTTAGCTTTCCTCCGACAGCGTTTCGTCGATCAAACCGTAGACATGTTCGGCACAGCGAAAACCGGCGATCGGAAATTCGCCAAGGTCGGACCAGCCTTCGGAGAAGGCCTCGACGAATGCCGAAGATGCCACCACCGTCCGATTGAGGGTGCCAGCGATCTTTTCCAGACGCGCCGCGAGATTGACGGCGGGGCCGATACAAGTGAAATCGAGACGATCGCCGCCGCCGATATTGCCGTAGAGTACTTGCCCGACATGCAGCGCGAGTCCGAACCGAAATGCGCCAAGACGTTCGCCACCGACAGTGTATTCCAAGCTTGCGACATTACCGCGACTGGCTCTCGCCGCCTGCAAAACAGCCTGACACACCGCCGACATGTCGCGGCCGTCCTCGGCAACCGGGAAAACGGCAAGCAGCCCATCGCCCATGAACTTCAGTATCTCGCCGCCGTGTTCGAGAATCGGCGCGACCTGACAATCGAAATATCGATTGAGCAACTCGACGATGGCGTCCGGCGGCAGGCGGTCCGATAGCGGCGTGAAGCCGCGCAAATCCGACAGCCAGATCACCGCGCGCATGATTTCGGTGTGACCGCGGCGAATCTGCCCGGCAAGAATCCGCTGGCCGGCACGCGGTCCGACATAGTTGTCGAGCAGTCCGGCTGCGGTTCGCCGCAACAGAAAGATCTCGATCATCCGCGACAGCGGCGCATGGATGGCGCGCAGTTCGTCGAGGTCGGTGTCGGTGAATCCTCCCTCTCGCCGCGTCGACCAACTCAAGGCCTCGCGCTGGCCGTCAGAGAACGTGATCGGCAGTGCGATGTAATCAGTGACGCCCTCGGCTCGTATCGAAGCCAGAAAGGAAGAATTTCCAACGTCGTCAGCATCACGGAGGCGCCGCCGCACTTCGCAGCCGGTATTGTAGACGGTCGAAAGCGGGCTTGAGAGATAATCGTCGGATTCCTCGGCTCCATATGACGCCGAGGTCATCGTCACGCCGGTTTCCGCGCGCCAGATGAAACCGCGACCCGCCATCGTCGGATGCAACGTGCTGACAAACACACCGACCCGCCAGATCGGAATCCCGCAGGCTACGATGCGCTCGCAGCTCTCGGTAACGAACGAGCTTACCTGCGGCGCGGATTGCGCCCCGTCGATCAGCCAGTCCACCATGCTTTGGAGACGACCGGCTTGCATCAATAATTGCCCTAGCCCACCTGCCCGCGATGGCGCAGCAGATGATCCGCCAGCACGCAGGCCATCATCGCTTCACCGACCGGCACCGCGCGAATGCCGACACAGGGATCGTGGCGACCCTTGGTCAGGATATCGGTGTCGACGCCGCTGCGATCAATGGTTCGGCGTGGCGACAGGATCGACGACGTCGGCTTCACCGCGAAACGTACCACCACCGACTGGCCGGTGGAGATGCCGCCGAGAATGCCGCCGGCGTGATTGGAGAGGAAGCTCGGTCCATTGTTGCCCATCCGCATCTCGTCGGCGTTCTCCTCGCCGGACAGTGCAGCGGCATTGAAGCCCTCGCCGATCTCGACGCCCTTCACCGCGTTGATGCTCATCATCGCTGTGGCGAGATCGCTGTCGAGCTTGCCGTAGATCGGCGCGCCGAGCCCGGCAGGCACACCTTCGGCCACCACCTCGATCACCGCACCGATGGATGAGCCGCTCTTGCGGATGCTGTCGAGATAACCTTCGAAGAACGCAACCTTGTCCTTGTCGGGACAGAAGAACGGGTTGCGCCCCACCTCGTCCCAATCCCACTTCTCGCGATCGATCTTGTGCGGGCCCATCTGGACCAGCGCGGCGCGCACCGTCACACCGGGGATCACCTTGCGGGCCACCGCGCCGGCGGCAACACGGCTCGCCGTCTCGCGCGCCGAGGAACGGCCGCCACCGCGATAGTCGCGGATGCCGTATTTCGCCTCGTAGGTGAAGTCGGCGTGGCCGGGGCGATACTTGTCCTTGATGTCGGAATAGTCCTTCGAGCGCTGATCGGTATTCTCGATCAGCAACGCGATCGGAGCGCCAGTGGTCACCTGCACCCCACTCTCGGGATGCGCCATCACGCCAGACAGGATTTTCACCTGATCCGGCTCCTGCCGCTGTGTGGTGAACCGCGACTGGCCGGGACGGCGACGGTCGAGGTCCTGCTGGATATCCTCGGCCGCGAGCGGGATCAGCGGCGGGCAGCCGTCAACCACGCAACCGATCGCCACCCCATGGCTCTCGCCGAAGGTGGTGACGCGGAACAGGTGGCCGAAGGTGTTGTAGGACATGAGGGCTCGCTGATGCGATACTGATGCTATTTGGTGCGATTTTGACAACACGTCGTAGCCGGAAGCAGCGGAAATCGCAATTCTTCGAAGCCAAAATGCGACGACTTCGTCATGGCCGGGCTTGTCCCGGCCATCCACGTCTTTGCTGAGCCTGCTGGGATAACGTGGATGCCCGGCATAAATCCGGGCGTGATGGCGGTGAGATTGCTCCCGGCCTCAGCTATACTTCGCCAATTGTCCGTCGCTGAAGACGTAGACCGCACCCTGCTCGATGTAGAGGTCGGCGGCCTTCTCCGGCGTAGCGACGCCGGTTGCCACCATCAGCGCCCGCGCGGTGCCGCCATGGGACACCGCGACGGTATCGGTGGTGAGCGACCCGTACCAATCCCGCATACGCTGCGTGACCGAGACGTAGCTTTCGCCACCCGGCGGCGAGACGTGCCACTTGTCGTGTTCGCGCTCCGCGAACAGCTCGGGATGCGACGCACGCATTTCCTGTAGCGTCGAGCCCTCCCACTCGCCATAGGCGATTTCACGCAGGCGATCGTCGAGCGCGAAACCATCAGGCGGCAGGGCCAGTTCCGTCCGCACCAACTCCATCGTGGCTCGCGCACGGATCAACGGGCTCGCAACAAACGCGAGAGCATCCGGCATGTGACCATTGCGCGCCACCAGATCGCCGAGGACATCCCCGGCGTGGCTCGCCTGCGTACGACCGAGATCATTGAGCGGAATGTCCTTGGAGCCCTGAAAACGGCCGGCGGCGTTCCACGCCGTCTCGCCGTGGCGAATGAAATAGATGATAAGTGAGGACATGACTTGTGGAGATTCGCTCGTTCTTCGCATTGTTATGGTCGGACTTGTTCCGACCATCTACGTCTTTTTTATGCCGACGCTCTCAAAACATGAATGCCCGCAGCATAGACAAGCAAAGCGGCGCGGATTCTTCGAGCAAGTAGCGCGGTATGACGAAAGCAGAACAGATAGAACTCACGATTGCGCTCGCTTCTATTCCTTCGCCAGCGAAATATCCGGCGCGTCGGGCCGCTTCATGCCGACGACGTGATAACCGGAATCGACGTGATGCACTTCGCCAGTGACGCCGCGCGACAGGTTTGAGAGGAAATACATCGCGCTATCGCCGACTTCCTCGATGGTGACGGTGCGACGCATCGGTGCGTTGTATTCGTTCCACTTCAGGATATAGCGGAAGTCGCCGATGCCGGAAGCCGCGAGCGTCTTGATCGGCCCCGCCGACAACGCATTGACGCGGATGTTCTTCTCACCGAGATCGGCAGCGAGATAACGCACACTCGCTTCCAGCGCCGCCTTGGCCACGCCCATGACGTTATAGTGCGGCATCCACTTCTCGGCGCCGTAATAGGTCAGTGTCAAGATCGAGCCACCATCAGTCATCAGCTTCTCGGCACGCTGCGCGACGGCAGTGAGCGAGTAACACGAGATCAGCATGGTCTTGCTGAAGTTGTCGGCGGTAGTTTCGATGTAACGGCCGTCGAGTTCGTCCTTGTCGGAAAACGCGATGGCATGGACCACGAAATCGATCTTGCCCCACTGCTTTCTGGCTTCATCGAACACCGCATCGATGGTCGCGGGATCGGTAACGTCGCAATGGCCGAGCAGGATGCCGCCGAGTTCCGTGGCCAGCGGCTCAACCCGCTTCTTCAACGCATCGCCCTGCCAGGTGAGTGCGATCTCGGCCCCCTGCGCCCGACAAGCCTTGGCGATCCCCCACGCGATCGAACGGTTGTTGGCGACGCCGAGGATGATCCCGCGCTTGCCCTGCATCAGGCCTGAATTCTGTCCCATTCCATGTCCCATCGATCCAATGCCGGCCGATCGCCAGCCCTTCCGGGTACACCACCACTGAGGCTTGGCAAAGCCTAAAATGACCCAAAAACGCGCTGTTTTGGGACGGAAAAGTTAACGGCCGGAATAGCCGCATGGGAGCGGTGTTCTATGAGCATGGGGATGGGCCTGCTATAGCCGGACAACGACCAACGCCCTCTCCGGCGCGGCCTCCGATCCGCTGAGATGACAGCAGAGTGATGAATACATTTCGCGACAGTGTCGAAGCCATGATCCCCGCGTTGCGCCGCTACGCGCGGGCACTGACACGCGACACCGATATCGCCGACGATCTGGTGCAGGATACGCTGGTTCGCGCGCTGCGCTCGGAGCGGCTGTTCCTGGGCGGCGACATCCGGAGCTGGCTCTACACCATCCTCACCAATCTCAACCGCAACCGCCGTCGCTCGCTGGCGCGCAAGCCCTCCTTCGCGCCGCTGCAAGACGCGGCCGCCGGCGCCAGCGGCACCGAGGCCGAAGGTCGCGACATCGCCCGCGCGCTGGCGACGCTGGTGGACGACCAGCGCGCCGTGCTGCTGCTGGTGACGCTGGAGGGCCTGAGCTATCGCGAGGTCGCCGACATTCAGGGCGTGCCGATCGGCACCGTGATGTCGCGGCTCGCCCGCGCCCGCGCCCACATGAAATCCGTACTCGAAGGCGAGCGCCCGGCGCTGCGCCGCGTGAAGTAATTCGAGCAAGACGAGAAGAGACGACCATGACCGAGCCCAACATTCCCGTCACCGAAGACGAGTTGCACGCCTACATCGACAACGAGCTGCCGGTGGAACGCCGTGGCGCCGTCGAAGCATGGCTCGCCGCGCACCCGGATGACGCCGAGCGCGTCCGATCGTGGCGCGCGATGGCGGACGCCCTGCATGCACGCTACGACGCGGTCGCGGATGAACCGGTGCCGCAGCGGCTCGAGATTGAGCGGCTGGCGCGGCCGCAGCGGCGCGTGCTGTATGGCGTGATCGCCGCCTCGCTCGCCGCGTTCATCATCGGCGGCGCGACGGGATGGCTGGCACATGGCGTCAGTGCCAAGCCATCGTCGTTGCAAGCCTTCACACTCGATGCACTTGAAGCGCATCGGCTCTATGTCGTCGAAGTGCGTCACCCGGTCGAAGTCGCGGGCTCGGAGCGCGCGCATTTGCAGCAGTGGCTGTCGCGACGCGTCGGCTACACCATCAAGGCGCCCGAACTGGATGCGTCCGGACTAAAGTTGGTAGGCGGTCGTCTCCTGCCCGGCCCGACCGCACCCGCCGCGTTCCTGATGTATGAAAGCCCGGCCGGCGAGCGCTTCACGCTGTACACCTCGCGTGCTGCCGCGCCGACAACGCAGATGCGTTACGTGACACGCGCCAGCGACGGCGCGCTATACTGGTCGGATCGCGGCGTTGGCTACGTGCTGTCCGGCCCCGACGACAACAAGAACCGTCTCGAACAAGTGGCGCGCGCTGTATACGATCAGACCGAGAAGAACGGTGGCTGAGACACGCATCTCGGGACGCAATCCCAGGCGACGCAGCCCCCCGAGCTACGGGGCCAGCAGCCGCTCGGCGGCATCAACCGCTCGCGCATAGCCGGGATAGTCACCCTTGCCGCCGATGATCTCGATCGGCCCCGGTCCGATTGGCCCGGTGAGTTTTGGATCCGTGGTCATGAAGACGCCGATCAGCGGCACGGCATAGGCGGCGGCGAGATGCAGCAAGCCGGTGTCGACGCCAACCACCAACGCAGCATTCGCAATCACCCGCGCGGTTTCATCGAGCGGCCGGCGCGGCAACACTTCGGCGCCCTTGATCGCACCAGCCAGTCGCTGGCTGCGCACGCGCTCGGCTTCGGTGCCCCATGGCAGCAGGACGCCCAAACCCTTCCGCCGCAAGGCTTGCCCCAGTCCGATCCAGTTGGATTCGCGCCACTCCTTGTCCGCGCGCGAAGTGCCGTGCAATAACGCCGCATAGGGAGCCGCCGATGTATCGGCGTGACGCGACAAGCCATAATCGATCACGTCACCCGGCGTGAAATCCAGCGAGAGGCCCGCAAGCGCGCGATTGCGCAACACTGCGTGCTGATCCTTGGCAACGGCATGGCGAACATCGTAAAACCATGACGCTACCGGCTCGCGAATACTGTGGCGATCATATCCATGACGCTCACCGCGCGCCTGCGCCGCGATCAATGCTGACCGAAGCAGCCCCTGCGTATCGACCACACGATCATACTGACGCGAGCGCAACACCTGCCGACACGCAGCGATCTCCTGCCATGTCGCCGGTGACAGCACGCCTCCCCGCCAGCGCCGCGTTGCCACTGCGATTACCTCGTTCACACCAGGATGCAGCCGCGCCAGCGGCGCGAACGCTTCCTCGACAACCCAGCCGATATGCGCGTCTGGCCAGCGTCGGCGTGCCTCGGTCACCGCCGGCATATTGTGCACGACATCGCCGAGCGACGAAGTCTTAACAAAGAGAAGGGAATCCATCGTCGGCGTTGGCTCACATTGTTCGAAACCCGGTGAGGTTTTGGCAACCATAACCATGTTTCACGACCGAGATCATAGCGAATTTCCGATTCTCCAACACGGCTTTACCTGGTCTGCACTCCAGCGGCCGTAGGTTTGCCCTACTGTTGGCGCGTCCTGATCGGCGCGCCGCCATCGCGGCCTATGGGCGCGGCAGATGATGGAAGGGCCTTATGACCGTACTCGTGACCGGTGGAGCGGGCTACATCGGCAGCCATATGGTTCTCGCACTGGTGGAAGCCGGCGAGAGCGTGGTGGTGATCGACAATCTGTCGACCGGCTTTTCCTCCGCGTTGCCGGAAGGCGTGCCACTGTATATTGGCGACGCCGGCGACGAAAATCTGGTCGCGGGCGTGATCGCCAATCACGGCGTCGAAGCGATTATTCACTTTGCTGGTTCCGTGGTGGTCCCGGACTCGATGCGCGATCCGCTCGACTACTACCGCAACAACACCATGACCACGCGTAATCTGCTGGCAGCGGCGATCAGAGGCAACGTCCGCCGCTTCATCTTTTCGTCCACCGCCGCCGTCTACGGTAACCCGGATCAGATGCCGGTGATGGAAGACGTGCCGACGCGGCCGTTGTCGCCCTATGGCGCATCGAAGCTAATGAGCGAGATCATGCTGCACGACACCGCTGCCGCGCATGATCTCCAATTCGTGGTGTTGCGCTATTTCAACGTCGCGGGTGCCGATCCCCTCGCCCGCATCGGCCTCGCCACCGTCGGCGCCACGCATTTGTTGAAGATCGCGGTGGAAGCCGCCACCGGCCAGCGCGCCAAGATCGACGTCTACGGCACTGACTATCCGACACCGGACGGCAGTTGCATCCGCGATTTCATCCACGTCAGCGACCTGGCGCAGGCTCACCGCGCCGCTTTGACCTACCTGCGACAGGGTGGAACCTCGACGACCCTGAACTGCGGCTATGGCCGCGGCTATTCGGTGCTGGACACCATCGAGGCCGTGCGCCGCGTGGCGGGGTACAATTTCGCGGTCCAGTACGCGCCCCGCCGGCCCGGCGACATCATGACCATGATCGCCGACACCGGGCGCATCCGCACGACGCTGGACTGGAAGCCGCAATACGACGACCTCCCCACCATCGCCGCGCACGCGCTGGCCTGGGAGACCAAACTGGTGCAAAGCCGCGGTGGCGATCACCGGCGGGCGGAATCGGCCTAGAGTGTTGGTAAAAACTCCGTTTCCGGCTTGAAAAAGCCGCGCATAGCGGGCAATTGAGGCGGACATTCTCGCACACAACCCTGACGCGTGCAGACCACTTGCCGCACCCGTCACTGGAACGCGGATGACCGACGCCCCACGCAAGATTACCGACGATCCTTACGGCGCAGCGATCCTGATTCGCCGCCTGATCAGCGAGCAAGCCGCAACCTACTGGCGGCGCTATCTGCTCGCCTTCATCCTGATGGGCATCGCCGCAGCCACCACCGCGGCCGCCGCCTATCTGCTGGGCGAGGTCATCAACCAGGCCTATGTCGACCGCAACGTGCGCGGCATTTTCATGCTGTCGGGCGTGGTGCTGGTCATCTTCATCGTCAAGGGCGCGGCCACCTATGGCCATTCGGTGATCCTGTCGCAGATCAGCAACGCGATCCTCGCCAACAATCAACGCCGGCTGTTCGCCAAGCTGATGAGCGAAAGCATCGGCTTTTTCTCGCAGCGCCATTCGTCCGAATTCCTGGCGCGGCTGACCGCCGGCGCGACCTCGGTGACGCAGGTGCTGACTCTGCTGATCAATGCCGTCGGCCGCGATCTGCTGTCGCTGATCGCGCTTGTCGCCGTGATGGTGATGCAGGACCCCTATATGTCGCTGCTCGGCGCGCTGGTGGCCCCGCCGGCAATGATCGTGCTGCGCAAACTGGTGAAGCGCATCAAGGGATTGGCGCACAGCCAGTTCCACGGCACCGCCGATATCATGGAGACGATGCAGGAATCGCTGCAAGGCATCCGCACCGTCAAGGCGTTCACCCTCGAAGACACCATGCGCGAGCGCATCGGCGTCAGCATCGATGCGGTGGAACGCGACTCCAACAAGATGGCGCGCATCTCCAATCGCTCCAGCCCGCTGATGGAAACGCTCGGCGGTTTCGCCATCGCCGGCGGCCTGATGTATGGCGGCTATCGCGTGGTGGCGATGGGCGCGACGCCGGGACAGTTCTTCTCGTTCCTCACCGCGTTCCTGCTGGCCTACGAGCCGGCGAAGCGGCTGGCGCGCCTCAACATCGACCTCAACTCCAGCCTGATCGGCGCGCGCAAGCTGATCGAGATCATCGATAGCCCGGCCACCGAACCCGACGACAGCAACAAGCCTGCGCTGAAACTGACCGAGGCGCGTGTCGAACTGCGCGATGTGACGTTCTCCTATCGACCGGATGAGCCGGTGCTGAACCGGATGAGTTTCATCGCCGAACCCGGCAAGGCAACCGCGCTCGTCGGGCCGTCCGGCGGCGGCAAATCCACGGTGCTGGCGCTGCTGCTGCGGCTTTACGAAATCGATAGCGGCGAAATTCTGATCGACGGTCAGAACATTTTTGGCGTGTCGCGTCATTCGCTGCGGCAGCAGACCGCTTACGTCGGACAGGACGTCTATCTGTTCCGCGCCACCATCCGCGACAACATCGCGTTCGGCAAACCCGGTGCGAGCGACGATGAAATTGTTGCAGCTGCCAAAGCCGCCTGCGCGCACGATTTCATCATGAGCTTCCCGAAGGGTTACGATACGCCAGTCGGCGAGCACGGCACGCAACTGTCCGGCGGCCAGCGCCAACGCGTCGCCATCGCTCGCGCGCTGGTGAAGAACGCCCCGATCATCCTGCTGGATGAGGCAACCGCCGCGCTGGATTCGGAATCCGAGAAGCAGGTGCAGGAGGCGATCACTCACCTCTGCCAGAACCGCACCACCATCGTCATCGCCCACCGGCTGCACACCATCATGAATTCCGACGCGATCCTCGTGGTCGAAGGCGGCGAGATCGTCGAGCGCGGACGCCACGACGATCTGTTGCGCCGCAACGGCCGCTATGCCTCATTCTTCCGTCTGCAACACCGCGAGACGCCCACGCTGGCGGCCGTCACCGCGTCGGCTTAAAGTGCCCGTCTTCCTTCGCTTCCCGCCCTCGATGATCCGAGAACGCTCATGAGCACGTCTGCTTCGTTCGTCATTCCCGCGCCGCCGCAAGCCTCCATTGCTGTCGCTGGCGAGAGCAAGAGTTTTCCGGTGCGCCGCATCTGGTGCGTCGGGCGCAACTACCTCGAGCACATCCGCGAGATGGGCAACGACGAGCGTGCGCCGCCGTTCTTCTTCGCCAAGCATGCCGACATGATGGTCGCCGACGGTGCGACGATCCCCTACCCGTCGCTGACCAAGGATTTCCATCACGAGGTCGAACTGGTGGTGGCGCTCAAGAGCGGCGGCCGCAACATTCCCGCCGACAAGGCGCTCGAGCATATCTACGGTTATGCCGTCGGCATCGATCTGACGCGTCGTGATCTGCAAGGCGCCGCCAAGAAGAAGGAACGGCCGTGGGAGATCGGCAAGTCGTTCGAGAACTCGGCGCCATGCGGCGCGTTGCAGCCCGCCGCCAGGATCGGCCATCCCGCCAAGGGCAGGATCTGGCTTTCGGTCAACGGCACCGAGAAGCAGAAGGGCGACCTCACCGAACTGATCTGGAGCGTGCCGGAGATCATCGCGAAACTGTCCGAGCAAGTCACGCTCGATGCCGGCGATATCATCCTGACCGGAACGCCGGCCGGCGTCGGTGCGCTTGTGCCCGGCGACAAGGTCGAATGCGGTATCGACGGCATCGGCACCCTGAAGATCGCGATCGGTCAACCGAAATAATTGCGCGAAGCCGATAGCAGGCAACATAAAATGCGACGGGCGGCATCGAAATCGATGCCGCCCGTTTTTGCTTTTGAGTAACGAGACGATCAGCGCGGAGTTTCGGCGCTGAGCACGTCGCCGAACAGGTCCCACTTACCGCCCGAGAACTTCATCATCTTGAGTTGCTCGATCGGCGCGAAATCCTCAGCGCTGGTCTTGACGTAGATGCCCGGAAGCAGCGTATCCGGCACGAACTTGTCGATGCTGGCTGCCTGCTTCATGATGTTGGCGCGGGTGAGATCGTCACCGCACTTCTCCAGCACATGCACCATGGTCTGCGCGGCCGAATAGCCATAGACCATGTTGGCGTCGGAGATGTTCGCACCCGGCATATACTTCTCGACGAAGGCCATGAACTTCTTCATGCCGGCATCGTCCTTCCACTGCGGGTCGGACGCATCCTTCAGATAGCCCGCCGAAAGCACGCCCTCGGAGGCGTCGAGGCCGGCCGGCTTCATCACCGCGCCGATCGAGATCGACACGTCGGTCATCACGTGCATCGGCTTCCAGCCGATCTCGTGCATCTTCTTGATGGCCTGCGCTGCGAACTTCGGCGTCGAGATGTTGACGAAGACGTCGGCGCCGGTGCCCTTCAGCTTGACGATATGGGAATCGATGGTCGGCTCGCTGTTCTCGTAGCTTTCTTCCGCGATGATCAGCTTGGACGCCTTGTCACCGAAAATATCCTTGAGGCCGAGCAAATAATCCTTACCGAAATCGTCGTTGGCATAGAACACCGCGACCTTGGCATCCGGCTTGGTGGCGAGGATGTACTTGGCGAAGATGCGCGCTTCGGAACGATAGCTGGGCTGATAGCCCATGGTCCACGGAAACGCCTTCGCGTCGTCCCACTTGCTCGAACCCGATGCAATGAAGAGCTGCGGCACCTTCTTGGCGTTCAGATACTTCTGCACGGCCGACTGCGTCGGCGTCCCGAGCGGATTGAAGATGAACAGCACCTCGTCGCTTTCGACCAGCTTGCGGGTCTGCTCGACAGTCTTCGGCGGGCTGTAGCCATCGTCGTAGGAAATGAAATTGATCTTGCGGCCTTTGATGCCGCCCTGATCGTTGATCATCTTGAAATAGGCTTCCTCGGTCTTGCCGATGATGCCGTAAGCCGATGCCGGGCCGCTGTAAGCCTCGATGTTGCCGATCTTGATTTCGGTGTCGCTGGCGCCAGTGTCGTATTTCTTCTGGGCCAGCGCACTGCCGGCACTCAGCAGCAATGCAGCGGCCGAGATCGCGGCCAGACGAGATGGTAGTCGGATCATGCGCGTTTTCTCCTTGGAAGTTTTTTATTAGAATCCGCGCATCTAACTATGCCCTCGCGAAATTTGCCAGCGCCCCACGACGGCAAAACGCAGGCGTGATGAACGGCAGCGCCTAGACACAAGTTTTCGATCTACCGCGGATACGGCTTCGCGATCTCGCGGCGCGGAGCGCCCGAGTTTTGGTTCGCGTCATCGCCCTCTGTTGAGAAGAGGGCGCGCGGAACGCCGGACGCACCATGCGTCCGCAGCCTCATGCGCAAAGTGAGAAAGCGCACGAGTGTAGTCACCACGGTCGCACCGGACATCGTCCGGCGTTCCGCGCGCGGTGGGCTTCCGGCTTGCTTCGTGC
>JAFKKN010000009.1 GCA_017305535.1 Hyphomicrobiales bacterium | reverse complement strand
CTATATCAGGGCGGTCATCGACAGGATCGAAGTCGACGACCGCGTCATCCGCATTGTGGGGGATAAAAATACGCTGGAACAAGCGGTTAATGGTCGTGTTGTGGCCGGAGGCGGTGTTCGCAGATGTGTACCGAAGTGGCGCTCCCTAGCGGAATCGAACCGCTCTCTCCACCGTGAAAGGGTGGCGTCCTAACCGATAGACGAAGGGAGCGAAACACCAGGTCCGAGGCGAGGATCGCTTTCGGCCCCAAGGTTCCGCGCTGTCGTGAAAATATCCGCTCAATCAAACGCTTGGAGGAGCGTCGACCCCGCGCCGGATGGCCGCGAAGCAGCGCGTTCCGGAGACAGCGGCGAACGTATAATGGCGTTTGCCGGCGTGGGCAAGCCATCTTGCCCGTCATTGTGGAAGGAGATTGTCGCCCCACCGCGACGTGTCGATCCTGTTGGGGCGGCGGAGCTCGCAGGCTACTCTCGCCGCCATGCGCCCGCAGGAGACAACAACGACCATGGCCCGCAAGCTGATCGACATTTCCGTGCCGCTGCAAAACGACGTCCCGGCCGACCCGCCCGGCAATCATCCCACCATTCAGTATATCGATCACCAGCAAGGGTTGCCGCGCATGCTGCAATTCTTCGACGGCCTCAAGGCCGAGGATTTGCCGGACGGTCAAGGCTGGGCAGTCGAGATGGTCAACCTCTCGACTCATAACGGCACGCATCTCGATGCGCCGTATCACTTCCATCCGACGATGAATCGCGGCGAGCGCGCGTCGACCATCGACGAGGTGCCGCTGGAGTGGTGCTTGCAGCCCGGCGTCAAACTCGACTTCCGCCACCTGCCCGACGGCTACGTGGCAACCGCAAAGGATGTCGCCGACGAACTCAAGCGCATCGGGCACACGCTCAAGCCGCTCGAGATCGTCGTCGTCAACACCAGCGCCGGCGCGAAGTACGGACAGGCCGATTACGTCACCTCCGGCTGCGGCATGGGTTACGAGGCCACCATGTATCTGCTGGAGCGTGGCGTGCGTCTCACCGGCACCGACGGCTGGAGCTGGGATGCTCCGTTCGTGCACACCGCGAAAAGGTATGCCGCGACCCACGACGCCAGCCTGATCTGGGAAGGCCACAAGGCCGGTCGCCATATCGGTTATTGTCATCTGGAGAAGCTGCACAATCTCGATCAACTGCCGTCGAGCGGATTTACCGTCTCGTGCTTCCCGGTGAAGATCGAGCGGGCATCCGCGGGCTGGACGCGCGCCGTCGCCATCCTCGATTAATCGATGGAACCAGCGATGTTCATGCCCGTTGAAACCACGCTGAGTTCCCTTTCACCGCGCGCGGATTCCCGCGACCGCAGGAGACTTCCATGACACTCCCCCAGGATACCGGCGATCTTTCGTCGAAGATGCATGCCGCCGTGCACGCCAACTGGAAGGCCTTCCTGTTCGAGGGCATCCTGCTCGTGATCCTCGGGGTCGCGGCGATGGTCGTGCCGCCGCTGGCAAGCCTCGCGGTCACCGTGTTTCTAGGTTGGATGTTTCTCGTCAGCGGCGTCGTCGGACTGGCTCTGACGTTCTGGGCGCGGCAGATGCCCGGCTTCTGGTGGTCGTTGATCTCGGCGCTGCTGGCGATCGCGGTCGGCGTCATCCTGCTGGCACGGCCGGTTCAGGGCACCTTGACGCTAACCATCGTGGTCGGGGCCTACTTCCTCGCGGAAGGCGTCACCACCATCATGTATGCGCTGGAGCATCGGCGCGAACTATCGCAGCGCTGGGGCTGGATGTTGACCGCCGGCATCATGGATATCATCGTCGCCCTGATCATCATCGCCGGCCTGCCCGGCTCGGCGCTATGGGCGATCGGTCTTCTGGTCGGCATCAACCTGCTGTTCGGCGGCGCGACCCTGATCGGCGTGGCGCTCGCCGCGCGGGAAAAATAGCCGGCTGGTTCAGCAGCCGCGGCAGATGCTCTTGAGCTTGCGGTCGAGCGCGGCATCCTCGCGCGCGATAGGATCGTTCGGGTTATCGAGATTTTTCTCCGACGGCACATCGCCGCGACGCGGCTGGCGATGCCCCACCGGAGCGCTTGGGAGGGCCGTGCTGGCGCCCGGCATGGTCGGGCTGGCACCGCTCTGCCCGGTTTGCGCGATCGCTTCCGGCGCGGCGATCATCAGCAGCAAGGCCGTTGTCGCAATCCATCTGTTCATATCGGCCTCCATTGGTTCGGCATCGACCTCATTGAAGCGGATTCGAGACCGGCGCGCTACAGCGCGTCGCACCCTGGCCGATTTTCACCGTTACGATCCGAACCATGCGCCTGCATGGATTTGACGACATGGACGCGGTTGAAAGGCCAAGGAGCCTTAACGGGAACGTTCCGGCACTTCGATCGTTCCGCAGTTACGCCGCCCCTGCGCCGAACAGTCGAATCCCTTGCGCACATCCGCCATGGTCATCAGCAGCCATGTGCCCGCGGCGACCAACACCACGAGGAAGCCGAGCAGCACGAGGTTCTCGATAGTCCGATTGCCGTCGTCGTCGTCGGGCAGTTTTTGTTTCGTCATCGCAGCAAACCGTCACGTCCGTGGCGGATAGACGTGAAGACCGCCGCAGAAGTCGGTGACCTGATAGTCCGCCGCGTCACCATCGGCATCGCGCGCGAGATAGTTCGGCCCGACCGGCGCCTTGCCGAAGCCGCCCGGAATATCCAGCACGAATTCCGGCTGGCACAGCCCCGAGACGCGGCCGCGCAACTCCCGCATCAGTTGCTGACCTTTCTCCAGCGTCGTCCGCAGATGCGCGGTGCCCGGCGCCAGATCACCGTGGTGCAGGTAGTACGGCTTGATCCGGCATTCGACGAACGCGCGCATCAGGGCCTCGAGCGCCGGCGCGGTGTCGTTGACGCCGGCGAGCAGCACCGACTGGCTGACCATCGGAATGCCGGCATCGACAATCCGCGCACAAGCTTCGCGCGCGGCTTGTGAAAATTCGCGCGCGTGGTTGGCATGAACCGCGAGCCACGTCGTTGCATTCGGCACGCGCAACGCCGCGACCATCTCGGCGCTGACGCGGGTGGGGTCGGCCATCGGAACGCGGGTATGGATGCGGATGATCTTGACGTGATCGATGGCGGCGAGATCGGCCATCACCTCGGCGATACGGCGCGGCGACAGCATCAGCGGATCGCCGCCGGTCAGGATCACTTCCCAGATTTCAGTATGTGAGCGGATATAATCGAGCGCGGCCGCATACACGTCCGGCGTCAGCGCGCTGTCCTTGCCCGGCCCCACCATCTCGCGGCGGAAGCAGAAGCGGCAATAGACCGCGCAGACATGCACCAGCTTGAACAGCACGCGGTCCGGATAGCGATGGACGATGCCCTCCACCGGCGAGCGCGCGTGGTCGCCGATCGGATCGATGTTCTCGATCGGCAGGCTGTCCAACTCCCTTACGTCAGGGACATATTGAAGCGCGATCGGGTCGGCAGGGTCGCTCGGATCGATCTGCGCCGCCACATCCGGCGTCAGTGCTACCGCGTAGCGCGCCGCGACCTTCTCCAGGTCGGGCAACGCCGACGCCGGCACGAGGCCCTGCGAAACCAGTTGCTGCGGCTGACGCAGCGTAGTGGAAACTTTCTGGTTCATGCGTTGCCCGCCGGCGGCGTCCACACCACCTGATCGATCCGCTGCGCGCCCGACGCCAGCATCACCAGCCGGTCGAAGCCGAGCGCGACGCCGCTCGCCTGTGGCATCGCTTGAAGCGCGGCGAGGAAATCCTCGTCGAGCGGATAGCGCTCGCCGTAAAGCCGCTCCTTGTCGTCCATCGCCAATTCGAACCGCCGGCGCTGTTCGGCTGCGTCGGTCAACTCGCCAAACCCATTGGCGAGTTCGACACCGCAGGCATAGATCTCGAAGCGTTCCGACACGCGCGGGTCGGACGGTTTTACGCGCGCCAGCGCCGACTCCGGCGCCGGGTATTCATAGAGCACCGTGGGCCTGCCCCGCCCGAGATGCGGCTCGACATGCTCGACCAGAATTTTGCTGAAGATGTCGGACCATGTGTCGTCGTCCGCCACGCGCACCTTGTTGCGTGCAGCAGACGCCAATGCCTCGCGATTGCCCTCGCTGGCGTCGATGGTCGCCAGCAGATCGATGCCCGCGGAGCGTTGAAACGCCTCCGCGACGGTCAACCATTCGGCTCTCGCAAACGGATCGGCACTCCGTCCCCGAAACGCAAACATGCGCGTCTGCGCGGTCTCCGCCGCCAGCGCGATCAACGCCAGACAATCCGCGATCACCGTTTCGTATGGCTCATCGGCGCGATACCATTCCAGCATGGTGAATTCCGGCAGATGCGAATCGCCGCGTTCGCGATCGCGGAACACGCGGGCGAATTCGACGATCCGGCTTTCGCCCGCCGCCAGCAATTTCTTGCAGGCGAACTCCGGCGAGGTGCGCAGGTAACGCGGCAGGCTTTCGCCATCCTTATCGATCAGCGCGGTGCGGGGCGCGTGCAGGTGCGTCTCGTTGCCCGGCGAAACCTGAAGCACGCCGGTTTCGACCTCGACGAATTCGGCTGCGGTAAACCAGTTCCGACACGCTGCCGTAATGGCGTTACGCGCCATCAGAAACGGCCGGCGGTCGATGTGGCGCCCGCGCGCCCACCACGGCGAAGGCCGATCGTCCATTCTCATGATCGCCCGCCGATGCGGGGCGCAATTGTTGAGGCCAGCCCCCTGGAGCCATTTCCGTTCCGATTAAATCGGAACAGGGCTCCAGATTCCAGCTTAGACGCGTTTTCTTGACGCGAACCGGTACCCACTTCGTTTGAAAACGCTCTAGCGTCAGCGGCCCAAATCAGTATGTTGCAGCCCGAAACCGCTTCGCCACCGGAACCGTCGTGCCCGGATCGGCCCCGAACCCGAACGCTAGGAATATTTTCTGTGAGAGTCATCGCCAGTTCTATCCGCAAGGGCAATGTAATCGAGCAAAACGGCCAGCTTTATGTGGTCCTGTCCGCCGAAAACATCCATCCCGGCAAGGGCACGCCGGTCAGCCAGATCGAAATGCGCCGAATCAGCGACGGCGTAAAGATCTCCGAACGCTACAAGACCACCGATCAGGTCGAGCGCGCCACCATCGAGGACCGCAATTACAACTTCCTCTACGAGGACGGCGACGGCTTCCACTTCATGAATGCCGAAACCTACGACCAGGTGCAGGTGCCGAAGGACGTGATCGGCAGTTCCGCGCCCTACCTTCAGGAAAACATGACCGTGAAGCTGTCGATGCACGACGTGGTGCCGGTCGCCATCACCCTGCCGCAGCGCGTGACGCTCGAAGTGGTCGAGACCGAGCCGGTGACCAAGGGCCAGACCGCATCGTCGTCCTACAAGCCCGCCATGCTGTCGAACGGCGTCCGTTCGGCGGTGCCGCCGCATGTCGGCGTTGGAACGCGGATCGTCGTCCTGACCGAAGACGGCTCCTACGTCGAGCGCGCCAAGGACTGACCTCGTCCGATAACCCGACGGCCCGCGGGAGCCGAACGATTGCGAAACACCCTCTCACGTTGCGCTGATATCATCTCTGGAAGGCGGTGCCTCTCAGCGCTCGTGGGTCTGGTGTTGCTCACTGCTCCCGCTGCCGCCGCCGAGGAGTTCAAGACGCCCGCGATCTCGGCGGTGCACGTCGAATGGCGCGCGGCGCTCGATCAGTTCAAATCCGAGATCGCCGCACATCCGGATCTCGCCGGACGCTTCACCTTCACCAGCCGCCGTCGGTTGTCGCCGTCCGATCCGCGCGTGATGCCGGCGTTCGAGCAGTTGAACGCCATCACCTCTCCGCTGTTCTCCGGCATCAGCCGAAGCCCGATCCCTGTGCTATTGCCGTTCGACACCGCCGGCTACCTGAAGGATCAGGATGGCGGCGTGCCCGGCAGCATCGCGATCTCGCATTATCAATCCGGCTTCAACAAAGCCGACATGTTCGTCGCAGGCGGCGCCGGCTACGACGCGCTGTTCAGCCTGCCGCGCGCAGCCGACGGCGGTGCGCCGGAGCGCGTCTATGCCAAGCCGGTCGAGGTACAGATCACCGGCTCGCTGCTGGTCTACGACCTCAACGATCCGGTCGCGGGCAAGGGCGAAGCGGTGCGCGCGTTGCAGGGCCAATTTCCCGACATCCGCCGCGTGATCCGCGAAGGTTTCGTGCGCTATCGCTTCACCGCCTTCGGCGTGCCTTACGTGGTGTCGATCCATTGCCTCGACAGCGTGCCGCGCGCCGACCGCCTTGCCTGCCGCGAAGCCTCGACGGTCGCCGAGCGCTTCATCAAGGCGCTGCGTATCGTCGGCGGCCAGCCGTCGCGCCCGCGCAGCAACAAGAGCGCGGACCTCGCGCAGCGCCCCTCCAATTTGTCGCCCGACTTCACCTATCGGCCCTCGGGCGAGATCATCGCCAACAGCGGCTATCGCGAGCAGAGCGGGCACGCCGACTGGACGGTCTATTCGCAGATCCGCTTTCCGCTGCTGGAAGCCCCCGCCTACGCCAACTCGCAATCGTTCTTGAACTGGGGCGACTGCTTCCAGCGCGGCCGGGTGCCGCCACCCTATCGCAAGGGCGCGCACTATCACTGCAAGTCGAACGACAAGCCGCTGGTGTTCGACGAGTCCGCCCGCGAGAATTACTCCTATCCGTGGCAGGACAATTTCTGCGAGGCGCGCGATTTCGAAGTCGGGCAATGCGCCAGCGGCTTCGGCCATCAGGGCCAGGACATCCGGCCGTCCGCATGTCGATTGCGCAACGAAAGCGCCGACCGCTGCGAGCCGAACATCTTCCCGGTGATCGCGGTGCGCGACGGCACCCTGCTGCGCTCGCCGAAACGCGAAGCCTTGACCTTGCTGGTCAACACCCAGACCGAGCACATCCGCTTCCGCTATATGCACATGGACCCCGCCCACCTCGACGCCGATGGCATGTTGAGCGGCCGGCACGTAGCCGAGGGCGAGAAGCTCGGGCTGGTGTCGAACTATCAGGACTATCAGGGCGGCACCACCGTCCACCTGCACTTTGACGTGCAGGTGTTCACGCGCGAGGGCTGGCTCTGGGTTAATCCTTACGTGACGCTGATTTCCGCCTATGAGCGGCTGATCGAGGGCCGCGGCCGCGAGGTTCCGGCCACCAATACCGAGGCCAAGGTGCCGTCCTCCAGCGATGGCTCGGCCGCGAGCGAACCCGCCACGAAAAGCGAATAAGCCAGGTTCCAATCGTCAAAGTTCCGCGTCGAAAAGACCTTTGGCGCGCTGTGACGCGCCGCCTACACTGCGCCGATGGATGACAGCGATTCCCGCATGACGATGACGCGCCGGAGCCTGTTGCAGGCGGCGGCCGGTGCCGGCGCCCTTCTCGCCGCGCCTGCGACAACATTTGCCGCCGCGCCGGCTGGCTTCGATGCCTGGCGCGATGGCTTCGAGGCCAAGGCGCGCGCACGCGGCATTTCCGATCAGACCTATCGCAGCGTGATGGGCCGCATCGAGCCGGACATGAGCGTATTCGCGAAGATGCGCAACCAGCCGGAGTTCCACGAACAGGTTTGGCAGTACATCAATCGCCGCGTCTCGGACTGGCGGCTGATCGCCGGCAAGGAAGCGCTGCGCAAGCATCAGGCGCTGTTCGCGCGCATCGAAAAGGATTTCGGCGTCGAGCGCGGCACGCTGCTGGCGCTGTGGGGCGTCGAGTCCGCCTATGGCGATCCGCTGGTGCAGCAAAACCATATGCGGCCGGTGTTTCCCTCGCTCGCCGCATTGGCGTGGCGCGAGCCGCGCCGTCGCGCCTATTGGGAAACCGAGCTGATCAACGCGCTGAAGATCGTGCAGCGCGGCTGGAGCACGCCGGCCGAAATGCGCGGCTCGTGGGCCGGCGCGATGGGCCACACGCAATGGATGCCGGAAGTCTGGCTCAATGTCGGTTTCGATTACGACGGTGACGGCCGCGTCTCGCCGTTCGGCAAGCCGGACGACGCATTGGGCTCGACCGCGCGCTACCTTGTGAAGCGCGGCAAGTATCACCGCAACGAACACTGGGGTTTTGAGGTGCGCGCCCCAAGTGGCGCATCCGATGGCAACCGCAGCTACGCGGCATGGTCGAGCGCCGGCGTCACCCGCGCCGACGGGCGACCATTCCCGCACCCAAATGCGTCCGCGAAACTATGGACGCCGGTGCAAGGCGGCCCCTCATTCCTGCTCGGCCCGAATTTCTATTCGGTGCGCAGCTACAACCCGTCGATGAACTACACGCTGGCGATCTGCCACCTCGGCGACCGTATTCTCGGTGCTGGGCCATTCATCCAGCCCTTCCCGGGCTCCGAGCGGGCGCTGACACTGGCCGAAGTTCAGGAAGTGCAAACGCGCCTGACCAAAGCCGGCTTCGACACCGGCGGCACCGACGGCCGCGTCGGCAACGACACCATGAAGGCGGTAAAGGATTTTCAGCAGAAGGTCGGCCTGCCCGCTGACGGCTACGCCGGCCTCAAGGTGCTGGCGCGACTACGCGGCGGCTAGCGGATCATCGCCGGCCCGGCATCCGGCACGGCAACATCGATCACCCGCAATTGCACACGCTCGGCACCCTGCCAGCGGTCGACCGTCAGTGAGCCGGCGACGTGCAGCACCTGCCCGCGATTTTCCTTCAGCGTGTTGCCGAGCGGTTGGCCGACTGAACGAAACGCGATGCCGTTGACGATGGCGCCATCGCCCGCCTTGAAGCGCAGCCGCAAGTGCGCCTGCCCGACCTCGTCGGCATAGACCAGTTGATGCGACGGTAGCGCGATCACCGGCTCCGGATTGCCGGCGCCGAACGGCCCGGCGCGATTGAGCGTCGCCACCAGTTCCGGCGTTACCGCGCGCGCGCTCACCGCGCCGTCGATCATCAACTCGCGAACATTGCGCGATTGCGCGACATCGTTCGCCAATGCGTTCTCGATATAAGCGCGAAATCCCGCCAGCTGCTCCTTGCGCAACGTGATGCCCGCCGCCATGGCGTGGCCGCCGCCTTTCATCAGGAGGCCATCGGTCACCGCCTGCCGCACGGCCTTGCCGAGATCGACCCCGGAAATCGAGCGACCCGAGCCGGTGCCGATGCCGCCGGGCTCCAGCGCAATCGCGAACGCCGGCCGCGCGAATTTCTCCTTCAGTCGTGCCGCGACCAGACCGACCACGCCGGGGTGCCAGCCTTCGGCGGCGGTGACGATCACCGCGCCCTTGTCCTCCAGCCCGAGCGACGCCAGCGCCTCGGCTTCAGCCTGCGCTTCCGCTGCCTGCTCGATGACGCGGCGTTCGGTGTTGAGGCGGTCCAGTTCGGCGGCGATGCGCGCGGCTTCCGAGACGTCGCCTTCAAGTAACAACCGCACGCCCAGATCGGCACGGCCGATGCGGCCGCCGGCATTGATGCGCGGCCCCAGCATGAAGCCGAGATGCCACGCCTCCGGCGGCCCGTTCAGCCGCGACACGTCCATCAGCGCGGTGTGGCCGACGTGGTCGCGGCGACGCAGCGCGATCAGGCCCTTGGCAACGAACGCGCGATTAAGTCCGGTCAGCGAGGCGACGTCCGCCACAGTGCCGAGCGCGACATGATGCAACATGCCGAGCAAATCCGGCTCCGGCCGTTCGGCCTTCCAGAAGCCGCGCCCGCGCAACTCGCGATTGACCGCGACCAACGTGACGAACACCAGCCCGACCGCCGCGAGATGACCGAGACCGGAGAGATCGTCCGGCCGGTTCGGATTCACCAGCGCATCGACCACCGGCAGATCGTCACCGCATTGATGATGATCGATCACCACCACCGACATGCCAAGACGCTTCGCTTCCGCCAGCGCTTCGATGCTGGTGGTGCCGCAGTCGACGGTGACGAGCAGCTTCGCGCCCTTCGCCGCAAGCGCCTTCACCGCTTCGACGTTCGGCCCATAGCCTTCGAAAATCCGATCCGGAATATGGATCAGCGGATCGAGCCCGCAATGCCGCAGATGCCACGCCAAGAGCGCCGACGACGTCGCGCCGTCGACATCGTAATCGCCGAAGATCGCGACCTTCTCCCCGCGCGTCACTGCATCAGAAATTCGCTTCGCCGCCGCTTCCATCTGCGTGACGGTGAAAGGGTCCGGCATCAGCTTGCGAATGGTCGGATCGAGAAAATCGTCGACCGCGTCGAAATCGACGCCGCGTCCCGCCAGCACACGCGCAAGCATCTCCGGCAGTTGATGCCGCTGCACGATGGCCAACGCCTGCGCCGCGCCGCGCGCATCGAGCCGGTCGCGCCAGAGGCGACCGGTCGCGGAGCGCGATACGCCGAGAAAAGCCGTCGGCGTTTCCTGCGGGATGATGGTGGGCGGCGTCATGATGCCGGCATCAGATAGGCGCGATCGCGCGGTGCGCAATGCGGGCCGCGACCATCAGCAGCCCATCCGCGCGGCGAGGTCGTTGAAGTCGGCGGCGACGACATCCCAGTTGCCGTCCGCCTTGAAGTCCTTGTCCTGCAACGGGCCGTATTCGGTGACGCGCGGCACGAAGGCGGTTTTCAATCCATGCTTCTGCGCGGCCGCGAGATCGTTGTTGTGGGCGGCGACCATCATCACCTGCCCCGGCTGCAAACCGAGCAATCGTGCCGCGCCGAGATAGGTTTCCGGATCTGGCTTGTAGTGCTGGAACAGTTCGGCGCTCAGGATCAAGTCCCATGGCAGGCCGGCGTGCTTCGCCATGTTGTTGAGCAACGCGACGTTGCCGTTCGACAGCGTGCCGATGGTGTACTTCCGCTTCAGCCGCGTCAAACCGCTGACGCTGTCGGCCCACGGTTGCAGTCGATGCCAGCCCAGCGTCATGTAAGCAAGATCGTCCTCGTTCAAGCCTTTGATGCCGAACTGCGCGACAAGTTTATCCAGCGACTGACGATGCAGGTGATCGAGCGCGAGATAGCCACGCTCCGGATGATTGCGCACCTCGTTCATCGACGGCACGTAAGCGCCGCGCCACGCATCGACGAGGCCGGTCCAGTCACCGCTGACGCCGCGCTTGGCGCTCCATTGCGCGAAATCGGCGATCAGGCTGCTGCGCCAGTCGACGACGGTGCCGAACACATCGAACACCATGGCCTTGACGGATGACAGATCGGCGGATGCATTCATGACTATCCTCACATGATCGGATCGACAGAAGCCACCGCCGCCGAAATGTTAGAGCATCTTGCGGTACTGGATGAAGCCCAGATTCTCGGCGACCTGATCGTAAAGGATGCGCGCCTGGGCGTTGGTCTCGTGCGTCAGCCAATAGACGCGGTTTGCACCTGCTGCCCTCGCCTTGTCGTAGACCGCCTCGATCAAGGCGCGGCCGAGGCCGAGCCCGCGCGCACTGTCATCGACGAACAGATCCTGCAAGTAACAGTAGTTACCCGACGCCCAGGTCGAGCGATGGAAGATGTAGTGGACGATGCCGGTCAGCTTGCCGTCGACATAGGCGCCGAGCAGATGCATCGGCTCGGCCGGATCGTGAAAGCGGCTCCAGGTGACGTCGCTGGTCGCGACCGGCACGCTGGTCTTGTAGAAGGTCAGATAACCCGCCCACAACGGCTCCCACGCCGCGCGCTCGCCCTCGCCGACCGGCTTGACGACAACATCCTTTTTCATCGTGCCCCTCAGTCGAGGTGGAATTTCTCGATCTGCCTGTGCTCGCCCTTGATGATGCGCACCGTGCCGGTGACCGAACGCATCACCACGGTTTCCGTCTCGATCAGACCGTCCTTGCGGAATTTGACGCCGGAGAGCAGCGAGCCGTCGGTGACGCCGGTGGCGGCGAACAGGCAGTCGCCCTTCACCATGTCCTCGATCCCGTAGATCATCTTCGGATCGGTGACGCCCATCTTGCGCGCGCGCTCGCGCTTCTCCTCGGTGTCGAGGATGAGGCGGCACTGCATCTGGCCGCCGATGCAGCGCAGCGCGGCAGCCGCGAGCACGCCTTCCGGCGCGCCGCCGGTGCCCATGTAGATATCGACGCCAGTGTTTTCGGTGTCGGCGGTGTGGATGACGCCGGCGACGTCACCGTCGGTGATCAGACGCACGGCCGCGCCGGTCGACCGGATCGCGGCGATGATGTCGGCGTGACGCGGACGCTCCAGCACCAGCGCGGTGATGGCGGAGGGCTGCACGCCCTTGGCCTTGGCGAGACGACGAATGTTTTCATCCGGCGACGCGTCGAGGTCGATCACGTTCTTGTCGTAACCGGGGCCGATCGCGATCTTCTCCATGTAAACGTCCGGCGCGTGCAGCAGTGTGCCGCCGTCGGCCATCGCCATGGTGGCGATCGCACCGGGCATGTTCTTGGCGCACAGCGTGGTGCCTTCCAGCGGGTCGACCGCGATATCGACTTGCGGCCCGGCGTTGATGCCGACCTTCTCGCCGATGAACAGCATCGGCGCTTCGTCGCGCTCGCCCTCGCCGATCACGATGGTCCCTTCGATCGGCATCTTGTTGAGTTCGCGGCGCATCGCGTCGACCGCCGCCTGGTCCGCCGCCTTCTCGTTGCCATGGCCGCGCAGCCGCGCCGCCGACACCGCCGCCCGCTCCGTCACGCGCACGATTTCGAGCGTCAGAATGCGCTCAAGCAACTGCTGCGGCGGAACGGAAATATGTGTCGACATCGATCGTACTCCTTGACGGTCACAACGAGCGCACTGGCTCGCATAAGAAAAAAATATGGCGGACAATCCGATCCCGGAACCCTCGTCGGGCCGCCGGACTCGGAGTTAATTCTTCTCGATCCTAATCACCTGCGGTCGGCCGCTGATCACCTTGTCGCGCTGGACCGCCTGCAATGCGCCACGCATGGCGTCCTCGCTGGTGGCATACGTAATCAGAATAACCGGGACCGGTGAAGACGCCTTTCCGGATATCTTGTGGTCGCCAGAGCGATCCGGATGGCGCTGCACGATGGATTCGATGGAAATGCCGCGCTCCGCGAGCCGGGTGGCGATGGTCGCGGCGGTACCGGCGAGATCGCGCGCCATCAGGCGGATGTAGTAGCCGCCCTCATGGCGCTCCATCGGCGCTTTCTTGGTCGATTTGAGCCGCGCGACCGGACGGCCGAACGGCAAGGCGCGAACGCCGCGCGCGACGTCGGCGATATCGGCAACGACCGCCGAAGCGGTCGCCGCGCCACCGGCGCCGGGGCCGACCAACGTGATCGGCGAGATGCCGGCGCCGTCAATGGTCACCGCATTGGTGACACCCATCACCTGTGCGACCGACGACGTACGCGGCACCATGGTCGGATGCACGCGCTGTTCGATGCCGGTCTTGGTGCGCACCGCGACGCCGAGCAGCTTGATGCGATAGCCGAGTTCCTCGGCGGCGCGCAGGTCCTGCGGCGTAATCGACGAAATGCCTTCGACATAGACCGCGCGCTGCGCGACTTCGGTGCCGAATGCGAGACTGGCGAGGATCGCCAGCTTCTGCGCGGTGTCGTGGCCATCGACGTCGAACGACGGATTGGCTTCCGCGTAGCCGAGACGCTGGGCGTCCTTGAGGCATTCGGCGAACGACAGGCCTTCCTGCTCCATCCGGGTCAGGATGTAGTTGCAGGTGCCGTTGAGGATGCCGTAGACGCGATCGATTTCGGTTCCGGCCAAACCTTCGCGCAAGGTCTTGACGACGGGTATGGCGGCGCCGACGGCAGCCTCGAAATTCAACGCGCCGCCATGTTGTTCGGCGAGCTTGGCGAGCCGCAGTCCGTGCTTGGCGATCAGCGCCTTGTTGGCGGTAACCACCGACTTGCCCGACGCGAGCGCGGCCTCGATCGCGGACAACGCCGGATCGCCGTCGCCGCCCATCAATTCGACGAAGCATTCGACTTCGGGATCGCTGGCAAGCGTCAGCGGGTCCTTCACCCAGCGTACGCCGCGCAGGTCGAGCCCGCGCTTCTTCGCTTTGGAGCGCGCGGTGACAGCGACCACGCGCACGCCGCGCCCGCAGCGCGCCGCCAGCGACGATGCTTGGGCTTCAATCAGACGAACGGTCTCGGCACCCACAGTACCGAGACCCGCAATTCCCACCGTGAGTGGCGCGACCATAGACAACAACCTGTCGGAAAAACTATCGCCGGTTGGCGAGAGGAACCACGTTGTGCAACGTTTCGATGCCGGTTTCAAGGAAGCGGCGGACGTTGCGGGCGGCCTGGCGGATGCGCTGCTCGTTCTCCACCATGGCGATGCGGACGTAGCCCTCGCCGTGCTCGCCGAAGCCGACGCCCGGCGACACCACGACGCCCGATTTCTCGACCATCAGGGTGGCGAACTGCATGCTGCCGATCTCGCGGAAGGCTTCCGGCAGCGGCGCCCAGGCGAACATCGACGCGCTCGGCGGCGGGATATCCCAGCCGGCGCGGCCGAACGACTCGACCATGACGTCGCGCCGCTTGCGGTAGGTTTCGCGCATCTCGCGGATGCAGTCGTCGGGTCCGTTGAGCGCGGCGGTGGCCGCCACCTGGATCGGCGTGAACGCGCCGTAGTCGAGATACGACTTCACCCGCGCCAGCGCGGCGATGATGCGCTCGTTGCCGACCGCGAAGCCCATGCGCCATCCAGCCATCGAGAAGGTCTTCGACATCGAGGTGAACTCGACGGTGACATCGATCGCGCCGGGCACCTGAAGCACCGACGGCGGCGGATTGTCGTCGAAGTAGACTTCCGAATACGCGAGGTCGGACAGGATGAAGATCTCGTGCTTCTTCGCGAAGGCGACGAGGTCCTTGTAGAAGTCGAGGCTGGCGACGCAGGCGGTGGGGTTCGACGGATAACAGACCACCAGCGCCAGCGGCTTCGGGATCGAGTGAATGATCGCGCGCTCGCAGGCCGCGAAGAATTCCGGCGTCGGCGCCGACGGCACCGAGCGGATCACGCCGCCGGCCATCAGGAATCCGAAGGCGTGGATCGGGTAGCTCGGGTTCGGGCAGATGATCACGTCGCCCGGCGCGGTGATCGCCTGCGCGACGTTGGCGAAGCCTTCCTTCGAACCGAGGGTGGCGACGATCTGCGTGTCGGGGTTGAGCTTCACACCGAAGCGGCGCTCGTAATAGCCGGCCTGGGCACGACGCAGCCCGGTGATGCCGCGCGACGCCGAATAGCGATCGGTCCGCGGCTTGCCCAGGGTCTCCTTGAGCTTTTCGATGACATGCGACGGGGTCGCGAGATCCGGATTGCCCATTCCCAGGTCGATGATGTCGGCCCCGGCATTGCGCGCGGCGGCCTTGGCTCGATTGATTTGCTCGAACACGTAGGGCGGCAGACGGCGAATGCGGTAAAACTCTTCCATGGTCAGACTCCGGAATCGGAAGCTCGCGGTTGGCTTTCCCGTGCGCGGACTAGTCCACGCCCGAAAAATATCAATGTATTTAGTTGCTTACGCCACTTTTCGATGGCGAGCGGATATGGCCTTGGCCCTATTCCGCCGCGGATGTCGATTGAGGCTTGAATCATGTTCTTTTTAGCACGGACGCCCTGAAGCGCTAGTAAAACGGCCTGTTTTTTCGCGTTTCCCGCCTATTTCTTGCCGGGCGGAGCGGACGCCGCGTTGGCGGCGGCGGCCGCCGCGGCCTGACGGTCTCGCGCGGCTGCGAGCTCGCTTTCGATCCGGGCCTGTTCGGCCGGATCGAGCGCGGTTTGCTCGCGCGGCGCGGGCAAGTCGTGCACGGCGGGAAATGCGCCGGGGTCCTTCGGGCGCTTCGGCGCACCTTCCGGCACGCCAACAATGGGAAGATCGGCAACCGAGGTTGAACAACCCGATAATGGAATCGTTGCGAGGATCGCGCCCGCGACGAACCAGACTTTGCTGCGGCGAAATGAACCAGCGAACCGTTGCTCAATGATACGCATTCGAAACCTTGCAATGGTTGGCCTGAATTCACCGCCGAAGCTGACGCGATGATCGTGCCATCAATATCTTCACTCAACGTTTAAGCATCGCGAACGGTAAAACCTTAAGGCGGCAATATGACCGAACCAAGATGCGTCTTGCATTGCAGTATATCGAAATCACCCAAACGAAATGAACTGTGCCATCATCATCGCATCGAACCGGATTCCAAACGCCGGGTTCTGGTAGGAAACGATGTGCAAGTGAAGCGCAAGAAGTGAAGTGCAAGCCATGAGCGATCTCCCTGTCGAAACCAAAACCGCCAAGACCTTCGACCCCGAGGCCTTCTCTCTCAATCTGGCCCGCGCCATGGAAAGTGGCGGCCGTGTGCTCGCGGCCTATCTCAAGCCCCGGCAGGCGCTCGATCCGAACGATCGACCGCCGAGCGAGGTCGCGGAAGTCATCAAGACCTTCGGCGTGGTCGCACAGTACTGGATGTCGGATCAGACCCGCGCCACCGACATTCAGATGAAGCTCGGCAAGGCTTATCTGGAGCTGTGGGGCTCGGCGATGCGCCGCATGGCCGGCGAGGATGCGCCGCGTGCCATTGAACCCGCGCCGCGCGACAAGCGCTTCGCCGATCCGGAATGGAAGAACAACCAGTTCTTCGAATTCGTCATGCAGGCCTACCTGCTGACGACAAAGTGGGCATTCGATCTGGTCAGCGAAGCGGAAGATCTCGATCCGCATACGCGCAAGAAGGCCGAGTTCTACGTTCAACAGCTCACCAATGCGATGGCGCCGTCGAATTTCGTACTGACCAATCCGGAAGTGTTGCGCCAGACCCTCGCCTCGAATGCCGACAACCTCGTGCGCGGCATGAGAATGCTCGCCGAGGACATCGAAGCCGGCCACGGCCAGTTGCGCATCCGCCAATCCGACCCGACCAATCTCGAGGTCGGCGTCAACATGGCGGTGACACCCGGCAAGGTGATCTACCAGAACGACGTGATGCAGTTGATCCAGTATCAACCGACCACCGAAAAGGTGTTGCGCACGCCGCTCCTGATCGTGCCGCCGTGGATCAACAAGTTCTACATCCTCGATCTGCGGCCGGAAAAATCCTTCATCAAGTGGTGCGTCGATCAGGGCATCACGGTGTTCGTGATCTCGTGGGTCAATCCCGACAAACAGCTCGGGCAGAAGACCTTCGAGGACTACATGAAGGAAGGCCCGCTCACGGCGATGGACGTCATCGAGCAGGTCACGGGCGAGATGAAGGTCCACACCATGGGCTATTGCGTCGGCGGCACCCTGCTCGCCACCACGCTGGCCTGGCTCGCCGAAAAGCGCCGCGTGCGCGTGGCATCCGCCACCTTCCTCGCCGCGCAAGTGGACTTCACCCACGCCGGCGACCTGATGGTGTTCGTCGACGAGGAGCAGATCTCCGCGCTGGAACGCCAGATGCAGTCGGACGGCGTGCTCGAAGGCAGCCGGATGGCGATGGCCTTCAACATGCTGCGCTCGAACGACCTGATCTGGTCCTACGTCGTCAACAATTACCTCAAGGGGCAGGTCCCGTCGGCGTTCGACCTGCTGCACTGGAATTCCGACGCCACGCGAATGCCGGCGGCCAATCATTCCTATTACCTGCGCAACTGCTATCTCGAGAACAAGCTGTCCACCGGCACCATGGTGATCGACAACACGCTGCTCGATCTGTCGAAGGTGAAGGCGCCGATCTACAACCTCGCCACCCGCGAGGATCACATCGCGCCGGCCGAGTCGGTTCTGTTCGGATCGCAGTTCTTCGGCGGCCCGGTGAAATACGTGCTGTCGGGTTCGGGACACATCGCAGGCGTGGTCAACCCGCCCGCCGGCGGCAAATACCAGTACTGGACCAACGACAACATCAAGGCCGGCTCGGTTGCGAACTGGCTCAAGGAGGCCGTCGAGCACAAGGGCTCATGGTGGCCGGACTGGCGGGAATGGCTGGCCGGCCACGACCCCGAGGAAGTGGCGGCGCGGCCGGTCGGCAGCGATGCCCGTCCGCCGATCGAGGACGCCCCCGGCAGTTACGTGCGGGTACGCGCCTGAGGCCCCCGCCCGCGAGCATCGCGAAACGACAGGCGTAAAATAGTAAGGGCGCGGCAATACCCATGCTGCGCCCTTCACTATGCCTTGCCCATCCTTCCACATGCCGCGTACCGCTTCGCATTGGCGGTAATGCAACAACCGTCTATGAATGAGGCGCCGGAGACTCGGCAACGGAGCATCCGGCATCATATGGCAAAAGGAATCCTTCGATGACGCGGGAACTGTTCTGGCTGACGCTCACGGTCATTCTCACCGGCCTGATGTGGGTGCCTTACGTGCTCAATCGCTGCCAGGTTCGCGGCCTCGGCGGCGCGATGGCCAACCCGTCCCGCAACGACAAGCCGCAGGCCGAATGGGCCAACCGGCTGATGTTCGCGCACGACAATGCCGTCGAGAACCTGATCATCTTCGCGCCGCTGGTCTTGATCCTCAACGACGTCGACTATTCGACCAAAGGGACGGTGCTGGCCTGCGCGGTCTATTTCTGGTCCCGCGTCGCGCACCTGATCGTTTACACGCTCGGCATCCCGGTCTTCCGCACCCTCGCCTTCACCGTCGGATTCCTTGCCCAGGCTTATCTGGCGTGGGCAATTTTCCAGGCGGTGTAAGGATTGTAGTTCGTCATGGCCGGATTTATTCCGGCCATCCGCGTCCTTACCGACACGCAGCGATACAGACGTGGATGGCCGGGACGAGCCCGGCCATGACGGAAAACTAACGGGCGTGATGCGCCCGCCGACGTTCGTCGTATTAACGCAGCCCCACGCTGTCCGGGAAACCCAGCATCAGCCGCATGTTCTGCACGGCGGCGCCGGATGCGCCCTTGCCGAGATTGTCGAGCCGCGCCACCAGCACCGCCTGCCGCAGCGCCTCGTTGGCGAATACATAAAGCTCCAGCTTGTTGCTCTCGTTCAGCGCTTCCGGTTCGATGCGCCCGCCCTTGGCGGCGGAATTGTCGAGCGGCATCACCTTGACGTAGTTGCTTCCCGCGTAGCGTTTCTCCAGTACGGCATGCAGGTCCGCGCCGCTCGGCTTGCTTGGCAGCGTGTCGAGATGCAACGGCACCGAGACCAGCATGCCCTGCCGGAAATTGCCGACCGACGGCACGAAGATCGGCCGCCGCGTCAGGTTGGAATAACGCTGCGTCTCCGGCAGATGCTTGTGCTGCAAGCCGAGGCCGTAGAGTTCGAACGCCGGCGCGGTGCCGTTCTCATAGCTTTCGATCATCGACTTGCCGCCGCCGGAATAGCCGCTCACCGCGTTGATGGTGACGGGATAGTCGGCCGGCAGCAGCCCGGCATCGACCAGCGGCCGCAGCAGCGCGATGCCGCCGGTCGGGTAACAACCCGGATTGGCGACCTTGCGCGCATGGCGGATTTTGTCGGCCTGATCGGGCGCGAGTTCGGGAAAACCATAGGTCCAGTCCGGCGCGACACGAAACGCGGTCGAGGCGTCGAGCACCTTCGGCGCATCACTCCCCATGGTGTCGATCAGCGCGACGGTTTCCTTGGCCGCATCGTCCGGCAGGCACAGGATGACGAGATCGACCTCGGCCATCAGCGCCTGCTTGGCGGCGGGGTCCTTGCGCTTGTCGGGATCGATGCTGCGCACCGCGATGTCGCCGAGTTGATCGAGCCGCTCGCGAATGCCGAGTCCGGTGGTTCCCGACGCGCCGTCGACAAAGACCGACGGCTTCACGGACGCCTGCGGAGCGTTGCCCTGCATCTGGCTGGTTTCGGACATGGTCATCGTTCGCTCCTTCAATCCGCGGCGCCGCTGACGGCGGCGGGGGTGTTGTAGTCCAGTTGCGGCCGCAGCGCGACCATCCGTTCGGCAAGCGTTTGCGCGCTCGTATCGGGCCGCTCTGCCAGCGCGTTGGCGACGGCGACGTGATCGGCATCCGACTTATGCTGGTTCAGCTTGAAGCTGCCGTGAATGTCCTCCACGGTCATCACCAGCCCGACGATGCCGTTCTGCATCGCTTTCAAACGCCCCGCCGTCATCTTGGCGGTGGTCCACGGCCGCTTCGGCAGCAGCCGGGTCTCGAACTTCTCGCTGAGCCGATCGAGATGCCCCGGCAGGTCCTGCGCCGGCATCACCGCCACCGGACCGGACAGATGCACGGCCTGATAAAGCCACGTCGGCACCTGATCCGGCGAGACGTACCAATCCGCCGAGACATAGGCATCCGCGCCGGTCACCGCCATCAGCCAATGAGCCTTGCCGTCGGCAAGGCCGATCAGCGGGTTGTTGCGCGCGAGATGAAACGCGAGATGCGGCGTGCCGTCGCCCGCGTAATCGATGCAGAACGGCACCGGCGACGCCATCGGAACGCGACCGTCATACGCGCAGGCCAGCCCGAAGCCGCGCGCTTCGGCGAACGCGAAACTCGCGGCACGGTCGGTCTTGAACAGAGGCGGCGTATGCATCGGGTGTCTCCTTCGGCTTTCGTAAAAGCCGCCGGGACCAGATCACGCGATGTCAAAGGAAACTGCCGCGGATCGGGTCCGGCGGCAGGGGCGACGACTTAAACGCAGACGTCCGCCCATACCGCGACGATGCGGCGGCGGGCTCGGGCGTTGGCGCTGGTGAAAACGTCGATCATGGCGCTGGTCCTATGTCCGGCCCGGCGATCCGTCAAGAGCGGTTTTCTCGGAACAGCTATCAGAAAAAACGCCAGACCCATTCGATCAGACGCGACACCACGTCGCCGAACACCAGCAGCACCGCCGACCAGATGAACGCCGAAGCGAAGTTGGCCAACTGAAACCGCCAGTACGGCATCTCGAAAATGCCGGCGGCCAGCGGCACCGAGGCGCGCAGCGGGCCGAAGAAGCGGCCGATGAAGATGCCCGGCACACCCCACTTCTTCACGAAGGCCGCGCCCTGCGGCAGCAGGTGCGGATACCGCGACAGCGGCCACATCGTCGCGACCCGCTCCTTGAAGGTGAAACCGAACCAATAGGACAACCAGTCGCCCAGCGCCGCGCCGATGCCGCCGGCGAACCAGATCGGCCAGAAGTTGATGCCGCCCGGCCCCAGCATCGCGCCGATCGCCACCAGCACGCCCCAGGCCGGTACCAGCAGCGAGATGAACGCCAGCGATTCCGCGAACGCCAGCACCAGCACCAGCGGCGCGGCCCAGGCCTGATGGAGACGCACGAAGGCGATCAGATCCTGCGCGTAACCTTCCATCTCACCGCCTTTCATCGGGCGGATGCGAGATGCTCGCTTTCCGCTTGAACCTTTTCACGGGAACCGCGCCTAAGGCTGGGTATGTGCATACCCAGCCTTGAAAGCCGGTCTCACCCGACTCCGGCTGCCTAACCCTATAGCTGAAAATCAAAGGATGAATTGAATGATTGCGTCAGTGATGATGTGCGCGAGCGTCGTGCTGTTGTTGATCGGCATGCTGGCCGGCGTCGTCATGGGCATGTTGCAGGATTTTACCCTGGCGCCCGCCCACGCCCATCTCAATCTGGTCGGCGGCGTGCTGCTGTTCATGTTCGGTCTTTACTACCATCTCGTGCCGGCGGCTGGCCGCCTGATGTTGGCCAAGGTGCAGGGCTGGCTGCATATCATCGGCGCCATCCTGTTTCCGGTCGGCATCGCCCTCGTCACGACCAAGGGCCACAATTTCGAGATCGCGGCGATTGTCGGCTCGCTGGTGGTGATCGTCGCGGTGGCGCTGTTCACCGTGATCGTATTCCGGACCTCGCGAGCATAACACCGGGCCGGGACCGGTTTCCCACCGGCCCCGGCAACGGTTCCAATCTTCCAGCGGCCACAATTGCGACCCCAACCATGGCATAGTCAGGGCCAGTGATTCGCACCTCCGATGCGAATATTTTGCTTCAATAACAACGAACAAGACATTGGCCAAAAATACAAAAGCGAAAGATAGCGACCTGTTCGGCGCGTCCCCCGCCCGCGCTCCCGCGAAGCCGCAGCCGCGCAGCTCCGGCGGCGAAGCCGGTTATACCGCCGCCGATATCGAGGTGCTGGAAGGTCTGGAACCGGTCCGTCGGCGGCCCGGCATGTACATCGGCGGCACCGACGAGAAGGCGCTGCATCACCTCTTCGCCGAAGTCATCGACAACTCGATGGACGAGGCGCTGGCCGGCCACGCCACCTTCATCGAGGTCGAGCTTGGCGACGACGGCTTCCTCACCGTAACCGACAACGGGCGCGGCATCCCGGTCGACGCGCATCCGAAATTTCCGAAGAAGTCGGCGCTCGAAGTCATCATGTGCACGCTGCACTCCGGCGGCAAGTTCGACTCCAAGGTCTACGAGACCTCGGGCGGTCTGCACGGCGTCGGCGTCTCGGTGGTCAACGCCCTCTCCTCGCGGCTCGAGGTCGAGGTCGCGCGTGGCCAGCAATTGCATCGCATGGTGTTCGAACGCGGCCATCCGGTCGGCAAGCTCGAAGACCTCGGCAAGGTCAACAACCGTCGCGGCACCCGCATCCGCTTCAAGCCGGACACCGACATCTTCGGCGCCAAGGCCGCGTTCAAGCCGCAGCGCCTGTTCAAGATGGCGCGTTCCAAAGCGTTCCTGTTCGGCGGCGTCGAAATCCGCTGGCGCTGCGCGCCCGAACTGACGCGCGGCCTCGAAGGCGTGCCGGAGGAAGCCACCTTCCATTTCCCCGGCGGCCTCAAGGACTATCTCGCCGCCGCGATCCACGCCGATACGCTGGTGCATCCGGATATCTTCTCCGGCAAGGCGGGCCGCAACGGCGCGCACGGCGGCTGCGAATGGGCGGTGGCGTGGACGGCGGACGCCGACGGCTTCCTCTCCTCCTACTGCAACACGGTGCCGACGCCCGACGGCGGCACCCATGAATCCGGCATGCGCAGCGCGCTGCTGCGCGGCCTGAAGGACCATGCCGAGCGCGTCGGCCAGGGCAAGCGCGCTTCCTCGATCGTCTCGGAAGACGTGATGGTCGGCGCCGCCGTGATGCTCTCGGTGTTCGTCCGCGAACCCGAATTCCAGGGCCAGACCAAGGATCGTCTCGCCACCGCCGAGGCTTCGAAGATCGTCGAGCAGGCCATCAAGGACCCGTTCGACCACTGGCTCTCCGGCAATCCGGTACAGGCCAACAAGCTGCTCGAATTCGTCATCGAGCGTTCCGACGAGCGGCTGCGCCGCCGTCAGGAAAAGGAAACCTCCCGCAAGACGGCGGTGAAGAAGCTGCGCCTGCCCGGCAAACTCGCCGACTGTACCAACTCAGCCACCGAGGGCTCCGAGCTGTTCATCGTCGAGGGCGACTCGGCCGGCGGCAGCGCCAAGCAGGCGCGCGACCGCAAGACGCAGGCGATCCTGCCGTTGCGCGGCAAGATCCTCAACGTCGCCTCCGCCACCAAGGACAAGCTGGTCGCCAACGCCCAGCTCTCCGACCTGATGCAGGCAATCGGCGCCGGCACCGGCGTCAACTACCGCGAGGAAGACCTGCGCTATTCGCGCATCATCATCATGACCGACGCCGACGTCGACGGCGCGCATATCGCTTCGCTGTTGATCACCTTCTTCTACCGGCAGATGCCGAAGCTGATCGACGAGGGCCACCTCTATCTCGCGGTGCCGCCGCTCTATCGGCTGACCCATGGTAGCAAGACGGTCTATGCTCGCGACGACGCGCACAAGGACCAGCTCCTGAAGTCCGAATTCAACGCCAATGCCAAGGTTGATGTCGGCCGCTTCAAGGGCCTCGGCGAGATGATGCCGGCGCAGTTGAAGGAAACCACGATGGACCCGGCCAAACGCACGCTGCTGCGCGTGGTGCTGCTGCCGGACGACCGCGAGGACACGGCGGATTCTGTCGAACGGCTGATGGGTACCAAGGCCGAAGCGCGCTTCGCCTTCATCTCCGACAAGGCCGAATTCGCCAGCGAGGACATGCTGGACGTTTGACGAAGCCACCGGCCCGCGCGGACCGCCGGCCCAACACCAGAAACGGAGCACCGCCGATGACCCCTCGCCTGTTCGATCTCTCCGGCAAGGTGGCGGTGGTCACCGGCGGCAATGGCGGCATCGGCCTCGGCATGGCGCGCGGTTTCGCCGCGTGCGGCGCGACCGTGGTGATCGTCGGACGCAACACGGACAAATCAGCCGCGGCGGTGAAGACAATCGAAAGCGACGGCGGCAAGGCCCTCGCACTTGAAGCCAATGTCACCGACACGGCGGCGGTCGCCGCACTGGCGAAGCGGGTTCATGGCGAATGCGGCGGCGCGGACATTCTCGTCAACAACGCCGGCATCAACATCCGCAAGCCACCTCATGAGCTCTCGCTCGAGGAATGGAAGCAGGTGATCGACACCAACCTGACCAGCGCGTTCGTGTGCTCGCAGGCGTTTCATCCGGCGATGAAGGCCAAGGGCGGCGGCAAGATCATCAACATCGGCTCGATGCTGTCGATCTTCGGCACCAGTTTCGCGCCCGCCTATGCCGCGAGCAAAGGCGGAATCGTGCAGTTCACCCGCTCCTGCGCGGTGGCGTGGGCGCCCGACAACATTCAGGTCAACGCCATCCTGCCGGGCTGGATCGATACCGAACTGACGCAGCGTGCACGCATCGACGTCGCGGGATTGCACGACAAGGTGCTGGCGCGGACGCCGGCCGCACGCTGGGGCGAGCCCGGCGACTTCGCCGGCATCGCCGCGTTCCTCGGCTCCAGCGCATCCGACTTCGTCACCGGCACCGCGATCCCGGTCGATGGCGGTTACTCAATCGCGGGGTGACACTCACTCGCGCATCCTGAAAGCAAATGCTGGCCGCGCGACCCGGGCTGATGTGCTGGGCCGCGCGGCCAGAAGATCGTCGTCAGCGCATTAGCTTGCCGGCAGCAGCACCTTGTCGATGACGTGGATGACACCGTTCGACTGCTTGACGTTGGCGATGGTGACGGTTGCCACGCCGCCGGTTTCATCGGTCAGCGTGATCTTGTTGCCTTTCATCATGGCCTTGAGCATGCAGCCACCGACCGTTTTTACCATATGTGAGCCGCCATCCTTGGCGATCATTTTTCCGATAGCGTCGGACATCACGTCGGCCGCGACCACATGACAGGTCAGAATCTTGGTCAACTTGGCCTTGTTCTCGGGCTTGAGCAGCGTGTCGACGGTGCCGGGCGGCAACGCCGCGAAGGCCTCGTTGGTGGGTGCGAACACCGTGAACGGCCCCTTGCCCGACAGCGTATCGACCAGACCGGCCGCCTTCACCGCCGCGACCAGCGTGGTGTGATCCTTCGAGTTCATGGCGTTCTGGACGATGTTCTTGTTGGCGTACATCGCCGCACCGCCGACCATCGGATTGTCAGCGGCGAATGCCGTACCGGTCAGTGCATTGATGGCAAAGGCACCCGCTGCGATCATTGATGCAAACTTGCGCATATCCTGTAGCTCCCTTGAATTTTCCGGTCCCTTGCGAACGGGACACGCGGAGCTACGGCAGACGTTCGAGGAAAGTTTCGAACCTCGCGCGGAAAGATTTCGGAGACGACTGGCCGGTTCCCAGCGCGCCGCTCACATCGCACGCAGATCGCCGGACGCAACCACCGGCCCGGTCGGCTTGCCGGTGGGCGAGCCGCCGCGTGGCTCAATACTAATGGCGAACAGTGCGCCAGAGTCGATCAGGCCGCGATGGCCGGCCGCGACGGCAAGATGAACATGGGAACCGGCCGGGATGACACCAAGCGACACCGGCGGATCGTTGCCCTTGATGATCCACAATTCGAAATCGTGCCCGGCGGTGCGGTCCCCGGCCAGATGAGACAATCCGATCTCGCTGGAACGTGCATCGTAAGCCGCAAGATAGCGCACGTCGGTCCTGTCGCTGGCGAGCGAGGCGATCAGACGCGTATCAGGCGTCGTCATCGTTGGCCGAAATTGCGGAACGGCGACGGCAATCAACAAGGCCGCAAGACTTGCAACCGCAAGGCCACGCCAGAACGCAAGGCTTTGCAACAGCCCGGGTTTCGGCATCACATGCGCTCCGCGACCGAACAAACGCCCGTCCAGCGCCTGCTTCACCGACGCCGGTGGCTCGACCTCGTCATAATTGGCATTGAGCGACGATAGCCGCGCCTCCCATGCCTCCACCAGTCGCGCGAAACCGGGATCGGTCGCAATGCGCCGTGCGAGCGCCTCTCGCTCGTTTGCTGGCAGCACACCCAGCACGTATTCGGCGGCGACGTGGTCGTCGCCTCCGGCGTCCGGCGCTCTGTCCTCACCCGGCGTCATCGTTCCAGGCATTCCTTCAATTTCATCAGGCTGCGCCGCAGCCATGTTCGCATCGTATTGAGCGGCACCGAGAACCGCTCGGCAAGCTCGGTATAGCTGTCGCCGTTCAGATAGGCGCCACGCACCGCCGCCGCGCGCTCGGCTTCGAGTTCGCCGAGGCAGGCGCCGAGCCGGTCGCGCTCGCCTTCCGCCACCGCCAGCGCCTCCGGGCCAGGCCGCTCATCGGCCACCTCGCTGGCCTCATCGATGGCAGCCGCCCGCGGGCTGCGCGCACGGATGCGATCGATCGCATGATTGCGCGCGATCGCCACCAGCCAGGAAATCGGGCTCAGCTCGGAAACAACGAAGCGATCAGCCTTCGTCCATATCTTGACGAATATCTCCTGTAGCGCCTCCTCGGCCTCTGCCCTGTCGGCCAAGACACGCAGGCAGACGCCGAAAAGTTTCGCGCTCGTCGCCCGGTAAAGCAGATCGAACGCCGCCCGGTCTTTCAGGGAGACGCGAACAATGAGCTTCGTGATGTCCTGTGACGTGAACTGCTGCGGCGCCATTACCAATGCAAGCTAACGCTTCCGATAACCATTGCAATGCTCCGCATCGGCGTACGCCGCGGAGTTCGTTGCGATCCAGCGAGAGTTCCTGACGTCTCTTTATTCGACCTCCCGCGAATGCACATGTTCCGGCCGCACGCCGATGGCGAGGAAGCGTGCGGTCCAGCCTTGCAGCCATGGCACCGCATTGATGATCCGCGCGAACAGCGGCGGCTTGATCGGCGCGCCGCCGGGCTTCAGCGCCATCGTCACGACGTTGTTCTGCACCATCACCTGCATCGCCTGCGTCACCCGCATCGGGAATTCGCGACGCTTGCGCACCGCGCCGAGTTCGGCCTCGCTCGGCGTGCCATTACGTAATTTCTCCGCCAGCAGATTGGCGGCGGCGACCGCGTCCTGAACCGCGAGGTTGACGCCGACGCCGCCGACCGGCGACATCGCATGGGCGGCGTCGCCGATGCACAACAGGCCCGGCCGCGTCCACCGTTTCAGGCGGTTGATCGCGACCGTCAGCAGCTTCACGTCATCCCAGCTTTTGATATCCGCGATGGTGGATTTAAGGATCGGCGCGAGGTGGCAGATGTTGGCGCGGAACGCATCGAGCCCGCGCGCCTTCACGGCGTCGTACTGCCCCTTGGCGATGACATAGGCGCACTGCCAGTAATCGCCGCGATCGAGCGTGATCATCATCTGGCCCGCCTCGATCCGCGCCAGCACGCTTTCGGTCTCGGTGCCCTTGCCGACCCGGAACCACAACACGTCCATCGGCGCGCCGATCTCCTCGACGTCAAGCCCAGCGCAGGCGCGCACCGTCGAGTGCCGCCCGTCGCACGCCACCACCAGCCTGGCGTTGATGGCGAGCGGCCCGTCGCCGTCGCGCGCCTCGACACCGCATACACCACGGTTCGCCCAGATCAGGTCCGTCGCCTCGGTGCTCATCAGCACCTTGAGCTTCGGATAGCGCTGCCCCTTGTCGCGCAGGAAGTTGAGAAAATCCCACTGCGGCATGAAGGCGATGAACGGATGCTTCGCGCCGGTGCGGCTGATATCGGCGAGCCGCAACTTGGTGGTGCCGAAATAGCCCTCGAGCTTTTGCAGCTTGTCATGCGGAAGTTTGAGAAAATCGTCGATCAGGCCGAGTTCGTCCATCACCTGTAACGTCGAGGGATGCACGGTGTCGCCGCGAAAATCGCGGAAGAAGTCGGCATGCTTCTCCAGCACGGCGGTCTCGATGCCGGCGCGCGCGAGCAGATAACCCAGCATCATGCCCGCAGGACCGCCGCCGACGATGCAGCATTGCACATCGAGCGTGCGCGGCGCGCCGTGCTGTTCGGTTTCCGTCATGTCTTCGCGCTCCAACGCCGATTACTGACTGCAATTGCTCTGTCGCAGCCACGATATCCCAATTTCGTCCGCCAGAATTGGAACATCGCACGAGCCGGGAAGCAAATGATCGCGAGCCGTTGTTTTCATTTCGTCGCGGGTGCAACGCAATACAGCGTGGCCTGTCTTATCGCGCGAACGACGTTGCATCACTACGCCGCGTCCTCTTTCGCAGCGCCGAAATTTCTCCATTGCGAGAAAAACTTCACTGCCGACGGAGTTGCTTTCTCGACAGCGGCCGGCATTTCTGCTCAGATCGTGAAATTAACACCTCCGCGATGCCCGCCGACCCATTGGCGCGGGAAGAAAGACGGAGTGACGGAGAAAACGCATAGACGCCATTTAGCTCACAGGGAGAGAACGCGATGCCGAGGATTTTGTCTCGTCGACAATTTGTGGCCGCCACCGCCGCAGGATCCGCCGCCCTCATGACCGCACCTTTCGTCCGCGGCGCTTACGCCGCAGGTAAGGTCTCCATCGCTTTCTGGGATCACTGGGTCCCCGGCGCCAACGACGTGATGACCAAGCTGGTCAAGGCCTGGGCCGACAAGGAGAAGGTCGAGGCGCAGATCGACTACATTCCCTCGCAAGGCAACAAGAACCTGCTGAGCATCACGGCGGAATCACAGGCCAAGGCCGGTCACGACATTTTCGCGATGCCGACGTGGTGGCCGCAGGCCTATGCCGATCAGATCGAGCCGGTCAACGACATCATGGAACCGTTGATCAAGCAGAACGGCAAGGTCAACGAAACCGTCGAATATCTCGGCCGCGCCGGCGACAAATGGCTCGGCGTGCCCGCCACCGCAGGCAGTCAGGTCAAGGGACCGTGCTCGCGCATCGACCTGATGAAGCAATTCGCCAACATCGACGTGCAGGCGATGTATCCGCCGGGCGCGAAGGCCCAGGCCGACAACTGGACGCTCGACACCTTCCTCAAGGCCGCCGAGGCTTGCCACAAGGGCGGCAAGCCATTCGGCATCGGGCTCGGCGAGACCTCGGACAGCGTCGATGCCGCCGGCGCCTTCCTGCGCGCTTTCGGCGGCGAACTGGTCAATGCCAAGGGCGACATCGCGGTGAAGAGCGACGCGGTGCGGCAGTGGCTTGAATTCTATAAGAAGCTGATCAGCTTCATGCCGGCCGACGTCACCGCCTGGGACGACTCCTCCAACAACAAGTGGCTGGTGTCCGGCAACGGCGCGCTGATCATGAATCCGCCGAGTTCATGGGCGGTGGCCAAGCGCGACGCACCGAAGATCGCCGAACAATGCTGGACTCACGGTATGCCGGCCGGACCGAAGGGACGCTTCTCGCCGTTCCTGCCGTTCTTCTGGTCGATCTGGGGCTTCTCGAAAAACAAGGCGGCCGCCAAGAGCCTTCTCGTTTATCTGTCGCAGCCGGAACAGGCGGAAGCGATGGTCACCGCCAGCGGCGGTTACGACCTGCCCTCCTTCGCCAGCATGACCAAGTTCAAGATCTGGGCTGAGGAAGCGCCACCGAAGGGGACGCTGTATCACTATCCCAACCCCGACCACCTCGACACCTGGTCGATCGCGGCCTCACCCGCGCCGCCAAAGATCGCGCAGCAGATCTACGCGCAAGCCACCATGACCAAGATGTGCGTTCGCTACGCGCAAGGCGAAGCCATGGAAAAGACGCTGTCTTGGGCCGAGGGCGAACTCGAAGGCTTCATGCGGACCTGAGCGTCGGCGTTCGCACTTCGAAGCCATAGCAAACAACGCCGCACGCCGCGACCCTCGCGCGGCGTGCGCGCGACGCCCCTGATTCACTTCGAGCCATATGGGCTTTCGAGACAAGTGAGGCACCATGGTCGACGCCGCGCAATCCATGATTCAGCCCGTCAAGGCTCGCACCACCCGCTCCGGACTGCGGAAATTTTTCGAGCGCAAATCCACCATCGCGTTCTTCATGGCGTTGCCGCTGATGCTGCTGATCGCGATCATGGTGATCTACCCCGCGTTCTACTCGCTGCATCTCGCGACCCTGAACAAATCGATGCAGCGCTTCGTCGGCTTCGGCAACTTCACCTTCCTGTTCAAGCGCGAAACCTTCTGGATGGTGGTGCAGCAATCCTGCTTCTTCGCCATCACCGCGGTGATCTTCAAGGCATTGATCGGCTTCGTCGTCGCGCATCTCGTTCACAACCTGCCCGACAAGGGTCAACGCAAATGGCGCGGCATGTTGCTGGTGCCGTGGGTGATCCCGCCCGCCATGAGCACGCTGGCGTGGCTGTGGCTGTTCGATCCGTCCTACAGTGCCTTCAACTGGATTCTGGCCCAGGTCGGTATCGGCCCGATCCCGTGGACCGGCGACGCCAGTTGGGCGCGGTTCTCGGTGATCCTCGTCAATATCTGGGCCGGTGCGCCGTTCTTCCTGATCATGTATCTGGCGGCGCTGAAGTCGGTGCCGGAACAGCTTTATGAAGCGGCCGCCATCGACGGCGCCAACTGGTGGCAGCGCATCTGGTACATAACGCTGCCGATGATGCGCAACATCATCGCCATCACCACGCTGTTCTCGCTGATCGTCACCTTCGCCAACTTCGACATCGTCCGCATCCTCACCGCCGGCGGACCTCTCGACAAGACGCACCTGTTCGCGACCTGGGCGTTCCGTATCGGCATCGAGGGCAACGACATTCCGCTCGGCGCGTCGATCTCGCTGTTCATGGTTCCGATCCTGGCGATCGCCGCCATCTTCATTCTGCGCGACATCAACAAACGCGGCAACGAGGCCTGACGATGACCACTGTGACCATCGACAAGGCCGGGCCTTCCCGCAAAACCAAAATCGGCAGCATGAGCCGGGACCGCAAATGGGCACTGCGCTGGTCCTACGTATTCCTGACGCTGTTCGCGGTCTTCTTCCTGTTCCCGCCGATCTACATGTTCATCACGTCGCTGAAAACCTCGGCGGAAATCTCGGCGGCGACCAATCCGTGGTGGGTCTACAATCCGACGCTGTCGAACTATATCGAGCTTCTCACCTCGAACCAGTTCCTGACCTTCTTCAAGAACTCGGCCTTGGTGTCGATTTTCGTCGTCGCCATCACCATGCTGATCTCGATCCCGGCCGCATTCGCCTTGGCGCGGATGCGGTTCTGGGGCTCGACGACGCTCGCGACCGGCGTGTTCCTGACCTATCTGATCCCCGACACGCTGCTGTTCATTCCGCTGTTCAAGATGTTCGCGACCTTCGCGCAGTGGACCGGCATCGAACTGATCAACCACTGGTGGGTGCTGATCTTCGTCTATCCGACGCTGACGGTGCCATTCTGCACCTGGATCATGATCGGCTACTTCGCCTCGATCCCGAAGGAGCTTGACGAAGCCGCCATCGTCGACGGCGCAAGCTGGATGCAGACGCTTTTGCGCATCTTCGTGCCGGTGGCGTTGCCCGGCATCATCGCCGCGACGATCTTCGCCTTCACCGTGAGTTGGGCACAGTTTCTTTATCCGCTGGCGTTCACCTCTTCCGTTGATCAACAGGTGCTGCCGAGCGGCATCATCACCACGCTGATCAAGGGCGACGTCTTCAACTGGGGGCAGATCATGACCGGCGCGCTGCTCGGCGCCGCGCCGCCGCTGATCATCTATGCCTTCCTGATGGACTACTACATTTCGGGCCTCACGGCCGGCGCAACCAAGGGGTGAGACGATGGCGGAAGTGACGTTGCGCAAGGTGGTGAAACGCTACGACGACGTCGAGGCGGTGCGCGGCATCGATCTCGATATTCCCGACCACGAATTCGTCGTGCTGGTGGGGCCGTCCGGTTGCGGCAAGTCCACCACCTTGCGGATGATCGCGGGACTCGAGGATATCAGCGACGGCGAGATCATGATCGGCGGCGACGTTGTCAACGACGTGCCGCCGAAGGATCGCGACATCGCCATGGTGTTCCAGAACTACGCGCTCTATCCGCACATGACGGTGGCGGAGAACATGTCGTTCGGCCTGCGCCTGAAGCACTACCCGAAAGCCGAGATCAAGCAGCGCGTCACCGAAGCCGCGCGGATGCTCGACATTACCGACCTGATCGACCGCAAGCCGAAGCAACTCTCCGGCGGCCAGCGCCAGCGCGTCGCGATGGGCCGCGCCATCGTCCGCAATCCGAAAGTGTTTCTGTTCGACGAACCGCTCTCCAACCTCGACGCCAAGCTGCGCGTGCAGATGCGGATCGAGATCAAGAAGGTGCATCAGAAGGTCCGCACCACCACGGTCTACGTCACCCACGATCAGGTCGAGGCGATGACCTTGGCCGATCGCGTGGTGGTGATGAACCACGGCCGCATCGAGCAGATCGGCCCGCCCAACGAACTCTATCACCGCCCCGCGACCAAATTCGTCGCCGGATTCATCGGCTCGCCGGCGATGAATTTCATTCCCTGCCGGTTTGAGGAGTCCGGCGGGCTGTTGCAGGTCCGCGTCGGTGACACCATCGCCCTTCCGATCCCACCGGACCGCATGGAGCGATACCGGGCGATCCCGCGCGACACCAAACTGCTGCTGGGGCTGCGGCCGGAGCATCTGGTCGACGCCCAATCCAACACGAGCGCGACATTCCAGCCGTTCGACGCCACCCCCGACGTGATCGAGCCGATGGGGATGGAAACCTTCGTCTATTTTCCGCTGGCCGGGACCCAGCTCTGCGGCCGCATCAATCCTGGTATCGAAGCGCGGGCGGGTCAACCGTTACGGCTGGCAGTAGACCTCAATCACATGCACCTGTTAAATGAGGCAACCGGTCACGTGCTTTAGAGGCTTTCAGCTTTCGATGAAATCATCCGTCGTCATGCGCGGACTTGATCAGCGCATCCATCATCTTCAAGAATGATGGATTGCCCGGCCTTCGCCGCGCCGAAGGGGCTTCGGCCCCGCAGGCGGGTCAAGCCCGGCAATGACGTGTCTGTCAAAGCATGAAACGGGCGGCCGCAACAAAGCAAGACGAGGCGAGGAATGACGACCAACAAGAAGAAACTGCTGATCACGGAATCGATGTCGGAGCACGGCTGGAAGCTGTTCAAGGAGCGCGGCGACGTCGAGGCCATCGAATTTCCCAACATGATCCCGCAGAAGGATTTCGTCGCCCTCCTCGCCCGGCACGCGCCGGTGCATGGCGTGGCGCTCGGGGCCACCGCTTTCGGCGACAATGAGCTCGATGCCTCGCAGGACATGAAAGTCGTCGCCCGCATCGGCGTCGGCTTCGATGCGATCAACGTCCCCGCGCTGAGCAAGCGCAAGGTGCCGTTGATGGTGGCCGGCACCGCCAATTCGCCGTCCGTCGCCGAGCAGGCAATCTTCATGATGATGACGCTGGCCAAGCGCGGCGTCGAACTTCATGCGCTGGTGAAGGACGGCAGATGGGCGACGCGGCTCGGCCTGCTGCCGTTCGATCTCTACGGCAAGACGCTGCTGATCGTTGGCTTCGGCCGCATCGGCACCCGCACCGCGAAGCGTTGCCTCGCGATGGAAATGACCGTGCTGGTCTACGATCCCTACAAGAGCGCCGACGAGATCCGCGCCGCCGGTTGCGAGCCCGTCGACGATCTGGACAAGGCCCTGCCCCGCGCCGATTTCATCAGCCTGCATTGCCCCAAGACGCCGGAAACGGTGGGCCTGATCAACGCCGCGCGGCTCAAGCTGATGAAACCGACCGCCTATCTCGTCAACACCGCGCGCGGCGGCATCGTGGTGGAAGCCGCACTCTACGACGCGCTGACCTCCGGCCAGCTCGCAGGCGCCGGCCTCGACGTGTTCGAGCAGGAACCGCCGCCGCTCGGCCACGCGCTGTTCGCGCTGCCCAACGTCGTCATCGCGCCGCACGTCGCCGGCGTCACCCGCGAGGCGCTCGACCGCATGGGCGAACAGACCGCCCGCAACATCCTCAGCGCGCTCGACGGCGACGCCATCCGGCAGAACGTGATCAATCAGGATGTGTTGGCCTGATGCCGGCTCGCGCGACACCTGACGCCACGGAGCGGCGATCGTGACGAAGCTATTCGCATGGATTGCTGCGCTGTGTCTGGTTTTCACGGCATCGGCGGCAGGAGCCCAGCAATCGGCCCCGACCACACGCCTCGACGACATCGTCAAACGCGGAACGTTGCGCGTGGGCATGACCGGCGACTACATGCCGTTCACGCATTTTGACAAAGCCACGTCACAGTTTACCGGCTTCGACGTCGACATGGCCGAAGCGCTCGGCAAGGCGTTGGGCGTCAAAATTGTCTACGTCAAAACCAGTTGGCCGACGTTGAAGGCGGATTTTACGTCGGACGCGTTCGATATGGCGATGGGTGGCATATCGATCACGCTCGACCGCCAGAAGATCGGATCATTCTCCGCGCCTGTCCTGGAGGAAGGCAAGACGCCGATCGCGCGTTGCGCCGACAAGGATAAATTCCAGACCCTCATCGACATCGACAAACCCGGCACGCGCGTGATCGTCAATCCCGGCGGCACCAACGAGCGTTTCGCCCGCGAACACATCAAGAGTGCCGACATTCAGGTCTACAACGACAATGTGACCATCTTCGACGAAATCGCCAAAGGCAATGCCGATCTGATGATGACCGACGCCGCGGAAACACGTTATCAGCAAAAGCGCCATCCCGGCGTGCTCTGCGCCATTCATCCGGACAAACCGTTCGATTTCGCCGAAAAGGCCTACTGGCTCCAGCGCGACGTCGCTCTCAAGGCATTCGTCGATCAATGGCTGCACATTGCAATGGCGACCGGCACATTCAAAAAAATCTACAACAAGTGGTTCGAGTAGCCATGCGCGTTGCGCATTCGAAGAGGATACTATCCGGCAGAACATCATCAATCAGGATGTGCTGAACTGACGATGGGATCTCCCCTCTGAACGCATTACGCGAAATTCGTTTTGCGCTCGGATTTGCAACACGAGAAACGTCGTCCCCGCGCAGGCGGGGACCCAGACTCCGTGGCGGTTCGGTTTAGGCAACGAAGGCGTGGCTGTTCTATAACAACAAATGCCAGGGCTATGGGTCCTCGCCTGCGCGGGGATGACATCGGGATTGTTCTGGCAGTATTCGACACTCGGGAGCACGACATGGCATTCAAGGAATTTGGCAACTATGATGCGCTCGGCCTTGCCGAACTGGTGCGCAGCAAACAAGTCAGCGCGAGCGAGTTGCTCGATGAAGCCATCGCGCGTACCGCGAAGGTCGATCCGCAAATCAATGCCGTGGTAGTGAAGCACGAAGACTACGCGCGCAAGCAGATCGAGAACGGCCTGCCATCCGGCCCCTTCACCGGCGTCCCGTTCCTGCTGAAGGATCTCGAAAACCTCGCCGGCACGCGCACCACCTCCGGCGCCAGCGTCTTCAAGGACAACGTCGCCGATCACGACGGCACCGTCGCCGCGCGGTTCAAGGCCGCTGGCCTCGTCATCTTCGGCAAGACCTCGACGCCGGAATTCGGCCTGCTGCCGACCACCGAGACGCGGCTGTTCGGGCCGACGCGCAATCCGTGGAATCCGCAGCATTCCTCCGGCGGATCGTCCGGCGGCGCGGCGGCGGCGGTGGCGGCGCGCATCCTGCCGGTGGCGCATGCCAGCGACGGCGGCGGCTCGATCCGCATCCCCGCGTCGGCGTCCGGCGTGTTCGGCCTCAAGCCGACCCGAGCCCGCACGCCGCTCGGCCCCGATCGCGGCGAAGGCTGGGGCGGTTTCTCCTGCAATCACGTCGTCAGCATCAGCGTGCGCGACAGCGCCGCGATGCTGGACGCCATTCACGGTACCGAACCGTCGAGCCCCTACGCCGCGCCTGCGCCGGAGCGGCCCTACGCCGAGGAAGTGAAACGCGAGCCGGGACGGCTGCGGATTTTCTTCACCGACAAATCGACCTATGGCGATACGGTCGATCCCGAGATCGCCGCCGCCGTGCGCGATGTCGCGACGCAACTGTCGAAACTCGGACATCACGTCGAGGAGCGCGCGCCAAAACTCGCCGCCGATCCCGCCGCCGTGATGGCGGTGATCGTCGCCGCCAACACCGCCCTCGCGGTGCGCCTCACCGAAGGGCGGCTCGGCCGCGAGGCGACCGATCGCGATTTCGAACGGCTGACGATCGCCAGCGCACGCAACGCCGCCAAGCAGAGCGCGACCGACTACGTCGCCGCGCAGCTCGCCGCGTTCCAGATTTCGCGAGGCCTCGCGACCTTCTTCGAGGATTGCGACGTGTTCCTGTCGCCGACCTTGTGCGCGCCGCCGCTGCGGATCGGCGAGATCAACAGCATGTCCGATGATCTTTCGCACATCTCGCCGATCCTGCGCCGCTACATGCCAGGCACCAGCATGTTCAACATGTCGGGTCAGCCGGCAATGTCGATGCCCCTGGCGTGGAACGCCGCCGGCCTGCCGCTTGGCATGATGTTCGCGGCGAAGTTCGGCGACGAAGCCACGCTGTTCCGCCTCGCCGCGCAAATCGAGCAGGCGCGGCCCTGGAAGGATCGCAAACCTGCGATCTGCGCGTAGAGTGTATTGTAGCGTTCGACCGATCGAGATTTAAAATGGCCGACACCGATCCGCCTCGTCCCGCCGTGAGCGTTACCGTTAAGGCGGTCAACGTGACAAAGACCCAAGCTGCCGAGACCATCCCGGCGCAGACCGACGCATCCGCGCCGAAAGGCTATACGCGAACGGGTCCGGGCCCGATCGCATCGATACGGATGCGCTGGACCGCGCGCGCGGTCGGCAGCATCACCTTTGTCGTCGACGAGGTGATGGGCGACAACGGCACGCCGGTGACCAGCCGCCCGATGTCGCGCGACGCCGCCATCAAGCTGATCGACGAGCGCGCCCAAGCCGCGCATGAGCGCTACGCACTGCTGCGCAGCGAATTGGCGTGGCCCACCGAGGCAACCGAGGAGCCTGCTGTGGCGATGCCTCCCGGCCCGCCTCCGGTCGACTGATTGCGCCCGACGCCGAACCGTCGCGATGTCGGTTTGTCGTGGCCATGTGATCCATCTCACATTCCTTTCGCGAACCGCCTTCTAGGGTGTGCGGGACATCAAATCCCACCCCCGCTTGAGGAGGTTCCCATGAAGGTCGTCGTTGCCGCCGCGGCGTTGTTGCTCTCCACCACTCTCGCCCATGCCGGGGATTCCTATTCGTTCGACATCGGCGGCCGTTCGGTCACCATTCATGCGCCGCGCGGCTGTGATCAGCCGTCCTGTCTGTCGGTCTCGATCCCCGGCGTCTTCCATTACAGCCCGAAACGCGGCGCGCGCCTCGAAATCGAACGGGACGACGTCGACATGGACACCCCGGCTACCGCGCCCGTGATGGTCGCTCCGCCGGCACAGCCTTCGGTCCAGAACCAAACACAAGTCGAGCCGGCATCTCCTCCTGTCGCGACGCAACAGCCCGCCCCAAGGATTGCCGAAACAGCGCCGGCCGAGACGAAACCCATCGCCGAACCCGCGCCGCCGCAGAACCCACCGGCCCAACCCATCGTGGTCGCCAACGCCCCTGTCGCCGCACCGGTGCAGCAACAGCAAGCTCCCGCGCCCGCCGCGCCGCAGGCCGCCAACTCGCCGCTCGGCGTTTGGCTGACCGAGGAAAAGGAAGGCAAGGTGCGCATCGAAGCGTGCGGCTCCAACATCTGCGGCTATTCGATCGACGCCAAAACCAACCAGAACAAGGACAAGGTGCTGATCAACATGCGCCCGTCCGGTGCGAAGTGGAGCGGCCGCATCCACGATCCGAAAGGCGGCGGAACCTACGACTCGACCATCGCGCTGAAAGGCTCCGACAAGCTGCGCGTACAAGGCTGCGCCTTCGGCGGCATGTTCTGCGGCGGCCAGACCTGGACGCGGGTGGAGTGAGGCGGACGCGGGTCCACTCGTCTGTCTATCGTTATGGCAAGACATGTTTGGCCAGGAGAGACATTTGCTGACGTGATGATTTGCGACGACCTTCCCTCGACCAGCTTCATAGGGTGATGTTCTTGGGATGATGTTCTTGCTTAACCGGTCTCGGGATGCATATGTCCGCCCCATGATCGATCAAATCATCAATAAGGCAGGCATTTCATGACTCTCAACACTCCCGCGACACTCGAAGAATGGAACGCCGCCGGCGCCGACTATCTGCCTGGCCTTCTCGGCATGAAGTTCACCAAAGTCGAGCCGGATGAAGTGGTCGCGGTGCTCGAAGTTCGCCGCGCGCTCGGCGCGTGGAACGGTTATCTCCATGCGGGAACGGTCACCTCGCTGGCGGATACGTGCTGCGGCTATGGCACCGTTCGTAGTCTGCCGACAGGCGCCAGTGGATTCACGACTGTCGAACTCAAGAGTAACCTGATCGGTACGGCGCGCGATGGCCTGGTGACCTGCACAGCGCGACCAGTCCACAAGGGGCGCACCACCCAGGTCTGGGATGCAGAGGTCCGTCGCAACAGCGACGATGCCGTCATCGCCTGTTTTCGCAACACCCAGTTGATCCTGTGGCCAAAGGGCTAACGTCGTCGCGATAGGCCGGCATGCGGGGCTGATCGCCGTCTCAAAATGTAATTCGGCGGATCAGGCACCTCCGCGTCGTCCCCGCGCGGGCGGGGACCCATATCCCCTGGCGTTGGTATTATGAAAGAAACGAGCCTCGGTTGATTGAACCGAAGCGCTGCGGCGTATGGGTCCCCGCTTGCGCGGGGACGACGCTTTTCGTGTGGCTGGTTGGTGACCAGTTACGCAACGCAATCACTCCGCCGACACCGCCTTCGTGTAATCCGCCTCGCTCACCTGCTCCAGCCATTCGACGGCGCTGCCGTTGACCGCTTCCTGCACGGCGATGTGGGTCATCGCGTGCTCCGGCGCGGCGCCGTGCCAGTGCTTTTCGCCGGGCGGAATCCACACCGTGTCGCCGGCGCGGATTTCGCGCACCGGTTCGCCTTCTTTTTGCACGCGCCCGACGCCGGAGATCACGTAGAGCGTCTGGCCGAGCGGATGGGTGTGCCACGCTGTGCGCGCGCCGGGCTCGAACGCCACGCGAGCCGCCGCCACCCGTGCGGGCGCCGGCGCGTTGACGATGGGGTCCATCCAGACCGCGCCGGTGAACCAGTCGGCAGGCCCGCGCCGTGTCGGTCGCGATCCGTTGCGATGAATATCCATGATGTCCGTGCCCTTTCGCGCGACTGTTATTTCTTCGCCTTGAACGCGGCATAGCGCGCCTTGGTTTCGGCGTTCATCGGATAAAGCCCCGGCAGCGACGCGCCGTTGTTGACCTCGTCGACGATCCACGCCTCCATTCGCTCCTGCTCCGGGCCTTCGGTGAGCACGTGATCGAGCAGCGCCTGCGGAATGAGCACGACGCCATCCTGATCGGCGACGATGATGTCGTTCGGAAACACCGCGACGCCGCCGCAGGCGATGCCCTCGCCCCAGCCGACGAAGGTGAGCCCCGCGACCGACGGCGGCGCGGCCGCGCCGTTGCACCACGTCGGCAACCCGGTGCCGAGCACGCCCTCGATGTCACGCACCACGCCGTCGGTGACCAGCGCCGTGACCTTCCGCTGCACCATGCGCGCGCAGAGAATGTCGCCGAAAATGCCGGCGGTGCTGACGCCCATCGCATCCACCACGGCGATGCAGCCTTCGGGCATCGCCTCGATGGCGGTGCGGGTCGAGATCGGCGACGACCATGATTCCGGCGTCGCCAGATCCTCGCGCGCCGGCACGAAGCGCAAGGTGAACGCCGGGCCGACCAGTCGCGGCTGTCCGGGCCGCAGCGGCCGTGCGCCGCGCAGCCAGAGATTGCGCAGGCCCTTCTTCAGCAGGACGGTGGTGATCGTCGCGGTGGAGACGTGCGAAAGTGTTTGAATAGCCTGCGGGGAAAGCGACATGGACGAACGACTCCGATGAGGACGATGGGCGGCATCTTGCGTCCGTGGAAAGACGCGTCAAGCTGGAATGACGCAGGATCAGCCAAGCGTTCGGCGCATCGTCATCGATCATCCTATCTTATCACCGACATGTCGATTAATTTATTGAAATGACTTGGGTTATTCTCCGAAAGCGAATTCCCTCCGCGCCCGAAACAGGCTATTGCTGAGGTCGTTGCAGAAGGGCTCGCAGACAGGCATGGCCGCAGAATTTCTCCCGCCCCGCATCCTGCCCAGTGGCGACGCCGCGATCACCGTGGAGTTCAGCCGCCACATCGATGACGACGCCAACCGGCGCGTCCTCGCGCTCGACCGCCTGCTTGCCGCCGAGCCGATTGCCGGGATCACCGAAACGGTGCCGACCTATCGTTCGCTGCTAGTGCATTACGATCCGCTGCAAATCGATTTCGATATTCTCGCGCCGCAATTGATCGCGCTGGCCGCGCGGCCGATCACCGACGCGAACACCTCGCGGCACTGGCGCATTCCCGTGGCCTATGGCGGCGAGCATGGCATCGATCTCGACGATGTCGCGAAGACGCTCGACCTCACGTCGGACGCGCTGATCGCGCGCCACACCGCGCCGGTCTATCGCGTAGCGATGATCGGCTTCACGCCGGGCTGGTCCTATCTCAGCGGGTTGGATCCGGCGCTGGAATTGTCGCGCCGGCAAGAGCCGCGATTGCGCACGCCTCCTGGCACCATCTCCATCGGCGGCGTGCAGACCGGCATCCAGTGCATCGCCGGGCCAAGCGGCTGGCATCTGCTGGGGCGAACGCCGGTGCGTACCTATCAGTTGCAGCGCGATCCGGTGTTTCTGCTGGAGCCCGGCGACACGCTGAACTTCTATGCTATCGACGCAAACACCTTCGCCGAAATGGATCGTGCCGCCGAACACGGCGACGTCGTCGCTGAACTGGCCGCGTCATGAGCCGGCTGCTCGCCACAAACGTCGGACCCGCGACCTCGGTGCAGGATGCCGGGCGTTTTGGCGCGCAACGCTACGGCCTGACGCCGAGCGGCGCGATGGACCGGCTGGCGCTGGCGACGGCGAATACGCTCGCCGGCAACCCACCGTTTGCCGCCGCCATCGAACTCGGTCCGTTCAGCGCCACTTTCACCGCCAGCGACGGCCCGATCCGCATCGCAATGGCAGGCGCGTCGCGTAGCATCAGGATCGACGACCGCGTGCTGCCGCTCAATCAATCCGTAACGCTGGCATCAGGCGAACGACTGGTGCTGGGCGCCGCGCGCGAGGGTGTGTTCAGCTATCTCGCGGTTGAAGGCGGCATCATCGGCGAAGCCGCGTTCGGCAGTCTCTCGGTGAATGCACGCGCCGGCTTGGGCAGCCCGGTGCCGCGCCCGTTGCAGAACGGCGATCATCTCGATGTGCGCGCCGCGACCGAACGCAGCGAACACGCGCTTCCGCCGCTGCCACCCTCGCCCGATCCGATCCGCGTCGTGCTCGGTCCGCAGGACGACGAATTCGGCGACGCCGTCAAAACCTTTCTCGACGGCACCTGGACGATCTCCGCAACCAGCGACCGCATGGGCTATCGCCTCGAGGGTCCCGTGGTCCGTCACCGGCACGGCCACAACATCGTCTCCGACGGCACTGTCGACGGCAGCATTCAGGTGCCCGGCAACGGCCAGCCGATCGTGCTGATGCCGGATCGCGGCACCACCGGCGGCTATCCCAAGATCGCCACCGTGATCGGCGCCGATCTCGGCCGTTTCGCGCAGATGCCACCGGGCCGTCCATTCCGTTTTCAAGCCGTGAGCGTCGCCGACGCACGGCGCGCGGCCATCGCCTTCGCCGCGCTGTTGCGCGACCTGCCCGCGCGCATGGTCGATGTCGCGCACTTTGAATTCAACGTCGCGGCGTTGCAGAATGCCAACGTCGCTGGCAGCGCGGTGAACGCCGTCGATGCCGGAACGTGGCAGAGCGAGTCTCAACAAGACCAACAACCCTGAAACCAGCCAGCGGGGAACGACAACATGAGCATCGATCTGAACAGCGACCTCGGCGAAGGGTTCGGCGCATGGCAGATGGGTGACGACAACGCGATGCTCGGGCTCGCCAGCAGCGTCAACATCGCCTGCGGCTTTCACGCCGGCGATCCCGACATCATGCGCAAGACCGCGGAACTGGCGAAGGCGCGCGGCGTCGCCATCGGCGCGCATCCCGGCTATCGCGATCTGCACGGCTTCGGCCGGCGACCCGTGGCGGGGCTCACGGCGGCCGAGATCGAAAATCTCGTCGCCTATCAGATCGGCGCGCTGCAAGCGGTCGCCGCGCTCGCCGGCCACAAGGTGACGCATGTGAAAGCCCACGGCGCGCTCTCCAACGTCGCCTGCGAGGACGACATGACCGCGCGCGCCATCGCGTCGGCGATCAAGGCGGTGGACCGCAATCTGACATTCGTGGTGCTGGCGAATAGCAAACTGCTCGAGGCCGGAGAATCCGCCGGGCTACCGCTGGCGCACGAAGTGTTCGCCGACCGCGCTTATGAGGACAACGCCAACCTCGTCTCGCGCCGCAAGCCCGGCGCGGTGCTGCACGACGCGGGCGAGATCGCGCAGCGCGTGGTGCGCATGGTGCAGGACCGCGCGGTGGTGTCGATCACCGGCAAGGTCATCAAGGCGCAGATCGATACGGTGTGCATCCACGGCGACACGCCCGGCGCCGTCGAAATCGCCCGCGCCGTGCGTCAGGCGCTGAAGGACAATGGCATCGCGGTGAAGCCGTTTAGTGAGAGGTGAGGTCCGCGCTTTCATCTGACCGACGCACACTTGGCGCTCGCTCCGTCGGGGAAGAATCTCCTCTGCGTCATGGCCGGGACAAGCCCGGGCATGACGAAGTATCCGGGGCGAACTCAAAACGGCCGATACGTCAGCGTGCCGAACAGCACGGCGGCGATCAGGGCGAAGGCGCCACCCAGCGCAACGGCATGAATCCGGGTCTCCGCGCGCGCAGCCCGTTCACGCACTGGAACGGACCGTCGGGTTTCGAAATCGCGCATCATCAGGCTCCATCGTCTTGGAACAGGATAATGAAGCGCTGACGCGTGGAACCGCAACCACCGGGAAAAAATAGCGACAGGCATGTTTAGGGGGACAGCAATACGAAATAACTATTCTCTTGTCGTGGCAGACGGCGATGGATTTATTCGCAAGCGACATGGTCGATTCGACCTCGTCGCGCGCGATGCGATCACCCACCTTGTCGTCCCCGCGAAGGCGGGGACCCAGAATCCCTGACAATTGTAATCAACGGGACTGTTGGCCAAGAGTCACGACCGCCACCCGGATCATGAATGACACGGCGTCTGGGTCCCCGCCTGGGCGGGGACGACGATTTTTGTGTTGCATGTCGGTGCGACAATATCGTTTCCGATAAGGCACTCACGGCCGTCATTGCGAGAAGCGAAGCGACGAAGCTATCCTTGCTTTATAGCGTTCCGGATTGTTTCGCTTCGTTCGCAATGACGGAGAAGACCAGCCGGACCGCAGTCAAAACCTAATACACATCCTGCTGATACCGCCCCTTGCGCTTGAGATCGGCCACGAACGCGATCGCCTCATCCGTGGAGCGCACGCCGAACTGCGCGACGATGTCGACCAGCGCGCGCTCGACATCTTTTGCCATACGCTTGGCGTCGCCGCAGACATAGATATGCGCACCGTCCGCGAGCCAGTTCCAGAGTTCGCGGCCAACCTCGCGCATCCGGTCTTGCACATAGAATTTCGCATCGCCGTCGCGCGACCACGCCAGCGACAGTCGCGTCAGCAATCCGGACACCTTCATCGCGTTCAGTTCGTCCGCGTAGAAGAAATCGCAATCGCGGCGCTGGTGCCCGAAGAACAGCCAGTTGCGGCCACCCGCTTTGGTCGCGCCGCGATCCTGCAAGAAGGCGCGGAAGGGCGCGACGCCGGTACCGGGGCCGATCATGATCACCGGCGTGTCGGCATTCTCCGGCAGTGCGAAGCCGTGCGCCTTCTGCACGTAGACGCGCATCTCGTCGCCGATGGCGGCGCGCTCGGCGAGATAGGTCGAGGCGACGCCGAGGCGCGGACGTTTGCCGATGGCGTAACGCACCGTATCGACGGTGAGCGACAAGCGCCCCGGCGCGGCGTTGTGCGACGACGAAATTGAGTAGAGCCGCGGCTGCAACGGATCGAGCGCCTCGATGAAGGCTTCCGGGTGCGGCCGCACGCCCATGAACTTCTGCAACGTCGCCAGCACGTCGAGATTTGCCGCGTCGCCATCGGGATCGTCGCCCTGCGCCAGCGCCCGCGCCTTCTCGCGCAACGCACCGCCGCTGACGAACGACAGCAACTCGAACAATTTGTCCGGCGCGGGCGACAGCGACACGTCGTCACGCAGCACGTCGCGCAACGCCTTGCCGTTCACTTGCGTCGCGTGCGACGCGCCGAGCACCGCGATCACCTGATCGACCAGGCCGAGATCGTTGCGCGGAAACACGCCAAAGGAGTCGCCGACGACATAGTCGAGATCGCCTTGCGACAGATCGAACTCGATATGCCACGTCTGCTTTTCCGAGCCCGGCTTGTTGAGCAGCCGGCGCGACAGCAACGTCGCCACCGCCGGATTGTCACGCGAGCGCCCCGGCGCGCTGACCGGCGCGGCCGACGCAGCGACGGTCACGGGCGCGGTCTTCGCAACGGGCGCGGCGTCGAGTTCGGCGTGCAACGCCTTCAGCATCCGCGCGGTGTCCTTGCCGCCGGGAACGCAGAGATTGATGCGCTCCTCGGTGCGCGCCGCCAGCGCGTCGGCGTAGTCGCGACAGTTGTAGCCGCACTGGCCGCAATCCTGCTGCGCCATCGCCGCCATCATCCGCCGGCGCAGCGGCTTGCCTTCGGCGAGTTTCATGCGCTCGGTGATCGGCATGGTCTGATCGTGCCACGGCGCGTCGTCGTCATCGTCGGCGGCAACGATTGAGCCGACCATCGCCGCGTTCTGCTCCGGCGACAGCGGCACGTTGCCGTCGAGTTGCAACGCGCCGACCAGAAAGCCGTTGAGCCAGGCGCGCTGTTCGTCGGAGAACGGCGCGGTGTCCGGGACGACCTGCAATCGCATCATCGGTGTCGTCTGGTTCATGCCGCCACCTCCGCATCGGCCAGCGCGCGCAGCGCCTCGGCATCGTGGCGGCGCGAGAATTGGACGAAGGTTTCCTCGGGCGACGCGCGGTTAGTCATGTAGGCCCGCAGCAAACGTTCGACGACTTTCGGCGCATCGTCCGCCTTGATGTCGCGATAGACCTCCTGCCCGATCCCGGCATCGGGGCCGAAGCCGCCGCCGGTGGTGAGGTGATAACCCTCGACCGTGTCGCCCTCCTCGCTGGTCGCGACCTTCGCGGCCAGCAGGCCGATGTCGCCGATGTAATGCTGCGCGCAGGAATGATGGCAGCCGGTGAGATGGATGTTGAGCGGCGTATCGAGCGCCACGCGGCTCTCGCACCACGTCGCGATGGCATCGCCGTGGCGCTTGGTGTCGGATGCCGCGAACTTGCAGCCGGCATTGCCGGTGCAGGCGACGAGCCCGGCGCGGATCGGCGATGCGGTTGTCGCCAATCCCAACGCGTCAACGGCCGCCGTCGCCAGCGCAATGTTGGAATCCGCGACGCCCGAGATCAGCAGGTTCTGCCACACCGTCAACCGGATATCGCCGTCGCCGAGATCGTGCGCGATTTTCGCGAGCCCGCGCATCTGGTCACAGGTCAGCTTGCCGAGCGGTAGCACCACGCCGATCCAGTTCAGCCCCGCCTGCGTCTGCGGATGCACGCCGATATGCGCGCTGCGGTTGAAGGCCGGGCGCGGCGCGATGGCCTCGGTCGGCACACGCGTCAGCGGCGCGCCGTAGCGCGCTTCGACCTCCTTCAGGAATGCATCGAACCCCATGGCGTCGAGCACGTACTTCAATCGCGCTTTCAGGCGATTGGTACGGTCGCCGTGTTCGATGAACACGCGCACGATGGCATCCGCCACCATGGTTGCGTCCGACGGCTTGACGATCACGCCGGTATCGCGGGCGAAATCCTTGTGCCCGGTGATGCCTCCTAATCCGAGCCGAAACCACACGCCGGGTTCGACGCCAAAACCGTCCTTCACCTCGACGGCGGAGAACGCGATATCGTTGGTGTCCTCCAACACCGGAATGGTGCCCGCGCCGTCGAAGGCAACGTTGAACTTCCGCGGCAGGCCGATCAGCGAGCGGTCGTTGAGAATGTGGAAGTGCCACTCGCGCGCGTAGGGCCTCGTGTCGAGCAATTCGCGCGGATCGATGCCCGCCGTCGGCGTGCCGGTGACGTTGCGGATGTTGTCGGCGCCGGAGCCACGCGAGCACAAGCCAAGGTCGGTGATGCCCTCGATCAGTTCCACCGCGTGGCGCGGCTCGATCTCGCGGATCTGGAGGTTGGCGCGCGTGGTGATGTGCGCATAGCCGCCGCCGAAATGCTCCGCCAGATCGGCGGTGCCGGCGAACTGATGCGCCTTGAGGATGCCGTTCGGAATCCGCAAGCGGCACATGAAGGAGTTCTGCGCCGGCGCGACGTAGAACAGGCCGTAGTAGCGCCAGCGGAAATTATCCGGTGGCGGCGGCGCGGCGTTGTCGCGCGCCTGCGCCTTCAGGCGCTCGTAGGCATCGAACGGATGCTGCTCGCGCTTGAATTTCTCCGGGTCGGAGAGTTTCTTGCCATCTTTCAAAAAGCGGTCCTGCGCTTTCAGATGCGCGGCATCCGGCCCGGTCGGCTCCGGCTCGGCGGTGGGCGCCCCCGCCCCGCCGCCGCGTCCGAGCCGCCCGGCACTGACACCGGACATGAAGCCTTCGAGGTAACGCTTCTGTTCGTCGCTGAAGTCGGCCGTCATCTGGTCCATCTTCATGATCGCCTGCGCCTTCGCTATTCCGCCGGCACCGACGACGGCGCCACAGTCGCCAGCGGCCGCGCGGGCTTGTAGGTGACGTAGAGCGCAATGCCGGTGAACAGTGCGCCGCCGACGATGTTGCCGAGCGTCACGGGAATCTGATTCCACAGCCACCACTCGGCGACGCTGACTTTCGCGCCCATCAGCATGCCGGTGGGGATGACGAACATGTTGACCACCGCATGCTCAAAGCCCTGCGCGAAGAACGTCGTGATCGGCAGCCAGGCGCCAACGATCTTGCCGATGGTCGATGTGGAGGTCATCGCCATCACCACGCCGAGGCAGACCAGCCAGTTGCACAGCATCGCCTTGACGAACACCGTGACCATGCCGGCCATGCCGAGCGCCTCATAGGCGATGGTCTTGGCCTCTGCCGTGGCGATGATCTTCGCCGCGACGCCAGCGGGTGCGGCCGTGCCCATGTTGGTGAGCGCGATCGCAAGCAGCGCGCCGTAGGCGATGCTGCCGAGCAGGTTGCCGAGAAACACCCACGACCAGTTGGCGACGACAGAACTCCAGCTCCCCCGGCCGGAGAGCGCCGCCAGCGGCAGCAGCGCGAAGCTGCCGGTCACCAGTTCAAGCCCGAGCAGCACGATCATCACGAAGCAGACCGGGAAGATCACCGCGCCGACGATGGGTTGTCCGGTGGTGGCGGCCGCGCCGAACGCGAGGCTGGTCGCGGTGCCGAGCAGCGCCCCCGACAGCGCGCCGCGGATCAGGAGATCGCGCGGCTCAAGCGCCAGTTTCGTCTCGGCGGTATCGACCATGGTGCGGACGACATCGGCGGGCTTGTTGTAGTCCATCGCAAACCTCCATCGGGCGCGCCCCATCGCGCCGGTTGCAGGGGTGGCGCGCCGGCCGGAGCCGCCGCGCAGCCAGTGCGTGTCGCCGCCGGCCGAGGTGCTCTATTCAAGCGCCGTGCCAACCTCTTGTGCGGAGCACAATAGTCAGCTATTTCAATGGCCTAATGGAAAATTAGCAGCTGGCGACAACCAGCCCTGCCCGACCTCGGCTGCTTATTTCGCAGATGCAACCTGATTAATATCTAGCCGATCCTTGAATTGCCTAATATTTAATCTATGGCTTCGGCGAGCCATCCGCACCACATCTGCTTGCCAGCCCGCCGCAACGGGGTTAGCTCCTGCGCTTCAACGACATGGACCATCGATGACCCAGGCTACCGCCCCCAAAATCAGCTTCGTTTCGCTCGGCTGCCCGAAGGCGCTGGTGGATTCGGAGCGCATCATCACCCGGCTGCGCGCCGAGGGTTATGAACTCGCGCGCAAGCACGACGGCGCGGACCTCGTCATCGTCAACACCTGCGGCTTCCTCGACAGCGCCAAGGAAGAGTCGCTCGGCGCCATCGGCCAGGCGATGGCGGAGAACGGCAAGGTCATCGTCACCGGCTGCATGGGCGCGGAGCCCGAGCAGATCGAAGCGGCCTATCCCAACGTGCTGTCGATCACCGGGCCGCAGCAATACGAGAGCGTGCTCGACGCCGTGCATCGCGCCAAGCCGCCGCTGCACAATCCGCACCTCGACCTGATCCCGCCGCAGGGCGTCAAGCTGACGCCGCGCCACTACGCGTATTTGAAAATTTCCGAGGGCTGCAACAATCGCTGCACCTTCTGCATCATCCCGAAGCTGCGCGGCGATCTGGTGTCGCGGCCCGCGAACGATGTGTTGCGCGAGGCAGAGAAGCTGGTCGCCGCCGGCGTCAAGGAACTGCTCGTCATCTCGCAGGATACCTCGGCCTACGGCGTCGATATCAAGTATGCGACGAGCCCGTGGAAGGATCGCGAGGTGCGCGCGAAATTCCTCGACCTCGCGCGCGAACTCGGCGAGCTCGGCGCGTGGGTGCGGCTGCAATACGTCTATCCGTATCCGCATGTCGATGAGGTGATCGGCCTGATGACGGAGGGCAAGGTGTTGCCCTATCTCGACATCCCGTTCCAGCACGCCGCCCCCGAAGTGTTGAAGGCGATGCGGCGTCCGGCGGCGCAGGACAAGACGCTGGCGCGCATCAAGAAGTGGCGCGAGCAGTGTCCCGACCTCGCGCTGCGCTCGACTTTCATCGTCGGCTTCCCCGGCGAGACGGAGAGCGATTTCGCCTACCTGCTCGACTGGCTGGAAGAAGCCGAGATCGATCGCGTCGGCTGCTTCAAGTACGAGCCGGTCGCGGGCGCGACCTCGAACGCGCTCGACAATCCGGTGCCGGACGAAATCAAGAAGGAACGCTGGAATGCGCTGATGGCGCGGCAGCAGAAGATTTCCGCGCGCCGGCTGAAGCGCAAGGTGGGCACGCGCCAGCAGATCATCATCGACGAGGTCGGCCCCACCGTCGCGAAAGGCCGCTCGAAGGCCGACGCGCCGGAGATCGACGGCACGGTGTATCTCTCAAGCCGGCGTCCCTTGAGGGTCGGCGAGATCGTCACCGCGAAGATCGAGCGCGCCGATCAATACGATCTGCACGGCAGCGTCGCGGGGTTTTAACGGCTGCTACGAAGACGGCGTCTCATCGGCGATGAAGCGCGCGGCCGTGAAGCCGAACGTCATCGCCGGGCCGATCAGCGAGCCGCCGCCGGGATAACGCCCACGGAACACGCTCGCCATGTCGTTGCCGACAGCAAACAGGCCGGGCACGGCCGTGCCGTCCTCGCGGAGCACGCGCGCGTTCTCGTCAGTCCTGATACCGGCGAAATTGCCGATGTCACCGGCATGCATCCACACCGCGTAGAACGGGCCCTTGTCGAGCGGCGCGACGTTGGGATTGATCGGGTTGCCGGCGTCGCCGAGATAATGCCCGTAGACGCTGCGGCCCTTGCCGAACTCCGGGTCCTCGCCCTTCGCCGCATGACGGTTGTACTCCGTGACGGTGCGGCCGAGCGTATCGGCATCGATGCCGATGGACGCCGCCAGCATGGCGATCGAATCCGCCTTGTAGAGATAACCGGCCTCGATCAGGCCACGCATCGGCAGGAACGGCTTGGCATAGCCGAGACCGTATTTCGCGAACGCGGTCTGATCGCAGATCAGGAACGCGCCGGCGGGGCGTCCGCTGTCCGGATGCGCCACCAGCCGCTCGACGAAATCGTGATACGATACGCTCTCGTCGGTGAAGCGATGGCCGTTGCGCAATACCGCGATCATGCCGGGCTTGCCCTGGTTCACCGAATGGATGATGGCGCCGAAGGTGCCGTCCGGGCGCGGCACGCGCGAGATCGGCATCCATGCGCCGGCGTTGGGAATGTCGGAGACCACAGAGCCGCCGACGCTCTCCGCCATCCGCGCGCCGTCGCCGACATTGCCCGGCGCGGTCAGCGAGATGTGCTCGTCGCCGAGCGCCGGATGATTGTAGACCCGCGCGCGCCGCTCGACGTTCTGCGCGAAGCCGCCGCTCGCCAGCACCACACCGCGCCGCGCGATCACGCGCACCGCGCGGCCGTTGCGGTTGACGATAGCGCCGTTCACGCGCCCGTTCTCGACGATCAGCTCGCTCGCCGGCGCGAACGTCCACAGCGGCGTGCCCATGTCGAACAGCGCGCGCGCCAGTCGCGCAATCAGCGCATTGCCGTTCACCAGCGTCTGTCCGCGTCCGTGACGGACGACGTCGTAACCGTATTTCGCCAGCAGGACGCCGACCCGCAGCGTCGAGCGCAGCGAGCGCCCGAACTTGTAGAAATGGCTGAGGTCGGACCCCGACGAGACGCCCATGCCGAACAGCGACAGTTCGCGCGGCAGCGGCCGCAGCCGATGCAGTTCGCCGCCGAGGATACCCGCCTTCACCGGTCCAGCCTGCAACGAACGCCCTTTCGGCACCGCGCCGGGCTGGCCCGGATGATAATCGGGCATGGTGGTGGCGGCGAAAGGAATGCCGATGTCCTTCACGAAGAAATCGACCATGCGTGGGCCGTTGCTCAGATAGGTCTCCACCTTGGCTTCATCGTAGTCGTTGCCGAGTTCCGCGCGCAGATAGCGCCGGCATGCATCGGGATCGTCGCCGAGGCCGGCCTCGGCCGCCTGCGAATTGCCGGGAATCCAGATGTAACCGCCGGAGATCGCCGTGGTGCCGCCGAACACCGGCGCCTTCTCCACCATCAGCACGTCAAGACCGGCCTTGCGCGCGGTGATCGCGGTGGCGAACCCGCCCGCGCCCGATCCGACGACCAGAACATCGCAGCGATGCTCATGAACGCGGCTTGCATGATCCGTCATCGCTCGTCTCCCGGCGCGGCGAGGCGCAGCGCGCGACGCGGCCCTCAAGCTTCAACGGTCTGCAAATCACAGCGCGGACGGGCGGCTTTCAACTGCATTCCGCTCATGACGACATAAGGCAATGTCATGCACGCGCCGGCACGCCACGACCACATGCCACGCGCGACAGCGCGGCCGGTCATCGAGGTTACGGCCGAGAGCCCTACGGCTTCAGGATCGAGGCCCCGGTGGTCTTGCGGCTTTCGAGATCGATGTGCGCCTGCGCCGCGTCCTTCAGCGCGTAAGCGTGATTGATCGGCAGATGCAGCTTGCCGCTGATCACCGCCGCGAACAGCGTGTCGGCGCCCTCGATCAGATCCGCGCGCCTGGCGACATAGTCGTTGAGCTTCGGCCGCGTCGCGAACAGCGAGCCGTGATTGTTGAGCTCTGCGAGCGCGAACGGCGGCACCGGCCCCGATGCGTTGCCGAACGACACGAACAATCCGCGCGGGCGCAGGCACGACAGCGAGCCGGGGAACGTGGTCTTGCCGACGCCGTCATAGACTACGTCGCACAATTCGTTCCGACTGATCTGCTTGACGCGCTCGACGAAATTTTCCTCGTTGTAGAGGATGACGTGATCGCAGCCGTTGGCGAGCGCGAGATCGGCCTTGGCTTTCGAGCCCACCGTGCCGATGACATGCGCGCCGAGCGCCTTGGCCCACTGGCAGGCGATCAGGCCGATGCCGCCGGCGGCGGCGTGGATCAGCACGCGATGGCCCGGCTCGACCTTGAAGGTCTTGTGCAGCAGATACCAGACCGTCAGCCCCTTGAGCATCAGCACCGCGCCCTGCTCGTAGGTGATGTGGTCCGGCAGCCTGACCAGCTTGTCGGCAGAAATGTTGCGCTCGGTGGCGTAGCCGCCGAGGTTGGCGTAGTAGGCGACGCGGTCGCCGGGATGGAAGTCCGTCACCCCCGGTCCCACCGCGACCACCTCGCCCGCCGCCTCGTTGCCGGCGATGAACGGCAGCGACGGCGCCTTGTAGAGCCCCGTGCGATAATAGACATCGATGAAATTCAGGCCGACCGCGTGCTGGCGGATATGCACCTCGCCAACGCCCGGCGGCGGCAGGTCGATGCTTTCATAGATGAGGGCTTCGGGCCCGCCCACCTGATGCACACGAACGGCTTTGGCCATGCTGCGTCTCCTGCCTTCGACGCAACCATCGATAGCCAACACCTTCGCATTGTCAACTTGGGAGCAGTATTCCGGGCTTCAACAACCTTAGCGCCGTCCCCGCGCAGGCGGGGACCCATACGCCTTCCGTTTCCGTCATGGCCGGGCTTGTCCCGGCCATCCACGTCTTGGTTGATTGAGTTTCCGTAGGACGTGGGTGCCCGCGACAAGCGCGGGCATGACGAAGGAGCGGAGCGTCAGAGGTTATGTGTCCGTCCGTTCGCGGGGACGACGACCGTCGTGTTGCCCGCTCCCTACGCGCTACGGCGGTTCTTCCGCGCCATGATGTTGAACACCTCGACCGCCAGCGAGAAGGTGATGGCGAAGTAGATGTAGCCGCGCGGGATGTGGAATTCGAAACCGTCCGCGACCAGCGCCACGCCGATCAGCACCAGGAACGCCAGCGCCAGCATCTTGGTGGTCGGATGTTCGGCGACGAAGCGCGCCACTGGCCCGGACGAGACATACATCACGATGCAGGCGATGATCACCGCCGCGATCATGATCTCGAGATCCTTTGCCATGCCAATCGCGGTGATGATGGAGTCGAGCGAGAACACCAGATCGACGATGATGATCTGCACGATGATCCAGAAGAACGCCTTGGCGGGCCCCTGCGGCGCGGCCTCCCCGCCTTCGCGCGCCTCGACCTCGCCGTGAATTTCGTGCGTCGCCTTGGCGATCAGGAACAGGCCGCCGCCGATCAGGATGATGTCGCGCCAGGAGAAGCCCATTTCGAAAATCGTGAACACCGGCTGCGTCAGGCCGATCAGCCACACCAGCACGCTGAGCAGCGCGATGCGGAACACCAGCGCCAGCAGAAGGCCGATCTGGCGCGCGCGCGTCGCCTGCGGCTCCGGAATGCGCGACACCAGCACCGAGAGGAAGATGACGTTGTCGATACCGAGGACGATTTCCAGCGCGGTCAGCGTCAGCAGCGCGGCCCATGCTTCGGGGCTGGTCAACAGGTCAATCATGCGTTGCAATTCCGAACAGACGTAGGAGTGGATCGGCAAAAATGACATAGAGGCCGATGGCGCACAGGACCGCGCGGGCCGGCGTGGACACATTGAAATCCACGACGACGGCGAAGATCGTCAGCACCGCCCAGATCGCCATCAGCACGAGATTGAATTTGCGGAAGCGCGCGACGCGCACCGGATGCAGCACATGGATCGGAACGAAGGTCAGCACGATCAGCGCGGCCATCGCCAGCGTCGCCAGCCATGGCGAGGGCTGCAACAGAAACAGATAGAAGGCCGCCGCATTCCACAACGCCGGGAAGCCGCGAAAATGATTGTCATCGGTCTTCATCCGCTTGTCGGCGAAGTACAGCGCGCTGGTCACCACGATGCCGACGCCGATCAGCGGCCCCGCGATCGGCAGCAGCAGCCGGCTCGCCGCGATGGCATAGGCCGGGACGAACACGTAGGTGAGAAAATCGACGACGAGGTCGAGCGTGTCGCCGGACCAGCGCGGTTGCAGCGTCCCGACGTTGAGGCGGCGCGCCAGCGGCCCGTCGATACCGTCGATGATCAGCGCCACGCCCAGCCAGCCGAACATCGCGGCCCAATGTTCGCGCACGGCTTCGAGCAAGGCGATCAGCGCGATGCCGGCGCCCAGCGCCGTGAAGACGTGAACGCCGAAGGCCGCGGCGCGGGTTGTACTCGAAGGCTGCTGCGAGGTGTCGGCCTGCGTCATGTAACGAAGCTGTTAACAGGATTTCGGCGGATTTGCATCCCCTGCCTTGCGGCGATCCGCCGCGCGACCCGCGGCATCAGCGACGGCGAGACGCGATCACGGCGAATCGCTTTCACCGGCTCTTGCATTTTCAGAAGCGAATACCGATTGTCCCGCCATGAATACCACGACGACAGATCAGATCCTTTACGACGCCATCGTCATCGGCGGCGGCCCGGTGGGGCTTGCGACCGCCATTGCGCTGGCACAGGCCGATGTCACGGTGGCGCTGGTCGCCGGCCGCAAGCCGTATCCGGACAATCGCACCACGGCGCTGCTCGGCGGCACCATCGATTTTCTCGAGCGGCTCGATGTCTGGCGGCGTTGCGCGGACAACGCCACGCCGCTGCGTACGATGCGGCTGGTGGACAACACGCAGCGGCTGATCCGCGCGCCGGAAGTGCGCTTCGTCTCGGACGAGATCGGCCGCGACGCCTTCGGCTACAACATCGAGAACCGCCGGCTGGTGGCGGCGCTCGAAGCGCGCGCCGACGAGTTGGAGCACATCACGCGCCACGATGACGAGGCCGACAGCATCGAGATCGATGCGGATCAAGTCGCGGTCCGCACCCGCAACGGCGCGTTGCTTCATGGCCGTGTCGCCGCCGGTGCCGACGGTCGCCAGTCGATCTGCCGCGATGCCGCCGGCATCGACGTCAATCGCCATCCGCTGCGCCAGACGGCGCTGACCTTCAACATCCGCCACAGCCGGCCGCATCACGAGACATCGACCGAGTTTCATACCACCGGCGGGCCGTGCGTGTTCGTGCCGCTGCAAGGCGATCGTTCCAGCGTGGTGTGGGTGTCGACGCCGAATGAGGCCGCGCGACTGACCGCGTTGTCCGACGACGCGCTGTCGATGGAAGCCGAACGAATGATGCATTCCATCCTCGGCCGCGTCAGCGTCGAACCGGGACGGCATTCGTTTCCGCTCGCCATCGAGCAGCCGCGCCAGTTCGCCAACAATCGCGTTGTCCTCGTCGGCGAGGCCGCGCATGTGCTGCCGCCGATCGGGGCACAGGGACTCAATCTCGGCCTGCGCGACGCCGCCGACATCGCCGACATCGTCGCGGATGCGCTCGCGCGCGGCGAAGACCCGGGCGCGCCCGCGACGCTGATGCGCTTCGACCGCAAGCGCCGCAGCGACATCACCAGCCGCACCATGGCGATCGATCTCGCCAACCGCTCGCTGCTCAGCGATTTCCTGCCGATGCAGATGGCGCGCGCGGCCGGGCTTCATCTCCTCGGCGGCATCGGCCCACTGCGCCGCCTCGCCATGCGCGAAGGATTGAGCCCATCGTGGCGGCGTTCCTCCTGATTAATTAGGTCGTCATTGCGAACACGCCGTCACGGCATCTTCCGTATCGTCCCCGCCTGCGCGGGGACGGCGATCTTCGCGTTGCATCTCCGTCCAAATAATATCCCGCTGGATTCCTGAAATAGAGTCTGGATTGCTTCGTCGCTTCGTTCCTCGCAATGACAAATGACAGGCCTCTACCTGACCGCCATCGCCCAGGCGGCGAAGGCATTGATCGAGGCCAGCTTCGGATGGTTGCTTCGCTGCACGATGTAGAAGCCGTAGCCGGGCAAGGTGAGGCTGGCGACCTTCACAAGGCTTCCATTGGCAAGTTCGGGAGCCACCAGCACATCGCTACAGATCGCGACGCCCTGCCCGGAAATCGCGGCTTCGATCGCATGAAGTTCTTCGCGAAAATCGAAGCTGACAAAGCCGGAAAGATCTGGAACCCGCGCGTGGCGCTTCCGGGCGACGGATTGCCAGCGTTGCCATGTCGGCGCCTCGACGTCGCTCGAAGGCCACCCCGTCTCGATCAAGGGAAATTGCGTGAGTTCGACCGGGGTCAGCAGCTTCCGCAATTTTCCGACCAGCTTTGGCGAAGCAACGACCAGAAAACGATCCCGTGCCAGTTCGAACGAAGGTCCATCGGTCGGAGCCCGGCGAGCATAGCGGATCGAAACATCCGTTTCGCTGGTCTTGAGACTCAAGACTTCGTCGGTGCCAAGGATGTCGAGCTTCAGGCGCGGATGCATCTCCCGCCATTTGGGCAATCGCGGCACCAGCCAGCGCGCCGCGAAGGCGTTGGTCGCGGTGACGCGCAACTTGCCCGTTGAAGCGCCCGCGCGAATACCGTTGATCGCCTGAGCGAACGATTCAAATCCATCCCGTACGACCGGGAAAAGCTGCTCGCCGGCCCAGGTCAGTTTCATCGGTCGCGGCTGGCGGCGAAACAGCGCCTGGCCGCAATGGCTTTCCAGCAGCTTGATCTGATGGCTGATCGCCGTGGGCGTCACTCCGAGTTCGGCGGCGGCCCGTTTGAAGCTCAGGCAGCGAGCTGCCGCCTCGAAAGCGCGCAATTCGACCAGCGGCGGGAGCCTTTGCATGGGCTCAGCATAGATGAACTCAGTTCATCCGTAATCAGAATCTTCGCGATTGCGGGGCCCGCCGCGCTTAACCGACTATCGGGCCGTTTGGCGTTCTCGCAACCGGGAGAATCCACATGTTGGCCGTCACGCCCTCACCCGCCACCGAATATCTCGACGCCATCGAGAACCTCCGCCCGCTCGTGGACGACAACCGCGCCGCGTTCGATCGGGACCGCAGAATTCCGGATGCCGTCTTCCAACGGCTCGCGGAAGCCGGGCTTTTCCGCCTGTGGCTGCCGACGGCTTTGGGCGGCCCTGAACTGTCGCCCGTCGAATTCCTCAACGTGATTGAAGCTGCTTCGGCGCTGGATGGCTCGATCGGCTGGCTGGTCGGCAACGGCGGTGGCATGAGCCGCATCGGTGGCTATCTCCCGGAGCCTGTTGCGCAGGAGTGGTTTGCTGATCCTTACGCTTTCGTGGTCAGCGCCACGGGGGCGATCGGTTTGGCCGAACCTGTCGCGGGCGGTTACCGCGTCAGCGGACGCTGGCCGTTCGGCAGCGGAGCTAATCACGCCACGCGATTTATGGGATTGGCCACCGTCAATGACGGCAGCGGCAGTCCACGGCCACCGATCTGCTGCTACTTCCAGCGCAACGATGTGACGATCCACGACACGTGGCACGTATCCGGCCTGCGCGGCACCGGGAGTTGCGACTTCGAGGTGAAGGACCTTTTCGTCCCGCTCGAATACACCCACGAGTTCCTTGCGCCGACGCCGACACAGCCGGGCATCATTTACCGGCTGCCGGGCCTCTCGATCTTTCCATGGTCGATTACCGGAAGCGCGCTCGGCATTGCAACCGGCGCCATCGCGACCTTCACGAAATCGAGCACGCAAAACAAGATTCGACAGGGAGCGGCGCTCCAGTTGAAGGATCGCGAGATAATGCACTCGGCGCTTGGCCGAGCCATCGCGACCCACGGGGCCGCCAAGGCGTTCCTTAAGGAAACAATGGCTGAGTTGCTTTCCGTGCTGGACGACGACGCCAATGTTCGTCAACAAGCGCGCGCACGGTTGCGGATCGCCTGCGCGCACGCTGCGGAAGTATCCTCGCACATCGTGCAAGTGCTGACCACGGAATCCGGTGCTGGCGCGATCTTCGAAAGCAACGCCCTGGAACGCGCCGGGCGCGACATCAACGCTGCCGTCAAGCACATCGCCATGAGTCCGCAGAGCTACGTCGTCGTCGGGCGACTGCAACTCGGCCTCGATCCGGGAGCCATGAGGTTTTGACGGTGCCGTTGAAGCGTCATTGCGAGGCGCGCGGCGACGAGCCAGATCAAAACGTCAGATAGCCGCTCTTGAGCATCCACATCACGGTGGTGAGCGTCACCACCGAGGCCAACGTGCCCAGCATCACCGCCGCCGACGCGGCTTCGGTCCAGGTGTCGTATTGCCGGGCGATCACGAAGACATTGAGCGCCGGCGGCAGCGAGGCCATCAGCACCGCGGTCGCCGCCCACTCCATCGTGAACGGGCCGAACCACCACAACAGCCCGAGCACCAGGATCGGGTGAACCACCAATTTCACCGCGATCAGCCCCGGCAATTCCCACGGCACCCGGCCGAACGGCCGCAGCGCCACCGTCACGCCGAGCACGAATAGCGCGACCGGCGCGGCGGAGCTTTGCAGGAACTGCAACACGCCGTCGATCGCCACCGGCATCTGGATGTGCAGCGCGGCGGCGAGCACGCCGCAATACACCGCGACGATCAGGGGATGCAGTGCGATCTCCTTGGCCACGAACCACAGCGTCGGCAACAGCGGTCGCCGCGTGCCGTCGGTGAGCGCCATCAGCACCGGGATCACCGTAAACAGGAAAATACTGTCGAAGCAGAAGATCAGAGCGGTCGGCACCGCCGATTTCAGCCCGAACACTGCCAGCGCCAGCCCCGGTCCCATGTAGCCGATGTTGCCGTAGCCACCCGCGAGCCCCGCCATCGCCGCCTGCCGCAGCGGGAGACGACCGAGCAGCCGCGCGATCAACAGCGACAGCGTGAAGGCGCCAGCGGTCGCAAGCGTGGTCGCCACCACGAACGGCAGGTTGTTGAGTTCCTCGAACGGGGTTTTCGAGACGATGCGGAAGAACAGGGCCGGCAGCGACACATAGAGAACGTAGAAATTCATCCAGGCGAGGCCGGATTCCGGCAGGCCCCGGAATTTTCCGCAGGCGAAGCCGATGAAGATCAAACCGAAGTACGGCAGCGCCAGATTGAGAATATCGATCATGAAACCGGATTTCCGCGGGATTTGAGCCGGAGTCGAGGGGCGGACGGCGCGGTGGCCCCGGCCGGAACAGCTTGGACCCGCAAGGATACCCGCCGAAATGTTAGAATCGAACCACTAGCATCGGCCACAATCCTGGTCTATTCGACGGGGATGACAAAGATGCGGGTCGCAAAATTTCAGATCGGTCAGATCGTCAAGCACCGGATTTTCTCGTTCCGGGGCGTGATCTTCGACATCGATCCGGAATTCGCCAACACCGAGGAATGGTGGCTGGCGATCCCGGAACAAGTGCGCCCGCGCAAGGACCAGCCGTTCTATCACCTGCTGGCCGAGAACGCCGAGTCGGAATACGTCGCCTACGTCTCCGAGCAGAACCTGTTGGCCGACGAGTCCGGCGAACCGGTGCGGCACTCGCAGGTCGCCGAGATTTTCATCAAGGACAAAGCCGGCGGCTACCGCCCGCGCAACACCTCCTTGAACTGATTTGGCCAAACTGATCCGGCTGGCCTAACGCGCCACGATTCCGCCGCAAGAATCCCGCTCGCCACCGTTTCGCCGCAAGAATCCCGAGCCGAAATCCAGACGAAAAAAGCGCCCCTCGCGGGGCGCTTTTTTGGTGTCGCGATCGCCGCGCGCTTACTGCTTCGCGGCAGGCGGAGTCGCGGGAGGCGTGGCAGCGGTTCCGGCCGCCGCGGCCCCAGCCGCCGGCTGCTGCGCTTCCAGCTTGGCCCGCGCTTCCGCGGCCCGCTTCTGCAATTCCTCTTGCAGCTTCTTCTGGGTTTCCTCGAACACCTTCGGATCGGTCGGCGGACCGTCATAGGCCTTGGCGAACTCCGCCAGCGGCAGCGGCAGCGTCAGCGGTGCACCGTTGGAATTGATCGCCTGAACAATGAGGTTCTGGCCTTTCTTCAGGTGATTGATCATGTCCGGAGTGACTTCATAGTCGGACATGCAACCGTTGGCGAAGCAGATCACGTACGGGCTCTGCATCGGCGCGTTGTTGTCGATGATGATGCGCGTGCCGTGAACCAGCTGCATGCCGAGCGGCAGCGTGACGCGCAGGATCTTCTTCGGCTCGCCTTCCGGCTCGATGATCACGGCGGCGATGACCGGCTGCCCCGACTCGATGCGGCCGTCCTTGCCGGTGAAACACACCTGCTTGGCATTGGCGTCCTGCCCCTTGAGACAAAACTTGGTCCACGGCGCGTAGATCAACTGCACTTGCTGCTGCGGTTGTTGCGGCTGCGCCTGTGCCGCCGGAGCCTGCTGCGCGGGTTGTTCGGCCTTGGGGGCCGCCTTTGGCGCCGCCTTGCCGTTCGACTTGGCCTTCTGCTGGGCCGGCGCCGCCGGCTGCTGAGCCTGGGCAGCGGGAACGAACGCCGTCGCGGCAAACGCCGCGGCCGCAGCCGCCACCGTCATACCCCGCCCACACCGCCATGCCTGGGCGGCCACATCGGTGAAATTCATTGCGGAAAGCCCTTTCTCGAATGGCGCCGTCCGAAACCGCAAAAGGACGCTCGCCTCAACTCTTTAGCTGCCGTTTCCTGGTCAAATGAGGCCGTTGAGTGGCCGGCCACCGCCATACGGATCAAATGTACGCCTTCAATACAACGGCGAACAAAAAGATCAATGCCGTGAGCGGGGGTTTGACACCCGGCCGGGGCCGAACCATGGCGGCTGTGGTAAATTTTACTCGTGACACGCTCCGAATCACCATCAACCGTGCCGATTTCTGCGCCACGCCGTAACGTTTGCGCCATCTGGCTGCGTGGTCTGGCCGTTCTGGCTATCGCCATGCTGGTCGGTAGCAACTCCGTGATTGCCGAAACCAGTCACGGCATTGCCATGCACGGCGCGCCCGCTTTGGCCGCCGGCTTCACTCATATGCCTTACGCCAATCCCGATGCGCCTAAGGGCGGCCGACTGGTCCAGGGGCTGAGTGGCACCTTCGACAGCCTCAATCCCTTCATCGTGCGCGGCCTCGCGGTGCAGCAGATTCGCGGCTTCGTGATCGAGAGCCTGATGGCACGCGGCAACGACGAGCCTTTCACGCTCTACGGCCTGCTGGCCGAGCGGATCGAGACCGATGACGCGCGAACTTGGGTGACGTTCCACCTCAACCCGCTGGCCCGCTTCTCGGACGGCCAGCCGGTGCGGGCCGCCGACGTGCTGTTTTCCTGGCAATTGCTGCGCGACAAGGGTCGCCCCAACCACCGCCTCTACTACGCCAAGGTCACGCACGCGGAAGCCATCGACGATCTCACGGTGCGCTTCGAATTCGGCGGCGCGGCCGACCGCGAACTGCCGCTGATTCTCGGCCTGATGCCGATCCTGCCGAAACACGCCGTTGACGAGGCGACGTTCGAGAACACCTCGATGGCGCCACCGCTGGGCTCTGGTCCCTATCGCGTCACCCATGTCGATCCCGGCAGCAGCGTGACATTGACACGAGACCCGAACTATTGGGGGCGCGACCTGCCGATCAACAAGGGCCTTTGGAATTTCGACGAGATCCGGCTCGACTTTTACCGCGACGCCAACAGCCAGTTCGAGGCGTTCAAGCGCGGGCTCTACGATTTCCGAGTCGAGAACGAACCGCTCCGCTGGCACAGCGGCTACGATCTGCCGGCCGTCAAATCCGGGAAGATCGTTCGCGACGTGATCAAACCCGGCGTGCCGAACCCGACCGAGTTTCTGGTCTTCAATACGCGGCGGCCGATGTTTGCCGACGTCCGCATGCGCGAGGCGTTGTCACTGCTCTACGACTTCGAATGGATCAACCGGAATTACTTCTTCAACCTTTATGCACGATCCCCCGGCTTCTTCGCGGGCTCCGAACTCTCTGCCTATGGCCGCCCCGCCGACGCCCGCGAACGCGCGTTGTTGCAGCCATTCGCAAAGCAGGTTCGCCCGGACATTCTGGACGGCAGCTATCGGCTGCCGGTCAGTGACGGCTCAGGGCGCGACCGCGCGACGCTGGGCCGTGCGCTGGCGCTGCTGTCGCAAGCCGGCTACGAGCTGAGGAACGCAGTGCTGCGCCAACGCCAGGGCGGACAGCCTCTCGCCTTCGAAATCCTCGTAACGACGCGCGACCAGGAGCGGATTGCGCTGGCCTATAGCGCCAGCCTCAAGCGCGCCGGTATCCGGGCTTCGGTTCGCGCCGTCGATGCCGTGCAGTTTGATCAGCGCCGCATCAGCTATGACTTCGACATGATCCCAAATCGCTGGGATCAGTCGCTCTCCCCCGGCAACGAGCAGGCGTTCTACTGGGGCAGCGAGGCCGCCGACAATCAGGGCACCCGCAACTACATGGGAGCCAAGAACCCCGCCATCGACGCGATGATCGCGGCCATGCTGGAAGCGCGCGAGCGTCCTCCGTTCGTCTCTGCCGTCCGGGCGCTCGACCGTGTGCTGATCTCCAGCTTCTACGCAATTCCGCTGTACAACATCCGGGAACAATGGATCGCGCGGTGGAATCGGATACAAAGACCCACAGCCACGGCGTTGACCGGATATCTCCCTGAAACGTGGTGGCACGCGCCGCCGCAACCGCCGCACAGGTAAGCCGTGCTTCAAACCACAGCGTCACCGACCCTCGATGGATTGTTCCGCCGTATTCTGGCGCGGCAGCCGGATGCGTTGGCGCTGATCGATCCCCCCAACAAGATGCAGGTGACCGGCCAGCCGCCGCTGCGGCTGACCTTCGCGCAGGCCGATCGCGCGATTTCCGCGCTCGCCGCGCACTTCGTTGACGCCGGGCTGCCGCCGCATTCGATCGTCGCCGTGCAGCTTGCCAATACGGTTGAATACGCGTTGACGGTGCTTGCCGCGCATCGCGCGGGACTGGTCGTGGCGCTGATGCCGCAGCTCTGGCGGCACGCCGATCTTGCGGTCGCGCTCAATCGTATCGGCGCGCGCGCCATTGTCGGATGTTCGCGGATCGACGGCGTCAGCCATGCCGATCTCGTCATGAATGCGGCAGTCGAGGCCTTCTCCATCCGCCACGTCTGCGGCTTCGGTCCGAACCTGCCGGAAGGCATGGTGCCGCTCGACGACCTGATCACGGATGGCGGCGCAATGGCTCCCGCGATGGCGCCCGATGCGCGACAGGCAGCACTGATCTCATTCGACGTCACGAATGAAGGATTGCTGGCCGTGCCGCGAACGCACCTGAATCTGATTTCGGGTGGGCTTGCGGTGTTTCTCGAAAGCGGGATGGCCCAGGGCACAACGCTTCTTGCCGCGCAATACATGGGATCGTTCGCCGGCGTCGCCTCGACACTGGCGTGCTGGCTCTTGAGCGGCGGTACGTTGGCGCTTCACCATCCGTTCGACGGCGAAGTGCTGGAGCGGCAACTCATCGAGCTGAATTGCGACACGCTAGTCTGCCCCGCCGCGCTGGCGCTGCGCCTCGGCGAGGATGAAGACCTGCTGCATGACTCCGTGCTCCGCAATATTATCGGCCTATGGCGGACACCGGAGCAAGTCGCATCAAGCCCGTCGTGGCCGAGCCAACGTGTCCGACTGACCGATGTTTATGTCTTTGGCGAAGCCGGCCTGTTCGGGGCGCGCAGGGGCGACGACGGAGCGGCTGTCGATATCATGCCGGGCTCCTACGGCGCGCCGCGTGACGATGCACAATCACCCATTGCCGGCGAGACGTTGCTGACCGAGGCCGGAACCCTCGCCTTGCGCGGCTCCATGGTGCCACTCGCGGCCTACATCGCCGCCCGTGATGAGTTTCGCCGCGACGCCCAGCCTGTCACCTATGTCGATACCGGATACGCGGCGCGGCTCGATCGAACCAGCGGCGCGATCTGCATCACGGCCCCACCACCGGGGACCATGGCGGTCGGCGGCTATCGATTCCAGGCGGACGAACTGCAAGCCTGGGCCAAGCGGCTTGGCGACGGCGCGATGCTGACGGCGCTGCCGGACAAATTGAGCGGCCATCGCCTCGCCGGCCGCGCCAACGACAACGCTCGCGCACGCGGGGCGCTCGCCGAACTCGGGCTCAATCCGCTGATGGTCGAAGCTTTCCGCGACCGCGTCGGCACCGACTAGATCAATCCGGCACGACATCTGATCAAAACCGCCATGATCCGTTGACGCGCCATTAAGCGCGATCGCCTAGGCTGCTCCGTTCTCGAAAAGATCATCGCAGCCCTGATATGTCGAAACACGGACCGATCCTTGCCATCGTCGGCGACGCCAACCGTGCGCTTGTCGCAGGCGTCCGCGCCGCCGGATTGGACTCCGTCGTCGAGGCCAATTGGGCCCATGCAGTGCAAGCCTTGGAGCAAACGCCACCGGCAGCGGTCATCGTCGGAAGCCCGGCCAAAGACAGAGTCGCATTCGAAACACTCGCGACGCAGATCGCGGCGGTGGAGCCTTATGTTCCATTGATCGTACTGGATGCGGCCACTTCACTGCCCGCCAATGCCATTCCATTCTCACCGATGGAGAACGGCGCGGATCGCTTGGCCGCAAGGCTGCGTGCCGCGCTGCGGGTGCGCGCGCTCCATGCCGCGATGTTGCGGCGTCAGGCGGATCAGCCAAAGACATCGCGTCAGCTCGCGGATTCAGACCCGCTGCAGGACGCCACCGTCCTTCTGATCGGGCGTGGCGCCAGCTATCCGACGCTATCCGTCGCGCTCGGTGTGCAAATGGGAGTGGTCGGCGCGCTGAGTATCGAGGCAGCCGCCAAACATCTCAATGCGCGCGACATCGATGGCATCGTGATCGGCGACGGCTTCACCGACCGCGTGCTCGACGCCTTCCTCACCGTCCTCTCCGAGGACCCGCGCTTCCGCAACCTGCCGATCATCGCGCCCTCCGGATCGAAACACGCCTATGATCTGCCGAACCTCGAGAGGGTCAACGGCGATCCCGCACAGGTCGTGGCCATCGCCTTGCCGCTGATCCGGCAACATGCTTTCGAACAACGGATCAATCGCACGCTCCGCTCGATCGATGCTGGCGGTCTGCTCGATTCGCGTACGGGGCTGCTCACGCCGGCCGCGTTCAATCGCGACTTCGAAACTGCCATCAAACAGGCGCAGACGCGGCGCTCAGACCTCTCCGTCGCCCGCTTCTCTTTTCCCGAAAGCCATCCGCGCGAACAATATGACGCCGCGCGCATTCTCAGCCGCCTGATGCGTCGGATGGATTTCGCGACGATGCATGATGACGGATCGATGACCGCCGTATTCACCGATGCGGGAGTCCGCAATGCCGACACCATCGCCAAACGCCTGGCCAGCGTGATGAAATACACGATGCATAGCGCGCGGCGGGGCTCGCACATCGATCCGCATGTTCGTGTCGAAACGCTGGCCGCAAACGATACAGCCGCGTCGCTGCTGACGCGGCTGGCGAGTGACACGAAACGCGCGGCGTCGTAGCAGCTCGCCAGCGATCAGGCAGCCTTGCGGCCTTCGGCGAGGTTCGCCAGTTGACGGACGATTTCGGTTGCGCCCGCGAGACGCTCCTCTGGCGTTTCCCATGTCTGAAGGAATACCACCTTCATGTCCGGGCGCACCTTGGCCGCCTGCCCATGCTGCTTGATGAAAAACACCAAGCGATCCGGCTGCGCGAAACTGTTGTCGCGGAAGGTGATCACGGCGCCCTTCGGACCGACATCGAGCTTCTCGATATTGGCGCGCAGGCAATAGGTCTTGATCGCCGCGACCTTGAACAGGTAACGCACCTCGTCCGGCAATGGCCCGAAGCGGTCGCGCAATTCGGCGCTGAAATTCTCGATGTCTTCCTCGGTTTCGAAATCGGCCAGCCGACGATAGAGCGACAACCGCACCGCGAGATCGGACACATAGTCTTCCGGAATGAGGACCGGCATTCCAACGGTGATCTGCGGTGACCAGCGATCCGCCACCGGTTCGGAAATGCCGGCCTTGAGGTTGAGGATCGCCTCCTCCAGCATGGACTGATACAGTTCGAATCCGACTTCCTTGATGTGGCCGGATTGCTCCTCACCAAGCAGATTGCCCGCGCCGCGAATGTCGAGATCGTGCGACGCCAGTTGGAAGCCCGCGCCGAGCGTTTCCAGCGATTGCAGCACTTTGAGGCGACGTTCGGCTTGCGCGGTGATCTTCTGCTGCGCCGGCAGCGTGAACAGCGCATAGGCGCGCAGCTTCGAGCGGCCGACGCGACCGCGCAACTGATAGAGCTGAGCGAGACCGAACATATCGGCGCGGTGCACGATCAGCGTGTTCGCGGTCGGAATATCGAGGCCGGATTCCACGATCGTTGTCGACAGCAGGATGTCGTATTTGCCGTCATAGAACGCCGACATGATGTCTTCGATGGTGGCCGGCGGCATCTGGCCGTGCGCCACCGCGACCTTCATTTCCGGGACGTGCTTGTCGAGGAAATCCTTCACCTCGGCGAGGTCGTCGATGCGCGGGCAGACATAGAAAGCCTGCCCGCCGCGATAACGCTCGCGCAGCAGCGCCTCGCGGATCATCAACGGATCGTGGGGTGCGACGAAGGTGCGGACGGCGAGGCGGTCCACCGGAGGCGATGCGATGATCGAGAGATCGCGCACGCCAGTCAGCGCCAGCTGCAAGGTGCGCGGGATCGGCGTCGCGCTGAGCGTAAGAACATGAATTTCGGCGCGAAGTTGCTTCAATCGCTCCTTGTGCGACACGCCGAAGTGCTGTTCCTCGTCCACCACCAGCAGGCCGAGGTCCTTGAACTTGATCGCCTTGCCGAGCAGCGCATGGGTACCGACGACGATATCGACCGAACCGTCGGTGATGCCCTTCTTGGTCTGGCTCAGTTCCTTCGACGACACCAGCCGCGACGCCTGTGCGACGTTCACCGGGAAACCACGAAACCGTTCAGCGAAATTCTTCGCATGCTGGCGTGCCAGCAACGTGGTCGGCACCACCACCGCGACCTGCTTGCCCTGCATTGCCACGGCGAACGTCGCGCGCAGCGCCACCTCGGTCTTGCCGAAACCCACGTCGCCGCAAACCAGACGATCCATTGGCTTGCCGCTTTCGAGATCGTGCAGCGCGGCATTGATGGCGGTGAGTTGATCCTCGGTTTCCTCATAGGGGAAACGCGCGCAGAATTCATCATAGACGCCCGCTTCCACCGGAAGCTTCGGGGCCTCGTGCAGATGCCGCTCGGCGGCGATCTTGATCAACTCGCCGGCAATCTCGCGAATGCGGTTCTTCAGCTTCGCCTTGCGCGCCTGCCAGCCGCTGCCGCCGAGTTTGTCGAGTTCGACATTGGTTTGATCCGATCCGTAGCGCGACAGCAGGTCGATATTCTCGACCGGCAGGAACAGTTTTGTCTCGTTGGCGTAGCGCAGTTCGACGCAATCGTGCGGCGCGCCGGCGACGTCGAGCGTCTGCAAGCCGATGAAACGGCCGATGCCGTGCTCGACGTGCACGACAATGTCGCCGGTCGACAGGCTGGTGACTTCGGAGATGAAGTTGTCCAGCTTGCGGCTGGCCTTGCGCGGCCGCACCAGACGATCGCCAAGAATGTCCTGCTCGGTGATAACGGCAACGGCGTCGGTCTCGAAACCGGATTCCATGCCAACCACCGCCAGCATGGTTTCGTTGCGCGGCGTCGCCTGCACCGTGCGCCAGGCATTGACGCTGGTGAGGTTGAGAAGCTTGTGGTCCTTGAGCATGTTGGCCATGCGCTCGCGCGAGCCTTCGCTCCACAGCGCGACCACCACCTTCTTGCGCGCGGCCTGCAACGCCTGCACATGCGCGACGACGCTGGCGAAGACGTTCACGGAACTGTCGGCGCGTTCCGGCGCGAAGTTGCGGCCCTGCCGCGCGCCGGCATCGATGGCGTCGGTGGCGCCATCGGGCACGGCAAACGGCGTCAGCCGCGCCAGCGCTAGAGCCTCAAGCCGCGCCTGCCATTCGTTCTCGGTGAGGTACAGTCGATCCGGCGGTAGCGGCTGATAAATCGCGCCACCGCTGTCGTGCTCCAGCGCCTCGCGCCGCGCATCGTAGTAGTCGACGATCTGTGCGAAGCGTTCGCGCGCCGCATCCTCGCCCTGCGGTTCGATCGCAATCGGCGTACCGCCGAGATAATCGAACAGCGTATCCATCCGCTCCTGGAATAGCGGCAACCAGTGCTCCATGCCGGGATGGCGGCGTCCCTCGCTCACCGCTTCATAGAGCAGGTCGTCACGGCGCGGCGCACCGAACTGCGCGACATAACCCATGCGGAAACGCTTGATGGTTTCGGTGACAAGCTGGAATTCCGATACCGGCACCAGATCGAGACCACGCATCGTCAACAGCGTGCGCTGGGTTTCGGCGTCGAAGGAGCGGATCGACTCCAGCGCGTCGCCGAAGAAATCGAGGCGCACGGGCTGGTCGAGCCCTGCCGGATAAAGATCGAGAATACCGCCGCGCACGGCATATTCGCCGGATTCGCGCACGGTGGAGGAACGGTTGTAGCCATTGTGTTCGAGCCATGCGACGATGGAATCCATCGGCACCACGTTGCCCGGCGCGACCGACAGCGCCTGCGCCGCGATCTGTTCGCGCGCCGGCACCCGCTGCACGATGGCGTTGACCGTGGTGAGGACGATCAGTGGCTTGTCGCTGCCGGCCAGCCGCGACAGCCGCGCCAGGGTCGTCACGCGCTGCGCCACGATACCGTTATGGGGCGACACCCGGTCGTAAGGCTGGCAGTCCCAGGCGGGAAACTGCATCACGTCGATGTCGGGCGCGAAGAAGTCCAGCGCGCGCGCCAGTTGCGACATGCGGGGACCGTCGCGACAGATCACCGCGAGACTCACCGCCGGCGGCTTCGGCCGCGCGGCGACAGCGCGAGCCAGATCCGACACGATCAGCCCCTCGGCGCCATCGGCGACATTGGCCAGCGTCAGCGCACGGCCGGGAACCAGCAATTCGGCGGGTGAGCGAAGCGGGTTTTTCATAGATTGGGGTCCGAAACGCGAAACGCCTTGATGCGCTCGAACATCGCACCGGCGAAATCCGGCAATGGCGGCGTGCCGCCGGCGAACGCCGGATAGAGATCGGGATCGTGGGCTTCGATCACCCGTTCGAGTTCCGCCAGGTCGTCATCGGAAAGCTGCGCGATATGCGCGTCGGCAAAGCGGCCGAGAATGAGGTCCATTTCCCGCGTGCCACGGTGCCAGCAGCGATAAAGCAACCGCTTGCGGCGGTCATCGAGCCCGTGGCTCGAACGTGTCGTCCCAGTCATGCGTCACCCTTGCGTAACGGCAAAAGCCCGGACGTGCCGGGCGCGGATGGTATAGTCCTCGCAGGTAGCAATGTCAGTACCTTCCTCGTCGCCGCAGTCATACCCGCGCGTCATGGCCGGGCTCGCGCCGACCATCCGCCTCTTAGGTTATGCGACAAGACGTGGACGCCCGGCAGAAAGCCGGGCATGACGATGCGAAAAGCCCTAGAATTCACCGATGCCGCGTCCCGAGATTCTCAATCCGCTTTTTACACTTGTCACCAGCCTGTCCGGAGTCGGGCCGCGACAGGACAAGTTGCTGCGCTATCTGCTCGGCCGCACCGAGACACCGCGGCTGGTCGATCTGCTGCTGCATCTGCCGAGCAACGTCATCGACCGCCGGGCACGGCCGAAAATCCGCGATGCGGTGCCAGGAACCGTCGTAACACTGGAAGTGACCATCGATCGGCATCGCCCCTCGCCGCCCGGCCGCTCGCGCGCGCCGTATCTGGTCTACGCCAGCGACGACACCGGCGACGTGCTGCTGACGTACTTTCGCGGCAAGCGTGACTACATCGAAAAGCTGCTGCCGGTCGGCGAAAAGCGTTACGTCTCCGGCACGGTGCAGATGTTCGATGGCACCTTGCAGATGGTGCATCCCGACCGCGTCGTCGATGAGGAAGGGCTCGCGAAACTCGCCGGCATCGAGCCGGTCTATCCGCTCACGGAGGGGTTGGCGCTTGGGTCGTTGCGGCGCGCCATCGCACTGGCGCTGCAAAAACTTCCGACGCTGCCGGAATGGATCAGCCCCGAGGTGCTGCGCCGCTGCAATTTTCCGCCGCTCGCGGAAGCGTTGCAGCATGTTCATGTGCCTGTCGAACTGACGGACATCCTGCCGGAGCGCCCGTTCTGGTCGCGGCTCGCCTTTGACGAACTGCTCGCGGGGCAACTGGCACTGGCTCTAGTGCGCGCGCAATTGCGCCGACCCGCAGGCGCGCGCCATGCCGGAGACGGCCACCTGCGCAACAAGGTGATCGACGCCCTGCCCTATGCGTTGACGTCGTCGCAGCGCGATGCCGTCGCCGCCATCGCACACGATCTGCAACAGCCGGTGCGGATGCTGCGGCTCCTGCAAGGCGATGTCGGCTCCGGCAAAACCGTGGTGGCGCTGCTCGCCGCTGCCGCCGTCGCCGAAGCCGGCAAACAGGCAGCGCTGATGGCGCCGACCGAAATTCTCGCGCGGCAGCACATCAAGACCATCGCGCCGCTCGCCGCACGCGCCGGCCTGCGCGTCGCCATTCTCACCGGCCGCGAGAAAGGCAAGGAGCGCCGCGACATCCTTGCGCAATTGGCAGCGGGTGAACTCGATCTGCTGGTCGGCACCCACGCCCTGATCCAGGACGACGTGGCCTTCAAGTCGCTGGCTCTCGCCATCGTCGACGAGCAACATCGCTTCGGAGTGCGCGAACGTCTTGCCCTCACCTCGAAGGGCGATGCGGTCGATGTGCTGGTGCTGAGCGCGACGCCGATACCGCGCACGCTGGTGCTGACCTACTTTGGCGACATGGACATTTCCGAACTGCGCGAAAAGCCCGCGGGCCGCCAGCCGATCGACACCCGCGCGGTGCCGAGCAATCGTTTGAACGAGGTCGTGGATGCCGTCGGCCGTGCCGTGAAAGCCGGCAAACTGGTCTACTGGATTTGCCCGCTCGTCGAAGAGTCCGAGAATGTCGAGAATCTCACCGACGCCACCACACGGTTCGAGAGTCTGCAAAAGCGCTTCGGCGATCAGGTCGGACTGGTGCACGGCCAGATGAAAGGCGCCGAGAAAGATCGGGTGATGGCGCAATTCGCAGCCGCCGAAATCCGTGTGCTGGTTGCGACCACCGTGGTCGAAGTCGGCGTCGACGTGCCGGCTGCCACCATCATGGTCATCGAGAACGCAGAACGTTTTGGGCTCGCGCAGTTACATCAGTTGCGCGGGCGAATCGGGCGCGGATCGGAGGCGTCCACCTGCCTGCTGCTCTATCGCGAACCGCTCGGCGAAATGTCGGCGGCGCGTCTGCGCGTGATCCGCGAGACCACCGACGGCTTCCGCATCGCCGAGGAAGACCTGCGGTTGCGCGGCGAAGGCGAAGTGTTGGGCACGCGGCAAAGCGGCCTGCCCGGCTATCGCATCGCCCGCCCCGAAGTCCATGCGCAACTGATCGCGCAGGCGCGCGATGAAGCGTTGAGGATTATGCGGGACAATCCGAAACTCGCCGGCGATTCCGGCGAGGCGCTGCGCTGCCTGCTCTATCTTTACGAGCGCGACGAGGCGATCCCGCTAATCGGTGCGGGCTGATCAATCGGCTTTCACCGGCGCAACTTTGAGCGCGGTTTCGTTGGCGACGCGCGCGGCGTTGGCGGTTTCGGCGAGCGCTGCGATCTTGCGTTGTGGATCGCTGCCGGGCTGCACCACGCCGGCCGACATGATGAGCGTCGCGGCATCTTCGGCACTCATGTCGATTTCGATCACCTTGCTGCGCGGCACGTAAAAGAAAAAGCCGGTGGTGGGGTTCGGCGCACATGGCAGGAACACCGAAATGTGCTCCTCGGTGCCCGGGAGCTTCTCCGCCACCTCGACGCTCGGCGATTGCGAGATGAGCACGATCGACCACATGCCCGGCGACGGAAACTCCACCATGCCAACCTTGCGGAAGCTGGAACCATTACCCGAGAACAGTGTTTCGAAAACCTGCTTCAGGCCGCGATAGATCGCGCGCACCACCGGCATCCGCCCAAGCAGGCTTTCACCGAGACCGACCAGCTTGCGTCCGATCAGGTTGGCGGTGAGGAAACCCAGCAGCGTCAGGGCGACGAAAGCGACGACCAGTCCCGATCCGGGGATACCGAACGGCAGATAGGTCTCCGGCCGATAATCCATCGGCACGAACGGACGCACCAGCCCATCGACCCAGGTGACGAACCACCAGGTCAGATAGAGCGTGATCGCCACCGGCCCCGCAACGATCAGGCCGGTCAGGAAGTAATTGCGGATGCGCGCCATGAAGCCGCGCGGAGCCTCCGGCGGAACCGGCGCGGGTGACGGCAGCGGCGTCGATACAGGTCTTTTCGTCATCTATCCCGAATCAATCAACAAGCGGCGTCAATGCCAAGCAAATCGTATGCCCGGCATTGTAGCAGACATTCGTAACACTGCGATGGAACCATTTCGCGCAGCCGCGGTGCCAAAAGCGGGTATCGCGGCTCCGTCTACTCGACAGTGACCGATTTGGCCAGATTTCTCGGCTGGTCGACATCAGTGCCCATGACCACGGCAGTGTGATAGGCGAGCAACTGCACCGGCACAGCGTAGACCAATGGCGTGAAACTCGCCGCCATGTCCGGCATGGTGATGGTTACCAGGGAGTCGATCGTTGCTTCGGCCGCGCCCTTCGCGTCCGTCATCAGGATGATCCTGCCGCCACGCGCGGCAACCTCCTGCATATTCGACACTGTCTTTTCGAAGACCCGATCGAACGGCGCAATCACTACCACCGGCATGTTCTCGTCGATCAGTGCGATGGGGCCGTGTTTGAGTTCGCCGGCGGCATAGCCTTCGGCGTGAATGTAGGAGATTTCTTTCAGTTTCAACGCGCCTTCCAGCGCCAGCGGATAACTGGTCCCCCGTCCGAGGTAGAGCACGTCGCGCGATTTCGCGATCTCGCGCGCCAGCCGCTCGATATGCGGCTCGCTGGCCAGCGCAGCCGCCATCAGGCGCGGCACCTCGACAAGGCTACGCACCAGTTTGACTTCATCCTCGACGGACAGTTCGCCGCGCGCGCTGCCGGCAGCGATCGCCAGCGCGGCCAGCACCATCAATTGGCAGGTGAAAGCCTTGGTCGACGCCACGCCGATCTCAGGGCCTGCAAGCGTTTGCAACACCACCTCGCTCTCACGCGCGATGGTCGATGTCGTTACGTTGACGACGGAGAGCGTGTGCGCACCCTGCGCCTTCGCATAACGCAAGGCCGCGAGGGTGTCCGCGGTCTCGCCCGACTGTGAAATGAAGATCGCGAGATCGCCCTTCCGCAGCGGCGCTTCCCGATAACGAAACTCGGATGCGACATCGAGTTCCACCGGCAGTCGCGCAAACTGCTCAAGCCAGTATCGGGCGACGAAGCCGGCATAGCTCGCCGTGCCGCAAGCGGTGATCACCACCCGCTGGACGTCGCGAAAATCGAACGGCAACGCGACCGGCAGCGCGACGCGTTCGCTTGCCATATCGACCATGCGCGCCAAGGTGTGGCTGACCACTTCCGGCTGTTCGTGAATTTCCTTCGCCATGAAGTGGCGGTAGTTGGCCTTGTCGACGAGGAACGACGAGGCGCCGGACTTGATCACGTCGCGCTTCACAACAGCGCCGCGTTCATCGTGGATTTCACAGCCGGACCGATCCAGCACCACCCAATCGCCATCCTCGAGATAGCTGATGGTATCGGTCAGCGGGGCCAATGCAATGGCGTCGGAGCCGAGATACATCTCGCCGTCGCCGTAACCAACCGCCAGCGGCGATCCCTTGCGTGCGCCGATCAGAAGGTTGTCATTGCCGTCGAAGATGAAGGCCAGCGCGAAGGCGCCGCGCAGTTGAGGCAGCGTCGCCTTCACGGCTTCGGCCGGCGACAGCCCCTTGCTCAGATAGCCGTCGACCAGATGCGCGACGGCCTCAGTGTCGGTATCGCTGTTGAAGATCGCGCCGCTCTTTTCGAGGTGCTGGCGCAGTTCACGAAAATTCTCGATGATGCCGTTATGCACCACGGCAACACGGCGCGCGGTGTGCGGATGCGCATTGTTCTCGGTCGGCTTGCCGTGCGTCGCCCAACGCGTATGCCCGATGCCGAGATGGCCCTGGAGTGGCGCGGACTTCAGTCGGGCTTCGAGATTTTTCAGCTTTCCTTCGGCGCGCCGGCGATCAAGCTGACCACCTTCCAGCGTCGCGACACCAGCGGAATCGTAGCCCCGATATTCCAGCCGCTTGAGTGAATCGACCAATTGATCGGCAACCGGGCCGCGCCCCAAAATCCCAACGATGCCGCACATGTAAATTTATCTCTTCGGTTTGATCCGCGCCTGAATCGGCATGAGGTCTCTTAACGAGAAATCCTAATGGCCAGGTACTCAAGAATTATTGCGAATTGCCACAGAGTTAAGCGAATCTCTTAACTCGCCGGAAACTCACTTCCGCTCCGCTTTGGCAGCCGCCTTTGCGTCGCGAAATCGGGTCGCCCAGTTTTCGCGCGCCGTCTGCTGACCCCGTCCAATAGCCAACGCGTTATCAGCCACGTCCTTTGTAATCACCGAGCCGGAGCCGATATAGGCGCCGTCGCCGATCCGGACCGGCGCGACCAGCGACGAGTTCGACCCGACGAAGGCTCCCTTGCCGATGATGGTTTTGAATTTGTTGAAGCCGTCGTAATTGCAGGTGATGGTGCCCGCGCCGATGTTGGCGTTGGCGCCGATGTGCGCGTCGCCGATGTAAGTCAGGTGATTGACCTTGGCACCGGCCTCGATGATCGCCGCCTTGGTCTCGACGAAATTTCCGATCTTCGCGCCATCGCCGAGCGACGTTCCCGGCCGCAGCCGGGCGTAGGGCCCGACGGACGCCTTGGCACCGATCGTTGCCTTCTCGATGTGCGAGAAGGCGTGGATCACCGCGCCATCACCAACACTGACACCAAGGCCGAACACGACGTTGGGCTCGATCACGACGTCCTTGCCGAACGTCGTATCGGCGGCGAGGAAAACCGTATCCGGTGCAATCATGGTGACGCCGGCATCGAGCGCCGCCTGCCGCAAGCGCGCCTGCATCACCTGCTCGGCCTGTGCCAGTTGCGCCTTGGTGTTGATGCCGCGTACTTCGTCTTCATCGGTTTCAATGACCACGACGTCACGGCCCAACGCGCGAACGATTCCCACCGCATCGGTCAGGTAATACTCACCCTTGCTGTTGGCGTTGCCGATCTGCTCGAGAACCCGAAGTGCGATGCGGCCGTCGAACGCCATCACCCCGGCGTTGCACAATGTGATCGCCTTTTCCTGCTCGCTGGCATCGGCCTGCTCGCGGATCGCGACGAGCTGGCCGGCCTCGACCACCAACCGACCATACCCGGTCGGATTGGCAGCGTGAAATCCCAGCACCGCCAACCCAGCACCGGCCGCCAGCGGCGCGCGCAGCCGCTCGAACGTTGCCGCCGAAATCAGCGGCGTGTCGCCGAATGCGATCAACAGATCGTCGTAGCCTTGCCCAATCGCCGCACGCGCCGCCATCACGGCGTGGGCGGTGCCAAGCCGCTCTGCCTGAATATGGATGCCCGCTTCCGGCCGCACGCGCCGCGCCTCGTCGGCCACCGCCTGATGATCGGGGCCGACCACCACCGCAAGCCCGGTTCCATCCCCCTTGGGGGCCGCACCAAGCACATGGGCCAGGAGCGATTGACTAGCCACGGGATGCAGCACCTTCGGCATCGACGAGCGCATCCGCGTGCCTTCGCCGGCCGCCAGGACGATGGTGAGGGTGGTTCTGCCGGTCATATGAATTCCTACGCGCGATCCTGAAAATATGGCCCGTCAATACGCACTTTTTGCCAAAGATCAAACCCGTGGCGCGGCTTCGATCGGGGACCGATGAGGCGCGAAGGTATTTTTGATATTGTTCATGGCGTGATTCGCCGGCGTTTGGGGGGCCGACAGGATCTGATGGCAAAACGCGGCAAAAACCTGGCTGACGATGTGATCGCCCACGACCTTGAGGGCGTCCAGGTCGGCCTCCTCGCCGAAGAGGACACCTACGACCGACGGACGCCGTGGCGGCTGGCATCCTGGGGTGTCGGAGCGGTTGGCGCTGTCACCATCGCCGTCCTGGCCAATCAATCCTATATTCACAAGCGGCAGGATCGCGTTGCCGCCACCGATTTGGCGCGACAATCCGAACAGATCCAAGCCATCGCGCGAGACAGCCGAAACGATATCCGGCGTCTTTCGGCTGCGATCGATACGCTCAATAGCGATCGCGACCGCCTCTATGCGCGAGCAACGGCCCTCGAGCAGGGGCTCGAGTCCGTGACGGGCTCGATCACGCGCCAAAACACCGCTTTCTCCACCCTCGCCGCGTCGATCCCACCGCTCGCCGTACCGGACCTGAAAACCGCGGCCCCGACCACGACGTCACCGTCGACCCAATCGAAGGACGCGACTCACCCAGCAGCCGTTTCGTCAGCGCAATCCGATGGAAGCGAACCGCCGGCCGTCACAGCAAATGCTTCACCTTCGCCTGACAGCCCCAAGTCGCCAACCGGACCTGAAACCGCGTCCGAAACGGCAAATGTCGCATCCGATGTCACGGCCGCCATTGTCACGCCACCGGCTCCCGCAATCGAAGTCGCGGTCCCGCGAACACGATTCGGCGTCGACTTGGGTACGGCCAACTCGCTCGACGGCCTTCGTACCTTGTGGCGACGCATAACAGCCGTCCACCCATCGGTCTTCGCCGACTTGCGGCCGGTGATCGGGTTGAAAGAACGCAAGGGAACGGCAGGCGTGGAACTGCGTCTCGTCGCCGGCCCGCTCAACGACGCGGCACGGGCCGCCGGGATATGCGCCACGATCGCTGCCAGTCGGCATAGCTGCGCGACCACCATTTTCGAAGGTCAGCAGTTGGCCATGGGCGTGGAACCAATGGCCACTCCGCATCCGCCGCACCGGCGACCGAAGGCACGACACGCCACGCGGGAGAAACCAACGGCGCCGCCGCCTCACCAACCCTCTCCGGCACCCTCCGCGCCGCGATAACCCCTTTTGTCGTCCATCGCCCGTGCTTGTCGCGTCATACACAGGACGAATGCAGCGACGGGCGGCTTCGGCTTGCCCCTCCGCGCCATCCGAACCATATTCGTGTGATGAAAAAAGACCCCTTCCGGCTGACGCCATACCAGGTTCAGTGGCTGATGGTCGTCGGCTTCGTCACCGTCGGCTACGCGCTTTACGTGCGCTATCTCGCCATCGAGCTATCGACCGTGACGCTTGCTTGCGACGCCGGCTTGCAAAGCTATCTTTGCAAGGCCCGTTCGGTCGCAACCTATCTGTTCCGCAACTCGGTGTTCGGAATTGTGGCGGTGATCGTCGCCGTTCTGCATGTGATGCGGCCGTCGATTGTCCTACTGACTGTCGGACTGATCGCCGCCGGAGCCGGCATCGTGCTTTACAATGTCGCGCTTTCAGGGATCGCAATCGGGTTGCTTATCCTGGGCTTTGCGCGGCCCGCGCCCGCCACAGTGTGATCCCCAGCATCACGTAGACTAGGCAGGTCCACAGCGACTGCCAGTTGGCGATGCCTTCGTTGAAGGCGATATAAGCGGAAGCGATCACCAGCAGCCCGCCGAATACGGCTTCCGCCATCGGCCGCGCGCCGGCGTGCGGGCGGTTGAATACCATCAGCATCCAGAACGGCACCACCGCCATCGTCAGCGCAGCGAAGGGGAAGTCCTTGTAGCGCGGGTCGAAGACAAGACCGAGCGCGGTCTCGGTCGCGATCACCGTCGTCACGCCCAGCGTCAAACCCAGCAGCAGCATCCGCCGCGAGGTCGTGCGACCGGCGCGCGGTCCCAGCACCTCGACGAATGTCGGGAGTGGCCGACCCGACATTTGGACGCTGGCGGCGAGCAATGGCGCCAGAACGCCTGCGGCCAGCAACAAACCCCACTGGGTCCAGCCGCCGATACCAAGGCTTTCGGTCAATAGCTTCTCAACCGCCACGCCCAACAAGGCTCCGGCCGCGGTCGCGGAACCCGCGACACCGAGCCACGCGCTGAAATGCGGCGCCCATGGCCGCCGACGCGCCGTCCACATTGCGACCACGAAGATCAGGACGCAAAGCACCATCCCCGCAGCCATCTCCTGCTTCCACCTTGGGAAGTTGTTGATGGGCACACCGGCCGGATATTTTTCCGCGCGCGCCTTGGCGTCGATCAGCCCCCAATAACCGCCGACCGTGCCCTCAAGCTGGCGCTTCCACGGCTGGTCGTAGGCTTCGATCAGGTTGACGCGGAAATTCTCCTGCTTGGCCAAGGTGAGAATTTCGGACACAACCCGCGCTTGATTGGTTCGCGAGGGCAACGCCCCTTCGCGCATCCGGCCCGCGCTTGGCCAGCCGGTTTCCCCGATCAGGATTTCCTTGCCCGGAAACGCCACCGCCACGCGCTTGCGGATCGAATCGACGTGGGTGGCGGCATAACGCGCCGGAACCGGAAGGTCTTCCCAATAGGGCAGGATATGAATGGTGACGAAATCGACCGCGTCATAGATATCGCGGTTGCGCAGCCAATATTCCCAGACATCGGCATAGGTCACGGGGACCTTCACCTGCGCCTTGACCGAGCGGATGTTGGCGGCCAGATCGGCGGCGGTCATCTCGCCGCGCAGCAGCACCTCATTGCCCACCACGACCGCGCTGATGACGTCGGCATAGTCCTTGGCAAGATGCACGGCGGTCGCGATCTCGACGACGTTGTCGACGCGATTGCTTCCCAGCCAAATTCCGAGGATCAGCTTGAGTCCCGCCTTGCGTGCCAGTTCGGGCGCCTTGTCGAGGCCGTTCTGCACCGAATAGGTCCGAACGCATTTCGATATCTTGGCGAGTTGCGCGAAGTCCTCGGCGATCTGTTCGGGCGGAATCTGCGTCCCCTTCACCAGCGGACTCTGGTCGCCGCGGAATGGCGCATAAGAAACGCATTCCAGTTTCGCCGCCGGATCGATCGGCGCGCGCGTCAGCGTGATCGGGATGGCCAGCCACCACCAGATGGCGGCGATCGCGCATAACGACAGGAACAACAGAGCTAGCGGCGTTCGCAATGAAATTGGCCCGATCCTCCTGAAAGACGTCCCACCGGTGGGGATTGCCCGCCGGGGAAAATACTCAAATCGAAGAGCAGCTCAGGTTCTCACGGAATTGAGCCGCCAGCGGAAAGTGCCGGAATCGTCGATTAGCCAATCACCGCCGCTCTGCCAAGTGCCGCGCCGCCTCAATCCCATACTTCTTGTCTCAGCCATCGTCTGGACACGATCGCTCGATCGGAATTCGGTCAGCGGCTACCGCCTTTACTAGACAAAAAGCATTTTGTGTTTCATGGAATCCGGAACTGCGCTTCGCCGCATTGGGGACCCATTTACGCGGCATCTCAGCAGTGATTTTGCCACGGGCGGGCATCAGGATATCAAAACCGGGGACGGCATGCGTCAGATACGAGTTGAACTGCGGGCTGCGTTGATGCGGACATTGGCCGTGCCGGGACTGGCACTGATGCTTGGCGTCGGCGGTGCCATCGCCCAGAGCGGCGATCTCCGTGCTCAGGATCAAACCCCGAAGCCCGCGCAGTCCAACAACGCCAATCCGGCGACGGCGGCGGAAGCAGCCGCCAAGGACAGCCAGCGCAAGGCGGATGAATTCGCCGAGGCTTCGAAGGCCATCAACGGGCCAGCCGGCAATCCCGAGTGCGTCTGGCTTGGGCGGCGCGTCGTCGTCCTGATGTGGCGCGACGATCTCGACACGGCTTTCCGTCATCTCGATCTCTACGATCGCTTTGGCTGCCCGGGCGGTCATGTGCAGGCGACGTTCCGTTGCCTGGTCCGTTTCGGCGCTATCGATCCGAAAGTGCCCGACAGCCTGAACAGCCGGGTTCATGCGTGCTGGATCAATCCGAACGCCCAGCCACAAACCGCGAACGCCGGAGCACCGTCGCCCGCTCCGGCATCGGGCGCGCCCGCCGCATCGCCTCCCGCGGCTGCACCTGCCGCCCCGCCAACGCCCGCGCCGGCAAAATAATTGACGCGGCGCGCAGGAACGAAGCGAACCGCAGGCGGTTTGCTCTCATTGTCGTCCGAGAAATGCCCTCGCGTCATACGAGTGGATAATTGTTGTGGCATTGATATGCTCGCCTTGCCGCAGCTTCTGACGGATCGAGGGGAACGATCCGCTCACCGGTCATGCCGCCCCGAAATGGTTTAGTCGCGATGCGCGCTGTCGTCGCCGTTCTGCTGCTTGTCACCGCCGCCCATGCCGCCATCTGGGGCATTTTCCGGGAGAAGCAGCCAGCTCCCGATTTCACCGGCGTTTTGCCGAGCGTATCCTACGCTCCGTTCGACGGCTCCGGACATCCGGACGTCGACAATATCCCGACCACCGAGAAGATTCGCGCCGACATGAAAGTGTTGGCGCCGCTGACGCGCGCCGTGCGTCTTTATTCGTCGACGGGCGGCGTCGAACTTGTGCCGCCGATCGCTAACGAGGCCGGCATCAAGGTGACGGTAGGCGCCTGGATCGACAAACACGTCGACCGCAACGAGCGGGAAATCCAGGCCGCGGTCGAACTCGCCAAGCACAACAGCAACGTCAACGGCATCGTTGTCGGCAACGAAACCATTTATCGCGCCGACCAGAAGGTCGGCGATCTCATCAAGCTTATCCAGCGCGTCAAAAGCCAGGTCAATGTCCCTGTAACAACTGGCGAAATCTGGAATATATGGCTTGAGCATCCGGAGCTGGCTTCCTCCGTCGACTTCATTGCCGCGCATATCCTGCCTTATTGGGAAGGCTTCTCCGACAAGCAGGCCGTCGAGCAGGCCCTGATCATCTATCAGAAGCTCCGCGAGGCATTTCCGGGCAAGCGTATCGTCATCGCCGAATTCGGCTGGCCGTCGGCGGGCTACAATCTCAAAAACGCCGTGCCCGGCCCCTTCGAGCAGGCGGTGGTGCTGCGCAATTTCGTCACGCGCGCCGAGTCGATCGGGATGGAATACAACATCGTCGAAGCGATCGACCAGCCGTGGAAGTATTTCGAAGGTGGCGTCGGTCCTTATTGGGGCATCTTGAACGCCAGCCGCGAGCCCAAGTTCAACTGGACCGGTCCGGTGGTCGATCAGGCTTACTGGAAGCTCGCGGGCATCGCGCTTCTGATCGGCGTGTTGCTGTCGCTGCCGATCTTCCGCCTGTACAGACCGACGGTGTTACAGGCCGGGATGCTCTCGGTCGCCGCTAACGGCGTTGGCGCCTGGGTCGCCACCGTGTTCGCCTACTGGAATGGCCACTATTTCGTCTGGGGCTCGGCCTTTGCCATGACGCTGGGCCTGATCCTGCTGGTACCGCTGATTCTGATCGCGATGGCCCGCATCGAGGAAATCGCGACCATCGCGTTCGGCCATCGCCCGGTCCGTCTGCTCTCGCCGGAGAAGACGGCGGCCGCCGCTTCGGCCCCCGATCGCAGGCACCCGATGGTGTCGATCCACGTGCCGGCCTATTTCGAACCGCCGGAAATGCTGAAGCAGACGCTCGATGCCGTGGCGCGGCTCGACTACCCTAACTTCGAGTGCGTCGTCATCATCAACAACACGCCGGACCCGGCGTTCTGGCAGCCGATCCAGGATCATTGCCGGATGCTCGGCGAACGCTTCAAGTTCATCAACGCCGAGAAGGTGAAGGGTTTCAAGGCCGGCGCGCTGCGCATCGCCATGGACCGCACCGCCGCCGATGCCGAAATCATCGGCATCATCGACGCCGACTACGTGGTTCAGCCCGACTGGCTCAAGGACCTCGTCCCGGCATTCGACGATCCTCGCGTCGGCCTGGTGCAGGCACCGCAGGACCACCGCGACGAAGACCTTTCCCTGATGCACTACGCCATGAATGGCGAATATGCCGGCTTCTTCGACATCGGCATGGTCCAGCGCAACGAAACCAACTCCATCATCGTCCACGGCACCATGTGCCTGATCCGCCGCGAGGCGATGGACAAGGCCGGAGGCTGGGCCGGCGACACCATCTGCGAAGACACCGATCTCGGCCTCGCCATCATCGAACAGGGCTGGCTGACGCACTACACCAACAAGCGCTACGGCCACGGCCTGCTGCCCGACACCTACGAGGCGTTCAAGAAGCAGCGCCATCGTTGGGCTTATGGCGGCTTCCAGATCGTCAAGAAGCACTGGCGGCGCTTCCTGCCCGGTGCAAGCCGGCTGTCGCCGGACCAGAAGCGCGAATTTGCACTCGGCTGGCTGAACTGGCTCGGCGCCGAAAGCCTCGGCGTGCTGGTCGCCCTGCTCAATCTGGTGTGGGTGCCGATCGTCGCCTTCGCCGACATCGCCATTCCCGACAAGATTCTGACGCTGCCGATCATCGCCGCCTTCGTCGTCTCGATGGCGCACTTCCTCTCGCTCTACAAACTGCGCGTCACACTCAAGCGCGGCCAGATGCTGGGGGCCATGATCGCGGCGATGTCGGTGCAATGGACCGTATCGCGCGCCGTCGCGAATGGTCTGATCACCGAGCACCTGCCCTTTGCCCGCACCTCTAAGGGCGGCCTGTCGCGGATGTCGATCGAATTCCAGGCATTCTGGGAGGCGGTGATCGGCGCGCTGCTGCTAATCGGCGCGGTGGTTCTGGTGGCCTCCAACAGCTTCCGGCAGATCACCGAGATCTACATCTTTGCTGGCGTGCTGGTGTTGCAGAGCTTGCCGTTCCTGTCGGCGGTGGCGCTGGCAACGCTCGAACTGTCGCGGATCAATTCGTTCGCCTTCTGGCGCTACACCTGGACCCGTTCGGCCGAACTCATCGGCCTGCGCCCCGCGCCGATGCCGATGATCGGCCCTTCGCAACAGGTGCCGTCCGACACCCCGACGCTGCATTAAAGCGTTTTCGAGCGGAGTGGATACCGGTTTGCGTAAAGAAAACGCGTCAAAACATGAGGCTTGAGCCGGCAGCTTCTGCATGGAACGGCCGATATTGCGCATAAGGATCGTCATCCAACATCAAGCGCTTGCATCGAAATTCGATTTTCCCAATGAAGTCGGTGCATTCGCCGTGCGGCTATTGACCCGCGTGGGTCCCTTCCCCTACACAGCCCACGCGTGAGCGCGTAGCTCAGACGGTAGAGCACGTGACTTTTAATCATGGGGTCGAGGGTTCGAGTCCCTCCGCGCTCACCATTGATAATAGTAGAGAATTTTCGTTTTCAAGCCTCCCGTTGCGGGGGCTTTTTATTGCCGGGGCCACTTAGAGGGCCACTTCAGAGTGGAATCGTCTTTGCCTCGCGACATCCCGCATAAAGGGTGGAACTCTGTAAACTCGACCGCTACGAAACTTCTCCGATTTAAAAACTTCACTTGAAATCTAGCGCCGGGAACCCTAGATTAGGTATTGAGAAGCGAGGTCGTCCCGATAAAGGGATGATGCCGCGCTCATTCAGGGGCCCGTGCTATCGTATAGCGCGGGCTTCCGCGTATCTGGGGGATGCGTGAGCACCAATTTTGTTTATCTGGATGAGTTCGGTCACATTGGCCCTTATATGGGTCGGAAGAACATCCGATACAATGAAAGCCCTGTCTTTGGATTGGGAGGCATTATCCTTCCAGAGACCGCGATCCGTCCATTTGCGACGAAGTTTCTTCAACTGAAGGAGCATCTCTTCGCGATGGAGATCGCAAAAGCGAAAACGATTGGCGCGCTTTGGGAGAAGAAGGGTACGGAAATATTCACGACCAAGCACGTTGCCAAATACAAACATTATCGCGCGACCGGCTTTCGTCTGATCAACGAAATTCGCAACTGCGGCGGCAAGATTTTTTATTACGTCAGGGAAAAGATTAGCGGAACAACCGACGTCAATTCGATCGGTCTCTATACCACGGTATTAAGTCATACCATACGACAACTAGAAAATTTCAGCAGCGCACAGCATACAAATTACGTGATGGTTGTCGATGAACATTCAGCGCGAAAGCAGTTGCTGGTTACAGCTTCCAAAACCATGTTTGGCCAGCAACCTGCGCGACATCTATTGAGCCCTCCCTTCGAGGTCGAGAGTTATATCAATCAGAACATTCAAGCCGCTGACTGGATTGCTGCGATTCTAGGTCGCCTTTGGGCTCACGAACTGCGCCCCGCTGAATATGCCGACCACGTGAAATTCAAAAGCTACTTCTGGCAACGACTGCATCAAGTCTCCACGCATAGTACCGTTTTGCCTCGGTGAGCCAATCTCCGTTCTCAAGTTAAACATCATTGGCCGCTCGCCGCTTACGCTCTCAAGTCCGAAATGCTCATGCCGCCTTCGCGACCGTCGCGAAGAAGCTATCAGCCCATGCAAGTTCGCTTGCCAGCATGGCAGCCGTCATCGGCGGAAGTTTATCGGCCACAAATAATTCGCGCTTACGCAAGTCCAATATCGCCGGAACACAGTCCTCAAATTCGCCTGTGCAAATGTGCTCCTTCATTAGATAAAGGCCACACCCCGCAACATTCCTTGGAAGTGATAAAGTCTGCGACGCCCAGAGATGAACAAGTCTGCGCTTGCCACCAGATAGATATCCGAACGTCGGTTCTATCTTGATCGTCAAATATCCGGCTGGGCTACTGTGCTGCGCGACTGGGCTTGCAAAAAAGCCCGATGCCTCGATTTTTGTCGCCCACTTTTCCAGTGACTTGAGACCGCTCAGATTGTGCTTTCGCTCTGGCGGCCGTTTAATTTTGAGAATCGTCTTACAGCACTCTTCGAACGCCTCGCCGCCAACTGTTAACGCACGCGAAGCATCCTTCAGACTCCAATAGAAATCGTATCCACCCGGCGTCAAATAGCGCCCATATTCGGATGCTTTTTGCGGAGAGTTCTTAGAAACTATTTTGAGAAACGCATTCAACGACGCGGTCGGCATGGCCCCTCCAAATCAGCATAAAGAAAGTCAACTGACTTATTTGGCTGATTCGGGTAGCCCTTGCCAAGGCTGCGCGGATTATTTACCGCCCTACACCCGCAATTCCGAAACGCTCGTCGACGGCCCTGACGTAGCCATCCATAGCGCGATCGCGACCGACAACACCAGGTCGTCGTGCTTTCCGGTGCGCGCACCGTAGGTCGCCCTGCCCGCCGCGGATACACTCCGATGGAAATCCTTCATTTCCTCTTTGAGCGCGCCGGCGTCGGTGATGTTTGACGCGATACGCAATTCGCCCGCGTGCGATCGCGCTTCCAGGTTCGCGATCAACAGCCCTTTTGGGACATGCCAGGTTCGCGCGCCATGTTGCGTCGCTTCCAATCCCGCGGTGATGGTAATCCGATTCGGCCGCAATCCCGCACCATCGAACATGTCGCCGACCGGGCGCCCCACGCCCGTCTCGTCGATCACGAACGTCGGATTGAGCGTATTCAGCGGCGGGCGCTGCAACAGCGTGGCGACGTGCTGCACCTGCGCCGGATACGGCGTGTTGAGCGGCAGACGTTCGAGGTGGCGCACGTCAAAGCGTTCGGTATAGGCTTGCTTCCATACGCGCGCCGCGTCGTTCGGCTTCCACTCATCCAGTGGTGTGACGCGATGATGCAAAACGCTGATCGCGGTCGGATCGGTCGATTGCCCAAGGTCAACGCCAACGATCCACCTATCGATGGCGCGCGCCGGCACCTGGCGCCAGCCCGGCGCGATGTTGATCATCCCCATAGCGGCAAAACCTCGTCAGTAAACATGGCGTCGATGATGTCGGCTGGGAATGCCGCTTCATTGTTATCGAGGAATTCGCACAGGTACTCTTCGCGGAATTTTGTCTCGCCCATATCTTTCCGTTCGCGCGCCAAGAATTCCGGCGTGATGCGTGGGCATGATCCGAGTTTTACCTTGATGCGATTCCAATCCGGATTGTTTGATATCCACGTCTCGTAGAAAGTGCCTCTCTTGCCTTTGGGCGTCGAGAGATAGACGAGTTGACCACGCCTGTTTGTAGCGAGCATCGGGCGTATTGCTGCGATCAACGCTTCCGAGCATCGCGATGCTTCGTCGACAATCGCAAGACGTACATTCGCCAAGCCTCGAATAGTGTCACCGTCGTTATCGCCCGGTAGCGCTAGGATGCGACTGCCATTCTCGAACTCGATCCGACGTGTAGCGTCACCTATGAGCGGCGCGGCATCCTTAATGCGTCGATATGTGGTGCGAGCACGGAGTACGAATTCATTCGAAATGGTCTGCGCTGGCGACGCGATCAGGATGAGGCTTTCGGGCTCCGAAGTGGCAATCGCCAGCGACTTGATAACCGCAGCTTCCGTTTTGCCGTGCTGACGCGGGATCAACATGGCAGTTTGCGGAGAGTTAGACCGGACAAAATCGGCCTGCCATTCGTCCAACTCGATCTCGGCATCCCGAGCCAGCAGAGCGGGATCGAGCGTCCGGGCGATGTCGCGCGCGAGCAGCATGGTCAATACGGCAGCGGCGGCATGGTGGCGGGCGCGTGCTCGATCAGCATCGGTTCAGGCGGTGCGGCCCGGCCCTTCTTTGCCGCCGCGGTGATATCGGTCGCGGCGTCGCTTTCGAGGCGGTGCAGCGCAGCGCCGACGGCGCGGGCGGCTTCCGGGTACGGCCGCAGCGCCTCGACCAGCGCGGCCCGCAGCTTCATGTAGTCCGGGCTGACCAGCAGGTTCGTATGGCGGACGTCATGCACCTGGACGAGTTGCCCGAGCAGCTTCGCCACCAGCGCTAGGTTGGATGTGATGGCGTTCTCGGCCGCAACGCTGCCTTTGGTGTCGCCGAATTCCATGGCCGTGTCGGCCTTCACCAGCAGCCGGGCGCGCTGCGCAACCAGGCTGGCGAGCAGCCCCTCGCTTTCACTGGTCCGGAGGGCGTCCAGGTCGATCGCAGCCGGTTTCTGTTGCGCCAGGATCGCGGCGCGCTGCGCAGGCGTCAGATGGTTCTTCGCATGTCGATATACCGCGTCGTGCTTGACGCCAAACCGGCTGGACAGGACGAGCGCGGACACGCCATGCACGAGGCCGATATCAATCTGATGGCGGTGTTTGGACTGACAGACGGTGCATTTTGGGCCAGTCTTGGCCATGGTAAAAACTCACAAAAGCAGGGCGCGAATTGCGCCTTAGTGGCCCTATCGTGGCCCCGAATAGGATTTAAGTCAAGATACCACGTTTTATCCAATAATATCAATGGCATTTATATAGGACCACATGACTAAATATCAGAAGATCGATAATTTGCTAGCGATAATGGGATTTAATTCCTTGGCGATTGAATGATCAGCCTCTACATTCTTTCGAGCCTTTCACCGGCCAAATGCTACGCATCTGTCGCGACGATCTGAGCGAATACAGCACGCGGTTGCTCAGTTCGCGGACGCTGATGAAACCATCGTCATCGACGAACGCCACCTCCGCGAATCCATCCCACGCGTCCACGATGCGACCGACACGATGTTGGTACGTGACAAGCTGACCAGGTTTGAACATTCGGACTTCCTCCAAAATGAAAAACCTCGCCGACCCAATTCAATGGGCTGGCAAGGTGACTGACGAAATGATGCGATTACCAGTTGACGGAAATCCTCACGGCATCACGGCTCTCACGGCAATCACGGCTGTTTTCTAGGAGTCCTCCACAAATCGATTTCGATTCATTCTGATCTCTGACGAACTTTCCAGAATTAGCGAATCTGCCGTGATGCCGTGAGGCTATTGAAACCATTAGAAAATTCCCTCACGGCAGTCCAAATCCTCACGGCACTTTGCTGTGATGCGCTATTGGTACGGCAGCGGCGGCAATTTCATCGGCGGTGCGAATGCGGTCGGTATGATCCGACATGCTACGCCTCGACCGTCCACAGCGGGGATCAACTCGCGCGCGCCGCTGCCTCGCCGCCATTGCCGCGTTGATCGGCCGTCGGTCCATTTGTATGTATCCAGGAAACCCATGCTTCGCAGATGCCGTCCGTAAGCATTGGCGTTGATCTGTCTGCCGGCCGCGCGGCGGACGATCTCGGACATAGTCGACGATGTCGCGAATGCGTCAGGGTACGGCGTCAGCCAGTCTGAGAGGATCGTGACGTACTCGGGCTGCTCCGCCGCTGCGGCCTGGTGTTCGGCTGCGACCTGCCAGCACTCTCGCGGGATCGAGAAAGCCTCACCGTTCGCCTCGCGCACCGCAGCCTCGCCAATGATCTGCTCGACGTTGGCGCGCATCCATGCGAGGTCGATCTCTCGCGCAACGCGCACCGGCAACCATCGGCGATTGCCAGTCTCATCGCGAAGCGGTCGTTCGGAGTTGGTCGTTCCAACGAAAATGCAGCGCCGGCTGATCCGCGATGCGTCAGCCTGATATTTCTTCGTCACGTTCTCGGTCTGGCGGGTCAGAAACGCCTTAAGGCTTTCGGTTTCCTTGCGCGCCATCCCGCTCAACTCCGGAAACTCAATCACCCACTTGCCGGCCATTTGCGGGATCATGTTCTGCGGCGTCGCGTTCAGGTCGATATCGTCGGTGAACCACTCTTCGTTGACAGCGAGGATCTGCGCCAGCGTCGATTTGCCCTCGCCTTGCTTCGGCGAAATCAAAAGAAGCACTTCCTGATGCTGGCACCCTGGATGCCGCGCGCGGCGCACCATGCCGCCGATTACGTTGCGACTGACCGCCCGGTGGTAGTCGTCATCCGGCACGCCAACAGCATGGTGCAACCAACTGTCCAGGCGAGCCACGCCATCCCAGGTATCGGCGAGCCTGCCGATCATTTCCAGCACCGGATCGAACTTCGTTTCCCGCGCGATCTTGGCGAGGCCGCGCCGAAAACGACTCTCTGTCGGACGAAAGGCGAATTGGCTGTTCTCGGCGTCGACCAGCAAATCGTTTCGAATGTCGTCGGTCAGGGTCTGCCAGTTGTCTCTTCCGGCGTCGGCATGTTCGAAGCGCTGATCCCATTCGTTGTATCGCAACTCGATTTGCCGCTGCCGGATGAACACGGCGATGTTGTCGGAGTTGTTCGGGTCCGGATTTCCCTTGGCATCCGTGAGAAACCCCGCGCCGGTATTCACTTCGCGGCGCACTCGATTCTCAAAGTTCTTAACCGCGGCGTCGAATGACGCTGACGATATAATGGCGCCGGCGGCGGTGGCGCGATTGTAGACGCGTTCGTAGATGTCGGGATGCACGGCGTGCAGAACGGCCAGCGCCGGCAGCACAGACGTTTGACGGAATTGCTTGGGCGAATAGTCCGCCATCGCAACGATCCGGGCGATAGCGGTATTCAACGCTTCGAATAGCGGATGCTCCCGCACGGATTCGGGCAATTGTGGGAATGCGGTTTTCGGCTCTTGCATCCACTCCGCTGAAACCGCGAGAAAGGTGTCGACGATAGGCTGACCAAGCGATGCGACCGCTTTCTGTGCATCAAGCAGCGGAATGGCGCCGGTTGCTGGTCGAGCGATAGGCGTCGGCGAAGGGATGATCCCCTTTCTCACGTCGCGCGCGAACTTCGCTTTCTCCAAATCCGCGACAAGATCGCGACTTTCATAACCAAGCATCCCGGTGTCATCCTTGAAGTAACCCGCAACTTCGCGAACCGACGCCAGATGCATCGCGTCGAAACGGTCAGTAAGAGATTCCAATTCGTTGCGAACGTCCTCGCCATCATCAGGCCGGAATAAAACGTCCAGGCCGTCGCGGAAGTGAATTTTCGCTAGGTCGATCGCAATCATTGCGTCCGTTTCGCAGCGCTCGCGATCCGCGTTAGCCCAAAGCTCGTCAATCTGATCGGGATCGCCCCACGCTTGCATCAAACAAACGAAATGCTCGAACGCGTCGAGCCGCCGCATGTCCCAGGCAAAATGTCGGACAAATTCAGATGGTGCACGCTGTTCGCAGAACTTCGACCAACTGAAAATCAAGTCATCGGATAGCGCGATGGCGATTGCCTCATCGACTGACGGCAATTGATACGCCGTTCGCGATCGCAGTTCGTCGATCGGGGGAAGTAAATGTTCGCATAGCATTTTGATCGGCTCCTCTCCATCTCACGGAGCCCGATCAAAATGCTTGCAAAACCGGCAAAATCTGGTAATGGATTAGCTGTCAGACTTTCCAAGCACCACATTTCGCCGCTCGATCGCACCCTGATCGGGCGGTTTTCTGTTGGCCTTACGGCGGTCCCATCGCCTCGGCGAGACGCGTGAACGCGGCCATTCTGATACGAACGAACTTTTCCGTCGCGGACGGTTGATCCCTATCGAATCCGAAGCCGAATACTGCGGACTGATTTCGATCCGGTTGATCAATCATCAGCACCGCCGACTGACCTTCGTGATGAAAATCACAAACAACGTCTGAATCTGCACCACCGGTCCAGGCGTTAAAGGTGCCGTCGCGCATGTCGCGCACGATCGCGTCGAGCGCTTTGCCAAGAGTGTGGAGCGGATGCAAAGACAACCCCGCAACGAACTTGAACGACCCGCGAATAGCGGCCTCCAGCGATGCGCGAGATTCGAGCGGATTCGACCGCGAATAAACAAGAGGTAGCGCTCGGATGCGTTTGATACGATCGGCAACGTCCGCACCGTGCGGATGATCGAGCACAACAGCAAGCAGCGCGCTGACGCATTCGGATTCGTTCCACTCAACGCCGCCGTGCCGGCCGCGCGAGCCTTTGCGGATGATGCCGCCGTCTTGAAGTACGGCGATGCGTCCTGACGTCGTACCGCGAGAAGAATTCGCGATAGCCGTTATGGTGTCCGTGCTCTCGATTGTTCTCATGGGAAAATTGTATGATCCGAGTCTCACCAAATTCCTAAGTTTGGTATTTGCGAAAGACGCGCACTGAATTGCAGATTGTCAACATAACGAAAATACGAAAAACCCTTCTCTTTACGGCATTTCTGCACCATGGGATTATTACTTCGTTATCAAACATGGAGAAACCTGATGACGAAGAAAGAGAAAGACGCATTCATCGAGCGCCTGCTGTTCGCCTTGGAAGACGGAATCAAGGTGCGGTCTTGGCGACAAGTGCGGGTTACCGCGGCCGTGCTGGCGAAAGCGCTCGCATGAAACGGAGCGGGCCGGGAAAGGCGGTACATCCGCGCCCCTCCCGGCCCGCGCTTCGACGCGCGACGGCCACGCGCATCAAAGCGATTTCAGTGCCTGCATTTCGGCGATATGTTCTTCCATATCGATCCGACGAATCCGATTTTGAGCGTCAGCGCGCTCTTGCGGGGACGCACTGCGCAGGCACTCGATCAACGACTCAACTGAATTTTCGGAGTTTGTCTTTTCGCGTTCGGTTCGCTGATGCGAATCCGCAACCGCAAACTCGCGCTCGATCGGCTCAACGGCCTGTGCGTGCCAATCGCCAAATCCGGCCTGGTTGAGGAATCCGGCCTGCTGCTGCAATTTTGCGTGGGTATGTGCCGTAGCCGACGTCACTAATTCGAGCGCAGCCGCATCGGCGTCCGATTCCTGCGAGGCTTCAGGAAATGCATCCTTGAGCAGCCGATCATGCATGGCGCGGTGCAGTATCGGCGTCACGCCCGACAATGCGGGATCAGCGCGAACAACCGCCGCGGCGATAGACGCCGGCAGATCGCTAGGGTCCAGCACCTTGCCCGATTTGGCGAGGCTACGGACATATGCCCGCGCTTCCTGATCTTGCAGGAAGCCGACAACGTCGTCCTTCGCCAAAGCTGGCAACTTCGGCTTGGCAACGGTGCGAGAAAGGCCGGCGATCTCGTGCTGGATGCGGTGCAAATCCTGAAACGCCTTGACGTACAGCGGCTCCAATTTCGCGCGCCGACCTCGATCGCTCAAGTTGACATCCGATTTTATGTCATGAGCGTGGCCCGTCATTTTAGCGGTCAGCTCGTCGAGGCGCATGGCGATCGCAGCCGCCGCCTTCTGCACCGGGCGGTTGGATTTCGCATATTTTTCGAATTGAACTTTCGTCATGGATAACTCCGTTGTCTGTGAATTCGCGATAGACCGGGGCAAAGGCCTACCCGCACCTCGCCCCGGTCCGCGCTTCGACGCGCCATGGCTGGCGCGCCAAAAGGATTACGGTCGCGGGTTATCCGCGTGCCACTTTTGCCAATCGATCCGCGCCGGGCGAATCAAACCGCCGATCTGATCTTCCGGCCAGCGATCAACGATGCGCTGTGTTATCCCGTCCGCAGTGATCTTGGTCAGAGTTGCGAACCCGCCGATGCCTGACACGTCATCAGCGAGCGGCATATGGCGCTGCATCGTGAGGTGCTTTCGCATCGACCAAATCACCTGATCTTCGGTGTCAGTCGGCTTAATGCCCTCATAATTCGCAGCGAGCGAAAGCTGCAACGGCGGCACCGGCGTCATCACATTGTCGGGCAGTTTCAGTAACTGCCCTGGCTTCTCCGCGTAGAAGCCCTGTTTAATGGCTTCCTTGATCTCGGCCGGCGTGACGCCTGGCGGGATCGTGTCGTCCAGACGAAAGCTATAGATTTCGGGTCGATTACGCGCCTTTGAGATACCGCAGATGATAATCTCGCCGCCGCCGGGAAATTTGGTGCCCGCCAAATATTCCGGCATGGACATGTCTGATGTCGCGATCATCGTATCGAACGCGACATCCTCGCCGCCGAACGTCTGCGCCAACGCGAACGCAAGGATGAGGCTTGCATTGGCGTTGCCGACGCCCGTCACCAGGCCGGGCCAATTTGCGACTGGATATGCCTTGAGCCCGAACGCGGATACGCCGTCCGCTTTGGTGTAGATCGCAGCGTCGGTGAGGACGTAAATTGCGCCCTGATCAGGCCGCGCGACGATATTGATGGCCGTCATTTTTGATTTCTTTCTTGGGAGGGAGGATTACGACATTCGAGTCGGTTGTGATCTCGGCCACGGTTTTCGTGGTGCCCAGCAAACCGATCTGCTGTTGCTGGCGCGCGATCGCGATCTGCGCGGCATTCGGATCAACCGTCGGCTTTTTCGCCGCTGCATCCGCGAGTCCGGCGCCGGTGCCACGATAGAAATCCGAGACGTCGGACGATGCCGTGAGACGCGAACCAACCTGATATCCGGCCGCACGATCTTGCATGGCGTTGCGTAGGATATTGGTTGGGACCGACGCGCCGATGCCTGGAATTTTCATCAGCGCGGCGGTGCCCTTCTCGCTCAACGTATCGAACCACGACGCGCCCTCAATAATGGCGTTGCGCAATCCGGTGCCGAGATTTTTGGTCGCCCGATTCCAGGCGTCGTCGAACTGGCGCGCCTTGGCGATCAGCTTCTCATCCGCCGCGGTATCGAACTTCGCGGCCTCATCGATCGCCGCGCGGATTCCGTCCTTGCCCTGCGACAAGAAACGAACCCATTCCATGGTCGCGGGCAAACCCATCTGTTGGAGCAACACAAGCCGTTGCTGATCGGTGCCGGCATTTTTGATCAGGTCGGCGGCGGTTTCGACGTAGCCGGTAAAATCCTTGGCGGACTTCCCATTTGCGCGGAATGTTTCGGCCAGTCCGCCGACGCCGATCTTCGCGTCGTAAATCGCCCGACCGAATTGTTGCATCCCTTTCAGGAATTCGGCCGTATCAATACCCTTGAATCCGGCTGCCGAATCCAGCGCGTGCAACTGTGCGACCGACGTTCCGGCGCCGCGCGCAACGTCATCAAAAGCCTTTTCCATTTTCGCAATCGAGTTGATCGTCACGGCCGACGCTGCTGCCGTCGCGGCAAGCGCCAGGCCGAACAAGCGCACCGGTCCCACAGCGCCGACGACTTGCCGCGCGAACCCGCCGACGGTGCCCTTGCTACTTGCAAAGACATCGCCGATTTGCGAGCCCTGCTGCATCAAGACAGTGCCGAGTCCCTGTCCGCCCTGTAACGAAACGACAACGTCCTGCGCTTGCCGTGACAGGTTGATCAACTCATGGCGAGCGAGTCCAGTAGATCCCGCCATCGCTTCCGCGCCGTCCGCGGCGTCGCCCGTGCCCTTGCCGAGCCCCGTTGCGGCCTTCGTCGCGCTATCGGCATCCTTCTTGAGTGCGCTGGCAGCGCGCGCTGCATCGGCGGCAGCGCGGCCCAAGCCGCTCGTCGCCGCGGTGGCGGGCTTTGCCTTGTCCGCCATTCCGCCCGTTGCCTTCGCGGCTTCCGTCGCGCCGTCAGCCTCTTTCTTGAACGCGGTCGCAGTGTCCTGCGCGGCGGCTTCCAGTTCTTCGGTCGCCTTGACCGCCGGTTTCGCGGATTTGGCGAAGTCGTCGAGGGCCTTTTCGCCCTTTTCAACTTGCGTCGTGTCGATCGTTACGCCAAGGCGTGCAATCTCATCAGTCATGCTGATTTTCTTCCATCTTTTGTTTGTATTCGAGGTCGATGAAGTACAGGACTTCCGCGGGCGACATTCTCGCGAATGCGATCCGCTTCATCTCCTCGGCGAGTTGTTTTCCTGCCTCTTGTTCTACAGCGGTGCCGGCCAGGCTCATCACGCCGCCTCCGCCACGCCGGCGAACTGGCGATCAATGTCAGCGTCGAGCGCGAGCGTATTGCCGACGGCATCATCAACCGCCTTGGAGAACGTCGCGGTGTCGGGAAAATCTGCCGCCGCGCTGCCGGTGTCGAAGGTCACGCGCGCGGCGGCGCGCAGCAACTCGGCGGCGCGTTCGGCCGTGTCGAGTCGCGCCGCTTCGCCAGGATGTGTCGCCTCGACCACCCGATCGAAAACCCTTTGACGAGTATCAACCTCGATGCCGGATGCGACGTTCGGGGCTTCGAGCACGGCGGCAAGCATCGTCGGGTCAGCATCCGATGCGAGCAGAAACTTGGCACGCTCCGCCGGCTTCATAGCGCGTAGCATCGTCCGCATTTCCGACCGCAACACCGCAGCGGCAACGTCAGCCGTGTCCGGTGCCGGTGGGACCAGCTTGGCGCGTTGAGCCGCGATTTTCTCCTGGACGGATTCCACTGCCTTGCGGACGCGAACGAATTCATGCGCATGGTCGGCGACGAAAGCACGCATCGCATCTTTTCGCCCCAGCGAGGATAGGTTCGGGTTGTTCGCGATCTCGGCGTGCTTTTCGCGCACGGTGCGATGGAATTTCACCACGCGTTCCAGCGCCGACTTCACCGGCGCCAGTTCAGGCGCGTCGTATTTCCAGCGAGACAACAGAACTTCTTCGACTTGCATGGTACTCTCCGATCGTTAGTGGTTATGGCCGGTGTGAAGATCGAGCGGCTTGCCGCCATTCAATTCCGGCGCGGCGTCCGCGATGCGTGACAGCACGACGTCCGCGTCCACCGAGTCGGCGAGCGTGCCGCGGCGCTTCAGTTCATCCAAATACGTCTGATCGTCGAGCTTCCCAGCGATGACTGCCTGCGTGAGGTACTGAATGTCGCCGGTCCCGCGCGTGCCGAAATCGGTGTTGACGACGACCGAACCGCCGGCGTCGGTGCCAAGACCCATGTATTCGGCCATGTAGCCCAGCGCTTGTTCGAGCGCGTCTTGCAGCGCGCGTGCCATGGCACCGAGAGTTGAATTTTCTTTTACGTCGTCGCGGATTTCGCCGGTCGCGGTTTGACCCGGATTGGGCACCAGCAATTGCAAACCCATTGCCTGCATTTGGAATTCGAGATTTTTTAGGTCTTGATTTCCGGCATCGATCGCCGCGCCAGTGTGCTCGACGTAGGTGAGTTTCGCATCCGGATTCGAATTCCGAACCATGCTCGACGCGCCGATTTCGATTGTCTCGTCGTCGCCTAGACCAGCGCCAAAAAGGATCGGCACGCGCGCAACGGTCAGAATATTCCGCTGATCCGACTGCGATTGCCAGTGCGCGACGTTCAAGTCCGCAAGATCGAGCAACGGCGGCTCGCCGGTCATGAACCCCGTGCGGTTCAAATAGATCGGTGCGAGCGTGATCTTGGACAGGCTGGACGTGCCACTATCGACAACGACCCACTCGCCGCGTTGGTCCTTGCGATGGATTTCCCAGCGGCCGGGTTCGACGACGCGGACCTGTTCAACGTCCTTTTCGCCGTACAACCCATCGGGTTCGCTCACGATTTCAAAAACACGGATCTGCGTTAGCGTATGAACGCCGCCAATCAGTTCAGACTTCCAGCCAAGCAGACGCTCAACGGGGATATAGACCAGATATGGCCGAATGCCGGCGTCTTGTTCATCCCTCAGAGTCGGCGACAAGCCGTCGGGGCGAACCACCGCGCGCGGCATGTCCACGAAGATATAGCCAATGCCGGTTTGCAACGCGTCGAAGAACGCATCGCGCGCGAACACGTTGATGTGTCGGCCCGTCAGATCAATGTTTTCCGCGTATGCCTTGATCGCTTCCGGCACGTCGTTTTCTAAAACCAGCGGCTTCAAGAATACGCGGCCAGTCATATCGCGGATTGTCTTTGCGAACGCATTGAACAACGTCGTGCGCGCAAGGCGATTCGCATATGCATCGTCGCTCTCGCGCGCGAATTTCGGCAAGTACTTCGGACCAGCCTTGCGCATCGCGCGCGTACTGCCCATAAGCGTGCGCGTCAGTTCCGAAAGGCGGACAGCGGCGATGTGCTCGGTGCTCAGAATCGCAACGTTGTTCATGCTGCCACCCGCTGCGGACGAGCATCAATGCGCGCCGCAATGTGCGCGTCGACCTCCGACTCGACCCACGCAACCTTGAGGTGACTGATGCGAACGCGTCGCGGAAACTTCCCGGCCTTCTCCCAGCGCCAGAGCGTAACCATGCTGGCGTTTATGCCTTTGGCGGCAAGGTCGGAGTAGTCAATGAGTTTCGGTGACATGCTGCACTCCGTGAATTTCATCGGAGTGCAGTGGATCATATAGTGAGATGGGCTAAACCAGCGTTTGGGAACGGCGTCAAAAGTGCGACGGCTTAAACCTTGGATTTGCCCTGTATTGATCCGAACATTTCATCCACCGTAGGACGCGACAGTCCCCACTCCGGTCGTGGATTGCGCAGATACTCAGCAATCTTCATTTCGTCCAATTGCAATTCTGCTGCGACTATCTCGATCGCTTTCGCCTGTTTTACACGTCGCGTTGTCTGAACCTCGCGGACGCGCTTGATGGCTGTTGCCTGTTTTACATGTCGCTTGTCGATAAAAAAGCGACGGCCATTCGCATCCTTGAACTGCACATGCTCGGAGTCACGCTTCGCCTTCGAGTTGCGCGGCTTCTTAAATTTTCCTTCAAGGACATCCGCGAGAAAATTCCGCACCGCCATCGGGTCCGGAGGCGCGACTAAATTGAGGCGGAGACATTCCACCAGCGGGGCAAAATCCCCCTTTCGCGCCCAATTGAGCGCCTCGACCCATTGATCCGATTCGTAGTGGTCAAAAAGATACTCGGTTTCTTCGGCGACCGGCTGCGCAACGGGAATTTTGCTCATGCCCGCACCCCGTCGATCCGCAACACATTATCCGCCGGTGGATCGAGGATGATCGCTACAAGGTCCGCTAACTTCCGAAACGCTTCCCTCTTTTCATCGAGGTATTTGTGACGATCATAAGTGCCACGCACGCCAGCAATGATGTGGCCCATGGAGCGCTCGGCGTGATCCTCTGGCACCTTGGCGCGGCTCATCAGGGTCCGCGCGGTGCGCCGCAGATCGTGCAGCGTCCAACCTGGAATCTTCTCCCGGCCCTCGGCCTTCCGGCGCTTGGCGATTTCGACGTCCAATGCCTTTTTGGCTTTGCTGAACCCACTAAACGACTTTTCTCCGCCGGTGGTCGAAAACACAAACCAGTTTTTGCCCTTGAACTTGGCCGGCTTGGCGCCGATCAGGGCCTTTGCATCCGGTGACAGCGGGATGACGTGATCCAACTTCGTCTTGTACCGTCCGCCCGGAATGGTCCACAGGTCGCCTTCGATCTCAGCAGCGTTCATGTCGGCGGATTCGTTGCGCCGCGTCATGGTCAGCAACAGCATCTTGACGTAGCGCGGATAGCAGGACGGCAAGTCGGCGGTTTCCAATGCTTGCCAAATATCTCGGATTTCGTCGTCGGTCAGAACACGTTGCCGGGCGCGTTCCTTCGGCTTGGTCCGCGCCATGCCCCGAACGATCGGCGACATGAATTCGTCATCCCGCGTGGCCTGCCAATTAAACGCCTTCCGCAGATGGGCCAGCGTCCGATCCGCCATCACCGGCCCGGCCTCGTCCTCCACCGCGTCCAACAGTTCCACGATCTGCCGGCGCTTCAGATCATAGATGGAGCTTTCCCCAATCTGGGGCCGGACGTAACGGTCCAGTGCGTGCTTAACCTGATCGGCGCTCCGGAGCTTGCTGACGTGCCGCTTCACGAAGTCATCAAGGATGGCGTTGACGGTGTTCGCATCTTTGTCAATCTGCGCGTCGCGCCGCTCTGCCTCGACCTTGGCGGGATCTTTGCCCTCTCCGATCAGCGCCAACCAGCGTCGCGCCTTGTCCCGCGCGTCCGAGAGCCCGATCGCCCCGACTTTGCCGATCTCACGCCGCGCGGCATTGGATGACCCAGGATAGCGCGTGCGAAGCACATACGTTTGGCTTCCCTTGTCGGTGACGCGAACCCCGAACCCCGGCACTTGCGTGTCTGGAAACCAATCCCGAGACCTGCCAGCGCGCGGCTTCAGTTTGACCACGGATGTGGTGGTCAATTCCTTGCGGTCCTTTTTCGCCGGCATCTGAAATCTCCTCGGGGCCACATCGGGGCCACAAGAAATTGAAATAGGACGTGGCCCCTATGAATTTCAGATTATAACAATAATCATATATTATGCAATATATACCGATGATTACCGCCAATAGACCCCACTATTGAAAGCCAGCGCATTTCACTGAATTACAAAAATACCTAACTTTTAATCATGGGGTCGAGGGTTCGAGTCCCTCCGCGCTCACCATATCCAAAAACGCTACCGAAGGATTTTAATCCGGTCGTTTCACAGCCGGAACCTTTGTCGTTACCGATTGTTTATAATCGGATGGCTAGAAATCCCTATGCGGCGTCGCAGCAAATTTTGGACACATTGCTCCGGAATAAGCCCGCTCATCACGCCATCGGGGAATTTGATTCATGCGTTTTCGCCGCCTGCATGCTTGCGTTTGCATTGCCACCATCGCCAGCGCCGCCGCCCTTGCCGCAACCTCGGCCAATGCCCAGACGCCCTATGACGGGCAATGGAGCGTCACCATCGTCACCAAGTCCGGCAATTGCGAACCGACGACCCAGTATCCGCTCACCGTCACCGACGGCAAAATCACCGCACCAGGCGCCGATATCTCGGGCAAGGTCGGTCCCGCAGGACTGGTCAAGGTTTCGTTCCAGGGCGCTTATGCCAACGGCCAGCTCAGCGGCAACGCGGGCTCCGGCAAATGGAACGGCGCGTCCGGCGGCATCCCGTGCAGCGGCAACTGGCAAGCTTCACGTCAATAACCAGGGCAGGAACAACAAAATGAAAACCGGGGTGAAGCGTCGAAGTCTGACTTTGGGATTGATCGTCGCGGGCGCGACGCTGATCAGCCTCGGGTCTGTGGCGACGGCACAGTCCCCGGGGGCGTTTTCCGGAATGGCGGGAGTCTGGTCCGGTAGCGGCACAGTTGCCCTCGACAACGGGCAGAGCGAACGTATCCGCTGCCGTGCAACCTATGCTGTCAGCAGCGACGGGACCGGTCTCAACCAGACGCTGACCTGCGCCAGCGACAGCTACAAGTTCGACCTCAAGAGCAATGTCATCGCCAAGGACGGTGCCCTCTCCGGCACCTGGGGCGAATCCAGCCGGAACATTGGCGGCAGCCTGCAAGGCAAGGCGCACGGCGGCCATTTCGATGTCGTCGTCAGCGCCCCCTCCTTCACCGCCAATCTGTCGATGACCACAACCGGCAACAAGCAGCGCGTTACGATTCGTTCGGAAGGTGCATTCAAGAGCGCGTCGATCTCGCTGTCGCGCTCCTAGAGTATCAGCGCGGCTCGACAGCCTGACTAGAGCCTACTTTCCAGCAGCCTTGCGCAACGCCGCATTGATGCGATCCTGCCAGCCGGGACCGTCCTCTCGAAAATATTCCAGGACATCCTGATCAATCCGCAAGGTCACCTGCTCCTTCACACCGGGGATCACCGCCTGTTGAGGTAGCAGGGCGGCGACTTTGGCAGTCGCTTTCTTGAACGCGGCTTCCGCCTCGGTGCGGGCATCATTCAGCGTACGAGGTCGCCGTGGTGGCTGCGACATTGTCATATCCTGTTTCGGCCAAATAAGGGGAAGCAGCGGCAGCTCCTTCCCTGCTCAGATACGTGACGCAGCCCGGTACACGCAAGCGACAATCACGAACGATCACATTCCCTGCATCGCTGCCGGGTCGCCTTAGAAATCGTAAAAGCAACGCATTTGCGTTGCGACATCGTCAAACATCGCGGTGTATTCTGTCAGCGCAAATCAGCAACAGAGGAGATCACGATGCCAGCCATTGCGGAATCCCTGTCGACCACTCTGGTCCATGCCGCGCCACGCGAGCGTGAATTGCCGACTTGTCCGGTTTGCGCCGACTCGATGATTGCCGCCGAAGCCTCTGCCTTCCTGTCGGACAATGTCGTCAGCTATCTCTGGACTTGCGACACCTGTGGCTACGGTTACGTGACCGAGCATACCTTCAAGGCCATCGTCTGCAATTGAGCAAGACCGTCGCGCCGCGGGCAAATGCACCGCCTATCGGGGCGCGAGATCGCCGCGCTTCCAAGCCTCACGCACGTCAGTGCTGAAATCGGCGAATGTCCCCCGCGCAATCGCATCGCGCGCGCCATGCATCAGGCTCTGATAATAGGCGATATTAATTTCCGACAGCAGCATCGCGCCGAGCGCTTCTCCGGACTTGATCAGATGATGCAGATAGGCCCGTGAATAACCGCTGGTGGCGGGCCACTGGCTTTCCTCGTCGAGCGGCCGCGGATCGTCGGCATGGCGCGCGTTGCGCAGGTTGACCGGTCCGCGCCGCGTAAATGCCAATCCGTGACGGCCGTTACGGGTCGGCAGCACACAGTCGAACATGTCGATGCCGCGCGCGATCGCATGCAACAGATCGTCCGGCGTGCCGACGCCCATCAGGTAGCGCGGCCGATCCTGCGGCAGATGCGGCGCCGTCTCCTCGATCATCCGCAGCATGACGTTTTGCGGTTCGCCGACCGCGAGCCCACCGATGGCATAACCATGGAAGCCGCCGAGATCGACGAGACCGCGCGCGCTGGCATGCCGCAGCGCCGGCACGTCGCCACCTTGCACGATGCCGAACAGCATGTGCCCTTTTTGCGCGCTTTCAAACGCGCGCTTGCAGCGTTCGGCCCAGCGCAGCGACAACTGCATCGCACGCTCGATGTCAGTGCGCTCCGCCGGCAGCCGCACGCATTCGTCGAGTTGCATGGCAATGTCCGAACCAAGTAACTGTTGCACCGCGATGGCGCGCTCCGGTGAGAGTTCGACACTGGCCCCGTCGATATGCGAGCGGAACGTCACGGCGTGTTCGGTGACCTTGCGCAGTTGCGCCAGCGACATCACCTGGAAGCCGCCGGAGTCGGTCAGCATCGGACCGTTCCAGTTGGTGAACACCTGCAAGCCGCCAAGCGCCGCGATGCGCTCCGCTCCCGGCCGCAGCATCAGATGATAGGTGTTGCCGAGCACGATATCGGCGCCGCTGTCGCGGATCTCGCGCCAGTGAATGCCTTTCATGGCGCCTGCGGTGCCGACCGGCATGAAGGCGGGTGTTCGCACGACGCCGTGTGGCGTGGTCAATCGGCCAAGACGCGCGTCGCCGCTTTGGCTGAGTAATTCAAAATGATTGGGGACCGTCATCGGCTCGCGGAATCCGGAAACAACAGGCTGGCGTCGCCATAGGAATAGAAGCGATAGCCGTTGGCGATTGCGTGCGCATAAGCCTGCTTCATCGTGTCGAGGCCGCTGAAGGCCGACACCAGCATGAACAGCGTCGAGCGCGGCAGATGGAAATTCGTCATCAGCACATCCACGGCGCGAAAACGATAGCCCGGCGTGATGAAGATATCGGTGTCGCCGGAAAACGGCTTGATGGTGCCGTCCGGATCGGTAGCACTTTCAAGCAAACGCAGCGACGTCGTGCCGACCGCAACGATGCGCCCACCGGTGGCGCGAGCCGCGTTCAACGCCGCCGCGGTTTCCTCCGAAATGGTCCCCCATTCGGAGTGCATCTTGTGCTCGGCGGTGTCGTCGGCCTTGACCGGCAGGAACGTCCCTGCGCCGACATGCAAGGTCAGGCGGTGGATCGCAATGTCCCGCGCCTGCAACGCGGCTTCCAGCGCCGGCGTGAAATGCAGCCCGGCGGTCGGCGCGGCCACCGCGCCTTCATGCGCCGCGAACATGGTCTGATAATCGCTATTGTCCTGCTCGTCCGGCGTGCGCCGCGAAGCGATGTAGGGTGGTAGCGGCGGCGCGCCGACATCGGCGATGGCCTGATCCAGCGTCGGGCCATGAAACGAGAACGTCAGCCTCACCTCACCGTTGTCGCCCTTGGCTTCCACCTGCGCGTCGAGATGGCCGAGCAGACACACCCTTCCCTCGTTGCCGAAGCGGATGGTGTCGCCTTCGATCAGCTTCTTGGCGGGCTTCACGAGTGCCTGCCAGCGCGAGCCGTCGAGGCGCTTGATCAGCGTCGCCTCGATGCGCGGCTCGGCGTCGCGACCGATACGGCGGCCCGCCAGTTGCGCCGGAATGACCTTGGTGTCGTTGACGACAAGCTGATCGCCGGGTCGCAGCACCTGCGCCAGATCGGAGACGTGGCGATCCTGCACACCCGCGCCCGGCTGCACCACGAGAAGACGCGCGGCATCGCGCGGATGCGCCGGCCGCAACGCGATGCTTTCAGGCGGCAATTCAAAATCGAAAAGATCGGTGCGCATGGATCAACTGGACGACGTGACGGGAGGAGTTGCCTCCATCACTGGACCCTGGGGGCCGGAAACGTCAATGGCCGGACGATATCCGGCCATTGCACCTTCGTTGGACGTCGAAAACCTCAGGCGGCGTCAGCCGCCATCCGCGCCTTGACGATCTTGTCGGGGTTCTGCACCGGCTCGCCGCGCTTGATCTTGTCGACGTTCTCCATGCCGGAAGTCACCTTGCCCCAGACGGTGTATTGCTTGTCGAGGAAACGCGCGTCGTCGAAGCAGATGAAGAACTGGCTGTCGCCGGAATCCGGATTGGCGGCGCGGGCCATCGACACGACGCCGCGCACATGCGGCTCGGCGTTGAACTCGGCCTTCAGCTTCTGACCGGAACCGCCGGTGCCGGTGCCGTGCGGGCAACCGGTCTGCGCCATGAAGCCGTCGATGACGCGATGGAACACGATCCCGTCGTAGAAACCTTCGCGCACCAGTTCCTTGATCCGCGCGACGTGGTTCGGCGCGAGGTCCGGACGCATTTCGATCGTGACCGGGCCCTGCGTGGTTTCAAGGATCAACGTGTTGTCGTCAGCCATGCTGTTTCTCTTTCCTTTGAATGAATTCCGCCGTCACTTGATGTCGGAAGCGACCTGCACCTTCACCATCTTGTCGGGATCGGTGACCGCGCCGCTCTGCACGCCGGGAGGCGCCTTCTTCAGCTTGTCGACAACGTCCATACCGGACACAACGTTTCCGATCACGGTGTACTTGCCGTTCAGGAACGACGCATCCGCCAGACAGATGAAGAACTGCGAATTGGCGCTGTCGTTGCTGTCGCCGCGACGCGCCATGCCGACCACGCCGCGCGTGAACGGCGTCTGCGAAAACTCGGCCGTGAGGTTCGGGTACTTCGAACCGCCGGTACCGTTGAAATTCTGGCCGTCGCCGGTCTGCGCCATGAAGCCGTCCATTACCCGATGGAACGGCACGTTGTTGTAGAATCCCTCGCGGGCCAGTTGCTTGATCCGCTCGGCGTGCTTCGGCGCGATATCGGGGCGAAGCTGGATGACGATGCGGCCCTTGGTGCTGTCGATGACAATGGCGTTGGCCTTGTCGAGCTTGGCGGGCAACGGTTGCGCGAGGGCGGGAGCCGCGCAGATCAGCGCGGCGATGACGGCAAGAATGCGGATCATGTCAGCTCCGGAAGGAGAAAGGGTTAGCTCTTGAACTTGGCCTTGAGATCGGCGGCGACCGACGCTGGCACGAAGGCCGAAACATCGCCGCCCATCGCAGCGATTTGCCGCACCAGTGTGGCGGTGATCGGGCGGACGCCGACCGAGGCCGGCACGAACACCGTCTGCACGTCGGGCGCCATGGTTTCGTTCATGCCGGCGATCTGCATCTCGTAGTCGAGATCGGTGCCGTCGCGCAGGCCCCGAACCATGATGCGTGCGCCGTGATCGCGTGCGGAGGTGATGGTCAGGCCGTCATAGGTGACCGCATCGAAACCGCACCCGGCCTTGGCCGCGACCGGGCCGAACACAGCCCGGACCATCGCCAGCCGTTCCTCCGTGGTGAACAGCGGCTTTTTGCCGGGGTGGATGCCGATGGCGACGATCAGCTTGTCACAAAGGCCGACAGCCTGCCGGACCACATCGAGGTGGCCGTTGCTGACGGGATCGAAGGAGCCGGGATAGAGCGCGATACGGGTCATGGTCCCGTCTAACCCGCCCGGCCTTCCCCTGCAAGCCGCCCGGTTCCATCGAAATGCGTCGAAAACCGGGTTTTTATTTGCGCGATGGAACCGAACCGAATGCCGGTTCCGTGCGTCTCCTGTGGGAGTGCGAGTTAGCTCACTGTTTCACGCACCGTCTGGGACGAAACATTTCCGCACCGGGACGAAGTCATTTTCATCCGCCCACGACAACCGGGAGAAACGGGCGGCGACTATTAAAGCTTCAGCAAGCACGCAGAAGGGCCTCAAGGCCCACACAACAGGGGAACGTCATGATCAAGGCTCTTTCAGCTCTGACTGTCGCCGCTTTCATTGCCGCCGCTGTGACCGTCCTGCCGGGGTTCGCTCCCGAGGTCGAAGCCGGCGTATCCACCGCGCCGCTCGCCAAGAGCGACAGGCTGGATCTGCGCTCCGACGCCTGCACCCAGCAGAACTGGCCGAATTTCGATGCCTCCTGCCTGCGCGGAGCCGGTGCACGCGGCGTGATCACCCCGGTGCGCATCATCCGCGGCTGATCATTCTCTTCATTTTCGCCGTATGCCCACGGCAACCTCCAGAACTGCTCACAATAAAGGGCCCCGATCGGGGCCCTTTATTTTCGGATCATCGGAGCCGCAGGCCAGACACTCACGCCTTCTTCAGAAACTCCGTACGTAGAACCAACCCCTTCACCTGCTTGGTGCTGCACTCGACCTCGGCCGGATTGTCGGTCAGGCGGATGCCCCTGACCAAGGTGCCTCGCTTTAAAGTGGTGTTCGCACCCTTCACTTTCAGGTCCTTGGTCAGCGTGACGGAATCGCCATCCTTGAGAACGGTCCCATTGCTGTCTCTCACGATCAAATCGTCTGTCACGATCGCCCTTCGAAATGCTGTCTCACCAAAGACGAGGGATATCTACCCCTCGCCCTCACCGTTGCCATTGCCGTTTTCGCCGTCGTCACCGATGTGCTCGACCGAAACGACGTGCTCGTCGTCCGCGGTGTTGAAGACGATAACGCCCTGGGTCGAGCGCCCGGCGACGCGGATGCCTTCCACCGGACAACGGATCAACTGCCCCTTGTCGGTCACCAGCATGATCTGGTCGGCATCCTCAACCGGGAACGACGCCACCAGCTTGCCGTTGCGTTCCGTCACCGACATCGCGACGATGCCCTTGCCGCCGCGGCCGGTGGTCCGGTACTCGTAGGACGACGATCGCTTGCCGTAGCCGTTCTCGGACACCGTCAGCACCACCTGCTCGGCCGCCGACATTTCGATGTAGCGTTCCTGGCTGAGCGGGATCGCACCGTTGCTCTCCTCGCCGTCGGTCTCGGCCGCCTCTTCGACAGCGCCGTTCTCGCCTGATACCGCGCGACGCATCTTCAGATAGGCCGAGCGTTCATCAGACGTCGCATCGACGTGACGCAGGATCGCCAGCGAGATCACCCTGTCCTCACCAGACAGCGCGATACCGCGCACGCCCATCGACGTGCGGCCCGAGAACACGCGAACCTCAGGGACCGCGAAGCGGATGCAGTGCCCGGCGGCGGCTGTCAGCAGGACATCGTCATGCTCCGTGCAGATCTGCACGTCGACGATCGCCTCGCCCTCATCGAGCTTCATCGCGATGATACCAGAGCGGCGGACATCGACGAAGTCCGACAGCTTGTTGCGGCGGACATTGCCGCCGGTGGTGGCGAACATCACATCGAGGTTGGCCCACGACGATTCATCCTCCGGCAGCGGCATGATGGTGGTGATGCGCTCGCCCTGCTCCAGCGGCAGAATATTGATCAGCGCCTTGCCGCGACCGTTGGGCGGCGCCATCGGCAACCGCCAGACCTTCTCCTTGTAGACCTGACCGCGCGACGAGAAGAACAGCACCGGGGTGTGGGTCGAGGCGACGAACAGCCGGCTGACGAAATCCTCGTCGCGGGTCTGCATTCCCGAACGGCCCTTGCCGCCACGCTTCTGCGAACGATAGGTCGAGAGCGGCACGCGCTTGACGTAGCCGAGATGCGACACGGTGACGACCATGTCCTCGCGCTGGATCAGGTCCTCGTCCTCGACCTCACCTTCCTGCTCGACGATCTCGGTTCGGCGCGGCGTGGCGAACTCCGCCTTCACCGCGTTCAGTTCGTCCTTGATGATGCCCTGAATGCGCGCGCGAGAGCGCAGGATTTCAAGATAATCCGCGATCTCGACAGCGAGCTTGTCGATCTCATCGGAGATTTCCTCGCGACCGAGCGCGGTCAACCGCTGCAAGCGCAGATCGAGAATGGCTTTCGCCTGCTCCAGCGACAGCCGCGCGGTGCCATCCGGATTGATGCGGTGGCGCGGATCGTCGATCAGCGCGATCATCGGCGCGACATCGGCCGCCGGCCAGTCGCGCGACATCAAGGTCTCACGCGCGGTGTTGGGATCGGGCGAGGTGCGGATCACGCGAATGATCTCGTCGATGTTGGCGACGGCAATCGCAAGACCGACCAAAATATGCGCGCGGTCGCGCGCCTTGTTCAGCAGGAACTTGGTCCGCCGTGAGACCACCTGCTCGCGGAACGCGATGAACAGCGTCAGCAGATCCTTCAGATTCATCAACTGCGGACGGCCGGCGTCGAGCGCCACCATGTTGGCGCCGAAATTGGTTTGCAGCGGCGTGAATTTGTAGAGCTGGTTCAGCACCACTTCCGGCACCGCATCGCGCTTCAGTTCGACGACGACGCGGAAACCGTCGCGATCGGACTCGTCGCGCAGATCGGAGATGCCCTCGATCTTCTTGTCGCGCACCAATTCGGCAATGCGCTCCACCATGGTGGCCTTGTTCACCTGGTAGGGAATTTCCGAAATGATGATGGCTTCGCGATCCTTGCGCGCCGGCTCGATCGACACCTTGCCGCGCATCACGATGGAGCCGCGGCCGAGGTGATAGGCCGAGCGGATGCCCTGACGACCGAGGATGATGCCGCCGGTGGGAAAATCCGGGCCGGGCACAATGTTGATGAGATCGTCGATGCCGAGCGCCGGATCGTCGATCAGCGCGACGCAGGCGTCGATCACCTCGCCGAGATTGTGCGGCGGGATGTTGGTCGCCATGCCGACCGCGATGCCGCCGGCGCCGTTGACCAGCAGGTTCGGAAACTTCGCCGGCAGGACCGACGGTTCTTTCTCGCTGTTGTCGTAGTTCGGCTGGAAGTCGACGGTGTCCTTGTCGATGTCGTCGAGCAGCGATTGCGCGATCTTGGTGAGGCGGGATTCGGTGTAGCGCATGGCCGCCGCCATATCGCCGTCCACCGAGCCGAAGTTGCCCTGCCCGTCGATCAGCGGCACGCGCATGGAGAAATCCTGCGCCATGCGCACCATCGCATCATAGACCGACTGGTCGCCGTGCGGATGATACTTACCGATTACGTCACCGACGGTGCGTGCCGACTTGCGATACGGCTTGTTCCATTCGAAGCCGTTCTCGTGCATCGCGTAAAGGATGCGCCGGTGCACGGGCTTGAGGCCGTCGCGCGCGTCCGGCAGCGCACGGGCCACGATCACGCTCATGGCGTAATCAAGGTAGCTGCGCTTCATCTCGTCGAGGATGGAAACGGGACGAATATCCGAGGGCGCCGGCGGCTCCTCCGGGGTCTTATCTTCGCTATCGGCCAAGGGTGGATTCCGGTCAGTTTTTGCTGGGAATCATATAGCGCATCGCCCCCCGGCAAACCACCCCTGCGAGCATTGCCGCATCGGTTTTTTCCGGTTTATTTTCCGCAGCTTAGGGTGAGATTTCACAACCGCCTAGCCAGCGTGGGGAGGCAGTTGCTTCCGACGCGAAAACAACGATGCTTCACACATCGGATTGTCGGCATACGAACGTCCAGCAAGGAGCCAACCATGCCCTATACGTCCGTCGCGCTCGTCACGTTGCTGGCGGTGCTGGTTTATTTCTGGATGGCAGCGATGGTGGCCCGCACGCGCAGGCGCGTTCGCATCTTCGCGCCCGCGATGACCGGCGACCCGGCGCTCGAACGCACCATCCGCGCGCACGTCAACACACTCGAATGGTTTCCGATCTTCCTGCCATCGTTGTGGCTGTTCGCGATCTACTGGAACTCGCCTGTCGCGGCGACATTGGGTCTGGTGTGGGTCGCCGGACGGATCATCTATTTTCTGGGGTACGCGGCAGCCGCCGAAAAACGACGACTGGGTTTCGCCATCCAGGCGACCGCCGCGACCGCGCTGGCGATCGGAGCCCTCGGCCGCGTGATCTACTTGCTCATCAAGTCGGGAGTGTCCTGAGCTAACCCGGATTACCAAATGCCGTCGCATAGGCGACCAGTCCGCTCGCAACCGGCAGAGGACCCGCGAGCGGCAACGCCATGAAGTGCGGACCGGCATAGGGAGACAAAAAGCCGATCGCGAGGTCGGCGCGGAAACCGAAGCGACCATAGTAGGCCGGATCGCCCAGCACGAAGATGGCTGACCATCCGTCATGCCGTGCCTGCGCAATGGCGGCATTGACCAGCGCCGCGCCAACACCGCGCCTTTGATGCACCGGCGCAACCGACAACGGCGCCAATCCCACAGCACGAAACGGCGCCGACATCGGTGACAAAAGGACGTGGCCAATAACGGCATCGCCGTCAATGGCGACCAGCGAGATCGCCGCGTCGCCATCCTGTCGCAACTGCGCGACCAGTCGTGCCTCGTCAGTACGACCGAACGCGTGGACAATCACATCATTGATGGCTGCGCCGTCACCGGTTCGCTCGGGCCGCACAGTCACCACCGCTACCCCGCGATGGCTTGCCACCACACCGCCTCAGAACGGGATGTCGTCGTCGATATCGGCATTACGACCACCGCCACTACTGACGGCCGCGCGACGCGATCCGCCGCCAACCGACGGCCCGCTGGAGCCGAAGTCGCCACCGGCATCATCGCCACCGAAACTGCCGCCGCCTCCACCGCTGCGACCGTCAAGCATGGTCAGCGTCGCGTTGAATCCTTGCAGCACGACCTCTGTGGAATATCGCTCGGCGCCGCTCTGGTCGGTCCACTTGCGGGTCTGCAACTGCCCCTCGATGTAAACCTTGGCGCCCTTCTTCAGATACTGCTCGGCAACGCGGCACAGACCTTCGCTGAAGATCACCACGCGATGCCACTCGGTCTTTTCCTTGCGCTCGCCGGTGTTCTTGTCGCGCCAGGTCTCCGACGTCGCGATCCGCAGATTGGCGATCGGCCTGCCGTCCTGGGTCCGCTTGATTTCCGGATCGGCACCAAGATTGCCGACCAGAATGACCTTGTTCACGCTCCCCGCCATCGACGCCTCCACTCTCTCGAACAAAACTCAGACCCGTGTCGCACTCAGATCGACTAGCTGCGTCGGGCAACCGGGCGCTTGACCGCGGCTCCCGAAGCTATACTCCCTTCGGCCCCCGAGAGATGCCAGGCACGCGACCTTATCCACACAGGATGCGGGAAGTATGTTCTCTTTTCGTTCCAATGAAAAGACTTTTCCGGCCGACCGCCGCAAACTCCCGGTTGTATCGCTCCTTCTTCACCGACAGACAGCGACGCCAATCACCCGGCAACGGATCATACGTTAACGAAAACCTTCCATTCGTTAATGAAAGCCGTGCGTTATGGCCCCGTCTCCCAACCCAGTTCTTCCCTCAGTGTTGCATTCGGGAGACGGCATTCCTCGCGGAAACGGATACATTGGCCTCATCGATTTGGGGGCCGCTGGCCCTCCAACAAGAGACTTCTTGGAGACAAGCTATGAAATCCTTCCTTCTGGGTACGGTCGCCCTCGCAGCAATTGGTCTGGCGCTTCCCGCGAATGCCGCCGACCTGGCCGCGCGCCCCTACACGAAGGCTCCGGCCTATGTTCCGGCTCCGATCTACAACTGGACCGGCTTCTATCTCGGCGGTCACGTCGGTGGCGCCTTCCGCGGCGACGACAACAACGTGTTCGGCGGCAGCCGCGACGGTTCGTTCCTCGGCGGTGTGCAGGTCGGTTATGACAACCAGTTCGCCCCGAACTGGGTGTTCGGTCTGGAAGCCAACTACAGCTTCAAGGACACCAATGGCATTTTCGCCAACCGTGGCCTCGGTTCGGTCACCGGCCGTCTCGGCTACACCTGGGGTCCGGCGCTGCTCTACGTGAAGGGCGGTTACGGCTGGGCTGACACCCGCTTCAGCAACGGCTTCGGCGGCAACGGCGGCCGTGACGGCTACACCGTCGGCGGCGGTCTCGAATACCTGTTCACCCAGAACTGGTCGGGCAAGATCGAGTACCAGTACTACGACTTCGGCAACGTGAACGTCGTTGCGCCGGGCGGTGCCGTAGGCTCCTTCCGCAACGACGAGCACACCATCAAGGCCGGCATCAACTATCGCTTCGGCTGGGGTGGCGCTCCGGTGGTGGCGAAGTACTAAGCCGCTCTCTATCTTCCAGAGTGCTTCAAGGGCCGGCCTCACGCCGGCCCTTTTATTTTGTTCCGTGCTGGTCGGATGAAGGTCCCATCGTCTCCACTGCTCCCTAAATTGTGCATCCGGAAACATCGACGCGGCACGTCCACAACAAACCGTTGGACGTTGAACGGAAGCACTGGAAATCCCTTCGCGTTCTTCCTATGTTCCTTGCAAAGCCCTTGTTGCAAGCCATTGGCGTCCGCTACCGGCCTTCCGGAGTTGCGCGCCCTTTAGCGGCGCGGCCCTGCGCCCGGAAATGCCGAACATGGTGGATGAGATTTTGAAGGCAAAACGCCAACTCGTCGCTGGCCCGAACCAGCGCGCCATTACCATTCGCGGCGCACGCGAACACAATCTCAAGAACATCGATGTCGAGATCCCGCGCGACAAGCTGGTGGTGCTGACCGGCCTGTCCGGCTCCGGCAAATCCTCGCTCGCCTTCGACACCATCTATGCCGAAGGCCAGCGCCGCTACGTCGAATCGCTTTCGGCGTATGCAAGGCAGTTCCTCGAGATGATGCAGAAGCCGGACGTCGACCAGATCGACGGCCTGTCGCCGGCCATCTCCATCGAGCAGAAGACCACGTCGAAGAATCCGCGCTCCACCGTCGGCACCGTCACCGAGATCTACGACTACATGCGTCTGTTATGGGCGCGTGTCGGCGTACCTTACTCGCCCGCAACGGGATTGCCGATCGAAAGCCAGACCGTATCGCAGATGGTGGACCGCGTGCTGGCGCTGCCGGAAGGCACGCGGCTTTATCTGCTGGCGCCGGTGGTGCGCGGCCGCAAGGGTGAGTACCGCAAGGAACTGGCGGAATATCTCAAGAAGGGTTTTCAGCGCGTCAAAATCGACGGCACGTTTCATGAGCTTGCCGATGCACCCGTGCTCGACAAGAAATTCCCGCACGACATCGACGTGGTGGTGGATCGCATCGTGGTGCGACCCGATCTCGGCCAGCGACTGGCGGAAAGTTTCGAGACCGCGCTGAAACTCGCTGAAGGTCTTGCGGTGATCGAATACGCCGATGCGCCGGCGGCGACCGACGACAAGAAAACCGAAAAGAAGACCGCGAAGATTCACGACAAGAGCGGCCCCGAGCGCATCCTGTTCTCGGAGAAGTTCGCCTGTCCGGTGTCCGGCTTCACCATTCCGGAAATCGAGCCGCGGCTGTTCTCGTTCAACAATCCTTACGGCGCCTGCCCGGCCTGCGGCGGCCTCGGCATCGAGCAACATATCGACGCCGACCTCGTCATTCCCGACAAGGAATTGACCTTGCGCAAAGGCGCCATCGCGCCATGGGCGAAATCGTCCTCGCCTTATTACGTGCAGACGTTGCAGGCGCTCGGCAAATTCTACAAGTTCACGCTCGATACCAAATGGAAGGACCTGCCGAAGAAGACGCAGAACGCCATCCTGTTCGGCTCCGGCGACGACGAGATCAAGTTCTCCTACGAAGACGGCGTGCGCTCCTACGACACCAAGAAACCGTTCGAAGGCGTCGTCACCAACATCGAGCGGCGCTTCCGCGAGACCGAGAGCGAGTGGGCGCGCGAAGAACTCGGCAAATATTTCTCCGACGTGCCGTGTGAGGCCTGCCACGGCCATCGCCTCAAGCCGGAGGCGCTATGCGTCAAAGTCGGCGGCAAACATATCGGCGAGATCGCGGAGTTGTCGGTGAAAGGCGCCGGCGAATGGTTCGCCTCGGTGCCCGAGGCGCTGAACAAGCAACAGAACGAGATCGCCGGCCGCGTCCTCAAGGAAATCCGCGAGCGACTGTCGTTCCTGCTTGATGTCGGCCTCAATTATCTGACGCTGGCGCGCTCCTCCGGCACGCTGTCCGGCGGCGAGAGCCAGCGCATCCGCCTCGCCTCGCAGATCGGATCGGGACTCACCGGCGTGCTCTACGTGCTGGACGAGCCGTCGATCGGCCTGCACCAACGCGACAATGCGCGGCTGCTCGATACGCTGAAGCGGCTGCGCGATCTCGGCAACACGGTGATCGTGGTCGAGCATGACGAGGACGCCATCCGCCTCGCCGATCATGTCGTCGACGTCGGCCCCGGCGCCGGCGTGCATGGCGGCCACATCGTCGCCAAGGGCACGCCCGACGACATCATGGCCAATCCGAAATCGCTCACCGGGCAATATCTCACCGGCGAGCGTTTCGTCGCGATCCCGGAGCGGCGGCCGCCGAACCACCGGCGCACGCTGAAGGTCATCAATGCGCGCGGCAACAACCTGAAGAACGTCTCGGCGGAAATTCCGCTGGGCCTGTTCACCTGCGTCACCGGCGTTTCCGGCGGCGGCAAGTCGACGCTGTTGATCGACACGCTGTATCGCGCCATCGCGCGGAAACTGAACAACGCCAGCGAAGGCGCCGCGCCGCACGATCGCATCGAGGGCCTGGAGCACATCGACAAGATCATCGACATCGATCAGTCCCCGATCGGCCGTACGCCGCGCAGTAATCCCGCGACCTACACCGGCGCGTTCACGCCGATCCGCGAATGGTTCGCCGGTCTGCCGGAAGCGAAGGCGCGCGGCTACGAGCCGGGCCGCTTCTCCTTCAACGTCAAGGGCGGCCGCTGCGAAGCGTGCCAGGGCGACGGCGTCATCAAGATCGAGATGCACTTCCTGCCCGACGTGTACGTCACCTGTGACGTCTGCAAAGGCAAGCGCTACAATCGCGAAACGCTCGAGGTGCTGTTCAAGGGCAAGTCGATCGCCGACGTGCTCGACATGACGGTTGAGGAAGCCGCCGAATTCTTCAAAGCCGTTCCGCGCGTGCGCGAAACCTTCAAAACGCTGCATCGCGTCGGCCTCGATTACATCAAGGTCGGCCAGCAGGCGACGACGCTGTCAGGCGGCGAAGCGCAACGCGTCAAACTCGCGAAAGAATTGTCGAAACGCGCGACGGGACGCACGCTCTACATTCTCGACGAGCCGACCACCGGCCTGCACTTCCACGACGTCGCGAAACTGCTCGAGGTGCTGCACGAGCTGGTGGCGCAGGGCAACACGGTCGTCGTGATCGAGCACAATCTCGAAGTCATCAAGACCGCCGACTGGGTGATCGACCTTGGCCCCGAAGGCGGAGACGGCGGCGGCGAAATCGTCGCCTGGGGCCCACCGGAAGACATCGCGAAAGCGCCACGCAGCCATACGGGGAAATTCTTGAAGCCTGTGTTGGAAAAGGCGAACGGGAAGAAGAAGGCGAGAACCCAGGCGGCGGAATAGAGGGGCGTAGTCACTAGAGAGCCACCAAACCGACACCGTCATGGCTGGGTTCGCCCCAGCCATCCGCGTTTTGATAATGCGACAGCAAGAAAGCCATGAATGCCCATGGTGGCACGGGCGTGACGATCATTGACAGTCAAACTCAGGCGACTGCCAATCACGAAACGCTGGCGATATTACTCTCACCTCCCGAACAACCTCCCCTGCTTCAACATCTCCCTGTCGCTGCGCTCCCAGTCCTGCCACAACTCAAGTGCTGCGAGCAGGATGACGAGCCCGCCGAGTGTCGAGTGCCAGAAGCGGAGCGTGCCAGCGTTGAAGTAGCCGAAGACGTATGGCGACATCACCAGCCACAGACCGAGCAACAATTGGCCAGTTTCCTCCCAGCGCGTCAACGCGACGTATTCCAGTTCAGCGAGGAAGAACACCGCCACGCCGACCAGCGCCGCATTCCAGACGGCGGCGTGGCGAACCTCGTCGCCCGCCGCCCATGGCGATAGCGCGATCATCAGGCCGAGCAGCATGCCGAACCAGTCTTCCCAATTGCGATGGATCGTAAACAGCCGCGACAACATGGAAGCCTCCTGTCGAAAGAGGCATACGCCTGCGGCGGGACAGCGTGGCGCTCCGACCATCATAACGACCAGTCCAGCCGCATCGGGGCGCATGTCCACCATTTCACCTAGGCCGCCTTTGTGACCGCGCAAGCCCCTTGCGCGACAAAGTTTTGCCATGGGCGCCCACCCCACCCGGTGCTTGCGGCGGTGGTACGGATCGCTACGATACTCGCGGGAGACCAATATGCTGATACGACGGCAATTCATCGCAATCGGCGGCGCGCTTGCATTCGCGCTTTCCTGGCTTCCGGCGCACGCCGCGCCAGCCGCCGCGACCGGTGATCCGATGGCGATCATCAAGGCCATCTACACCCGCGCCGCCAAGGGCAAGGGCGATGGCGGCGGCGGTTTCGTGGTCGGCGATAGCGCCGCCCGTGCGAAATATCTTTCGACGGCACTCGCCGCCCTCTGGGACAAGGCGGAAGCGCATGCGCCCAAGGACGAACCCGGCCCGATCGAGTTCGATCCGGTGACCAATTCGCAGGACCCGGACGTCAAATCCTTCACGGTCACCGGCGAGAAACAAAGCGACGACCGAGCCACCGTCACCGCCACCATCGCCGGTCATCACGGCAAGCGGGCCAAAGCCGCCGACAACGTCATCCGCTACGATTTCATGCGCGAGAACGGCGAGTGGCGGATCGACGACATTCGCGGCGCGGTTGAAGGCGATCCGTGGTCGATCCGCAATATCCTCAACGACTCCCTCAAGACCGAGCCCGGAAAGCGCTGACCATGACCGACATCGTTCGCAACAACACCGACAAGAATCGCTATGAACTCAGCGTCGATGGCTATCTCGCCGCGACCTATTACCGCCTCGCCGATGGTGTCATCACATTCATCCATACCGAAGTGCCCGATGCGCTGGCCGGGCGCGGTGTCGGCTCCAAGCTGATCAAGGGCGCACTGGATCAGGTCCGCGCCGCAGGGTTGAAGGTGGTGCCGCAATGCCCGTTCGTCAGGGCGTATATCGAAAAGCATCCGGACTATGCCGACCTGCTGAAATAAGCCCCTCCCTCGACACCGATAGCTTTCCCCAGGATCGATCATGCCAGACCCGAGCCATCGCGTTCGCGACAACACCGCGCTGAACCGCTACGAGTTGGATATCGATGGTGCAACCGCCTTCGCCAACTATCGCCGCACCGCGACGGCCGACATCATCACCCACACCGAAACACCGCGCGTCTTGCGCGGGCGCGGCGTCGCATCGGAACTGATCAAAGGCACGTTGGCGTTAATCCGCGCCGATGGCCGCAAGGTGGTCGCGGGGTGCAGCTTCGTCGTCGACTATCTGGAAAAGCACGGTGAGGACGCCGATCTCGTCGCCTAACCTGCGCTAGACGATTTTGATCGACATGTCCGGCAGGCCTTCAAGCTTACACAACAGCACGTCCCCCTTCACCACCGGGCCGACATTCGCCGGCGTTCCGGAATAGATGATATCGCCAGCCTTCAACTCGAAAGCTTCGGACAACTTCGAGATCTGTTCGGCCACACTCCAGATCATTTTGTCGAGATCTGAACTCTGCCGCACGGTGCCATTCACAGCCAACGAGATCGCGCCTTTGGTAAAATGCCCGGTCTTGCTGGCCGGATGAATCGGGCCGAGGACTGCGGCGTGATCAAAACTCTTGCCGATCTCCCACGGCTTCTTCATCCCGGCCATCTCGTTCTGCAAATCGCGGCGCGTCATGTCGAGACCGAGCGCATAGCCATAGACATGGTCCAGTGCCTTTTCCGGCGCAATGTTGGTACCGCCAGATTTCAGCGCCGCCACCAGTTCGACCTCGTGGTGATAGTTCTTGGTCAGCGACGGATATGGATGGTCGGCGACCTTGCCAATCGGGACGTTCTGAATCGCATCTGTCGGCTTCTGGAAGAAGAATGGCGGCTCGCGGTTAGGATCGGAGCCACGCTCAATCGCATGGGCGGCATAGTTGCGGCCGATGCAATAGATGCGGCGCACCGGAAACACCCCTGCCTCCCCGACGATCGGGATCGTCACCTCTGCAACCTGGAAAATCGGTTTTGCCGCCTGCGCCTCCGCGACGCTGCTGCGAGACGCCGCACCGGCAAGTGCTACGGCTCCGGTTGCCAGAATGGCTCGGCGATTCATGCTGTGCATAGGCTTCCTCTCCCTGATCGGGTTTTATTGTTTCATCGCTTCGTCTCTGCGGCTGAAAGCTGCAAGCGGTACGTAACCACCATTGCGCTATCGTGCCGACGGCTCAAGCGATAAATCTCAGAATTCGTGGCCTGTCGGCTGGTGCAAAGCAAAAGGCCCGCATCGCTGCGGGCCTTTCTATTCCTTTGCGGAATGCAATCAGTTCTTCAGATCGTCCGGCACCTTGCCGCCGTTGGCGGCAAGCTTCGCCATCACCTGCTTGTGCAGCCAGATGTTCATCGACGCGGAGTCATTGGTGTCGCCGGTGTAGCCCAGCTCCTTGGCGAGGTCCTTGCGCGCGCTGAGGCTGGAGTCGATATCGAGCGCCTTCATCAGGTCGACGATCGACTTGCGCCAATCCAGCTTCTCGCCCTTGGCGGCAACCGCCTTGTCGAGGATCGGAGCCACATCGACCGTCGGCGCGGCCGCGGCACCGGGCGAAGCGGGCGCCGCACCACCAGCCGACCCTTCTGAGGCCGTCGTTCCTGGCGTCGCGGCGTCGGCCTTGGTGCCGAAGATCGCGCCCATGATCTTTCCGAAAATGCTCATCTCATTATGCTCCTGATGACTGTCGAACGAATGAACCGGCAAGGCGAACGGAGGCCCCAGAGCGGGAACCGTGATCGCGCGCGACCTTAACGGGTCGCTCTATAATTGCCAATGTCGGGAACTTGTTCCACATGTCGACGCGGCATCATGCGCGTGGACAACGCGCGGAGACGTCATGATCCCGTCGTAATCGCGCCGCGTGCGCTGTTTCGCGGCAGCTTGATACCATCTGTTAGCTCCGCGCCCGTCTCGGTTTTTTGACTGTATCGATGGCGACAGACGGCACGAACGGCGCTACATTGCCAGTACCGGTCGCGGCAAGATCACCTCTTTGCTTTCGCGGGTCTGGTCGGGTCGTGATCCAATCGCGGCAACACATGCCGTTGCGAGACGGTCAGTGTTGTCCCTGCGACAAGGGAGACGACCATGGCAACCTCCATTTACGGCAATACCACCCCGCTACCCCGCGGCAATGTCGCTACGACATCGACCATGCCGGCGGTGCGGAAGATCGGCCTGTCCGATCTTCACGACGCGCTTCGACTCGGCTGGGAGGATTTCAAGGCGGTGCCGAGCCACGCCATCGTGCTCTGCGCTATCTATCCTGTGCTGGGCCTGATGCTCGCCCGTGCAGTGCTCGGTTATTCCGTGCTGCCGCTGCTGTTTCCGCTCGCGGCAGGCTTTGCACTGCTTGGCCCCTTCGCGGCGCTGGGCTTGTATGAATTGAGCCGTCGCCGCGAACTGGGCGAAGCCCCGTCAGCGTGGCAGGCAACTTCGGTACTACGCTCGCCCTCGTTCGGTTCGATGCTGGCGCTTGGCGTCCTGCTGCTGACACTCTTCGTGGTCTGGGTCGCGGCCGCGCAAGCCATCTACGTCTGGACCTTCGGCTACGAGCCGGCAGCGGATATTCCGGGCTTTGCCTCTCGCGTGCTGACGACACCGGAAGGCTGGCGCCTGATCATCGTCGGCTGCGGCGTCGGCTTCCTGTTTGCGCTCGCGGCGCTCTGCCTGAGCGTGGTATCGTTCCCAATGATGCTGGACCGGCACGCCAGCGTGGCCGATGCCATGCTCACCTCGATGCGGGTGATGGCGGCGAACCCAGTGACCATGCTGGCATGGGGCCTCATCGTCGCCGCGCTGCTGGTGCTCGGCTCGATCCCGTTCTTCCTCGGCCTCGCCGTCGTCGTTCCCCTGCTCGGCCACGCGACCTGGCATCTGTATCGCAAGGTGCTGGAGCCGAATCCCAACCCGCAGTCGGAGGTCCTGCCGCCGCAGCGCGAGCACAGGTCCGCCGCCGACTTCCCGGCCGCGCTGTTCCCTTGGCAGCATAAAAAACACTGAGCCAATCGGCCTAAGCCGAATTTTCATCGACGGCCTTCCGGAGTGAAGGCCGTCGGGAGATTTGTTTCGATATCGTTCGTTCCATCCCGGTACTCCGCGTGAGTCGCCGGCATTGAAATGAATAATTGTTCACTTCATGACATAAATATGCACCGGGCGCATATATGTCGCATCAGGATGAAACATCGGAAGCGCCTGCGATTCGCTTTTCCGGAAAGGCTTCTAGGACCGCTTCCAGCCATCCGAAGCTTCGAGAACTATCCGATCCTGCCCGCAAATAGTCGCAATCCTTGAAATTATTCCATATCTAAAGCATTCCTCGGGGTTACTGTTCCGCCCTGAAGTCTTCGTTGCTATCGCGACAACCTGCGCGATATGTTTAATCATTTCTTGATATAGCCATGCGTTTTTGGATTAGCTGCATCGCAACATTGTCCCTGTTGCACCGCATGAAGAAGTCTATATTCGCATCAACGGTTCGCTGCTTCCTCCAAGGTTTGAACCGAGATTACAGGAGACTACCATGCTGCTTTCCATCATTCGCATGATCAACTCGTTCCGCGAGTATCATCGTAACCTCGCCGAGCTGTCGCAGTTGAGCGATCGCGAACTGGCTGACATCGGCATCGACCGCTCGGATATTCCGCGCGTCGCTTCGGGCTCCTACAACGGATGACCCGGCCGCACTGGTCGACGGAAAGGTAACGCCCGCTCCCGCAGCGGGCGTTGTCGTATTCGGCCTCGATTTCTGCCTACCCGCACGTCCCGGCGAGCTATCCCCAAATCGGATTCCACTTCGGATCAAAACGCGCTACCTGTGCGCCCATGACCGACTTGAAAACCACCGATCTGAAGACCGATTTGACCAGCCTGCCCCACTCCGTTCACATCGTCGGCGGCGGCCTTGCAGGCTCGGAAGCCGCTTGGCAGATCGCCGAGGCTGGCGTTCCGGTCGTGCTGCATGAGATGCGCCCGGTGCGCACCACCGAGGCGCACCACACCGACGGTCTCGCCGAACTGGTCTGCTCCAATTCCTTCCGTTCCGATGACGCCGCCAATAACGCGGTCGGCCTGCTGCATGCCGAAATGCGTCGGCTGGGATCGCTGGTGATGCGGGCCGCCGATGCCAATCAGGTGCCAGCCGGCGGCGCGCTCGCGGTGGACCGTGACGGCTTTTCCGCTGCCGTAAGCGCGGCGATTGCCGGCCATCCGTTAATCGAGGTGGCACGCGAGGAAGTCCCCGGAATTCCGCTCGCCGACTGGTCCAATGTCATCATCGCCACCGGACCGCTGACGTCGGCGCCGCTGGCGGAAGCCATCCGGACCCTCACCGGACAGGATTCGCTGGCCTTCTTCGACGCCATCGCGCCGATCGTGCATCGCGACTCCATCGATATGGAGAAGGCGTGGTTTCAATCGCGCTACGACAAGGTCGGTCCCGGCGGCAACGGCGCGGATTACATCAACTGTCCACTGACCCGCGAGCAATACGATGCCTTCATCGATGCGTTGATCGATGGCGAGAAGGTCGACTTCAAGGACTGGGAAACCAACACGCCCTATTTCGACGGCTGCCTGCCGATCGAGGTAATGGCGGAGCGCGGACGCGAGACCTTGCGTTACGGCCCGATGAAGCCGGTCGGCCTCACCGATCCGCGCAATCCGACGGTGAAGCCTTACGCCATCATTCAGTTGCGCCAGGACAACAAGCTCGGCACGCTCTATAACCTCGTCGGCTTCCAGACCAAGCTGAAGCACGGCGCCCAGCTTCGAATCTTCCGCACCATTCCGGGTCTTGAAAACGCCGAGTTCGCCCGGCTTGGCGGGCTGCACCGCAACACCTTTCTGAATTCGCCCAAACTGCTCGACGATCAGTTGCGAATGCACGCCGATCCTCGGCTGCGCTTCGCCGGCCAGATCACCGGCTGCGAGGGTTATGTCGAATCCGCCAGCGTCGGGCTGATCGCCGGGCTGCTGGCCGCCGCCAACGCGCGCGGACAAACCCTGGCACCACCACCGGCGACCACCGCGCTCGGCGCGCTGCTCAATCATATCACCGGCGGCCATATCGAGACGGTTGATGCCGGCCCGCGCTCGTTCCAGCCGATGAACATCAACTTCGGCCTGTTCCCGCCGCTCGCCAATCCGCCGACTCGCAAGGCCGACGGCACGCGGTTGCGCGGCAACGAGAAGTCGATCGCCAAGAAGCAGGCGCTGAGCGCGCGCGCCCTCGCCGATCTGGACCGCTGGATCGCAGATCGCCTGCATCTGGCGCGCGCGGCCTGACTCTCGACCGGACTTCGCTCATGACTTTGCCCGCACAGGACGCCGCCGTGCTGTCCACCCGATGGACCGAAGGCGTCCTGCTCAAGCGCGACGTGTTCTCGACCGTCGAGCGCGGCCGGTTCAGAACTGACTCCGGCGGCAAGCAAGGCGAAGTCGATGCAGTGCTGCGCCGGCTCGATCAGGTGCCGTGGTGGTCGTTCGGTCTCGCCTACCATCTGTTCAGCCGCGAGCGGCACGCGTTGCAGTTGGCGCGCGATCTCAAAGTCGGGCCTGAGCTGCTGTGGGCCGGGCGGCGGGCGCTGGTGCGCGGCTTCATCGATGGTGTCGCCCTGCATCTCGCGCGGCCGGTCGGAGACGCCGCCTATTTCCGTTCGGCCAAGCAGGCACTGCGCAAGCTGCATCGGCGCGGCATCTGCCACAACGATCTCGCCAAGGAACAGAACTGGCTGCGCGGCAGCGACGGCCACGCTTACGTGACGGATTTCCAGCTCGCGGTCTGCTTCAAGACGCGCAGCAAACTGTTTCGCATCGCCGCCTACGAAGACCTGCGCCACCTGCTGAAGCACAAGCGCACCTACGCGCCTGAAGCGCTGACACCAAAAGAACACAAGATTTTGGCGCGCAAGTCCGCCGTCGCCCGCATCTGGTTGATGACCGGCAAGCGCGTCTACAAGGCGATCACGCGCGGCATCTTCAACTTTACCGACCGCGAAGGCGGCGGACGACGCCTTGTCAACGACGCGCCGCTGCTGCGCGAGGTGATGTTGCGCGACAAGGACGTGCGAGACGTTGCCATCGTCGCCTTCGCCGATCGCCGCACCGGCGTCGGCCTCTACGCGTTCGCGGAAACAGGTCGCAACGATATCGAGGATCAATTGAAAGCGTCGCTCGCCGCCGCGAACGGGCCAAAACCGCCCGAGCATTTGCAACTGGTGGCAGCCTTGCCACGCGATCCTTCAGGCAAGGTCCGCACCGAAATTTTACAACTGGTGGCGATGAATCAAGTCGACCTGATCCCGCCGCTGCTGACCACTGATGCCGACCGCGCCCTGATGCGCGACATCCTCGACGCGCGCAAGAATCTACGCGATCGGTTCAGTTTTTAACGATCGGAATTGACGCCGCCGTGGCCGGGCGTAGCCGCATAGCCGTTCTAAGAACGGCGTCGCTTTGCTCGCCTATGTCCCGGCCATCTACGTCTTTGAACCTGGAATACTCTTGAGACGTGGATACTCAGTGCATAACCGCGCGTCACGGATCGGAATAGAGCTACCCTCTATCCGCTATTGCGTAGTCCCGCCGAGATACCGTTGATGGTCAACTGAATACCACGCAGCGTCTCGTCATCGCCCGATTGCGCGCGATGAACTTTAAGCAGTTCGACCTGCACATGGTTGAGCGGATCGAGATACGGGAAACGATTGCGGATCGAGCGCTCCAGCAGTGGATTGTCCTGCAAAAGCCGGCCGTGCCCCATGATGCTCAGCAACATGGCAACCGACGTTTCGTATTCCTGACGGATACGGCCGAAAATCCGTTCACGCAGCGCCTTGTCCGGCACCAGTTCGGCGTAGCGCGAGGCGATCGCGATGCTGCTCTTCGACAGCACCATATCCATATTGGATAACAGCGTGCAAAAGAACGGCCAGTCTCGATAGAGCGCCCGCAGGAAGTCCATGCCCTTGTCGGGATGCTGCGCGATCCACGCCTCGACGGCGCTGCCGAAGCCATACCAGCCCGGCAGCATCAGCCGGCACTGCGCCCAACTGAACACCCACGGAATCGCCCGCAAATCCTCGATGCTGCGCGTCTTCTTGCGCGAGGCCGGACGGCTGCCGATGTTGAGCGTCGAGATTTCAGTGATGACGGTCGAAGCCCAGAAGTAATCCTCGAAACCTTCCGTCTCGTAGACCAGCCCACGATAGGCGGCATAAGCAAAGCCGGACAGCGCTTCCATGGCATCGAGATAATCGCGCGGCGGCGGTGTGCGGCGCGGCTGCAACAGGCTCGCCTCCAGCGTAGCGGACGCAAGAATTTCGAGGTTGCTGCGCCCGACTTCCGCATTCGAATATTTGCTCGAAATGATCTCGCCTTGCTCGGTGATGCGAATCTGACCGTTCACCGCGCCATCTGGCTGCGCCAAAATCGCGTCGTAACTCGGGCCGCCGCCGCGCCCCACCGAACCGCCGCGTCCATGGAACAGCCGCAGTCGTACGCCGTGGCGCTCGAACACCTCGACCAGTCCGATCTCGGCCTTGTAAAGCTCCCAGCCTGAAGTGACGAAGCCCCCGTCCTTGTTGCTGTCGGAATAGCCGAGCATCACTTCCTGCACGCCGCCGCGGCTATCCACCAACCGGCGATATTCCAGCATCGACAGCAGCCGATCCATGATGTCCGCGCATTCGCGCAGGTCCTCGATGGTTTCGAACAGCGGCACGATGTTAATGCGGCTCGCGCCCTTCGCATCGATCAGCCCGACTTCCTTCAGCAGTAACGCGACTTCCAGCATGTCGGAGACGCCGCGCGTCATCGAGATGATGCATTGAGGAATGACCAACTCACCGAAGGTCGCATGTGCATCGGCCGCGGCGCGGAACACCGCGAGTTCGCCCACCGTCTCCTCGCCGTAGGAGAGGAATGGCGACGTCAGCGGGCGGCTGGTGCGCAACTCGCCGACCAGAAGCGCGATGCGCTGGTCCTCGGACAGCGCGGGATAGTTTGTTCCCGGCTCTACCGCTTCCAGCAATTCAGCTACCGTGCGCTCATGCACGGCCGAATTCTGTCGGATGTCGAGGCTCGCAAGATGGAAGCCGAAGCAATCCACCGCGCGCCGCAGCAAACGCAGGCGACCGCGCGCGATCTCGTGCAATCCGCTCGTCCGCAGCGAAGCATCGATGATATCGAGATCGGTGGCGAATTCAGGCACGCTGTCATAGGGCAGCGCCGCGCCGACCGGCCGCCGGTAGGTTTCGACGTTCAACCGCACTGCGGTTGCCGCCAACCGTGCATAGATACCGGACACGGCGAGACGATAAGGCTCGCCGGCGCGATGGGGCGAAGTATCCGGCGAACGCTCTGCCAGGGCACGCAGATCGCCGGAGACCGCGGATAACTCCGCGACTATCGACAGTTCGGCGCCGAGTGCGTGCAATTCGTCAAGATAGTGCCGCAAGATCAGCGTGCTCTGCATCTGCAGTGTCCGGCGCATTATCTCGGCGGTGACGAACGGATTGCCGTCACGGTCGCCGCCGATCCAGCTTCCCATGCGCAGGAAGGAGGCGATTTCCTTTGTCGCGCCTTCGTTGCTCGGATCGTCCTGGATACGGTCTTCGAGCGCGCAATGCAGCCGCGGCACCTCCGGCAGGAAGGTATCGGTATAGAACGACAGGCCGTTGGCGACTTCATCCAGCACGGTCAGCTTGGTCTGGCGCAGCAAACTCGTTTCCCACAGCGTCAGCACGGCGCGGCGCAACTGCTCATTCGTAGCCCTCGCCTCGTCCTCGGTCATCTGCACGCGCTCGCGGCGCGCGAGCAGTTCGGCGACCTCAAGCTCGCGGTCCATCGTACTCTTCCGTCGCACTTCGGTCGGATGCGCCGTGAGCACAGGGCGCACCAAAGCCTTGGCGAAGAATTCGCGAAGCTCCGCCGCGCCGATGCCCGCGCGATAGGCATCATCGACAGCGGAGGCGAGCGTGCCGCGCCGAGCCGGGCCGCCTGACATCTGCTCCAGCCTACGTTGGCGGATTTGATTCTGGTCCTCGGCGATATTGGCGAGATGCGAGAAATAGCTGAAGGCGCGGACGATCAGCACCGTCTCGCGCCGCGACATGCCATCGAGAATGCCCTCAAGTTCGCGACGCGCCGGCTCGTCGTGATCGCGATGGAAGCGCAGTGATGTCCGGCGGATGCGCTCGACAAGATCGAACATTGCATCGCCCTGCCGCTCGCGCACGGTATCGCCGAGAATGCGCCCGAGCAGGCGGATATCGTCGCGCAATTGGGCGTCACGGATCGCATTATCCTTTGCCGCGTTTTCCTTGGCGACGCTGTCCTCGCCGGCCGCGCGGCGAGGATCGGTGACGGAGGGCGTGGCGTTCGCTGACATGGCGGGGCGTCCCGTGCTCACTGACGATCACCTCTCCAGTGGCAATTTTCCCTCCGCCGCGCAAGGTCAGAAAACAACCGCTCCGCCACTGGAACAGCGACGCCCTGTCCGGCCGGCTTTTGCCTTCGCGTCAGATCTTACGCCCGGCGCGTTCCCAATACGGGTCACGCAGGCGGCGCTTGAAGATTTTCCCGGAATCCTCACGCGGCAGATCGGCGTGCACTTCGATGTGCTTCGGCACCTTATAACCCGCGAGCGACTTCGCCAATTCGGCACGCACCGCGGCGACGTCAAGTGTCACGCCGCTCGACGGTTGCACCACCGCCATCAGCGCTTCGCCGAACTCATCGTCGGGAATTCCGAACACCGCGCAATCATGCACGCCGGGCACCGCGAGAAGCACCGCTTCGATCTCGGCCGGATAAATATTGACGCCGCCGGAAATCACCATATCGCGCTTGCGGTCCGAGATGAAGACGTAGCCATCGGCATCGATGTAACCGACATCGCCGGAGGTGATAAAGCCGTCGCGATCGATCTCGGTGCGCTTCTCCGGCTTGTTGTGATAGGTGAAGTCCGGATTGCCAGCGATGCGTGAATAGATTTCGCCGATCTCGCCTTGCGGCAGTTCGCGGCCGTCTTCGCCGATGAACCGCAGCTCCGCACCCGGCGAAATCTTGCCGACGGTGCCCGGCCGTTTCAACGCGTCTTCCGAAGTGGCGAATGTCACCGCGCCGGATTCCGTGCTGCCGTAAAACTCATAGATCACCGGTCCCCACCAGTCGATCATCGCGCGTTTGACGTCAGCCGGACACGGCGCGGCCGCGTGAATGATATGCCGCAGCGACGACATGTCGTACTTGTCGCGAACACTCTGCGGCAGCTTCATCAGCCGGATAAACATGGTCGGTACCATGAAGATGGTGTCGATCTTCTCGCGTTCGATCACGCGAAGAAACTCTTCCGGGTCGAAGCGCGGCATCAGAACCAGCACGCCGCCGAGCTTGCCGGCGCGCAGCCCGAACGAATTCGGCGCCGAGTGATACAACGGCCCCGGGCACAGCGCGCGTGCATTCGGCTTCAGGCCATAGATCATCGCCCGCATCCGTTCGGCAGATGCGGCTTGCTCCGGCGTCGGCGCGAAGCGCTTGACGCCCTTGGGGTGCCCGGTGGTGCCGGAGGTGTAAATCATGTTCTGCGGCTGCGGCAACGCCGGGCCATCATAAGGCGGTTGCTGCGCAAGCCACGTCTCGAGATCGATCGCGCCGGGAAGCACATCGAGGCTAACCGGATCGACGGTGTAACTGGCGCGGATTTCCGGCGGCGTCGATGCGCTGAGCACCGTCACGCCTGACGGCACATGTCCCTTGAGTGGATGCAACAAGTCAGCGTGACCGATCAGCACTCGCGTGCCGGTGTCGCCGAGAATGTAGGCAACCTCATCCGGCTTGAAGTGCCAGTTGATCGGCACCGCGTAAGCGCCCAGCATCATCGTCGCATATGCCGCTTCGATGAACGCGATGTCGTTGCGCATCAGAATGCAGACGCAGTCGCCCGGCTTGACGCCGAGCTTCTGCAAGCCGCCGGCGATACGCGCCGCGCGCTCCGCGACATCGGCATGACTACGCCGCCGCTCGCCGCTGACGATGCCGTGGAAGAGAGAAGATGCTGAGGTCATTTTCTTTGCAAATCCAGAAGCGTTAGCTGTCTCTCACCGTCATCACCGGGCTTGTCCCGGTGATCCACGTCTGATGGCTCTTATGAACACAAAGACGTGGATGGCCGGGACATAGACGTGCGAAGCGACGCCGTTCTTCGAACGTCTATGCCCGGCCATGAGGAATGTGGTTCGTCAGTCGATGAAATTCGGCGCGCGTTTTTCGATATTGGCGCGGACCGCTTCGGTTTGATTGGGCGTTCCCATCAGCGCCTGCTGCTCATAGGATTCAGCAAGCAGCGCTTTGCCGGGATCGGTTCCGAGGTTGTTGAGCAGCCGCTTCGCCGCGCGGATTGCGCTTGGGCTCTTGCCGGCGATCTCCCGCGCCGCTGCCATCGCTTCCTTGTACGGATCGTCGCAAACCCGCGTCGCAAGGCCATACTCCTGCGCTTCCTTGCCGGAGAAGATACGGCCGGTGAAGGTCAGATCGCGCAGAATATCGTCGCGGACGAGCTGCGCCAGGATCGGAGTGCCCGCCATATCCGGCACCAGTCCCCACTTGATCTCCAGAATGGAGAGCTTCGTATCCGGTGCAACGAAACGCATGTCGGCGCCGAGCATGAGCTGGAAGCCACCGCCGAGCGCAACGCCGTGCACGGCGGCAATCACCGGCACCGGCAATTCACGCCAGCCCCACACCGCATATTGCGGATCGTTGACCACGCCCCGCGTGCGCGGCACCAGGCTACCGAGGCGGCCGGAGCCCTTGCCCTCTTTCATGGTCTCGAAACGGGAGGTGTCGAGGCCGGCGCAAAACGCCCGGCCCTCGCCCGACAGCACCACGGCGCGCAATCCCTTTTCGGTCTTGAGCCGGTCGCAGGTCGCGGTCAGCGCATCGAACATCGCGAAATCGAGCGCATTCATCTTGTCCGCCCGCACCAGCCGGACGTCGGCGACGCCGTCCTTGATCGAGACAGAGACGCGGTCTTCCATGGAATGGTTCTCCCAAAAAATCTTTGTTTCACGCTTTACAGAAAGGCTTCGGCGGGTTTTAGTCAACCGACTAATTAACATCCCTCATATTTGAGAACGGTGAGTCATGTTCAGCCCGCAACTCCTCGCCAATCGACGCATTCTGGTCACCGGTGGCGGCACCGGTCTCGGCAAGGCCATGGCCGCACGTTTTCTCAGCCTCGGCGCCGAAGTTCATATTTGTGGTCGCCGCAAAAGCGTCTGCGACGACACCGCGACCGAATTGATGGACACCTATGGCGGCCGCGTGATGACTCACGGCGTCGACATTCGCGACGCCGGCGCGGTCGATCACATGATCGAAACCATCTTCGCGGAGGGCCCGCTCACCGATCTCATCAACAACGCCGCCGGTAATTTCATTTCCCGCACGGAAGAGTTGTCGCCACGCGGTTTCGATGCCGTCGCCAACATTGTGATGCGCGGCACATTCTACGTGACGCACGCCGTGGGACGACGCTGGATCGCCAACAAGCTGCCGGGCAATGTCGTGTCCGTCACAGTGACGTGGGTGCGCAACGGTAGCCCCTATGTCGTGCCGTCGGCGATGAGCAAATCGGCGATCCACGCGATGACGATGTCGCTCGCCACCGAGTGGGGCCACTACGGCATCCGCCTCAACACCATCGCGCCGGGCGAGATCCCGACCGAGGGCATGAGCAAGCGGATCAAACCGGGCGACGAAGCCGGCGCACGTACCAAGGCGCTGAACCCGATGGGCCGGGTCGGCCGCATGGAGGAATTGCAGAACCTCGCCGTATTCCTGATCTCCGGCGGCTGCGACTGGATCAACGGCGAAACCATCGCCATGGACGGCGGCCAGGCGCTGGCCATGGGCGGCAACTTCTATCAGTTGCGGGACTGGTCCGACGCCGATTGGCAACAGGCGCGCGAGTCGATCATGGCGCAGAACGAAAAGGATCGCGCGGCGCGAAGCCGGGTCTGATTTCGCGGGGCCGGTCATCCGGGAAGCAAAAGAACCGGTCCGGCCGGCACTGTTGCCGATAAGTTAAGCTCGGTGGCATCGCTTACTGGCGCTACCTCGTGCCTGTACCGCTGCACCGCAAATACCGCCGGAGACGCACGTTCCGACATCCATCTTGTGTTCGGCTTTCAACAAAGCCACTATCGCTAAAAGCAAAATCTTCAAAAGCAAAAAACACACCGAGGGGAAACATGACGGCAGTCGACAGCGCCACCACTCTCACTGAAGTTGTCCACGCGCAGGCAGGCTTGCGCGGTGACGATGTTGTTTTCGAGTTCGAGGGACGTCTGACATCGTTCGCCCAACTCGACGTTCATACCAACCAGATCGCAAACGGCCTCATCGCGCTGGGCGTCAAACCCAATGAGCGCGTTGCCTATCTGGGCAAGAACAGCGATACCTTTTTCGAACTTCTGCTCGGAGCGATGAAGGCCAACGCCGTGATGGCTCCGGTGAACTGGCGTCTCGCGGGCCCGGAGGTCGCCTACATTGTCGAAGACTGTAAAGCAGCCGTCTTGTTCGTCGGGCCGGAATTCATCGATCAGGTTCGCGGTATAAAAGCCCAAATTCCCAGCGTCCGGCACATCATGACGACCGAAGGCGGCGCACCGGAATGGACTGACGTTCTGCCGTGGCGAGACCGACAAAGCAAGGACAAGCCAACGGTTCCGATCACCGCCAATGACGTTGCGATTCAGCTCTATACCTCAGGAACGACAGGACGCCCTAAAGGCGCGATGCTATCGCATGCCAACTTCCTGGCACTGGTGCGTGCCGGACAGGACAACAAGCCCGAATGGAATAAATGGTCGCAAGACGATGTCTCGCTGGTGGCGATGCCCGTCTTCCACATCGGCGGTTCGGGTTGGGGAACGCTTGGCGTGTATCACGGTGCAAAGGGCGTCATCGCGCGGGAATTCGATCCGACCAAGGTGCTGGACTTCTTCGAACATTCCAAAATTACCAAGCTGTTCATGGTGCCCGCCGCGATGCAATTCGTGGTGCGGCAGCCCCGCGCCAAGACCGTCGATTTCTCCCGGCTGCGCTACATGCTTTACGGCGCCTCGCCGATTCCGGCCGCGCTGCTGAAGGAATGCATCGAAGTCTTCAAATGCGGCTTCGTGCAAATGTACGGCATGACGGAAACCACCGGCACAATCGTCGCGCTGGCGCCGGAGGATCACGTCGAGGGACTGGAGCGAATGCGCTCCGCCGGAAAGGCACTCCCCGGAGTTGAGATCGCCATTCTCGATCCTGACGGCAATCCGTTGCCCGCTCGGCAGGTCGGGGAGATTGCCACCCGCTCGGGCTCGAACATGGTGGGATACTGGAATCTGCCGGAAGCCACCGCACAGACCATCGGCAAGGATGGCTGGCTGCGTACCGGCGACGCCGGTTACATGGATGAGAACGGATTCATCTACATCCATGATCGCATCAAGGACATGATCATCTCAGGTGCGGAAAACATCTATCCCGCCGAGGTCGAGAGCGCGATCTGCGATCACCCTGACGTTGCCGAGGCCGCGGTGGTGGGCATTCCAGACGACAAGTGGGGTGAATCCGTCAAGGCGATCGTCGTCATGAAGCCGGGCAAAACGGCGACAGCGACAGATATCATCAACTTCACCCGCGCGAAGATCGCAGGCTACAAGACGCCGAAGACCGTGGACTTCATCACGGCCCTGCCCCGCAATCCGTCGGGCAAGATCCTGCGGCGCGAACTGCGCGCACCATATTGGGCAGGCAAGGACCGTCAGGTGAACTAACGCGCGTCAGTTGGCGCTTGCAAATTCGTCATCATGGCCGGGCATAGCCGTTCGAAGAACGGCTTCGCTTTACTCACCTATGTCCCGGCCATCCACGTTCTTGAATCGATAACGCTTCCAACAGGTGAATGCCCGGCATAAAGCCGGGCATGACGAACCTGTTTAAATAGATAGCGTCCCAATTAAACTGGGACGCCGCTGGCATCCCGTCAGTGCTTGTTCGCGCCCATGTAGCCGAACAGAAATCCCGCCACCTTGCGCATCTGGATTTCCTCGCTGCCCTCGGTGATGCGGTAGCGGCGATGATGCCGGTAGATATGCTCGAACGGCTTGTGGCGCGAATAGCCGATGCCACCGTGCACCTGAATGGCGCGATCCGCCGCCTGCCCGCACAGCCGGTTCGCCCAGTAGTTGCACATCGAGACCTTGTCCGACAGCGTATGCTCGACCTGCGCCTGCGTCATCTGGTCCATTTCCCACGCGGTCTTGCGGATCAGGAGCCGCAGCATTTCCGCTTGCGTGGCCAATTCAACTAACGGGAACTGAATTGCCTGGTTGCGCGCCAGTTCCTCGCCGAACGGCTTGCGCTCGCGCGCGTACTTCACGCTTTCGTTGATGCAGAACACCGCCGCGCCAAGTGAACTTGCCGCCTGCCGAATGCGGTTCTCATGCACAAAGCACTGCGCCAGTGACAGGCCACGCCCGACCTCGCCGAACAGCGCGTCATCCGGAACGAACACGTCGGTAAAGCTGACGCGCGGATGATCAGTCGGCATGTTGAAGGTCCAAAGATACTCCTCGACCTTTACGCCTTTCGCATCGGCCGGCACCAGGAAGCAGGTGATGCCGCGCGCGTCGCCATCGTTCCCGGACGTGCGGGCGAACAATGCGCAATGCGTGGCGACGTGCATTCCCGTCGTCCACATCTTCTCGCCATTGATGATCCAGCCCGACCTGCCGTCACGCGTCCCCTGCACCGCGCGGGTTTCCATATGCGTCGCATCCGAGCCGTGATCAGGCTCGGTGAGGCCGAAAGTGATGCGGTACTTGCCGGTGATCGACCCTTCGATCATCGCCTTCTGGTCATCACGGCCGTAAAGATCCAACATCTTCACAATCGGAAAATTACCGACGATCGAATGCTCGTTCTGCAAGTCGTTGTGCAAGCCAAGGCCCTGGGACGCGAAGTGCTCGCGGATCACCGCCATCCAGAGATTGGAACCGTCCTTGCCGCCGTAACGCTTCGGAATCGCGAACCGCAGATGACCGGCGTTGTCCGCTTTGCTTTTGGCCTTGCGGAGCAACGCTTCCCATTCGTGGCGCGGCAGGCCGCCGTTCTCGAAATCGGTGCGCGCCCATTCCCGCCGATGGTCGAAAAAGCGGATGTTGTCGTCCTGAGTTTCAAGCGGCTTGATCTCGCTCGCGATGAATCGATCGAGATCCGCAAGGTAGACGACGAGGTCCGCAGGCAAGGCAAAATCCAAGGCTTCTCTCCCACACAACTGTGTTGCTTTGACAGGACTTAAGGTGACGCCCATGGATGAAGTCAAGCGGACGATTCAAGTTGCGAAGGCTGATGTGCCATGCGTATCTGAATGCCGAACGCGACGTTGGCTGTCCGGCAGCGGACGATGAAGGGCCGTCCGTTTCAAATGTCGCATATTTCGTCTAACGAAAAGACCCGCGAGGAGGCACCATGGATTTGAAGTTCTCGAAAGTCGAACGCAAAGGCCCGGTCACCATCGTAACCCTCTCACGGCCGGAAGTGTACAACGCGCTGCATACCGACGCGCATTTCGAACTCAATCGCGTCTTCAATGATTTTGCAGCCGATCCCGCACAATGGGTCGCCATCGTCACCGGCGCCGGCGACAAGGCATTTTGCGCCGGCAACGATCTGAAGTGGCAGGCCGCAGGCGGCAAGCGCGGCTGGGACACCGGCGGCTTCGCCGGCCTCACCTCGCGCTTCGATTGCGACAAACCGATCATCGCCGCCGTCAACGGCGTCGCAATGGGCGGCGGCTTCGAGATCGCGCTGGCATGCGATCTCATCATCGCATCAGAGAACGCGAAGTTCGCGCTGCCCGAGCCGCATGTCGGCCTCGCCGCCCTCGCCGGCGGCCTGCATCGATTGCCGCGTCAGATCGGCCTCAAGCGCGCCATGGGCATGATCCTCACCGCCCGCCACGTCTCGGCCCGCGAAGGCTTTGAACTTGGTTTCGTCAACGAGGTGGTACCGCAGGGCGAAGCGCTTGCCGCGGCGGAGCGCTGGGCCGAGACGATCTGCAAGAACAGCCCGATGTCGATCCGCGCCTCAAAGCAAACCATCTCGCGTGGGCTCGCGGTATCGCTCGAGCAGGCCATCAACGAGCAGCGGGAATATCCAGCGGTGAAGGCGATGGTGGCATCGCAGGATTATATCGAAGGACCAAAAGCGTTTTCGGAGAAGCGTCCGCCCAAGTGGGTCGGTAAATAACTTAGCGGAGGGAAGCATACTTCAGTCAGGCCGTCATGCCCGGCTTTGTGCCGGGCATCCACGTCCTAAAAGTATTCCAGGTCCAAAGACCTGGATGGCCGGGACATGGGCGGAGTGAAGCGACGCCGTTCTTCAAACGGCTATGCCCGGCCATGACAGAAGTTACGTTTCGCTCAATTGCGATGGAGGGCGATCCACGGAATCGTCAGGAGTTCTTCTCGCGCTCCAACTCACGCCGATAGCTCGCGTAATTCGGCTGATCGACGGCGAGTTTATCCATCGTGCTCTGCCACAGGTGATCGGCCAAGCCCGGCGTGTTTAGATCGACCGCGCCAGTCGCAATCGAATTCGCCAGCTTTCGATTGAGATCGGCCAGCGATCCGTTCTCACCGAGCAGCGTGACGAGGCGCGTTAATTCATTGGCGGCGCGCGGCTCCGACAATTCCAACTGACGCACCACCAGATCGATGGCATTGGTCGCCACGCGCAGTTTGAACCCCGCAGCGCCGGAAATTTTCGGTGCGATCTCATTGCGGAGGAATTCAGCAACCGCATTGAGCAATTCCGTCGGGGTTGGTTCATCCTGCATTCTCAACCTCCTCCCGCGCGCGGCGCGAGCAAGCGCAGCAGATCGATTTCGGTTTCGGAAGCCCGCCGTCCAATCATCGCACGCTCCATCGAATGATCCGGCCCGGCGCGAAAACGCTGCATCATGCCGCAGCACATCACGCCCCAGCGTAGCGTGCCCATCACTTCCCAATATTTGACGCGCACGGCATCGACACGACCACCCGCCGCTTCATAGCCGGCGAACATCTCCTCGCGCGAACCAAAACCACCGACCGGCTTGTCGATCGCACCGAACCGCCACGAGTTGACACAGATCCAGCCGAGGTCTTCCATCGGATCGCCGAAGTGCGCCAACTCCCAATCCAGCACGGCGCGAATGCCATCTTCGCCGATGATCAGATTGCCATTGCGAAAATCGCCGTGCACCAGCGTTTCATGCTGCGCCGGGCCCGGGTCGTTGTCGGCAAGCCAACGCAACGCCAGATCGAACACCGGGCGCGGCCAGTCAAAGCCGCGATAGTCGCGCGTGAGTTCGGCGATTTCCGTCGCGGGATTCATGTGACGAAGTTGTGGCAGCGTGGCGCGATCAAGGCCATGGATTCCGCGCAATACATCTCCCACCTGCCGCGCCAGTTTCGGCCGCACGGCGGCGAATGCATCGTCGCGGAGAATTTTGCGCGCGATGGTTTCGCCGGCGATGCGTCCCATGATGAAGCCGATGCCGAGTTCGTCCACCGTATCCAGCACATGCATGACCGGCGGCGACGGAATGCCCGCCGCATAGGCGCGCTGCATCAGCACCGCTTCCGCGTCGAGACCCGCCGCGCGCTCCGGCGCCGCGCCATAACCCGACGGCGCGCGACGCAGGATCGCTCCGATGTTGCCATCGGGGTGCATGATGTCGAACGACCACGTCTCCTGACTTGCGCCACCGGACAACCGCGCGGCATTGGCGATGCCCGTCGCGCCGACGCACCAGCGCATGACGCAACGAGCGAGATCGGCTTCGAAGGTCTCGCTCAAGGGCTACTTGCCCTTGAACTTGGCAGGACGCTTTTCGAGGAACGCGGTGACGCCTTCCTTGAAGTCCTCAGTGGCGCCGGCAAGCCGCTGCATCTGAAATTCGAGATTGAGTTGCTCCTCGTAGGAGTTTTCCGGACTGTCCCAATACATTTTACGAATACCCGCGAGCGCGACAGTCGGACCGTTGGCGAGATCGTGCGCGAGCTTCATCGCCTCGCCCATCAACGCCGCGTCGTCATACACGCGATTGACCAGACCCCATTCCAGAGCTTTCTCGGCGGGAAGCTTTTCACCCATCAGCGACAGCTCGACCGAACGCGCCTTGCCGATCAGGCGCGGCAACAGCCAGGTGGAGCCGCAATCGGGTACCAGCCCGATGCGGCGGAACGCCTGCAAGAAATAGGACGAACGCGCGCACAGGATCATGTCACCCATCAGCGCGAAGCTCATGCCGGCGCCAGCAGCGGGGCCGTTGACGGCGGTGACGATCGGGCAATGCAGATTGCGCAGCCGCCGCAGGAACGGATGAAACGCCGTCTCCAGCGTGCCGCCGGCATTGCGTTTGCTGCCAGGCTGGGCGTTGTTGCGTCCCTGCAAGTTCGCGCCGGTGCAGAATGCGCGGCCCGCGCCGGTGATGACCAGACACCGCACGTCGTCACGACGATCCTCGATGGTATCAAGCGCCTCGGCCAGCCCGCCCAACATATCGACAGACACAGCGTTCATCACTTCCTGATGATCGAGCGTGAGAACCGCCACCGAACCGTCGAAGTCGAGCGTCACGTGTTTGAATTGCATGGTTTCCTCATAAGGCACGGGCAGCATCCGGCGCGTCGCCGGAGCCGTGCGAATTTCGCATTGAAGGTCGGGCGACATATTTGATTTTTAATTCGCGGTTGTCCATGGTCGCTTTCGGAAGGGCCGCATCCACCAAAACGGCCCGCAGCATCACAACGCAAGACAGGCAGGAAACACCTATGTCGATTTTCGATCTCAGCGGTCGCGTCGCGGTCATCACCGGCGGCAACGGCGGCATCGGCCTTGGCATCGCGCAGGCGCTGGCGACCGCCGGCTGCAACGTCTCGATCTGGGGCCGCAACGCCGACAAGAACAAGAACGCCGCTGCCAGCATGGCGGGCGCCAAGGGCGAAATCGACACCCAGATCTGCGACGTCACCAGCGCCGCGTCGGTCAAGGCCGCGATGGATTCCACCTTGCGGAAATTCGGTCGCGTCGACGGCTGCTTCGCCAATGCCGGCATCGGCGGCGGCGGACGTCACGCCTTCATCGACCGCACCGAGGAACAATGGCGCAATATGTTCGCCACCAATCTCGACGGCGTCTTCCATGCCTTTCAGGCTGCCGCGCGGCACATGACCGAGCGCGCGGCGAGCGGCGACGCCTTCGGCCGGCTCGTCGCCACCTCGAGCCTCGCCTCGCTGTTCGGCACAGCGCGCAACGAGCACTATGCCGCAACCAAGGCCGCCATCAACGCACTGGTACGGGCGCTGGCGGTCGAGCAGGCACGCTTCGGCATCACCGCAAACGCCATCCTGCCGGGCTGGATCAAGAGCGACATGACGGCGGGCATCATGGCCAACGAGAAATTCGTCGCCAACGTCATGCCGCGCATTCCGATGCGGCGCTTCGGCGAGCCGTCGGATTTCGGCGGCATCGCCGTCTATCTGATGAGCAAGGCGTCGTCGTATCACACCGCCGACTGCTTCGTGATCGACGGCGGCTATACGGCTTTTTAGCCGCAGGTTTTGCACAAATGGAGTCAACAACTCGTCATGGCCGGACTCGTCCCGGCCATCCTGTCCCGGACCTTGAGATGACTCCAAAACGCGCATGCCCGATACGTAGGCGAGCGAAGTGAAGCCGTTCTTCGAACGGCTAGGCCTGGCAATGCCCCTCCTGGCGTTACCGCCAGAATATAAAAGCTATGGCTGAATAGTGATGCGGCGTTGGATAAGCCACCGCTGTCGGTTCTTGTCATAATAGTGTAGCAATTGACGGACTCGTTTCCGTAACTTGCTGCCGCCCGATGATACTGACCGCGATAGGCATCACCGCCGTCGGCGTTCTCTGGAACGCCGAACGCTCCGCAGAGCATCTTCGGCTCGCGGTGGCCTCGTTCTGCTTCTGCATCGCCGCACTGCTGTTCGTGGTTGGCGATCCGGCACGTGCAACGGTGCTGGCGCTGATCGTCGTTGCCACGATACATGGTGCGTCCGCTCTGAAATACGTTCACAGCGGCTTGAAGCTGACCGTGACCGATCTGCCGCTGTTGCTGGCCGGCACCGTGCCATTCTTCTTCGTGCAGTACCCGCTGGCGGTGACGGCCGCGCTGACTGGACTGCTCGGGCTGATCGCTATTGCCGTCGCCGCGCTGCTATACCTGCCCGGTTCGCCAATCCCTCTCGTTGCCCAGCTTGCATTCTTCGGCCTGGCCACGCTCGGTCTTGTGCTGGCCTATCGGTCCGGTGGCGGAGCGACAGCATTGCAGCGGATCGCGGCACAGCCGCGCTGCTTCTATTCAACCTTCGTCGCGTCGCTGCTCGATCCCCGGTCGTGGCGGCAGTTCAGCGGATTTGTGTTGAGCGATATCGCCGACGATCCATTGCCGCTGCTGCCCGCGACGCCCGCGAAGCATCCGACCTGTCCTGACATCATCGTGATCCAGCATGAATCGATTTTCGATCCGCGGCTCTATGGATTGCCGGTCGGCCCAATGATCGAAAATTTCCTGACACCACCGCAGGGGATTCACGGCCGCCTTAACGTCGATATTTTCGGCGGCGGATCGTGGCAATCGGAATTCAGCCTGCTCACCGGCCTCTCCAGCGCCAGCTTCGGCTCCAACGGCTATTTTCTGTTCGAGCGCGGCGCCGGACGCTTCCATCACAGCCTGCCCAAAACACTCGGGGGACTGGGCTACACCACAACATTGACCTCGAGCTGCCGTCGCGGCTTTCTCAACTACGATAATTTCTATCGCTCCATCGGAATGCGCGAGCGAATCTTCACCGACGATCTTCCCGCGCCGTTTGATGTGAACAAATTCGAAACGACAAATTCCGACAGCGAGTTTCTGCAAGCCGCGCTCGGCGTTCACGCGGATGCGATCGATAAGGGATCGGGTCCGCGCTTTCTCTATATGCTGACCAACTACAATCACGGCCCGCACAGCCGCCGTTTGGTTGCTGCTGGACAATTCGAACCACAACGCGCGTTCGCGTTGGCCAGCCTGCCGGATGCAACCTATGCCGAATATTATGCGCGGCTGGTCGAAACGGCGGACACTTGGCACCGGCTGAAGGCGGATCTCATCGCACGCTTTCCCGATCGGCCGATGCTGGTGATCCACTATGGCGATCATCAACCGGTGATGACACGGCGCATTCAGTCCCGGTTGCAACTGCCCCAGAACGAGCGACGACAATTTCAAACATTCTACGCGATTGAAATGCTCAACAATCCCGCCACGTCGATGATTCCCGGCCGCGGCCCCAATCTCGATATCGCGTTTCTCGGCACCGTCGCGCTTCAGCATGCCGGGCTACCGCTCGATCCGGTTTTCGCGACCCGCGCCAGCCTGCGGGAGCAATGCGGCGACACCTATTTTGCGTCAGGATCAGAGCGTAAACGCCGCTTTCACCGCACGTTGGTCGATCTCGGCCTGATCGACATCGGGCAGCCGGCACGCGGTCAATGATCATCATCGCATCGAGACAGAAGCCGCGCAAACAACGCGACGAGTTCGGCCTGCCGCCGAACACCGGTCTTGGCGAAGATGCGTTTGAGATGAAAGCGCGCCGTTTCCTTGGTAACGCCGAGGTCGTCCGCAATTGTTTCCAGCGCCTCGCCGCAAGCCAGCCGCGCGGCTAAGCGCGCCTCGGCAACCGTCAGCCCGAACACATCACGCAACGCGGCTTCGGGTGGCCGCCGCCGCTCCTCGGGATCGACCAGCACGATAAACGCGCGACCCGCCGCGAACGGATTGGCGCCGAGATCGGATAACCTCAAGGGATAGGCCATCAACGGCAATCGTTCCTCGCGCGGCAGAGCGATCGGCGGCAACAATGCCGGACTGTCGGGATTGCGCACCAGCCTCGACAAGGCGCAATCAAGCGCGGCGGTTGCGTCGACATTCGTGGCCGCCAGCCGCCGCGCAACGATGCGAACGTCCCCCTGCAACAGCCGCTCGGCACGCGGATTGACGCGGATCACCTCACCCTGCTTGTCGACAATCAGCGCGGCCGAGCCGGACAATTCGAAGGCATCGAGAGCGACCTTCGCAGTGGCGAAGCCCAAGGCGCTGGACACCGCGGCGGCGGACGACATGCAGTTCGATAATGTGGCGAGCCGCTGCTTCTCCTCGATCGAGAAGTGCCCCTGCGTCGGGCTGCGCTGAAGCGAGAGGCACCACAGATTGTCGCCATGAGCGATCCGGATGCCGGCGAATCCGGAGAGTTTCAACGGCCTGAGAAATTCCTGATAGTAAGGAAGCTGGTTGATCGTATCCGCGCTGAAGATATCGAGATCATCGACGACGGCTTGACGCTGCAGCAGTGGAATCCCGCGAAACCGCGCGTCCCGTCCGTTCCAGCCATCGCGCATATAGATGTGGGTGCTCTCCTGCATGCTGTCGGTGACGAGAGCGGTGGGAAATTGCACACCCGTGAGGTTGAATAGGAGCGTGCCGTGGCTTCCGGTTTCCATGACAACCGTATCCAGCGCATCTCTCCACGCCACCACGTCCGTCGCGGCTCGCGAAAACGCCTGCTCGATCAGATTCAAATTCCAGTTGCGCACGTCAGGCCCGTCAAAATCTGGAACTCCGGCAGATTGAATATTATCCTCGCTTCAAGCAATGATCGCAACATGTCCACGCGTTCCGTCGCCGGAAACTCCGCCGGTCGACGATCTTAAGGTTACATTCCGCAAGCCGTCAGGAATCCCTCAGCCCATGTCCCATTCCGCCTCCCTCACCCCGGACCGCACTCCCGTTATCGTCGGCGTCGGCGAATTCTCCGACCACCCGGCCGAGCTCACGGCGGGACTGGAACCGATCGACCTGATGGTCAAGGCGCTGCGGCAGGCCGAGCGGGACAGCGGCGGCAAATTGCTGGCGGACGTCCAGTCGCTCGACATCATCAACTTCCTGAGCTGGCGCTACCACGATCCGGCTGCGCTGCTCTGCGAACGTCTCGGCATCGCGCCGGCGCACGCCTATTACGGGCCGGTCGGCGGCGAAAGTCCGATCCGCTACATTCACGAGGCGGCGAAGCGGATCGCGCGCGGGGAATGCAGCGTCGCGGCCATCTGCGGCGGAGAAGCGCAAAGCACCGTCACCAAGGCGGAGCGCGCCGGCGTCTCGCTGCCGTGGACGCCGTTTGCACATGATGCGCCGGTGCCGTTGCGCGGCGCCAGTTTCCAGAAGCCGATGGCGACCACGCTCGGCGTCGCCAAGCCGGTGACGGTCTATCCGATCTACGAGGCCGCCTCGTCCGCGCATTGGGGCCAGACGCCGCGCGAGGCGTTGGCGGAATCCGGCCATCTGTGGTCGGTCTATTCCAGTGTCGCGTCGCAGAATCCCAACGCCTGGCTGAAACGCGCGGTGCCGGCCGAGGAGATCGTCACGCCGACGCCGGACAATCGGCTGATCGCGTGGCCCTACACCAAGCTGATGGTCGCCAATCCGTCCGTCAATCAGAGCGCCGCGATCCTCGTCACCAGTCTTGCCAAGGCCCGCGAGGCCGGGATCGCCGAGGATAAACTGATCTACGTCTGGGGCGGCGCGTCGGCGGAAGAACCGCGCGACTATCTCGAACGCGATCAATTCCACCAGAGCCACGCGCAGAATGCGGTGCTCGGATCGGTGATGGACATGGTCGAGGGCGACGGCACCGCCTTCGACGCCATCGAACTCTATAGCTGCTTCCCTACCGTGCCGAAGATGGCGCGCCGGACGCTGAAACTCGGCCCTGACGTGCAACCGACCGTCACCGGCGGCCTCACCTTCTTCGGTGCACCGCTCAATGCCTACATGGCGCACGCCGCCTGCGCCATGGTGCGCAAGCTGCGCGACGGCGGCAAGCTCGGACTGCTCTACGGTCAGGGCGGTTTCGTCACCAAGCACCACGGGCTGATCCTGTCGCCGCAGCCGCCGCGCACGACGCTGGCGCAGGAGACCAGCGTGCAGGCCGAGGCCGACCGCAACCGCCAGCCCGCGCCGCCGTTCGTCACCGAGGCGAGCGGCCCCGGCAAGGTGGAGAGCTTCACCGTGATCTACGGCCGCGGCGGCGCGGCGGAGCACGGCGTCGTTATGCTGCGCACCACCGAGGACGCCCGCGCCCTCGCCCGCGTCCCGGCCAGCGACACCCAGACGCTGGCGCATCTGACCAACCTCGACCGTAGCCCGGTGGGCGGCTTAGGGACTATCTCCACAGCGTCCGATGGCATTCTGGAGTGGCGGCCCACCTAACCGACCCTCTCACCGCGTCAACTAAGCACTGGCATTTTGGCACATGAAGGAGGATAACTTTCCTCCATCTGTGCAAGAATACAGTACAGAACGCGGATACGAGCATGGATTGGGACAATATCCGGGTGTTTCTGAGCGTCGCACGCGCGGGGCAGTTTCTCGCCGCCGCACGGCAGCTCAAGATCGACCACGGCACCGTCAGCCGCAAAATCGGCACGCTGGAGAAATCGCTGGGCGTGCGGCTGTTCGACCGCCAGACCACCGGCTGTGTGCTGACCTCGGCGGGTGACCGTCTCTACGCCGCCGCCGAGGAGGTCGAGGCGCAGTTGCTGCGCGCGCAGGGCGACCTCTCGCAGTCCGACGTCGAACTCTCCGGCACTGTGCGGGTCGCGGCCCCCGATGGCTTCACCGCGCTGTTCCTGTGCTCGCGGCTCGGCAAACTGAAGCGCAAGTATCCGTCGCTGACCATTCAGATGGTGCCGATGTCGCGCACCTTCTCGCTCTCCAAGCGCGAGGCGGACATCGCCATCACCATCGCGCGGCCGGAGGAAGGCCGCCTCACCGTCCGCAAGCTCACCGACTACTCGCTGCATTTCTACGCGGCGAAGGATTATCTCGCCGAGTACGGCACGCCCAAAACCGTCGCCGATCTCGAACGGCATTGCCTGATCACCTACGTGCAGGATCTGGTGTTTGCCGATCAGCTTCATTTCATGCCGGAACTGTACGGGCCGAACTTCAGCCGGCTGGAATGTTCGGGCGCGGTGGGCCAGCTCGAAACGGTGCGCGGCGGTGCCGGCATCGGAATCCTGCACGACTACGCCGCGCACACCGACTCCGAATTGCAGATCGTGCTGCCAGAGACCGTCTTCCAGCGCAGCTACTGGATCATCACCCACGTCGACATGCGTCAGTTAAGCCGGGTGCGCGCCGTCTCCGATTTCATTTTCGCGGAAGTCGGCGCGCAGCGCTCGATCTTTTTGCTTTAGCGTGAACCGACGCCGTCAGCTCTTTTCGTCTTGCGCGCGCGACGCCGTCGCGGGCTTGCGCGCCTTATCCTGACCGGAGACGCGGACCTTGTCGCCGTCGACGATTCCGTCCGGCGGCGCGATCACCACGCGATCGTTCGCGGCCAGCCCCGATGCCAGTTCGATATCCTTGCCGAGATCGCGCGCGATCACCACCGGCTTGAATACGATACGATCCTCGGCGCTGACCGTGGCGACGCGCAGGCCGTCCCGATTAAAAATCAGCGCGCTTGCCGGAATATGCAGCGGCGCCGTGCCGCGATCGAGGCTCATCCGCACATTGGCGTAGCTGCCCGGCATCAACTGGCCGCTCGAATTGTCGAGCGCAAGTTGCATCCGCGTGGTGCCGGTCGAGGCATCGACCGATTGCGACGACGTTTCCACCGTCGCGGGGAACGTGCGGTCGGCGTAGCCCGGCATGGTGATGTCCGCCTTCGCGCCGATCTTGATCATCGGCACATAGCTTTGCGGCACATCGACATAGACGCGCAGCTTCTTGATGTCGGAGACCACGAACATCGCCGGGCCGGTGGACGCACCGGCATTGATCAACGCACCGACGTCGGTGTTGCGCGCCGTCACCACGCCGTCGAACGGCGCAACGATCTTCTTGAAGCCGGTCAGCGCCTCAAGGCGACTGACGTTCGCCTCGCCGGACTTCACCGCCGCGCGCTTATTGGCGAGATCGGCGGTGCGCTCGTCAATCTCCTGCTTCGACACGAAATTCGACGACAACAGCGTCTTGCGCCGTTCCAAGGTCGCCGCCGACAATTCGGCGCTGGCCTGCTGGCTCGCGAGATCGGCACGCGCCTGCACCAGTTGCTGGTCGAGATCGGGCGCCTCGATGTCGGCCAGCAACTGCCCGGCCTTAACCTTGGCGCCGATGTCGACATACCAGCCTTTCACGTAGCCCGAGACCCGCGCATAGATCGGCGCCCGGGAATAGGCTTCCAACCGGCCGGGAAGCTCCAGCGTCGGGTTGAGCGCGGTCGAACTCGGCGCGATCACCGCGACGGTCGGAACCGCCTGCTCGTCGGTCCAGGTCCGCAGGTCTGCGCTCGATTTCTCGCGGGACATGATCCCCGTGGTGACGGCAAACGCCGCCACGCACGCGATGACGATGCCGACAAGCCCCAGCTTGCGCGGCGCGACTTTGGCTTCGCCCTGCGTGGCGTCGTGTTCAGTGAGCATACGCCATCTCCGAAGTGCGCGGGGCCGCTGCCGGCTGTCGCTTATGAACCATGCTGAAAACCACCGGTACGAATATCAATGTTGCAAACGTCGCGAAAATCAGGCCGCCGATCACGGCGCGACCGAGCGGCGCGTTCTGCTCGCCGCCCTCACCGAGGCCCAGCGCCATCGGCGCCATGCCGATGATCATGGCGAGCGCCGTCATCAGCACCGGACGGAAACGCACGAAGCCGGCTTCCAGCGCCGCCTTCACCGGGTCGCCGGTCGCTTCATAAACTTCGCGCGCAAAACTGATCACCAGCACGCTGTTCGCCGTCGCCACGCCCATGCACATGATCGCGCCGGTCAAGGCCGGCACCGACAATGTGGTGTGGGTGACGAACAGCATCCAGATGATGCCCGCGAGCGCTGCCGGCAGTGCCATAACGATGACAAACGGGTCCGACCACGACTGGAAGTTGACCACGATCAGAAGGTAGATCAGCACGATGGCGCCAAGCAGCCCGAACAGCAGGCCGGAGAACGCCTTGTTCATGGTGTCGACCTGCCCCAGCAACACCACCGAACTGCCACGCGGCACGTCCTTGGCGGTTTCGGCGATCAGCTTGCGGATATCGCTCTCGACCGCGCCGAGATCTCGCCCCTGCGTGGTGGCGTAGATCTGCACCATCGGCCGGATATCGTATTCCGACACCACAGCACTGGACGCCGATCGGGAAATATCGGCGATGCCACCGAGCAGGCGCGGCGTCGTGGTGCCCGATGCGGAGATCGGCAACGTCTCGAGCTTGTTCAGCGTATCGATCTGATACTGCGGCGTCTGCATCACGATGTTGTACGACACGCCGTTATCCGGATTGAGGAAGAACGTCGGCGCGACCTGCGAACTTCCCGCCAGATTGACGACCAGACTGTTGGTGACGTCGCGCGCGGTCAGCCCGACATATTGCGCTCGCGTGCGATCGACATCGACATTGAAGCCGGGATTGTTCGGTGACTGCTGAATACGCGCGTCCGCGACACCGGGAATGAGGCGAATACGCCGCAGCAGATCGTTAGCGTATTTGAAATTCTCAGCTGCATTGGCGCCGCGCACCTGCAGGTCGATCGGCGCCGGCGCGCCGAAGTTCAGGATCTGGCTGACAATGTCGGCCGGCAAGAACGCGAACGACATGCCGGGAAACGCCCGCGGCAACTTTTCGCGCAATTCGCGAACGTATTCGGCGGTGGGGCGATGGCCTTCGTGCAGCTTGATCTGGATGTCGCCGTCCTGCGGACCGATCACGCCCGTGTTGTTGTAAGTCATGTTGATGCCGCTCACCGGCATGCCGATGTTGTCGGCCATGGTGTCGAGCTCATGCGGCGGGATGATCTGGCGGATCACCCGCTGCACGTCGGCAAGACGGCCGGCGGCCTCCTCGACGCGCGTGCCGATCTGCTGACGGACGTGGATCAGCATCTGCCCGGTATCCACCGAGGGAAAGAAATTGCGGCCGAGGAACGGCACCAGCAGGAACGATAGCGCAATGCAGCCGAGGAAGCCGACGACGAACACCTTGCGATGCCCCAGCGCCATGACCAGCGTCGCACGATAATTCGCCCGCATCCGTTCGAACCGCGCTTCGAAACCGCGTTGGAAGCGCACTAACGGATTACGCGAGGCCGGCTTTTCGCTGTCGTGATGCAAATGCGGCTTGAGCAGATACTTCGCCATGGTCGGCACCAGCGTGCGCGACAGGATGAACGACCAGGTCATGGCGAACATCACCGACAACGCCATCGGCACGAACAGGAAGCGCGAGACGCCGGTGAGGAAGAACATCGGCACGAACACGATGCAGATGCACAGCAGTGAGACGAAGGCCGGCGTCACGATCTGGTTGGCGCCGTCGAGGATCGCGGGTTCGACCTCCTTGCCCTGCTCCAGATGCCAATTGATGTTCTCGATCGTCACCGTGGCGTCGTCGACCAGAATGCCGACCGCGAGCGCAAGGCCGCCGAGCGTCATGATGTTGAGCGTCTCGCCCACCAGCGCGAGCATAATAATGGCGCCCAGCACCGATAGCGGGATCGAGATCGCGATGATCACGGTGGACCGCCAGCTTCCGAGGAACAGCAGAATCATCAGGCTGGTCAGAACCGCCGCGATCAGCCCCTCCGTCGCGACGCCGAGAATGGCGCCACGGACGAACACCGACTGGTCGCCCAGCAGGCTGATCTTGAGGGATTCCGGAAGGGTGTCGCGAACTTCCTCAATCTTCTTCTTGATGCCGCTGATGATGTCGAGCGTCGAGGCCGATCCCGCCTTCAGCACCATCATCAGCACCGAACGGCCGCCGTCGACATGCACGATGTTGGTCTGCGGCGAGTTGCCGTCGAGCACGTGGCCGACGTCGCGGACATAGACCGTGGCGCCGTTGACGACCTTGATCGGCAGGTTGCCGAGTTCCTCGATCTTCAACGGCGAATTGTTGAGCTGGATGACGTATTCGAATTGCCCGATCTTCTGGGTGCCGACCGGGGTAATCAGGTTCTGCGCCGCCAGCGCATTGGCGACGTCCTGCGCCGACAGCCCGCGCGACTGCATCGCCACGGGATCGAGATCGATCCGGATCTGGCGCTGCTTGCCGCCGAACGGCCACGGGATTGCCGCGCCCGGAACAGTAACCAGCGGGGTGCGCAACTGATTGGTGGCGATGTCGAACAGATTCTGCTCGGTGAGCCCCTCGCCAGCCAGCGCGATCTGGATCACCGGAACCGTCGAAGCGCTGTAGTTGAGGATCAGAGGCGGCGTCGCACCGGGCGGCAACTGCTTGATCATGGTCTGCGCGATCGCCGTCACCTGGGCGTTGGCGGTGCGGATATCGACGTTGGGCTGGAAGAAGATCTTGATGATGCCGACGCCGTTATAGGAATTGGCGGCGATGTGCTCGATGTCGTTGACGGTGGTGGTCAGCGCCCGCTCGAACGGCGTGGTGATCCGCCCGGCCATCTGGTCCGGCGGCAGGCCGGTGTAGGACCACACCACGCCGATCACCGGAATGCGGATTTCCGGAAAGATATCGGTCGGGGTCCGCAACGCCGCCAGCGGCCCGACGATGAGCAGCAACAGCGCCAGCACCACGAAGGTGTAAGGGCGGCTCAGCGCGATCCGGACCAACGAAACCATTAAAGAGGAATCCTCTACATCAATTTCATGGGAGGCTTAGGGCAAATCCCGGCCGCTTTTAGCAGACGACCGCCACGCGCGCTCCCCGTCGCGGCGGCAGCAGGTATCACGAAGCGTTGAAATGCCTCACCTCGCATCATGGGCTCACCGCATCGCGGAGCCCGACGACGCAAACCGGCCCCGTCCAAATACCTCCAATTTGGCCAAAAGTCACCGCATCAGCGCAAGGGCGTCGTTAAAGAAGGCGGGGCCGCCGAAATTGCCGGACTTGAGCGCCAGCAACATATCGCCGTGGCGGCCTCCAACCGCCCGCAACACCGGAACGCCGGGCGCGATTTCCGGCCCGACCAGGAACCCGGGTAAGCCCAACCGATCCACCGCCGCCCCCGAGGTTTCGCCGCCGGCAACCACCAGACGGCGGACCCCGGCCTCGACCAGCGCTTCGGCGATCGCGGCCATCGCCTGCTCGATGGCGTGGCCGGCGGCCTCGCGGCCGTGGCGGCTCTGAACGGCCGCGACCTGATCCGCCGTGGCGCTGCTGGCGATCAGAACCGGACCGGCGGGCAGCAGTTCCCGCGCCCAGCGTACGGCACGGTCAACCTCTTGGCGGCCGGCAATAACCCGTTCCGGGTCGAGCCGCAGCACCGGCATGGTGCGCTCCGCATCGGCGATCTGCTCCAGCGTAGCTTGCGAACAGCTTCCAGCAAGGCAGGCGGTCGCGCCGCCAACCTCGCGTTGTGCTGAATCTGTCGCCACACCCTCGCCGCGCGCTTTTCCCGAAGCAACAAGCCCGCGCGCCAATCCAAGACCGAGGCCGGATGCACCGACCGACAGTCGATGATCCAGCGCGGCCTGCCCGATCGTTTCCAGATCGGCATCGAACACGGCGTCGATAATGGCGGCGCGCATGCCTTCGCCCGCCAGCTTCGCCAGTCGCTCACGGATGGTTTCCGTGCCGCGCGCCACCGTCGCCAGATCGACAAGGCCGATCCGCGACCGGCTCTGTCGCCCCAGCACCCGCACCAGATTGGCGTCGTGCATTGGATTCAGCGGATGGTCCTTGAGTGGGCTTTCATTGAGCGGCACAGCACCGACAAACAGATTGCCCTGATAGACCGTGCGCGCGGTGCCGGGGAACGCAGGCGTCACCAGCACGATGGCGTCGCCGGAGTCGGCTTGCAGCGCGTCCATCACCGGGCCGATGTTGCCGGCGTCGGTGGAATCGAAGGTCGAGCAGACCTTGAACAGCACATGCGCCGCACCACGACCGCGCAGCCAGTGCCCGGCGGCGCGCGAGGCGGTCACCGCGTCAGTGGCTGCGACGGAACGGCTTTTCAACGACACCACCACCGCATCGACCTCCGGCAGCGGAAAGTCCTCAGTCGGCACGCCGATGGTCTGGACGGTGCGCAGGCCGCAGCGTGTCAGCGTGTTGGCGAGGTCCGACGCGCCGGTGTAGTCGTCGGCGATGCAACCCAGCGCCAAGGTCACGACTTCGCTCCGCGCGGTTTTGCGTAAGGCGCGAACCAACCGAGACCATCCTCGGTCTTGCCGCGCGGGCGATATTCGCAGCCGACAAAACCGCGATAGCCGAGCCGATCCAGTTCGTCGAACAGGAAAGGATAGTTCAACTCCTCGCTGCCCGGCTCGTTGCGCGACGGCACGCTGGCAATCTGGATATGGCCGATCATCGGCATCATCTCGCGCAGCCGCATCGTGACGTCGCCATGGACGATTTGGCAGTGATAGATGTCGAACTGCAATTTCAGGTTCGGATGATTCAATTCCGCAATCAGGTCGCGCGCGAAAGCAAAATCGTTGAGGAAATAGCCCGGCACATCGCGCGGGTTAATCGGTTCGATCACGGTATCGATACCATGGCGGCCGAGTTCTTCCGCGACCCAGGCGACCGATTTGCGAAACGCGGCCACCGCCTGCGCATCGCGGCGATCGGCAATACCCGCCATCAGGTGCAACCGCTTGACGCCGGTGGCCGCTGCATAAGGCAACGCGGTACGCACCCCTTGCTGGACCTGCGCGAAGCAATCCGGCCGCGCCGCGAAGCCACGCTCGCCGGCGTCCCACGCGCCCGGCGGCAGATTGAACAACGCCTGCGTCAGAGAGTTGCGGCGCAACCGGTCGCCGACATCTTCCGGCGCAAAGTCATAGGGAAACAGAAATTCGACGGCATCGAAGCCGGCGTCCGCCGCGGCATCGAACCGCTCAAGGAACGGCCGTTCGGTGAACATCATCGAGAGGTTGGCGGCGAAGCGAGGCATCAGCGTATTCTTTTCAATGCAGGGAATGGATATCGTTTAGTCGCGTTTCGGCGCGCCGGGCAGCGGTGCGCCGGTGACCTGAGCATAGATCTTGGCGACGGCGATATCGTCGTCGCGGCCCATGCCGGCGGCGGAGGCCATCAGGAACATCTGCAACGCGGCGGCCGACATCGGCACCGGGAATTTCGCGTTGCGCGCCATGTCCTGCACGATACCCAAATCCTTGACGAAGATATCCACCGCGCTGCGCGGCGTGTAATCGCCCTCCAGCACATGCGGCACGCGGTTCTCGAACATCCACGAATTGCCGGCCGAGGCGGTGATCACCTCATAGACCTTGCGGATATCAAGCCCCTGCTTCGCCGCGAAGCTGATTGCTTCCGAGGCGGCGGCGATATGCACGCCAGCCAAAAGTTGATTGATCATTTTGAAAGCCGAGCCCTGCCCCGGCGCATCGCCGAGTTCGTAAAGTTTCGCCGCCATGGCGTCGAGCGCCGGTCGCGCCCTGGCAAATGCGGCCGCGCTGCCGGAGGCGAGAATGGTGAGCTCGCCTTGCGCGGCACGCTGCGCGCCGCCGCTGATCGGCGCATCGAGATAGTGGCGACCAGTCGCCTCGAGTTGCCTGGCGAGTTTTCGCGCGATGTCCGGATCCATGGTTGCGGACGAGATGAAGACGGCTCCGGGCAGCATCATCTTCGCGACGCCGTCCCTGCCGAACAGGATAGTTTCGGTCTGGGCGGCGTTGACGACTACGCTGACGACCACGGCAGCGTCCCTGGCGGCCTCCGCCGGGCTCGCGGCCCCGCCCATTCCAAGTGCCTTCAGCCGCTCGACCGGATCGGCCGAAACATCGCATCCCGTCACGGAAAATCCAGCGCGCAACAGCGAGGTAGCCATCCCGAACCCCATCGAGCCCAGCCCTATGACGGCGATGCGTTGCGCGGAGACAGTCATGATGCGTTTCCTTTTTGATTTCTCTTTGCCTATCACGGCTTGGCCGCGCTGCCAAAGCATGGAACAAATGCGCGATGAGGACGCGATATGACCGAATCCAAGGTTCGTGAGGACATCTGCCGTTTCGGCCGCTCGCTGTTCGAGCGTGGGCTGACGCCGGGCTCCTCCGGCAACATCAGCGTGCGGCTGGACGACGGCGGCTGGCTGGTGACGCCGACCAATGCTTCGCTCGGTTTCCTCGATCCGGCGCGGATTTCGCGGCTGGATGCCAACCACCGGCTGATCGGCGGCGACGCGCCGACCAAGGAAATCCCGCTGCACGCCGCGCTCTACCAGACACGCGACAGCACCCGCGCCGTGGTGCACCTGCATTCGACCCACAGCGTCGCGGTGTCGATGCTGCCGGAGATCGATCCACGCGCGGCGCTGCCGCCGATGACGCCTTATTACCTGATGCGCTGCGGCCCGACCGCGCTGGTGCCCTACCATCGCCCCGGCGATCCGGCGGTGGCCGACGCCATCAAGGGTCTCGCCGGAAAGTATGCATCGGTGCTGCTCGCCAACCACGGCCCGGTGGTGGCCGGTGAATCACTGGAAGGCGCGGTGTTCGCGACCGAGGAATTGGAAGAAACCGCGAAACTCTACCTGCTGCTGCGCGGCATGAACCCGCGCTACCTCTCGCCGCAACAGATCGCGGATTTGAACACAGCGTTCGGGCTGACACCGCCCGACGCGCACGACCACTGACATTACCAACCGAGATTGCGAGGGACGCCGTGGCTTCTCCAAACGCGCAAAGCAGCCGCTCGCTGTCGGGACAATGCTATTGCGGAACAGTCCACTATGCCGTAGCGGACCAGTTTATCTATGCCGCCAATTGCCATTGCTCGGACTGCCGCCGGACCACCGGCTCCGCCTTCAAGCCGTTCGCCGGCATCGAACGCGCAAAGCTCAACCTCACCAAGGGGCACGACCGCATCAAGATCGTGGGCGATGCCGACGGCAACAATACGCACTGTGCCGATTGCGGTTCGCTGCTCTATTCAGTCGTCCGTGATGGCGCCTATGTGCATGTCGCGATGGGAACGTTGGTGGACGCTCCAACCATCCGCCCGACGCATCACATTTTCGTCGGCTCGAAAGCGCCGTGGTTCACGATCACCGACGATCTGCCGCAATACGACAAGCGCGCATAGCTAAAGGCCCAGATACGCCTTGCGCACGTCGGGATTAGTGCGAATGTCCGCCGCCGGGCCCTGCATCTGCACCCGTCCAGTTTGCAGGATGTAGGCGCGATCGGCGATTTCCAGCACTTCCGCCATGCGCTGCTCGACGATCAGCACCGTCATGCCGGTCTTGCGGATTTCCAGCACCGCCTGAAAGATTTCGTCCACCAGCTTCGGCATGATGCCTTGCGATGGCTCGTCGAGCATCAGCAATCGCGGTCGCGTCATCAACGCGCGACCGATCGCCAGCATTTGCTGCTCGCCGCCGGAGAGCGTACCGGCCAGCTGATCGAGCCGCTCCTTGAGGCGCGGAAACAGTTGGAACACCAGCGCCAGCGGCTCGTCGCGGTCGGCCTTGCCGCGATAGAGATAGCTGCCGAGCCGCAGATTGTCGTCCACCGTCAGGCTTGGAAACAGCCTGCGGTTTTCCGGCACGAAGGCGATGCCACGCGCGGTGATGAGATGCTGCGCGACGCCGTCGATGCGCGCACCGTCGAAGGTCACGCTGCCGCTGCGCGGCCGCACCGCGCCGGCGATGGTTTTCAATAAGGTCGATTTGCCCGCGCCGTTGGCGCCGGCGACGCAAACAACTTCTCCCTTGGCGACGTCGATGGAGACGTCGGAGATCGCGACGAGGCCTTCATAGGCGGTGGTCAGATCACGCGCCGACAGCATGGCGATCCCCTAGATATGCAGCAATGACTTTCGGATCGCGCACCACGTCGGTGGGCTTGCCCTCGACCAGCACCTTGCCGAGATCGAGCACAATGGCGCGATCCACCAGCGGCATGACGATTTCCATGACATGCTCGACCATCAGCACGGTGACGCCGGTTTCGCGCACGCGGCGGACCAGCTCAACGCCGGTTTGCGCCTCGAGCGGCGTGAGGCCGGTCAACACCTCGTCAAGCAGCAACAGCTTCGGCTCAGTGGCCAGCGCGCGCGCCACTTCCAGCCGCCGCTTTTCGGAGGGAATGAGCTCGGAGGCCATCACGTCGGCGCGCGCCGCAAGACCGCAGAATTCCAGCACCTCGAACGCCTTGCGTCGCGCCGCGCGCATTTCCGTGGAGCGGACCAGCGCGCCGACGATGACGTTATCGATCACCGTCATGGTCTCGAAACTCTTCACCACCTGAAAGGTGCGCCCGATGCCGCGCCGGCAGCGCTCGGTGGCCGGCGTCGCGGTGATGTCCTCGCCATCGAGCCAGATGGTGCCTTGCGTCGGCGGCCGCACGCCCGCGATCAAATTGAACAGCGTCGATTTTCCGGCGCCGTTCGGGCCGATCAAGCCGACGATCTCACCGCGTCCGACCGAGATCGACACGTCGCTGTTGGCGACCAGACCGCCAAAGCGCTGCCAGACGCCGCGCGTTTCCAGCAGAGCCGTCATTGCACGGCCTCCTTTTTGCGCTTGCGCGAGAACAGGCCGAGCAGGCCGTCGGGCCGGGTCAGCGAAACGATGACGATCAAGCTGCCATACACGATCAGATCGACGCCGCGTCCGGAGCCGCCGATGAACGAGCGCGTCAGTTCGGTGACCGGGATCAGCACGACCGCGCCCAGCACCGGCCCCCATAAGGTCCCAATGCCGCCGAGCACCGCCGGCAACGAGATCAACAGTGAGAACTGGAAGCTCATGACGCTTTCGGGATCGATGTAGGAGACGAACATCGCGTAGAACGCGCCGCCGATCGCGGTGAGGAATGCCGAAATCGCGCCCGCGCCCATCTTCGACTTGAACACCACGACGCCGAGGCTTTCCGCCGCGTCGGGATTGTCCTTCACCGCGCGCCACCAATAACCCCACTTCGAGTTCTCCAGCCACCACGTGACCAGCCAGGCCACGGCGGCGAAGAACAGCGCGAAGTAGAAGTACGGCAGCTTCGAGCGGGTGAACTGGAATTTCGCCCAGCTATCCTCGCGCACCATGATATCGATGCCGAGCGCCGCTCCGGCCCAGTCCCAATTGAGAAACAGGAGATAAGCGATTTCCGCGATCACGATGGTGGCGATGGCGAAGTAATGCCCGCCGAGCCGGAAGGTCGGATAGCCCAGCGCCAGCGCGATCAACGCCGAGATGATGCCGCCGGTCAGCATTCCGAACCACGGCAGCACATCGAACTTGGTGAGCAGGATCGCGGTGACATAAGCCCCGAGCCCGAAATATAGCGCATGGCCGAGCGATATCTGGCCGCAATAGCCGCCGAGGATGTTCCAGCTTTGCGACAGCCCGGCATACATCAGGGTCAGCACCATGATGTTCTGGACGTAGACGTCCTTGACGAACAGCGGCACGCAGGCCGCGAGCGCGACAAAGACGGCGGCGAGGATGAGGTCGCGGCGGCGTTGTTTGGCGTGGGTGACGTCGTGCATCAGATTGATCCGAACAGGCCACGCGGGCGAATGAAGACCACCAGCAAATAAACGGCATAGATGCCGACTGCCTTCAGCGACGGCGGCATCACCAATGCGGTCGATGCCTCGACCAATCCGACCAGAATGCCGCCGGCGAAGGCGCCGAACACGCTGCCGAAGCCGCCGAGCGCGACCACGACATAGGCGATCAGCGCGAACGACGCGCCGACATCGGGGTAAATGTAGAAGAAGGTCGCCATAATCGCGCCGGCGAGCCCGACCAGCGCCGAGCCAAGACCCCAGCCGAGCGCGAACACGCGGTTCTGGTCGATGCCAACCAGCGCCACCGCGCCGGCATCCTCACGCGTGGCTTCAAGCGCGCGGCCGAAGTCGGTGCGCTTGATGAAGAAATACAGCGCGCCGAAGGCCGCGATCGCGAGCCCCGCGCCGACCAGTTGCGGCACCGGCAGGAAGATGCCGCCGACCGATATCGTTTTGCCGCCGAGCCAGGAGTGCGAGATGCTGCGATAGTCCGGCGTGAAGAAATACTGCGCGAGGCCGCGCAGCACGATGGCGAGGCCGAAGGTGGCAAAGATCTGCACCATGCCGACGTTGGTTTTCGCCCGCATCGCGAACCGGACAATCAAGAGATAGATCGCCGCCCCGAATACGAACATGCCGGCCGCGACCAGCGGCATCGACAGCAAGGGATCGATGGCGAAGAACGCGAAGAGGAAGAAGGCCCCGTACATCGCCAGCATCAGGAACTCGCCGTGGGCGAAGTTGACGATGTTCATCAGGCCGAAGATGAGCGAAAGCCCGACGGCGATGAGGCCGTAGAGCAGCCCCATCAAAAGGCCGCTCGCCAGACTCTGGATAATGGTCTCGGCTGTCACGTGTCCTGTCCCCTGCCCGTGGTTTGTCCCTGCAAAGGCGGGAGCCCACCGGCGTCATGTTTTTTAGATCGAACGCGAGGTCGCTTTGAGTAGCGCTTCCCGGCCGCATGCGTTCCCGCCGTGGCGGGGACGACGCCGTGCTGAACACGTCGTCATTGCGAGCGAAGCGAAGCAATCCAGTCTTATTCTTCAGACTCTGGATTGCTTCGTCGCGTTGCTCCTCGCAATGACGGGATTACTTCATCGGCCAGATGGCCTCGGCCACCGCCGCCTGCGGCGGGAAGATGGTGACGAACGTCTTGTTGACGTATTGCAGCAGCACGGGATCGGCGTCCTCGTTCTGGCCCTGGGCGTCGAACTTGACGTCCTTCCACGGCATGATGGTGTGATCGCCCGGCATGTTGGTGGCGACCAGCGCCTGGCGGATCTTCTCGCCATCGGTGGACTTGGCGCGATTGATGGCATCGGCCATCACGATCAGGCCCATGAACTGCCGCGACGAGTAGTCGTTGAAGTCCTTGCCGGAGCGCTTCTTGTACATCTCGTTGATCGCGCCGACCATCGGCCGCTTCTTGGCGAGATCGAGCGAGAATGAGCCGCGCGAGATCACGCCTTCCAGCTTGTCACCGACGGCATCATAAAGCGCCTTCTCGGAAAAACCGGCGTCCTGTGCGACGATGGCCTTCGGCTTGTAGCCGAGTTCGGCCATGGTCTTGACCAGCAGGATGCCATCGGTGGTGTAGCTCGACGGCATCAGCACGTCGGCATTCGCCGCCTTGAGCTGTTGCACCTCGGCGGTGAGAGACGGCGAGTTGGCGCGATACTTGATGTCGGCGACCACCTTGTAACCGCGCTCCTTGGCGAGAGCGAGCTGGGCGTTGGCGGAGTCGGTGCCGAAGATGGTGTCTTCGTGGAACAGCGACAGCGTCTCGATCTTCTGGCCCTTCTTCTTCAGCGCATCGAAGAAGTCGAACATCGCCTTCGAGAACATCTCGTCATGCGGCGCGGCGCGGAAATAGAATTTCAGACCGCGGCGATGCAGGCTCGGCGACGAGTTGTCCGCTGACAGGAACGGGATCTGGTAGCGTTCGCAGATCTGGCTGACCGTGACCGCCACTGCACTCTGATAGGTGCCGATGATGGCGCAGACTTTTTCTTGCGTGATGAGACGCTCGGCCTCGGCACGGCCCTTCTGCGGGTCGGCCTGATGGTCGGCGAACACGAGACGAATTTTCGCGCCGCCAAGACCGGGCAACCCTTCGTCGCGCGCCAACGGCAGATCGAAATCGTATTTGTTGTTGATGATATCGGCGGCGGTCTCGAACGCGCGCTGCGCATCGACGCCGATCTGCGCGCTGGCGCCGGACAGCGGATAGATCACGCCGATCACCACTTCCTTGGTTTGAGCGCGGGCCGCGAGCGGCAATAGCGCGGCGGAAGCGGTCGCTCCCAGCAATACGGTTCGACGCGTGATGGTCATGTTGTTTCCTCTCCAGCCAACTGATGTTGTTTCAGCGATTATTGTTTTCGGCTTATCTTTGGTTTTGCCGATTGAAAGGTAAGTCAAAGCGTCAAAGCACGGCAAGCTGCTTGTTCTTGAGGTCGGTGACAAGCATCAATCCCGGCGCATGCGTGATGGCGAACGGCACCTTGGCCGCCGCGATCACCGCTTGCGGCGTCACTCCGCAAGCCCAGAACACCGGGATTTCATCGGAACGGATCGTTACCGCATCGCCGTAATCGGGCTTGCCGATATCCGCGATGCCGATCGACTGCGGCAGCCCGAGATGCACCGGCGCGCCGTGCACCGACGGATAGCGCGAAGTGATCTGCACCGCGCGAATGGCGTCAGCCGGCTTCAGCGGCCGCATCGACACCACCATCGGTCCGGCGAAAGGCCCTGCCGGTTTGCAGGCGATATTGGTCCGGTACATCGGAACCCGGACGTTCTGCTCGATATGACGGATCGGAATGTCGTCGGCGAGCAATGCCTCCTCGAATGAGAACGAGCAGCCGATCACGAAGGCAACGAGGTCGTCGCGCCAGTGCGCCATGATATCGAGCGGCTCCTCGATCGCCTCGCCGTTGCGCCAGACGCGGTAACGCGGCACGTCGGTGCGGATGTCGAGATCGAGGCCGAGCGAGGGAATGCGCGGATCGCCAACTTCCGACATGCCGATGATCGGACACGGCTTGGGATTGAGCTGGCAGAAGCGATGGAACGCGGCAGCGTCTTTCTCCGGCAAGATCGCGAGGTTGCCCTGCACGTAACCGGGCGCGACACCGGCGGTCTGTTCGGCGTTGCCGTTGCGGCAGGCCAGACGCGCCGCCACGCTCGGCGATACGTCGCCGCCGGCATCACTACCTTCAGGCTTTCGCGCTGCGTTGATCACCCGGCGTCCCCCGTTTTTCTCGACAGCAAATGGGACACAGGTCTAACATAATGTCTAATCGTGGTTTCTAATCAAGATCGATAAATTGAATTTATCTAACTAGGCGAAGTCCATGGTTGATTTCAAAGCCATCGAAACCTTTCTCTGGGTCGTGACGCTCGGCAGTTTTCGCGGCGCGGCGCAAAAACTCAACACCACGCAACCGGCGATCTCGCAACGCATCGCGCAGCTTGAAGACGACATGGGCGTGCAGTTGCTGAAGCGCGATCGGCGCGCGGCGACGCCGACTCCGGCTGGCCGCCGCCTGATGCTCTACGCCGAAAAACTGATCGGCCTGCGCTCGGAGATGATGGCGTCGGTGAGCGATCGCACCGAGATGCGCGGCGTGCTGCGGCTCGGCGTCGCTGAAACCATCGTCCACACCTGGCTGTCGCAACTGATCAAGAGCGTCAACCAGACCTATCCCAACCTGTCGCTGGAAATCGAAGTCGATATCACTTCAAACCTGCGCACACGTCTGCTCGCGCAGGAGATCGAACTCGCATTCCTGATGGGACCACTATCGATTTCAAATATCCGCAATCGCGTGCTGGGCGATTACCCGATCGGCTTCGTCGCGAGTCCGTCGCTCGGTCTCGGCAAGGAACCGCTGACGACGGATGATCTGGCGAAATTTCCGATCATCACTTTTCCACGCCGTACCCAGCCTTATGAATGGGTGCGATCGCTGTTCAATCGTCCCGACCTGCCGGCGATGCGGCTGCACGCCAGCGCATCGCTCGCGACCGTGATCCACATGACACTGGAAGGACTCGGCATTGCCGTCATCCCGCGCGCCATCGTCGAGAACGAAATCGCCGATGGCAGCCTGCAACTGCTCTCGACCGACGTGCTGCTGCCGCCGCTCACCTTCTCGGCAAGCTGGCTGGCCTCGCCGGACACGGCGGCGATCGAACTTGTCGCCGACCTCGCCGTACAACTTGCGCAGAAAGCCCGGTTCATATCCTGAATTTGCCGTTCACCTACCGCCGCCCGTTGACGCTTCCGCCATGGCGCGGCAATGAATCAAACATCTTTTCCACAAAATCCGGAGCCGTCGCATGAGTGCCAAGCCATCCAACCTGCAAATCGATTCCGGCCGCTTGTGGGGCGCCATTCATGACACGGCGAAATTCGGCGCCACCGCCAAGGGCGGCGTGCGGCGGTTAACACTCGGCGCCGAGGACAAGCAGGTGCGCGACTGGTTTCGCAATGCTTGCGAGGCAGCCGGACTTGAGGTTCACGTTGATGCGCTCGGCTCGATGTTCGGCCTGCGCAAGGGCCGCGACATGTCGAAGCCGCCGCTCGGGATCGGTTCACACCTGGACACGCAGCCGACTGGCGGCAAATATGACGGCATCCTCGGCACGCTTGCCGCGTTGGAAGTGGTGCGGACGCTGAACGACGCCGGCATCGAAACTGAAACGCCGCTGTGCATCATCAACTGGACCAACGAGGAAGGCTCGCGCTTCGCGCCGGCAATGATGGCCTCGGCCACCTATGCCGGCGACTACACCACCGACGACATCTGGAGCCGCAAGGATGCCGCCGGCATCACCGTCAAGGAGGCGCTCGACGGCATCGGCTATCGCGGCGAGGAGCCGGTCGGCCAGCGCAAGCTCGGCGCGTTCCTCGAACTGCACATCGAACAGGGACCGCTGCTTGAAGCCGAAGGCAAGACGGTGGGCGTGGTCGACCGCGGTCAGGGCATTATCTGGTACGACGGCCGCGTCACCGGCTTCGAGAGCCACGCCGGCACCACGCCGATGCCGCTGCGGCGCGACGCGCTATCGGCGCTGTCGGAGCTGACGCTGACGATCGAAAAGATCGCATTGGCTCACGCCCCGAATGCCGTCGCCACTATCGGTGAGGTCAACATCGCCAATCCGTCGCGCAACGTCATTCCCGGCGAGATCGCCTTCACGCTCGACGTCCGCAGCCCGGATGCGGCGGTGATGGATGCGCTGGATCGCGACATCCGCGCGACCCTCGGCGAGATTGCGAAGCGCCGCCGTGTCGAGATCGCACTGGATCAGATCTGGCGCAAGCCACCGACCATCTTCGACAGCAAGCTGGTGGATGCGGTGCAGGCCGCCGCCACAGAGCTCGGCTACAGCTATCGCCGCATCACCTCCGGCGCAGGCCACGATGCCTGCAATGTCGCCTCCGTGATTCCGGCGGCGATGATCTTCGTGCCGTGCAAGGATGGCATCAGCCACAACGAACTCGAGGACGCGACGCAAGCCGATTGCAGCGCCGGAGCCAACGTGCTGCTCCACGCGGTGTTGGCGGTCGCGGGCGTGGCGAAGTGAACCGAGGGTTCGTTTAAGATCGAAGATTCTCAGCGTGTCGTCCCTGCGCAGGCGGGGACCCATACGCCGCAGCAGTCGTGATGAAAGGAGCGCGGTTGTCGTCAATCTTCCGGCGCTCGTCACAACAATCAGCACAGGAGTTATGGGTCCCCGCCTGCGCGGGGACGACTCCGTAAGTCGTGGCGGCTCGCGTTGCGCCGCGCTCTACTCCACCATCTCGGCCACGGCCTTGCCGCACGCCGTGGTGTCGGCATTGCCGCCGAGATCGCGCGTCCGGAGCGTGCGTTCGCCCAGCGTCCGCTCGATGGCATCGACGATGGCCTTCGCGGCAACCTTTTCGCCGAGGTGCTCCAGCATCATCGCGCCCGACCAGATCATGCCGATCGGATTGGCGATGCCCTGTCCGGCGATGTCCGGCGCCGAGCCGTGCACCGGCTCGAACACCGACGGAAAATCGCCGGTCGGGTTGATGTTGCCGGACGGCGCGATGCCGATGGTGCCGGTGCAGGCCGGACCGAGATCGGACAGGATATCGCCGAACAGATTGGAGCCGACAACAACATCGAACCAGTCCGGGTGCAGCACGAAATGCGCCGTCAGGATATCGATGTGGTACTTGTCCCACTTCACTTTCGGATAGTTCTTCGCCATCGCCTCGACGCGCTCGTCCCAATACGGCATCGTGATCGAAATACCGTTGGACTTGGTTGCCGAGGTCAGATGCTTTTTCGGTCGTGACTGCGCCAATTCGAACGCGAATTTGAGAATGCGGTCGACGCCGGTGCGCGTCATCACCGTCTGTTGGGTGACGAATTCGCGATCGGTATCCCCGAACATGCGCCCGCCCACCGAGGAGTATTCGCCTTCGGTGTTCTCGCGCACCACCCAGAAATCGATATCGCCGGGCTTGCGGCCAGCGAGCGGCGACGGGACGCCGGGCATCAACCGTACCGGCCGCAGGTTGACATACTGGTCGAATTCGCGCCGAAACTTAAGCAATGAGCCCCACAGCGAGATGTGATCCGGAATCTTCTCGGGCCAGCCGACCGCGCCGAAGTAGATCGCATCGTGCGATCCGATCTTTTCTTTCCAGTCGTCGGGCATCATTTGCTGATGCTTGGCGTAATAATCCCACGACGCGAAATCGAAGTGATCGAAATGAATATGAACGCCGTGCTTTTTGGCGGCCGCCTCCATCACCCGCAAGCCTTCGGGAACGACCTCCTTGCCGATGCCGTCGCCGGGAATGACGGCAATCCGATAGGTCTTTTTTGGCTTACTCACGGGATGGTTCCTTCCAGTTCAAACGGGACAGTCATTGACACGCGCACAATCGCGAAGTCGTGAGCATAGAGTAGCGAGCGCATGCATCGAAAGTCTATGATGATGCAACGCTGCACTGCAATGTTGACCTCTTCAACGGGTGAGGCATATTTCGCATCCTACTCTCGCTCTCGGGTCCTCGCGTTATCTTGCGCCCGGCGCTCGCTGAACAGACCAAAACTTAAACAATAAACGTTCAATCAGCTCGAAGAGGAAACACCATGACATCCACCACACCCCGCCGCACAGCGTGGTCGCTCATCCTGCTCGGCGCCACCGCGCTTGGGCTGAGCCTGAGCAGCGCAGCCAATGCGGCCGATCCGATCAAGATCGGCGTCATCGCCGAGGCGCAGGCCATCGCCGGTGCATCGATCCCGCAAGCCGCGCAGATGGCCGCCGACGAAATCAACGCCAAGGGGGGCGTCGACGGGCGGCAAATCCAGATCGTCGCCTACGACAACCACTCCTCATCCGCCGACTCAGTCCGGGCCTTCCAGCGTGCTGTCAACGAAGACAAGGTCAACGCGGTCATCACCAGCTACATCAGCGAAGTGGTTCTCGCGCTTGAGCCCTGGGCCTCGCGCCTGAAGACACTGATGATCACCCCCGGCGCGGCATCGAACGAGATCACGCGCGCGATTCATGAAAATTACGACAAGAACAAGTACACCTTCCACGGCTACCTGACCTCCGCCGCGCTGGCGCAGTCGGTCTGCGACGCCGCGAAGGACCTGCTCGTCGACGGCAAGAAGATGAAGACCGCCGTTATCATGAGTGAGGATGCGGCCTGGACCAAGCCGCTCGACATCGGGTACCAGGAGTGCTTGCCGAAAATCGGCCTCAAGGTGCTCGACCACATCCGCTTCTCGCCGGATACCACCGACTTCACGCCGATCTTCAACAAGATCGAATCGTCCAAGCCGGACGTGATCATCACCGGCATCTCGCATGTCGGCGTGCAGCCGACGGTGCAGTGGAAGAACCAGCAGGTGCCGATCCCGATGTTCGGCATTTCCTCGCAGGCCACCAACTCGACCTTCGGCAAGGACACCAACAATGCCGCCGACGGCGTGCTCTATCAGGGCGTGTCGGGACCGGGCGTCGCGGTGACGCCGAAGTCGGTGCCGTTCGCCGAGAACTTCAAGAAGAAGTTCGGCAACTATCCGTCCTATGCCGGCTACACCTCGTATGACGAGGTGTACATGATCGCCGATGCCGCGAAACGCGCCGGGTCCACCGATTCCGACAAGTTGGTTGCGGCGATGGAGAAGACCGACTGGGAAGGCACCATCGGCCGCGTCCAGTTCTACGGCAAGGAAGACAAGTTCACCCACGGCATCAAGTACGGCAAGGGCCTGATCACCGGTCTGATCCTGCAATGGCAGGACGGTCAGCAGGTCGCGGTCTGGCCGAAGGACGTCGCCAAGGCGCAACTGAAGTTCCCGAGCTTCATCAAGTTCTCTTCGGCGAACTGATCGTAGTATGGCCTCCCGGGCATCGTTGTCCGGGAGGTTCCTTCCCGTCCTGCAATCCCTCGATTGGCGCGGCGTGAGCCGCCACGGCTGGTGTAGATGCTCGCCCTCCAAATCCTGATCGACGGTTTCGCCATCAGCGCGCTTTATGCGCTGGGCGCGACCGGTTTCACCCTCATCTTCGGCGTGTCCGGCGTCTTGAATCTCTCGCACGGCGCCATCATGGTGGCTGCGGCGGTGGCAGCCTGGGCCGCGGCCAGCGTCTTCCAGCTCGACAGCTATTCGGGCGCCCTCGTCGGCGTCGCGATCGCCGCGCTGCTGTCGCTCCTCACCTATTTCGTGGTGGTGCAGCCGATCCAGCGCTCCAATAAAATTCCCAATGAGGAGAAGGAAATCTTCGTCCTCACCGCGACGCTGCTCTGGGGCATCATGATCCAGGAGGCGATCGCCTACTTCTTCACCAACAACGCCAAGACCGTGCTGCCGATCATCGAGGGTGTGGTCAAGATCGCCGGCATCCGCACGCCGGCCAACACGCTGTTCACCGCGGCGGTGTGCTGTCTGGTGATCGCGCTGCTCTGGGTGCTGGTCAATCGCACCCGCACCGGCAAGGTGGTGCTGGCGGCGTCGATGAACCCGCGCGGCGTCACTATTCTCGGCTTCGAGTTAACTAACGTCTACATCGTGGTCTGGATCATCTACGGCGTGCTGGCCGGAATCGCCGGCGTGCTGCTCGGCATGTTCCTCGGCGTCAGCTCCTACAGCGTGGGCCCGTTGACCGCGAGCGCGTTTTCCATCGTCGTGCTCGGCGGCCTCGGCAGCGTCTCCGGATCGCTGATCGCGGCCTTCGTGGTCGGCTACCTCGAAACCTTCACGGCCTACATGATCTCGCCCGCCTACCGCTCGATCCCGGCGCTGCTGCTGCTGGTGATCGTGATGTATATCCGGCCGCAAGGCCTGCTCGGGAGGCGCTGAGATGACGAACTTTTTCAAGTCGCCCCTGTTCGGGATTTCGCTGATCCTCGTCATCATCGCGGCGACGCTGCCGTGGTATGTCTCCGGCTACATCCTCGGTCTGTTGACCGTCGCCTATTACTTCGGCGTGTTCGCGATGTCGTGGGACCTGTTGTTCGGATTCGCCGGCGAAGTGAACTTCGGTCCGACCTTCCTGATCGGCACCGGCGCCTACACCGCCGGCATTCTCAACAATCACTATGGCCTGCCGATGTATCCCTGCATCGCGCTCGGCGCGGTAGCTGCGGTGATCGCGGGCTTCGTGCTGGCGCTGCCGGCGCTGCGGGTGCGCGGCCCCTACTTCGGCCTCACCACGCTGGTTGCGGTGCTGATCCTGCAAAGCTTCATCGTGGTGTTCGCCGATCTCACCGGCGGTGAAATCGGCCTCACCATTCCTGACGTGCTGTCGATCGATGCCGGCGTGAATTACTGGATCGCGCTCGGCTTCATGGTGGTCAGCGCGGCGATCCTGTTCGGGCTGTCGCAATCGCCGGTCGGCCTGGTGTTGCAGGCAAGCGGACAGGACCCGGTGCAGGCCGGCGCGCTCGGCTTCAACATCGTCAAGCACAAGCTCGCGGCGTTCATCGTCAGCGCGTTCTTCTCCGGCCTGTCGGGCGCGCTGCTGGTGTTCTACTTCGGCACCGCCTCGGTCGGCACCGTCGTCGACATCGCGGTCGGCGTGCAGGTGATCGTCGCCGCCGTGCTCGGCGGACGGCGCACCGTGCTCGGCGCGGCGCTCGGCGCCATCTTCCTGATCGTCGCCGGCGAATTCCTGCGGCCGACCGGCGAGTTGGCGACGTTCATCGTCTCCGCCGTCGCGCTTGTCGTCATCCTGTTCTTCCCCGGCGGCTTCCTTGGATCGGTGCTGTCACGCGAGGCACGTTCATGAGCAGCACCCAAAGCACCGCACCGGTTCTCGAGGTCCGGGGACTGACGAAAAAGTTCGGCGGCCTCACCGCCGTCAAGAACCTCAACTTCGACGTCCATGGCGGCGAAATCTTCGGCCTGATCGGCCCGAACGGCTCGGGCAAATCGACCGCGATGAAAGCCATCATGGGCATCGAGCGGCCAACCGAAGGCACGGTGCGCTTTCAAGGGCACAACGTCGCCGGCATGCCGGCGCACCGCATCGCCCGGCAAGGCTTCGGCATGGTGTTCCAGCACTCGCGGCCGCTGAACCGGCAGACCGTGCTGGAAAACATCATGGTGGCGCTGTTGCCCGACAGCCTGCTGATGCTGTTTCCCGACAAGGCGCTAACCGAGCGCGCCAAGTGGATCGCCGAGCGCGTCGGACTTGGCGACGTCATGCATCGGCGGCCGCCGACCTTGCCGTTCGCCGACCTGCGCCGCCTCGAACTCGCCAAAGCGATCGCGCGCGATCCCAAGGTGGTGCTGGTGGACGAACCCTTCGCCGGCCTGACCCTGGCGGAGGTCGCGACCTTCTCCGATCTGATCCGTTCGTTCCGCGACGAAGGCCGCGCGGTGATGCTGGTCGATCACAACGTCAAGAGCGTCGCCGCATTGGTCGACCGCGTGCTGGCAATGTATCTCGGCGAGGAAATCGCCACCGGCCGTGCCGACGAAGTGATGCGCAACGAGACGGTGCGTCGGGTTTATCTCGGCGGCGCCATCGAAACCTCGGCCCGCCCCGAAGCGAACTTCACCGACAAGGTGCCGCTGTTGCAGGTCGAGAACGTCAGCGTCCATTACGGCAAGGCGCAGGCGCTCGAGAACGTCTCTATCCATGTACATCAGGGCGAGTTCGTCTCCATCGTCGGCCTCAACGGGGCCGGCAAGACCACGCTGTTCAACACCATCTCCGGCTTCCTGCCCTATACCGGCGAGATCATTCGCGACGGCGAAAAACTGCGCGGCACCAGCGCCGCGAAGATCGCTCGCAGCGGCCTCGTGCAATGTCCCGAGACCCGCGAACTGTTCGGCGAAATGACGGTGCGGGAAAATCTCGACCTCGGCGGACAGCATCTCGATCCGGAGGAGCAGCAAAAGCAACTTGAATGGCTGTTCGACCTGTTCCCGATCCTCAAGCAGCGGCAAGGCCAGATGGCGCAGACGCTGTCCGGCGGCGAGCAGCAGATGCTGGCGATCGGTCGCGCGCTGATGATGAAGCCGAAAATCCTCATCCTCGACGAGCCGACGCTCGGCCTCGCGCCGGTGATCCTCGAACTGCTGTCGAAGGCGCTGGAGAAACTGCGGCAGACCACGCCGATCACCGTGCTGCTCGGCGAGCAGAACGTCACTTTCGCGCTGCCGCACGCCGACCGCGTCTACGTGCTTGAGCACGCACGCGTCGTCTGGGAAGGCGATCCCGGCCGCTTCGCGGCGGAGGCTGGTGAGGGGTATTTGTAGTATCCAGCCATCGCTTCGTCATGGCCGGGCATAGCCGTTCGAAGAACGGCGTCGCTTCGCTCGCCTATGTCCCGGCCATCCACGCCTTGCTTGCTGAAACACCGTCAAGACGTGGATGGCCGGAATAAATCCGGCCATGACACACTGATAACAACCGTACTATTCGTTGACTGCCACCCGGACAGTCCTTTCGGGATGGAAATACGATTCTCGACCAGGAGCACACCATGGACCTTCACCTGCGCGGCAAGCGTGTCCTTATCACCGGCGCATCGAAAGGCATCGGCGCGGCGGCGGCTGAAGCTTTTGCCGAGGAAGGCTGTCACCTGCATCTCGCCGCGCGTAGCGCCGAACTGCTGACAACGCTGGCCGAGCGCCTGCGCGCCAGCCATCAGATCAATGTCACGACCCACATCGTCGATCTGCGCAACAGCGACGACCTTGCCCGCCTCGCGACCGCGGCCGGCGACATCGACGTTCTCGTTAACAACGCCGGCGACATTCCCGGCGGATCGATCGACAAGATCGACGAGGCGACCTGGCGACACGCCTGGGACCTGAAGGTCTTCGGCTTCATCAATCTCACCCGACTCGTCTATGTGCGCATGAAGGCGCAAGGTCACGGCGTCATCATCAACGATATCGGCGCGGCCGGCGAAAAGTTCGATGCCAACTACATCACCGGCAGCGCCGGTAATGCCGCGCTGATGGCGTTCACCCGTGCGCTCGGCGGCAAGAGCCTTGCCGACAACATCCGCGTCGTCGGGATCAATCCCGGCCCGGTCGGCACCGATCGCCATATCACGCTGATGAAGACCCGCGCGCGCGATCAGCTGGACGATGAAAATCGCTACAGAGAATTGCAAGCCGGGCTGCCCCTGAAGCGTCCGGCGCGTCCGCGCGAGATCGCCGACCTGATGGCGTTTCTTGCCTCCGACCGCTCCGGCTACACCAGCGGCGTGATATTCACCGTCGATGGCGGCCTCGCCGCGGGATGGAATTAGCCGCGCTTCGGGTCACCATGCGATCCAGTATGCATTTCGCGAGAGCGCGATATATTGGCGCCTGCCGCAACGATGCGAAAACGAAACGGAGGCCTCTGTGGCGGACCAATCCTTGATCCATGAAACTGCAACCGCCGTTGTGGCCAAGCTCAAGTCCGGCGAAGTGACGCCGCTCGATCTGCTCGATGTGCTCGAGGCGCGGATCAAGGCGGTGGACGGCAAGGTCAACGCGCTGCCGACATTGTGTTTCGACCGCGCGCGCGAGCACGCAAAAAAATTGGTGCAGCGCCCTGCCGCCGAACGCGGCATGCTCGCGGGATTGCCGGTGCCGATCAAGGACCTCAACGAGGTCGCTGGCGTGCTGACGACTCATGGCTCGCCGATCTTCAAGGACAATGTCCCCGCCAAGTCGGACGTGCTGGTGGACCTGCTCGAAGACAACGGCGCGGTGGTCTACGCCAAGTCCAACACGCCGGAGTTCGGCGCCGGCGGCAACACCTTCAACGAAGTGTTCGGCGCCACCCGCAACCCGTGGGATCTCGCCCGCTCCGCCGCCGGATCCTCGGGCGGTGCCGCAGCTGCGCTCGCCAGCGGCACCGCGTGGCTGGCGCACGGCTCGGATATGGGTGGCTCGCTGCGCAACCCGGCAAGCTTCTGCGGTATCGTCGGCATGCGGCCGAGTTTTGGCCGCGTCGCCCACACCCCGAGGTTCAAGGTCGACGCCACGCTCGGCGTCCAGGGACCGATGGCGCGCAACGTCGAGGACGTGGCCCTACTGCTCGACGCCATGAGTGGCGAGCATCCCGCCGATCCCACCTCGCTGCCGGTGCTGCCAACCTCGTTCCTCGCCGCCGCGCGCTCGGGACGAAAGCCGGTGCGCGTCGCTTATTCGCGCGATCTCGGCATCATGCCGGTCGATCCCGAAGTGGCCGCAGTGACCCGGAAAGCGGCGGAGCGCTTCACGGAGGCCGGTATTATCGTCGAGGAAGCGCAACCCGACCTGCGCGAGACCCATGAATGCTTCCACGTGCTGCGCGCTTTCGAGTTCGCCATGGGCATGTCGCCATTGTTGCGCGACAAGCGCGACCTGCTGAAGCCGGAGGTGATCTGGAATATCGAGCAGGGCCTCAAGCTGAGTGTCGAGGATATCGCCCGCGCCGAAGCCCAGCGGGTTACGCTGACACAACGCGCGCTAGCCTTTTTCGAGACCTACGACCTGCTGTTATGCCCCGCCACCATCGTTGCGCCATTCCCGGTCGAGCAACGCTACGTCGCCGAATGCGACGGCAAGAAATTCGACAACTACGTCGAGTGGCTCGGCATCGCCTACGCGATCACGGTGGCGTGCTGCCCCGCATTGTCGCTGCCTTGCGGCTTCACCGCGAGCGGTCTGCCGATCGGATTGCAAATGGTGGCCCGCCCCCGCAACGAAGCCGGCCTGCTCGCGGGAGCGCGCGTGCTTGAGGACATTCTCGGCTTGCGCGGTTCGACACCGATTGATCCGCGCTGATCTTTATCGCTTTTTTGCCGAGGCGTGGTAGCCGAATATGGCAACCGGCGGTCAAACCGCCGGTTCACTTCAAATGTCGGGCGATCCATTCACCGTTTCGATAGTCAATTGATGCACCTTGCCGCCAATGCGACGCGTGAATTTTCGCCATTCCGGCAAGCGCCTCGTCATCGGTTGCAGCAATGCCGACAACGCGAGCTCCCCTAAATCACAAACAAGCGCAAGATGTCCTGACGGCATTCACGCGCTGGCTCTCCTCACTCGCTCTCAAGCAAACCTGGCTGCTTTTGTCGGCGTGTATCGCGACAATCTCAATTGCCGATCTGATATTTTTTCCTTTAGGCGTGACATGCGGCCCCTTCTATATGTTGCCGATCTGCCTCGCATGCTGGCAACTGGATTTCCGCTCGACGCTCATCGTGATTGTCGTGACCGCGGTTCTGTCGATCATGACATTCGTCGTTTACGGCCGACCGATGACAACGTTTTCCTTGCTTGGAAATCTTGCCGTCTTGATCTTCGTGCCGGGGCTCGTCGTTCTGATCGTCAACGGTTTGCGATCGAGCGCCGACCGTCAACACAAGCTCGCCCACCACGATTTTCTCACCGGCGCTCTGAATACGATGGGCTTCACACGCGAGGCAGCTGTCGTCCTGTCGTCATCGGCGCGAACCAACAAGACATGGTTATTGTGCTTCATCGATCTTGACGGCTTCAAGCAGGTCAATGACCGCCATGGCCACGAGATCGGTGACCAGACGCTACGCCGGTTCGGCGCGAAGGTCGGAACCAGCCTTCGGGCCACCGATTGCTTCGGTCGCATCGGTGGGGACGAGTTTGCCTGGCTGCTTCCGGTCGAGCACCCCGCTTCGCCGCGCGATGTTGCTGAGATACTTCATCGCCGTCTGATTGACATCCTCGCCCAGCAACACGATCTCGGGTGCAGCCTCGGCGCGCTGATCTTGCCGCCCGACAACAGGCGGCCGCTCGATGAATTGATGCGTGCAGCCGATCAGCTGATGTATCGCGCCAAGCGTTCCGGCAAGAATCAATTGCGGATCGCCTCTATCGCCGACATGACCGAAACCAAAGTAAACCTGGTTGAAGGTGGGGCACCTTCCTCTCACGACCTCGCGTCGCGCCGTTCATGAGGTAGCCCAGATTGCCGCAGCAAGCCGGTACCGACCTATCCCGCGTATGGAGTCCGCTGGATTCCCGAATACTGCCCCGACTACGTCTGCTGCATTGCAGCAGGCGGCGTTTTCGAATGTCGCTGGCGTCCTCAAAATCGCCGGGCTAGACTCGTTTATAACGATTCAAAATCGCCGCCAAAGATGCGGCGAATACAGGGAGCACGTGTTGCATGGCCGGCAAACTCAAAATTCATGTCGATCCGGACAAATGCCAGGGCCATAGCCGCTGCAAATCGCTGGCACCGGAACTGTTCGAACTCGACGAATACGGCAATGCCCATGAAATCGGCGACGGCACTGTCCCCGACGGCCTTGAAGACAAGGCGTGGCTCGCCAAATCCAATTGTCCCGAGTTGGCCATCGACATCACCGAGGATTGAGCCCCGCCGATTGAACCGTAGCATCGGCACGACGCCATAAGTTCGCTCCCCGACGATAATCGATTTGAGCCAGGATGACGTCCATGAACAAACCCGTTCCCGTTACCGACTGGATCTCCGACTTCGATCACACCGACCCGCGCTGGACCGAAAACCCCTATCCGATCTGGGACGTGCTGCGCGCCGCAAGTCCCGTGGTTCACACCGACCGCTTTCTCGGCGTCTATATGCCGACCACCTACGAGGCGGTGAAGGCAATCGCCTACGACACCGAGCACTTTTCCTCACGCCGCATCATCGTCCGCAACTCGCGGCCGCCGATCACGCAATCGGCTCCGCCGATCACCTCCGATCCGCCGGAGCACAAGCCGGCCAAGCAACTGCTGCTGCCGCCATTCACGCCCGACGCGATGAAGAAGCTCGAGCCTAGGGTGCGCGCAATCTGCAACGAACTGATCGACCAGTTCATCAACGAGCCGGGTGTCGATGCGGCCGCGCGCTACACCAAGCACATTCCGGTGCGCGCCATCGCCCACATGCTGGGGATTCCGGAGCAGGACGGCGACCTGTTCATCAAATGGATCCACGAAATCCTTGAACTCGGCATCACCGACGAAGACACGTTGATGCGCGCCATCCAGGAGATGTCGCACTATTTCATGGGCCACATTCAGGCGCGCAAATCGAAGCCCACCGACGACCTGATCTCAACACTGATGAATGCCCGCGGCCCCGACGGCCAGCCGCTGTCGGATATGCATGTGCTGGGATCGCTGCGGCTGCTGCTGGTCGCCGGCATCGACACCACCTGGAGCGCGATCGGCGCCTCGCTGTGGCACCTCGCCAAGACCCCGGCGGATCGCGAACGGCTGATCGCCGAGCCGGAGCTGATGCCGACCGCCATCGAGGAATTTTTGCGCGCCTATTCGCCGGTGACCATGGCGCGCGAGGTGATCAAGGAAACCACCATCACCGGCTGCCCGATCAAGTCGGAAAATATGGTGTTGCTGTCCTTCCCGGCCGCCAACCGCGATCCGGCGATGTTCCACGACGCCGACAAGGTGCTGATTGACCGCAAGGAGAACCGCCACGCCGCGTTTGGCCTCGGCATTCACCGCTGCGTCGGCTCCAATCTGGCGCGGATGGAAATGACGGTGGCGCTTGAGGAATGGCTGAAACGCATTCCCGACTTCCGGCTCGATCCCGCCGGCAAGGTGACCTGGTCCGAGGGAACCGTTCGCGGGCCACGGCAGTTGCCGTTGTTGCTAGGAGCAGCGCGTTAAATCAACCGTTGCCGAAAACGGGGGCCCGATGTGACAGAGCAAAGCGCAAATCCCACATCGGCCCCGTCCTTCGATCTCATCGACGTCGAGCAGCGGCTGAAATCGATTTTCATCGGCTCGATCGGCAATCTGGTCGAGTGGTACGACTTTTACGCCTACACCGCCTTCGCGCTGTATTTTGCGCCGGCGTTCTTTCCGCACAGCGATCCCGTCGTCCAGCAGCTCAACGCCGCGGTGCTGTTCGCCGCAACCTTCCTGATGCGGCCGCTCGGCGGCTGGCTGTTCGGCTTCCTCGCGGATCGCTACGGCCGGCGGCTGTCGCTGACATTGTCCGTGGTCTGCATGTGCTTCGGCTCGCTGGTGATCGCGGCGACGCCAACCTATGCCACCATCGGCATCTTCGCGCCGATCATGCTTGCCATCGCGCGTATCATCGAGGGCCTAAGCCTCGGCGGCGAATATGGCGCCAGCGCCACCTATCTCAGCGAAATTGCCGACCCCAACCATCGCGGATTCTATTCCAGCTTCCAGTACGTGACGCTGATCGGCGGCCAGCTTACCGCCATCATCGTGCTGCTGCTGTTGCAGAAAGTTTTTCTCACCCAGGAGGAGCTTTATGCCTGGGGCTGGCGTATTCCCTTCGTGATCGGCGCGATGCTGGCGATCTTCGCCGCTGTGATGCGGCGGGACATGCACGAGACCGAGGCTTTCGAGTCAGCAAAGAAGGCCGCCAAGCCCGCCGGCTCGCTCCGCGCGCTGTTCAAATACCCGAAAGAAGTACTGCTGGTGGTCGGCCTGACGGCGGGCGGCACCGCCGCATTCTACACTTTCACCACCTACATGCAGACCTTCGTGAAACTGTCCGTCGGCCTCACCGCCGACCAGACCACATATGTGATCTTCGGCTCATTGCTGTTCGCGACGCTGCTACAGCCGATCTATGGCGCGCTCTCCGACCGGATCGGTCGCAAGCCGTTGCTGATCTTCTTCGGTGTCGGTGGCACGCTCGCGACGGTGCCGATCCTGATGACACTCCACTCGACAAAATCGCCGTTCGTCGCATTCCTGCTGATTTGCGCCGCCTGGCTGTTCGTCGCCGGATACACCTCGATCAACGCCGTGGTGAAGGCTGAACTGTTCCCCACGAATATCCGAGCACTCGGCGTCGGCCTGCCTTACGCGGTGACGGTATCATTGTTCGGCGGTACCGCGCCCGCCGTCGCGTTGTGGTTCAAGACGCTCGGGCACGAGACCTGGTTCTACTACTACCTATCCGGGATCATCTGCATTTCGCTGATCATCTATTCAACGATGCGCGATACCAAGCACGAATCCGCCATGCATCGCCACGAGTGATGCCCGCGCAAGACGCAGGCAAGCCGCCCTCTCCGGCCCTCGTCGCGCCCGCGGATATCTGGTAAAATCGCGGCAACGACGATTTTCGGAGAGAGACTTTGCGCACCGAGCGGTTTCAGTTTTCCGGCGCGGACGGGCAGCAGCTTGCCGCGACCCTCGATCTCCCCGATACGCCGCCGGTCGCCTATGCGCTGTTCGCGCATTGTTTCACCTGCGGCATGAACGTGCTGGCGGCGAAGCGCATCGCCTCGGCGCTCGCGGCTCATGGCATCGCGGTGCTGCGCTTCGACTTCACCGGCATCGGCGCCAGCGAGGGCGAATTCGCCAACACCACGTTCTCGTCCAACGTCGCCGATCTGGTGCGCGCCGCCGACCATCTGCGCGAAACGAGAATGGCGCCGGCAATCCTGATCGGTCATTCGCTCGGCGGCGCGGCTGTGCTGGCCGCCGCCGAACACGTTCCGGAAGCCAAGGCCATCGTCACCATCGCCGCACCGTCCGATCCGCTTCATGTGACGAACATGTTCAAGGATCGCATCGACGACATCCGCCGCGACGGTAACGTCGAGGTACAGCTCGCCGGGCGTCCGTTCCGCATCAAGCGCGAATTTCTCGACGACGTCGCCGAACAGAATCTGACGGCGCGCATCAGCAAGTTGCGCAAGGCATTGCTGATCCTGCATTCGCCGACCGACAACACGGTCGGCATCGACAACGCGACGCATATCTTCGTCGCCGCCAAGCACCCCAAGAGTTTTGTCTCGCTGACCGGCGCGGACCATTTGCTCAATCAGAAGCGCGATGCCGAATACGTCGCCCACGTCGTCGCCGCCTGGGTCGAACGCTATCTGGATCCTGCTGTGGCGGAACGGCCATCCGACGATCAGCCGCGCCGTGTCGTGGTGCAGGAAACGCGCGACGGCAAATTGCAGCAGCAAGTCACCGTTGGGCCGCATCGCATGTTGGCGGACGAGCCTGCCTCCGTCGGCGGCGAGGACACTGGCCCCAACCCTTACGAATTTTTGCTGAGCGGGCTCGGCGCCTGCACTTCGATGACGATGCGGATGTATGCCGATCGCAAGGCGCTGCCGCTCGATCGCGTCACCGTTACTCTTTCCCATCGCAAGATTCATGCGCAGGACTGTGAGGATTGCGAAACCAAGGTCGGCATGCTCGACCACATCGAGCGCGTCATCGCCATCGAAGGCGATCTCGATGCCGAACAACGCCAAAGGCTGATGGAAATTGCTGACAAATGCCCGGTGCATCGCACGCTGACGTCGGAAATTCACATCACAACGCACGCCGCTGATTCAGGAAAGTAAGGTCATGGCCCCCGTCTCCCGCATCGATCCGAAAACGCTGTTCACACCCGACGAGTGGCGGCAACTGACCAGCCGCAGTTCATGGCGTGGGTGCTGGCTGGTAGCGCACGCCTGGGGAACGATCGCCGCATCGATCGCGCTGGTGACGATCTGGCCCAATCCGCTGACGTGGCTGATCGCGGTGATGATCGTCGGCACGCGGCAGCTCGGCCTCGCCATCCTGATGCACGAGGCCGCGCATGGCGGCCTGCATTCCAACAAGGCGATCAACGAATGGATCGGGCAATGGCTGTGCGCGGTGCCGGTCGGCTCCGACCTTGCCAGCTACCGCTCTTACCATTTGCAGCATCACCGATTCACGCAACAACCGGAAGACCCGGACCTGTCGTTGTCCGCGCCGTTTCCGATCACCAAGGAGAGCTTTACGCGCAAAGCAATCCGAGACCTCACCGGCCAGACCTTCGTAAAACAGCGGCTGCCGTTGTTTCTGTCGCTGTTCAGGCGCGGCGCGTCCGGCGACACCGTTTCACACGAGAGCTTTCTCTCCAGCGGCGCGGACAAGATGCTGCGCTTTCTGATCGCCAACGTGATTTTGTTTGTTGTGTTCTGGCTATGCGGCGCGGGCGTGTGGTTCTTCGGCGTCTGGCTATTCGCGATGGCGACCTGGCTGCCGCTGGTGACGCGCATCCGCAACATCGCCGAACACGCCTGCACCAGCACCGGGCCCGATCCATTCAGCCACGCCCGCACCACCCGCGCCAATATCATCGAACGTGCGCTGGTCGCACCTTATTGGGTGAACTATCACGCCGAACACCACCTGTTCATGTATCTGCCATGCTACCGGCTGCCGCTGGCGCATCGATTGCTACAGGAAAAAGGACTAATCGGCCGGGTGACGGTGAGCGACGGCTATCTCAACGTGCTACGGCTCGCGACCTCAAAGAGCTGAGGTCGCTCATCTCGCTCGCATCAAATGACGCTTTATGCCTTGGCGAGCGCGCGAACCTGCAACGGGCCGCGCAGACCGAACGCGGTGCCGACGACGATGCCGGTCACGGCGACGAACGAGGCCAGCGCCAGCGTCGACACGCCAGTCAGGCCCTGCCCGACGGTGCAGCCAAGTGCCATCGCGCCGCCGGCGCCCATCAGGATCGCGCCGCTGATCGAGCGGATCATGTGGGTCGGCGAGGTATAACCTTCCCACTTGAAGCGATTGGTCAGGAGCGCAGTGATGAAGCTGCCCGCAAGCACGCCACCGACCAACGCGATGCCGAAGTTGAGCGTCAAGCCGGTCGAGAGCATGACGTACTGCACCGATTCAGCGATCGGCGCGACGTAAGTGATCGACGTCAGCGGCGCGGGGTTGAAGTCGTCGGCGCCGAGGAAACCAGTCGCGAACCAGCCGCCCGCAACCAGCAGGCCGATCACCATGCCGGCGGCGATCTGGCCGCCTGATTTACGGAACGCGGGGTGCGAGAACGCGAACAGCGCGAGGCCGCCGCTCACCACCAGCAGCGCCAGCACGCGTGCGGCCGTCGCATCTAAACCGAGCGTCGCCAGCAACGCCGGCAGCGAGACGACATCCGGCGCGCTTTGCGTCGCCTGCAACACGGCCAGCCGCGCCGGCGCGATCAGGCCCTTGAGTGTCATCTGCGCGGCGATGCCGAGCGTCACGATGACGACGAAGGAACGCAGGTTGCCGCGCCCGAGCAGCACCAGCGCCCTCGAGGCGCAGCCGTTCGACAGCACCATGCCATAGCCGAACAGCAGGCCGCCGACGAACATCAGCGGCGCCGAGAAGCTCGCTTGCAGATAGATCGACTTGTCGAGATCGACATAATGGCCGAGCACCAGAAGCTGCGAGGCCAGCACCGCGACGCTGATCGCCAGCGCGTAGGTGCGCACCAGCCGGCCATCACCCTCGCCCCACCAGCCACGCAGGCTGCTCAAAAGGCAGAAGCCGCTGAGCAAGCCGACCGCGCCGAAAACGAGGCCAATCAGGAGACCGGAATAAACGACAATGTTGGGACCGAATGACACGGGCTGTTTCCTCAGGCCAGCGGAGAACAAAATACCCCGCCGCGATGGGCCGCAGTGAAAAATCCTGCCTTGCTATATATCGCGCGCCCGATAGCCGTCCACGGCCCGGAAAATATAAGAAGGAAGCCACCGCCGGCCGGCCGCGGGAGAGAAAAACTCTCTCCTCCGTCACCAATCCGGGCAACTTCCTGCCCCACCTGAAAGCAGAAAATCCTGCTATTTGGCGACTCCACGGGCGGACTTGGGCTTGCTCGCATACTTCCCCGCCATTGCAAGGAGCGCGAGCTCCGAAGCAATCTTGGGCCTTCTGTTTGACAGAGTTGCCAGGTCATCATGGCCGGGCTTGTCCCGGCCATGCCCCCCGTGGCGTCTCTGTCAAAACATTAAAACGCTGTAGCAAAGAAATGGGTCGCTTTGCTGCGCTCGCAGCGCGCCGTCGTCAGATCAAGTCGGCCGCGCACTCATGGTCAGCAAGTCATAGCGGGCGACCGGCTCGTCGTTCTGGTTCACCACCTCGACGTCCCAGCGCACCTCGCCGTATTCCGGCCGTCGTGCCGGCGACTTCTGCTTCACCGTCAATCGCACGCGAATGACGTCGTCCGGCGAAACGGGTTTGAGGAAACGCAGATTGTCGAGGCCGTAGTTGGCGAGCAGCGGCCCCGGTGCCGGATCGACGAACAGGCCCGCCGCGAACGACAGGATCAGATAGCCGTGCGCCACGCGCCCCGGAAAGAACGGATTGGCCTTCGCCGCCGCTTCATCCATATGCGCATAGAACGTGTCGCCGGTGAAATGCGCGAAGTGCTCGATGTCGTCGAGCGTGATCGGGCGGCTCGCCGTCTCGATCATGTCGCCGACGCGCAGTTCGTTGAAGTTGCGCTTGAACGGATGCACCTCGGCGCGCGGTGCCGGTGCGCCCTTCATCCATGTGCCGGTGATGGCCGACAGGCGAGCGGGCGAAGCCTGCACCGCCGTGCGCTGCATGTAGTGATAGACCGCGCGCAGGCCGCCGAGTTCCTCTCCGCCGCCGGCGCGGCCGGGACCGCCGTGCAACAGCGACGGCATCGGCGAACCGTGGCCGGTGGATTCCTTGGCGCAATCGCGATCGACGATCAGCACGCGACCATGGAACGGCGCGATGCCGAGCAGCACGGCTTCCGCCACGTTGGCATCGTAGGTGAACAGCGATGCGACGAGACTGCCCTCGCCGCGTTGAATGAGTTCGATGGCCTCATCGAGCTTGTCATAAGCCATCACGGTCGCGACCGGCCCGAAGGCTTCGGTGTCGTGCACGCGCCGTGCGGTTTTCGGATCGGTCACGCGCAACAACACCGGGCCAATGAACGCACCCGCCTGCACGTCAACGCCGCCCGCTTCGCAACGATCGGGATCGCCGAACACGATTTCGGCTTCGGTCTTCAACTTGGCGATCTGCCCGCGCACGGACTCGCGCTGCGCGCGGCTCACCAGCGGCCCCATCACTCTGTCCTCGGTGCGCGGATCGCCGAGTTTCACGGCGCCGAGCGCGGTCTTCAACGCAGCGATCACTGCGACCTCCTGCGCGCGCGGCACCAGCACGCGACGGATCGCCGTGCATTTCTGCCCGGTCTTCACCGTCATCTCGCGCACTACTTCGCGCACGAACAGGTCGAACTCCGGCTGCGACGGATCGACGTCCGGGCCGAGCAACGAGGCATTCAGCGAGTCACGCTCCGCGACAAAACGGATCGAATGTTTTGCGATGTTCGGGTGGTTGCGCAGTTTTTCCGAGGTCTCGATCGAACCGGTGAAGGCGATCAAATCCTGCCCGCCGAGATGATCGAGCAGGTCGCCGGTCGGGCCGCAGATCAGTTGCAGGCTGCCGGGCGGCAGCGCACCGGATTCATGCATCAGCCGCACCAGGGCCTCGGTGACATAAGCGGTCGCCGTCGCTGGCTTGGCGATCACCGGAACGCCGGCAAGAAACGCCGGCGCGAATTTCTCCAACAAGCCCCAGCAGGGAAAATTGAACGCATTGATATGCACCGCGACGCCATGCAGCGGCGTCAGAATGTGCTGGCCGACGAAGGTGCCGCCCTTCGACAGCCCCTCCACCTCGCCTTCGACGATGAAGCGCGTCGCGGGCAATTCGCGCCGTCCGCGCGACGCATAAGCGGAGAGCGTGCCGAGCCCGCCCTCGATATCGACGGCATTATCGCGGCGGCTCGCGCCGGTATCGCCCGCGAGTTTGTAGAGCTGCTCCTTGCGCTCGGAGACATAGGCGGCAATTGCCTTCAGGCGATCGGCGCGCTGATGAAACGTCAGGCCGCGCAGCGCGGGGCCGCCGACATCGCGCGCGTGTCTCACCATGGCCGCAAAATCGAGCCCGGCGCTGGACGCGCGCGCCACGGTCTTGCCGTCCACCGCGCTCGGGATATCGACGAAGCCGCTCGGCGCCTCGACCCAACGATCCAGCGCAAGATTTTGCAAGGTGATGGTCATCGTTTCCTCCCGTCTCCGGTGTCGATCGGCCGTTGACAGCGTGGCCGGTTGGGCTAATAATTAACTGACCGATCGTTTAATTCAATAGGCTTGTATCTGATAGCCTTGCGAACGGCGAAGCCTCGTTTCAACATCGGAGGCGGCCGCGCGGTCGAAGGGAGAAACGTCGTGAACCACGTCCTGACCGATTGCGGGAGAATGCTGCCCGCGCCGCGCCACATCGGGAGGACATCTTGAGCACCACGGCAACGCTTTCACCGGACGATCTTGCGCGCGCCTGCGCCGACGCGATGTGGAAAGAGGACAACGCCTCGCGCGGCCTCGGCATGGAGATCGTCAAGATTGGCGCCGGCCAGGCCGTGCTGGCGATGACCGTGAAGCCCGAGATGGTCAACGGCCACGGCATCGCCCATGGCGGCTTCATCTTCACGCTGGCGGATTCCGCCTTCGCCTTCGCCTGCAATTCCTACAACGAGCGCACAGTGGCGGCGCACGGCAACATCTCCTTCATCCGCCCCGGCAAGCTGGGCGACCGGTTGGTGGCCGACGCCCGCGAGATTTCAAAATCCGGCCGCTCCGGCATTTACGACATTCGCGTCACCGCCAACGGCGACACGGTGATCGCCGAATTGCGCGGCTATTCACGCACCATCGGCGGCACGATGGTTGACGCGGCGGCGCCGGAGAGAACCTCTTCCCACGACTAGATCAGGACGAAAGCTTTTCAGGACAGCAGCCATGGCCTCTACCAACGTACTTTCCAAAACCACCGACGGCCTTGTGCTTGATTCCGCCGAACGCGCCTCGCGCGACGAGATCATGGCGTTGCAGACCAAGCGCCTCGCCTGGTCGTTGAAACACGCCTACGACAATGTCGCGCATTACAAGAAGGCATTCGACGCCAAGGGCGTGCATCCGTCCGACTTCAAGCAACTGTCCGACCTCGCCAGGTTTCCGTTCACGGTGAAGACGGACCTGCGCGACAACTACCCCTTCAACATGTTCGCCGTGCCGCGCGAACAACTGGTGCGCGTCCACGCATCGTCAGGCACCACCGGCAAGCCGATCGTGGTCGGCTACACGCAGGGCGACATCGACATCTGGTCCGACGTGATGGCGCGCTCGATCCGCGCCGCCGGCGGCCGCAAGGGCATGATCCTGCACAACGCCTATGGCTACGGCCTGTTCACCGGCGGCCTCGGCGCGCATTACGGCGGCGAGCGGCTCGGCTGCACCGTGGTGCCGATTTCCGGCGGCATGACCGAGCGGCAGGTGCAACTCATCAACGACTTCAAACCGGACATCATCATGGTAACGCCAAGCTATATGCTGGCCATCCTCGACGAGTTCGGCCGCCAGGGTCTCGACCCGCGCAAATGCTCGCTGAAGTTCGGCATCTTCGGTGCCGAGCCGTGGACCAACGCAATGCGCGGCGAGATCGAACACGCCTTCAACATGGACGCCACCGACATCTACGGCCTGTCGGAGGTGATCGGCCCGGGCGTCGCGCAGGAATGCGTGGAAACCAAGGATGGCCTGCACGTCTGGGAGGATCACTTCTATCCGGAGATCATCGATCCCGAGACCGGCGCTGTGCTGCCAGACGGCGAGAAAGGCGAACTGGTGTTCACCTCGCTCACCAAGGAGGCCTTCCCCATCGTGCGCTATCGCACCCGCGATCTCACCCGGCTGCTGCCGGGCACGGCGCGCCCCGGAATGCGGCGCATGGAGAAGGTCACCGGCCGCTCGGATGACATGATCATCCTGCGCGGCGTCAACGTGTTTCCGACACAGATCGAGGAAGCCCTGCTCGCCACCGACTGGTGCGGCGGCCATTTCCAGATCGAACTGACGCGTGAGGGCCGCATGGACGAAATGACCGTGCTGGCGGAAGCGCGTCCTGAGAGCTGGGACGGCCAGGGTCTTGTCGTTCACGCCGAAAAGATCGTCACGCACATCAAGAACACCATTGGCGTGTCCAGCAGGGTCACCATCGTCGCGCCGGACTCGCTGGCGCGATCGCAAGGCAAGGCCAAGCGCGTCTACGACAAGCGGCCGAAGGAATGATCCAGCAACGACCGAGCGACTGTACCGAGGCAAGCAGGAAGCGAACTTCACCCTGACTGGACGGAGAGACTGCCATGCCATTGCACCCCTCACGTCGTGATATGCTGAAAACCTCACTGGGCGTCGCCGTGACCGTCGCCCTTCCCTGCTTCCCATTGATGGAGCGAGCCGTGGCCCAGGCCGGTGCGATGCCCTCCTCTGCCGCCGAGATCATTCAGGCGATCCGCGACAAGAAGATCACCGCGGTCAGCGTCGTGCAGGCCGCCATCGATCGTGCGGAGAAGCTGAAAGACCTCAATACGTTGATCTACTTGAACAAGGACGCAGCGCTTGCCGCCGCGCGCGACGTCGATGCCGGCAAGATCACCGGGCCGCTCGCCGGTCTGCCGATCGTCGTCAAGGACAACATCAATACCAAGGACATGCCGACGACCGGCGGCACACCGGCGCTGCAAAACGCGCGACCGAAGAACAACGCGCCATCATTGCAAAAGTTGCTCGACGCCGGCGCCATCATCATTGGCAAGGCCAACATGCACGAACTCGCGTTCGGCATTACCAGCACCAACCTGTCGTCCTTCGCTGGACCGGTGAAGAATCCTTACGACATGACGCGGATTCCCGGCGGCTCCTCCGGCGGCACGGCGGCCGCGGTCGCGGCCGGCATCATTACTTGTGGGCTCGGCACCGACACAGGCGGCTCGACCCGCGTACCCGCCGCACTCACCGGCACCGTTGGCCTGCGTCCCTCGGTGGGCAATGGCGGCGCGCGGCGGCGTTACAACGACAATCATGCCGTGGTGCCGATCAGTCACACCCGCGACACTGTCGGCCCGATGGGCAAGAGCGTCGCCGACGTCGCGCTGCTCGACTCGATCATCACCGGTACCGTGATGGCCTCCGCCATCGATCTGCGCGGCAAACGTTTCGGCGTGCCGCCGTCGATGTGGAACTGGCTCGACAACAGCTTGAAGAACGTCGTCGACGCCGCGCGCAAAAAGCTGACCGACGCCGGCGCCGAGCTGATCGAGAAAGACATCGACGGCCTGGCCGATCTCAACGCCAAGCTGTCGTTCCCGATCGCGCTACACGAGCCTGTCGAGGACATTCCCGCCTATCTGAAAGCTTCCGGGATCGAAGGCATCACGCTCGCGGATATCGCGGCGAAAATCGCCAGCCCGGACGTCAAAGGCGCTTTCGGCGCGATCACGGCGGATGCCTTCGGCAAGGCTTATCCCGAGGCCGTCGGGACGCTGCGGCCGCAGTTGCAAAAACTCTACGAGAATTATTTCCGCGACAACAATCTCGACGCCATCCTATTTCCGACCACGATCGCGCCGGCGCCGCCGATCGACGCCGCCAAGGGATCCGGCGAGATGATCATCAACGACGGCAAGCCGGTGCCGACGTTCGACACCATGATCCGCAACACCGATCCCGGCAGCAACGCCGGCATTCCGGGCCTGTCGCTGTTTGCCGGCATGACCACGAGCGGGTTGCCAGTCGGACTCGAAATTGATGGTCCCATCGGCAGCGACACCTCGTTACTCGGCTTGGGCCTGTCGATGGAGAAATTGTTCGGCCACGCACCTCCGCCGAAGCTGTGAGCAGAACAATCGGGTCGTACTGAATCGATTCGATCTCTTGCACGGCAAGGAAAAGAAATTCTTCGATAGACGCGCTATCGGAGAACAGGATTGCAACGTACGCGCGCGATGACTATATAACATCGGTCTGCACGCTTCGCGGACTTCATCTGCTGGTTGGGGAGGACGCCATGTCACGCGACGCCCTCTTCCAATTGGGGATGGGCGCAGTTTCGCTGAATGCCTCCCAAAAGGAAGAACACTTTAACGCCCACGCGCAAAATGCGCTGCGGGTACAGTCCGATCATTTCATCGAAAAGAACGGGATCGTTTGCGCGGGATCGCATCTGATCATCGATCTTTACGAGGCTGAACGGCTCGACGACATCGATCACATCGCCGAAACACTGAAGCGGTGCGTCGATGCGGCGGGCGCGACGCTGCTGCATATGCACCTGCATCCGTTCGAACCGAACGGCGGCGTCAGCGGCGTCGCAGTGCTCGCGGAAAGCCATATCTCGATTCATTCATGGCCGGAGCGACGCTATGCCGCGCTTGACGTCTTCATGTGCGGGGACGCGCAACCGACGCGCTGCATCGAGATTTTGCGTCGGGCGTTCAAGCCGGAGCGGATCGCCGTGAAGGAACTGCTGCGCGGAAAAGGCGCATGAGCGAACAACGCTGGCTCACCGAAACGGCATTCGCGAACATGCGATTGTCGTTCGAGATCACGCGTGCGCTGCGCGCGGATCACAGCCCGCAGCAGCGGATCGACCTGATCGAGAATCCGCTGTTCGGCAAGGTGCTAATGCTCGATGGCGCGACGCAAGTGACGAGCGCCGACGAATTCATCTACCACGAGATGATGGCGCATGTGCCGATCCTCGCCCACGGCGCGGTGCGCGACCTGCTCATCGTCGGCGGCGGCGACTGCGGCCTTGCCGAAGAAGTGCTGAAGCACGCCGACATCGCGCGCGTTGTGCAGGTCGAGATCGATGCGCATGTGGTAGAATTCGCGCGCGAGCATTTCGCGGAATTCAACGCCGCCGCCTTCGCCGATCCGCGCCTCGCTATCGAGATCGCCGATGGCGCAGCCTTCGTCGCCGCGACCGACCAACGATTCGACGTGATTCTGGTCGACTCGACAGATCCGATCGGCGCCGGCGCAGTGTTGTTCACGAAAAACTTCTACGCGAACCTGCGTCGCTGTCTGCGGCCCGGTGGCATCGTGGTGACGCAGAGCGGCGTTCCGTTCGTACAACGCGATGAATTCACCACCGCGATGCGAAACCTCGCGCGCGTGTTTCCGATCGCCGACTGCTACGTCCTCGCGACGCCCTCCTATGCGGGCGGCCATATGGCGCTCGGCTGGGGCAGCCTCGATCGCGATCCCCGCGAGCCGTCGATCGACATTCTCATGGAACGCGCGAGCAGCATCGCAACCCGCTACTATACGCCCGAGGTCCACCGCGCCGCATTCGCGTTGCCGCGTTACATTCTCGATGCCAAGATCGCCGGCATCGCCGCGGATCGGTAGCGTCGATTTTCACATCTGATCGTAGTCGACCACGACCTTCGCCGAGGACGGATGCGCCTGGCATGTGAGAATGAATCCGGCCTCGAGCTCCCACGGCTCCAGCGAGTAGTTCAACTCCATCGGCGCCTCACCTTCCACCAGCTTGGCCCGGCATGTCGAGCACATGCCGCCCTTACAGGCGAACGGCAGGTCCATGCCCGCGCGCAACGCGGCATCGAGAATGGCTTCGCCTTCCGCCACCGGCACGTCACGCCGCTTGCCATCGATGATCAGCGAGGCCACGGCTTTCGGCGGCGCCCCTTCGACCACCGCTGCCTTCGGCCGTGCCTTGCCGCCGAACTCCGAGACGAAACGCTCGACATGAATACGCGCGTCAGCGATGCCGATCTCGCGGCAGGTCGCCTCGATCTCCTCGCTCATGCCGGTCGGCCCGCAGATGAAAACATGATCGACGCTCGTAGCCGGCACCAGCGAACGCAGCAGCACCTTCACCTTATCGGCATCGAGGCGGCCGTGCAGGATCGGAATATCCTGCTCTTCCTGCGAGATCACATGAAACACCGACAACCGCTCCATGTAACGGTCCTTCAGCTCCTCAAGAGCCTCGCGGAAGATGATCCCGTCGGTCGAGCGATTCCCGTAAAACAGGAAGAATTGGCTTTGGGGTTCACGCGCCAGCACGCCGCGGATGATCGAGAGGACCGGCGTGATGCCGGAGCCCGCGGCAAAGCCGACATGAATACGCGCGGCATCCGGCGCGGGTGCGATGCCGAAGCGTCCGGTCGGCGTCATTACGTCGAGCACATCGCCTTTCTTCAATTCCTCGGCGGCCCAGCTGGAGAACGCGCCGCCGTCGACGCGCTTTACCGCGATGCGCATCTCGCCGTCGTCCGGTCCCGAGCAGATCGAGTAGGAACGCCGTACCTCCTCGCCGTCCATCGTGGTGCGCAACGTCAGATATTGGCCCGGCTCGAAAACATAATCCTCCGTCAGCTCCTTCGGAATCGCGAAGGTCAGCGAGATCGCGTCATTGGCCTCGCGGCGCAGGTCGTTGACGGAGAGATGATGAAAGCGGGGCGTGGCCATTCGCGAACTCGTTTCGGGTTTTGTTTTCTCGTCATTGCGAGGAGCCAAGCAACGAAGCGATCCAAATCTTATGCAACAAGACCCGATTGCTTCGCTCCGCTCACAATGACATCAGTGACACTTGAAGTAATCGAACGGCTCGCGGCAGCTCTTGCAGCGCCACAGCGCCTTGCAGGAGGTCGAGCCGAATTCGGAGAGCGTCTCGGTATCGGTGGAGCCGCATTGCGGACACGCGACTTGTTCGACGCCGAACAGTGCACGACGGCCGCTGCCCGCCTGCGGCGGCGCGATGCCGTAGTCCTTCAGCTTGCGGCGGCCGTCGTCGCTCATCCAGTCCGTGGTCCAGGCCGGCGACAGCACGGTGCGCACCGTCGGCTTGTGGAAACCGGCGCGCTCCAGCGCGGCTTCAATTTCCACCGCGATCATGTTCATCGCCGGGCATCCCGAATAGGTCGGCGTGATCGCTACCTCGATTTCGCCGTCATGCACGGACACGTCGCGCAGCACGCCGAGATCGGCGATGGTCAGCACCGGAATTTCCGGATCGACCACCTGCGCGGCGGCGTCCCATGCGCGCTGACGCAACTCCATATCGCGGGTCACGTGATTCACCATGTCGCTCCCGGAAAGGTGCGCTGCATCGATTGCAGTTCGCTCAGCAGATGGCCGAGGTGTTCGGTGTGGTGGCCGATACGACCGCCCTTCTGCATCCAGTCGTTCGCGGGCCGCGCCAGCGTGGCTTCGCCGAGCACACCGGATACGATCTTGAGCCATTGCGAGCGCAGCGTCTCCGGATCGACCGCGATGCCGGCGTCGATCAATCCGCGTTCGCTGTCATCGACCGAGAACATCTCGCCGGTGAAGGCCCAGAGGTCGTCGATGGCAGCCTGCGCACGGCGATGGCTCTCCTCTGTGCCGTCGCCGAGCCGCACCATCCATTCGGACGAATGCCGCAAGTGATAGGCGCTTTCCTTTTCGGACTTCGCGGCGATCGCAGCCAGCGTCGCGTCGCGCGAATTCATCATGGCGCGCCAATAGAGATCGGCAAAGGTGGAATAAAAAAACTGCCGCACCATGGTGCGGGCGAAATCGCCGTTCTGCTGCTCGACCAGCAGCAGATTGCGATACTGCCGCACGTCGCGCAGATAGGCGAAAGTATCCTCGGTGTTGTCCTTTCCCTCAACCTTCGCAGCATAAGCATAAAGCTCGCGTGCCTGCCCGAGCAGATCGAGGCCCATATTGGCGAGCGCCATGTCCTCTTCCAGCATCGGCGCGTGGCCGCACCATTCCGAGAGGCGATGGCCGAGGATCAGAGCATCATCGGCTCGGCGCAACGCGTAGAGCACCAGCGGCGTTTCGGAAACGGTGATTGAAGCTGCGGTCATAGGACAACCTTGCTCTGGCAAATTGGTCTGACGTCGTCATGCCCGGGACAAGCCCGGCCATAACAAATCTACATCTACATATGCCCGACTTCTTCCGGCACGTCGTAGAATGTCGGGTGTCGATAGATCTTGGATTCCGCGGGCTCGAACATCATGCCCTTCTCGGCAGGATCGGATGCGGTGATGGCGCTGGAGGGCACCACCCAGATCGAAAGCCCCTCACCGCGCCGCGTGTAGATGTCGCGCGCGGCCTGCAATGCCAGCGTCGCGTCGGTGGCATGCAGCGAGCCGACATGCTTGTGCGCGAGGCCGTTGCGGCTGCGGATGAAAACTTCCCAGAGCGGCGTATTCGGTGTCGCCATCGTTGCCTCCGTTGATTACTCGGCCGCCTGCACCATGGATCGGCGCGCGCGCTTCTCGGCGTAGGCCGCCGCCGCCTCGCGCACCCAAGCGCCCTCGTCGTGCGCCTTGCGCCGCGCGGCGAGCCGGTCGCGGTTGCACGGGCCGTTACCGGCCAGCACCTGCTTGAACTCGGTCCAGTCGATCTCGCTGTAGCGCCAGTGTCCTTCGGCGTCCTGCGTCATGCCGGGATCGGGAACGGTGAGGCCGAGGAACTGCGCCTGCGGGATCGTTGCATCGACGAACTTCTGGCGCAGCTCGTCGTTGGAGAAGCGCTTGATCTTCCATTTGGTCGAGGTATCGCTGTGCTGACTCGCCTGATCCGGCGGGCCGAACATCATCAGCACCGGCCACCACCACCGATCCAGCGCGTTCTGCGCCATCGCCTTCTGCTCGGCGGTGCCGCGCGACAGCGTCAGCATGATCTCGAAGCCTTGCCGTTGATGGAACGACTCCTCCTTGCAGACGCGGATCATCGCGCGCGCGTAAGGTCCATACGAACAGCGGCACAGCGGGATCTGATTCATGATCGCCGCGCCGTCGACGAGCCAACCGATGGCGCCGATGTCGGCCCAGGTCAGCGTCGGATAGTTGAAGATCGAGGAATACTTGGCCTTGCCCGACAGCATTGCGTCGACCAGTTCCTCGCGCGAGGTGCCGAGGGTTTCCGCCGCCGCGTAAAGATAGAGGCCATGGCCGCACTCGTCCTGCACCTTGGCGAGCAGCGCCGCCTTGCGTCGCAGCGTCGGCGCGCGGGTCAGCCAATTGCCTTCGGGCAACATGCCGACGATCTCGGAGTGAGCGTGCTGGGAAATCTGCCGGGTCAGCGTCTTGCGGTAAGCAGCGGGCATCCAGTCATTCGGCTCGATGCGCTCGTCGTCATCGATGCGCGCCTGGAACGCTGCCGCGAGCGTTGCGTCCTCAACGAAACGGTCTTCGCCGTCCGACGTATTGAGCGCCTGCGTATACATGGACCGCCTCCCTATATGTTGCGGACCAATATATAACAAAAATAATTCTAAGCAAGATTTTTCTGTAACATATTAGCGTTGGTCATCGAACCGCAGTCCGAGTTCGCCGCTCGCAGGCGGCAACGGTCCGACCGCACTCACGCCGTTGCGGTCAAGCCACTGTTCGGACGCCGGAATCAGCCGCCGATAGAGATCCGCGCAAAGCTGGCGCGCAGGTGTCCCCGGCCAATCCGCCGGCAGCAGGCTGCCGGGCAACAGCGGATCGCGCAGCACCACGCGGCGGTAATGATGGATCAGCAGGATGCGCGCGGTGAAGGCATCGGCGTCGGACAGCACCTCGTCACGCTGAAGCCAGTCGCGCAGCGGCGCGAAGGTTTTCAAGAAGCGCTGATAGGCATCGGCGGTAAGATGCAGCGGCCAGCTTTCGCTGAGCAACCGGCGGCCGCTGTCGTCCTCGGCGGAAACTTCCAGCCGGATCGCGCCAGCCGCTTCCACCGGCACCCGCACGCCCGAGGGTGCCACCCACACCCCCGCGAGCGGGCTGCCGAAACCGGCGGCGCGTAACGCCTCGCGCGCGGAATCGCGATTGCCACCATTGCCGAGCAACAGCAATTCGAAGCGTCCGGTCCAATCTGACGGCTGCGGATTGTAGAGGTGGCGCACGGCGGTATCGAACGTCTCCCGCCCCTTGTCCGCCAGTCGATAGAAGCTGTTGCGCCCCACCCGCTCGCGCTCGAACCAGCCATCGGATGCGAGCCGCGACATCGCCGTGCGCACCACGCCGCCCTCGGTGTCGAGCATGGCGAAGAACGCCAGCAGCGTACCAAGCCCCACCGAGCCGCCGCGCGGCACGATGGCGTCACCGAACAGCGTGACGACGAGGGAGCCAGTGCGCGACGGTTCGCGCTTGAATTGGTCGAGAATGCGGGCGAGCGGCTGGGGCATCGTTTTCCGGCATAGCGTGTTTCGCCGGTGCAGACCACCGCCACCCGGCGCGATACGGCGATTTCGATGCGCCGCAGGCCCTGCGCCCATCAACAGTTTCGCCCGATTATAATTGACCAATTGGACGGTCAATGCGAAGTTGCCGGGCCAAAAGAGACGGCAAGTGTCGACAGCGATCTTGCCGGCACGACGTCAAGGACACCTGACTGTATGGCTCGCACCCGGGCAATCGATTACGACCAGAAGCGCCTGGGTATTCTCAGCCAGTCCGCCCGGCTGTTCGCGCAACACGGTTTCACCGGCACCTCGATCACCATGATCGCGGAAGCGTGCGGCGTGTCCAAGGCGCTGATGTATCACTACTACAACTCCAAGGACGACGTGCTGTTCGACGTGCTTGCGGATCACCTCAAGCATCTCGTCGCCATGGTGGAAGCGGCGGCCGCGACCGAAAGCGATGGCCGCCCACGCCTCGTTGCGATCTGCACTGCCCTGCTCGACGCCTATCGCGGCGCCGATGCCGAACATCAGGTACAGATATCGAGTTTGAAGCTATTGCCGCGCGCGCAGCAGGACATTTTGAAAGAGCTCGAACGACGGCTGGTGACAATCTTCTCCGAAGCGATCGCGGCGTCGCTCCCGTCGGCCGCGACACAACCGGACACACTCAAACCGCTGACGATGTCGCTGTTCGGCATGTTGAACTGGCACTACCTGTGGTTCCGCGATGGCAAGGGCATGACACGCGAAGCCTATGCACTGATGGCGGCAAATCTGATTCTCGCCGGCGCCGAAGACGCCATCCGCGCGGCCGGCGTGCCGGCCGCAGCGTCGAAGACGTCCACTCCTGCGAAACCCGCGATCGCGAAGAAGAAAGCCGAGAAGGCGCGCTAACTTGCACTGCGGCTCCGTTCGTCATGGCCGGGCATAGCCGTTCGAAGAACGGCGTCACTCCGTTCGCCTATGTTTCGCCTATGTCCCGGCCATCCACGTCTTTCCCCTGTGTGAGGCTAATTCGTGGATGGCCGGAATAAATCCGGCCATGACGAGTTGAGTCTCAGCATCACGTTTGCAACGCTTCTTTTGGGATAACTCTCGAGATGCCGCGGTCGCGCAAATCTCAATCTCGTTCGCGCATCTGTGTTACTTCCCCAAAAGCAAATGCCCGGAACAAGTCCGGGCATTGCAGATGATCGACGATTAAAGCGGCGTGTTACCGGTTCGGGTCCGGATACACCAGACTGCGCCAGCCGCCGCGGTCGAACGGCTTCCACGCGCCTTCCGCTTGCGCCAGCCGATCCGCGACCGCGTAAACCGCGGCGGGATGGAATCCCATGCCGCAGTGGCTGCTTTCAACCTCGATGTTCTCGGTGAGCGACGAAGTCTTTTCCATGCAGCCCTGCCAGGCGCAGATGCCGTCGGTGCGGCTGTAGATCGCGGTGGTCGGCATCGGCGGCGCTTCCGACAACGGACCGCCGAAGTGCTCACTCGCCTCTTCCGCGCGCTGGCCGCTCGCCAGCTCGTACACACGCCACGCGTTGGTCGATCGCGGATCGCCGGCGAACGGGCTGCCGAGCGTGATCACCGAGCGCACGCGATCCGGCATCATCTTGGCGAGCTGGCGCGAATAAAGCCCGCCGAGACTCCAGCCGACCAGGCTGACCTTGCGGCCGTGGGTATCGTTGATGCGCTTGACCAGATCGACGACAGCGTCCTGCACGCCGGGTCGCAGACCGTAGTTGCGTCCGAGGCCCCAGCCGCTGACCGCATAGCCGCGGCTGGCAAGGAAACTGCGCAGCGGCCGTGTCGAGGCGTCGCTCGCCATCAATCCCGGCAGGACAAGGACGGGGTGACCGTCGCCACGCGGAGCAAGACTGAGCAGCGGCAATGCACCGAGAAACGCGCCGAGTTCGGAAAGCGCCCGTCCTTCCAGCAGGACCAGCAGCTTGGAGGGAGGAGCTAACGATTGAGCAACAGCAGCCATCGAGTATCCTTTCCCGCCCGACGCGCGTGCATCGAGCAACAGATCAGTTGAGCAGTCTTGTCGTCGCTAAAGCCGAAACCTCATTACGATTCGTAGACACAATGTCGTCACAAATGAAGCTAGAGGCCGATTTCGACGAATTCAAGCAGCCTTTGGTAGCTAGGAATATGGGTGTCACCCTCCGGCAACACCAGCCCAGATCCTGATTGCTGCCCGATTCGTCATGCCAGCCGCAGCAGAACCTCGATCGTGTGAAGCACCAGTCCGACAAGGCCGCCGATCAGGGTGCCGTTGAAACGGATGTACTGAAGATCCTTGCCGACATTGGTTTCGATCAAGGTGATGAGCTGCGCCATGTCCCATCCCTTCACCTGATCGGCGATGAAGGTGGAGACGCCGCTCTTCTGATCGGCGATGAAGCTGCGCAGCACGACGACGATGCCCTGGTTGATCTCGCCGCGCATCTCGCCATCGGCCGCGAGCGCCTTCCCCGCCTCAACGAACACGTTGGCAAGGTGGTGTTGCAGCACGCTGGATTCACCGGACGCACTCTTCTCGATGAACGCCTTTGCCTGCGACCACACGCTCTGCGCCAGCCCCCCCAGTTCGGGTCGTGCCAGCAGGCCGCGCTTCAACTGATCGAGATGCGCGGCATAGGCCGGATCGCTCGCCGCCTTGTCGACAAAGGCCAGCACCATGCGATCGAACTCGCCGCGAAACGGGTGCTGCGGATCGGCGCGCACCTCGTCGAAGAACGCCGACGCCGACGCGAGGATGCGTTTCACCAGAAACGCATCGGCGCGATAGAAAGTCAGCAGCGACGGCAGTTCCTCGCGCAGCTTGGCGCGAAACGCCGTCATCGTCTCCGGCTGGCTGAGCGCGCCGTGTATCGCGACCAGAAGATCGTCGAGCAGCGCCTTATGCCGTCCTTCCGCGACGAAGGTGCGCAACGTATTGGTGGCGAGCGGCACGAGATCAATCGATTGCAACTGCGCCATCACGCGGCGCGAGACGTATTGCGTCAGCCCGGAGGTTTCGGTCGCATCGAACGCCTCCGGCAACAGGCGCAGGACGAAGCGCGCGAGGTCGGTGCTGCGCTTGCGGTCGCTCATCCAGTCGGCAATGAAGGACGCAAAATCGATCTGGCGCAGCTTGGCATCGACCGGCGCGGCGTCGAGAAAATTGGTTTCGATAAACTCGCCGAGCTTGTCGGCAATCCGCGCCTGATTGTTCTGAATGATCGCGGTGTGCGGGATCGGCAGACCCAGCGGCCGGCGGAACAGTGCCACCACCGCGTACCAGTCCGCAAGGCCGCCCACCGTCGCGGCTTCGGCAAACGCGGCAACGAAACCGAACGCCGGATGATAGGGCAGCAACAGCTTCGCGGTGATGAACACCGCAAGGCATCCCACCAGCACCAGCGTCGCCAGAAACTTGATGCGCTTCAATTCGGCGACGCGCGCGTCATCGCCGGTGGTCGACGTCAATGCAAACTGAGCGTCAGGCGTCATCATGATCCTGCGGCGTTCGAACAACCCCGCTCACTATAACCGATGAAGGCGGCATATGCCTGCCACGTCAGTTGTCGGGAACGGTAACCGCCAGACAAAAAGAAGGCCCGCAACGCGGGCCTTCTAGTTGAAGATCGTCAACGGGGAGGAACGTTGGCGATCAGTCGAAACGTGAACGATCAGGCAGCCTTGTTGTAGGACGCCGCGACCTTCGAGAAATTCTCCTGAGCCGACTTCGCACCTTCGGTCACCAGCTTGCCGACGTACTCGCTGGTCGATTTGGCGCGGGCAACAAGGGTCTCGCCATGGGCGCGAGCCAGGTCCGACTGGATCTGGAAGGCTTCGGTGATCGACTTGGCCGAGGCCAGCTTGTCGATGCCGTTGAAGAACGCCTGGGCGTCCTGGTAGATCGCCTGCTGGATGCTGCGGCTGATCTTGGCGGCTTCGCTGACCGAGTTGTTGGCGGCGGCTTCGATCGCGGCGGTCACCTTCTCCGAACCATTGTGGAGGTCGGCGGCGCGATCCTTGGCGGTGCCGGCGGCGCGCTTGACGAAGTCACGAGCAGCTTCCGGAACTTCCACGTTCTGGAGGTTCTTGAGCGCATCGGAAATCGGAGCAAAAGCTGCTTGGACGCTGTTCAGCACGGAATTGGTTTCGTTCGACATGTCAATCTCCATCCTCAGGTTTGAGCTATGGGCTCGGCCCGTCCATGTGGCCCGGGGTGAGAGTGTTATGGCACATCCGTTTGTGCGTCGCAACATCAATGTTGCGACGCGACATCACAAACGCGTGATTAATTGTGCGACGCGAAAATATTGATATAAATCACAATAATAACAACGGCTTATTTGATTAAATAATTCCGACCCTGAGCGTCGCCCCCGCGCAGGCAGGGACCCATACGCCGCAGCGACCATGATGTAGGCAGTGCTGATTGCTTTTGACGAAGGCCGCGTTCAATCCCTGCCGCCAGGGGTTCTGGGTCCCCGCCTGCGCGGGGACGACGGTATCGTGCCATTAAGTTGCAGACACGAATTCCCGCCGTTCGTCATGGCCGGGCTTGTCCCGGCCATCCACGCCGACGGTAAACAGCAAGCGAAGCGACGCCGTTCTTCGAACGGCTATGCCCGGCCACGAACGAGAGAATGCAGCAGTGGGATCGACCGCCCCGCCACCGCCCGGCGCCAATCCGCCGGACGCACTTATCGCAATGCCAGCAAATGCGGCGCGGTTCAGTTCTGAACCGCGGCCGGAACGCCGTAGGCCTCGAGCTTGGCCCGCACCTGCGCGACGTTGTGGCCAAGCACGACGATATCGTGGGTGCGGCCGTCGCGATCGCGGACATGGTCGCGCAACAGCGCTTCCGCCTTGAAGCCAAGCCCTTCGAAGATGGAAATGGCGCCGGTCTGGTCGACCGTCATCTGTGCCACAAGCTTCTCAAGACCCATCGACAGAGCCAGCGCGAAGGTTTCCTGGGTCAGCGCCCGCCCGACTCCAAGACCGCGCACGTCGGTGGAGATCACCATCCGAATGCCGCCGACATGCGGCGACCACGAATGCGCATCGCGGACGATGGTGCCGCAGCCCACCACCTTGCCGCCCTTCCAGGCCAACAGGCTGGTGATGGTGCCACGCTCGATTTCCCTGACCCACGCGGTCAGCACCTTCGGTTCGGTGATGTTGCGCGGCAGGAACAACAGGTCGTGCACCGGAAGCCCGCGCGCGAAGTCCAGCACCGCTGCCTCGTCGGCCGCCCCCATCAGACGAAACTCGACCGGTCCCGCCTCGGTGACCACCTGCCGCGGATAGGAACGTAGTTCGGAATTGCTCATACTGATCTCTCACCTAACCATGAATCGAGTTTCGGCCACATCCGTTTGACCGCGTTGCCGCCGGCGGCAAGGCTGACGTGCCCGCCCTTGAGCATGACCTCTTCCTTGTCGGTCGATCCCACCTTCGCGATCAAATGCCGCGACGCCTCGTAAGGCACGATATGATCGTGCTCGGCGACGACGTGGAGGATCGGCACCTTGATGTTGGAAAGAACAGCCTTGCGGCCGCCCACGGTCATCGTGTCGTTGAAGATCTTGTTATCCCACATCAGATCCTTGGTCATCTGACGGAAATATTCTCCCGCGAGCGGCAGGGTGTCCGCGCCCCACTTGTCCATCATCCGGAAGGATTTGACGTACTCGTCATTCCAGATGTTCTCCCACAATTGCACCTGCCCCATCGCGCGCGCCGCCGGCCGCAGCATGTCGAACGAGGTCATGATCATTTCCGCCGGCACGTTACCGACGCTGTCCACCAGCCGGTCGACGTCGAAGTAACGTCGATCGGAAAAATTCTGGAACAGCGTCATATGCCGGAAATCGATCGGCGTCGTGAAGCAGACGAGGTTCTTCAAAGGCCCATCGGTATGCACAGATGCGTAGAGCGTCGACAGCATTCCGCCGGCGCAATAGCCGACGATGTTGATATCGGTTTCGCCGGAGTCTTCCTGCACCGTGCGGACGCATTCGGGAATGAAACCGAGAACGTAGTCGTCCAGCCGCAGGCTCTTTTCTTCCGGCTTCGGCGCGGTCCAGTCGAGCATGTAGACGTCGTAGCCGCGCTTGAGCAGGAATTCGACCATGCTCTGTCCGGGCGCGAGATCGAGAATGTAACCGCGATTGGTGGTCGCCATCACGATCAGCACCGGAATGCGATAGAGCTCGTCCGCCATCGGCCGGTAGTGATAGAGCTGCATCGTTCCGCGCGAGAGGATGACATCCTTGGGCGTCGCGCCGGGCGTCGGCCCGGACGAGGCGATATATTCGACGCCCTTGATGCTGCGCTGGATCGCGCGCTGCACTTCGGTCTGGATGCGCTCCGAGACCGAGTTGAAATCCAACGCTGAACCCGAAACTGCGTTCATTTGGATTCTCCAGCGGCAGATGGGGGCCGTCGCGTGCGTGGCGGTTTCGGCGTGCCGGCGAACCTCTCGCCCGCACCGCCAGATTTATCCTGCATCCGGTACAACAGCGTCTTGATTTCGCTGAGTTGGGCCTCGATGGCTTGCAGCCGTTCGGCCATGGTCACCATTTGCGACCGGCTCGGCAGATTCATGCCGACGAGGTATTTCTCCATCAGGTCGCCGAACTGCTTTTGCGCGCCCGCGGCAATGCCGCCAGCCTGATTCATCACCTTGCTGAATTCGGGCGACGTCATGGTCTGCGTGGCGAAGGAATTGAAGCCCTTCTCCATTTCGCCGAGCATGGTGTGCCAGATCTCGACCGGGTCGTTGCTGTTTTTGTTCGCCACGAAAGTCCCTCCTTCATTCCCGCTCGGGCCGCCATCCTCGCGGAGGTCAGCCTCGCTTTTCTTTTGCTGTCATTCCATACTGTTGTGACAGTGTGGTCAATATTTCTCGAACCGTTTCCCGTTACCTGTCCGAACATCACCGCAAGTCCCAAAATCACCTGCCATCAATTCGTTCCCGACGATCCAAGGAGCCAACGACGTGAACCCGATCCCGCATCAACCACCGCAAATGCTGCGCGCCAACGGCATGGAGCTTTGCTACGAGATTTTCGGCGCGCCGGATGCCGAACCGCTGGTGCTGATCATGGGACTGGGCGCGCAGATGATTCACTGGGACGACGATTTCTGTCGCCAGCTCGCGGCGCAAGGTTTTCGCGTCATTCGCTTCGATAACCGCGACATCGGCAAATCGAGTAAGCTCAAGGGTGGCGGGAAAATCGGCGCGCTTGAATTCCTCAAGCTGCGGTTCCTGAAGATTCCGGTGGCCGCGCCCTACAAGCTGCGCGACATGGCGACCGACGTGGTCGGCCTGCTCGACGCATTGAACATCCGCTCGGCGCATATCGTCGGTGCGTCGATGGGCGGCATGATCGCGCAGGAACTCGCCATCGTTTTCCCGGAGCGGGTGCGCACACTGACCTCGATCATGTCGTCGACCGGCAATCCCAAGTTACCGGGGCCGACGCGGGAAGCGGCGGCGCTGCTGCTGGCTCCGCCGGTCACCGAGCGCGAGGCGTTCATCAAACGCTTCGAACAGACCTGGAAACTCTTGCGCGTCGGCAGCTTCCCGCAGGACGAAGCGCTCGACCGCGAGCGCGCCATCCGCACGTTCGAGCGCGGCCTCAATCCGGCCGGCGTCTCGCGTCAGTTGCGCGCGATCCTGGCGTCAGGCAGCCGCAAGGAGCGGCTCAAGGCGGTGAAGGCCCCGACCCTGGTGATCCACGGCAATGTCGATCCGCTGGTGCGCCCCGAGGGCGGCAAGGACACCGCCGCCTCGATCCCCGGTGCGAAACTGGTCATGGTCGACGGCATGGGCCACGCGCTGCCGATCCCGCTGTGGCCGCAGATCATCGGTGCTATCGTCACCCACGCACAAGGCGCGAAAGCGACGGTGCATTGAGGATCAGCCGCAACCTCTCGTCCGTCATGGCCGGATTCATTCCGGCCATCCACGTCTTTCTTCCATGATAACCGGCAACAAAGACGTGGATGCCCGCGACAAGCGCGGGCATGACGGCAAAATGGAGTGGTTGCGCTATCCCCCCGCCCAGACGTCGAGCACGTAACGGTTGCGGGTGCCGAGGTCGTCGATCCAGCGCGCCGCGGCGGCTTCATCGCTGCCGGTTTTCTCGCGATGGATTTTCATCAACTCCGCCTTGACGTCCGGTTCCATCTTGCTGCCGTCGCCGCACACGTAAACGATCGCGCCCTGCTCGATCAATTGCCAGACACGCTCCTTCTGTTGCGCGATCATGTGCTGCACGTAGGTCTTGTCCGCGCCCGCGCGCGAGAAGGCGACGTGCAGCTCGGTGATGCCCTCGTCGGCGAAATCCTTCAGTTCGTCCGCGTAAAGATAATCCTGCTCCGGATGGCGGCAGCCGAAGAACAGCATCGACGGCCCGAGCGTCGCGCCCTGTGCCATCATCGCCGCCCGCTCCTGCAGGAAGCCGCGGAACGGCGCGAGCCCGGTGCCCGGGCCGATCATGATGATCGGCGTCATCGGGTTCTCCGGAAGCCGGAAGCCGGCCTTGGTCTCGCGCACCGAGGCATAGACGGTGTCGCCGGCACGGCGTCCGCCCATGTAGTTCGAGCAGATACCCTTATAGGTGCCGCGGCCCGACGCAGCTGGCCCCTCGACGACGCCGATGGTGGCGCTGCAACGGCTCGGTTCCGCCAAGGGCGACGACGAGATCGAATAATAACGCGGCGCCAGCAGCGACAGCATTTCCAGATAGGAATGGAACGGCAGATCGCAGGCCGGGAACTCCTCCATCAGGTCGAACACCGATTTGCGCTTCGCCATCACCTCGTTGCGATAACGCTCCTGCGATTCCGCGTCGTCGCCGACGAGGCCGAGCAGTTTCGGTTTGGTCATCGGGCAGCGGGTGTTCTCCGCCATGATCTGGATCTGCTTGCGGGTTGCGATCTGCTGCAACTCGACGAACTCGCCGAGCAACCGCCCGACCGAGATCGATTGCCCTACCGGCAGTTGCGCGCGACGGCCTTCCGGCACCTGCAAGCGGATCTGGTCGGTCGGCAGGAAGCCGAAACGGCGGGCGACGGAATCCACCAGCGCCGGATCGTTGCGCGGAATGACGCTGAGATGATCGCCGGCGCGATACGTCGTGCCCGGCGGCAATTCCACCTCGATGTGCCGCGTCGAACGCATCGACGCATTCGGCCCCGACTTGTTCTGCAACTCTGTGTTGGACAGCACCTTCATCGCCACCGCGCCGCCGAGGCCGGCCACGGTATTGACGACGGTGGGCGCCACCGGCTCGACCTGATACAGCGGCGCGTCGTCGGCGCTGCGGCTGAACTTCGCATCGACGCCAAGCGCCTTCATCGCCGTCGGGCTCATCTTGGCGAACCACGCCTCGAACTGACCGTCGAGATCCTCGCGCGCATTGCCCTCGCCGCGCTCGTACACATTGGTCGCGCCGTGCGCCGCAAGTTGTTCGTCGATCAGGCGCGGCACCGACTGATAGGTCGCTGCCCAGTCGCTGTTGCCGCAACCGAACACCGTGTACTTCACGCCGGCGAAGGCATCCTTGGGCAGATCGCTTTGCAGCCATTTAATGAACTGCGTCGCATTGTCCGGCGGCGCGCCGTTATAGGAGGCGCAGAAGATCAGCACGCCACCTTCCTTCGGCAATTCGCCGACCGTCTCGTCGAGCGGCATGAGCTTGGTGGCGAAGCCGTTCAATTCGGCGAGGTCCGCCACGCGCGTCGCCATGTCTTCGGCGGTGCCGAGATTGGAGCCGTAGAGCACCAAAAGCGGCGTGTTGTGGCCGGGCCGCGTGCGCGCCTGCGCCCCTAGCGTCGCCGGCTTCGCGGCGGCAGCCGCCACCGGTCCCTTGCTGGTGCGCTCGCTGTCGGGACGCGGCCGCACCTTGATCTTGAAACCTTCCGGCTTCGTCGTCAGCGTTTCCTTCAAACGCAACTGATAGCGGTTGTGATCGATCAGCTTGAACCGCTGAAGGATCATGCCCAGTGCAAGCGCCGCCTCGTGCATGGCGAAGCCGCGCCCGATGCAGGCGCGCTGGCCGTTGCCGAATGGCTTCCACGCGTTGATCGGACGCTTCGCTTCGGCTTCACGGCTGAAGTTTTCTGGATTGAAGACGTCCGGATTCGGTCCCCACACCGAGGGATCGCGATGCAGCGCCATCGCCAGCACCGTGACGAAGGAGCCCTTCTTCAACGTGTACTTTCCGCCGATCACTTCGTCCTTGTACGGCGTGACGGCGAACGCCGGCGCCGGCGGCCACAGCCGCAGTGCCTCTTTCAGGATCTGCGTGATGTAGGTGAGCTGCGACACCTGCTGATAGGTCGGCCGCGCGTCGACATCGGAGCCGAGCACGCGATCGACTTCCTCATAAGCCTTTTTCATCACGTCCGGATGCTTGAGCATCGCGTAGATCGAATACGACAGCAGGCCGCTGGTGGTTTCATGGCCGGCGATCAGGAAGGTGTTGATCTGGTAACGAATATTGACGTCGTCGAGCTGCTCGCCGGTGACCTTGTCGACGCCAGTGAGCATGGCGTTGAGCATGTCCTTGTTGGTTTCGGTGTCGCCGCCATCGCGACGCGCCGCGATCACGTCGTCCACCATCTTGTTCATGAAGGCGACGTCTGAGACGAGATCGCTGTTGCGCTTCTTCATCCAGACTTTTTCGAGCGGCAGGCCGCGCGTCATCATGATGGTTTCGAGAGAGCGCACCAGCGCCTCGACGAAGGGATGATAGTCGCGGCGATAGAACGAGTTGAAGCGATAGTCGAAACCGCACAGCCCGATGGTGTCGAGCGTCAGCGCGGTCATGTCGTGGACGACGTCGATTTCCTCGTCGGCGTTGAGCCGCTCCCACTTCTTCACAAGCTGCTCGGCGATATCGACCATGCTCGGATGGTAGGACACCATGGCGCGATTGCCGAACGGCTGGAGCAGGATGTTGTGGGCCTTGCTCCAGTTCGGGTCCTTGGTGTCGGCGGTGAACAGGCCGTCGCCGCCGACCGCGCGCACCCGTCGCAGCGAACCGCGCACCGACTTGTCGAACCGCTTCTCGTCGCACAGTTCATCGACCAGATCGTGTCCGGAGACGACGATCAGTTGCGTCCCCATCATGTCGAGCCAGTAGATCGGCCCAAGCTCCTTGGCGAGTTGCACCAGGTTCTGGACCGGCGCGCTCGAGTCGATCGACAGCATGTTGCCGACCACCGGTTTCATCGGCGGATGCGGAATCGGGTCCAGTGGATTTGTCGATGCCATTTGAAATCATCTCCTCGCTTGCGCCGTCATCCCGAGGAGCGCGCATCAAGCGCGTCTCGAAGGATGGCAGTTTACAATATCATTCACGTCATCCTTCGAGGCTCGCCTGTCGGCTTTCACCTCAGAATGACACCTAGCCAAATTTCCGCCGTCGCCACTCGATCAGCTTGGCGCTCAGCTCTTCAGGCTGCTCCTGTTGGGTCCAGTGGCCACTGTTGCGGATCAGATATTTTTCGAGATCGGGAATGATCTTTTCCATGCCGTCGGCGGCCGACGGCGGCAGCACCGCGTCGTCCTCCGCCATCACCATCAGCGACGGCACCCGTACGGTATGATCAAGCGTCGCGGCGCGTTCCCAGTTGCGGCTCATGTTGCGATACCAGTTGATGCCGCCGGTGAATCCGGTGCGCGTGAAAGTATCGACGAACACTTTCATCTCTTCGGGCGACAAAATCTTCTGACGCGGATCGTGGCTGCCGTTGTAGCCCTCGACCATCTGCGGAAACGCCATGTTCAGTTTCGTCGATGCGCCGACACCGGCGGTCGCCGCTTCCGCCGGCTTGTCGCCGCGCGTCTCCTTGCCGGAATCTTTGTCCTTGCGGGGCATGGGCTTGCGCATAAAGAAATCGAACGTCTCGGCCACCTTGCCGCCGAAAATCCGATCGGGATGCCGCGCCGGGTCCTGAAACTGCACGATGTACATGCTGTCGCCGAACCGCTTGCGATAGAGCGAAATCGGATCGGCCGGCGCGCGGTCGGTATGCGGCGTGTTGACACCGACCACACCGGCGACGCGCGAGGGATGACGCAGCGGCATCTGCCACACCACGAACCCGCCCCAGTCGTGGCCGACGAAAATCGCCTTGTCGATGTTGAGGTGATCGAGCAGGCCGACCAGATCGCCGGTGAGATGATCGAGATCGTAGTCCTCGACCTTTTCGGGCCGGTCGGTCGCACCGTAACCGCGCTGATCCGGCGCGATGACGCGGATACCCGCCTCGCTCAGCGCCTTGATCTGGTGCCGCCACGAGAACGCCATCTCCGGCCAGCCGTGACACAGCACCATCGGCGGCGCATCCGACTTCGGACCCGCGTCGTAGTAACCCATGCGAATTCCGTTCGTCTGCGCGAATTGCAGCGGCGGCATCTCGATCATCGACGGCTCCGTTCAGCTTGCGGCGCGGGGCGCATCGGACGCCGATGCGTAGGCGGCTTCCAATGCCGCCAGTTCCTCGGGAAGCATATCGGCCAACACCTGCACATGCGGGATCACGTTGGCGCCGGCAATGAAGCCGAAGTCGAGCAGATCGCGATAGCTTTGCACGGTGATATTCAGCGCCACGCCATGCGCCGAGATCGACACCGGAAAGATATGCAGAAGCTCCGCGCCCACCGCATACAGCGTCTGTCGTGGCCCCGGCACATTGGACACGGTGATGTTCACCGCCGGCGGCAGCACGTCGGACAGGTTCGAGCGGCTGTAGAGCAGCGCCAGGATCTGCACCATGATCGGCGCGCCCAGCATCGAGATATTGGAAATCTGCGGCATCAGCGCGCGCAGCGGATGCGACATTTCCTTCGACTTGGACGACTGCGCGATGATCGCTTCCAGCCGCGCCTTGGGATCGGCGATGTCGGTCGCGAGCGAACAGATCATGCCGAACACCTGGTTGTTGGAGTCGGCGTTGCCCTCCTCGCGCAGCGAGATCGGCACGCCCGCGGTCAGCGACTTGTTCGGCAGCGCGTTCTGGCTGAGCAGATAGCGCCGCACCACGCCGCTCGACAACGCCAGCACCACGTCGTTGAGCTTGCCGCCGGAGCGCTTCGCCAACGCTTTGGCCTGCGGCAGCGAGATCGACACACCGGCGAAGCTGCGCTCCGACGAGATCGACTTGTTGAGGATGGTCGGCGGCGACGCCATGCTGGTGAGGCTCTCGCGCGACTTCGGATCGGCGATCTTGCCGACGACTTCCGACAGGCTTTTGAGCATGGTCGGCATGCTGCCGACGAAACGCACCGCGCTTTCGATCTGGAACATGGCGTTGTCGAACAACACCGAGCCGAGATCGCTCTTGCCGGAGCGCGGCAGTTCGATGCCCTTGCTGAAGCCCGCGCCTTCAAACCCCTGCCGCCACATCTCCTGATAGGAGTTGAGGAAGTTCGCCGCCATCTCGCGCGGCTCCGGCGCGTCCTTGCGCCGCGTCGGCGGTTCGGGCACTTCGCGCGGCACCGGCGAGATGTCGTAGATCATGCTGGTCAGCGCCGCGCCTGCGCCGCCATCGATGCAGGCATGGTGCATCTTCGAGTAAAGACCAATCTCGTTGTCTTTCATGCCTTCGAAGACATAGAACTCCCACAACGGCCGCGCCCGGTTGAGCAGCTTGGCGTGCATCCAGCCGACAATGCGTTCCAGCGTGGCGCGGTCATACGGCGCCGGCAGGCTACCGCGGAAAATATGACGATCGATATCGAACTGATCGTCCTCGACCCAGCTCGGGTGATCGATATCGAGCGGCGCTTTTTCGAGACGCGACTTCAGGATCGGCGCGATATGCAGCCGCGATGCGATCATCGCCTTGAAGTCTTCAAAGAAATTGCCGGCATAGCCTTCCGGCAACCGAAAGATCGCGATGCTGCCGACATGCATCGGCATCTCGGGAGTCTCGTAATACAAAAACGATGCGTCCAAAGAGGACAGCTTCTTGGCGCCGCTCATGCGTCTTCCTCACGGTGGGGATATTCGGACGCCTTGGCAGCGTTCTGGTTTGATTGTGCCTTTTTCCATCAGCCATTTGCAACGGCAATCGCCACGGAGCTAATGGCCCGAATACGGCGGCCGCGCACGGCCCTCACCCGATACCACCCTGCACCTTTATCGGCGCGGAGCGGCATCGTTGTGATCTCAGGTCTTGGTACGTCCGGTGCCGAGCCCCGCCATGTTGGCGAACATGTCCTGAATACGCCCGGCCATCTTGGGGTCGAACATAAACCAGTTCTGCATGATAGCTTCCGGCGAGAACTGATCGATGGTGTTCGACATCCGCTCCTGAAGTTTATCCATCATCGCCGTCTGCATCGGTTGCACGTCCGGCAGACCCATGAATTCGCGCGCTTCCAGCGGGGTGCAGTCGACTTCGATCGTGACTTTCATATCGTCGCTCCTGAATTCATCTGGGGACCAGTATCGCCATTCCATCCACGCCGATGCAAGCGGCACGGCGCCCCGGCCGCGCGGCCGGCATGCTTATCTCATACGACCGTTAATTGAAACGCTCCGCCGCGAATGGCGACGGATCGGCAAAGGGAGCCTCCCCCGTCATCATTTCGGCTAACAACCGCCCGGTCGCCGGGCCGAGCGTCAGGCCATGGTGATGATGGCCGAAATCGAACCACAGACCGGGATGGCGCGGCGCTTGACCGATCACCGGCAGCATGTCCGGCAGGCATGGCCGCGCCCCCATCCATGGCTTCGGATCGACCGTGTCACCAAGCGGGAACAGATCGCGCGCGAGAGGCAGCGCGCGTTCGAGTTGCACCGGCGTCGGCGGTGCATCGAGCCGGGCGAACTCCGCGCCGGTGGTCAGGCGGATGCCGCGAGTCATCGGCGCCAGCAGGAAACCGCGATCGGCGTCGAGTACCGGATGGTTGAGCCCCGCGTTGCCACGCGGCGTGAAATGTCGGTGATAACCGCGCTTGATGCCGAGCGGAATGTTGTAACCGAGCGGCCGAAACACCAGATCGGCCCATGGCCCCAGCGCCACCACGGCTTCGCGCGCGATCACGGCGTTGCCCTGCGCATCGCGCAGCCGCCAGCCCAGCCTGTCCTGTTCGAGCGTCCGCGCGTCGCCGGCCAAAAAACGGCCGCCGTTGCGCACGAACAGATCCGCATAAGTCTTGGCGAGTTTGCCGGGGTCCGGCACGAAGCCCGGCGCGCCCCAATGGATCGCGCCGGTGAATGTGCCCACGAGATGCGGCTCCCGCGCCTCGATCGCGGCCGGGTCGAGGACATCGGCGGTGATGCCGGCGAATTGTCGCGCGCGTTCCAGATCGGCCACGCCGTCGTCGAGTGACGCCTGCGAGCGAAACAGTTTGATCCATCCGGTCCGGCGCAGCAATTCCGGCGCGCCGGCTTCCTCGATCAGCGTCTCGTGCTCAATGAGGCTGCGTTCGATCAACGGCAGCGCCGCCCGCGCGCTATGCAGCGCGCCTTCCGGCGTTGAGGCGCGAAAGTAGCGCCACAGCCAGGGCAGCACCACCGGCAAGGCAGAGAGGTGATAATAGGACTCGGTGGAGCGGTTCAGCGCGTAACGCAGGATGTGCGTCAGGTCGCGCGGAAACATGTAGGGGAACACCGACGCGCGTTCGATCAGCCCGGCATTGCCGTAACTGGTCTCCTCGCCGGCCGCGCCGTGCTTGTCGATCAGGACGACATCGCGCCCGCGCTTTTGCAGATGCAGCGCCGCCGAGACGCCGACCATGCCGGCGCCCAGCACCATCACATCCGCGCGCTGTTCGGCCATCGATCAGATCACGGTTTCGCGCATCACGCGGCGGCAATCCACCTCGAATTCGAGATCGATCACCGGCGGCCGTGCGAAATGCCACGTCATGCCGGATCGCGCGGCGTTGGCGCGCACCAGTTCGTCGGCGGCGACGGGATGAAAGTCGTGCACGGTATAGACCTGCGTGGCGGTGGTGTCGCTCCAGCTCCCGCCGAGATCGGCGACACGCCGCCCGATTTCACCGACCACGAAACGCACTTTTTCGCGCAGGCCATCGGCGCTGAGATCGCGATAGCGCACAGTGCGCTCGGGATACGGCGCGCTGCCGCCCCGGGCTTCCGCACCGCCCGCGATCACGAATGTCGCACGCGCATCGCTCGCCTGCCGCGTGAACGAAAACGCGTAAAACACCGGCTCACTTGGCGGATCGATCTCCGGACAGACGTTGCTGCGCGCCACCGGATTGACGCTGTTGACGCTGCCGTCGAACAGGCCCCACTCCGCCAGCGTCTTCACATAGTGCTCGTTGAACGCGCGAAACCCCGCCTCGCTGAATGCACCGGGCGAGCGCAATTCACAGGCGCAGAACGATGTCAGCGGCCGGTTCGCCGCGCGCATCATCTCGGCGGCGCGCCGAAACCCTTCCGCGAGCGGTACCGGCTTGTCGAACCGCACCCGCTCGATTTCATATCCGGGCTGCGCCGCGACGCCACTGGAGAACTGAAAGACAGCGGGAAGGAAGCGATAGTTCCCGGCGGCGAAATCCTGAGCCATGCCTCACCTCGTTCGCGGCGGATACCGCGTTGTTATGAAGATCGCGCGATGATCCAGCTTCGCGATTCAACATCTATCGCGCAAGCGACATTCGGTCGCGAGCCACGCAGAATTAGCATCAATGCTTTGACGCAAAAGTGTCAGCCCCGCGCGTCGCAGGCCCAGGCGCGGATGACGCATTCCTTGCCGCCGAATTCGTAGCATTTGCGCACGGCGGCGTTCAGCGAGGTGGAGATGCGCGACTCCACTGCATAGCCGTGAGCGCCGCAAGGATTGGTCATGTCCACCGACAGCGCAGCACAAGCCCGCTTCATGGTGACGGTGGTGCAATCACCGTCACAGTTTTTGCGCGCCGCCGCCTTGGCCTCGGTGACGCCCGCATAGTCGATAGCCTTGCCATAGGCGCCGCACTTGCCGATGGCGAAGGCCCCGGCAGCATAAGACGGTGCGACCGCCGATCCGATCAGCACCAGTCCCACGGCAGCACCGAAGGCGATCCGCGACAGCACCGAAAAACGGCGCGCGACAACGCGTCGTGACAACATCCCCGACCCCCAAAATTCTCAGCGAGGCGATGCTAAGCGGCGGACGTTTCAAACTGGTGAACGGATGGAACCCGACGGCCCGGCTCGCATACAACTTGGCGCGAAGGTCCAAACAATTTCGGAGTCGTCCCTGCGCAGGCAGGGACCCATACGCCGCAGCGGTTCGGCTCTATCAACCAGAGGCGTGTTATTTTTAACGAGCAATGCCAGAGGCTATGGGTCCCTGCCTGCGCAGGGACGACCGTTTTCGTGTTGCAGATTCATTCGCAAAACGAATTTCAGGTTCCAACACTCAGCTCGGCGCGCGCAACGGCTGGCGCGGCTGCTTCGGCGACGCCGCGGCCCCGGCCGCGCGCTGCACCACTTCCAGCACCTGCGGCGTGTCGATATCGAGGAAGGCGCCATCGCCATCGACCGGCATTTCCACCACCGCCTCGCTATGATGATCGACCAGATGGCGGCCGCCGATATCGCCGGACAGTCCCATCAGCTCGCCGAAGAAACGCCGCGACCACAGCACCGGATTGCCGCGCCGGCCGTCGCAGGTCGGCACCACGATCAGGCTGCCGCGCTCCGGCGAGAACGCGCCGATCAGCTTGTCGATCAGCTTGGCGTCGATCAGCGGCATGTCGCCGAGGCAGACCATGGCGCCGGCGGCATCGGTCGGCACCGCGCCGATGCCGGTCTTGACCGAACTGGCCAGCCCGCTGGCGAAATCCGGATTGCGCACGAAGGTGACATTGAGACCCTTGAGGGCTTTCTCGACCTCGTCGGCCTGATGTCCGGTGACCACGATCACCGGCGAGGCTTTTGAGGCCAGCGCCTGCTCGGCCACCATCCGCACCAGCGGCTTGCCGCCGAGTTCGGCCAGCATCTTGTTCGGCCCGCCCATCCGGGTGGAGCGGCCGGCGGCGAGCACCACCGCGGCGACCTTGGCATTGTCCGCGGGCGCGGGCTCGGCCACGCGCGGCTGCGGCCGGGTGACGATCTCCATCAGCAAACCTCCGACGCCGAAACCGGTAATGTCCGAACGCTTGATCGGCAGGCCGGCCAGCATCCGCATCAGCACCCAGTCGAACCCGTTCTCCACCGGCGAGCGCGCGCAGCCCGGCGCGCCGATCACCGGGCGACCATCGGCCGCGCCGAGCAGCAGCAAATTGCCGGGATCGACCGGCATGCCGAAATGGTCGACGGTGCCGCCGTTGGCGACGATCGCCGCCGGGATCACGTCGCGCCGGTCCGCGATGGCGGACGCGCCGAACACGATCACCATCTCGACATCGAGTTTCAAAACTTCAGCGATCGCGACGGCGAGCGCCGTCTGATCGTGCGGCACGCGTTTCTCGACCACAATCTTGGCGCCGGCTGGCGCAAGGCGCTCAGCGGTGACGCGTAAGGTCTTGTCGATCACCTTCGGCACCAGGCCAGGCAACATCGTCGACACCACGCCGATGCGCTTGATGATATAGGGCGCAACGCGCAGCGCGTTTTGGCCGGCGGCTTTCACCGCGGCATCGCGCAACTTGCCTTCGACACCGAACGGAATCAGTTTCACGGTGGCGATCATCTCGCCTTCGACCACCGGCTTGTAAGCCGACAGCGTCGCGAAGGTGATGGCCTCGTCGACATTGTTGATGCGGTCCACCGCGTCGCGATCCACCACCAGCACGCCGGGCCGGGTCGCGAACAGGTTGGCGCGGCCGGTGAAGGCGCGCTCGACCACGACGCCGTCGCTGGCGATCGCCTTCGCGATATCGGCGGCGGCGGCGTCCTCCGACACCTCGCCGTCCTCGAGATGCACCACGACGATCTGCTCGACGCCGGCGGCTTTTAGCGCGTCGGCCTCGGTCTGCCCGATGGTCGTGCCCTTCTTCATCACCAGCGAACCCTGACGCAGCGTATGCACCGTCACGCCACCGATGGCATCATCAGGTTTGGCCGGTCCGAATTTCATGACGCACCTTCTTTCGGCAATCGCAGTTGCGCGGTGATTTGCGCCATGATCGCCACCGCCACTTCGCCGGGAGATATCGCTCCGATCGGCAACCCGATCGGCGCGTGAATCTTGGCAACATCGTTATCACTTGCACCCTGTGCCTTCAGCCGGTCGACCCGCTTGGCGTGGGTTTTGCGCGAGCCGAGCGCGCCAACGTAAAAGCAATCGCGCTCGAACGCATGCAGCAACGCCGGATCATCGATCTTGGGATCGTGCGTCACCGCGACGAACGCCGTGTAGTGATCGACATTGAGCGGCGGCAGCGCAACGTCCGGCCATTCGGCGACGACGCGCACGTCGGGAAACCGCTCGGGGCTCGCGAACGCGGTGCGCGGATCGACCACCGTAACATCGTAGCCGAGCGAACGCGCCATCGGCGCGAGCGCCTGACTGATGTGCACCGCGCCGATGATCACCATGCGCGCGACCGGCGCATAGACGTTGACGAACAGCTTCTTGCCATCCGCCTCGATCATCGCACTCTTGCCCATGCGCAACTGCTTGCGCAGTTCGGCCTCGAGCGGATCGCCGGCGAGATCGGCGGCCTTGACCATGCGCTGTTCGCCGTTGCTCACATCGGTGACGACAAACACCGGCCGCCGCGCCGCGCGTTCGATATTGACCTGCGTCAGTGTCTCCAGGTTCACCTACGCCACCTTCTCGACGAACACGCGGATGGTGCCGCCGCAGGACAGGCCGACGTTGAACGCGGTCTCGTCCGCCACGCCGAATTCGAGCAGCTTCGGTTGCCCGCTGGCGATAATGTCGAGCGCCTCGGTGACCACCGCGCCCTCGACGCAGCCGCCGGACACCGAGCCGAGGAACGTGCCTTCGTCATTGATAACAAGGTTGGAGCCCGCCGGCCGGGGCGCCGAGCCCCAAGTCTCGACCACGGTGGCGAGCGCCACGCCGTGGCCTGCCTTCTTCCACTCTTCGGCTGCTTGCAGAATATCTTCGTCGCGCTCGAGCATTGGGGGACCTCTCGTCAAGCTGCGGGGCGGATCGCATCGCGCCGTTGCGGCGAAGGCGCTACGGAGAGCGCGGCGATCAAGTCCTCGATAGAAGACAAATTATGCACCGGACGGAATTCGTCAACATACGGCAGCATCATTTTGATTCCCTGCGCCTTTGCTTCGAAACCGCTGAAGCGTAGCAGCGGATTAAGCCAGATCAGGCGACGGCAGGAACGATGCAGGCGGTCCATCTCGAACGCCAGCCGATCGTCGGCCTCGCGCTCCAGCCCATCGGAGATCAACAGCACGATCGCGCCCTGCCCGAGCACGCGCCGGCCCCACAGCTTGTTGAAGGTTTGCAGCGACGTGCCGATCCGCGTACCGCCGGCCCAGTCCTCCACCGTTGACGAACAGCTCGCCAGCGCCTCGTCGGGATCGCGGGCGCGCAGCGCACGGGTGACGTTGGTGAGCCGGGTGCCGAACAGAAACACCGAGACGCGCTTGCGCGCATCAGTAATGGCGTGGAGGAAATGCAGGAACAGCCGCGTGTATTCGCTCATCGAGCCGGAGATATCGAGGAGCGCGACAATCGGCGCCGGCTTGTCGATGCGCCCGAGATGGCGCAGATCGACGATGTCGCCGCCGGTGCGCAGGCTGGCGCGGATGGTGCGGCGCAGATCGAGTTTCAGACCGCGCGAATCCGGTGCGAAGCGCCGCGTGCGCAGTTCGGCCTGCGGCAGTTTCATTTTCGCGATGGCGCGCGTGACTTCGGCGATCTCCGCCGCGCTCATCTGCGCGAAATCCTTCTTTTGCAGGATCTCCTGATCGGACGGCGACAGCCGCAATTCCTGCGCTTCTTCGGAAGGGACCTGCTCGACCTTCTTGTTTTGCGACATCGCCTCCTGCACGCGGCGGGAGGCCGGCGCGGGCTTCGGCTTGGCCTGATCGGGCAGCGGCACCGAGTCGAGCAGATGCATCCACTCCTGCTCGGCGCGGAAGAACAGATCGAAAGCCTGCGCGAAAATCAGCGAATGCTCGTGACGCTTGACGAACACCGCTTCCAGCGTGGCGTAGACCTCGCCGCGATGGCCGATATCGATCACGCGCAAGGCTTCCAGCGCGTCGATCACAGCACCCGGCCCGACCGGAATGCCGGCCGCCCGCAACGCGCGGGCAAACCCCACGACGTTGTCGGCGATCAATCCGGTTACGGGCGACGACGTTGTCATTGGCGGCTCCGGCGATTGTCACCACATTCTCGGCGTCGTCCCCGCCAAGGCGGGGACCCCTCTGTCGTCATGGCCGGATCTATTCCGGCCATCCACGTCTTTGCAGAGCTTCAACGTGAAGGACGTGGATGGCCGGGACAAGCCCGGCCATGACGGAAACAATGGGCGTGTGCATACCCTGCGTTTGCAGGGGACGACGGCTTTCGCCGCTATATTCCAACTTATATATCGCTTGTGGCTTCCTTCAAAACCTTTTGCAAGGTCCCGGACTGCATTTTCGCGATATCGTCCTGATACTTCAGCAGCGCGCCCAGCGTGTCGCCGACCACTTCCGGCGTCAGCGACCGCGCGTCGAGTTGCGTCAGTGCGGTGGCCCAGTCGATGGTCTCGGCGACGCCGGGGTTCTTGTAGAAGTCCTGATCGCGCAGTTCCTGCACGAAGCGCACCACCTGCTGCGACAGTTTCGCCGAAATGCCCGGCACCCGCGACTTGACGATGGCGAGTTCGCGCTCGGCGGACGGATAATCGACCCAGTGATAGAGGCAGCGCCGCTTCAGCGCGTCGTGGATCTCGCGGGTGCGGTTCGAGGTGACGATAACGATCGGCGGCTGCGGCGCCTTGAAGGTGCCGAGTTCCGGAATGGTGACCTGGAAGTCGCTGAGGATCTCCAGAAGATACGCCTCGAACGCCTCGTCGGCGCGGTCGAGTTCATCGATCAGGAGCACCGGCGCGCCGGCAACATTCGGCTCCAGCGCCTGCAACAGCGGCCGCTTGATCAGGTAGCGCTCGCTGAAGATGTCGTGCGACAGTTGCTCGCGGTCGGAATCGCCGGCGGCTTCCGCGAGGCGAATGGCAATCATCTGCGCGGCGCTGTTCCACTCATAGACGGCGGAGGCGACGTCGAGCCCCTCGTAGCATTGCAGGCGGATCAGGTTGCGGCCGAGCGTCGCCGACAGCACCTTGGCGATCTCGGTCTTGCCGACCCCCGCCTCGCCTTCGAGAAACAGCGGCCGCCCGAGCCGCAACGAGAGATAGAGCACGGTGGCGAGCGAACGCTCGGCGAAGTAACCGTGGCTGTTCAGCAGTTGGAGCGTGGCATCGACCGAGTCGGGCAGCTCCGGAGTTTTACTCATCTTGAAGGCCAGTCTGGACGCAGTTACGCCCGGTTGTTTGCGGCATCGACGGCACGGCGCGCCAAGACCCCAATCAAGTGCGCGCGATATTCCGCGCTGCCGTGCAGGTCGCTGTTCAGACCGTCCGCGGAAACCGGCAAGCCGTCCAGCACTTTCGACGAAAAACGCTTCTTCAGGGCTTCCTCGAAGGCGGTCAGGCGAAACACGCCATCGCTCCCCGCGCCCGTCACCGCGACCCGAACTTCCGACGGCATGCGGGCGACGAACACGCCGACCAGCGCATAACGCGACGCCTGATTGCGGAATTTCTCATAGGCCGCCTTCTTCGGCAGCGGAAACATCACGCGGGTAACGATCTCGTCGGCCTCGAGCGCCGTGGTGAACAGGCCCTGGAAGAAATCCTCGGCCTTGATGCGCCGCTTGTTGGTGACGATGGTGGCGCCCAGCGCAAGACACGCCGCCGGATAATCGGCGGTCGGGTCGTTGTTGGCGATGGAGCCGCCGATGGTGCCCTTGTGGCGCACCGCCGGGTCGCCGATCATGCCGGCCAACTCCGCCAGCGCCGGAATCGCTTCGCGCACCGTCACGGAATCCGCCACCTCGACATGCTTGGTGGTGGCGCCGATCGCCAGCGAGCGCCCCTTCATCTCGATGCCGCTCAGACCCTCGATGCGGGTGAGATCGACGATATGCGGCGGCGCCGCGAGGCGCTGCTTCATCACCGGCACCAGCGTATGGCCGCCGGCGATCAGCTTGGCGTCTTCGTTCTTGACCAGAAGGTTGGCGGCTTGGCGCACCGTCGCCGGCCGATGATATTTGAATTCGTACATCGTGAGGTCCTGAAACTGTTTGCCTGTGCAGCGCCTGCGAAAACCTGACGCGGTTATGCGAGATCGGATTTCGCCATCGCCTTGGCGCCTGCGGCGATCGACAACACGATGTTTTGATAGCCGGTGCAGCGGCAGAGATTGCCCTCAAGCTCCTCGCGGATGGTGTGGTCGTCGAGATCGTGCCCCTTGCGATGCACCATATCCACCGCCGTCATGATCATGCCCGGCGTGCAGAAGCCACATTGCAACCCGTGATTCTCGCGGAAGGCCTCCTGCATCGGATGCAGTGGCGCGCCTTCGGGCGCCAACCCTTCGATGGTGGTGACGCTGCCGCCATCCGCCATCACCGCCAGCGTGGTGCAGGACTTCACGGCCTTGCCGTCGAGATGCACGACGCAGGCGCCGCATTGCGAGGTGTCGCAACCGACATGGGTGCCGGTGAGGCGCAGGTGCTCGCGAAGGAATTGCACCAGCAATGTGCGCGGATCGATATTCGCGGTAACGGGATTGCCGTTCACGATGAGAGAAATCTTGGCCATATGCACTCTCTGCCCGCGCCGCATGACGTGCGACGCGGCTCTTTGAAATCATTCCAAAGGCATATTATGGCCCATCGGCACGTTGGGCAACCTCGCCCGGCGCGCGCTGGCCATGCCCTCACCGCGCTGACAAGGCCATTGTCACAACGCGGAGGTGACGCCTTTTAGACAGAATCAGCCTGGCATCCGCCTTGTATTTCAGCCTCGTATCCTAGCCCTGCACGGCGCGGGCGAAACCGGCGAAAAACTCGTCCGCGAGCTTCTTCGCGGTGCCGTTGATCAGGCGCTGGCCAAGCTGCGCCAGTTTGCCGCCGATCTGCGCCTCGACATTATAGCTGAGCAGCGTGCCGCCGTCCTTGTCGGTGAGGCCGACCACGGCGCCGCCCTTGGCGAAGCCGGCGATGCCGCCCTCGCCTTCGCCGGAAATCTTGTAGCCATTCGGCGGGTCGAGATCGCTGAGCGTCACCTTGCCCTTGAAGCGCGCCGACACCGGGCCGACCTTGATCTTGGCGACCGCGCGAAAACCGTTGTCCTCGGTGCGCTCCAATTCCTCGCAGCCGGGAATGCAGGATTTCAGCACTTCGGGGTCGTTGAGTTTCTCCCACACGGTCTCGCGTGGCGCGGCGAGCTGGACTTCGCCGTTCATCGTCATGGCCATGGGAGCGCCTCCTCGTCGTCTGCCATCTCCGGGCGACGGAATGTGTTTGAATCTGGATATCCTCAAGTAGCGCCTGCCGTGGCCAATTAAAAGAGGACCATGGAATTAGGTGGCTGCCGACGACCGCATGGCGCGAACGGTACTGGAGGGATTGGCATAAGCCGTTGGGACCGATTAGAGTCTCCGGCACATGAGCACGTCCCTCTCCCCCCTGCTTGCGCCGATGCTGTCGAGCGCCGCGATGCGCGCGGTCTGCGACGACGGCGCGTTCCTTCAAGACATGCTGGACGTCGAGGCCGCACTGGCGCGCGCCGAGGCTACCGTCGGCGTCATCCCAAAAGCCGCCGCCGCGCCCATCGCGGCCGCTTGCCGCGCCGAGCGTTTCGAGATCGGTGCGCTGGCCGAGGCCGCGACCCGTGCCGGCAACCTCGCGATCCCGCTGGTCAAGACGCTCACCGCCGAGGTGGCGAAATCGGACGCGGACGCGGCGCGCTACGTGCATTGGGGTGCCACCAGCCAGGACATCATCGACAGCGCGACCATGCTGATGCTACGCGCGGCCATCGACGCTTTGCTAGCCGACCTCGACCGCGCCATCGCCGGCTTCGCCAGTCTCGCCGCGAAGCATCGCAACACCGCGATGGTGGCGCGCACCTGGCTGCAACACGCGCTGCCGATGCCGTTCGGCCTCAAGCTCGCCGAATATGCCGCCGCCCTGCATCGCTCGCGCGCGCGGCTCAAGGCGCTGCGCGACAACGGGCTGGCGCTGCAATTCGGCGGCGCTGCCGGCACGCTCGCCGCGCTCGGCGACAAGGGCATGGCGGTGTCGGAGGCCCTCGCCCGCGAGCTCCAGCTGCCGCTGCCCGACGCACCGTGGCACACCCATCGCGACCGCATCGCGGAAGCTGCCTCGGTGATGGCGATCCTCGCCGGCACCTGCGGCAAGATCGCCCGCGACGTTTCGCTGTTGATGCAGACCGACGTGGGCGAAGCCTTCGAGCCCGCCGGCGCGGGTCGCGGTGGCTCCTCCACCATGCCGCACAAGCGCAATCCGGTCGCCGCCGCCTCCGCGCTCGCCGCCGCCACCATGGCGCCGAACCTCGCCGCGACGATCTTCGCCGCGCAGGTGCAGGAGCACGAGCGCAGCGCCGGACCGTGGCACGCCGAATGGCCAACCTTGCCGACGCTGCTGCTGGTCACCTCCGGCGCACTGGCCGCCATCGTCGACATCGCCGAAGGGCTGGAAGTCGACACGGAACGGATGCGCTCCAATCTCGACACCACCCACGGCCTGATCATGGCTGAAGCGGTGACGATGGCGCTGGCGGACACAATCGGAAAATCCGATGCGCATCACCTGATCGAAGAGGCTTCGCGCAAGGCTGTCGCATCGAAACGCCACCTGCGCGACGTGCTCGCGAATGATGCCCGCGTCACCGCGCATCTCGACGCCGCGCGGCTGGAAAAACTGTTCGACCCGCTGGCCTATCAGGGCGCCTCGCAAGCGCTGATCGACCGGCTGCTGGCGTCGTTTAAGGGCGGAAGCTAGAGCATGATTAGCGACGGCGTCATCCTGAGGTGCGACGTGCAAAGCACGGAGCCTCGAAGGATAGCCGTCGCCCTTCGAGGCATTGCTGCGCAATGCACCTCAGGGTGACGGCTTTTCGTCTCGCAATAACGACAGAGAATAAGGAGGAGCTTATCTTATGCCCACCATCAACGCCGATGACGGCTGCCCGCTCAATGTCGCGGTGGAAGGCCGCGATGACGGACCCGCACTGATCCTGTCGAACTCGCTCGGCTGCACCATGGCGATGTGGGAGCCGCAGCTCGGCGCGCTCGCGAAACAGTTTCGCGTGGTCCGCTACGACCGGCGCGGCCACGGCAAATCCGGCGTGCCGGCGGGGCCGTATTCGATGGAGCGTTTCGGCCGCGACGTGCTGGCGATCCTCGATGCGCTCGATATTCGCAAAGCGCATTGGTGTGGCCTGTCGATGGGCGGCATGGTCGGGCAATGGCTGGGCGCCAACGCGTCCGATCGTTTCGACCGCATGATCCTCGCCAACACCAGTTGCTACTATCCGGACCCGACCAACTGGGACAACCGCATCAAGGCGGTGAAGGACGGCGGCATTGCCTCCGTCGCCGACGCCGTGATCGGCGGCTGGCTGACGGCGGATTTCCGTGAGCGCGAACCGGCCGTCACCGCGCGCATGAAGGCGATGCTGATCGCCTCGCCGCAACAAGGCTACATCGCCTGCTGCGAGGCGCTGCGCACGCTGGACCAGCGCGATCTGCTGCAGCACATCTCGCGCCCGACCCTGGTGATCGCCGGACGGCACGACGCCGCGACGCCGATCGCGGCCGGCGAATACATCCGCAGCCACATTCCCGGTGCCAGCATGACCATTCTCGACGCCGCGCACATCTCCAACGTCGAGCAATCGCACGCCTTCACCGAAGCCGTCATCGGCTTCCTGACGCAACGCTGAGAGAGCAATCAACCATGGACGACCAACAACGCCGCGACGACGGCATGGCGATGCGCCGCAAGGTGCTGGGCAATGCCTGGGTCGATAAATCGGTCAACAACAAGAATGCCTTCAACGCCGACTTCATCGACCTCATCACGCGTCATGCGTGGGGCGAAATCTGGACCCGGCCGCATTTCGACGAGCGCACGCGCCGCGTGCTGGTGATCGGCACCATGGTGGCGCTGGGACAATGGGACGAATTTCGCCTGCATGTCCGCGCGGCGCTGGCCGAAGGCGGCTTCACGCCGGACGACATCAAGGAAATTCTGTTGCAGCAGGCGATCTATTGCGGCGTGCCCGCCGCCAACCACGCGGTAAAGGAAGCCGGCGCGGTGATTCAGGAACTCGGGCTGCTCAAGGCGTAGCCCGTCTCGCGCACGTCGCTCTCAACCGACGAGCGCGCCGGCGGCTGATCGACCAGCATCAGGATCGCGGTCGAGAGCAGCAGCAACAATTCGGTGGCGTGCAGTTGCAGCGCCGCCGCCTCGCCGACTTGCGCGGCGAAGACCATGCTGGCGAAGCTGATGACGCAGCCGAGCCCGAGCGCGATGCCGAGCGCCTCGTCGCCGCCGCGCCCAAGGCGAACCGCCCGCCGCACCATCAAGGCCGCGAACAGCACGAAGAACGCCACCACCGTCAGCTTGCCGAGTGCCAAAAGCCAGGCGAAACGCACCGTCATCAACGCGGGAACTTGCAGATGGTCGCTGATGAACATCGCGACCGCAACGTTCGGCCGTTCGAACAGCCCGTGGATCGGCGACAGCACGATCCGCCACGCCGCGACTGTCCACACCGGCACGAAATAGCAGGCCAGAAGCAGGCCGCTGAAGTTGCTCAGTCGCCAGTTGGTTCGCCAGTTCGCCGACATGGAACCCGCCCGTCACACGCGCCCCGCAGAATCGCCCGAGCGCCTCGAACGACGAAAGCCCCGCTGCCCTGCGGCAGCAATCGAAACCATTTGTTAACCTTAACCGGACTGTGGACAAGCGGCGGCCTGCCCCGAGCGAGGTTGCGCCCGCTTACGCTCCGAAGCCGAACAGCCGGTGCGGGTTGTCGACCAGGATGCGGCGGCGCAGTTCCTCGTCGGGGACCCAGCGCGCCAGCAGGTCGAGCAGATCGGCCACCGTCATCATCGCACCCCAGTTGGCGACGTGCGGCCAGTCCGATCCCCAGACGCAGCGCTCCGCGCTCGCCGCGACCAGCGCCTGCGCGAACGGCACGGTGTCGTCATAGGGCGGCCCCTGCACCGTCGTGCGATACGCGCCGGAGAGACGCGCCCACGCGCCGTCGCGCACCAGCGCCAAGAGCGTCTGGAAACCTTCGCTGTCGACGCCGCGCGAGGTCGGGAAATGTCCCATGTGGTCGATCAGGAACGGCACCGGCAGCTTCGCCAGTTGCGACGCGATCTTCGGCAGTTCGCCGGCGTCGATCAGGAATTGCAGGTGCCAGCCCATCTCCTTGCACAGCGCGCCATAGGCCTCGACCCGGTCGAAGCCGATGCCGCCGCCATAGAGCACGTTGAGCCGCACCCCGACCACGCCGGCGGCCTGCAACGCCGCGCGCTCAGCGTCGGACGCCTCTAACCCGATCACGGCGATGCCGCGCAACCGCGCACGGTTTGCCGTTAGCGCCTCGATCAGCAACCGGTTGTCGGTGCCGTGCACGCTCACCTGCGTCAGCACGCCGTATGCCATGCCCATGGTGTCGAGCAGGTCGATATATGCCGCCGGTGATGCGCCCGGCGGCGTGTAGCTGCGCCCCGCAACGAACGGATAATCCGGCGGCGTGCCGATGACGTGACAATGCGTATCGACCGCGCCCGGCGGCACCCGCATCAAGTGCGGCTGCGGCTGCGCCGCAGGCGGCGGCGGACATGGCGGCGCTTCGGGGGCGTCAGTGACAGGACCCACCATGCCTCAGGCTCCCGCCGTCAGCACGCGGCCGCGCGTTTCCGGCAGCGCGTAGGCGGCGGCGAAGAACAGCACATAAGCGCCCACCGCGAAAATCGCGATGGCGTTGGCGAGCGTCGTCGTTTCCGACAGATGGCCGACCAGGAACGGAAACAGCGCGCCGATGCCGCGCCCGAAATTGTAGCAGAAGCCCTGCCCCGAGCCGCGCAGCCGCGTCGGATAGAGTTCGGTGAGGAACGCGCCCATTCCGGAGAAATAGCCCGAGGCGAAGAAGCCGAGCGGGAAGCCGAGAATCCACAGCACCTCATTGGTGAACTCGACTTGCGTATAGAGCAGCACCAGCGCGATGGCGCCGAGCGAGAAGATCAGGAACAGGTTGCGCCGGCCGATGCGGTCAGCGAGCCACGCGCCGACCAGATAGCCGACGAACGAACCGATGATCAACGCCGCGAGATAGCCGGTCGAACTGACGATGGAGAGATGCCGCTCGGTGGTAAGGAAGCGTGGCACCCAGAAGGTAACGGCGTAATAACCGCCCTGACAACCGGTGGTGACCAGCGAGGCGAGGATCGTGGTTTTCAGCATCGGCCCCGAAAAAATTTCCCAGATCGCCGGACGGTCGCCGGTGGCCTGCTGTCGCGCGCGGGTCTCGACCGCCACCGCCGGTTCCTCGACATAGCGCCGCAGATAGAACACCAGCAGCGCCGGCAGCACGCCGACCGCGAACATCCAGCGCCACGCCTGCTCCGGCGGCATATAGCTGAACAGCAACGCCTGCGTCAGCACCGCAATGCCCCAGCCGACCGCCCAACCGGACTGGACCGAGCCGACCGCGCGGCCACGATATTGCGGGCGGATGGTTTCGCCGATCAGCACCGCGCCGGCCGCCCACTCGCCGCCGAAGCCGAGGCCGAGAACGGTGCGCGCGATCAGCAGTTGTTCGAAGTTCTGCACGAAGGCGCAGACCAGCGAGAACACCGCGAACCAGATGATGGTGATCTGCAAGGTCAGCACGCGGCCGATGCGGTCGCACATGTAGCCGGCGATCCAGCCGCCGACGGCGGACGCCAGCAATGTCGTGGTGCCGGCGAGCCCAGCCATGCCGGCATCGACATGCCACATCGCGATGATGGTGCCGACCACCAGCGGATAAATCATGAAGTCCATGCCGTCGAGCGCCCAGCCGGTGGCGCAGGCCCAGAACGTGCGCCGCTCCGGCACGTTCATGTCGCGATAGAACGCCAGCAGGCTGGTGTCGTCCGGCAGCACGACGTTATTCGAGGCTTCCGTAGTCATGTCCCCGTCCCCCTGATCGATGGATGGCATTGCTGTGATGTTCGCGGGCGCGAATCGCGCGCCGGCTGCCCGTGTCGCGGGACGGCTCCTCCGCGCAGGCGCAGGCGAAGGCGACCGGAAACTCTCGATGTCGAATGGAAACTGTGGGCGGCGGAACCCTTCGCGTTGCCACGCAGATGGGGCGTCATCGCCTGCCGCAGCGCGGCCGCGACGTCCTCACCGCGCCGGGAACGCCGGTAAATCCGTCGAAACAACATGACCTTCGCATTATGGTCCGAATTGTCGCAGGGTCAACGCCGCACCATTTGACGGCAGCGCACAACGATCCACACACCGGGGAATTCGAGCCTCGCGCGGAATTCTGCATCCGGGACCGGCCTGTTCGATTGATCGGAAATCGGGTGGCCAAACTCAAACTCCGTCCACCGGACGCCGTTGCCGTTGCAAAAACCCGCTGTTAAAGACGGTTAGGGTGGAATCGCGGGGACGATGGATTATTTCTTCCAGCAACTGATCAACGGCCTGGTGCTCGGCTCGATTTATGGGCTGATCGCCATCGGCTACACCATGGTCTACGGCATCGTCGGCATGATCAATTTCGCCCACGGCGATATCTTCATGATCGGCGGCTTCATCGCGCTCATCACCTTCCTCATTCTGGTGTCGATCGGAATGACGATGGTGCCGGTGATCCTGCTGCTGGTGCTGCTGGTGGCGATGGCGGTCACCGCGCTCTACGGCTGGACGGTGGAGCGCATCGCGTATCGACCGTTGCGGCAATCGTTCCGCCTCGCGCCGATGCTGTCCGCCATCGGCATGTCGTTCGTGCTGTCGAACTTCGCGCAAGTTTCGCAAGGCGCGCGAGTGAAACCGGTGCCGCCGATCATCACCGGCGGCTATACGCTGCACGACTCCGGCAACTTCGCGGTGCAGCTCTCCAACGTGCAGATCGTCGTCGTGGTCACCACCATCGTGCTGCTGGCGGCCTTCACTTACATCGTGTCACGCACCCGCTTCGGCCGCGACATGCGCGCCTGCGAGCAGGACCAGACCATGGCCGCGCTGCTCGGCGTCGATGTCGACCGCACCATCTCGATGACCTTCGTGATCGGCGCCGCGCTCGCCGCCGTCGCCGGCATGATGTACCTGCTCTATTACGGCCTCGTCGATTTCTTCATGGGCTTCATCGCCGGCATCAAGGCGTTCACCGCAGCGGTGCTCGGCGGCATCGGCTCGCTGCCCGGCGCGATGCTCGGCGGCCTGGCCATCGGCCTGATCGAGACGTTCTGGTCGGCCTACTTCTCGGTCGAATACAAGGACGTCGCGGCGTTCTCGATCCTCATCATCGTGCTGATCTTCATGCCGACAGGCCTGCTCGGCCGTCCCGAAGTCGAAAAAGTCTGACGGATGGCAGCACCCGCCTCATATCCGGCGAGCGCCGAGCCCACCGCCGGGTTTGCCTTCATCCTGAAGAAGGCCGTCATCAGCGCGCTGGTCGCGCTGGTGCTGTTCTTCCTGATGATCGGCATCCGCACCGAGGCCGGCTCGTCGGGACAGTTGATCTACTGGACGCGGTTTGGCGAACTCGCGAGTATCGTCGGCGCGGTGTTCGTCGGCTCGATTGTTATTGAATTGCTGCGGCGCTGGATCGGCCCGGTCGGCGGCGTCGAATTGCCGGCGAGCGTTCGCGGCGGCTTCGCGGTGCTGGGCCGCCTGCTCGCGCCGGCGCTGTTGATCTTCGCGCTGCTGGTACCAGTGATCTTCTACAATCAGCGCTACCTGCTCGACCTCGCCATTCTGGTGATGACCTACGTGATGCTGGGCTGGGGTCTCAACATCGTCGTCGGCCTCGCCGGCCTGCTCGATCTCGGCTACGTCGCGTTCTACGCGGTCGGCGCTTACTCCTACGCGCTGCTGGCGCAAAGCGGCCTGCCGTTCCCGCATTTCATCGACACCTATCCTTATGTCGCGCTGGATTTCCTCCAGCTCGGTCAGTGGGCGTTCTGGGTGCTGCTGCCGGTATCGGGCCTGCTCGCGGCATTGTGGGGCGTCATTCTCGGCTTTCCGGTGCTGCGGCTGCGCGGCGACTATCTCGCCATCGTGACGCTGGCGTTCGGCGAGATCATCCGCCTCGTCATCCTCAACTGGCAGGACCTCACCGGCGGCCCCAACGGCATCAGCGGCATTCCGCGCCCCACCGTGTTCGGCATTCCGCTGACGCCGGGCGAAAACGGCTTCGCGGCGATGATCGGCGTGCCGTTCTCGCCCACGCATCGCCTCGTGTTCCTGTTCTATCTGATCCTGGCGTTGGCGCTCATCACCAACTGGGTGACGATCCGCCTGCGCCGCCTGCCGATCGGCCGCGCATGGGAAGCGATGCGCGAGGATGAAGTCGCCTGCCGCGCGCTCGGCATCAACATCACCACGACAAAGCTCTCGGCGTTCGCCATCGGCGCGATGTTCGGCGGCTTCGCCGGCGCGTTCTTCGCCACGCGTCAGGGCTTCATCAGTCCCGAGTCGTTCTCCTTCCAGGAATCGGCGCTCGTCTTGGCCATCGTCGTGCTCGGCGGCATGGGCTCGCAACTCGGTGTCGCGCTTGCCGCGATTGCGATGATCGGCGGCTTCGAACTGTTCCGCGGCCTCGATCAATTCCGCATGCTGGTGTTCGGCGGCGTCATGGTGCTGCTGATGATCTGGCGGCCGCGCGGCCTGATCGGTCATCGCGCGCCCACCGTGTTCCTACAAAAGCGCACCGAGATATCGGCATCGCTGGTGAAGGAAGGCCACGGATGACGACGCCAGCGCCGATCCTCGCCATCGACGGGCTGACGATGCGCTTCGGCGGCATTCTCGCCATCAACGAATTGTCGTTCACGGCACAGCGTCGCCAGATCACCGCGCTGATCGGGCCGAACGGCGCCGGCAAGACCACCGTATTCAACTGCATCACCGGCTTTTATCGCCCGAGCGGCGGTACCATGACGCTGGTGCACGATGACGGCGCGACGTTCCGGCTCGACCGCCTGCACGATTTCCGTATCTGCAAATACGCCAAGGTGGCGCGCACCTTCCAGAACATCCGGCTGTTTCCCGGCATGACCGCGCTGGAAAATCTGATGGTGGCGCAGCACAACACCTTGATGCGTGCCTCCGGCTTCAGCCTGCTCGGCCTGTTCGGCGCTCCGTCATTCCGCGCCGCCGAGCGGCAGGCGATCGATCTCGCGCGCGAATGGCTGCAACGCATCGGCCTGCTCGATCGTGCCGACGACGCCGCCGGCAACCTCCCCTACGGCGATCAGCGCCGCCTTGAGATCGCACGCGCGATGTGCGCGCAGCCGGCGTTGCTCTGCCTCGACGAACCGGCCGCCGGCCTCAACGCCAACGAGAGCGCCGCGCTCAGCGATCTGCTGCTGTCGATCCGCGACGACATCGGCACGTCGATCCTGTTGATCGAACACGACATGAGCGTGGTGATGGAAATCTCCGACCACATCGTCGTGCTCGATCATGGCGTCAAGATCGCCGACGGCGCGCCGCGCGCGGTGCGCGACAATCCGAAAGTCGTTGCCGCCTATCTCGGCGCCGACGAGGAAGACGCTGCTGCCGTCATGGAGGGCGGCGCATGAGTGCCGCCGCGACATCGCTGCTCGCCATTCGCGGCCTGCGCGCCGCTTACGGCAAGATCGAGGCGTTGAAGGGCGTCGATCTCGATATCAAGCCCGGCGAAATCGTCGCGCTGATCGGCGCCAACGGCGCCGGCAAATCGACGCTGATGATGTCGATCTTCGGCCGCCCCCGCGCCCGCGCCGGCCACATCCTGTTCGACGGCCGGGACATCACGGCCCTGCCGGCGCACGAGGTGGCACGGCTACGCATCGCGCAATCGCCGGAAGGCCGTCGCATCTTCCCGCGCATGACGGTGGCGGAAAACCTGCAAATGGGCGCCGACGCCACGCCCGGCAGCGACGCCGAGCGCGCCGCCAGCCTTGCGCGCGTGCTGAAACTTTTTCCGCGCCTCGACGAGCGCATGACGCAGCGCGGCGGCACGCTGTCCGGCGGCGAACAGCAGATGCTGGCGATCGGCCGCGCGCTGATGAGCCGCCCGCGCCTGTTGCTGCTGGACGAACCGTCGCTCGGCCTCGCGCCGCTGATCACAAAGCAAATCTTCGCCGCTATCCGCACGCTGAACCGCGAGGATCGCCTCACCGTGCTGATCGTTGAGCAGAACGCCAACCATGCGCTGCGCCTCGCCCATCGCGGTTACGTGATGGTCAACGGCCTCATCACCATGAGCGGCCCCGGCTTGGAACTGCTACAACGCCCCGAAATCCGCGCCGCCTATCTCGAAGGCGGCCGCCACGGCTAAAGCGGCGACCAAGTGACGCGGTCCCCGAGGCGGGGCGTGCGCGAAATTTGCCCATGACACCGGCGGCAAATCATCGGACAATGACCGGATAACCGGCAAAAGCCGGATGCAACCCGACACCTCCGCGAGGAACATCCGCATGAAAACTTTGAAGCTGATCGGCCTGGCTTTTGGCGCCTCGCTGGCGCTCTCGACCACGACTTTCGCCCAGGATATCACCATCGCGGTGGCCGGCCCGATGACGGGCAGCGAATCCGCCTTCGGCCGCCAGTTGCAGAACGGCGCCGAGCAATTCGTCGCCGACGCCAACGCCGCCGGCGGGCTGTTGAACAAGAAGCTGAAGCTGTTCGTCGGCGACGACGCCTGCGATCCCAAGCAGGCGCGCTCCATCGCCGAGAAGATCGGCAGCCAGGGCATCCCGTTCGTTGCCGGCCACTTCTGCTCGTCGTCGTCGATCCCGGCGTCGGAAGCCTATGCCGACAGCAACGTGTTGCAGATCACCCCGGCCTCGACCAACCCGCTGTTCACCGAACGCAAGCTGTGGAACGTGCTGCGCATCTGCGGCCGCGACGATCAGCAGGGCGTGGTCGCCGCGCAGTACATCGCGAAAAATTTCGCCGGCAAGAACGTCGCGATCCTCAACGACAAGACTACCTACGGCAAGGGTCTCGCCGACGAAACCAAGAAGGCGCTCAACAAGGCCGGCTTCCAGGAGAAGATGTTCGAGTCCTACAACAAGGACGACAAGGACTTTAACTCCATCGTCTCGCGCCTGAAGCGCGACAACATCGATCTCGTCTACATCGGCGGCTATCACCAGCAGGCCGGTCTGATCCTGCGCCAGATGCGCGACCAGGGCCTCAAGACCGTGATGATGTCGGGCGACTCGATGAACGACAAGGAATTCGCCTCGATCACCGGCCCGCAAGCCGAGGGCACGCTGTTCACCTTCGGCCCCGATCCGCGCAACAAGCCGACCGCCAAGGCCATCGTCGAGGAGTTCAAGAAGAAGGGCATAGATCCGGAAGGCTACACGCTCTACACCTATGCCGCGATGCAGGTGTGGACCGAGGCCGTGAAGAAGGCCGGCACCACCGATCCGCAGAAGGTGATGAAAGTCATCAAGGACGGCGAATGGGACACCGTGCTCGGCAAGCTCGGCTTCGACGCCAAGGGCGACATCAAGGCGATCGACTATGTCGTCTACAAGTGGGACGCCAAGGGTAACTACGCCGAGATTCCGAACTGATACTGTGATGGGCGCGGTCCGCCGCGCTTCTTTCGCGCCAATCGACAATGCCAAACGCCCCCGGATCGCCCGGGGGCGTTTTGTTTTGCCGCGACGGCCTATCCTCCGTCATTGCGAGCACTCGGATCAACACGCCGCACCGATCCAGCGCTCCTCGCGATGACGGCTCGGATGATTTAATCGCCAAACCAACACTTCACCGTCGTCCCTGCGAAGGCAGGGACCCATACGCCGTATCGCGAATGATACGAAGAATGGTTGTGATCATTGGCAAGCGGCCTTAGCGATCATAGTCGCCAGGGGTTATGGGTCCCCGCCTGCGCGGGGACGACGATGGTCGTGCGGCAAATCAATCCGCACAGGGAGTTCGAATCGGACACTCAAGCTGAGTCGCATCAACTTCAGCACAACATAGGCTCAGCCTTCTCACGCCTCGCCCGACAATTCTTCATTGCGCCTCGCGCGCACCGACGTAATCTTATCCGGGCAGTCTCCGGGAGAAACGGCAGCGCCGCGACACCGTCAGGCTTAAAAGCAGAAGCGATGTTCGCGGAGGAAACCGAGCCATGAGCGATCGTGCCAGCGACCGTCCCGTCGAAGAGGCCAATCCGGCCTTCTCCTCCGCCGACATCACCGCGCTGGCGCATCTCTATCGCGGCGAGGTCTATCGCAGCACGGTGTGGCGCACGCGGCTCGATGCCACCACCAACTGGGCAGTGCTGACCACCGGCATCGCCTTGTCACTGACCTTCAGCAGTGAATCCGCCTCGCCGCTGCCGCTTGTCGTGGTCGGCCTGCTGGTCGCGACGTTTCTCGGGATCGAGGCGCGGCGATATCGTTTCTTCGATTTCTGGCGGATGCGCGCACACATTTTTGAGGTCTATTTCTTCGGGCCGATCCTGCGCGGCGACGGCGTCCGCACGGAAAACGGCTGGAACAAAACGCTGTATGAAGACTACCGCAAGCCCAACCTTCACATCACTTACATCGAAGCGGTCGGCCGCAGACTGCGCCACAACTATTGCTGGATTTTCCTGATCCAGGTCACTGCCTATGCCGGCAAACTGCTGATCCATCCCGCATCGGTTGCCTCTCTGCAAGAGGTCTGGACCCGCGCGGCCATCGGGCCGATCCCGGGTCAGGTCGTGGTGCTCGCCGGCGTCGTCTTTCACGCCGCCTGGATCGCGGTCGCGATCACAACCTATCGGAGCCGCCGTGGCGCCGGACGCACGCGCCCGCCGCGTCAACAAAGCGACCGGTTGCTCGATCTCGCGCGGGGGTGAGCGGCGCGTTCCGGTATTCATATAGCCGCAAATGCGAAGTCAGGCCGCTTTCACGGGATCGTCGATCGGTTCAACAACCAGTTTGACTCCGACCGCGTTCAAAACTTTCCGCACCGTGTCGAATTCCGGCTTTGTCGTTCCACTCAGAGATTTGTAAAGGCTTTCGCGGGACACGCCCGCCTCGCTCGCCACACTTGCCATGCCTTTAGCCTTTGCGACCGTACCGATAGCAAGGGAGATAAAAGCAGGATCGTTGCTTTCGATTGCCTCAGTCAGATAAGCCGCGATCGTCGCAGGACTATCGAGATATTCGGCGGCATCGAATTTTGAAACCTTCACCATGGTCCTGACCTCACAATTCGGCGGCAATGTCCTTGGCGCGTTGGATATCTCTCTGTTGTGTCGACTTGTCACCACCACACAACAACAGAACGATCATCTTGCCGGTCTGCTTGTAGTAAACGCGGTAGCCGGGCCCCGAATGGATTCTCAGTTCGCTAATTCCATCACCGACTGGCGCGGCATCGCCCGGATTACCTTGCTCGAGACGTTGAATGCGCGAAACGATCCGCGCCTTACCGAGCAGATCTTTAAGGCTCACAAGCCACGTATCAAACTCCGCGGTTTTGAGAACCTCAAACATCATTTGTATCCTATAGGATACAATCCATCATGTCAACGATGATGCCGAGCGTGACCGCTCAATCGTGCCGCGTCAGCCGAAATTCGCCAGCGCCGGAAACGTCTCCAGCAGCCAGATGCTCAGCCAGTTGATCGAGCCGGTGAGAAATGCGACGCCGGTGATCACCATCAGCGCGCCCATCACCTTCTCCACCTTGTGAAGGTGCCGTTTCATGCGTGCGAAGACGCTGGAGAACTGCTCGATCATCAGCGCCGCCAGCAGGAACGGAATGCCCAGCCCGGCGGAATAGACCGCGAGCAGCCCCGCGCCTTTCGTCACCGTGGCTTCGGCGGCGGCCACCGAAAGAATGGCGGCGAGGATCGGCCCGATGCACGGCGTCCAGCCGAAGGCGAACGCCAGCCCCATGATGTAGGCGCCCCACAGCCCGACCGGCTTCGACATCGACAGCCGCCCCTCGCGCATCAGCAGGCCGATCCGGGTCAGCCCGAGGAAATGCAGCCCCATGAGGATGATGACGATGCCGGCGACGATCGACAGCTGCGCCGACCACGCGCGGATCAACCCGCCGATCAGGCTGGCGCTGGCGCCCAGCGCCACGAACACCGTCGAGAAGCCGAGCACGAACAGCAACGCCGACAGCATGATGCTGCGCTTGGAGGCTTCGGGCGTCTCTTCGTCGGCGACCTGCTCGATAGTCGCGCCGGTGAGATAGACCAGATACGGCGGCACCAGCGGCAGCACGCACGGCGACAGGAAACTGATGAGGCCGGCGATCAGCGCGGCGGGCAAGGTGACGTCATGGATCATGATGAGGCTAATTGCACCGGCGACGCCGCAGGATGCAAGGGCGCACCGGTCCAATTCCGGGACCTCACCCGCCGTTTCAGCGGGCCCTCTCGCAAATGTTATAATGACGTGACCGACCACGCCCCCCCAAGCGCTATGGTTGTTTCCTGTCATGGCCGGGCAAGCCGCCGCAAACGGCATCGCCGCGAACGCTATGTCCCGGTCATCGACGTCTTCATCGACACGGTGCAGTCACCGGCCCTATTGCGCCGTCACCACCTCAAAGGCGAAGCCCGCATGCCTTCCGGATTGCGAGCTGAACCGGCGATGGCGGCAACATCGGGTCGAAATCGCCGGTCGGCAATAACGGCGGCTGCGCGATGAAGCGTGGCTGCGTTCCGCTGTGCTGTTGTGCGGCGTGCACGATGAAAGGGTGGCAGAGGTAAACGGTGCCTGCCCTTCCCGTTGCCGGAACGACCTCGCAGTCGTCCGTCGACGCAAAGCCATCGGCGGAGAGTTCCCGGAGCGTCAGGCCGGCATCGCCGTGCGGCAGCAGCCGCCGTGCAATCGCTGCATGAGAGCCCTTGCGGATCCGCGTCGGCGCATGGTCAGGCCCGACGTCCGACAACAGGAAAAGCATCAGCAGCGAGCGTCCGCTGCTTTTCACATTCGCGCGCCATTCCATGAAATCGGGATTTTCGATTCCGAAACTCATGTCGACATGCCAGCCATCGTCGCCCGGAGGTTTGGGCGACGGAAAGCGAATCGGAAAGGTCCCAAGGCCGCGTGGCGCCTGCCAGCGTCCGGGACCGACCAGTCGATCATAGGCACCACGCAGTCGCGGCGTGTTCGCGGCTTCAATGAACGGCGATGACGCCTTGAAGCCCACGCGAATGACAGGCTGCTTCCAGCCGTCCGGCCTGTCGGGCGAAAGCCCGATGTCCGCCCATAATTCGTCGCGGCACCGTTGCGCCAGATCGGTGGAAAAGGCTTCTTCGAGTTTGACGAAACCGGCATCAATGAAATGTTCGACCTGAGCCGCGCTCAGGTTGGTGTGTTCAGTCGCAGGCATTTTTTATCCATTCTTCAGAGACCACTGCATTCGCAGGGCCGATCAAGCTGATCGACGCATACGCGCCGGCACGAAACAGGCCGGTCAGATCAGCGGGAAGAACGTGGACATGAACATCATCCGGCTAGCCTATTCGGCGTGCCGTGCGAACGCAAGCTGCGTGCGCGTTCCGAATACGGATGCAAGGCTAGGGTGACGTCACCACGAGAGTTGTGCTGCGATGTGATCGGCGCAGCGTCGACCGATGCGGCATTGTCGGACTTGACCGGGCCATCCATCCCTGCCGAAAACAGCAATGCTGGAGTCAGACCATGATTCACCGACGCCACCGAACGCAGCAGACGAAGGACGCCGCAGCATGAAGAACCTTCTCACCGATATCGCCGGCGTGCGCGTCGGCCACGCGCATGATGCGGCGCTGGCCTCCGGCGTCACCGCCATCGTGTTCGACCAGCCGGCGGTGGCTTCGCTCGACATTCGCGGCGGCGGTCCCGGCACCCGCGAGAGCGCCCTGCTCGATCCGGTCAACACGGTGGACGGCATCGACAGCATCGCGCTCGCCGGCGGCTCCGCCTTTGGACTCGATGCGGCCGGCGGCATGCAGGGCTGGCTCGCCGAACGGGGACGCGGCTTCGCCATCGCCGACGCGGTGATCCCCATCGTGCCCGGCGCCATCGTGTTCGACCTCCTCAACGGTGGCAACAAGAAGTGGGGTCGCTTCTCGCCCTATCGCGATCTCGGTTATGCCGCCGCGAACGCCGCTAGCGACGACTTCGCGCTCGGCACCGTCGGCGCCGGCTTCGGCGCCACCACCGTCAACTTCAAGGGCGGGCTGGGTTCGGCCTCGGCCGAATTGCCGAACGGCGTTCGCGTCGCCGCGCTGGCGGTGGTCAATGCCGTTGGCAGCGTCACCGTCGGCGACGGCCCCTGGTTCTGGTCGGCGCCCTACGAGATCGGAGGCGAATTCGGCGGCCATGGCATGCCCGCGACCTTCACCAGCGACATGCGCGCGATGCGGGTGAAGGGTGCAGCGACCGCCACCGCCATCGAGAACACCACGCTGGTCACGGTGGTCACCGACGCGCTTCTCACCAAGGCACAGGCGCAGCGGCTGGCGATGTCGGCGCAGACCGGCTTCGCCCGCGCGATCTATCCGGTGCACGCGCCGCTCGACGGCGATCTGGTATTTGCCGCCGCCACCGGCGCAAAGCCGATCGATCCGCTCTACGGCCTGACCGAACTCGGCACCGTCGCCGCCAACGTGGTGGCGCGCGCCATCGCGCGCGGCGTCTATGAGGCGACCGCGCTGCCCTTCCCCGGCGCGCTGCCGGCATGGAAGGATCGTTTCGGCAAAGGCTAAAGCAGGATGAATTGAGGTCGAAGCAATATCGTCGTCATGGCCGGGCATAGCCGTTCGAAGAACGGCGTCGCTTCGCTCGCCTATGTCCCGGCCATCCACGTCTTCGAACCCGCGATGTTTTTAAGGACGTGGATGCCCGGCATAAAGCCGGGCATGACGGATCAGATTCAATGCCTCGCGATCCAGGATCGAATTCGTTCAAGGCCGAACACGTCGCCGCCATCGCAGGGCGAAATGCCGCGCAACGAACCATGACCTGAAGCGTTGTCACTCCGAACCCATTCGGAGCGCGTCATGCCTTCAACGGCGATCCGCGATATCGACTACGACATCCCTTCGCATCGCCTGACGGTCACCTTTGTCAGCGGCCGCCGTTATATCTATGACGGCGTGGCGCAACGCGTGTACGACGCCTTTTCGAAAGCCGACTCGCGCGGCGGGTTCTTCAATCGCGAAGTTCGCGACCGGTATCCGTTTCACGAAATCGACAACCGAACGTGACATGCGATCAGGTTTTGAACGCGCGACTGATCCGGCGACCCGCAACCTTACGCGGCCATGACGACGTCGACAGGAGGAACACGATTTTGCCGCAAGAATCCCGAGTGCCTTTCGTTTGAGAAATCCTTTACCGATGTCCCGCGTGAGCTCAAATTATCCCAGTATTTATGCGGATCATGTTCGGCAAAAATACAAGATAATATAAGTATTCATACGGTATTTATGGCGCTGTTTAAGGTTAGTTTCCAGTATAGATTGCAGCCTCGCTATTGTCAGCGGATGCTTCTCCCGTGCTCGCCTGTGAGCACGCATCAAAACAGTGGAGAAACGTCATGAAGAAAATTCTGGTTCTTGCCGCCCTCGCATCCGCCCTTGTCAGCGCGCCGGCCTTGGCGGGCGGTCGCGGCGGCAGCGTGCAAGGCATCGCGATCGGCGCCAACGTGCTGTCCGGAAACGGCGGCGTGCTGGGCCTGGTGAATGGGCGCAGCGCGCTGGTCACGAATGTCTCGGTCACCACCGGCAAGAACGGCGTGCTCGGCGCGGTGCTCGGCAAGGGCAATCTGCTGGGCGGGCTGCTCGGTGGCGGACACGGCGGCTGTGGCTGCTACTGAACGAGGCGATTGCGGACGGGGATCTCCCCGCCCGCATGATCGCACATTATTGTGCCGCTGCGAGTTTCAATGGATGAAGCGGCGGCGTGGCCTTGGCGGGTGCGCCGAACTTCCTGGTCAGCGACGACATCACGATCAACGCGTCGGCCCGCGCGCCGGAAATCAGCGTTCCCTGCGCGCGCGTCAGATCGATACCAAGTATCAGATCGTCGCCGAGATCGCGCGTCACGCCGAGACCATACGTCAGCGTGCGCGCGACGAATGGCGAATCCAGATACTCGGTGTCGGCGTAACCGAGCGAGGCCGCAAGCGTCCATTTCGGATCGATGGTCCACGACGCCTTGGCCGAATAGATCGTGTCGATGGTGATCGGCGAGATCGGAAACGTCGTCTCGGAGGCACGACGCGTCGCCAAAATATCTATTTTGAAGGGCTTTGCGCGCCAGCTCACGCTGGCATCGAACAGCAGGCGATCAACATCGCTGAAATCGACGTCGTGCCATTTGCCGTAGAGCCGCGACACCGAACCGAATGCCGTGACGCTCTCGCCGTCATACTTCGCGAACACGAACGGTTGCACCCGCTCGTTATCACGCCGGTAGCCGAAGTCGTCGAATTCGTCGTGATAGCGCCGCTGCGAGAGATTGACCGAAACACCGACTTCCGCCTTGCCGTGTACGATTGAAACACCGGGCACGATAGACGTGCGCAAAAACCGATGCGGCGACGGCAAAAAATCCTGGAAGATGGCGTTGGTCTGGTTGAGACTGAACTGTCCACCCTCGGCGGTGACAAACAGCTTGAGCTGATCGATCTTCGTTTCCAGCTTCAGCGCCTGACTGACCTCGGACGAGCGCAGATTGTAGCTCGACACATCCGCGATGGTCGTGGTCGAGCTCAGCTTCAGGCTATCGTCGCCGAACGACCCGCGCAAAATCACCTTGCCGCGTTCGGTCGGTGTCGCCCGCGGATTGGCGTAGTGAACGGTGCCCGCTTCCGCGGCCACGCCGATGGTTGTGTTGTCGATCTTGCTGCCCGCGACCAGCGCGGTCTCCGTGCCGATGAAGGCGCTGCCGCCGATGCCGTTGCCGGAGGAAAATTCCGGGTTGGTGTCGTAGCCGCCGCGCAGCAGGAATGATGCGGCAAAGTCGTGCTGGTTTGCCGGCGAAACCGTGTCGGCGGCCCGCGCGGACCCGGCGCAGATCAGTAGAAATACTGCGATAAATACTTGAGCTCGCCGCATCGACCCCTCGCAATACCTGGCATTGGGGTCGATTACTGGCGTGTATGGTTAGCGAAAAATGAACCTTCGGCCGATTGCGGCCGAATTGCGCATTGTTCCAGAGGGCAAGAGCCGAAGCTTACCGCATACGAGCGTTGATCAAGCAACGCTCGTAGATCAATCACGCGCTCATTGAGAGCGACGCAGTTGCACCGGACGCAGTCGATGCGGCGATGGCTTGCGCCTGGCGCTGGATCGCCTGTTCGACGAAGTTATAGGACGAGCTGGCCGTGCTCGACGTCGCATTGCTCGGCGGACTGGTCAGCGTCACCTTGGAGCCATCGGCATAGGTCACGGTGGTCGTGGAGGAGCCATCGCTGTTGCTGGCCGTGGTGGTGGAAGCGCCGCTCAACGCCTGCATCAACGGATCGGCATTGCCACCGCCGCCCTTCGCTCCACCCGCGTGGTGATGGCCATGGCCGCGCCGCGATCCGGACAGCGCCGATGCCAGTTCGTTCGAACTCACCTTGCCGTCGCCGTCCTTGTCCATCTTGGCGAAGACACTGTCGGCAGCCGCGATGTTGGTGCCGCCCGCGCCCAGCGCATTCTCGAATTCGGACTTGCTGATCGCGCCATCGCCGTCGGCATCGAGCAGCCCGAACAGATCGTTGAGCGCATTCGCCTTGTTCTTTTGAGAGGCGCTCGCGCCGTCTTGGTCCTGCGCCGCGAACAGCGCATTCAGCGTATCCGGCGACAGGTTGCCGCCGCTCGCTCCATTGCCGGACACCGGCAGCGTCACCGCCATCGACGAGGTCGTGGTGGTCGAGAACGATGCGGCGGCCTGCGTGAAACCTGTCGTTCCCTGCGACGACGCCGAGGTCGTCGACGATGATGACAGTGATTTCAACGCATCGAAAATCGTGGATACGGCACCCAAAGCTGCCAGCATGTTCTTCCCCTACGCGTAGCCGTCGAAGACGGCTGGACACCCGCTGGGGCAACAAGAAGCAAGCCGCGTGCCGCAGCCCATCGCGTTGTAAAGTATGAGTAATTTCCCGGAATATCCCGACACGACCCGGCAAATCCTGCCGCCGCCGGCGCTGCCGCGGCAACCCTTGCCGTTCCGCCGAGCCTGCGGCGCCGCCGGATTTGCCCCGCCACGCCGCGCGTGATACCGGGGCGCATTCCAACACAAGAGCCCGGGAAACCGCCATGTCCCAACCGTTCGCGCCACGCCCGCTGGTGATCGCCCCCTCGATCCTGGCTTCCGATTTCGCCCGCCTCGGCGAGGAGGTTCGCGCTGTCGATCAGGCCGGCGCCGACTGGATGCATCTCGACGTGATGGACGGCCACTTCGTGCCGAATATTTCGTTCGGTCCCGACGTCATCAAGGCGATGCGCCCCTACTCAAAGAAGATCTTCGACGCGCACCTGATGATCGCGCCGTGCGATCCGTATCTCGAAGCCTTCGCCAAGGCCGGTTGCGATCACATCACGGTCCATGCCGAAGCCGGGCCGCATCTGCATCGCTCGCTGCAATCGATCCGCGCGCTCGGCAAGAAGGCTGGCGTGTCACTCAACCCGGCGACGCCGCTGTCCGCCATCGAATACGTGCTCGACCTCGTCGATCTCGTGCTGGTGATGTCGGTCAATCCCGGCTTCGGCGGACAGGCGTTCATTCCGGCGATGATCAACAAGGTGACCGACCTGCGCGCCATGCTCGCTGGCCGGCCGATCGATATCGAAGTCGATGGCGGCGTGGTGCCGGATGTCGCGGCAAAGCTCGCCGCCGCCGGCGCCAACGCGCTGGTCGCCGGCTCCGCCGTGTTCAAGGGCGGCACCGAGGCAAGCTACAAGGCCAACATCGACGCCATCCGCCACGCCGCCGCAGCGGCGCGCGGCGAGATGGTGTAATTGGATAACGGTTCTCACAGTCGTCATGGCCGGGCATAGCCGTTCGGAGAACGGCGTTCTATAGAACGCCTATGACCCGGCCATCCGCGACTTGCTTGAGCCCAACAGCAGAAGACTAGATGCCCGACACAAGGCCGGGCATGACGAGACAGATCGACAGGACACTTGCAATGATCCCGCGCTATACCCGCCCCGAAATGGCTTCGATCTGGGAGCCGCAGACCCGCTTCAAGATCTGGTTCGAGATCGAGGCGCACGCCGCCGACGCGCTGGCGGAACTGGGCGTGATCCCGAAAGACGCCGCCAGGACCATCTGGGCCAAGGCCAAGGATGCCGTCTTCAACGTCGAACGCATCGATGAGATCGAGCGCGAGACCAAGCACGACGTCATCGCCTTCCTGACGCATCTCGCCGAGATCGTCGGCCCGGAGGCGCGCTTCGTGCACCAGGGCATGACCTCGTCGGACGTGCTCGACACCTGCCTCAACGTGCAGCTCACCCGCGCCGCCGACATCCTGCTCAAGGATATCGACAAGCTGCTCGCCGCGCTGAAGACGCGCGCCTTCGAACACAAGATGACGCCGACCATCGGCCGCTCGCACGGCATTCATGCCGAACCGATCACCTTCGGCCTCAAGATGGCATACGCCTATGCCGAGTTCTCGCGCGCCAAGGAACGCCTGATCGCGGCGCGCAAGGACATCGCCACCTGCGCCATCTCCGGCGCGGTCGGTACCTTCGCGCAGATCGATCCGCGCGTGGAGGAGCACGTCGCCAAGGCGATGGGACTCGAACCCGAGCCGATCTCGACGCAAGTGATCCCGCGCGATCGCCACGCGATGTTCTTCGCAACGCTGGGCGTCATCGCCTCGTCGATGGAGCGGCTGGCCATCGAGATCCGCCACATGCAGCGCACCGAGGTGTTGGAAGCGGAAGAATTCTTCTCCGAAGGCCAGAAGGGTTCGTCGGCGATGCCGCACAAGCGCAACCCGGTGCTGACCGAGAACATCACCGGCCTCGCCCGCATGGTGCGCGCCTATGTGACCCCGGCGCTGGAGAACGTCGCGCTGTGGCACGAGCGCGATATTTCGCACTCCTCCGCCGAGCGCATGTTCGGCCCCGACGCCACGGTGACACTGGACTTCGCGCTCAACCGCCTCGCCGGCGTGGTGGAGAAGCTCTTGGTCTATCCCGCCAACATGCAGAAGAATCTCGACCGCCTCGGCGGGCTCGTGCACTCGCAGCGCGTGCTGATCGCGCTGACGCAGAAGGGCGCGAGCCGCGAGGATTCCTACAAGCTGGTCCAGCGCAACGCGATGCCGGTGTGGCGCGGCGAAGGTGACTTCCGCACGCTGCTGAAAGCCGACGCCGATGTGCGGAAGTACCTGAGCGACGCCGAGATCGACGAGAAGTTCGACCTCGGTTATCACCTCAAGCACGTCGACACGATCTTCAAGCGGGTGTTCGGAGCAAGCTGACCGGATGAGCGTCGTCACCGCCGTCAGCCTGAGCAAGGGCCACCACTTCAGCAAGCCGAACGCGATGGAAATCCGGCTGCTGACCGGTCTTGGCGTTGCCGGTGATGCGCATTTGGGCGAGACGGTGAAGCACCGCTCGCGCGTGGCGAAAGACCCGACGCAGCCGAACCTGCGGCAGGTGCATCTGCTGCATGAAGAGTTGTTCGACGAACTGCGCGGCAAAGGCTTTCGCGTCGCGCCCGGCGACATGGGCGAGAACGTCACCACGCGCGGAGTCGATCTGCTCGGCCTGCCGACCGGCGCGCGGCTGCATCTCGGCCGTAGCGCCGTGGTCGAAGTCACCGGCCTGCGCAATCCCTGCGTCCAGATCGACCGCTTCCAGCAAGGCCTGATGGCCGCGACACTCGACAAGGACGCCGACGGCAAGCTGATCCGCAAGGCGGGCGTCATGGCCGTGGTGATCGCGGACGGTGATGTGCGCCCGGGGGATGCGATCGCGGTCGAACTCCCGGCAACGGCGCATCGCCCGTTGCAGGCCGTGTAAACGACCGACGCTCAGCCGCCGCCCGTCACCATCCGCGCCACCACACGGTCGCGTTTGATGACGTGATGATACAGCGCTGCCAGGACGTGCAGCGTCACCAGTCCTATCAGCGCATAGGCTAGCCAGATGTGCCAATGCTCGAAGAAGCGTGCGGCGTCGCGGTTCTCGGACGTGAACTGCGGCACCTTGAACAGCCCAAACCAGTCATCATAGCTCGGCTTGTGCGCACCGGAATGCGCCCAGCCGAGCAGCGCGACGACGATCGTCGTCAGATACAGCGCCCAGTGATTGACGGAAGCCAGCGCCCGTTCCCATAGCGGCGTGTCGGCCGGCAGCGCCGGCACCGGATTGATCGCACGCCACATCAGGCGGACCACCATCAATAGCAGTACGACGTAGCCGATATCGGCATGGATCGAGCGATGGAAGAAGCGGTCCGGCCGCGCCGGAATGTGGTTCATCCACCAGCCGTAGGCCAGCATGCCGATGATGGCGATGCCAAGAAGCCAGTGGAACAGCCGGGAAATACTGCCCCACCTCTGGTTCGTGTTTCGGATCATGTTCGCACGCTGAAGCTATCCGGCTCACCAAGCCATGACTTTATGGCCCCGGCAAGATTAGCCGAACGGGCATGCGCCCGCATCGATGGAATAGCTCCGGCGCTCACACTCCCCTTGCCCTCCACACGGCTGCCGCAATGGCAACGCACTGGTAACAATGCGGGGGTACGATCGTCAGGTGCTGAAAAATCCGACCATTCTCGTGTTCGATTCCGGTCTTGGCGGCCTCACCGTGCTGCGCGAGATCGTGCGGGCGCGACCGGAGGCGCGGAACGTCTACGTCGCCGACGACGCCTATTTCCCCTACGGCCAGCATACCGAGGCCGAACTGATCGCCCGCGTGGTGCCGCTGATGGGCGAGTTGATCGCCGCGCACGCGCCCGACCTCGTGGTGATTGCCTGCAACACCGCCTCGACGCTGGTGTTGAGCCATCTGCGCGCCGCCTACAGCGTGCCGTTCGTCGGCACCGTGCCGGCGATCAAGCCGGCTTGCGAACGCTCGAAAACCCGTCATGTCTCGGTACTCGGCACCAAGGGCACCGTGCAGCGCGAATATACCCGCGCGCTGATCCGCGATTTCGCCCACGATTGCGAGGTCACGCTGGTCGGCTCCCCCCGCCTCGCCTCACTGACCGAGGCGGCGCTGAACGGCGAGAGCATTGCCGACGCCGACATCGCCGCCGAGATCGCGCCCTGCTTCGTCGATGGGGAAGCCCGCACCGATATCGTGGTGCTGGCCTGCACCCACTACCCGCTGCTGCTCAACCGGTTGGAACGCCTTGCGCCGTGGCCGGTGGAGTGGATCGACCCGGCGCCTGCGATCGCCCGCCGCGTTTCCAACCTGCTGGGCCCCGACAGCGCCAGCCTGCCGCCTGCCGGCGATCCGCGCCTGATCTTCACCTCGGGGCGTCGGCATCCGGCGGCCGAGGCGCTGGTGCATTCCTTCGCGGACGAGGTCGCGGCCTAACGCGACCATCGATGGACTTCTCCCATTCGCGGCACGCTGCTAGCGTGAGCGCTCCATTGGGAGGAACAATGATGATCAAGAAAATCGTACTTGGATCGTGTCTTGGGCTGGGTGTCATGTCGTTCGCGCTGGCGGGAGCCGCCGTCGCGCAGCAGAGCGGCATCAAGCGCACGCCGTTGCAGAAGGTCGAGTTTCCGGACGGCTACGTTACCGTGACCGGCCTCGCCGAATTGCCGCCGGGCGCCGCCGCCGGCCGGCATACTCACCCCGGCATCGAGACCGGCTATGTGCTGGAGGGTGAACTCAACCTCGAAATCGATGGTCAGCCGACCAAGCTGCTGAAACCAGGCGATTCCTACCAGATCCCGGCCGGCGCCGTGCACGACGCCAAGGTTCATGGCGATAAGTCCATGAAAGTGCTCGGAGTTTACGTCGTGGACAAGACCAAGCCGCTGGCCTCGCCGGCGAAGTGATCCGGGCCGGAACCGGGCCGCGAAACCGCCCCGGCGGGATTTGACATTCCGGCGCGATCCCCCTAGAAACCGCTTGCTCGCGGGCCGTTTTCGGCCCGCGTTGCGTTTCGCGACCCGTGGTCCTCCCCCTTAAGCTTTAAGGACGGACCTGTCGGCACCGGGGCCTGGCCCTGTTGCACAGGAGGGCGCGTTTCCTCAACCACCAACTCACAGAGGACGCGATGACAAAGCGTGCAGAAGCCAAGTACAAAATCGACCGCCGTATGGGCCAGAACATCTGGGGCCGCCCGAAGAGCCCGGTCAACAAGCGTGAATACGGCCCCGGCCAGCACGGCCAGCGCCGCAAGGGCAAGCTCTCCGACTTCGGCACCCAGCTCCGCGCCAAGCAGAAGCTGAAGGGCTACTACGCCAACATTTCCGAGCGCCAGTTCTACGCCATTTACGTCGAGGCGACCCGCATGAAGGGCGACTCGGGCGAGAACCTGATCGGCCTGCTCGAGCGCCGTCTCGACACCGTGGTCTATCGCTCCAAGTTCGTCTCGACCATGTTCGCCGCGCGTCAGTTCATCAACCACGGCCACGTCAAGGTGAACGGCAAGCGCGTCAACATCTCCAGCTACAAGCTGAAGCCGGGCGACGTCGTCGAGGTGAAGGACGCCTCCAAGCAGCTCGCCATCGTGCTCGAAGCCAACCAGCTCGGCGAGCGCGACGTGCCGGACTTCATCGAAGCCGATCACGGCAAGCAGACCGCGACCTTCATCCGCATTCCGCAACTGGCCGACGTGCCGTTCGCCGTGCAGATGGAACCGCATCTGATCGTCGAATTCTATTCGCGCTAATTTCCGCGCGATCGACTGGATTACAAAAGGCCCCGGTTTTGCCGGGGCCTTTTTGTTTGATTCCGAAAACGTCCTGCTTGACGCGGTGCTCAACGCGTCGGTTTTTGCCCGATCACTTCGCCGGAGCGCGGATCGAGATAGAGCTTCTGGCGCGCGCCATTAAGCATCGCCTTGGCTTCCCAACGGCCGTCGTCCGCTTCCAGCTTGCTGATGTTGGTATATCCCTTCGCCATCAGTTTCTGGAGGACCTGATCCATTGGCATCCAGTCGGCGCCGGGCTGATCCGCAAGAGCGGCGGCGGGCGATAGCACGAACAACGCAGCGGCTATCGCGGCGGGCAAGTTTTTCATAAGCTGGTCCTCCTGCACATCCCCAACTCCCGACCACCCGTAAGGTTCCCGAAACCGGTCTCCGACGCGCCATGGCTTACACTCCTCCCCGCTTCGACACATCGCTGCCGCCGATCCGCATCAATCTGCTGTCGGACACGCAGACGCGCCCGACTCCGGCGATGCGCGAGGCGATGGCGCGCGCGGAGGTCGGCGACGAACAGATCGGCGACGATCCGACCGTGCATCTGTTGTGCGACCGCGTCGCGGATCTGCTCGGCAAGGAAGCCGCGGTGTTCATGCCGTCCGGCACCATGTGCAACGTTACGGCGACGTTGGCGCATTGCCGCCCCGGCGACGAAATCCTCGCCGAGCGCACCGCGCACCTAATCGCACGCGAGGGCGGCGCGCATGCCGCGCTCGGCGGCTTCCAGATCATGCCCCTGGACGGCACGGACGGTCAGTTCACACTCGACACCTTGCGCGCGGCGCTGCGCCCACCGACACGCTATCAGCCGCCACAAACGCTCATCAGCACCGAGCAGACCGCCAATATCGGCGGCGGCACCATCTGGCCGCGCGACACGCTGGCCGGCGTCGCCGCGCTGGCGAAGCAACACGACATCGCCACCCACATGGACGGCGCACGGCTGATGAACGCCTGTGTCGCCACCGGCATTTCCGCGCGCGAGATGGTCATGGGCTGGGACTCGGCATGGCTCGATTTCAGCAAGGGTCTTGGTGCGCCCGTCGGTGCGGCGATGGCTGGATCGCGCGACTTCATCGACGAGGTGTGGCGCTGGAAGCAGCGACTCGGCGGCGCGATGCGACAAGCCGGCGTCTGCGCGGCGGCCTGCATTTACGCGCTCGATCATCACGTCGATCGTCTCGCCGACGATCACGCCAATGCGAAGGCATTGGCGCGCAGCCTGTCGCAAATCGCCGGAGTGAGCGTGCAGGAGCCGCAAACCAATCTGGTGTTCTTCGAATCTTCCGGCGCGGGACTGCCTAGCGATCAACTTGTTACATCGCTGCGGGCACACGGCGTGCTACTCGCCATGATGGACGGCCGCATCCGCGCCTGCACCCATCTCGACGTGAGCGCCGCGATGATCGACGAAACCGTCGGACTCGTGCGCGATATTTTGCGCGCGGCATAACTCCCGTCTTTCAACCCCTGATGGCAGCGCCCCAACCCGCGACGCCATCAGCCCTTGACTAATACATAACTCATTGGTTATGAATAAACCCATAGCCAGTGAGTTATGCATCATGAACCGTTCCGCCCCTGATCAATTATTCAGATCGCTCGCCGATCCCAGCCGCCGCGCGATCTTCGAGCGGCTGTGCCGCGACGGCGAGTTGACGGTCGGCGCCCTCACCGCGCGCGCCGGCATCTCGCAGCCCGCCGTCTCGAAACACCTCGGCGTGCTCAAGCAGGCCGGATTGGTGCGCGACCGCCACGAAGGCCGGCAGACGCACTACAGCGCGCAGGTTCGCGCGCTCGCACCGCTGGTCGACTGGACCAGCCAGATGACCGGCTTCTGGAACAGCCGGTTCGACAAGCTCGAAGATGTTCTGAAAAGGATGGACCAATGAACACTGTAGCAGCCGAAAAGCTCTCCGTCGTCGTCGAACGCGACATGCCGCATTCACCGGAGAAAGTCTGGCGGGCGTTGACGCAACCGCACCTGATCGACGAGTGGCTGATGAAGACCGACTTCAAGCCGACGGTGGATCATCGCTTCACGCTGCGGGCGGACTGGGGCACGGTAGACTGCCAGGTGACGGCAATCGAGCCGAACAAATCGCTGTCCTATCGTTGGGATGCGCTCGGCATCGAGACTGTCGTCACCTGGACGTTGACACCAACCTCTTCGGGCACGCATCTTCGCATGGAGCAGATCGGTTTCCGGCCGGATCAGCAGCAGGCCTATCAAGGCGCGAAATTCGGCTGGCCGAAGTTCTTCGCCAATCTCGAGCAAGTGCTGGCGCGGCCGCATTGAAGATTGCGAGAAGCATCGATGGCAACAAGCGGATCGCAGACGAAAACGCCTTCGCAACAGATCGACGCGCGGATCAAGGAATTGGGTGACTGGCGCGGCGAGATGCTTGCCCGCATCCGCACCATCATCAAACAGGCCGATCCCGATGTCGTCGAGGAATGGAAGTGGCGCGGCGTGCCGGTGTGGGAGCACACCGGCATCATCTGCACCGGCGAGACCTATAAGGCGGCGGTGAAGATGACCTTCGCGAAAGGAGCATCGCTCGACGATCCTTCAAAACTGTTCAACTCCAGCCTCGACGGCAACACCCGCCGCGCCATCGACTTTCACGAGGGCGACAAGATCAACGAGAAGGCGTTGAAGACGCTGATCCGCGCGGCCGTGGCGTTAAACAGTGCAAAGGGCAAGAAGAAGTAGGTTGCAGACGCAACGCTAATATTCCCCTCACCTCACCATCGTCATGCCCGCGCTTGTCGCGGGCATGACGCAGCAGGTCGTGAAAGCCTGACGCCCTACTTCTCCAGCGCTTCATACACCAGTTGCTTCACCGTGCGCTGGATGCGTTGGCGCTCGCTTGGCGTCTGCTCCATCAGCACGAAGAACATGTCCTGCTTCGGATCGATCACGAAGTAACAACCGCTGGCGCCATCCCACTTCAATTCGCCGAGGTCGCCTGGCGGCGGCGGCTTGGCGTTGCCGGGATCGGTGCGCACCGCGAAGCCGAGGCCGAAGCCGAAACCGTCGCCGGGGAAATAGGCCCAGTCGCGCGCGATCCCCGAACCGGGTCCGACGTGATCGGTGGTCATTTCCTTGAACGCTTTCGGGCTCAAAATCTGCCGGCCATCCAGCGTTCCACCATTGAGGATCATCTGCGCGAAACGCGCGTAGTCGTGAGGCGTCGAGATCATGCCGCCGGTGCCGGCCTCGCGCTTGCGCGGTACCAGCGGGTTCAACGTATAGCCGACGCGAAAATTGCTGTCGTTCGGCATCGGCTGCGCCACCAGATCGCGCTTGGCAGGATCGGTGACATAGAAGCCGGTGTTGACCATGCCCAGCGGATCGAGCAGAACGCCTTTCTCGAACTGATAAAGCGATTTGCCGGACACCACCTCAATCACGCGACCGAGAATATCGGTGGAATGGCCGTAGTCCCACAGTGTGCCCGGCTGCTCCTGTAACGGCAGCTTTGCAATTCGTTCGGCGAATTCCGCATTATCGGGATCGCCGTCGAAGATGTTGGCACCGGCATAGGCCTTGCGCACCGGGCTGTCGCCATAGAATCCGTAGGTGATGCCGGAAGTGTGCCGCATCAGGTCGAGCACGGTGATCGGCCGCTGCAGCGGCACCAGCTCAAGCTCGTCCTTGCCCTCCGGCGTCTTCTTCGCAACGCCGACTTTCATGTTGGCGAACGAGGGAATGTATTTCGAAACCGGGTCGTCGAGTTTCAGCTTGCCCTCATCGATCAGCATCATCGCCGCGACGCTGGTGATCGGCTTGGTCATCGACGAAATGCGGAAGATGGTGTCGAGCGACATCGGCAGTTTGGTCGCGACGTCGCGAACGCCGAACAGGCCGGTGTAGACCGGTTTGCCGTGCTGATGGATCACCAGCACCGCGCCGGGAATTTTGCCTTGCACGATCTCGTTGTTGAAGAAGTCGGCGATCTTCGCAAGTTTTGCCTGCGAGAATGTGGCGCCTGCGGGAATGTCGAATGTCCCTTCGGCACGCGCCGCGGTCGCTACCGCGAAACATACCGCGGCCGCACCAACCAGCCGGCCGATCATCGATCTTGCATTCATGTGGTTCTGCTCTCCGTCCCGATCCGGAGAATGCGTGGCCGGAGAATGCTTAGCAAGAGGATGCGGCATCGCCGAGCGCCCGGCGATGCAACTCGGCGCTTGGTTCCGAGAAGCAGCAGAAAATCACCCGCTCCACCTCGCGCGCCGTGGCGACGGTGGCAATAGTCGTGGCGATGGCGATCCGCGCCGCGCGGTCAGCGGGAAAGCCGTAGACGCCGGTGGAGATCGCGGAGAAGGCGATGGAGCGCAGATCGTGCTCGGCCGCAAGCTGCATGGCGCGGCGGTAGCAGGAGGCCAGCTCCGCCTCCTCGCCCCGTTGGCCGCCATGCCAGACCGGACCCACCGCATGGATGACATGACGGGCCGGCAACCGATAGCCTTTGGTGATCCTGGCGTCGCCGGTGGCGCAGCCGCCCAACCCGCGGCATTCGGCCAGCAAGTCGGGTCCGGCGGCCCAATGAATCGCGCCGTCGACGCCACCACCGCCTAGCAACGAATTGTTCGCCGCGTTGACGATGGCATCGACATCAAGTGTCGTGATGTCGGCGACGACGACGTCGTAACGCGTCGCGCCGATCTGTCGTGAGAACGGTGTCAGGCCGGGGCGCCGAGGGTGATGCCCTTGTCGGCGAACATCTTCTGCAATTCGCCGGCCTGGAACATCTCGCGGACGATGTCGCAGCCGCCGACGAACTCACCCTTGACGTAGAGCTGCGGAATGGTCGGCCAGTTCGAATAGGCCTTGATGCCGTCGCGCAGCTCCGGGGATTCCAGCACGTTGTGCCCCTTGTAGCCGACGCCGATGTGGTCGAGGATCTGCACCACCTGACCGGAGAACCCGCACTGCGGGAATTGCGGGGTGCCCTTCATGAACAGCACCACGTCGTTCGACTTCACTTCGTTCTCGATAAACTGCTCAATGCTCATCTTGCGTCCTCTTGCGGCGTCGTTCGCGACCGCCCGCGAACCAACCTGCTGCTCATATATGTAGCCCGAAAGCCTTTGCATCCCAAGAAAAATGCTCGGTTTTCGGGTTTGTTCACCGATCACCGCTGCGTCATGCGCGGGCCTGCCCCCTGCCCGGCGCAAGGTCTTTGTCCTTTGGCGGGGTTAACATCGCGATCCGCGATCCTAAGTTGACCGCTGACAGAATTTTTCTTCGGAACCCATCTGTCGCAGCCGCGTTTTTCTCTGAACCGGAGATTTCCGTGACGCAATCCGCATCCGCGGCCGACCGCTTGTCAGCCGACCGTTCTGCCCACCCGGATGGCTCCGAGCTGTCCGGGGCGAACCTCGTTGCCCGCCTTTCCGAAGCCTATCGCGCCGTTCGCGACGAGACCGAGCGCCGGGCGGCCCCGCTGAGCCCCGAAGATCAGGCGGTGCAATCGATGCCGGACGCCAGCCCGGCGAAGTGGCACCGCGCCCACACCACCTGGTTCTTCGAACAATTTTTGCTCGGGCCGCATTGTCCCGGCTACCGGCCGTTCGATCCAGACTACGCCTTCCTGTTCAATTCCTATTACGTCAGCGCCGGGCCGCGTCACGCCCGCGCCGAACGCGGCCACCTCACCCGCCCCGGCACGGCGGACGTGACCGCTTATCGCCGCCACGTCGATGCGGCGGTGCTGAAGTTCTTCAACGAGGCGGCGCCCGAGAAGCTGGCCCAGCTCGCGCCGCTGGTGGAGGTCGGGCTCAATCACGAGCAGCAGCATCAGGAATTGATGCTGACCGACATCCTGCACGCCTTCGCGCAGAACCCGCTGTATCCGGCCTACGATCCCGCCTGGACACCGCCCGCCTCGGCCCGCAGTGGCGAAACGTGGTGCGAACTCAAGGAAGGCATCCACAGCATCGGCCATGCCGCCGAGACGTTTCATTTCGACAACGAGAAGCCGGCGCACCGCGCGCTGGTCGGTCCGGTGAAATTGGCGCGGCACCTCGTCACCAACCGCGAGTGGCTCGCCTTCATCGACGACGGCGGTTACCGCACGCCGACCTTGTGGCTGATGGATGGCTTCGCCAAGGCAAGCGCCGAGCAATGGGACGCCCCCGGCCACTGGCACAAGGTTGATGGCGCGTGGCGCGTGATGTCGCTCGGCGGTTTGCAGCCGCTCGACCTCGACGCACCGGTGATGCATGTCAGCTACTACGAAGCCGATGCCTTCGCACGCTGGCGCGGCAAGCATCTGCCGACCGAGATGGAATGGGAGGTGGCGGCGCGCGCCGGCCTCCTCGACGACGCCTATGGCATCGTCTGGCAGTGGACCCGGAGCGCCTACGCGCCCTATCCCGGCTATCGCGCCATCGAAGGCGCGCTCGGCGAATACAACGGCAAGTTCATGGTCAACCAGCTCGTACTCCGCGGTTCGTCGCTGGCGACACCGCAAGGCCACAGCCGCGTGACCTATCGCAACTTCTTTTATCCGCACCATCGCTGGCAGTTCACCGGACTGCGCCTAGCCGACTACGGCGATTGATCCGCCGCATCCGAACGCCAGGAGTTTCCCATGAACGCCCACGTCGCCGCCCTGGCCAAAGCCCAGCGTTTCGATCCGCAAACCTCGGCCTTCGCCGCCGATGTGCTGGACGGCCTGAGCCGGCAACCGAAACAGCTATCGCCGAAATATTTCTACGACGCCGCGGGCTCCGAGTTGTTTGAGCAGATTACCGTGCTGCCGGAATACTATCCGACACGCACCGAGCTCGGCATCCTGCGCGCACGTAGCAGCGAGATCGCGGCGATCATTCCCGAGGGCGCGGCGCTGGTGGAATTCGGCGCCGGCGCCACCACCAAGGTCCGGCTGTTGTTGCAGCACTGCCGGATCGGCGCCTACGTCCCCGTGGATATTTCCGGCGACTTCCTCAAAGCACAAGCGAGCGCCTTGCAGCACGATTTCCCGACTCTGCGGGTCGCGCCGGTCGTCGCCGACTTCACCGCGCCGTTCGAATTGCCGAAAATCGTCGCCGATATGCCGAAGGTCGGCTTCTTCCCCGGCTCGACGCTGGGCAATTTCGAGCCGCACGAGGCTTGCGCCTTCCTCCGCAGCGCGCGGGAGATTCTCGGCCCCGGCGCGCTGATGCTGATCGGCGTCGATCTCGAGAAGAGCGACCGTGTGTTGCACGCCGCCTATAACGACGCGGCCGGCGTCACCGCGCGCTTCAATCTTAACCTGCTGGCGCGCATCGACCGTGAACTCGGCGGCGACTTCGATCTCGCGGCGTTCACGCATCGCGCGATCTATAATCGCGAGCGCCACCGCATCGAGATGCATCTGGTGAGCCGCAAGGCGCAAACCGTACGCATTCTTGGCAAGAATGTTTCGTTCCGCGCCGGCGAGAGCATCCATACCGAGAACAGCTATAAATACAGCCTGGAGCGCTTCAATACGCTGGCGAAAAGCACGGGCTGGACGCCGCAGGTCTCATGGACCGACGACGACAACCTGTTTTCGGTTCACGCGCTGGTGGCCTCGGTGTGAGGCTCGGCTGACGCTTCGGGCGAGCCAAGCGAAATCGCCTCCCATGCCGCGACCAGCATCAGAATCGCCGTCGTCGTCGCTGAGAGCCACAGCGGCGACAGCATCGCCCCGAACGGGATCAGCACAATCAACAACCCGATGCCGACCAGATGCGACAATTGCAGATGGCCGCGAATGGTGCGCTTGAACAGGATGACGCCGGCGAGATAGATCAGCGGCCCGCCGATCATGGCGAGCAATTCCTTCGTGCCGCTGTGACCGTCATGGCCGCCCGGATGCGCCAGCAGCATCTCGTCGCCCACCGCGCAGACCACGATGCCGATCACGATAAACAAATGAATATAAGTGTAGGCCAGCCGCGCCATCCGGCCGCTCTCGTCGGCATTGGAAATCCGGTGCGATCCGGCTTCCGCGCCGATGTGGAAATAAATCCACCACATCGCGATTGAGCCGAGCAGCGCGATGACAAATGCGAATGCACTGGTCCATGTCCACGCCGTTTCGCTGAAGGTCGCGCCGGTGACGACGATGGATTCTCCGAGCGCGATGATGATGAACAGCGCGCAGCGCTCCGCCATGTGGCCGCCCTCGACGTCCCAATCCTGCATCGAGGATGCGCCGAGGCCGGGCGTGCGGAAGCGCATGGCCGGGCCGGAATATTCGATGGCGAGCGCGATCAGCCACAGCCAGAGCCGCGTCTGCGGATCGGCAAGACCACCGACAATCCAGAACACGCCGCTCGTCGCGATCCAGATCGAGATGCGCATGAAATTGCGGCGATGGCCGGTCTCGGATTTCGGCACCGCAAAGACGAAGAAGATCGAGCGCCCCAACTGCATGAAGACATAGGCCAGCGCGAAGATCAGGCCGCGGTCGTCGAATGCCTTCGGGATCGACGTCGACAGCAACAGGCCAGCGACCATCATCACGAACAGCATGACACGAACCGGCGTCCGCTCCGGATCGAGCCAGTTGGTGACCCAGGACATGAAGACCCAGACCCACCACACCGCCAGCATCAGGACGCCGACCTGCACCATGCCGAGCGGCGTGAAATGCGCCAGCAGCGTGTGGGAAATCTGGGTGACCGCGAAGACGAAGACCAGATCGAAGAACAGTTCGACAAAGGTGACGCGGTGATGCTGTTGCGGGTTTCGCTCGCGCAGCAAGGTCCTGCGTTGTCCAGCCTGCGTCATGCGCCGCTCCCCACCCTCACCGGCGAATCGATTGTGTCAGTCCGGCACGCCAGTCTGAAGCGCCAGCGCGTGAAGCACACCACCCATCTGCCCTCGCAGCGACTGGTAGACGATCTGGTGCTGTTGCACGCGCGACTTGCCCCGGAACGATTCCGAGATCACCGTCGCGGCGTAATGGTCGCCATCGCCGGCGAGATCCCGGATCGTCACCTCGGCGTCGGGTATCGCAGCCTTGATCATGGATTCGATATCGCGGGCGTCCATCGGCATCATTATTCTCCAGGCGACCGGTCGGGCGTCCGCGACCTGACGCGGCCCTGTTTCCGGCATGTTGAGGTTACTATATCCGATTCACCATCAATAGCCCGCCCGATCGCCCCCGGCATCGAGGCTGGCGCCTTACGAGGTTGCCGATGAAAATTCCCGGCCCCGACCATCCCATCACCATCGAGCCCACCGCCAGGCGCATCCGCGTTTCGGCCGGCGGGACGGTGATCGCCGATACGACCCATGCGCTGACGCTGCGGGAGGCGACCTATCCGGCGGTCTACTATATCCCGCGCTCCGATGCCGACCCGGCGCGGCTGGTGCGGACCGACCGGGTCACGCATTGCCCGTACAAAGGCGACGCCAGCTATTTCAGCATCCGCACCGATGCAACGACCCTCGACAATGCGATCTGGAGCTACGAGACACCCTACCCGGCGATGGCCGCGATCGCCGGGCATCTGGCATTCTATCCCGACAAGGTCACCATCGAGGAATTGCCGCCCGCCTGATCGCGCGGGAGGCAAACCCGTTTCTCGTCACGGAAAGACCCCGGAGATTGTCTCCCCGGGGCCGGATTGTATTGATCGTTCCGTTCGGGCCGATCCTCGCGGTACGACCCGCTATGCTCGAAAAATCGTCAGCCCCAAAATCAGCAACACCAGGAAGATCACGACGAAGATATAGAACAGCACGCGCGCGATATCGGCGGATGCCGCGGATACGCCGGTGAAACCCAGCAATCCCGCGATGATCGAGACCACAAGAAAAATCAGGGCCCACTTGAGAATACTCATCTTTTGCTCTCCAGGATTCTCATGCGATAACACCCGCGTCGAAACATGGTTCCCGCCGCGGTCAGATGCCGTCACGGGTCGTAGAGGCTGCCGCGCTGCGCAGGAGGCTGCATGAAGTCGATTGCCCATCCCGCGCCCGACGTCGCTCCCGAGATCGCACCCGCAGCACACGGCCGCAATCTGGCGCTGGATCGCGCGCGGACGTTTCTTACCGTGGTGGTCGTGATCCATCACGCGGTCATTCCGTACACCTATTTCGGACACACCGACCCGAAGTCGTGGCTCGGCTTCGACTTCGTCGTACTCGCCACCGACAGTTTCTTCATGGCGATGTTCTTCTTCCTGTCGGGCCTGTTCGTGTGGCCGAGCCTTGCGCGCCGCGTGCCCGGCGTTTTCGCCTACGATCGGCTGCTGCGTCTCGGACTGCCGTTCGTCATCGCCGCGCTCACGGTGATCCCGATTGCCTACTATGCGCTGGCGTTGCGCGAGCATCCGGACCTGCGCTTCAGCGCGTTCTGGTGGAACATGGTGACCAACGGACCGTGGCCAAGCGGCCCAGTGTGGTTCGTCTGGGTGCTGTTGCTGTTCGATCTCGCCGCCGGCGCGCTGTTTCGCATCAGTTCGAATTCACTGTTCTGGATCAATCGCCTCTCGGTGCGCGGCTTCAGTAACCCCGCGCTGTTCTTCGTCGTATTGGTGGTCGTGACCGGTATCGCCTACGTGCCGATGCGCCTGATCTTCGGTCCGAGCTACTGGTTCGAATGGGGCCCGTTCTCGGTGCAGGCCAGCCGGGTGCTGCTCTACGCGCTGTATTTCTTCATCGGCGCGGGCATCGGCGCGGGCCGCTTCAGCGAAGGCGTACTCGCCGCCGACGGGCAACTCGCCAAGTCGAACTGGATCAACTGGGCGATCGTCACCCTCATCCCTTACGCCGGGCTGTGGGGCCTGATCTACATCAAGCGCGAAATCCTCGACAATCCCGACACGTTGCCCATGTGGTACGAGGCCAGCTACAGCGTTCTGTTCGTCATCTTCAGCGCGGGAATGATGTTCACCATCCTCTCCTTCTTCATGCGCTGGAAACGCTCGGGCTGGAGCATTCTCGATCCGATGCAGAACGATGCCTATGGCATCTTCCTGGTGCACTACGCGTTCATCCTGTGGATTCAATACTGGATGCTGGACTTCGACTGGCCGGCGATCGTCAAGGCGCTGATCGCCTTCGTGGTGACAATGGCGACGAGCTGGATCGCGACACGACTGCTGCGGATGATTCCAGGCTCGCAGCGCGTGCTGTAGTGCGACCATGCATCATAGGCCCTCTGCTTACGAAGATGTGATCCGCCAAACAGAAACTGGATGGAACGAAACCCCGTCCACCTTGTTCCATCAAAAATTATGTCGCGGCGTTTCCCAGAGTGAACGGTGATCGGCTCCCACGCCGCAGCCATTCCGGAGAAATGTCATGACCTCCGCAGACAGCGCCTCGGCGCTCCTTTCCCCATCCGAACATCGTATCCAGTTGCGTCGCGCGGTTCTCGCCTCCACCATCGGCACGGCGATCGAGTGGTACGATTTCTTCCTCTACAGCACAGTCACAGGACTGGTCTTCGCAAAACTGTTCTTCCCGCATTCCGATCCATGGGTCGGTACGCTCGAAGCCTTCGCGATCTATGCCGTCGGCTTTATCGCCCGCCCGATCGGCGCCGCCATCTTTGGACATTACGGCGACCGGATCGGGCGCAAGTCCACCTTGATCGCGACGCTGCTGCTGATGGGACTTGCGACTTTCGCGGTCGCGCTGGTCCCCACCTACGCCACCATCGGCATCTGGGGCGCGGTGCTGCTCACGATTCTGCGCTTCATTCAGGGCGTCGGCGTCGGCGGCGAATGGGGTGGCTCGGTGCTGCTGTCGATGGAATGGGCCCGCACCAACACCTCGCGCGGGCTGGTGGCATCGTGGCCGCAGTTCGGCGTGCCGTGCGGATTGTTTCTCGCCAATCTTGCGATCCTCGCCTTCAGCCAGATGTCCGGCGAGCAATTCCTCGCCTGGGGCTGGCGCGTGCCGTTCATTCTTAGCCTGGTGCTGGTGGCCGTCGGCCTCTACATCCGGCTCGGCATTCTGGAGACGCCGGTGTTCAGCCGACTGCTCGCCGAGCGACGGATCGAGCGCACGCCGATTCTTGAAGTGATCCGGCGGCAACCTTGGGAAATCATCCAATGCGCCTTCGCGCGGATGGCGGAACAGGCACCGTTCTATATCTTCACCGCCTTCATCTTCGCCTACGGCGTCGGGACACTGCACGTCTCGCGTGATTTCTTGCTGACGGCGGTGCTGGCGGCATCGGTGGTGTCGTTTTTCTCGATTCCGATCTTCGGCCATCTCTCCGACCGCATCGGCCGCAAGGCGATGTACATGATCGGAGCCGCGGTGACCGGCGTGTTCGGCTTCATCTACTTCGGCATGGTGAACACGGGCGTGGCCTGGATCATCTTCCTCGCCATCGTGCTGTCGCTCATTCCGCACGACATGATGTACGGACCGCAGGCCGCGCTGATCGCCGAGAGCTTCACCGGCCGGTTGCGCTACAGCGGCGCATCGCTCGGCTATCAGCTCGCGTCGGTCATCGCCGGCGGCCCGGCACCGCTGATCGCGACGTGGCTGTTCGGCACATACAAAACACCCTACGCGATTGCGATCTACATCGCCGCCTGCGCGGTGGTCAGCCTGATCGCCACCGCGACGATGATCGATTACACCGGCAGGGATATCAGCAACGAGTATTCGGCGACGTCGTCGTGAGCGCCCGTCTGAAGCTCAGTCGAGTGACAGGGATTCACAAACCCAAACTCCTCCGTCATGCCCGCGCTTGTCGCGGGCATCCACGTCTTTCTTTCGGAGGTGCAGCCAAGAACGTGGATGGCCGGGACGAGCCCGGCCATGACAACTGAGAGGTCAATGACAACCGACGAAAACCGTCAGTTCTTCCCGGCCATGTAATCCGGCAACCAACGCTCGAACGCGTGACGCAATGTCTCGATCTTGACCGCGCGCTCGCCGGCAATCGCGATCGTGTCGCCGCCGGTCTTGCCAATCTGCACGCACGGCACCTCGACGGATTTTAGCTTGCTGAGCACGCCGAGCAGATCGGCATCGCGCACGGTGATGACGTAACGCGCCTGATCCTCGCCGAACCAGTAGCCGTGCGGCACCAGCGCGCCCGGCGCGGCATCGAGCACCGCGCCGACCTTGCCGGCCATCGCCATCTCGGCCAGCGCGACCAGCAAACCGCCGTCGGAGAGATCATGCACCGCTGTCGCGGTGCCGGCGTGGATCATGCCGCGCACGACATCGCCGTTACGTTTCTCGGCGGCGAGATCGACCGGCGGAGGAGCGCCCTCCTCGCGGCCGCAGATGTCGCGCAGATAAACCGACTGGCCGAGCCACCCCTTGGTTTCGCCGATCAGCAGAATCGCCTCGCCTTCGGCCTTGAACGCCAGCGTCGCCGACTTGGTGAAATCGTCGAGCAACCCGACGCCGCCGATCGACGGCGTCGGCAGGATGCCGCGTCCGTTGGTCTCGTTGTAGAGCGAGACGTTGCCGGACACGACCGGGAAATCCAGCGCGCGGCAGGCATCCGCAATGCCGCGCAGGCAGCCTACGAACTGCCCCATGATCTCGGGCCGCTCCGGATTGCCGAAATTGAGGTTGTCGGTGATTGCGAGCGGCTTGGCCCCGACCGCGGTGACGTTGCGCCACGCTTCCGCCACCGCCTGCTTGCCGCCCTCGAACGGATCGGCCTCGCAATAGCGCGGCGTCACATCGACAGTCATGGCGAGGCCCTTCGGCCCGTCCTCGATGCGCACCACCGCGGCATCGCCGCCGGGACGCTGCACCGTGTTGCCACCGATGACGTGGTCGTACTGCTCCCACACCCAACGCCGCGAACACAATTCCGGCGAGCCGATCAGCTTCTCAAGCGCATCGGCGATCGCCATCGGCGATGAAATCTCGCGCGCGTGAACCACGGGCAATGCCGGCGACGGGACATGCGGACGATCATAGAGCGGGGCTTCGTCACCCAACTCCTTGATCGGCAAATCGGCCATCACCTTGCCGCCATGCTTGACCACGAAGCGCTTGGACGGCGTGGTGTAGCCGACGATCGCGAAATCGAGGCCCCACTTGCGGAAGATGTCTTCCGCTTCCTTTTCCTTCTCCGGCTTCAGCACCATGAGCATGCGCTCCTGGCTCTCGGAGAGCATCATTTCGTAGGCTGTCATGCCGACTTCGCGGGTCGGCACCGCGTCGAGATCGAGATCGACGCCGAGGTCGCCCTTGGCGCCCATCTCCACCGCCGAACAGGTCAAGCCGGCCGCGCCCATATCCTGAATGGCGATGACGCAGTCCTTCGCCATGATTTCGAGGCAGGCTTCCAGCAGCAGCTTTTCCGCGAATGGATCGCCGACCTGCACGGTCGGCCGCTTCTCGCCGCTGTCGTCGTCGAATTCCGCCGACGCCATAGTGGCGCCGTGAATGCCGTCACGGCCGGTCTTGGAGCCGAGATAGACGATCGGCATGTTCACGCCGGACGCAGCCGCAAGGAAAATGCCGTCGGTGCGGGCCAGTCCCACCGCCATGGCGTTGACGAGAATGTTGCCGTCATAGCGGGTGTGGAAACGCACCTGCCCGCCGACGGTCGGAACACCAAAGGAATTGCCGTAGCCGCCGACGCCGGCGACCACACCGGACACCAGATGTCGGGTCTTCGGATGCTCTGGCGCGCCGAACGACAGCGCATTGAGGCAGGCGATCGGCCGCGCGCCCATGGTGAAGACGTCGCGCAGAATGCCGCCGACGCCGGTGGTCGCGCCCTGATAGGGCTCGATGAAGCTCGGATGGTTGTGGCTTTCCATCTTGAAGACGATGGCCTGCCCGTCGCCGATATCGATCACGCCGGCATTCTCGCCAGGCCCGACCAGCACCCAGGGCGCCTTGGTCGGCAGTCCGCGCAGATGGATGCGCGACGACTTGTAGGAACAGTGCTCGTTCCACATCGCCGAGAAGATGCCGAGTTCGGTGAAGCTCGGCTCGCGCCCGATCAGCTTGAGAATGCGCTCGTATTCGTCCGGCTTGAGGCCATGGCTGGCGACGAGGTCGGGAGTGATTGTCGGCTCGGTCAAGATCGGGGATTCCTCGCGAATGCGGCCTTGTTTACGAAGATTGCGGGCCGCGCGAAAGCTCTTTTCCCGCTAATCCCGCCGGAGTTGCGACCAACGGCCGCCCCTTCCCCTATTTCGTGTGACGGTAGAATTTAGCAAGCCTTAACCACGCCATCGATAGGTTCCGCCGAATCCGGCCCGGTCCCAATTCAACCGGCCCGCACGGGCAGCTACCACGGGCTGGCGCGCCCGCGACGATCCAAGCGTGGCCCGCTGGTTTTTGAAGATGGATCCGAGCAATTCGCTCTCGACGCGCCTTTCGTTCTCCGAAATCACCGACGACACCCGCCTCGCCCTCGCCGAACTGCGCCCCTTCGTGGTGGCGCAAATGCCCGCGGCGCTCGACGAATTCTACGGCTTTCTCAGCCGTTTTCCGGAGGTACAGCGGCACTTCACCGATCGAGCCATTCAGTCCCACGCCAAAGCGGCGCAACTCCGCCACTGGGAACAGATTCTGGCCGGCACATTCGACGAGGCCTATGTGGAATCGGCGCACCGGATCGGTCGCGTCCATCATCGCCTCGGGCTGGAGCCGCAATGGTATATCGGCGGCTATCGCAAGCTGCTGGTGAGCCTGCTGCGGCGGCTGGAGACGCGTCCGCGCGGGCGATGGCTCGGCAAGGCCGATCACGACAAGCAGGCGGCATTGATCGACGCCCTCGTCACCGTCGTTCTGCTCGACATGGATTTCGTCATTTCGGTCTATCTCGACGCCGGAAAGCAGGAGAAGTCCGACGCGCTTCAAAATCTGTCCGAGCGCTTCGAGCAAACCATCGGCCAGATCACGCAGGGTGTGGCCGGCATGGCGGAAACGCTGAAGGGGGCCGCAGATGGTTTAACCACCATCGCGAAGGACACCCAGCTTCTTTCGACAACGGTCGCCACTTCCTCCAGGGAAGCCACCGACAGCGTGAAATCCGCCGCGACTGGTACCGAAAGCCTGGAATCGTCGATCGGCGAGATTTCGCAGAAGGTGCATGACTCGCTCGAGACCGCCACCAGCGCCGTGACGCAGGCCGAAATGGCCAGCAGCCGGATCGGCGAACTCAATCAGGCCGCCAGCCAGATTGGCGACGTCATCAAGATCATCGGCGCCATCGCACAGCAGACCAATCTCCTCGCCCTCAACGCCACCATCGAGGCGGCCCGCGCCGGCGAGTCGGGCAAGGGCTTCGCCGTGGTGGCGCACGAGGTGAAGCAGCTCGCCTCGCAAACCTCGAAGGCGACCGACGAGATCACGGCCCAGATCGCCGAAATCCAGACGGTGACCGGCACCACGGTGGCGGCCATCTCGCAGATCAGCGAAACCATCGCCTCGATCTCGCAGAATTCGAAGATGATCGCGGAGGCTGTCGAGCGACAGATGCTTGCGACCAAGGAAATCACCTACAACATCACCATGGCCGCGACAGGATCGACCGAGGTTGCCGCCGCCATCGTCAATGTCAGCAAGGGTTCGGAAAACACCGAGGCCGCCGCCGCCAACGTTCATGGCTCGGCGAACGCGTTGCAATCGGAAAGCCGGCAGTTGCAAAGCGAGGTCGACAAATTTCTGGTGGCGCTTCGCACGGCCTGAGGCCGCGACAGACGGATGGAGTGGGCTGCGGCGGGATCGTAGAACGGATTTGCACAATCGCCGGGGATCGGATTTAACGCTTGCCGGCGCATTTTGCTGGGAGTTTTCGATCCGTGGACAATATCGCAGTCTCGACCCCGTTGCAGCGGGCCGTTTTCGTCGCGACCGAGGGCGAATTCGCCGGCTGGCGGACCTGGAAACGGGATTCGTTCGAATCCAACAACGGCCCGTTCTGGCACAAGATCGAGGATGACGGCACGGTCCGCTGCGCCTTCCGGGTCGAGGCCAAGCACCTCAACGGCATGCGCAATGTCCACGGCGGTTGCTACATGACTTTCGCCGACTACTGCCTGTTCGCGCTCGCCCGCGAACATCTCGACGGGCCCGGCGTCACCGTTTCCTTCGCCTGCGATTTCCTCGATGCCGCGCGCGAAGGCGACCGCATCGACTGCGACGGCGAAGTGACCCGCGCCGGCGGCTCGCTGATCTTTCTGCGCGGCACGCTCCGCTGCGGTGAACGAATCTTGTTCACCTTCTCCGCCACCATCAAGAAGGTGAAGCGGAAACCGGCGGCGCCGGTAACGGCCAGCTAGGGCGCGGGTTCACGAGTTGCGACACCCTGGTCCGGCCAGACCTTCCGGGCAATCGATTTGAATTGTGAAATGGCCATGGCCCGTCGCTCGTTACGAGCGCGGCCGCCGGGTGCATCCAACCGCCTCATGACGCTGTCGCGATCCGCCTGCCAAATCTCGATGGCATCCAGCGTCGCTTTATCGAGCAGCACCAGAAGAACGCATTCGAAATCGCCGTCGACGATCTTCGGCACCATGCCCTTGTAGCGATCAGTCTTTTGGACGGCCCGTCCCTTGATCTGGTAGCGAACGTGGCCGCCATCGACATCACGAAACGCATCGAATGCCGGTGTCCGGGCCACCGCCAGCGTCAGGCCGAGCTTTTCCGCGGCTTCATATTCGGCAACTTCGCCGGTCACGCCCAATGGCTTGCTGGTGAGCCGATAATATTCGGCACCGATTTGTTTGGCTTGCCGAAGCAGCGCGCGGATCGAACTTTCCCGGGATGCAGCGATCTGGTCGGCTGCATCCACGATGTTACGCCGCGCGCTCCAGATGCGCCGCGAGGCCCGCGAACAGGCCGCGACCATCGGTGCAGCCCATGATGTCTTCGACGTGGTTTTCCGGATGCGGCATCATGCCGAGCACGTTGCCGCGCTCGTTGACGATGCCGGCGATCGACTGCGCCGCGCCGTTGATGTTGTGGGTGTCTCCAACTTCGCCGCTGGCCGAGCAGTAGCGATAGAGCACGCGGCCATCGCCATCGAGCCGCTTGATCGTCTCCGCGTCGGCCGCGTAGTTGCCCTCGCCATGCGCCACCGGCACGCGGATCACCTGCCCGGCATTGTAGCCGCGCGTGAACGGCGTATCGGAGCGTTCCACGCGCAGATGCACGTCATGGCAGATGAACTTGAGCCGCGCGTTACGCATCAGGATGCCGGGCAGCAGCCCGGACTCGCACAGGATCTGAAAACCGTTGCAGACGCCGAGCACGAGGCCGCCGTCGGCCGCGAATTTACGCACCGCATCCATCACCGGCGAGCGCGCGGCGATGGCGCCGCAACGCAAGTAATCGCCGTAGGAAAAGCCGCCGGGCAACACAACCAGATCGGTGCCCTTGGGCAGGGCGGTTTCAGCGTGCCACACCATCGCGGGCTCATGGCCCGACACCAGCTTGAGCGTGCGCGCCATATCGCGTTCGCGATTGATGCCGGGGAAGACGAGAACGGCGGATTTCATTCGACCAACCTAGCTCAGCACTTCGACCCGATAATTCTCGATGACGGTATTGGCCAACAGCTTGTCGGCGGCGTCCTTCAATGCCGCTTCGGCCTTGGCCTTGTCGGCGCCGGGCAATTCGATGTCGAACACCTTGCCCTGCCGCACGCTGGCGATGCCGTCGACGCCGAGAGATTTCAGCGCGCCTTCGATGGCCTTGCCCTGCGGATCGAGAATGCCGTTCTTCAGTGTTACCGTCACACGCGCTTTCATCGTCTATCCATCTTTTGAAACGTCATCCTGAGGTGCGAGGGCGAAAGCCCGAGCCTCGAAGGGCGACGTTGAGCCTCTGGGCCATCCTTCGAGGCTCGCCGAAGACGGCGAGCTCCTCAGGATGGCGTAGCCTCACCCCTTCACCAGCACCGGACCGGCACCCACCGGCCGTTCGTTTTCCGCCAGAATGCCGAGCCGCTTGGCGACGTCGGTATAGGCTTCGATCAGCCCGCCGAGATCGCGGCGGAAGCGGTCCTTGTCCAGCTTCTCGTTCGACTTCACATCCCACAACCGGCATGAGTCGGGGGAAATTTCATCGGCGACGATGATGCGCATCATGTCGTTCTCGAACAGCCGGCCGCACTCCATCTTGAAGTCGACGAGGCGGATGCCGATGCCGAGGAACAGCCCGGAGAGGAAGTCGTTGACGCGGATCGCCAGCGCCATGATGTCGTCGATCTCCTGCGGCGTTGCCCAGCCGAACGCGGTGATGTGCTCTTCCGACACCATCGGATCGTTGAGCTGATCGTTCTTGTAATAGAACTCGATGATCGAGCGCGGCAGTTGCGTGCCCTCCTCAATCCCGAGCCGCTGCGACAGCGAACCAGCGGCGACATTGCGCACCACCACCTCGAGCGGCACGATCTCGACCTCGCGGATCAACTGCTCGCGCATGTTGAGCCGGCGGATGAAGTGCGTCGGCACCCCGATGTCGTTCAGATGCTGGAAGATGTATTCCGAAATCCGGTTGTTGAGGACGCCCTTGCCCTCGATCACCTGGTGTTTCTTGGCATTGAACGCGGTGGCATCGTCCTTGAAGTGCTGGATCAGGGTTCCCGGCTCCGGCCCTTCGTACAGGACCTTGGCCTTGCCTTCATAAATGCGACGCCGACGGCTCATGGGGATGTACCGTGTGTTGTTGAAATCCATGGGAGGGGTGTGCTCCGTATGAAAGAGGCGATCCACGACGGAGCTGCCGTGAAGACCGGAAATGTGAAACAGAACAAGAACCGGACCTAGGGCCGAACCTACCTGATCGGCTGCCTGAGCACAATCGATCCCCTCGTTCGCCGGCCAATTATACCTGATCCGTTCATCGGGACCTGCGACTTCGGGTGCCGTTGTTTCGGCCTTGTTCGCCAATTATCTATGCTCGCGGACCACTCCCCGCAATGCGGCCGCTAGGGCCCAAAACAGGATCGGAACCCGAATCATGACGACCTTCGACAAGCGCCAGGAAGGTTTCGAAAAGAAGTTCGCCCTCGACGAGGAGCAGAAGTTCAAGGCCGAGGCCCGCCGCAACAAGCTCTTGGGCCTGTGGGCCGCCGAACAGCTCGGCAAGAGCGGCGACGAGGCCGCCGCCTACGCCAAGGACGTCGTCGCCGCGGACTTCGAGGAAGCCGGCGACAAGGACGTGCTGCGCAAGGTCGCGACCGACCTTGCCGGCAAAGGTGTCACCGAACAACAGGTCCGCGCCAAGATGGACCAGCTGATGGCCGAAGCCATCGCCCAGGTGAAAGCGGGCATCTGAAGGCCGGCATCCGAGCCCTCACCCCTGAGAAGAATCGATCCGGGCGTCGCTCACAGCGGCGCCCGAATTGTTTCGGCCAACGCATCCAATTCCGATATCGGATTCTCCAAGACGGCCTCCGCGGCAATCTCCACCACCCGATAGTCCCGCGCTTCCAGCCACTCCCGCCGCGCGGCGCGGTCGGTGGCGATGGTGGGGGCTTCGTTCGGGTTGACGATCTCGATGGCGATGCGGTGGGTGAAGGAGACGAAGTCGGGGATGTGACGGCCCACCGGCGTCTGGCGCCGGAACTGGCCGGCGAAGCGGCGGTCGGTGGTCAGCGCCTTCCACAACATGCGCTCGGCGTCGCTCGGATTGCGGCGCAGGAGCCGCGCCAATCCGCGAATGCTGCCGCCGTCGCTGCCACCCGAACCCTGCTCGGCCAAGAGTTCGCGCAGCCGCTTGCCTTGACTTGCATCGAGCACACCGCCCTTGGCCGGCCCCTTGCGCCCTTCCGCGATCGCCATCACCACGCCGTGCAGCGTGTGCATGTCCTGCTTGGTCGGCTCCATGCGGGTAAAAATGTTGCGCAGGTTCACCAGCATGGTGTCGCGCTTTTCCGCCGGGCGCAGGAATTCGACCCGGTCGAGTTCGGCGACCAGATTGTCGAAGAAGGCCTGCATCTGGTGCTGCGAGGCGCGCTCGGAGCGCTCCGGCATCGCGAACGGCAGCGCGTTCGCTGTCGCCAGCTTGAACCACTCGTAGCCCATCAGCAGCACGGCCTGCGCGAGGTTGAGCGAGGCGAAGCCGGGATTGACCGGATAGGTGACGATGCGATCGGCCAGCGCCACCTCGTCATTCTCGAGGCCGTAGCGCTCGCGGCCGAACAGGATCGCGGCGGTGGCCCCTTGCGCGACATGGGCCGACATCTCCCGCGCCGCCGCCTCCGGCCCCACCACCGGCTTGGCCTGATCGTGGGCGCGCGCGGTGGTCGCGTAGAGCAGCGACACGTCAGCGATGGCCGCTTCCACCGTGTCGAACAGTTCCACCTTGTCGAGGATATGATCGGCGCCGGCGGCGGCGCGCTGCGCGGCGACGTTCGGCCAGCCGTCGCGCGGTTTCACCAGCCGCAGCCGGGTCAGCCCGAAATTGCCCATGGCACGCGCGCACATGCCGATGTTCTCGCCGAGCTGCGGTTCGACCAGCACCACCACCGGCCCCTCGAGGGCGTGGCCGGTCTTGGTCTTGTCGGTGCCTGAGCCGGACATGCGGTGTCGCTTTCTGGTGGTTGCGTCGATGGGTCGCGAGAGATCGCAGCCGGTCGCGTTGCAGTCGTTTCGGATTGGCCGTTGAGGCGGATTTTCTCCAGCCGCAGGCAGGGCTTGTCGAGCATTTTTGACGCTGCGACGCAACCCTCGAGCCGGCATCGGGCTGAACCACCGGCAAATTGCCCGAAAGCCGGCCCGTGCATGGCGGAATTGATCGAAATGGGCCTCATTGGGACGGCAGGTCGGCTTTCGCGCCCCGCTGTGCGGTGCTATAGCCCGGCCATAATCAAAAACCACCCGCGCAACGTCACGCGAACTTCGAAAAGGCCCCCTTCCCCATGGCGAAAATCAAGGTGACCAACCCCGTCGTCGAACTCGACGGCGACGAGATGACCCGGATCATCTGGCAATACATCAAGGACAAGCTGATCCACCCCTTCCTCGATGTGAACCTTGAATACTACGACCTCGGCATCGAATACCGCGACAAGACCAACGATCAGGTCACCATCGATGCCGCCAATGCCATCAAGAAGCACGGCGTCGGCGTCAAATGCGCCACCATCACCCCGGACGAAGCGCGGGTGAAGGAATTCAACCTCAAGCAGATGTGGAAGTCGCCGAACGGCACCATCCGCAACATTCTCGGCGGCGTGATCTTCCGCGAGCCGATCATCTGCAAGAACGTGCCGCGCCTGGTGCCCGGCTGGTCGAAACCGATCATCATCGGCCGCCACGCCTTTGGCGACCAGTATCGCGCCACCGACTTCAAGTTTCCCGGCAAGGGCGTGCTGACGATGAAGTTCGTCGGCGAGGACGGCAGCGTGATCGAGCGCGAAGTCTTCCAATCCCCCGGCGCTGGAGTCGCCATGGGAATGTATAATTTGGACGATTCCATCCGCGACTTCGCCCGCGCTTCGTTCAACTACGGCCTGTCGCGCGGCTATCCGGTTTATCTCTCGACCAAGAACACTATCCTCAAAGTCTATGACGGCCGCTTCAAGGACATCTTCCAGGAGCTTTACGACGCCGAGTTCAAGAAGGATTTCGAGGCCAAGGGCCTGACCTATGAGCATCGCCTGATCGACGACATGGTGGCCTCGGCGCTAAAGTGGTCGGGCGGCTACGTTTGGGCGTGCAAGAACTACGACGGTGACGTGCAGTCCGACACCGTGGCGCAGGGCTACGGCTCGCTTGGCCTGATGACCTCGGTGCTGCTGACGCCGGACGGCAAGACGGTGGAGGCCGAAGCCGCCCACGGCACCGTGACGCGCCACTATCGCGAGCATCAGAAAGGCAAGGAAACCTCGACCAATTCCATCGCCTCGATCTTCGCCTGGACGCAGGGTCTCTCCCATCGCGCCAAGCTCGACAACAACGAAGAACTTGCAAAGTTCGCCAAGACGCTGGAGCGGGTCTGTGTCGAGACGGTCGAATCCGGCTTCATGACCAAGGACCTCGCGCTCTTGGTCGGCGCCGATCAGCGCTGGCTCTCCACCACCGGCTTTCTCGACAAGGTGGCGGCGAACCTCACTGCCGCGATGACGCCGGCATAACGGCCGCAGTTCTTCACGACAAAAGGGTGGCACGGAAACTCCGCGCCACCCTTTTGCATGAGCGATCCCGAACCAGACAAAGAATGGCACGACCATGACGACACGCGACCAGTTTCGTTTCTTCCATCCGTTCCGGGTGCGCTATTCCGAGATCGACGGTCAGGGCGTGCTGTTCAACGCGCACTACCTCACCTATTACGATACCGCGATCACCGAATTCTTCCGCGCGCTGGGTTACGATCAGTATGCCGACGCGCAGAAGTCCGGCGTCGATTTCCATGTCGTCAAGGCAGTGGTTGAGTACAGGGCCCCGATCCGCTTCGACTGGGACCTTGATGTCGGCGTGCGCGTGGCAAAGGTTGGCAACTCCAGCATGACGTTCGCGCTCGCGATCTTCCGCAAAGGTAGCGACGAACTTCTGGCGACCGGAGAGATCGTCTGGGTCAACACCGACCAGAGCACGCATCGCCCGGTGCCGATCCCGGCCGCGACGCGAGAATTGCTCGGCGGTGATGTCTCACCATCGGCTTGACGCTCACGCCGCCGACGGCGTGCTGCCTTCCGCCGGTTTCGGCTGAAACGCGGCCGCCATGCCTCCGGCGATTTGCGCCAGCATCGCCTTGGCGATTTCCTGCTCTCCCATGATCACCGAGGTTGCGCCGTGGTGCTTGAGGTGCGCGATCTCTTCCTCGGAGTGGGCGCGCGCGATAATCGGCAGGCTCGCGCTGATGCCACGCGCCTTGGCGACGATCTGACCACCTTCGAATGCATCAGGGATCGCCACCAGAAGACCGCGCGCAGCGCCGACATTGGCGGCCTGCAGCATGTCGGGCGCAGCGGCGTTGCCGCTGATGATCTCGATTCCCTGCTCCCGCAACCGCTCGATGATGCCGGGATTATCCTCGATCACGAGGAGCGGCGTGCCGGCCTGTTGCAACGCCGCGCTGACCACGCTGCCGACGCGGCCATGCCCGACCAGCACCACATGATCGGTCAGCGGCGACACCGGCAGCGGTTCGCGTGTGGCGCTGCCCTCGTCAGCGACGGCGGGCTCCGCGACGCCTCCTTCTGCCGTCGATACGGCGGCCTCTCGTTTCGCCAGAAACCGATCCAGCAGCGCGAACCATAACGGGTTGAGCATGATCGAGATGATCGCACCCGCCAGCACCAGATCGCGGCCGCGGTCGGTCATCAATGAGAGGCTGACGCCGAGCGTCACGAGAATGAAGGAGAATTCGCCGATCTGCGCGAGACTCGCGGAAATCGTCAACGCGGTCGAGGTCGGATGCCCGAACAGCCGGACAATGGCAAACGCCGCCAGCGACTTGCCGAACAGAATGATGAACAGCGTCGCCAGCAGCGGCAGCGGCTCCTTCACGATGATGGCGGGATCGAACAGCATGCCGACCGAGACGAAGAACAGCACCGCGAACGCATCGCGCAGCGGCAGAGTCTCGTTGGCGGCACGCTGGCTCAGCTCGGATTCACTGAGGATCATGCCGGCGAAGAACGCACCAAGCGCGAACGACACGTCGAACAGAATCGCCGCGCCGAAGGCAACGCCGAGCGAAATCGCGAACACCGCCAACCGGAACAGTTCGCGCGAACCGGTATGCGCGACATAGTGCAAAATCCACGGGATCACCCGCCGGCCAACCACCAGCATGAACACGACGAAGGCCGCAACCTTGCCCAGCGTGATGGCAATCGGCCACGTCAGCGCCGACAGATCGAAGCTGCCCGTGGTGTTCTCGCTCATCAGGCCCGCCAGCGCCGGCAGCAGCACCAGCGTCAGCACCATGGCGACGTCCTCGACGATCAGCCAGCCGACCGCGATGCGGCCGCGCTCGGTATCGATCAGCCGCCGCTCCTGCATCGCCCGCAGCAGCACCACGGTGGACGCGGTGGAGAGCGCGAGCCCAAACATGATGCCCTTGCCGGTGCTCCAGCCGAGCGTCCAGCCCAATGCCCAGCCCATCACGGTGGCGGCGGAGATCTGCACCACGGCGCCGGGCACCGCGATGGCCCGCACCGACCACAGGTCCTTCAACGAAAAATGCAGACCGACGCCGAACATCAGCAGGATGATGCCGATTTCGGCGAGTTCGTTGGCAATCGATTGATTGGCGACGAAGCCGGGCGTGAACGGACCCATCACCACGCCAGCCAGCAGATAACCCACCAGCGGCGAGACCCGGACGCGCTGAACCAGGGCGCCAAAAACAAAGGCAAGCACGAGGCCGACCACGACCGTGGAAATCAATGGGGTATTGTGATGCATGGGGCATTTTGCTGCGGATGCGAGCGAGATGCCAGCGGGCATTTGGCTACTCATCGCCGCACCACGGCACCAAGGCGTCATGAGATCGTTACACACCCACGAAATTGTGAAGCCGATATCGCTCCGATCCCACCGTCGGCGCGGATGCGCGCCGATGCCGCCCGCTCCGGAAATCCTGCCAATGATTGCGGAGTCGCAAATTGGCTTCGCGACGCCACGTTAAGCTGTGTCACCGTCATCGAGGAGTGTCAGCCATGAAAGACCTTATCGTCAAACTCGAGCATGATAAGTCGCACGATCAGGCCCTCAACTTCGCCGTCTCCGTCGCCGAGACTTTCAACGCCCATCTCGCCGGCGTGGCCTACGGCAATCTGGCCGGTATGCCCGATTACGGCATGGCCGGCGTTCCCGGCAGCGTGATCGCGGAAATTCTCGCCCAGAGCGAACAGGCGGCGCGTACCGCGCTGACGCGCTTTCATGCCCTCGCCGGACGTAACGGAATCTCCATCTCGGATCACCTGGTGCTCGATACCGGTTTCGGCACGGCGGAGACCTTCGCCACCTTCGCACGGCATTACGATCTCAGCATCCTGCGCCAGACCGACGACGAGGGCCCCGACAACGGCCTGATCATCGAGGCCGCGCTGTTCAACACCGGGCGGCCGGCGATTGTCGTCCCCTATATCCAGTCCGAAGAATTGAAACTCGAGCGGGTGCTGTGCTGCTGGGACGGCGGCGCGCCTGCCGCGCGAGCGGTGAACGACGCACTGCCGTTCCTGAAACGCGCGGGCACCGTCGAGATTCTCAATGTCACGCGGAGCAAGGACGATACCTCGCATCGCGAAATCCGCGGTATGGAGATTGCCAATCATCTGGCGCGGCACGATGTGCAGGTCGAAATCGAAACGACATCAGCGCCGGATCGCAGCATCGCCGATGTGATCCTGTCGCACGCCGCCGACAAGTCGGCGGACCTGATCGTGATGGGCGGCTACGGCCATTCGCGCTTGCGCGAATTCGTGCTCGGCGGCGTCACGCGCGACATTCTGCGCTCGATGACGGTGCCGGCGTTCCTGTCGCGGTGACAACAACCGAGCGTCCCGGCGGCATACGTCCGGGACGCTTTCATTCCAGGACTACGCGCCACCCATCGCCGCAGCGACCGCTTCGAGCGCCGCCGCTGCCTTGGCGCCGTCGGGGCCGCCCGCCTGCGCCATATCGGGCTTGCCGCCGCCGCCCTTGCCGCCCAACACCTCGGATGCCTTGCGCACGAGATCCACGGCGTTGAAGCGCGGCGTCAGGTCGGGCGTTACGCCGACGACGACACTGGCCTTGCCGTCCTCCGATGTCGCGACCAGCGCGACGATACCGGAGCCGAGTTGCTTCTTGCCCTGATCGGCAAGGCTCTTGAGATCCTTGATTTCGATCCCCTCGACGGCGCGACCGAGAAATTTGACGTCGCCCACGGTGCGGATATCGCTGGTCGCAGCATCGCCCGAACTGCCGCCGCCACCCATCGCCAGCTTCTTGCGCGCGTCTGAGAGTTCGCGTTCGAGCTTCTTGCGCTCCTCCATCAGGCTGGCGATGCGCGCCGGCATATCGTCGATGGTGGTGCGCAACTCGGCCGCCGCCGTGCGCGCCAGTTGCATGGTGTCGTTGGCGTGGTGACGCGCCTGCGCGCCGGTCAGGGCCTCGATGCGACGCACGCCGGAGGCCACCGCGCTCTCGCCGGTGACCGAGATCACGCCGATGTCGCCGGTGCGCCGCACATGGGTGCCGCCGCACAACTCGACCGACCAGCCCAGCGCGTTGGGTGCCTGCGCGTTGTCGCGGTTGCGATTGCCCATCGACACCACACGCACCTCGTCGCCATACTTCTCTCCGAACAGCGCGCGCGCGCCGGACTCGCGCGCATCGTCGAGCGCCATCAGCCGCGTCGTCACTTCGCCGTTCTCGAGCACGACGTCGTTGGCGATGTCCTCGATGCGGCGCAATTCGTCGGCCGAGATCGGCTTGTTGTGCGCGAAGTCGAAGCGCAGCCGCTCCGGCGACACCAGCGAGCCGCGCTGCGCGATGTGATCGCCCAGCACCTGCCGCAGCGCCTCGTGCAACAGATGCGTCGCGGAGTGATTGGCGCGAATGGCGCCGCGTCGCGCATGATCCACCTCAAGCTGAAGCGGCGCGTCCGGCTTCAAGGTGCCCTGCTCCACCGTGCCGAAATGCACGAACAGGTCGCCGGCCTTTTTATGGGTTTCGGTGACGCGGAACGTGACGCCGTCGCCCGTCATCACGCCGGTATCACCGACCTGACCGCCGGACTCGGCATAGAACGGCGTCTGGTTGAGCACCACGGCGCCGCTCTCGCCCGCCTTGAGCTGATCGACCTGCGCGCCGTCCTTGACGATGGCGGCGACCACGCCTTCGGCGCTCTCGGTCTCGTAGCCGAGGAATTCGGTCGCGCCCAGTTTCTCGCGCAGCGGAAACCACACCGCTTCGGCGGCGGTATCGCCCGAACCTGACCATGACGCACGCGCCTTGGCCTTCTGCTGCTCCATCGCATCGGTGAAGGACGCGATATCGACGCCGATGCCGCGCGCGCGCAGCGCGTCCTGTGTCAGGTCGAGCGGAAAGCCGTAGGTGTCGTACAGCGTGAACGCGGTCTCGCCGTCGAACATGTCGCCCTTCTTCAGGCTGCCGCTCTTCTCGTCGAGAATCGCAAGGCCACGTTCCAGCGTCTTGCGGAAGCGCGTCTCCTCGAGCCGCAGTGTTTCCTCGATCAGGGATTCCGCGCGCACCAGTTCGGGATAGGCCTGCCCCATCTCGCGCACCAGCGACGGCACCAGCCGCCACATCAGCGGTTCGCGCGCGCCGAGCAATTGCGCGTGACGCATGGCGCGGCGCATGATCCGGCGCAACACGTAGCCGCGGCCTTCGTTCGAAGGCAGCACGCCGTCGGCGATCAGGAACGACGACGCGCGCAAGTGATCGGCGATGACGCGATGCGAGGCGCGATGCGGTCCATCGGCACTGACGCCGGTGAGTTCGGAAATGGTGCGGATCAGCGCGGCGAACAGATCGATGTCGTAATTGTCGTGCTTGCCTTGCAGCACCGCCGCGACACGCTCCAGACCCATGCCGGTATCGATCGACGGACGCGGCAGCGACAAACGATTGCCCGGCGCGACCTGCTCGAACTGCATGAACACGAGATTCCAGATCTCGATGAAGCGGTCGCCGTCCTGATCGGCGGAGCCTGGAGGACCGCCGGGGATATGCTCTCCGTGATCGTAGAAAATTTCCGAGCATGGACCGCACGGCCCGGTGTCGCCCATCTGCCAGAAATTGTCCGAACCGGCGATGCGGATGATGCGCGATTCCGGCAGGCCGGCGATCTTCTTCCAGAGGTCGAAGGCTTCGTCGTCGTCGATGTAGACCGTCGCCGTCAGCTTGTCCTTCGGCAGGCCGTATTCCTTGGTGATCAGATTCCACGCCAGTTCGATGGCGCGGTCCTTGAAGTAGTCGCCGAACGAGAAGTTACCGAGCATCTCGAAGAAGGTGTGATGCCGCGCGGTGTAGCCGACGTTGTCGAGGTCGTTGTGCTTGCCGCCGGCGCGCACGCATTTCTGCGAGGTGGTGGCGCGCTGATAGGGCCGCTTCTCGACGCCGGTGAAGACATTCTTGAACTGCACCATGCCGGCGTTGGTGAACATCAGCGTCGGATCGTTGCGCGGCACCAGCGGCGACGACGGAACGATCGCGTGATCGTTCTTCGCGAAGTAGTTCAGGAACGTCGACCTGATTTCGTTAACGCCACTCATCTTGGACCTATCGCGCTTTCGCTTTCCGGATGCCGCGCCAGCTTTCCACCAGCGCCCCGCTTTTAGACGGCGGGATTGGCGCTGTCCAGAAAATGGGCTCCCGATCAGAGGGTTGCGGCCGCGCCATCAAGCCCGGCGATAACCCCGTTGATAGCCTCCGCGCCCGAGTTGACAGCCTTAGGGAAGCCGTGTTTTGGGTGTTCCCCTGACGACCGATCACGTCGGGAGAGACCGGCAGCTTTTGACTCAAAGGCTGGCGGCGCCGAAGGAGCAACCGCCCCAGGAAACTCTCAGGCAAAAGGACCGTGTGATCTGGACTGCATCTGGAAAGAGACGTGACGGCCTTTGCGCCGGGAGCGTCCGCCGACGGGATAATACTCTCAGGCACAGCGACAGATGGGGCTTCGACAGCGCTTCCGGAACCCCGGAACCCAGAGGAGCCTTATCGCGATGGACGGCCACGATACCGCGTCTCCCCCCTTGAACCGAACTCCGCTGCACGCGCTGCATCTGGCGCGCGGCGGCAAGATGGTGCCCTTCGCCGGCTATGACATGCCGGTGCAATACCCGATGGGCGTGCTCAAGGAGCACCTGCACACCCGCGCCAGCGCCGGGCTGTTCGACGTCTCCCACATGGGCCAGATCGTACTGCGGCCGAAGTCCGGCAAGGTCGAAGACGCCGCCCTCGCCCTGGAGCGGCTGGTGCCGCAGGACATCGTCGCGGTTCCGCAAGGCCGCCAGCGCTATGCCCAGTTCACCAATGCCGCCGGCGGCATTCTCGACGACCTGATGGTGGCGAATTTCGGCGACCACCTGTTCCTGGTCGTCAACGCGGCGTGCAAGGCCGAGGACGAGGCCTTGCTGCGCAAGGAGTTGTCCAGCGACTGTGTCATCGAGGTGCTGGCGGATCGCGCCCTGCTGGCGCTGCAGGGCCCGAAGGCCGTCGCGGTGCTGGACAAGCTGAGCCCCGGCGTCGCGCAGATGCGCTTTATGGATGCCGGCCCCCGCAAGGTGATGGGGCTCGACTGCTTCGTCTCGCGCTCCGGCTATACCGGTGAGGACGGGTTCGAGATTTCGGTGCCAGCGGCTGACGCCGAAGCATTCGCCAATGCGCTGCTGGCCGATGCGGCGGTGGCCCCGATCGGCCTTGGTGCCCGCGACAGCCTGCGGCTCGAAGCCGGGCTTTGCCTCTATGGCCACGACATCGACACCACGACCACGCCTGTTGAAGGCGATCTGGTGTGGTCGATCCAGAAGAGCCGCCGCAACGGTGGCTCGCGCGCCGGCGGCTTTCCCAGCGCGACGACTATTCTGTCGCAGATCGACGGCGGCACCGCGCGCAAGCGCGTCGGCCTGCGGCCCGACGGCCGCGCGCCGGTGCGCGACGGCGCGGCACTCTACGCCGACGCGGAAGCCCGCGAGGCGATCGGCAGCGTCACCTCCGGCGGCTTCGGCCCGAGCCTGAACGGGCCGATCGCGATGGGATATCTGCCGATCTCACATGGCGCGGCCGGCACGCGCGTGTTCGCCGAAGTGCGCGGCCAGCGCCTGCCCATGACTGTCACCACTTTACCCTTCGTCCCCCACAGCTATCAGCGTTGAGGATTGACCATGCCTGTTCTCTACACCGCCGACCATGAATGGCTCCGCATCGACGGCGACGTCGCCACCGTCGGCATCACCGACTACGCGCAATCGCAACTCGGCGACGTGGTGTTCGTCGAGCTGCCGAAACTCGGCCGCCAGCTGAAGAAGGCCGAAGCCGCCGCCGTCGTCGAATCCGTCAAGGCGGCGTCCGACGTCTATGCGCCGATCACCGGCGAAGTCGTCGAGGTCAACGACGCGGTGACCGGCGATCCGACGCTGGTGAATTCCGACGCCGCCGACAAAGCGTGGCTGTTCAAGGTCAAGATCGCCGACAAGAGCGAACTCGACGGCATGATGGATGCGGACGCCTACGAGAAGCACACCGCGTAACACGCTGAGAGTTTCTGTTTTGATGCGTTTTCGTCACGCGAACCGGATTCCATCCTCGGGGCAAGCCCGAGGACATGCTTCGCTCGGAAACGCCATGAGGATGATGATGCGATGACCAAGCCCACCGCGATTGCCAGCGAGCCGGCCACCACATTTGTCCGCCGCCACATCGGCCCCTCGCCGCGCGATATCGAGGCCATGCTCTCGACCGTCGGCGCCGCGAGCCTCACCGCGCTGATGGATCAGACGCTGCCGTCGGATATCCGCCAGCGCGCGCCGCTCGATCTCGGCCGCGCGCTGAGCGAGACCGAGGCGCTCGCGCATATCGGCGAGGTCGCCGCGAAGAACCAGGTGTTCACCTCGCTGATCGGGCAAGGCTACAGCGGCACCATCCTGCCGGCGGTGATCCAGCGCAACATCCTCGAGAACCCCGCGTGGTACACGGCCTACACGCCGTATCAGCCGGAGATCAGCCAGGGCCGGCTGGAAGCGCTGTTCAACTTCCAGACCATGATCTGCGACCTCACCGGGCTCGACGTCGCCAACGCCTCGCTGCTCGATGAAGGCACCGCCGCCGCCGAAGCGATGGCGATCGCGGAACGTGCGGCGCACGGCAACGCCAAGAACGAAGTCGCCGCGTTCTTCGTCGATCACGAGGTGCATCCGCAGACGCTCGCGGTGCTGCGCACCCGCGCCGAGCCGCTCGGCTGGACCATCGTGGTCGGCGATCCGCTCGTCGATCTCGAACACAAGTCGGTGGTCGGCGCGCTGCTGCAATATCCCGGCACGTCCGGCACGGTGCGCGATCTGCGCCCGGCGATCGAAGCGGTGCACGCGCAAGGCGGCCTCGCCATCCTCGCCGCCGATCTGCTGGCACTGACGCTGCTGGCCTCGCCCGGCGATCTCGGCGCCGACATCGCCATTGGCTCGGCGCAGCGTTTCGGCGTGCCGATGGGCTATGGCGGCCCGCACGCCGCCTATATGGCGGTGCGCGACAGCCTGAAGCGCGCCATCCCCGGCCGGCTCGTCGGCCTCTCGGTCGATGCGCGCGGCGCGCCCGCCTATCGCCTCGCCTTGCAGACGCGCGAGCAGCACATCCGCCGCGAGAAGGCCACCTCCAACATCTGCACCGCGCAGGTGCTGCTGGCGGTGATCGCCGCGATGTACGCGACCTATCACGGCCCTGAAGGGCTGGCGCAGATCGCCCGCACGGTGCATCGCCGCGCTGCCGTGCTGGCGGCGGGCTTGCGCAAGCTCGGCTTCGCGCCGCTCAGCGAAAATTTCTTCGACACCGTCACCGTCGATGCCGGCGCGAAGGCCGACGGCATCGTCGCCCGTGCGTTGGCCGCGCGCATCAACCTGCGCCGCGACGGCAGCAAAATCGGCATCGCACTGGATGAAACCACCACGCCCGCGATCGTCGAGGCGGTGTGGCAGGCGTTCGGCGGCGACCTCGCTTATGGCGACATCGAGGCGAGCGCGAACACGGCGCTGCCGCAGGGCCTGATACGCACCAGCGCCTACCTGACGCACCCGGTGTTCCACGCGCATCGTTCGGAAACCGAACTCTTGCGCTACATGCGCAAGCTCGCCGACCGCGATCTCGCGCTCGACCGCGCAATGATCCCGCTCGGCTCCTGCACCATGAAGCTGAACGCCACCACCGAAATGATGCCGCTGACCTGGCCGGCGTTCGGCGCGCTGCATCCGTTCGCGCCGCGCGAGCAGGCCGCGGGCTATCACGCGCTGTTCGCGCAGCTTGAGAAGTGGCTGGTGGACATCACCGGCTACGACGCGGTGTCGTTGCAGCCGAACTCCGGCGCGCAGGGCGAATACGCGGGCCTGCTGGCGATCCGTGGCTATCACGCCGCGCGCGGCGACAGCCACCGCAAGATCTGCCTGATCCCGTCGTCGGCGCACGGCACCAACCCCGCCTCCGCCGCGATGGTCGGCATGGAGGTCGTGGTGGTGGCCTGCGACAAGCACGGCAACGTCTCGGTCGACGACCTGCGCGCGAAAGCCGAGCAGCACGCCGACCGCCTTGCCGCGGTGATGATCACCTACCCGTCCACCCACGGCGTGTTCGAGAAGAAGATCCGCGAGATCTGCGACATCGTTCACAGCCATGGCGGACAGGTCTATCTCGACGGCGCCAACCTCAACGCCCAGGTCGGCCTCTCCCGCCCCGGCGAGTACGGCGCCGACGTCAGCCACCTCAACCTGCACAAGACCTTCTGCATTCCGCATGGCGGCGGCGGTCCCGGCATGGGCCCGATCGGCGTCAAGGCCCACCTCAAGCCCTTCCTGCCCGGCCATCCGGCGCTCGACGGCGGCAAGGCACCGGTCGGTCCGGTGGCGGCGGCGCCGTTTGGATCGGCCTCGATCCTCACCATCTCCTATCTCTACATCCTGATGATGGGCGGCGAAGGCCTGACGCGGGCCACCGAAGTCGCGATCCTCAATGCCAACTACATCGCCGACCGGCTCGAGCCACACTTCCCGGTGCTCTATCGCGGTATCGGCGGGCGCGTGGCCCACGAATGCATCATCGATCCGCGTGCGCTGAAGACCAGTTGCGGCGTCACCGTCGACGACATCGCCAAGCGGCTGATCGATTACGGCTTCCATGCACCGACCATGAGCTTCCCGGTGGCGGGAACGCTAATGATCGAGCCGACGGAATCCGAATCGAAGGCGGAAATCGATCGCTTCATCGAGGCCATGATCGCAATCCGGCACGAGATCGCCGAGGTCGAGGCCGGGCGTTGGAAGATCGAGTCCTCGCCGCTGCGCCACGCGCCGCATACGGTGCACGACATCGCCGACGACAATTGGGACCGGCCCTACTCGCGCGCGGACGGCTGCTTCCCCGCCGGCAGCTCGCGCACCGACAAATACTGGTCGCCGGTGGGCCGCGTCGACAACGTCTATGGCGATCGCAATCTGGTGTGCTCGTGTCCGCCGATCGAGGACTACGCGCAAGCCGCGGAGTAGCCGCGCAAGTATTCGTCATTGCGAGCAAAACGCAGCAATCCAGGGTCCGAGAAGCAAGGACTGGATTGCTTCGTCGCCAACGCTCCTCGCAATGACGACGACAAGGCTTCGTCAAAAATCAAACGGGCACTGGGGACGTCGGCAACTCAACGTCCACAGCGCCCGTTCGCTTCCGAAGGCATGACCGAATCCGAAGCCGATTCCCGAGGCTTCGGGATCACGCCGCAACTCAAGTCACGACGAACTCAAGTCCCGGAAGCTCAATCTTCCGCAGGCTCTTCGCCGTCCGCGTCGCGCTCCGGCGTGCCGGCCAGAATCTGCTCGGCGATCAGCCCGGAATTCTGCCGGATCGCAGCTTCGATCTTGGCCGTCATGTCCGGATTGGCACGCAGGAAGGTTTTGGCGTTCTCGCGGCCCTGCCCGAGCCGCTGGCTGTCATAGGAAAACCAGGCGCCCGACTTCTCGACGATCCCGGCCTTGACGCCGAGATCGAGGATTTCGCCCATCTTCGACACACCCTCGCCGTACATGATGTCGAATTCGACCTGCTTGAAAGGCGGCGCCAGCTTGTTCTTCACCACCTTGACACGGGTGGAGTTGCCGATCACCTCGTCGCGCTCCTTGATGGCGCCGATGCGACGGATATCGAGCCGCACCGAAGCGTAGAACTTCAGCGCGTTGCCGCCGGTGGTGGTTTCCGGCGAGCCGTACATCACCCCGATCTTCATGCGGATCTGGTTGATGAAGATCACCATGGTGTTGGACTTGTTGATCGAGGCGGTCAGCTTGCGCAGCGCCTGGCTCATCAGCCGCGCCTGCAAGCCGGGCAGCGCATCGCCCATCTCGCCCTCGAGTTCGGCGCGCGGCACCAGCGCCGCCACCGAATCGATGATCAGCACGTCCACCGCGCCGGAGCGCACCAGCGTATCGGCGATTTCAAGCGCTTGCTCGCCATGGTCGGGCTGCGAGATCAAAAGTTCATCGACATTGACGCCGAGCTTGCGGGCATAGACCGGATCGAGCGCGTGTTCGGCATCGATGAAGGCGCAGATACCGCCCTTCTTCTGCGCCTCCGCCACGCAATGCAGCGCCAGCGTGGTCTTGCCGGAGGATTCCGGTCCGTAAATCTCGACGATGCGTCCCTTGGGCAATCCGCCGATGCCAAGCGCAATGTCCAGCCCGAGCGACCCCGAGGAAATCGTCTCGATCTCCATCGCACGGTCGTTCTTGCCCAGTTTCATCACCGAGCCCTTGCCGAACTGACGCTCGATCTGGGACAGCGCGGCGGACAGCGCCTTGGTTTTGTCCATGGAGGATCCTTCGACGATACGCAGGGCAGTGGCAGACATGTGGTGCTCCTTATGAACGGGATTCGCCAGAGGGACAACGAAGGCGGACGCGGCTGAACAGAAACTTGAATCGCTAACGTCGATGGCCATAAACGTACTCTATTTGTTCCTTGTTCGCAATATGTTCTTTTCGAGAATTTGGTACTGGCCTGTTTCCGACCTCAGTGGCCGGTTTTGAAAATGATAGTGGCCTAATTTGATTTTGTGGACTGACCACTTTTGTGATGACGGAAGTCAGTGCGACTCAACGACGATGCAGGTTCACTGTAAGGAGACTGCACCATGGCGCTGATTATTTGTTCCGGAGTCGTTGCGGCCTTTGCTTTGGCTTTTGGCATCACAAGAGAGAAATGCACCATTTGCAGAGACGGCTGGCTCAGTAGCAGCAGAGGGCGCGGGACATGTTCTTGGCATAAGGGCATAGACAATTAATCTAATCGCGCCAGATATCAGAGGCCGCCTCAGTGGGCGGCCTCTTTCATTTCATCCGCTTCACCTTGAAGTCCAGATAATCCCGAATGAACTCGTAGCGCTCTTTCGAGGGCTCACCCTTGTAGCGGACGAAGATTTCCTCGCCGGCCTCATCCAGCAGGCGCTCTTCTCGCCAATCTCCCGGCGGCGGCTCTAGAGCTAGCCGTGGGACCTCTAATTGCTTCGCGCCCGCGCCGCTGCCTTGCTCAATGACTGTCACTTGTTCCATCGGAACGCCTGCTTCGTGGTCGTCAACGAACACCCAAGGTTTGCCGTCGTAGTCCTGAATCGCGCGAACACGCTTAGGCTTCTCCAACTGAAAAGCCCCATTGATCTCGACCTGCACAAGGTCTCCCACTTTTGCAGGCTCTTTCGCGGGGTCCGGGATGACGACTTCTTGAGACTGCCCTGACTTTATGTCTACGATTGTAACAGGCTTGTAGAGGCCCGCAAAGTCCGCAGTTGCCTTAAATTCCGTTACGACCTCACCAGCGGCTGATTTATTGTACCCTTCGTCGAACACTAGGAAATGCTCAACGGTGGCGTCGGACTTGATGCCTTCGGGGAACTTGTCGACCAGTAGCTTATGAATGGCTGGAGTCAGGGCCAGTTCTCGAATCAGCGCCTGCTTCTCTGACTGATCCTCGCGCTCGTCCAAAAGGACCCGTAGCGCCTTCTCAGTCAGCTTCACCTTCCCGGAATCGTTGTCCCCCTCGACAGTAATAATACCAAAATACTTCAGCGCGGCGCGTGTTTCTCGGCCACCACTACTCTTGGCACCATAACCCCATGCCGCGAACGCTGATGGCATTGGCGCGGCGTACTTTCCCTCGGCATCATAGAGGGCCTTGGCCTTCACTAGTGCCTGCTGGATATTAAGGCCCGGATAAGCAGGGCTGCGGCCCTGTTTCGGCTTCTTCGGTTTCTCTGCTGTGGTCGCACCAACATCAGCCATGTCGATCTCCTCATCGTGTTGCGCCATGAATAGATCGACGGAGGATAAAAATCAAGTCATTTCAAAAAATGACCAAATCGGCGCTTGCATTATATCCAAACCAATGCGAGGATAATTTGGTCTTAAGGAGATTTCAATGCTTAGGAGGGTCGAGAGCCGCCAGTCGCGCTAGCCGAGCACTGGTGGCAGATAAAGGAAGGGCCGCTGCGAACTCCCCTAAGCAAGGAACGCAACGGCCCTGAAATCGGCTTCGATATTGCCCTGTAGTCTAACGGTAGGACGCTCGCTTTTACAGGCTGTGAGGTCCGGGTCCGAATCCCGGCGGGGCCGCCATGGATACGAATTAGTGGGACCGCTTTGGTTGCAGCCGCAGCGGCCCCGATCAAACACCCCGGGATTGCGCCCCGAAGCGAATGACCACCTGACCAATATACGCCTTGCAGGGCGTTTTTGCCAGAGTCGCCACGGGCCATCCCTTCACATGATGAAGGATTGCGCCCTCATGAACGTACTTTCCCGCGAAAAGCAGATTGAAGTCATCGCCGCCCTCTGTGAAGGCGTTGGCATCCGCACCGCTGCGCGCCTGACCGGCGTCAACCGTGGCACTGTTGGCAGCCTCGCCTATCGCGTCGGCATGGGCTGCATGGAACTTCACGACCGTATGATGGTCGGCGTCCGCACCGAACGGCTGGAGCTTGACGAAGCGTGGTCTTTCGTTGCGAAGAAGCAGAAGAACGTGAAGAAGCACGAGATTGCGGTGAAGGGCGACCAATACATTTTCATCGGCATGGCTGGAACGCAGAAGACAATCGTTAGCTGGGGCGTCGGCAAGCGGAATACCGAAAGCACGATGGATTTCCTGCATGACCTCCGCAGTCGCGTCATCGGTCAGCCCGAGATTTCAACGGACGGCTTCCATCCCTATCGCATGGCGATCCGCGATGCCTTCGGTGACGGCGCTTCGCACGGCGTCATCGTAAAGACCTACAGCGTGACCAATTTGGCAAGGGACGCCGTGACCCGCTACAGCCCGGCCCAAGTAGTAGCGGTAAGCCGCGAGGTAGTAACCGGCGATCCCGAGCAGTACGTCTCAACCAGCTATGTCGAGCGGCAGAACCTTTCGCTGCGCATGGGATCGCGTCGGTTCACCCGGTTAACGAACGGTTTTTCAAAGAAGTTGGACAACCACGTTGCGGCGGTCGCACTATACGTCGCGCATTATAACCTCTGTCGCGTTCATGAGGCGCTGCGTACAACGCCAGCAAAGGCCATCGGCATTGCAGACCGGGCTTGGAGCATTGCGCAGCTTGTGGACGCCGCGCTTGCTGTAGCGCCCGCTCTGCCGACTGAAACCCCGCCGGATCGCCGCCGCAAGTTCACAGTAATTCATGGCGGCAAATCGTAAGTGGCCTGTTTTCAAATCATGAGTGGCCCATTTAGGCCAGCACCGAGAATTTGACAGATATATACCCTTTGAACATGTACGCAAAATCTGTTACTTTCCCCTCATGTTTAAGGGGTTTTTCAAAGCCATTACCGAACATTGGCTCAGTGCGATGAGCGGACCGCTAAGCGTCCCATTCGCTATCGCCGGAGTGTTCGCGCCAAGTGATTTGTCTAAAGCATTGCTGCTTGGGGCATCATTTATCTGTGTATGGGCAGCGGCTTTTATCTTATGGAGACGAGGGCAGGACTCGCTTAATAGGTCCGAATCTCGCGTAGCGGCTCTGAACAATGAGGTGGAGTCTCTGAAGGCGCGATCTCCAAAAATGTTCGGGCGCGTTTTGCAATATATGGGGGGTGGCATCGATCCGAACAAACCCGGGTTGATTCCGATCGTATTGATTTTGGAAATAACCAACCGGGGAGAGTTACCATCCGTCATAAAAAATTGGAGGGCGACCTACTTAAGGAACGGTACCGTCTTCTACGCGAAGTTATTCACGCCACCGGGAACAATCGATCTCTCCTTTGAAGGATCTGACATCCCCACCAAGAATGTGGCCTTCGTCAAGGAGGATTGGATACCTCAAAAAGCATCCGCTCCGATTACAAGCGGGAACAATTGCGTAGGATTTCTGCTTCTTTATCTAGAGGGCATTCAAAAAACGGAACTGCCCGGAACCGTTATTACTGTACAGTTTGAGGATGCGTGGGAAAACCTAACTTCGTGTCAGGTTGAGTTAGCCCTAACAAAACCAGACTTCGACCCTTGGTATCCCACTATGCGAACGGTAGTTCGAACATGATACGAAAGATGCCCCAGACTGATAAGCGCTTCGATCGCCTATTGCGCGCAATGGCTACTCAACCCGCGCCTTCGGGAAAGCCTGCAAAAGAAGCTCAAACATCAGGCCGGGTTGCTTCCGCAAGTTATGGCGATACTCGAACTCGCGCAGGTAAAGCTGCAAGTGCTTCTTCGAAACCCAAACGTAAGTCCCGTTGATCCCGCGCTTCACCTGTGACCAAAACGACTCGATTGAGTTGGTGTGAACGTCCCCGCGCACGTATTCCTTCGCAGAGTGATCGACGGCCTCATGATCGTAGCCATACTTCTCTTTCAGCAGCTTGAAGTTTGACGCTTCGTCCGTATGGATGCGTGAACCTTCTTTCACAAACCGAACGATGTGCGGCAGAATGTGAGCCTTAGTGCGAGCCTGCACGACGCGCGTAACGACATCGCCGCCCCGCTCGATCATGCCCATGACAATCGCCTTGTCGTCTTTGCCCTGCTTGTCCTTGCCGCCAACGAAGGTTTCATCGGCTTCGACCGTCTTACCGGGACCGCCCATCGGGGCGTCGCCGTCCACGTACCCCATGTAAAGCCGGATCAGGTGGCACATGCGCCACGCGGTTTTGTAGGTTACGCCTAGCTGGCGCTGCACTTCCTTCGCCGCCACGCCGTTCCGCGTCTCGCAGAACAGGAACATGACATAGAACCAGTCGCGCAGACTGGTACGGGTCTTTTCAAACGGGGTGCCAGCGGTCGGATAGACCTGATAACCGCAATGCTCGCACTCGAATGAGCGGCGCGCTTTGACCCGATAATAGGTTGCCTCTTTCTGGCACTTGAAGCAGGTAAACCGCTCACCAAACCGGTTACGCATCAAGTGCGTCAGGCACGAGTCTTCATCAGGGAACCGCTTCTGAAACTCGCGAATCTTGCTTGGCTTCTGGGCCATGTAGAACGCCTCCCCATGAGAATATATGTACTCTATCGGAGAATGTTCTACATGTCTATAGGGGATATATCCGGAATTTGATGTTTTCCCCTTCTCACACCCCCTGCTCCGCGAGCTCTTCGCCCGAATTGGTGCTATTCTCGAACGGCTTGGCTTTCGGCGGTTTCCGGTACGGCTTCGAGCGGAGAACCCCTATGAGGAAGCGACGGTTTTACGCGGCGCTTGCGGCGTTTCTGCTCTTGGGCGCGCCACAGGCTGTGGCCCAGCAGCTGCGCGGCGACGACCCATCCGCCGAGCTCCAGCGGCATTTCGCGGAGGCCTACAATCGCGGAGATGTCGAGGCGATGGCCGACGCCTTCACCGAGAACGCCATTCGTGTAACGCCGAGCGGCATCTTCCAAGGGCGCGCCGCAATCCGCCGCAGTTTTCAAGCCGCGCTCGGTCTGGGTCTCCATGACTACGCGGTGAAGCGAACCCTCTCGCGCTCCGAAGACAGCTTCGTTTTCAACGCCGGCGAGTGGCAGGCGAAGCTGGGCGACAAGCCGTTCCACGGCTACTACACCGCCATTCTCGTTCGCGACGGCGACCAAACCCGAATCCGGGAGGAAACTGTCACGATCGCGGCACCGTGATCGTAACGGCATCGGCCGCCGCTGAACCTTTTTTCAAACCGGCCGGACTCAAAATCACCGGGAAATTTCAGGGCTCGGGTCTCGGCACCGCCGCCGGATGAACATACTCCGTCCGGTGGCGGTGTTATGTTCGGCCGGAAAACATCGTTCTTCTTAGGCCAAAGCAGCGGTTGCCAATGCCGCCGATTGGAACGAAGAAGATCATCATGCGCATCGGAGCCTGGAGTCTTGTTGCCGCGCTGCTGGCCTTGCTGGCCGGCGTCGGCTGGTACGCCTATAGCGGCCTCACCGCCAGCTCGGCGCCGCCCATGCCGATCGAGGGCGTTATCGCGCTGGTCGCGGGCGTCACGGTGTCCTTGATTGTCGGCGTCGGACTGATGGCGCTGGTGTTCTACAGCAGCCGTCACGGCTATGATGATATGCCGACGCGCGACGACAGCGACGAGCCCGGCCCCGGAGACAAGCGCGACTAGCGCCGCCTAGCTGACGGTGCGGATCAGGTGCAGGCCGGCGAACAGCGCCAGGATCGACACCACCACCGAACCGGCGATATAGGCGGCTGCCGGCCCCAATTCGCCACGCTCGATCATCAGAAAAGATTCCAGCGAGAAGGTCGAGAAGGTGGTGAAGCCGCCGCAAATACCGACCGTAAGAAATACCCGTGCGGCCTGTGGCAGATCCCAGCGCAACGCAAAACATTCGACGAAGACGCCGATCAGAAATGACCCGACGATGTTGATGATCAGCGTGCCCCACGGGAAGCCAAAGCCGAACAGCCTGCCCGCCCCGATGCCGGCGAGATAACGCCCGACCGAACCGAGCGCGCCGCCCAGAGCCACGGCCGCGATCAATTGCAGATTCATGAAAATGCCCGTCCCGATCATATGCGCTCCCATCAAGGGCGCGCTCGGGTGAAGACAACCTCCTCCCGGCACCAACGCGCCCGGTAGGAGTCATCAGCCTTGCGGCGGTTATCGGGGGAACCCCATCCCCATCACCATGTCACATCAAACTAAGCGGAACGCAACGAACGTCAAGACCGCTGGCGCGGTCGACACCTGCCGAACGGCCGCTATTGCTGATGGTTGGCGCTGCGGGGTTTCGTCTTCGGCTTGGCGCGCGGGGCCGGCGCATCGGCGCTGCGCACCGAGCCCCAGGGATCGTTGGACGCCTTGGCGTCGGGAATCTTGCGCAGCGAATCCCGATATTCTCGCTGAAGCTGCTTGTCCTGCTCGATCTGCTCAGGCGTCTTGGACGGAAGCTCCGGGATCAGGTTGACGTTCGGCGATTGCGCCAATGCGGGGGTCGCGAACAGCGCGAACATCACCGCCGCATGTAAAATCTTCATACCAGTTCTCCCATCGCCCCACGCCCGCACATCTCACAAGCCGCGTCAGGACCTGCACGATTTCGGGGCCTGCCAGTCGTCCCAGATCGGCCCGCACTTGGTGCAACCGCTCAACGCCAGACCGAGAACAATCAGACCGATAATCACGCTGACCCGCCCGACCATGCCACCCTCACGCAATACACACATCCCCTCGGCGATTGTACCGGTGAACCCGGCATCCGTTCAAGCCTGCGGCAATCAGACCGGACAGGCTGAAGACGCTGCCCAAGCCGATGGAACTCCCCTACACTCGATACACCAACAGCAACCGGGAGCTGACGCGCCGATGACCGCCGAACCGACGACCGCCGATTTCGACTTCGATGCCGCCAAGCGGGTGCTCGGCGATGTCTTCGCGCCGTGGGTGCTGGATCTCGGATTGACGCTCGACCGCATCGAAACCGCCCGCCCGCCCGGCGCAGCCGCCGGCTGGCAGCCCGGCGCGGTATTGCGGATGCCGTTCTCCGAGCGGTTGTGCCGCCTGGGCGGCATCGTCTGCGGCCAAGCGCTAATGGCGCTATCCGATACATCGATGGTGATGGCAATCCTCGCCGCATCCGGCGGATACCGGCCGATGACGACGGTGGATCAGACCACGCATTTCCTCAAGGCGGTGGTGTCGTCCGACGTGCTGGCGGATGCACGGGTGGTGCGGCTCGGCAGAACGATGAGCTTCGGTCGGGTGACGCTGACCTCAGCCAATGACGGCAAACCGGTCGCGATGGTCTCCAGCGCCTTCGCGATGTTGTAACGCGAACGGAATACACTGGAGCAAGGAAGCGCGCATGGCAGACGGATGCGTCATGCGCTTGCGTCAACAGCGGCCGAAAGGCTAAAGAAGCCGGACGGGCGGCTAGCTCAGCTGGTTAGAGCATCTCGTTTACACCGAGAGGGTCTGCGGTTCGAATCCGTAGCCGCCCACCATTTCTTCATCACGCATCGGATGACATCCACAGACAAAAACGGCGCCCCGAAGGGCGCCGTTCGACTGTTGACGCGATGCGGATCGCGCTTAGTGCGCGGTCAGGCCGCCGGAGGCTTCGTCACCGGCGTCGGACTTGGCCGGCACCTTGGTGTCCTCTTCCCACTCAATGGGTTGAGGCTGTCGCACCAGGGCCTTGGCGATCACCTCGTCCATCCGCGAGACCGGAATGATTTCCAGCCCGCCCTTGATGGCGTCGGGGATCTCGGTGAGATCCTTGGCATTGTCTTCCGGGATCAGCACCGTCTTGATGCCGCCCCGGCCCGCCGCCAGGAGCTTCTCCTTCAGGCCGCCGATCGGCAGCACCCTTCCCCGCAGCGTGATCTCGCCGGTCATGGCGACATCGTGCCGGATCGGAATGCCGGTCAGCACCGAGACGATGGTGGTGGCCATCGCAACACCGGCGGACGGACCGTCCTTCGGCGTCGCGCCCTCCGGCACGTGGACGTGGATGTCACGCTTCTCGAACAGCGGCGGCTCGATGCCGTAAGTAATCGCCCGCGAGCGGACATAGGACGCCGCCGCAGAAATCGATTCCTTCATCACATCGCGCAGGTTGCCGGTGACCGTCATGCGGCCCTTGCCGGGCATCATGACGCTCTCGATGGTCAGCAACTCGCCGCCCACGTCGGTCCACGCAAGGCCAGTGACGACGCCGACCTGATCGTCGCTCTCAATCTCGCCGTAGCGGAACTTCGGCACGCCGAGGAAGTCTTCCAGCGACTTCTCGGTGACCTTCACCGACTTTTTCTTCGAGAGCATCAATTCCTTCACCGCCTTGCGGGCCAGCGTCGAAATTTCGCGCTCGAGGTTACGCACGCCCGCCTCGCGGGTGTAGCGACGGATCAGGAGCAACAGAGCGTCGTCGTCGATCGACCATTCCTTGGAGTCGAGGCCGTGCTTGCTGAGCGCGGTCGGGATGAGATGCTTGCGGGCGATCTCGACCTTCTCGTTCTCGGTGTAGCCGGCGATGCGGATCAGCTCCATGCGGTCCATCAACGGCCCGGGAATATTCAACGTATTCGCGGTGGTGATGAACATCACGTTGGAAAGATCGTAATCGACCTCGAGGTAGTGATCGTTGAACGTCGCGTTCTGCTCGGGATCGAGCACCTCAAGCAAGGCCGATGACGGATCGCCGCGGAAATCGGCGCCCATCTTGTCGATCTCGTCGAGCAGGAACAGCGGGTTCGAGGTCTTCGCCTTGCGCATCGACTGGATGATCTTGCCGGGCATCGAACCGATATAGGTCCGGCGATGTCCGCGGATCTCCGCTTCGTCACGCACGCCGCCGAGCGACACGCGCACGAACTCGCGTCCGGTCGCCTTCGCGATCGACTTGCCGAGCGAGGTCTTGCCGACGCCCGGAGGGCCGACGAGACACAGGATCGGACCGGTCAGCTTGTTCGCGCGGCTCTGAACGGCAAGGTACTCGACGATGCGGTCCTTGACCTTCTCCAGTCCGTAGTGATCGTCGTCGAGCGTCGCCTGCGCGGCGCCGAGGTCCTTCTTGACCTTCGACTTCTTGTTCCACGGAATCGACAGCAGCCAGTCGAGATAGTTGCGCACGACGGTGGCTTCCGCCGACATCGGCGACATCTGGCGCAGCTTCTTCAGCTCGTGCTGCGCCTTCTCCCGCGCGTCCTTCGACAGCTTGGTCTTGGCGATGCGCTCTTCCAGATCGGCCAGTTCGTCGCGACCTTCGTCGTCGCCGAGTTCCTTCTGGATCGCCTTCATCTGCTCGTTGAGATAGTACTCGCGCTGCGTCTTCTCCATCTGGCGCTTGACGCGCGAGCGGATGCGCTTCTCGACCTGCAAGACCGAGATTTCGCTTTCCATCAGCCCAAGCACCTTCTCGAGGCGCGCGGTGACCGACAGCGTCTCAAGCAGCGCCTGACGATCCGCGATCTTCACCGCGAGATGCGAGGCGACCGTGTCGGACAGTTCGGCGAAGTCGGTCTTCGACTGCACCACCGCGACGACTTCCGCCGAGATCTTCTTGTTGAGCTTCACATAGCTCTCGAAGTCGGACACCACCGAACGCGACAGCGCTTCCGCCTCGACGCTGACGGCGTCGGTATCGGCAAGCGCGACCGCGGTCGCTTCGTAATATTCCGCGCGATCCGAATACTGCTCGACGCGCGCACGCGTCAGGCCCTCGACCAGCACCTTCACAGTGCCGTCGGGCAGCTTGAGCAATTGCAGGACGCTGGCGAGCGTTCCGATTTCGTAGATCGACTCCGGGGTCGGATCATCATCCGACGCATTCTTCTGCGTCGCGAGCATGATCAGCCCGTCATTCTTCATGACCTGTTCGAGCGCCTTGATCGATTTCTCGCGGCCGACGAACAGCGGCACGATCATGTGCGGGAAGACGACGATGTCCCGCAGCGGCAGCACAGGATAAAGATGGCTTTCGCCGTGAACGATAGTTGGCCGAGGCTTTGAGGTCGACATGGCCTATTCCCTTTGTTGTGCCCCCCTGCACGCAGTCCGCAACATGCGCAACCGCCACAAGGTGCCGAGATGTTCTTGATGAGCAGCGGGAAAACCGCCTTCTGTCAGGAACGAATGAATGGCGAATCCAGCGAGATAAGGCTTCGCCGAGAGCATTAGGTGGCTATCGCCCGGCATGGAGTCAAGTCAGCCAAAAGGTTCTGCGCACAGCACTTTTTCGGCGTAGTCCCGATGCGAAAACGGCCGCCGGAGAATCGGCGGCCGCATTCTCAACTTGTCAGCCGGCGCAGCACACCGCGGGATCAGGCGCTGGCGCTGGTCTCGTTCGCCCGGTCGGAGCGGTCCGCGTAGATGTACAGCGGCCGAGCCGTGCCCTCGACGACTTCGCGCGAGATCACCACTTCCTCGACGCCTTCGAGACCAGGGAGATCGAACATCGTCTCCAGCAGGATGCTTTCGAGGATCGACCGCAACCCGCGCGCGCCGGTCTTGCGCTCGATGGCCTTGCGGGCCACCGCGCCCAGCGCCTCGTCGGCGAAGGTCAGCTCGATGTTCTCCATCTCGAACAGCCGCTGGTACTGCTTGACCAGCGCGTTCTTCGGATCGGTGAGGATCTTCTTCAGCGAAGCCTCGTCGAGGTCTTCCAAGGTCGCGACCACCGGCAAGCGGCCGACGAACTCCGGAATGAGGCCGTACTTCAGCAAGTCCTCCGGCTCGACGTGACGGAAGATTTCACCGGTGCGGCGATCTTCCGGCGCAAGTACCTGCGCGGCGAAGCCGATCGAGGTGGTGCGACCCCGCGCCGAGATGATCTTCTCCAGACCGGCGAACGCGCCGCCGCAGATGAAGAGGATGTTGGTGGTGTCCACCTGCAGGAATTCCTGCTGCGGATGCTTGCGGCCGCCCTGCGGCGGAACGCTGGCCACCGTGCCTTCCATGATCTTCAACAGCGCCTGCTGCACGCCCTCGCCCGAGACATCGCGAGTGATCGACGGGTTGTCGGACTTGCGCGAAATCTTGTCGATTTCGTCGATGTAGACGATGCCGCGCTGTGCCCGCTCGACATTGTAGTCGGCAGCCTGCAACAGCTTGAGAATGATGTTCTCGACATCCTCGCCGACGTAACCGGCTTCGGTCAGCGTCGTCGCATCCGCCATCGTGAACGGCACGTCAAGAATACGCGCCAGGGTCTGCGCCAGCAGCGTCTTGCCCGAGCCCGTTGGACCGATCAGCAGGATGTTCGACTTCGCCAGTTCGACGTCGTTGTGCTTGGTCTGGTGGTTCAGCCGCTTGTAGTGGTTGTGCACCGCGACCGACAGCACCTTCTTGGCATGGCTCTGGCCGATCACGTAATCGTCCAGCACCTTGCAGATTTCCTTCGGCGTCGGAATCCCGTCGCGCGACTTCACCAGCGAGGACTTGTTCTCCTCGCGGATGATATCCATGCACAATTCAACGCATTCATCGCAGATGAAAACCGTGGGACCTGCGATCAGTTTGCGGACTTCATGCTGGCTCTTGCCGCAGAACGAGCAATAGAGAGTGTTCTTCGAGTCGCTGGTGCCGACCTTGCTCATTCCTGTCTCCGTCTGCCTTCGATCTCATCGCACGATCTCTTCGATCAAGACCGCTCCAATCCGGCACATCCGCCTTAAACTTTTAGATAAGAGCAATATCCGTACCAAAAAGACCCTGCCTGGAAGACCCTTTCTCACTTCATGAGCCGCGACGAATCGCGGCCAGTTCAATCAATCAGTAACCAACGTCAGCCAACCATGCTGACAGCCGACTATCAAGAATTCGCTAATCGGCCATTGGTCTGGTGCCGTGACAATAGCGTGATTTGCGGCCCCGGCGCGACCCCCGCCCGGTGCAATTCGGTATGACGTGGCCCGATGGCCACGTCCGCCGTTGAGTGCGATGGAACCGCGACCGGGTTCAGCACAGCCTCAGGCCGGCTTCGCCGATGCCGGTTCCTCGGCCCGCTTCTCGATCACCTTGTCGATCAGGCCGAAGTCCTTGGCCATGTCGGAGGTGAGGAACTTGTCGCGCTCCAGCGCATCCTCGATCGCCTTGTAGGTCTGCCCGGTGTGCTTGACGTAGATTTCGTTCAAGCGCTTCTTCAGGTTGAGGATTTCCTGGGCGTGCAGCATGATGTCGGTGGCCTGGCCCTGGAAACCGCCGGAGGGCTGGTGGACCATGATGCGGGCGTTCGGCAACGCAAAGCGCATATCCTTCTCGCCGGCCGCGAGCAGCAGCGAACCCATCGACGCCGCCTGACCGGTGCACAGCGTCGACACCGGCGGGCGGATAAACTGCATGGTGTCGTAAATCGCCAGTCCCGACGTCACCACCCCGCCCGGCGAGTTGATGTACATCGAAATTTCCTTCTTCGGATTCTCGGCCTCGAGGAACAGAAGCTGGGCGACGATCAGCGTCGACATACCGTCCTCGACCGGACCGGTCACGAAAATGATGCGCTCTTTCAGGAGGCGCGAGAAGATATCGTAGGCCCGTTCGCCGCGGTTGGTCTGTTCGACCACCATCGGGACGAGGTTCATGTAGGTTTCCACCGGATCGCGCATTGATCACCTGAAGGTTGAGGCGAGGCGTTCGGCGCACGGCGGACATCGGCCCACCGCCGCGCATAATCACCCCGAAAGGCAAGACGTAATAAGCGGCGTACAGATATACCCCGATCCCGCCGGGACAAGACCCTGTCTCCGCCGGGAATCGGCCACCTAGTTCAAGCCGATTCGGGGACCATGGCATAGCGGCGCAACGTCCCGGCCCTGGTGTTTCGTCCGGCAACCTTAACGCCGTCTCACGCGACCCGACGTCACCTGCGCCTTGTCGCCGCAGCCCAGCCCTTACCTCCAAGGTCATGGCCTGACGCACCGGAAACTGCGAGCATGGGCGCATCGACAAAGGAACGACCCAATATGCTCTATGCCCAGGACCTGACCATCGGCCAGCGCTTCCCGTTCGGGACTTACCGAATGGATGAAGCCGAAATCATCGAATTCGCCACGCGCTACGATCCGCTCTACATCCACATCGACCGCGAGGCGGCAGCCAAGGGCCCGTTCGGCGGCTTGATCGCCAGCGGCCTGCACACCATGGCGGTCTACCAGCGGCTGGTCGCGGAGGCGCTGTGGTGGAAGGTGGCCGGCATCGCCGGCAAACGGTTCGAGATCGATCTGCAACGGCCGGTGCGTCCCGGCGTCGAGCTCACCGGACACGCAGAAATCGAGGACATCGTGATGCGTCCGGAGCGCAACGACGCGTTCATGTTCATTCGCGCTGTCCTGACCGACGGCACCAAGCCGGTGCTGTCGCTGCGGCTCGAGTCGCTGATCCACGCGCGGCCGGCGTAATTTAGTAAACGTCAAAGGCGGAACAAGTAAGGCACTACGTCCGAATTCCGTCATGGCCGGGCTTGTCCCGGCCATCCACGTCTTCCTGATCGAGCAGCCGTAAAAACGTGGATGCCCGGGACAAGCCCGGGCATGACGACTTTACTTAATCTGTCAGGCTCTACGAGACCGCCCGGAGGACGATCTTGTCAGGCCGCGGTCTTGTCGGCGTCCTCGTCCTTGTAGAGGTCCTCGCGCGACACCTTCTTGTCGTTGACGGTGGCGAGTTCGAGCAGGAAATCCACCACCTTATCCTCATAAATCGGTGCACGAAGCTGCGCCAAGGCGCTGGGATTGCTGCGATAAAAATCCCATACTTCCTTCTCGCGACCCGGCATCTGACGCGCCCGCTCGATCACGGCGCGACTGACTTCGTCGTCGGTCACGGAGATCTTGTTCTTCTCGCCGATTTCCGACAGCACCAGTCCGAGACGGACCCGACGGTCGGCGATCTTGCGATACTCGGCGCTCGCCGCCTCTTCGGTGGTGTCTTCGTCGGCGAAGGTCTTGCCGGCGGAGTCCATCTCGGCCTTGATCGAGTTCCACATCAGGTTGAACTCTTCATCGACCAGCGACGGGGGCGCCTCGAACTTGTGGGCTTCGTCGAGACGATCGAGCAGCGCCCGCTTCACCTTCTGGCGCGATGCGGCACCGTATTCAGCGGTCAGACGCTCACGCGCGGCTTCCTTGAGTTTGTCGAGCGATTCGAGGCCCAGCGACTTGGCGAACTCGTCATCGATCGCCTTGTCCTTGGGCGCTTCGATCAGGGTCGCGGTGGTTTCGAACTCGGCATCCTTGCCCGCCAGTTCGGCGTTGGCGTAGTTCTTCGGGAACGGCACCTTGAGCGTGCGGGTCTCGTCCTTGGCGATGCCGATCAGTTGGTCCTCGAAGCCCGGAATAAAGGTGTTCGAACCGATCCCGACCTGAATGCCCTCGCCGGTGCCGCCCTCGAACGGCGTGCCGCCGATGGTGCCCTTGAACGAGATGGTGACGCGGTCGCCGGTCTCGGCCTTGGCGCCCTCGCCCTTGTCCGCGTAGTCGCGGTTCTGGTCGGCGATGCGCTTGATCGCCTCGTCGACGTCGGCGTCGCTGACCTCGGCCACCGGCTTCTCGACGGTGAAGGTCTTGAAGTCGGCCAGTTCGATCGCCGGCACCACCTCAATAGCGACGGTGTAGGTCAGATCGGCATTGCCGCTGAGGATTTCCTCGACTGCCTTCTCCTCGGTCGGCAGCGTTACCTTCGGCTCGGTGGCGAGCTTGAAGCCGCGCTCGGTGAAGATCTGGCTATTGGTTTCCTGAATGGTCTTCTCGACCGTCTCGGCCATCACCGAACGGCCGTAGAGCTTCTTCAGATGGGCGGTCGGCACCTTGCCCGGGCGGAAACCGTTCAGGCGGACCTTGCCCTTCAGATCGGCAAGCTGCGCATCGGCCTTGGCGCCGATATCGGCGGCCGGGATGCTGACCTTGAACTCGCGCTTCAGTCCGTCAGCGACGGTTTCGTTCACCTGCATGGCGTCAATCTTCTTCCCGCTTCGCCGGCCGACGGCCGGTCGTTGTCAATCTGGCGACGCATGGCGGAACACCTCGCGTCGGTGGTTCGGTGGACCCACTCCTTACGGAAACACGTCCTCCGGAAAATCGTTCACGCGGCCCGCTTCGGATCATGCTTGGTGCGGGCGGAGGGACTCGAACCCCCACAACTTTCGTCACTGGAACCTAAATCCAGCGCGTCTACCAATTCCGCCACGCCCGCGCTTGAAGCCTCAATCCGGCCGTCATATCGCCGCAAGAATCCCGCCGCCGTCATGCGGCCTGGCAGTCCTCATGCTTCGACAAACTGAAATCGACCGCGACAGGTCCACCGGAGCCCGGCGAACGCGTCACGATCGTTGCGGCGGGCTTATAACATGCGCACACCGGCGCGCAGCAAAAAAATGGCCCGGATGCGCGTTTGTGACGCCCGGCGACAGTCACCGCGCCGGCTGGACTCCCGCCCGTGAAAATGGTCCGCATGCACCATGACAACGCATAGCCCGCCCGTCACTTCAATTCATCGACGCTCCTTGCTTGCAGGGTTTGCCGGAACCGTTTTATTGACCGCACAGGGCCGCGCCCAGCAAATCGCATCGCCTCGTCCGGCGATTCCACTAACGCTGCGCGCCCAACCCATTCGCCGATCGCTCCAGCCGGGCAGTCCGGACTCGGAAATATGGGCACTCGAGCCCGAAACCTCAGCCGATCAACTTGTTTTCCGGCGTGGCGACACCTTAGCCGTGACCTTTCGGAACGACCTCCCTGTCCCGGCCGTCCTGAACTGGTGCGGATTGGACGGAGTGCCGGACGCGGAACCGCTGCTGGCGCGCGCGCCGGTCCCACCCGGCGGTCGCGATACGGTTACCGTGTCCTTGCTCCATGCCGGAACGCTGATGTGCGATGCTCGCCTGCTGGGCGATGGCCAGGCGCGAGCCACGAATGCACTGGCATTAAAGGTAGGCGAAGACAGCCTTACGGCCGACCGCGACGAGGTGCTTCTGATCGAGAATTGGCGATTGCGCGCCGATGGCAGCGCGGCAGCGCCCGGCGTATCCACCGACAGCATTGCGCCGATCTATTCGATCAACGGCCAGCCATCCCGGGATATCCCGTTGCGGCCCAACGCACGGGTGAGATTTCGCTTCATCAATGGCTGCCAACGCAATGTCATTGTGGTGAAAATCGAAAACCACGATGTCCGCGTCATAGCCATCGATGGCCGGCCCGCCGAGCCATTCCCGGCGCACGACGGACAACTGATGCTGGCGCCCGGAACCCGGATCGATGCAGTGATCGACACCACCGGCTCAGCCGGATCGACCGCGCAAATCCTTTTGCACGACGGCGCCAGCGTGCTCCCGATCGCTCGGCTGACAACCGCGGGTGAACCGGTGCGGGCCACCCTGCTTCCGACACCGTCTGCCCTGCCGTCGGATGGGCTACCGGACAAGATCGACCTCCGGAGCGCGCTCCGGGTCGATCTCGCTCTCGACCGGATGGCGAAATCGGCGGACGGCTGGAGCGCGCCGACCCAATTCGATCCGGCCGGCGCGCCAGCGTTTCGGGTGAAGCGCAACCGTGCCGTCGTCCTCACCCTGACCAATCGCGCGACAGTCCCCGTGACCTTCCACTTGCACGGCCATCATTTCCGCCTGCTCGACCGGCTCGATGACGGCTGGAAGCCGTTCTGGCTTGACACGTTGGCGATTGGCCCCGGCCAAACTCACCGCATCGCCTTCAAGGCCGAAACCGGTGGACGCTGGCTCCTCGAATCCATGGCCGCCGACTGGAGCGCGCCACGGCTGGTTCGTCACTACACCGTAGAGTGAGATCGCGTTTCAGTATTCCACCTCGAATGCATCGTAGAGTCGTCGGAACACGGCCGGCAGCACCTCCGGCAAATCTTCAGCGATCAGACCCGGCCCCGCCTCGCGCCCCGCCTCGCCATGCATCCAGACACCGATGCAGGCCGCCTCGAAGGCCGGAAGGCCCTGCGCCAGCATGGCCGCGATCAAGCCGGACAACACGTCGCCAGAGCCTGCCGTTGCCAGCCATGGTGGCGCGTTGGCGGCAATCGCGGCCCGGCCATCCGGTGCGGCGACCACCGTGTCAGGTCCCTTGAGCAAGACCACCGCGCCGCTCCGAACCGCCGCCGCGCGCACCCGATTCAGCTTCGATTTGAATGGATGTTTGTTATCCATCTCACTGAACAGACGTGAAAATTCGCCTTGGTGCGGTGTCAGGACGACGCCGGCATCGGTGGCCGCTTTGATGGCTTCGAACAGTTCGTCCGGCCGATCGGCAAAGCTCGTCAGGACGTCGGCATCGAGCACCGCATGACGCCCGGCGGCAAGCGCGGCCAGAACCAGCGCGCGGGTCCGCAACCCGACCCCGGCACCCGGCCCGATGACGCAAGCATTGAGGCGGTGATCCTCCAGCACCTCCACGAATTCGGCGGCGGTATCGACCGGGCGGACCATGATCGCGGTCAAGCTCGCCGCATTGACCGCGAGCGCTTCGCTTGGCGACAACACCGTCACCAGCCCCGCGCCGCCCCGCAACGCTCCCCGCGCCGCGAGCCGCGCGGCGCCGGTCGAAGCGATGCCGCCGGACAGCACCACGGCATGACCACGGGCATATTTGTGCCCTTCAGGGCCCGGCACCGGAAAAATGCCCCGCCAAAGATCGGGCACGTTCTCGAAAATTGTCGGCGTAATCTCATGCAGGACCGCCGGGTCGATGCCGATGTCCGCCACCCGCACCCGGCCGCAATGAGCTCGGCCCGGCATCAGCAAGTGGCCGGGCTTGCGCCGGAAGAATGTCACGGTTTCGCTGGCGTGGACGGCCACGCCCATGACCGCGCCACTATTGCCATTGATGCCGCTCGGCAGATCGACGCTGACCACCGGCACGCCGGACGCATTGATCGTTTCGATTAATGCGCGCGCGTCATCCTTGACGATCCGGTCCAATCCGGCGCCGAACAGCGCGTCGATGATCAACGCCGGATGACCAAGCGACGCAGCCTCACCGGACAGCACAGGCCCGCTCCAATGCCGCGCAGCCAATGCGGCGTCGCCGGTCAATGCCTCGCGCGCGCCTAACAGCACCACCGTCACCTGACGACCCCGCGCCACCAGTTCGGCGGCCGCGACGAAGCCGTCGCCGCCATTGTTGCCGCCGCCCGCAACGACGACGATCGGCCCCTCCTCGACCAGATCCGCCGCAGCCTCGGCGACTGCGCGACCGGCGCTGAGCATAAGAGCAAAACCACTGGTGCCGCCGGCGATGGCGAGTTGGTCCGCCCGGTACATTTCCGCCGTGGTCAAAACCTGCATGACATCACCGCGCGCCTCTCAACGCCTCAAACGCAAGCAGCGCGATTTCCGTCCTGTCGCGACAAAATGCACGACTGCCCGAAAAATGTGCATACTGCTCATTTATACACCTGTGGCTGCCGCAGAATGCGGCTGGGCCGACATGGAACACCCTATTGGATTCTGGTAACTGATCGGCATCGGATTAGCCCGCTGGGCCCTGCGCCCGGCATTCGAGAGATCGTCCACGAACCACATCGCGACCATCGTTCCGCCGCGACGGCCTGCGGCATCAGCCGTACATACCACGCCCGTAGTCTGAAGGATCTGAAGTGCCGGGAGAGATTCAGTGAAGAAGATCGAAGCCATCATCAAGCCATTCAAGCTCGACGAAGTGAAGGAAGCACTTCAGGAAGTCGGCTTGCAAGGCATCACGGTCACCGAGGCGAAGGGCTTCGGCCGACAGAAAGGCCACGCCGAGCTCTATCGCGGTGCCGAATACATTGTCGACTTCCTCCCGAAAGTGAAGATCGAGATCGTGATCGGCGACGACCTTGTCGAGAAAGCCATTGAGGCGATCCGCCGCGCCGCCCAGACCGGCCGCATCGGCGACGGCAAGATTTTCGTGTCCAACATCGAGGAGGCCATTCGCATCCGGACCGGCGAGTCCGGCCTCGACGCCATCTGATTTCCGTCCCCCCTATCGGCTGCGCGAGCAGCCTCTCCAACGCCCCGTTGAACACACATAAGAGGAATCCATGACCACCGCCCAGGAAGTCCTGAAGTCGATCAAGGACAACGACGTCAAGTATGTCGATCTGCGTTTCACCGATCCGCGCGGCAAGTGGCAGCACGTCACTTTCGACATCTCGATGATCGACGAAGAGATCTTCGCCGAAGGCACCATGTTCGACGGCTCGTCGATCGCCGGCTGGAAGGCGATCAATGAATCCGACATGACGCTGATGCCCGATCCGGCAACGGCCTGCATCGATCCGTTCTTCGCCGAGACCACCATGGTCATCACCTGCGACGTACTGGAGCCGACCACCGGCGAGCCCTATAACCGCGACCCGCGCGGCATCGCCAAGAAGGCCGAGGCCATGGTAAAGTCGATGGGCGTTGGCGACACCGTCTATGTCGGTCCCGAAGCCGAGTTCTTTATTTTCGACGACGTCCGTTACAGCTCCACCCCCTACAACACCGGCTTCCGTCTCGACGCGGCCGAGTTGCCCACCAACTCGGATACACAATACGAAGGTGGCAACCTCGGTCATCGCATTGCGACCAAGGGCGGCTACTTCCCGGTGCCGCCGCAGGATTCGTTGCAGGACATGCGCTCCGAGATGCTCGGCGCGATGGCGCGGATGGGTGTCAAGGTCGAGAAGCATCACCACGAAGTGGCGTCGGCGCAGCACGAACTCGGCATGAAGTTCGACACGCTGACCTACATGGCCGACCAGATGCAGGTTTATAAGTATTGCATCCATCAGGTCGCCAACATCTACGGCAAGACCGCCACCTTCATGCCGAAGCCGGTCTATGGCGACAACGGCTCGGGCATGCACGTGCACCAGTCGATCTGGAAGGACGGCAAGCCGACCTTCGCCGGCAACAAGTATGCCGACCTGTCGGAAAACTGCCTCCACTACATCGGCGGCATCATCAAGCATGCCAAGGCGATCAACGCTTTCACCAACCCGTCCACCAACTCCTACAAGCGTCTGGTGCCGGGTTATGAAGCGCCGGTGCTGCTGGCCTACTCGGCCCGCAACCGTTCGGCCTCCTGCCGTATCCCCTACACCACGTCGCCGAAGGCAAAGCGCGTGGAAGTCCGCTTCCCCGATCCGATGGCCAATCCGTATCTGGCCTTCGCGGCGATGCTGATGGCCGGTCTCGACGGCATCAAGAACAAGATCGATCCGGGTCCGGCGATGGACAAGGACCTCTACGACCTGCCGCGCGAGGAACTGAAGCAGATCCCGACGGTGTGCGGCTCGCTCCGCGAGGCCCTCGAAAGCCTCGACAAGGATCGCGCCTTCCTCAAGGCCGGCGGCGTGTTCGACGACGACTTCATCGACAGCTTCATCGCGTTGAAGATGACCGAGGTGGAGCGCTTCGAAATGACCCCGCATCCGGTCGAGTTCGATATGTACTACTCGCTGTAATTTCCAAGCGGCGGATAGCCCCCTTCCCGCCGCTTGCGCGAGCATCAAAGGCGCCCTTCACGGGGCGCCTTTTTGTTGAAGGACTGGGACGGCAAGAGCAGCCCCGCTTGATCGCCACCGGGTTTCCGGAAACACTGGCGCATCAGGAATCGATGGGGTTTCAAGGTGAGCCTTCCGGCCGACGATCCAGCTCTTCCACGCACCTCCCTCGCCCGTTCCATCACCACCGGCGGCATCGGCATTGTTACTTTCGCCGCGGTCCTTGCACTGGCCTGGTATTCCGCGACAACGCTTTTCATGCTGTTCGCCGGAATCCTGTTCGGGGTATTTCTCACCGCCATGGCCGATCTGCTGCGCCGGGTGATCGGCGGCGGTCAGACGCTGCGGCTGGTGATTGTCTGCATGCTGTTCACCGGGTTGTTGTCCGGCGTCGCGGTCCTCGGCGGCGCGACCATCGCCCAGCAGGTGACGGCGCTGAGTTCGACAATCCGCGCGCAACTCGGCAACGCCAAGGACTTTCTCGAGAAACAAGGCATCGACACCAGCTTCCTCAATCTCGGGACCACCAAGGCTGCGGTCGACGACGCCACCACACCTAAACCTAAGGAGGCGTCGGCCTCCCCTTCGCGCGGCCCGAAACTCCCCGATGCCAGCGCCATCGCCTCGGGTACAGGCGCGATCGTGAGCCAGACCATCAAGATTCTCGCGGGAGTCTTCGAGGGCGTCGGCAATTTCTTCGTGGTGATCTTCCTCGGGCTGTTACTGGCGGCGCAGCCCAAACTCTATCGTGACGGCATCCTGCGTTTCGTGCCGCGACAACGTTTGCCCGAAGCCGCGAAACTGATCGACGATATCAGCCAAACGCTGCGACGCTGGCTGCTCGGCCAGATGGCCACCATGACCACGCTATTCCTGCTGACATGGATCGGACTGACGCTGATCGGAATCCCCGGCGCCCTGGTGCTGGGCTTCATTACCGGCCTTCTGACATTCATTCCGAACGTCGGCGCCATCCTGGCCGGCTGCCTGATCGTGCTGGCAAGCCTTGGCTCCGGCTGGACAGCGATCATCAGCGCCTTCGGGCTCTATCTCGCCGTCCAATTCCTTGAAGGCAATGTTCTGACGCCACTGATCCAGCGCCACGCTATCAGCATTCCGCCCGCGACATTGTTCGCGGCGCAGATCTTTCTCGGCGTATTGTTCGGGCTATGGGGCTTAGCGCTGGCGTTGCCGTTGATCGCGGTCATCAAGGTGGTGCTGAATCATGCGTGGCCGGATCAAACGGCGAGTGCAGTGACTTGATCAGCCGTTCGCGGTTACCACCGTTTCGGTGTGTTCGACATCCGGCGGCGAGGCGAAAAACGGACCAACCAACGCGCGCCAGGCCGCGAACTGTTCGGAGCCGCGAAAATCGACCGTATGATTTTCCAGCGTCGCCCACTTCACCATCAACCGGTAACGCTGCGGCTTCTCGATGGAACGGTGTAACTCGAAGCCGTGGAAACCCTTCGACTTGCCGAATTCCGCGCGGGCTTTGCCAACAGCGGCCTCGAAGTCCGCTTCGGAACCCGGCTTGATTTCAATCTGAGCGATTTCAGTAATCATTGTGATGGCCTTTGTGGTGAAGCCATCGTTCTACCGCACCCGCTTCGGTTGTTGAAGTCGGGATTAAACCGTCGCGGTTCACATCAACCAGACAACGCCCGCCGCAATCACCAGGGTCACGCCGACAAATGCGGCCATCGGCCAGTTGCGGCGCGGCTGAGCATAGTGGCCCTGCGCCCGCCGTTCGGTGATCAAAGCGTTCTCATATTCGTCCGACGTCGAGAACATGCAGGCAAAGCCGCCGCGTGCCGAAGCCGCCGCGGCTTCGAGCGACATCAAGGCTGCATTCGACGTTTCGTGGCGTGCCGGATTCATACCGGCGATCATAGTGTCGGAATGGTAAATGACGGGTTATCGAATTCCGCTCAGGCTCCGGCGCGGCTCATCGCGACGGCGCCCAGCGCCACCGCCGGCCGCGCGGAGGGCGCCGATTGGCCTGCCGTCGTGAGGCGGCCCTGCTCCAACGACACAGGCTCTTCCGATGCCGATTGCACCCGATTGCGACCGGCGCGTTTGGCCTGGTAGAGCGCGGTGTCGGCAGCGGCGAGCAATACATCAAGTTCGGTACCGACGGGCCCACCTGCAACGCCGATGCTGACGGTGGTGTCGACCGGCGTTTCCGCAATCACGATGCCGCTGGTGGCGAATGCCTCGCGCACGCGCTCGGCGGCAAGCAGGGCTTCCTCCATCGAACATGGCAGCAGCGCCGCGAACTCCTCTCCGCCGATGCGGCCACAAAGATCGGTGATCCTTAACGTGTTGGAGATCACACTCGCGAAACGGCAGAGGACATCGTCACCCGCCGCGTGACCGAAACGATCGTTGATCGATTTGAAATGATCAATATCGAGGATCATCACCGTGACCGGCCGTCCGGCATCGGCCTCACGCTCGATCATTCGCGCGGTTGCTTCGGCAAAACCACGACGATTGAATATGCCAGTCAATGGATCAAGCGATGCCGCCGTTTTATGGGCGCGCACTGTCCGTTCCGACACCAGCATGAAAATGACGAACACCGTGCCGACCGCGTAAAGTACCAGTTCGATCGCGAAAACCGTCGCCCAGACGCTGTCGGCAAACGCTTCGTCGTCGCCTCGAAAATAGTCGCCGAGCAAAATCGGCAGCATCAGCACAAATCCGTGCAGCACCGGCACCACGAAGGACGGCCAGCGCCGCTTCATCGCCTTGCGCCGTTCGGTCAAGAGTTCGCTCGCGGTCAGCATGGCGTAAGCAGCGACAATCGCCGCGCCAATCGTCATCCGCACCGCCGGCGTGACGGACGTCAGAAGACTGATCGCCGCAAGCCATACAAAGGCGCCCAGCAAGATGCCTGGCCAATTCGGCGAGCGGCCGTGAAACACGCGGGCTGCGCCCCAGACCATGCCGCAGGCCGCGAAGCCGATCGCGTTCAATGACAATGACAATTGATGGGCCAGCAGGGGATTCGCCAGCGTCGCCACCGCGACCGAACCGGCACCAAGCACGTAGGCTGCGCCCCACCATCTTAGCGCGGGAATGTTCTCCTGCTGTCCGAAGAACAGGAGCATGACTCCCAAGAGCGCGGCAACCAGTGTTGCCACGAGATAGAGCGTTGAGGTGTCGAGCGACATCGTGGCGTGACCGGCAATTCGGCGGGCGGGGGTGTGTCGGGAAATCAGAAATCCTCAGCCGCCGCGCAATCTAGCCGACGCGAATTTGCAATCCGTTTGTATACACAGGCAAGTTTTCGACGAAAATCATTTCAAATGAAAAGTATCATGGCACCCAACAAAAAGGGCGCCCGAAGGCGCCCTTTGGCAGAATGGTATCCGCGATTGCGGAAAAGCAGATCGAAAACGATCAGCGCTTCGAGAACTGGAACGAACGACGGGCCTTGGCCTTGCCGTACTTCTTGCGCTCGACCACGCGCGAGTCGCGGGTCAGGAAGCCGCCCTTCTTGAGAACGCCGCGGAGATCCGGTTCGAAATGGGTCAGCGCCTTGGACAGACCGTGACGCACCGCGCCGGCTTGGCCCGACAGGCCGCCACCAGTGACGGTGCAGACCACATCGTACTGCCCTGCCCGCGCCGCCGCGACCAGCGGCTGCTGGATCAGCATGCGCAGCACCGGACGCGCGAAGTAGACTTCGACCTCACGGGTGTTGACGATGATCTTGCCGGCGCCCGGCTTGATCCAGACGCGGGCAACCGCGTCCTTGCGCTTGCCGGTGGCATAGGCGCGGCCCTGCTTGTCGACCTTCTTGACGTGCTTTGGCGCGTCCGGAGTCGCCGTCTTCAGCGCGGCCAACTGATCGAGAGACTGCATGGTATCGGACATCTTATGCGGCCCTCTTGTTCTTGCGATTCATCGCGCCGATATCGACGGCTTCCGGCTGCTGCGCTTCATGGGGATGTTCGGTACCGGCATAAACCCGAAGATTGCCCATCTGGACACGGCCGAGCGGCCCGCGCGGGATCATGCGCTCGACAGCCTTTTCCAGCACGCGCTCGGGAAAACGACCCTCGAGGATCGACTTCGCGCTGCGTTCCTTGATGCCACCGATGAAACCGGTGTGGTTGTAGTAAACCTTCTGGTCGCGCTTGCGGCCGGTCAACACCACCTTGGCAGCGTTGATGACGATGACATGATCGCCGCAATCGACGTGAGGCGTGTAAGTCGGGAGGTGCTTGCCGCGCAGCCGCATGGCCACCAACGTCGCGAGTCGGCCGACGACCAGACCGCTGGCGTCGATCACCACCCACTTCTTGGTGACTTCGGCGGGCTTAGCCGAAAACGTCTTCATGTGAACATTCCTGAAAGGGATTGGGCCCGCGCCGTTTGCAGCGGACAGAGCGAGCTTTTAGAGGGCACGCGCAATCACGTCAATGCCCGCACGCACAAAATTTATAAGCATTTTCAATGATTTAAAAATATGGTATTTAATTACCGTGAGATTTAGCCTGCATTTGGAATGGAATAGGTCGACGTGACGTGGGCAATCGGGTCGGGCGACGATCCGGACAACAGAGTCACCTCGCCGACCGCCAGACGCTTGCCGAGTTTCAGCAGCCGTGCGGCCGCAAGCACGTCCTGCCCCGGCTGGCCCTTGCGCAGAAAGTTGATGTTGAGATTGGTGGTTACCGCCAGACCAACGGGGCCGATGGCGGAGAGCAGCACCACATACATCGCCAAATCCGCCAAAAACATCAGCGTCGGGCCCGAGACAGTGCCGCCGGGACGCAACATACGTTCGCTGTATTGCTGACGCACCAGACACGTTGCACCGTCAGCGCTCTCGATCGAAACGTCGCCCATGCCGACGGCTTGCGGAAACTCTCTCTGAAGAAACGCCTCCAATTCGGCGACGCTCATTTTCGCAACGGCCATGCTTCCCCTCACTCTCGCTTGCCGTTCCCTGTTACAGTACGATGACGCATATCGCCAGATGATGGATACGACGATGACTGCCCAGCCCCGGCATGCCCCGTTCTCACCCGCTCCGATCCTGCTCTACGAACAAACGGGCGATGTGGCGGTACTAACCCTCAACCGGCCCGAAGCCCGTAACTGCCTCTCGGAAGCCCTGATCGCCGACCTTCATGCCGCAATCGACGCCATCCGCGGCGACAAGGCAGTGCGAGCGGTCGTGATCGCAGCGGCCGGCAAAGCGTTTTCGTCAGGCCACGACCTGAAGGAGCTGACCGTGCGGCGTGCCGACACGGATGGCGGCCGCGCGTTCTTCGCGCAAATGATGACCGCGTGCAGCGCCATGATGCAAAGCATCGTGCATCTGCCGAAGCCGGTGATCGCCGCCGTGCAAGGCGTCGCGACCGCCGCCGGATGCCAACTGGTGGCGAGTTGCGATCTCGCGATCGCGTCCGAACATGCGACCTTCGCAACGCCAGGCGTCGACATCGGCCTGTTTTGCTCGACCCCCATGGTGGCACTGTCGCGCAACGTTCCCCGCAAGCAGGCGATGGAAATGCTTCTGACCGGCGAACCGGTGAGCGCCATCCGCGCGCGCGAAATGGGGCTGGTCAATCGCGTGGTTGCTCATGGCACCGAACGCGATGCCGCCATCGCATTGGCACAACAAGTCGCGCGCAAGTCGGCTCATACCATCAAGATCGGCAAGGAAGCGTTCTATCGTCAGGTCGAGATGAGTCTTGCCGACGCTTACCGGTTCGCTTCCGAGGTGATGACAGAAAACATGATGGCACGCGACGCCGAGGAAGGCATTTGCGCCTTCATCGAAAAGCGCGTACCGACCTGGCAGGATCGCTAGTTTGCTTCGCTCGGATCCGTGCCGCCGCTTTATGAAATGATCGCATTACAAATGAATCACGACACCTACGACGACAATTACATTCGCGGCATCCTCAATAACGTGAAGACCATCGCGATGGTCGGTGCATCGCCGGTCAATGTGCGACCGAGTTACTTCGCGTTCAAATATTTGGCGCAACGCGACTACGACATGATCCCGGTCAATCCCGGACAGGTCGGCAAGAACCTGATGGGCAAACCGTTCGTGGCCTCCCTCGCCGATATCGACCGGCCGGTGGACATGGTTGATATCTTCCGCAACTCGGATGCGGCGCTGCCGCTGGTTAAGGATGCGCTGACGCTCAATCCTCTGCCGAAAGTGATCTGGATGCAGCTCGGCGTCCGCAACGACGAGGCTTGTGCGTTGGCCGAAGCGGCCGGCGTGAAGGTGGTGATGAACCGCTGCCCGAAAATCGAATACGGCCGCCTGTCGTCGGAGATTTCCTGGATGGGCGTCAATTCGCGAACGCTGAGTTCGAAGCGCGCGCCGATCCCGACGCAGGGCATGCGGCTGTCGCTCAACCGAGTCAGCGTCGGCGGCGGCGGCACCAGTGCGGCCGACCGGGCCGCTCAGTTGAAAGACGACAAGAACAATAATGCCTAAAGCCGTGGCGTGCTGCCATTCTGTTCCCTTCGAACGAGGGTCCGCAGCATATCCGCGCAGCCATCGCCGCCCGACTTGACGCCGCGCGGCCGGATAAGCAGCATGCCGGCCCGCTAAAGCCCTTTCAAGCAGACAGGACCTGAGAATGATCGACCGCCTCCCCGGATTTGCCACGCTCGCAATCCATGCCGGCGCGCAGCCGGACCCTACCACCGGCGCGCGCAGCACGCCGATCTATCAAACGACGTCGTTCGTCTTCAACGACGCCGATCATGCCGCTTCGTTGTTCGGTCTCCAGGCTTTCGGCAACATCTATACCCGCATCGGCAACCCGACCAACGCGGTGCTGGAGGAGCGCGTCGCTGCGCTGGAAGGCGGCACCGCCGCGCTTGCGGTGGCGTCGGGACACGCCGCGCAAGTGGTGACCTTTCAGGCCTTGCTGCGGCCGGGCGACGAGTTCATCGCCGCGCGTCAGGCCTATGGCGGAACGATCAACCAGTTCACGCACACCTTCAAGAGCTTCGGCTGGAACGTGGTGTGGGCGGATGCCGATGACATCGCCAGCTTCGAGCGTGCAGTGACGCCGCGCACCAAGGCGATCTTCATCGAGTCCATCGCCAATCCCGGCGGGTCGATCACCGATATCGAGGCGATCTCCGCCGTCGCGCGCAAGGCCGGCGTGCCGCTGATCGTCGACAACACGCTGGCGAGCCCCTACCTGATCCGTCCGATCGATCACGGCGCCGATATCGTGCTGCATTCGGCGACCAAATTCCTCGGCGGGCACGGCACCTCGATCGCGGGCATCATCGTCGACGCCGGCACCTTCGACTGGTCGCGCGACAACAAGTATCCGATCCTCAGCGAGCCGCGTCCTGAATATCACGGCATCAAATTGCAGGAGACGTTCGGCAACTTCGCCTTCGCCATCGCCTGCCGCGTGATCGGCTTGCGCGATCTGGGCCCGGCGCTGTCGCCGTTCAACGCTTTCATGATCCTCACCGGAATCGAGACGCTGCCGCTACGCGTGCAGCGCCACTCCGACAACGCCAAGGCCGTCGCCGAATTCCTGTCGACACATCCGGCTGTCGCCGCCGTCAACTATTCGGGCCTGCCGAGCAGCCGCTATTATAACCTCGCACGTAAGTATGCGCCGAAAGGCGCGGGCGCAGTGTTCACTTTCAGCCTCAAGGGCGGCTACGACGCGGGCGTCAATCTGGTGTCCAACCTGAAGCTGTTCTCGCATCTCGCCAATGTCGGCGACACCCGTTCGCTGGTGATCCATCCTGCATCGACAACGCACAGCCAGCTCGACGATGCCGCCAAGACCAACGCCGGCGCCGGCCCCGACATCGTCCGTGTCTCGATCGGCATCGAGGACAAGGAGGATATCATCGCCGACCTCGATCAGGCGCTGCGGGCGTGATCCCTCGCACTACGTAACTGAGCTACTGCATGGCCGGACTTGTCCCGGCCATGCACATCCTGGCGGCGGACGTCCGAGAAACGTGGATGCCCGGGACATAGGCGAGCGAAGCGACGCCGTTCTTCGAACGGCTACGGGCGAGCGAAGCGACGCCGTTCTTCGAACGGCTACGGGCGAGCGAAGCGACGCCGTTCTTCGAACGGCTACGGGCGAGC